>CAWECP010000013.1:0-416011 GCA_963807675.1 uncultured Acidimicrobiaceae bacterium | reverse complement strand
TTTAGCCATGGGTCCATGGCCAATGCCCTTCCTCAAGCTATTGGCGTCCAAGTGGCGCAACCTCACCGTCAGGTCGTGACCTTTTCTGGAGACGGCGGGTTGGCCATGATGTTCGGAGAATTGATCACGCTTCGCCAATTGAAATTCCCGCGAAGATCGTGGTCTTCAACAACGGAGCGCTGAGCTTCGTCGAGCTGGAGATGAAGGCGGCTGGGTTGGTCAATTTGGCACGGGCTCGAACACCCGAATTTCGGGGCGGTCGTGTCTGCTCTCGGGTTGTATGGCACGCGGTGGACGGCCCGCGGATCTGGCAGCCGCCCTTGAGAAAGCCTTTGATCACGACGGACCAGCACTGATCGAGGTCTGACGGCGCGACAGGAGTTTTCCCTTTCCGCCGACCATCACATTTGAGCAAGTCCGCAACTTTACGCTTTATGCGACGCGGACCGTGTTATGCGGACGCGGTGACGAACTCATCGACCTCGCCAAGACAAATGTCGTCCGCCACCTCACCGCCTGAGGTCGTGATTGCGGATAGCTAGGACGCCTCCCTTGGATGTTCCATCCGGAACGCGGGTGATCATCGGTGATGAGATACCCCATTGTGAGCGCCTCCTAGACCGAACTCGGGCGACCAGCAGGTCATTAGCCCGAGATCCAACCGCGTCCACATCTCGTTCAAGCCCAGGGGGAATCCTTCGTTCATGCTCCGGAGACGAGCTGCTCGCCCCCGTCGACGTCGTAGGTCGCTCCCGTGAGGGCCGTGTTCGCCATGAGGTGCACGGCGAGGGCGGCGACGTCGGCAGGTCCGACGACCCGCCGGATGGGAAGCACGGTGCGTAGCTGGTTGCGCCGCTGTTTGAGGTCGTCGCCGAGCGTGGACGCGGACAAGGGCGTGTCGACGAAGCCGGCGGCGATGAGGTTGACTCGGACTGGCGCCAGTTCGAGCGCCAAGTTGGCCGTGAGAGCGGGGAGTGCGGCGGAAAGAATGGAGGCAACCTCGAGGCCGACGCCTGGTCGGCGGGCACGGGTGCCGGTCATGAATACGAGCGTGCCTCCGGGACGCACCTTGGCGACGGCTTGGCGAGCTACTTGGAGTGCCAACAGCAGATGCTCGTCCAATGAGCGGCGCACCTTCGCGAAGTCCATTTCGGCCAGGGGCGCGTAACAGGAACCGCCAGCCGTGACCATCACGTGGTCGATGGGTGCGGGAGGTCCTGCGAAGAACTGCTCGAGTTCAGTCGGATCGGTGGCGTCAAAGGCCGCTGTGCAGAGCGCGTCGACCTCGTTCCCGGCTTGCTGGAAGCGATCGGGATCCCGACCGGTGAGTACGACGTTGGCTCCTTCGGAGTGTGTTCGTCGAGCGGTTTCGAGTCCGATGCCGGAGCTACCGCCGATCACTACAATGGTTTGGCCGAGCAGTTCGGGTTGGCGCTTGCTGAGGGATGACGCAGATGCAGTCACGGCCTCCACCTCCTTATCCTTCTGAGCATCTTTAGAAATGGCAACCTCCGCCCGAATGTCTCGGCGATGGGTGTGTCGTCGAGAATGCCAACGCTCTAGGTCCTCGGAAAGGTCGACCAGTCGCGGAAAATCGTCGGGTGAAGACACCTCGGCTTCCTCCAATTCTGAAAGCAATGAGTTCCTCCGAGCGGCACTCCCTTTCGAGGAAATCAATGCTCGCCATATAACCCTCACAGTTGCTCCGACTACAAGACTTGCCCGACGGTCGCCTCGATGCACCAGTGAAAATCCCTAGTTGACTTCCCGCATTGGAGGAGAGCAGTGGACGGCTTTCCGGGAACTGGATCACCAATGAGACTGGTCTCTTGCTTCGCATGTGTGATTGCAGGCCCGTGTGCGCCAGCTAGGGACTAGGGACTTTCACTGGCGATAGAGGAGGTCTGGCGTGCAACTCTGAGAGCGCAACCGGCCAGGCCGATTTTTGAAGGGCATTCCAAGAGGAGGAGGTTATCGCGCGCGGATATTGTACTTGGCGGTAAGTGTCCCGACTATGAGTTGACGGCTCACACTAAAATTCGGCGCCGGTTGAGCGACCTTCAACACATTGATCTCATGATCGTAGTTCTGTCACGAGGCCACTTGTGTCCGAAGGTTCACCAACAGCACCCTAAGTTGGCCGCCTAATGTCCCGGCTCGTTGCCGGGTACATGCAGATCGTCACTGTCGCCGCGGACAACATTGTTACCGTGAACCATTTCTGGGCCTCTGTTGGCGCGCAATGGATCTTTCTCTCCGATGCCGGTCGCAAAGTACAAAAGTACCTCGACATCCAGGAGTACACGGACTGAACGACGATCCGATGATTCCACACACCGTGGTCCTAAAGCATTCCCTGATCGATCCAGATCGTGGTCGGGCATGATCAACGCGGGTGACACTGTTTGGGTGCTTACGAGCGCAGGGTTGGTCCTGTTCATGGTGCCGGGGCTGGCGTTGTTCTACGGAGGCATGGTTTCCAGCCGCAACGTGCTGGTGATGCTTCAGCAGAACATCTTCCCGCTCGGGCTGATCAGCCTTTTGTGGGTCATGATCGGATACAGCCTTGCGTTCGGCCGGGACGTTGACGGCGGAGTGATCGGCAACCTGGACCTGTTCGGGCTGAGGGACCTGGACCACCTCGACCACGTCGCCGCCGGGCGTCACCATTCCGACGCTCGCGTTCGTCGCCTACATGATGATGTTCGCGATCATCACCCCGGCCCTCATCACCGGGGCAACGGCGAACCGGCTCAAGTTCGCCGGATATGCGGTCGTCATCGGGCTCTGGTCGGTCATTGTTTACGCGCCGGTCGCGCACTGGTTGTGGAGCCCGAGTGGCTGGCTCGCCAAGCGCGGGGCGGAGGATTGGGCGGGCGGACTTGTGGTCCATGCCTCTGCCGGCTCGGCGGTTCTTGCCCTGCTCCTGGTGATCGGTCACAGGCGACGGTGGCCGAACGCCGCGACCCCTCCGCACGCGGTCCCCATGGTCGTGCTGGGCGCCGGCATCTTGTGGTTCGGCTGGTTCGGGTTCAACGCCGCTGACGGCCTCCAGGCGAACGGTGTCGCGGCACAGGCCCTGATGAACACCCAGGTGTCCGCGGCCGCGGCCATGCTCGTCTGGCTCCTGGTCGATCGCTTCACCGACGGGCACGCCACCGTGCTCGGCGCCGTTACCGGCGCGGTCGCCGGCTTGGCGACGATCACACCGTGCGCCGGGTACGTCGACACGTACTCCGCGATCATCATCGGTGGGCTGGCCGGGCTTATCTGCCATCTCGCGCTCCGGCTGAAGGTGTTCCTGCACCTGGACGACGCGCTTGACGTCATCGCCATCCACTTCATCGGCGGTGTCTTGGGGACGTTCCTGCTCGGTTTCTTCGGAGACAAGAGCATCAACTCAATCGGCGCGAACGGCCTGTTCTACGGCGGCGGCGGTCGTCTCCTGGGAGAGCAGGTGCTGGCGATCGTCGTGGTGGTCGCCTTCTCGTTCTGCCTGACGTGGCTGATCGCGATGGCCGTGGCGAAGACGATCGGACTGCGCGTCTCGCCTGCGGACGAAGACGACCTCGACCAGAGGCAGGAAGCGATGTCGGCTTACACATTCGGACGCGCCGCGGGCGTGATGCAATCCGTCAACACCGCCCAGCGCCCCTTGATGCCGGCCGCCGCCGGGCAGATGAAACTGATCAGCGCGCTGGTCGATCACGAGGACGCCGACGATCTCCGCGCAGTCCTCGCCGAGGCCGGCGCGGTCTCGATTGTGCTGTCGGATGCCAGCCTGTACACCGTACCAACGCGCACGGAGGTCACCAGGGGCCAGCGTCGGACGGTCGAATTCGCTCCGAGGTTACGGCTTGAGGTGATCGCCGAAGAACACTACGTGCCGCGCATCGTACAGGCGATCGAGCGGATCCCCGGTGCAAGCACCTACCTGCAAATCATCGATGCCCAAATCATCGATGCCCAAATCATCGAAAGCGTGGGCGTAGACGCCACCAACTGATCTGCCCGCCCGGGGTGCTCCCTAGCCCATGCTCTTCATCTGCCATTGTGACCCAACCAGCTGATTTCATTGACACGCGTGACTTCGACCTTCGTAGAAAAGATCGATGCGGCTCCTCCTGTGGCGTCCCTACAAAATCCCTACTTTGGGCAATTTCGTGTCGGGGCAACATCCAGCTCCTAGGTTAATCTGCAGCATAGGCCCAGGTCAGAGCGGACTCAGGAGGATTGAGGATTACCGGCTCCAAACCTCTGGACGGTCCAGAAGGGGCTCATAAACCCGAAGGTCAGCAGTCAGGTCGCGTTTCTGGGGACTCCGACCTCGGAGCGCCGACAGTTGATCGGAGCGCCGACAGTTGAATAGTGCAGCGCCTGGATGGCTGCGTACGCACGCCGCTACTACCAGCACCCTCGCGCTTACTGAGATCCGGGCGGCCAGCGAACCAGAGAACCCCCGCCACTGTTTGCGCACGGCAGCCGCTTCGGATCTCGGGGAGCGAGCATGCTCACTCGCGGAGCATGCGCTCCTGGCCGCTCGTGACGTCGACGACCGAGCGGATCTTGTGCCGGTAGGTCTGGGCCAACATCCGGATGTCGCGATGACCGAGCAGGTCTGAGACATCCTGGAGCGGCGTCCCGTTGGCGACGAGCAGCGAGGCGGCCGAGTGCCGGAGCTCGTTGGGCGAGAGATGCCCCACGTTTGCCTTCTTCGCGTAGGTGGCCACGGTGCGCCGCAGGTTCGACGCGTCGATGGGTCGCCCGACGGCGTTGGTGAAGACCAGTCCATGGTTCTCCCACACCTCGGCGGCCAGGCGCGCCTTGCGCTGAGTGAGACGATGCGCCCGCAGCAGCCCGACGAGGTCTGCGGGCAGGCGCAGCATCCGATAACTGTCGACCTTGGGGGCCCCGATTACATAGGTGCCGTCAGGGAGGCGTTTGAGGGCCTGGCGCACCGTGAGGACACCCTCGTCGAGATCCACCGCGTCCCAGGACAGCCCGGTGACCTCTCCGGGACGCAGTCCCATGGTCAAGGCCACGAGCACCAGGGCTTCGTCGTCGGTGTCCCGGACCGCGTCGACGAAGCGATTGGCTTCTTCGATGCTGAGGGAGCGCCGCGCCTTGATGCCCGTCGCCTCGGGGGGCAGGTGGGCCAGGCGGGCGATATTGCGCGCCACGAGGCCCCGACGCTCGGCTTCGTGGAGGGCGGCACCGAGGACCATCTTGATCCGGTTCAGCGATGACTTCGACAGCGGCCTCTCCCGCCCGCCGCGACCCTTCGTGGCCGCGACGCCGCGTTCTGGGTTGGCCAGGTCCTTGAGGAGGGCCTCGAATTCGAGGACGTCGAGTTCACGGAGCCGCCGGCCGCGCAGCGGCCTGAGCTGTTTGATGACCCAGGCGCAGTTGGCACAGGTGCTGGGGTTCTTCTCAGCCTCGATCATCTCCTGGTACCAGTCCAACCATTCGCCGAGGCGCATGTCAGTGCCGAGGGGGAGTCCGGCCGCGCTCTCAGCGCGCAGCTCGTCGAGTTTGGCGACCACCTCGCTCCGTGTCCGCGCCGAGACCCGACGGCGCTTGGAACCGAGTCGCAGCTCGCCGCGCCATCGTCCGTCGCATTGTTGGTAGATCGAGCCCTCGCCGTAGCCGAGCCTGCGTGACCTCGCCATGCCATCCTCCTCACAAAATTGGGGCACTCTGTGGGGCACTTCGAGACCACAACGGGCCCCACGCTGTCACCCACCGAAGAGGGAAGTCCTGGTCGGTGGGGGTCTGTGAGGTGTGGTGGGTGTCCCCGGGCCAGATGACGCGCAAGGGGCCACAGGTTCGAGTCCTGTACGGCCCACCACAACACACCATGCCTCACCTGCAGGTATAGAGCTCTCGCCTCGTCCGTCACGCTCAGGGGCACAAAGCAATTGGGGCACTCTGTGGGGCGATTGGGGAGAAATCGAGTGCAGCGACGTCCCCTTACACCGACGTCGAGTCCGCGTATTCCCACCGCCCCTCCCGTGGATTCCACGACCCGGCCGCCGATCCGTCCAGGAGCGGGTCGACGAACGGGCGGACCACGGCAAGAGCCTCGTCAACGGTGCCGGCCGTCTCGAGGAGGGAACGGCGGGCTTCCGCCGCGTAACCCGGCTCCCACAGGGTGCGATCCGGCACGTCGAAGCGATCGGGAAGGGTGAGGCCGCGGCGCTCGAACTCCGACCTCAGAGCGGCGGACTGCGTATCCGCACCTACAGAGGCGACGGTGACGATCGCCACGAGGTCCACAAGATCCCGATAGCGGGTCGAAGGTCGGCCGTCGCCATGCAGTTCATAGGTGGCCGCGACCTTGTCCGCCACGTGGTCTACGAGGGGATAGGCGCGGTATCCCCGCTGCTCGACTTCCGGGATCACACCGCGGGCCAGCGGCGGCACGTCGTCGGGTTGCCCGGTCATCCGAAGGTCCGAACCCACGAGGTCGACATGGAATCGCACCCACGTGGTCGCTCCGATCATGGCGTTGACAGGGACACGTAGCGAGTTGTTTCCGATCGGAATCACTCCACCCAGCTCGAAGCGGAACCAATCACCGACATCGGTGTTCGCGGCGGTCCGAAGATCGGTCTCGGCCACCTCGCGTGCGGCTGTGCGGTACACGTCGACGTCGAGACTCCCTCGAACACCGATGTCTCGAGCGAGAAGTGCCGTCGCACCCTTCACGATCCACCCGTCGTCGACGAGGTAGAGGCGATCGAGCAGCCGGTCGTACGCTACCTGTCTCTGCAACTGCTGCAGCGTCCATCGCCCATCCTTGGCCGCTTCCTTCAACCGGTCAGTGAGAGCTCGTCGGAACGCGGCCGGGGTCGCGTATCGGTCGCGGGCCGTCATGGCTCGGGCCCGTCGCGCGTCGCATTGCGGGAGAGATGCGCGCGCGCCTCGTCGAGCCAACGTCCCTTTTCGGGTTCGCCCGTCATGTCGAGAAGCCATCGCAGCAGCCCCAGCCCGTCCCCTTTACGGAGGCCGAAGCGGGCCGCGAGATGGGCGAGGCTGTCGGCGAAGGTGCCCGGGTAGTCGTAGACGGGCCGGATGGCGTCGGCGATGAGTCGCGCCACGGCCTCGGGGTCCTCGTGGTCCCGAAGCAGGTCGGCCGCGATGCGCGACGGCCTCGTGACCGGGAGGCCGTGCAGGTGTGTCCACTCGGCGTCGTTCACCTGTCTGACGTGGATTTGGACGTCAGGCCGCCGGGTCTGTTTGCGCTTCGGGACCGTGAACTCGTGGCGATCGGCCGGCAGGTGACCGAGCCCGTACATCGACGCCGCCGATCGGTGGGAGACGACGCCCTGGTCAGCCGTCCGTTCCCAGGCCGGCGTTTGCGGGGCGAGTTGGAGCCATGCGGCCCGGAGGTCGAGGTGGTCTGGGATCGGGGCGACTTTGATGCGGTAGACGCCGGTCGCCACTCGTTCGAGGCTTCCGTCGGGCGACGTCAGGCGATCGAGCGATGTGGGTCCGATGCCTTCCTCTTCGATCTGGCGTCGAGTCAGGAGGCCCCACTGCTCCTGGGCGAGTTCTTCAAGGCGAAGCAGGACTGACGAGCGTGGCACTACTGCAGTATACCCCTTATACGGGGGGTTATAGAGTATTCATCGAAGGCTGATGCTTCAGGTCACCCCTTATACAGGGGGTTTTGCAGTATCTAACATGGAGCCCCCGATGCGGTCGGGTCGTCGAGTCGGTCTCAGTCGGTGGTTCCGCCAGGGACTGGCGCGCGAGCGGTTGACCTCTGAACTAATTCAGATATCATACGGGACATGAAGACGCTCCCGGTGCCCTACAGCAACTTCCTTCGGGGACCCAACGACGTCCTGCCCGCGCTCGAGGAGGGAGACGTGATCCTCGAGCGCCGAAATGACGAGAACCTCGTGCTGACGACGCTCCGCCGGTTCTCGGCCCGGGAGGCGGGGACCGCGCTGGCCACCCGCCTGGTGGCCGACATCGCCCGGGAGAACCCCGGGATCTTGGAGGGCTACCTCGAGCGTGAGCTGCCGTGGCTGCACTGGCTCCCCGACGATGATCGGGCGTTGGCGGTCAAGGAGATCTTCCAAGAGATGCTCGCCGGCGCCGAGACCGGCCTGTTCGCCCCCTTCTCCCAAACCCTGGTCGAGTGGCGCGACACGGCGATGATCTGGAGCGACCCCGAGCTGGCCCGGCGCTTGTCCTCGGCCCACTCCGGCGACGGCCCGGAGATCACACGGCCCTCTCGCGCCAAGTAGCGAACCTCAGTGCCGACCAAGCGCGGCGACGAGATCGCGCGCCCAAGGGCCCTGGACCGTCCGGGCGGTCGATCTGGCGGCTGGGAAGGGCTGGGATCACCTGGTCGACCAGTTTCCGGAGGCGGCCGACCGCGCGTGGGTCACCATCACGAGCGATCCCTACCGGAGGGAGGAGCGCCGGCATCCCCTCCGGGGCAGCCTGGCGTCGGCGTCAGTCGGTGGCAAGCGGCTGGAGCAGTGGGAGTTCGAGGTGAC
Source organism: uncultured Acidimicrobiaceae bacterium (assembly GCA_963807675.1). Classification (GTDB taxonomy): domain Bacteria; phylum Actinomycetota; class Acidimicrobiia; order Acidimicrobiales; family RAAP-2; genus Bog-473. The sequence continues at coordinate 407,498 of CAWECP010000013.1, read as the reverse complement.
GGGCGGAGCAAGGCTCCGCTATGCGATCGAGCCGGCAACGCGCACCCTGTGAATCACCCATGCCGGGGTGGGACATCCAAAGGACACCGACAAGGCCCGGAGAAAGATGCGAGGGTAGCCGCAGATCAGCGGCTTTAGTCGGGTCTCACACTCTCGCTTGGATGATCAGTCCGCTTTGACGGAGTGATCAACCTCTGCGGAAGCAGCATAGGACAGGTGCATACGCAGGTCGGCGTACGTGCTGGTCAAGCGTATGGATGCTGACTCGCTTCGTAGTACGCGTGCGGGTCTGATGTCCCCAGAAATCGGTGGCCCCAGTAATCGCTGCCGTCTGGGAGGTGTTACTTCGACTGGGCCTTAAAAGATGTCGATGCCGGGCGCTGTCTGTGGTTGGTCCGGCTCTTCGCCCTCTATTTTGGCGGACGGGCCTCGCTACCAGCGGGTATGTCGACTGCCTGTGCACTTCGGCCGACGAGCACGAGCGAGCCGCCTGCGGCTATGACAGCAGCCAGAACCAGTGGACCCGTCGTGCCGTAGGTGTTGAAAAGCAGGCCGCCGACCGCTGACCCGGCGGCCAGGGAACCTTGGAGCGCGGAGACGAACAGGGCCAGACCCCCTTCTACGCTGGCCGGCATTGTCCGAGCCATCCAGGTTTGCGCGGCTACGGGGACCGCACCGAACCCGGCGCCCCATAGAAGTACGAGGGCGATGAGGACCGGGTGCATTCCGCTGATGACAGCGATCAAGAGAGTAGCGATGGCAATGAGCAATCCAGCTCCGAAGAGGGTTGCGCGCAGATGGCGGCGCACCGTGACCCCAGCGGCAAAGTTCGTTGCCCCGCCGGCCAACCCGAAACCGAGTAGGACGACCGTGACCTGCTCGCCGGTCAGCCCGGCCCGGCTCTGGAGAAGTGGGTTGATGTAGGTGTAGGCGGCGAAGTAGGCGAAGAAGATGGCAGCCGCGGCAATAAGGCCGATTCGTGCCGCACCGACCTTGAGTATCGTCAGCAACGTTTGCTGGATGGACGGGTACTCCGGTTCCCAGGCACGGTAAGGCCGCCATCTGTAGAACGATGGCGGCTCCGGCCAGGCTGGCGGCGATCGCGAAGGCGACCCGCCAACTGGTGAGGTTCCCGATGAGCGCGGCGGTTGGTAGCGCTGCCACAGTTGCCAGGAAGATCCCGCTGCTGACCAACGCGATCGCAGTACCACGCGCCTCTTCGCGGACGAGCGACATTGCCGCTCCGGCACCGAAGACCCAGAAGCCTCCGATGCACACGCCGAGGAGAGCCCTGGCCACGAGCATGATCTCGAAGTTCGGAGCGGCGGCGGCGACCAGATCGGAGGTCAACACCAAGGCACTCAAGGTCCACAGCAAGACACGGCGCTCGATACGAGCCGAGCCCAGCGTCAGGATCGGGCCGGCGATGGCTGCGGCGACGGCGGGGACGACGACCATGAAGTCCGGCCAACCCGATGGAGACGCCGAAGGCTTGGCTGAGATGGGGCAGCAGCCCGACGGGAATCACCTCGGAGAAGACGAGCGCGAACGAGCCCAAGGCGATCGACCAGACGGCGAGCCATCGGTCACCGCTGCTGGTCTGCTGGGGGTTGTGACAACTCATCCTGTCGGCGAGCTGGGCCGCTACGGCTCGACGGTGGAGTGTCACCCCGGTCAACGTCGAGTCCGGCAGGGTCGAGAGAAAGGTTCAGCTCGCGGATGATCCGGAAGGCCCAAGGGCTACCGGTGGGCCTGACGAATGAGACCGACGCGGATCTGGGAAAAGATCCTCGCCGCTCTCATGCGACGGTCGGGATGAGCTTCTCGCGTGCTGCGCCGTTGTCGAGCAGAGCGTGGGCTTCGGCCATTCGCTCGACCGGTATCTGGCGTTAGGCACGAAGACGAAGGACGCCGGAGGCCAGGAGCGCCATGGTGTGATCGAGCGCGTCGGGAGCTCGGTCCGCTAGGGCTCGCATCGAGCCAGTTTCCGCATTCCACTCTGACTGGAACGGCCACCGTTAGTCGCCCGTTAGTCGTCCTCTCGTGTTTCTGGACCCCGCACAGCGGACCTGATTGGTTGGGATGGAAATGGGGGGTCAAGTTCAGATCTGTTCGCTTCCACCATCGACGAATATCTCGCCTCCGGTCATGAAGCTGCTTTCCGATGAGGCCAGGAACAGCACCGCGTTGGCGATCTCCTCTGGCTGGCCGAGGCGTCCCAGCGGGACCTGGCCGGCGATGGTCCGCAAGAGACCTTCAGCCTGCTCGGGGTCTGGTGCCAGGGCACTGAGTCCAGGAGTATTGGTCGGGCCGGGCACGATGGTGTTCACCCGGATACCCCGGCCAGCGAGTTCGGCCGCCCAGGTGCGACCGAAGGACCGGATGGCTGCTTTGGATGCGGCGTAGACGCTGAACGCCGAGGTGCCGTTGGTCGCCGCCGATGAGCCGGAGAGCACGATCGAGGCGCCGTCGTTCAGAAGCGGTAGCGCCTTCTGTACCGTGAACAGGGTTCCACGAACGTTGATGCCGAAGGTCTCGTCGAACTGCTCGAGCGTGATCTGGCCCAGCGGCACGAACCCGCCGCCGCCCGCGTTGGCGAACAGCACATCCAAACCCCGACCGCGTTGGAAGATGGTCTCCATCAGCCGGTCGAGGTCATCGAGATCGGCGACGTCACTTGGGAACCCGGTAACGTCCTCGCCGATCGAAGCGACGGCGACTTCGAGTTCAAGCTTGCGCCTCCCGGTGATGAATACGTGGGCGCCTTCGGTTGCGAATCGACGAGCGGCGGCCAGACCAATCCCGGCGCTGCCGCCGGTGACGAGTGCCGTCTTACCTTCGAGTATCCCCATCGTTCTGCTCCTTTTGTTGGGTGTTAGCGCGGTGTAGGTCAGGTCTGCGGTGTTGCTCAGGCGGAGTCGGTCAGGCGAGTGCCCGGACCAGTTCGGCCAGTTCCCGCCACTGCGGTCTCGGCTCGCCGTCCTGGGCGCCCAAGACGTGGACCGCGACATGGTCGGCTCCCGCGTCGAGGTGGGCCTGGATGCGCGACCGGATGTCCTCGGGCGAACCCCAGGCGACGACCGCGTTGATGAGCCGGTCACTACCACCCGGCACGAGATCAGCGTCGGTGAAACCGATACGGCGCAGGTTTTGCTGATAGGTCGGTAAACCGATGAACATGCCGATACCGTCGCGGGCGATGGCCCGAGCCCGGGCGGCGTCGGTCTCGAACACCACTGCCAGATGGGGAGCGATGAGGGGGTCGTGGCCGATCCGGTCCCGAGTGGTCACGCTGTACTGCGGTGTGACGAGAAACGGGTGTATCCCTGCCGTGCGCGACGCTGCCAGCTCGGCCATCTTCGGACCGTTCGCCCCCAGCAGTCGCCGCTCTGGCCGGACTGGGTGGGCGGCCTCGTCCAGGCGGTCAAGGAACTCCCCGACCGCGGCGATCGGGTTTCCGTAGACCTGGCCGGCGTTCACCGCCGCCTGCACGTTGCTCACCCCGAACCCGGTGATGGTTCGCGGCCCGAACTCTGTGTCCAATTGGTGGAGCCGATCACCTATGGCCGTCGGGTCCTGTCCCCAGATCCCCAGCACACCCACGACGACAGCCGAGTTCGGTGCCGACCGCAGCAAGTGGCCTACATCGTCGAAGACACCATGACCGTCCAAGCCTGGGAACCACAACGCCCGCAACCCAAGCGCATCCAGTTCAGCGGCGGCGTCCTGCACCTGGGGGCGTCCCGCGTCGCGGAGCTCCATGCTCCACACGCCCACCCGCCCCAGGAGCGACCTCACATCATTGACCACGACGACCTCCGTAAATCGGTACCGAATCGGTTCTGACCTCGACTACCGACGCCTCTTCGCTGAGGCGGTTGGCGAGAACCGCACCGGCCGAGCCGGAGCCCACGACGACGAGCCCGTATTCCTTCGCTGCCATGTCCTGCCCCCTCTCGGGTCAGAAAGAGTCGAGACGCGAGCGCACCCATCTGGGGTTACCCGTTCTGTAGTATCCGATACAGAACCTCTTGGCGGACCATACCATGGTTCTGTACCGACCGCTATAGAATGCTGGGGCCATGGCTCGTCCACGCGGCTTTGACCGAGACCAAGCGCTCGAAACAGCGATGCGACTCTTCTGGGAGCGCGGCTACGAGGACACCTCGATCAGCGACCTCACGACAGCCATGGGCATCGCCTCACCGAGTCTGTACGCCGCCTTCGGCGACAAGCAGCGCCTCTTCGACGAAGCGGTAGAGCGCTACGCGACGGGGCCTGGAGCTGTGGTCGCCGCCGCGCTGGCTGAGCCCACAGCCCGCGAGGCCATGGAGCGGTCGCTCTGCGACGCGGCGCGCCTCTATGCCGCAGCCGACCGTCCGCCCGGCTGCCTGATCGTGAACGAGCCCCGCCTTGCGGAGCGTCGAGGCGCGTCCGACGCCGCCATCCTCGCTCGTCTGAAGCGTGGTGTAGCTGAGGGCGACGTGCCGGCCGACGCCGACGTCGAGGCGCTTGCCGCCTACGTGTGCGCCGTGATCACTGGCATGTCGGCGAGAGCCCGGGCAGGTGCCAGCACAGAAGAACTGGCGGCCGTCGCCCGGATCGCCATATGCGCTTTGCCAATCGACGATTCCAGCTGGTCCGTCACGATGCCGCCTCGGCCTGCGGCCGCGGCGCCCGGATGCCGACGGCCGCTACCGCCAGACGCAGCAAGGTAGACCCCACAGACATGGCCATGGCGAGGTCGTATCCCGACGTCGACGGCTCTCGTCACTAGGCCTAGGCGGCCGCCCGTCGTCCATTACCCGTAGGTCTCACAAGGACCGACAGCGACAGCGGATTTCTCGGGGACCTCAACCTGGAAGCGGACGACATTGAGTAGTGCAGCACCTGGGCGGCTGCATAGGCAAGGTCCGTGACGAGCGGTACGTCGGGTTTGTAACCCGAAAGGGCGGTCGTAGTTATCGCGATGCCGATGTGAACCCTACGACCATCTGGAGTTGCGACATCCATCGATCTTCGAGCGCGCTCTGCGTGGATCGAGGCGGACGGCGTGACCGGGCAGGTCGGATGAGGTCGACCCAGGTCAGGCTTCATGGACCGCCTCAGCGGCGGGTGTCTGAGCCCAAGGCTTGCCATGCCGCGTCCGCGACCGTCGCATCGCCAGCGGACAGATCGGTCGCTCGTCGGCGTCCACCTGCAAGCCATCCGCGTGCGTACTCGAGACTCGGACCCATCCACAACGCGTGAAACAGGGCGGGCGCGAGGCTCCGGATCTCGCCCTTATCTACCTGTTCGTCTAGCCACGTGCCCGCCTCGGCGTAGAAGGCGGCATTGAGTTCTCGAGCGCTCGCGTCCGACGCTGCCGTCACTTCCGGCTCGCGGCAGTGGAAGAGGTAGCTGGCCCGCTCTGGGTGGGCGGCAACCCAGCGGAAGTGACGATGGACAGCGCCCTTAACGCCCCCCTGGGCTGTCTTGCTCACCCGAAGAGCGCTGAGAAAGTCGTCGTGGTACTCCCGGAGAATCTCTAGGTACAGCTCGGCGGCAAGACGCTCCTTGCTGCCGAAGTGGTGATAGATGCACCCGACGCTGGCGCCTGACCGGCGCCTGATGTCCTCGATCGTCGTGCCGGCCACGCTGTTGACGAGGAAGATCTCGAGCGCCGCGTCGAGGATCGCGCGCCGACGTGATTCGTCGACCTCTGCAGCGGTGGTCATCGCCGATACCTACTTCTTGAAAGGAGGTTGACTGATCCGGCCAGCCAGAATACTATTCGGTCGCTACCAGAATAACATTCTGGCCGGTTGTTCGAGGGGAGACAACACCGATGGGCTTCCACCACGTCTCGCTCGCTACCAAGGACCCCGCTGGGACGCACCGGTTCTACACAGAGGTCATGGGCTTCGAACTCGTCAAGGTCCAGTGCGGACCGACCCCAGGCGGTACGGGCTGGTCTCGCCTGGCGTTCTACGACACGGGGGGAGGCGGTCTGATGTCGTTCTTCGATCTGCACGATGACACGATCGCCTCTGAGTATCGGACCGATCTGTCGCAATCTGTCGGACTCCCCGCGTGGGTCAACCACGTTGCCTTTGACGCAGCCACACGGAGCGACCTCGAGATGCACAAGCAGCGATGGCGGGAACACGGCATCACCGTCATCGAGATGGATTGGGGCACCACCATGTCGATCTACGCGACGGATCCCAACGGCATCCTGGTCGAGTTCACCTGGAACCGGACGAACTTCGCGAACAAGGAAGATCGTGCTAGCGCCCTCGAGCGGCTGGGCGCCACCGAGCCCAAGCTCGATCCAACTCCCACCCCACAGTTCTTCGAGCCCGTCGAGATCGCACGATCCTGACGATGGCCGCCAGTCGCCCCGCCGCGAACGTCCAGCGGGTTCTGACTCATCGCCGGTAGCTGGCACGGCATTTGGGTGCCTCACCGCCAAGCGGCGGGGATACCTCTTTCAGGGCACATTCGGGGGCGGCCGACGGGTGAAAGTAATGCCTTAGGTTCGTTTGCTTTACTGGGCCTTGAAAGCGCTAGGGGGCTGGATATGTCAGCACCGTATGACGAGATCGCCGACTGGTACGAGGACGAGTTTCTAAGCGACCGCTCCGAGGACGGGCTGCCGATAAGTGATCCCATCGGTGTCGATGGTTCCTTATGCGCGATGCTCGGTCAAGGTGTAGGCGCATCTCTAGAAATCGGCTGTGGAACCGGAACACACTCTGCTCGGATTCCGCCCTCCACCTTGGTCTCGGTCAGCCGGGGTCCACGGACCCATTCAAGGCCGAGTCGAGTTCCACGGTCAATGATGAGGCGGCGGCAGGTGTCCTCTCGATCTGGTACTGGCCACCGACGAGCTGTTGCAATTGGGACGGGATGGGGACGAGGTGGGGGGTATCGGTAGTGGCGATAGTCACCCTCAATCTGTCACCGGCCGCCAGAGTCACAAGAGTGGGGAACACCTGGATTTGGTACTCCTCGATGGCCCCGGGTACGACCGGTTCGGCCGATTCCAGGGTGTAGGGGTGGTAGGGCAAGATACTTGTGCCGTCGGCGCTCCACGACCGCGCAGGGTCGACTGCCCGGAGCGATCCGAGCAGCGCCCCCTCGGTCAAGGGGTATGAGATGCCGTCTGGGGTGACTTCCTCCACCTCGGCAACCCACTCTGTCTGGGTGGTATTGGCAGTGGCGTACACCGTGGCGGTGATGGGCCCGGCGAGGGTCGTCGGTTGGCTGAGCGGCGCCGTGGTGTAGGAGGTCTCCCAAGGGCCGACCTGCGCGGTGTTGTCCTCATCGGCGCACGGGGCGAAGATGCCGACCTCGGAGGCCGCGATGGAGATCCCTCCCATCGACCACTGGTCGACCGGCCGACCACATGGGCTACCAGACGGGCTCCAGTCGACGGTGTCGCTCCCCGCATCGGACTTCCCCGGACCAGTCGTATTCAAAGTCCCCCCGGAGCCGAAGTAGTAGGTCTGCGGACTCGACCCGGCAAAGGGGTAGGTGGTCGTCTCGTCGAAGTTGCCGGTGCCCAGGTCGTAGTAGTGAAGCGGTGTCGGAGTCGTGGCCATCCCGGTGTCCTCACCCTTCAGCCAGGTGTCGAACCACTCCAGCTCCAAAGGATCGACGTCCACGCTCGATCCGTTGAGGTGCTCCCAGGGGCCGTCGATCAGCTGGTAGCGGCCGGTCGTCTTTTGGTCCGGGAGCATCGGTGCGGTAGTCGACCGGCCGTCGTAGGCGTTCTGAAAGGCGGCGTAGTTCAGCGGTTCACCATTCTGGAAGAGATCGAACTCGCCGCCGACCAGGTAAGCGGGTATCCCGTTGGCGACAATCTGGGCCAGCACGTTCGAAGGGTTGCGCTCCTGGTAGTAGGTCCCGTCATAGGCCTCGTCGCCCCCACCGAGCACGTTCGCCTCGGTTGCTGCGTGGTAGCTCGCCAGACCGTTCACGTGGTCCGACTCAATGCCTGCCAGGTCACTCAGCAGGCCCGGGTCGTCGGCGGTGTCCTCCACGGGGTTGGCCACGTTCAAGGCTCCCGTCAGTCCCAAATACGTTTCCGAGAATTCGAAGTCGACCAGCCCGCCCATGAACGCAGTGTCGCGGTAGATGTCGTTGGCCGAGACCATCGGGAAGATGGCCTTGAGCGGCGAGTCCTTCCCCGCCGCTCCGGCGAGGAGCAATTGGTCGATGCCGAGGTAGGAGGGCCCGTAGGTGCCGACCTCCCCGGTGGAGTTTGGTAGGTGGGCCGCCCAGTCGAGGACCTTGATGGCGTCCTGTTGCTGGATCGGGTCGAACAGGCCCCATTCGCCGTTGGAATCGCCGGTGCCCCGTACGTCCATGACCACTTCGATGTAGCCGCGCTCAGCCAGGTAGTCGTCGGCGCCCCCGGTGGCAGCGCCAGCCGACGGTGACTGCGCCGAGCCGACCGAGCTGGAGCCACCCTCACCCTTCCCGTAGGGCGTCATGGTCAAAAGCACCGGGAACTTCCCGGGTGCAGGTGCGCCCGAGGCAGTGGTCGGGTAAATCTCGTTGACTCGGATCGTGGTGCCTCCTGCCCCAGCGACGGGTATGTCGTTGATCGAGGCGGTCCCGTAGACGGCGTTCTCCGGACTCCACGTGCTACCCGGAGCGGCGCTGGCGGCGATCACGCCGGCCGGCGGCTGGGGGTCTAGTCCAGTCAGGCTCGACGGTGCCGACTCAACCGCCGGGGCCCCTGGGGGTGGGGACGGCACCGTCGCGCCGGCGGGTAGCACCGCAGCCACCACCACGATCGCGGAACCCGCCAAGCCAGTCAGCGTCCACCGCCTCCTACCGCCCATAGTCGTTCCCAAGCTCATCCTTCCCACTTCCGAGGCCCGCGGCCGATGTCTCGGTTCCCATGTCTTCTGTTCGTGACTCCGCGTGGCGTCAGACCGCGCCCATCACATGGGTCATGGACCCGCCGCTACGGCCATCCCCGGCCATTGATGTAACGACGATCACCGCATCGACCTGGCGGTATTTGTCTCGCGATATCGGCGAGCCTGGGTCACCCTCTCGGCCATCGCCCTCGACGGCTGCTCGCCGGGCTGATGAGAATCGACTCCACACGTATGGGCTGTCAGAAATAGGGGTGGCTGTGTACCTCTCGTCGGCGGCGAGACGGATAGAGATTCACCGACTGCTGGTGGCAGCGGGCGCCGTGGAGTGTGCTCAGGCCAGACCGCGCAGTCGGATGGCTTCGGCCACTCGGGCGATCCCGACCATATAGGCGGCGGTGCGCAGATCGACCCCGCGCTCGAGGTGGCGCTCCCACATTGCTCGAAACGCCCGGTCCATGAATTCCAAGAGCTGCTCGTTGAACTGCTTCTCGGACCACCGGAACTCGGTGAGGTTCGACGTCCACTCGAAGTAACTACCGGTGACGCCTCCAGCATTGGCCAAGATATCGGGGACGACGATCACGTCGCGTTCGGATAGCGCGGCGTCAGCCTCGGTCGAGACCGGGTGGTTGGCCGCTTCGACGACGAGGGGTGCCCGCACGCCTGCGACGTTCGTGTCGTCAATGGCGTTCTCCAAGGCAGCAGGAATCAAGACGTCGCAGTCGAGGGCGAGCAGCTCGGGGTTGGTGACGAAATCGCCAACGCCGACCTCCTTGAGCAGAGTGCCTGGCTGGGCCTCGGCCAGTAATGCCGGCACGTCGACGCCATCTGGAATGTGGCGGCCCCCCGAGACATCGGAGACACCCACCACCACCGCACCTTGCTCGGCGGCAATCTGAGCCACATGGCGTCCAACGTTGCCGAACCCCTGGATGACGATCCGCTGACCGACAAGGCTACGGCCCAGAGCAGTGAGGGTGGCCGCAGTCACCGCCACAACGCCCCGCCCGGTCGCCTCGACTCGGCCCGGGGTGCCGCCGAGATCAATCGGCTTACCGGTGGCCACCGCCGGGGACCAGCCGGCCCGCGAAGAGTAAGCATCCATTACCCAGCCCATGACCCGGGCATCGGTGTTCACATCGGGCGCCAGAATGTCAAGGTTCGGGCCGATAACCCCGGATATGGCGTTGGTGAAGCTCCGAGTCACCGCTTCGAGTTCGCGGGGTGAGAGCGCCGCCGGGTCGAGAGTCATGCCTCCCTTGGCGCCGCCAAAAGGCAGGTCGAGCATGGCGCACTTCCAGGTCATCAATGAAGCCAGCGCCTGCACCTCGTCGAGGTTGGTGTCGGGGTGATAGCGCAGGCCTCCCTTGAAGGGTCCCCGGGCGCCGTTGTGCTGGACCCGATAGCCACGGAACGACAGGACGGACCCGTTGTCGGCGTGGATCGGCACCTGAACGTCGACTTGACGGTAGGGCTCGGCCAGCAGAATCCGTACATCATCTTCAATGTCGAGCAGCGTGGCGACATGCTCGACGTAGGTGCTGACCGATTCGTAGAAGGAAGTCATGCCTCCGAGGCTACCGACCGTTGCGGTGGGAGCCGGGGGCACTGGTCGGCGGCGCGTTCCCTTGGAACGCTCCGTGACACGCCAAGCGTCGAGCATGTCGTTTGTCCCACCAAGCTCTACACGCTGGGATCGTTGTTGTAGGGCCCGGTTATCAGCGCAGAGGGCGTGAGGCCGCCACTTCGTAGAGCGTGATCTCAACACTCCGAGGTACCGGTCTGGCGTCGACACCCCGAGGCGCGTTCTGCTGCTGGGCCAGGTGTCGTTGCAGGTGGTCCATTGACTCCCACCGCTCGGACAGAACTGCCCTGTCCGCGTCGAGGGGGTCGGCGGCGATCACGTATTCGAGGCAACCCTCTTCCTGGCGAGAGGAGCGCATCGCCTCGGCGCTTGTCTCGACGAACCGATCCCGTTGATTCGGGTCGAACGAGAACACGCCCTGTACAATCACCATGGCCATCCGCTCTTTATAGGCGATAACGGATCGCGCGACTACTTTTCCGTGAGGACTGCCGAATCGGGTGAATTCCGCGGGGACATCGATCAGTACGAGCGGTTAGCTCACGGCCAGTAGGTGCAGAGGGTTGCGTGAGTCTCGGCGATCTACTGGAATCTCCCGCGTCCGGAGAATGGGGCGAACGATGGAATTGGGCGAGCGCGAGATGCAAGTGCGGAGATTTGTTGACGAGGTCTGGAATGCCCGAAACTACGAAGCCGCCGCCGATCTCTACGGCGAGAACTACATCACTCCGTTTGGGACAGGGCCCTTGGCCAGAACCGAGCCGATCCGCCGGTACCACGAGGCGTTTCCGGATCTCCAGATCGACGTCGAGGAACTGATCGTGGCCGGCGACACGGTCGTCATGCGAACCGCATTCCGCGGCACCGACGCGGGAGGATACCTCGGCCGGGCCCCTACGGGACGGGCCGTTGACGAATGGGTCGTCACCATCATGCATTTCGAGGGCGACAAGGTTGTCAGAGAATGGATCGGCGCCGACAAGCTCGGCCTGTTCATTCAACTCGGGGTTCTAGACGACCCGTGGCCCAAGTAAGCGGCCAACCGTGGAGGTTACGAGGCCTTTTGCTCCAGAACGCCAAAGGGTCAGGACAGGCGGGCTATTCCGCGGGGAATGCGGTCGATAGACAAAACGGATGATCAGCCGAATCGAGGAGAACGAGGTAACGGTCGGCTGATCGTCGGGATTCCGCTTGAACGGCAGCGAGAGACCGCTCGTTTCGCAGCACGGTTCAGATCATCGACTTCGACGTCACGATGCGCTTGCTTTCGCACCGAACGCTCCGGCCATGTTGGCGGGACATACTCCTCGACGCGCATGGCCACAAGCAACAACATGGGGTGCACTTTGACGATGGCCACATCGTCCGTAGCCCGAAGGATTTCCCATCTGGCAAGCTCGCCCAGAAGGTGTTCAGGGGTATCGGATCGGCCCAGTCCTACGAAAGAGCCAACCGCATGTTCGACATGTGAACACCTTAGGGAACCCAACCCGCCCAACCTCGACCCTCAACGGTGTCAGCCTCGTCCTGGCGACCCCGCGGTAATCGTCGGGCTCGTGGTAGCAACGATCTCCGGATGGATTCGATCAGCCACGGTCGCTCCTCATCGGTGAGTGGACGCAGGCTCAGGGACATGGTGCAAATCTGCGATCTCGGCCTGCGCCAGTTCACTGGCCGGGACGTGACCATGACCCGCTACCGTGACCCTGTGTGCAGCGCGCGGGTGCCCGGTGGGATGGTGCACAAACTTCCAACAGACCTGTGAAAAGCGCTGATCGCCAACCCCACGGCACTTGTTGCCTGTAAGGACATCACGCCCCTGGCCCGCAACGAGTTCATCTGCTGGGTCGTGGATGCCAAGCAGGAGATGACTCGAGAACGGCGCATTCGCCGAGGGCAGCTGGACTGGCCAACCCACCAGGAGAGCCTCGATTTACGCGGAGAGAGACCCATCGGCTCGAGCCGGCTCGTGCTGGCCGGCTCAGGACTCCATGCCGAACCAGCGACGACGCCGCGTGGCGCCGAACTCGACCTTCGAGGCCGCCATCTCTTCCGATGCCTCGGTGAACGACCCGACCGGAGTCGGGCCGCCCAGGAAGTTGGCGTCGAACCTCGCCACCTTGGGGCCCCCGAACTCTATGTAGCAGCTCGCGATGCCCTGGTACGCCTCGGGTTCGGCTCCGCCCCGTATGCGGTGGACCAGGACATCCGCCAAGGTCGAAGCCTCACCCTCGGCGATGGCGCCAACCCGGGGGACGGGAGCGCTCGTCACGTCACCCACGGCGTAGACGTTTTCGAACTTGGTGGCGAACGTCCGATGGTCCACGGCGATCCACCCATCCTCTTCCACGAGAGCCGACTCTTCGACGACTTTGGGGGCCCGGTGGACCGGGATGGCGAGGAACAACGCGTACGGGATGGTTTGCCCGTCGCGCAGCGTCGCCGTCTTGGCTGAGGGGTCGAGCGCCGTGACCTTGGACTCGGGCCACCATCCGATGTCCCGCTCTCCGAGTGCCCTCAAGATGCCGTTCGAGGCCTCGTCCGAAATCGGGATGGGCTTGGGCATGGGGCTGATGACCTTGATGGTGCTGGCCTCGCGGAGGCCCCGCTTCTCGAGGTAGTCGTGCAGCATGATCGCCGTTTCAAAGGGGGCTGCGGGGCACTTGAAGAAGGGGCCGAGGACGCCGACGATGGCGTCCCCGCCCGTAAAGGTGGGCAACACCGAGCGGACGCGGTTGGCCCCCCCGACCGAGTAGTACTCGGTTCCCTGCTCGACGACTCCGGGGGTGGCCGCCGGGTCGAGGTCGGCGCCCAGCGCCACCACCAGGATGTCGGGCTCGTAGCTCGCCTGGTCGGTCGTGACCCGGCGGGTCTCGGGGTCGATGGAGAGGATCGTCTCCTGGGCGAAGCGGACGCCCGGCTTCGCGAGCCACGAATAGGGCAGGCGGACGGCCTCGAGTTCGGCCCGCCCGAACATCAGGTCCAGTTTCGAAAAGCCGAAGACGAAAGCGTCATTGCCGTCAATGATCGTGACGTCGACCTCGCCGGGCAGGTCCTCCGAGAGCCGGGTCGCCAGTTCCAAGCCGGCAAAGCCTGCTCCAAGGATCAATACCTTCTTCATCGTTCCCCTTCCGTCCCCGGCGAGTACCGACGGGTGTCCAGCCCGACGGCCGCACACCTGAGTATGCCAAATGTCTCTCAGAGTCGTCGGAAGGCATCTCCGGGTGCGCTTCGCCGCGAGCTAGCCGTCGTGGACCCAACCGTGTCCGCGCTCTCCATCCTGCTGGCCGCGATCGGCGGCACCGGTGTCGACCCGGGTGGCGGTCGTCCGTTCGGCTTCGTCGACGGAGCTCGCCGAGCAGGAGGCCGTGCGGCACATCCGGATCGACGCGGTGATTGCGTCCACGGAGCTGCGTGCGTTTCTACGCCCTGCGGTGCGAGGATGACCTCAGCTCCACGCCGCGCCAGAATGTGCTCGGGTCCCCCGAATTTATGCTGGACGGGTTCGGCGATCCGCTCCCTCGCGGCTGACACTCCCCGCTACCTCAATCAGCCCGGCACGACGATCTCGTGGCGGCGGCGGGACCATCGCGGGTGACCGCCGAGGCGGTCTCCCTACCGCCGCAATTCGAGCCCGGCGAAGGCGCCGTCAGCGCGCCAGTCCGCCAGGAGCTGGAAGAAGGGCATGGGTCCCTTCCCGTACGAGCTGCCCAGGAACCCACCGGCGGCGGGTTGACCCTCGTTGTTGTAGTAGCCCGGTGTGCACTGCTCCTGGAAAGCCCTGATATCACGGGCCGACTCGGACAAGGTCGCGATCCACTCCTGCTCGCCCTGGGCGGTGGCCTCCACGGTGGTCACCTCGTTGTCGATGGCGTACCGCAGAATGTGGCACAGGTGGGTGCTGGCCTCATCGAGCAGGTGCGGGTAGTTGACCGTGAACCCGCCCTGGGTGTGACCCAGGACGAACATGTTGGGGAACCCGTGCACGTGCATGCCGTGGACCGAGCGGACTCCGTCGCCCCAGTGCTCCGAGAGGGCGCACCCGCGGGAGCCCACGACGTCGTAGCCCGCTCGCTGCGTGTAGTCGGTCCCGACCTCGAAGCCAGTGGCAAAAATGAGACAGTCCACTGCGTACTCCTGCCCACCGACGACGACACCGTCGGGCGAAATCCGGTCCACGCCACGGCCGTCGGTCTGGACGAGCGTGACGTTCGGTCGGTTGAAGGACTGCAGGTACTCGTCGTGGAAGCACGGGCGCTTGCAGAACTGGCGGTACCAAGGTTTCAACGCCGCCGCCGTCACCGGATCGGTCACCACGGCGTCCACCCGGGCCCGGATCTGCTCCATTTTCTCGAAGTCGGCCAGCTCGAGGGTGTCGGCCAGGCTTTCGTCCGGGGGTCCGTCCTGCTCGCGCAGCCGTCGGAGCAGGCGCCCGATGATGTCGGTCCAACCGTCCATCACCAGGTCTTCGCTTGCCATGCCTCCGGAGGTCAGCACCGTGAAGTTCTCCATCCTCCGTCGCTGCCAGCCCGGCTCGAGCGAGGACGCCCACGAAGGGTCGGTCGGTCGGTTGGCGCGGACGTCGATGGACGACGGGGTGCGTTGGAACACGAAGAGCTGCGCCGCCGACGCGGCCACGTGCGGTACGACCTGGACCGCCGTCGCCCCGGTGCCGATGATGCCCACGCGCTTGCCGTGCAGACCCACGAGGTTTCCGTTCGAGTCCCCGCCGGTGTAGCCGTAATCCCACCGGCTGGTATGGAAGGTGTGGCCCCGGAACGACTCGATGCCCGGGACGCCGGGCAGCTTGGGCCGGTGCAGTGGGCCGTTGCCCATGACGAGGAAGCGGGCCGTCATCCGGTCGCCGCGATCGGTGTGGATGTTCCAGAGGAGGCGTTGCGGGTCCCACTCGATCCGGGTGATCTCGGTGGAGAAGCAGGACCGGTCGTAGAGACCGAAGTGCTCGGCGATGCGCCTGCAGTGACCGAGTATCTCGGGCGCCCGGGCGTACTTCTCGCTCGGGACGTAAGCGGTCTCCTCCAGTAGCGGGAGGTACACGTAGGACTCGACGTCGCACTGCGCGCCCGGATAGCGGTTCCAATACCAGGTGCCGCCGAAATCCCCTCCCTTCTCAATGATGCGGAAGTCCTCGATCCCGGCTTGCCTCAGGCGCGCGCCGGTGATGAGCCCGGCGAAGCCACCGCCGACGATGGCGACGGTCACCTGGTCGACCAGGGGCGCCCGCGGCACCACCTCGACATAAGGGTCGTCGAGGTACGCCGCGAACGGCCCGGTGACGTCGGTGTACTGCGCGTTCCCGTCGGAGCGGAGCCGCTTGTCCCGTTCCGTGCGGTACTTCTCCCGCAGGGCGTCCGCATCGAACGTGGGTGGCGCGGGTTCCGTGGGGTGCTCGTCCAGCGTCACGGGCCTGGGGGTACGCACATGGGTCTCAGCCTCTCGTCTCGAGGGCGCAGCGTACCAACGGCCCTGCGGCCCTGGCCCTAACCCTGGCCTCCGTCGCCTCCGCCGTCACCGTGGCCGTGGTGGAAGCCGTGTCCGCCGAACGGCTCGAAGCGTGACGGCGCGGGGACGGTCGTGGTCGTGGTGGTGGTCGGGACGGTGGCACCCGTCGCCTCGAGTGTGCTCACCACGTCTTGGTACTGGTCGGCCGTAATGCCGTTCCCGTTCACCAGCACCTGGGCCAAGGACAGCGTCTGCTCGGCCGAGGCCTGACGCTGCGTTCCGGCAGGCTCGGCCGCCGTCGCGTCGAGTGCGGCGGCCATGGCCGGGTCGCCTGGCATCCCCCCCTGGGCGACCCGCGCGGCGAGAGTTCGGATGGCATCGGGCTCGGCATCCTTGGCGTGCGTGCGCGTCGACGTCGCCGGCGCCGCCGCGCCCCTCGAGGTGGCGGGCGCGGTCGGCTGCACGGTGCCGACTGCGAGCCAGTAGGCAGCCGTGGCCGTCACCACCACCGCAATGGCGGCCAGCAGGGCGAAGTGCCACCAGGAATGCCGTCGGACGCGGACCGGAAGAACCGGAGCGGTGACCGTCCCCGGGGGCCTCGTCGGCATGGCGTGGGCGGATCGGGGTGAACCGGGCGGGCTCCCCAGGGTGCCCAACGCCTCCGCCATGGCCTCGGCCGAGCTGAATCGATGGCGCGGATCGGGGGCGAGGGCGCGGGTGGTGATGGGCAGGAGGGCCGGTGGCACCACGCGCGCCACATCGACGCCCGCCTCGAGTCGGCGGCCCGAGATGGCTTCGAGCATCACGGCGCCCACGGAGTAGAGGTCTGACTGCACGGTGGCGGGATGGCCCGCGCGGCGCTCGGGCGCCAAATAGCCCGGCGTCCCGAGGACGATGCCGGTCATGGTGAGGTCCTGCGTTGCGACAGGCGAAGAGGCCCACCCGTCGACGCTCTTGGCGATACCGAAGTCGGCGATCTTGGCGCGGCCCTCATCGAGGAGGATGTTGCTGGGCTTGATGTCGCGGTGCAGCACACCGCACCGGTGGGCGGCGCTGAGCGCAGCCAGGGTGTCGCCCATGACGCGCAGGAACCTGGGCTTCGTGAGGGGAGCGGATGCGATCTCGTCCCGCAGCGTGCTCCCAGAGAGCCGCTCCATCACCAGGAAGCAGGACGCGTCGTCCTCCCCGTAATCCAGGATGGCGACGATGTTCGGGTGGACCAGGCGCGCCGCGATGCGGGCTTCCAGCTGGAACCGTTGCCGCATGCCGGGCAACGCCTCGGTCTGGGGACGGAGGATCTTGAGCGCGACCCGGCGCTCGAGCCGCTCGTCGAAAGCGTCGTAGACGCGGGCCATGCCGCCTTCGCCCAGGAGCCCGTCGAGTCGGTAGCGACCCCCGACGACGGCAACGGTGGCCCGCGTGTCCACCCCCCAGATTTACCCGCTCGGCCTGGGAGGCAATCCCGGTGCGCGGCCCGGTGTGGAACTCCCAGGTCAGCCAAACGGTGGGCGGCGATCGCGACGACAGGGGCTGCCGGCGGGAGGGGACCGGCTCAGCCCGCCAACTCGGCCATCTCGCCCATCAGGGTGAGGACGTCTGGCACCGGGTCGGCCCCGAAGTCGCGGTAGAGCGCGTGGAGGTTCGCCACCAACCGCTCGCGCTCGCCCCAACCGGAGAACGCACCGAGCTCCATGTCGCGCGCCGCCTCCAGGGGGGTCAGTCCGTTCTCGAAGCGGGGCCGTGCCTCGGCGGCGAGGAACTCGAAGTAAGCCTTGAGATCGGCCACCGCCGCGGTGGTGGCCAGCGGTCCGTGACCGGGCACCACGGTGGAGGGTGCCAGCTCCAGGATGCGGTCGCACGCCGCGACCCAGTTGGACACCGGCCCTGCCCACACGATCGGGTGGCCGCCGTGGAAGAGGATGTCGCCCGTGAACACGATGCTCTCGGCCGGGAGATGCACGATGGCGTCGCCGGCCGTGTGCGCCGGCCCGACCTCAATGAGCTGCACCGACCGGTCGCCGAGCTCGAGGTCGAGGTGTCCGTCGAACGTCTCGGAGGGCAAGGTGAGCGGCACGTCGTCGAAGGAGAAGGGGGCGAAGATCCGGGCCAGGAACTCCCCGGCGGGGCCGAGCGAGGATGCCGTCTTCATCATGGCGGCCATGGTCGACGGCGGCAGGTGTCCCATCTCCTCGGCGCAGGCGGACGAGGAAATGATCAAAGCATCGGACACCAGGGCGTTCCCGTAGCAGTGGTCGCCGTTGGCATGCGTGTTGACGACGGTGCCGATGGTGGCCGCGTCGGGTGTCACCCGGCGCATGGCGTCCAGCATGTCGGAGGTCAACCGCAGGTCGAACAGCGTGTCGACGAGGAGGGAGGACCCGCCACCGGTCACCAGGCCGGCGTTGGACCACCCCCACCCACCGTCGGGCTGCAGGTAGGCCCAGACTCCGTCCGCCACCTCGTGCAGTCCCTTTTCGTACGCCGTGGCCACGATGGCGGACGCTAGTCCCGCCGTGGCGCGATCGGCAGAGAGGCCGGGTTCCCCGCCCGCCCGTCCGGCGTCGGGTCACCGTGGACACGCATTATGAAAACTTGATGAACTCGGCCCTCTCAGCTGGGCATTCACTGGGAACCCTGTGCTTAAGTACCTCTCGCAATTCCATTTGCTCCGGGCGGTCGGCACTGGCTGTTCGTGATCTTCAGAGGGAGACGTCTACATGCAAGAGCGCAGTCCGGCCGAGGTCGTCAAGCTCGTCAAGTCCGAAGGGGTCGAAATCGTCGACCTCCGGTTCTGCGACCTGCCCGGCCTGATGCAGCACTTCTCCGTGCCGGCCCACGCGCTGACCGAAGAAGGGTTCAGCGAGGGGTACGGCTTCGACGGTTCTTCCATCCGTGGCTTCCAGCAGATCCACGAGTCCGACATGATCCTGCTGCCGGATCCCTCCACCGCAGTGATCGATCCCTTCCGCCAGCACAAGACGCTGAACCTGAACTGCTTCGTGCACGACCCGTTGACGCTCGAGCCCTACAGCCGTGACCCGCGTTACGTGGCCAAGAAGGCCGAGGAGCACGTGAAGTCGACGGGATACGCCGACACCACGTACTTCGGTCCCGAGGCGGAGTTCTTCATCTTCGACGACGTCCGCTTCTCGCAGGACCAGCACTCGGCCTTCTACCAGGTGGACTCGGTGGAGGGCATCTGGAATTCCGGCAAGGACGAAGGCCCGAACCTCGGCTACAAGCCGCGTTACAAGGAGGGCTATTTCCCGGTTCCCCCCATGGACCACTACCAGGACCTGCGCTCGGAGATGATCCTCACAATGGAGAGCATGGGGATCGAAATCGAGGTGCAGCACCACGAGGTGGGCACCGCCGGCCAGGCCGAAATCGACATGCGGTTCGACACACTGCTGCGCATGGCCGACAAGCTGATGCTCTACAAGTACATCGTCAGGAGCATCGCGACGCAGGCCGGGCTCACCGCCACCTTCATGCCGAAGCCCCTCTTCGACGACAACGGGTCGGGCATGCACTGCCACTCATCCCTGTGGAACGGGGGCGAGCCGCTCTTCCACCAGGAAGGCACCTATGCCAACCTGTCGGACATCGGCCGGTGGTACATCGGCGGCATCATCAAGCACGCGCGCGCCGTACTCGGGTTCGCCGCGCCGACCACCAACTCCTACAAGCGGCTCGTGCCGGGCTTCGAGGCACCCGTCAACCTGGTGTACTCGCAGCGCAACCGCTCGGCCGCCTGCCGCATCCCGGTGTACTCGCCCAGCCCGAAGGCGAAGCGGGTGGAGTTCCGCTGCCCTGACCCGAGCTGCAACCCGTACCTGGCCTTCTCGGCCATCCTCATGGCGGGGCTCGATGGCGTGGCGAACAAAATCGAGCCGCCGCCGCCGGTGGACGAGGACCTCTTCGACATGCCGGCCGAGGAGCTGGCGAAAATCGGCCAGGTCCCTTCCTCGCTCGAGGAGGCATTGGACGCGCTCGAGGCGGACACCGACTTCCTCAAAGTCGGTGGCGTGTTCACCGACGACCTCATCGAGACGTGGGTCGACTACAAGCGGTCGAACGAGGTCGACGCCGTACGGCTGCGCCCTCATCCGTGGGAGTTCCATCTGTATTACGACATCTGATCGGGCCGCGGCTCCTCTCGGCGCGCACGATCGCCCGGGCCGGCTGCGGACGCCCGTATAGGGTGGGCGGCCGACGGAGCGGGCTGGAGACGCATGGCGAATGTCGGGGGAGAGCGGTTCGATCTGCTGGTGGTCGGATCGGGTCCGGCCGGTGAGAAGGCGGCCGCCCAGGCGGCGTACTTCGGCCGGCGGGTGGCGGTGGTGGAACGTGAACGACCCGGCGGCACCATGGTGGCCGGCGCCGTCTCCACCAAGACCATGCGTGAGGCCGCCCTCTACCTCACCGGCTTCACCCGCCACCAGATCTACGGCGTTGGCCTCGATCTCCTCCCAGAGACGCTCGTCGACCGCCTCCGCGCCCGCGAGGCCGACGTGACCGAGTTGATGACCGAGGCGGTGCGCCGGAACCTCCGGCGCCACGACGTTGCGTACGTCGAGGGCACCGCCCGCCTGGGCCCTGAGCACACGCTCACCGTCAGCCCGGCCGACGGCCGGACCCGGCGTGTTCTCGCGGCCGATGCCATCCTGCTGGCACCCGGCTCGAGGCCCTTCCATCCTCCGGGCATCCCGTTCGACGATCCCGACGTCTTGGATTCGGAGACCGCCGGCGCCCTCGACCGTCCGTTGCGGAGCCTGGTGGTGGTCGGCGGGGGTGCCGTCGCCTGCGAGTACGCGTCGATCTTCCAGGCCCTCGGCGCTGCGGTGGTGCTGGTCGACCGCGGGTCCCGGCTGCTCCCGTTCCTCGACGCGGACATCTCGGACCTCCTGGCCGACATCTTCAGCGGCCGCGGCATGCGCGTTCTCTCGTCCACGGGCATCGCCGGCGTGTCGCGCGCCGACGGCGCCTTGCGTGTCGAGACCTCAGCCGGGGAGGCGCTCGGGACGGAAAAAGTGATCTTCGCGGCCGGCCGCACCGGCAACACCGAGCAGCTCGGGCTGAAGGAGGCCGGTGTCGCAACCGACGACCGGGGACGCATCCTGGTCGACGAGCACTTCGAGACGTCGGTCCCGGGGATCTACGCGGCCGGCGACGTCATCGGCCCGCCGGCCCTGGCCTCCGTCTCCATGGAGCAGGGCCGCGTGGCGGCCTGCTACGCCATGGGCATCCCCTTCAAGCAGACGGTGGACCCCCTGACGCCCTTCGGGGTGTACACGATCCCCGAGTGCGCCATGGTCGGTCTGACGCAACAGCAGGCGCAAGAGGCCGGCATCGAGCATGCGGTGGGCGTGGCGCGGTTCGAGGACAACAGCCGGGCGGCCATTGCGGGGGCGGGTGAGGGCGTGCTCAAGCTCGTCGTTCGAGTTGACGACCGGCGCCTGCTCGGCGTGCACATCATCGGGGAGGGAGCCACGGAATTGATCCACCAGGGCCAGGCCGTCATGCATTTCGGTGGGAGCCTGGACTACTTCATTCACTCGACGTTCGACGTCCCGACCGTCAGCGACTCCTACAAATACGCGGCCTATGACTGCCTGCAGCGCATGCAGGTGAGGTCGACCGGCTGACCGGCTCCGACGGGCGCGTCCTCAGTACACCCAGACATTGGTCCCGATCGGGTCGATGTTGGCCGCCCAAATCCACTCGATCGCCTCGTTGCTGACCCGGGCGCAGCCGTGGGAGACCGGGTAGGGGGGCACCACCGGGTCGCCGTGGATGGCAAAGCCCTCGTAGAAGAACCTCGGCATCCACAGGGTGCCGAGCGAGTCGGTCACCAGTCCGTCCACCACCCGGAATGTCTGGAACATTCCGGTCGGGGTATCGGCGATGGAGGTCTCGCCGTCCTCGGTGTACTCGTAGCCGCCGCCGGTCGACGTGTTGAGCGTCCACAGGAGCCGGTTGTTGTCGACCACCATGAGCAGGTCGTCGGCCAGGTCGATCTGGATCTCGTAGCCGGACTCCGGCTGCGGCTGCGGGACCACGCCCGCCTCGAGGGCCGCCCAGGTGCCGGGGCCGACCACGCCGTCTCGCGTGAGGCCGGCGGCCTTCTGCAGGGCCCAGACCGCCTGCTCGGTGCTGTCGTCGAAGCTGCCACCCGTCGTGTCGACCCAGTAGCCGAGACTCAGCAGTTGGGTCTGTAGCTGCGACACCGCCGCCCCGGTGGCCCCGGGCCCGATGGTGGGCGGCGCCGGCGGTGGGGGAGCCGGCAACAGCCAGTAGCCCCCGCCGTCCGGCGTCGCCGCGATGCCGACCACGGGGTTGGCGAGCGACTGGCCGCCCATGGACCCGTCGAAGCCGGTGCCGAAGTTGAACACGCCGCCGTCGGACGCCGCCATCAGATAGCCGCCGCCCGACGCCGCCATACCCACGATCGGCGAGTTGAGCGGGGTGCCGCCCATGGAGCCGAGGAAGGGCGCGTCGCCGTAGTTGAAGATCCCTCCGTCGGAGGCGACCAGCCAGTAGCCCCCGCCGTCGGACGTCGCCGCCATGCCCACGACGGGCTTGTTCAGCGTGAGCGATCCGGCGGAGCCCCAGAACGAGGCGTCGCCGTAGTTGAAGATCCCCCCGTCGGACGCGACCAGCCAGTAACCGTGTCCGGTCGGCGTCGAGGCCATGCCGACGATGGGCGCGTTGAGAGGCTGGCCTCCCCGCGAGCCGTAGAAGACGGCGTCGCCGTAGGCGAAGATGCCGCCGTCGGAGGCGACCAGCCAATACCCGCCGCCGTCGGGCGTGGCGGCCAGGCCGACGATCGGCTTGTCGAGCGCGAGGCTGCCGGCCGAGCCGAAGAAGCCGGCGTCTCCATAATTGAAGACGCCGCCGTCGGCGGCCGCGATCCAGTAGCCGCCGCCGTCGTGCGTCGCGGCCATGCCGACGTCGGGCGCGTTCAGGGTGAGGCCCCCTGCCGGCCCGTAGGAGACGGCGTCCCCGAAGTTGACTGGTTGGGCCACGTTGTCGGGGTAGGCCGCGGCGGCCGTGCCCGGCGTCACCGCCAGCAGCGCCGGGACGAAGGCCAGACAGGCGATCAGGACGGCGACGAACGAACGTCGGGGCCGCGCCAGGACGTGGCGACCGTGGCGAGCGGTGAGATCGGCCGGCATGGGGCTCCTTAGGGGTCTGCAGCGGACGTGTGCCAACACGTCGGGGTTCACCACGTTGATCGCGGCGCCATCCGCGTAGGCATTGACCTGGTCGAAGATGTCGGAGAACTGTACCTCCCACTCGTCGCGGGTCACAGAACCGAAGTGGGGCATGGCCACGACGTTTCCCATGGCCAGCAGGGTCGGGGGGTGTCTACCAGCGGTTCGGCCTCGAGCACGTCGATCCCCGCCGGGCCTAGCCGGCCCGCCTGCAGGGCGTCGACCAGGGCGCCCGGCGCAATGAGGCCGGCCCGGCTCGTGTTTACCAGTAACGCGTCGGGCCCCAGGCGGGCTACGTCGGCCCGGGTCGGGACGAGGCGCAGATGCCGCGGGACGACCTCGCACGACGACAAGAAGTCGGTCGCGTGGCGCCTTGGCCACCCCGTCAGCCCGATCGCTCCCAGTGGACCACGTCCTCGAGCTCGCCGCTCTCGACGTCGTAGATCAGGCCGGCAATGAGCATCAGGCGCGAGAGATAGGGCGTGCGCGCCAACAGGTCGACGTCCTCGCGTAGCGCGGCGGCGTGGTCGTCGATGGGGAAGAAACCGAGGTCGGCGCCCGTGATCTCGCGCAACTCGGCATCGGTGACGCCGGCCAGCCCGCACTTGGTGTGTTGCATCACCACAGCGGTGTCCACGCCGAGGACGCCGCTGGAGAGCGCCAGGCTGCGCAGGACGTCCTCGGTCACCCGACCGCCCGCGTTGCGGATCACGTGGGCCTCACCGAGGTGCAGCCCGAGGACGGCGAACACGTCGATCCTGGCGTCCATGCAGGTGACCACCGCCAGCCGGCGACCGGGGCGCGGGCCGGCCACGTTGGCCCGGGCGGCGGCGTAATTGCGATTGGCCGCCAGGAGGTCGGATATCTGGTTCATGTGGTGCCTCCGAATCCCTCACCCCGGTGTTGGTCGAGAGCGGGAACGGGCAGTGACGGGTCGACCGGAAGCCGGATCGGGAAGGCGGGGAACGGACCACCGGCCAGCATGGCCGCCCGGTCCAACACCGGGGCCACCGGTACACCCGCCGCGACGAGCGCGGCCACCAGGTCCCCGCGCCGGCGGCCGGCGATGGCGTCGGCCACCGCCTTCTGGAGTTCGACGCCTCGTCGCGTGCGTTCGCCGAAGTCGATGTCCGCCAGGTCGTCCAGAGCCAGTGCGCGACACAGGCTGGACCAGAAATGCTCCTCGTTCACCACGCCCAGCGAGATCTGTCCGCCGTCGAGGGTGTCGAAGAGGCCGTAGCCGGGCACGATCGTGTCCTGCTGACCTCCTTGTCCGCTCGACGCGCCGCTGCGCCCCGTCCAGGTGGACAAGACGTCGGTCATGGAGACGTCGAGATAGGCGCCGGTTCCGCTGCGGGTCCGTCCGAGGAGGGCGGCACAGATGCCGAAGGCGGCGCTCACTCCGGCCGCCAGGTCGGCCACGGGGAGCGGCGGCACGGCGCCCGCGCCGCCCTCGGGGGTCAGTGCGGCCGCCCAGGCCTGATAGTTGACGTCATGGCCGGGCAACGTCGCCCGTTCGTCGTGCTGGCCGTAGCCGGAG
The DNA here is from genome assembly GCA_963807675.1 of uncultured Acidimicrobiaceae bacterium. GTDB lineage: Bacteria > Actinomycetota > Acidimicrobiia > Acidimicrobiales > RAAP-2 > Bog-473. The sequence goes on along the minus strand of CAWECP010000013.1, from coordinate 382,817 downwards.
ATGGAGCAGTAGACAACGCCCGGGTTGCACGCACGCACGACGGCGTCGTCCAGGGCCAGCCGGGCCATGACGCCGGGCCGGAACCCCTCCACCACCACGTCGGCCGCGGCGGCGAGCTCCAGGGCACGATCCCGCTCGGTCTGCGCCTTGAGGTCCAGCACGATGCTGCGCTTGCCGGCGTTGATCTCCTCGAAGAGCCCGCGGTAGTGGCGCATGGGGTCGCCACCCGGGGGTTCCACCTTCAGGACGTCCGCACCGAGGGCGATCAAGAGGGACGTGGCGTAGGGCCCCGGTCGCCAGATGCTCAGGTCCAGGACGCGCAACCCGGACAGGAAAGAGGTCGTCCGCTCGGCCATCGGGTCGAGAGTCTTGCATTCGTGGTGACGGATACCCTCATCGGGTGCTCGGCTTCTTCTCGTTCACCGAGATCACGGACCCCTCGGCCCATGAGGCCTACAACGCCTGGCACCAGCTGGACCACCTGCCCGAGCAATTCAGCATCGACGGCGTCACCTTCGGCGAGCGCTGGGTGCGGTCACCGCGCTGCCAGGCGGCCGAGGCGGCAACGAGCACCCTGCTCGAGCGCTTTCACTACATGACGCTCTATCTCCTACGCGACGAGAGCGTGCTGCAACCGTTCTTCGACCTCGCGATCCGGCTGCGGGCCGAGGACCGGTTCTTCTCGGAGCGCCACGCCCTGCTCTCCGGACCTTTCGAGGTGACGGGACGATGGGCCGCGCCGCGGGTTGCGGTGTCCGCGGCCGTCATTCCGCACCGCCCGGCCCAGGGGGTCTACGTGGTCGTCGGCCCGCCCGTCGACGGCGGCTGGGTCGTCGAGCAGCCCGGCGTCGCCGGAGCCTGGCAGTTCGCCGATCACCCGAGCGGTCGCCACGTGACGGTGGCCTTCGTCGACGGCGACCTGTGGGCGGTGGCCGTGCTGCTGGGGCCGCCCAGCGTGGCCGGTGCGCTGCCAGAATGGGCCGGACCTCTGGAGCGAGTTGATGCCTACCGCTGGGACTGGTTCGCTACGCTGACGGCCCAATGACCAGTCAAAGCAAGTCGAAGGCCCAGCGCAGGGCGGAGAATCAGCGCCGGGCCGAAGAGCGGCGCCGCGCCGAGCAGCGCCGGCAACGGATCCGCATCGGCATCCGGCTCGGCGGCGTCCTCGTCGTGATCGTGGCCGCCGTGGTGATCATCACCCAGGTCACGGGCGGAGGTCACCCGAGCTCGACGGCCCTCGGCGACACGCCGCCGCAGTTGAAGGACCCGCACGTGCCGCTCTCAGCCATCCCGGCCTCCATGTCGTCCAGCTGGGTGCAGCCCCCCGCCGGAACGCCCGGGCCCGAGACCGTTCCCGTCCCGAGCGGGCCCAAGCTGGCCACGCTGATCAATGACGCCACCGGCCAGACGGTGGACGGCGTGCAGTGCCAGGCCGGTGAGCAGTTGGAGGTCCACGTCCACACCCACCTCACCATCTTCGTCGACGGCAAGGAGCAGGTGATCCCCTACGGGATCGGCATTCCCGGCTTCCAGGCCGTCCAGACGCCGGAGGGCCCCTTCGTCGAGACCGGCAGCTGCTTCTACTGGCTGCACGTGCACGCCTACGACGGCGTCATCCACGTCGAGTCGCCCAGCCTGAACATGAGCTTCAACCTCGGGATGTTCTTCGACGAGTGGGGCCAGACCCTGAGCAAGACGCAGGTCGGGCCGGCCACGGGCAAGGTCACCGTCTTCTTCACGTCCCCCGGCAAGAAGCCGGGCCTCTACAACGGCGACCCGCGCAACCTCCCGCTCGGGTACCACTATCAGATTCAGCTCGACGTGGGCACGCCGATCGTCGCGCCGGTACAGATCACCAACTGGGGCGGTCTGTAGAACGGTGGAGGCCGATGCCATCGTCGTCGGCCTCGGACCAGGGGGTGAAGAGGTCGCCGGCTCGTTGGCGGAAGCCGGCCTCGAGGTGGTCGGCATCGAGGCCGAGCTCGTGGGCGGCGAGTGCCCCTACTGGGGATGCATCCCTTCGAAGATGATGGTGCGGGCGGCGGACCTGCTGGCCGAGGGCCGGCGCGTCCCCGGCCTGGCCGGCGCATCCGTGGTGACGCCCGACTGGTGGCCCGTGGCGGCCCGCATCCGCAACGAGGCCACCGACGCCTGGGACGACACGGTGGCCGTGCAGCGGTTCGAGGACAAGGGCGGGCACTTCGTGCGCGGCCGGGCGCGGGTCACCGGGCCGTCGTCGGTCGAGGTGGACGGCCAGAGCTTCAGTGCACGCCGTGCCCTGGTGCTGGCGACCGGCCAGAAGCCGTGGGTCCCACCGACGTTCGAGACGGTCCCGCACTGGACCAATCGCGGCGCGGTGGCCGCGGAGGCACTGCCGGCCTCGTTGCTCGTCATCGGCGGCGGTGCCGTCGGCCTCGAAATCGGCCAGGCCATGTCCCGCTTCGGCACACGGGTGACGGTGGTCGAGCTGGGTGAGCGTCTGCTCGGGCCGGAGGAGCCCGAGGCGTCGGACCTCATCGCCGACATCCTCCGACGCGAAGGGGTGGAGGTGTACGCCGGGGCGCAGGTCGAGCAGGTCGAGCCCAGCGGCGCCACGGGCGCCTCGGTGCACCTGGCGGGGGGCGACGTGCTCACCGGCGAGCGCATGCTGGTCGCCACGGGGCGGCGCAGCGACCTGGCCTCCCTGGGCGTCGGTGCGCTGGGCCTCGACGAGAGCGCCCGGGCCATCCCCGTCGACGGGCGGATGCGGGTGGTCCGGGGGGTGTGGGCGGTCGGCGACGTCACGGGAAAGGGCGCCTACACCCATGTCGCCATGTACCAGGCCCGTCTCTGCGTCGCCGACGTCCTCGGCTTCCCGCTGCCCGAGGCCGACTACCGCGCCCTGCCGCGGGTCACCTTCACCGACCCCGAAATCGGTTCGGTCGGATCGACCGAGGCGCAGGCCCGGGCGGACGGCGGCGACGTGACGGTGTACTGGGAGCCCATTGCCGACTCGGCGCGCGGCTTCATCCACCGGGGCCAGGGCTTCGTCAAGCTGGTCGTGTCCGACGGCGTCCTGGTCGGTGCCACGTCGATGTCCCCGTCCGGCGGCGAGGTGCTGGGTCTGCTGGCCCTCGGCGTCCACACCCGGGTCGACGTCGAGATCTTGCGGTCGATGATCTTCGCCTACCCCACGTTCCACCGGGCGATCGAGTCGGCGTTGTGGTCGCCGCCGAGGAGCGCCTCGAAGATCGACGGAGCTTGATGCGGCAGCAGTGAGAGGTGCCCTTCTCCCGGCACGACGGTCACGGTGGCGTTCGGAATGTGCTGCTGCAGAAAGGCGCGGTAGCCCGGTGGTCCGGTCGTGTCGTCGGAACCTTCCCAAATCTGGACCGGCACACGGATGTCCTCGAGCTCGAACCCCCAGGGATCACCGAAGATCCGGTAATCCTGAATCGGCCCTTCCGTGCCCTGGCGCAGCGATTCCCGGAGGAAGGAGAGGGCGAGCTCCGGTGGCCCGAACTCGGCCAGCACCGTCCGGTCGACGGGTGGGAAGGACCGCATGACGACGCGCAGGAGGCGCGTATTGCTCGCGTTGACGATGCTCACCTTCATGATGACCGAAGCCAGGCCCGGCGTGTGCCGGGACAGGTAGAGCAGCACCCGATCGTCGAACGTTAATCCTCGTGAGGTCCCGTAACGGTCGAGCGGCACCGAGCTCGACAGCAGGGCGGCCGCCGTCACCCGGCCCTCGAGCTTGGCCGCGCACACGGCGGCGTAGGGGCCGCCGGCCGACCAGCCCATGACCGCGAAGCGGCGGATCTCGAGCGAGTCGGCCATGTCGGCCACGTCCTGCGGCCAGTCGACCAGCCGCCGCCCCGGCTGGTAGGTCGAGAGGCCCATGCCGGGCCGGTCCGGTGAGAGCAGCCGCACGCGCTTGGCTACCGCGGCGTCGTTGGCGGGAGCGGCGTCCAGGCGCGAGCTCAGGCCGCCGTGGAAGCTGAAGACGGGGAATCCGGTTGGGTCCCCGTACTCCTCGTAGGCGAGCTCCCTCCCGTCGGGCAGCGTCACGAGTCCGGTCACGCCGGTGCGGCCTCCCTCCGTCCCGCCATGACCGGGCTGGCCGGCGCGAGCCGCATGGGGGCAGGTACCTGCACGAGAGCACGCTATAGGGTGCGGGCATGAGCGTGAACGTCGACGAGCTGGTTGACGGCCTTCTGGCCGACTTCCCACCGGCCACCACCGAACCCCAGAAATTCCTCGAAGAGCAATTCGACCGGGGCTTGGCCTGGTTGCACTTCCCACCGGGTTGCGGCGGGCTCGGCCTCACGCCGAAGGACCAGCAACGGGCCCAGTCGCGCCTCCACGCCGGTGGCGCGCCGGTAGCCGGGGTCAAGAACCCGATCGGCTACGGCATGTGCGCACCGACCATCGCCACTCATGGCACGCCGGAGCAGAAGGAGCGCTACCTGCGGCCACTGTTCTCCAACGAGGAGATCTGGTGCCAGCTCTTCAGCGAGCCGGGCGCCGGCTCCGACGTCGCCGGGCTGTCGACCCGGGCCGAGCGCGACGGCGACGAGTGGCTGATGAACGGGCAGAAGGTGTGGACCACCCTGGCCCACATCTCGTCGTTCGGGCTGATCATCGCCCGGACGAATCCCGATGTGCCCAAGCACAAGGGCATGACGGCATTCCTGGTTGACATGAAGGCGCCGGGCGTCGAGGTCCGACCTCTGTTCCAGATCACGGGCGAGGCCGAGTTCAACGAGGTCTTCTTCACCGACGTGCACCTGCCCGACACCGCCCGCATCGGCGGCGAAGGCGAGGGGTGGAACGTGGCCGTGACCACCCTCATGAACGAGCGGGTCTCCATCGGCGGCGGGGTGACGCGGCGCGGCGGCGGGCCCGTCAACGAGGCCCTCCGCATCTGGAGGGAGCGCTGGCAGGGCGACACGTCGCCCCATGCGCTCGCCCTTCGTGACCGCCTGATGTCGAGCTACATCCGCAGCGAGGCCTACGCCATGACCAACATGCGGGCGGCGCAGACCCGCAAGGCCGGAACGCCCGGGCCCGAGGGCTCGGTGGCCAAGCTGGCCTACGCCGAGGAGAACAAGCGGGTCTACGACCTGTGCATGGACCTCCTGGGGGCCGACGCCATGCTTTTTCCGGCCGGCTACCCCATGGTGCGCCCGGACCTGGTCGGCATGGGCTCACCCGACGTTCGCAAGATGTTCCTGCGCGTGCGGGCCAACTCCATCGAGGGGGGCACGTCCGAGGTCATGCGCAACATCCTGGGCGAGCGCGTGCTCGGGCTGCCCGGCGACATCCGCGCCGACAAGGAGCTGGCGTGGAAGGACGTGCCACGCAGCTGAGCGGCGGCCCGCCGGCGGCACGCCGCGGCGGGGTCAGGCGGCGAACGTCACCGGGAGCGCCGTCGGCGAGCGGAAGACGTCGCCGCGGATGTGCGGGTCGGTGTCCCCGGCGTGGAGCGCCAACCCGGGCAGGCGGTCCAGCACCCGGTTGAGCAGCACCCGCGTCTCGAGCCGGGCCAGGTGCATGCCCAGGCACATGTGCGGACCGTGCGCGAAGGCGATGTGGGGGAGGGCCGGGCGGAAGATGTCGAAGGCCTCGGGGTCGTCCCAACGGGTCTCGTCGTGGTTGGCCGACCCGATGTGCGGGACGATGCCCTCGCCGGCACCGATGGTCACCCCCCCGATCTCCACCTCGCACGTCGCCGTCCGGCCGATGTTGAGGAGCGGCGGCTCGAAGCGCAGGCCCTCCTCAATGGCCTGCGGGAGCAACGAGCGGTCCGCCCGCACGGCGTCGAGCTGCTCGGGGTGGGTCAGCAGGAGGTAGAGCAGATTGCCCGAGGACCGGTAGGTCGTCTCGGCGCCCGCCGGCAACAGGAGCCGTAGGAACGAGTAGATGGCCTCGTCGGTCAGCCGCTCGCCGTCGACCTCGGCCGAGACGAGGTCGCTGATGACGTCCTCGGCCGGATGGGCCCGCCGCTCGGCCACCACGCCTGCGAAGTAGTCGCGCAGCGACTCCGAGGCGGCCAGCCCGCGGTCGATGTCGGCCACGAGGCCGATCAGCTCGACCGACCAGCGCTGGAACTGCTCGAAGTCCTCTTCGGGCAGCCCGAGCAGCCGGGCGATGACGCGCACGGGGAACTCGAAGGTGAGTTGGCGCACGAGGTCGGCGCGGCCGTCGGCGGCGAAGCGGTCGATCAGCTCGTCGACGATGGGACCGATGAACTCGGGCTCCCAGCGGGCCAGTGCCTTCTCACGGAAGGCGTGGGCCACCAGGTTCCGGTGGCTCCGGTGCTCGGGGTCGTCCATGCCCAGGATCATGTGGCCCATCACCATGCCGATGGTCACGTCGTAGCCGGTCGAGGTGAAGGTCTTGGCGTCGCGCAGAATGCGCGAGCAGTCGTCGTAGCGATAGGCGATCCACTCGGGTTCGGGGTCGAAGCCCTCGGGCAGCACCTCGGGGGGCATGGTGTAGCCCTTGCTGACCGGCGCCTCGCGGCGCTTCTCGGCGAAGCCGGGGTAGGGGTTCCGGGTGGTGCCCGCGACGACGTCCTCGAAGGCGGCGAACGGGTCGTACTCCTGGGCGTCGGACATGGCCATGGGGCTCCTTCCCTGCAGCTGACGTCGGCGTCAGGTTACGGGCCGCCGGCGCCGGCTGCACCGTCAGGGCGCCTGCGGGCCCGACCGCGTAGGCTCCGGGCCCGATGAAGACGCTGCGCACGCCCGACGAACGCTTTGCCGGCCTGCCCGGCTACGACTTCGAGCCCCACTACGCGGAGATCGCCGATGCCGAGGGCGGCACGCTGCGGGTCCACTACCTGCGGGAGGGCGACCCGGGCGCCCCGGTGGTGCTCCTCATGCACGGCGAGCCGTCCTGGTCCTACCTGTACCGGAAGATGATCCCGATTCTCACGGCGGCCGGGCTCCAGATCGTGGCGCCCGACCTGGTGGGGTTCGGCCGTTCGGACAAGCCGGCCGAACGCGGTGACTACACCTTCGCCCGCCACGTGGAGTGGGTGCGCGAGCTGCTCTTCGAGCGCCTCGACCTGCGCGCCATCACGCTGGTCTGCCAGGACTGGGGCGGTCTGATCGGCCTGCGCCTGGTGGGGGAGCACCCCGATCGCTTCGCCCGCGTCGTGGCGGCCAACACATTCCTGCCCACCGGGGACACCAACCCCGGCGAGGCCTTCTTCGCCTGGCAGCGCTTCTCCCAGGAGGTCGAGGAGTTCCCGACCGGCGGCATCGTGCAGGGTGGGTGCGCCAAGGGCATCACGCCCGAAATTCGGGCCGCCTACGACGCGCCGTTCCCCGACGAGTCCTACAAGTCGGGCGCCCGCCAGTTCCCCCTGCTCGTCCCCTCGCGACCGGACGACCCCGCCCACGACGCCAACGTGGCCGCCTGGGTGGGGCTGTCCGCCTTCGACCGCCCCTTCCTCTGCGCGTTTAGCGACAGCGACCCCATCACCAAGGGGGCCGACCGCAACCTGAAGGAACGGATCGCCGGTGCCAAGGGGCAGCCGCATACGACCATCGTCGGCGGTGGCCACTTCCTCCAGGAGGACTGCGGGGAGGAACTGGCCCGGGTGGTCGTGGACTTCGTCGCCTCGACCCCGTGAGCCACGACCACGCCGTCGTCGTCGTCGGCTCCGGCTTCTCCGGCATCGGGATGGCGGCCCGCCTGAAGGAGATGGGCATCGACGACTTCGTGGTGCTCGACCGCGGCGACGACCTGGGCGGCACCTGGCGGGACAATTCCTACCCGGGGGCGGCCTGCGACGTGCCGTCCAACCTCTACTCGTTCTCGTTCGCACTCAATCCGGACTGGTCGCGCTCGTTCCCCTCGCAGGGCGAGATCTGGGACTACATGCGCCACTGCGTCGATCGCTTCGACGTGGGTGGCCACCTGCGCGTCGACCACGCCGTCGACGAGGCGCACTGGGACGAGCGGGAGCACCGCTGGGTGGTGCGCACGGCCGGCGGGGAGGAGTACGCCGCGCCGGTGCTGGTGTGGGCCACCGGCTCGCTCAGCGCGCCGTCGATACCCGAGTTCCCGGGTCTCGACGGCTTTCGCGGCAAGGTCTTCCACTCGGCCAAGTGGGCGCACGGCTTCGACCTGACCGGCAAGCGGGTGTGCGTGGTCGGCACCGGTGCGTCGGCGGTCCAGTTCGTGCCGCAGATCGCGCCGATGGTCGAGCATCTGTACCTGCATCAGCGCACGCCGCCGTTCATTGTGCCCCGGCGCGACCGGGCTGTCTCGCGCCTGCGCCGCTTCGTCTACCGCGGCATGCCGGCCACCCAGCGGCTGTCGCGCCTGCGCATCTACCTGCTCTTCGAGTCGCTGCTCTCGGTCTTCGTCGGAAACGGCCACCGCCGCAAGCAGACCGTGCGCAAACTGGCCCTCGGCCATCTGGCCAAGCAGGTGCCCGACGCGGCGCTACGGGAAAAGCTCGTTCCGCACTACGAGCCGGGCTGCAAGCGGCTCCTGCTCTCCGACGACTACTACCCCTCGCTCACGCGGCCCAACGTCGAGGTGGTGGACGCGCCGGTGGCCTCGTTCACCGCCCACGAGGTGGTGGGGCAGGACGGCATCGCCCGGCCGGTCGACGTGGTGATCATGGGCACCGGGTTCGAGGCGGCCGAACCGCCCTACGCCGAGCACATCGTCGGGCGCGACGGCGTGCGGCTGTCCGAGCACTGGAAGGCGAACGGCGTCGAAGCCTACGCCGGGTCGACCGTGGCCGGCTTCCCCAACCTCTTCCTCATGATCGGGCCCAACTCGACCCTGGCCCACAACTCCATGATCTTCATGATCGAGTCGCACATCAACTACATCGCCAGCGCGCTGGCCTTCATGCAGCGGCCGGGTGTGCGCAGCGTCGAGGTGAAGCCGGGGGTGCAGCAGCGCTACAACGAGCGCCTGCAGGCCCGGCTCGAGCACTCGGTATGGGTGGAGGGCGGGTGCAGCAGCTGGTATCTCGACCACCGCGGTCGCAACACCACGTTGTGGCCCGACCACACCTGGAAGTTCCGCCGCCTGACCCGGCGCTTTCACCCCGGCGAGTACACCGTCCGGGCGTAGGCGCGGGCCGACAGGCTCAGCAGCACGACGGCGAACACCGACAGCGCGGCGATCTCGGGCAGCACCGCGGTGAAGCCGACGTTGTCGTAGATCAGCTTGACGAAGGCGTCCATGGCCCAGGCTTGCGGGACGACGTGGCCGATGACGCGCACGGCCGGCCCGACGACGTCGAGGGGGTACATGCAGCCGCCGAGCATGCCGCACACGATGCCCAGGACGACCGCCACGGCGATCGCCTGCTCCTCGCTGCGGGCCCGCGAGCCGAGGATGCCCGAGGCGCCGGCGTAGCTGAGCGAGAGCAGGACCAGCACAATGAACACCGCCGGCGGGTCGCCCCAGTGCACCCCGAAGATGACCCGGCCCACCAGGAGCAGACCGGCGGACTGCCCGGCCGCCACCACGAGGCAGGACACGGTCTGGGCCGCCATGACCGACCGGCTCAGGACCGGGGCGGCGGCCAGCCGCTTCATCATGCCGATGCGGCGGGACTCCACCAGTCCGGACGACAGCAGCAGGACCGTGATGCCGAGGAAGAGGACGAGGACGGCCGGCGCCACGTAGGCGAACGGGCTGATGGGCGGTGGGACGTCGGTGTGCGCCAGCGTGACGTCGGTCAGGTTGGCCCGGGTGCCTTCCGCCGTCATGAGGTCGAGCAGAGCAACCACGTCGGTGCGGGCCTGCACCGCGTTCGTGTTGGCGCCCTCGCTGACCAACTCGACCCGCAGGTGCCCCGGTGCCGCCGGCAGGGTGATGAGTCCGGCCACCACGCGCCCGCGCAGAATGTCGTCGGCCAGGGTGGAGGGGCTGGCCTCCAGGTGGGCCTTGAGGCTGTTGGTGCGGTCGATGAGCTGGAGCAGCCGCGGCGGCGGGTGCACCAGCCCGACCGGCTCGCGGGGGTTGCCGGCCAGGAGACCCGTGACGAGGATGAAGAGGACGGGGAACGCGGTGGCGACGAAGACCAGGCGCGCGTCGCCCACGGCGCGGCGCACGTTGACCCGGACGACGGGGATCACGGCGTCACCATGCGGCGCACCCGGGTCAGGGCCAGCCCGATGGTCAGGACGGCGATGAAGCAGAGGACCAGGAAGGGGCCGGCGATGTCGCGGGCCGGCTCGCGGAGCAGGGCGAGGCGACCGAAGCCGACCAGGGCCCAGCCGTTGGGCGTGCCCAGGCTGAGCACCTGCAGGAAGGTGGGCAGCGCGCCCGGCGGGAGCAGGTTGCCGCCGAGGAGGGCCAGGACGAGGCCGACGATGAGCGAGGCGGCGAACGCCTCGCGCTCGTCGCGGGCGAACGACGTGACCAGGACGCCGAAGCCGCACATGGCCGCCACCGCGCTCAGGCACATCAGCAGCACGCCCAGCGGGGCGCCCCAGTCGGCCCCGAAGGCGAGGGTGGTGGCGCCCCACACCACGAAGATGGAGACGAGGCCGGTGGCGCCGACGGCCAGCATCTTGCCGTTGACGATGGCGCCCGGGCGGACGGGCGCCGCCGCCAGGCGCACCAGCGTGCCCTGGCTGCGCTCGAGCATCAGCGCGCGCATGCCCAGCCCGCTGCCGATGAAGAGGAAGACGACGGCAATGGAGGGGGCGAAGTAGTCGAGCACGGCCTTGCCGCCGTTGCCGACGGTCCCGGTCACGACGTTCAGCGAGGCGTCGGCCGCGGCCGGCCCGTGGCCGACCCGGGCCGCGTAGAGCCGGCTGGCCAGCCCCGCCGCCACGGCCTGCGCCGTCTCCTCGCCCACCAGCGCGTTGGCGCGGTCGACCACCTTGAACCCGGGTGTGGGCGTGGCCCCCGGCGCGACCATCGGGACGAGGAGGTCGCCCAGGCTCTTGGGCCCCGGGTAGGCGATGACCCCGCCGGCCAGCATGCCGTCGGCCACCTCCTCCTTGAGCGCGGTGGGCGAGGCCACCATGCGCACGGACACGTTGGCCGGGAGCTGGGCCGCCCGCGCGGCCGCCCGGACCACCGAGGGCGGAGCGCCGCTGACACCGATGGCGAGGGCGCCCTCGCCGGCGCTGTTGGCGAAGGCGAAGCCGAGGACGGCCGCAATGGCCAGGGGCGCCACCAGGCTCGTGATGAGCACGGAGCGGTCCCGGAGCCGCCGCCGCAGCTCGTTCAGGGCGACGATGCCGGTCAGCCGCCGCGCTCCTCGCCGCTCACGGCCCCAGAAACTACCGTTGGCCGGCGTGATCGCGCTGGAGCCGGTCGGCGTCGTGGTCGGGGGGCGCACCGAAGCGATCGACGACGACTGGGGTGACGTCGAGGCGGTCATCCGGCTCGACGCCGGGCGCTTCGGCCCCGACGCCGTGGCCGGGCTCGACGCGTTCTCGCACCTGGTCGTGGTGTTCCAGTTCCACCTGGTGGCCGAGTCGGAGGTGCAGACCGGGGCGCGGCGGCCCCGGGGCAACCCGGAATGGCCCGAGGTGGGCCTGTTCGCCCAGCGGGCCAAGATGCGCCCCAACCGCCTCGGCGTCTCCTCGTGCGTATTGGTTCGGGTCGACGGGCTCGACCTGCACGTGCGCGGCCTGGACGCCGTCGACGGCTCGCCCGTGCTCGACGTGAAGCCCTACCTGCGCGAGTTCGAGCCGGACCCCGCGTCCGTGCGGCAGCCGGCATGGGCGAGCGAGTTGATGGCGGGGTACTACTGAGCGCCGGTCCTCACGGCGTGGAGGCGATGGACGCGTCGACCGTCTCGGAGCGCTGGCGGCTGCCACGGGTTCGTGATCGTCCCGGGGCTGCTGGCCCGGGGGCCGTAGCCTCTTGAGGTGGACCGGTTCTCTGCCTCTGCGATGACGCATCTCCTGGTGGTCTCCGACGCGGACGCGAGCCGCGACTGGTATGTCCGGGCCTTGGACGCCTCGGTGTACGGCGAGTACGGCGGCACCTCCGTCGTGCTGGAGCTGTTGGGGAATTGGCTGTTGCTCGTCACCGGTGGCGAGCCGACGGCGGACAAGCCGACCGTCACCTTCGTGCCGCCGGGGGACCCCGATCAGGCCAGCACCGAGATCATCTTCCGTGTCGACGATTGCCGGGCGACCTATGACCTCCTGCGCACTCGGGGCGTTGTGTTCCTGACCGAGCCGGTCGACTGGGATGCGGAGACCCGCGCCTTCTTCCGCGATCCGGACGGCCATCTCTTCGAGATCAGCGAGCGCAAGGGATAGCGGGGCCGGGCCTCTGCGTCCACCCGCAACGCCAGGAGGACATGGAGAAGGCGGGCGTGAGCGGTCCCCCTCGGATGGAGTTCAACGTCGAGAGCCTTAGTGACTGTCCCAAATATCCGCGCTGTTCGATGACGGAATAGCCCTCATCTGGGTTCCCCTGCCGCGTAGCCTTTGTCATGGAAAACGACCCCTCCCAAGTGGCGCAGACCTGGCGCACGACCCACGGTGACATGAGCGACGAAGAGTGGGAGCTCATCGCCGATCTGGTCGCCCCGTACTGGACACCCGGTTCGATGGGTCGTCCCGTCACCGTCGAGCGACGGCGCGTTGTCGACGCCATCTTCTATGTGGCCGCGACAGGCTGTCAGTGGCGAGCGCTGCCCGAGACATATCCGAATTGGAACTCGGTGCACCGCCAACACCTCGAGTGGTCGAGAAACGGGACCTGGGAGCAGATCGCGGCGCGTCTGGCCGCGGCGGTGCGGGTCAAAGAGGGCCGTGACGCAGAGCCTTCTGCCGGCATCGTCGATGCTCGCTCGGTGCGCGCCGGGGCCACGGTATCGAAGGAAACCAAGGGATATGACGCCGGAAAGAGGATCAACGGCCGAAAGACCTTCGGCATCGTCGACACCCTCGGACTCCTCATGGCCGTGGTGGTCGTCGCCGCATCCACGTCTGACAACACTGGCGGAATGAGCGTGTCGGACCGGGCGCGGGACCGCTCGGCGCGCTTCGCAAGCTCTGGTGCGACTCGGGCTTCAAGCGCACCTTCATCGAGCACTGCCGCAACCACCACATCGGCGTCGAGGTCGTCAAGCGCATCCACCCGGGCTTCAAGGCTCTCCCCAAGCGCTGGATCGTGGAACGCACCTGGGCCTGGCTCATGAACAGTCGGCGTCTCCAGGTCGACTACGAGCGGGACCCGGTCGTCACCGAGGGCTTCATCTGGGCTGCCCATAGCCGCTATCTGCTGCGGCGACTGACCCAGCCGGCGAGCCCGTGATCGCGCTGGGGAAACAATCGCGACAGTCACTGAGAGCGAGGACAGCCTCTGCGGCAATGTCGCCGCGCCTCTCTCCACCGCTATCGGGACTTCGAGGTTGGGGCGAAATAGTGTTGAACCGCGCCAGCGATTCCTTGGGCGATGATTCTTTGATCGGCCCTGCTGGCGGCGATCGTTCCTTCGAAGGGATCGGTGAGATACAGCGGCTCGATGACCGCGCCCGGCATCTGGCTCGGCGTGGAGAAGTACCCGGACGCGGCCGGACCCAACAGCAGCAAGTGATTGTAGGAAGCGGCTTGTGCCGCCAAGGTGTTGCTCGACGGGCTGCCGACCGCGGAGCCGAAGGTACCGTCGGGCTGCACCCCGTCATTGGGAATCTGCCAGCCGTGGGCATTCATTGCCGAGAGGACATCGTCCTGCAGGAGATTTGCCAATTTGAGGTTGTCATTCGAAAAGGACCGGTCAGGGTCGTACACGGTGACGCTGCCCGCATTCTGTGGAGTCCCACCGGCATCCTGGTAAACCCCGACGAGCAGATTGGCCCGGGCCAGGTTGGCGCACACGTCTCTGGCGGCGACGTCGTCGTGAGAACCGAGCTCCGAGAGCACGCCTTCGTCGGTGTCTCCCGAGCCCAATCGAAGCACGGTGGTGTTCTTGGTCCGCGAGACGACGACCCGGTAGCCATGGTCCCTGAGGAGAGCCATCGTGTCGAGGACGATGGCGAGGTTCACATCGGATTCGTAGATCGTCTTTCCCGCTTCGGTGGTCCCGACGCCTCCAGGGTCGATCCCACCGTGACCGGCATCGAGGAACACCGTCTTGTGGTTGTCGCCCACAATGGGGGCGAACGCCATGCACGCCCCGGACGCAAAGTAGGAAGGGTCCAGAGCCGTGCTCGCCGTTGCTGTCGGGTGGGAGTTGGAATTGATTGCTTGGTTCGCCACCACGGCAATGACGGCGACGAGCACAGCGACAACGACAAGAGCCACCCCAAGTCGCCGACCGCGACCGGTCGCGCTCGAGCGCGTCATTGAGCGCGAGTTGGCGTCAGAACGCAATGAGCAGACCGCCGGCTCCACGCGGCGACGCGATCGACACGCCGGACCACCATGGAGTCACGTTCTCTACGTAGGTGCAGCACACCACCCAACGGACTTCCTGGTTCGCCGCCGCCTCTGATCACTCGTTCACATGGTACCGATGGGCAATGCGCCAGAGGCGTCGCCCTCCCCTCGGAGGAATCTCATTGCGAGCCAACTTCTGGAATTTCCAGGAATGAAGAACGATGAGCTCGACTCTGTTGTCGGACAGCTGAGTCGGGCTCAGCCCAGAGGCAGGCGCCTCCTACCTCAGTCGAAGCTCGGCCGCCCGGTGCGGGTGCGCTTCAGCTCGTAGAAGCCCTCGGTCCCCGTGCACAGCAACACGCCGTCCCAGAGCCGGCCGGCCGCCTCGCCCTTGGGCGCCGGCGTGACCACCGGGCCGAAGATGGCGGCTCCGTTGTAGTGGATGACCGGCGTGCCGACGTCGTCGCCGACCGGTGCCATCCCCGCATAGTGCGACACTGCCAGCGCCTCGTCGAACTCCTCGGAGTGGGCGGCCTCGAGCAGTGAGGCCGGCAGACCCAGCTCGGCCAACGCGTCGGGCAGAATCTTCTCCCGCTTCTCCTCGTCGCGGCCCCAGCCGTGGACGTGGATCCGGTTGCCCAGGGCCGTGTACAGCGGTAGCAAAATGTCCTGCCCCTTCATCTCCCTGGCTGCGATGCAGACGCGCACCGGCCCCTTGGCCCGGGCCATGCGCTCCTTGTACTCCTCCGACAAGCCCTGGCGGTCGGCGTTGAGGATGGCCAGTGACATCACGTGCCATTCGGTGTGAATGTCGCGCACCTTCTCGACTTCGAGCATCCAGCGCGACGTGATCCAGGCCCAGGGGCACAGGGGGTCGAACCAGAAGTCGGCCGTGTCCTTGCCGGCCGTGCCGGCGCCGGCGCTGGTGGGAGCGGTGTTCGTCATGGGATACCTCCGTCGACTCGCAGGATGGCGCCCGTCGTGTAGGACGAGGCGTCGGTGGCGAAGTACAGGGCCGCGCCCACAATCTCGTCGGGCTCGCCGGCCCGACCGAGCGCGTGGTGGGGCATGCCGCGCTCGCGCACGTCGGGGCCCCAGGCCTTCGAGATGTCGGTGAGGAACGGCCCCGCCATGATGCAGTTGACCCGCACGCTCGGCCCGAAGGCCTTGGCGAAGCCCTCGGTGAGCGTGTCGAGCCCGGACTTGGCCGCGTCGTAGGGCAGCATGTGCGGCGCGGGGCGGATGGCGCCCGTGCTCGAGACGTTGATGATCGACCCGCCCCGGCCCGCGGCGACCATGCGCGCGCCGACCAGCGCAGTCAGGCGGAAGGGTCCCTTCAGGTTGACGCCGATCACCTTGTCCCACAGCTCCTCGGTGACCGATGTCAGATCGGGGTAGAGCGGCGACATGCCCGCGTTGTTGACGAGCACGTCGACGCCGCCGAAGGCGTCGTAGGCCTGCTCCACCAGCCCGTCGATTTCGTCCCAGTGCCCCACGTGGCAGGCGACCGGCAACGCACGCCGGCCCTTGGCCTCCACCTCGGCGGCCATCTCCTGGCAGCTGTCGAGCTTCCGGCTGGTCACCACGACGTCGGCTCCGGCGTCGGCGAAGGCCAGCACCATGGCGCGCCCGAGCCCGCGGCTGCCCCCGGTCACCAGGGCCACCCGGCCGGCCAGCGGGCCCTCGCCGCCGCCGCCGGCGCTCACGCCGCGAGGCCCCTCACGCCGGCACCCCCACCAGCTCGGCCACCAGGTGGGTCACTGCCTTGGCCATCGGGACGTGCAGCGACTCGTTGGGCCCGTGCGCGTTCGAGTGCGGCCCGAGGACCCCGGTGGCGACGAATTGGGTGCCGGGGAAGCCCTGCTGCAGATCGGCCAGGAACGGAATGGAACCGCCCTCGCCCACGGCCCCCCAGGTGCGGCCGAAGCGCTCCTTCGACACCCGCTCGAGCACCGACGCGATGCCGTCGTCCAACGGCGGCCCCACCCAGCCCTGGGCCGCCGCCTCCATGTCGATGGTGAGGTGCGCCCCCTCGTCGGTCCGGATGGCCGAGATCACCGCGTCGGCCGCCGCCGTGGCGTCGACGTCGGGCGGCAGGCGCAGCGAGAACTTGAGCGTGGTCGAGGGCCGCAGCACGTTGCCGCCCTCACGCGGCTTGGGCAGGCCGTCGGCGCCCGTCACCTCGAGCGCCGCGCTCCACGTGCGCGCCGCCAGGCGCTGCACCGGGTCCGACGCCAGCAGCTTGAGCCCGTCCACCACCGGCGCCGAGCTGTCGGGGAACTCCTGCGCCACGGCGCGGAGGTTGGCCAGGTGCGCCTCGGGGATGCCCGCCCCCACCAGCTCCGGCAGCACGATGCGGCCGGTCTCCTCGTCCTCGATCGCGGAGAGGATGCGGCGCAGGATGCGGAACGACGACGGCACCACGCCGCCGCCCTGCCCGCTGTGGATGCCCTCGGTCAGCACCTCGCAGGTGACCGTGGCCACGAGGTTGCCGCGCAGCGACGTCGTCAGCCACAGGCGGTCGTAGCTGAGCCCGCCCGAATCGAGGCAGACGACGAGGCGCGGCCGTCCGATGCGCGCGCCGAGGTGCTCGAGGTACGCGGCGAGGTCGGGGCTGCCGCTCTCCTCGCTCGCCTCAATGAGCATGAGCACGCGGCCGTGGCCGCCGCCCGTCGCCGCCAGGGCGGTGGTGGCGGCGAACGTCGAGTAGCCGTCGTCGGCCGTGCCCCGCCCGTAGAGGAGGTCGCCCTCGCGGACGGGCTCGTACGGCGAGAGGCCGGCGCGCCACTCGCCGAGGGGCGGCTGCTTGTCCATGTGCCCGTAGATCACGATGGGATCGCCCGGCTGCCCGTTGTCGGCCAGCAGCAGCGGCGTGCGGCCGGGCAGCTGCACGAGCTCGGTGGTGAGCCCCGCTCCCTGCGCGTCCACCCACTGGCGTAGCAGCTGCGCCGCCGCGTCGATGTAGCCGTGTTCGTCCCACTCGGGGTCGAAGGCGGGGGAGAGGCACGGGATGCGCGTGTAGTCGGACAGCGCCGGCAGCACCCGCTCGTCCCACGCGGCGTCGATACCGGCCCCGAGGTCGGTCACGACCCGGCGGGCGACTCGGTGAGCTCCGCCAGGCGGTCCAGCGTCTTGGACATGGCGGTGGCCGTCTTCTGGTGGAGGTTGCCCAGTCGCATGAAGAAGGCCTGCTTGTCCTTCGAGATGTCCCACGTCTCGGTGACCTTGGTGCCCCCGTCTTCCTCCTCGAAGTCGTAGCGCCAGATGCGGCCACCGAGGAAGCGGCCGAGCGGCCCGGCCATCGACGTCTGCCAGGCGATGACCTTGTCCGGCTCGTACTCGATCACGGTGTTGGACATGGAATAGGGCACGCCGGCCTTCATGGACATGCCGAACGTGGAGCCCAGGGCGAGGTGGTCGGGTGCGCCGTCCTTCACCTTGACGACGGACCCCGAGCCGTCGATCTCGGGGTGGCGGGAGGCATCAGCCACGATGGCGAAGATGGCCGACGCCGGTGCCTTGATTACCCGGTCGACGCTGACGGTGTTGCCTTCCATGTGTCTCCTCCCGCGGCGGCGCCGCCCGGTGGTTGCCTCTGTCTCGGTCTGCGTTCTCTTGTCGGGAGACTAGGGCTCGGCGACGGCGTGCGCGACCAGGTCACCCAGCTGGCACCACTCGAGCGTCGCCGCATGGGTGGCGGCCAGGACGACGGGCGGCGCCACGCCGGCCTCGAAGGCCTCCTGCCAGCGCGGCGCGCACAGGCACCACTGGTCGCCGGGCTGCACGCCGGTGAACCCGTAGTCGGGCTTCGGGGTGGACAGGTCGTTGCCCACGGAGGCCGAGAAGGCCAGGAACTCGGCGGTGGCCCGGATGCACACGGTGTGGACGCCGATGTCCTCGGCGCCGGTGTTGCAACAGCCGTCGCGGTAGAAGCCGGTCAGCGGGTCGAAGTTGCAGGGCTGGAGGTCGTCGCCCAGGACGTTCTGTGCCATGCCCCATTTTGACCACGACCGGCCGAGCGGGCGAGCCGGGGCGACGCCCGGGTCGGCACCGGGGGTGGGCATCGAGGGAGGTCGGAGGTGCCTCCTGCCGGGTATTTCAGGGTGTGGCGAGGGACGGGCCCTCGTAGCGGTCCACCCAGGTGAAGTCCGCCACCGGCGCCCGCCGGAGCCGGCTCGGTTGGAACACCGGGCGCCCGAGCACCACCAAGGCCGCCACGGCGACCGTGTCCGGGATGCCGAACAGGGCGCGCACGTCCTTCTCGCGGCGGACGGCCACCGTGGTGGTCACGCCGCCCAGTCCCTCGGTGCGGGCGGCCAGCAGCAAGCTCCAGACGAAGGGGTAGATCGAGGCGCCGCCCACGAGCGTGTAGCGGGGCAGGTCGCGGTCGACGGCGGCCAGTGCCGTCAGGTCGGCCAGGATCAGCAGCAGGGCGGGCGCCGCATGGAGCGTCTCGGCGAAGCCCGGGTTGGCCGCGCCCGCCCGGGCGAACTCGGGGGCGTGCGCCAGAGCGGCCGCTTCGGCGGCGCGGTCGTTGAGCGGTGCGCTCGGCACCAACCCGGCTGCGCCCATGGCCAGGTACTCGTACCAGCCGGCCAAATAGAGATCGCGCAGTGCCGCTCGTTTGGCCGGGTCCTTTACCACGATGACGCGCCACCCCTGGCGGTTGCCCCCGCTGGGGGCGAAGCGCGCCGTGTCGAGGAGGCGGGCCAGCACGTCATCGGGCACGGGGTCGGGGCGGAACAGGCGTGCCGCGCCGGTGCTGCGCAGCGTCGTGAGCAGATCGAGGTCCACGCGTGACCCACCGTAGCGGCCCCCGGGTATGTGCTGGGATGTGACGGTGCCCGCCCCTCCCGGTCTCCCTCGTCCCGCCGCGGTGGCGCGCCTGCGCGCGCTCGCCCGCGCCCCGCTGGTCGTCGCGCCCATGGCGGGCGGGCCCTCGACGCCGGACCTCGTGGTGGCGGTGGCCCGGGCCGGCGCATTCGGCTTCGTGGCCGGTGGCTACAAGACGACCGACGACGTGCTGGCGGACGTGGCCGCCGTGCGCGCCGCCGGGGTGGAGGCGTTCGGGGTCAACCTGTTCGTGCCGGGCGCGCCCACGGCCGAGCCCGAGCGGCTGGCCGCCTACCTCGATTCGCTGGGCGGCGAGGCGGCTGCGCTGGGTACTGCGCTCGGCGACGCGGTCTGGGACGACGACGACTACCCGTCCAAGGTCGAGGCCTTGCTGGCGGCACCACCGGTGATGGTCAGCTTCACCTTCGGCGTGCCCGACATTGAGGTCGTGCGGGCGTTGCAGGACGCCGGCGCGCTCGTCGCGCTGACGGTGACCACGCCCGAGGAAGCGGCGCAGGCGCTCCGCGTCGGCCCCGATGCGCTCGGGCTGCAGGGCGCCGAGGCGGGTGCGCACCGGGGCAGCCTGGCCAACGACGACCGCGCCGACGCCGACCGCTCCGTCCGCTCGCTGCTGGCCTCGGTGAGCCGCCGCACCTCGGTGCCGCTCATCGCAGCGGGCGGCGTCGGCGGGCCCGACGACGTGGTCGACCTCCTGGCGCGCGGTGCCGCCCTGGTGCAGTCGGGTACGGCATTCCTGCGCTGTCCCGAGAGCGGTGTCCATGCCGTGGCCAAGGACGCGCTGGCCGACCCGTCGTTCACCCACACGGCCGTCACCCGCGCCTTCAGCGGGCGCCGGGCGCGTGCACTGGTGAACGACATGGTGCGCGGCGCACCGGGACGCGCCGGCCGCCTACCCGGAGATCAACAACGCCACGCGCCCTCTGCGTGCCGCCGCGGCGGCGGCGGGGGACGTCGGGCACATGAGCGTCTACGCCGGCACGGCCTACCGCCGGGCCGAGGCGCGGCCGGCGGCCGAGATAGTGGAGCGGCTGGTGTCAGGATGGCGCCGGTGAGGAGCCGCCGCCAGACGCAGACCATTGAGTTCACGCCACCCGCCATTGAGCGTGTGACCGACGCGCTGGCCCGACTGCGCGCGGTGGGCGACGGGTGGATCAACCTGCTGCCCGGCGTCGACCAGGACGTGGCCGAGCCCGAGCCGCAGGCGGGCCTCTTCGCCATTTTCGGCAACCGGGCGGCGCCGGTGACGATGACGACGGTCATCCCGGCCAAGAACGACCAGCGCCTGCTCGAGGGCGTGTCCGTCGGCCTCATGCACCCGACCGGAGGCAAGGCCATCGCGCGGCTGGCCGAGGCCGGTGTCACCACTCCCGAGGGTTGGGTGGTGCGCCAGGACCACGTGCGGCGCGGCCTCGTGCTGCGCACGTCGGTCGACGCCTCCGAGTCGGACATCGTCACGTGGTGCGTCCGGGCCGGCACCGCGCTGTGCCGGGTGGACATGACCGGAGAGTGGCAGGCGGTGGTCTACCTTCCGTAGGGCCCTCGGGCGGGTCGCTGTCGAGCTGGCGGCGTGTATCGTCGCGGCCCGTCCCGGTGGAGGGATCGAGATTCGCCCTGTCGCCACCTCTTGGTGACCGGAGTGGAACGGCAGAGCACCTCGAAACGTCTGGACAAGCCTGCGAGGGTTCGAAGGTGTTACCGGCGCGACCCGGAACCGATCGACGGTCGGGAACTCACGCGCCGTTCGCTCGATCGAAGATGAGGTCGAAGTCTTTTCGCCACGTGACGCCTTCGTCGTCGGACG
Source organism: uncultured Acidimicrobiaceae bacterium (assembly GCA_963807675.1). Taxonomy (GTDB): domain Bacteria; phylum Actinomycetota; class Acidimicrobiia; order Acidimicrobiales; family RAAP-2; genus Bog-473. Next base: position 361,844 of record CAWECP010000013.1, on the reverse strand, counting down.
CGTCCCAGTGCCCTTCAATGCGATCCGGGGTGACGGTCGAGAGGAATCGCTGGTGGAAATCGGAGTCCTCACGGAGCATGCGCCACTCTCCGTCGCCGAAGGTCATGTGGAAGAGTCGCGAGGTTGGACGTGGGTCGTGGTACAGGGCGAGGAGCTCTTGGTCCTGGTCGCTACGCCCGAAGACGAAGTGCCATGTCGGTTCTCCGCCGAGCTCGGCCAGGAGCTCCACGAACGCCTCGCCGAGCCAGCGGACGGTGGCACGGCCATGCTGACGGATAGCGCGGGATTCGAGGAACCAGGCGTCCGTGAGCGTCAGCGTCCAGTCGCCTACGAGAGCGTCCAATGCGTCAACGGCAGGATTGCGCACGGCGTCCCCCCCTTTGTGATGCTCGGGCCTTTCCCGTGGCCGGCGCCTCCGCCCGATTCGAGACCAGAGGTCCGGCGGTTCGGTCCACCCCCGTATCTTGACAGCCGCTGTCCGGCCGCCGATCCGCCCGGGTGAGCGTGGTCCGAAACCGCTGGACCGGGCCGCCTCGTTGGCCCACGACGCGGGCTGCCTTCGGAACCGAACCGAGCTCAGGTGTCGCCACTACGAGGGGCCGCGCCCCACTGACACGGTCGGAGCGGTCCTGCAAGCTCAAGCTCGAATCACCAACTCGTGGCGAGCTTGCTTCGGAGAGAGCGGACGTGAGCATGACGTCTGAGCGTGGCGTGATCTACCTTCCCTGGATGGTCACGGGAAAGTCGCGCGAGGGCGCCGCGCTGGCAGATGGGCTCGGCCGCTGGGTGGCGGCTCATCCCGAGTTGGTTGAAAGGATCGCCGGCACGGCCGTCCGGGCGCCGCGGGTGGTGTCGGTGGTTCACGCGGAAGGCGGCTTGGCCAACGAGACCGTGCTGGTCGACCTGGGTCCCGACAGCGCAGGCCTGGTGGTGCGGCTGCCACCGTTGCAAGCGACCTTCCCGGCGTACGACCTGGCGCCCCAGGCCGCGGTCCAGAACGCCGTCGCCGCGGCGGGCGTGCCGGCCCCGGCTCCGGCCGTCGTCGAACGGGACCGGCGCTTCATCGGGTCCGCCTTCATGGTCATGCCGCGGGTTATCGGGGACATCGCCGGCCCGGCGCCGGTCTTCGACCCCTACGTGCGCGACGCCGGAGAAAGCCTGCAGCGCCGCATGCACGATGCCCTCATCGACACGGTGACCGACGTGCACGCCGTGCCGTGGCAGGCACACGGGTTGGGCCCGCGTTTGGGGGGAACGTCGCTGCACGACGCGCTTTCGCGCTGGACGGCCTATGTCGAGTGGTCGTCGGATGACGACCCGCTGCCGGCTCTGGCCACGGCGCTCGAGTGGTGCCGCGCCCACGTGCCGCCCGAACGCGATCCCGTACTGCTGTGGGGCGACGTTCGCCTGGGCAACCTCATCCTCGACGGCGAGCGGCGCGTGGTGGCTGTGCTCGACTGGGACCTCTCGTCCCTGGGCCCTCCGGAGATGGACCTCGGCTGGCATCTCGGGCTCGAGTTCATGATGGCGCAGTTGTTCGGCCAGACCGTGCCGGGTTTTCCCGGTCGGACCGAGGCGGTGGACCGCTACGCGGAGGCCAGCGGCAACGCGGTGCGCGACCTCGACTGGCACGAAGTCTTCGCGCTGGTGCGGGCGCTGGCCATCAATGATCGCCACCAGCGCATCAGCGGCGACCCGCGCCGCCGGGACAACCCGATGGGCGCCGTGCTGCTGGAGCGGATGGCGTCGGCCCGCCTCGACTGAGTCGGCGCGGAGGCCTCAGTCGGGCGCGTCGAGCAGCGAGAAGCCCATGACGCCGGCCCTGGACACGTCGTAGCAGAGCGTGTCGTAGGGCTCCACCAGGCCGTAGGTGACCTCCCCGTCGCACTCAATACGGCAGTGGTGCTGGTCGAGACCGGCCAGGCGGCGGCGCACGTCGGGGTCGGTGACGTCGAAGGCCTCGCCGTGCACCACCGTCTCGTCGCCCTGGGCCACCGCCATGCCGTGCCACAGGTCGCCGTCGGGCGTGCCGCCGTTGGGCCCGCCGTACAGGGCGCAGCGCAGGAACGCGATCTGGTGGCCCAACCGCTCGAAGCGCATCGTCTTGCTGCTGCCGTCGGCAAAGACCAGGTCGACCTCACCGGCGAGGAGCAGGTTGGTGTCGGGCTCGAAGCGCATGCGGTGGACCCGCTCGCGCAGGGTCGCGCTGCGCTTGCGCTCGTCGCCGAGGTTGTAGAGGACGTGATCCCCCCAGATGCCGAAGTCGTCGAACTCGACCCACTCGCCGCTGTGCGGATGCTGCATGCCCATGTAGCGGCCGGGCCCACCAACGCCGTCGCGCGTGCCCCAGTGGTGGTCGCGCGTGCCGAGGTGCGTGGCCGGCGTGAGCTCGACGCGCGCGTCGCCGATCTCGACCCAGCCCTCCTGGCGGCCGAAGCCGTCGTAGCCGGCGATGGGGCTCATGGCCCGGGCCCCGACGATGATGCCGGCGCCCAGCTGTCGGAAGACGGGACGCTTCGTGTCGAGCCAGGACACGTCATAGCCGACGCGATGGCCCGTGGCGGCTTCGGCGGCATCGGCGTCGAGGCGCAGACGCCAGCGCCGGAAGGGTTCGACCACCTCGAAGCTGAAGGGGCCGATGGCCATGTCCATGCGGTCGTTGGCGAGCTTGCGGTGGGCCCGGACGGTGGTGTGGCGTCCCTGATGGTTGACGATGGCGAAGGCCTCGGCCGTGCCGAGGTTGGGGTAGAAGGCCAGGCCGATCACGACGAGGAGGTCGCCCACCCTGTCCTGGCTCGTGAACCACACCCGCTCGTAGGCCTGGGCGTCCGGAGTCCACATGACGCGGACGGGGTAGGGCGCGTTGTGGACGAGGAACTCGTCCAGGCCCGAAAGCGGGGCGTGCTCGCGCGAGGCGGGGAAGGGGGAGGCGCCTGGTGGGACGGCGCCGGCCTCGCTCATGCCGGGTCGTCGATCGACGTGTGCTCGAGGTCGCCCTCGAGGCTGTGGTCCTCGGTCCTCACCGCGGTCAAGGCGGTCCTCCCCGTTGCTCTGCTCCGTCGCGGGCTGTTCGGTGCACAGTACGCTTCGGCCATGGTTGCGGACCAGCGCATCGACCCGCGCGACGCCGCCTTCTTCCAGCGTGACGACTATTACGAGGTGCTGGGCCGCCTGCGCTCGGAGGACCCCGTGCACCCGGTCGAGCCCGGCTTCTGGGTGCTCTCTCGCTACGACGACATCCGGGACGTGAGCCGAGACCCGACCGGTTTCTGCTCGGGGCGGGGCGCACTGATCAACGACCCCCTGCGCACCAGCGCCAGGCCGTTGGCGGCGCCGTCCCTCCTGCACATGGACCCGCCGGAGCACGCCTCGTTCCGCGGTCTGCTCAACCGCCGCTTCACTCCGCGCGCCCTGTCGGGACTCGGCGAGTCGGTGCGCAAGACCGCCTCGACCCTGCTGGACGCTGTCGAGACGCGCGAGGAGATCGACTTCGTCTCCGCGCTGGCGGCGCCCTTTCCGCTGATCGTGATCGCGGAGCTGCTGGGCATCGCCGAGTCCGACCGCCAAGATTTCCGTCGGTGGTCCGACGCGGCCATCGAGTCACCGGACCTGCCGCCGGACGAGACCGCAGCCGCCCTCGGCGAGCTGGCCGGGTTCATCGGCGATCACATCAGGGCCAAGCGGGAGCAGCCCGGCGACGACCTGGTGTCGTTGCTCGTGCGCAGCGAGGTGGACGGGGCCCCGTTGCGCAAGGAGGAGCTGTTCATGTTCCTCCTCACCCTGCTCGTCGCCGGCAACGAGACGACGCGCACGCTGCTGTCGGGGAGCGTCCTGGCGCTGTTCGAGCATCCCGACGAACGTGCCGCGCTGGTCGAGGACCGCTCGTTGGTGTCCGGCGGGGTGGAGGAGTGCCTGCGCTGGGTGACGCCGGTCCACGCGTTCTGCCGCACGGCGACCCGGGACGGCGTGGTGGGTGGCACGCCTGTGCGCGCCGACGACTACGTGTGCATGCTCTACGCGTCGGCCAACCGGGACGAGCGGATCTTCGGGGACAGCGCCGCCCGCTTCGACGTGCGGCGGTCGGTCAACCCGGTCCATCTGGCCTTCGGCTTCGGCGAGCACGTCTGCCTCGGGGCCAGCCTGGCCCGGATGGAGACGCGGGCCTTCCTCGACGAACTGCTGCCGCGATTCGGGAGCTACGCGGTGACGGGTTCGCCCGAGCGCGTGCTGTCGTCCACGGTGGCCGGTATCAAGTCGCTGCCGGTCGTGCTGGCCCCGGCGGCGTCGGCCCGCTGAAGCACGGCGTGGCGGAACTCGCCGAGGAGTGACTCCAGCGCGGGCGCGGTCGGCGCTCAGGCGCAGGCGGCCGTTGAGCCGCTCGGAGCGCACCAGGCCGCTCTCGCGCAGGACCTTGACGTGCATGCTCACCGTCGGTTGGGCCAACCGGAACAGCACGGCCAGCTCGCCCACTGTGCTCGGTGCCGTGGCGAGCGAGTGCAGGATGGCCAGCCGGGTGGGGTCGGCCGCGGCCTTGAGGCGGCGGGCCACCGACTCGGTGCGGGTCCGGGCCACGACGTCGCCCTGGCCCACCCCGGTGCCGATCACGACCAGGTTCGGGAACTCCAGGTACATGCTCGAACCGAAGAAGAGGCAGGGCACGAACAGGACTGGGTGGCCGGTCTCGACGCTCGAGACGATCTCGGGCCACCGCTCCCGGAGGATGTCACACCCCGCTGTTATGAGTGTCTCCAATGACCGGCCATGCTCGAATTGGGCCACGACCTGGCGCCCGGCTTCCTCAATGACCGGCAGCGCCTGTTGCCAGGTGTCGTTCACCGGACTCCAGACCTCCTCGAGGAGCGCCAGGTACGTGCCGAGCAGCTCGGGCGACTCCTTGAGCCTGCGGAAGCGGTCGACGAAGATGTCGATCTCGTCGTCGCGCTCCGACGGCATCTCCAGCGTCGAGCGGGATGGTCGCCACGGCGCCCTCGATGGCGCGCCACAAGGTGTCGGGGTCGGTCTCGCACGTGGCGCCGGCATGGTGGGCGAGGATCTGCATCTCGGTGAAGCACACCTCTTCGGTCCCTGGGCCCCAGAAGCCGCGGACACGATCCGCCAGATCCTCTCGTCCGTTGAACAACATCTCGGCCAGCTTCGGGTACCGGGCTTGCATCGAGGGACGGGCGGCCACCGAGAGCAGCCACGACAGGTCGCTGGCCAGTGAAGGTGCAGAGGTCACCGACTGCTGCTGAGTCGGGAAGTCCTCCGTGAACATAGGCATACGGCTATATTAGGATATTCTTGATTAGTTGTCAACCGTGCGATAGAGTTGTGAGGAATCGGGATGTCAGGAGACGGGCTGCACGGGCATGGGCCCGGAGGGGGACGAGTCGAGCGAGGTAGACGGATGATGCAAGTGAGAGGTGTCGAGAACCTGGTCCAGGCCCACCGGCAGGACCTGATGGAGACGGCGGGGTCGCACCGGGCGACTCGCCCGGCCCCGGTCCCCACGAGCGAATCGGGAGCGACGCCGCGCTCGGCCACCGGTTTCCCGGTTGCCGGTGGCCGAGCGGTGCGCCGGTTGAGGGCACCCCGGTTGGGCGCCTGGATGATCCATTTCGGCACCCGACTGGGAGGAGCGTCGGTCCGGACCTCTTGAGCCGCGGCGCCGTCGACCGGCTCGGGACCCGGCACGATGGGCAAGAGTGGCGCATGCCCTCCGTGCGCAACGTGCTCTTCATCACCCTGGACCAGTGGAGGGGTGACTGCCTCTCAGCCGTCGGGCATCCGGTCCTCGAGACGCCCACGCTCGACGCTCTGGCCGCCCGCGGGGTGCTGTTCGCCAACCACTGGGCGAACGCCGCGCCGTGTGGGCCGTCCCGCGCCTGCCTGTACACGGGTACGTACCAGCACCGCAATCGATCCCTGCTGAACGGCACCCCGCTCGACGTCCGCTTCACGAACGTGGCGCTGCTGGCCCGCGCCCTGGGCTACGACCCCGTGCTGTTCGGGTACACCGACACGTCGGTCGACCCGCGCACGGTGCCCCCGGGTGACCGTCGTCTGTTCAGCTACGAGGGTGTGCTGCCCGGATTCCGGGCGTTGATCGAGGACCCGTGGGAGCAGGGGAGCCCGGCCTGGGGGCGCTGGCTGGCCGCCAAGGGCTTCGACGTGCCGTCGAACGCCCACGAGCTCTACGAGCCGATCGAGGGCTTCCCCGGCTCCGACGCGCACGGCTCGACGTGGGCGCCCGCCCGCTTCCCGGTCGAGCTGTCACAGACCACGTTTCTGCGCCAGGCAGTGGTGGAGTTCCTCGAACGCAACGGCGAGACACCCTTCTTCGTGCACGCGTCGTTCATCCGGCCCCACCCGCCACGGCGCAACCCCGTCGGGTACCACGACCTGTACTCGGCCGACGCGGTCGGACCGTTCGCCGGGTGCCCGACGGTGGAGGAGGAGAGCGCCGTGCACCCGCTGGCGGCGGCCATGGTGCGCATGCCGGTCATCGGCGCGCCAAGCGATGAACGTGAGCGGCGGCAGCTTCGGGCCACCTACTACGGGGCGCAGCGCGAAGTCGACGACGGGCTGGCGCCGCTCTTCGAGTACCTGGACTCGAGCGGGTTGGCCGGCTCGACGATGATCGTCGTCACCAGTGACCACGGCGAAATGGGCGGCGACCACTGGCTGCTGGAGAAGCTCGGGTACTGGGACGAGAGCTATCACGTCCCGCTCATCGTTATGGACCCGCGTCAGGAGGCGGACGACGGTCGCGGGTCGGTCGTGCAGGCGGTTACCGAGTCGGTGGACGTGCTACCGACGATCTGCGAGTTCATGGGGGCCGAGGTGCCGCTGCAGGCCGACGGGTGGTCGCTGGCCCCCTTCCTCCGCGGTGAGCCCGAGCCGGCGCACTGGCGCGACACGGCGCACTTCGAGTGGAGCTTCGCCGACCCGGTGAACCGGTTGCCCGAACGGGCCTTCGGCATCCCCATGAGCCACTGTTCGCTGGCCGTGTCGCGTGGGCCCACGCACAAGTACGTCCAGTTCGCCGCCACGCCCGAGCTGTTCCCTCCCTTGCTGTTCGATGTGACGGCCGATCCCGGGCAGACGCACAACCTGCTGGCCGATGGAGGAGCGGCGGCCGCCGAGGCGGCCTGGGCGGCCACCCAGGAGCTGGTGCAGTGGCAGATGCGCACCGCCGAGCGGACGCTGAGCGGGAGCTTTCTCGACCCCGAACGCGGGCTGGTCGAGGCGCGCGACAGCTGGCGCTGACGTCCTGCGGCCGGCGGCGGCCGGGTCGGGTCGGGCCCGCCGGAGGACCGGGGGCCGGGGGTGGTGTGGAATGCTGACGCCTGCTCGACGCGGGGTCGGGTAGGTGAAGGAGGCAGCACGCGGTGCCGGACATGCAGGGGAAGACGGTGGTCGTCACCGGCGGCAACTCCGGGATCGGGTTCGAGACGGCGGCGGCGCTGGCGGCCATGGGGGCACGGGTCCTCGTCACGGCGCGCAACGCCGACAAGGGGCGGGCGGCCGTAGCGGCCATCGGGCAGCGCGCCGGCGCCGCGGGCCAGGTCCAGCTCGTCGTCTTCGACCTGGCCAACCTGGACTCGGTGCGGCGCGGGGCGGCCGAGGTGCTCGAGCAGGCGCCGAGGCTCGACGTGCTGATCAACAACGCCGGTCTCGTGCTGACCGAGCGCGCGCTCGACCGTCGACGGGCTCGAGGCCACCTTCGCCATCAACCATCTCGGGCCGTTCCTGTTCACCAACCTCCTGCTCGACCGGATCCGGGAGTCCGCACCAGCGCGGATCGTCAACGTCGCCTCGACCGCGCACGGCGCGGCCCGCAAGGGCATTCCCTTCGACGACCTCCAGTCGGAGCGGCGCTACCGGGGCATGCGCGTCTACGGCCAGTCGAAGCTGGCCAACATGCTGTTCACGATCGAGCTGGCGCGACGGCTCGAGGGCAGCGACGTGACGGCCAACTCGCTCCACCCCGGCACGGTGCGCACCGGCTACGGGGCCGACGGCGACGCCCGAGGCCTGTTGGCCGTCGGCATAAAGATCGCCGCCCCGTTCTTCCTCTCGCCGGCCAAGGGGGCGCGGACGTCGATCTACCTGGCCTCGTCTCCGGAGGTGGCTGGCGTGAGCGGGGAGTACTTCGTCAAGTGCAAGCCCCGCAAGCCGCGCAAGCAGGCCCTCGACGCCGACGCGGCGCGGCGGCTGTGGCAGGTCAGCGAGCAGCTGGTTGGCCTGCCCCAGCCCCAGGACAGCTGAGCCGTGCGCGTCCTGGTCACCGGGGCCGGACGCGCCATCGGCCGGGCCACGGTCGAGGTCCTGGCCGCGCGCGGGCACGAGGTGGTGGCCACGGCGCGCGACCCCGCCGGGCTGGCGGCCCTGCCGGCGGCCCAGGTGCTGGCGCTGGACGTGGGCGACGACACGTCGGTCCGGGCGGCCGTGGCGGAGGCCGGCGAGCTCGACGCCGTCGTGAACAACGCCGGGCTGACCGGGTACGGGCCGCTCGAGTCCTACCCGTTGGCGTCGTTCACCCGGGTGCTCGAGGTCAACACGCTGGGCCCGCTGCGGATGGCGCAGGCGGTCATTCCCGCCTGGCGCGAGCGGGGCAGCGGCGTGCTGGTCAACATCAGCTCCGTGCAGGGCAAGATCGGGACGCCGCTGGAGGGCGCCTACGCCGCCTCCAAGCACGCGCTGGAGGCGCTGTCGGAGACGCTGCACTTCGAGTTGGGCCACTTCGGCATCCGCGTCGTGGTGGTCGAGCCCGGCTACATCGCGCCGGGGATGAAGCACGAGCACGACCATCGGGGGCCGGCGCTGTACGACGACCTTCACGCCCAGTGGGGCGGTACCGTCAACACGTTGGTCGGCCCAGGGGGACGGCCCGGCCCCGAGCTGGTGGGGACGGCCGTGGCCGACGCGCTGGAGGACCCGAGCACCCCGCTGCGGGTCGAGGTGGGCCAGGATGCCGCCATGGTTCTTCAGCTGCGGCGCACCCTGAGCGACGCCGAGTTCGAGGCCACCATGCGCGAGGCGCTGGGCCTGACGTGGTGAGCCGGGGGCCGGGAGCGTCGTGGAGAAGCTGATGTACCTCGTGTGGCTCGACCGGGACGCCACCCGTGCCGACGCGGCCGACGTCCTGCTCGGCCGGATGGCCCAGGAGCTCCTCGACCTCGATCCGTTGCGTCTGAGCCTGGACGTGCGCGACCCCGAGAGCGACATCCCGCCCCCGGTGCCGACGCCCGAGGGCGAGACCCCGCTGCACGGGCTGGTGTCGCTGTGGCTCGATGCGGTCGACCACCGGGGCCCCTACGAGGCGGTGCTGGCCTCGGCGGCGACGCGGGTGGCCGGCTACTCGGTGCTCGAGTCGCTCTACGGTGACTACGGGGGAAACCGGTGGTCGGCACCCCGGGACTGGCCCGACGGGGAGCGCTCGCCGGGCGTGCTGACGGTGGCGCTGCTCCGCCAGCATCCGGACCTGACTTTCGAGGAGTGGGTCACGCGCTGGCACACGCGGATCTCACCCATTACGGAGTCGATCCAGCCCCGCATGCGCTACGTCCGCAACGCCGTCTTCCGGCCGCTGACCGAGGACGCGCCCTCGGTGCAGGGCATCGTCGAGGAGGCGTGGCCGTCCCTCGAGCACGTGACCGACCCGATGCTGTTCTACTGCGCCGACGGCGACCCCGCCCGCATGGAGGCGCACCTCACCCAGATGCTCGAGGAGATCAACGCCTTCACCGACCTGAGCACGCTGCGCAGTGCCACCATGAGCGAATGGATATTGAAGTCATGACGACGACCGGATGGAGCAGGGAAGAGCTCGAGCAGGCGCACGAGCACTACAGGGAGACGGCCAGCGGCTGCGCGGCCAGCGGGAACTGGCGCGAGTGGGCGGACCTCTTCACCGACGACGCGGTGTACCTCGAGCACACGTTCGGCACGTTTCACGGCCGCGAAGAGATTTACGCCTGGATCGCCCCGCTCATGGCCGAGTGGCCCAACCGGGCCATGACGTCATTTCCGCACTCGTGGTGCGTGTGCGACGAGGAGCGGGGCTGGTGGATCTGCCGGATCGAGAACCGGATGAAGGACCCCGGTGACGGCTCCATCCACCAGGCGCACAACATCACCGTGCTGCACTACGCCGGCGACATGAAGTTCTCCTACGAGGAGGACGCCTACAACCCGGCCGCGTTCGGCCCGATGATCAACGGCTGGCTGGCGGTGTACGAGGCCAACGGCGGGCGGCCCGGGTGAGCTGACGTGCCGGACCACCGCATGACGGACCAGGAGGTGCGAGGCTTCCTCTCCGCCCTGCCGGCACGCACGGGCAAGCTGGCCACCGTGCGGGCGGACGGCCGGCCCCACGTGGCCCCCGTTTGGTTCGACGTCGACGACGACGCCGAAGGGTCTCTCGTGTTCAACACGGGTGAGGCCACCGTCAAGGGGCGCAACCTGAGGCGGGACCCTCGGGCCTCCCTCTGCGTCGACGACCAGCACCCACCCTTCAGCTTCGTGGTGGTCGAGGGAGCGGTGGAGATCAGCGACGACCTCGACCAGGTGCGCCGGTGGGCCGAGCGGATCGGTGGGCGCTACATGGGCGCCGACCGGGCCGAGGAGTACGGCGCCCGCAACGGCGTGCCCGGGGAGCTGGTGGTGTACCTCCGACCTGAGCGGGTCCTCTCGGCCGCCGCCCTGGCGGACTGAGAGCGATCAGGCGCTCTCGGCGCGCGCCCCGTCGCCCCGTCCCGGCCGGTGTGGTTCAGGAGCCGCCGCCAGCGCCCGCGCCGACCAGCACGCCGTCGCCGAGCAGGCCGCCCGGCGCATCGCCGTCGCCCGGTCCTCGGGTGAATCGCGGCAGGCGGGACCAGCCGGGCCGCAGGGAGGCAAACTGTCCGAGCGGCACGATGACCGCCGCCGCCAGCACGGCGGCGAGCAGGAGGTCGTTCACGAAGAACGTGTGCAGCAGGCGCAAGTAGATGTTGTGCACGGAGGTCAGCCCGGCGAAGGCCCAGAACGTGCTGATCACGATCAGAGCGCTGCGGAGGCGGCCCTTCGCTGCCGGGGCGGTCACGACGATGCCCCACGTCACGTACCAGGCCCAGACGATCGGCCCGAGCAGCGCCAAGACGAGGAGCGTGAGGCCCAGACAGCGGACGACGCCGTCCTTCGGGGAGCGCATGAGGAGCCGCCAGCCCACATAGACCGCGACGAGAAGCCCGAGCACGCTGAAGACGGGGCGCATGTCCATCACGGAGATCGGCATTTGCACCACGTGGCTCAGGATGGAGGCGGCCCGCGCCAGGATGTTGACGGGCGTGACGCCGGTGAAGGCGGCGTCGGCCGCGGTGGTCGTGCGCACCCAGCCCCATCCCGTACCCGATACCACGGCGACGACCTCCATGGTGCAGAGCGCGATGAGCCCCGCCGCCGCGGTGTGTGCCAGACGTCGGCGAGTCGGGGCGCCCGGGCCGGCCCACACCCATCCGAGGAAGAGCACGCCGAGTGCAGCGGGTGACTTCACCCCGGCGGCCAGCGCACAGAGGATCACACCGGGGACCGTGCCGAAGCGTTTCGCCACCGCCAATCCCGCCATGAGCAGGCCGATCATGAGCGCGTCGTTGTGGTCGCCGGCGAGAAGCGACAGCAGCACCAGGGGCGACCCCGCACCCAGGAGGACGGCATGGGCCGGGTCACGTTTGAGGGATCGGGCCAGGGTGGGAGTGGCGGCCACCATGAGCGCGATCCCCGCCAGCGCCAGCAGCCGCAGCAGGACGAGGTCGCCCAGGATCTCGTGCCTGGAGGCCTGGTCGAGCACGCCGTCAGCCGTCAGGAACGTCGGCCCGTACGGCGACTCGGTGTTGGACCAGACTGTGTCCGCCATTTCGTTGAACGGCGTCGCCCCGAGCACGCTCGGGCCGTAGTCGTAAGGGTTGATGTGATGGCTCACCATTTCGCCCTGCGCGGCATAGGTGTACACGTCGCGGCTGAAGAGCGGCGGGGCCATGAGGAGCGGGACCGACCAGACGAGCACGACGAGCACGACGCGCTTGACCGGGAACCCGGGGTGTCGGTTCAGGTGGCGCAGCAGACCCAGCCACACCCGCGTCAGCAGGATGAGCCCGCCGAAGACGAGCGCCAGCGACGCCACCGGAGGCAACTGGGCGGCGGTGCCTATGTTGCCGAAGAGGCCGCCGGGCATGCCGAAGTACCACGCGCCGGGAAGGTGCGTCTCGAAGGACTGCCCACCGATGAGCGAGCCGACGACGATGGCCGCGGTGCCGATGGTGCCGAGGAGCGCGGTGCGCGCCAGGCGGACGGAGGGCGCGGCGATGTCGGTGGTATCGGTGGTTGCTGTGTCGGTGTCGGAGGAAGCGCTCGGAGTTACGAGCTCCATCGGGGGGTTCCTTCGTTACGCGTTCGCAGCGGGGGTACCGCGGCCTCGCAAATCGTCATGAAACTGCCGTGATTCTGTCACAGCCAGGACCGTCGTTCGGGGCGCCCGAAACTTTCCTTAACGGGATTCTCAGGCACCTCCCAGGATACAGGAGAAAACTCTGGTTGTCACGTAGGTGAAATCTCGCCGTCACGCGAGCGGAAGGGTGTCACTGGTGCGCATTCTGGTCCTGGGAGGCGATGGGTATCTGGGCTGGCCGACGGCGCTGCATCTGTCCAGAGCCGGTTACGAGGTGGCGGTGGCGGACAACTTCGCCCGCCGGGGCTACGACCTCGAGATGGGGGTGGACTCGCTGGTGCCCATCGCCTCGCTGCATCGCCGGGTCGACTGCTGGGAGCGGGTGTCGGGTAAGCGCCTCGGCGTCTTCATCGGCGACCTGACCGAGGAGCAGTTCGTCTACGACATGGTGGGTGAGTTCCGACCCCACGCCGTTGTGCATTTCGCCGAGCAGCGCAGCGCGCCCTACTCCATGGCGGACCGCAAGCACGCCGTCTACACCCAGGTCAACAACGTGGTCGGCACGCTGAACCTGCTCTACGCCATCGCCGAGGTGGACCCCTCGATCCATCTGGTCAAGCTGGGGACCATGGGGGAGTACGGCACCCCCAACATCGACATTGAGGAGGGGTACATCGAGATCACCCACCGTGGGCGCACCGACGTCCTCCCGTTCCCCAAGCAGCCCGGCAGCTTCTACCACCTGTCCAAGGTGCACGACAGCCACAACATCGCGTTCTGCTGCCGGGCCTGGGGACTGCGCTCCACCGACCTGAACCAGGGTGTCGTCTACGGCCAGTCGACCCCCGAGACCACGCTGCATCCCGACCTGGCCACCCGCTTCGACTACGACGCCGTCTTCGGGACGGTCCTGAACCGGTTCGTGATCCAGGCGGCAGCGGGCGAGCCGCTGACGGTGTACGGCAAGGGGGGCCAGACCCGCGGCTTCCTCGACATCCGCGACACGCTGGCCTGCGTCGAGCTGGCCGTCCGTAACCCGGCGGAGGCGGGAGAGTTCCGGGTGTTCAACCAGTTCACCGAGTCGTTCTCCGTGGGCGATCTGGCTCAGAAGGTCTCCGAGGCCTCCGGGGGAGCTCAGATCGTCCACCTCGAAGACCCCCGGGTCGAGCTGGAGGAGCACTACTACCGGGCCGCCCACACCAAGCTGCTGGACCTGGGCCTGTTGCCCTTCCTCCTGGGCGACGAGCTCCTGGCCGACCTGCTGTCCATCGCCCGGGCGCACATCGGCCGCCTGGAAAGGTCTGCGCTGGAGCCGCACGTGCTCTGGCGCTCCACCTCGAGCACCATCACCCGCACCGGGCGGCCCCAGCCCGAAGGGTCCCCGTCGGAACGCGCCCTCTGATCCGTCTCTCAACAAGGAGGGCTAGGTTTCGCCCGGATGTACGTCACCGCCCTCTGGCGGGGAGGCGACGCCGCAGACACTCCCGGAAGGTAACTCCCCGCCAGTGAATCGAATACGAGCGCACCTCGGACCCCTGTGGCCCTACCTGGTGTTGATCGCCATTCCAACCGCTGGCTTCGTGCTGCCGGACCTGATCGGCGGCCGGCTGCTCATCACCAGCGACAACCTCCAACAGAACTACCCGCTCCACGTCCTGGTGGGCGACATGCTGCGCCACGGGCAGCTGCCCTTCTGGAACCAGTACATCTTCAGCGGCACGCCGCTCATGGCCGACTTCAACGCGGGGGCGTTCTACCCCCTGATGGGGCTGTTCGTGGTGCTGCCAGACCGGGCCGCCTGGATCGCCACCGAGATCGTGCTCTTCGCCGCCATCGCGATCGGCATGTACGTCTTCCTCCGGGCGCTCAAGCTCTCGACGACCGCATGCCTGCTCGGCGCCGCCACGTTCGCCTTCGCCGGCCCCGTGCTCAGCCAGGTCAACCACGTGGACATGACCGAGGGCTACGCCGCCATCCCCTGGATGCTGCTCGCCGTCCACCACATCGTGCGCGACGGGCGGTGGCGCTGGTCCATCGTGCTCGGCATCGCGTTCGCCACGGTGATCCTGGGCGGCGCGCCCGAGGCCATGCTCGACGAGGCGCTCCTGGTCGTGGCCTTCGCCGCCCTCTCGGCGGGCCTGAACCCCGGACGGTGGTGGCGGGTCCTCTCACGCTGCGCCACCGGGGCCGCCCTGGCCCTGTCACTGGCCGCCATCCAGTGGTTGCCGGGCCTCGAAGCCATCCGCAACTCGCAGCGGGGGAGCGGGGTGTTCGCCGCCGCGGGGAGCTATCCGACCCCCTTCAACATCCTGTCGCTCGTGCCGTACCTGGACGGCGGCTACGGGCACCTGGGCGAGGTCCCGTTCTTCAGCCAGTACAACCTGCCCGAGGTCGGCATCTACCTCGGCGTGCTCCCTCTGATCGCGCTGATCACGTTGTTGAACCCGCGCTGGCCCAGCCGGATCCCCACCCGTGACCGCCTCACCTGGTACGGCGTGGCACTGTTCGGCTACCTACTCGCACTGGGTTCGAACACGCCCCTCGAGCATCTGTTCAACAGCATCCCGCTCTACGGCAACCAACGGCTGCAGAGCCGCAACATGATCACCGTCGCCACCGCGGTCTGCGTGCTCTTCGCCGGCTGGCTCGACCGGACCGACGCCGGGCACCTGGAGGCTCGGACGACCCGTTACGACCGGGTCATGGGCCTGGCCCCCTTCGCCATTGTCGCCGCGCTGTTCGTGTGGGCGCTGGCCGCGCCCGCCTCGCTGGTTCACGTCTTCGCCGGCGTCTCCATCAACTCGGGCATTGCGTCAACCGTGCGCACGGCCACCACCTACGCGCTGGTACTGTCCGCGGGAGCGGCGGCCATCGTGTGGCTGCGGCCGCGGCTGAGCACGACCACCTGGCTCCACCTGGCGGCGGTCTTCGTCGCCGTGGACATCGGCTTGATGGCCCTCACGAGCCAGCTGACGACCACCCCGCCGAACGACCTGTTGACGGGGACGACACCCGTCCAGCAGCTGATGGCGGCCCACCTGGCTCCGGGCGGACGGATGGTCAACTACGACCCCCAGACGTACGCGAGCTGGCCCGACAGCCCACAGGGCGTGCCCGACCTGAACATCATCGCGAAGTTGCCGTCCGTGTCCGGCTACGCGTCGATCGTGAACGGCAACTACGAAGCAGTCACCCACACGCACGAGCAGGACGACCTCGACCTGTCCCAGCTGGGCTCGGGGACGCTCGATCAGCTGGACCTGCAGGAAGTCGTGACCGTGCCGGAGTACTTCCTCGTGCCGCTGGCCACCCTCCCGCGCACGGCCGCCGACATCACCCAGGTGACGGAGCACATCGGCACCGACCCCGTCCTGCCCAGGGGCTATGGCGCCGACTACAACGACACCGCCTATCCCTTCTACCCAGGGGCGCGGCCCGCGCTCCGCGCCGGGCAGTCCGCCGCCTGGTTCTTCGGTGAGTCGCTGCAGCCAACCTCCGGCACGGTGCTCTTCGGGCGTGCGAGCACGACGGGTGCGCGCATCAGATTCGGGATACTCGCCGCCGACGGGTCGACCCGGTGGGGCGCCGCAGTTCTCGTCGCCGGGGGCGCCACCACGGTCACCGCTCCGGTGCCGTCGGGAGCCGGTGTCGGGCTGTCGCTTCAGGTGCTCAGCGGGTCCATACCCCAGCAGCGGGTCATCATCGCGGTCGACGGGCATCCCTACGAGCTCGGTGGGTCGCTCTCCTCCACCCTCGTGCCCGGGGAGTGGCGGGTGGCGGGCTTCGCGCAGGGGTACGTGGTCTTCACGTACGGCAAGCCGCCGTCGCCGATCTCGGCTCGCACCAGCGGGGGAGCGCCACTCTCCGTGCAGGTGATCTCCAGCACCACCAAGTCGGAGCAGGTCCGCGTCGACGCACCGGTGGCGTCGACAGTTATCCGCTCCGTGGCGTGGGATTCGGGTTGGAAGGGCACCGTCTCGGTCGACGGCGGGAACGCACGCAGCATCCCGGTCACGGCGTACGACCTCGTCCAGCAGGTCCGCATACCAGCCGGCGACGATGTCGTGACGTTCCACTACCGACCGCCGCACCTCCGGACGGCCAGCGTGCTGAGTCTCGGGGCGATCGCCCTCCTCCTGGCACTGCTGATCGGTTGGCTGGTCGTGCGCCGGCGCGGGCGCCGACCGTCCGGCGGAGACGGCGCCGTCGATGCGGAAGAGAGGGCGGAAGAGACCGACGACGAGCCGGCACAGCCCCGCGAGGTCAGCCTCGCCTAATGGTGTGGCTGTGGACTGTTGGCGCCTGGTGCGCTTCGGAGGTTGATCGGTGCGGGTGCCCGACCCCCCAGGAGTACGCCCTTAGCAGTACGGGTGGGCGAGCGAGAGCAGGAACTCCCCGTCGTCGGCTCCCCACATCCCCTCCACGACGAATCCGGCCTCGTTCAGTTCCCGTTCCACGCGCTGGGGGGTGAACTTGGCGCTGATCTCGGTCAGGAGGTCCTCGCCCGCCTCGAACCGCACGGTGATGCCGGCCTCCGCCAGGGAGACCTCGGTGGCCTCCTCGGCGCGCAGCCGCATCTCGATCCATTGCTCGTCCTCGTTCCACACCGCCACGTGTTCGAACTGCTCGGGATCGAAGTCTCCTCCCAGCTGCTCGTTGAGGACAAGGAGCACGTTCCGGTTGAAGTCCGCGGTGACGCCGGCCGAGTCGTCGTAGGCCGCAACCAGGCGGTCCCGGTCCTTCACCAGGTCCGTGCCGAGCAGGAGCGAGTCGTCGTTCGACATGGTGCAGTTCAGGTCGAAGAGGAACCGGGCCCGTTGGGCGGGGTCCAGATTGCCGATCGTCCCGCCCAGGAAGGCGACCATCCTGCGGCCATCGGCCGGGATCTCGGCCAGGTGATGGTGAAAGTCGCCGATGACGACATGGATGTCGAGGGTGTCGAACTCACGGGACAGGGTGGTGGCGGCGTTGCGCAGGAACTCGTCGCTGACGTCGAAGGGCACGTAACGCTCCAACGTCCCGGCGTCCTCGAGCGCGGAGAGGAGTACCCGGGTCTTGTCGCAGGCACCCGCACCAAGCTCGACGAGCGTGTCGGCCTTGGACAGTTCGGCGATCGAGGGGGAGTGGGCCTCGAGGAGGGCTCGTTCGGCCCTGGTCGGGTAGTACTCGGGCAGCTGGGTGATCTCCTCGAAGAGCTGGCTGCCCCGCTCGTCGTAGAACCAGACGGGCGGGATCGACTTCTCGCGCCCCCGCAGGCCGCGGAGGGCGTCGAGTTTCATTTGGTTCCGCACCTCGTCGGGCGAGAGGTGCACGTCGATCGTGTAGGCCATGGTGCTCAGGGATCCCGGGCCAGTCGGACGCCGTTGAACGCCCAGCGGGCTCCCGGCGGGAAAAAGTTGCGATACGTGGCACGCGTGTGGCCCCGAGGGGTGACGCAGCTTCCGCCCCTGAGCACGTACTGGCTCACCATGAACTTGCCGTTGTATTCACCAACCGCGCCCGGCGCGGCCCGGAAGCCGGGGTACGGCGAGTAGGCGCTGGACGTCCACTCCCACGTGTCGCCGAAGAGCCCGTTGGCCGAGATGGCCGGCCGCGGATGGGGCGCGCCGCGAACGAGGAAGTCGTCGGCGAGGAAGTTGTCGCCCTCGCCGTGGGTGGTCGCGATCGTCTCCCACTCCGACTCGGTCGGGAGCCGCATGCCCGTCCAGTGGGCGAAGGCGTCGGCCTCGTAGTAGCTCACGTGGCAGACGGGTTCGTCCGGGTCGACGGCGCGTAGCCCGGACAGGGTGAACTGGGACCAGTGCTCGAGGTCGTCGGGGTGCCGTGTCCAGTAGAGCGGCGCGTCCCAGTGCTGCGCGTTCACGACCGCCCAGCCGTCGGAGAGCCAGAACTCGGGCCGGCTGTAGCCACCGTCCTCCATGAACGACAGCCATTCGCCGCAGGTGACCGGCCGGTCGGCGAGACCGAACGGGGTCAGCTGCACGGTGTGCACGGGGAACTCGTTGTCGAAGCCGAACCCGATGCCGCGGTGGCCGATCTCGATCGGTCCGCCGTCGTGCTCTATCCACCCGGCCTTGGGCGGGTGCACCGGCGAGCCAGTGGGGGCAGCCGCCACGTAGACGGGCTGCAGCGGATTCCTCGACAGCACGTGCTTGATGTCCATGAGGAGCAGCTCCTGGTGCTGCTGCTCGTGGTGGAGGCCGAGCGTGACCAGCTCGGGTAGACCGGGATGGTCGAGGTCGTCGAACAGCGCGTCCATGGCCCGGTCGACGTGGGCCCGGTAGCGAGCGATCTCCTCGACGCCCGGACGGGACAACAGACCGCGCTCGGGTCGCGGATGCCGGGCCCCGACCGCCTCGTAGTACGAGTTGAAGATGTAGGCATAAGCGTCGTCGAACGGCTCGTAGCCCGGCGCGTACTCGCCCAAAAGAAAGGTCTCGAAGAACCAGGTCACGTGCGCGCGGTGCCACTTGGTCGGACTGACGTCGGGCATGCTCTGGACGGTCTGGTCCTCGGCGCTCAGGGGAGACGCCAGCCGCTCGGTGGTGGCGCGCACCTGGGCGTAGGCGTCCCTGAGGTCAGACGGGGCGGCTCGACCGAGTGTCACCATCGGATAGTCCCTTCGCCACCCCACCCGGAGCGGTCGCTCTCGCTGGCTGGGCGATTTCGGATTTCGGATCACCCTACCCAGATCTCTCCGCGAACAGGCGCGATTGCCACACATTTCGCGTAAAGGCCAGGTAGGTGCGATTGCGCGGAACGACGGGCGGCCCTTGGCTACTGTCGAAACCGTGGAAGGTCCGCCACTTTCCCGGGAGGCCCTCGACGCATACCTGGGCGCCGTCGACTGGCTGCGTGGGGTCCTCCGCCGCGCCGAGGTGGCGGAGCACTGGTCCAAGGCCAGCGCGGTGGCGGACTACACCGTGGGCGGAATTGCCGCACATGCCGTGCACTCCGTCCTCTGGCTCGACCAGGTGCTCAAGGATGCCGAGCCGGTCGGCTTGCGCCAGGTAGGGATCGCGGAGTTCTTCGGCATCAACCGCGTCAACGAGGGCGAGGACCCTGATCCGTTCTCGACGTCGCTCCGGGCGGCGGCGGAGGCGTTCGCGGGCACCGGCCCCTATGTGGTCATCGCCACGTGCACCGCAACACGTGACGAACTGGTCGCCCTTCTCGGCGAGGCGTCGGCGGAGCGCGCCGTGCCAGTGGTGCGCGTCCCCGGCGCCCAGGTCCCCCTGCGCGACTACATCCGGACCCGTGTCCTCGAGGTGGTCGTGCACGGGGACGACGTTGCCTGCAGCATCCCCGGCATGACGGTGGCCGATCCGCCTCCCGACGCCATGGAGGTGTGCCTCGGCGTCTGTGTGGAGATGGCCCGGGGCCGGTTGGGCGACGTCGAGACGCTGCGGGCCTTCACCAGGGGCGAACGGTCGGAGCCCGGCGGGTTGCGCGTCCTGTAATTCGGCCTGGTCGGTCCCAGCCTTGGGGCCGAGACCCGGGGCCGGGCCGGCGGCAGGTTCAGGCCAGGACCTTGCGGCGGAAGTTGCGCAGGCCGAGGGTCAGGAAGATCACGCTGAACGCGCAAATGGCGGGATAGATCACGTAGAGGTGCATGTGGGCCGCGTCGGTGAACGCCGCCCGCATGCCGTCGTTGATGTAGATCAGCGGGTTCACCAGCACCACGATCTGGAGCCAGTGGACGGACCCCAGCTTCACCGCCGCCAGCCGGGTCCACTGGTAGTAGGTCCCGCCCAAGAAGGTGATCGGGAGCACAATGAAGCCGAACATCAAGCCCAGGTTGCGCGGTTCGAAGGACGTGCCCAACAGCAGTCCGAGCGACGCCATGCAGAAGCACGAGAGCGGCACGAGGGTGACGATCAGCGGCCAGTGGTAGTTGATCTGCGCCTCGACGCCCGGCGCGTGCACGACACGCGCGATCGGGAACACGATGATGGCGGAGATCAGACCCTGTGAGCCGCCCGAGATCACCTTCGACATGGCTACGAGCCACACCGGGCACGGCGCCTGCACGCGGTCCTCGATCTCACGGGTGAAGCCGAACTCCTGGGCCATGGGCATGGCCACGGCCTGGATGCCTTGGAACATGATGGACAAGCCGACGACGCCGGGCACCAGCACGGTGGCGAAGGCCGACTCCGCACCCGGAATCCCGCTGGCCGCCCCGATGCCCTGACCGATCTTCGGGAAGACGTACAGGAAGACGAAGCACAGCAAGAACGGCTGGACGAGGGTGCGGATGACGAACTCGATCTTGTGCTTCCAGAGCACCAACAGATCGCGGCGGATGAGGGCACCGAGCGACGTCCAGCTGGACGAGGCGGCCGAGCGCGTCGGCTGTAGGTCGATGTGGCGGCGGGTCGGCGTGTCCGCGGCGGCGGTCGGAACGGCATCGGTCGTGGTGGCCATCAGTCGCGCAGCTCCTTTCCGGTCAGTCCGATGAAGACGGTCTCGAGCGTGGGCTCCGCGACCGACAGGTCGGCCAGGGAGAACCCGGCGGCTTCCGCCGCTTCCACGACGCGGGGCACCAGCCGCTCCGAGCCCCGGATCTGGAGTTCGACGCCGCCGTCGATGGAACGGGTCCGGGTCACGCCCTCGAGCTGCGACCGGAAGACCCCGGCCAGCTCCTCGGAGTTGCCGCTCGACTTGACCGTGACGATGGTGTCGGCGCCCACGCTGCGCTTGAGCTCGGCCGGCGTGTCGAGGGCGAGGATCTTCCCGTGGTCCATGATGGCAACACGGTTGCAGAGCCGGTCGGCCTCCTCCATGTAGTGCGTGGTGAGCATGATCGTCTGGCCCTCGGCATTGAGGCCGCGCAGCAGGTCCCAGAGGACGAGACGCCCCTGCGGGTCGAGGCCGGCGGTGGGCTCGTCAAGAAAGAGCACCGCCGGCCGATGGAAGATGGCCCGGGCCACCATGAGCCGCTGGGCCATGCCACCCGAGAGCGCGTAGACCGACGCATTGGCGAAGCGCGTCAGCTGGAACCGCTCGAGGAGGTCGTCGGCCATCTCGCGGCATTCCCGGGGTCCCATGCCGAACAGGCGGCCGTGCCAGTACAGGTTCTCCCGGGGCGTCAGTTGGCGGTCGAGCGTGTTCTGCTGTGAGACGACCCCGATCACCTGCTTCACCAGCGACGGGTGTTCGGTGACGTCGATGCCGGCCACGAACGCCTGCCCGTCCGAGGGGATCACCCTGGTGGTGAGCACCCCCACCGTCGTCGTCTTGCCGGCCCCGTTGGGGCCGAGGAGCCCGAAGACCTCCCCGGTCCCGACGCTGAGATGCAGTTCATCGACGGCACGGAAGTCGGTGCCGGGGTAGGTCTTGGTGAGGCCCCTGGTCTCGATGATGGGTGTCGCTCCGTCAGGGTGAAACCCGTCGAGCGTGGCGGCGGTCGCAGTCGTCATGGCGTCTGTGAGAACAGTACCTGGCGGTCGCCGCTCCTTCGGCCTAGTCCTCGGCCAGGATCTGGTACAGATCCTTGCGGGCCTTCTGGATCACCGCGATGCCGCGCTCGAGCTGCGATTGCTCGCCCGCTCCAGACAACTGCTTGGCGGCGCTCATGAGTTGACCGACGGCCTGGCGCAAGGAGCGGAGCTGTTCCTCGCTCTCGTCGCCCTGAGTGGGCAGCGCGGCCTTCTCGGCTTCGGCCCGACCGGCCTCGGTGAGGCTGAACTTGCGGCTCCCTTCGACTTCGGTCGACTGGACGACTCCGGCGTCCTCGAGCATCTGGAGGTGCGGGTAGACCGACCCCGGACTGGGTCGCCAGAGGCCGCCGCTCATCTCCTCGAGCCGGCGCATCACCTCGTAGCCGTTGGCGGGCTCGTCGCGCAGAGCGACCAGCACGGCCTTTCGGATGTCGCCCCGGCGCATGCGCCGGCCGCCACCCCAGCCACCGCGCCCGCCACCCCAGCCGCCGCGGCCGCGCGGGCCGCCTCGCATGCCTCGGAAGGCGTGCTCGTGGCCGTGCTCGTGTCATGGCCGTGCTCATGATGGTGGTCATGCTCGTGGTCATGGTCGTGGTCGTGGTCGTGTGTGTGTTGCCTATCCATGTGGTGTTTCCTTTCGGTTGTGTCGTCTGAATCTCGTGTGGTGTTCAGAGCCCGACTGTCGGGCGCAGGGTGATGGCCGACTCCGGGCACGCCACGACGCACAGGCCGCAGGCATGACAGACCTGGGCCCGTACCGCGTAGGCGCCTTGGCGCTGGTGGGCGAGGCTGCGCAGCTTCCCGAGGATGCTCAGCGAGCCGAAGTCCTCGTCGGTGATCCGTGTCACCTCGAAGACGTCGTACGGGCAGACCTCGGTGCAGTCGCGCTTGCCCTCGCAGCGGCTCAGGTCGACGACCGGGACGAAGTGACCGGGTTCGGCCCGACAACGTTCGCCCGGACGATCGGGATTGGCACGGGCGGCCCGGACCTTGGCCGGGTTGGTACGCCTGGCCGCCGCCGGGGGCACCGGCTCGTCACCGAAAGACGGGCTGTCGCTCGGGTTCGTCTCCATGCCTCCTCCTGTGCCTGGCCCTGTTCTGAACAGTCAGTAGTATAACGATATATCACTATATGTCAACGACCTCACGAAATATGCCGCTCCCGTAAGGTGTTGTACCTGGTGAGCGGCCAGGAAGGCCAGCTCGAGATCGTGCCCCTTCTGAGGGCACCCGTGGCCACGGTGCGGATCCGCCGGGGCGAGGCCGAGGAGGCGTCATGGGTTTGTTCCGTTCGCACAAGACCGAAATGGTCACCCCGGAGAGGGCCCTGCCCGGGCACGACGAGGCCATGCCCGTCACGGCGCCCCACCTGGTGCTGGGCACCAAGCTCACGCCACCCTTCCCCGACGCCCTCGAGCGGGCCGTCTTCGGGATGGGCTGCTTCTGGGGTGCCGAGCGCAAGTTCTGGACGCTCCCGGGCGTGTACACCACGGCGGTCGGATATGCGGGCGGTCTGACCCCCAACCCGACCTATCGGGAGGTGTGCGGCCGCCGCACCGGACACGCGGAGGTCGTGTTGGTCGTGTTCGACCCCGAGACGATCACCTACGAGCAGTTGCTCGGCGTCTTCTTCGAGGGCCACGACCCGACCCAGGGGATGCGCCAAGGCAACGACGTCGGCAGCCAGTACCGCTCCGCCGTCTACACGACGACACCGGAGCAGGCGGACACGGCCGAGCAGGTGGCCAAGCGCTTCCAGCAGTCCCTGTCGGCGGCCGGCTACGGCGAGATCACCACCGAGATCAGGCCGACTGCCGCGTTCTACTACGCCGAGCCCTACCACCAGCAGTATCTCGAGGCGAACCCGGGCGGCTATTGCGGCTTGGGCGGCACGGGCGTCTCGTGCCCCGTGGGGCTGGCGGAGGCCGGGTGAACGACAGCGGTGACGACCGCCTGTTGGGCGGCCGGAGCAATGGCGGAGGCGGGCGGCTATCGCAGCTTGATGACGTTGCCCGTGATCAGCCCCGCCTCGTCCGAAGCCAGGTAGGCGATCACCTGGGCCACTTCCCTGGGCGTCGCCACCCGCCGGCCCGCCGACTGGGCGAAGGCGGCCGTCTTCGGGTTGATCCAGCCGGTGTCGGTGATGGGAGGGTGCACGACGTTGGCCGTCACGCCGTAGCGGGCGAGCTCGCTGGCCGCGCTGAGGGTGAGGTTCGTCTGGGCCGCTTTGGCGGCGCCGTACGAGACCTCTTCGGGGAAGCCGTCGCCGTCACCCGACGTCAGCCCGACGATACGCCCCCAGTGCGCCTGCCGGGACAGGTGCCGGCGCGCGAACTCCGCGATGAGGAGGGCGGCCGCGCGCGTGTCGACCGCCAGGACCTGATCCATCGTCTCGGGTGAGACGCGGGCCAAGGTCCTCCCGAAGCGGTCGGCTGCCTTCGGCGCGAAGGTGTCGCCCACCCAGCCCGAGGCGTTGTTGACGAGGATCTGTACCGGGCCGAGCTCGGCCTCGGCCCGGTCGAAGAGAGAGGGGATGACGGCGGCATCCGACAGGTCCGCTTCGAGCGCCACGGCCCGGCCACCGGCGGCCACGATCGACTCGACGACGAAGTCGGCCCTCGCCATGCGGGTGGCTCGGTACGCCGCGGGCATGGACGGGTCGTCGAGGCCACCGAGTCCGTCGTTGCGGAAGTAGGTGCACAGCACGCCCACACCGTGAGCGGCCAGGGCCTTGGCGGTGGCCGCCCCGATCCCGTGGTTGGACCCGGTGACCAGCGCCACCCTGGGCTCGGGTCCCCGGCTCACCACGGGCGGACGGGCCTCGAAACGCTCAGCGCAGCGCCGCCAGGCGGTCGAGGGCCGCTTCCGCCTCGGCGACGAACCGGCCCACGAGGTCGGCCGCCGGCACGAGCTCGGAGATGCCGCCGACGCCCTGTCCGGCGGGGTAGCACTCCCGGTCGACGTCGACACCATCGCTGAAGGAGTCGCCCCCCAGATGCATCGCCCCGGCCCCGTAGGACACGCTCAGTTGCTCGGGGAATTTCTTCAACTCGCCGGGATGGGCGTCGTAGTAGTCGGTGTACGAGTTCCGCACGACCCGCATGGTCTTGCCCGAGTAGGCGCGGCTGACCGTGGTCTGGTCCTCGTGGCTCTCGAGGAGCTTCTCCTTGTAGCCGAGGACGCTGCGCGCCTCGGGCGTGGCGATGAAGCGGGTGCCCACCCAGATGCCGTCTGCCCCGAGCGAGAGCGCGGCGGCCAGGCCCCGCCCGTCGAAGATGCCGCCGGCGGCGGCGACGGGGACCCGGGCGCCGACCGCGTCGACGATTTGGGGCACCAAGGGCAGCGAGGCGACCTGGCCCGTGTGCCCGCCGGCCTCGGTGCCCTGGGCCACCACCAGGTCGCAGCCCGCTTCGACGGCGCGCACGGCGTGTTCCACCTTGCCGCACATGCTCACGACGATCAGACCGTGCTGGTGGCAGAGATCAACCACCTCGGTCGGCACGCCCAACCCGGCGACGAACGCAGACGCGCCCCCCTCGATCACGAGCTTGACCTGCTCGGTCATGCCGCCCGGCATGGCGGTCAGCAGGTCCACCCCGAACGGCTTGTCGGTGACGGCGCGCACGGCCGCCATCTCCTCCACCATCTTCTGGTTGCCCATGGTCGACGCGCCGAGGCACCCGAAGCCCCCGGCGGCGGACACGGCCGCCGCCAGCGCCGAGTAGGAGACCCCCCCCATGCCGGCCAGCATGACGGGGTGCTCGATCCCGAGCAGCTCGGTGAGGCGTGTGCGCATGGTGGTCGGGCCTTTCGTGCGATCGTTCCCGTCCTGAGACGGCTCCCGGCATCGGTCGCCGGGGACCGTAGCGCGAGTGACGACCGGGCGGAGCCGGCCCGGAGCGACGGCGTGCGCCGCCGGGCCAGGTCAGGCGGAGCGAGGCGGCGGGCTGCCAGAATGTGCGGTGTGAGCAGGAGCGGGACGGTCCGACGGTGAGTGGGTCGTGGTAGACGTCGGAGAAGTGGGGGTCGACAACACCGATCCCGAGCCCGCGGTGGAGAACATCACGAAGCGGCGCTTGTGGCTGATTCTGGGCGCACTGCTGCTCGGCATGCTGCTGGCCGCGCTCGACCAGACGATCGTCTCGACCGCGCTGCCGACCATCGTCGGAGACCTGCACGGAGGGTCGCACCTGGCCTGGGTGGTGACGGCGTACCTGCTCTCGTCGACGGTCTCGACGCCGCTCTGGGGGAAGCTCGGCGACCAGTACGGGCGCAAGATCTTCTTCCAGGCCTCGATCGTCATCTTCCTCATCGGCTCGGCGCTCTGCGGATTGAGCCACACCATGACCGAGCTCATCGCGTTCCGGGCCCTGCAGGGGCTGGGCGGCGGCGGCTTGATGGTGGGAGCGCAGACGATCATCGGCGACGTCGTGTCGCCCCGCGAGCGTGGGCGGTACATGGGACTGTTCGGGGCCATGTTCGCCGTGGCCACCGTCATCGGGCCGCTGATCGGCGGCCTGTGCGTGACGTACCTGTCGTGGCGGTGGGTCTTCTACATCAACCTGCCGTTCGGCGTCGTGGCACTGTTCGTCACGGGTGCTGTGTTGCCGGGGCACCTGCGCAGGGTGCACCACAGGATCGACTACGCCGGGACGATCGTGCTGGCGGGCGCGGCGACGTCGCTCATCCTGTTCTTGAGCCTGGGCGGTATCTCGTGGCCGTGGCGATCCGCGCCGAGCTATTTCACGGTGGCGCTCGGGGTCGTGCTCACCGTGGTGTTCGTGTTCGTCGAGAGGTCGGCGGCCGAGCCCGTCATCCCGATGCGGCTGTTCCGCATCCGCGTGTTCTCGGCGGCCAGCTCCATCGGCTTCGTGATGGGCTTCGCCATGTTCGGCGCCCTGACCTTCCTGCCCCTGTTCCTGCAGAACGTGAAGCTGGTCAGCCCGACCGTGTCGGGCCTGCGCATCCTGCCCCTGATGGTGGGCATGCTGGGCGCCTCCGTGGCGTCGGGGCGCCTGGTGACCCGCTGGGGCCGCTACAAGGCGTTCCCGATCGTCGGCACCGCCCTCATGACCCTGGGTGCGTACCTGATGTCGTTCATCGACGCCTCGATCAGCTTCTGGGTCATGTCGGCCTACATGTTCATCTTCGGGCTGGGCCTGGGCCTCATCATGCAGGTGCTGGTGGTGGCGGTGCAGAACGCCGTCGAGTACCAGGACCTGGGCGTCGCCACGAGCGCCTCCACCTTCTTCCGCATGATCGGCGGTTCGTTCGGGACGGCGGTCTTCGGCGCCATCTACGCCATCGTCTTCAACCGGGCCTTCGCGGCGACGGTGGCCAAGGTGCCTCCGGCGATCCTCAAGTCGTTCAACCCGGCCACGCTGTCGCCGGCGCTGCTGGAGAAGCTCAAGTCGACAGCCGCCGGCCTGGCCTTCTTCGACAAGTACATCGGGGCGGTGACCCACGCCGTGCAGACGGTGTTCCTCGTCGCCGTGCCCATTTCGTTCGTCGCCTTCCTGTTGAGCTGGTTGCTGCCCGAGGTGGAGCTGCGCAAGACGGTGCAGACGTCCGACCTGGGCGAGGCGCACTCCATGAACCGCTCGTCGCTGAAGGAGATAGAGCTGGCCCTCGAGCGCGTCTCGGCCCGGGAGAACCGGGGTGAGCTCTACCGCACCCTGGCGACGCGGGCCGGCGTCGACCTGCCACCGCGCTCGGTCTGGCTCCTCTACCGGCTGTCGGAGAACCCGGCGGTCACGGTGACCGACCTGGCCCAGAAGCTGAAGGTGGACCCGGGGCTGATTCAGCCCGGCGTCGAGGGGCTGGTGGCGGCGGGCATGGTGGAGTCGCGTCGCGCCAGCGGCAACGGCGACCGGGATCTGTACGTCACCGCGTCGGGTGCGGCCGCCATGGAGCGGCTCACCGAGGCGCGGCGGAGTGGATTGACCGAGCTGCTCGAGGGCTGGAACCCCGAGGAGCACCCCGAGGTCATTGAGATGGTCAAGGAGCTGGCCCACTCGCTGCTGGCCGACGACGAGCGGTTGGTCGCCGACGCCATGCCGCACGAAGCCGCGACTGCGTCGGCCGCAGCGTCGTCGTCATCGTCGGGGCACTGACGGGCCGACCCGGCCCGCGGTCGCAGGGTGCACGAGGGCGTGGAGTAGCATCGTCCCTGGAATTGGGGGGCGTGCCGGGAAGACTGGTCGGCGAACGAGAGACTTGTCTGCCATGACCGACCCGATGACATCCATCGTGCGCAGTTGCGAGCGGCGCCCGCTTTGGGCCGTGCCGCGTCCGAGGGCTCGCCCGGGGAAGGGCTGACCGGTCATGGCGGAGATCGACGAGGTCGTCCAGATCCAGCCGCGTGTGGCCAAGGACCGGCGGCAGCTTCCGAGCTGGCGCTGGGAGGAGTACCGGACCACCTTCTGGGTGGTCCCGACCGTGCTGATCGTGGCGTCGATCCTGCTCTTCGTCGTCACGTTCTCGATCGACCTGGCAGCGTTCCACCACCACCTGACCCTTCCGTCCTGGATCCGGACAGGAAGCCCAGATGCCGACCGGCAGGTGCTCATCGCGATCGCCGCCGCCGTCATCACGGTGGTCGGTGTGGTGTTCTCCATCACCATCCTGGCGCTCACCCTGGCCTCGCAGCAGTTCGGACCGCGGATGATGCGGAACTTCGTCCGGGACATCGGCAACCAGCTGACGCTCGGCATCTTCGTCGGCACGTTCGTCTATTCCGTGCTCGCCCTGGGCTCTCTGAGCAGCGTCGCCTCGGGCGCGTTCAGGCCGAACCTGACCACTACGGTGTCCGAGGCGCTGTTGCTGGTCGACCTGGGCGTCCTCATCTACTTCATCAACCACATCGCCAAGTCGATCCAGCTCCCCGAGGTCATCGCCGGCATCGCCCGCGACATGACCGAGGCCATCGACTCGGAGTTCCCGGAGCTGGTCAGCGCGGCAACCGCAGAGCCGCAGACGCACCTGGAGTCCGGCAAGTCGGTGCCCGAGCTGCTGTCGCTGATCGAGGAGCGGGGGGCGGTGGTGCCGTCGCAGGTCAGTGGCTACATCCAGTACGTCGGCTATTCCCAGCTGATCGCCATCGCCACCCGCACCGACTCGGTGATCCGCCTGGTGCACAAGCCTGGTCACTTCCTCTCGACCGGTCGCCCCGTGGCCATGCTGTGGCCCCGCGGCGCGGCGAACGACGTCGCCCTGGCCCTCTCCAAGGCGCACGTGACCGGCCCGCACCGGACGCTCGTGCAAGATCCGGTCTTCGCTATCGACCAGCTGGTGGAGATCGCCATCCGGGCGCTGTCGGCGGCGGTCAACGACACGTTCACCGCGTTGACCTGCATCGACTGGCTCGGCGCCGGCCTGAGCCGGGTGTCGGGCCGGATACTGGCGGAAGGCGTGTACCGGGACTCCGCGGGGTACGTGCGACTCATCGAGTTCGACTCGTCCTACGACCGGATGGTCAACCGGGCCTTCGACAAGATCCGGCAGTCGGCACGGGCGAATCCGGCCGTACTCATCCGGCTGATCGACTCCATCGGCTCCGTGATGCTGGACACGACCTCGCTCGAACAGCGGGTGGTCCTGCGCCGCCAGGCCGACATGACGCTTCGGCTGGCGGAGCAGTCCGTCACCGAGCCGAACGACTTAGAGGAGATCCGCACTCGCTACGGTCGCCTGCCCGGCGAAGACGTCTTCGAAGAGAAGCCGCACACCTGGTCGAGGATCGAGCTGCGCTAAGTACGGCAATGGGTGAGGTGACGTACCTCGAAAACGAGGGCTAAACGCCTCTCACCATCCACCGACCGGGCACCGTTGCCAGCGCCCCGTCCAAGTCCCACGCGCGGCCGCCGGAGTGCGACAATGCTGCTTGGTTCTGCCCTCAGGCGACCGCCGCCATCGGGGCGGGAGCCCCGCTGGTCTGACGCGATCTCGGGTCAGCGTTTTGCGTCTCGGGTCGTAGCCCCGCGACGGAATGCTCGCCACTGCTCTGCTCGGAAAGGAGCCGTGCTCCCTCCCGAGCGATGTTGCGTGCTGCATTGACGTCCCGGTCGAGGGACGCTCCGCAGCTCTCACATTCGAAGACCCGCGTGCTGAGGGGGAGCTTGGCTCTCGCTGCTCCACAGCACGAACAGGTTCTCGACGACGGGAAGAACCGGTCCACGACAATCAGCGTGGTGGATCGATCGTTGCTCTTGTAAGCGAGCTGACGACGCAGCTCACCGGGGCTCGCATCGGCCATGCTCCGACCGAGGCGGCGTTTGCGCTTCGACATGGCCGCCACGGCGAGGTCCTCGATGGCCACGGTGTCGAAGCGGTCGACCAACGCGTTGGTGAGCCGGTGCAGGTGCAGCGCCCGGGTCTTGGCGATCCTCCCGTGGAGCCGAGCACGGCGCCGGCGGAGCTTGGCCCGGTTCTTCGAGCCCTTCTGGGCACGGGACCACGCCCGGTCCAGCTTGGCCAGGCGCTTCCGTTGGTTCTCGAGAACCCTCGGGTTGGCGATGTGACCGGCCTCGTCGGTGAGGCCGGCGACAACTCGGTCGAGCGTGGCCAGGTGCGCGAGCCCAGCGTCGAGCCCCACCGTGCCGCCTGGGCGCACTGAACGACCCACGGGTCTGCGGGCCGGCAAACCCAGCAGGTAGCGCACGGAGAAGGCCACCCGCCAGCAGCCGCCGCGCTGAGAGATGGTGACCTTTTGGATCCGGGCCCGGCCCTGCTCGACCAAGTTGTAGAGCCGGCGGGTGGACTCGGTGGTGTGGATCCAGGCGAGGTTGGCCGCTCGCCTCTTGGTGCCCGCCTCAGACGGCGCCCGGGGCAGCATGAGCCGGACGTGGTGGCGGTCGGGGTGGAGCCACGAGAGCTGGTGGTTGACCTCGACGAAGCTCACCGCGGGGACGGACCGGTTGCGGGACTTGAAGTTGGGGAAGCCGACACGCCGGCCCGATCGGGTCCCCTTCTTCGAATCACTGAAGTTGGCCAGTGCTGCGGCCGCGTCGGCGATCCCCGAGCGCAAGGCGTGCATGGAGACTTCGCGCCACCAGGGCGCCACCTCATCCTTCACCGCGTTGAACGCCTTGCTCAGGCTGTAGGCCGACCACGACAGAGCAGGCGTGAGGTCACCTTCGGCTACATCCGCTGCCCGCTCTGCCGATCTCGTCTCGAGGTTCTCACGCACGACGTCGATGGCCCAGTTGTAGGCGAAGCGCCGGGCCCCGGCGTAGGAGTAGGTCAGTCTCTCCTGGGAGCGGGAGAGGTCGAGGTTGAAGACGACCGCCCTGGTCACGTACTCCTCGGCCATGCATTCATGGTGCCCAAGGTGGTGTGACGGGGCTCGTTAGCCGCCAAGTTTAGGGTACGCCATCTCACCCATTTGGCGTGCTCGAGCTGCGCTGACCGGACCCGGCTGGAGCTCCGTGGTTCGCCGCGGTCAGCTGAGTGCCGCCCGGTGGTCCGTTAGCCCGCGTTGTCCGTCGGTGCCGTCGTGGTCGGCGCGGGTGGAGTGGTCGTGGTCGTCGGGGCGGACCTCCCGCTCCCGGTGTTGCTCGTCGTCTCGGTCCCGGTGGATCCGGTCGTGCCGGCCCCCGCCGGCGCGGTCGTCGTCGTGCTGCTCGCGGTCGGAGCGGTCGTCGTGGTCGTGGCCGGCGGGGCGACGAAGGCGACGGACTCGCCGCGCATGGTGGCCTGGCTGGCGGTAGGGGCGGCCGACAGGTTGGTGCAGCCGCGGGCGGCATTCCAGCTCTGGATCGCGGCGGTGGCCGGGGTCCCGGTCAGCGGTTGCGGCAGCCCGGCCAAGATGGTGGCCGGTCGCCACTGCACCCCCGTGACGTGCCGGCCGATGGCGGTGACGACCAGCGCGCCGCTGTCGGTCTCCGGAGCCGTGTCGTCGTAGAAGGCGAAGTTGCCGAGGCCGTAGTCGACGTAGGCGCTACCCAGGTAACCACCACCGAGGAGCACGTGCGCGTTGGAGCCGATCACGATGTCGGCGCCCGCCTTGACGAGCTGCTCGGCCAGGGGCTCCTGCTGCGCGTTGGGGCAGGTCTGGGTTTCGGTGCCCCAGTGCACGTAGACGATCACGGTGTCGGCCGTCCGCCGCACCTGCTGTACCTCGCGGACGAGCTCGGTGGGATCGATGGCGGACGCGACGCCCGCCTGGCTCGACGTGGCCGTCCAGGTGCCGATGAGGTTGTCCGCGATGACCTGGGTTGCCGCAATGATGGCGATGCGCTGACCGTTGAGCGTGATCCGGTACGGAGTGAAGGCCTGGTTGGCGTTGTTCCCGATGCCGATGATGGGGTAGTCGGCCTGGGCGGCGATGCTCAGGTTCTGCGACAGGCCCTGCTGCCCGCAGTCGAGACCGTGGTCGTTGGCCTCCGTGACGAGTGAGATCTTGGCGCTCTTGAGCGCGGTGATGGCCGTGGCCGGCGCGTCGAAGATGTATTGCTTGGGCTGCGGCTCCGGGCACGTCCCGTTGGTGACCGCGGTCTCGAGGTTGACCATGGTCAGGTTCGAGCCCGCAAGCAATTGCGGGATGGTGTCACCCAACGCCGTGGCCGGGTCGTCGGTCAGGCGTTCGCCCACGACCCCCGCGAAGTGCACGTCGCCGCCGAAGCCGATGGTGACGGGCTTGCCGTTCCCCTTCCAATCCGGGTTGAGGGGCGAGTGCTTGGGGAACGGCTCGACCGCCACCTTGTGGGGAGTGGTGGTGGTCGGCGGTGACGACTGGGGCGGGCCCGAGCCGCCGGAGAAGAAGGCGAAGTAGATCAGCAACAGGAGGACGAGGGTCCCACCCACGGCGAACTGCCGCCGCCGCCGGCGAACCCTGCGTGACACCACGGCGGCACTATGTCACACGCCGCGACCAGCCCAATGGTCGTGCTGCCGCCCTCTTACGCGGCCCAGAGGTCGTCCCAGTACTCGGCCAGGGACGCCACGAGGCCTTGGCAAGCGGCGGCGATCATGTCGCGGCACTCGTCGAAGACCGCGTCATCGCCGTAGTAGGGGTCGGGGACGTCGGCGGCCGCTCCGGATCGGGGGTCGAAGGAGCGCAGCAGGGCGAGGCGTCCGGGTTCGGCGCCCAGGCCGCGCAGGGTCTGCTGGTGCCGGCGGTCCAGCGCCACCATGAGGTCGATCCGCCCGATGTCGGCCGACCGGAATTGGTGCGCCACGTGGCGGTCGCCGGGGAAGCCGGCCCGGACCAGCGCCGACGCAGCCAACGGGTGCATGTCCTCGCCTTCGTGCCAAGGGCCGGTGCCGGCGCTCCGGACATCGAGGTGGTCGCCGAGCGTGGTGGTCCCGCTGTCGAGCGTTGTCCCGGCGGCGAGATGGCGGGTGATGACCTCGGCCATGGGTGAGCGGCAGATGTTCCCGCTGCAGACGAAGACGACGCGGTAGGGACGACGGCTCCGGGGATCGCCGGCCTGGCTGAGGTTCGTGATGGCGGGGGGCGGGACGGCGGCGTGGCGGCTCACCGGGCGACGAGGGTGGGCTCGCTCACGCCGCCGCGTACTCGTCGCGCAGGGTCTTCTTGACGATCTTGCCGGTGCCGGCGCGCGGCCAGTCGGTGCGGATTTCGAGTTGCTCGGGGATCTTCTGGGTCATGAGGCCGGCCTCCTTGCAGAAGGCGACGACGTCGTCGAGCTCGAGGTTGCCGGCCTCGTCGGCCAGCTGCACGACGGCGCAGACGCGCTCGCCGCGATCGGCGTCGGGCAGGCCGATCACCGCCACCTCGACCACCTTCGGGTGGGTGTAGAGCAGGTCCTCGATCTCTTTGGCGCTGATGTTCTCGCCCTTGCGCACGATCACGTCCTTGAGACGGCCGGTCAGCGCGAGGTGGCCGTCGGCGCGCAGGCGGCCGAGGTCGCCCGTGCGGAAAAAGCCGTCCTCGTCGAACGCCTCCTTGTCGAGGGCGGCGTCGGTGTAGCCGTGGAAGACCATGGGGCCCTTGACCCGGACCTCGCCTTCCTCGTCGGGGCCGGCCGGCACGCCGTCGAGGCGCACGATCCGCACGTCGGCCCCCTCGACCGGCTTGCCGTCGGTGTTGGCGAGCTGCTCGTCGGTGTCGTCGGGGGAGCCGTTGGAGATCATCGGGACCTCGGTCATGCCGTAGCCGTGCACGACGCCGCGCCCGCCGATCTCGTCGCGCACCTCGTAGTGCAGTTCGGGCGGCTTGGCCGCGCCGCCACCCGCCATGAGGCGCAGCGTCGGCAGGATGGGCTCGGACGGGTTCTTGCGCTGCTCGGCCAGGTAGGCGACGTAGAAGGCGGTGCTCCCGCCGACCATGGTGGCGCCATGGGCCTGGAAGACGGCGAGGGCGTCGGGCGGCGAGAAGGCCTCGAGGAGGATGGCGGGGAAGCCGAAGGTCAACATGGTCACGAGGTAGTCGGCCCCGCCGATGTGGGCGAACGGGAAGGCGATGGAGCCCACGTCGTCCGGGCTCATGTCCAGAGCGCGGGCAAGGCCCCAGCCTCCGGCGATGAGCGTCTGGTCGGTGTGCTGCACGCCCTTGGGGTCGGCCGTGGAGCCGGACGTGTAGTAGATCCAGCGGACCGGGGCGTCCGCCGGGTCCGTCCCCGGGGGCGGTGCGGGCAGGGAGGCGGGGTCGCCCTCCGGAAGGCCGTCGCCGATGGAGAGGACGGTCGGTTTCGCGGGGGCGCCGTCGAGGGCGCGCTCGGCCAGCGCCGCGAAGTCGGTGTCACGCCAGGTGCCCGGGACGACGAAGAGGGTGGCGCCGGTCTGGCGCAGCGCAAAGCCCACCTCGCGCTCTCGGTAGAGATGGATGATCGGGTTCTGCACGGCACCGAGTCGGGCCAGCGCGGCGGAGAGGACGATCGTGTCGATGCGGGTGGGGAGTTGCCACGAGACCACGCTGCCCGTGGTGACGCCCCTGGCCTGGAGGCCGGCGGCCGTCCGCTCGGCCCGGTCCCGGAACTGGCCGAACGTCACCATCTCGCCGTCGGCCGCGATGAGCATGGGGTGGTCGGGCGAGGCGGTGGCCCGGCGATCGACGAGCTCCCACAGGGTGCGGGCTCCCGTGAGGGCCTCGGCGTTGCTCCTGGTCATGGCTGGCTGCTCCTTGCTGCCGTGTCGGGACTGCCTGTCGGGACCTCTCTCATAGCAGGTGGCGCCCCTCCAGGTAGGTGGCGCCGGTGGCCCGGCGCGGCGCGGCAGAATGGCTGCATGGCCAAGCAGACGGCGCACTCGGGCGCCGTGGAGCCGGACGGCGGGGACAAGGCGGTGGACCGGCGCCGCTCGGTGACGATCGTGGTGGTAGCCGTGGCCACCATCCTGCTGGCCTGGTTCGCCGTGGC
Organism: uncultured Acidimicrobiaceae bacterium; assembly: GCA_963807675.1. GTDB lineage: Bacteria > Actinomycetota > Acidimicrobiia > Acidimicrobiales > RAAP-2 > Bog-473. The sequence continues at coordinate 326,655 of CAWECP010000013.1, read as the reverse complement.
CAACCTGAAGAAGGTCAAGATCGACTTCTGGCTGTACGACCGAGAGGCGCCGCTGATCCTGGTGATCGTGATCTCGGGGCTGCTGGGGGCGTTGATCACGGCTCTCGTCATGCGACGCAAGCCGCGGGAGTAGCCCTTCCCGAGCACGGATCGTGCGCCGACGGGTGCGGCAGGCGGCGGTCCGTCGCCCGTCGCCCGCTGGGGCGGTGGACCGGGGCCGGCGAGCCCGTCGGCCGGGCCCCGCGGCGGCTGTTACAGGTCCATGACCGCGCGCGAACCCCTGGGAACGGGTTCTAAGCTGCCGGTGGTGAAGACCGCCAGCGGTGGAGGGGCGAGCGACCACATTCTCGTTGTTCGCGCCTGCGTGGCGTGTCAACATGGGGCGCAGACGGATGTGGAGATCCCAAGGGGCAGGTGGTAGTGCCGCTTTCCGACCACGAACAGCGAATTCTGGCCGAGCTGGAAGAGTCATTGGTCCGCCAGGACCCCGAGTTCGCCGAGCGGGTTCGCTCGGAGACGGTGTACCGACATGCCGGCCGCTATTGCAAGTGGGCCGCGGTCACCTTCGTCCTCGGCGTGGTGATCCTCGTGGCCTTCTACTCCAAGTCGGTCATTGCCGGCTTCGTGGGCGTCGTCATCATGTTTGCCTCGGCCGTGTGGTTCGAGCGCAACCTGCGGCGTATGGGCCGTGCCGGCTGGCACGACATCAAGCGCGCGGCCAAGGACGGGGACGACTCGAGAGACGGGGCGGCGCCGACGGGCATAGAAGGTGCGGTGAGCGAGGCCAGGGACTGGTTCCGCTCCCGCTTCCACCGGCGCGACGGCTGACGGCTGACGGCGCGGCCGTCGGCGAACGCGAAGTCGTGGCGGGCCGGCCAGCGTGACCTGCAGCCGGGCCCGGACGAGGTCGCCGCGATGATCGTCGGGCGCTGACTCCGAGACCGCGTTCAAGGGATCCCCGTGGCTGACCTGGCGCTGGCCGTCGACATCGGCGGGACGAAGATGGCGGCCGGGCTGGTCACCTCCGACGGGTCCCTGCTGGACCGGGCCATCGTGCCGACCCGGGAGAGCGCGGCGGGCTCCAGCGGTGACGTGGAGGCGGCCGAGCTGCTGTGGGGCGATCTGGCGGCCCTCGTCAGCGGGGTCGTCGGCGCGGCCGACCCGGGCGACCGGCTGGTGGTCTGCGGGGCGGGCTGCGGGGGACCGATGAGCGCGGGCGGTGAGCACGTCTCGCCCCTGAACATCCCGGCGTGGCGCGAGTTCCCGCTGCGCGCGTCGCTGGCGGCCTTGACGGGCCTGCCCACGTTCGTCGACAACGACGCCAAGGCCCTGGCGTTGGGCGAGGGGTGGGTGGGCGCCGCGGCCGGCTGCCGTGACTTCATCGCCATGGTGGTGTCGACCGGGGTCGGTGGCGGCATCGTGCTGAACGGCCGCCTGCTCGACGGCCGGCTGGGCAACGCCGGACACGTCGGCCACGTCGTCGTGGTGCCCGACGGGCGGGCGTGCCCCTGCGGGGGGCGGGGCTGCCTCGAGGCGGAGGCTTCCGGGACGGCGATCGCCGCCATGACGGGACAGACGGCGGCCAAGGCATCGGTGTGGGTGATGGAGCGCACCGGAATGCTGACGGGTCGCGCCATCGCATCGGTGGTCAATCTGCTCGACCTCCCGCTAGCGGTGGTGAGCGGGTCGGTGGCGCTCGGCTTTGGTGACCCGTTTTTCCGGGCGGCGCAGGCCGAGATCGACCTGCGGTGCCGGCTGGAGTTCGCGCGGGGGGCGCGGATCGAGGCGGGCGGACTCGGCGACACCGGTCCGTTGATCGGCGCCGCTCGCGTCGGCTGGAGCCGGATGGGCGTGGGGGCGGAGGGGTGAGCACGGCGGCGGCGCCGCAGGCGCCGGGAGCGCCGGTAGTGCCGGCGGCGGATCCACTATGGGGTCGCAATGCCGTCGTGGTGGCGCTGGCGGTGCTGCCACATCCCGGCCTGTGGTGGTCGTCCCTCGGGGCGCTGCGGCGGATGGCCCGCCGCGGGTGGTGGCACCGTGTCCCCTTCTTGCCCGTGCCGGGCGAGGCGTATTGGCGCTTCCGGCTCGTCACGGCCTACGGCGGCGACGGGTCGGGTGGGGAGCTGACCCCGTCCGACGTGGTGGCCTTCCTGCGATGGTGTCGGGGGTCTCGTCCACGCCGCGGGTAGCCTCTGGTGCGTATGGAGCGGGTGCTCCTCCTCAATGCGACCTACGAGCCGCTCGCCCTCGTCTCTGACCGTCGTGCCGTCGTTCTCGTGCTGGCGGGCCGAGCCGAGCCTGTCGCCGCGCGGGAGGACTGCAAGGTCTTCCACTCCGCTCGGCTGTCGATCGACGTGCCCTCGATCGTGAGGCTCGCCCACATGGTGAAGATCCCCCGTTGGGCGCGCACGCCCCCGGTGACCCGGCGGTCGGTGCTCCGACGGGACGGCGGGCTCTGCGTCTATTGCTCGCAGCCCGCCGACACCATCGACCACGTCATCCCGCGCAGCCGGGGCGGGACGCACGACTGGAACAACGTGGTGGCCGCCTGCAAGCGCGACAACCTCGTCAAGGCTGATCAATTGCTGTCCGAGCTGGGGTGGACGCTGCGTGTGAAGCCGGCGCCCCCCGACGGTCACCTGTGGCGGTTGCGCCACCTGTCGGATGTGGACCCTTTGTGGGAGCCGTATCTGGCCGCCGCCTCCTGAGGTTGTCTCAGCCCCCGTCCCAGTCGCTCTTCGACGTCGAGCGCTTCCGGTCCGAGCCGCGGCGAACGGTGGTGGAGCAGGCGGTGACCGGGCCCACCCTGGTGCTCGGGAGCACGCAGGACGACGGGCTGGTCTCAGCCCCGGCCTTGGCGGCCGGGGGGGTGCAGCTGGCTCGGCGCCGGAGCGGAGGTGGGGCGGTCTTGCTGGTACCGGGCGAGCAGTTGTGGTTGGACGCCTGGATCCCGAGGGACGACCCGCTGTGGGTGGCCGATGTCGTCGAGGCGGCCGAGTGGGTGGGGGCCTGGTGGGCGGACGCCTTGGCCCGCTGCGGGCTCTCCGGGCTCGAAGTGCACCGGGGGAGGTCTGAGCCCGGTGCCGCCGGTGAGGTCGTCTGCTTCGCGGGCCGCGGCCCGGGCGAGGTCTTCGCCGGCCAGCGCAAGGTCGTCGGACTCTCCCAGTGGCGGGCCCGGCAGGGAGCGCTCTTCTCCTCGTCCGCGTACCTCCGTTGGGAGCCGACGGTGTTGGCCGGGCTCCTGGCGGCAGAAGGAGCGGCCGGCGCGGCCGGCGGGCCGCCCGACGGGCGAGCGCTCAGGCGGGAAATGGAAGGCGTGGCGGTGGGCGTGGCGGAGCTGGCGCCCCCGGTCGAAGACCTGGGCGTCCTTCGGGATGCCCTGCTCGGCTCCTTCTCGTCGCTGACGTAGTTCTGGTCTCGAGCAGCGCGGGCGGTGGATCGCCTGGCTCGCGCCTCCGCGTCTGACCCGCGTGGCCCGGCCGGTCCGGGCCTGCCGAGCCCGGCACGCCGCTCGCGGCCGTGTGGCGCGGACGGGGGAGCGGTGTGCCGCTAGAGGCGTGCGGTGTCTGGGCCTCGAGGGCACCTTTCGGCTCGATGAGAGGGCGCGCCCCGGTGGCGGTGCCGTGCCCAGGTGGAGCCCGGCGGCCGGAAGCGTTGCGTTTGGGTTGCGATTGGTCCCACGTGGTTGTGGAAGGGAGGGAAAGGGCGTAAAGTGGCGCGAAATGGAGTAGAGGGGCGTCCAAGGGCGCAGACCGGGGAGCGTCGTGGGAGTAGGGACTGGTGGCAGGATTCGTCGGAAGAGCCGAGCACTCGCTCGATACCAAGGGCAGGGTCATCCTGCCGGCGAAGTTCCGGTCGTCCTTCGACCACGGCGGGTTCCTGACCCAGCATTCCGAGGGCTGCCTGGCCCTGTGGACGCCCGCAGAGTTCGAACGTCAGATGGACGCGATGCAGGAGAGCGCCGCCCTGGGGAAGCCGGAGCGGAACCGGGCTCGAGTATGGGCATCGAGCTCGGCGGAGGTCGAGATCGATCGCCAGGGACGGATGCCGATCCCAGCGCACCTGCGGGAGTTCGCCAAGTTGGAGGCCGAAGTGCTCGTGCTCGGCGTCATCGACCGGGTCGAGCTGTGGGACCCCGCGGCCTGGGCCGAGAAGGTGCAGCCCGAGGAGAGTTGGCTGCTCGGGGACGACTAGCGGGGCGAGAGGGCTCGAGAAGAAAGGCCCGGACAAGAGAGGACAGGACAGAAAGGACGAACGACAGGACCAACTTCAACATCAGGTGCGAAACACGCTGGACCATGTGCAGCTCCTCGACTGGCGCCCTGGAGGGCCACTCCACCCACCCCCAGGTTTGTCGTCCGGATCTCCACCTCCCTCACGACTCACCGGTCGGGGGGCTGCAGATGGCCCACTCGTTCGACCACACCCCAGTGCTGCGCGACGAGGTGGTGTCGCTGTTTGCCACAGTGCCCCCGGGAACGGTCGTGGACGCGACCGTCGGCGGGGGAGGACACGCGGCTGCGTTGCTGGCGGCGTATCCCGATATGCGAGTGATCGGCCTGGACCGTGATGCGACGGCGGTGGCGGCGGCGCAGGAGCGGTTGGTTTCGTTCGGAGACCGGATCACGTTGGTCCAGTCCCCGTTCTCGGCGTTGGAGTCGGTGCTGGCGGACCAAGGGCTGGAGCCGAGGTCGGACAGGACGAGCGTGTCGGGCGCCCTGTTCGACCTGGGAGTCAGCTCGCCGCAGCTCGACCGCGCCGAGCGTGGCTTCTCGTTCCGCTCCGACGGCCCGATCGACATGCGCATGGACCCGTCCCTGGGTACGTCGGCAGGCGACCTGGTGAACACGTTGCCCGAGTCGGCGCTGGCCGACCTGTTCCGGTCCAACGGGGAGGGCCGCCTGTCGGGTCGCATCGCCCGGGCCATCGTGACCGCGCGCCCGATGACGTCGACTCGACAGCTGGCCGACGTTGTCGCGTCGGCCGTGCCCGCGGCGGTGCGCCGCAAGGGTCATCCGGCCCGGCGGGTGTTCCAGGCGTTGCGCATCGAGGTCAACGACGAGCTAGGCGAGCTGGCGGTCGCGCTCCCCGTGGCGCTGTCGTCACTGGCCGTCGGCGGTGTGTGCGCCGTGATCAGCTATCACTCGGGAGAGGACCGTCTGGTGAAGCAATCCTTCGCCCTGGCGGCATCCGGTGGCTGCGTGTGCCCTCCTGGCTTGCCCTGTGTGTGCGGTGCGGTGGCTCACCACCGACTCGTCTTCCGTGGCGCGCGCAAGGCGTCGGCAGCCGAGATCGCTGCGAATCCGCGCGCCGAAGCCGCTCGCCTCCGCGCCATCGTGCGGACTGACGTCGACGACGACGTGGACGCGGGCTGATGGCCCCGCCCCCTGCAGCAAGCGCGCCCGCCTCATCCCTCCAGCAGTCCTCCGCGCGCCCGGGGCCGGTGCGGCGCCGGCCTCCCCCCGGCGCACACCGCTCCGCATCGTCCCCACCCGCAGACGGCGCGACGCCGAGTCCACGCCTCGGCGCGGCGCAGGCCGGAGCCGACTGCTCACCACTCTGTCCGTGACCATGGTGGTGGGCGCGCTCCTCGCCGTCGTGGTCGGACAGGCCATGTTGGCCAACGGCCAGGTCAGCCTGGCCTCCCTGCAGCACGAGCTCACCCTGGAGCAAAGCACGCACCGCCAAGCCGAGCTGGCCGTGGCCCAGCTCGAGACCCCGTCGCGGATCGTCTCCGCGGCGACGGGCAAGCTCGGCATGGTGCGCGCACAGGTGGTCGAGTTGCCCTACGTCTCAATGTCGGTGCCCCTCCCGACACCAACGGTGACGATGGCGCCGGTGACGGCGCCGGCGCCGTCATCACCGTCTACCTCCACCACCACTTCGACGTCGACGCCATGAGCCTCACGACGCGGCATGATCCTCGGCGCGCGCGCGCCGGCACGGGCCGCAGCGCGTCGGCGGTACGTGCCCGGAGTGCGTCGCCGACGAAGACTTCCCGCCCGAGCACACAGAGTCGTCCCGTCACGCGGCCGGCGGGCGCCCGACCCAGTGCACGTCCCAGCGCCCGACCAAGCGTCCGTCCCGCCGCCCGCCCCGCCGCCCGTCCCGCCGCCCGACCGGCCGGCAGCCCGCCGCGGTCCGCGCCTCAGCGGCGCCACCGCCCGCCCGCCAAGCGGCCTCGTCCGTCCGGTATGTCGTGGGCGGGCGGCAACTTCACGCGGCGGGTGCGGTTGGTGCGCTTCCTCCTCATCATCGCCATGCTGTTCCTGGTGGCCCGCCTGATCGACGTGCAGGTACTGCACGCCGGCGCGTACGAGGCGGCCGCCCGTGGCGAATCGTCGATCACCGTCTCCCTCCCGTCCCTCCGCGGCGGAATCTACGCACGCGACGGATCACCGCTCGCCATGTCGGTGGCGACCGACGACGTCGTGGCGGACGACTTCCAGGTGGCCCATCCCGTCAAGACAGCCTTGGCGCTGTCGCCGCTGATCCACGTGCCGGCGACCACCCTGGCGTCCGAGCTGCACCGCCCGTCCGGCTACGTCGTGCTGGCCCGGCAGGTTGCCACGTCGACGGGCCAACAGATCGATGCCGATGCGATTCCCGGGATTACGACCATCGACGATGCCAAGCGGGTCGTCTCCAACGGGAACTTGGCTTCCCCGGTGATCGGGTTCACCAACGCCGCCGGGCAGGGCGCGGGCGGCCTCGAATACGGGGACAACAAGAAGTTGGCCGGCATCAACGGCAAGGAGACGATCGTCGAGTCACCCTCGGGCGTGGCCATCCCGCAGTCGCCCGTGACCGACGAGGTCGCCACGACCCCAGGCACCGGTCTGGAGTTGACCCTCGACACGCAGCTGCAGTACGAGTCCGAGCAGGCGCTGGCCAAGGCCATCGAGTCCTCGAATGCGGTCAGCGGCACGGCCGTCGTGATGGACGTCAAGACGGGGCAGATCCTGTCGATGGCCAATCTCGTGGCCACGCACCCGGCCCCGTTGGGCGCGCCGACGAGCAGCGCCGGCTCGCAGTCCGCGGGTGTCGTGCCGATTGGACCATCGGATGCCGTCAACGAGGCTCCGAGCAACCTGGCGGTGACGCAGCTCTACGAGCCGGGCTCCGTCTTCAAGCTGGTGACGTTCTCGGCCGCCCTCCAGAACGGGCTGATCAACCCCAACTCCATCTTCACCGTCCCCGACCAGATACAGCTCGACGGCTCGACCTTCCACGATGCCGAGCCGCACCCGACCGAGCAGTTGACGGCCACGGAGATCCTGGCCCAGTCCTCCAACATCGGGACGTCGGAGATCGCCCAGGCCGTGGGCGAGACGCGCCTGCTCAATCAGGTGAAGGCGCTCGGCTTCGGGCAGCCGACGGGGCTGGACTTCCCCGGAGAGTCACCCGGTCTGCTGGCCACGGCGGCGGATTGGGAACCCACCGACTACGTCTCGCTGCCCATTGGCCAGGTGGACGCCGTCGAGCGCGCTGCAGGTGCTCGACGCGTACAACGCCGTGGCCAACGGCGGTCTGTTCGTCGCACCCAAGCTGGTGCAGGGCACGGTCAGCCCCTCCGGCGCGCTCACACCCACGGCGCCGTCGCCGACCCACCAGGTGTTCTCGCCGTCCGTCGACACCGAGTTGACCTCCATGCTCGAGCAGGTGGTGGGCTCGGGCACCGGGACCAGCGCCGCTGTCCCGGGTTACACCGTGGCCGGCAAGACCGGGACGGCCCAGATTCCGACCACGGGCCAGGACTCCTACGTCGAGGGCGCCTACATGGCGTCCTTCGTGGGATTCGCCCCGGCGGTCAACCCCACGCTCTCCATGATCGTGATCCTCGACCGGCCGACGCCCATCTTCGGCGGCACGGTCGCCGCGCCCGTCTTCTCCCAGATCATGAGCTATGCCCTGCATCGGTACGACATCCCCACCACCCCCGGCGCCCAGACCGCCACCACACCCGGCACCAGCACCGAGACGGCGACAGCCCAGGCCCAGGACATCACGTGACCCGGGCCTACACACCCATTGCGGGAGTGTCGCAGGGGTGTCCGGGGCATGCAACGCTGTCGGTTCGATCATGCGAACCGTGGCCATGAATCTCCTCTTCGACGACATAGAGGTCCTGGAGTCCGTCGGTGACCCGTCGACCGTCGAGGTTGGTGGCATCGCGCACGACAGCCGCCGGGTCGTGCCCGGGGACCTGTTCTGCTGCGTGCCCGGGCTGGTGAGCGACGGGCACGTCCACGCGAGCGAGGCCGTCGACCGGGGCGCGGTCGGCCTCCTGTGCGAGCACTTCATTCCGGAGCTGTTGGCGCGCGAAGTCGTGCAGACGCGGGTCGCTCCCGGCACGATGCGGCCCGTGATGGCTCGGCTCGCCGCCGCCTTCTACGGCTACCCGTCACGCGATCTCATGATGGTGGGCGTCACGGGTACCAATGGCAAGACGACCGTGACGCAGATCCTGGGGAACCTGTTGGGCGCAACGGGACACCCCACCAACGTGATGGGCACGCTCTCGGGCGCCCGCACGACTCCGGAGTCAACCGAACTGCAGCGCGTGCTGGCCGGTGTGCGCGACCGCCAGAGGTCCGACGGTCTGCGCCATGCCGTCGCCATGGAGGTCTCGAGCCACGCGCTGGTGCAGTCGCGGGTTGAGGGCATCCACTTCGACGTGGCCGTCTTCACCAACCTGAGCCATGACCATCTCGACTACCACGGGACCATGGAGGAGTACTTCGAGGCGAAGGCGACCCTGTTCACCTCCAGCCATGCCTTGCGAGGGGTCGTTTTTGCGGACGACCCCTGGGGCCGCCGCCTCATGGAGCGCGCCCGGATTCCGATGGTCGCCGTTCACCACGCCGATGCGAGCGACGTGGTCTTGGCGGCCGGCCGGACCGAGTTCACATGGCGTGGCCATCGGATCGTCACGCCGTTGACGGGAGCCGTGAACGTCGACAACACCCTGCTGGCGTCCGAGGCTGCGCTGGCGCTCGACCTGGAACCGGCCGCAATCGCAGCGGGCCTCGCCATGGTGGCGCCAGTCCCGGGGCGCCTCCAGGTGATTGCCTCGCCGCAGGCCAGGGCCGGCGGCGGCCGCGGTGAAGGGCCACCCTTCACCGTGCTCGTCGACTACGCGCACACCCCGGCCGGCCTCGAGGTTGTGCTCGGCGAGGCCCGTGGCCTGGTCTCCGAGGGCGGGCGGGTGCTGAGCGTCTTCGGTTGCGGAGGCGACCGGGACAGGACCAAGCGCCCGGCGATGGGGGAAGTGGCGGCCCGCCTGTCGGACGTCGCCATCCTCACGTCCGACAATCCGCGCTCCGAGGATCCGGGCGCCATCATCGAGCAGGTACTGGGCGGGATCCCTGGTGGTCGCGAGAACCCTCACGTCGAGGTGGAGCCAGACCGCCGCGACGCCATCCATCGCGCGCTCGACGCTGCCCGCCCGGGCGACGTGGTCGTGCTGGCTGGCAAGGGGCACGAGACGTATCAGGAGATCGCCGGGCAACGGTTCCCCTTTGACGACGCCGTCGAGGCGCGCGACGCGCTGTCGGCTCGTTACGGCACGAACCCGGTCACTGGGCTGGCCGGCGACATGGCGCCGTCGTCCGATGCCTCGTTGTCGGAAGGCTGAGGGGGCGCGTGCTCGGGCTGCTGGTCTCCGGAGGCGTCGCGCTGTTGATCGCCATCCTCTTCACCCCGTTCCTCATCCGGTACTTCCGCAGTAGGGAGCTCGGCCAGCACATCAGGGAGGACGGGCCGGCAACGCACGTGGCGAAGGCCGGCACGCCGACCATGGGCGGCATCGCCATCGTCGCCTCGGTCGTGTTCGGCTATGCGGCCGGCCACATCGGCACCCAGGTCCGCTTCTCGCGGACCGGATACCTGGCCATCGGGGCGGTCGTGGCCTTCGGCCTGATCGGCTACATGGACGACTACATCAAGGTGAACCGGCGGCGCAGTCTTGGGCTGAACAAGAGGGCCAAATCGGGTGCTCAAGTGGTGTGCGCGCTGATCTTCGCCGTGCTGGCCGTCGAGTGGGCCCACACCTCCACGGCGCTCTCGTTCACCCGTGCCGATGCGATCGGGATCAACCTGGGAACGGTGGGGTGGGTGGTCTTCGCCGTCCTCGTCATGGTCGGCTCGTCCAACGCAGTGAACATCACCGACGGCGTCGATGGCCTGGCGGCCGGTTCCGGGACGTTCTGCTTCTTCGTCCTCTCCATCATGGGGTACTGGATCTTCCGCCACGAATCGATCTACCACGTGCTCCCGGCGTCGGCCATCGACCTGGCACTCGTCTCGGTGGCGTTGGCGGGCGCCTGCGTCGGGTTCCTGTGGTGGAACGCCGCTCCGGCCAAGATCATCATGGGCGACACCGGATCACTGGCCATCGGTGCCGGCCTGGCGGCACTCTGCCTGCTCCTGAACCTGGATCTGCTGCTGTTGGTCATCGGCGGGCTCTTCGTCATGGAGACGCTCTCGGTGATCCTCCAGGTCATCAGCTTTCGCGTTTTCCACCGCCGCATTTTCCGCATGGCGCCCATCCATCACCATTTCGAGCTCGGAGGCTGGCCGGAGACGACGGTGATCGTCCGCTTCTGGATCCTCGGAGGGCTCTTCTCCGCGCTCGGGCTCGGCATCTTTTACGGCGACTTTCTCACCGTGGCGAAGTTCACGTGACCCTCCGCCACTTGGACCGTCGGGTGCGAAAGACTTGTGCGATGCGACGGGGGTCGGACCGTGGTGGAGGGCGCGCGCGTTCGGTGGAGGGGCCGGGACGATGACGGCCGCACGGACCAGGACGACCTCACCGGTCATACCGTTGATGCGCCAATCCGACCCCGCCCTGCGTATCGGCGGCTGGCAGGTGTCGACCTCGACGGTGCTGCTCGTCGACGTCGCGCTCTTGTGCGTCATGGGGTTGGTGATGGTCGGGTCGGCCTCATCGGTGATCTCGATCGACACCTACGGGACCCCGTGGGCCATCTTCATCAGGGAGGCCATGTGGATGGCCATCGGTGTGGTCGCCCTTTGGCTGGCCCTGCGGTTCGACTACCGCAAGCTCCGGCGCTTCAGCCCCATCGTGCTGGTGGTCACCTTCGGCCTCCTCCTGGTCGTGCTGGTCCCCGGCCTCGGAGTGCGGGCCATGGGTTCGAGCCGGTGGGTGGGCTTCGGGCAGTTCCGGCTCCAGCCGTCCGAACTCATGAAGCTGGCGTTGGCGCTCTTTGCGGCCGATTTCATTACGCGTCGCCTCGACCAACGGGCGACCGACCGCCGCATCATCGGCCCCGTCCTGCTGGTGACGGGCGCCGCCAGCGTCCTGATCCTGGCCCAGCCGGACATGGGGACCGCCATGGTGCTCGGGTGCATCGCGCTGGCGCTCCTCTTCGTCTCGGGCGTGCGCCTGGGCCCGGTCATGAAGGTGATGGGTGCGTTGGCCGTCTTGGCGCTGATCGTCGCCGTGGCCTCCCCGTACCGTCGGGCGCGCCTGCTGTCGTTCTTGGACCCCTCGGGGCATGGGTCCAGCTCGGGCTACCAGGTGGTCCAGTCGCTCATTGGGCTGGGGTCCGGGCACCTCTTCGGCACCGGCATCGGTGGCGGGCAGGCGCAGTGGGGCTTCCTGCCGAACGCGCACACGGACTTCATCTTCTCCGTCATAGGGGAGCAGCTGGGCATTCTTGGCGCGCTCCTCGTGCTGTTCCTGCTGGGTGGCTTCCTGTGGCTCGGCATCCGGGCCGCCACACGTGCGCCCGACCGGTTCGGCGCGCTGCTCGCCATCGGGCTGGTGGCCTGGGTGGGTGCGGAGACCCTGATCAACGTCGGAGCCGTGGTCGGCGTGCTGCCGGTGACCGGGATTCCGCTGCCCTTCATTTCCTTCGGCGGCTCGTCGCTGGTGATCACCATGGCGGCAGCCGGCATCCTCGTCAACGTTGCCAAGCAGGGAGAGTCCACCGGGACGCGTCGCGCCCCGCTGCCCGCGGCCGCCGGGCATTCGGGTCGGGTCGGATCGGTCGCCCGTCCAGCCGCCACCGGCCGAGGGCGGTGAGCGCCCGGCGCGGCACCGTGATCGCGGGCGGCGGGACGGGCGGGCACGTCGTTCCCTCGCTCCAGATCGCGCGTGCGCTGGTCGCCCGGGGGCACGCGCCCGAGACGATCGAGCTCTACGGGTCCCGACGCGGGCTGGAAGCGGCGACCTGGCCGACGTTGGAATTCCCGTACACGCTCCTGCCCGGACGAGGCATCCGGCGGAGTTGGCATCCGGAGGCGCTGTTGGTCAACGTGGGCGCGGTGGCCGGCCTGGTGTGGGCCTGCGCCCGCGCCCTGTGGTCCTTCGCCGTGCGGCGACCCCGGGTCGTCGTGGTGGTGGGCGGCTACGCCAGCTTCCCGGCCGGATTGGCGGCCGTGCTGACCCGGGTCCCTTTCGTGTCGATGACGACCGACGCCGTGCCGGGCGCCGTCGTCGGCCTGCTGGGCCGGTTCGCCGCGGCCAATGCCGTGGCGTTCGAGGGCACCGACCTCCCCCGCGCTCACGTGACCGGGACACCGGTCCGGACCGAGCTGGCGACGCTGGACCGCACGGCCGAGGGGCAGGCCCGCAGCAGGGCCGAGCTCGGCCTGCCGACCGACCGCCAGACGATCGCCGTCTTCGGGGGCTCACTGGGCGCGCTGCGGATAAACCGTGCCGTAGCGGAACTGGCCAGGTGCTGGGCCGGCCACGCCCAGCAGTCGTTGTACCACGTGACCGGGCGACGCGACTATGCAATGTTCGCGGGCAACGACGCCACCGGGGGAGGGACGAGCCAGCGCGAGGGGCAGCTCTTCTATGCCGTGGTCCCCTACGAGGAGCGCATGGCCGAGTTCTACGCCGCCGCCGACGTCTGCGTGACCCGGGCGGGGGCCATGACCGTGGCTGAGCTGCTGGCGGCCGGCAAGCCCGCCGTCCTGGTGCCGCTCCCCGGGGCGCCGCGTGATCACCAGACGCGCAATGCCGAGGCGCTCGTGGGTTTCGGCGCCGCGGTGCACGTTCCCGATCCCGAGTGCGACGGGTCGCGCCTGGCGGCCGAGCTCGACGCGCTGCTGTCGGATCCGGAGCGCCTGCAGGCGATGAGTGAGGCCGCCCGCAGCCATGGCCACCGCGACGCCGCGTCGCGGGTCGCCGAGCTCGTGGACACGCATGCCCGCTGACGCCGCCCGCGGGGACGGGGCGGCGGAGACTCTGGACCTGCGGGTGCCGCAGCGGATCCACGTCATCGGTGTCGGAGGTGCCGGCATGAGCGCCATCGCGCTCGTGTTGCGGGCCATGGGCCACACGGTGTCGGGCTCGGACCTGAAGGACTCACCCGTGGCGGACAGGCTGGGCTCGCACGGCATCACCGTGGCCGTCGGCCACCGGGCGGAGAATGTCGCCGGTGCCGACGCCGTGACCTACTCCCCGGCAGTGCCGCCCGAGAACGTCGAGCTGGCCGAGGCGCGGGCACGGGGCATCCGGGTCGCTCCGCGCTCGGAGGTGCTGGCCGCCATCTGCGCCACCCGGCGGTGCCTGGCCGTCGCCGGTACGCATGGCAAGACGACGACGGCCTCCATGCTGTCGCTGATCCTCGTAGAAGCGGGACTCCGGCCGTCGTTCGTCATTGGCGCCGACGTGAACGAAATCGGCACGAACGCCGTCTGGGACACCGGCGAGTGGCTGGTGGTCGAGGCCGACGAGAGTTACGGGACGTTCAAAGCGCTCCGGCCGGACCTGGCCGTGCTCACCAGTGTGGAGCCCGATCACCTCGACTACTACGGCACGTTCGACGCGCTCCGAGAGGCCTTCGAGCGCTTCGTGGACATGGCCACCGAAGGTGCCGTCTTCTGCGCCGATGACGCCAGAGGCCGCCGCCATCGGCCGAGCGCGGGGCGCCCTCGGCGTCGGCATGGCGGAGGATGCGACGTACCGGATGACCGCGGTGGAGCAGAGCCGCAGCTCGACGTCCTTCATCCTGCGGACCGCCGAGGCTGAGCTCGGCGCCGTGCGGGTCGGCGTCCCGGGGATCCACAACGCGCGCAACGCCGCGGTGGCCACCGTGGCGGCGCTGCAGGCGGGCGCCCCCTTCGGGGCCGCCCAGGCCGCGCTGGCCCGGTTCGCCGGCGTGACCAGGCGGTTCGAGTTCCGTGGCGAAGCGCGGGGTGTCACCTTCGTCGACGACTACGCGCATCTGCCCGGTGAGGTGCGAGTGGCGTTGTCGACGGCCAGGACGGGTGGTTGGAACCGCGTTGTCGCCGTGTTCCAGCCGCACCGGTTCTCGCGTACCGCGGCCCTGGCTGACCAGTTCGGCCCGGCATTCGCCCAGGCTGATGAGCTCGTGGTCACCGATGTCTACAGCGCCGGGGAACGTCCGGTGCCGGGCGTGTCGGGCCGACTGGTGGCGGACGCCGTACGGGAGCAGGATCCGCGCCTGCCGGTGGCCTATGCCCCGGGGTGGGAGGAGTTGCGGCGGACGGTCGCGTCCGTCCTGCGCCCGGGCGACCTCTGTTTGACGCTCGGCGCCGGAGACCTGACCATGCTCCCCGACGAGCTGCTCGAGTCCCCGGAGTGGTGAGGAGCACTGGGGCATACGAGGCACTCGCGGCGACCCTTGGGACCCGCGCCACGCCGATGGCTCCGCTGGGTCCCCTCACGACCTACGGGGTGGGCGGGCCGGCCGCCGTCCTGGTGGAGGTCGAAGGTCCCGCAGATCTCCATGAGGTGCGGGCCGCGCTCCGGGCGACGGGCGGGGTCGCGGTGTTCGTGCTCGGTCGCGGATCGAACCTCCTGGTGTCCGATGCGGGCTTCGACGGGGTGGTGCTGCGCCTGGGGACCGGCTTCGCCGGGCTCGAGCTGCCGACCGGCGGGCCGACGCCGGGGGCGGTCGTGCGAGCCGGCGCGGCGCTGTCGCTGCCCATCTTGGCCCGGCGGGTGGCCGACGCCGGCTGGTCGGGGCTGTCGTGGGCCGTGGGCGTGCCGGGCTCGGTCGGCGGCGCCGTGCGCATGAACGCCGGCGGCCACGGCTCGGACATGGCGGCCTGCCTCGTCCGCTACTCGTGGGTCGACCTGCTGGGCGACGGCGGCGGGACCCACGACGTGGCGCACCTGGCCTACGGCTACCGCCGCTCGTCGGTGACCGCATCGCACCTCGTCGTGGCGGCGGAGCTGGCGGTCACGCCGGGATCGGCCGAGGCGGAGCAGGAGGCGGTGGCCGACATCGTGAAGTGGCGTCGCACCCACCAGCCGGGTGGCTCCAACGCCGGCTCCGTGTTCACCAACCCGGAGGGTGACTCGGCCGGCCGCCTTATTGAGGCGGCCGGGCTGAAGGGGTACCGGCTCGGCACGGCACACGTGTCGGAGAAGCACGCCAACTTCATTCAGGCGGACAAGGGGGGCCGGTCCGACGACGTGCGCGCGCTGATGGAGCACGTGCGCGCCGTGGTGGCGGCGCGCACTGGCGTGACGCTGTCGGCGGAGGTCCGCCTTCTCGGCTTCGACGGCGGGAAGACTGGTGCGATGGGTGCACAGGGGGAAGCGGGGGCGCAGCCGTGACGCCGCCCGTCGCCGAGAAGGAGCGGGTGCGCCGGCAGATCGACCCGCGCATGTCGGCGCGGCGTGCCGCCGTCATGCGCGATCAGAGCCTGCGCCGGCTGCGGCTGCTCATCTTCGGGCTGGGAGGGATCGCGCTGCTCGCCGCCGCCTGGTTCATCATCGACTCGCCGTTGTTCTCGGCCCGTCACATCACCGTGACCGGGAACGCGCACGAGACGGCCGCGCAGGTGGTCGCGCAGGCCGGACTGGCCTCCCATCCGCCCCTGCTCGACGTCGACGCCGGCGCGGCCGCAGCGAGGATCGACCAGCTGCCCTGGGTGCGCTCTGCCTCGGTGCGGGTGTCATGGCCCGATTCGGTGCGGATCGCCGTGACCGAGGAGTTGCCCCGGCTGGTGGTGAGCGTTCCCGGTGGCCGGTGGGACACGCTGAGCGCCGACGGGCGGGTTCTGGCGGTCACGACGGGGGCGGCACCCGCCGGCCTGCTGCTGCTGACGGTGCCGCAGGCGCCCGGCGCGACCGGCACGGTGCTGCCGGCGCGCGACGACGTCGGGCTCCTGGTGGCGACGACGCTGCCGCCCTCCTTCGCCGCCCAGGTGACGGGCGTCACGGTGGAGCCGGGCGGGTGGGTCCAGCTGTCCATGACGACGCCGATCGCGGTGGATATCGGGACGGACGCTCAGCTCACGGCCAAGTACGAGGACGTGACGTCGATACTCGCCGGGGCGACCCTGCACAAGGGGGATGTGATCGACGTCAGCGTCCCCGACGCTCCGACCGTGACGTCAGGGTGACGTAGGATGCTTGACCTGCCCGAACACCCCCCGTATGGTGGGGTCACGTTGCCGGACTGTGAATATCAACCTTCCCCAGAGGTTCAGGGATGGCTGGTCGGTCGCACGTCCCTCGCGACGTGGGGCGGGACCTATCAGCGAGCGATCGGGCGGCGATCGACTTCGACCCGGAGACGAGGGAGTTCATGACCACCGTGCCTTCCCAGGGCAACTACCTGGCAGTGATCAAGGTGGTCGGCGTCGGGGGTGGGGGTGTCAACGCGGTCAACCGGATGATCGACTCCGGGCTGCGCAACGTGGAGTTCATCGCAGCCAACACCGACGCGCAGGCGCTCCTGATGAGCGACGCCGACCTCAAGCTCGACATGGGTCGTCAGCTCACCCGTGGCCTGGGCGCGGGGAGTGACCCCGAGGTGGGCCGCCAGGCCGCCGAGGAGCACCGCAGCGACATCGAGGAGGCTCTCCAGGGCTCCGACATGGTTTTCATCACCGCCGGAGAGGGCGGCGGTACGGGGACCGGGGCAGCCCCGGTCGTGGCCGAGATCGCCAAGGGACTCGGTGCGTTGACCATCGGGGTCGTGACGCGCCCGTTCACGTTCGAGGGTCGGCGCCGGGCCATGCAGGCGGAGAAGGGGATTCAGTTCCTCAAGGACAAGGTCGACACCCTCATCGTCATCCCCAACGACCGCCTGCTCACCGTCTCCAACGACAAGACGAGCATGGTCAACGCGTTCAAGATGGCAGACGAGGTTCTGCTGCAGGGCGTGCGCGGCATCACCGACCTGATCACGGTCCCAGGCCTCATCAACACGGACTTCGCCGACGTGAGGATGGTGATGATCAACGCCGGCACCGCCATCATGGGCATTGGTTCGTCCATCGGCGAGGGACGGGCGGCCAACGCGGCGAGGGCCGCCATCACGTCGCCGCTCCTGGAGGCGTCGATCGAGGGGGCCCGGGGGATTCTGCTCAACATCGCCGGCGGCTCCGACCTGGGCCTGTTCGAGGTCAACGAGGCGGCCGAGATCATTCACGCCGTTGCGCATCCCGACGCCAACATCATCTTTGGCGCCGTCATCGACGACAACATGGGTGACGAGGTGCGGGTGACCGTCATTGCCGCCGGGTTCGAGCGCTGGGAGGAGGGGGCCCCGCCCTCTTCGGATCGCGTGGCCTCGATTTTCGACACCCCGGAGCCGGTCGACATCTTCGCCGACGCCACGGGGTCGGAGGACCAGCTCGACCTGGGCGACGACGATTTCGACGTCCCCTCGTTCCTGCGCTAGCGACGACGTCGCCGCGCGGCTGGCGACCGTCCGGTCGCGGATTGAGCGTGCCGGCGGCGATCCCTCCCGGGTGCGCGTGGTGGGCGTGACGAAGGGCTTCGGCTTCGACGCCGTGCAGGCCGCGCTCGAGGCAGGGTTGCAGGACCTCGGAGAGAACTACGCCGGGGAGCTGTTGGAGAAGGCGACGGCGGTGGGCGGGGACGCGGTGTGGCACTTCCTCGGTGCCGTGCAGCGCAACAAGGTGCCCGACCTGGCGCCGTTGGTGGGTTTGTGGGAAAGCGTGGCACGGGAGCCCGAGGGCGTACGCATCGCCCGCTTCGCGCCTGGAGCCTCGGTGCTGGTCCAGGTCGACACGACCGGCCTGCCGGGTCGCAACGGATGCCTGCCCTCAGACGCAGCCGAGCTGGTCGAGCGGCTGCGCGACCTCGGGCTCGCCGTGCGCGGGTTGATGACGGTGGCAGCTCCTGGGCCGGCTGCCGCAGGGGCGTTCGCGGAGGTAGGCCGCCTGGCTGACGCGCTGGGCCTCGAAGAGCGTTCCATGGGCATGAGCGATGATCTCGAGGCGGCCGTTAGGGCAGGGAGCACCATGGTCCGCGTCGGCCGCGCGCTCTTCGGGGAGCGGCCGTCGGGGCGGGTGGCATGACGACGGTGGGACGGCAGATGGCGCAAAGATCCTGGTGGTGGCTCCCTGAAGGGCCAGCGAGCAGGCACTACGCTGTGATGGAACAGGAGAAGGTATGTCACCCTCGTTCATGAAGAAGACCATGGTGTATCTCGGCCTGCTCGATGACGAGTACGACGAGTACGACGATCTCGAGGACCGAGCGCCCCGCGGCTTCTCCGCTGCCACCCGGGTGGAGCCGCGTACCCAGGACCACGAGCCGTCTGAGGAGTTCAGCGGTGGCATGAGCAGGGTTCGCACCATCCCGCGGGAGTCGGCGGTGCCAAGTGCCCAGGTCAAGGCGGCACCGAGTACGGTCGCCCCCCGGCCGACGGCGGTGCGGGCGGTGCCGGTCGACACCTCCATCAGCCCGACGGCGGCGGTCCAGGCCTCCGCCCGGGTGCACGTCGTCGCGCCGTCGCGCTTCGGGGACGCCAAGGAGATCGCCGACCGCCTCAAGGACAATCGACCGGTGATCGTGAACCTGCAGATGGCCGATCGCGACCTGCAACGGCGGATGATCGATTTCTGCAGCGGAGTGACCTACGCCCTCAGCGGCGAGATGGAGAAGGTGGCCGACCAGGTCTTCCTGCTGGCGCCCACGAACGTCAAGGTGTCCGATGAAGAACGCCAGCGCCTCGTAGAGCGCGGTTTCGGGCGGGACTGAACCAGTTACCCTGCCTGGTTGGTGGACATCTTCGTTCTTCTCGGGTGGCTGATTCAGGCCTATATCTGGCTGATCATGTTTCCCTACGCCATCCTCAGCTGGTTCCGGATCGAGCCAGGCTCGGTCTGGGCCCGGATCCAGTACTTCCTCTACCGGGCCACGGAGCCGGTGTTGCGGCCGGTGCGCCAGGTCATCAGGCCGATGGGCGGCCTCGACTTCTCGTTCTTGGTCGTGATCATCGTGGCGGAGATTCTCGTGTACCGGGTGCTCTGGGCTTGAGCCGGATTCGTGAAAACGCAGCTTGGGATGGGTAGACTCCGCCTCCATGGACAATTCCCAGGCACCTGCTTCGATCCTCGACACCCTTCGCACCGTGGAATTCCGCCTCGGGCTCAAGGGCTACAACGTCGACGAGGTCGATGAGTACCTGGACCGGGCCGCCCAGGAGGCCGAGGGGCTCCAGGAGCACGTCCGTCAGCTGAACGAGCGGTTGCGCCAGGCGAGCGAGCGGATCGCCCAGCTCGAGCGCGACAAGCGCGCCGCGCCAGAAGCCGCGGAAGGTGCAGAGGCCGCCGCTACCGGCGAGCCCGGGTTGAGCGACGAGACGCTCCAGCGGACGCTCCTGCTGGCCCAGAAGTTCGTCGACCAGACGAAGCGGGAGAGCGAGGCCGAAGCGGCGGCGATCATTGCCCAGGCCGAGGAGACCGCGCAGGCCTCGATCTCCGCCGCCGAGGCGACGGCGGCGCAGCTGCAGGCCGAGACGCACCAGAAGCTGCGCGAAGAGGTCACCCGGCTGGAGGCGACCCGGACGGAGCTGGCCACCGACGTCGAGAGCATGGCGCGCCACCTCGAGTCGGAGCGCAACCGCCTCCGCGGCGCGCTGAGCGAAATCCTCAAGTGGGTGGACGAGAACGTGCAGCCGGCCAACTCGCTCATGGGGGTCCGGCCGAAGCCGGCCGCGGCCAGGCCGGATGACGGCTCGGGTGGCGAAGTCCCCACGGATCTGCCGGCCGACGACGGTCCGCCCACCTTGAATCTGCAGAACGCCTCCGGCTCTGTGTCGGGAGTGCCCCACCCCCTCTGAGCTCCGACCGGCGTCGGCGTCGGGGATTGCCCCTGCCGACGCGGTCCGGTATCGTCACCCGCTCCCAATGGCGAGGTCGTCGTCGGGGTAGCGGCCACCCCTGCGTGGCCCGAAGGAGGGCACGATGACCCCAGCGAGCAAGGGCACCCAGGTCAAGAGGGTGTCGGCCTCGCGCTCGGCATCGGCGTCTTCTGGGAAGAAATCCGCCTCTTCCAAGGTTGCAGGTACGGCTACGAAGCGTCCCGATCTCTCGAAAAAGAAGGCAATTCCTGTTGTGAAGAAGGCAGCCACCACTTCCAAGCGCGCCGCCGCGCCCGCCGCCAAGAAGGCCGGTTCCGCAGGAACCAAGAAGGCCTCGACTCCGGCCGCCAAGAAGCCGCCGGCAGCGAGCACGGCGAAGAAGAGCCGCGCCCGTAGCCAAGAAGACGGCTCCGGCCGCGAAGAAGCCCGCGCCGACAGCCAAGAAGTCGGCGCCGCCGAAGAAGGCAGCAGAGAAGCCGGCCAAGAAGGCGCCAGCCGCGGCCGGCGGGAACGGTGCTGCCCCGGCGGTGTCCCGCACGCCTTTTACGCCGAAGCCGAAGCCACCGGCACCGGTGCGACCGAAGACGGGCCCGTACGCCAAGGACCTCAAGTTCCTCGACGAGGTGCGCGAACTGTTACGGGCGGATCGCGCCATCTACCAGGAGCAGGCGACGTCCCTGCGCGCGGAGGCCGATTCGCTCGCCCTCGAGCGCGAGCCGGGTGACGTGCAGTTCGACGAGGAGTCGGGTGAAGGCGGGACCGTGACGGTCGACCGGGAACGCAACCTGGCTCTGTCGGGCCAGGCGACCTTGGCCGTGGAGGAGATCGACGACGCCATGGCGCGCATCGAGGACAAGACCTACGGATACTGCGAGCGCTGTTTCCAGCCCATTCCGAAGCCGCGGCTGCGGGCCTTGCCCTACGCCCGTCTCTGTGTGGCCTGCAAGAGCGGGGGCCTGTCGCGTCGCTGACCCGGCCGCGGATGCTGGCCTTCGCCATTGCCGCCGTCGTGGTGGTGCTGGATCTGCTCACCACCTGGGTCGCCATCAACCACCTTCATGCCATCCGGCATCTCTGGGGGCCGTTCGGTCTGGCCTTGACCTTCAACTCCGGCTTTGCGTTCAGCCTCTTCAGCGGCCGGGCGCTGCTCGTCACCGTTCTCCTGTGCGTCGGCGTCGCCGTGTTGGCTTGGGCCGTGGCCCAGGCCCGGACGGTGCCCATGGCCGTGGGGGCGGGTCTCGTGCTCGGCGGGGCGGTGGGCAACCTGTGCGAGCGGATCTTCGGGGGGCACGGTGGTCGGGTGCCCGACTTCATCACCCTCGACTACTGGCCCACCTTCAACCTGGCGGACGCCTGCGTCACGGTCGGCGTGGTCATCGTGATCGTCGCCCTGCTCTTCGGGCACACCGAGGAGCGCCCGAGGGTGGCGTCCTGACGTGACGCCGGACGAGCGGAACGACGGCCCTCTGATCAGCACGTCCGTGCCGGCGCTCCTGGCCGGCGTGCGCGTGGATCGCGGGGTCGCCATGGTGGCGAACGTCTCCCGGGCCACCGCCGCCGAGTTGGTTGCCGCGGGCCGGGTGGCGGTCGACGGCACCATCGTGCGGGCAGGTCGCACGCCGCTGACCGAAGGGGTGCAACTCACCGTCCGGCTGCCGGAGGCGGGGGAACTCGGCGTGCGGGCCGAGGAGGGCGTGCGTTTCGAGGTGGTCTACGCCGACCCCGAGGTCGCGGTGGTGGACAAACCAGCTGGCCTGGTGGTCCATCCGGGGGCTGGGCACGGCGAAGGCACGCTGGTCGGAGGGCTGCTGGCCCGGTTTCCCGATGTGGCTGCGCTGGTGGCGGCCGGCGTGTGCCCACCGGACAGGCCCGGGATCGTGCACCGGCTCGACAAGGGGACCTCAGGCCTGCTGGCCGTCGCCCGCACGCCGGACGCCTACCGGGAGTTGGCGACGCAACTGGCGACGAGGACGATGGAGCGCCGTTACCTGGCCCTGGTGACGGGCGACGTGGCGGAGGACCGGGGCGAGGTTGAGGCGCCGATCGGCCGTTCGGCTCGCACGCCGACCAAGATGGCGGTCACCGCCACCGGCAAGCCGGCCCGCACCGCGTACACCGTGCTGGAGCGTCGTGTGGGCACGACGCTCCTCGAGCTCTCCCTTCAGAGCGGACGGACGCACCAGATCCGTGTCCACATGGCGGCCATCGGCCATCCCGTCGTGGGAGATGCCCGCTACGGCGCGGCGGACCCGCGTCTCGGCTCAGGTCGCTTCTTCCTACACGCACACCGCCTGGCCTTCGACCACCCGGAAACCGGTGCGCGCCAGATCTTCACGTCAGAGTTGCCCGAGGACCTGCGGTCCTATCTGGACTCTCTGGAGTAGCCGGCCCCCGATCAGGCCGCCTGGTGGACGCCGATCACGTCGACGTCGTCTCCCAGCGCGGCGAGTGCCTCCTCCTCGGCCCGCCGCACGCGGCGCACACCCACACCCAGGCGCTCCGCCGTCGACTGCAATGACGCGGGGGAGTCCCCATCGAAGCCGAACCGGAGTCGCAGCACGTCGCGCTGGAGGCCGGGAAGCCGCTCGACGGCATCGCGAACCCGCTCGTAGACCATGGTCTCTTCTACGTCGGCGACGAAGTCGGAATCGTCGGGCGCTACCAGCTCACCCAGCGTGGTGGACGACTCGAGAGCTGCCGGCTGGTCGAGCGAGGCCGTCACCCGGGCGACGTCCTCGAGCGACTCGCGCTCTGCCGCAGTCATGCCCGTGGCCTCGTCGAGCTCCTCCTCCGTGGGCGCCCGGCCCAGCGTGGTGGCCAGCTCGGCCTTGGTCAGCTCCAGTCTCTGGATCTGCTCACCAACCTCGAGTGGGATCCGGATTGTGCGGCCGTGCTGCTGGACGGCACGCTGGAGGGCCTGGCGAATCCACCACGTGGCATACGTGGAGAAGCGAAAGCCCCGCTCCCAGTCGAACTTGTCCACGGCCCGCATCAGGCCGAACGTCCCTTCCTGGACGAGGTCGGCCATGTCGACGCCACGGTCCTGGTAGCGACGGGCCCAGTGCACCACCAACCGGAGGTTGGCGGCCACCATTTGCTTGCGCGCGGCCTCGTCACCCGCCACGACCCGCTTTGCCAGCTCTACCTGCTGCTCGTGGTCGGGCATGGGGAACTGGTCGAGGTCACGCAACATCAACCCCAACGTGTCCGACGTGCTCACCGCGCTCTTCATCTTTGCTCCAGACGCTTTTTCGCTCACCCTCAGTCATACGTACCCGGGGGTTCCCGGGATCAACCTGGTGTGTCCGAGAGGTACAACCGTGCCGGTGCCCGGATCATTCCATGGGGGTGTTCGGGGCCGAGTTGCGGTCGGAGGCAACCCGTGCTGGTCTACGACGATGCCCCCCCGGATGGTGCTGCTCAGGCATGGCGCGACGGAATGGTCCGTGAGCGGCCAGCACACGGGGCGCACCGACCTTCCCCTGCTCGACGAGGGCCGGAGGGACGCCGAGCTCGCCGGCGAGCTGCTGCGCCGGCACGGCCTCAGCGACTTCGCGCAGGTGTTGACCAGCCCGCTTCACCGGGCCTCGGAGACGTGCGCTCTGGCCGGCTTCGATGGCGACCCCGACCCCGACCTGATGGAGTGGGACTACGGCGCCTACGAGGGCGCCACCACCGACGAGATCCACCAGTCCCAGCCTGGGTGGACGCTGTGGGACGACGGGGTGCCCGAAGGTGAGCAGATCGCCGACGTGGCCCGCCGGGCCGATCGGGTGATCGAGCGGGCGCTCAGCTGCGAGAGCGGAGACACGCTTTGCGTGGCTCACGGCCATTTCCTGCGCGTCCTGGGGGCTCGATGGCTCCGCATGCCGCCGATCTGCGGCCGCCTGCTGTTGCTGGGCCCCGGAGCGGTTTGCGTCCTGGGCTGGGAACGAGGATGGCCCGCGATCGAGGCGTGGAACATGGCACCCGGGGAACGGGCGGGGGTGCCGGCGGACTAACCAGCTCAGACGGCGGCCGGCGCCGCGACGTTGCCGCGGGCCCGGTCGACCATGTCCGCCAGGCTGTACGACTGCAGGTGCGTGCGGATCGTCTCGCCCACGTCGGCCCAGACGGCGAGGAGGACGCACTGGCCCTCATGGTCGCAGGCGCCGTTTTCGTGCGGCTCCCCGAAGTCGCCCGCGGCGATGGGCCCGTCGACCGCAGAGACGATCTGGGCGAGCGAAATATCCTCGGGCGGTCGGGCCAGGACGTAGCCCCCGCCGACGCCACGCTTGGAGCGGACCAGGCCCGCTCCCTTCAGGGCGAGGAGGATCTGCTCGAGGTACGGCTGGGGCAGGCCGGTGCGCTCGGCGATGTCCCGCACCGAGGTGGGGTCCCCGGCCCCGTGCAGGGCCAGGGAGAGCAGCGCCCTGCTGGCGTAGTCACCCCGCGTGGAAACCCTCACGAAATCCGATGCTACCGGCCCTGACATGGGCGCCGGGGTGTGTCGGGGGGTCGTAGGGTGGGCGCCTGTGAGCGACGGCACGGCAGTCCGGGCGACGATGGCGCTGCCCGACGTGGGGGAGGACGGTCTTCGGGCCGAGGCGCCCGAGCCGATTTTGCCGGCTTTCGGCGGCCCCTGCCTGGCCGGGGTGGTGCCCGGGCTGCTGGCGCACCTCTCAGGTTCGGAGTCGGCCCTGGCTTCGTGGATGCCCGAGGCGGTGGCCGGCGCGTCGCAGATCGTCCTCCTCGTACTCGACGGCCTGGGCGCCGAGCAGCTGCGCGACCGCGCTGACCTGGCTCCGGTGCTCTCCGCGGGGCTCGGCGGCTCCATCACATCGGTCGCACCGAGCACCACCGCCTGTGCGCTGACGACACTGGTCACCGGGAAGGTGCCGGCGGAGCACGGCGTCGTGGGCTATCGGGTGGCGCTCGAAGGTGACGTGATGAACGTCTTGCAGTGGTCGTTGGGCGGGAAGGACGCCCGCATGAAGGTGCCGGCACATTTGTTCCAGCCCTTCCCGTCCTTCCCGGGCGCGGCAGAAACGGTCCCGGTGGTCACCCGCTACGACTACGGTCCCACTGGGTTCACGGCCGCACACCTGGGGCGGGTTGAGTTGCACTCATGGCACACGTCTTCCGGGCTGGTGACAGGGGTGAGACGGTTGGCTGCTGAGCGGAGGCCGTTCATCTATGCCTATTACGAAGGGATGGACAAGGTCGCTCACGCCGAAGGCTTGAACGAGTATTACGACAGCGAGCTGCGCGCCGTCGACCGGATCGTGGGGGATGTGCTCGAGGTTCTGCCCCCTGGAGCGGCGCTGGTAGTGACCGCGGATCACGGTCAGGTTGATGTCGGCAGCGCGGTCGAGGTGTTCGGCAGCGACATCATGGACGATGTCGTGCTGATCAGCGGCGAGGGCCGCTTCCGTTGGTTGCACGTCCGGCCGGGGGCGACGGCGGCCGTCGCCGCCGTCGCCGAGGAGCAGTACGGGGACCTGGCCTGGGTGCACACCAAGGAGCAGATCGTCGAGGAGGGCTGGCTGGGTGGAATGCCCTCGGCCGAGATCATGTCGCGCCTGGGCGACGTCGCCCTGGTGCCGTTCGCGCCCACCGCGTTCATGGACCCGGCCGACACAGGTGAGCTCCGGCTGAAGGCCCGTCACGGGTCGCTCACCGCGGCAGAAATGCTGGTCCCCCTGCTCGGCTGGCGGGCCTCGTGAGCGGCGGGGCGCCGGTGGCAACATTGGGTGGTGACGAATGACGCGGTCGAGACGGGTGGGGTGGTCGGCGGAGTGACGGGCGACGGATCGAGCGGCACGGTCTCGCCGGACGAGTCGGCGGCGGTTTCTCCGGACGAGGTGTTGGAGGCAGCGCGGGGCGAGACGGAGGGTGCCACGGAGTCGGTCAACGAGCCGGCCAAGGTCCTCCGTATCGGCTCCATGGTGAAGACGCTCCTCGATGAGGTGCGTGCGGCCCCGCTGGACGAGAAGAGTCGGGTGCGACTGCGTGAGATCTATGAGCAGTCGATCCACGACCTGTCAGAGGGGCTGTCGCCCGACCTGGTGGCCGAGCTCGGGGCGTTGACGCCCCCGTTCGACACCGACGCGCCCAGCGAGGCCGAGTTACGCATCGCGCAGGCCCAGCTGGTGGGATGGCTCGAGGGGCTGTTCCACGGGATCCAGGCGACGTTGATGTCGCAGCAGATGGCGGCCCGGGCGCAACTCGAGGAGATGCGCCAGCGTGGCCTGCCTTCGGCGGGTGAGTCCGGGCGGACCGGGGCGTACCTGTAGGCGCCGGCGGGTCGAGCGGCGAGGGAGCGGAGATGACGGACGGGCAGGCGCAAGGCGGAGTCGGCGCGGAGGGGAGCGGGCCTCCCTCCTTCCCGGGTAACGCGCCCCCGCCGCCCCCACCGCCGCCCCCACCACCGCCCGCTGGACCGCCGTCGTACCCGTCAGGAGGGTCGGGCCAGACCGGGAGGACCGGCTTCCCCGCGCCCCAACCCACGGCGACCCAGAGCGGCTTCCCCCCGCCGGGGTCGTTCGACACCTGGCGGCCCGACGTGGAATACGCCACCTGGGCCATCCGCCTCGGGGGCTGGCTCATCGACTTCGTGATCTTCCTCGTCCCGCTGGTCATCTTCTTCGTGCTGCTCCGCCACACCCACACGCTGGAGGTGCATCTGATGGCCCGACGGGGGTCGCACGCCCGGCGCCACGTCTCAGCCCTGCCTTTCCTGCTCACCGGCGTGCTCTACGTCGTTTACGGCACGGTCCTGTGCGGAGGTGCCCGGGGCCGGACGGTTGGCATGATGGCGGTCGGTGTTCGGGCCGTCCGCGACGAGCCGGGGCATGGGGAGCTGGGTTACGGCAGGGCCTTCGTCCGCGCCCTGTTCGAGGGGGTCCTGCGCCTGATCGCTCTCCTTACCTTCCTTCTCGGCGTCCTGTGGCTGCTCGACATGCTCTTCCCGCTGTGGGACCGAAAGCGCCAGACCCTGCATGACAAGGTGGCCGGATCGGTCGTCCTCCGTCTGCGCCCGGAGGGCTAGATTCGACATCCCCGGGAGTAATGACACCGGTGTAAGTTTGGCGTGACGTGGCGAAAGGAGGCCCGGTGTCGGAGCGGTCGTTTACGCATCTGCACACACATACCGAGTTCTCCATGCTCGACGGTGCGGCTCGGGTGGGCGACCTCGTCGCGGCTGCGGTGGCCGACGGGCAGCCGGCCCTCGGCATCACCGACCACGGGAACATGTACGGGGTCCTCGATTTTTACAAGGCCTGCCGCGACCAGGGCATCGTCCCCGTCATCGGGACCGAGTCGTACATGGCAGGCACGTCGCGCCACGAGCGCCCGGTGCGGCGCGGCCGGGTGGACGACACCGGCGGTGACGCCGAGGGGGGGCAGAAGCTCTACTACCACCTGACGCTGCTGGCGGAAACGGTGGAGGGCTACCGGAACCTGATGCAGCTGTCCTCGGCGGCCTATCTCGAGGGCTACTACTACAAGCCCCGCGTCGACTGGGAGCTCCTCGAGCGCCACCACACCGGGCTGATCGCGACGACGGGGTGCCTGGGTGGGGTCGTGCTCCAGGCCCTCCTGGCCGGGGATGTCGACGGAGCCGAGCAGAAGGCGGCCCGCCTGCAGGACATCTTCGGGAGGGGCAACCTCTTCGTCGAGCTGCAGGACCATGGGATCGCCGATCAGCACCGGACGAACCCGCAGCTGGTAGAGATCGCCCGGCGGATCGACGCCCCGCTCCTGGCCACGAACGACAGTCATTACACCCACCGCGAGGACGCGGTGGCCCATGACGCCCTGCTCTGCGTGCAGACCGGGGCCCTCCTGTCTGACACCAACCGCTTCAAGTTCGAGGGCGCGGAGCACTACCTCAAGACGGCCGCCGAAATGCGCCACCTCTTCCGCGAGGTGCCCGAGGCGTGCGACAACACGCTGCTCATCGCCGAGCGGGCCGATGTGCAGATCGAGCTCGGCAAGCCGAGCCTGCCCGAGTTCCCGGTGCCGGACCGCTTCAGCGGCGAGACGTACGAGGAGCGGGCGCTGGCCTATCTCCGCGACCTCACCTACGAAGGCGCACGGGAGCGCTACGGCGCCGCGCTGCCGCCCGAGGTGGTGGAGCGGCTCGACTACGAGCTCGGCGTCATCGGGAACATGGGCTTCGCCGCCTACTTCCTCGTCGTGTGGGATCTGATCCGCTTCGCCCGCGAGTCCAACATCCGGGTGGGACCGGGCCGAGGTTCGGCCGCCGGCTGCTGCGTGGCCTATTGCCTGCGCATCGTGGACCTGGACCCGATCCGCTACGACCTCCTCTTCGAGCGCTTCTTGAACCCCGGCCGCAAGCAGATGCCCGACATCGACATGGACTTCGACGAGCGTTACCGCGCCGACGTCATGCGCTACGCGGCCGAGAAGTACGGCAGCGACCGCGTGGCCCAGGTCGTCACGTTCTCGACGATCAAGGCGCGCGCCGCCGTGCGCGACGCGGCGCGCGTGCTGGGCAAGCCCTACATCGTGGGCGACCGCATCGCCAAGGCGATGCCTCCCCTCGTGATGGGGCGCGACACCCCGCTCCACGCCTGTATGACCAAGACGGACGGGCACGAGGAGGGATTCGCGGCGGCGGCCGAGTTGCGCGCCATGCGCGACGCCGACCCCGACGCCAAGGAGGTCATCGACGTCGCGCTCGGCCTCGAAGGGCTGCGGCGCCAGGACGGCATTCACGCCGCGGCGGTGGTCATCTCCCGCGATCCGCTGACCGACTACCTGCCGATCCAGCGCAAGCCCGACGCCGGCGGCGACCCCGAGGACGCGCCCATCGTCACCCAGTACGAGATGCACGGGGTCGAGGACCTCGGGCTGCTCAAGATGGATTTCCTCGGGCTGCGCAATCTGTCGGTGATGGAGCGGGCCCTCGACCTGATCGAGGCCGAAACGGGGGAGCGACCCGACATCGACGGGGTCGACCTCGACGACCAGCCGACGCTCGAGATGCTCCGACGCGCCGAGTCGGTCGGGGTGTTCCAGCTCGAAGGTGCCGCCATGCGCCAGACCCTGCGCGCGCTGGCGCCGACCAGCTTCGACGACGTGGCCGCTCTGGTCGCCCTCTACCGCCCGGGTCCGATGGCCGCCAACATGCACCGGGACTACCCCGAGTTGAAGAACGGGCGCAAGGAGCTCACCTACCTGCACCCCGACATCGAACCCATCCTGAAGGACACCTACGGGCTCATGCTCTACCAGGAGTCGGTGATGCGGGTCGCCCAGAAGTTCGCCGGGTACAGCCTCGAAGAAGCAGACAACCTGCGCAAGGCGTGCGGCAAGAAGATCCGCAAGCTCATTGCCGCCGAGCGCGAGAAGTTCATCGCCGGCTGCGTGACCGAGGGCTACGGCGAAGAACTGGGGACGCAGCTCTTCGACATCATCGAGCCGTTCGCCGACTACGCCTTCAACAAGTCCCACTCCTACGGCTACGGTCTCGTCGCCTACCAGACGGCCTGGCTCAAGGCGCACCACCCGGTGGAGTACATGGCGGCCCTGTTGACCTCGGTCAAGGACAACAAGGACAAGACCGCCGTGTACCTGGCCGAGTGCCGCTCGCTCGGCATCGATGTGCTCGTGCCCGACGTCAACCGCTCCGTGGCCGAGTTCGCGCCCGACCGGAGCGGCGAGGGGGGTGACGACAACCGGGCCATCGTCTTCGGGCTGGCCGCCGTGCGAAACGTGGGAGAGAGCCTGGTCGAGCGGATCGTGGCGGAGCGCTCGACCAACGGGCCCTACGCGGACATTTTCGACTTTTGCGCCCGTGTGGATCCCGTCGTCCTCAACAAGCGCACCATGGAGTCGTTGGTCAAGGCCGGCGCGTTCGACTCTTTGGGCCACCCGCGCCAGGGCCTGTGCCTGGTGCTCGAGGCCGTGGTCGATCGCACCCTGGAGCGACGCAAGGAGCGGGACTTGGGCATCACCAGCCTGTTCGCGGCATTCGAGGAGCAGGAGGAGGCCGACCCGGCCTGGGGCGGGGTGAAGGTGGCCATCCCCGAGGCGGAGTTCGACAAGGCGCAGCGCCTGGCCTTCGAGAAGGAGATGCTCGGCCTGTACGTGAGCGACCACCCGCTCATGGGGTTCGAGGCGGCGCTGGCCCGCCACACCGACAGCAGCCTGTCGGACATGCGGGAGGAGGACGCGGGGGTGGGCGACCGGTCGCCGGTGCGCACCGTGGGCGGTGTCGTGACCGACTTGCGCCGTTCCTACACCAAGAAGGGCGACCTGATGGCCCGCTTCGTGCTCGAGGATCTGCAGGCCGCGATGGAGGTTTTCGTCTTCCCCAAGACCATGGCCGAGTACGGGGCGCTGATCGAGAACGACGCCATCCTGGTCGTCAGGGGCCGGCTCGACACCCGCGAGGACGAGCCCAAGATCGTGTGCATGGAGGTGTCGCGACCGGTGCTCGAGCGGGGCCAGGAGGATCTCCACATCACGCTTCCCCTGGGAGTCCTCACAGACGCAAAGGTTGACGGGCTCAAGGAGGTCCTCGGCGGGCACCCCGGCCACTCGCCCGTGCTGCTCCATGTGGGTGCCAAGGTGCTGCGGCTGCCGCCGGAGTTCAACGTGGACTGCCGCAATGGGCTGGTTGGCGAGCTCAAGCGGCTCCTCGGACAGAGCGCCGTCCTGTCGTGAGAGCGGCGACGACAGCACCATAAACAGGCTCTGACCAGGTATTTCAGAGCGGGTCCTTGGCCCGCACCAGCCGGGCGGAGTGCAGCCCGGTTGGGAACGCCCTGCGTAGAGCCAGTAGACTCACCTCATGCCGATCGTAGTGAGCACCAAGGATTGCACTGCGCTCAGCGACGCTGAGCTGGTCGAAATGGCGGATCTCTGTGCGGACCGCCCGCCCGGTTACGACATCGGTTTCCTTTCCAAGGAGCGGGAGGCCTGGGTGCTGATCACCCAGGCCCGCGAGGGCAACAAGCTCCGCGGCTACTCCTTCTGCACGCTCGAGCGGATTGGCGGTACGCCGTCGTTGCTGGTCGGGCTGGCTCTGGTCGACCGCACATCGCGGGCCGAGGCCGCGCTCAAGGGGATCATGGCGGACCAGTACCGCCGGGCCCTGCTTGCCTTCCCCGACGAGGACGTCCTCTTGGGCACGCGGTTGCTGTCGCCCGAGGGCTTCCGCGCCTTCTCCGGCCTGCAGGACGTGGTGCCGTTTCCGGACCACAAGTCGTCCGGCGAGGAGCGGGCCTGGGCCAGGCGCCTGTCCAAGCGCTTCGGCTGCGAGAGCAAGCTCGACGATCGCACCTTCGTCCTCAAGGGCGACGGGTCAGTCGCCGGTGGCCTGGACTTCTTCGCACCGAAGGTGAAGATCCCCACGGGTGTGGAGACGCATTTCGAGGGCTTCGACGCCGACAAGGGCGACCGGCTGGTGGCGTTCGGCTGGGCCATGGCGGAGGACCTGGCCGGGGGCAAGCTCGGACGCTGAGCTGGCTCAACCCCGCGGGAGCACGGCGGCGCACACCTTGTAACAGTGACCGTCCCGTGGAGGGCTGACCGTCACCAGGAGGTACTGCGGCTCGAACCCGAGCGCTGAGGCCAAGCTCTTCCCGCTCAGCCGCTCGCGACGCGCCGCGTCGAGGGCGCGGGCCGCGTTGCGGTCCTCCACCGGAAGCCAGACGTCCTCGCGATCCCATCCGAAGCGGACCCAGGTGGAGCCGTCGGCCTGGCGGCGGATGAGCTGCGG
The DNA here is from genome assembly GCA_963807675.1 of uncultured Acidimicrobiaceae bacterium. Classification (GTDB taxonomy): domain Bacteria; phylum Actinomycetota; class Acidimicrobiia; order Acidimicrobiales; family RAAP-2; genus Bog-473. The sequence goes on along the minus strand of CAWECP010000013.1, from coordinate 294,846 downwards.
TTTGCGCGTCGGCTCAATCAGGGCCACGGAAGGGCGGAAGCCACGGAACTCCCAGTAGGGCGCCGACGGCCCGGGAAACCCCAGCAAGGGGCCGTCCGGCGAGGCGACCAGCCGCTCGAGAAGCTTGCGGAGCTGGCGTCCTCGCAGGGTCCCGACGTGGCGCGGCAGGTCAGCCACCGTGGTCGCCTCCGGTTGGGCCAGGTCGTCGCGCTCGGGGTCGTCGGCCAAGGTCACCTCGACGACGTCGAAGGTGCCGATGTCGGGGTCGTGCTCCGGCGGCCACGGCACGCGCACCCGCATGACGGTTCGGGTGGCCAGGTCGACCACGGTCGTGTCTTCGCGGGTCGAGGAGAGGACGAGGAGGTGCAAGGTGGAGCCGCCCGCGGTCGGCACGCGCTCCTTGCGTCGGGCCGAGCGGCGGGCCAGGCGCGATGCGTCGGTCGGCGTGGTGGGGTCCCGCCGGGGAGTCGATGACGCCTCAGTACCGCCATCGCCATCGCCGCTGTCGTTGCCGATGTCGATGTCGATGTCGATGTCGATGTCGTCATCGTTGTCGTCATCGTTGTCGTTGTCGCGCCCGTCCCGGACGGTGTCGGCGTCGTCCACGCTCATGCGGAGAGAGCTTCCAATTGACCGGCCAGGGTCCCTACGTCACCCGCCGGCATTCTGCAGGTGCGGGCCTGGCAGACGTAGGCCTGCCCGGGCTGGGACGGGCGACCGGCGAAGAGCGGCCCGTCGTCGGTTTCACCCCAGGCCACGACGGCCGAGGGGAGCCAGTGACGCCGCACCTCGGCCAACAGGTCGGGCCGATCTCCGGTGATGACGATCTCGTGGCGTCCCCGCCACATGGGGAGCGCGGCCACCAGATCGGCCAGCGCGCTCGGGTGCCGCTCGAGCAGGGGACGGGCCAGGTTGACGGTGCGGTCGACGGCCTCGTCGATCCTCGGGTCGTCGACGAGCGCGTTGACCCGCAGGAGGGCGGTGACGGCGATTGAGTTCGTGGCCGGAAGTGCTCCGTCGAGGAACTCCTTGGGCCGGACCACCAGGACTTCAGCGTCGCGACCGGTCGAGAAGAAACCACCCGCACCGTCGTCCCAGAACAGGTCGACCAGCTGGCCGGCGGCCACACGTGCCCGCTCCCGCCAGAGGGCGCGGCCGGTCCACTCGGACAGGCGCAGACTCGCCTCCGCCAGCCACGCGTGGTCGGCCGCGACGGCAAGGTGGCGGGCCCGCCCGCCCTGCCAGCTGCGCATCAGGCGGCCGCGGTCGTACATGGACACCCACAGGAACTCGGTGATCTCCTCGGCCCGCCGCCGCGTACTCGTCAGCTCCGGTGACCGAGGCGACCTCGGCCAGCGTGGCTGCGGCCATGGCGTTCCACTCCGTCAGCACTTTCTCGTCCCGCGCCGGCTGCACCCGTTGCGCCCGGGCGGCCGCCAGAATCCGGCGGGCCTCCTCGACGTCGTCTGGGCGCTCGAGCGGTGCACCAAGCTCACGCACCGGGATGGACCGTCCCTCCCAGTTGCCGTGGGCGGAGATCCCGTACCACTCGGCAGCGACGGTGACGAGACGGTCGGGGAGCAGCGCCCGTAGCTCGTCGAGCGTGAAGGTGGCGTGGGCGCCCTCGACGCCGCCGGCGTCGGCATCGAACGACGAGTAGAGCGCGCCCTCCGGTGTGGAAAGGTCGCGCAGGACGAAGTCGAGGGTCTCGGTCACCACCTGCAGGTAGGCGGAACGGCCGGTCAGCTGCCACACGTGCAGATAGGCCCGGGCCAGCAGGGCCTGGTCGGTGAGCATCTTCTCGAAGTGCGGCACCAGCCAGCGCGCGTCGGTCGAGTAGCGGCAGAACCCGCCGACCAGGTGGTCGTAGATACCGCCGGCGGCCATGGCATCGAGTGTCCGCACGGCCATGTGCCGCGCCTGATCGGCCTCGGACCCGGTGGTACGCCCAGCTTGGCGTAGGCACAACTCGATGAGTGTCGGCCGCGGGAACTTGGGCGCCGGCCCGAAGCCACCCCACTGCGGGTCGAAGCCGGCGGCGAGTCCGTTCACCACCTGCCCCACCAGCGCGTCGGCATCGACCGGCTCGACGGCTCCTGGGACGATCAGTCCGTCCGAGTCGAGGCGTGTGACCTCCTCTGCCTCGCCTAAGGACTCGGCCAGCCTCATCTCCTTCCGCACGGCGTCGGCCAGCGCGTCGGCCTGTGCCAACACCTGGTCACGCTCATCGACCCACGCCTCCCCCAGCGCTTGCAGCACCCGACGGAACGCCGGCATGCCATGCCGCTCTACGGGCGGGAAGTACGTTCCGGCATAGAAGGGTCGGCCGTCGGGCGTGCAAAACACGGACATCGGCCAACCACCAGAGCCGGTCAGGGCCTGCGTGGCCGCCATGTAGACGGCGTCGAGGTCCGGCCGCTCCTCCCGGTCCACTTTGACCGAGACGAACCACTTGGCCAGGTCGGACGCCGTCGCCGGGTCCTCGAAACTCTCGTGGGCCATCACATGGCACCAGTGGCACGAGGCGTAGCCGATGGAGAGGAAGATGGGCTTGTCCTCTTCCCGGGCTCGCCGCAGCGCCTCGTCGCCCCAGGGGAACCACTCCACGGGGTTCTCGGCGTGCTGTCGCAGGTAAGGGCTGGTCTCGTCGCCCAGATGGTTCACGGCAGCGATGCTACGGCGCCACGCACGAAAGGCCCCACCCCGCACTCCGCACTGCCCGTGCAAGGCTCGGGCCATGGAGCTTGAACTCACGGGCAAGACAGCGCTGATCACCGGGGGTAGCCGGGGCATCGGGCTGGCCATCGCCGAGCGGTTCGTCCAGGCCGGCGCCAACGTCATGATCAGCTCCCGGACGGCCGAGGATCTGGCCCGGGCCGCTGCCGAGCTGGTGGGCCAGGGTGCGTCCGAGGACCACGTGGCCTGGCGCCCTGCCCATGTCGGCCGCCCCGAGGAGGCCGAGGCGTGCGTGGCGGACACGGTGGCCCGCTTCGGCGCGATCGACATCCTGGTCAACAATGCCGGCACGAACCCCTACTTCGGCCCCATGATCGACATCGACGTCGTCCGCGCCCAGAAGACCTTCGAGGTCAACCAGCTGTCCGTGTTGCTCTGGACGGCCGCCGCCGTACGCGCCGGGCTCGCCGGGTCGGTCATCAACGTCGCCTCGGTCGGGGGCCTCGGCGTCGAACCGAACATCGGCTGGTACAACGTGACCAAGGCGGCCGTGCTGCACATCACGCGACAGCTGGCGTTCGAGCTGGCTCCCGACGTGCGGGTCAACGCCTTGGCGCCTGGGCTGGTCAAGACGAAGCTGGCGGCCGCGCTGTGGGAAGGGCCCGGCGAGGAGCGCATCGCGGCCCACATTCCTCTGCAGCGCCTCGGCGTGCCCGACGACGTCGCCACGGCCGCCCTGTTCCTGGCCTCGGACGCCGCGTCGTGGGTGACCGGGAACACGTTCGTGGTCGACGGCGGTACCACGACCAAGCCCTCGGGCGGCGTGGGCTGAGGGGCCTGTCCGTAGGGCCTGTCACAGAAACGGATGCTGTCCCGTCTCAAGGGTGAACCCGTCGCAAGGGTGAAGAGGTAAGCAAGCGAAGACGAGAGGAAGGTGGTCCGCCGTGGCCCATGTCCCGCTGCTCGAGGAACCCAAGGGCGTCGTCCCCCGACTGGCCCGCCGCTACACGCACCGCCGCTTCGGGCAGATGGTCGAGCCGACGGCGGCCGCGGCCCACCACTCAGGCGTGCTGGTCGCCATGGGCAGCCTGGAGACGGCGGTCCAGTTGGGCTGGAAGAAACTGGACCCGACGTTGCGCTGGTTGGCGCTGCAGGTGACGAGCACACGCATCGGCTGCTCCTGGTGCATCGACTTCGGGTACTACGAGGGCATGCACGACGGCATCGACCCGGCCAAGGTCCGCGCCGTGACCGAATGGCGGGAGAGCGACCTCTTCGACGAGCGTGAGCGGGCCGTGCTGGAGTACGCCGAGACGGCCACCGGTTGCCCGGCCGAGGTGTCCGACGAGCTGGCCACCCGGGTGCGGGTCCACCTGAGCGACGCCGAGTTCGTCGAGTTGGCCGCCTGGGTGGCGTTGGAGAACTTCCGCTCGCGCTTCAACGCCGGTCTCGGCCTGCGCAGCCAGGGGTTCTCGGATTCGTGTGGGATCCCGGGCCGTGACGGCGAGCCGACGGCGGACGTGGACACTGTTGCCTGACCGTGAGGCCGACGCGGCCGCATTCGAGGAGTGGCGTGGCCTCCTGTTCGGGATTGCGTACCGCATGTTGGGCAGCGCAGCCGACGCCGAGGACATGGTGCAGGAGGCCGGCGTGCGATGGCTGGGACGTGGTGGTGAGCCGGTGCGGTCCGTGCGCGCGTACCTGGTCACCGTCGTGACGCGGCTCTGCATCGACCAGCTCGACTCAGCCCGCGCCAAGCGCGTGACCTACACCGGGCCGTGGCTGCCCGAGCCAGTCGTCGTCGACGACGTCTCGGCGGCCGAGCAGGCGGACACCCTCTCGCTCGCCTTCCTGGTGCTGCTCGAGGAGCTGACACCGCCCGAGCGTGCCGTCTATCTCCTGCACGACGTCTTCGGCTACACCTTCGAGGAGGTGGCGCAGTCACTCGGCCGTTCGGCGCCCGCCTGCCGTCAGCTGGGCGTCCGCGCTCGGCAACGGGTCGACATGCGCCGCCAGCGCTTCGACGCCGACCTACGCCACGGTCGAGAGCTGAGCGACCGCTTCCTGGTGGCCTGCGGCACCGGCGACCTGTCGGCATTGCTCGACATGCTCTCCGACGACGTGGTCGTCTGGACCGACGGTGGCGGCAAGGTCCGGGCGGCTTTGCGCCCGATCGTGGGGCCACAACGCAGCTCGCGGTTCCTGATCCACGTGGCCAAGAAGATCCAGGGCCAGCCCCGCGCCACGGTCCTCAACGGCCAGCCGGCCACCGTGTTCGTCGACGGCCGCGTCGTCGTGGCGGCACTCGTGCTCGACATCTTGGACGGGCTCATCGTGGGCGTGCGGTCCGTCAGCAATCCCGACAAGCTGGCGCGTTTGAGCGAGCAGCTGCTTGGCGGCGGAAGCACCCCTGCCGACGCCGGCGCACAAGGCGGTGGTGGTTCAGTGCCCTAGTTCCCGGGGCGCCTCCAGCGCGCGCCGGCGTACCTTCCCGGCCGCGGTCCGAGGAAGATCGTCCACAATGACCAACTCTTTGGGAGCCGCCCAGGGTGCGATCGACTCGGCGACGATCTGGCGGAGGTCCTCGAGCGACGGCACGTCGTCTGTCGGCACCACCCACGCGACCACCCGCTCGCCCCATTCGGGGTCGGCGCGCTTCCAGACGGCCACGTCGGCCACGCCCGGATGCGACATCAGGACACGCTCGACGGTGTCGGGCCAGACCTTCTCCGCCCCCGTCGTGATGACATCGTCCATGCGGCCCGCGACGGCCAACCGCCCGTCGAACCGAGACGGCCGGCGTCGCCGGTGGCGAACCAGTCCTCCCTGCCGTCGGGACCGCGCACCCGTCCGTCGCTCCCGTCGCGATAGCAGCGGAGGAGCGTCGGCGCCCGGACGAGGATCTCGCCGTCCTCACCGTCTCGAGGCCAGGCCGACGCGCCCCGGACCGCCCGCAGTGCCAGCTCGACGCCCTCGAGGGGCAGACCGTCGTAGACCACCCCCGAGCCCGTCTCGGTCATGCCGTACGTCGCGACCACGTTCGCCGGCAATGTGTCGGGCGCCTTGCTCCCACCCAGCAGCACACAGGCGAACACGGACGGGTCGAGTCGCTGCAGCGCCGTGGCCACCAGGGAGACGTGGGTGGCCCGCCCGCTGCGGCCCGTCTCCTCGACGACCTCGGCCTCGAACCCGGGCAGCACGACCAGTGGGGTGTCGGTGACGATGGCGCGTGTCACGACGGCGAGGCCGCCGATGTGCGCCAGGGGCAGACAGGCCAGCCACGTGTGGCGCGTCGGGTCGACGGCGAGTCGATCCGAAGTCGCCCGTGCCGACGCCTCGACGGCGGCACGCGTGAGCACGACGCCCTTCGGCTGGCCAGACGTGCCGGACGTGGCCACGACGAGCGCATCGCCGTTCTCGACGGGCGTCCCGTCGGGCAGGGCGTGTTGATACCCGTCGGAGCCGACGATGCGAGTCGGCCGCAGCGCATCGAGCATGACTCGCCGGGCGGTGGCGGGGAGCCGCGGATCGAGCGGCGCCGCGGCGTCGCCGGTATCCCAAATAGCCCGCAGGGCGTCGACAAACCCCTTCCCACCAGGGAGGTCGAGTGCGACGAGCTCGGGCACCGGCCAGTAGCGTAGGGCGCCGTGCTCACCGAGGTCACCCGAACGCACCCGGCACCCGGCCTGCCCAGGCTCTTGCGCCGTCCGTGAGCCCGCCCTTCAAGACATGGATCGCGGGTGCGCGCCCGCGCACGCTGCCGGCCGCGGTCGTCCCGGTGGCCGTGGGCACCGCGGCCGGCTACCAGTCGAGCGGGCGGTACGTGCTCACCACGCCGCAGTTGACGAGCGCCTGCCACGCCACGATTTGCGGCCTTTTCGTGCGCGAGGTCTCGTGGCTCAACGCGCTGCTGGCCCTCGTGGTCGCTCTGGGCATCCAGATCGGGACCAATTTCGTCAATGATTACGCCGACGGCGTACGCGGGACGGACGAGGTACGGGTCGGCCCGGCGCGTCTGGTGGCCAGCGGTCTCGCCACGGTGCGCCAGGTCAAGATGGCCGCGCTGGCGTCTTTCGGCGTGGCCGGTCTGGCCGGCCTGGTTCTGGCCGCCCGGGTCACGTGGTGGCTCCTCCCGATCGGCCTCGTGTGCGGCCTGGCGGGCTGGGCCTACACGGGAGGGCCCCGGCCGTACGGGTACCTGGGGTTGGGTGAGCTCTTCGTGTTCGTGTTCTTCGGGCTGGTGGCCACGGCCGGCTCGGCCTACGTGCAGCACGCGCCCTTCATCAACTCGATCGGCGGCCACCTCTACTCGTACTCGTTCAACTGGGCCTTTGCGCTGTGGGCGGGCGTGCCCGTGGGACTCCTGGCGACGGCGCTCCTGCAGGCCAACAACATGCGCGACATCGCCACCGACACCGACGCGGGGAAGAGGACGCTGGCCACCCGGCTGGGGCGCCGCGCCGCCGGCACGGTCTTCTGCGGCACCCTCATGGCCACCGCGGTCGGCATCGGCGTCCTGGCCCACTACACCGCCTGGGCGCTGCTGACCCTGGCGGCCCTGCCGTTGGCGCTCTACCCGCTGCGGCTGGCCCTGGGCGATCGCGAAGGTCGGGCGCTCCTGCCGCTCCTCGGCGCCACGGCCCGCCTGCAGATCGTGGCCGGCGCCCTGCTGACCGTCGGTCTGCTCATCTGAGCCGTGTCAGTCGGAATCGACGGCACTGAGCCAGTGCTCGACCAGCCGCCAGGTGTGCTCGGGCTGGGCCAGGTGGACGGCGTGCCCTCCGCCCGGCACGAGCGACGCCACGCCGCGAGGCGCGAGCCGTGCCACCCGCATGGCCTGTGCGGCGAACCGGGTGTCGTCGGTGCCGGCGAGCGCCAGGACGGGGCAGCCGAGCTCCCCCAGTCGCCCCCACAACGGCTCCTGGGTCCCCGTCCCGCACAGGCGCAGGCTCGAGGCCAGTCCGGGCGCGCTGTTGCGCCGCCGCTCGGCCCGGTCCGCGGCATCTCCCAACCGCTCGAAGAGGGGACCGGCGAGCCAGGAGTCCAGGAAGCCGTCCACGTCGCCCGACGTCTCCAATGCGTCCGCCGCGGCCTCGTCGGCCGCACGGCGGCGCTCACGCTCGGCCGGGTCCTCCATGCCAGCGGTGACGCCGATGCAGACGACATGAGCGACCGACGGCGCCAGGTCCGTCCCCGTCATCACGTGCAGCGCCACCCGCGCCCCCAGGGAATAGCCGAGCACGTCGCAGCGCGCGTCCCCGACGGTGTCCCGGACGGCGTCGGCCACCATGGCCGCGGTCGTCGGCAGATCGGCTCGCAACGTGTCGGATCCGGCATGGCCGGCAAGATCGAGAGCGACGAGCGTGTGCGACTGCGCCAGCCGTTCGCCGAAGGAGCCCCAGAGGCGTCCGGTCTGGGTGAAGCCGTGCAACAACACCAGCGGCGGGCCGTCGCCACGCATCTCGACATGGAGTGGCACTCCGGGTGAGCGTACAGGCCACCTTCACCGCCACCCTGGTGGACGAATGGGTCCGCCTCGGCGTGACCGACGCCGTCATCTGTCCCGGCTCGCGGTCCACCCCTCTGGCGCTGCCGCTGGCCGAGCGGCTGCGGGCGCACGTGCGCCTGGACGAGCGCAGCGCCGCGTTCTTCGCACTGGGGCTGGCCATGGCGTCGGGCCGGCCCACCGTGGTGTGTGTGACGAGCGGGACGGCCGCCGCCGAGCTCCACCCCGCCGTCGTGGAGGCGCACCATGCCCGTGTGCCGCTGATCGTCTGCACCGCCGACCGGCCGCCGGAGCTCCACGAGACGGGTGCGCCGCAGACGATCGACCAGGTGGGGCTCTTCACGACGGCGACCCGATGGGCGGTCTCGCCGGGGGTACCCACTGAGGGCCACGAACGCACGTGGCGGCCGCTGGCCGCCCGCGCCTTCGCCGAGTCCACCCGGGGGCCGTACGGCCCCGGGCCGGTGCACCTCAACCTGGCTTTCCGCGACCCTCTGACTGGGAAGGCGGGCGAGCTGCCGGTGCGCGCCGCGCCACCACGGTCCGAAATGGCCGTCCGGCCCCGTGAGGCGCCGCCGGGGGAGCCGTTGAGCGGCCGAGGGCTGGTCATCGTGGGCGGCCAGTCGCCGATGCCACCCGACGCGGCGCTCGTCCACGCGCTGGGCGAGCGGCTCCACTGGCCCGTCCTGGCCGACCCGCGTTCGCGCTGCCGCACGCCCGGCACCATCGCGGCCGCCGATGCCATCGTGCGCGCCGCCGTCCCCCTCCCCGAGACCGTCGTGTTGCTCGGGTCGCCCTGGCTTTCGCGGGTCGTCGGCGAGTACGTGGCCTCGGCGGCGTCGGCCGGGGCCCGCGTCGTCGTGGTGGATCCGTCCTGGCAATGGGCGGACCCGAACCGGGTGGCCACCGAGTTCGTGCACGGCGATGCCGACGCCTGGCTCGCCACCGCGACTGCCGCAGCCGCCGCCGGCGCCGGCGCCGGCGCCGCCCCATGTGACGCAGACTGGCTCGACAGCTGGCGCGCCCGCGAGGTCACGGCACAGGCCGCCATCGAGCACGCGCTCGGCCATGAGCTCAGCGAGCCGCAGATCGCCCGCGCCGTGTACGCCCACGCGGCACGACACGACGAGACCGTGGTGGCCGCGGCGTCCATGCCGATCCGGGACCTCGAGTGGTTCGCCGCCCCCGAGCCGGCACCACCGCGGGTCCTGGCCAACCGGGGCGTCAACGGCATCGACGGCGTCGTGTCGACCGCGCTGGGTGTCGCCACGTCCGAGTCGCAGGCGGCGTCGGGACACCGGACGATCGCGCTCCTCGGCGATCTCGCCTTCCTGCACGATGTGTCCGGGCTGGTCAACCTGCCGGACGCCGTGCCCTGTACCTTCGTCGTCCTCGACAACGGAGGCGGCGGGATCTTCTCGTTCCTGCCCCAGGCGAGCACCCTGGAACCCGACGTGTTCGAGCGCCTCTTCGGCACGCCTCCGTCGAGTGACATCGGCGCCGTGGCGCGTGGCTTCGGCCTCCCGGTGCGGGAGGTGACGTCGCTGGAGCAGCTGGAGCCGGCTCTGGCCGGATCGGGGCCCGCGCTGGTGCGGGTGATGGTGCCGGGGCGCTCCGAGAACGTCGCCCTGCACGACGCGATCAACCAGGCGGTCCGTCTCGCGCTGACGTAGAGGCGGGCGAGGGGGTCGACGTCGACAGCCGTCCGGTGGGGCTGCGGAAGACGAGCTCGATGTTGGCGTCGCCCGTCACCTTCCATCCCATCTCGTGCACGCACCGGTGGTGCTCGTCACACAGCTCGACGAGGTTGTCCATGTCCGTGCAACCGCCGTCGATCCAGTGGAGGAGGTGGTGCACGTCGGTGAACTCGGTGTGCGAGCAGCCCGGGAAGCGACAGCCCTTGTCCCGGCGCCGGATGGCGATGCGCTGTGCGTCGGAGGGGTCGCGCCGGGTGCGGCCGAGGTTGAGGCTCTGCCCGTTCGGACCGTCGGCCGAGACGAGCACCTTGGCGTCACAGGCCAACCGACGGGCCACCTCCCGGGAGAGCGGGCCCAAGACGTCGAGCTCGGCTCCGCCGCCGCCCCCGGCCAGATACGAAAGGTCGGCGTGGACGACGACCGTCGGTCGGTTCCGCCGCATCCCGCCGGCCCGTTCCGCACCGCCGGCCGCGCCGTCGCCATCGGCGTCCTTCTTGCACACGGCGACGAGGGCATCGGCCAGGCGGCGGTCGAAGGGCGTCTTGTCGCGCAGACGTCGGCTCGCCCGGGCGATGAGCGAGCTCTTCACGACCGCGTACTGGTCCTCGGGGAGCACGCCGGTCAGACTGCGCCGCCGGTCGTCGAAGCGCAGGAAGCGCCTGGCGTACTGGCCGGTCGCCTGGGCGTCGGACTGGTTCCGCGCCGCGATGGCGAGCTCGCGGACCTGCTTGGCCGACCAACGCGTGGCCTGTTCGGCCAGGGTGGCGTCGGTCTCCGGCTTGGCCACCTCGACGAGAGGCTTGACCTGGTCGAACGACAGCTTCCCCTTGGACAGCGCATCCGAGATCTGCGGGAGCTCCTTCAGCTTGGCGGCTGCGGTGACCCATTCCCGGGCCGTGGCCGCGGTGACGCCGCACCGCTGCACGAGCCAGCCGACCATGGACGTGGCGCCGTCGACACGCCAGGCCTTGCGCCGGTCAAGCTCCACCACGGCTGCCAGCAGCTGACTTTGGTGGGCGGAGATGGCCCGGTGGTGCTGCGCGACGCTGGCCACCAGCGACTCGGTGCGCCGGGACACCGAGTCGGGTCGGGGGCCGTCACGGAGGGTGGTCGCGGTCGTCATACTGCGGGTGAACGGTCGCGCCGAGCGCGGCGACGTCGCGCCTGCGGTACCCGGCGACACAGATTCGAGCGAAATACCGAGTGGCTCAGCGATAGCGATCGGCCGGCGTCCACTCCCCGTGGCTGCGGAAGGGCAGGCGCTCGGGCAGGTGGATGACGGCCTCGGGACCACGCCGGCCCAGCGAGGACGCGTCCAGCACGTAGAGGTCGCTGGCCCCACGGGTGGCGTCCTCGACCACGGTCAGGACCCATCCCTCGTCGTCGCTCCGGCCGTCAGCGCCGCGCACGAAGATGGGCTCGCTGGGCGTCCGCCCCGGACCTGGATCCCACGACGCCACCTCGTCCCTGGTCAGGTCGAATCTCAGCAGGCCGACCGAGGAGACCACTGAGCGGTCCAGGTCCACCGACGACGTCGACCCCACCGACGTCCCGGTCCCGGTCCCCGTCGCCGTCCACGACCCGGCCCCTGACCCGGGAGTCCAGGCCAGCTCCACGCCGTAGCCGTAGCGGAAGGCCTCACCCTCCAGGGTCGCATCCATGCGCACGTACTCGACGGGCCGCTCGTCCAGCAGCGCCCGCTCCAACCACCCGCTCACCGTTCGCCAACGCTCGAGCACCGGCAGCCCGGGCCCGATGGGCACCCGGCCGATGCCGGCCGGACCCACGACCGACGTCGTGGTGTCGAATCCCTGTCCTGGCTCGGGTGCCTCGTAGCGGCACACGAAGGTGACGATTTCGGGCTCTTCGCGATTATCGGCGCCGCCAGCCCCACCACCGCCACCACCACCCAGCTCCCAGGCCCCGAGCACGTGGGTCACCAGGCACGGGTCCACCCGGAACCAGCGCACCCCGGTCCCGTCGCCGCCGCGGCGCACGACGCCGACCCAGCCCTCGGCTCCGGGCACCCATCCGAAGGGCACCGCCGCGCCGCCGGCGTCGGCCAAGCGGGTGGTCGGCGACTCAATGAACACGACGTGCCCCGAGGTCACCCCGATGTCGTGTTGCCAGGTGGCCCGCTCCAGCTCGACGGCCTGAGCGGCCCGCAAGCTGCCGCCGGCGTCCCACTCGCCGAGGCGCAGCCGAATGCCCTCCTCGGTACCGGCCGCGTCGTCTTCGTCGTCTTCGCCACCCTCGACGGAGAACAGCACGCGCCCGCCGTCGGCCGCCACCCGATGCACGTGCGACGCGATGGGAACCGTCAGCCCGCCGGCGAACTCCTGCGGCTCGAGGAAACGGTCGTACTGCGAGGGCTGACCTCTCTCGGGCAGCGCCAGCACCGAGCCGGCGTGCCAGAACACCCCGGCATCGGCCGCCGAATCCCGGCGCAGGTACGAGACCGCCCGACCGTCGCGCAGCTCGACGGCGTGGAGCGCACCACCACCTCCGCCATGACCACCACCGCCCCCCGTACCTGCTTCACTCGGCCCCACCCGGAACAGCGTCCCCTGCAGGTCCGGCGGCAGCGCCCCCTCCATGGGCAGCGCCGCCCCGGCACCCGACCCCGACGTCCCGCTCCCGAGCACCATGCAGCCGATCAACCTACCTGCGTATGGCAGAGTCAAAGGCATGCCCACGCTCTCGGAGGACCTCGCCTTCCGCGGCCTGATCCACCAAATGACCGACCCGGACCTGCCGAAACGCCTCGACCAACCGGGCCTCACCCTCTACGCAGGCTTCGACCCCTCGGCCGATTCACTCCACGTGGGCAACCTCCTCCAGCTCTGCACGCTGCGCCGGTTCCAGGAGGGCGGGCACCGCCCCATCTCCTTGGCCGGCGGTGGCACCGGCATGATCGGCGACCCGGGCGGTAAGCAAGATGAGCGCCAGCTCCTCACCGTGGACACCATCGCGGCCCATCTCGAGCGCATCCGCCCCCAGCTGGGGCAGTTCCTCGACCTCGGCGACGGCCGGGCCCTCCTGCTCAACAACATCGACTGGCTCGGCTCGCTGTCCACGCTCGAATACCTGCGCGACGTCGGCAAGCACTTCACGGTGAACCAGATGGTGGGCAAGGAGTCGGTCAAGGCCCGCTTCGAGCGCCCCGACCAGGGCATCTCGTACACCGAGTTCAGCTACATGCTGCTGCAGGCCTACGACTTCCTGCGCCTCCACGTCGACCACGGCTGCGACCTGCAGATCGGCGGCAGCGACCAGTGGGGCAACATCACCATGGGCGTCGAGCTCATCCGCAAGGTCACCGGCGACGAGGCGTACGGCATCACCACGCCGCTCATCCTCAAGCCCGACGGCACCAAGTACGGCAAGTCGGAGAGTGGCACCGTCTGGCTCGACCGCACCCGGACCAGCCCCTACGCCATGTACCAGTTCTTCGTGAACACCGCGGACGAACAGGTCGGCCAGCTCCTCCGTTTCCTGACCTTCTTGGATCACGACGCAATCGGCCAACTGGACTCGGAGACGGCGACGGACCCGGCGCGCCGTTCGGCCCAGAAGGCCCTGGCCCGGTCCGTGGTCACCATGGTGCACGGGGAGGCCGAGGTGGCCAAGTGCGAGGAGGCCTCGGCGGCGCTCTTCGGCGAGGAGATCGCCGGGCTCTCCGAGGAGATGCTGCTGGCGGTCACCGAGGACGCCCCCACGACGTCCCTCCCGCGCGCCGAGCTCCTCGACGGCGCGCTCACCGTCGTCGACCTGCTCGAGCGAACCGGGCTGGCCAAGTCCAAGGGCGAGGCCCGGCGCACGGTCGACCAGGGCGGCGCGTACGTCAACAACGTCCGCCAGACCGACGGCACCCGGACGCTCGGGACGGACGACCTGCTGCACGACCGCTACATCGTCGTGCGCAAGGGTCGCCGCGACGTCCACATCGTCCGGGCCACATGAGGCGAAGGCGACCCGGCCGCCGGACCCGCTCCTCCACTCGACTGCTTCCACTGGTACTCGTGCTCACCGCCGCCCTCACCCTCACCTCGTGCGCCGGGGCGGACCAGGAGGGCTCGACGTCCCACCGGATGTCGGTCTGGGTGAGCGGCACCAGCTTCGGGGCGGACATCGGTACGCTCGTCGCCGACAACGCGCGCATCGCCAAGGTGGCGCCCAACGGCACCGGCGCCCTCCACGCGGCCTGCTCCACCATGGTCAACGACGCCGAAATGGCCAACAGCTCCCTGCCCTCGCCCGACCCCACCGTGACCGACCTGTTGACCCAGGCCTACGGGCTCGAGGGCACGGCCGGGAACGACTGCTACGACGCCGGCACTACCAACGAGAAGTTGCTCCTCACCTCGGAGCGTGACGGCATCAAGGCCGACGCGCTCTACGGTGAAGTGATCCAGCGCATCCGGTCCATCGACGGCCAGCCCCCGGTCACCACGACCACCTCGGGCAACAGCGGCAACTCGGGCATCGGCGGGATCTTCGGGTGACTTCGACCCCGCCGCCTCCTGCCTCACCGCCACCGCCACGGCCGCCACCTCCACCACGCGACCCCACCCCGGACGACGACGAGGTGTTCGACCGCCACCGCCGCCGGGTGCTGTGGGCCCTGCCGACCGGCCTCTACCTCGTCGGCAGCCGGGCCGGCGACGACATCAATCTCATGACGGCCAACCTTGTCGTCCAGGTGTGCCTGGAGCCGAAGTTGGTTGCCGTCGCCCTGGAGCACGAGTCGGTGACGGCGCGTCTGGTCCGCCAGGGGCAGGCCTTCGCCATCTCGTTGCTCGAGCGGGGCGACCGCGACGTCATCCGCCGCTTCGTCAAGCCCGTGGCGGACGTCGAGCGCAGCGCCGACGGGACGGTCACCGCTATGGCCAGCCAGGCGGTCATCGAAGTCGGCCCGGCGCGCCTGCCCGTGCTGGCCTCCGCCGCCGGGCACCTGCTGTGCTCCCTGACGAGCGCCCAGGACCTCGGCAGCCACGTCTTGTGCCTCGGCGAGGTCGTCGACGTGGGAGGAGAGCCCTCGGAGGCGGAGGTGCTGCGCATGGAGGACACCCGTATGCACTACGGCGGTTGACCCCCCGGCTAGGGGGCTTGTCCGCCGCCTTCGCCACCGCCGCGGCCGCCGCCTTCGCCACCGCCGCTGTCGCCATTGCGGCCTCCACCGTCGCCGCCACCAACGTTCGTGCCGGCCTCGGGCTTCTCGGGCGGCCGCAGGTCGATGCGCAGCGTCAAGATGCCGTCGACCAGCTCTGCTTCGGCGTCGCCGATCATGGCGAAGTCGGCGAAGTCACGCTGCGCTTGCTCGCGGAAGCGTGCCCGCTCCGGCCCCTCGATCGGGGGCATGCCGCGCGACCGCACCGCCTCCGCCCGCAGCCGGAAACGGGCCACCATCTCCTGCGGGTCGAAGTCGGGCACGTCGGCCAGCGTATTGGCTGAGGACCCGATTCGCCCGCCCGGGCGAGCCGTCATCCGCCCGGCGGGCTCATGGGCGCTCCGCCGGTAATTCTTCGTCTGACCTGGTGCCCGGCGAGCGGGGCACGGCGAGCCACTACACTCGAACAACGGCCGCAACTGGTTCAGCGGTCTGGCCGAGGGGCGGGTCGCGCAGCCAGGTGCGCGAACCGGGTGTAGCAAGGAGTTCTCGTGAAAAAGGGACGCCATCGGCGCTTCGAGGAAGCGCGCAGCCTGAAGCGATCTTCGACAGAATCCACCGGGCGGTGCCCTGAGTGCGGCGCCGAGCCGGACGACGTCCACGCTTCGTGGTGCCTGGCCGAAGAGGACAAGTACGACCGGATCCTCGGATCCATGCCGGCCCCCTCGCACTCCGAGGACGACCCGCTGAACGACTAGGCGCCCCCGCCGTCCTCCATCAAGGCGACGATCTCCGCGCCAGCCTGCGGACCGCGCCCATGGCGACGGCGCACCGCCGGGTGGGGGAGCGGCACACCCTCTTGGCGCACACGGTCGCGCTCGCCGAGTAGCGACACGAACTGCTTGTAGACCTTGGCCCCGACCATCTCGGTCAGCTCGGCCTCCATCTCCTTGTAGACGGGTCGCGACCCCACGAACGCGTCGGGCGCCTCGGTGCACCACCAGTGGAACTCGCGCCCACCCTTGCCCCAGTGCCGCCGGTCCCACTGCCGGATGACCGAGGTAACGTGGCCGTACTCGTCGTCGACTTGGTCCTCTCTCCGCAGCGGCAGCTGCCAGCACACCTCGGGCTTGAGCAGCAGCGGGTTCACACCCCGTTTCACGGCCGCGATGTGGAGGGCGCAACCGGGCCCGGCCGCGAACCCGGGACGGTTCAGGAAGATGCAGGCGTCGTCGAGCAGCCTGGTCACCGTCTCGCCATCCTTGTTGACCTCAATGACCTTCTTCTTCACCCCGTGGTTCTGCCACTCCTCCGGGGTCAAGGTGGCCGCGGCCTTCTCCACCCGCCGGGCGTCCTTCTTGTCGACCAGGTGCGCCCCGTAGCTGCAGCAGCCCTGCACGAGCTCGGGTGCGGGGCCCGTGAGCACCCCCTGGCATCCGTTCCCAAAGATGCAGGTCCAGTTGCTGGTCAGGAACGTGGCGTCGAAGACCCATGTCCGCTCCTCGTCCTCGTCCTCGAAGCTCAGCCACTCGTGGGAATCGATCGGGGTGCGGGCCACGGCAGGACGTTACAGCGTGCACCGCGCGCGCCGGCGCCTTTTCTGCCGCGAATTCGTCACACCGCGCGCACGACCACCCAGCCAAACGCCCCGTCGTCAGGCATTGACTCGGGCCGTGGGGACCGCCCGAGCTCCTCCAGACAGAAGGACCCGGGCGGTCGAGGCCAGTGATCAGACCGACAGCTACGTTGTGGCGCCCCCGACGATGTTGGTCACGTGCACGCCCGAACCCGGGACCGAGCCCAGGTAGGTCGCGCTGCCGTAGTTGAACAGGCCACCGTCGGCGGCGAAGAGCCAGTAGCCGCCGCCTTGGGGGGCGACGCCCATGCCGACCACCGGCTGGGCCAGGGTGAGCGACCCGGCGGAGCCGAAGAAGGCGGCGTCGCCGTAGTTGAAGATGCCGCCGTCGGAGGCCACGAACCAGTAGCCGCCGCCGTCGGCGGTGGCCACCATGGCGACCACCGGCTTGTTGAGGTGGATCGCCCCGGTCGAGCCGTAGAAGTGGGCGTCGCCGTAGGCGAAGATGCCGCCGTCGGAGGCCACCTCCCAGTAGCCCAGGCCGTCGTGGGTGCTGGCGATGCCGACGATCGGCTTGTTGAGGTGCTGGCCGCCCATGGAGCCGTAGAAGTGGGCGTCGCCGAAGTTGAAGATGCCGCCGTCGGAGGCCACCTCCCAGTAGCCGCCGCCGTCGGGGGTGGCGGCGATGCCGACGATCGGGGCGTTGAGGTGCTGGCCGCCCATGGAGCCGTGGAAGACGGCGTCACCGAAGTTGAAGATGCCGCCGTCGGAGGCCACCTCCCAGTAGCCGCCGCCGTCCGCCGTGCCGGCCATGGCGACGATCGGGGCGTTGAGGTGCTGACCGCCCATGGAGCCGTGGAAGCTGGCGTTGCCATAGTTGAAGATGCCGCCGTCGTTGCCGACCATCCAGTAACCCGTGGTTGGGGCCGGGGGCGGAGGTGGGGGCGGCGGAGCTGTACCCGTGAACGGCACCTGGACGGCGCCGATGGTGCAGGTGGGGTAGGTCGCACCCGAGGGCCGGGTCTCCCCGCGCTGGTCCGTCGTCACCCCGGTCCCGGTGCACACCGAATCGGAGATGGCTCCGATGGCCGGGCTGCCCGTCGCGGGCAGCTCGGTGTTCGTCGGGCCGCCGTTGGCCCCCAGGGCACCCAGGTCGGCCGACTTGCCGCTGATGTCACCGGTGGCCGTGAGGTGGCAGGACGTGCCGTCGTCGAGGTTGTAGCCCTGCGAGGTGAGTTTCCCCGTTCCGGCGATGTCGCAGTTCGGGTTACCGGCGGTTCCGCCGGCCACGATGGTCTCGCCGGCGGTGATCACCGAGTCGTCGGTGGTCTGGAGGTTGGCCGCGCCGCCGGTTACAGCCTCGCTGTTGCCGGCGATGGTGTCGAAGAGGAGGGCCGTCGTGTGGGTCGTGGGCGTCGTGCAGCCCATCCCGTAGTAGCCGCCAGCGTTGGTGCTCGCCGCGTTGTTTGCGATCGTGTCGTTGGTCAGGTCGAGGGTGTTGCACCCGGAGGGGCTACCAAAGACATCGGCCAGGATCCCTGCCCCGTCGCCCGCAGGGGCGAAGCCGGACCCGGTCGCAGCGTTGGCACTGATGGTCGACTGGCTGATCTTCGTGACCGTCGCGACGTCGCCGGGGCTCCCGGTGGAGAACTCGATCCAGAATCCACCGCCCGAGTCCGTGGCGGTATTGCTGCTGACGTCCACCTGGGAGACGGTGTTCGTCCCGTCGTTGACGTAGACGCCGCCTCCCTCGTAGGCCAGGTTGCCGTCGATCGATCCACCCGTGACAGCGTTGTCGACGGCGGTGGTGTCGTCGAGGGTGTCGTCGGTGTAGAGGCCCCCGCCGATGCCGAATACCGCGCTGGTGCCGTCGGTCGTCGCCGTGTTGTCGGTGATCGTCTCGTCGTTCAGCGTGTCGATGCCGTAGTTGACGTAGAACCCGCCACCCTCGGCATTGGGGGCACCGGTGGTGGTGCTGGCAACGGCCTGGTTGTGCTCGACGTCTTGGCCGGTGAAGCTGTTCGTGCCACCCTCAACAGCGATGCCCCCGCCGGTACCGGAAAAGTGGGTGGTCGCGTTCTCGTTGGCGGCGTTGTAGTCCACGCTGCCGCCGGTGATGGCGTTGGTGCCGTCGCCGGACTCGACCCCGCCCCCCTCGCTGGCGGTGTTGCCTTGCGAGAGGCTGCTGGTGCCGCCGATCGTGACATCCGACACGGTCGTCGCATCCGGGCTGAGGAGGGCCAGTCCTCCGCCCTGGGCCGTCGCGGTATTCCCGGCGGCCTCGGCGCCGCTCGTCCCGCCGATGGTGCCGCCCGAAATGGTGGCCGGGCCGGCGGTGATGTCCACGCCGCCCCCGTCACCGGCGCCAACGCCGCCGGCGAAGGCGTTGGCGGTGTTGTCCGAAATGGTGTCATCCGTGAGGGTCATGGCGGGGAGGCCAGCAGTCGGGGTTTCGGTCTCTTCGGCGATACCACCGCCGCTGGAGGCCGCGTTGCTGTACACCTCGGAGCCGGAGAGGTTCAGGGTCCCGTAGTCGAGAATGGCACCACCGTCCGCCGTCGTCGACGTGTTGTCGCCGCCGGAGAGCGAGAACCCTGTCATGTCGAGGGTGTTGTCGGTGTCGACCTGGAACATGTTGTCGCCGGTGCCTGTGATCGGTCCGAGACCGCTTGGCCCGGTGTAGGAGATCGTCAGGGTGAGAAAGTCGCCGTTGGGGTTGTCGACGACCAGGACGCCGCCGCCGGCCGCGCTCACGTTGTAGGAGGACCCGCTCAGACCCGCGCCGAGTGTGGTCGGGTCCGGCAAGTCGATCGTCACGTCCGAGGCGTTAGAGACCGCATTGAAGGCTGCGACGGCAGATCGCAAGGTGCAGTCGCCCGTAGCCGTCGTGCAATTGGTCGGTGCCACCGTGGCGCTGTCGACGGCGTCGTTGACCGTGATGGTCGTCGCTGCAGCGGCCGGTCCGGCCGCGAGCGGGACGGCGGCGAGCCCCGCGCCCGCACCGACTGCCAATGCCACGAGGGTCAGCCCGCCGGTGAACCGACCAAGTACCTTCAACATCCCCGCTACCTCCGAAGGTCGAGTAGTTGGGGGACCGTACCCCGAAACTCTGCGGAGGGCGAGTGAGAATTGATTGAGGGCACGTTATTTGTGACCGAACGCCCATTGCGACGGCGTTACGGCCCGGGCCGCCCCTGGCCGGTTGCCGTGGGCGGCTTCCCAAGTGGTCCCCGGCCGGTTTCCCCGGCCTGTCATCTGCCGGAGTGGGCGGCTGTGCCACGGGGACCCCGTAGACTCCTCCCTATGGCAACGACCACAGAGAATCTCCAGGCCATCACCCCTGTCGTGACGCTGACGCCCGAGGCGCACAAAGTCGTACGGGAGGCGATCGGGCAGGAGCCCGACCCGGGCACGCTCGCCCTCTGGCTGGAGGTGCGCGGCGTCCAGGCGGGCTCGTTCGTGTACGACCTCTACTTCCAGGCCATCTCCGACGCCGACGAGGGTGACGCCCGCCACGTCCAGGACGAGCTCGAGGTCATCGTGCCGAAGGCGAGTGTCGACCAGCTGCGCGGCGCCCGCCTCGAGTGGTCGGAGGAGGGCGGCGGCGGCCTGGTGCTGGTCAACCCGAATACGCCCACGCCGGAGGAGGCCAACCCGGGCGTGCCGCCCGAAGTCCTGGCCGCGGGCATCGACGGGCTGCTGGCCCGCCGCGTCGTCGCCGTGCTGGAGCAGGCGGTCAACCCCTCCATCGCCAGCCACGGCGGCCGCGCCGACCTGGTGGCGCTCAACGAAGAAGACGGGACGGCGTACCTGCGCCTCTCCGGCGGGTGCCAGGGGTGCGCCATGTCGCAGATGACGCTGCGCCAGGGCATCGAGACGACGCTGCTCGAAGAGGTGCCCGAGCTGACCCGGGTCCTCGACGTCACCGACCACGACAGCGGAGACAACCCCTTCTACTCCTGAGTCGGCGACCCGGAGCCGGCGGGGCCGAACTGAGGCGGGCGCCCACCGGGTGGGATCGGGGCGTCCCAGCTCAAGGGCGCCGATGGCCGTCCGGTAGTTTTGCCGTGTGCTGCGCTTCCTGACCGCCGGTGAGTCCCATGGGCGCGCGCTCGTCGTCATCGTCGAGGGCCTGCCGGCGGGCCTGCCCGTGGAGGCGTCCGACATCGCCGAGGAGCTGGCCCGGCGCCGCCTCGGTTACGGCCGCGGCCCCCGCATGCGCTTCGAGGCCGACGAGATCACCCTCCTCGGCGGCATCCGGCACGGCCGGACCCTGGGCTCCCCGGTCGCCATAGAGATCGCCAACACGGAGTGGCCCAAGTGGACCGAGGAGATGTCGCCCGAGCCCGGGGTGCCCGCCAACGTGCTGACCCAGCCCCGGCCCGGGCACGCCGACCTGCCCGGCATGCTCAAGTACGGCTTCGAGGACGCCCGCGACGTGCTCGAGCGGGCCTCGGCCCGGGAGACGGCGGCCCGGGTGGCCGCGGGCACGCTGGCCAAGCTCTTGCTGACCCAGCTCGGCGCGACGGTGGTCAGCCACATCGTGGCGCTTGGCGAGGCCGCCACCGGCCCCGACAGTCCGCGGCCCGGGCCGAGCGACCTGGAGAAGGTCGACGAGAGCGCCGTGCGCTGCTTCGACCCCTTGGCCGAGGAGGCGATGATCGCCGCCGTCAAGGCGGCCGCCAAGGAGGGCGACTCGCTCGGCGGCGTGGCCGAGGTCCTGGCCTACGGGGTGCCGGTGGGGTTGGGCAGCCACGTGCACTGGGACCGCAAGCTCGACGCCAACCTCGCCCAGGCGCTGATGTCGATCCAGGCCGTGAAGGCGGTCGAGATCGGCGAGGGGTGGGACAACGCGGCTCGGCGCGGTTCCGAGGCCCACGATGCCATCCGCTTCGACGAGGCCCAGGGCTACGTGCGTCCGACCGACCGGGCCGGTGGGATCGAAGGAGGCATCTCCAACGGTGCGCTGCTGGTGGCCCGGGTTGCCATGAAGCCGCTGGCCACGCTCAATCGCCCGGTGCTCGAGACGGTCGACGTCGTGACCAAGGAGTCCACGGTCAGCTTCCGGGAGCGCACCGACGTGACCGCCGTACCCGCCATGGGCGTGGTGGCGGAGTCGATGATGGCCCTGGTGCTGGCCAACGAAGCGCTGCGCAAGTTCGGGGGCGACTCCCTGGCCGAGGTCGTGCGCAACCGCGACGGCTTCTTGGCGTCGCTCGGCACGACGCCGTCCTCCGCGATCGCCCCGAACACGAGCCGCCCGAGCTCGGACCCCGGCCGCGCGACCGGATGACGAGCCGCATCCTGCTGGTCGGGATGATGGGCGCCGGCAAGACGACGACGGGCCAGCTGGTGGCCCGGCGCCTGGGCTGGGCCTACCGCGACTCGGACGCCGACGTGGAGGCGGAAACCGGCCTGAGCGTCCCCGAGCTGTTCGCCCGCGACGGTGAGGCGGCATTCCGCCGGGCCGAGGCCGAGGTGCTCGCCCGCGCCTGTGCCGACCCGACGCCGGCGGTGATCTCGGTGGCCGGGGGCGCCGTGCTGCGAGCGGAGACCCGCGGCGCTCATCGCGCGCAGCGGCACCGTGGTGTGGCTGCGGGCACGGCCCGAGACGCTGGCGGCGCGGGTGGGCGACGGCGTCGGTCGGCCGCTGCTGGACGACGACCCGGGGGCGGCCATGGTCCGGCTCGAGCGCGGTGCGCGCGCCGTTCTACGCGGAGGTGGCCGACCTCGTCATCGACGTCGACCACCTCGGGGCGGCGGAGGTGGCCGACCGCATCGTGGCGGCGGTCGACGCCGACGGGCCGGCGCTGAGCGGGAAGCCCTAGGGCCGGCGCCCATGCGTGCTCTCTCGGTCGACCTGGCGGACCGCTCCTACCCGGTGCTGGTGGGCGCCGGTACGCGCCACGAGGTGGCGCGGTTCCTGCCGCCGACGGCCCGATCGGCCGCCGTCGTCACGCAGGAGTCGATCGTCGACGCCGGCTGGCTGGACGGGCTCGACCTTGGCGTCCCCTTCGAGGTCTGCATCATCGGCGACGGGGAGGACGCCAAGACGATGGCGACGGTCGAGTCGCTGGCCCGTCGCTTCGCCGCGGCGGCCCTGTCCCGGGCGGACGTCGTGGTCGCGGTCGGCGGCGGCCTGGTGACCGACGTCGCCGGCTTCGCCGCCGCCTGCTACCACCGGGGCACGGCCTACGTGAACGTGGCCACCTCGCTGCTGGCCCAGGTCGACGCGGCCATCGGCGGCAAGACCGGGGTGAACCTGCCCGAGGGCAAGAACCTGGTCGGCGCCTTCTGGCAGCCCAACGCCGTGTTGTGCGACACCGAGACGCTGTCGTCGCTGCCGCCCCGCGAGTGGGCTTGCGGCCGCGGCGAAATGGCCAAGTACGCCTTCCTGGGCGACGCGCCCAGCGCCGACCAGCCGATCGACGAGCAGGTGGCGCGCTGCGTCGGGATCAAGGCGGCGGTGGTGGGCGAGGACGAGCGGGAGGGAGGGCGCCGCATCATCCTCAACTACGGCCACACCCTGGCCCATGCCCTCGAGGCCGCCGGGCTGGCGGAGCATCCCGACTGGGACCTGCGCCACGGCGAGGCGGTGGCGATCGGCCTCGTCTTCGCCGCGTTGCTGGCGCAGCGCCTGGGCCGCATCGACGAGGTACGGGTGGCCGAGCACCGCACCATCATCGGCAGCTTCGACCTGCCGTCCGATCTGCCCGCGGACGCGGACGCTGAGGAGCTGGTCACGTTCATGGGGCGGGACAAGAAGGCGCAGCAGGACCTGACCTTCGTGCTCGACGGCCCCAACGGGGTGGAGGCGGTGCGAGGCGTGGCGGCCGCGGACGTGGTCGCTACCCTGGCTGACATGGGTGCCCACACGTGAGCCTCGTCCTGCTCCTTTCGGGGCCCAACCTCAACCTGCTCGGCGAGCGTGAGCCCGCCGTCTACGGGACCGACACGCTGGCCGACCACGTCAAGCGAGCCGAGGCGGCCGCCGGCCGCCACGGGCTCGACCTCGAGCACCGGCAAACGAACCACGAGGGCGAGCTGATCAACGCCGTCCACGGCGCGCGTGGCCGGGCCGACGCACTGGTGATCAACGCCGGCGCGCTGAGCCACACGTCGTGGTCGCTGCACGACGCCGTGGCGGCGTTCGACGGCCCCGTGGTCGAACTGCACCTCTCCAACCCGGCCGCTCGCGAGCCCTTCCGGCATACGTCGGTGCTCGCCCCGGTGGCCTCCGGTGTCATCGCCGGCTTCGGCGGCCTGGGCTACGAGCTCGCCGTCGACGCCGTCGCCGCCTTGTTGAAGGGAGACCCATGAGCACCACCACGACGCGACCCAACCCGTACGCCCCGGTGACGTCGGCACTGCCACCCATCCTCGTGACGGGCCGTCTGGACCGATTGCGCGCCGCCTTCGACCAGCACGAGGTCGACGCACTGGTGGTGACGACGCTGCCCAACATCCGCTACCTCACCGGCTTCAGCGGGTCGGCCGGCGTCCTCGCCGTCACCCGCGACGCGGCGCTGCTCACCACCGACGGGCGCTACCGCACGCAGTCGGCCGAACAGCTCGACGGCTCCGGCGCGGCGGCGCAGGTGGACATCGCCATCGGCCCCGTGTCGGCCCAGCGCCAGGCGGCCCAAGATCTCCTGCACGCCCAGACCCGCATCGGGCTCGAGGCGGACAACGTCAGTTGGAGCGGCCAGCGCGTCTGGGCCGAGCTGCTCGACGCCGATCACCTGGTGGCCACCACCAGGATGGTCGAGGCTCTGCGCGAGGTGAAGGACCCCGCCGAGATCGCCCGCATGGAGCGCGCCGCCGCCATTGCGGACGCCGCGCTGTTCGAGGTGCTGCCGCTCATGGGCCAGGGCGTGACCGAGGAGCATTTCGCCCTGGAGCTCGACACGGCCATGCGGCGGGGTGGCGCCGAGAGCACCGCCTTCGACACCATCGTGGCGGCGGGCGAGAACTCGGCCAAGCCGCACCACCACCCTGGCGGGCGCGCCATCAACCGGGGCGACCCGGTCGTGGTCGACTTCGGCGCCACGTTCGAGGGTTACCGCTCGGACATGACGAGGACGTTCTGCGTGGGTGAGGACCCCGAAGGCGAGCTGGCTCGCATCTTCGAGGTCGTGCGCTCGTCGCAGGCCGCTGGTGCCCGGGCCGTCCGCCCCGGCATCTCCGCCAAGGAAGTGGACGACGTGTGCCGCCAGATCATCACCGACGCCGGCTGGGCCGACCGTTTCGAGCACGGAACGGGCCACGGGGTCGGCCTCGACATTCACGAGGCCCCGACGGTGTCCCAGCTGGGCACTGCTATCCTCGCCCCCGGCTTCGTCGTCACCGTCGAGCCCGGTGTCTATGTCCCCGGGCACGGCGGCGTCCGCGTGGAGGACACCCTGGTCGTGACCGAGGACGGCGCCCGCCCCCTTACCCGCTTCACGAAGGACATCCATGGCAGTCTCGACCAATGACCTGAAGAACGGCATGAGCCTGGATCTTCCCGAGGGCCTGTTCAATGTCGTCGAGTTCCAGCACGTCAAGCCGGGCAAGGGCGGCGCCTTCGTCCGCACCAAGCTCAAGAACCTCCGCAGCGGGGCTGTGATCGAGCGCACCTACCGCGCCGACGAAAAGCTCGAGCAGGCCATCATCGACAAGCGCGACATGCAGTTCCTCTACCGTGACGGCGCCGACTTCGTGTTCATGGACACGACGACCTACGAGCAGATGACGGCCTCGCCCGACTCGCTGGGCGACGCGCCCAACTACCTGAAGGAAGGCGACGAGGCCAACCTGCAGATGTACAACGGCGAGATCGTCGGCGTCGACCTGCCGGCGGCCGTCGAGCTGTCGGTGACCGAGACCGAACCGGGGATTCAGGGCGACCGCGTCTCGGGCGCCCGCAAGCCGGCGACGCTGCAGACCGGCCTGGTGGTGCAGGTGCCGCTCTTCGTCAACACGGGCGACGTCCTGAAGGTCGACACCCGCAGCGGCGAGTATCTGACCCGGGCCTAGCGGCAGGGCTGCAGGGAGGCCGGCCGCCGGCCCATCCCAGGATCCGCAGCGCCGGACACGACCAGACATGACCGAGAGCGCCCCCCGCCACCAGCAGCGCGAGCGCGCCCTGTCGCTCCTCTACGAGGCCGAGCTCAAGGGCGAGGACCCCGTCGCGGTGGCCGAAGGCCTGGCGGTGCCCCCTGACCCCTACGTGCGCACGCTCCTCGAGGGCGCGGTGGCCACGCGGGGGGAGGCAGACAGCCGCATCGCCGCCGCCGCGGTGGGCTGGCCGCTCGATCGCATGGCCGTCATCGACCGGCTGGCCATGCGCCTGGCCGTGGCCGAGCTCCTCGACCCCGACGGGCCGCCGACCGCCGTGGTGATCGACGAGGCCGTGGAGCTGGTGAAGGAGTACTCCACCGAGGAGTCCGGTGCGTTCGTCAACGGCATCCTCGCCACCATCGCCGCCGACATCGGCCCGCGCTAGAGTATTGACCTGACCGTGAAGTGAGTCCCGTGAGGCTCACACGGCAGGAGGAGCAGTGGCCGAACGCGAGCGCAGTCACACGCGACCCCTCGGGGGTGTGTTCGTGGCCCACTCCCAGGTGCTCGCTTCGGCTGACGTGCAGCGCGCCCTGACGCGGATGTCGCACGAGATCGTCGAACGCAACGGCGGTGTGCAGGACGTGGTGCTGGTGGGCCTGCAGACCGGCGGCGTCCCGCTGGCCACCAAGATGTCCGAGATCCTCAACCAGATTGAGGACGCCAAGATCCACACGGGCAGCCTCGACGTGGCCTTCTACCGCGACGACATCGGCCTGCGCCCGGTGCTGCCCGAAGCGGTCACCGACATCCCCGTCGATCTGGCCGGGAAGGTGGTCGTGCTGGTCGACGACGTCCTGTTCACCGGGCGCACCATCCGGGCCGCCCTCAACGCCCTGAGCGACTTCGGGCGGGCGCGGGCGATCCAGCTGGCCGTCATGGTCGACCGGGGGCACCGCGAGCTCCCGATCCGCCCCGACTACGTCGGCAAGAACCTCCCGACGCGGCGCGAGGAGATGGTCGACGTCGGCGAGGACGGCGTGTGGATCGGCACCCTGGAGGACAAGTGACGGCGGCCACGAGCCAGCACCTGCTGTCGGTGGCCGACCTGGGGACCGACGGGATCGCCGAGGTCCTGCGGGTGGCGGAGGCGTTCGCCGAGGTGGAGCGGCGCTCGGTGCCCAAGGTGCCCACCCTGCGCGGCAAGGTCGTCGCCACCCTGTTCTTCGAGGAGTCGACGCGCACCCGGCTCTCGTTCGAGACGGCGGCCAAGCGGCTGTCGGCCGACGTCCTCTCGCTCGCCGTCGCCAGCTCGTCGGTGAAGAAGGGGGAGAGCCTGCGCGACACCGTAGAGACGGTCGAGGCCATGGGCATCGACGCCGTCATCATCCGCCACTCCTCTGCGGGCGCGCCCCACCAGGTGGCCCGCTGGGTAGAGCGGGCCCGGGTCATCAACGCCGGTGACGGCTGGCACGAGCATCCCACCCAGGCGCTGCTCGACTGTTTCACGGTGCGCCAGGTCTTGGCCGAGCGCAAAGGCGTGCCGCCCGAGGAGCTCGGCATCGACTGCTTCGACGGCCTACGCGTGCTCATTGTGGGCGACGTGCGCCACAGCCGGGTGGCGCGCTCGGAGGTGCTGGCCTACACCGCGCTCGGCGCACAGGTCACCCTGGCTGCGCCGGGCAGCCTGCTGCCGCCCTCGCTCGAGGGCTGGCCGGTCGAGGTGGCCGGCGACTTCGACACGGCCCTGGGCGACGCCGACGTCGTCTCCCTGCTGCGGCTGCAGGCCGAGCGCGGGAGCGGCTCGTACGTGCCCAGCCTGCGCGAGTACACCGCCCGCTGGGGCCTCACGGCGCGCCGGGTGGCCCGGCTGGCCGACCACGCGATCGTCACCCACCCCGGGCCGATGCTGCGCGGCGTCGAGATCGCATCCGACGTGGCGGATCTGCCCCGCACGGTGGTGACGCAGCAGGTGAGCAACGGGGTGGCGGTCCGCATGGCCATCCTCTTCCTGCTCCTGGGCGGGGAGCTGCCGGGTGTGGCGGAGGTGCCCGCCGTTGCCTGACGCGACGCTCGTCATACGGGGTGGCACGGTCGTGGGGCCCGAGGGGACGGCGCGGCTCGACGTCGCCGTGGCGGGGGACCGCGTCCTGGCGCTGGCCGAGTCCGTCGACCCGCCGTCGGGCGCCATCGTCCTCGACGCGTCGGGTTGCCTGGTCGGACCGGGGCTGGTCGACCTGCACACCCACCTGCGCCAGCCCGGCCGCGAGGAGGCGGAGACGGTCGAGTCGGGTGCCCGTGCCGCCGCGCTCGGGGGTTACACGGCGGTGGTGGCCATGCCCAACACCGAGCCGCCGATCGACTCGGCCGGCGTGGCCCGTGAGGTGCTCGCCTTGGGCCAGGGGTGCCTGGCCGAGGTGGCGGTCGCCGGCGCCATCACGATGGCCCGGGCCGGAGCCGCGCTGGCCCCCATGGGCGAGCTGGCCGACCTGGGCGTGACCCTCTTCACCGACGACGGCGCCGGCGTGCAGGACGGTGCGCTGATGCGCCGGGCCCTCGACTATGCCAAGGGGCTCGGCGTCACCCTGGCCCAGCACTGCGAAGACGCCGCCCTGGCCGGGGGTGGTGCCATGCACGAGGGGTGCTGGTCGGGCCTGCTCGGCATCCCGGGCATGCCGGCGGCCGCCGAGGAAGCCATGGTGGCGCGGGACATCGCGCTGGCCCGGCTGACCGGCGCGCCGGTGCACTTCCTCCACCTGTCGACGGTGGGCTCGGTCGACCTGGTGCGGCGGGCCAAGGCGGAGGGGTTGGCGGTGACGGCGGAGGCGGCGCCGCACCACATGCTGCTCACCCACGCCCTGTGCGCCGGGTACGACCCGGTCTTCAAGGTCAACCCGCCGCTGCGTGCCGACGAGGACGTGGCCGCGGTGGTGGCCGGCCTGTGCGACGGCACCATCGACGCCGTCGCCACCGACCACGCACCGCACGCACCCGAGGCGAAGGATCTCCCCTTCGACCAGGCCCCGCCGGGGATGCTCGGGCTGCAGACGGCGCTGCTCGTCGCGTGGGAGGTGCTGTCCCCGCAGTTGGGGGCGGCGCGGGTGTTCGCCCTCATGAGCGCGCAGCCCGCCGCCATCGCCCGTCTCACCGCCACCGACGCGCGCCCGGCCGGCCACAGCGCCCAGGGCGGCCCGGTCGAGGCGGGTGCGACGGCCAACCTGTGCGTGTTCGACCCCGCCGCGACGACGGTGGTCGACGCGGGGCGGCTGGCCAGCCGCAGCCGCAACACCCCCTACGCCGGCCGCACGTTCCACGGCGCGGTGCGCCACACGGTGCTGCGGGGCGAGCCGGTCGTGATCGACGCCACGGCGCAGCGGTGACCGACCCGGCACCGCAGAACGGGGACAGGGCTCCCGCCCTGTTGGTCACGGCCGACGGCACCGTGTTCGCCGGGGAGGCGGCCGGGGCGAGCGTGGAGGTGGCCACCGGGGAGCTGGTGTTCAACACGGCCATGAGCGGCTACCAGGAGGTGATCACGGACCCGTCCTACGCCGGACAGGTGATCTCCTTCACCAGCACGCACATCGGCAACTACGGCACCAACGCGGCGGACGACGAGGCGGCCGTGCCGCACTGCCGCGGCGTGGTGGTGTGCGACCTGGCCGACGCGCCGTCGAACTGGCGCGCCACCGAGGCGCTCGAGCCGTTCCTGCGCCGCCACGGCGTGCCCGCGCTCACCGGGGTGGACACGCGCCGGCTGGCCCGGCACGTGCGGACGGCCGGCGCCGTGCCCTGCGCCTTCGGGACCGCGCCCGAGCGTGAGCTGGCGGCGGCGGCGGCGGCGGCCTCGGGGACCGACGGCCTGGACCTGGTGTCGGGCGTCACCGCCGCAAGGCCGCACGTGCACCCGGCCACCGGCGCCGGGAACCCGGCGCTGCGCATCGTGGCCTACGACTTCGGGGTCAAGACCACCATGGTCGACCTCCTGACGACGCTGGGCACGGTGACGGTGGTGCCGGCGGGCACCACGGCCGGCGAGGCGCTGGCGCTCGACCCCGACGGCGTCTTCCTCTCCAACGGGCCCGGCGATCCGGCCGCGCTGGGCGGACCGGCCGCGGCCGTGGCCGACCTGGTGGGGCGTGTGCCCATCTTCGGCATCTGCCTGGGCCACCAGATCCTGGCCACGGCGCTCGGGGGGTCGACCTACAAGCTGCCCTTCGGCCACCACGGCGCCAACCACCCGGTGCAGCAGCTCGAGACGGGCGTGGTCGAGATCACCAGCCAGAACCACAACTACGCGGTGGCGGCCGGCTCCATACCCGACGCCGAGACGACGCACGTCAACCTCAACGACGGCGTGGTGGAGGGGTTCCGTTCTCTGAAGGCGCCCGCCTTCTCCGTGCAGTACCACCCCGAGGCGGCGCCCGGGCCCCACGACGCGCGCTACCTGTTCTCGGTCTTTCGCGAGCTGATGCTCACCCGTCCCACTCACACCGCGCGCGCCGGGGCGCGCTGAGCGAGCGGAGGGAGAGCGCATGCCGCGCCGCGACGACTTGCGATCGATCCTCGTCATCGGGTCGGGGCCGATTGTGATCGGCCAGGCCTGTGAGTTCGACTATTCGGGCACACAGGCCTGCCGCGTCCTGGCCGAGGAGGGCTACCGCGTCGTCCTGGCCAACTCCAACCCGGCCACCATCATGACGGACCCCGGGACGGCGGACCGCACCTACGTCGAGCCACTCGAGCCCGAGGTGTTGGCGGCCATCATCGAGAAGGAACGGCCCGACGCGCTGCTGCCCACCCTGGGCGGGCAGACGGCGCTCAACTTGACCATGCGCCTGGTCGAGCTCGGCGTGCTGGAGCGCTACGGCGTCGAGGTGATCGGGGCCCGGCCTGAGGCCATCGCCACCGCCGAGGACCGCGACCAGTTCAAGGCGGCCATGGAGAGCATCGGGCTCGAAGTGCCGCGTTCGGGCTTCGCGCACTCGCTGCGCGAGGCGGAGGAGATCGCGGAGGAGATCGGCTACCCGATCATGGTGCGGCCGAGCTTCATCCTCGGCGGCAAGGGCACCGGCATCGCCCCTGACGCGGCGGCGTTCTCCCGCCTGGCCGCCGAGGGCCTCGCGGCCAGCCCCATCGGGCAGATCCTGGTGGAGCGGTCCATCGCCGGATGGAAGGAGTTCGAGCTCGAGGTCATGCGCGACGCGGCCGACAACTGCGTCGTCGTCTGCTCCATCGAGAACTTCGACCCCATGGGCGTGCACACCGGCGACTCCATCACGGTGGCGCCCGCGCAGACGCTGACGGACGTGGAGTACCAGGCCATGCGGGACGACGCCTTTGCCTGCCTGCGGCGGGTCGGCGTCGAGACGGGTGGCTCCAACGTGCAGTTCGCCGTCGACCCGGCCACGGGACGACGCGTCATCATCGAAATGAACCCGCGCGTCTCGCGCTCGTCCGCGCTGGCGTCCAAGGCGACGGGTTTCCCCATCGCCAAGATCGCGGCGCGTCTGGCCGTGGGTTACCTGCTGAACGAGATCCCCAACGACATCACGCGGGCGACGCCGGCGTCGTTCGAGCCGACCATCGACTACGTGGTCACCAAGGTGCCGCGCTGGGCCTTCGAGAAGCTGCCGGGGGCCGACGCCCGGCTGGGGACCCGCATGCAGTCGGTGGGCGAGGTGATGGCCATCGGGCGGACCTTCTGCGAGTCCCTCCAGAAGGCGCTGCGCTCGCTGGAGCAGGGGAGGGCGGGGCTCAACGCGGACCCGGCCGAGGAGGCCCTCGACGCGTTGTCCGACGAGGAACTGCTCGAGCGGGTTGCCGTGGCCACGCCCGACCGAGTCTTCGAGCTCGAGGCGGCGTTGCGCCGCGGGGCCACGGTGGAGGAGTTGGCGGCGCGCACCGGCATCGACCCCTGGTTCCTGCGGCAGCTGGCGCGGATCGCAGCGGAGCGGTTCCGCCTGACCGGTCGACCGGAGCTGGAGGCGGCCGACTTCCGCCGGGCCAAGCGGCTCGGGTTCTCCGACGCCCAGCTGGCGTACCTGCGCGGCGGCCGCGCCGACGACGTGCGGGCCGAGCGGCTCCGCCTGGGCGTGCGGGCGACCTTCAAGACGGTCGATACCTGCGCCGCGGAGTTCGAAGCGTTCACGCCGTACCACTACGCCACCTACGAGGAGGAGGACGAGATCCGCGCCTCCGACCGCGAGCGGGTGATCATCCTCGGCTCGGGGCCCAACCGCATCGGGCAGGGGATCGAGTTCGACTACTGCTGCGTCCACGCTTCCATGACGCTGCGCGACGCCGGCTACGAGACGGTCATGGTCAACTGCAACCCCGAGACGGTCTCGACCGACTACGACACCTCGGACCGTCTCTACTTCGAGCCGCTGACCGACGAAGACGTGGCCAACGTCCTCGACGCCGAGTTGGCGGCCGGCGGCAGCGTGGCCGGGGTGATCGTGTCGCTGGGTGGGCAGACGCCGCTCAAGCTGGCCGGCTCGCTCCCGCCCGGGCTGGTCCTCGGTACCAGCCCGGCCTCCATCGACCTGGCCGAGGACCGCGAGCAATGGAACGCGCTGTGCGCCGAACTCGGGATTCCGCAGCCGGCCGGCGGTACCGCGACCACCACGGCGGAGGCGCTGGCTGTGGCCGGCCGCGTCGGCTACCCGGTGCTGCTGCGGCCGAGCTACGTGCTGGGCGGCCGGGCCATGGAGATCGTCTACGACGATGACGGCGTGCGGCGCGTCATGCGGGCCATGACGAGCGGCGCGCTGGCCCGCGAGGGCGGCGTCACCGCCGAGCGCCCGGTGCTGGTGGACCGCTTCCTGGAGGACGCGATCGAGGTGGACGTGGACGCCGTGCGAGACGCCACCGGCGAGATCCTCATCGGCGGGGTCATGGAGCACGTGGAGGAGGCGGGCGTGCACTCGGGCGACTCCGCCTGCGCGCTGCCGCCACAGTCGCTGAGCGCCGGCGTGCTCGAGACCCTCGAGCGCCACACCCGTTCGCTGGCGGATGCCCTGGGCGTGTGCGGTCTCATCAACGTGCAGTACGCCGTCAAGGACGGCCAGGTCTACGTGCTCGAGGCCAACCCCCGGGCCAGCCGCACCGTGCCCTTCGTGGCCAAGGCCACGGGGGTGCCGCTGGCCATGGTGGCGTCGCGGGTCATGGTGGGCCAGACCCTCGGGCAGCTGCGCGCGGAGGGTCTGCTGCCAGCCGGCGCGATCGGCCGGGTGCCCGTGCTCGACCACGTGAGCGTGAAGGAGGCCGTGCTGCCCTTCGACCGCTTCCCGGGCGTCGACACGCTCCTCGGCCCCGAGATGCGGTCCACCGGCGAGGTCATGGGGGTGGACATCACCTTCGGCCTGGCCTTCGCCAAGAGCCAGATGGCGGCCGGGACCCGCCTGCCCGACGCCGGCACCGTGTTCCTGTCGCTGGCCGACCGGGACAAGCCGGCCGGCTTGGACGTGGCGCGCTCCTTCAGCGCGCTCGGCTTCTCCATCGCGGCGACGCTGGGCACCGCGGGCTACCTCCGCTCCGAGGGCGTGGCCGTGGACACGCTGGTGGCCAAGGTGGGGGAGGAGGGCGTCGCCTCCGACGCCGTCGAGCTGATCGCACAGGGCAAGGTGCAGCTGGTCGTGAACACCCCGCGCGGCCTGGGCCCGCGGGCCGACGGCCAGCACATCCGCACGGCCTCGGTGGCCTACAAGGTGCCGTGCCTCACCACCCTGGCGGCGGCGCGCGCCGCCGCCGCCGGCATGGCCGACGCGCGCGTCGCACCCGCTCGAGGTGCGCCCACTGCAGGACCTGCATGGGGTGCCGGACGAGTGGAGGGCGCCATGAGCGCGGCGAGCCGACGCGACGCGCGGCTGGCGACCCGCGTCGGTACGGTCGAGCTGGCCAACCCGGTCATGACGGCTTCGGGCACGTCGGGCCACGGGACCGAGCTGGCCGAGTACGGCGCCCTGGCCGACCTGGGCGCCGTGGTCGTCAAGTCGCTCGCCGCCGAGACCTGGCCGGGGAACCCGGCGCCGCGGGTGCACGAGGTGGGAGCCGGGGATGCTCAATAGCGTCGGGCTGCAGGGGCCCGGCCTGGCTGCCTGGTCGATGCGCGACCTCCCCGCGCTCGCCGCATCCGGAGCGCGGGTGGTCGTCAGCATCTGGGGGCGCTCCGTGGCCGAGTACGCGCGGGCGGCCGAGCTCGCCGCGGCCGCGGCGTCGTCGGCCGACGGCGCCTGCATCATGGCCGTCGAGGTCAACGTCAGCTGCCCCAACGTCGAGGACCGCTCGCGGATGTTCGCCCATTCGGCCGAGGCCACGGCTCGCGTCATGGCGGCCACCGAGTGCGGGCTGCCGCGCTGGGCCAAGTTGAGCCCCAACGTGCCCGACCTGGTCGAAATCGCGACGGGCGCCCTGGAGGCGGGCGCCCACGGCCTCACCCTGGTGAACACGCTGCTCGGCCTCGCCCTCGACCCCGAGACCGGCCGCCCGCTCCTCGGGGCAGGGGGTGGGGGCCTGTCGGGCGCCGCCGTGCACCCGGTGGCCGTGCGCGCCGTGTGGGAGTGTCGGGCTGCCTTTCCCGAAACCGCCATCGTCGGGGTCGGCGGTGTGGCGTCGGGCGTCGACGCCGTCGAGCTGTTGCAGGCCGGCGCCGATGCCGTGCAGGTGGGGACGGCGACCTTCCGGGATCCTCGGGCACCGTGGAAGGTGCTGCGCCATCTGGCGCGCTGGTGCGCCGCGCACGGCACCACGGTGGAGGAGATTCGCGCCGGCGCCCGGGCGCGCCGGGAGCCTGGCATGACCGACGGTGCAACCGGCGACGAGACGGAGGCGCGTTCGGCGACTCCGGGAAGGAGGGCGTGATGGCCGACAGCTTCGGTGAGCGAGTGGAGGCGGCCGCGCTGGCGCTCGGGCCCCTGTGTGTCGGTGTCGATCCGTCGTCCGGCCTGCTCGCGCAGTGGGGTCTGAGCGACGATGCCGCGGGCCTGCGCGCCTTCTGCCGCATCTGCGTCGAGGCGTTTGCCGGTGCGGTCGCGGTCATCAAGCCGCAGGTCGCGTTCTTCGAGCGCCACGGCGCGACAGGCATGGCCGAACTCGAGCGACTGCTCGCCGACGCCGGTGCGGCCGGCCTCATCGTGATCGCCGACGCCAAGCGCGGGGACATCGATTCGACCGCAGACGCCTACGCCGACGCCTGGCTCGGAGCCGGGAGCCCGTTGGCCGCGGACGCGGTCACGGCGCACGCGTACCTCGGACTCGGAGCGCTCGCTCCACTTGTCCACCGGGCCGCCGCGAACGGCCGGGGCGTGCTGGTCGTCGCCCGCAGCTCCAATCCCGAGGGTCGCGCCTTGCAACTCGCGTCCACCGCGGCCGGGCCGTCGGTCGAGGACATGGTGCTGGGTGAGGTGGCGGCGCTGAACGCGTCCGCCGAGGTGCCCGCCGGGACGGTCGGGGCGGTGGTCGGGGCCACACTGCCCCCGTCTCACTTTCCGTTGTCCCAGCTCGGAGGCGTAATTTTGGCCCCCGGGCTGGGCGCCCAGGGTGCCGGCCCGGCCGACGTGGGGACGCGCTTCGCCGGGTGCCGGCCCGGCAGCGTTCTGCCCAGCAGCTCACGCGGGGTGCTCGGGTACGGGCCCGATCCCGCCGACCTGCGCCGGGAAGCCGTGTCCCTCTCGCGCGAGCTCGCCGCCGCCATGGTCTGACGGCAACGCGTTTCATGTGAACGGCCCTGGCAGAGGCGCTATGGTCTCGCCATGCCGCAACCTCCCGCACTCACACCCGAGCAGCGCGCCGCTGCACTTGAGAAGGCTGCCAAGGTTCGCCGTGAGCGGGCCGAGGTGAAGGACAAGCTGAAGATGGGCAACTTGTCGTTGGCTCAACTCCTCGACGAGGCGGATTCGAACGAGACCGTTGGGAAGATGAAGGTGGTCTCGGTGTTGGAGTCGCTGCCCGGGCTGGGCAAGGTGAAGGCCCGCCGCCTCATGGAGACCGTCGGCATCAGCGACAGCCGGCGGTTGCAGGGACTCGGGGCCAAGCAGCGCGAGGCGCTGCTCAAAGAGACTGCGCGCTGAGCCACTGTTCTTCGTGCTCATCGGCCCCGGTGGGGCCGGCAAGGGCACGATGGCGGCGGAGCTGGTCGCTCACGACCCCGGGCTCTGGCTGAGCCGGAGCTGGACGACGCGCCAGCCGCGGCCGGGCGAGCTGGAGCGCGGTGCCTACACGTTCGTCGATCGCGCCACGTTCGAGGAGGCGGTCGCTGCCGGTGGGTTCTTCGAGTGGGCGGAGTTCCTCGACTACCTGCAGGGGACGCCGATCCCCAGCCCGCCCCCCGGAGCCGATGTGTTGCTCGAGATCGACGTGCAGGGGGCTGAGCAGGTGTTGGCCCAGCGCCCCGACGCCACGGTGATTCTGCTGCTGCCGCCCTCTCCTGAGGTCCAGGCGGCCCGGCTGGCCGCCCGCGGCGACGACGAGGAACACATCCGCAAGCGGGTCGAGCTGGGGCGCTCGGAGGTGGCCCGCGGCGCCGACATCGCAGCTCACACGGTGGTGAACGACGACATGGAGCGGGCCTTGGCCGAGCTGACGGCTATAATCGAACGGACTCGATCGGCTGCCCCCTGCGCCGCGAACCCGGAGGAATCCTGATGGCCCAAGGCCGCCTCACGTTGATGGACCCACCCATCGAAGAGCTTCTGGACAAGGTGGACTCCAAATTCACCCTGGTTGCTCTCGGATCAGCCCGCGCCCGGCAGGTGAACTCGTATTACAACAGCCTGGGCGAGGGCCTGGGCAAGGTGGTCCCGCCGCAGGTGGCGTCCGTCTCGGGCAAGCCGGTGTCCATCGCCTTCGAGGAGATCGCGGCCGGGAAGGCGACCTACACGCGAGCCGACCCCGAGGAGGAGGCGGCCGTGGCGGCCGCCGTGGCCGACGCCGTCGAGGCCGGTCTGATCGCCGAGGGGCAAGAGGCCGCCGAAGAGGGTGCCGAGGTCATCGAGTCGCTCGACGCCGGGGACGAGGGCCCCACCGCCAGCTAGGAGCTGGCGGAGAGGCGCGGCGGGCACCGCCGATGGCCAGAACACCGGAGAACGAGGATGCCGCGCTGACCCGGCCGCGCGTGGTCCTGGGCGTCAGCGGGGGTATTGCCGCCTACAAGGCGGTCGAGGTCTGTCGCCGCCTGGTCGACGCCGGCGTGCACGTGACCCCGGTGCTGACCGAAGACGCCACGCGCTTCGTCGGTGCGGTGACCTTCTCCGCGCTGGCGTCCGTGCCTGCCCAGCAGTCGCTGTGGCACGAGGCTTCGCCCATCCCCCACACGAGGTTGGGCCAGGACGCCGATCTGGTGGTGGTGGTGCCGGCGACGGCGCACACCATCGCCCGCTATGCCGCCGGGCTGTCCGACGACTTGCTGTGCGCAACGCTGTTGGCCACGCGGGCTCCCGTCATGGTCTGCCCGGCCATGCACACCGAAATGTGGGAACACGCGTCGGTGCGCGAGAACCTGGCCACGCTGGAGCGCCGAGGCGTCGAGATCATCCCTCCCGAGAGCGGGCGCCTGGCCGGCGGCGACTCCGGCGAGGGCCGCCTGGCCGACCCGGGCGTCATCGTCGAGCGCGTCCTGCAGCGGCTCACCGTCGCGACGGCGCGCGATCTGGAGGGTGTGCACGTCGCCGTCAGCGCCGGCGGCACGCGTGAGCCGCTCGATCCCGTGCGCTTCATCACCAACCGGTCGTCGGGCAAGCAAGGTCACGCCCTCGCCGCCGCCGCGGCCCGTCGGGGCGCCTCCGTGACGCTGGTGACGTCGTCGCCGTTGGCCTTGCCGGCGGACGTGTCTGCGTCCGTGACGCGCGTCGACGTCGAGACGGCGGCGGACATGGAGCAGGCCATGGCCGCGGCCGCCGCGACCGCCGACGTCGTCGTGATGGCGGCGGCCGTGGCGGACTTCCGGCCAAAGGTCACCGCCGACGCCAAGCTGTCGAAGGAGGACGGTCTGCCCGAGCTGGTGCTCGAGCCGACGCCGGACATCCTGGCCGGTTTAGCGGCCCGGCGGAGCGGAAATCAGGTCTTGGTCGGATTCGCCGCGGAGACCCACGATGTGCTCGACCGCGGCCGACGCAAGCTCGAGCGCAAGGGAGTGGACCTGCTCGTCGTTAACGACGTGAGCGCACCGGGTGTGGGGTTCGACCACGACACGAACGCCGTGGTCGTCCTCGCCGCGGACGGCGACGCCGTCGAAATCCCGCTGACCTCCAAGGATGCAGTGGCAAATGCGGTATTGGATAGTGTGATCACCCACCTGGAACAGAACCGGAGCAGCTCGTGAAGACCACATTCACCTCGGAATCGGTCACCGAGGGCCACCCCGACAAAATGGCGGACCAGATCTCTGACGCCGTGCTGGACGCCATTCTGGAAGGTGACCCGGCCAGCCGCGTGGCGTGCGAGACGTTGCTCACGACTGGCCTCGTCGTGGTGGCGGGCGAGGTGACGACGTCGACCTATGTCGACATCCCGGCGCTGGTGCGTGAGACGGTCTGCGCCATCGGATACGACAACGACGCCTACGGCTTCAACGGCAAGACGTGCGGCGTCCTGGTGTCCCTCGACGCGCAGTCGCCAGACATCGCGCAGGGCGTCGACGCCGCGTTGGAGCTTCGCTCGGGCAGCGGCGGCGAGGACATGCTGAACGCCCAGGGCGCCGGCGACCAGGGGATGATGTTCGGCTACGCATGCGACGAGACGCCGGACCTCATGCCGCTGCCGATCTGGCTGGCCCACCGGCTTTCGGAGCGGCTGGCCCAGGTTCGCCGTGCCGGCGCAGTGCCCTATCTGCGTCCAGACGGCAAGACACAGGTGTCCGTCGTCTACGAGGACGGCCGTCCCGTCCGCATCGACACGGTCCTCATCTCCACGCAGCACGCCTCCGGCGTCGACCTCGAGGAACAGCTGCGGCCAGACCTGATTGAGCACGTCATCAGTCCTCTCCTGCCGACCGACCTCGACCACGAGGCGCTGCGCATCTACGTGAACCCGACGGGGATCTTCGAGCTGGGCGGCCCGCACGCCGACACCGGCCTCACCGGGCGCAAGATCATCGTGGACACCTACGGCGGCATGGCCCGCCACGGCGGGGGCGCCTTCTCGGGCAAGGACCCGTCCAAGGTGGACCGCTCGGCCGCCTACGCGGCGCGCTGGGTGGCCAAGCACGTCGTGGCGGCCGGTGCGGCCAAGCGGTGCGAGGTCCAAGTCGCGTACGCCATCGGCGTGGCCCACCCGGTGTCGCTGCTCGTCGAGACGTTCGGCACCGAGGTGGTCGAGCCACAGAAGATCTCCGACGCCATCCGCGAGCTGTTCGACCTGCGGCCCGCCGCCATTTCGCGCGACCTCGAGCTGCGCCGCCCCATCTACAAGAAGACGGCGGCCTACGGGCACTTCGGCCGCTCGGAGAAGGAATTCACGTGGGAGTCCACCTCCCGCGTGGACGACCTGCGGTCGGCGCTCGGGCTTTGACCGCGCTGCGGCTCCCCTGAGGGAGCCGTGACGGGACATCGGGGGGCGTCACGACCACGGCGCACGATGGCGCCATGACGTCGACCGGACGCACGGTGCGCGTGCGCACGGAGCAGGCCGCGCTGGCCAAGACCTTCGACTACGCCGTCCCTGCCGGGTGGACCGAGGACGTGGTCGTCGGCACGCGGGTGCGCATGCCGTTGCACGGGCGCAGCGTGCGCGGCTGGGTGGTCGACGACGCGGTGGACCCGCCCCCTGGCGTCGATCTGCTGCCGCTGAAGTCGTGGCTGGGCTGGGGCCCGCCCCCGGGCCTGGTCGAGCTGGCCGACTGGGCGGCCTGGCGCTGGGCCGGGCCCGCCTCCTTCTTCCTGCGGACGGCGTCTCCCGAGGCGATCGTGCGCGCGCTGCCCGCCGTGCCCACGGTGAAGGCGGGCCCGGCCGCCGAGGCCGGACCGCGTCCACCGTGGTCGTCCGCGCTGGCGGACGCCGCGGTGAGCATGGTGCGTCTTCCCCCGGCCACCGACCTGATCGACCTCGTTCTCTCCGTCGTGGCCGACCCCGGCGTGCGGGCGCGCCGCGGCAGCGTGGTCGTCCTCGTCCCCTCCGCCGGCTGGGCGGCGCGGCTGACGGCGCGGCTGGCGCGGCGGGGATGGCCCGCCACGTCGGAGTGGGCCGGCGCGCGGCGGGCTGGCCCGTCGTGGTGGGCAGCCGGGCGGGCGCCTGGGCCCCGGTGCCCCGGTTGGCCGCGGCCGTGGTGCTCGACGCGCACGACCCGTCGTACCGGGAGGAGAGCGCACCGACCTACAGCGCCATCGACGTGCTGGTGGAGCGGGCCCGGCGCGAGGGCGTGCCGTGCCTGCTGGCCTCGCCGGTGCCGCCGGTGCGGCTGGCCACGCTTCCGGTGCTGGCACCCGCGGCCGTCGACGAACGGGCCGGCTGGCCGGCCCTCGAGCGAGTGGACCGCCGGGGCGCCGACCCGCGCACCGGGTTGTTCTCCGAGGAGTTCGTGCGACTGGCCCGCACCGTGCTCGACGATCCGGATGCGGTGGCGGGGCGTGGCCCGCTCGTCTGCGTCTACAACCGCACCGGCGGGGCGCGCCTGCTCGCCTGCGCCCACTGCGGCGAGCTGGCGCGCTGCGCGCGCTGTGGTGCGGCGGCCGTGGCGGGGCGCCACGACGGGGCCGTGCTCGAGTGCCCGCGCTGCGCCGAGACGCGGCCGATGGTGTGCGCCGGCTGCGGGCGCCTGCGTATGAAGGCGCTGCGGGTGGGGGTGAGCAGGCTGCGCGAGGAGCTGGCCGCGCTCCTCGGCGTCGAGGTCGGCGAGGTGGCCGGCGCCCGGGGAGGCGGGGTCGAGCCGGTGGTGCCGCCGGCACCGGTCCTGGTGGGCACCGAGGCCGTGCTGCACCGGGTCCGACGCGCCGCCGCCGTCGTGTTCCTCGACATCGACCTCCACCTGCTGGCGCCGCGTCTCTCCGCCATCGAGGACACCTTGGCCCTCTTCGTCCGGGCCGGCCGGCTGGCCGGACCTCGGGGGGCCGGCCCGGTTTGGGCGCGGGTACAGGTGCAGACCCGGGTGCCCGATCACCCCGTGCTGGCGGCGCTGGCCCGGGGAGAGCCGGCGCCCGTGCTGGCCGACGAGGAGGAAGTCCGCCGGGCCGCCGGCCTGCCGCCGTTCGCCGCCCTCGCACTCGTATCGGGTGCGCTCGCCGCGGGCTACGCCGAGGCGCTCGGACGGGAGGCGACGGCGGGGATCACGGTCACGCCGCTGGGCGACGGGCGGTTCCTGGTGCGGGCCGACGAGCACGGGCCGCTCTGCGACCTCCTGGCCCGGGTCCCCCGTCCGCCCGGACGCGGCCTGCGTGTCGAGGTCGACCCGTCCACCGTGTGAGCGCGCGCAGGTGGCAGGCGGCGGCGTTCGGGGTGCCCATTACAATGGCCTGATGCCCGGCTTGACCATCCGCCAGTACGGCGACCCCGTGTTGAAGGAGCGCACCCGCGACGTCGACGACATCGACGGGGCCGTGGCGAGCCTCGTCGACTCCATGATCGAGACGATGTATGCCGCTCCCGGTACCGGCCTGGCCGCCAACCAGGTGGGCGTGCAGAAGCGCATCTTCGTCTACGACGTGGGCGACGGCGCCCGCGCCATCATCAACCCACGCATCATCGAGTCCGACGGCGAATGGGTCTACGACGAGGGTTGCCTGTCCGTGCCCGGCCTGAGTTGGGAGATCGTGCGCCCCGACGCGGTGCACCTGGTCGGACTCGACCTGGACGGCAACGAGGTCTCCATCGAGGCGACCGAGCTCGAGGGCCGCGTCTTCCAGCACGAGCTCGACCACCTCGACGGCATCCTCCTCGTCGAGCGGCTCAACGAGGACCAGCGCAAGGACGCGCTCAGGATTTTGCGCAGCCGCACCCTGGACCTTCCGGCGTCGGATCCGGACGGGCTGTCCAACCTCTTCAAGGGCTAGGCCGCGGCGGCCTGGCGGCTCACCGCGTCCGCGTAGTCGTCAGCCCGGGACCTGAGCAGCGCGACGTCGAGCGCCGCGCCGAAGGCGTTGAAGGCCAGCACGCCCGAGAAGTCGTCGACCCACGTGAACAGCTCGGTCGCGTCCCACCACGGGTCGTGCCGGTACGACGGGTTGGCCCGCACGTACGCGAGCAGGAACCGCTCGGCCGCCTCGACACCGTCGACGAGGGCCAGGTTGCACCGGGTGTGGGCCAGGTCGACCCCCCGTGGGCCGCGGCAGGCGTTGGCCCAGTCCACGATTCCGCTGAGCTGCCCGTCCTGCCACAGGAGGTTCCCGGGGTGGAAGTCCCGATGGAGGAAGCGCACCGCACCGGGTGGCTGGGGCGCCGTGGTCAATTCCACCAGGCGCGCCCACGCATCCGGCCGGGCCGACCACTCGGGCACCCGGACCTCGGCGACCCGGAGCCAGCTGCGGCACGCCGGCAGGCCTGACGGCAACGGCGCCGCGTGCAGACGGGTGAGCGGCTCCACCAAGCTCACCGGGTCGAGACCGTGGATGTGCGCCGTGCCCCGCAGGTACGTCATCACGAGCGCCGGCACACCGGCGTCGGCGCCCGACGGGTCCCAGGCCACCGGCCGGGGTACCAAGTCGCCCAGCACGTCGCGGGCGGCCTCCAGCGCGCGCACCTCGTCGTTCACCAGACCGGGGTCGTGCGCCGCCCGTTCCCGGTCGGTGTAGCGGCGGAGCACGAACCGCGCCCCGTCGGCCTCGACGAGTTCGAGCTCGGAGGAGATGCCGAAGCTCAGCGAGCGGACCGGCGCGCACCCCGAC
Organism: uncultured Acidimicrobiaceae bacterium; assembly: GCA_963807675.1. Lineage (GTDB taxonomy): Bacteria > Actinomycetota > Acidimicrobiia > Acidimicrobiales > RAAP-2 > Bog-473. The sequence goes on along the minus strand of CAWECP010000013.1, from coordinate 252,425 downwards.
CCGAGCACCTCCGTCAGCCAGCGTGCGGCCCGGGCGTCCACCGCCACGAGCTTACGGAGCGTGGGGGCGCGCCGACCGGCGTCGTCGCCCTACGGTGAGCGGAATGGCCCGGTTGGCGTTCCTCGGTACTCCCGACATGGCGGTGCCGCCGCTGCGCGCGCTGGTCGAGGCCGGCCACGAGATCGCGGTCTGCGTGACCAGGCCGGACCGACGACGCGGCCGAGGTGGGCAGACGACGCCCAGCCCGGTGAAGGTGGCGGCGACCGAGCTCGGCCTGCCGGTCACACACGACATGGACGAGGTGGTGTCGGCCGGCGTCGAGCTGGCCGTCGTCGTCGCCTACGGGCGCATCATCCCGGCCCGCATCCTGGCCGAGGTCCCGATGGTGAACCTGCACTTCTCGCTGCTGCCGCGTTGGCGCGGCGCGGCGCCGGTCGAGCGCGCCATCCTGGCGGGCGACCGCGTCACCGGGGTCTGCCTCATGAAGGTGGAGGAGGGGCTCGACAGCGGCCCCGTCTACGCCGTCCGCACGGTGCCACTCGACGACGACATCACGCTGGCGGCGCTGCGGGCGCAGCTGGTCGACGTCGCGAGCGACCTCGTCGTCGCTTCGCTTGCGCACGGCGTCGCCGGGTTGCCCAAGCCGGCGCCCCAGGAGGGCGAGATCACGGTGGCGGAGAAGATCACCAAGGAGGACCTCCACCTCGACTGGCGCGACCCGGCCGGGCAGCTCAAGCGGGTCGTTCGCCTCGGCCACGCCTGGACCACCTTTCGCGGCAAGCGCCTCACGGTGCTCGAGGCGGCGGTCGAGGACTCCGGGGCGGCCCTGGACGGGCTTCCTCCCGGCGCGCTGAGCGGCCCGGTGGTGGCCACGGGCGGTGGCGCGCTGGTGCTGCGCACGGTGCAGCCGGAGAGCCGTTCGCCCATGTCAGCCGACGAGTGGCTGCGCGGCGCACGGCCCGCGGTCGGCGAGCGCCTCGGGACGGACTAAACATGAGTGCAGTGACCGTGACCCCGTTGGACGGTTGGAGCCCCGACCAGTACGAGCGCTTCCGATCAGAACGCCAGCAGCCGTTCAACGATCTCCTGATGCTCTGCTACCCGGTCGCCGGCGGCCGCATCGTCGACCTCGGCTGCGGGACCGGGGACCTGACCAAAGTTCTGCACGAGGAGATGGAGGCCAAGGAGACGGTCGGCGTCGACTCGTCGCCGACCATGCTCGAGCGCGCGCTGTCGGAGTACGGCGACGTCCCCGGGCTGTCCTTCCGGCAGGGTGACATCGCCACGTGGCTCGACGAAGGCCTGCAGCTGGTGTTCGCCAACGCGTCGCTCCACTGGGTGGACGACCATCTCGATCTCCTCGCCCGCATGCGGACCGCGCTCGCGCCGGACGGCCAGCTCGCGTTCCAGGTGCCGGCCAACCACCGCCATCCCTCGCACCTGCTGGCCCAGGCCGTGGCCAACGAGCCACCCTTCATCGACGCCCTGTACGGCGACGTGCCCGAGGACCGCGGCCGCTTCGTGCTCTCGCCCGAGGTCTACGCCGACCTCCTCTACGAGTTGGGGGCCAAGGACCAGGTCGTGCGCATGGAGGTCTACGGCCACGAGCTCGAGTCGACCGAGGACGTCGTCGAGTGGGTCATGGGCACGCTGCTCACGCCGTACCGCACGCGCCTGACGCCCGAGATGTTCGAGGCGTTCGTCGAGCGCTACCGCGAACGGCTGATCGAAGAGCTCGGCGAGCGTGAGCCGTACTTCTACGGGTTCCGGCGCATCCTCTGCTGGGCCCGGTTCAGCTGAGCCCCGGCACGGGACATGTCGGAACGCCCGACCGACGGGAGCCGTGATCCGGGGCGCTTCGGCGACCTGCGCATCGCGCCGTCGGTCCTGTCGGCCGACTTCGGGCTCTTGGCCGAGCAGGTGGGGGAGGTGGCGCCTGTCGCCGACTGGCTCCACGTCGACGTCATGGACGGGCACTTCGTCCCCAACGTGACGATCGGCCCACCGGTGGTGGCCTCGCTGCGCCGGCACACGCCGCTGTTCTTCGACTGCCACCTCATGATGACGGAGCCGGGCCGCTACCTCGAGGCCTTCGCCTCGGCCGGTGCGGACGGCTGCACGGTGCACGTCGAGATCGGCAACACGGACGAGCTGATCACCCAAATGCGCAGCCTCGGGCTGCGGGCCGGGCTCGCCCTCAACCCCGACACGCCGTTCGAGGCGGTGGAGCCCTATTTGGGCGACGTCGACCTCGTGCTCTGCATGACGGTCTTCCCCGGCTTCGGCGGCCAGAGCTTCATCGCCGACGTGATGGGCAAGGTGACCCAGGTGCGCAAGGCGGTCGACAGTGGTTCGCTGTCCGTCGACATCGAGGTGGACGGGGGCATCGACGTGCAGACGGCTCCGGTGGCCACGGCGGCCGGGGCCAACGTGCTCGTGGCCGGGAGCGCCATCTTCGGGCATGCGCACCCGTGGGAGGCGGCGGACGGCATCCGCGCCGCCGCGCACGCCGCCCGGTGACCAACGCCGCCTGGTGAGCGCCGACGGGCGACGCGCTGTGGTGGCCGGCGGCGGCATCGTCGGCACCTGGCACGCCTTCGAGCTCGTGCAGGCGGGCTTCGCCGTCGACCATCTCGAGGCGGACGCCGGCCCGACGGGCGCGTCCGTGCGCAACTTCGGGTTGGTCTGGGTGAGCGGTCGCCGCTCGGGCGAGGAGCTCGATGTGGCGCAACGGGCCCGCCGTCGCTGGGAGGAGGTGGGGGCCGACGTCCCCGGCCTCGGTTTCCGGCCGACGGGGTCGCTGACCGTCGCCGGCAGCGCCGCCGAGCGTGACGTCATGGCGGCGTTCGCCCGGCATCCCGACGCCACGCCGCGTGCCGTCACGTTTCTCGAGCCCGAGGAGGTGCGGCGGTGCAATCCGGCGGTGCGCGGCGAGGTGGCCGGCGCCCTGCACTGCGCTGCCGATGCCGTGGTCGAGCCCCGCCACGCCCTCGGCGCCCTGCGTCAGCACCTGGCGGCGCGGGCACCCGAGCGCTACCGCTTCCACCCGGGCCGCCGTGTGGTCGCCGTGGGGGCCCGCACCCTGGTCGACACCACCGGCATCCGCTGGGCCGGCGACCTGGCCGTGCTGGCCACCGGTGCCGCCTACGACCACCTGCCCGCCTTGGCGCCCCTGGCCGCCCCGTTGCGCCGCGTGCGACTGCAGATGCTCGAGACGGCGCCGTTCGCCCCCAGTCTCACCACGTCGCTGGCCGACGCCGACAGCCTGCGCTACTACCCGGCTTACGAGGTGGCGCCCCTCGACGCGCTGGGGCCCCAGAGTGCGGTGGCCGCGCGGCATCACCTCCAGCTGCTGCTCGTCCAGCGTCCCGACGGCGGGCTGACCATCGGCGACACCCATGCCTACGGCGAGCCGTTCGACTTCGCCTTGTGCGAGGAGCCGACCGAGGAGCTGCTGGCCCGGGCGGCGCGCATCCTCGGCGCCGACCTGCCTCCCGTGCGGCGTCGCTGGGAGGGCGTGTACTCCCAATGCACGGACGGGCGGGTCTGTCTGCGCGAGGAGGTCGACGAGGGCGTGTGGTGGGTGACGGGCCCGGGTGGCCGGGGCATGACGTGCTCGCCGGCCATCGCGGCCGACACTCTGCGTGCCGCCGGGGTGACGCCGTGATCGGCCGCACCGCGCTGGCCTGCCTCGACATGGCCGGCACGACGGTGCGCGACGAGGGTGCGGTCGAGGCCGCCTTCGACGCCGCGCTGGCCTCGGTGGGCATCGGGGAGGGCAGCCCGCGCCTGGCCGAGGCGCGGCGGCTGGTGCGCGACACCATGGGCTGGTCCAAGGCGGACGTGTTCGCCGCGCTCCTCGAGCCGGCGGAGGCGGAGCGGGCTACGGCGGCCTTCGCCGCCGCTTACGAGGGCTTGGTGGCCCGCGGTGGTGCCACGGAGGTCCCCGGCGCGCTCGCGGTGCTCCGGTCCCTGCGCGCCCGGGGCGTGCTCGTCTGCCTCTCCACCGGCTTCGCCCCCTCCACTCGGGACGCGTTGCTGGACGCGCTGGGTTGGCGGGGCGAGGTCGACCTGGCCCTCTCGCCGGCCGACGTCGGCCGGGGTCGGCCGGCGCCCGACCTCGTGCTCGGCGCCATGGAGCAGCTCGGTGTCGGCGACCCCGACGCGGTGGCCGTGGCGGGCGACACCGTGAGCGACCTCGAGGCCGGCACGGCCGCGGGAGCGGGCGCCGTGATCGGGGTGCTCACCGGCGCCCACGACCGCGCCACGTTGGCCGCGGCACCGCACACCGCCATCATTCAGGACATCACCGGCTTCATCGCCGAAATCGAGCGTTCCTGACCAGGGATTCTCGACAAAAAATGAAACGTGTTCTACAATTGCACCAAGCCGCCGGGAGCCCGAAGCCAAGCCGGATGAGGACGTGACCATGGACGATGCGGAGCACATGCGCCGGGCGATGGCGCTGGCCGCCTCGGTCCGCTCCGCCACCGCACCCAACCCCTGGGTGGGCTGCGTCGTGGTCCCGGCCGGCTCCGACGCCACCAGCAGCGTCACCATCTTCGAGGGCGCCACGGCGCCACCCGGCGGCGCCCACGCGGAGGTGACGGCCCTGCGGGCGGCCGGCGAGCTGGCCCGGGGCGCCACCCTGGTGGTCACGCTCGAGCCGTGCGCCCACCAGGGCCGCACGCCGCCGTGCACCGACGCCATCATCGAGGCGGGCGTGGCCCGGGTGGTGGTCGGCATCGAAGACCCGGACCCCCAGGTGGCCGGACGGGGCGTGGCCGCGCTGCGCGCCGCCGGCATCGAGGTGACCGTGGGCGTCGGTGCCGACGAGGTGGCCGAGCAGTTGGCGCCCTACCTCAAGCACCGCCGGACCGGGCGACCCTGGGTCGTCCTCAAGATGGCGGCCAGCCTCGACGCCCGTACGGCCGCCCCCGACGGCACCAGCCGTTGGATCACCGGGGAGGCGGCCCGTCACGACGTCCACCTCCTGCGCGCCCGGTCGGACGCCGTGCTGGTGGGCGCGGGCACGGTGCGGGCGGACGACCCTGCGCTCACGGTCCGGCTCGGCGACGACGTCGAGCGCGCCCAGCCGCTGCGGGTCGTGCTCGGCAAGGCGCCCGACGGTGCCCGGGTGCACCCGGCCCTCGAGCTCGAGGGCGACCTGGACCAGGTGCTCCTGGAGCTGGGCGGCCGCGGCGTGCTCCAGCTGCTGGTCGAGGGCGGGCCCACGGTGGCCCATGAATTCCACCGGGCGCGGCTCGTCGACCGCTACGTGCTGTACCTGGCGCCGGTGCTCTTCGGGGGCGACGACGGGCGCCCGCTCTTCGCGGGCCCGGGGGCTGGCACAATTGGCGATGTGTGGAAAGGGAAGCTGGTGTCGGTTGAGCGTCTGGGGGACGATCTGCGGGTGGAGGTGGCGGCCTGATGGGCTTCTCGACGGTACGTGAGGCCATCGATGCCGTGAGCAGGTTGGGCATGGTCGTCGTGGTGGACGACGAGGACCGGGAGAACGAGGGTGACCTGGTCATGGCGGCCGAGGCGGCCACGCCCGAGAACATCGCCTTCTTCCTGGCCCACACCTCCGGCGTCATCTGTGTCCCGCTCCTGCCCGAACGCGCCGACGCCCTCGACCTGCCCCTCATGGTCTCGGCCAACACCGAGGCGCAGCGGACCGCCTTTACGGTGAGCGTCGACCACCGGCACGGCACGACGACCGGCATCTCCGCCGCGGACCGGGCCACCACCATTGCGGCCCTCATCGACCCCAACACCCGGCCGAACGACCTCAACCGCCCCGGTCACATCTTCCCCCTGCGCTACCGGTCGGGCGGCGTGCTCAAGCGGGCCGGGCACACGGAGGCCACCGTCGACCTCAGCCGTGCCGCCGGGCTGTCGCCGGCGGGCGTCCTGTGCGAAGTGGTCACCGAGGACAAGTCCGGCATGGCGCGCCTCCCCGAGCTGGAGCGCTTCGCCAAGAAGTTCGACCTGCCGCTCATCTCCATCGCAGACCTGATCCGCTATCGCCGGCAGCACGAGAAGCTCGTGCGCCTGGTCTCCGAGGCGCGCATCCCGGCCAAGGGGCGCGAGTTCCGTGCCCTGGTCTACGAGTCGGTGCTCGACAACGAGCAGCACCTGGCCCTCGTCATGGGCGACGTGGCGGGTCACGAAAACGTGCTCGTGCGCGTGCACTCCGAGTGCTTGACCGGTGACGTCTTCGGCTCGTTGCGCTGCGACTGCGGCCCGCAACTGCATGCCGCGCTGGAGCTGATTGAGCAGGAGGGCCGGGGCGTCCTCATCTACCTGCGCGGGCACGAGGGGCGGGGCATCGGCCTCGGCCACAAAATCCGCGCCTACCAGCTGCAGGAGGAGGGGCATGACACGGTCGACGCCAACCTGCAGCAGGGCCTGCCGGTCGACAGCCGCGAGTACGGCATCGGCGCCCAGATGCTGGTCGACCTCGGCGTGACCACCATGCGCCTCATGACCAACAACCCGGTCAAGTACGGGGGGTTGGAGGGGTTCGGCCTCGACATCACCGAGCGCGTCTCGCTGCAGCCCTCGCCCAACCCGGAGAACATCGCCTACCTTCGTACCAAGCGGGAGCGCATGGGCCACCTCCTGCACGGGCTCGACGACGTCCTCTGAGCCGTCGCGCCGGCCGTGTGACACAGTGAGGCCTTGACCCTCGCTGCCTCGCCGACGCCCGACGCCGAGCCGACCCGCTGATGGCCGACGCCGACCTCGCCGCCCTCCCGGACGGGGCGATCGATGACGTTGCGCCCCGCGTCGGGGTCAGCCTGCGCGGCGAGCACAACGGCACCGGACTGCGGGTCGGTATCGCCTGCTCGCTCTTCAACGGCGGCGTGACGGTGCGGCTGCTGCAGGGCGCGCTGGACGCGCTGGACGAAGTCGGCACCGATCGGCGCGACATCACCGTTGCCTGGGCCCCGGGTGCCTTCGAGCTGCCGTTGGTGGCGCGCGCCTTCGCCCAGGCCGGCAAGGTCAACGCCGTGCTCTGTCTCGGCGCCGTCATCCGGGGTGACACCGGGCACTACGACTTCGTGGCGGGGGAGTGCGCCTCCGGCATTCAGCGGGTGCAGCTCGACACGGGCCTGCCGGTCATCTTCGGGGTGCTCACCACGAACAGCCTCGACCAGGCCCTCGAGCGCTCCCAGCCCGACCACACCAACAAGGGACGCGAGGCGGCGCTGACCGGCGTGGAGATGGTGCGGCTCCTGCGCACCAAGCAGCTCTCGTAGTCGCCACGCCGGCCGGCAACGCCCCGGCCGCTGCGGCGCGCATTCATCGAGCGTTCACGCGGTTGACACCGGGAGGTCACGTCGACTACCTACCGTGTGCGCAGAACGGTCGGGCCGGCAGACCGGGCGGGGAGGTGGGAGGCCGCATGGACGACACCGTGGACGTGACCGACGCGCCGGACGGCACTCCGGTGCGCCTGGCCGAGGTGGTCGCGCCCGGGCCCACCGGCGCCGACCCTGGCACCGGCACAGACACCGACACCAACGCCGTCGAGCCGGACGCGTCGCCCGCCGTCGACCCCAACGAGATCCGCTTCCGTGCCGGCGTCCGGCGCGAGGGACCGTTCCAGGTGCAGTACGTGACCGTGCACGGGTACCGGCGCGCCTACGTCAAAGCGGGCAGCGGCCCGGCTGTCCTCCTCGTCCACGGCATCGGCGACAGCTCCGACACCTGGCGGCCCGTGCTCGACCAACTGGCCGAGGACCACACCGTGATCGCGCCGGACCTGCTCGGCCACGGACGGTCCGAGAAGCCGCGAGCCGACTACACCGTGGGCGGCTACGCCAACGGCATGCGCGACCTGCTCTCCGTCCTGGAGGTGGATCGCGCCACCGTCGTCGGCCATTCGCTCGGCGGCGGCGTGGCGGCGCAGTTCGCCTACCAGTTCCCCGAGCGCTGCGAGCGGCTCGTCCTGGTAGGGAGCGGGGGTCTGGGCCGCACCGTGAGCCCACTGCTTCGGGTGGCCGCCGTGCCCGGTGCGGAGGCGCTCATGCCGTTGCTGGGCCTCCCGCCCGTGAAGCTGTTCAGCCGGCTCAGCGCCAGCGTCCTCCGCCTGTTCCACACGTCGCTCGGGCGCGACGCCGAGGAGCTCCTCGCCGTCTTCGACGCGCTGCCCAACACCGAGGCGCGGCGCGCCATTTTGCGCACGCTGCGTTCGGGCGTCGACTGGCGAGGCCAGGTCATCACCATGCTCGACCGCGCCTACTTGGCCCAGGGCGTGCCCACGCTCATCGTGTGGGGTCGGCGCGACGCCATCATTCCGCTCGGTCACGCCCGGCTGGCCCACATCGCCTTCGTGGACAGCGAGCTGGTGATCTTCGACGAAGCCGGCCACTTCCCCCACCACACCGACCCGCCGCGCTTCGCCCGCGTCGTGCGCGAGTTCGTGGCCGGCACGCCGCCGGCCCAGTACGACCCCGAGGCCTGGCGCGAGCGCCTCCTGCGCGCCGGACGGCACCGGGCGGACTGGACGGCGGTGGAGCTGCAGCTGGTCGGGGCGCCCGAGCAGCCGGTGCCCGACGTCGACTGACCCGCCGCCGCGTCGGTCGCCCTAGTACAAAATCAGCTGCGTGCAGCGGTACGACGCCATGAGCCGCTCGGTCGTCTCGTTGGTGACCGTGGCGTCCCACACCTGCGTGGTCCGGCCCAGGTGCAAGGCGGAGGCGGTGGCCGCCACCTTGTCTCCTTCCCGGGCACTCGATATGAACTGCGACGAGCAGTTCATCGTCGTGAAGCTCTTGGCCCCCTCGGGCCAGTGGTGGCTGACCCCGAACGCGCAGAGGGCGTCGGCCATGGCGATGACGACGGGAGCCCACAGGTAGCCCGTCCCCGCAATGAGCGGGTGGGTCACGGTCAGGCGGGCCACCGGGTCGCGGTCCTCGTCGGGCAGGGGCACGTCGATCCCGAGCAGGTCCAGGAAGAGGCGGGCGTCGTAAGGGGGTGGCACCGCCACAGCATGCCCGAACCCGCGCCCGCGCACCGGGAGCCCACTGGCCGGGCCGTGTCCGCGCGTCTGCGAAGATCTACCCCCATGCTCCGCCTCGTCCTGCCCAAGGGCTCGCTCGAACGCGCCACCCTGCAGCTGTTCGAGGACGCCGACCTGGCGGTCAACCGCGCGTCGGACGTGGCCTACCGCGCCACCATCGACGACCCCCGCGTCGACGAGGTGCGCATCCTGCGCCCGCAGGAGATCCCCGTCTACGTGGCCGACGGGCTGTTCGACTTCGGCATCACCGGGCGCGACTGCATCGAGGAGCGGGGGAGCGAGGTCGTCTCGTTGGGCGAGCTGGCCTACTCCAAGGCCACGGCAAACCCGGCCCGCATCGTGCTGGCCGTCGGCGCCGACTCGCCTGCCAACTCGCTCAAGGAGCTGGCGGCCGTCCTGGCCGACCGCCCCGGCCGCTTACGCGTGAGCACGGAGTACCCCGAGCTGACCCGCCGTGCCCTGGCCGAGCACGGCATCCAGGCCGACGTCGCGCTCTCCTATGGCGCCACCGAGGCCAAGGTGCCCGACATCGCCGACGCCGTCGTCGACATGACCGAGACGGGCGGCGCGCTGCGTGCCGCCGGGCTCAAGGTGATCGAGACGCTCTTGGTGTCGCACACCGAGCTGATCGCCAACCCGGCGTCCGCCGCCGACTCCGCCAAACGCCACGCCATGGAGCAGATCCTCACGCTCCTGCAAGGCACCCTCGAAGCGCGCGGCAAGGTCTTGGTCAAGCTCAACGTCTCGGCCGAGAACCTCGATGCGGTCCTGGCCGTCCTCCCCTCCATGCGGGCGCCGACGGTCTCGGAGCTGTCGGGCGGCGGCGCGTTCGCGCTCGAGACGGTGGCGCTCAAGTCCGACATCAACGTGCTCATCCCCGCGCTGCGCGACCAGGGCGCCACGGACATCCTCGAGCTGCCCCTGTCCAAGATCGTCCACTGACGTGGCCGGCCCCGTCCCGTCCGCCGGCGTCCAGCACGGGCGGGTCACCTCCTTCGACCGGGCCCGGGGCCTCGGTGCCGTGGCCGGCGACGACGGGGCCACCTTCGACTTCCACGCCACCGCCATCGCCGACGGCAGCCGGACCATCGACGTCGGGACCGCGGTGACCTTCACCGTGGCCGCTGGCCATCGGGGCCGCTACGAGGCGCGCTCGCTGGTGCCGGCGCCCGTCTCCGCTCCCGCCCCTCCCGCCGGCTGACCCTCCCACCACGCGCCCGCGTAGGCGCGGGCGAACAGCTCGAGGGCGGCGCCGACCTCCTCCACGTCGCCGGTGGCCAGCAGGTCGAGCAGGAGCCCGCGCACGACGGCCAGCCCGAGGCGCGCGTGGAGGCGCACCGTCGCAGCCGGCGCGTCCACACCGCCGGCCGACGCCAGGGCGACGTTCGCGTCGAGCCAGCCCGCGACGTCGTCTTCGAGCAGCGGGCGCAGCGCCTCGTCGCCCTGCAGGGCCCGGCCGTAGAGCGCGAAGAAGAGGCGCGGCGAACGGGGCCAGCGCCGGGTCGGCCACGTAGGCCCAGACCCGCCGGATGTGGTCCCCGGTCGACGCGGCCGCGTCGAGGCCGAGGAGCTCGACCTGGCCGCGGGTGCGCCGCTCCACCTCCTGGGCTACCGCGAGGAGGAGGCCGTCCTTGGACCCGAAGTGGTACAGGAGCATGCGGTGGCTCGTGCCGACGGCCTCGGCGATCCGGCGCAGGCTCTGGTCGCCCAGTCCCTGCGCCGTGAAGTGCTCGACGACCGCGTCGAGCAACCGCTCCCGGGCCGCTGGTTGGCCTTCCATGTACCAAATGGTACATTCTACGAGCCGGACCCGACCGGCCGGAACCCGACGGACAGGACCGAACGACAGGAGGGAGCCATGGCCCAGCAGGTGATCGACCACACGGCGACGACGAGGGCCGACCCGATGGCGGTCTACGCACTGCTGGCCGACGGCTCGACGTGGCCCGAGTGGTCGCCCATCGGGGCGTTCGAGCTCCTCGACCCCGGGGACGGGTCACCCGAGGGGCTCGGGGCGGTCCGCCTCTTCACCACCGGTCGCCACCGCAGTCGCGAGCGGGTGGTGGCCTGCCAGCCGGGGGAGTCCTTCTCCTACGTCCTGGAGGCCGGGCTGGCGGTGCGGGACTACCGCGCCGTGGTGACGCTCACCCCGGTCGACGGCAGCACGTTCATCAACTGGCGCTCCACGTTCCGGGCCAAGGTGCCGGGCAGCGGCGGGGTCTACCGCCGCCAGCTGGGCACCTTTATCGAGAGGACGCTAGACGGCCTGGCCTCGGCGGCCGAACGGGCCCGCCTCCCGTGAGGGGCGCCTGCGTCGGGCGCGGGCGTCAGTCGGGGTTGCCGTCGAACGCGTCCTCCGTCGCCGAGGCGTCGGTACCCTCCAGGCGCACGTAGGCCAGGCGCAGCTGGGACAGGGACTCGAAGAGCGCCGGCTCGGCCTCACCCAGGCGGCCCTTGAGCCCCTCGAGCAGCGCGCCGAGGCCGTCGATGGCCAGTCGGGCCTGGAACAGCATGGGTGGCGTCTGCGACAGGTAGATGGCGCCCAGCTCGAAGAGCCCGTAGCAGTGGTTGGCCACCACGACCTCGGCCGGGGTGCTCGCCAGTTGGGCCCGCATGGCCTCCATGGCCGCCTCCGCCTCCTCGGGTGACGGTTCGTCGACCCCGGTGGCGCCCGCCCCGAAGAAGGGCGATTGGGAGGTTTCCTCCGCCTCCTCCTTGGGGAAGTGCTCACCTGACGGTGTCCAAAGGCTACTCATGCTGGTACTGTATGCACCTTGACTACATGGAAGCGGGGCCTCCTCTGAGAGGCCTCCACCTGGCCACCACCTCGCCGATGCGGGCTGCACCGTGCGCCAGGTCGATCGCCCTCGGGCGCGGGCTTGGCCCGCTGGTCGGTCCCGCTCCACCGATTGGCTTGCGGAAGGACCGCGGGCCCGAGTGAGAGGTGTGATGACGCATCGTCGCTGAAACCACAACTGAGCACCGGATCAACGACCGAATCCGTGCCCGTGAAGTCCGGCTCGTGGACCCCGACGGTGTGCAACTCGGCATAAAGCCGTTGCCCGAGGCCCTGGCCATCGCCAAGGACCTCGACCTCGATCTCGTCGAGGTGGCCCCTTTGGCCAACCCGCCCGTCTGCCGCATCATGGACTTCGGCAAGTTCAAGTTCGACGAGGCCCAGCGGGCCAAGGAGAGCAGGCGCAAGGCCGTCCACGTCGGGATCAAGGAGATGAAGTACCGCCCGAAAATCGGGCCGGGAGACTTCGATACCAAGACCCGTCAGGTGGCCAAGTTCCTGAACGAGGGGCACAAGGTCAAGATCACGATCATGTTCCGGGGCCGCGAGGTGTTCCACCCCGAGCACGGCAAGCGGATCCTGGACCGGATCGCCGAGCAGATGGAGGGCCTGGCCAAAGTGGAGGCCGAGCCCAAGCTCGACAACCGCAACATGATCATGGTGCTCGCCCCCGACAAGCGGGCCCGCCAGGCCGCGCAGTCGAGGGCCTCGAACCAACAGCGCTCCGAGAAGTCCGCGGCCAAGGATGGCGCGGTCAGCCCGGCGAGCCCTGCGGCACCGGCTCCGGTGGCGGAGGCCCCGGCGGCCGACAACGGGGCGAACGGCAGCGGGAGCGCACCGGTGGTCGAGGAAGTCAGCGAAGTCGCGGCATCAGCCGAAGAGGGATGACGCAATGCCGAAGATGAAGACGGACCGGGGCGCCGCCAAGCGCATAAAGGTGACGGGCAGCGGCCGGCTGCGCCGGCGCAAGGCGTTCCGCTCGCACCTGCTCGAGAAGAAGTCCAGCGTGCGCACGCGCCGCCTTGGGCGCGAGACGGATATCGCCAAGGCGGACGAGAAGGCCACGCGCCGGATGCTGGGCATCTGAGCGCGGCCTGACTCATTAAGCCCGCCACTCACCCCAACCCGAGAAGATCGCGAAGAGAGGAGCACCCCCATGGCCCGAGTGAAGCGTGCCGTCCACGGCCGCAAGCACCACCGCGCCGTCCTGGAGCAGGCGCAGGGGTACTACGGGAACAAGAGCCGCTCGTTCCGGGCGGCCAACGAGCAGCTGATGCACTCGATGCAGTACGCCTACCGGGACCGCCGGGCGCGCAAGGGTGACTTCCGCAAGCTGTGGATCCAGCGGATCAACGCCGGCGCCCGCCAGCACGGCATGAGCTACAGCCGCCTGATCAACGGGTTGCACCTGGCCGGCGTCGAGGTCGACCGCAAGGTGCTGGCCGACCTGGCCGTCAGCGACTCCGAGGCGTTCGGCGCGCTGGTGGCGACGGCGCAGGACGCGCTGGCTGCCGCGCCGGCTCCGGCGACGGAGGTCGCTTCCTGACCCAGCGGCTCGCCTTCACGCACCGGCGGGTCCGCCGGCTGCGCGGGCTGCTGCAGAAGCGTTCGGCGCGCTGGGCCGACCGTGCCTTCGTGGCCGAGGGCGCCGAGCTGATCCGCTGCGCCCTCGAGGCCGGAGCGTCCGTCGAGTCGGTGTACGTGTCGCCCGAAGGCGACGCCGACGGGCCGACCCAGGAGGTCTGCCGCCGGGCCGGCACCGTCGGTGCGCGGGTCTTCCCACTGGCTGCGGGCGTCCTCGAGCGAGTGGCCGACACGGTGACACCGCAGCCGGTGCTGGCCGTGCTGCCCATGCTGGAGGAGCCCCCCGCCGCCGTCTGGTCGGCCGCCCGGCCGGGTTCGCTCGTGCTGGTGCTCGTCGACGTGCGCGACCCGGGCAACGCCGGGACGGTGCTCCGGGCAGCGGACGCCGCCGGCGCCCAGGCGGTGGTTTTCGCCGCCGACTCGGTCGACCCCTACAACCCCAAGACGGTGCGCGCCACCGCCGGCTCGCTGTTCCACGTCCCACTGGTGGTGCGGGACGACCCCGTCGAGACGGCGGCCGAGCTGGCTGCGGCGGGGTTGCGGACGCTGGCCACCGTGGTGCACGAGGGCGCGGACTACGCGACGTTGGACTGGTCCCTCCCCACCGCGGTGTTCCTGGGCAACGAGTCCTCGGGCCTCGATCCGGCCCTGTGCGGCCGGCTCGACGGGTCCCTCGCCATCCCCATGGAGGGGCGGGCCGAGTCGCTCAACGTCGGCGTGGCGAGCGCCGTCGTCTGCTTCGAGGCCTCGCGCCAACGCCGGGCCACCGCCGCCGCGGCACGTAGCATCTCCCCCAACCCCGAGACGGGTGAGGGCAGGGCTCGAGATGGTGACTGACAACGTGGAACTCGACATCGAGGCGATCGCCGGCGACGGCGAGCGGGCCATCGCGGCCGCGGCCTCGACGGACGAGCTCGCCCAGGTCGAGACCGAGTACCTGGGCAAGAGGTCATCGCTGACCCGGGCCCACCGCACGCTGGGCGGCCTCGATCCGAAGGCCCGCAAGGAGGCCGGCCGCCGGCTCAACGAGGTGCGCACCCGGCTCGAGACGCAGCTGACGGAGCGCCGGGCCGCGCTGGCCGAGTCCGAGCGCGCCGCGGCGCTGCGGGCCGACCGCCTCGACCTGACCGAGGTGATCCCCGCCCAGGTGCCCTCGGCGCCCGCCCGGGGCCACCTGCACCTGGTGACCCAGGCCCGGGCCGAGCTGGAGGACGTCTTCGTCGGTATGGGCTTCACCGTGGCCGAGGGCCCCGAGGCCGAATCGGACTGGTACAACTTCGAGGCGCTCAACATGCCGCCGGCCCACCCGGCACGCGGCATGTACGACACCATCTATCTCGACCTCGGCGAGCCCGAGACGGCGCTGTTGCGCACGCACACCTCGCCGGTGCAGATCCACCTGATGGAGGGGGCAGTGCGTGACAGCACGCTCCCCATCCACGCCGTCATGCCGGGCAAGTGTTTCCGGCTCGACACGCCCGACGCCCGTCACCTGCCGGTGTTCAACCAGATCGAGGGCCTCGTCGTGGACCGCGGCATCACCTTCGGCGACCTCGCCGGCACCATTCAGGTCTTCACCGAGGCGTACTTCGGCGCGGGCATGCAGTCACGCCTGCGGCCGGCCTACTTCCCCTTCACCGAGCCCTCGGCCGAGCTCGAGATCACCTGCACCCTGTGCCTGGGCGAAGGCTGCCGCACGTGCTCGCACACGGGCTGGATCGAGCTGGGCGGGTGCGGCATGGTCGACCCGGCGGTGTTCGCCGCCGTCGGCATCGACGCCGACGTGTGGTCGGGCTTCGCCTTCGGCTTCGGCATCGACCGCTTGGCGCAGATGCGTCACGAGATTCCCGACATGCGGTCCTTCGTGGAGAACGACATCCGCTTCCTGACGCAATTCTGACCTCGCCCCCCACCTGAAAGATCCCCGTGCGCGCTCCGCTCAGCTGGCTACGTGACTTCGCTCCGTTCCCCGACGACGTCGAGGTGCTGCGGGCCGCGCTGGACGACCTGGGTCTGGTGGTCGAGGCGGTCGAGCACGTGGGGGAGGGGCTGGGCGACGTCGTGGTCAGCCGGGTGCTCGAGATCGCCGCCATCGAAGGGGCCGACAAGATCCGTCGCGTCGTGGTCGACGCCGGCAGCGGCTCCGAACCGCTCGACATCGTGTGCGGCGCCCACAACTTCGAGGTCGGGGACCGGGTCCCCCTGGCGCCGGTCGGGGCGATCCTTCCGGGCGGCTTCGAAATCTCGCGTCGCAAGATGCGCGGCGTCACCTCGAACGGCATGCTCTGCTCGGGACGCGAGCTCGGGCTCTCCGACGACGCGGCCGGGCTGCTGATCCTGGGCGACGAGGCACCCGGAGAGCCTGGGACCCCGCTCATGCAGGCGCTCGGGCTCGAGCCCGACGTGGTCTTCGACATCACCGTCGAGGGCAACCGCCCCGACGCCTGGTCCATGACCGGCCTCGCCCGGGATCTGGCGGCGCGCCTCGGACTCGAGTTCTCGGCACCGGAGCCGCCGGCGCCCCCGGCCAGCGGTGTGCCGGTGGAGTCGTTGGCCTCGGCCAGCGTGGAGTCGCTCGACCTCTGCCCGCGCCTGACGGTGAGCGTGCTGCGCGGCGTCGCGGTGGCACCGTCACCCCAGTGGATCGCCCGCCGGCTGCTTCTGGCCGGGATGCGTCCCATCAACAACGTCGTCGACGCCTCCAACTACGTGATGCTCGAGCTGGGTCAGCCCACGCACCCCTACGACCTGTCGCTGTTGCCGGGGCGCGGCCTGAGCGTCCGCCGCGCCCGTCCGGGCGAGACGGTCGAGACGCTCGACGGCGTGGAGCGCTCCGTCGGCGTGCGGGGCCGCAGCCTGGGCGACACCGGAGAGGACTGCCTCATCTGCGACGCCGAGGGCACGCCGGTCGGGATCGCCGGGATCATGGGCGGCGCCTCGTCGGGGACCGTCGACTCGACGACCGACGTGCTGCTCGAGGCGGCGTACTTCACACCCATGGCCATCGCGCGCACGTCCAAGCGTCTCGGCCTGCGGACGGAGGCCTCGGCTCGTTTCGAGCGCGGGTGTGACCCGTGGGGGATCGAGCCGTCGGTGGCGCGCTTCTGCCAACTCCTCGGCGAGAGCGTGCCCGGCCTGCAGGTGGCCGACGGCATGCTCGACGTGCGGGGTGAGGTGCCCGAGCCCTTCGTGGTCTCGGTACCGGTGGCCCGGGTGCACCGCCAAATCGGCGTCGAGCTCTCGAGCGAGGAGATCGCCCGACTCATCGGCCCCATCGGGTTCGACGTGCTCGAGCATGCCGACGCCGGCTCCGACGCCGGCGCCGGCGCGGTGCTGAGCGTCGTGGTGCCCACCAACCGGCCCGACGTGCGGCCGGAACCCTACGGGGTGGACGACGTCATTGAGGAGATCGCTCGCACGTTCGGCTACGCGAACGTGCCGCGACACGTACCGACCTGGCCCCAGCCGGGTCAGCTGAACGAGTTGCAGCGGTCCCGGCGAGTGCTCAAGGACGTCATGCTCGGACTCGGCGCCTCCGAGGGCTGGACCGACACCTTCGTGTCGGCGGCCGCGCACGCCGACGTCGGCCTGACCGGCGAGGCCGTGCGGGTCAGCAACCCGCTCGACGCCGACAAGCCCTACCTGCGCCGTTCGCTCCTGCCCGGTCTCCTCTCCGCGCTCTCCTACAACGCCGACCGCCGCCAGGGCGAGGTCCGGATCTTCGAGGATGGCGTCGTGTTCTCGCACCCGAGCGAGGGGCGCCCCCGTATCGTCGAACGGGCCGGTGCCGGCGGCGCCGAGACGGCCGAGCTGCCGGGTGAGCGCGAGCTGGTCTCCGTGGTCTTGGCCCGGGACGAGGACGACGCCCGCAGTGCCGTGGCGGCCTGGCACGTGATCGCCGACGCGTTCCGCCTCGACGGCGTGCGCTTCGTACCGCCCGGTGGCGACGCGCCGCCGCTGCCGGGACTGCACCCGACCCGGTCCGCCCACCTGGTCGCCCACGGTGGGAGCGCGGGGGCCGTCACCATCGGCTCGGTGGGTGAGGTCGATCCGGGTGTGGTGACGACGTTCGGGCTCACGAGGACCGCCGGTGGTGCCACGGCGGCCCGCCGCATCGGCTGGCTCGAGGTCGACCTTGGCCTCCTCGTCGACGAGAAGCAGGTGCGTCGCCGCCTGACGGTGGGTGGTGCCGTCAGCCGCTTCCCGTCGTCCGACGTCGACCTGGCCTTGGTGGTCGACGACAGGCACCCGGCGGACGCGGTGGCCGACGCGCTGCGGACGGCCGCCGGCGACCTGCTCGAGTCGGTGCACCTCTTCGACGTCTACCGGGGCACCGGGATCGCGGAGGGATCCCGCAGCCTGGCCTACCGTCTGCGGTTCTGCGCGCCCGACCGCACGTTGACCGACGAGGAGGTCGGTCAGCTGCGCGCCGCCTGCATCGCGGCGGTCGAGAAGGAGTTCGGGGCCGTCCTCCGCTGACAGGGGTCGTCCGGTGCGACGCCTCGTAGCCAGTCTGTGCACGTTCGCCCCGGTCCGAAGCGAACCACCTTCGTGCGTCGCGGGAATCGATTCATCCACCCGGGGGTTCGACAAAGCAGGAGGTGCCGTCGAGCGAGGTGAATCTTTGACAAAGCTCAGGCTTTCCATCCTGGACCTGGCGCCGATCAGGCGGGGCCAGACCGCCGGCGAGAGCTTCGCCGCCAGCGTCGAGTTGGCACGAAGGGCGGAGGAGGCCGGCTACGAACGGGTCTGGTACGCCGAACACCACAACATCGCGAGCATCGCCTCGTCGGCCACCAGCGTGCTCATCGCGCACGTCGGAGCGCAGACGAGGACGATCCGACTCGGCGCGGGCGGCGTCATGTTGCCCAATCACGCACCGCTGGTCATCGCCGAACAATTCGGCTCGTTGGCGGCCATGTACCCGAATCGGATCGACCTCGGCCTGGGTCGGGCGCCGGGATCGGACCAGAACACGATGTACGCGTTGCGCCGGGACCCGCGCTCGGCCGACAACTTCCCTCAGGACGTCCTCGAGCTGCAGGGCTACCTCGGCGACAACAGCCTGGTGCCGGGCGTGGATGCCGTCCCGGGCAAAGGCTCCTACGTCCCGCTCTACATCTTGGGGTCGTCGCTCTTCGGCGCCAAACTGGCCGCGGCGTTCGGGTTGCCGTACGCCTTCGCCTCGCACTTCGCGCCAGCTGAGCTCGACGCCGCGGTAAAGCTCTATCGCGACGAGTTTCGTCCCTCCGAGCAGCTGGAGAGGCCCTACCTGATCGCCGGGGTCAACGTGATCGCCGCCGACACGACCGCCGAGGCCCGTCAGCAGCTCCAGGGCATCCGGCGGCTCCGAGCCGTGAGCCTCTACGGGCGCCAGCGAGGTGTGCAACACCACGACGCAACCGACGAGCAGGCCGATCAACTGCTGGCAGCCGGTGCTGCGGCGCAGGTGGATCACATGCTGACCTACACCGCGGCAGGCACGCCGCGAGAGGTGAGCGACTACCTCGACGACTTCGCCCTGTCCACCGGCGCGGACGAGCTGATCACGATCCACCAATCCACGTCGATCGAAGGTCGTTTGCGCTCGGTCACTCTCCTGGCGGAGGCCGTGGCGACGGTCACGGCGTAAGGAACCCCAAGATCGTCGCCGGGCCGTCGTGGTCTGTCGGGATGTCACCGGGTTCTGAGAGGTCACGGAGCGACCATTGGGGACGCCGTGGCCGCGATCCTCTCCTCCTCCTCCTCCTCCTCCTCCTCCTCCGCAGCACCGCTCGGGCCGTGGCATCGTGGTCGGGTGGAGGTACGACGGATCGATCCGGATGACGACGCCGCGCTCGCGGCATGGTCGGCCGTGCTGCAGTCCAGTGACCGCGACCTGTGGCCCGACGAGGTCGGGTACACGCTGACCGACACGCGGGCGGTGGCCCGTTTCCGGGGCCGGAGTCGACGCTGGGAACTGTTCGCCGCCGCTGAGCCCGGTGGGCCGATGCTCGGCGTCGGGTCGATGGAGTTCCCCCAGCGGGACAATCTGCACGCCGTCGAC
Source organism: uncultured Acidimicrobiaceae bacterium (assembly GCA_963807675.1). GTDB lineage: Bacteria > Actinomycetota > Acidimicrobiia > Acidimicrobiales > RAAP-2 > Bog-473. The sequence continues at coordinate 232,967 of CAWECP010000013.1, read as the reverse complement.
ATCATTGTGGCCGTCCACCCGGAGCACCGGCGCCGAGGCGTCGGCACGGCCATTGTCGAGCACCTGGACGAGGTGGCGCGGGCCGACGGCCGCCGCACGCTCAACAGCCTCGTTGACGTGCCAGCCGCCAAGTCGCCGACGCATGCCTCGCGCTTCTTCGCGCCAAAAGTCGGCTTCGACTCCACGATCCCCGGGCATTCGAGACGCTTGAGCCTTCCCGCCGACAAGGCGCGCGTCGACCTGCTACGCGAGGTGGTCGCCGACGCCCGCGACGCGGCCCACTATCGGGTCCTGACGTTCGAGGCACCCTGGCCGGACGAGCTGGTGGAGGACCAATGCACCCTCCACAAGGTGATGTCGACCGACGAGCCGGCTGGTGATGGCGACCGGCAAGAAGAAACGTGGGACCCCGAGCGCGTCCACGAGGCCGACGAGCTCCTGGCCGCCCGGGAGGCCCGCAAGCTGGTCGCGGTCGCGCAGCACGTGCCGTCGGGGCGCATCGTCGCGTTCAGCGAGATCCTCCTGGCCGACGACACGCCCGACCAGTCGTGGCAGATGATCACGGTGGTGCACCCGGCGCACCGCGGCCACCGGCTGGGGCTCGCCACAAAGATCGCTAACCTCGACGTGCTGGCCGAACGGGCGCCCGCCGTGCGCGTTGTCCGAACGGGCAACGCGGCGGTGAACGCGCCCATGATCGCCGTCAACGACATGATGGGCTTCGAGGTCGTCGGCGAGGGCACGTTCTGGCAGAAGCACCTGACGGCACCGGCGTGACCGGCGTGACGGTCGTCGACGTCGGCGCGATTGACCCGACCGATGAGGCCGCGTTCGACGAGTGGTTCGCGCTCTGGCACAAGACGGACCTGGAGCGCTGGCCCGAGGGCCCGGGGTGGCAGCGGGAGGAGCGCCGGGCCATGGCGCTCGACCGGGATGGACCGGAGGAGAACCACTGTCTGCGCGCTCGCCGGAGCGGTGACCGCGCTGCCGTCGGTGTCGCCAACCTCAAGATGTTCCGCAGCGAGAACCGGCATCTGGCCCGGCTCGAGGTGCGCGTCCCCGTCGATCTGCGCCGCCAGGGGATCGGCACCGCGCTGGTCGAAGGTGCGGCGCGCCTGGCCCGCGCCAACGGTCGGACCGAGTTGGCGGGCATGGACGAGACGCCCGTGCGCCATGACTTCGTCGACGCCACCGGACCGTTCGCGCGCCACCTTGGGTTCTCGGTCGTCCAGCAGATGGTGCGCCGCTGCATCAAGCTGCCCCTCGACCCGTCTCACGAGAGGGCTCTGCGCCAGCATCCTGACGGCGCACCCCTCGGCTACAGCCTGCACACCTGGGGGGACCGCTGGCCCGACGAGTACATCGAGGACCGCTGCGAGCTCGGGCGTCGCATGTCGACCGACGTACCGACGGGCGAGCTCGAGCTCGATGAAGAGGTATGGGACGCCGCCCGCGTCCGAGCCCTCGAAGCCAACCTGCAGGGCCAGAACCGGGCCAAGGTGACGACGGCCGCCCGCCACGACGAGACCGGGAGCCTCGTGGCCTTCACGGAGATCGCCGTCCCGCTCGGTGCCCCCGAGTCCGCCTGGCAACACGACACCCTCGTGATGTCGGAGCACCGCGGTCACCATCTCGGCTTCGCCGTGAAGGTCGCCAACTTGTGGGCGGTGGCCGAGCGCCATCCCGACGTCCGCCGGATCAACACGTGGAACGCCGCCGAGAACGAGCACATGATCGCGGTGAACGACGCCATCGGCTTCGAGGTCACCGCCTCTTCGCGGTACTGGCACAAGACGCTCGATGCCTGAGTGGTGCCGGCCCCGGGACGCCTCGCATGAATATGCAATTGTGCGTATACTGATGCGATGAAAGTCGGGATCGCCGGGGCCTCGGGCTACACCGGGGCCGAGCTGCTCCGGCTCCTCGCCGCGCATCCGCAGTTCGAGGTCGCGGTGGCCACCGCCCATTCCCACGCCGGGCTGCCCGTCGGCGGGCACACGCCGTCCCTCCGGGCCGCCTACCCCGACCTGGTCTACGAGGACACCAGCCTCGCCGCCTTCGACGGCCTCGACCTGGTCTTTTGTGCCCTGCCGCACGGCGAGTCGCAGAAGTTCGTGCCCGAGCTGCGGGGCGGGGTCGGCTGTATCGTCGACCTGGCCGCCGACTTCCGGCTCCACGACGCCCAGCTCTACCCGCAGTGGTACGGCGAGGCGCACGCCGCGCCCGAGGTCCTGGCCGACGCCGTCTACGGGCTGCCCGAGCTCTTCCGCTCGGCCCTCCCCGGCGCCACGTTGGTAGCGGCCGCCGGCTGCTACCCGACCTCGGCCGGGCTCGCGCTGGCCCCGCTCGTGCGCGCCGGCCTGGTCGAGCCCTTTGGCATCGTGGTCGATGCCGCCTCGGGTGTCTCCGGTGCCGGACGCGGCCTCAAGGAGTCCCTCCACTTCGGGACGGTGGACGAGGACTTCACGGCCTACGGCCTGCTGACCCATCGCCACACCCCCGAAATGGAGCAGATCCTCGGCGCCCAGGTCCTCTTCACCCCGCACCTCGCCCCCATGGTGCGCGGCATCCTGGCCACCTGTTACGCCCGCCCGACCACGACGGCCGGCGCCGGCACCCTGACGACGGCCACCGTGCTCGACGCGCTGCACGAGGCGTACGACGACGAGCCCTTCGTGGTCGTCACCGACGACCCGCCGTCGACGAAGGCCACGGCGGGGTCCAACACCGCCCACGTCACGGCGCGCGTCGACGCACGCACGGGCTGGGTCGTCTCGCTCTGCGCGCTCGACAATCTGGTCAAGGGCGCGTCGGGGCAGGCCATCCAGTGCGCCAACGCTGCCCGCGGCCTGCCCGAGACCACCGGTCTGCCCGTCGCCGGGTTGTTCCCATGAGTGTCACCGCAGCGGACGGTTTCGTGGCCGTCGGGGGATCGGCCGGGATCAAGGCCAACGACGCGCTCGATGTGGCGGTCGTCGCCACCACGGACGGCCGTGCTGTGCCGGCCGCCGGGGTGTTCACCTCCAACCTGGCCGCTGCCGCGCCCGTGCGGGTCAGCCGGGCCCACCTCTCGGCCACCGGCGGCCGGGCGGCCGGAGTGATCCTGACGTCGGGAAACGCGAACGCCGCCACCGGTGAGCCCGGTCGCCATGCCGCGCAGCGGCTGTGCGCCGTCGTGGCCGACGGGATCGGCGCCATCGCCGAGGAAGTCCTCATCTGCCAGACCGGCCTCATCGGCATCCCGTTCCCGATCGACGTGATCGAGCCCCGCGTGAGCGGCATCGTCGAGGCGCGTGCGGGCGGCGCCGACGACGCGGCACGGGCGGCGCGGGCCATCATGACGACCGACACCGTGCCCAAGGAGGTGGTGGTCGCCGGCGACGGCTTCACCGTGGGCGGCATGGCCAAGGGCGTCGCCATGCTGGCGCCCAACATGGCCACCATGCTCGCCGTGTGCACGACGGACGCCGCGGTGGACGCCGAGACCCTCTACGGGGCGTTGGCGGCGGCCGTGACCGACTCGTTCAACGCCATCACCGTCGACGGGTGCACCTCCACCAACGACACCGTGCTGGTGTTGGCCAGCGGCACGGCGGGCCGCCCCACGCCCGGTGCGCTGACCGAGGCGCTCACCCAGGCCTGCCGCTCCCTGGCCGAGCAGATGGTGAACGACGCCGAGGGCGCCACCAAGGTGGCCCATGTCTGCGTCCGCGGGGCCGAGAGCGACGCCGCCGCGCACGTGGCCGCCCGCCAGGTGGCCGACTCCCTGCTCGTGCAGTGCTCGCTGTTCGGTCAGGACCCGTACTGGGGGCGGGTCGTCTCCGAGCTCGGCTCGGCCGGCACGCCCTTCGACATCGACCGGGTCTCGGTGGCCTACGGCGGCGTGGTGGTGTGCGCCGGCGGGGTGGCGGCCGGGCACGACGCCGGGGCGGTGGCGGCGCACATGGCCGGGCGCCACGTCGAAATCGACTGCGACCTCGGACTGGGCTCGGGCCAGGCGGTGGTGCTCGGCACCGATCTCGGCTACGGCTACATCGACGAGAACAAGACGACGTCATGACGTTCGACGCCGCCTCCGTTCCGCAGAAGGTCACCCGGGCCCAGAAGGCCGCCGCCGAGAAGACGGCGTCGGTCCTGGTCGAGGCGCTGCCCTACATCCGGCGCTTCCGGGGCAAGATCGTCGTCGTCAAGTACGGCGGCAACGCCTTGCACGCGTCGGGCGACGGCAGGGGGGACACCGGTGGCGAGGTCACCGACGCGCTGGCCTCGTTCGCCCAGGACGTCGTCCTCATGCGCGCCGTCGGCATGCTGCCCGTGGTGGTGCACGGGGGCGGCCCGCAGATCGGCGAGCTCATGGCGCGGCTGGGCAAGGAGACCGAGTTCCGCAACGGCTTGCGGGTGACCGACGCCGACACGCTCGACATCGCCCGCATGGTGCTGGTGGGCAAGGTGAACCGCGACATCGTGTCCGCCATCAACGTGCACGGGCCGCTGGCCGTCGGCATGTCGGGCGAGGACGCCAAGCTGATCACGGCGGCCCAGACGCACGTCGACCTCGGCTTCGTGGGCAGCGTGGCGTTGGTCGACCCGACCATGCTGCAGCGCCTGGTGGCCGAGGGCCTCATCCCCGTCGTGGCCACCATCGGCGCCGACGAGTCGGGCCAGGCCTACAACATCAACGCCGACACGGTGGCCGGCGCGCTGGCCGAGGCGCTCCAGGCGGAGAAGCTGATCTTCCTGTCCGACATCGAGGGCCTGCGGGTGGTGGCCGACGACCCGAGCACGGTGATCCAGCAGGCCTCGCTCGAGGTCGTCGACGAGATCGTGCGCAGCGGCGGCGTGCAGGGCGGCATGGTGCCCAAGGTGGAGGCCTGCGCGCGTGCCGTGCGGGGCGGGGTGAGCCGGGCCCACATCCTCGACGGCCGGGTGCCCCACACCCTGCTGCTCGAGCTCTTCACCGACGCCGGCGTCGGCACCATGGTGATGCCGTGACGACCCCGACCCCGACCCCGACTCCCAACTCGACCCCGACCCCGAACCCGACGCCAGGGCGCGAGGCGCTCATGCGCACCTACGCCGAGCCGCCGGTCACGTTCGTGCGCGGGCAGGGCACGGTGCTCTACGACGCGCCGGGCAAGAGCTACCTCGACTTCATCACCGGCCTGGCCGTGGTGTCGCTGGGCCACGCCCACCCGGCGGTGGCCGACGCCGTGGCGGAGCAGGCCCGCACGCTGACCCACGTCTCGAACCTGTACGGCAACACGCTGGCGCCCGAGGTGGCGCGCACCATCGACCGGCTGATCAACGGCGGCACCGGCCAGGCGGGCGGGCAGGTCTTCTTCGCCAACTCGGGCGCCGAGGCCAACGAGTGCGCGCTCAAGCTGGCCCGGCGCTGGGCGGGCGGCGGCCGCCACGTCGTGATCAGCGCCGACAACTCGTTCCACGGCCGCACCCTGGCCACACTGACCGCGACCGGCCAACCGGAGAAGCAGGCGCCCTTTCTGCCGCTGCCCGAGGGGTTCGTGCACGTGCCCTACGACGACGTGGCCGCGCTCGACAAGGCGCTCGACGCCGACACCGTGGCCGGCGTCCTGCTCGAGCCGCTGCAGGGCGAGGGCGGGGTGATGGTGCCGAGCTCGGACTACCTCGGCGCCGTCCGGGAGTTGTGCACAGAGCGCAACGCGCTGCTCATGCTCGACGAGGTGCAGACCGGGCTCGGCCGCACCGGGCACTGGTTCGCCTTCCAGGCCCAGGGCCTCCGGCCCGACGTGGTCACGATGGCCAAGGCGCTGGGGAACGGCATGCCGGTCGGCGCCTGCTGGGCCCGGGCCGAGGTGGCCGCCGCCTTCGGGCCGGGCGACCACGGCTCCACCTTCGGCGGCCAGCCGCTGGCGCTGGCCGCGGCCAGGGCCACCCTGGCCGTGATGGAGGCGGAGGACGTGTGCGGCCGCGCCGAGCGGGCCGGCGCCTACCTGACCGCCGGGCTGGCCACGTTGCCCGGTGTCGTCTCGGTCCGCGGCGCCGGCCTGCTGCTCGCCGCTCAGCTCGACGCACCGGTGGCCAAGGAGGCCAGCGCGTTCGCCCTGGAGCACGGGCTGCTGGTCAACGCCGTGCGGTCCGACGCCGTCCGCCTGGCACCGCCGTTGCTGGTGCGCGACGACGAGCTCAATGACGCCCTGCGCATTTTGGGGGACGCCCTGACCGCCGTGCGCGCCGCAGCGCGCGCCGGCACCGGAGTAGGAGGGGAGTAGACCGGGCCCATGCCGAACCTGCTCGACATCGACCACCTCGCTCCGCCCGACTGGGACCGCGTCATGGCGCTGGCCCTCGAGCCGTCGCCGCCGCCCCGCCTGCAGGGCCAAGGGGTGGCGCTCGTCTTCGAGAAGCCGTCGGCCCGCACGCGGCAATTCGACCGAAATGGCCGTCGTCGACCTCGGCGGGCACCCGGTCTACATCCAGCGCGACGAGGTGGGGATCGACACCCGGGAGACGGCCGAGGACGTGGCGCGCACCCTGGGCTGCTACCACCGCATTGTGTGCGCGCGCGTCTTCGACCACGGCCTCCTGGTGCGCATGGCGGCTGCGCTCGAGAAGAGCGGCTTCGACGTCCCCGTCGTCAACCTGCTCTCCGACGCCGCCCACCCGTGCCAGGCCGTGGCCGATGTCATCACGCTGCGCGAGACGCTCGGGCCGCTCGGCGGGCAGACGCTGGCATACATCGGCGACTCCAACAACATGGCCCGCTCGCTGGCCAAGGCCGCACTGCTCGAGGGCATGGAGGTCCGCATCGCGTCGCCGGCCGGGTACGCCTTTCCGGCGGAGGAGGTGCAGGCCCTCCGGGCCCTGGGCGACGCAGCCGGACGAGGCGGCCACGTCGAGGTGACGGACGACCCGCGCCAGGCGGCCAAGGACGCGGCGGCGCTCTACACCGACGTGTGGACCAGCATGGGCCAGGAGGAGGAGCGGGCCGCCCGCCTGGCCGCCTTCGCCGGGTTCACCATCGACGAGGCGCTGGTCGATCTGGCGTCGGCCGGCGTCGTGGTGCTGCACTGCCTGCCGGCGCACCGGGGCGAGGAGATCACCGACGGCGTGTTGGAGGGGCCGCACAGCGCGGTGTGGCGCCAGGCCGCGCACCGGCGCACGGCCATGCGGGGCATCCTGGCCTGGTGCGTGGAGAGTGGGGGAGAGGCGTGACGGGGCACGTGCCGGGGCGTCTGACCAAGAACCAACGCCAACACCGCATCGCCAAGCTCCTCGAGGCGCAGCCCGTGACGAGCCAGGGCCAGCTGGTCACCCTGCTGTCGGAGCAGGGCGTGGAGGCCACGCAGACCACGGTGTCGCGCGACCTCGATGATCTCGGCGCGGTCAAAGTGCGGCTGCCGGGCGGCGAGACCGCCTACGCCCTCCCCGAACTGCCGGCGCAGCAGATCGCGCCCGAGGACCACTTGCGGCGCGTGCTGGGCGAGTGGGTGGTGGAGGTGGCGCATTCGGCCAACCTGGTCGTGCTGCGCACGCCGCCGGGGTCGGCCCACGTGGTCGGCTCCGCCCTCGACCGCAGCGGTCTCGAGGGCGTGGTCGGCACGGTGGCGGGCGACGACACCGTCCTGGTCGTGGCGGCCGAGGACGTCGGCGGGGCGGACATGGCCCGGCAATTGCGCGACGTCGTGGGCATTGCCGTGGTGGACAGGATTGCCTTGAATGGAAGGACGAGGACTGAACATGCCTGATCGGGTGGTGCTGGCCTACAGCGGTGGTCTCGACACGTCGGTGGCCGTGCGCTGGCTGATCGAGAACGAGGGCGTCGAGGTGGTCGCCGTGGCCGTCAACGTCGGCCAGGCGGCCGAGAAGGGCGGCGAGGACTGGGAGGCCATCCGGGCCCGGGCCCTGGCCGCCGGCGCGGTCGAAGCGGTCGTGATCGACGCCCGCGACGAAATGGCGGAGTTCTACTGCCTCCCCGCGCTGCAGGCGAACGCCCGCTACGAGGGCAAGTACCCCCTCGTGTCCGCGCTGTCGCGGCCGGTGATCGTGCGCCACCTGGTGGCCGAGGCGCGGCGGCACGGGGCCACCGCCGTGGCCCACGGCTGCACCGGCAAGGGGAACGACCAGGTGCGCTTCGAGGTAGGCGTGCGCGCGCTGGCGCCCGACCTCGGGATCTACGCGCCGGCCCGCGTGCGGGGGCTCACGCGTGAGGACTGTGTCGAGCTGGCCGAGAAATGGGAGATCCCCATCACGGCCACCAAGGACAAGGTCTATTCCATCGACGACAACCTGTGGGGCAAGGCGATCGAGTGCGGGGCGATCGAGGACCCGTGGGCGCCCGCACCCGACGACGTGTACACGCTCACCCGGGTCACCGAGACCGAGCCGGTGGAGGTCATCGTGGGCTTCGAGTCCGGGGTGCCGGCCACGCTCGACGGGACCAGCCTGAGCCCCTACGAGCTCATCACCCGGTTGGGCGCCGTCGCCGGCAGCCGTGGCTTCGGCAGGCTCGACATGGTGGAGAACCGGCGGGTGGGTATCAAGAGCCGCGAGGTGTACGAGTGCCCGGCCGCCCTGGCACTGATCGTGGCCCACTCCGACCTCGAAGACCTCACGCTCGAGCGCGACCTGCACCACGAGAAGGCGCGCCTCGAGCCGCGCTGGTCCGAGCTGGTCTACGACGGCCTGTGGTTCTCGCCGCTCAAGGCGGCGCTGCAGGCCTTCATCACGGAGAGCCAGCGCCACGTCACGGGCGAGGTCCGGCTGCGCTTCGCCGCGCCGGGCACGTGCACCGTGGTCGGCCGGCGCAGCCCGGTCGCGCTGTACGACCATGGCCTGGCCACCTACGACGCCACCGACACCTTCCGGCACCAGGACGCCGAGGGCTTCGTGCGGCTGTGGGGCCTGGGCGTGGCCACGTGGTCGGCGCGGCAGGGGCCGGGGTCGGTCGACGCCATCAGCGGCGCCGGCAGCGGCGCGGAAAGCACGGCCGGCAGCGGCGCGGACGAAGGCGGCGGGTCGTGACGCTCTGGGAGGGTCGCATCTCGGCGGGCATGGCCGATGCCGTGGCGGCCTTCACGGTCAGCCTGCCGTTCGACCGCGCGCTGGCGACCGACGACCTCGCCGGGTCACGGGCGCACGTCAAGGGACTGGGCAAGGCGGGCATTCTGAGCGACAGCGAGGTGAGCGCGCTCATCGATGCGCTCGACATGGTCGAAGAAGAATTCGTCACCGGCGTCTTTGCCTTCGCCCCGGGGGACGAGGACATTCACACCGCGGTCGAGCGGCGGGTCACCGAGCTGGCTGGCGACGCCGGCGCCAAGCTGCACACCGGGCGTAGCCGCAACGACCAGGTGGCCACCGACCTGCGCCTGTGGTGCCGCCGTTCGCTCGTCACCGTGGCCGAGGAGATCCTGGCCCTGCAGGAGACGCTGGCCCAGCGGGCGCGCGATGCGGCCGACGTCTACCTGCCCGGCTACACGCACCTGCAGCGGGCCCAGCCCGTGCTGCTGGCGCACCACCTGCTGGCCCACGGCTGGGCGCTCGCCCGCGACATCGACCGGTTGTTGACCACGGTCGACCGCCTCAACATTTCGCCGCTCGGCGCCGGCGCCCTGGCCGGCTCGTCCCTGCCCCTCGACCCCGACTACGTGGCGGCCGAGCTCGGCTTCCACGGCCGCTTCGAGAACTCCCTCGACGCCGTGTCCGACCGCGACTTCGTGGCGGAGTCGCTCTTCGACCTGGCGCTGCTGGGAGTCCACCTCTCGCGCATGGGGGAGGAGATTGTGCTGTGGTCGACCGAGGAGTTCGGCTTCTGCACACTTGACGACGCCTACGCCACCGGCAGCTCGATGTTGCCGCAGAAGAAGAACCCCGACGTGGCCGAGCTCGCCCGGGGTAAGACCGGCCGGCTCATCGGCCACCTCAACGCGGTGCTGATCACGCTCAAGGGCCTGCCCTTGGCCTACAACCGCGACCTGCAGGAGGACAAGGAGCCGCTCTTCGACGCCGTGGCGCAAGTGCTCAACGCGCTGGTGGCGCTGCGCGGGGTCTACGACACGGTGACGTGGAACGAGGAGCGCATGCAGATGGCGGCGGACGGACCGGCCGCCTCCGCCATCGACCTGGCCGAGATGCTGGTCGAGCAGGGCATGCCCTTCCGCCAGGCCCACGCGTTGATCGGTGGCCTGGTGCGTGAGTCGCTCGAGCGCCACGTGCCCCTGGTCGAGCTCGTGGCGGCGCATCCCGATTTGGGCGAGGCCGCCACGGATCTGCTCGAGCCCGGCGTGGCGGTGACCCGTCGGCGAACCCCGGGAGGGGCCGGCCCGGGTCCCGTGGCCGAGCAGCAGGAGCGCTTCGCCCGCAAGCGCGAGGTCGATCGCACCCGGCTGGCCCAGTGGCGGCCCCAAGGCGGGTCCGGGGGTTCCTGAGCGCCCGCGTCGCCTCAGCCCGTGGCGCTCGCGCCGGGCTTTCGCGAGGGCGGTGCGGGCCGGCAATAGGTGACACTGATTGGCCATCCCACGGCGGGCAGCGCTCATTCTTCGCGACTGGAAGCGCTGATTCTTCTCGAATCTTCTCGAAGTACCGAACAATTTTCACGTTGTGACTCCGTTGCCTCAGCGGGCCGTATGGCCCTCACCGTCGGTGCCCCGCGAGTGGTGCCACCTGCGATGTGACGGCCAGGGAGTGGGGGTGGCAATCGCGCGGAGTACCCCTCGGGGGGTAACACGCAAGTGAACGGAACGTAAAGATCTCCGAGATCGGTTGCGGTGGCTGCCTCCAGGGTGCAATTTGGTAGTCGAAACGCAGCGACGACGAGTCCCGTTCGACGACTGAAGCAGTGCAGCCCCCGGGGGTGCCCACGGAGGGGGGAGGCATGGTGTCTCGGGAGCTCGGCTGATTTGCCCGCAGACCGCACCCCTAACGTGGAGCACAGACCATATGCAGCGAATGACTGGCATCGACCCGATGTTCATCTACTCGGATACGCCGGACACGCCGATGGAGGTCGCCTACGCCTGCGTCTTCGACCCTTCGACGGCGGAGGAGGGATACTCCTTCGAGCGCGTGCGCGACGTGCTGAACGAGCGGCTGCCCGGCCTGGCGCCCTTCCGGCGCCGGCTGATGACCGTCCCGCTGGGCCTCGACCACCCGCGCTGGGTTGACGACCCCGACTTCGACCTGAGCAACCACCTCTTCCGCGTCGCCCTGCCGGCACCCGGTGGCCCGGCGCAGTTGACCGACATGGTGGCCAAGGTGATGAGCCGCTCGCTGGTGGCGGACCAGCCGCCGTGGGAGATGCACGTCATAGAGGGACTGGCCGACGGCCGCGTGGGCCTCATCGCCAAGGTGCACCACTCGGTGGTCGACGGCGTGGCGGGCGCGGCGCTCATGGCGCAGCTGCTCGATCTGACCCCCGAGGGCCGCTCCGTGGCCGAGGACTGCCGGCCGTGGATCCCGGCCCAGTTGCCGTCGCAGGCCCGTCTGGTGGCGGACGCTCTGCCCAACGTGTTCACCCGCCCCCTCCGCACCTGGCGAGCGCTGCGCGAGATCGGCCGCACGGCGGTGCGCATGGCGCGCTGCGCCACGAGCGACGCCAACGGACCGGTGACGATTCCGCTCGGCGCGCCCCGCCTGTTCGAAGCCCCGCCGGGACCGCGGCGTGACATCACCTTTGCCGAGTTGGACATGCGCGAGGTGCGGGCGCTCAAGGAGCGCTTCGGCGCCACGGTGAACGACGTCGTGTTGGGAGTGTGCTCTGGTGCGCTGCGGACGCACCTGAAGAAGCACGACCACGACGTCGACAGCCCGCTAGTGGCCATCGTCCCCGTGTCGGTACGCGAGAACGGCACGCAGGACGAGGGCGGCAACCGGCTCTCCGCCATGTTCGTGCCGCTGTCGAACGACCGCCAGACGCCACTCGAGCGGCTGCGCACGGTGAAGGCGAACAGCTGGTCGTGCAAGCGCCAAGAGCGCGCCGTGGGCTATGGCCCGATGGCGTCGCTTCTCACCGAGGCCATGCCGCCCGCGCTGGCGCGCCCGGTCGTCCAGCTCGGAGTGCGGGCCGGCGTGGTGCGCCGCCTGCGGGCAGGCAACCTGATGATTTCGAACGTGCCAGGCCCGGACTTCGCACTGTACTTCGCCGGCATGCAGATGGAGGCCGTGTACCCGCTGGGTCCGGTCGTCGACGGAGTGGCGCTGAACGTGACCGTGCAGACCTACCGTGATTCGCTCTATGTCGGCATCAACGCCGGGTCGGGTGCCGTACCCGACCTGCCCGCGTTGGCCCGGGCCATGGTGGACGAGCTTGCGCTGCTCAACCGGATGGCGCGGGGCCCGGCCGGTCCGGCGCGCCATCACCGGCCCTCTACCACCCCCTTGGCGACGCCCGTCGTCCACCAGGCTCCATCCTGGTCCGACGTGTTGGGAGAGCAGGCGGTCAGGCGAGCCCAGGCGGCGTTCGCTCCGCGGCCGGACGGGACCGACGACAGCGAGGACGAGCGTCGGCGGCGCGGGAATTTCTCCACGTTGCTGACGTGACCACCCGGGCGTAGGTGGTCTCGCCGAACCCGGTGGTCGCCCAGGTGTGGCGCCGGCCGCCGCGGTGGGCCAGGGTGAGCGGGTGCAGCGCGCGGAGCTGGCCGCCCGACCCCAGGTTGTCGCCCCTTGGCTGCTCAACAAGGTGTTGGTGCGGGGGGAGCGCGCCGGGAGGATCGTCGAGGTCGAGGCCTACCACGGCTCGAGGGACGCCGCCTCCCACGCCTACCGCGGCCTGACGCCGCGCACCGCGGTCATGTTCGGGCCGCCCGGACTCCTCTACGTCTACTTCACGTACGGCATGCACTGGTGCGCCAACGTGGTGTGCGGTCCCGACGGCGAGGCGGCGGCGGTGCTGATCCGTGCCCTGGCGCCGCTGGCCGGCCTGGAGGCGATGCGGGCGGCGCGGCCAGCCGCCCGTACGGACCGCGACCTGTGCAACGGCCCGGCCAAGCTGTGCCAGGCCCTGGGCATCACCGGCTCGGACAACGGCGTGGACCTGCTGGCTGGTCGGGCTCGAGCCGTCGTCGTCGGCGGCGGCGGCGGCGGCGGCGGCGGGACAGCTACGGCGTGGCCGCCGGCGTGGTGCGGCTGCTGGACGACGGGACACCGCCACCGCGACGTCCGGGCCGGGGGACCCGGATCGGCATCAAGGTGGCGACCGACAAGCGGTGGCGCTTCTGGGTGCCCGGCGACCCCCACGTGAGCTGAGGCAGCGTGCCCCGTGAGAACGCGCTGCGGCGCCGCCCGGATACGGGGGCGGCTGCACTGGAGCTCTAGGGCTCGTTCCCCCGGGCCGCTCCCGCCAGGACGGCCCTGATGGCGGGCAGCGCCTCGTCGAGATCCCACTCGATTTCGGTGCCGACGAGCTGCACCAGGCGGTGGAGCTCGTCGTCGAAGTCCTCTCCCTGGTTGCGCCCGGCCCCCCGAGCGCCGGCAGCTCCCCGCGACATCCTTTCGAGCCGGTCGATCAGCCCGCGGCGCTTGTTCCGCGTGCGCTGGTACCTGGACGTGACCCGCCGTAGGCCTTGCTCGGCGGAGACCGCTCGCGTCACTTCCGTCACGGCCGCCTCCCGTGCCGACACGTGGCCAAGGGTGCGGACGACCAGATCGTCATACTCGGCCCGCTCAGCGACCGAACCTCCGCGTGCCGCGTGCAGTCGGGTGAAGAGCCGCCGCAACTCGAGGTCTTCGTCCTCCAGGAGGTCGATGGCGTTGCCGCGCAAATTCAAGGCCGTCATCGTTCAGATCCCGGACTCCACGGTGTCGCTCGATCCGTAACACGCGTCAGCAGCGGGCCGGTGGCGAGATGCCCAGCCGTCGACGAAGGCACCGCAGATGACGAGAATCATCCCGGTGCCGATGCTGTAGCCAACCTCGTCCTCCAGGAGACCGAGATGCGAGCTGGCCACGAAGTAGCCGCTACTCGAGCTGAAGACCACCGGCCAGGCGAGCGGGCCGATGGCGAACCACGCGCCGCACACCATCAACAAGGTGCCGGCGGTGGCCAGGCTCACTCGTCCCTTGCCGACCCCGATGCCGCGCGATTCGGCCACGATCAGGAGGCCCAGCAGCACCCCGACCACACCGGGTACCAATGCGAGGACGGCGTGGGGCAGGCTCCAGTGCCAGGCGTTCGATCCGTCGGCGCTGTAGCCGAACAGCGGGCCAACGTAGGGCACGACGCCTCCCCACGCGGCGGCCAGCACCGCGACGAGGCCGGCCAGGGCCACGCCGGCCCGTCCCAGCCGAACCCGCGCGTGCGACCGGGCGCTGGTCTTGTCGGTGGTGACGACTGGGTCGTCTCGTTCATCTCGGACGAGCGTGCTCGTTGACATGGTCGCCTTCCTGTGTGCGCATTCCCACTCCGCACGTCAAGAACTACCCCTTCGCACGACGAGGAAACGGGGCCGGGCCGAAGACGCAACATGCGGGGCGTGATGCGACCAACTGGGCAAGGGAACCCGCGTGAATGGGCTCAGTGACGCGCTGTGTGACGCCGCCTCGTCAAGAGCGCGGGAAGGCGCCGGCCTCCGCTCCCGCTCGAGCGGGAGGTGCCGGCCAACACGAGGCCACCGAAGAGGGCGGTGTTCTTGAGGAATTGGCTCAACTGGCGAACGCGCTCCTCGTCATCGACCTCCGCCCAGAAGCGGTGGTCGGCATACGTCGTCGGTACCAGCGATCCGGCGAGGATCAGCGCGGCCACGCGTGGCAGTTTGCCGGCAGCGAGAAGAGCACCGGCGGCACACTGGACGGCGCCGTTGATGCGGACCGCCATTGCCGGGTCGTTGGGGACGAAATCGAACTTCGACGACAACGGCCCGATTACGGCGTCCGCGGCCTTCACCTTGCTCTCCGGCCGTCGCAGCGCGTCCCAACCGCTCTGAATGAAGAACGGTGCCAACAGTGCCGCCGTTCGTCTCGATGTGGTCATGCCTCCGTGCATACCCGGTTCTGCCGTCGGCACGCATGTCGCAGGTAGCGGGCGGCGGGCGGCGGGTCGGCCGGCGGCGGGCCGCCGACTAGGAAGGGGGGCGACCCGCCGCCATTGCCGACTGATTCGGGCTACTTCCGGAAGGCGTCCTTCACCTTCTCACCGGCTTGCTTCAGATCGGCCACGGCGCTCTCGGCCTTGCCCTCACCCTCGAGGTGCGCGTCGTCCTTGACGCGGCCGACGACCTCCTTGGCAGCACCCTTGGCCTTGTCTCCCGCGTTCTTGGTCTTCTTGGTCAGTGACATTGCGTGTCCTTTCGATCGCAGAATTCCGCCATACCCGAGAACGCCGATCTGAACCGGAACGGCCGTGCGGCGTGCGACGGAAGTTTTCCTGTGGGCCCGACGGGTATGCCCATTGGTGGACGGCAAGGAAGCCTGAAGCAAGCCTGAAGCAAGCCTGAAGCGGGAGGAGCTGGTCGACATGCCGCAAGCGTCATGGAGTGCCAAGCGGGAACGACAGTACGAGCACATCAAGGAGGGACTGACGGAGCGTGGTGACTCGGTCAGCGAGGCTGAGGAGATCGCCGCCCGGACGGTGAACAAGGAGCGGGCGCGTGCCGGCGAGAGCCGGCAGGCCAGCCCGACGTCGACGCGGGACATTTCGTCTGGTCGACGCGGGGGTCTCCGTTCCCACCGCGGTGCCGGGGGCCGTACCAAGGAGCAGCTCTACCAGGAGGCCCGCCGGAAGGGCATCGAGGGGCGCTCCAAGATGAGCAAGGCGCAACTGGAGCGCGCCGTCGGTCGCTGACGCGGTCGGGGCGGTGCCGGCGAGACCCGCCTCCTCCGGCCGGCGGCCATGGGCGGAGTCTGCGGACAGCCCAAACCCCAGCTGGCCGTCGGCCGGCCGGCGGTGCGGCCGGACTGAAGGCGACTCGCCCGTCGGCTGCCGCTGCTGCCCCCGGCTGCTCCGCATCCGGTTTCGGCCAGCTTTGCCACGACGTCCCATCTTGGCAATCCCAGTGGCGAAGCCGAACCCCTGCCCGGCTGTCGACCGCTGCGTTGTCACTGTCATGTCACAGCGTTGCAACAGCGTCAGAGCACTATTTGGGCACGCACGTCGTGAGTTTGTGTGCGCGGTAGATCGAGGAGGTCAGCAGGCTCGCAAGCCTTTAGGCGGCCCCCATGGCGAAGGGTCGGGCGGAGAGCCGGTTGAGCTTCCGGCACCGGGTGGCATGCGGAGGGCCGGGTGGCCCGCCGCATGCCACCGGACGGTGTGTCGGTGACATGCGGGTGGTCGATGACCCCTGCCCAACCATGGCGGGGATCTCCTTCGGGCCGGCGAGCCCCGGAGTGGCCCCTGAACCATCCGCGGGGGCCGCCGGGGCTCCCGCTACCCTGGGGGCTCAGGGGTTGGCCCGGGGCCGCAATCCGGCTGAATCGGGCCTGTTCGAGCGCGTTGACGTTCGCGAGCCGCGTCTGATAACGTAAGCGTCCCGTCGGAACGGCCTCCCCTGGCCCACCGGCGTCTGAAGGAGACTCTCCGGCGAAGGAATTCGTCCGGAACAGTCCTTCGGGACACCCGGCACCAACACCGGCCTTAGGCAGGTGTGTGCCCGGTCGCTCCTTGAAAACGGAATAGTGAGAGCCAAAAGCCAGTGCGGGCAATTCATCCGGACTCAAACGGATGGGTTGTACGTCAATTAAGCATTACGCAGGCCTCCGATCCCTCGGGAACGAGGGCCTGTGGTTACCAATAGTTCGAGTCAAACATTGGTGACTCTCTGATTTTCGGGAGGTCCTGTCCCTTTATGGGGCCGGGCTGAACGTAAGTCTCGATGGAGAGTTTGATCCTGGCTCAGGATGAACGCTGGCGGCGTGCCTAACACATGCAAGTCGAACGCGCTCCATTCGGTAGCAATACTGATGAAGAGTGAGTGGCGAACGGGTGAGTAACACATGAGCAACCTGCCCCGAAGACTGGGACAACACCGGGAAACCGGTGCTAATACCGGATATCCCTATCGGACCGCATGATCTGATAAGGAAATGGATTCCGCTTCGGGAGGGGCTCGTGGCCTATCAGCTAGTTGGTGGGGTAACGGCCCACCAAGGCATCGACGGGTAGCTGGTCTGAGAGGACGATCAGCCACACTGGGACTGAGACACGGCCCAGACTCCTACGGGAGGCAGCAGTGGGGAATCTTGCGCAATGGGCGAAAGCCTGACGCAGCAACGCCGCGTGGAGGACGAAGGCTTTCTGAGTTGTAAACTCCTTTCAGCAGGGACGATAGTGACGGTACCTGCAGAAGAAGCACCGGCCAACTACGTGCCAGCAGCCGCGGTGATACGTAGGGTGCAAGCGTTATCCGGATTTATTGGGCGTAAAGAGCTCGTAGGCGGTTTGATAAGTCGGGTGTGAAACCTCCAGGCTCAACCTGGAGCCGCCACTCGATACTGTCATGACTAGAATTCGGTAGGGGACCACGGAATTCCTGGTGTAGCGGTGAAATGCGCAGATATCAGGAGGAACACCAGCAGCGAAGGCGGTGGTCTGGGCCGACATTGACGCTGAGGAGCGAAAGCGTGGGGAGCGAACAGGATTAGATACCCTGGTAGTCCACGCCGTAAACGTTGGGCACTAGGTGTGGGGACTATTCAACGGTTTCCGTGCCGCAGCTAACGCATTAAGTGCCCCGCCTGGGGAGTACGGCCGCAAGGCTAAAACTCAAAGGAATTGACGGGGGCCCGCACAAGCGGCGGAGCATGTGGCTTAATTCGAGGCAACGCGAAGAACCTTACCTGGGTTTGACATGTAGGGAAAAGCCGTAGAGATACGGTGTCCTTCGGGGCCTTACACAGGTGGTGCATGGCTGTCGTCAGCTCGTGTCGTGAGATGTTGGGTTAAGTCCCGCAACGAGCGCAACCCTTGTCCTATGTTGCCAGCGGGTAATGCCGGGGACTCGTAGGAGACTGCCGGGGTCAACTCGGAGGAAGGTGGGGACGACGTCAAGTCATCATGCCCCTTACGCCCAGGGCTGCACACATGCTACAATGGCTGGTACAACGGGCTGCTAATCCGCGAGGAGGAGCCAATCCCCAAAGCCAGTCTCAGTTCGGATTGGAGTCTGCAACTCGACTCCATGAAGTCGGAGTCGCTAGTAATCCCGGATCAGCAACGCCGGGGTGAATACGTTCCCGGGCCTTGTACACACCGCCCGTCACACCACGAAAGTCGGTAACACCCGAAGCCGGTGGCCCAACCTTTTAGGAGGGAGCCGTCGAAGGTGGGATCGGTGATTGGGGTGAAGTCGTAACAAGGTAGCCGTACCGGAAGGTGCGGCTGGATCACCTCCTTTCTAAGGAGTGCTATCGGTTCCTTTCGAAATTTTTTTGAAAGGTAATGCCGATCACTACCCAGTTGAACACTGGCTATTCGGCTGCTCTCGTATACCGGCGGATGGTTGGCCGCCTCTGATTGCCTCACTTCGGTGGGGCGGACGGAGCCCGCCCTTCACGGACCGGTCCCTTCGAGTGCTGTCGGGCTCTTCTATTCCGTTTTGAGGGAGTGACCCGTTGGGGTTACGTCCCTGGTGATGTCCCTCCGGTGTCGTGCCTGCCTGTCGGGCCGCCCGAGTCGAGCCGTTCTCCGGAACGAGCTCCTCGAGCGGCAGTATGCAGCGTGCGTGCCGGCGGTCGACCACTCGCCCCGTGCGCGCCTTGGTCAGGCTGCTGTTCTCGCTTGGTCCCCTTTGGCTTATTCGGGGGATCCGGTTGAGATGCCCGATCTTGCGTGCGTGCTGTGCAGACCCTTGAGAATTCCAAAGCGAGCACGAGCATCTTTGTTCTCCAAGCTACAAAGAGCCAACGGCGGATGCCTTGGCGCCTAAAGCCGAAGAAGGACGTGGGCGACTGCGAAAAGCCACGGGAAGCTGTCTACCAAGCGTCGATCCGTGGATGTCCGAATGGGGCAACCCAACACCTGTCATGAGGTGTTACACCCGCCTGAATGTATAGGGCGGGGCGAGGGAACCGGGTGAATTGAAACATCTAAGTAACCCGAGGAAAGGAAAACAACAGTGACTCCCTGAGTAGCGGCGAGCGAAAAGGGAAGAGCCTAAACCGTGCCGGTGTTAAAGCCTGGTGGCGTTGCCGGTATGGGGTTGTGGGACTTGAGAGACGGGACACCAGACCCGTCACGGAGTTACAAATCCAATGCTTAGTGGAATCAGTCAGGAAAGCTGAACCAAAGAGGGTAATGGTCCCGTACACGAAAAACATTGGACTCCGCTTGAGCACCCGAGTAGCGCCGGATCCGGGAAAGCCGGCGTGAATCTGCGAGGACCATCTCGTAAGGCTAAGTACTCTTAGGCGACCGATAGTGAACTAGTACCGTGAGGGAAAGGTGAAAAGTACCCCGGGAGGGGAGTGAAATAGTACCTGAAACCGTTGGCTTACAAACAGTCAAAGCGTCGTTGCTCCACCGTTGCCGTGATCCCTTCGGGTGAGATCGGTGACACATGGTGGATGTCAGCCGTGATGGCGTGCCTTTTGAAGAATGAGCCAGCGAGTTACGGTGTGTGGCGAGGTTAACCAGTGATGGGTAGCCGAAGCGAAAGCGAGTCTGAATAGGGCGTCGAGTCGCATGCTGTAGACCCGAAGCCGAGTGAGCTTGCCATGGGCAGGCTGAAGCGAAGGTAAGACTTCGTGGAGGGCCGAACCCACCTAGGTTGAAAACTGGGGGGATGACCTGTGGCAAGGGGTGAAAGGCCAATCAAACTCGGTGATAGCTGGTTCTCCCCGAAATGCATTTAGGTGCAGCGTCGGGTGTTCAGCATCGGAGGTAGAGCACTGGATGGGCTAGGGGGCCTACAAGCTTACTGACCCCAACTAAACTCCGAATGCCGATGCTCTAGAACCCGGCAGTGAGACCACGAGGGATGAGCTTCGTTGGTCGAAAGGGAAACAGCCCAGACCGCCGGCTAAGGCCCCAAATTCTTGACTAAGTGGAAAACGATGTGGGAACGCAAAGACAGCCAGGAGGTTGGCTCAGAAGCAGCCATCCTTAAAAGAGTGCGTAATAGCTCACTGGTCGAGTGGTCCTGCGCGGATAATGTAACGGGGCTCAAGTCAAGAGCCGAAGCCGCGGATTCCTGTCTTTATGACAGGAGTGGTAGGGGAGCGTCGATCTCGCAGAGAAGCGGTGGTGTGAACCGTCGTGGAGCGTGGTCGAGTGCGAATGCTGGTATGAGTAGCGAGAGAGGAGTGAGAAACTCCTCCGCCGTAAGCCCAAGGGTTCCTGGGGAAGGCTAATCCTCCCAGGGTAAGTCGGGAGCTAAGGCGAGGCCGAGAGGCGTAGTCGATGCACAACTGGTTGATATTCCAGTACTACCGTGTCCGCGCCCATTCCAAGCCAGGGGTACTAAGGGGATGACCTTCGGGTCGAGCCGACAAACTCTGGGGCGGACAGCAAAGGAGCGACGCAGGAAGATAGGTGAGCCCAGGCGTTGGTTGTCCTGGGGTAAGCGTGTAGGGAGGGATCTAGGTAAATCCGGATCCCATTAATCCTGAGACGCGATGCCGAGCCATTCCAGGCGAAGTCACTGATTCTATGCTGCCTAGAAAAACTTCTAGCGAGCTGGCACGGTACCCGTACCCCAAACCAACACAGGTGGGCGGGTAGAGAATACCAAGGCGATCGGGAGAACTGTGGTTAAGGAACTCGGCAAAATTCCTCCGTAACTTCGGGAGAAGGAGGGCCCCGATAGGGTGACGGACCTAGCGTCCCGATGCCCGAGGGGGCCGCAGAGAATTGGGGAAAGCGACTGTTTACTAAAAACACAGGAGCGTGCGAAGTCGTAAGACGATGTATACGCTCTGACGCCTGCCCGGTGCCGGAAGGTTACGGGGAAGGGTTAGTCTTCGGACGAAGCTCTGAACCTAAGCCCCGGTAAACGGCGGCCGTAACTATAACGGTTAGTTAATACCTGGCTGTTGCAAAACCCCGCTATATGCTGGAACATCCGAGTATCCGGCGGTACTCATTCATGTCACACCGTTGTTCGGGTGACGCGTGGATAGTGAAAATCCGTCCGGTGCGGACAATCAGCAGGAAACTGCAGATATTTGCAGGATCCTCAGAGACTGCACGCGGGGCTCACTTGTCGACGAAAGCTGACGAGTGACGAAGATACAGTCCGACCCTCATGGCGACATGAGGAGCCAGGCAGAAATGACCTAGCCGCTCAAAGCGAAATGACGAAGCTGTTGACGTCAGGATTTGAGTAGTAACAAATGTGCCTAAGGTAGGGATTCCCCTCGAATCTGAGGGGTAGCTGCCCCCCGTATCGGTAACGGTGCGGTGCGCAGTCGGCTATATGCTGGAAAATCCGGTGCATCCTCCACTACTCGACTCGGTAATTCGAGTCAGTAACAACGTGAGAGGTGCGGACAATGCAGCAGGAAAGACTCAGACCTCCGGTTTGAGAATCCTCAGAGACCATACGCCGACCAACTCACCAAATCCCAAGGTGAGCTGAAGATATGGTCCGGACCCTCACGGCGACGTAGGGAGGCCGGCAGAAATGACCGGTCCGCTAAATGATCGAAGAGTTTCAGATCATTTGGTTGTAACAGGTTCAAGCGAAATTCCTTGTCGGGTAAGTTCCGACCTGCACGAATGGCGTAACGACTTTCCTACTGTCTCAACCACAGACCCGGCGAAATTGAAGTACGAGTAAAGATGCTCGTTAGCTGCATCAGGACGGAAAGACCCCGTGGACCTTTACTACAGCTTGATGTTGAGTTTTGGTACTATTTGTGTAGGATAGGTGGGAGACTTTGAAGCATTGGCGCTAGCCAGTGTGGAGTCAACCTTGAAATACCACCCTTTTAGTGCCGGGACTCTAACCTCGGTCCGTAATCCGGATCAGGAACAGCGTCAGGTGGGTAGTTTGACTGGGGCGGTCGCCTTAACAAAATGGGGCGAATCATGGGAAACCATGTGAAATAAAACTCTCGGCGTATGCTGGAACACCCGAGTATCTGGCAGTACTCGTCTATGTCGCATCCTTCATGTGGAGTGCGTGACACAGGCAGTGACAATCTGACCAGTGCGGAAAATCAGCAGGTTGGGCGGTTTCGAAACCGCCTACCCCAACGACCACAACGGGAGCCCCGTCGCTTCGGCGACGGGTGATTGTATGGTCTGAACTGCATGGCGACATGCAGACCGAGGCAGAAATGACCTCGGGCTGGCAACCTACCTAGGTTGTTGGGCTAACAGATTGCCTAAAATGTAACGGAGGCGCCCAAAGGTTCCCTCAGGCTGGTTGGCAATCAGCTGTCGAGTGCAATGGCAAAAGGGAGCTTGACTGCGAGACCTACAAGTCGAGCAGGTGCGAAAGCAGGGCATAGTGATCCAGCGGTTGCTTATGGAAGCGCCGTTGCTCAACGGATAAAAGGTACCCCGGGGATAACAGGCTCATCTTCCCCAAGAGTCCATATCGACGGGAAGGTTTGGCACCTCGATGTCGGCTCGTCGCATCCTGGGGCTGAAGCCGGTCCCAAGGGTTGGGCTGTTCGCCCATTAAAGCGGTACGCGAGCTGGGTTTAGAACGTAGAAAACACTGCGTCCCCAGGAAGTAATTCCTGGGTGCTCACTGGCTCATATCGGTGAAACCCTGAACGAACAACCGAACGTTCTAGTTCAGGGCAATACCGAGGGAAGGCCAACACAATGAACGTTTCTACGTCGTCCTACGTTGCAGGATTTCTGGACGGAGACGGAAGTATCCACTTCCAACTCGTCAAGCAGAAGGAGTATCGGTTCGGGTTCTACATCCGAGCCAGCGTCTCGTTCTCGCAGTCCACCTCAGCCAGACAGGGCCTGGAGCGCATCCAAGCACTCATTGGCGGCGGTGGCTACATACGAGATCCGGGAACCGGCATGAGCGATCTGGTGATCACGAGCCGGGAGCCGGTTGTCCGGCTACTTCGAGCAGTAGAGCCGTACGTGATCTTCAAGCAAGAACATGTGCGGCGAGCGCTTGAGCTTCTCCCTCAAGTCGGTCGAGTGAGGGATCCAGAGTTTTTCCTGCATCTAGCACGACAAGTAGATGCGTTTGCAACCCTAAACTATTCAAAAACGAAGCGGATTTCCGCCGCAGATGTCGAGCAACATCTGCGTAGCAAGGGCGTGTTGTGCCCCTGTAACGACTTCTTCGCCAGCAACAGCGAAGAGATGGCTTCTTCTGATCGATACTTCGATCCGCAGACCCCTGCGGAAGCCATAACACGCCAGCCCCTCGAAAGAGGGTGAAGGTATAGTCTGTGCCCGCAGTAATGCGGGATGAACATGCGTGAGACAGTTCGGTCCCTATCCGATGCAGCCGTAGGAGATTTGAGAAAGGCTGTCCCTAGTACGAGAGGACCGGGACGGACGTAGCTCTCGTGTGCCAGTTGTCCTGCCAAGGGCACGGCTGGTTTGCGACCTACGGGTGGGATAAGCGCTGAAAGCATCTAAGTGCGAAGCCCGTTTCGAGATGAAATCTCCCACAGGGTTAACCTGGTAAGGCCCGTGGCTAGACGACCACGTTGATAGGCCGGAGGTGTAAGTGCAGCAATGCATTCAGCCGACCGGTACTAATCGGCCGAGGGCTTGGAGACCTACTCGTGCTCGTGCTCGCTTTGGGACGCTCAGGGGCTGCGGCAACGCAGCCAGGCGTGGCGCCGACTTCGCAAGAAGCAACGGCCGCCCGCGGAGCGCACAGTTTCCGGTGACCATGGCGGCGGGGAAACACCCGTTCCCATTCCGAACACGGCAGTTAAGCCCGCCCGCGCCGATGGTACTTGGGGGGAGGCCCCCTGGGAGAGTAGGTCGTCGCCGGGATTTCTAATCGACTCAATCCCCTCCGAGCTAAGGCTTGAGGGGATTTTGTCGTTCTGGGCAGCGAAAAGTGGGCGGCAGACCGCTGCCGTGCCATAGTCCGCTCGTGGGGGTTGACCGGGAATCGGCGCGCCAACTGGCAATGTCGTGACCGAGGCAGCTGGACGCGGGCCCGAGCCGGCCAACGGGGACGAGCGGCTGAAGCACTCGGGATCGGCACCGCCATCGATCTCATGGGCCTGGTCGTCGTCTGTCTTGTCGTGGTGGACGAACTACGGCATCCGGGCCATTCCAGGCAACCCGCCCGCCTAAACTCGATCGATGCCCGCTGAACCCTCCCGATCGAATCGTCGCGCCCCGGGGGCGCGCCCGGGCGCTCGCAGTGGGAGCGGAAGTGGCGCGGGGCGCAGCGGAGGGACCCAGCGTGGCGCCAGTGGGGGAGGCCGCAAGCCGCCAGCCCGAGGAGGCAGCGGGCGCCCGTCGTCGGCCCGCCCACGACCGGCGAGCGGGGGCACAGGACGGCCCTCGAGTGCATCGGGCGGCACAACACGCCGCCGCGACGGTGCGGCGCCGGCGCGCAGCAGCGGCGGGACGGGTCGGACGGGGAGGCCGTCCTCGGGGAGCCGGGAGGGCTCGGGCTCAGGCACCGGAGCGAGGTCGAGCGCTGGGACCCGCAGAAGCAGCCCCTCGCGCGGCCGTCCCACGAGCGGCACCGGAAGACCGACGTCTCGCTCGAGCCGGCCCACCACCAGGACTGAGCGCGGTGATCGTTCGGGCCGGGCACCGGCTCGCCCTGCCGGCACGTCGAGTGACCGCACCACGGGCGGCCGCCGAAGCAGCGCGGCCAGGCCGAGTGACCCCAGCGCAGCCAGACCAGCCCGGCCGGGAACACCGGCACGCGGGGGAGGCAACGGTCATCCGAGCGCCGCGAACTGGAGCCACCAGGCACCGCGAACCCGTCGGGCGGGACAGCGACCGCTGGTCGCGCGAAGAGCGGCCGGTCGAGACGCCGCTGCCGAAGCAGGCCAAGAAATGGGGCAACGTGGCCCGGCGGGGCGCCCGCGAGGTAGCGCATCGCGATCCCGACGGGGGCCAGCGCTCGGCGTTCTTCTCCGACGAGCAGGAGCGGCGCCGCCATACGCCGAAGCCCAGCCGCCAGCCCCAGTGGGAGCGGCTCGACGGCGCGCCCGACGAGTGGGAGGAGTCAACGCCCCGGCCGCCCAAGAAGAGAGCCCTCCCGGCAAAGAAGCCCGCGTCGGGCCCAGCCCGGAACAGCAGTGCCGCGAGCACGGCGGGCGCCCTGGCTGCGCTGTCCAACCGCGTCAGCCTGCCGCCCGAGGTGGGCACGGACATCCGCAACGCGGCGAGTACCGCCACCGCCCATCACCGGGAACGCCTGGTGGAACGGGCCGAGGCCGCCTACGGGGCCTACGAGCGGGGACGGTTCTCCGACGCGCTGCGGGCCATCAAGCCCGTCGCCGAGGAGGCGCCGGCGGTCGCCGCCGTGCGGGAGCTGGCCGGCCTGGCCGCCTACCGCACCGGCCGCTGGCGCGAGGCGGCGCGCCACCTGCAGGCCTTCGGCCAACTGAGCGACTCCACCGAGCACCTGCCTGTGCTCATGGACTGCCAGCGCGCGCTGCACAAGCCCAAGAAGGTCGCCGAACTGTGGGCGGAGCTACGGCACAGCTCACCGGAGCCCGACGTCCTGGCCGAGGGGAGGATCGTGGCCGCGGCCTCTTTGGCCGATGCCGGTGACCTCAACGGTGCCATCGCCATGCTGGCCACGGCCGGCGCGTCGAAGGCCCTGCGCAACCCCTCCGACCGGCACATCCGCCAGTGGTACGTGCTGGGTGACCTGTACGAGCGAGCCGGTGACATTCCGCGGGCTCGGGACTTCTTCGATCGGGTCCTGCGGGCCGACCCCGAAGCCTACGACGTGGTGCAGCGGCTGCGTGGCCTCGGACCGGAGCGCAAGCGGCCCAGACCCAAGGCCCCCGGTCAGGCCAAGAGCACCCGCGCTCCCCAGCCCGTGCCGGACCGCAGCCGGAGCCGCTGAGACCTGCAGCATCTCGTCGAACGGAGCGGCGCGAGGCTGCTGCGATGGATGAGCGCCTCAGCCGGGCCGCGGCCAACAACGCCCAGTGGTGTCGAACGGTGTGCGCCGCCCACGGGATGGCATCGACATTCTTCGACGACTACTGGCTGCTCGCCGCGGGATCGACCCTGCCTCTGTACCCCAACCTGGTGACTCTGCGCGAGGACGGGACCGACGCGCAGCTGGAGTGCATCGAGCAACATCACCGCTCCGGGTTCTCCCCATGGTCCGTCAAGGACAGTTTCAACCGGCTCGACCTGCGCCCCATGGGCTTCGACGTGCTCATCGACGCGGAGTGGTTCGTCGGGCAGCCCGATGCGCACACGCAAGCGGGAGGACCAGGAGCGGGAGTGGAAGCGGGGGAGAACGGCGGCGGGGAGCACGTGACGTCCCAACGTGTGGGAAGTGCGGCGGAGCTGCGGGCCTGGGAGACGGCGTGGGCACAGCGCCCCCGAGACTGGTCGTTGGGCGACGGCGTCTTCCCGCCCGCGCTGCTCCGTGACGAGCGGATCGCCTTTGTGTTCACGAGTGGGGACGCCGGCATACGGGCGGGCCTGGTCGCCAACTGTCACGCCGGCGTCGTCGGACTCTCCAACGCCTTCGCCCGGTCGGGCCAGGTCTCCGACCTGGTCGGGTGCCTGCGACAGGCGACAGCGCTGTGGTCCGGACTGCCCCTGGTCGGCTACGGGACCGGCGCCGAGCTCGAGGGGCTGGAGCGTCTGGGCTTCGAGAGGACCGGACGGTGTCGCATCTGGCATCTGGTCTCTGACACCTGACACCTGACATCAGACACTTGACGTCTCGTATCTGACGCGCCCAGCGCGACAGCGTCCCGCACCTGAACCAGAGTGCGCCCGCCGGTTAGGGCGTCCCTCCCGTCCCCGTCAGGCCCGTCGACGCCGGGGTGGTGGTCGCCGGGAGAGTCGGGGGAACCGTGGTCGTCGTGGCGGCGGCCGGCGCTGTGGCCGGGGCCGGGGTGGTCGTCGTCGTCGTCGTAGTCGAGGACGTGGACGTGGTCGTCGTCGAGGGCGGCGCCGACCCGTAGTTCGGCCCCTCGACCGTCACCAGGGTCCCGATCGGCGTCAGTGGCCACACCAGGGAGGCGTCGGCATAGGTCATTTCGACGCAGCCGTTGCTCTGCGGCGTGCCGTAGCTGGCGCGGATGAAGCCGTGCAGCGCGTCGCCCCCGTTGAAGTAGCTGGCGTAGGGGACGTTCGGGTCGTTGTACGTGGTGCCGTCGGGGTTGGTGCCCTTCATGTCGGAGTAGCGCACGTGCTCGAAGACGGCATAGGAGCCGTCGGTGGTGTCGGCGCCCGGCGCGCCGGTGTTGACCGGCATGCCCACGTACTCGGCCGCCCCGTTGTTCCACAGCGTCAGGTTCTCGGGCTCCACCTTGTTGACCAGCACGTAGACGTACGGCGTGGCGCTCACCTTGTGGTTGATGGTGTCGTTGATCAGCGACGTCCACACCGTCGGGCCGGCGATGCCGTCCACCCCGATGCCGTTCTGGTTCTCGAACGACTCGACGGCCGCCTTGACGATTTCGTTCTCCTGCCCCTGGATCCACAGCGACATCAGCTCCGAGGGCTGGTCCGGCCAGCGCCAGGCGAACGACCCCTCCTGGTCGACGGCCAAGTCGGATGCGGGCGGCGGCGGCCCCGTCGGGGTGAAGCTGAGGGGCAGGTAGTCCAGCCCCGCCAGCAACTGCTGCACCCGGAGCATGTCGCCGGGGGCGATGTCGAAGCTGATCGTGGTCGGCCGGGCCAGCTCCTCACCGCTCGCCCCGAGCAGCCCCGAGGCTCCGCCGGGGACACTCACCTTCTCCTGCACGCCGGGAACCAGGGGCGCGGCGGGATGAAACCTGAGCGTCGTCGGGCTCGACTGCACCCAGGAGCCGGCTACGTGAGGCGTCAGGACGGGCGTGACCTTGTGCAGCGTCACCGGCTTGGTGAACGTGAGCGAGACGGACGCGTTCGACGCCACGTCGTCGGCCCCCGTGATAGGCGCCGACGAGCGCAGCGCGTAGCTCGGACCGCTCGGGCCGGTCGCCGTCGCCCCCGAGGCCTGCGAGCCCGATCGTGACCTGGACTGTGACCCTGACCCCGCCCCCGTCGCGCTGCCCGGCGAGTTGTGCAAACCGGTCAGGTAGACGAACGCGCCGATGGCGACGACCGCCGCCACCACGAGCATCCACGGGGCAACGTGCGTGCGCAGCTTCCTGAGGGATCCCAGACCGTCCATTGGCCTCTGCGTCGCCTCCGCTCCACCTCACCATTCGGCGCCGCCCGATCCCCAACCCGGCGCGCGTGAGACGTCAGCGTATGGGCGCGTCGGCGCCGAGAAACGTCGGCTCCGGATGAATTTCACCCGCACGTCGCAAAAAAGGGAGCACAGGGAGAGCCACTCACCCCCCAAAGAGGGCGCATTCCGGCCTCCGGTAGGCTGGCCGGCCATGAGCACCGACCTCCATGCGCTCCTGGGCGCCGACGCCGACGACCTCTTGAGCTACACGACCAAGGCGTTCCCCGCCGAGAACCTGACCCTCCCCGGTTCCGATTACCTCGATCGGGTGTTCACCAACTCGGACCGCAGCCCGACCGTGCTGCGCAATCTCGGCACCCTGTTCAACCACGGGCGCCTCGGCGGCTCGGGTTACGTCTCCATCCTCCCGGTCGACCAGGGCATCGAGCACTCGGCGGCGGCCAGCTTCTCCAAGAACCCCGCCTACTTCGATCCGCTGAACATCATCGAGCTGGCCCTCGCCGGCGAGTGCAACGCCGTCGCCACCACGCTGGGCACGCTGGGCCTGGCCTCGCGCAAGTACGTGCACCGCATCCCCTTCATCTGCAAGCTGAACCACAACGCATTCCTGCACGTACCCAACACCTACGACCAAATCATGTTCGGCTCGGTGAGCCAGGCCTTCGACCTCGGCGCCGTCGGGGTGGGCGCCACCATCTACTTCGGCTCCGATGACATGGACCGTGAGCTGCAGCAGGTGTCCGAGTCCTTCGCCGAGGCCCACCAGCTCGGCATGTTCACCGTGCTCTGGTGCTACCTGCGCAACCCGGCCTTCACCAAGGACGGCGTCAACTACGAGGTCTCGGCCGACCTCACCGGACAGGCCAACCACCTGGGCGTCACGATTGAGGCCGACATCATTAAGCAGAAGCAGCCGGAGAACAACGGCGGCTACACCGCCGTCGGCTTCGGCCGCACCGACCCCCTCGTCTACGACGAGCTCACCACCGACAACCCGATCGACCTCACCCGCTGGCAGGTGGCCAACTGCTACGCCGGCCGCATCGGCCTCATCAACTCGGGCGGCGAGTCGAAGGGCGACAGCGACCTGTCCCAGGCCGTGCGGACCGCGGTGATCAACAAGCGCGCCGGGGGCATGGGCCTCATTGTGGGCCGCAAGGCCTTCCAGCGCCCCATGGCCGAGGGCGCGGCGCTGATCCACTCGGTCCAGGACGTCTACCTCGACCCGGCGGTGACGATCGCGTAGGTGACCATGGCGCAGGTGACCATCGCGTAGGTGACCATCGCGTAGCTGCCGGCGCCTTGGGGCGGCCCCTTGCGCCGACCCCTTGGGGCGGCCCCTGGCGGGGCTCACCTCGCCGGTCCCGCCGGCATCGGCCCGGCGGGCAGGCCCGGCGGCCACGCCCCCTGACCTGGGCAACCGGGGGGCAATCGGCGGCCGGGATTAGACTCGAAACAAGAACGAAATACTTCGGACGAAGAGCGTCGCGGGTCGTCGTCCCGGCGAGGGGTGCGCCGGGATAGCCGCACAGGGCGGGTGAACGCTCGGGCGTCCATGACATGAGACGAGGCAGCCCGTGGCATCGGGAACGCATCACGTGACGACAGAGCAGCTCGACCAGGTCATTGTGCGCTTCGCCGGGGACTCCGGCGACGGCATGCAGCTGACCGGCGACCGCTTCACCACCTCCAGCGCGCTGCTGGGCAACGACCTGTCCACCTTCCCGGACTTCCCGGCCGAAATCCGGGCGCCGGCCGGCACGGTCAACGGCGTGTCGGCGTTCCAGGTGCACATCTCGGACCACGACATCCTCACCCCGGGCGACTCGCCCAACGTGCTGGTGGCCATGAATCCCGCCGCGTTGAAGGCGAACATCGACCTCATGGCCCAGGGCACCGTGCTGATCGTCAACAGCGACTCCTTCGAGGAGCGCGACCTGGCCAAGGCGGGCTACGAGGCCAACCCGCTGACCGACGGCTCGCTCGCCGCCTACACGGTCTACGAGGTCCCGATGACCTCCATCACCCAGGAGGTGTGCAAGGAAGCCGGCGTCAAGCCCCGCGACGCGGAGCGCTCCAAGAACTTCTTCGCCCTGGGCCTGGTCAGCTGGATGTACACCCGCCCCCTCGAGGCCACCATTGAGTGGATCACCGAACGCTTCGCCGGCAAGCCGCAGGTGGTCGACGCCAACACCCGGGCCTTCCGGGCCGGGTACGACTTCGGCGAGACGGCCGAGCTGTTCGAGTCCAACTACGAGGTCAAGCCGGCCACCTTCGAGAAGGGGGAGTACGTCCAGGTGACGGGGAACCAGGCGCTGGCTTGGGGCCTCATCACGGCGTCGCGGCTGGCCGGGGTGCCGCTGTTCCTGGGTAGCTACCCGATTACGCCGGCCTCGGACATCCTGCACGAGCTGAGCCGGCGCAAGGAGTTCGGCATCCGCACCTTCCAGGCCGAGGACGAGATCGCCGGGATCGGTGCCGCCCTGGGCGCCTCCTTCGGCGGGGCGCTCGGCGTCACCACCACCAGCGGCCCCGGCCTCGACCTCAAGTCCGAGACGGTCGGGCTGGCCATCAACCTCGAGCTGCCGCTCGTCATCGTCGACGTGCAGCGCGGCGGCCCCTCGACCGGCCTGCCCACGAAGACCGAGCAGGCCGACCTGCTGCACGCCATGTACGGCCGCCACGGCGAGGCGCCATTGCCCATCATCGCGCCGCAGACGCCGAGCGACTGCTTCTCCGCCGCCATCGAGGCGGTGCGGCTGGCCATCACCTACCGGACGCCCGTCATTTTGCTGTCGGACGGCTACCTGGCCAACGGGGCCGAGCCGTGGCGCCTGCCCGACCTGGACGCATTGGCTCCCATCGACCCCGCCTTCGCCTCGGAGCCGAACCACACCGACGCCGATGGCAACGAGACCTTCTGGCCCTACATCCGCGACCCCGAGACGCTGGCCCGCCCCTGGGCTCCCCCCGGGCTGCCCGGCCTGGAGCACCGCATCGGCGGCCTGGAGAAGGAGGACGGCAGCGGCAACGTGTCCTACGAGGGCGTCAACCACGAGCGCATGGTGCACCTGCGTCGCGACAAGGTGGCTCGGATCACCGCCGACATCCCGCCGGTCGAGGTGAACGACGAGGGCGGCGACGCCCAGCTGCTGCTGGTCAGCTGGGGCTCGACCTACGCCGCCGTGTTCGCCGGCGTGAAGCGGGTGCGGGCGCGGGGCATGAAGGCGGCCCACGTCCACCTGCGCCATCTCAACCCGCTGCCGCCCAACCTGGGCGAGGTCCTGGCCCGCTACACGCAGGTCCTGGTGCCCGAGATCAACCTGGGCCAACTCAGCCGCATCTTGCGGGCCGAGTACCTGGTCGACGCCCAGACCATGTCGAAGATGCAGGGCGTGCCGTTCCGGGTCGGGGAGATCGAGGCGGCCATCACCGCACTGCTCGGAGGGAAGTCATGAGCGAGTCCAACGGCTCCAACGGATCGAACGGCCACGCCGGCGACGGCGCCGTGGCCACCGCCGTCCCCGTCACCAGCCGCAAGGACTGGACCAGCGACCAGGAGGTGCGCTGGTGCCCGGGCTGCGGCGACTACTCCATTCTGGCCGCCGTGCAGATGCTCATGCCCGAACTGGGCGTGCGCCGCGAGAACACCGTGTTCCTCTCGGGCATCGGCTGCGCGGCGCGCTTCCCGTACTACATGAACACGTACGGGATGCACTCCATCCACGGGCGGGCGCCGGCCATCGCCACCGGGCTGGCCACGACGCGGCCGGATCTCGACGTCTGGGTGATCTCGGGCGACGGCGACGCGCTGTCCATCGGGGGCAACCACCTGATCCACGCGCTGCGCCGCAACGTGCGGCTGAACATCCTGATGTTCAACAACCAGATCTACGGCTTGACCAAGGGGCAGTACTCGCCGACCTCCGAGGTGGCCAAGGTCACCAAGTCGACGCCGTTCGGCTCGGTCGACACCCCGTTCAACCCGGTGTCGTTGGCCCTGGGCGCGGAGGCCACATTCGTGGCCCGCACGCACGACATGGACCGGGCCCACATGCAGGAGACCTTCCGCCGGGCGCACCAGCACAACGGCGCCGCCTTCGTGGAGGTGCTGCAGAACTGCAACGTCTTCAACGACGGTGCCTTCGAGAAGATCACCAGCCGCGACGTCCGGTCCAGCATGCTCATCCCGCTCCAGCACGCCCAGCCGATCGTCTTCGGTCCCGAGGGGGAGGAGCGCGGCGTCGTCCAGCGCCCGGACGGCTCGCTCGAGATCGTCTCGGTGGCCGACGTCGGCCGGGAGAACCTCCTGGTGCACGACGAGCAGCGCGGCGACCCGGGCCTGGCCTTCGCGCTGTCCCGACTGGCTCGCGGCCCCTACGAGCCGACGCCCATCGGCGTGTTCCGCGCCGTGGAGCGCCCGGAGTACGGCACGCAGATGGCCGAGCAGATCACCGACGCCCAGGTCAAACGGGGGCTGGGTGACGTGGCGGCGCTGCTCCGCTCGGGCTCGAGCTGGACGGTCGACTAGGCCGCACTACCGGCCAGCTCTCGCTCCCGCGGGCGCAGCAAGGCTCGTCTACAGTAGGCCTTCGTGGTCGCCATCACGCACGCCACGGGCATCAAGCTGGCCGAGGTCGGGTTTCTGCTCATGGTGATTGCGGGCATCTGGCTGGTGGCGACGGAGATCCCGGCGCTGGGGCTTCGCCGAGCCAGGACCATCGTCGCCGGCTCGGCCCTGGCCGCGGCCGGCGTGCTGCTCATCATCGCGACGCACTGGGGCCACTTCGGTTAGCTGCGTTGCCCCGGGTTCGGCCACGGACGACACGAGCGCAGCACCGGGCCGGAGCCCGTTCTGTCGGCCGGCGGGCGGTGCACCGTCGCTATTGCAGCTTTGGGCTTCCGCAGGACGAGCACACCGTCGCCCCTTCGAACGGCGCACCGCATCGCATGCAGTAGAGGGCGGGTCGATCGCGGGGCCCACAGTCGTGCGCGACCGGCTCCCCGACCAGCACGTGATCCCCGCACCAGCTGCAATAGAACCCCGGCCGGCCGCCGGCGATCGGCTTGTCGAGCACGGCCGTGCCTGCGTGAGAACGCGGCGATGCGGTCCCTGGTCGGCGAGAGATGTCAGAGGTGGGAGGGAACGGTGCGGCGAGACCGGAGCGATATTCATCCCGTTGTGGGGCGCTCCAGGTACCGATCTGGGACGTGCGTGCGTCTCCACGACGGCCACTGCGCCGAACGAGCAAGACGACGAGACCGGCGACAAGAGCGATCAGGATCAACACACCGAAGTCCCGCCCCGCCTGGTACGCGGTGTTCTCCGGAGGCGTGGAGGAGGGCCCCGTCGCCGAACCGGGTGCGACGGCAGCCTGCCGGCTGGCGATTTGGATCGCGTCCGCTGCGCTGAATTCGGGTGCGCCCGAGTTCGAGGCCGTCGTGATCTGCCCGCAGGTCACCTCGAACAGGATCGTTCCCTTGGCGAACACCGCCATCTCTTCACTCACCAGGCCGTTTTGGGAGTTCATGATGGCCGTGAAACCCAACGCGTCGGTGATCTCCGGAATGGCGAAATGGCCGAGATGCTCGCTCTGGGCCGCGTGATCGGCACCGGCCAGCACAGCGGACACGTCGGCCGCACTCGGGAATTGCGCCGCGATGACGTCCACGAACGCACCATTCGGGGGTTCGTTCACCCACATACGCAGGTAGGCGTGGACATGATCGTGGGCGATGGCCTGGCTCATGGCGGCGGCCGGCGCGGAATGGCCGAAATCGGAACTGAGGTCGCTGGGCGTGAGGGCGCCGTTGAGCGGTCCCGCCGGTGCCTCGACCATGCCCGGGAGCGCATGAGAAATGACGATCGAAGACAGTCCAGAGTCGGCATCGGCAGGACCCGATCCAATTGGTGCCGCGCCGAGCACTGCCGCGGCGACGAGGGCAGCCAGCGATGTCAGTGCTCGGAGCGTGAAGCGCTGCCGGTTCACGTTCCCCCCACTCGGCAAGTCCCGTCCTGCCGTCTCCCTCTCCAAGCTAAGGGGAACCGCGCCCCCGGTCATGAGCCTTTCGGACCAATTGGCACTCACGGGCCAGGTGACAATGCCCGTTTCGACCGTCATACTGACGGCATGGACAACCCATGCCACTCGGGCTCGATCGTCATCAATCGCTCGCCCAATGAGCTGTACGACATGATCGCCGACGTGACCCGCATGGGCGAGTGGAGTCCGGTCTGCACAGCCTGTTGGTGGGACGAGGGCGGCGGACCGCGCGTCGGCGCCATGTTCACCGGACGGAACGAGCAGCCGGAACGGACGTGGGAGACCCGATCGGAGGTGGTGGTGGCCGACCCCGGTCGCGAGATCGCCTGGGCCGTGGCCGAACCGCCGACCCGCGCGCGTTGGAGCTACCTGCTCACCCCGGTCGAAGGGGGGACCGAGCTCACCGAGACGTGGGTGCTGCCTCCCGAGGGCCAAGCCTTCTTCGAGCAGGTGTTCGGTGACGAGGCACCGAAAGAGATCGGCTCGCGGAGCGACGCGGCGAAGAACGGTATAGAGGCGACGCTGGCCGCCATCAAGCAGGCGGCCGAGGCCTGAGCGAGCCCGCTGGTCTGCACGTGCACGCGGGCCCGTACCTCCGCCCCGGACAGAGGAACCGCCACACCACTTAGGGCGGAGACAAGCCGGCTATCGATAAGCAGCCCGGGCTGCTTTCCGCTCTCGACGAGCTGGTACATCCATCGACGCGGGGCAACCCGATGTCGCTGGCCCGCTGGACGTCGAAGTCCACCTATGAGCTGGCCGACGAGCTGGTGCGTCAGGGTTACGCCGTCTCAGCGGAGCTCGTGCGACGCCTTTTGCACCAGCTGGGGTACTCACTCCAGGCCCCCTCCAAACAAAAGGAAGGCACCCAGAGCCCCGATCGAGACGCCCAGTTCAACTACCTCGACGAGACTGCCAGGACGTTCATCAAAGACGCGCAACCCGTCATCAGCGTCGATACCAAGAAAAAGGAGCTGGTCGGCGAGTTCTCCAACGGAGGCGCCGAATGGCACCCGATGGGAGAGCCGACCCGGACCAAGACCCATGACTTCATCGACAAAGAGCTCGGGCGTGCCGTGCCCTACGGCGTCTATGACATTGACAACGACGAAGGCTGGGTATCAGTTGGCGACACCGGCCCCGATCACCGAGGCGCGCTACGTTCCTTCCTCTGACCAGGCCCCTTTCGGAGGGCCTGTAAGTTCTGTCGTTATGGCTCATGAGACAAGTACGGGCGCGTCGCCCATCGTCAAAGGCTTGATGAACAATCTCCGGGAGATCCTTCCGGACGACCAGCGGCAAAAGCTCGACGGTTACCTGCCCCAGGCCGAGGCCTCGTCGCCGAAGGGGGATTTCCGGCGAGCGAGGCACTGTCTGCACTGGGCCGTCATGGTGGCCGAGAGTCCCGATCACTCGCACCTCTCGGGTCTGGCCATCCGCCTCAAGGAGACGCACAAGGCGTGGCAGGACATCTGGCTCGGGACGGAGTTCGGCTCAGAGATCGAGATCGGCAAGGGGCAGCCCTCGCAGGAGATCAAGGGTGATCAAAAGATCGGACCGGGCGAGGACATCGAGCTCCTGTGGGTCCAGGAAGCGACGGACGTCGCCAGGAGTGCGGCCGAAAAGTCCGGCTGGGACGCGGTCCCCTGGGAGGAACTCCTCCAAGAGGTTCTCCAGATCACCTAGGACGACGATCGGTGCAGTGACGGGCTTGGCCCTCCAGACCACCGCGGTCGGGGGCAGACCGCGAGTGAACCGCTCGGAAAGCGGGGAAAAGTCCAAGAGACCGGACCGGTAGCATTTTGGGGTGTTCGAACGGTTCACGGACCGAGCACGGAGCGTGCTGATGTGGGCGCAGGAGGAAGCGCGCCTGCTCAACCACAGCTTCATCGGCACCGAGCACATTCTCCTGGGCCTCATCCGCGAGGGCGACGGAATCGGCGCCTTGGCGCTGCAGTCCCTGGGGATCTCCCTCGAAGCCGTGCGGGAAAGGGTGGAGGAGACGATCGGGGCGTCCGTCAACGCGCCGACGGCCCCGCCACCGTTTACACCCCGGGCCAAAAAGGTCCTGGAGCTTTCGCTTCGTGAGGCGCTGCAGCTCGGGCACGGCTACATCGGCACCGAGCACCTGCTCCTCGGTCTGGTCCGGGAGGGTCAGGGCGTGGCGTGCACCGTCCTGGTCAGCCTCGGGGCGGATCTGCCGCGAGTCCGCCGAGCAGTGACCGAGCTCATGGCGGGGGTTGGACAAGAACCAGAGACAGTCGGACAAGCACGCGACGTCGAGACGCCCTCGCCGCAGCCCGTACCACCCCAGGAGCCGCGCTGCCCACAATGTCGTTGGCCCGTGAGCGACGGGGGTCGATTTCGCACCGTTGCGGTGTACCCGGACGTCGAGGACGCAGATCCGTTGTCGGTGGATGTCGTCTACTGCCACAAGTGCGGGACCACTCTGCACATGTTCAGGACGGAGAAGCCGAGCTAGGGGAGTGCGCCTTACTCGGCACGCCGGGTGGAGTATTCGGTCAGTGCAGCCAGCCACGGACGGACAGTCCGAGCTGCCTTTCAAGTCGGTCTGCCGCGACCTGAGCGAGCTTCTCGGGCCAGCGCCGGTCGTAGTGGGGGTACAAGGGTCGAGCTCGGGTGACCACCAGTTCGCCCACGGCGAGGCCGAAGGAAAGGATGCCCTCTCGGGTGGCCGACACCGGAGGCAGTGCGGCGACGGTCTCTCGCTGTTCGGCGCTGTAGGACGGGTTCCATTTCTTGCCCGGAGGAGGGGAGCCGGTCTCGGCGAGGAAGACCGTCGTGAGAAGCCCGAGGATGTGCGGGACGCCAGCCAGGTGGCACATGTGCTCCTCTCGTTGGATCAGGCTGATGAAAGGTCCAGCCAGGCCACGGAGTTGCTCCTCCACGGCGTACTCGAGGGCGTCGCCAAGGTCGTCGAACGGTCGGGACGAGAGCAGGCCGACCGAGTAGCGGGCGGGACCGGTGTACTCCGGCGGTGCCTCGCCAGAAAAGACGGCGATGTCCAGTGTGAGGCCTTCGGGCGTCAGCGTGTTGATGATGAACGGCGCAATGGGTCGGCGGGCCAAGACCGTCGGCGTGATCCGAGCGACCCACTCCTTCCAGTCGGCCAAGAACGAGTCGAATCCCTCCGGCGTGGTGATGATCTTGAGGTCCAGATCGCTCCACTGGTCAGCCGTTCCGCGGGCCACCGAGCCGGACAGCTCCACCGCCCTCACCCTCGGATCGTCACCCAGGACCTGTCGGGTGCGTCGATAGAGCTCGCCGTACCGCTGATCGACGACCTCCAGCCCGCCCGACGGAGGTCGCTTGTTCGCACCCACGTCGATCCAGGCTGGGACCGATCACTCCCCTGTGTCAATTCGGAATCAGCGTCGGAATCAGCGGCGCCGAGGACCGAGGGGCGCCACTCGGAGGCCCTACGCCGGCTGCGCCTCCACCTCGTCCCGGATCCGCTCCAGTGTCGTCCGCATGCCGTTCCGGTTGGTCTTGCCGCGGGCCCAACCCAACAGCGACCAGTAGAGCCGCAGCCACCACGTCGGCGTCAGGGTGAAGGACTCTGTCACGTCGGCGCCGTCGCCCCCCGGTACGATGTCGTAACGCCACACGTTGAGCGGCGCACCCGCCTTGTTACCCACCCCGAACGCGAACACCCGGCCCGGCTCGGACGCCGTCACGGTGCACGTCGTCCAGTAGACAGGACCCTTGCCGTTGCGCTTGACGTGGCCGCGGAACTTGGCTCCAAGCGCGGGTCCGGTGGCGCCGTCGATCCACACGGCCTCGAAGGTCTCGGGGCTGTAGCTCCCGATCCGGGTGACGTCGCTCACCAGGTCCCACACCTGCTCGGGCGTGGCCTTCATGTGGACGGTCACGGAATCGTGCATGCCGTCGCCTCCCTTCTGCCCGGTATCACTCGAGGTCGAGCGAGCGGAAGACCATACCGGTGCGCGGCTTGGGGCTGAAGTAGGTCGTCTTGGGCGGCATGCGCCGGCGCTCGTTGGCCCACTCCTCAATCTGCTTGACGGTGACCGGCCGCAGCAAGAAGGCGGCCTGGCCCGCGCCGGCCCGCAGCGCCTCCATGGCCTCCTCCACGCTGTGCCGGTGCATCACATCGTGGGGCGGCAGGTTCGAGAGCACGGTGGCGATCAGGTTGGAGTCGAGATCGTTGCCCGGCTGCTCGGCCAGTTCGGCATGGGGGAGCAGGAGGTAGGCCTGCCCGCCGGTGATCATGGTCAGCGCGCCCGAATCGGAGAGCGCGCTCAGAGTCCGGGTATCGGCCGCTCCGGCCCGAACAACGTCGAACCACGGAGCCAGCGCGTCCACCAGGTCGAAGCCGTCCGGCAGTCCGCTGATCGTCCGGTGAATGGCGCCGACCGTCAGCTGGTCCTCGGCCAGCTCGACCACGAGGGCCAGGACGAAGTCATGCGGGCCGGGCTGGTTGCCGGTGGCCTCGCGCACTTGCGCCTGGTAGGCGCGGGCCGTCTCGTAGCGGTGGTGCCCGTCGGCCAGGACGACCGGCGCGCCGGCGATGGCCGCAGTGACGGCGGCCACGGCGTCGGGGTCGCTCAGCACCCAGAGCTGGTGGCGCACCCCATCGTCGTCGTAGGTGTCGGCGATGGGGTCGTCCTCGGACGGGTCGAAGGTGGCCGTCACGCCCGCGGCCATGGAAAGGCCCCAAATGGGGGAGAGGTTGGCCCTCGTGGCGCGCAGGAGGTCGAGGCGGTCGCTCTTGGGTTTGGGCAGGGTCTGCTCGTGCGGCAGGATGTCGCTCTCCTCGCCTGGCTCGGCCAGGCCGAGCGCCCCGATGACGCCGGTGGTGGTGCGCCCCGACGTGTCCGTCATGCGATAGGGGTAGAGGCTGGGCTCGGGCTCTTCCACCAGGACGCCGTCGGTCTGCCATTGCATGAAGAGGTCGGTGGCCACGGTGTAGCGGTCGCGCCCGCCGGTCAGGTCGGCCTCGGGCAGCTCCACCAGGACGGCGTTGGCCTGGTGGCGCGACGCCAGGTGCACCCGCTCCGTCGGCGAAATGACGTCGTAGGGCGGGGCGATGACCTGGGCGATGGGCGCGAGATCGGGCCGGTAGCGCAGTCCTCGGAACGGAGCGAAACGAGGCATTGTGCCACTCTGGCACACCGCAGGCCGGGGCCGCCGCAGGGCGCTCCCGTACACTCTCGGTTGTGGAAGAAGACGGTCTGGACCGCATCCTTACCGCCCCGAACGCCATCACCTTCGTTCGGCTGCTCTGCATCCCACTGTTCCTCTGGCTGCTGTTCGGGCTGCACCACCAGACAGAGGCCGCCGTGCTGCTGGCCGTGCTCGGTGCCACGGACTGGGTCGACGGCTTCGTGGCCCGCCGCTTCGGCCAGGTGTCCACGCTCGGCAAGGTCCTCGACCCGTCAGCGGACCGGCTGCTCGTGGGGACGGCGGTCATCGCCATCATGGTCTACGGCGCGGTGCCGCTGTGGTTCGGCCTGGCCACCATTGCCCGCGAGGTGCTGGTGTCGGCCATGGTGCTGTTGCTGGCCTCG
Source organism: uncultured Acidimicrobiaceae bacterium (assembly GCA_963807675.1). Taxonomy (GTDB): domain Bacteria; phylum Actinomycetota; class Acidimicrobiia; order Acidimicrobiales; family RAAP-2; genus Bog-473. The sequence goes on along the minus strand of CAWECP010000013.1, from coordinate 193,181 downwards.
CTCGGCGCGGCACGCATCGATGTGTTGTGGGTCGGCAAGGCCGGGACGTTCGGCCTCATGTTCGCCTACCCGACGTTCCTCCTCGGCTACGGCGACGCCGGCTGGCAGGAGCCCATCCGCGTCATCGGGTGGGTGACGGGGCTGGTGGGACTGACCCTGGCCTGGATCGCCGCCGCCAGCTACGTCGCGCCGGCGCGCGCCGCGCTGCGCGAAGGACGGGCGGCGCGCCGGAGCGGGAGCGCCGTATGAAGGCGGTCATCATGGCAGGCGGTGAGGGCACCCGGCTGCGGCCTCAGACGTCGAACCTGCCCAAGCCGATGCTGCCGTTGGTCGGCCGTCCGATGATGGAGCACATCGTGTCGCTGCTGCAGCGACACGGCGTCACTGACATCGTCGTCACCGTCGCCTTCCTCCCCAACGCGATCCGCAGTTACTTCGGCGACGGCAGCGAGCTCGGCGTGCGCATGGCCTATGCCACCGAGGAATCGCCTCTCGGTACCGCCGGTTCCGTGCGCAACGCCCGTGAGCAGCTGACCGAGCGGTTCCTCGTGATTTCAGGTGATGTCCTGACGGACATCGACCTCACGTCGGTGGTCGCGTTCCACGAGAAGAACGATGCACTCGCCACCATCGCGCTGTGCGCGGTCGACAACCCGCTCGAGTTCGGCATCGTCATCACGCGTGAGGACGGGAGCATCGAGCGGTTCCTCGAGAAGCCCGGCTGGGGACAGGTGTTCAGCGACACCATCAACACGGGTATCTACGTGTTGGAGCCGGAGATCTTCGACCTCATTCCCGGCGGGCGCGCGGTGGACTTCTCCGCGGAGGTCTTCCCCGCCGCGCTCGAGGCCGGCCAGCCCCTCTACGGGTACGTGGCCGACGGCTACTGGGAGGACGTGGGCACCTCGGCGGCCTACCTGAAGGCGCACGAGGACATCCTCGACGGCAAGGTGCAGGTCGATGTGTCCGGCTTCGAGCTGCGGCCCGGCATATGGGTGGGCAAGGGCTCGAGCATTCACCCCTCGGTCCAGATCCTGTCGCCGGCCTTCGTGGGGGAGAACTGCACCATCGACGCGGAGGCGGTGCTGGGCTCCTACACCACCATCGGCGCCAACACGCAGTTGGCTGAGCGAGCCGAGGTACAGCGGTCGGTGATCGCCGAGAACTCCTACCTGGGCCCGTCCGTGCGGGTCGAGGGGGCCGTGCTCGGCAAGTCCTGCGACCTGCGCGTAGGCGCCCGGGTCGAGCCGGGGTCGGTCTTGGGCGAGGGCTGCCTGATCGGCGCGCACGCCGAGGTGCGCAGCGACGTCAAGGTCTACCCGTACAAGGTCGTCGAGGCGGGGGCCCAGGTCAACGCCTCTATTGTGTGGGAGTCGGGGGGCGCCCGGGCTTTGTTCGGCCGGGAAGGCGTGCAGGGGATCGCCAACGTGGACGTGAGCCCCGAGTTGGCGGTGCGCCTGGCCAAGGCCTGGGCCTCGGGCTTCGAAAAGGGCTCCTTCATCACGGCCTCGCGGGACACCAGTCGCGTAGCCCGGGTGCTCAAGCGGGCGCTGATGGTGGGCTGCAACTCGGTCGGTGTGAACGTGGCCGACCTCGAGCTCGCCACCATTCCCGTCACCCGGCACCACGTCCGGGTTCGGGGCAACCGGGCGGGTCTCACCGTCCGGCTCAGCCCCGACGACCCGCAGCAGGTCGTCATCCGCTTCTTCGACGACCGTGGTATCGACCTCTCCGAGAGCGATCAACGCCGGGTGGAGCGGATGTACCACCGCGAGGAGTTCCGTCGGGTCACAACGGGAGAGATCGGCGACATCGACTTCTCGCCGCGCACCATTGAGCACTACACGGCCGATGTCGTCGAGGCGTTCGGCCTCCGCCGCGACGCCGACCGCGTGGTGAAACTCGTGCTCGACCTGTCCTACGGCGCGGCGAGCTTCGTCATGCCGAATCTGCTGTCGAAGGTGGGGGCCGACGTCCTCAGCATCAACCCGTTCGCGCAGACGCCGGCCATGTTGGCCGTGGACCGCCACGAGAGTGTGGCGCGCGTGGCCGAAGCGGTGCGGGGCTCCGGAGCCGACCTCGGTGCAGTGATCGACGCCGGCGGCGAGAAGCTGACCCTGATCGACAACAGGGGCCACGTGTTGAGTAACGACGAGGCACTCATGGCCTTCCTCGAACTGACGACGGCTGCGGGCGCGACCGGCCCGGTCGCGCTGCCGGTCACGGTCAGCGATCGCACACTGCGGTTGTGCGAGGCGCGCGGGGTTGACGTGATCCTCACCCCACTCTCGGCGTCGGGCGTGCTGGAAGCGGCGGCGTCCGGAGGCGTGTCGTTCGCCTCGGACCGCCGGGGAGGCTACGTCTTCCCGGTCTTCCTCCCGGCTTTTGACGCCGCCGCGGCGCTGGCCCGCTTGATTTCGCTGCTCGGGCAGGCCACCACCTCGCTGTCCGAAGTGGTCGAGGCCACCCCGGCCATGCCGGTGTGGCACGAGGAGGTGGTGACGCCGCTCGAGCACAAGGGCCTGATCATGCGCAGCATGATGGAGCAGCTCGCCGACGAGGGAGCGGAGCTGGTCCTGGTCGACGGCATAAAGGTGATCTCCGAGGCCGGCTGGGTCCTAGTCGTCCCGGACCCCGAGGACCCGGTCACCCACGTCTGGGCCGAGGCGGCCGACCTCGTCGCGTCGGAGGCACTGGCCGCGGCCTATGCCGGCCGCATCGCGTCCATGGTTCCGTAGCTGACGGGCCTGCGGGTCGGGTCGGCAGTCCGGTAGGGTCACGCCATGAACGTCCCGGAAGAGCTGCACTATTCGGAAGAACACGAGTGGGTGCGGGTCGAGGGGACGCGTGTGCGCATCGGCATCACGGACTACGCCCAGGACGCACTCGGCGATATCGTCTTCGTGGACTTGCCGGCGGTGGGAAGCGAGGTCGAAGTGGGCGGGCAGCTGGGCGAGGTGGAGTCGACGAAGTCGGTGTCGGAGATCTATGCCCCCCTGTCGGGAACAGTCACGGCGGTGAACGACGCGCTGGCCGATGGGCCGGAGCGGATCAACCAGGATCCCTACGGCGAAGGCTGGATCTGCGAGTTGGAGCTCGCGCCTGGCGCCGACCCCGGCGCCCTCCTCGACGCCGCCGCCTACGGTGAGCTCATCGCAGGCTGACCAGGCGTTCGAGCACCCGGCGACGGCAGGAGAATGGGAGCGTGGCGTGGAGTACCGTTGACGCCGTGTTCTGTTCCAATTGCGGGCACCGCAATCCAGAGGGGGTCAATTTCTGCTCCTCGTGCGGCAACGCGCTGCTGGCGGATGGGGACGACGCCACCATCACGCTCCACCCCAACGATGAGGCCGAGACGTCTGAGGAGAACCCGGAGGTCACGCTCGTCGAGGTGCCGCACGGCGCGGGCGTCCTCGTGGTCACGCGCGGACCCAACGTCGGGGCGCGCTATCTGTTGGGGGAGGACGTCGTGCGGGCCGGTCGGCACCCGGAGAGTGACATCTTCCTCGACGACATCACCGTTTCGCGGCGCCACGTCGAGATCACCCCGAAGAGCGGCGGCTACGTCGTGCGGGACGTGGGTTCGTTGAACGGAACGTACGTGAACAGGGAGCGGATCGACGAGGTCCAGCTCGCCCCGGGCGACGAGGTGCAGATCGGGAAGTTCAAACTCGTCTACCTGGTGGCCGGTAACGAGTGAGCAGCCGCACCTACCTCTCCATCGGCGACGTCCTGACGCTTCTGCGGGAGGAGTTCCCCGATGTCACCATCTCGAAGATCCGCTTTCTCGAGAGCCAGGGCCTGGTCAACCCCGAACGCTCACCCTCGGGCTATCGCAAGTTCTTCGAGCACGACGTGGAGCGGCTGCGCTGGGTGTTGCGGCAGCAGCGGGAGCACTTCCTCCCGCTCAAGGTCATCCGGGACCGCCTGGCCGACGGTGACTTGGACGAGGGGGCCGACATGGTCAACGGCAAATCGGGCGAGCCGGCGCACGCGCCGGTCCGGCCCGCACCGGCCGAGGAGCAGCCGACCAAGGCCGACGAGGAGGCGATGGCACGCATACTGGCCGACGCCTCACGTCGGACCGCCAACATGCCTGATGCGGCCCAGGGCCGACGGGGGTTGCAGGTGGTGCCGGACCACGCCACAAGCGCGGCGGGCGCAGGCGGCGGAGAGGTCCCGGCGGAGCGGGCCCGGGCCGGCGTCGCCTCGTCGGGCAAGCCTGCCGCCGTGGGCGCCGCCGCACGACCGAGCGGGCCCCCGCCCCGGGACGTGATCGCCGCAGCGACGGACGCCCAGGCACCACGCGCCGCCGGCGCGGGCGCGGGCGCGCCGCCGCCTTCCCCGCCCGCGGCGGGAGCTTCTGTGGCAGGCCAGTCCGCCGCGCCGCCACAGCCAGGTGTGGACGCGGGCCAGGGACCGAAGGCGCCGCCGGGCGGCGGGACGACCGCCATCGTGAGCGGGGCCAGCCTGACCGTTGAGGAGTTGTGCGGCGCGTGCGGCCTTTCGGCCGAGGAGCTATCGGGGCTGGAGTCGTTTGGCCTGATTGAGCCGGTCATGGTGGCCGGTATCCCCACCTACGACGAGGACGCCCTGAGCATGGCCAAGGTGGCGGCCGCCTTCCGGGCCTACGGGATCGAACCACGCCATCTTCGCTCCTACCGCAACTCGGTGGACCGGGAGGTGGGGCTGATAGAGCAGGTGGTCATCCCCTTGCTCCGCCAGCGGAACCCCGAGTCCCGCCACCGGGCGGTCGAGGCGGCGGACCAATTGGCCTCCCTGGGGCAGTCGATGCGTGCCACCTTGTTGCGGCAGGCGCTCCGGCGGCACCTGGGGGGCTGACGGGGCGCATCTGGCGCTACATTTCATGTGTGGTCCGTGTGCTACTCCGTGCGGTCAGGGTGGACCTGCAGTCGAACACCCCGGTGCTCCTGCTACAGGAGACGGAGGGTGAGGGGCGCACGCTGCCGATCTTCATCGGGAGCCCCGAGGCAACGGCCATCGCCTACGCGCTGCAGGGCGTGACCATGCCACGGCCGCTGACGCACGACCTGATGAAGGACATGCTCGGCGCTCTCAACATCACGGTCGAGCGCGTGATCATCACCGAGTTGCGGAGTTCGACCTACTACGCCGAGATGCATCTCCTGCACAACGGTGAGCGGACCGTTGTGTCGAGCCGGCCCTCCGACGCCGTGGCGGTAGCGGTCCGCATGGAGACGCCGCTCTTCGTCTCCGACGAACTCATGGAGTCCGAGGGGATCATCCTCACGCTCGAGGGAGAGGACGACGAAGAGGACACGCCCGACGAGCTGGTGGGTCAGTTCCGCCAATTCCTCGACTCCGTGCGCCCGGAGGACTTCGAGGGGTGAACCCGTCCCGTTGGGCGCTCGCCGTGCTGGCGGGCGTCGCCCTCCTCGCCGCGGCCTGCGGCAACTCGAACACGCCGGCGACGACCACCACCACGACCACTACGTCGCACCACCAGTCGGTGACGTCGTCGACCACCTCGACCTTGGCGCCGCCCACGACCACCACCACGTCGGGATCGGCGACGACGACCGCCTGCACCAAGGTCACGGCGAGCCCCGGCTCGTCGCAGGGCGCGGCCGGGACGATCACGGGCACCATCACCGTCACCAACGCCGGCCCTGTTGCCTGTACGGCCAACGGCTACCCGACGATCGCGCTCCTGTCGGGGAGCGGCGCCCCCATCACCGTCACCATGGTGAACGGCCTGTCCGTCGACGTCTCACCCCAGGCCAGCGCCGGTCCGTCGGCCGTGTCCATCGCACCTTCGTCCACGGCGCAGTTCGCCTACCAGTTCTCCGACGTCCCCGTCGGGAACGAGACCAGCTGCCCGGAGTCCGAGGCGGCGACCGTGACCATGCCGGGCGCGTCGACGGCCTCGGCGACCTTCTCCTTCCAGATCGCGCCGTGCGGCAACGGCACCGTCCGGGTCTCGCCGGTCTACTCCTGACCCCGCCGCGGCCGCTCTCGGGTCGAGCTCAGCGCTCGGGCGCCACCAGGATCCGCCCGCGCACGGCCGCGTCGAGCACGCTGTCCAGTGCCACTGTGAGCCCGTCGAGGCCGATCTCCTCGTTGACCATGTCGTCGCAGTGCTGCATCGGGAAGGTCTCCGCCATCTCCGACCACAGCGCGCGTCGCTCCTCTATGGGCGTGGCCACCGTGTCGATGCCGAGCAACGCCACGCCGCGGGTGATGAAGGGATAGACGGTGGTGGTGAGGTCGTTGCCTCCGGTGAGGCCGCTGGCCGCCACCGCGCCGCCGTAGCGCACCGTGCGTAACGCCTCGGCCAGGGCCGTACCGCCAACGCAGTCGACGACGGCACCCCACATCTGGGGGCCCAGCGTCCGGCCGTCGTCTTCGGTGAACCGCCGGCCGACCACGCGTGATGCGCCGAGCTCCTTCAAGTAGTCCTGCTCCGCCGTCTTGCCCGAGGACGCCACGACCTCGAATCCGTTGTGGGCCAGCAGCGCCACCGCGGCGCTCCCCACGCCGCCCGAGGCGCCGGTCACCAGTACCGGTCCGTCGTCGGGCGTCGAGCCATGCCGGAGCAGGCGGTGCAGGGACAGCAACGCGGTATAGCCCGCCAGCCCGATGATGGCGGCGTGGCGGTTGCTGAGCGCGTCGGGCAGCGGGACGACCCAGTCGGCCGGAACGCGGGCGAATCCGGCGAACCCGCCGTGGTGCGCCACCCCGAGGTCGTACCCCTGGACCAGCACGCGCTGGCCGGCGACGAAGTCGGGACTGGTGCTCTCCTCGACGAGGCCGGCCAGCTCGACCCCGGGCACCAGCGGGAAATGGCGGGCCACCCGGTTGCCCGGCCGGGTCACCATGGCGTCCTTGAAGTTGATGGCCGACCACTCCACGCGGACCAGGACATCGCCCGCCGGGAGGTCGTCCTCGGAGAGCTGGACGACCGATGGGCGGATCACTGCGCCGGACTTCGCCAGGAGGTAGGCCGGGAAGCGCACCGGATCACCTTAGAGGGCGGTCCGGTCCGCACGTGGCGGTCCGCCCACGCTACGTTCGGCCGATGACCGCCGTCGCGCCCTACGGGCGTTGGGCATCCCCGCTTGCAGCGTCCGACGTGGCGCGGGCCAAGGTGTCGCTCAGCGAGCTGTGCTCGGACGGGCGCGCCCTCTTCTGGCTCGAGTCGAGACCGGCCGAGGCGGGCCGCGTGGTGCTGGTGCGGTGCGCGGACGGCGGCCCCCCGGCCGACCACTCGCCACCCGGGGTGAGCATCCGCAGCCGGGTCCACGAGTACGGGGGCGGGGCCATCTGCCTCGTGCCGGGCCACGCCGACGGCGCCTTCGCCTACGTCGACCAGACCGACCAGCGGGTGTGGCTCTGCGACGGCCTGGCCGGAGAGAACGGGCCGGGGGAGGCGGTGCCGCGTCCGCTGACTGCGGAGCCACCCCGGGGGACCGAGCACCGCCACGGCGGCCTCGCCGCCACGGCCGAGGGCGACTGGGTGCTCGCCGTGCGCGAGACCCACCGGAAGGGAGTGGCCCAACCGGCGCGTTGCGTGGTGGCGCTGCCCACACGGGACGGCGCGCGCGAGGCGACCCTCCTCGAGGGCCACGACTTCTACGGTGCGCCACGGGTCGACGGGACGGGCGCACACCTCGCCGTGGTGGTCTGGGACCACCCGGACATGCCGTGGGACGCCTCGGCGCTTGTGGTGGTGCGACTGGTCCGCACCGACCGGAGCGCCGGGAGCGACGACGACGGTGCGACCCTGACCGCGTGCGGGCCGCCCGTCACCGTCGCCGGCGGGCCGGCCGAGTCGGTGGGCCAGCCGGCCTGGCAGCACGACGGCAGCCTGCGCTTCGTCTCCGACCGCGGCGGCTGGTGGCAGCCCTACGTCCACCCGGGTCCTTTTGACGCAGGAGTCCCGAGCACCGGGCCGGTGACCCTGAGTGCGGAGGCGGCCGAGTTTCACGGTCCCGACTGGGTCCTCGGGCAGACGACCATGGCCCAGCGGCCCGATCGCAGCCTGGTCGCCCGCCGCACGGCCGCCGGCCGGGACTCCCTGGTCCTCTTCGCCCGCCTCGAGGCCGTTGCCGCCGGCGCCGGCCCCGGCGCAGGGAACGCCGCCCCCGGCGCAGGGAACGCCGCCCCCGGCGCAGGGAACGCCGCCCCCCTGCCCCAACCCTGCGTCTCGATCTCCGCCGTGTGCGCCCATGGCGACGCCGTGGCGCTGATCGGCAGCACGCCGGACGCTCCCGCCAACGTGTGGCTCCTCGCCCCCGACCAACCGGCCCGCCCGTTGCGGCCGCCGGCCGCCGGCGCCACCGCCCTCGACCCCGGCGACGTGGCCGTGGCCGAGCCGTTCAGCCTCGACGGGCGCTCGGGGCGGTCCGTCTTCGGCACCCTCTACCGCCCGACGCTGTCGGGCACGGGCGGGCCGGTGGGGCAGGGGCCCCCGCTCGTGGTGTGGTGTCACGGCGGCCCCACGTCGTCGTGCCAGGCCGGTCTCGATCTCACGCTGCAGTTCTTCACCTCCCGCGGGTTCGCCGTGGCATGCGTCGACTACGCCGGCAGCTCCGGCCATGGGCGGGAGTACCGCAACGCGCTGTGGGGACGCTGGGGCGTGGCCGATGCCGAGGACTGCCTCGATGCCGCGCTCCACCTGGCCGCCCGCGGCGACGTCGATGCGGGGCGCCTGGCCATCCGCGGCGGCAGCGCCGGCGGTATGACGGCGCTCAACGCGCTCGCCTCGGGCGAGGGGTTCAGCGCCTGCGCGTCCTGGTACGGGGTGACCGACCTGCTCTGCCTCGTCGACACCACGCACGACTTCGAGGCCAAGTACACCGACCGCCTCATCGGGCCGCTGCCCGAGGCCCGCGCCCTCTACGTGGAGCGCTCGCCGGTCACTCGGGCCGGTGCCATGGCGGGATCGGTGCTCCTGCTCCAGGGCACCGATGACGCCGTGGTGCCCCGCCAGCAGGCCGAGCGCATGCGCGCCGCGCTGGAATCCGCCGGACGGCCGTGCGACCTGCGCTTCTTCGAGGGGGAAGGGCACGGATTCCGCCGGGCCGACACCCTCACCGCATGTTTGGAGTTCGAATTGGGGTTCTATCTGGAGGAGCTCCGCCTCTAAGATTCCGCCCGGGGGTGCTCTCGCGCCCGCAAGCAGTGTGCGAGGTTCTTGCGACGCCATGCCGACCACCACGACCACGAGCGCCATCGATCGCCCGGTAGCCCTCCTTGCAACGGCCGGGCGCTGGGTGGTCGACCGGGTCATGGCCATCCCGCCCGAGTGGGGCGACGCCCTGCTGTACTTCGCCAGCGCGGTGTTCGCCCTGTGCACCATCTACACGTCGACCAACGCGCTGTACCAGGTGTGGGGGCGCATGGCCCTGTTGCCGTTCGCGTTCGGCGCGCTCGCCTCGGCCGTGCTGGCCTGGCTCGTGCACCGCGCCCGCCGGCGCCGCAACGGCGCGCTCACCCCGCGCCAGCACCGGCGCGCCTGGCTGGCCCGTCTGAGCATTGCCATGTGCGTCTTCGTGGGCGCGCTGGCCATCCCCATGGGCCTCGAGATCCTGTGGCAGTTCGACGGCGTGCCCGGCTCCCACCTGCAGCCCGAGGTGACGACGGTCGAGATCGGCGGGCAGGACCTCGTCAAGGGCCAGAACCCCTATCGCCCCGTGGAGCGGGAGGACCACCCGGTCAAGTACCACCCGCCGGGCGAGCCCGACTACGCAGGCTTCCTGCCCTACCTGCCCCTGATGGCCGTGCTGGGCATCCCCAGCGAAATCTGGCCCAACAACGGGCTGAGCGACGCCCGCATCTTCTTCTGCCTGACCACTCTGGTCGCCGGAGCCGTCGCCCTCTACCTGGTCAAGGCCCCCGGACGCCGCAAGATACGCGCCCTGCAGGCCCTCGTCATCTTGCCGTTGGCGTCGCTGCCGCTCTCCACCGGAGGCGACGACATTCCCGTCGTGGCGTTCCTGCTCCTCGCCATGGTGCTGGCGCAGCGCCGTAGACCCTTCCTCTCGGGCGTCGTGCTCGGCATCGCGTCAGCCATGAAGTTCACCGCGTGGCCCCTGGCGGTGCTGGCGCTCTTCGCCGCCCGCGGCCGGCGGGGTGAGCACCGGCCCTTCACCATGCTGGCCGGCATCCTCGTCGTCGCCGTGCCGGCCATCTTCCCCTTCGCCCTGCGCGGTCCGTTCGCGCTCATCGACGACGTCGTGCTCTTCCCGCTCGGCCTGAGCGCGATCCCGTCGACCGCGGCCAGCGCGCTCCCGGGCCACGTGCTCGTCACGGAGTTCCCGTCGCTCAACCGCGCCCTGCCGCTCGCCGTCGGGATCATCTTGGCCGTTGGGCTGGCCCGGCACCTCTACAAGCACACACCGCGCACGGCTTCGGAGGTCTGCAACATCGCCGGCGTGGTGATGGCGGTGCTCATCCTCCTCGCGCCCAACCCACGTGTGGGCTACCTGCTCTACCCGATCAACTTCTTCGTGTGGGCCTACCTGTTGAAGGAGCGGGCACCGCAGCCCGCCGCGTCGGGCGACGACGAGTTGGCCGTACCGGATCTGGACCTCCGCGAGGCGCTGCCCGCCGGCAAGTCGTCCTGAACCGAGTCCTGATCCCCGCCTGAACCCCGCCTGAGCCGCGCGCGCCGCTACTCGGGATCGCCCTCCTGTAGCAGGCGGATGGTGACGTTCGTCCAGCCGGCGGCCGGCGCCCCGGAACCGAACGTCGTGGGCGGAATGGTCACCCCGATCTCCCAGTAGTACCCGTCGGTCCCGGCCAGCTTGCCCAGCACCTCGGTGGCCGTGGGGTCGTTGGCGGCCGGCCCGCGGTCGAAGACCTGCCAGCCCTCCCACTTGAGGTCCGCCGCGTAGAAGCTGAGCAGCGCGCCCTGCGAGTCGTCCGAGCGCACCGTGATCTGCGAGTCGTACTGGCCGGAGTCGCCGGCGTTGTTCTGGTGGGCCACGCGCACGGCGCCCGCCGGCAGGTCCACCGCGTTGATGATGTTGTTCGGCGGCTGGCCCGAGCTGATGATCGGCGTGAGTGTGTCGGCCGCCGCCACCGCCCGGATCGCCGTGCCGGGCACCGCCCGCGGCGCCGTGTTGGTCTTCACCGGGGCGGGCGACTGCGAGGTCACGATGGCGATGGTGATGAAGACGGCCAGGATCAGCACGGCCAGCCCGAGCACCACCATGGCCGGGCGCAACGAGACGCCGCCGCGGGCCGGCGGGCGTAACGGCTCGCCGCCATCGTCGCCGGCCGGGGGCGGCGGTGGGGGCTCGTCGGAGCGGACCGCGATCGGCGCCTCGACCTCGAAGGGGCCCATGTCGGTCTCGTGCAGCGTCATGGCGCCCCCCAGCCTACGGCGCCGCCGACCAACCGAAATGGTCGAGCGGGCCGTGGCCCGCCCCGAGGCGCCACGCTGCGCCGCCGGCCAGGGCCCGGGCGACGAAGGCCTTGGCCGTGACCAGCGCCTCGGGCACCGAGGACCCCGACGCCAGCGCCGCCGTCACGGCGGCCGAGAGCGAGCACCCGGTGCCGTGGTCGTTCGCCGTGACCACCCGGGTCCCGGGCAGCACGGTCACGCCGTCGGGCCCGGCCACGACGTCGTCGGCCGACTCGGTCAGGTGACCGCCCTTGACCACCACCCAGCGCGGCCCGGCGTCGCGCAGCTGCTCGGCGACGGCCACCCGCGCCTCGAGCGACTCGACCAAAAGGGCCAGGTCCACCCCGCCCAGCACCGCCGCCTCCCGCAGGTTGGGCGTGGCCACCAGCGCCCTGGGCAGGAGGGCACCGACGTAGGCCGCCACGCCGTCGGGCTCGAGCAGGCGCTGGCCGGTCGAGGACACCAGCACCGGGTCCACCACCAGGTTGGGCAGCCGCCCCTCCGCCGCCAACGCCGCCACCTCGGCCACGATGGCGCCGTTGGCCAGCATGCCCGTCTTGACGGCGCACACGTCGAAGTCGTCGAGCACCGTCTCGACCTGGAGCCGCACGAAGGCCGGGTCCAGTGCGACGACGCCGCGCACCTCGGCGGTGTTCTGCGCCGTCACCGCCGTCAGCGCACAGGTGCCGTGGACGCGGCGCGCGGCGAAGGTCTTGAGGTCCGCCTGCGCGCCGGCCCCGCCGCCCGAGTCGGAGCCGGCGATGGTGAGCGCGCTCGGGGGGTGGCGCGGTCCGGCACCGGGCAACCATACGCGGGGCGCGAGGTATCGTCGTTCGGTGACCGCCGCCGACGCTCCCGCCCCCGACCAGGGCCTCTGCATCGCCGGTGAAGTGCTCGGCTCCCGGCTCCTGCTGGGCACCGGGGGCATGACCAGCCTGCACGCGCTGCGCCAGGCGCTGGAGGCGTCGGGCACGTCCATGGCCACCGTCGCCGTCCGCCGCATTGAGCCCAGCGCCAAGGGCTCCCTGCTCTCGCTCCTGGGCGAGCTGGGCGTGCGCGTGCTGCCCAACACCGCCGGCTGCGCCACCGCGTCCGAGGCGGTGCTCACGGCGAAGCTGGCCCGCGAGGCCTTCGGCACCGACTGGGTCAAGCTCGAGGTGATCGGCAACGACCGCACGCTGCTGCCCGACGCCGTCGAGCTGCTGGCGGCGGCCGAGCAGCTGGCCGAGGACGGCTTCACCGTGCTGCCCTACACGACCGACGATCCCGTCTTGGCCTTCCGCCTGCAGCAGGTGGGCTGCGCCGCTGTCATGCCCCTCGGCTCGCCCATCGGCAGCGGCCTCGGCCTGCGCAATCCCCACGCCATCGCGCTGCTGCGCGAGGCGGTCGACGTCCCCGTCATCCTCGATGCCGGGATCGGCACCGCCTCCGACGCCGCCCTGGCCATGGAGCTGGGCTGCGACGGCGTGCTGGTGGCCACCGCGGTCAACCGCTCGCACGACCCGGCCATCATGGCCCGCGCCATGCGCCTCGCCGTCGAGAGCGGCCGTTTGGCCCGCGCCGCCGGCCGCATCCCCGTGCGCTTCCACGCCGAGCCGTCCTCCCCCATGGAGGGCCGCCTCGACTACGGCTACCCGGCCGACTCCTAGCGGCACCTTCCTGGCTATGACTTTTCACTGTTTTTCGGTCGTCGGGAAGTTTCTTCCAAACAATCGCGTGACCAGCGCGTTCGAGTGATCGGAGTGCTCGCGTTCTGACGCTCTAAGGTGTATTACCTATATATGCCATCTATCGTCGGAAAGAAGCAGAAGGGCAAGACCTACTACTACCTCGTCGAGTCGGCGCGGGTGAACGGCAAGCCGCGCATCGTCTCGCAGCAGTATCTCGGCTCGGCCGAAGAGATCGCCGAGCGCCTGAGCGAGTCGGGGCCTGGTGAACCCGACCGGACCGCGCACCTTTCCTTCGGTGACGTCGCCGGTGTGTGGGGCATGCTCGAGCGTCTCGGTGTCATCGACATCGTCGACGAGGTGGTGGGATCGCGACGCTCCGACGCCGCGCTCAGTGTCGGGACCTATATCGCCCTCGCCACCTTGAACCGGGTGGTGGCCCCGTGCTCGAAGCTGGCCTTTTGTGACTGGTGGGCGACGACAGCCGGTGATCGGCTGCTTGTGCGTGCCCCGCTGGCCGCGCTCGACCACCGCCGGTTCTGGGACGCCATGGACGGGATCACCGAGGAACAGTTGGTGGAGATCGAGCGCCGCATCGTGGCCCGCATGGTCGATACCTTCGCGCTCGACGTCTCGGGCCTGGTCCTCGACATGACCAACTTCGCCACCTACATCGACTCTGCCAATGACCGGGCCCCCATCGCGCAGCGGGGCAAGGCCAAGCAGAAACGCAACGACCTGCGCTTGGTCGGCCTCGGGCTCGTCGTCTCGGTCGATGGCGGGATCCCCCTCGTCAGCCACGCCTATGCCGGCAATCGCCACGACTCCACCCAGTTCCCCGACGTGATCGGCGAACTGGTCGAGCGCTTCGGGGCCGTCGAGGAAGGCGGCGCAGGGCTCACCGTGGTCTTCGACGCCGGCCAGGACTCAGAGGACAACCTCGAGCTCATCCACTCTTCCCCGTTGCATTTTGTCGGTTCCCTCCCGCCCAGTGACCATCCCGACCTGATGGCTGTGCCCAAGAGCCGCTACAAGAAAGTGGACGCCAAACGGTTCCCTGGGCTCAGCGCATTCGAGACCACCAAGGTCGTCTTCGGGCGAGAGCGGCGCATCGTGGTCACCCACTCACAGAGTTTCCACGACGAGCAGGCGGCCGGTTTCGAACAGACCTTGGCCAAGGCGCGCCGCCAGTTGGGCGAGCTGGGCGCACGTCTGGCCCGGGGCAAGGGACGCAAGTCGCGTGAGAAAGTCGAAGCTGAGATCGCGGGGATCCTGCGGCCCCGGTGGTTGAGCCGGGTCATCTCGGTCAACCTGACCGCCACCACGCCCTCCGAACTGCGCATGACCTGGCGGACCAAGACCGCGGCCAAGGCCCAACTGGCCGACGACGTGTTCGGCAAGCGGATCATCTTCACCGACCGTGACACCTGGAGCATCGCCGACGTGGTGGCCGCCTATCGCTCCCAATCCGAAATCGAAGCCGACTTCCGCCAGATGAAGGACCGACTGGTCGTCTCGTTCTCCCCGATGTTCCACTGGACCGAGCAAAAGATCCGCGTGCACGTCTTCTACTGCGTGCTCGCCTTGATGGTGGCCCGGCTCATGGCCCGAGAGACCGAGCGGGTCAAGATCGCAATGAGCGCGCGCGTCTTGCTCTCACATCTGAGCCGAATCGAAGAGACCGTGCTGCTCTACCAAGGCGAGCGGGGCCGCCCCCGGGCTCGGCGCATGCTTACCGAGATGGACCCCACCCAGGTCCGTCTCTACGACCTGTTCGGACTCGATGAATACGCCCCCACACGCTGAGTTAGGTAATACAGCCGGTCAGCAAGGACACCGCTGCCGATCAGGGAAAACATGGTCATCTCGCGAAATAGCCAGGAAGGTGCCGCTAGGTACGGCAAACGTGTGAGATGACGTACCTCAAAACCGAGGGCTAAAACCTCTCACCATCTACCAACCGGGCACCGTTGCCAGCGCCCCGTCCAAGTCCCACGCGCGGCCGTTGGAGTGCGGCAATGCTGCTTGGTTCTGCCCTCAGGCGACCGCCGCCATCGGGGCGGGAGCCCCGCTGGTCTGACGCGATCTCGGGTCAGCGTTTTGCGTCTCGGGTCGTAGCCCCGCGACGGAATGCTCGCCACTGCTCTGCTCGGAAAGGAGCCTTGCTCCCTCCCGAGCGATGTTGCGTGCTGCGTTGACGTCCCGGTCGAGGGTTGCTCCGCAGCTCTCACATTCGAAGACCCGCGTGCTGAGGGGGAGCTTGGCTCTCGCTGCTCCACAGCACGAACAGGTTCTTCGACCCCTTCTGGGTACGGGACCACGCCCGGTCCAGCTTGGCCAGGCGCTTCCGTTGGTTCTCGAAGACCCTCGGGTTGGCGATGTGACCGGCCTCGTCGGTGAGGCCGGCGACAACTCGGTCGAGCGTGGCCAGGTGCGCGAGCCCAGCGTCGAGCCCCACCGTGCCGCCTGGGCGCACTGAACGACCCACGGGTCTGCGGGCCGGCAAACCCAGCAGGTAGCGCACGGAGAAGGCCACCCGCCAGCGGCCGCCGCGCTGAGAGATGGTGACCTTTTGGATCCGGGCCCGGCCCTGCTCGACCAAGTTGTAGAGCCGGCGGGTGGACTCGGTGGTGTGGATCCAGGCGAGGTTGGCCGCTCGCCTCTTGGTGCCCGCCTCAGACGGCGCCCGGGGCAGCATGAGCCGGATGTGGTGGCGGTCGGGGTGGAGCCACGAGAGCTGGTGGTTGACCTCGACGAAGCTCACCGCGGGGACGGACCGGTTGCGGGACTTGAAGTTGGGGAAGCCGACACGCCGGCCCGATCGGGTCCCCTTCTTCGAATCACTGAAGTTGGCCAGTGCTGCGGCCGCGTCGGCGATCCCCGAGCGCAAGGCGTGCATGGAGACTTCGCGCCACCAGGGCGCCACCTCATCCTTCACCGCGTTGAACGCCTTGCTCAGGCTGTAGGCCGACCACGACAGAGCAGGCGTGAGGTCACCTTCGGCTACATCCGCTGCCCGCTCTGCCGATCTCGTCTCGAGGTTCTCGCGCACGACGTCGATGGCCCAGTTGTAGGCGAAGCGCCGGGCCCCGGCGTAGGAGTAGGCCAGTCTCTCCTGGGAGCGGGAGAGGTCGAGGTTGAAGACGACCGCCCTGGTCACGTACTCCTCGGCCATGCATTCATGGTGCCCAAGGGGTGTGACGGGGCTCGTTAGCCGCCAAGTTTTGGGTACGCCATCTCACCTATTTGCCCTACTCGCCGATTCCTGAGGGGCACCTCCGCCGTCCCCGCCCCGGGGGACCGGCCCGGAGCAGGGCGATCTTGTGCCGCTCCCGACCTCCCGTTAATGTTAGGGCAACCTAATATTCGTCTGGCCTAATAACGGGAGGGAGGACACCGGTTGCAGACCACCAATCGGCCGGTCTTGGCGCTGATCCTGGCCCTGGCGGCGGTGCCGCTGGCCCTGGCCGCCTGCAGCTCGGGGGGTTCGAGCACTGCCAGCTCGACCTCGGCCCCCGGCGGGGGAGCGGCCGTGGCCAAGGCGCCCGTCGCGCTCTGCAACGAGCTCAACGCCGTCCTGTCCGACGGGCCCGACCCGGGCGCCGACCCGGTCGGCTACGCGCTCAGCCAGATTCTGCCGCTCCAGCAGCAGGTGCACGGCTCCGACACCTCCGTCATGGCCACGGTGCACCAGCTCATCGCGGCCGACCAGGCGTTCTACAACTCCAACGGCGCCGACAAGTCGGCCGCCGCCACCATCCAGAAGGACTACACGGCCATCAACAAGGCCTGCCCGGGAGTCGCCCCATGATCCGTTCCATCCCCCGACGGGTCCGCGGTGCCCTGCTGGCCGTCTCGCTGGCGTCCGGGCTGCTGATCGCCGGGAGCGCGGCGGCGGCTTCGGCCGGTGCGGCCGGCGCTCCCTTGACGCTCTACAGCGGCCAGCACGTGCAGACGACGCAGGCCCTGGTCAACGCCTTCGAGGCGAAGACGGGCATTCAGGTCAACGTCCGCTTCGACGACGAGGACGTGCTGGCGGACCAGCTGGTGACCGAGGGCACCCACTCGCCGGCCGACGTGTTCTTCACCGAGAACTCGCCGCCGCTGCAGTACCTGGCCTCCAAGCACCTGTTGGTGCCCATCAACGCCTCGACGCTGGCCCACACGCCCGCGAAGTACAACTCTCCCCAGGGGCTCTGGGTCGGCATCTCGGCCCGGGTGAGCGTCATGGTCTACAACACGTCGCTGCTCAAGCCGAGCCAGCTGCCGACCTCGGCCATGCAGCTGGCCGAGCCGCAGTGGAAGGGCAAGATCGCCATCGCCGGCGGCGAGACGGACTTCCAGCCCATCGTGACGTCGGTGGCGCGCACCTATGGCACCGCCGCCGCCCTCAAGTGGCTGGACGCCTTCAAGGCCAATGCCGGCAGCCACGACTACCCCGACAACGAGACCATCGCCGACGAGGTCAACCGGGGCCAGGTCGCCCTCGGCATCGTCAACCAGTACTACTGGTACCGCGAGCGGGCCGAGGTGGGCGCGGCCAACATGCACTCGGCCATCGCCTACTTCGCGCCGCACGACGTCGGCTACGTGCTCGACGTCTCGGGGGCGGCCATCCTGAAGTCGTCCCAGCACGTGGCCGAGGCGCAGAAGCTGGTCGCCTTCTTCAACTCGGCCCAGGGCCAGGAGATCATCGCCCACAGCCAGAGCTTCGAGTACCCGATCGCCTCCGGTGTGGCGACGGCACAGCCGGAGACCCCGTTCAACCAGCTGCAGCCCAACTCCATCACCATTCCGCAGCTGGGGACGGGCGCCGAGGCGATCAAGCTGCTGCAAGAGGCGCAGCTGTTGTGAGGCCCGGGGCGCGGTGACGTGAGCACCGCCGCCGCTCCACCCCGGGGGCCCGGCCAGGGACCCGCCGACCCGCATCGGGAGCGCCACACCCACGGGCGGCACGACGGACGGCACCCGCACGACCACCGCGGGCATTGGCACCGTGGCCGCGACCGGCTGCGCCATCACCTCTCCCACCACCACCTGCCGGGGCACCACCGCACCGGCCCGCCGCTCCTCTTCGCCGTGGCCGTCCTGGTGGCGCTGGCCGTGGTGACGCCGCTGGTCTTCCTGGTCGTCCAGGCCTGCCAAACGGGCTGGTCGACACTGCAGCCGTTGCTGTTCCGCAACCTGACCGCGCAGCTGCTGTGGAACACGGTCAGCCTCACCGTCGTCGTCACCGCGCTGTGCGCCCTGCTCGGTACCGTGCTGGCCTGGTTCGTGGAGCGCACCAACCTGCCGGGGCGGCAGCTGTGGGCCATCCTGGTGGTCGTCCCGCTCGGCATCCCCGACTTCGTGGTGAGCTTCGGCTGGCGGGCCATCTTCCCGGCCTTCGGCGGCTTCTGGGGCGCCGTGCTCGTGATGACCCTCGCCATCTACCCGCTGGTGTTCCTACCGGTGGCCGCCAACCTGCGCCACGCCGACCCGGCCCAGGAGGAGGTGGCGCGTGGCCTGGGCCTGGGGCGCCTGTCGACGTTCTGGAGGGTCACCGTGGGCCAGGCCCGGCTGGCCATTCTCGGCGGCGCCGTCCTGGTCGCCCTGGTCTGCCTGGCCGAGTTCGGCGCCTTCGAGATCCTGGGCTTCCGCACGCTGACGACGGAGGCGTACACGGAGTTCACCGTGGGCTTCAACACTGCGGCCGGGTGCGCCTTCTCGCTCATTTTGGTCATGCTCGGCGCGATCCTGCTCCTGGGGGAGGGGGCGGCACGGGGCAAGGGCCGCGCCGCCCGCATGGGATCGGGCGCCCCGCGCGTGCTGCGGCCCCGGCCCCTCGGCCGCGGCACCCTCCCCGTGCTCGCCGGCGTGGCCGCCATGGTCGTGCTGGCGCTGGGTGTCCCGGTGGGCGCCATCATCTGGCTGATGGTCCAGGGCGGCACCTCGACCGTGCCCAACGCGTCCATTTGGGGCGCCACCTTCACCACCTTCGGCTACGCCGCCGGCGCCGGCCTGGTGGCTACCGTCGCCGCGCTGCCCATCGGGCTGCTGTCGGTGCGCTACCCGGGCCGCCGCATTCTGCTGTTCGAACGCACCTCCATGCTGATCCTGGCCGTGCCGGGCATCGTGATCGCGCTGACGGCGACCTACGTGACCGAGCACTTCCTCGACGGGCGCTGGTACCAGACCACCCCTCTGCTCATCGTCGTCTACGCCATCATGTTCTTCCCCATGGCGGTGGTCTCGGTGCGCGCCGCCGTCGCCCGCGCCCCCGTCGGCCTGGAGGAGGTGGGCAACTCGCTCGGCGTCAGCCGCCGCTCGGTCTTCTTCCGGGTGACATTGCCGCTGATCGGACCCGGGCTGGCCGCGGCGTTCTGCCTCGTCTTCCTCGAGACGGCCACCGAACTGGTGGCCACCCTCATCCTGATCCCGACCGGGGTGCAGACCCTGGCCACCGGGTTCTGGGCCCAGCAGACCAACCTCAGCTACGGCGCGGCGGCGCCCTACGCCGGCCTGATGGTGCTCATCGCGGCGGTGCCCAGCTACGTGCTCGGCCGCTGGTTCGCCCGCCTGCCGGCCCGCACGGCGGCGGCCGGGGCGCCCGTGCCACCGGGAGCGCCGACCGACGTGCTCCCACCGGTCACAATTGGGCGATGAAGGAGCTCGCCGTCCGCGGCGCCCGCAAGTCGTTCGGCGAGCTCACGGTGCTCGATGGCGTCGACCTCACCATCCCGGCGGGCAGCTTCACGGCCATTTTGGGCTCGTCGGGCAGCGGCAAGACGACACTGCTGCGCATCATCGCCGGCTTCGAGCACCTCGACGGCGGTCAGGTGCAGATGGGCCTCGAGGTGGTCGACGACGGGCGCCGCGTCTTCGTGCCGAGCGAGCGCCGCCGCATCGGCTACGTGCCCCAGGAGGGCGCGCTATTCCCGCACCTGTCGGTCGGGCGCAACATCGCTTTCGGGCTGCGCCGCGGGCCGCAACGGCGCGAGCGGGTCAAGGAGCTGCTCGAGATGGTCGGGTTGACCGGCCTCGGCCGGCGCTACCCCCACCAGCTCTCGGGTGGCCAGCAGCAACGGGTGGCCCTGGCCCGGGCGCTGGCCACCGACCCGGAGATCGTGCTGCTGGACGAGCCGTTCTCCTCGCTCGACGCCGGCCTGCGGGCCAGCGTGCGCAGCGAGGTCCACGACGTGTTGCGGCGCACGGGCGCCACCTCCATTCTCGTGACGCACGACCAGGACGAGGCCCTTTCCATGGCCGACCACGTGGCCGTGCTGCGCCACGGCGTGATCGCCCAGCTCGACTCGCCCGCCGGCATCTACCAGCGACCCTTGGACCCGGCGCTGGCCCGGTTCCTCGGCGAGTCCAACGTCCTGCACGCCACCGTGGGGGCCGCCGGGAGCGGCCCGGGGGCGACCGTGGCGGCGGACACCCCCCTGGGCGCGCTGCCGGTCGAAGGCTGGCCCGGGACGCGGGACGGCGCCCCAGGGAACGGGAGCCTGGCCCACGTCATGATCCGGCCGGAGCAGCTGGTGATCGGCGAGGTGGGGGCGGCGCCGGTCGTGGCCACGGTCGAGAGCTACGAGTACTACGGCCACGACGCCGTCGTCCGGGTGCGGCCCGAGGCGGTCCCGCTGCCGGACCTGGTGGTGCGGGTGACCGGGGGCACGCCCCTGACCACGGGCGCCCGCGTCGGGCTGAGCGTGCTCGGCTCGGTGGTGGCCTGGCCCATCGACGGGGAGCATCACGGCCATGGGCACGAGCATGGGCACGGCCACGAGCACGGGCACGGGCACCACGAGCACGGCGGGCCTAGCGTCACCGAAAATTCATCAATCACGCCTCCGTAACTACAGCGGTGTCGTCCGGGGTCAAGTACCATTGGGCTCCGGAGTGGTCGTCAGTGGAGGTGGAATGTCCATGGTGTCCAACGCCCAGGTCGGTGGGTACAGCGGACCGCAGGTGTGCGGTCTCGTTGGGATCACCTACCGGCAACTCGACTATTGGGCCCGTACGGGCCTGTTGCAGCCGTCGGTGGCCTCGGCCAGTGGGAGCGGCACGCGCCGCGTCTACTCGTACGCGGACGTGCTGGAGCTCAAGGTGATCAAGCAGCTGCTCGACGCCGGCGTCTCGCTGCAGTCGGCGCGGCGGGCCGTGGAGTGCCTGCGCGAGGATCTCGGCGCGGACGTGGCCTCGGCCAACCTGGTGCTGACCGGCACCAGCTCGGTGCTGGCCCGCTCGAACGGTGAGGTCGTCGACCTCTTGGCCGGTGGACAGGGCGTGTTCAACATTGTGCCGATGGCCGGTGTCGTCGACGAGCTCGACGCCGACATCGTCCGCCTCGACGCCGCCGCCGCGGCCAAGGCGACCGCCGCTGCCGCCGCCAAGTCCCGTCCTGCCCGCGTGTCGGTGGCCAAGGCATCTGGCGAGTGAGCCGCGGCGCTGACCGCGCATCGGCGCGTGCCGAGGCGCGGCGCGCCCATCATCCTTCGTCGGCCCCGGCGGGCAGGGTCCGCTTCGCTCACCCCTCCGAGCAACTGTTTGCCGCGCTCCTCGACCTGGCCGGCGAGCGTTGGGAGTACGAACCGGTTGAGTTCCCGCTGCGCTGGGACGGCGGCGGGACGCCGGTGTCCGGCTTCCGCCCTGATTTCTACCTGCCCGAGCGCGGCATCTTCATTGAGCTGACGACGGCGGACCAGCGGCTGGTGACACGCAAGAACGGGAAGGTCCGGCGCATGCGTGAGCTGTATCCCGAGGTGCCGATCCTGGTCGTGTACCAGCGCGACTTCGCGGCGCTGCTCGAGTCGCACGGGCTCGAGCTCTCCTCCTCGTCGGCCGCGTAGTTCTCGTTAGTCTGGGCCGGGTATGCCCCCAAGCCCGAGCCAGCACCAGGAGGAGAGCGAGCGGAGGTCTCCGCTCTACGAGGCCCACCTGGCGCTCGGGGCGAAGATGGTGTCCTTCGGCGGCTGGGAGATGCCGCTGGCCTACGGAACAGGGACGGTGACCGAGCACCGGGCCTGCCGCGAGGACGCGGTGGCCTTCGACGTCAGCCACCTCGGCACGGTCCGGGTGACGGGCGCGGACGCCTTCGACCACCTGCAGGACTCGTTGAGCAACGACCTGCGCCGGGTGCATCCCGGTCGGGCCCAGTACACACACCTGCTCGACGAGGACGGCTTCGTGGTGGACGACATCATCGTGTGGTGGGTCGAGGAGGAGCGCTTCGACGTCATGCCGAACGCCTCGAACACCGACAGCGTCGTCGCCGCGCTCGGGGGCACGGACGTGACCGAGTCGCGGGCGGTCATCGCGGTGCAGGGCCCGACGGCGCGGGCCCGGCTGTCCGAGGTGTCGCCCGACGCGGCCGGGGTGCACCGCTTCTGCGTGGAGCACTTCGAGTGGGAGGGTGCGCCGTGCCTGGTGGCGGGGACCGGGTACACGGGCGAGGACGGGGTGGAGTGCGAGGTGCCGGCCGAGGCGGCGCCGGCCTTCTGGGATGCGGTGCTGGCCACCGGCGTCGCGCCGGCGGGCCTGGGGGCGCGGGACACGCTGCGCCTGGAGGCAGGCTTGCCGCTGCACGGCCACGAGCTGGGCCCCGGAATCACGCCGCTGCAGGCCGGGCTGGGTTGGGTGGTCGGCTGGGACAAGGCGTCCTTCACCGGGCGCGCGGCGCTCGAGGAGGAGAAGGCGGTCGGACCCTGGCGGCGGCTGCGGGGCCTGGTGGGGGAGGGGCGCCAACCGTTGCGCGACGGCTCCGACATCTGTGTCGGCGGTGACCGGGTCGGCGTGGTGACGAGCGGCAACTTCTCACCCATGCGAGAGTGCGGCATCGGGCTCGGATTGGTGGAGGCCGAGGCCCAGCTGCTCGACAGCGACCTGGTGACGGTGGTGCAGCGGGGCCGTGAGCTGGTGGCGACGGTGGTGCGACCGCCACTGTGGCCGATCCGGGAAGAGGAGACGGAGTAAGGCCTCCGAGGGGATCGCCCCGGACCGACCAGGCGCCGCCTCATGCCGCGTCGGGTCCCGCTGGGCTGCAGCCGAGGTCATCGCTCGACATCGGAGGCGTCACCAGGGGTAGCGTCCGTTCGAGACGGGTCCAGGGTGGATCGGCCTGGCTGTGACGGGGAGGACCTGATGAAGTACGTCATCGAATACGAGATCCGCACCGCGGGACTCACGTACGACCAAAACTTCGACAACCAGGATGCCCTGCTGAAGGCGTTCGGCAAGTGGACACCCGAAGAGGGGCTGACGATCAATGCCTTCCTGTCCAATCTGAACAATGGCGGTTACGTGCTCGTGGAGGCGGACGATCCCACCGTGGTCTACGCGTTCGTCTCCAAGTTCACCGCCTGGAACGCCGTCAACGTCGTACCGGTCATCGACGTGGCCGACGCGGTGGCGCAGGGAGCGGCGTCTCTCGCCTGGGGTCGCTCAGCAGTGAACGGCTAGGAGTCAAGATCCATCGCGTCGAGAGGATGCACGACCTCACCCAATCCCGAGTGCCGCCGACGAGGTGGACTTCGGGCTGGGCCGTGATGGCCGATGGCCCCCAACGATGGCCGGTGTCATCAGTTCTCCGGCGTTGCGCCTCGAGCCGGAGAACGGAGACACCTTTGGCACCGTGGCCGGCGACATGCAGGTAGGGGGCGTGTCGATAGAGGGCGTCTCCGACGGGAGCCTCCCGGTGCCCCCGACGGCTCTGTTCAACAAGACCGACGAGGACTGGTTGCCGCACTCGCAGTTCCTGGACGGCGACGGGATGCTCCCCATCGAGATGGGCGGATTCCTGGTGCGCAGCGGCGACCGCCTGGTGCTCGTCGACACCGGCATCGGCCCCCATGCCCCTTCCGGGCGGACGGGAACGTTCATGAGGAACCTGGCCGCCCGTGGGGTCGAGCCGTCGGAGATCACCGACGTGGTGCTCACCCATCTCCATTTCGACCATCTCGGGTGGGCCACCGACGGGGAGCGCCGCCTCTTCGTCGAGGCCACCTACCGGTGCCACGAGGCGGACTGGGAGTTCTTCATGGGCTCCACCCCGTTCGACGACAGCCTGGCCGTCTCGTGGATGGGCGGCCGCACCTCGTCGGAGCTGCTGCCCCCGATGGTGGACCGACTCGAGACGTGGAGTGGGGACGAGACCATTTTGCCCGGCGTCGACGTGCGGAGCGCACCCGGCCATACCCCCGGCAGCACGGTCATCGTCGTTTCGTCGGGGACCGAGCGCGCCATGCTCCTCGGTGACGTCGTGCACTGTCCGGCCGAGCTCTTGAGCGACGACTGGGAGATGATCGGCGACGTCGACAGGCACCTGGCGCAGCGGTCGCGTGAGGCCCTGGCCAGAGAGCTCGAAGGATCGGACGTCCCGGCGGCGGCGTCCCACTTCCCGGGACTGCAATTCGGTCGGCTCCTGGCGCTCGAGGGCCGACGACAGTGGACGTTTGGTTGATCTGTCCTCTCGGCGAGGAAGACATCGAGAGCGGAGAGAAAGCGTGACGCAACGAGCTCTCGCGCCGCGGTCAAGGGAGCCCGCACCGGGTAGTGGTGGCGGGACGCGAAGCGCCGAACGGCCTCCGTTCCGGTTGGGGGCGGGGCCGACCGGGCGCGTCAATCGGAACCGGACAGTCCCATCGCGACGTCGTATTCGGCCACTTGCTGGGTGTCGAGATTCACCTCGTCCAAGAGGATCTTGCCCCAGCGCAAGCGAACGTACTGCACGCCGTGGTTGGCGTACACGACCTGGCCGGAGGGATCCCGTAACGCGTCATCGAAGATGACGCAGGCGCTCATGTTCCACGGAGGCCCGTTGACGACCACGTCGCGCACGACGAGCTCCGGCCTGAGCGCGGCAAAGCGCTCAAACCACGACTCGATCTGCTGGTGGTCAGTGGTATCGAGAGCCCAGCTGTGGGACCCGGCGAATCGGAACCGCGCGTCGGGTCGGAACAGTCGCACCACGGGGCCGGGATCCCCGGCGGCCAAGGATTGGTACCCGCGCCGCACCAGTCTTCGAACCAACGATCTCCGCATCGGCCTCGCCTTTCGAATCGAAGAAGTCAGCGGTCGATCACTTTAGAGGGATTTCATGGACCGAGCGCCTTTTCTCAACAGAGGGCGCGCCACGACGGGACGGGACGGGGCCCCGAAAACGTAACGCCCGTCCGACGTTCGGCGGTCGACCGCTGGTAGTCGAGTCGAGTCGAGCCGTCGCCATGGCAGAGCCCTCCTTGGAAGCCGGGTCACCTGGGTCAGCCGGGCCGCAAATGTAGCGTGGGTGCGATGCACTCAGTAGCGAAAGTCCTCGCCACGCTGCTGGTCGTCTTTGTCGTCGGAGTGCTTCCGTTCCTTGGTCGCTACCGCTACCGACAGCTCGTGAAAGGCCTCGCCAGCGACCCCTCGGCCCGCAGGCGACACTACGTGTGCGGCATCGTGAGCGAATGGGCGTACGTCGGGGTGGTCGTCGTCATCGTCGCCCTTGGCGGTGGCACGGCAAGTTCGATCGGGCTGACCTGGCACAATCTCAAGCCCGGCGGGGCGTTGCTCTCCGTAGAGTTCGTCGTTGTCGTCGCGATCGGCCTCGTCGTGACGACGCTCATACTCAGGCGTGCGGGTCCGAAGCTCCTCGCTCGATTCAGGCGGCAGGTGCAGCCATTCGTGGAATTGATCCCGCGCACCCGAGAGGAACGCCTCGTGTTCGGCGCGCTGGCCGTGACCGCGGGTATCTGCGAAGAAATCCTCTTTCGCGGCTTTGGCATCATGTACTTCCACTGGATGTTTCCCGGAACGGGATCGGCCGTCATCGTTCTGTGCATTGGAGCCAGCTTCGGTCTGGCTCATCTCTATCAAGGACTTCGCAACGTGATTCTGATCGGGGTGCTGGGATGCGTCTTCACCTCGGTGGCTGTCGCATCCGGGACGATTGTCGCAGTCATCGTTGTGCATGCGCTCGTCGATCTCCGAGTTCTGTTCCTTCCTTCCTCGTTGGTCGCAAGCCCCGAAATGGCGAAACCACCCGGTACCATCGGACCGTACTGATACCTCCGAGCCGCAAACCCTTTGCGCCGAACGCAGTGCCGCCGTTCCGCTCGCCGTACGGCACGGCCGACAGGTTGCTCTGTCCTGTGCTGAGCGTTCAGTTCACGACTCGAGGAGCTCCAGGAGCCACCCAGGTCCAACCACATCGGCTCCCACGGCCTGAGCCCGCCGTCGCAACTCGCGATCCGCTGTCACGAGCGTGATCCCTTGATCAGAGGCGTGCGAAGCCACATCGATGAGCGTGTCGTCACCGCTGCCGGCAGCGTGGACGACGGTGACGCCGTCAGCCACGCCACCTTGGACGCCCTCGCGAGCCCTGCCTTCCAGGACCACGGTGACCGGTTGGGCGATCCGTCCGGAGTCAACGGCCGCTCTTATCTGGTCCACGAACGCTCGGGCTGCTCCCGCTCGATCCCGC
This sequence comes from uncultured Acidimicrobiaceae bacterium, assembly GCA_963807675.1. Classification (GTDB taxonomy): domain Bacteria; phylum Actinomycetota; class Acidimicrobiia; order Acidimicrobiales; family RAAP-2; genus Bog-473. Next base: position 166,678 of record CAWECP010000013.1, on the reverse strand, counting down.
CACCATCCCGTCGGACGAGACCCGATCACATTTGCTGCATCAATGAGAAGCACTGCTCCAGTCTGGTCGTGGTGGGGACGCCGGCGTCGGGGCGCACTAAACGGGGGGTAGGGTGCTGCTGAACGTACGCATCATGTTCTCCCACGACCAGGTACAGATCGTCTCTGGGATGGATGCCTGACGAGGCAATCGACTGGCAAGCCCGTAGAGGCGCAGCATTGGCCGTCTGGCTACTCGAGAGACAGCGGCTATTTTGCGCCGCCGCTCCTGCTGATAGCTCTGCAGCGCACCCGAGATCGATTGTGAGGCTTCAAGCTCCCGACACAGCACCCAGGCATCTTCGATGGATTGGTTTGCTCCCTGAGCGAGCACGGGAGGGATGGCGTGCACTGCGTCTCCGATGAGCACGATCTGGTTCATCTGCAGTCGTCGGGGCACCGAATGCCAGCCATGAGGGAAGGGCTCGATGTCGTCGTCAGAGATCAGATCGAGCAGGTCCTGCATGGGTGGCTTCCACTGGGCGAAGCGATGGCGGAGCCACGAGGCGACGGACGACGGCAGCGGGTCAGGCGGCCAGGGAACGTCAAACCACCACTGGAGGAGTCCGCCGCCTGCGGGCATCAATCCGACGCCGCCCTCCGCACCGGTGGCATAGATGGAGGTCGTTCGATTCGTGAGTGCCAAAGGCGCAGTCGTCAAACCTTGGAGCGATGCCCATCCAGTTGGTGTCACAGGTCGAGCCGGCGCGAAGAGCGACCGAACGACGGAGCGATGTCCGTCGGCGCCGACGACGAGGTCGACCTCCAAGCCTTCGCCGCCCGCGACTTCGGCAACGGCGCGATCACGCCAGGCGTGGGCCCCGTCGCAGCGTGTCCCGAAGCGGATGGTCCCAGGGTGCAACAGACCAGCCAAGTGCTCCAAGATCTCACGGCGCGGAATGGTGACGGCATCGATACCGAATTTGCGGTTGAGACGGGCCGCGTCGACCCATCCGACACGCGACCCTTTGGAAGACCAGGATTCGAGCCGGTCGATCACCCTGCCGTGACCATCGAGTTCCGTTCCCAGTCGCCGCAATGCCAAGCCACCGTTGTTCCACACCGAGATGGCAGCACCGCCGGTCCGGAGTTGGGGAGCCTCCTCCAAGACGGTGACGTCGTGATCCCGGCGCTGAAGCCCACCAGCCAATGCCAAGCCGGCGATTCCCGCACCAGCTATGACCACCCGCATCGCTCCAGTCCACCACCACGAGTGGGCAGGACCAAAAATGTGCGCCCGGTTCCGGACCGGCGCCCTTCCGATTCAGAGCTGGCCTACTTGAGCAGCCGAAGGTGCGTCTCTGTCGTTCCTGGTGATCGAACCAACACACGACGAAGGAATCTCGACCAGAGCTGGCTGAGCCGGCTCGGATCTGTTCCGGAATCGGGCCGCTGACCTGGGAGCGCCTCGGTCATGCCGTAGGCCAGAGTCGAGATGAGGCGAGCCGCATCCGCGGCGGGCATTCGAAAGGTGCCGGTGCAGATGTCGCCCTGCCAGAGCGAAATGACAACTGTGGAATCTGCCGGGTGAGTAGAGACCCCCATCCGGCGGACGTGGCCCCGTGCGTCGTAGAACCAAGCTCGTTCTCCATATAGGTGGCCCTCCACCGGCACCTGTCGATTATCACACCGGCGCGCCATTTTGGCTACTGGGTTCGCCGCTCGGGAATATCGCCGAGCGCGCCCCGGCCCGGTGGCGTCCTGGCACCAGTCGTTCTGCAGGGCCGATCTCGCAACGTGGACGGGCAGAGCCGTGCGGGAATGGCCCACCCGCATCAGGGGACAGGCTCGAGCGCCACCATTCCCTCCGCCCCGGGCGTACTCGAACCGTCAGACGTGTTCGCTCCCTGCGTGCCCACCGGGAAGATGATCCTTTGATACACCTCGAACTTGGCCAACCAAAAGACGACGTTCACCAGAAGGAACCCGATACCGGCGACGGCCACGTGGAAGCGTTGTCCGGAGGGCGCCATGCTGGCGATGGCGCCTGTTGCGAGGCTCGTTCCTGCGATGCAGACGACCGACGTCGTTCAGTACATGGCGACCTGGCGACCAACGCGGGCCCGCGGTGCCTCGCTCCAGATCCAGTAACGGCTCATCAGGTAGGAAGGGACCGTACCCGCAAGATTCGCCACGACTGCTGCCGCGGTGGCGCCTGTCATATTCCACCCCGTAGAGGGCGAGGAGCGTGATCTCGCTTACGGCGAAGGCGACGATCGAGGGGGCGCAGTAGCGCGCCAGCCGTGCGATCGATGCACGACGGCGCGGCTCCCCGAGCGCGCGCTCGAGGGCTCGAGTGTCACCGCAAAACCGTGCCTTGGATACCTCTGATTCAACTGTGGGCCGAGCTAGAAGCAAACGTAGGATTCAGGCGCCGCGTGCCCGACCCTTGGGTCAAGAGCCGTGAAGCCAGCGAGCATTTGCCTCGTCGAAAAGCTGCTGAGTGCGTTGAAAGTCTCGCGGGCGCTCCTCGTGGGTCTCGAGGTCCCATTCTGAACGCTCAACGGAGAAGAAATCACCTCCGTACACGTGCAAGGCCACCGCGAAGTCCTTCCGGGAGTTGGCGACCGAATGGATTGCCTCGTCGCCCAGGACGAGGACTTCACCGGCCGGTAATTCTCGGCCGCCAGCTTGTTCGAGGCCACCGGGGACTCGACGGAAGAATTCGTTGTCTTCTTGGCCGCCGTACATGCCGATCACCGCCCACATCCGATGTTCGTGGGGGTAAAGGATCAATCCCGGTGTCCATGCCACATGGAGCACGGTGAGGTCAGCGGCATTGTGCAACGTGGTGATGCCACCACGATCGACAGGGCCAAGCGCGTTCTCGAGGTCGCGGCGATCGGAAACCAGCTTCGCCAGGATGTCCCGGATGGCCAAGACCGGCGTATGCTCGGTCAGTGCCTCTTGACACCCTGCAACGATATCTTCGACAACGAGAGTCATATCGAAAGGTTAGACACGCATCCAGTGGCGGCGAACGTCGGCCAGTATGCCCGAAGCATTGTGGCGATCGTTCGGAACGGGCGCCCGCAGGTCCTACAAGATGCGTATGTGGGACTGGTTGTACTCTCCTGTCCGATGAATGACGTCTTCTTCCGTCAGGCGGGCGTGGTCGGAGACGATCCTGGGCATTCCCAGCGTCGTGGTCGGACGGCTCATTGCCAGGTAGCTGCGGATCCGTTCCGCTAATGCAAAGAGGAGCGTTGCGTCCTCCGAGCTCTCACAGGCACCCGCTGCCATGTCGAGCGTATTGGCAGACTCGATGAGCAGATCCATGCCCGTGTCGCTCGTCGGAGTCACGAATCACCGCCACACAGTTTGCGGCTGCAGGCCGGGCACGCCCAACACTTGACATTGGGGCCCATCGGGACTCTCGATCTTGTCACCGTAAGCGGCGACGCTGTGCTCTCAATGAGCGGGACCAGGGTACACCCCGGGACTCTCGCACTGGGATGCCGCCGCGGCCCCAGGCCTGCGGCCTGTACCACGCTGCCGCCTGACTCCAGGCAGCAATGACGGCGTCCGCAAGTTCGGGACCGACAGTGGCGCTATGGGATTTCGCCATCAAGCCAGACGCGTGCTTTGTTGCGGAGGAAGCAGAAGTTGCCACAGGCATGCCCGAGATGCTGTCAGGGCGACCCTGGTATTCGTGGAATTGTCTTTCGCCTTGTTCAGCCGCCTAAACGGTCACGTTTATTCGCTCGTAGGGGCAAGAGTCCGGGTCGGCACCCGGGAATATCGGCGGAGGGAGGCGGTGCGGTAAGATGGTCGGACAACAGAATACGCCGATTGAACCGGAGCGCCAGAGTCCCCGTAGCACCACTCGAGGGGGCGCCGGAGGAGCAACTCTCCCCGAGAAACTCTCAGGCCGACATACCGCTCCGGCGAGGCAACTCTGGAAAGCGGACACCCCCCGGGGTGACCGCACCGAAGGTGGAAGTCGCTGTCGGGCGGCGAGACTCTCAGGTCCCATGACAGAGCGGGGAGGACGACCGATGGCTCCGTGTGAAGGCGGAGCCGACGAGGAGACCTCCGTGAGCGCACCCCATTCGACGGCACAGCCCGACGGCACCGCCCCTCTCGAACCCTTCGAGGACTTCGTCCGACGTCATGTCGGCACCTCGGCCGAGGAGCAGGAGGGCATGCTCAAGGTGCTCGGCTACGACTCGCTCGACGCGTTGATCGACGCCGCCGTGCCCGGGAGTGTGCGCAGCCTGGAGGCAGTCGATCTGCCGCCGGCACTATCCGAGCAGGCGGTGCTCGAGGAGTTGCGCCGCCTGGCTGGGCGCAACGTGATCGCCGAGCCCATGATCGGACTGGGTTACTACGGGACGATCACGCCGGGGGTCATCCGGCGCAACGTGCTCGAGAGCCCCGCCTGGTACACGGCCTACACGCCGTACCAGCCCGAGATCAGCCAGGGTCGACTGGAGGCGTTGCTCAACTTCCAGACCATGGTGTCGGATTTGACGGGGCTGGACACGGCGAACGCATCGCTGCTCGACGAAAGCACGGCGGTGGCGGAGGCGGTCACCCTGATGCGCCGGCGATCGGCGGGCGAGTCCAACCGGGTCGTGGTCGATGCCGATTGCCTGCCGCAGACGCTGGCCGTGCTGGTCACGCGGTTGGCGCCGCTCGGGCTCGAGGTCGAGGTGGCGGATCTCGGGGCCGGGCTGCCGGGCGGGGACTTCTTCGGGTTGGTACAGCAGTATCCAGGCGCGTCGGGTGCCATCCGCGACTTCGCCGCCGTGACGACGGAGGCCCATGGGCGAGGGGCCCTGGTCACGGTGGCGGCCGACCTGCTGGCGCTCACGCTGTTGAGGCCGCCGGGGGAGTGGGGCGCCGACGTCGTGGTCGGCTCGTCACAGCGCTTCGGCGTACCGCTGTGGTACGGGGGCCCGCACGCCGCCTTCATGGCGGTCAAGGCTGGGCTCGAGCGCGACCTGCCGGGGCGCCTGGTGGGGCTGTCGGTCGACGCCGAGGACCGCCGCGCCTACCGCCTGGCCCTGCAGACGCGCGAGCAGCACATCCGGCGCGAGAAGGCGACCTCGAACATCTGCACGGCGCAGGTGTTGCTGGCCGTGGTGGCGTCGATGTACGCCGTGTACCACGGGGCCGAGGGCCTGCGCGGCATCGCGCGGCGGGTGCACGCCCGGGCGGTAGCGCTGGCGCGCGGTCTCGACGCGGCCGGTATCGACCTGGTCCACCCGGCGTTCTTCGACACGCTGGTGGCGGCGGTGCCTGGCCGCGCCGCAGCGATCGTGGCCGGGGCGGCGGAGCGCGGGGTCCTGCTGCGCCTCGTGGACGACGACCACGTCGGGCTCTCGTGCGGCGAGACGACCACGGCCGCGCACGTGGCGGCCGTCCTGGAGGCATTCGGCGCGGCGGATGCTTCGCGGGAGGGTGCCGCTCCCCAGGATGCCTTGCCGGCGAACCTGCTCCGCAAGGGCCCGATCCTGACGCACCCGGTGTTCTCGGAGCACCACTCGGAGACGGCCATGCTCCGCTACCTGCGCCGGCTGTCCGACAAGGATTTCGCCCTCGACCGGGGGATGATCCCGCTGGGCTCGTGCACCATGAAGCTCAACGCCACCACGGAGATGGAGCCGGTCGGGCTGCCCGGATTCGCCGACATCCACCCATTCGCTCCGCTGGAGAGCACGCTGGGCTACCAGGAGCTGATCGACGACCTGGAAGCGTGGCTGGCCGAGGTGACGGGCTACGCCAAGGTGTCGGTCCAGCCCAACGCCGGGAGCCAGGGGGAGCTGGCCGGGCTGGTCGCCATTCACGCCTACCACCAGTCGCGCGGGGAGGCCCAGCGCGACGTGTGCCTGATCCCGTCGAGCGCTCACGGCACCAATGCCGCTTCCGCCGTCATGGCCGGCATGCGCGTGGTCGTGGTGGCGGCCCTCGATGACGGCACGGTCGACCTCGAGGACCTACGGGCCAAGTGCGAGGAGCACCATGACCGCCTGGCGGCGATCATGGTCACCTACCCCTCGACGCACGGCGTGTACGAAGAGGGGATCGCCGACATGTGCGCGCTGGTGCATGAGCACGGCGGCCAGGTCTACATCGACGGGGCCAACTTGAACGCGCTGTTGGGCCTGGCCGAGCCGGGACAGTTCGGTGGTGACGTGTCGCACCTGAACCTGCACAAGACCTTCTGCATCCCGCACGGCGGGGGCGGGCCCGGCGTGGGTCCGGTGGCGGTGGCCGAGCATCTTGTGCCCTTCCTGCCCTCTCACCCGATGCACCCGCGCCCCGAGCAGCGCGTCGGCATCGGACCGGTGAGCGAAGCGCCCTACGGCAGCGCGGGGATCCTGTCGATCAGCTGGGCCTACGTACGCATGCTCTCGGGTGCCGGCCTGACCCACGCCACCAAGTCGGCCGTGTTGGCGGCCAACTACGTGGCGGCGCGTCTGGGGTCGTCGTTCCCGATCCTCTACACCGGCAAACACGGCCTGGTGGCCCACGAGTGCATCCTGGACCTGCGCCCGCTGACCAAGGCGACCGGGGTCACGGTCGACGACGTGGCCAAGCGGCTCATCGACTACGGCTTCCATGCGCCCACGGTGAGCTTCCCGGTAGCCGGGACACTCATGGTGGAGCCCACCGAGAGCGAGGACCTGGACGAGCTCGACCGTTTCTGCGACGCCATGATCGCTATCCGCGGCGAAATCGACCAGGTAACGGCGGGGGCATGGACGCTCGAGGACAGCCCGCTGCGCAACGCGCCGCACACGGCGGCGGCGCTCGTCTCCAAGTGGGAGCGGCCCTACGACCGCGAGATGGCGGTGTTCCCGGCCGGGCAGACGGCGGCCAAGTATTGGCCACCGGTGGCGCGGATCAACCAGGCCTACGGGGACCGCAACCTGATGTGCACCTGCCCCCCTCCCGAGGCCTTCGCCGATTGACGGGGCCGGATTTGCCCAGTCCTCATAACCTAGAGCAGCCCGACGAGTCCGATCCCGGCTGCGGCGGCACCGATGCACACGACGAGACTCCCGAGGGTGTAGACGGCCGCTGTGCCCCGTTGCCCGGTGTGCAACAGGTGGATGGTCTCCCAGCTGGCGGTGGACCACGTCGTATAGCCCCCGCAAAGGCCGACCCCGACGATGGCGAGCATGTGCGGGCCCATGCCGTGGTACAGAGCCAGCCCGGTGAGCATGCCGAGCAAGAGCGAGCCGGACGCGTTCACGACCATGGTGCCGACGGGCAGCGGATCGCCACGGCGCAGTCCGATGTGATGAATGAGCAGCGCGCGTACGACGGCGCCCAGCCCGCCGGCACAGGCCACCAGCAACGCGAGGCCGAGTGTCGGTGCGGACGAGCTCATGACGCCGCCAGCTTCCGGCCCAGGTCGTGGCCCACTACGACGAGGGCCAAACCGCCGATCACCGTCGCCGCCACGTAGGCCAGGCACGTCCCGAGGTCGCCGTCCTTGGCCAGGAGTGTGGCATCGACAGCCAAGGTCGAGTACGTGGTCCAGCCGCCCAGGAAGCCGACCATGAGCAGCGGGCGGACCGCGGGGACGCGATGGGCCAGGTGTTCGGTGAGCGGGAACAGCAATCCGATGGCCAACGAGCCCGTCAGGTTGACCAGCACCGTGACCCAGGGGAACGCACCCGGCCCGACCGGGTGATGCCCCTCGAGGAGGTATCGGGCCACCGTCCCCAGCGCCCCGCCCAGGAAGATGGCGGCGACGGTGCCGGCGGACAACCCGAAGAGAGGGAGGACGGGCTCGTCGAGGAGGTCGTGCTGCTCGACCTGGTCGAGCGCCTCGCGTCGGTCGGCCAGCGCTTCGTTCTCGCGCACCGCTGCATCAAGGTGGTGCACCGTAACCTCGTTGGACGGCGCGAACGGGTGGCGTTCGTCGAGGTCGTGTTGCAGCTCGTCGTCCATGGCTCGGCCCTCCCAAGTGCCGCTCAGGAACCATTAGCCATGTCTCGTCGGCGGTTCGGGGCATTGCCCCCCGGCGGGACCCATCGCCGGTCGTCGTTTCGCTGCTCAGTTCATCGTACTGCTCCGGGCGCTCGAGCCAGCGGATCAGGCCGGTGGAGCACCGGCGAGCAGGCGGGCACGAAGCTCTGTGACCAGGGCACGCATGCCGGCGGGGTCCACTCGTGGCGCAGCCGGCCAACGGATGAGCGACGTGCCTGCGAACTCCGGTGGCGTGCCCGGGTACCGGGGGACGAGGTGCACGTGGAGGTGGGCCGGCGTCTTTGCGGTCACGGGTGCCCCACCGAGGACGAACGAATACACGTGCTCGGCAGCCAGCTCGTCCCGCAGCAGAGCGGCCAGCCGGTTGGTGAGCCACCCGATCCGCTTCGCCTCGGCGTCGTCCAGGAGCCCGATCCCTTCGACGTGGCGACGCGGTTCCACCACGAGATGCCCTCGATAGGCGCCGGTTCCACCCATGGTGTGAACATGCCCGGCATAGGCGAGCTTGTCCAAGTAGAGGATCCCACCCTCGGCGTCATCCTCGGCGCGGTGCTTGGAGCAGACGAAGCAGGTGGCGGGCGACTCGATCTCGTTCATGTCAGGTCGGATATGCGATTAATTCGTCACAGTTGGCTAACGACGGCAAACGCAGAACGGTGCATTTAAGCCGAACATGGGGTGCCCGTTCTTACGCATCGCCGCACCCACGACGACGCCGTCCACAGTGCCGCCGGCGGGGTCGGCGGCAACGACGACGACCCCAGGTAATGGGTCGACCACCGAGAAGAGGTCAGTCCGGCTACCTGGTGCCTCGGTCCTTCGGAGGCGCTCTCTATCAGGTCTCATCAGCGCCGAACCCACCCTTCGTGAAATGCTGATTGCATGACAGGCTCGTCGGGGACGGTGACCTTTCTCTTCACAGACATCGAAGGCTCCACCCGTTTGTGGCAGCTCGACGAGGCTGCGATGCAAGGGGCCGTCGCCCAGCACGACGCAATCTTGCAATCGGCGATCGCCGAATGTGGGGGTTCAGTGTTCTCGACAATGGGGGACGGAGTGGCCGCCGTGTTCTCGAGTGCCGTCGCTGCGGTGCAGGCAGCGCGGGAGGTTCAGGCGCGGTTGCTGGCGGAGACGTGGCCCACGGCCGACCCGATTCGGGTCCGCATCGGGCTTCATTCCGGCGAGGCAGACGTGCGTGACGGGGACTACTTCGGCACGGCAGTGAACCGCGCCGCCCGCATCATGGCCATCGCTCACGGCGGACAGGTGGTCTGCAGTGGTGTCACCGCCGGACTCGTGGCCGAGGGGCTCCCCGACGGGGTCGCCCTCGAGGACCTCGGACAGCACCGGCTGCGGGACCTCACTTTGCCCGAACAGGTGCACCAGGTCATCGCGCCCGGGCTTGCACGTGAATTCCCGCGGCTGCGGTCGTTGGACAGCCTCCCCGGGAACCTCCCCATCCAGTCGACCGTGTTCGTGGGGAGGGAGCGGGAGGTCAAGGAGCTGGCCGAGACGATCCTCTCCGCCCGGATCGTCACCCTGACCGGGGTGGGCGGTGTCGGCAAGACCCGTCTGGCGCTGCAGGCTGCGGCCGAGGTGGTTCCATCCTTCCGGGACGGCGCCTGGTTGGTGGAGCTGGCCGGCGTCGGCAGCTCCGACGCGGTGCACGACGCGGTGGCGAGCGCGCTGCGCCTGCCCACAAGCTCGCTCTCCGTCGAAGGACTGGTCGACTACCTCCGATCGCGAGAACTCCTTCTCATCATCGACAACTGCGAGCACCTGCTCCATCCGGTGGCCACCCTGGCGGACGAGCTCCTGCACAACGGTCCCGATGTGCGGGTCCTGGCGACGAGCCGGGAAGGCCTCGGTGTGCCCGGAGAGCACCTGTGGGCCGTGGCCTCCCTGGAGCTTCCAGACCCCACAGAGGAGGCTGCCGCCATCGCCGCGACAGATGCGTTCCGCCTGTTCGTGGAGCGGGCACGCGAGGCCAGCGCGACGTTCCGTCTCACCGACGACGGAATACCCGCCATCGCCGAGGTCTGTCGTCGGCTCGACGGGATCCCGCTGGCCATCGAATTGGCGGCCGCGCGGGTGCCAGCACTCACCCCAGCGGAGATCGCGTCGCACCTCGACCGGCGGTTCAAATTGTTGACGGGGGGTCGACGCTCGGCCGTCCCACGTCACCAGACGCTCCGCAACGCAATCGAGTGGTCCTACCAGCTGCTCGATCCAGACGAGCAGCTGGTGCTCGAACGGCTGTCCGTGTTCGCCGGCGATTTCGGCCTGGCCGCGGCGCAGGCTGTGGCTGCATCGGAGAACGTCGATCCCCTCGACGTGCTCGACCTCCTGGTGCGGCTCGTCGCCAAGTCATTGGTCGTGGCGGAGCCCCGTGGTGCGACGACCAGGTATCGCCTGCTCGAGACCGTGCGCGAGTTCGCCTGGGAGCACCTGGGCGAGCGGGTCGAGACGGACGAGGTGTCGCGTCGGCACGCGCAGTTCTTCGCCGGGTTCGCCCGGGACTCGGGTGCAGGGCTGCGCGGCACCGACGAGGCCCAGTGGCGGGAACGAACAGAGAAGGAACTGGACAATCTCCGTGCCGCCCTGTCCTGGGCCATCGCGGCGGGTGACGTCGGGCTGGCACTGCAGCCGGTGGCGGACCTCTCGGTGTTTGGCGATCGCATTACGCCTTACGGACTCTTGCCAGAGGACGCGGCCCGGATGGACGAGGACCACCCATTGGCAGCCGTGGCCCTGGGTGCCGCGTGCTTCGCGGCCAGCCTGCAGGGCAAGCCCGATCTCGCCTGGCGGTTGGCGGAAGAAGCACAGCGACGGGGCGACGCGTTGGACCGTTCCCCCGAGGGGCTCTGGGTTCGCTGCCGGGTCGCGAGTGGGTGTTGCATCGCCGTCGCCACCCAGGGGGAGTTCGATGAATTCGGGCAACGATGGCTGGCCGATGCCAGGGAGCTCGGTGACGCGTGGAGCCTCACGGAGGCGCTCACCTTCAACGTCGGAACTCCGGATCTGGACAAGTCGATCGAGTCGGGCGAAGAGGCGCTGGCAATCGCGCGTGCGCTGGGTGTGCAGAGCCGGATCTCGTTCGCTGCGATCCTCCTGGCGGGACGGGTGGCGGAGACCGACCCGGAACGGGGGCGGGAGCTGCTCCGCGAGGGCGACGCCGCGGCGGCGGCGTCGGGCAACGACTGGTCGGAATTCTCCCGCACGACGTCCATGAGCCTGCTTCAGATCGCAGCCGGCGATGCCCAGGGAGCAGCGCAGACGCTGCTCGAGGGGATGGAGCAATGGGCGCCACGCGGCCTCCCCGGAATCGTCATGCAGTTCAGCTGCATGCTCGCGGCCCGGTTGTACGTCGCTGGAGACCACGAGGGCGCGGTGGTCCTGGCGGAGTGGGCCGAGCAGCACGGCATGCGTGTGCAGCTGAATCAGTATTGGGGGCCCTTCGGTGGCACCGAGCTCGGCGCCTATCGCGAGGGCCTCTCAGCGTCCGATCGAGAGCAGGCCGCCCGGATGAGCGCGTCACTCGACGACGCCGCGATTGTCAGCTACTCCCGCAAGCGTGTGGCGAGCCTGGGCACGCCAAAGGAGGAGTGATCCGGTGGTCGGGACCGGCGTCGATCCGGCGACCTCACGCTATTCAGGCGCGCGCCACCGACCGGTCAGTCGAGCCGAGGCCCCGGGGCGCGCCGGAACTGGAACGGCGCGCTCTCGCGGCCGGCCACCACGTACCACGCCTGGCCGGTGGTGTCGGAATCGAGGATGCGCTGGAAGGCGGCGACGACGTCGGACACGTCGAGGATGGGGAAACCCATGTCGATCAGTGTCTGCTCCGAGCCCTTGATGATGTTCGTGTGGGCGAACGACGGGCAGAGCGCATGGATTCGGATGCCCTCGGACGCATAGGACTCGCCCAGCGAGCGGACCAAGCCGACCACCGCGTGCTTGTTGGCGGCATAGATCGGGTCGAAGGGCGCGACCACGATCCCCGCCATGGAGGCCGTGGCCACGATGGTCCCGCCGCCGCTGGCCTTGATGGCGCGCCGGGCGGCCGCGATCCCGTAGACGACGCCGTCGAGGTTGATCGCCATGGAACGCCGGTAGGCCTCGGGATCGAAGTCGTCGCCCATGGAGCACCAGGAGGTCACGCCGGCATTGAGGTGCGCGATGTGGAGGCCCCCGAACGCCTCGACGGCATAGGTGACGGCCGCGGTGCTGGCTGCCGGGTCGGCCACGTCGGTGCGGACGAAGCGTCCACCGATTTCGTCGGCGACGGCTTTGCCGCGAGTCTCGTCGATGTCCGCCAGCACCACGTGGGCGCCCTGGCCCGCCAGGTGGCGGGCGACACCCTCGCCGATGCCGTTGCTGGCGCCCGTGATGAGCACCACCTTGCCGTTCAAGTCCATGGCCATGGAAGGGGATCGTAGGGGAGTGGCGGTGCCTCAGCTCACGAGCGGACCGGGGAGCGGTGCTGCGTGAACGATGCTCAGGTGCTGGATCGGCCGCGTCAAGGCCACGTACAAGAGACGCAGGCCCCGGGGGTCATCCCCCGCGATGGCAGCCGGTTCGACGACGACGACGGCGTCGAACTCGAGGCCCTTGGCTGCGGGCGCGGGGACGATGGTGATGGGACGGGTCATGGCGTCGCGCTCGAGCAGCCCGATTTCGGCGTGACGACGAGCCAGCCGGCCTAATTCGGGCACCAGCTCGTCCGGGGCGATGACCGCCACTAGGGCGTGTTCGGCGGCCAGCCGGTGTGCCTCGTCGAGTGCGGTCGCCGCCAGCTCGGCCGGCGTCGCCTGCACGATGACAGGGTCGGCGCGCCCACTGCGGATCGAGGATGTCGGGCTGATGCCCGGGGCGGCGACCGGAAGGAGCCGCGAGGCGTAGTCGAGGACGCGGCCCGGCGCCCGATAGCCGAGCGTCAATTCGTCGTGGTGCGGTGTGGCGGCGTCGGGCAGGAAGGCGCGCACCTCGCCCCAGTCCGTGTAGGTCCAGGGCCCCGTGGCCTGGGCCAGGTCGCCCAGCACGGTGACCGAGCCCGACGGCGCCCGGCGAGCGATCATGCGGAACTGCATGGGCGTGAGGTCCTGGGCCTCGTCGACGACGATGTGCCCGTAGCGGCGCGATCGCCCCCCGGTGAGGAACGAGACTTCGTCGAGCAGGGCCAGGTCGTCGACGCTCCACGCAGTGGAGGACACGTTGGCGTCCCTGGTCCGGATGAGCAGCATCAATTCGTCGCTGGAGAAGAGCCTGTCGCCGAAGCGCTCGAGCTGGTCTCTGGAGGACAGCAGATCGCGGACCAGCGCGGCAGGCGAGACCGTCGGCCACAGCAGGTCGAGGAGGGAGGAGAACTCGTCCGAGGCGACCAGCTCGGCTTCGAACCAGGCCTCGTCGGCACCCAGTCGGGCGGAAGCCCGGAAGACGCGACGGGCCTCGCTGACCAGACGGGCGCGCAGAGCCAAACGACCCGCCTTATAGGGAGCCGGACGCGCCACGATCGAGGCGACGAGGCCGTTCACGGTCGCCGCGGACAAGGCCCCGCGGGCGAACCGGACCCGGAGCGTGACGTCCTCCTCCAAGAGCCGTCGCCGCCCCTCGAGGGCGCGACGCAGCAGCTCGGCCATGCGTGCATCACCCTTCACACAGCGCACCTCCATTGGCTCCTGCACGCGCACCTTGGCCTTGGGGGCAATGTCGGCGATGGTGGTCTGCACCACCGCCTCCTCACCGAGCGCAGGGAGAACCTGGGCGATGTAGCGCAGGAAGGCCCGGCTCGGGCCGAGCACGAGGACGCCGTCCCGGCTGAGATTGGGGTGGTTGTAGAGGAGGAAGGCGGCCCGGTGGAGACCGACCGCAGTTTTGCCGGTTCCCGGCCCACCTTGGACGGTCGTCAGCTGTTGGAGCGGGGCGCGGATGATCTCGTCTTGTTCGGCTTGGATGGTGGCGACGATGTCGAGCATCTCGCCGGTACGCGCGCGTTCGAGCTCGGCCAGGAGGGCATCCCCACCCCGGAGCCGGGTGGTCGCAGTGTCGCCACCGGGTCCGCCGAAGAGGTCGTCGGCGACGGCCATCACGGCGTTGCGATCGACCATGATCTGACGCCTGCGGGCCAAGCCGAGGGCGTCGGTGGCGCTGGCCCGGTAGAAGGGCATGGCGACCGGGGCACGCCAATCGATCACGACTGGATCGGACCGGACGTCCTCCACGTGGCGCCGACCGATGTGCCACGTAGGGCCGTCCACCTCGTCGATGCGACCGAAGAGGAGCGGGCGTGGGCTGTCCGACAGCAGCGAGACCCGGCGCGACAGCGCCGCCACGTAGTCGAGGTCCGGGTTGCCGGCGGCGACGAGATCCTGCAGGAGTCGTTCGGCGCGGTGCCGCATGGTGCGCAGGGATTCGAGCGCATGGTCCAGGTAGGCCTGCTCGGCGGCCACTTCGGGATCGGGTGGGGGAGCGGTCACGGCAACCATGACCCGAAACGCGGCAAAACGCGCGCAAACAGGAGCGCGCAAAAGTCCCCGGACACACCGGGGACCGTACTTTCATTTTACCTCTGCAACAAGCCCCTCAGCAGGTATTTCGCCTTCTCGTCCGTCCGGACTTTGAACCTTTATCGAAGGGGTGATGTCGACTGTCACTTTAGTGAAAATGCTGCCTCGAATCAAGTGGATTTCTCACACTGTGGACCGAGAGGAGACTGTGCCGGTGAAGCCCGTTGCGGAAGTCGTGGCGGCGGAGCTGCTCCGGTGGGACACCGAGCCGGCTATTGAATTGGCCGTCTTCGGATCGGGCGAGCCCGAAGCCATCGCGGCCACCGTCGAGAGGCTGTGCGTCGAGCAGTTCGATGCTCCGCCGGCGGGAGGTCATTTCTACCGGGGCTCGACGGGTTGCGTGCTCGGCCTGCGTCTGGCCTCGGGGGCCGACGTGGTGCTCAAGGCGTACCAGGAGCGTTGGCCGAAGGCGTTCCTGCGCGCCGTCCAATCGGTCCAAGAGCACGTCGGTGCCGGAGGTCTACCGTGCGCCCGGCCCCTCCGCCCACCGGTGACCCTGCCCGGGCGCCCCAACTTGGCCGTGGTCGAGTCGTGGTTGCCCGACCCGGGAATGCGGCCGAACCGCTCGCACTCGGCGCGGCGCGTCTCTGCAGCTGGGCTGGCCACGCAAATTGCTCTGTGCACGGATCTGGCGGGGGAGCAGGCCCTGATCGCCCACCCGCTCGACACGCCGGGGGGGACCTGTACGGCGAGCCTCACAGCCCGCTCTTCGACTTCGCCGGCACGGCCCAAGGGGCGGAATGGATCGACGATCTCGCCGGTCGGGCCGTGGAGATCCGCCTGGCCGACGACTCGCCTCCCGTGGCCGCCCACACCGACTGGTCCGCTCGCAACATCCGGTTCGACGACCACGAGATTTTGGCGACGTACGACTGGGACAGCGTGACCGTCGTCAAGGAAAGCACGGCACTGGGCCAGGCGGCCGCCACATGGTGCGTCACATCGGAACCCGGTGGCTCGCAGTTTCCTACCTATGGGGAGATCGTCGGCTTCATGCGTGACTACGAGCACGCCGCCGGCCGGCTACTCAGCCACATCCAGTGGCGGGCGGCCGGAGCGGCGGCGACCTACCTGCTGGCCTACACGTCACGCTGCGAGCACTCCCTCGACGTGGCTGGCGTGGCGCGGCCAGATCAACATGGTGGACGCGATCGGTTGGTCGAGTCGGGGGCCAGGTTGCTCGAACTCACGGGACCCTAAGTCGCTTTGGCGCTGTCGAGTGCCAGTTCGCGGAGACTCTTGGCCTTTTGTCTTCCCGGTTGACGGCAAATGACCGTCCACGGGTTGCCTTTCGGGGGAGAGCATTCCACTGCAGCCCGACTTGAAGGACTCGTCGACATCTGGGCTCTACTTAACATAATGAACCTTATCGGCGGTCCACCAGGAACACGGGAGCGTGCCCGCGGTGGTGACCTGGGACGATGTGGTGTTGCCGCAAGCGGGCGCCAGCCGGTCTCCGAAGGCTGCCCGGAGCGCGTGCGGGCCGGCCGCAAGGTCGTATGAGTCAGGCCGTGGGCGGCTCGGGCTCGAACAGGAACTGCATCATGTCCCGCATGGACCCGTCGACCAGCTCGATCCGGATCCCAAGGTCCGGGTCCCGGTGGTACGAAAAGGACGTCGGCGTCACCCCGCCGGCCCGCCCGCACAGCTGGAGCGGGCAGCCGGCCGCCGTGAAGGCGGCGCTCTGGTCGGGCAACGAGTCGCTCCAGAAGCCGACGTGGTGCAGGTTGCTGGCCTCGTTGCGCACCCAGACGGATCCGGGGACTTCGAGGATCAATTCCAGGCAGGGGACGCCGGTCGAATAGCGCATGGTCGTCGGCAGGTCGATGTCGTTCCCCGCCTCGTCGCGGTACTCCACGGTATCGAGGTGCATGATCGGCCCCCAGGTGACACCCAGGAGGTCGGTCAACTTGGCGCTGGCCGCCTCGATATCGGTCACGATCATGCCGACGTGATAGTGGTCCATTGGTCAGTCACTCCCCCAGCGCGCGAGCTGGTCGCGCAGCCATCCGTTTTCCCAAAAACTGATATCTCCGCCATGCCCGAGGAGGTACGCGTGGGCGGCAGCCAGCAGAGCACGGGCCCTATCTGAACTCTGGTCGATCGCGACAACCGCCTCGCCTAGGCGGATGGCGAGGGGCGCCTCGCCTCGGTCCAGGGCTGCTTGAGCCCGGTTCAAGGTGGCATCGACGCCGGCGGCGTCCACCAGCTCGACCAGGGCAGCGCCGGCGCTGTCGGAGTAGAGCTCGGTTGTCGACTGCAGCTTGAACCAGCCGACGTAGCTCTCCCAGAGCGTGCGGACGGCCCAGGAGACCTTGCCGTAGCCCTGACCGACTCGGAGCTCCGGTGGCAGCTGAATCTTGTCCATCAGGGTCCAGACGTCCACGCCGTCGTTGAAGCCCTCGAGCGCCCGCTGGTGCACATAATCGACCGCGTCGTGCAGGCGGGCCAGGCTGGCGTCGATGAGCTCCTCACCGACGATGGGCTCGTAGCGGCCGGTGACGAGCACCTCGGGTCGCAGGGCTCGGACCTTGCGCACGCTCTCGAGGTACGGCTCGACGAAGCGGTAGCGGTCCCCTCTCAGGGTGTTCAAGTTGGGGAAGTGCGGGAAGAGAGGCCCGAACAGGTTGCTGACCAGGGCGGTGCGCCGCTCGGGCAGCCACACGATGGTGCTGTCGATGGTCTCCCCCACTGCTGCGTGCAGTTCCAGGATCAGCCCGTCGGCGTCGAGCGCGAGTCGCTGGTCGAAGGTGAGGTCGGGCACCGGCTCGGCCTGGCGCATCGAGACCCCCGGGTTCTCGGTAGCGATGCGCCGAGCGTCGGTGCCCAGCATGTCGAACCAGATGCCGGCGGTGCGCATGCGCAGGGCACGGATGCGGGCGTCGTCGGCTTGGCAGGCCTGGTTGTTCTGCTGGGCCACGTAGGTGGTGCCATCCTCCTTGAACAGATCGACGCCGCCCACGTGATCGACATGCGCCTGGGTGGTGATGATGTAGTGGGTCGGCCCGGGCCGCAAAGCGTCGAAGACCCGCTTGTGGTGCGGGGCCTCGAAGCCCATGCCGGTGTTGACGATGACCCGCCCGCGGTCCGTGAGCAACAGATAGGCTGCGGTGGTCCCGCCCGAGCGGTAGATGTCCTCGGCGACGGGGTGCGCGGGGTCTTCGTAGACCGGTCGCATGAGCTCCCGGCCCGGGCGGGTGTCGATAAGGCGGTCGACCTCGTCCTGAACAGACATCAGACCTCCAACCGGACCGGAAAGCGGTCGAGGTAGGACCCGAAACGCGCCCGGACCTCTTCGGGCGTCACCGCGAAGTGGCGCCGGAGGTCGTAGGCCACCCTCCCCTCCTTCCCGCGGGATGGGCGGTCTGGTAGGCAGAGATCTCGGCTCGCGCCTGCCCGGTCAACGCAATGCCGGCGCAGTCGTACACCCGCTGGAGGGTGCCGAGCTCGTCCGCCATGTACTCCTCGAAGAAGACGTGCACGGTGCGATCATCGGGCAGAAGGTGCCGGTCGCGCAACGAGGCGTCGAGCAGCGTGCCGATGCGCTCCGTCCAGTAGTCGCGATACCACTCGGGTCGGCTCGTGCGGTAGGACGTGCGGGCGCCGTAGCACGCCATCGTGATGGTCGATTGGACGACGGCGACCGGGTCGCGATGGGTCACCACGACGGTGCTGTCGGGAAAGGTACGCAGGAGGGGCCCGAGCTGCTCGAGGTGTTGAGGCGACTTGAGGACCCAACGCTCCCTGGGGTGGAACCACTGCAGAATCTGGAGCACCGACTTCATGTAGGCGTAGTGGGGGGTCTGGTCGTGGGCGAGGTAGTAGTCGCGCCACTGCGGGGCCCGAGCCACCCACTCGAGCGTGTAGCTCGAGAAGTCCGGCATCTGTAGCTCAATCTCCTCGTGCACGTGGTCGGGTTGCATGGGGTGCATGGCCGCCACGAGCGGGGCGGCGGCCTGCATCGCCTCCCACGCGCCCTGGCAGCGGGTCCAGCGCGGGTCCACCCCGTCGACCTCGGCCGGGTCCTTCGGATTCGGCACGGGCTCGTAGGACTCCCAGAGAGGCATCGAACGGAACCGGGTGTCCGCAGCCAGCAGGTTGACCAGGTGCGTGGTGCCCGACCGCGGCAGTCCGACCACGATCACCGGCCGGGCAATGGGGATCTCCAGGATCTCGGGATGCCGGGTCAGGAGGTCGTGGACGAGAAGGCGGTTGGAGGCGTAGCGGACGCAGTCGGTGAACATCATCAGCCGCCCGATCCCCGTCCGCTCCTCGTCGGCGTCCATCTCTGCCAACTGGAGCCCGAGCCGCGCCGCGAAGTCCTCCTCACCGAAGTCCGCCAGGGCGCTGCGCGCCCGGGCGGCGTCGCAGACGGCGTCGACGGTCAGGTCGGTGTGCTTGGACTCCCCGTAGTCGATGGCCATCCGTTGGACGTCGTTGAGGACGGGGGCGCCCAGGTCGTCGATTCGTATGACGTCGCCCATCACGCTCGCTTCAGTGGGCCAGGTAGCCGCCGTCGACGGCGAGGGTGCCGCCGGTGATGAACGCCGCCGCCTCGCTCGAGAGGTAGAGAACGGCTGACGCCACCTCCTCAGGTGAGCCCATGCGCGGGAGGAAGCCGCGTGCCAGTTCGGTCTCGAGCAGCTGTGGGAAGGCCTTCATCGGCGCCGTCATGGGGGTGTCGATCAGCCCCGGGGCCACCGCGTTGATCCTGATGCCGTCACCGGCCCAATGGGCGGCCAGGTTCCGGGTCAGGGTGAGCAGCGCCGCCTTGGCGGCGGCGTAGCCGGGCACGATCGTGGTCGAGCGGAACGCCGTCATCGACACGAGGTTGACCACGCTGGCGCCGCCCGCCATGGTGCTCGTCCCGAGGGCTGCGCGCAGGCCCATGGTCAGGCGCATGGCGCCCTCCACGTTGAGGTCGAGGGCGGCCGCGAAACCGTCGGGGTCCCACTCGTCCCGCCCGTCGGGAAAATTGGCGCCGGCGTTGTTGACCAGCACGTCGAGCCGGTCGAAGGCCGCTGCCAGCTCCTCCACCGCGTTGTGGTCGCGGACTTCGAGCGGCCGGTAGGAGAAGGCGGACAGGTCGCGCTCGTACTGGCCGGCATCGGGGCGTGTCCCGGTGACGGTGACGTCGGCTCCGGCGGCGGCGAACGCCGAGGCGATGGCGTGGCCAATGCCGCTCGTTCCGCCGGTCACGAGGACCGAGGTGGCCTCGAAGTCGAACTGGAGCCGGTTGGTCACGCGTCATCCCCCATGGTGATCATGACCTTTCCACAATCCTTCGAACCCTCCAGGAGGGCCAACCCATGGTCGAACTCCCCGAGCGGCAAGGTGTGGGTGACCAGGTCTGACAGGTCGCGTCGGTCCAGGAGCTCAATCGCGTCCTCGAACCGCGGCGGGTACTCGAACGAGCCCCGGATGGTGAACTGCTTCATCAGGACTTGGACGAAGTTCGTCGGCACGGGCCGGTAGTGCAGGGCGACCAGGGACATACGCCCGCCGGCTCGCCCGTGCTCGAGGATCTCGGCGAGCACCCGGTCCGACCCCGACGCCTCAATGAAGACGTCGGTGGCCGGGGTCGGCCCGAGCATGAACGGAGCGCTCCCATGGAAGCGGGCCAGTTCGTCCCACACGTCGAGCTCGGAATGGTCCACCAGGTGGCCGGCTCCGAACTGCTGGGCCAGGTCGAGGCGACGTCGGCTCGTGTCGACGGCGACGACGTCGCGCACGCCCCGGTCGGCCAGCGTGGCGATGGCCAGGAGCCCGATCGGTCCGCACCCGAAGACGGCCACCCGATCCCCGGGCGCCACCTCACCCTGGTTCACCGCCTGCATGCCGACCGCGGCCGGCTCGGCCAGCGCAGCGACGCGCAGTGGCATGACGTCCGGTATGTGGAACAGCCGACGCCCCTTGGCTGCCTCGCGCACCAGCAGGAGCGGCGTCAGCCCACCCTCGGGTGCGCCGCTGCCTATCCGGCCCAGCTCCTCGTCGGCCGGATGGACGACGACCCGGTCACCCGCCACCGCATCGCTCACCTCGGCGCCGACCCACTCGACCACACCGGCCATCTCGTGACCCAGGGCCATCGGCCGCCCCGTGATGCCCCCCATGTGCACGAAGGACACGTCCGTCCCGCAGATACCGCAGGCCACCATGCGCACCAGCGCGTCGCGGGGGCCAGGCGACGAGGGAGGAACCTCGTCGAGGCGAACGTCGTTCGGGCCGTGCACGCGGATCTGCTTCACCGGCCTGTCCCTTCCCCGGTCTGCCAACGCTCACAGCGCATGCCCCACCCCACAAATGGACCTTATCGACGTTCGCAGGCTTGGGCCCAGGTCAGGAGATCGCGCCGGTACAGTTTGACCATGGCCTGCTCGGATACGTTGCGCTCGTCCGAGGCCTCCGTGGTGGCCGACGTGGCCGAGGCGACCACGTTTCTGAAGCAGTTCTTCCAAGGCACGGCGAAGCAGCGCGCCCGACGGGCGGTCAAGGCGCGCCTCGGTGCGGTTCAGACCGCGGCGCTGCACCACCCGGACCCTTGGGTGCGTCGCGACTGCCTGTTCTTCCTGGACCACTACGCCAACGACCAGTCGATGCGCGTCTTCGCTCGTGCGCTGCGGGACCCGGTCGTGTTCGTTCGCAATATGGCGCTGCACGGCTTGTCTTGTCAGGCCTGCAAGTCGGAAGAGCTGTGCACGGCCGACGTGGCGGCCGGCTTGGTGGAGGTGCTCGAGCACGACCCCAACCACGAGTTGCGCACCAAGGCCATACAGCTCTTGTTCCAACTGTCGGGACGGGAGGCCCTGGTCCGGGCGGCGCTCGAGGAGGCGTCGGTCCACGACTCGGATCCGATCGTCCGTCAGGCCGCACGCAGCGCGCTGGCGGGACGCTTCGTCGCTCCCCGGAAGCGCTACGAGCGCCAGCAGCGCCGACACGGCCGGGGGCCTGCCACGTTCCGGGGTGCCCGTTCGTAGGTGGAGAGCCCGAGCGCGCCGACGGATCCCATGAGCGAGGACGGCGGGGCCGAGCAACGGCGGGGGCTCGCGGACCAACTCGAAGCGACTGGTTGCGCCCGGAGTGAGGCAGTGAAGCTGGCGTTCCGAAGGGTGCCGCGGCACCGGTTCCTGCCCGGGGAAGACCCGGTCCTCGCGTACCGGGACGAGGCCTTCGTGACCCACCACGATGCGCAGGGGCGGCCGACCAGCTCCTCCTCCCAGCCGACGATTATGGCCCTCATGCTCGAGCAGCTCGCAGTGGAGCGGGGGCACCACGTGCTCGAGATCGGCGCCGGAACGGGCTACAACGCGGCACTGCTGGCGGAGCTCGTGGGGCCGGCCGGGGAGGTCGTCACGGTGGATATCGACGAGGCGGTGGCGGACGAGGCGCGGGGACACCTCGACCGGGCCGGCTACGGGCGGGTCCGGGTCGTCACGGCGGACGGCGCCGCGGGACTCGCCGAGCGCGCCCCGTTCGACCGGGTGGTGGCGACCGTCGGTGTGTGGGACCTGGCGCCGGCGTGGTTCGAGCAGCTGGCGGAGAATGGTCGACTCCTGATTCCGCTGTGCCTGGGCGGCCTGTACCGCTCGGTGGCCTTCGTTCGTCAGGAGGATCGCCTGGTGAGCGACAGCGTGCTCGCGTGTGGCTTCATGCCCATGCGCGGCGTGCTGGCGCAACCGCACTCCCCCGTCCCCGTTCCCGGGCATCCTGGCGCGTTCGTCCACCTCGACGGATGCGAAGTCGATGCGGCAGCGGTGGCGGACGCGCTTCGAGACCCCGGAGCGGCTCCCACCGAGGCCAGTGCCCCCGAGCTGCGTTTCCATGAGGTGCTCGGTGGTCTCGGATTGTGGCTGGTCCTGCACGACCACCGAGCCGGCACCCTGGCTGCGTGGGGCGACGCGGCAACCGACGAGACCCTGCCGAAGATCGCCTGGGACAATGGCATGGCGAGCACACTCGTCCTGGTGGGCGAGCGTGGCTTGGCGGCGCTGGTCCCGGTGGACGCTCGGACCGCTTCGCCCGCGCCGGCGCTGGGCCTCCGGGCCTATGGCCCCGAGGGGGACGAGTTGCTCGCCCGCCTGGTCGAGCTCGTTGAAGGGTGGGTGGAGAGTGGTCGGCGTTCGACCCAGGGCCTGCAGATCACGGCGTTCCCGCGCCACACGGTGCCCCGCCCGCCGACCAGCGACGATGTCGTGGTGGTGGACAAGCCGCACACGACGTTCGTCCTCACGTGGGCGGCGTGAGGCGCGGGACCATGTTCTCGGCCTACCCCACCGCTACGGCTCGGCGAACCTGAGCGAGCAGCGAGCGTTGCTCGGCCTTGGTCTGCACACGCAGCCGCAACGAAGTCCTCGCCGGCCACCAGCCGGACGTCGGCATACATCCCGGTCGGGTCGTCGTGGAAATGGAGGAAGCCTTTCGGGCCACGGTAGAAGGACCCGGGCGTGCGCTCCACCAGGCCCGGCACCCGACGGACCTCGTCCAGCAGGGTCCCGATCTTCTCGAGGTCCTCGGGTGTGGCGTGGCGCATCCGGGCCGAACCGTAGACCGCCGACGCTCTCGGGGCGTGCGGCCTTGGAGGCCGCACGCCCCGGAGGGCCGCAACCGCGTGTCCGACCGGGGTCGGGAGGTCGAAGGGAGTAACGAACGCTCCCGTCGGACAGCGGCAATGGCAGCATCGTCGCAGGCCGTCGTTGGAGCCCGTCCGGTCCCCGCTGTGTGCATTCTTAGAGTTCAATTTCGGCCCACTCCCCACCTGAGCTGGACCTTTATGTCACACTTACACAAAACCCCAAGCGGGCTCACAGCTGGGATTTGGCTTGTCGTGAAATGGCTGATCTGAACTGGGAGCATGGTCAAAACGGGAGCAATCGACGCGCCGGAGAAACCAATGGACCTCACCGAGGAGCTGCCCCTCGATGACGAGAATGTCCTGGCGCCGGAGCGGGCGTCGCGTCTGGCGGCGCTACCGGTGGACGATTGTTGGTGTCGCCGTCGTCCTGATCGGTGCCGGCGTCGGACTGCCCCTGTGGCTCACGTCGAGTTCGGCCACCCCCGCCGGGCTGTCCGTCACCACGGTGACCGTTCCGGTGACGACGGGCACCATCCAGCAGACCGTCGCCAGCTCGGGCACCCTCGAGCCGGCCACCCAGTCCAGCCTCGACTTCGCCGTCTCCGGCACCGTCTCCTCGGTCTGGGTGAAGGCTGGCCAGACCGTCACCGCCGGGGAGGTCCTGGCCACCGTCGGCACGACGTCGTTGTCCGAGAACGTCGAGCGCGGCCCAGGCGCAGCTCACCGCGGCCAACGACCGACTCTCGAGCGACGAGGCGTCCGGTGCCGCCGCCAGCACCCTCGATACCGACGAGGCCTCCGTCACCTCGGCCGAGTCCTCGCTGACCACGGCGGAGACCAACCTCGACGACGCGTCGCTGACATCGCCCATCGCGGGCACCGTGGCCTCGGTCGCTCTGACGGTTGGCCAGCAGGTCACCGGCACCGACTCCGGCGGAGGGAGCGGCGGTACGGGCACCACGACCAGCCAGGTGGTGGTCATCGGCACGGACTCCTACTTAGTCAACACCACGGTCGACGACACCGAAATCGGTCAGATCGCCGACGGTGACCAGGTCGACATCACGGGCACCAGTTCGACCACGCCCGTCTACGGCACGGTCGGCTCCATCAGCCTGATCGGCAGCCAGACCTCGGACGTGACCACGTTCCCGGTCGTGGTCGACGTCACCGGGAACCCCTCCGGCCTCTACGCCGGTTCCACCGCCGACGTGAGCATCATCGTGAAGCAGCTGAACGACGTCACCGAAGTCCCTACGGGCGCCATCTCCTACAGCACCAGCGGTCAGGCCACCGTCACCGAAGTGGTGAACGGCGCCCACGTCGTCAAGGACGTGACCGTCGGCGCGGCCGAGAACGGCGAGACCCAGGTCACCGGAGTCAGCGCGGGGGCCAAGGTCCTCGAGCGCGAGATCAAGTTCACTGCGCCTGGCGGCGGCAGCGGGGGGATCCTCGGCGGCAGCGGCACCAAGGGCTTCCCCGGCGGCGGGGGCTTCCCCGGCGGCGGCAGCTTCTTCCAGCGCACCGGAACGGGTGGCGCCGTATCCAGCGGTAACAGCGGATGACCACTCCTGCCATGGGCACGCCGCAGGTCGAGACTGGCCGCGAGGTGATCGAACTGGAGCGGGTGACCAAGGTCTACCGGACCGGGTCCATCTCGGTGGCCGCGTTGCGCGGGGTGAGCCTGAACATCACCCAGGGCGAATACGTCGCCATCATCGGGCCTTCGGGCTCGGGCAAGTCCACCCTGATGCACATCCTCGGCTGCCTCGACGTCCCCACCTCTGGCCGCTACCACCTGGCCGGCGAGGACGTGAGCCACATGAGCGAGACCGCGCTGGCCGAGGTGCGCAACCGCCGCATCGGCTTCGTCTTCCAGCAGTTCAACCTGCTCGCCTCCATGACGGCGTGGCAGAACGTCGAACTGCCGATGGTCTACGCCGGCGTGCCGCGCGCCGAACGCAAGGAGCGGGCCATGGAGGCCCTGGCCCGGGTGGGCCTCAAGGGGCGGGTCAAGCACCGTCCCGGCGAGCTCTCCGGTGGCCAGCAGCAGCGGGTTGCCGTGGCCCGGGCCTTGGTGACAGAGCCGGACCTCATCTTGGCCGACGAGCCCACCGGCAACCTCGACTCACAGTCCGCCGCCGACGTGCTCCGCCTCATGGGCGAGCTGCACGACTCGGGGCGCACACTGGTGCTCATCACCCACGACGTCGAGGTGGCCTCGGCGGCGGGACGTGTCGTGGGCATCTTCGACGGCCTGCTGACCGAGAATGACGAGCGCTACCTGGAGAGCGTCCGGTGAGCTGGCTCGAGACAATCCGCACCGGCGTGAACGGGGTCCGCAGCCACCGGCTGCGCTCGTTCCTGACCGTCCTCGGCATCCTCATCGGCATCGCCGGCGTCATCATCGCCGTCGGACTGGGCGAAGGCGCCTCGAGCCAGGTGACGTCCGAGATCAACGCGCTCGGTTCGAACGTCCTGACCATCACACCCGGCAGCAGCACTTCGAGCGAGGGCATCCGCGGGGCGCTCGGCTCGGCCTCCACCCTGACCACCGCCGACGCATCTGCCCTCTCCTCCCGCGTCGACGCTCCCGACATCAAGGCCGTGGCCCCCATCACCTCGGACACCGAGGTCCTCACAGCCGGGAGCGAGACGGCGACGACCACCGTGCAGGGGACCACGACGTCCTGGCTGACCGTGCGGGGCCGCACCCTGGCCCAGGGCCGCTTCATCGACGACGAGGACGTCACAGACCACACCGCGGTGGGCGTCCTCGGCGCCACGACCGCCTCCGAGCTGTTCACCCGGGGCGACCCGGTCGGCCAGACGGTGGACGTCGACGGCGTCCCCGTGACGATCGTCGGCGTGCTCACGTCCACCGGAGCGTCGACCTCGTCGACAGGGACCTCGGACCCCGACGACACCCTGATCATCCCCATCACGACCGGTGCGGAGCGCATCTTCGGCGGGACGAGTCGGAACTCGCTCAGCTCCATCGCGGTGCAGGCCCGCTCGTCGGCCGACCTGACCGGGGCCTACCAGGAGGCCGACCACCTGCTCCTCCAGCTGCACGGGATCACCAACCCGACCGACGCCGACTTCACCGTGACCTCGGAGGCGTCTCTCATCTCGGCCAACACGTCCGTCGACCACACCCTCACGATCCTCCTGGGCGGTATCGCCGCCATCTCGTTGATCGTCGGCGGGATCGGCGTCATGAACATCATGCTGGTCTCGGTGACCGAGCGCGTCCGCGAGATCGGTCTGCGCAAGGCGCTCGGAGCCACGCCCCGGCTGATCCGCCGCCAGTTCCTCGTCGAGGCGTCCTTCCTCGGGCTGATCGGCGGCATGCTGGGCGTCCTGGCCGGGCTCTTCGGCGTCGTCTACCTACCCGGTCTGATCGGCGATCCCATCGCCACCAGCCCGACCGCGGCGGTCGGCGCGCTGGTCATCGCTCTGGCCATCGGCGTCCTGTTCGGCGTCTACCCGGCCAGCCGGGCGGCCGCCCTGGCGCCGATCGACGCCCTCCGGAACGAATGACCATGTCTCGTCACTGCACCACACACACAGCAAGGAAAGAGGAACCATCCCGATGCAGACCCTGACCAGCCGAAGCACCACTCGCCGGCGCTGGGCACGATTCCTTGGCACCGGCGCCACCGCGCTGGTGGCCGCCACGGCCGTGGCCTCTGCCGCTGGCGCCGCCACGGCCACCGCCCCCATGGGCGCCACCGGCAGCGTCGCTGCGCTGAGCGGCTCGAGCATGGAGGTCCAGAACGCGAGTAGTGGGCAGACGACCGTGAACTGGACGACCACCACCCAGTTCTCGAAGACGGTCACCGAGACGGTCAGCTCCCTGGCCGCCGGTGACTGTGTCACCGTCACGGGCACGCCGTCGAAGAAGTCGAAGACGACCATCGCGGCCCGCAGCATCACCCTCACCACGCCGAGCTCGACCGGCACGTGCACCGGCGGCGGCGGCAGCACCACCAGCGGCGCGCCCAGTGGGGGCGGCGGCTTCGCCTTCCGCACCGGCAGCGGTGGCGGCGGCTTCTCCGGCCGGAGTGGCACGAGCGGGTCGGGCACCCGTCCCAGTTTCCCCAGCGGGTGGCTCGGGCTCGAGCAACTTCCGCAAGGAGCTCAGCTCGATCTCCATCGCCTCGGGCAAGGTGACGGCCGTCAAGGGGTCGACCATCACCGTCTCGGGCATCAACATCTCGCCGGGGAGCTTCACGCGCCCGACCAAGTCGAGCTCGAAGAGCGCCAAGACGAAGAAGCCCACGACGCCCAAGACCGAGACCCTCAAGATCACCACGACGAGCACGACCCCCCTGAGTGCCACCCAGTCGGTGGCGGCCGGCGCCCTGGCCGTGGGCGACTGCGTGAGCGCTTTCGGCCCGTCGGCCAGCAACGGTGCGGTGTCGGCGACCACGGTCCGGATCACCTCCACTGGCGGCGGCACCTGCACGGGCGGCTTCGCGCCCGGGGGCGGCGGGGAATTCTTCGGCGGTAGCGGAGGTGGCGGTGCCTAAGTCCTCCCGCTCGGGCTGGGGCCGTTCGGGCCACCGGCGCGCCGTCCTGATCGGCGCCATCGTCCTCGTCGTCGTGCTCGGCGGCGGTGCGGCCGCGTGGGCCGAGGTGGGCACCACCAGCGCCGGCTACCGCATGGCGACGGTGACGCGGGCCGACATCGGGACGACGCTGACCGTCGTCGGCACCGTCGAGCCCGTGAGCGACGCCGCGGCCTCCTTCCAGGTCGGGGGCCAGGTGGCGACGCTCACTGCGACACCCGGCGAGCAGGTCACCGCCGGGGAGTCACTCGGCACGCTGGCCACCACCGCGCTGAGTGACTCCGTCTCATCGGCCGAGTCCACCGTCACCGCCGACGAGGCCAAGCTCGTCGAGGACGAGGACAGCGAGACCGAGCGCGGCCTCGTCGAACACGGGCAAGTCCCAGAACTCGACCTCGCCGTCGAGCACCACGACCACGACCACGACGACACCCGGTCGCAGCGCCACCGGTGGGCAGAACGCCACGATCACCCAGGACCAGACCACGCTGACCTCGGACGAGTCGACGCTCTCGACCGACCAGCAGAAGGAAGGTGCCGATCTGGCCCAGGCGCAGAGCGACTGTACGGCCGCCAACACCAGCACGACGACCGGCCAGGCCACCTGCGAGTCCGCGCTCGAGACGGTGTCCTCTGACGAGCAGCAGGTGTCCAAGGACCAGACCACCGTGTCGAAGGACGAGACGGCCCTCGGGCAGGCGCTGGCCGCCGAGTCGTCGGGTGGCTCGACTGGCTCGGGTGGCTCGGGCTCGACCACCGGCGGCACGGGCAACACGGGCTCGTCCCCCACCCAGGGCAGCCATGCGCTTTCGACCGAGCCGGGTGGCGACACCGGAGACACGGGAGCGGGAAATACCGGCACCGGTGACAACGGCACCGGTGACAACGGCACCGGTGACAGCAGCCCTGGCTCGACCGGTGACTCCGCGGACAACGACACACCGCAGCAGATCGCGTCCGACCAGGCCGCCATCGACACGGCAGAGTCCGACCTGACCGATGCCGAACAGTCCCTGAACGAGGCGACGCTGACCAGCCCCATCAACGGGACGGTCGTCTCGGTGGCCATCGGCGTGGGCGAGACGGTCAGTGCCGACTCGAGCACCGACATCATCACCATCATCGGGACCAAGTCCTTCGAGGTGCAGGCGACTCTCGACAGCTCGCAGGTCCCCTCGGTCAAGGTCGGCCAGTCGGCCGCCGTCGAGGTGGACGGCGTCGAGGGCACCATCGACGGCACCGTGTCGCAGGTCGGCCCGGTGCAGTCGAGCGATTCCGGCTACGACTACCCCGTCGTGGTGGCGCTGCCCAGCACGACCACCGGCCTGTTCACCGGGTCGACGGCCAACCTGAACGTCTCGACGGGGTCCGTGTCCAACGTCGTCGCGGTGCCGACCTCGGCCGTGCAGACGCTTGAGACCCGTTCCTACGTGGAAGAGCTGTCCAAGGGTGTGCTGACCCGCAAGGAGGTCAAGGTGGGCATGGTCGGTGACGTCTACACGCAGGTGCTCTCGGGCCTGACGCCCGGGCAGAGTGTCGTGCTGGCCGACTACGCCGAGGCGGTCCCCTCGTCGAACACGAACACCGACATCCTCGGTGGCGGCGGGGGTGGCTTCCTGGGCGGGGGCGGAGCCTTCCCTGGCGGCGGAGCCTTCAATTTCAGCCCTAGACAATTGGCGGCGGCGCCACCGGGGCTGTCAGCGTCTCGCCGGGTTGAGAAAGACGGGGCACGGCGGTCGCCCCAGCCGGCCGCCGTCGCCGCTGGTACCGTCCACGGACGGTGCCGACGCGCGTGAGTGACCTCGCCGAGCTGGTCGATCTCGGGCGCTATCCGTTGCACGAACCGGGCTCGGGCGCGTACCGGGCCGTCGTCGAGGACGCCCGCCGCCAGATGCGCGACAAGGGCGCCGCTGAAATCGAGGGCTTCGTCTCCCCCGCGGGCGTGGCCGAACTGGTTCGCGACGCCGACGCCCTGGCGCGGCGTGCCCACGCCTCGGGCGGCCAGGGCACGGCCTACCTCGAGTTCCCCGACTTCAGTCTCCCGGTGGACCATCCCCGCCTGCACTTCGCCGACTACCGCCTGCGCGCCGTGGCCTACGACATCACGCCCTACGACTCGCCGCTGCGCCGCCTCTACGAGTGGGACCCCATGAAGGACCTCATTGAGGCCGTGCTCGGACGGGGGCCGATCCATCGCTACGCCGACCCCTTCGGCGCGCTCAACCTGGCCGTCATGGGCGCAGGCGACCTGCTGCAGTGGCACTTCGACCAGACGGATTTCGTCGTCTCCCTGGCCATCCAGTCGGCCGAGTCCGGCGGCGATTTCGAGGTCGTGCCGCGCCTGCGCAGCGGCGAGGACGAGCGCTACGGCGACGTGGCGGCCGTGCTCGGCGGCGACCGCTCGCGGGTCGAGACGCTCCCCATGCGGCCCGGCACACTGCTGATCTTCGAGGGGCGTCATTCGCTCCACCGCGTCAGCCCCGTGACCGGGGACCGCTTGCGCCACGTGGGCCTACTGGCCTACGACACCAAGCCGGGCACCATGGGCAGTGACCTGTTGCGCGGCGACCGCTACGGCCGCACCCGGCCGTTCGAGGAGCCGCCCGAGACCTGGCCGCCGCCGGCGTGAGCACCCAGTTCGGCGAGGCCTTTGTCGGGACCGGGGCCGCGGCGGCCCACGTCAACACCGTGCTCGGCGCCGTGGGCGGCCCGGTCGAGACGGCCTGGGTCACCGCCCTGGCCACGCCGCGCCAGGGTCACGCGGCTTTCGTGGCCTCGGTCGCCCCCGGGGTGGCCGTACGGCCCTTCACCCTGTTCGTGAACAAGGCCTTCATCGCCGGCGAGCGGCACGCCCGCCTCACCTGGGGGCCGGCGCACGCCGGCGTGGCCGCCGGTGTCATGGACGCCGTGGCCGAGGGCACGGTCCTGGAAGCGGAGGCGCCGTCCCTGCTGCTGATCTCCGCCGTCTGGGTGGATCCCGCGGCGGACGACGAGCAGGCGGTGTTCGCCAACAACCGCGCCGCCGCGCTGGCTGCGCTGCGCGCCGGAGCCCTGGGGCGCCCGAGTGTCGCCGACGCGCTGGCCGGCCACGCGGCGCCGTCCAACGCGTTCTGGTCCGCTTGAGCACTACGGTGGGTGACGTGGCGCCGATCCGGCTCGACCAGCTCAACCTCGTCGCACGTGACGTGCAGGCCAGCCGGGCCTTCTACGCCCGGTTCGGCGTGGCGTTCCGCGACGAGGGCGACCCGCTCTGGGACCAGCACCATCTCTCGGGCGAGCACAGCGACGACATCCCGGTTGACATCGACATCGACAGCACCACGTTCGCCGCGAAGTGGGACACCGGATGGCCCGGCGGTACCGGCTTCGTCCTCGGCTTCAAGGTCGACACGAGGGACGAGGTCGACGCCATGGTCGCGGCGCTGGCGGCCGACGGCGTGCCCGTGCAGCAGCCGCCGTACGACGCCTTCTGGGGCGCCCGCTACGCCATCGTGAGCGACCCCGACGGCAACGCCGTCGGCATCATGAGCCCGGTCGACCCGGGACGCCGCTCCCCACCACCCGATCCTCGGTGACCGATTCGCACCACGACGCCATCGAAGTCGTCATCGAGATCCCGACGGGGAGCCGCAACAAGTACGAGTACGACCACGACGAGCACGTCATCCGCCTGGACCGCCGTCTCTTCACGGCCACCACCTACCCCGCCGACTACGGCTTCGTGCCCGACACCCTGGCCGGCGACGGCGACCCCCTCGACGCCCTGGCGCTGGTCGCCGACCCCACCTTTCCCGGCTGCGTCCTGTGGGTGCGCATCCTCGGCATGTTCTCCATGCGCGACGAGAAGGGTGTCGACGCCAAGCTGATCACCGTCTTGGCGCACGACCCGCAGTGGGACGACGCCCGCGACATCGAGGACGTGCCTCAGCACCTGCGCAACGAGATCGCCCACTTCTTCAGCATCTACAAGGACCTCGAACCGGAGAAGTCGACCGAGGTGGAGGGTTTCCACGACCGGGCCACGGCGCTGGCCGAGCTCGAGGCCTGCCGTCTGTCGTATCGCGCCGTCGAGTCGCAGTAACACACACACACACAAGGGGGTCCGATGCCGTTTCCACGCGACGAGGTCAAGGCAGCCGTGGACCGCTACCACGAGTTGCGCCGGCGCATCGACGAGGGGCTCGAGCCTGACGCGTTCGGGGTTCTGGCCGGCTTTTACACCGAGGACGCCGTCTACGTCGATGGCGCCTGGGGACGCATCGAGGGGAGCGAGGCGATCGCCCACTGGCTCGTCGACTCCATGGTCGGCATGGAGGACTGGAAGTTCCCGGTCGAGTTCACCGCCATCGAGGGCGACGACGTGGTGGTCAAGTGGACCCAGATCATGCCCCGCACCAAGGCCGATGGGACGCCGTACCGCCAGTCGGGCTACTCACGCCTGATCTATGCCGGTGACGGGAAGTTCTCCTACGAGGAGGACACGTACAACATGGCCCATGTGCTCGAGGACATCGAGGCGAGTGGCTGGCAGCCCACCCGTCCCATGAACTTCCCGCCGGTCCACCCCGACCGCAACTTCGACATCCCCGGGCGTGGCGGCGGCTGATCGCTAGGGCGTCCCGCCGGTGGTCCCGGTGGCACCGGTGCCGCCGGAGTTGCCGAAGCCGGGGAACCCTCCCCCGCCGAAGGGGTTGGTGCTGCTCCCGCCCGACTGCTGCTGGGCCTCTTCCTGGCTGCCCAGCGTGGCGCTGGCCGTCCGCTTGCTGTCGCCCACGTAGTACGTGATGCTCACGGTCTGGCCCGCTTTGTCGTCCTGAATCACCTTCTGGAGGTCCTCGGCCGACGTGATGGTGGTGCCGTCGATGTTCACGATCACGTCACCCTGGTCCAGGCCCGCCTTGGCCGCCGGTGAGCCGGAGACGACGCTGAGGATGACCGCACCCGAGGTCGGCGTGAAGCCGTACTGCTGGCGCAGGGCGGGCGTGAGCGTCGTGATGTCGACGCCGAGGTAGCCGCCGCCGTTCCCCGACTCGCCGCCCTTCTGCAGCTCGGGCA
The DNA here is from genome assembly GCA_963807675.1 of uncultured Acidimicrobiaceae bacterium. GTDB lineage: Bacteria > Actinomycetota > Acidimicrobiia > Acidimicrobiales > RAAP-2 > Bog-473. The sequence continues at coordinate 133,926 of CAWECP010000013.1, read as the reverse complement.
GAGAGGCCTCGACCTGGGCGATCGGGATGGCGAAGCCGATGTTCTGCGAGCTGGTGCCGTCGCTGGTCGTGCCGGCGACGGCGGTGTTCATGCCGATGACCTGGCCCGAGGTGTCGATGAGCGGACCGCCGGAGTTGCCGGGGTTGATAGCGGCGTCGGTCTGGATCATGTTCTGCAGGGTCTCGGTCTGGGTGCCCTCGCCGCCGGCGGTCACCGAGCGGCCCAGCGCCGACACGATGCCCTGGGTCACCGTCGGCGTGCCGGCGGCCAGCCCGAGCGCGTTGCCGATGGCGACCACGGCATCGCCGACGACGGCCTTGGAGGAGTCGCCGAAGGTCACGGTCTTGAGGTTCGAGACGTTGTCGATCTTGAGCAAGGCGAGGTCCTTGGTCTGGTCGTACCCGACCAGGGTGGTCGCGAGCGGCTTCGTCTGCCCGTACTCGGTGACCGTGATGCTGCCCTGGTTGCCGTTCTCGGTGTAGAGCTCTATGACGTGGTTGTTGGTCACCACCTCCCCGTCGGAGGTGATGATCATTCCGGTCCCCTCGTCCTCGTCGCTGCCCGACTTGACGTCGATCGACACGACGGCCGGTATGACGTGGTTGACCAATTCGGGAATGGTCACGTTGCCGCTCAGCACGGCGGCGCCGGGAATGGCGTTGCTCTCGTTGATCGTCACGTTGCCGACCCCGTTGCCTCCGCCGGAGTGGTCGGCCAGGGCGGTCACCCCGGCGCCGATGGCGCCGCCGATGAGCGCGGCCACCACGGCCACCGGGAGCCAGGACCGCAGTCGCCCGGGCTGGCGCTTCGAGGAGCCGACGGCGCCGGCGGTGCCGAGGGGCGCCGTGGGATCGGCCGGCGGTGGGTACGAGAACGGAGCGGCCGGCTGCGCCGGTAGTTGGGGCTGCGGCGCGGTGCCGTACGCGCCTGCGGCGGCCCACGTCGGCGGCGGGGGCGGGGGCGGGTACGAGGATGGGGGCGCGGGCGGCGGGTAGGCCGGCGTGACCGGTTCGCCGCCGACCGGGGTGCTGTCGTCCGTCACCGGAGCGCCGGCCTGGCCGTCGTCGGACGCCGGCGCGCCGGCCTCGCTGTCGGTCGCCGCCGGCCCGGTCTGCATTTCGGGTGGCGGAAGCGGTGCCTCGGTCTCCCCGGCAGCGGGCTCCTGCCCTGGCTGCTCGGCGTCCTGGCTCATCTGGGTCCTCCTGGGGGGCCTGGGTCCGTCACACGGGAACCAGGTGCCGTCCACCTTGGGTCGTCTGTGCCCGTCCCGGCGGCTCCCGCGCTCCCGGCGGACGTGGGTGCCATGTTACGGGATGCCGGTCGGGACCCGGCATCGGGGCCACCGCGCCCTGGCGAGGTAGCGTGTCCGCCGCATGTCACGCCGGATCGACATCGAATTGACCAGCCATACGCCGGACGGCACGTGGACCTGGCGCGCCGCCGGGGCCAAACAGCCCAAGGGAAGGGTGGACGGTGCACTGGTGCCCGCGGGCGAGGCCGTCGGTGCCGTGCTGCAGGCCGACGTCGAGGTGGGGCTGGAGGGCATAGAGGTCCTCTCGCTCACCGCGGCGAAGCCGGGGCGCTCACCGGAGAAGGCCGAAGGCCGCATCGAGGTCAAGGGCACGCCCCGGCGGGCACCGGACGTGTCGGTGATCCTCGCACCGGGGTCGCAGAAGAGCCGGCGCGACGACGACGGCGAGCGCCGGGACCGGCGCGGCGGTCGCGGTGGCGCCGAGGCCGGTGACCGCGGTCCGCGGGAGGACCGGGGAGACCGCTCCCGCGGCGCCGGCGGGCCCCGCCGGCCCGGCGGCCGGCGCCCCGGCGAGGGCGAGGGCCGTCCCGCACGCGGCGAGCGCCCGGCCATGGTCACCTCCACCGTGCACCGCAACGCCATGCTGGCCGCCCTGCGGCCGGAGCAGGTGCCGGTGGCCGAGCAGCTCCTGCGCGGCGGGATCCAGGCGGTGCGCCAGGCCATCGACGCGCAGAACACCTCCGCCAGGGCGGCCGGCAAGCCGCCGGTGGCCGGTGACGCCCTGCTGGCCATGGCCGAGGAGCTGCTGCCCACCGTCCGGTTGGCCGACTGGAAGGACCGCGCGTCGGTGGCGCAGACGGCGGGCAAGGACTACCGCCTGCGCGAGCTGCGCGCCGTCGTCACGGCCTCGCGCACGGTGATATTGGACGAGGAGGGGCGGGCCCTGGCCAAGACCCTCCAGGAGTCGCTCGACCAGCGCACGACGGCGCTGCGCGAGGAATGGCTGGCCCGCATCACGAACGCCCTCGACGCCGGCCGCGTCCAGCAGGCGGTCGAGGCCTCCATCCGCCCGCCCGAGCCCGGGACTCGGTGCCCGGCCGAGTTGGCCGTGCGGCTGGCCGCGGCGGCCGGTGAGGCCCTGACGGCGGAGCTGACGCCCGAGGACTGGATGCGCCTGCTCGATGCCGTCGTGGCGTCGCCCGTGCGCCGGACCGTCAAGCCGGCGGGCATCCCCGACGACGAGGTGGCGAAGCAGGCGGCCCGCCACGCGGCCGGCTCGGTCCCCGCGCTGGCCAAGCTGCTCGGGCTCCGCATCCCTCCCCCGCCGCCCCGCCGGGTGGACGCGGAGCGGCGCTTCAGCCCAACCGGCGGCTGAGCGTCAGCAGCCGGGCGGTGAACCCGGCGGCCTCGAGACGCTGCTTGGTCGAGCGGTCGCCGGGAAGGGCCACCGCGTCGATTTCGGCGCACCCGCGCCGCGTGCTCCATTCGACGGCGGCCACCAGCAGAGCGGCGCCGACGCCGACGCCGCGCGCCGCGTCCTCCACGAAGCAGCACTCGACGAGGCTGCGCGGTCCGGTGCCGGTGTGGGCCTCGGTCAGCCCGAGGATCCCGACGACGGCCGCCTCGTACTCGCCGACGAAGAGTGCAGACGCTCCCCCGGGCGAGGTCCAGCGCTCCAGCAAGGTGGCCGGCGTGGCGTCACCCACCAGGGCGGGGCCACCCCGCATGGTGGCCGCGGCGCCGAGCGCCAGGGCGAGCAGGTGGGCGCACGCCGTTCGGTCCTCCACCCCGGCCGGACGCGCCAGCTCCACGGTGATCAGTCGGTCGGAACGGCAGACGGCCCCTCGTCGAGGAGCTGGCTGGCGCGGTTGAGGATGGTGCGCCGGTTGCGGTGGGACGCCTCGTACCGCTGCACGGCGTGGAGCTCGTCGGGCCCGAGGCTCTCGAGGCGCCGCACGACCTGGGAGGCGCTGAGCGTGTCGTAGTCGGCGAGCGCGCCGCCGACGATGGCCGCCGCCGCGGGGTCGGGCGCGGGCGTCGGCGGAGCAGGAGCAGGAGCAGGCGACGGTGATGTCGGTGTCGCGGCCGTTGCTACGCCCCCGACCTCGTCGTCAGCGTCGACCCCGCCGTCCGCCGGCGACACGCGCTCGGTGCCGTCGCGCCACATGTCTTCGAGGCGCTCGGACATTTCGCGCTGCTTCTGTGTCACGACGAAGCGCCCGACGATGCGGGCGTTCGAGAGCTCGAGCTCGACGCGGCGGCGGCCCTTGTCGACGAGGTCGGGCAGGTCCTCGACGACGGTGACGGCGAGCCCGACCGGTGCGAAGACGCACACGTCGAGCGTGCGGCGGAACGGGCCCTTCCGGGCGCGCTCGTCCCCCGACCCGTTGCTCTCAGACACAGTCCCGGCAGAGCATGTTCTTCTTGTCGGCCAGCTGGCTGGGGTGCTTGACCAGGAAGCACGAGCGGCAGACGAATTCGTCTGGCTGCTTGGGCAGCACCCGCTCGTTGCCCTCGGTCTTGTCCTCCTGGTCGGTGGCCTCCTCGTCCTCGGGCTCGTCCTCGACGACCAGGCGCTCCTTGAGGATCACGTCGAGGCTGGCCTCGACGTCCTCGTCGTCGGGCTCCTCTTCCTCTTCCTCGTCGTCGCCCTCGCCGGTCCGTTCGACCACCGAGGCCGGTGACGCCGTCAGGATTTCGTCGACCTCGGCGTCTTCCTCCTCCTCGTCATCGAGATCGGCGACGTCGTCGTCGTCCTCGATGTCCTCCTCCAGGTCCTCGAGCGCGTCCTCGTCCTCGAGGTCGACCTCTACTTCCTCGTCGTCGTCGAACTCCGCCTCCGCCTCGCCGTCGGGAGCTTCTTCGTCGAGTTCCTCGGTCTTGCCCTTCTTCTTGGTCGCCATGTGCCGCCGGAGCATAGACGGTTGGCAGGGCGATTCAATCGTCGTGGCGGCCCTGGTGAATCAGAAGGGTGAAGGGTCCTTGGCGGGCGGGCCCTGGGGTCTTTGGCGCCATATCACAGGCCCGGGTGGCCGGGCCGGCAACACGTTCTCTACTCGACCCCCAGGGCCAACCACCGCCTCTCACAGCACATCCCCCCCTTGCTGCCTAAGCGCATTCGACTTGTGCAGCTTTCCTTTCGGGGCACCGGGACTGGCCGTACATTAGGCAGTCCGGGGGTGGGGTCGTCAAGGAGATTAGGAGACTCTTTACCAGGGAGAACGGAGGTTCGTCCTGGTCAATGCGTTGCAGATTTTTCCGAGCGCCGGCGCTCCGCCCGCCGCTCGGGCTCCAGGCGCTCGAGGTCCGTCGCGCCGTGGTCGACGAAGGTCATGGCCTCGGCCAGCGCGCGGTGCCCGGCCACCTCCGCGATGGCCCGGTGCATCTGCTGGGCGGCGCGGCGGTAGGCGGGGTGGCCCTGGGGGCCCGACCGCAGCTCTATGAGGTGCATCGCCTCGCGCGCGTTGAACTGCATGACGTAGCGGATGCGGTGCGCCAGCGCGACGGCGTACGACGCCTGCTCGGGGAAGTCCGGCACGAGCGTTTGGTACAGCTCCTCGACGCGGCCGATCGCCTCGTCGTAACGCTCGCCCAGCCCGGACTCCGCCACCAAATTCGGCATGTCGTAGCCGAGCGCGACGCCGAGCCGTTGCCACTCCATCGTGAGCATGCGGTGGCGCTGCAGGTCGCGGAACGCGCCGTAGTCGGTGACCAGTTCGAAGCGGTAGTCGGTGCGCTCGAAGGCGCGCCCCGGTCGGTGGCGGCGGTTCCGCCGCTCGCCCACGTACGCCGCGCAGCAGCGCCACCCGGTCGTCGTGGCCGAGCAGCCGCACCCGGCGGGCCGCGTCGCGCTCGGAGCAGCCGAGCGACGAGAACACGATCGCCACCAGGACCTTTTCCTCACCCTGCGGGTCGTAGTCGAGCAGGGTGACCTCGTCGGGCTCCCCGCTCTCGCTCTCGCTCCCGCCGCCCCACGACGCGGCGGGGCCGAGGTCGGGCCACAGGCGCTCGGCCAGGCGGGCCGTCTCGGTTCGCGTGGCGGCCAGGTAGGCGGACCATTCGCCGCCCCGCTCGGGCACGTCGACGCGCTGGAGGAAGGAAGGGATCACCTTGCGCAGCTCGACCAGCATCAAGTCGGCGTAGGACCGCGCCTCGGGCAGCGGGTGGGCGCGCATGCGCAGCAGCAGTTGCTCGTAGGCCTGGCCCGTGCCGTAGATCCCGATGTTGGACAGCGACGCCGCCGGCAACAGCCCGCGCAGGGCGTCGAGCGCCTTGGCCCGGGTGGCCTGCCGGTAGACGAAGTCGCTGTCGCCCGCCTGTTGCGGGAAGCGCGCCGCCACGAACGAGTGCATGAGCGGGAGCAGCTCGCCGTAGGTGTCGAAGACGCGGTCCATCTCCCCGACGAAGCGCGCGCCATGGGGTGAGTCGAGCAATTCGGGCGGCCGGAAGTAGCGGTACTGCCCGTTGGCCAGTCGCTGGTTGTACGCGATGTAACGCGTCGACTGCTCGAGATAGGCCATGAGCCGTCCCCACTCGAGGACCTTCGACAACAGGTTGGAGGCCTGCTCGCAGGCCAGGTGGACACCGCCCAGCTGCGCCACCGAGTCGTCGCCGTACTCGACGAAGACCTTCTCGTAGAGCTGCTCCGCGCGTTGCAGCCCGACGGTGGCGTCGACCGTCGCGTCCCCCGACACGTCGAGGTCCCCCACGAACTCGTCGAGGAAGAGGCGGCGCAGGCTCTTGGCCGAGCGCGAGTAGCGCGCGAAGAGGGCTCCCTTGACCACTTCGGGCAGGTTGACCAGGGCGAAGACCGGCTCGTCGAGGTTGGTCACGTAGCGCTTGAGGACGGTCTCCTCGTCCGCGCTGAAGCGCTCTTCGGAGTAGGGGAACATGGCCGGCCCACCCTAGAACCAGGGTGACGCGACAGGCGCGGATGGCGTCAGACGGTCGGCAGGCCCCCGGCCACCACGCCGCGCAGGAGGGCGTCGACGGCCTCCCGGGCCGCCGCCGCCACCCCGGTGTCGGCCGCCGTGTAGGACACCTGCTGGGCCAAATCGGCCACCGACTTCATGGTGCGCACGAAGTCGCCCGGGGCCAGCTCGCCCACGTCGCGGGCGGCCACGGCGATCGCGGTCGAGAAGGAGGCGCCCCGGGCCCACGACGCCACCGCGGTGGCCAGCCCGGCCGCCGGCTGGCGCGTGCGGGGCACCTGGTGCGCCTCTTCGACGGCGCGGATGCGCTCGGCCATGACGGCCACGGCCTCGCAGCGCCGGGCCAGGTCGGCCGTCCGCTTCTCACCCAGCCGGTCCTGCAACGGGCTGCGCCGCTTCCCGTGCCGATGCCGCGTGGCCGGGGATGCGCCGGGCCCGGCGCGGCTCGAACACGACCGACGACAGCACGCCCGCCAGCACGCCGGGCTCGGCTCCGGCCAGCACATCGCTGCCCAGGGCCTCGGCGATGAGCAGGTCGGCCTCGTGGTAGATCCGCGACAGCCGCCGGCCCGGCGCGGTCAGGCTCCACCCGTCGAGGTAGCCCATCTCCTCCAGCACGGCCATGCGGCGCTCCAGCTGGCGGGAGAGGAAGTCCGGCTGGCGCGCCTGCCATTGGGCGAAGGAGCGGTGCAGCACGTCGTGGGCCGTCTCCCGGTCGAAGCGCTCCACCAGGTTGACGGCCAGGTTGTAGGTGGGCCGGAAGGCCGAGCGCAGGTCCGGCGGTGGGGCCGACGCCACCCGCGCCGCCTCGCCGAAGGTGATCTCGCTGGACCACGCCACGACGGCGTGCCCCTCCTCGTCGAGGCCCCGCCGGCCGGCCCGGCCGGTCAGCTGGAGATACTCCCCCGAGGTGAGGGTGGCCCGGCCCGCGCCGCCGTACTTCGAGAAGCGCTCTATTACCACCGAGCGCGCCGGCATGTTGATGCCGAGCGACAGCGTCTCGGTGGCGAAGACGACCTTGAGCAGCCCGGCCGCGAAGCACTCCTCGACCGTCTCGCGGAAGACGGGCACCAGGCCCGCATGGTGCGCCGCCACACCCCGCTCCAGGCCTTCGAGCCACTCGTCGTAGCCGAGGACGCGCAGGTCCTCGTCGCCCAGGGGATCGACGCGGCGCTCCGCGATCTGGCGGATGGACGATCGCTCCGCCGCGTCCGTGAGGCGGACCCCGTCGCGCACGACCTGGCGCACGGCGTCGTCGCACGCGGCGCGGCTGAAGATGAAGACGATGGCGGGCAGCATCTCGCGCTGGCTGAGCTCCTCGACCATCTCGGTGCGCAGCGGGGCCCGGTAGGGCAGGCGGGGGCCCCTCCCCCGGTGGTGCCATTGGGCCGGCCGGCCCTGCAGCGACCGGCGCACCGCCTGGTCGATGCGCAAGCCCTCGTCGCCGGGCTTCCCCCCGCTCGACAGCAACGGGCACAGAAGCGTCTCGGAGTCCTCCCGGCGGTGCACGGCGAAGTGGTGGCGCAGCACGATGGGTCGCTGGCGCTCCACGATGACCGTCGTGTCCCCCCGCACCGAGTGCAGCCAGCCGCCCAGCTCCTCCGCGTTGTTGACCGTGGCCGACAGGCACACGAAGCGCACCTCGGACGGGCAGAGCACCAGCACCTCCTCCCACACGCCGCCCCGGTAGGGGTCCTGAATGAAGTGCACCTCGTCGAGGACGACCGTGTGCAGGCCCTCGAGCAGGTCGGAGCCCGCCAGGAGCATGTTGCGCAGCACCTCGGTCGTCATCACCACCACGGGCGCCCGCGGTCGCAGCGTCGTGTCGCCCGTGAGCAGCCCCACGTGGTCCTCGCCGTAGGAGGCCACCAGCTCCCCGTACTTCTGGTTGGACAGCGCCTTGAGGGGGGTGGTGTAGAAGGCCTTGCCCCGCGCGCCCAGGGCGCGGTGGACGGCGTAGGCGGCGACGAGCGTCTTGCCGGAGCCGGTGGGCGCCGACACCAGCACGGAGTGGTCGGCGTCGAGGGCGCGGAACGCGTCCTGCTGGAAGTCGTCGAGGGCGAACGGCAGGTTGGCCTCGAAGTCCGCCAACCCGCCCGCTTCCCGGACGGGCCATGAAAAGGCGGTCAACGGCCGAGCAGCTTCCCGATGCCGATGGAGACGAAGTAGAAACAGATCAAGGGCACGGCGAGGGCGAGCATGGAGAACGGGTCGGAGCTCGGCGTGAACACGGCCGCCGCCACCACGATGATGATGACGGCCCAGCGCCACGCCTTCAGCAGGCGCGCCGGTGAGACGACGCGCGCCAGCATCAGCGAGACGAGCACCACCGGGAACTCGAAGGTGAGGCCGAACAGGGCCATCATGAGCAGAATGAGGCCCAGGTACGGAATGGGGTCGTAGATCTGGACCAGGTCGGAGCCACCGACCGACTTCAGCCAGCCCAGGGCGTGCGGCAGGGTGAAGTACGCCGTCGCCGCGCCGAGGAGGAACAGCGCGAACGAGCTGAGCACGAAGGGGATGGCGTAGCGACGCTCGGCCGCCCGCAGGCCGGGGGTGATGAAGCGCCAGACCTGGAACAGGATCACGGGTGAGGCCAGCACGAGGCCGCCGAAGGCGGCGATCTTGACCCGCAGGGACAGCCCGTCGAGGGGCGACGTGACGAAGAGGTTGCACTGGCCGCCGCCCGACACCAGCACCGAGCCGGACGTGGCCGTCCGATGCCGGGTGGCGGCGTTCACGTCGCAGAGCGGCCGCAGAAGGAAGTTCAGGATGGGGTCGTAGAGGAAGACGGCGACGGTGGCCGCCACCACGAAGGCGACGACGCACACGATCACCCGGTAGCGCAGCTCGGTCAGATGCTCGCTGAGCGTCATGTTGTCCGGCGACGGACGGCTCTTGCGCTTGGCCGAGAAGGGAAGGCTCACCATGGTCGTCCCCGGTCAGTTGAGCGTGGGGTCGCCCGGTTCGATGACGTCCGGAGCGGGCGCGGGCGATGCTCTCCTCGGCGCCGGCCTCAGGGGCGCGGATGCGGGCAGGCCGGACTCGCCCCCGTCCGGCCCGGTCACGACGCCATCCGGTCCGCGTGCCGGCCCGTCGGCCACCGGGCCGTCGACGGTGGCGGCGACACCGCCCGGGAGGCTGCCGCTATTGCCGTTGCCACCCACCCCGGCCACGTCCACGTCCCCGGCCACCTCGCCCGCCACGGTCCCGTTGGCCTCCGTCCCGTTCCCGTCGCCGTCGTTCATGGACGAGAGCTTGTTGAGCAGCGCCGAGGGCGACCGGGCCAGCCGGGCGATCTCGTGGGTGGGTGGCAGGTCGGGCATGGTGCTGCGCACCTCGGCCTCCATGCGGTGGCGGAACTCGTTGAAGGAGCGCCAGGCCGCGCCGACCTGCCGGGCCACCTGGGGCAGCCGGTCAGGCCCCAGGAGAATGATGGCGACCACGGCGATCACCAGGAGTTTGGCCGGGTCGAGGTTCAGCATCTGCTCTCACTCTACGGTGCGGTCACAGCGACTGGATGAGCCGCTCCACCCGTTCGTCGTGTGACTTGAACGGGTCCTTGAGCAGCACCGTGCGTTGGGCCTGGTCGTTCAGCTTCAGATGGACCCAGTCCACCGTGAAGTCGCGGCGCCGCTCCTTGGCCCGTTTCACGAAGGCCCCGCGCAGGCGGGCCCGGGTCGTCTCGGGCGGCTTGGTCATGGCCTCGGTGATGGCCTCGTCGGTGCAGGTCCGCTCCATTTCGTCGCGCTGCTGCAGCTTGTAGAACAGGCCCCGGCTCCGGTCGACGTCGTGGTACATGAGGTCGATCATGGCCACCTTGGGGTGCGACAGCGAAATGTCGTGACGCGCCCGCATCTGCTCGACCAGGCGGTACTTGGACACCCAGTCGCACTCGCGCCACAGCGACGTGGGGTCGGCCTCCAGGCCCTTGAGGCAGTACTGCCACATGTCGAGCGCCTTGTCCTCCTCGGGCGAGAGGCCCCGTCGCTCGCGGAACTTGAGCGCCCGCTCGAGGTACTCGATCTGAATGTCGAGCGCCCGCATCTCCCGGCCGTTGGCCAGGCGGACCCGCCGCTGGCAGGTGATGTCGTGGCTGATCTCGCGGATGGCCCTGATGGGGTTCTCCAGCGTGAGGTCGCGCAGCACGGTGGCCGAGTCCTCGAGCATGGCCAGCAGGATCGACGTCGTGCCGATCTTCAGGAAGGTGGCGTACTCGGACATGTTGGAGTCGCCGACGATCACGTGCAGGCGCCGGAAGCGCTCGGCGTCCGCGTGCGGCTCGTCCCGGGTGTTGATGATGGGGCGGCTCCGGGTGGTGGCCGACGACACGCCCTCCCAGATGTGCTCGGCCCGCTGGCTCAGGCAGAACACGGCGCCCCGGGCCGTCTGGAGCACCTTGCCGGCCCCGGCGTAGATCTGCCGGGAGACCAGGAACGGGATGAGCACCTCGGTGTAGCGGTTGAACTCGTCGTTGCGCTCGGTCAGGTAGTTCTCGTGGCAGCCGTACGAGTTGCCCACCGAGTCCGTGTTGTTCTTGAAGAGGTAGACGTCGCCGCGGATGCCCTCCTCGCGCAGGCGCGCCTGGGCCCCGGTGACCAGCTGGGCCAGGATCCACTCCCCCGCCTTGTCGTGCACCACGACGTCGCTGATGCGGTCGCACTCGGGGGTGGCGTACTCGGGGTGGCTGCCCACGTCGAGGTACAGGCGGGCGCCGTTCTCGAGGAAGACGTTGGACGAGCGGCCCCACGACACCACCCGGCGGAACAGGTAGCGCGCCACCTCGTCGGGGCTCAGCCGGCGCTGGCCGCGCAGGGTGAAGGTGACGCCGTACTCGTTCTCCACCCCGAAGATGCGCCGTTCCACCGGCCCAACCGTACTGCTGCCTATGCCAGGAGTTGCGCCAGCTCGGGTTCTTGGACCCGGCGGAAGGTGCGGCGCCCGTTACCCCGGCTCAGGATGGCCACCTCCAGGTCACCGGCGCTCAACGTGCGGTCGGGACCGGCCAGGGCCGACCTGGCCGCCTGGATCGACGCCGCCATGTCCCAGTCGGCCTGCCAGGCGCCGGCCACCCGCTCGGTGATGGTCTCGGCTTCGCCGCCGAGGACGGCGAAGCGGTCCTCGTCGGTGATCGTCCCCTCGTAGGCGATGTGGTACAGCTGGTTCTCGGCGTCGCCGAGCTCGGCCACCAGGACCTCCACCTCGAGCGGCTTCATTTCGTGCGTGAAGACGTTGCCGAGATACTGCGCGTACAGGTTGGCCAACGAGCGGGCGTCGACGTCCTCCCGGCTGAAGGCGAAGCCCTTGGTGTCGGCGTGGCGGACACCGGCCACCCGGAGCTGGTCGTACTCGTTGTACTTGCCCACGCCGCCGAAGGCGATGCGGTCGTAGATCTCGCTGATCTTGTGCAGCGAGCGCGACGGGTTCTCCGCCACGATCGCGATGCCGAGGTCGTAGGTGGTGGCGACCAACGAGCGCCCCCGGGCGATGCCCTTCTGCGCGTACTCGGCCCGGTCCTTCATGACCTGCTCGGGCGAGACGTAGTACGGCATGCTCATTGCGCACGCTCCGCGTGCCTGCGGGCGATCAGGGCGCCGAAGCGCTCCGCCACCTCCTCCTCGGGCACCTCGCGGTACCCCTCGGCGTCGACCACGGCGACGATCGGGTAGATGCCGCGCACGAGGTCGGGTCCGCCCGTGGCCGAGTCCTCGTCGGCGGCGTCGTAGAGCGACTGGATGGCCAGGTCGACCGCCTCGTCGCGGGACAGGCCCTCGCGCCAGCCCAGCTTCACCGTGTTGCGCGCGTCGCGCCCACCCGAGCCCGTGGCCTGGAAGTCGGTGTCCTCGTAGTGGCCGCCGGTCACGTCGTAGTTGAAGATGCGCCCCGTCCCGCGTGCCGTGTCGTAGCCGGCGAAGAGCGGGACGACGGCCAGCCCCTGCATGGCCAGGGGCAGGTGCGAACGGACCATTTGGGCCAGCTGGTTGGCCTTGCCCTCCAGCGACAGCGTCGACCCCTCGACCTTCTCGTAGTGCTCGAGCTGCACCTGGAAGAGCCGCACCATCTCTATGGCCATGCCGGCCGTGCCCGCGATGGCGATGGCGGAGTAGCGGTCGGCCGGGAAGACCTTCTCCATGGCGTGGTGGGCGATGATGTTGCCCGCCGTGGCCCGGCGGTCCCCCGCCATGATGACGCCGTCGGCGTGGCGCAACGCCACCACCGTCGTGCCGTGGGCCACCTGCAGCGGTGCCCCCCCGCCCGCCCCGCTTTCGAGCGGGCGCACCGGCACCTCGCCCCGCCCCGCGGTCAGTCGGAGCAGGCCGGCAAAATCAGGACCCGGATCGCGGTCCGGGGGAAAAGGGGGAGCGCCACTGGTGGCTACTGCCCGCCCTTTTGCACGTAGTTGCGGACGAACTCCTCCGCGTTGTCCTCGAGGACCTCGTCGATCTCGTCCAGGAGGTCGTCGAGCTCGGCCTTGATCTTCTCGCCGCGCTCCGAGGCCGCCGGGGCGGACTCGTCCACCTCGGTTTCCACTTCGGTGGTGCGGCTTCCGCCGCCCTTTTTCTTCTGTTCTTGCTCTGCCATCGTCCCTGTCCCCGTCCGTTCTAACTCGACCGTAATCGCCTAGGAGTTGAGCCGGTTGAGCAGGTCCGCCGGCCCAGTGCTCTGGGCCAGGAGCGCCCCAGTGTGCTCGGCTGTCCCCTTCAGGGGGTCCATCATAGGGACGCGTCGCAGCGGGTCAGCACCGATGTCGAAGACGAGGGAATCCCAGTTGGCGGTGACCACGGCGTCCGGCCAACGGGCCAGGCACTTGCCCCGGAACCAGGCCCGGGTGCCGGGCGGCGGCTCCAGCACGGCCACGGCCACCTCGTCCGCCCCCACCAGGGTGCGCAACACCAGGCGCCGGAACACGGACTTGTCGGGCCGCAGGTCGTGATATTGCAGAGCCAGTGCAGCCACCCGCGGGTCCTTCCACCCGCAGTCGTGGCGGTCCATGTAGGCCAGGAGGAGGTCGCGCTTGGCCACCCAGTCCAGCGTGTCGGCCAGCGTCGAGGGGTCCGACTCGAGGCCTTCGAGCACCGCCTCCCAGTGCTCCATGACCAGCGCCCCGACGGTGCCGTCGTCGCCCAGCGCCTCGAGCCCGAACTCCTCGGCGTACTTGCGGGCCGCGCCGAAGATCTCCCACTGCAGCTCCAGGGCGGTGGCCGAGGACCCGTCGGTCAGCGCCAGGGGCCGCGCCAGCGAGAGGTCGGCCGAGACCTGGTGCAGCGCCCGCACCGGGTCCGACAGCGACAGGTCGCGGGTCGGACCCGCCTCGTCCTCCACCATGGCCAGCACGATGGCCGTCGTGCCGATCTTCAGGAAGGTGGCGACCTCGGACAGGTTGGCGTCCCCGACGATCACGTGCAGGCGCCGGAACCGCTTGGGGTCGGCGTGCGGCTCGTCGCGCGTGTTGACGATGGGGCGCTTCAGGGTCGTCTCCAACCCGACGATCTCCTCGAAGAACTCGGCCCGCTGCGATATCTGGTACTCCACCGTGTCGGCGTCCAGCGCCGGCGTCTCCACGCCCACCTTGCCCGAGCCGATGAAGACCGTCCGGGAGACGAAGTGCGGCACCACGCCGTCGATCACCTTGGCGAAGGGCACGGCCCGGTCCATCATGTAGTTCTCGTGGCAGCCGTAGGAGTTGCCCTTGCCGTCCGAGTTGTTCTTGTGCACGACCGGGGCCGGCTGGTCGGGCATGCGCAGGGCGGCCGCCGCCATGGCCCGGCGCAACACCTCCTCCCCCGCCTTGTCGTAGACCAGGGCCTCGCGGGGCGTCAGGCACTCGGGACTCGAGTACTCCGGGTGGGCGTGGTCGACGTAGAAGCGCGCCCCGTTGGTCAGCACCGTGTTGGCCAGGTGGGTCTCGACCATGGGGGCCAAGGACCCTTCCCGGGCGAAGCCGCGGGCGTCGTTGCCCGGCGTCTCGTCCTCGAAGTCCCATCCGATCTGCTGCTCGACGTCGGCCGCGTAGGCGTTGACCAACACCGAGGAGGCCGCGATGGGGTTCTGCTCGGGACCGGGCGAGTGGATCCCGTACTCGGTCTCTATGCCGCAGACCTTGATGGTGGCCACGGCGCCAACCTAGTGCTACAGGTACTGCCCCGTGCCGACCCGCTCGATGGAGCGGCCACCGTGCACCTCTTTGTCCTCGCTGAGCAGCGTGCGGACATAGACGATGCGCTCACCCTTCTTCCCCGAAATGCGGGCCCAGTCGTCCGGGTTGGTGGTGTTCGGCAGGTCCTCGTTCTCCTTGTACTCCTGGCGGATCGACTCGAACAGGTCGGACGTGCGGATGCCGCCCGGGTCCCCGGCGATCACCCGCTTGATGGCCAGCTTCTTGGCCCGCCGCACGATGTTCTCGATCATGGCCCCGGAGGCGAAGTCGCGGTAGTAGAGGATCTCCTTGTCGCCGTTCTGGTAGGTGACCTCGAGGAAGCGGTTCTCGTCGTCCTCCCGGTACATCTCGATCACCGTCTGCTCAATCATGGCCTGCACCGCCTTGGCGGCGTCGCCCCCGCCCAGTCGCTGCACCTCGCCCACGTCCAGGGGCAGCTCGGTGGTCAGGTAGCGGCTGAAGATCTGCCCGGCCGCCTCCTCGTCGGGCCGCTCGATCTTGATCTTCACGTCCAGGCGCCCCGGCCGCAGGATGGCCGGGTCGATCAGGTCCTCGCGGTTCGACGCCCCGATGACGATGACGTCGCGCAGCGACTCCACCCCGTCGATCTCGGCCAGCAGCTGCGGCACGATGGTCGACTCCATGTCGGACGAAATTCCCGTCCCCCGGGTGCGGAACAGGGACTCCATTTCGTCGAAGAACACGATCACCGGCATACCCTCGTCGGCCTTCTCCCGGGCCCGCTGGAAGACCTGGCGGATCTGCCGCTCCGTTTCGCCCACGTACTTGTTGAGCAGCTCCGGCCCCTTGATGTTGAGGAAGAAGCTGCGCACGTTGTCGTTGCCCGTCTTCTCGGCCACCTTCTTGGCCAGCGAGTTGGCCACCGCCTTGGCGATGAGCGTCTTGCCGCACCCCGGCGGGCCGTAGAGCAAAATGCCCTTGGGTGCCGGCAGGGCGTACTCGACGAAGAGGTCCCGGTGCATGTAGGGCAGCTCGACGGCGTCGGTGATGGCCTCTATCTGGGTGTCGAGCCCGCCGACGTCGGCGTACGTGATGTCGGGCACCTCCTCGAGCACGAGCTCCTCGCTCTCGAGCTTGGGCAGCTTCTCGATGAGCAACTGGGTGCGCGTGTCCATGAGCAGCGAGTCGCCCGCCCGCAGGCGCGTGCCGATCAGGTCGTCGGAGAGCTCGGCCACCCGCTCCTCGTCGGCGCGGGCGAAGATGACGCAGCGCTTCTTGTCCTCGAGCTGCTCCTTGAGGGTCACCACTTCGCCCGAGAACTCGCCGTCGCGTACCAGCACGACGTTGAGGCTCTCGTTGAGGACGACCTCGTTGCCCTTGCGGATCTGCCCCGGGTCGATGTCGGGATGCAGGCTCACCCGCATTTTGCGGCCGCTCGAGAAGACGTCGATGGTGCCGTCCTCGTTCACCCCGAGGAACGTCCCGTAGGCGGCCGGCGGCTGGGTCAGCTTCTCGACCTCCTCGCGCAGCGCCGCCAGTTGCTCCTTGGCCTGCTGGAGGGTGAAGGTCAGCTTCTCGTTCTGCGAGGTGGCCTGGGCCAGCTGGCCCTTGGACTCGAGCAGCCGCTCCTCCAGGGCCTGGACCCGGCCGGGGCTCTCCTGGAGCCGGCGCCGGAGCGCGTGGATCTCATCCTCGGCGTCGGCCAGCTCGGCGCGCAACGCCTCGAGCTGGGCCGCGGCTTCGTCGGGAGTCACGGTCACTCATCTCACCCTAGCCCTCGCATCGGTGCATTCCGCGGGCAACTTGAGTGCACCTTGGATGCACCTGAGGCGGGTCCCCGTCCAGGTAGCATGGTGAGGTCCGCCGCGCCGGATTGACGCCTCGCGGGGCGCCTCACTACGGTCCTCGTGGCCCGTCGGGCGGTTTCGACAAGGGAGAGAGACACGCACATGAAGGTCTGGATCGACCAGGATCTCTGCACCGGTGACGGCCTGTGCGAAGAGATCGCACCGGCCGTGTTCACCCTCCTCGACGACGGCCTGGCCTACGTGAAGGAAGGCGACGCCGTCAAGAACGACCCGGGCGGCTCGGCCGGCATGGCCGGCGTGCCCGAGGATCTCGAGGACGCGGTGGTCGAGGCCTCCGAGGAGTGCCCCGGCGAGTGCATCTTCATCGAGCGCGACTAACCGGCTCCTGCTCCTGAGCGGCCGCACCCGTCCGGGTGCACCGCCTCACTCCTGCCTCCCGCCGGCGCGGCGGCCGGGCCGGGCCCGCCCCCGGCGCCTGACCCGCTGAGCCTGCGCCGCCGGGTGCGCGTCGTGCCGCCGCGGTCACCCGGCCGGGTCGGGGTCGAGCGCCCCGCCCAGCAGCGCCCGCAGCTCGTCGTCGCCGATCTGCTCGGCGTCGCGCGGCCGGAGGCGCAGCGTCCCCTTGCCGCTCGACAGCGACGGGTGCCGGTCCACGAAACCACCGTCGCGGTCGGCCCGGAAGCCGTAGATGGACACGCCGTGCTTCCACACGCCGACGTTGATCCGGCGCCGGCCCACCCGGTACGCCGGCATGCCGTAGGCCAATGCGACCTCCGCCTCGGGATGGCACTCGAGCACCAGGCCGTGCACGCGGTCGAAGAGCGGGCGCATGTCGGCCGGGATGGCCTCCACGTAGGCCCGCACCGCGTCGTCCGTCACGCGCTCACACCTCGATGCGGCGCGCCGTGGTGAGGAAGCCCGTGTGCCCGACCATGCGGTGGTCGGGGCGGACCGAGCGGGCCTCGACGTGCCAGGTGCGGCGCAGGACCTCCTGGGTCTCGGCCAGGCCGAAGGGCGTGGCCGGGCTGTCGAGGGCCTGGCGCAGCAGCGCCGTCTGGTTGATGGTGGGCAGGTAGGCCAGCAAAATGCCGCCGGGCCGCAGCGCGGCGCCGGCCGCCTCCACCACGTTGTGCGGCTCCGGCATGTCGAGCAGCACGCGATCGAGCTCCGTTTCGTCGATGCCCGCCGTCACGTCGCGGATCTCCACCCGGTAGGGCGCGTCCGGTCCGAGGGCGGCCGCCACGTTGGCCTGGGCCCGCTCGGCGAAGTCCTCCCGCAGCTCGTAGCCGACCACCGACGCCCCGGCGCGCAGGACGGTCATGGAGAGGGCGCCCGAGCCCACGCCCGCCTCCAGCACGCGCTGGCCCGGCCAAATGTCGGCCGCCATCAAAATGGCCCCGAGGTCCTTCGGGTAGATCACCTGGGCGCCCCGGGGCATCTTGAGCACCACGTCGTTGAGCGTCGGGCGCAGCACCAGGAAGCTGCGACCGGTGGAGCCGGCGACGGTCCGGCCCTCGTCGGCGCCGATGAGGTCGTCGTGCGTGACGACACCGGCGTGCGTGTGGAAGGTGGCGCCGGCCACCAGGGTGATGAGGTACCGCCGGTCCTTGGGGTCGATGAGGAGCACGCGCTCCCCCGCCACCAGGGGGCCCGGCACGGGCGTCAGGCGTCGACGGTGGCCGGGGCGGCCTTGGGGTCGCGCACGGTGATGAGCACCTGCTCGCCCGGGGCGACGGTGACCGTCGAGACGACACTCGTCCGGTCGTTCAGGACGCGCCGGAGGATGAAGGTGGCCCCGGCCAGCAGGAACCAGTACCAATTCCCGGCCAGCCCCCGGCGGACCCCGGCCCGCAGGAAGCGGCGCAGCAGGACGTCCATGTCAGAGCCGCCGGATCTCGACCACGGCCGACCTGGAGCGGCCGCGGCGCCGCCCGGCCAGGAAGGCCAGGGCGATGACCAGGATGCCGATGGCGCCGGCCACGGCCAGCCCCCGTGGCGCGGCGGCGCGCGCCGTGGCCTCGCCCTCGCCCATGACCTGCGCGTAGGCCGCCTGCAGGTCCTCCCGCGTGATCAGGCGCCCGTTGCTGCCTGCCTTCGTCGTCGTCCCAGCCATCAGTTCGTTCCTCCCTGTGTCTCCAGCTCGTTCGCCTCGCGTCGCGCCATGGCCGCCGGCAGCTTGCGTTCGGCCGGTCCGGCCATGATGCGCCAGATGGCCACCGCGATCACCACGATCCCGAGCACCACGACCACGGCGTACGGCACCCAGGACCAGTCGCCCGTCAGCGTCGTGCCGGTCTCCGTCTGGAGCAGGCGCAGCACGCCGACCAGGATGAGCAGAATGCCGACGGTCAGGAAGAAGGAGCCCAGGATCCCCATGTAGAGAAATCGCCCCAGCCCCCGCAGCGGCTCGATCGTCTCCTGCTTGACGTAGTCGACGGTCAGCTGGAACGCGTCGTCACCCGCGTGCCGCAGTCCGTGCCTGCCATCGTCCGACCGTGGTGCCATGAGCGCACAATCCTGGTCGGTGCGCCTACGCCGTGCAAACACCCCCTGGGTGCGGCGTCAGGAGCGCTCCTTGAAGAGGTAGGTGGACGAGGCCCGGGCCACCAGGCGTGGCTCGGGCTCGCCCGGCGCCTGGGCCACGACGCTGGCCTCCACGAAGGCCACCCGGGCGCCTCCGGAGACGACCTCGGCCGTGCAGCTGAGGTCGGCGCCCGGCGGCACGGCGCCCAGGAAGCTGATCTTCATCTCCGCGTTGGCGGCGAACACCTTGCGCCCCTCCAGGAAGGTGACGGCGGCGGCACCCATGGACGAGTCGGCGAAGGCGGCCAGGAAGCCCCCCTGCATGATGCCGGCCGGGTTGGCGAAGCGCTCGTCGGCCGCCATGCGCCAGATGCAACGCCCGGGGGTCGTCTTGTCGACGCAGGTCATGCCGAGGGTGAGGTCGCTGTTGGGCGGCACCTGCATGCGGGAAGCCATCGGCGTGAAGCGTAGGTGACGGTTTCCGCAACCCGAGGAAGGGGCAGTTAGGGTCTGAGCATGACGTCGAATGCATCGCCTCCGGTCGTGCAGGACCCCGCGCTGGTCGAGCTGGGCATCAACGTCGTACGCGGCCTGGCCATGGACGCGCCCGAGCAGGCCGACTCGGGGCACTCCGGCACGGCCATGGCGCTGGCGCCGCTGGCGCACGTGCTGTGGACGCGCATCATGCACTACGACCCGCACCGGCCGGACTGGCCCGACCGCGATCGCTTCGTGCTCTCCAACGGCCACGCGTGCATTCTGCAGTACGCCTTCTTGCACCTGACCGGGTACGACCTCTCGCTCGAGGACATCCGCCAGTTCCGCCAGTGGGGCAGCCGGACCCCGGGGCATCCCGAGCACCGGCACACGGCCGGCATCGAGGTGACGACCGGTCCGCTCGGGCAGGGCGTGGCCGACGCCGTGGGCCTGGCGCTGGCCGAGCGCGTCGTGCGCACCCGCTTCGGCTCCGAGGTCTGCGACCACCGCACCTACGTGATCGCCGGCGACGGGTGCTTCATGGAGGGCATCTCGCACGAGGCGGCCTCGCTGGCCGGGCATCTCGGGCTGGGGCGCCTGCTCATGTTCTACGACGACAACCACATCACCATCGACGGGCCGACCGAGCTCGCCTACAACGACAACGTGGAGGAGCGCTTCGAGGCCTACGGCTGGCGGGTGCGCAACCTGGGCGAAATGGCCAACGACGTCGACGGCCTGGAGGCGGCCATCCGCGAGGTGCTCGCGCTGCCCTGCGACGAACCGGAGGCCCAGCCCACGCTCCTCGTGCTGCGCAGCCACATCGGCTGGCCCTCGCCCAAGCTGACCGACACCGCCGCGGCGCACGGCAGCCCGTTCGGCGCCGAGGAGATCCGGGTGACCAAGGAGATCCTGGGTCTGCCGCCGCGACGAGACCTTCTGGGTGCCCGACGAGGTCTACGAGTTCTACGGCAAGGAGGGCGCCCGCGGCGCGGCCGACCGGGCGGCCTGGGAGGAGCGCTTCGCCGCCTGGGACGGCGACCGGGCGGCTTGGGAGGCGGCGCAGTCCGGGCGCGGCGTCGACGGCTGGGACAAGGAGCTGCCCACCTTCGAGGCCGGGACCGAGCTGGCCACGCGCCACGCCTTCAACCAGTGCCTCAACGCCACCGCCGCCGGGCTGCCCGGCCTGGTCGCCGGGTCGGCCGACCTGACCGGGAACAACGGCGTGCTGGTCAAGGGGGCCGAGATGCAGGCGCGCCAGACCCCGGGCGGCGTGCAGCTGCACTACGGCATCCGCGAGCACGGGATGGGTGGCGTCATGACCGGCATGGCGCTGCACGGCGGCGTCCTGCCCCTCGGCGGGACCTTCTACGTCTTCACCGACTACATGCGCCCGGCGGTCCGCCTGGCCGCGCTGAGCCAGGCCCACGTCGTCTACTCGTGGTCGCACGACTCCATCGGCCTGGGCGAGGACGGCCCGACCCACCAACCGATCGAGCACCTGGCCTCGCTGCGCGCCATGCCGGGCCTCGACCTGGTGCGCCCGGCCGACGCCAACGAGACGGCCGAGGCCTGGCGGGCCGCCGTCGACGCCGACGGCCCGGTCGGCCTGGTGCTCACCCGCCAGGACGTCCCGGTGCTGGCCGGTACGGCCGAGCGGGCCCCCGGGGGGCTGCGCCGGGGCGGCTACGTGCTGGCGGACAGCGACGGGGCGCCCGGGATTGTGCTCGTCGGCACGGGCAGCGAGGTCCAGCACTGCCTCGGCGCCGCCGCGACGCTCGCCGGCGAGGGGGTGCAGGCCCGCGTCGTCTCGCTCCCCTGCTGGGAGTGGTTCGAGGAGCAAGGCGAGGACTACCGCGCCGCGGTGCTTCCCCCGGGGGTCCCGGTGCTGAGCGTGGAGGCCGGGTCCGTCTTCGGCTGGGACCGCTACGCCGACGACAGCATCGGCATCGACCGCTTCGGCGCCTCGGCGCCGGGCGAGGTCAACATGGCGGAGTTCGGCTTCACGGCGGTGCACGTGGTCGAGCGGGCCCGGGCGCTGCTCGACCGGGCCGGCCGGTGAGCCCTCGGGGCGGCGCGACCGTCGCCTCGGGGCGCGGCATGCCGGCGGCACGCCAGGAGCGAAAGGAATTCCGCCCATGACCCGACTCCAAGACCTCTACGCCATTGCCGGTCAGAGCCCGTGGCTCGACAACCTGCGGCGCGACTGGCTGCGCGGCGGGCAGCTGGCCGACCTGCTGGCGCTGGGCGTGCGCGGCATCACCTCGAACCCGACCATTTTCGCCAACGCCATCAGCGGCCAGGCCATCTACGACGACCAGTTCCGCGCCCTCATGGCGGACCACACGGTCGAGAGCGCCTACTGGGAGATGGCCATCACCGACATTCAGGAGGCGCTGGCCCTGCTGCGCCCGCTCTACGACGAGAGCGACGGCGAGGACGGCTATGTCTCCCTGGAGGTGTCGCCGGCCCAGGCCCACGACACCGACGGAGACGGTGCAGGCGGCGCGCCAGCTGCACGAGCGCATTGCGCAGCCGAACCTCTTCGTGAAGGTGCCGGCGACGCGCGAGGGGGTGCCGGCGATCCGGACGCTGATCGGCGAGGGCCACAGCATCAACGTGACGCTCATTTTCGGCCTCGACCGCTACGACGAGGTCATGGAGGCCTACCTGTCGGGCCTCGAGGCGCTGGTGGCGGCCGGGCGCGAGTCCGAGCTGAAACACGTGGCCAGCGTGGCCTCGTTCTTCGTCAGCCGGGTCGACACCGAGGTGGACCGCCGCCTCGAGAGCCTGGCCGGCGGGGAGAAGGGTGACGCCGCCATGCTGGGCCTGCGGGGCACCGCCGCGGTGGCCCAGGCCCAGGTGGCCTACCAACACTTCCACCAGACCTTCAGCGGGGAGCGCTGGGAGGCGCTGCGCGAGCAGGGGGCCCGGGTGCAGCGGCCCCTGTGGGCCTCGACTTCGACCAAGAACCCGGCCTACTCCGACCTGCTCTACGTGGACAACCTGATCGGGCCGGCGACGGTGAACACCATGCCGGAGCCGACGCTGCGGGCGTTCGAGGACCATGGCAGGCTGCACCGCGCCGTGGACGCCGACCCCGACGCCGCCGTGGCCGCACTGGACCGCATCGGCCAGGCCGGGGTCGACATGGAGGACGTGGAGCAGACGCTCGAGGACGAGGGCGTGCACGCCTTCGCCAAGTCGTTCGACGAGCTGCTGCAGTCGCTGACCGACAAGGCCGCCACCTTCTGAGCGCGCTCCGGCCGGCCCCACCCCCTGCCAGCCCGGGCAGACCGCTCCCGCCGCCGTCGCCGCACCCTAGATTGGCCCTGATGCTCTCCGACGACGACCTGCTGCGCCTGCCCCTGGCCGACCTGACGGCTCTGGCCGGAGCGGCGCGCGACGAGGCCCACGGCCGGCGGGTCACCTTCTCGCCCAAGGTCTTCATCCCCCTCACCATGCTGTGCCGCGACCGCTGCGGCTACTGCACCTTCGCCAAGGCGCCGGCCCGGCTGGCCTCGCCGTACCTGACGCCCGAGGAGGTGCTGGCCATCGCCCGGGCCGGGCGCGACGCCGGCTGCCACGAGGCGCTGTTCACCCTGGGCGAGCGGCCGGAGCTGCGCTACCCGGTGGCGCAGCAGTGGCTGGAGGCCAACGGGCACGGGTCGACCGTGGAGTATCTCGCCCACGTGTGCCGGCTGGTGGTCGAGGAGACGGGACTGCTCCCCCACGCCAACGCCGGCGCGCTCTTCCCCGACGAGCTGGCCCGCCTGCGCCTGGTGTCGGCCAGCCAGGGGATGATGCTCGAGTCGCTGCGTGGCGACCTGGCGGCCCACCGCAGTGCGCCCGACAAGGAGCCGGCCCGCCGGCTGGCCACGCTCGAGGCGGCGGGCGAGCTGGCCATCCCCTTCACCACCGGCATCTTGGTGGGGATCGGCGACGACCGCGCCGGGCAGCTGGCCGCACTGCGCGCCGTGGCGGCGTCGCACGCGCGCCACGGCCACGTGCAGGAGGTCATCGTCCAGAACTTCCTGCCCAAGCCGGGCACGGCCATGGCCAAGGCCGCCCCCTGCCCGCCCGAGGACCTGCAGTGGGCCATTGCGGCGGCCCGCCTGGTGCTGCCGCCCGAGGTGCACGTGCAGGCGCCACCCAACCTGTCGGACGACCTGGGGCCGCTGCTGGCGGCCGGCATCGACGACTGGGGCGGCGTGTCGCCGGTCACGGCCGACCACGTGAACCCCGAGCGGGCCTGGCCGGCCCTCGAGCTGCTGCGGGCTTCGACCGAGGCCGCCGGCCACGTGTTGGCGCCGCGGCTGACCGTCTACCCCGAGTTCGCACTGGCCCCGGGCCGCTGGCTCGACGACGCGCTGCGCTTCCCGGTGCTCGACGCGTCCGATGCCGAGGGCCTGGCCCGCGAGGGTGACTGGTGCTCGGGCGGCGAGGCGCACCCGCCGGACCTGCTCACGATGGGCGACAGGCGGCGGGTCCGGGCGGCCCGGCGGCGCCGTGGCCGAGGTCCTCGACGGCGTGGCGCTCGGCCAGGAGGTCGGCATCGACGAGATCGTGACGCTCTTCGGCGCCCGCGGGCCCGAGGTGGTGCAGGTGGCCGAGGTGGCCGACGCGCTGCGCCGGTCCATCGTCGGCGACGCCGTCACCTACGTGCACAACCGCAACATCAACTACACCAACGTGTGCACGTTCAAGTGCCGCTTCTGCGCGTTCTCCAAAGGGCCGCTCTCGCTCAACCTGCGGGGCGCGCCCTATCTGCTCGAGCTGGACGAGGTGACGCGCCGGGTGGTGGAGGCCGAGGCGGAGGGCGCCACCGAGGTGTGCCTGCAGGGGGGCATCCACCCGAGCTTCGACGGCGACTACTACCTGCACGTGCTCGAGGCCGTGCGCAAGGGCTCGGAGCGCATCCACATCCACGCGTTCACCGCGTTGGAGGTCACCGAAGGGGCGCGGCGGTCCGGGGTGGATTTGGCCGACTACCTGACCACGCTGAAGGAGGCCGGGCTGAAGACGCTGCCGGGCACGGCGGCCGAGATCCTCGACGACGAGGTGCGCGCCGTGCTGTGCCCGGACAAGGTGAACACGCGAGGAATGGCTCGAGGCGCACCGCGCCGCGCACGCGGTCGGGCTGCGCTCCAACATCACCATCATGTTCGGCTCGGTCGAGCAGCCGGTCAGCTGGGCCCGCCACATGGTGCGCACGCGCGCCCTGCAGCGCGAGACGGGCGGCTTCACCGAGTTCGTGCCGCTGCCGTTCGTGCACATGGCCACGCCCATCTACCTCCAGCGCAAGGCGCGCCGGGGCCCCACCTTCCGCGAGGCGCTGCTGATGCACGCCGTGGCGCGCATCGTCTACGCCGGGGACATCGACAACATCCAGGTGAGCTGGGTCAAGATGGGAGCCGAGGGGGCGCGCCAGCTGCTGCGGGCCGGTGCCAACGACCTGGGCGGCACGTTGATGGACGAGAACATCTCGCGGGCGGCCGGGGCCACGCACGGCCAGCGCATGGGTGTCGAGGACCTGGAGGCCATTGTGGCGCCGCTCGGGCGGCCCCTCGTGCAGCGCTCGACGCTCTACGCCCTGGCGGGAGCGCCGTCGGGCGCGTGCGCTCCGTCCGGCGCGTGAGCGACGAGGCCGTCGACGCGGCTCGGCAGAAGGCCTTCGACGACCTCTTCGCCGACGACACGCTGTCGGTCGCCCAGGCGCGCGAGCTGCGCGCCATGATCGACTCGCTGGGCGACATGGCCCACGAGGGCACCGCGGTGGGCGACCTCAAGATCGCCAACGCCGCCCTGGGCGAAATGGCCGAGGCCTTCCGGGTGTTCCGGCCCTACCGGCAGATACGCAAGATCACCATGTTCGGGTCGGCCCGCACCCGGCCCGACGACCCGGTGTACATCCTGGCCCGCAACCTGGCGGCCGAGCTGGCCGCCGCCGACTGGATGGTGGTGACGGGCGCCGGGCCCCGGCATCATGGCGGCGGGCCTGGAGGGCGCCGGTCGTGATCACGCCTTCGGGGTCAACATCCGCCTCCCCAACGAGGACGAGGCGAATCCGTTCATTGCGCAGGACCCCAAGCTGGTCGAGATGCGCTACTTCTTCACCCGCAAGCTCATGCTCATAAAGGAGTCACACGCCTACGCCATTCTGCCCGGCGGCTTCGGGACCCAGGACGAGTCGTTCGAGTTGCTGACCCTGCTGCAGACGGGCAAGGCGGAGCCGGCGCCCGTCGTCATGGTGGAGACGCCCGGCGGCACCTACTGGCACGGGTGGCGGCGCTTCGTCGACGACGAGGCCGTCGCGGCCGGGTGGGTGTCGCCCGACGACCGCGCCCTCTACAAGATCACCAACACCGTGGACGAGGCCAGCGAGGAGATCCTCGGCTTCTACCGCAACTACCACTCGTGCCGCTGGGTGGGCGACCTGCTGGTGCTGCGGGTGCAGGTGGCGCCGAGCAAGGCGGAGCTGGCCGACCTCAACAAGCGCTTCGCCGACATCGTGACCCGCGGCTCCATCCGCACGGCCGCCCCCTTCCCGCCCGAGCGCAACGATCACCCCGAGCTGCCGCGGCTGGCCTTCCGCTTCGACCGCTTCCACTTCGCGCGGTTGCGCCTGCTCATTGACGCCATCAACGAGTGCACCGGATGAGACGGGCGCCGGCGCGGTCGTTGGCGGCGGCGGCGGCGGTGCTGACGCTGGCCGGGCTGGTCCTGGCCGGGCCCGGGGCGCCCGGCGCGGCCGCCACTCCCCCGGTGAACTCGGTGGTGCCGTTCGGGACGACCGCGGTGGGGGCCAACGCAGTGAGCAACCCGAACGCGCCCATTGTGGGCATGGTGGCCACGCCGGACGGCGGCGGCTACTGGCTGGTGGGGAGCGACGGCGGCATCTACTCCTACGGTGACGCCGGCTTCTACGGGTCGGCCGGCGCGCTGACGCTGAACGCGCCCATTGTGGGCATGGCGGCCACGCCCGACGGCAAGGGCTACTGGATGGTGGCCCGCGACGGCGGCATCTTCAACTACGGCGACGCCGGCTTCCTCGGCTCACGCGGGGGCCAGCCGCTCAACGCGCCCATCGTCGGCATGGCCGGCACGCCCAACGGGGGCGGCTACTGGCTCGTCGCCTCCGACGGCGGCATCTTCGCCTACGGCGACGCCGCCTTCGCCGGGTCGGCCGGCGCGCTGACGCTGAACGCGCCCGTCGTCGGCATGGCCGCGCCCGACGGCGGTGGCTACTGGCTGGTGGCCAGTGACGGCGGCATCTTCAACTACGGCGACGCCGGGTTCTTCGGCTCCACCGGCTCGCTGCGCCTGAACTCGCCCGTGGTGGCCATGGCGGCGGCGCCCAACGGCGGCGGCTACTGGCTGGCCGCCTCGGACGGGGGCGTGTTCACGTACGGCAGCGCCACCTATTTGGGCTCGCTCGGCGGCACGGCGCTGCCGGCCCCGGTCGTCGGCCTGGCGGCCACGGCGACCGGCGCCGGCTACTGGCTCGTCGTCGGCTCGGAGCCGCTGGCCGGCCAGGTGGTCGGGATCGACCCGGGTCACAACGGCCTCAACTACACGGCACCCGGCGTCATCAACCAGCCGGTCTTCAACGGTACGGGCGACGAGCCGTGCGACACCACCGGCACGGAGACCGCCAGCGGCTACACCGAGGCCCAGTACAACTTCAACGTGGCCACCTACCTGCAAGCGGACCTGGAGGCGGAGGGCGCCAGCGTCGTGCTGACGCGGCCCAACAACGACGGCGTGGGACCGTGCGTGACCACGCGGGCCGCCATCATCAACGACGCCCACGCCGACGTGGCCGTCGACATCCACGCCGACGGCGGGCCGGTGGACGGGCGCGGCTTCGCCGTGCTCGAGCCGGTGGCGGACGGGCCGAACGACGGCGTCGTCGCGTCGTCCGCCGCGTTCGCCACGCTCATGCGCAACGCCTTCGAGGCGGGCACGCCCATGCCGGTGAGCACCTACGACGGCGTCGACGGCCTGCAGCCGCGCAACAACCTGGCCGGGCTGAACCTGACCACGGTGCCCAAGGTGCTGATCGAGTGCGGCAACATGCAAAACGCCACCGACGCCGCCATTCTGGAGACGCCGCAATTCCAGCAGCAGGCGGCGGCCGCCATGGCGACGGCCATCACCGAGTTCCTCACCGGTCGCCCGGCGTAGCGGCTACGACCCGAACGCGACGACCTCGCCCCGTTCGCCGAGGGCGAGGCCCGGAGCCCAGGCGATCTCCCACCGGTTGCCTTCCGGGTCGGCCCAGTAGGCCGAGCGCCCGCCCCAGGCCCGTCGCGTCGGCGGGCCTGGCGTGCGGGCGCCGGCCGCCACCCCGGCGGCGTGGACGGCGTCCACCTCGTCGGGCGTGTCGACGTTGAGGGCCAAGGTGAAGCCCCCCGGCCCGCGGCCGGCCGCGCCGGCCTCGTCGTCCAGCGCGCCCTCCGGGTACAGGGCCAGGACCACCCCGCCCAGGACGAAGGCGCACCAACCTCGCCGCTGCCGTCGACTTCGGGCCAGCCGAGGCCCCGGTAGAAGCGGCGAAGCGCCGGGAGGTCCCGGGCGGCCAGGGTGACGGCGGTCAGGCGCGCGGGGATCACCGGCGGAGGATATGCCGCGGTCGTGACCGGCGGTGGCCTCAGCCGCCGAGCGGGGCCCGCACCACCGTGGCGTAGCCGTGGCCCTGCGGCGAGGGCTCGGAGACGACCAGGTCGACGGCGGGCACGGAGAAGGCGGCCTCGAAGGGGATGTTCGCCATCTCCCCCAGCGCGGCCACGCTGAGGCGCCTGCCCTTGGAGCGGGCCAGTGTCAGGTGGCCGTTGAAGGACGGCTCGCCGTCCGGCTCGGGCACGAAGGGGAGGGTGGCGGCGCGCACGGCGGCGGCCACGCCGTCGAGCCCGGTGGCGGGCAGCTGCAGGACGCGCACGCCGGTGAACCAGCCGGTGCCCGGCCCCAGCCGGCACTCGACGGGCCCGGCGCAGGCGGCGGCGCCGGCCGTCAGGGCCTCGCCGATCGGGTCGACGAGGGCCTGGTCCACCTCGCCGAGGAACCGCAGGGTCACGTGCCAGCGCGTGGGGCCGACGAAGCGCAGCCCCTTGCTCCGGCCCAGCTCGAGCTCGAGCGCACCGAGGCGCCGACGCGTGGCGTCGTCGGGCCAGGCGGCGACGAACAGGCGCACGGGCGCCGGTCAGGCGGCGCCGTCGTCGAGGGAGGCTCGGGCGCTCCTCGACTCGTCGCCGAGCGCCGCAGCGGCCTTCTCGACGGCCCGGCGCGCCTTGAGGATGCGGCGCTCCATGGCCAGGGCCTCCCCGGTCTCCGCCGAGTCGGGGTCACCCGAGGTGGCGCGGCGCAGTGCGTCCATGGCCATGTCCGTCAGCTCCTCGACCATCCCTTCGAGCCGCTCGGCCATGGACGCCATGGCGTCGCTCGGCGCGCTCACTTGGGCAGCGGCGTGTGCTGCACCTGGTAGGCGCCGTCGGCGTAGGCCGCCCGCATCACCTTCTTGTCGAACTTGCCGACGCTCGTCTTCGGCACCTCGTCGATGAAGGTCCACTGGTCGGGCAGCCACCAGCGCGGCACCCGGTCGCTCAGGAACGCCACCAGGTCGGCCGGCTCCAGCGTGTGGCCCGGCTTGGGCACCACGGCCACCAGGGGCCGCTCCGACCACTTGGGGTCGGGTACGGCGATGACGGCGGCCTCGAACACGTCGGGGTGCCCCATGACCGCGTTCTCGAGCTCGACCGAGGAGATCCACTCGCCGCCCGACTTGATGACGTCCTTGGTGCGGTCCGAGATGGTCAGGTAGCCCTGGGCGTCCTGGGTGCCGACGTCGCCCGTGCGCAGCCAGCCGTCGTGGAACTTCGCCGGGTCCTCGTCCTTGTAGTACGAGCCGGTGATCCAGGGGCCGCGGATCTCGAACTCGCCCACCGACTCCCCGTCGTTCGGCAGCACGGTGGCGTCTTCGGCCACGACGCGCACCTCGACGCCGCCGACGACCCGGCCCGCCTTGATCTTGTAGTACATGTCGTCGTGCCCGTCCTGCTTGCGGGCCGGCGGCAGGCCGAAGGCGGCCAGCGGGCTGGTCTCGGTCATGCCCCAACCCTGGATGATGGTCACGCCGAAGCGTTCCTCGAAGGCGCGGATCAGCGACTCGGGCACGGCGGCCCCGCCGGCGGTGATGGCACGCACGGTCGAGAAGTCGATCTTCGTGTCGAGCGCGAGCAGGCCGTTCCAGATGGTGGGCACGCCACAGGCGAGCGTCGGGTGGAACTCGTTGATCACGTTGGCCAGCTGCTCGCCCATGAGGAACATCTGGGGCATGATCATGTCGGTGCCGGCCATGAAGGCGCCGTAGGGCGTGCCCCAGGCGTTGGCGTGGAACATGGGCACAATGATGAGGATGCGGTCGGTCTCGGTCATCCCCACCGACGACGCCGCCTGTTCGGCCATGGTGTGCAGCCAGGTGGAGCGGTGCGAGTAGACGACGCCCTTTGGGTTCCCGGTGGTGCCGCTCGTGTAGCACATGGCCGCGGCGGAGCGCTCGTCGAGCACGGGCCACTCGAAGCCGGGCTCCTCGGCGGCCAGGAGCTGCTCGTAGGAGAGCGTCTCGCCGAGCGGCGTGGTGTCCCCCTCCCCCGCCACGATGATGGTCTCCACCGTCTTGAGGTCGTCCTTGATGGCGGCCAGGAGCGGGATGAGGGAGGCGTCCACAATGATGAACCGGTCTTCGGCGTGGTTGATGACGTACGTCAGCTGGTCGGCCGGCAGCCGGATGTTGAGGGTGTGCAGCACGGCCCCCATGGAGGGGATGGCCAGGTAGGCCTCGAGGTGGCCCTGGTTGTTCCAGCAGAAGGTCCCGACGCGGTCACCCTCCTGGATGCCGAGGCGGGTCAGGGCGGCCGCCAGCTGCTCCGCCCGGCTCGCCACCTCGGCGAAGGTGGCCGAGCGGTGGCCCCCGGCCTCGACCGTGATGACGGAGCTGTCGCCGTGTACCTGCTGGCCGTGGCGGAGGATGTCGCTGATCAGGAGCGGGTGGTCCTGCATGGTGCTTTCCATGGATCAAGTATGACGAGCGCGCCCCGGGCGTGCCCACGGCGGAGCGCTCCGTGTCGCGGCGTGCCGCGCACGGGTGTCCCTTCAGGAACGTCTCAGGTGGCGCGAGGCCCGGCGACGAGCCGGGAGGCCCGGTAACCATCGGCACGGTGAGGGAGCTCCGTGCACGGGCACGAGCAACGACCAGCCATGAGGCGGCGGACGCACTCACGGAGCCCTGTGGCGGACCCCGGGTCTCAGGTCCCGGCGGTGAACGCCGAGGCGGGGACGGGCGGCACGGTGCAGGGCTGCTTCACAGATCCTTCCGGCAGGGCTGCCTCCATGACCGCCCGCACGATCGGGCCGGCCACCTGGGCGCCGTCGGTGCCGATGTACTGGTACGGGACCACGACGGCCACGGCGATCTGGGGATCGTTGGCCGGCGCGAAGCCGATCATCCAGTCGTGGTTGACGCCGAGACCGGTCTGTGCGGTCCCGGTCTTGACGGCGGCGCAGAGATACGTCGGGAAGACCCCCGCCGCGGTCCCTCCGGTGGCGACGCCTTCCATCAGCGACGTCACCTGCTGCGCCACCGTCGTCGACGCCGACCGCGGCAGCGCGCTGGGCGTGTAGTTCTCGACCAGGCTCCCCAGCGAGTCGGTGATCGACGACATGAGGTGTGGTGTCATGACGACGCCGCCGTCGGCGATCCCCTCCGCCACCATGGCGTTCTGGAGGGCGGTCGTCTCGACCACGTCCTGGCCGATGGACGCGTACCCCTGGAGTGCCTGGGCGTCGGCCGGCAGCGTCTGCAGCGTCGACGCGATCACGTCGGGCAGATCGATGCCGGGCACCGAGTTGTAGCCGAACAGCTCGGCCTGCTGGCGCAGGGTGCTCACGCCCTCTTGGATGCCGAGCTCGGCGTAGCCGGGGTCACACGACGCGGGGAGCATGACCGTCATGGTGCCGCCGCACGGCCCGTCGTCGTTGCACAGCTGTTTGTTCGAGTCAGAGAAGCCCTGGCACAGCTGGACCTTGTAGTCGAAGTTGGCCAGCGAAGGCTTCAGGTTGTACGCCGCCGTGCTCGTCACGACCTTCATGGTCGACCCGGGAAAGAAGAATTCCTCCGTGGCGATCGGGCGCAGCGGGAAGAATCCCTCGTGGTCCTTCTGGGTGTAGCTGTAGTGGGCCAGCAGCTCGGCCGACAGGGACGGACCGACCAGGGCGTTGGGGTCGTAGGTGGGGTTGGAGACCATGGCCAGGACCGCGCCCGTCTTGGGGTCCAGCACGACGACGGCGCCGTCGTTGTTCGCCCCGGGAGGCAGGGTGGTCAGCGCCTGCCACGCCGCCTCCTGCAGCTTGGGCTCCACCGTCAGCGTCACGTTGTCGGTGATCACGGGCGGGTTCTCGCGGAACAGCAGCTGGCTCAGCGTGTGGGGCGCCTGCGGGTGCGCGTCCAGGTACGAGTCGTACTGCTCCTCGATCCCGCTGGTGCCGTAGTAGAGCGCCGAGTCATACCCGGTGATGCCGGCGTAGAGCGGTCCGTCGGGGTACTGGCGGACGTAGTCGTACTTGTAGGCGGTCCGGTTGGTTCCCGCCGGTGTCGGCACCGACTGGGCCAGGACCGTGCCGTCAGCGGCATAGATGTCCCCTCTGGCGTTGTCGTCCGCCATGACGGCGACACGGGGATTGTCCGGAGAGGTCGACAACTGCTTCGCCTTCACGAGTTGGATGTTCACCAGCTGGACGACCACCAGGCCGAAGCAGAGCACCATGATCACGCCGAGCCACCTGATGCGCCGACCCATCAGCGCGCCACCCGCTTGGTGGACGACCCGTTCACCGCCACCATGGTAGGCAGCAAGGCTCCACCGAGGGCTTCATGGGGTGCCGGGGCTGACAACGAATCGTCGTCAGACTCAGGGCCCCCAGTCGGTCGTGGCAGTGCGCCGCTCTCGAGCACGTGAGCCCGCCAACAGCTCATGCAGCAGTGTCTGCACTCGACGGTCGATCTCATCCACGACGGGCCGCACTGCGTCGACTGGTTGACCAGCGGGGTCCGGGAGTTCCCAGTTCACGTAACGCTTGCCTGGGTACACCGGGCACGTGTCGCCACAGCCCATCGTGACGATCACGTCGGCCTCCCGGGCCGACTCGTCGGTGATGGCCTTGGGGACCTCCGTGCCCGGATGGAGTCCCCGTTCGACCAGCAGCGCCACGACGGACGGGTTGAGGTCGTCAGCCGGGTCCGAGCCGGCGGACCGCACGTCGATGCGGCCTTGGGCGTAGTGATCGAGCAGAACCCGGGCGGCCAGGCTCCGCCCGGCGTTGTGCGTGCAGAGGAACAGAACAACCGGCACGTCACTCACGATCGCTCCTCGGCGGGCTCGACGAGAGCGCTCTCGTCCCGGCGGTGCGGGACGACGACCGTGGCCGCCTGGCCAGGAGTCACCCCGGGATAGAGGACCCAGACGATGCCGACCGCCATCAGACCACCGAGCACCTGCGCGGAGACGAAACTCGGAACCGATGACGGAGCGATCCCAGCGAAGCTGTTCGAGAACATCCGGCCGACCGTGATGGCGGGGTTGGCGAAACTCGTCGAACTCGTGAAGAAGTAGGCCGCACCGATGTAGGCCCCGACGGCAGCCGGTGCCAGGTGGGACCGCCCCGTTCGGGCCAGGGCGAAGATCACCAGGATCAAGCCAACGGTGGCGAGCACCTCGGAGATGAAATGCGGACCGCTCGCTCGGTTCCTGGTCGAGACGGAGATGGCCGCGTTCGAGAACATCACGTTGGCCACCACTGCCCCACTCACGCACCCCAGGACCTGGGCCGGCAAGTAGGCCGTGGCATCCCTCCACTTGAGACCGCCGAAGACGGCATCGACGAAGGAGACCACCGGGTTGAAGTGTCCCCCGGAGATCGGTCCGAACATCAAGATGATCACAAACAGCCCTGTTGCCGTCGCGGCGGCGTTCTCAAAGAGCTCCAGGCCCATGTTCCCTGGGGACAGATTCTCGGCCGCGAGGCCAGACCCGACCACCACGGCGCACAAGAAGAACGATCCCAGGAACTCGGCCAGCAGCCGCCGCCACAACGCGGTATCCCGCACGAAACCCGGAACGGACGCTCAGCAGCAGGACGACGTGCCAGGGTCTGCAAGGAGCGTGACGGGATGGCCCGTATCGCCCTCAGGCCCGCGGCAGGAGCCGTCTCCGCGCAGGCCCGTCTCGGCCGGTGCGTCGGCGAGCACGGCGTAGACCTCCCACGGCGCACCGTCCGGATCGCGGACCCAGACCTTGTCCTGGACCGCGTAGCAGCACGTCGTGTTGTCCTCGGCCTTCGCCGCGAGTCCTTCGTCCTGCAGACGCAGCGACGTGGCCTTCACCTCGTGAGGCGTTTCTACCTCGATGCCGAGGTGGTTGAGCGCCCCCTCCGTACCGCTCCGTGGTCCGTGCGCATCCTCGATCAAGACGAGCTTCAGCGGCGGGTCCACAATGGCGAAGTTGGCGTAGCCGGGTTGGCGCTTGGCCGGCTGGGTCCCGAAGAACTTGGAGTAGAACTCGACTGCTTCTTCGATGTCGGAGACGTTGAGAGCGAGCTGGAGACGGGACACGAGCGGGACCTCCACATATCGACATTTCTCGATGTATTGAGTATCATCGATGCATTCAGGACTGTCAATAGGAGGATCGATGGCAAAGCGGACCGTGACGCTCGAACGTGATGCCCAGACACTGTGCTGTCCTTCCGTGCTCGCCGCCCCACTGGACGCCGCCGGGGCCGGCGAGTTGGCCAACGGATTCAGTGCCCTCTCGGACCCTGTTCGTCTCCGAGTCCTCAGCATCTTGGCTGCCTCGCCCGAGGGTGAGGTGTGCGTCTGCGAGTTTGTCGAGCCCCTCGGCAGGAGCCAACCGACCATTTCGCATCACATGAAGATTCTCAGCGAGGCGGGCCTCATCCAGGGTGACCGGAGGGGCAAGTGGGTCTGGTATTCGCTCAACCGTGACCGTCTGGCCCAGCTCCGAGCGGCGATCGAAGCCTGAAACGAGATACGCCGAGCCAGAGTGTGATTCTGAATCGCGCCTGGCTTTACTCGGCCCTCAGGACGAACGCCGTCGGGGTGCGGGCAGCTATGCGGCCGGGAAACGCCGCGACGAGGTTGGCCAACACGATCGCGCCCAAAACGACCAGGAGGAGCGGGACGATTGCGACTGTCGGATCGACGACCACGGAGAGCTGGTGCGCGAAAGCGTCCCACAGGAATCGGCCGAGGGCGATGCCGAGTGGGATGCC
This sequence comes from uncultured Acidimicrobiaceae bacterium, assembly GCA_963807675.1. GTDB lineage: Bacteria > Actinomycetota > Acidimicrobiia > Acidimicrobiales > RAAP-2 > Bog-473. Next base: position 99,471 of record CAWECP010000013.1, on the reverse strand, counting down.
GACGACCAGACCGACGACCGCGACCACCGTCGCCTGCCAGGCGACGGCCGCAGCCAGCTGACCCTGAGTGAAGCCGATTGTCTTCAACAGCGCCAGGTCACGCCGGCGTCGCCGCACCGATGCCACCAGGGTCAGCCCGAGGGCGGCCACCGCTCCAACGGCCAGCCCACCGGCGAGGAACCCCGGCGTCGTGCCCATCGTGCGGTAGTTGACGATCTCCGCCGGTCGCTGCGGTCCCAGGATCTGCATGGTCAACCCGTACGCGTCGAGACCGCCCTGGGCCACGTCTTGTGGTGTGCGGAACGTGCGAAGCGCCGTGCGGGCGATCTTCTCGAGGGATCGGTGGGCGGCGGCCGGGTCAGATCCGGGGCGCAGGCGGATGAACAGGGCGTTCGGTCCCGACGCCGGGCCGAATTGGTCCAGGAGCGCGGCGGGAACGGCCGACGTGGGGATGACCGCGCCCGTGCTCATGGTTGGGTGACCGCCGAGGACCTCGCCGATCGTCGGCAGGGTTGAGGTACCGACAACCCGCAAGTGAACGGCGGGGATCCCGTCGCCCTGGACCACCACGGTGTCGCCGACCCGTTTGTGCAGCTGGGCCAGTGTGGCCGAACCGAGCACGACCTGGCCCGGTCCGTTCAGTCGGTGGCCGCTGAGCACCGGCGGGGCGATGGCAGCGTCAGCCGGTTCGCCCAGGAGCGGCACCACCTGGCCGTCGATCTCCCCTGTCGCGAAGTAGACCCCGGTCGTGCTGGCCACCGTCGGGTCACGGGCGAGCAGGGGTTGGACCACCATGGAGGGGACGGGTCCGTAACCGTCCGTCGAGTAGAGCGCGTAGTCGAAGTTCCAGCCGTACAGCGTGGGATGGGAGATGAGCGTGTTCAGGCTGGCCCCGAACGTGAGTGTGGCGGTCACCACCATGATTGCCAGTACCGCGCCCAACATCACCGAGCGGACGGGCACCGCACTGCGGCCCCGCCCGCTCTCGAGGGCGAACTGGAGTCCCGCGATCCCCGAGACCGGGATGCCGGCCTCGCGGCCGAGCTTCACGATGCTCGAGGGATGTTCCCGCGCCGGTACGAGGGAGGTGGCGCGATGTGGAGCCTGACGGTAGGCCAGGGCCACCGCCACCCCGGAGAACACCAGGATCAGGACGAGCACCCCGAAGCCGAGAACCGTCCAGTCGAAGCTGACGCCGGGAGAGGGATCCACGCTCCGCACCGGCCCGAACGGGGCGAGCGGGGACAGGCCGATGGCGACCGCTCCTGCGAGCAGAGCACCGGCCGTCACCGCGCTGAGTATGCCCAGCAACCCGTCGGTGGAGGTCACGGTCGGTCCCGCTCCGATGGCCCGCAACACGGAGGTGGCTTCAGCCCCGGCGCGCAGCTGGCGCGAGACGGCCTGGATTCCGATGAGGAGCGCGGCGAGAGCGGCGAAGGCCCCGAACACCCCGAGGGCGATGCCCTCGGGGTGTATGGCTCGCTGGGCCTGGGCTTCGATCTCCGAGGTGACGTAGACCTGGAGCGCGGAGGAAGCTGCCGAGGCGGTCGTGATGGGGTTCGTGGCCAGAAGGTGCGCGTACTCGTGCTCGACGGTGGTGTCGTAGCGATTCCCGCCGCGGAGCTGCAGCCCGTCGTAGGTGCCCGACTGGCAGCACGATTCCAGCTCGTGCAGCAGCGCGGGCGTCCCGAGCAGGAAGCCCGTGTTCCCCCGGTCGATGTCGTCCTGGACGACCTGGGTGTTGGACACGCCGATCCCCACGACCGTCATTCGGATGACCCGGGAGGGGGTCAAGGTGTTCTGATTGTCTGCCCAGATCCCGATGGGCACCTTTGAGCCCACGTGCAGCCCCAAGAACGCGGCCGCGCTGGGGGTGGCGACCACTTCGTCGGCCCGGGCCGGGTCGGCCCGCCGCCCCGAGGTAATCGTGATGCGGTCCTGTTGCGAGTACTCCCTATCCGCGCTGGCGATCAGCTCAACCTGGGCGAGCAGGACGGTGCCCAACCCACCGGTGGCTGTCTGCGTGGCCGCGTTGAACGAGTCGGCACAGGCCACGCGGCGCACGTGAGGCAGCCGGGCGATCTGGCTGATGAGATCTGACGAGCAGGCCACCGTCGTCGTCGGCTGCACCAGGAGGTCGGAGGGATCGGTCCCGGCGAGGAAGGTCGGGTACGAGGATTCGGTACGACGAGCACCGGCGATGGCCCCCATGGCGAGGCCGCCCACCAGCCCGATCAGAAGGACGATCGCCAGGAGCCCGGGCCATCGCCGTCGGAAGGTTGCCCGAAAGAGGTACCAAGCTACGGTCAATGGCCTTCAACTCCTGAAAGCACACCAACTCGAACTCGGACCGCAACGATAAAGGCTCGACGTACCAGCTGACCGCCCCGAAGTCATTGGGGTCAGTGTTGACGAGAACCGACCGGTAGCCAAGTAGGGCAGCTTCCGGGTCGCACTCGTGCTACCACCCCGCACCCGACAGGTGGCGCGCCTGGGCTGGTTCCGATCCACGTTTGGACGCAAGGGGATCCGGGCGAGGCTGCCCTGGAAGGCCGACGCGTGGGGGCGCCGATACCAGGCGGGCCCGCGGCCACGCCGGGCCGACCATTCCCCGGCGTGGCACCTGCAGTCGAGGTCAGGGACGGGAGGCCGATGAGGAGGGCCGTCGGTGCGCTGGTGGCGCTCGGCTTCGTGGTCGGGTTGCTGGGGGACGGCCGTGGTCGGCTCGGCCATGGCCATGTTCGGCCTCGACGTCCAGCCCACGGCGACGTCGGCCGCCACCTCCAAGATCCCGCCCGCCATGCTGGCGCTCTACCAGCAGGCTGCGGCCACCTGTCCGGGCCTGCCCTGGACCGTGTTGGCCGCCATCGGGACGGTGGAGTCGGACAACGGACAGTCCACCCTGCCAGGCGTGCACAGTGGGACGAATGCGGCGGGAGCCGAGGGCCCCATGCAGTTCGAGCCGGCGACGTTCTCGTTAGGTCATATGACCCGAATCGCCCTGACCTGGCCTAACGCTAGTTGGATGGGTAGGCCGTAGGGGTTGACATTTGAACCACGCGACGCCGTCCAGGAGGGTCACGCGAGTGGCCGTCATCGGCCCGGTGACCACGCCCGGCGACTCCGCTCAGGGTGTCCACGCACCGTGGGGTACCGCTGACCCGGAGGCAACCGAATACTGGCGGGAATGCGCCCAGTGGTGGGCGATCGCTATGCAATGGCGGTCCCCGTGTCAACGGAGGTCGGTGCGGTGCTCTTCAGCTTCGCAGCGACCACAAAGCCCAGAACAGGGAGCCACAAGGCCGCTGCTAGGACTCCGAAAAACCCGATCGGTCCGAGCACACAAACGATGCCGATGATGACCGAGACGATCCCGATCCACCTGGGCAACGTTGACCCGGACAAGATAGCGATCCCGGTGGTCAGCGTGAGCAAGGCCAGACCGTAAATCATCGCAATCTCGCTGTTCTGACCAACAAAGTTCGCCAGATGAGCGATGGCGTAGTCGTGATTGTGGGCAGCGATAATGAAGACGGTCGCATTCACACCGCCGCTCGCGAGTTCCGCTGCAACGAAAATGAGGCCCGCTGCGAACACCAGGTCGGGCCAGACTTGCCGTCCATTCGTAGCGTCGTGGAGGATGCGACGCAGTTGCGCCACAAATACCAGCACTAACGTCAGAGCAAGGGCAATCACGTATATCTGTGCCCAGCGCATGGTGCTGTGGGAGTTCATCCACGCCACGTCCGTTGCTCCCGAAGCGTTCTCGCTTGGCTGGTTGCCGTTCAAGACACCGAATCCAACGACGAAGGATATGAGGGCCAGTAGCCCGATCCATCCCATCAACCGGGTAACGCGTCCTTCGCTCATGACGACCTCACAAAGCGCTTGTCTGCGTCCCGGATGTCCTCATGAAGAGTCCGTGTGGTCATGAATGGCATGAGGTCTCCTTACTCGACTGACAACGAATCTCGCCGCCTCCGTCGCAAGGTAACACCGTTCATCCACGGAGGCTCGGAGGATCGAAGTCTTCGACAAATGTCCCAGTTCGCATCGGTTTCGGGGATGCCGAACCAGGTTCAGTTCGAAGCACCAACATTCCTGCACGGGTGCCCTTCGTGACGAGCGTGCATTTCACGTCCCCGAGGCGGATGGGGCCGACCGTTCCATGACATGGCGCGTAGACGGCAGCATTCCGGAGCCGAACTCCGATGAGGAGCGTCGGTGCGGCACTGACCGCTCTGGGCCTCCTGGTGGGCCTGCTCGGTACGGCGGTGGTGGGCTCCTCCGTGGCCCTCTTCGGCGCCGACATCGAACCGACCGCCAGCTCGGCGGCCACGGCCAAGATCCCGCCCGCCATGCTGTCGCTCTACCAGCAGGTCCGCCGCCACCTGTCCGGGCCTGCCCTGGACCGTGTTGGCTGCCATCGGGACGGTGGAGTCGGACAACGGACAGTCCACCCTGCCGGGCGTGCACAGTGGGGCCAATGCGGCGGGAGCCGAGGGCCCCATGCAGTTCGAGCCGGCGACGTTCGCCGAGTACGCCGAGCCCGTCCCTCCAGGCGGCGCCGATCCGCCCAGCCCCTACGATCCGACGGACGCCGTCTCTGCGGCGGCCCGCCTGCTGTGCGCCAACGGGGCGGCCGGCGGGGCGAACCTGCCTGGCGCCGTCTACGCCTACAACCACTCGACGGCCTACGTCGCCCAGGTGCTGGCGCTGGCGCAGTCCTACGGTTCCGCCAGCCCGCCCGCCGTGGCGCCGTCGGAGGCAGGCACGGCGGCGGCGGAGTGGGCGCTGGGCCAGATCGGCACGCCCTATGTCTGGGGCGGCGAGACGCCGGGCGTCGGCTTCGACTGTTCGGGGCTCGTGCAGGCGGCCTACGAGGAGGCTGGCCTTTCGCTGCCGCGCGTGGCGCAGGACCAATACGACGCCACGCCCAAGCTCACGCCGGGCTCACCTCTGCAGACGGGCGACCTCGTCTTCTTCGGCTCCGGGCCGGACGGCATCGACCACGTCGGCATCTTCGTCGGCGTCGTCGGCGGCGAGGACGTCATGGTCGACGCGCCCTACACCGGGGCCGACGTGCGGGCGGAGACGTTCCCTTCTACCGTCGGCGCGCCGTTCGGGAGCCTGGTCTACGTCGGGGCGACGCGTCCTTCCGGACTCGCAGGGGTCACTCCCGCCAACGCACCGGCAAGGCCTGCAACCCGCGGATCGTGAAGCCCTGGACGCCACTGCGGCCTGCCGACCAGCTCCAGGCCCGGCAGGCGGTCGACCAGGCCGCGCAGCATGATGCGCGCCTCGGCGCGCGCCAGCGTCGCGCCCAGGCAGAAGTGGGCGCCCGAGCTGAAGGCGAGGTGGGGATTCGGCTCCCGCCGAAGCATGAGGGTGCCGGGTCTTTCGAACACGGTGGGGTCGTGGTTGGCGGCACCGATGACGCAGATGACGATGCGCCCGGGCGGGATTTCGCGCCCGCCCAGCTCCACCGGTTCGAGGGTCGTCCGCTGGGTGACCTGGATCGGACCGTCGAAGCGCAGCAGCTCCTCCACTGCGGCGCGGTCATGGGCCGGGTCCGACCTGAACGCGGCCAGCGCGGCCGGGCGCCGCAGCAGGGCGAAGAGCCCGTTCCCCGTCAGGTTGGCCGTCGTCTCGTGACCCGCGATGAGCAGGAGGATGATGGTGGCGAGCAGCTCGTCGTGGCTCAGCGAGCTGCCTTCCTCCTCGGCCGCCAACAGCGCCGACACCAGGTCGTCGCCGGGATGGCGCCGCCGCGATCGGAGGAGACCTTCGAGATAGTCGGTCAGCTCCACGGCGGCGCGGTCGCTTGCCCGCGCGATCTCCTCGGTGACGATGGGGTCGAGCCGTCGCGCCAGGGCCGGGGCATGGCCGACGATGAGTGGGACGTCCTCACCTGGGATGCCGAGCAGCTCACAGACGACGCGGGCCGGGAGCGGGTACGCCATCTCCGCGATGACGTCCATGGCAGCCGCGCCGCTGCAGCGGCGCGAGCAGCTCGTCGAAGACGTCGGCGATCCGCGGCTCGACGCCCGCCATGGCCCGTCCGCTGAACGCTCGGCTCACGAGCGAGCGAAGACGCCCGTGGTCCGGCGGGTCCTGGAAGAGCATGAGCCGCTCCATGAGGTCGTGAGCCGGGCCACCGCGCACCTCGGTGCCCGAACGGAAGACCAGGCGGGCCAGGCGCCGGCCCAAGAGCCACTCCAGGTCGACGGCGGCCGGGTCGACGCCGAAGGCCGGGTTGCGAAGGCAGGCTGCCACGTCGTGATGGCGCGAGAGCACCCACACGCCGAAGGGACTCTCGTGTACCGGGTCGACGCGCCGGAGGGCCGCATACGCCGGGTACGGGTTGCGGCGGGCGGGTGGCCACTGCACGAAGGCGGCGAGCGCCGGCGTGACGAGCGTGCGTCGCCCCGCCCGCACGGCGCGCTGCTGCGACGTGACGGGAGCTACCGGGTGGAGCTGTGTCGACCGCCATCCCCACCACCTTTCCTGCCGCCGGGAAGGCTCACACGTGTCTAGGGCGGTAAGGCCGGTTGCGTCAAGGAGACGCCGTCCGGCACCCGGGCCGGTGGCCGTCGGCGGCCACGACGGCCCCGCATGCGGGACAGACCTCGTGCGCCAGGCAGGCGGCGTCGCCGCCCTGATCGCCGGCGATGGCCTCGTCACAGACACCGCAGTCGAGCGGTGAGCCGATCCGGCCCGCCCGTCCCTCGGGCGTCGACACCCACGGGCGTTCGCGGAAGGGTGGTTGGTGGCGTACGTGCTGGCGGTGGCCGCACGCGAGCAGCGCCACCCAGTCCCCGACGTCGTCCTGATCGAATCCCACGATGGCCCGTTCCAACGCGCTCAGGCCTCCTCGGAAATCGTCACATCATCGGGCGGCGCCGAATCGTTGCCATTCACGACGGGCGCCGGTCGCCGCAACGTGAGCACCCGTTCGGCATGGCGCTCCTCCTCGAGCAGCTTCTGGCGCGCGCTGAGGAGGTCGAACTGGGTGATGAGGCCCTTGAGGCGACGAGTGTCGGCGCGGTCGACCACCGGCAGCACGCCGAGCACGTTGCCCGCCATGCGGTCGGCCACACCGCGCAGGATTTCGTCGGGGTAGGCGATCGCCACCGGGTCCATCATGGCGTCGCGGGCGAGACGCGTCCGGTCGTCCTTGGCGTCGAGGACAATCGACCACGGCAGGACCCCCCGCAGCACGTCGTGGTCGTCCACCACCGGGTACAGCCGCTGCCGCCGGCGGGGTGATCCCTCGGGCAGGGCGGCGTAGAGGTCGGCCACGCGCTGTGCCGGTGCCACGGTCAGCACGTCGGTGTCCATCACCTCGCGCACGAACGTCGCTTCCAGCGGGTCGACGGCGTACTCACGCATCACGTGGAAGCCGCGGCGGGCCACCTTTTCCGTGAGGATGGAGCGCTTCAAGACGAGCACGCTGACCAAATGGGCCACGGTGGCAGCCACCAGCAGCGCCAACAGGCTGTTCTGGTCGTGCGTCAGCTCGAAGGCGAAGATGATGGCGGTGAAGGGCGAGCGGGTCACCCCGCCCATGGCGGCGGCGAGGCCGATGAGGGCCCACACGCCAGGAGTCGTGCCGGGCAGGACGTGACCGACGATCCCGCCTATTGCGGCTCCCAACATGAGGACGGGAGCCAGAATTCCGCCGCTCGTACCGCTCCCGAGCCCCGCCGCCCAAATGGTGAGCTTGACCACGAAGAGGAGAGCCAGGGCCTCGACACCGAGCTGGCCGAGCAACTCCGCGTGGATCGTGTTGTAGCCCACCCCGAGCGTACGGGGGTCGATCAGGCCGCCGATACCGATGATGAGCCCGCCGATCATCGGCCACCACATCCAGTGCAGGTGGCCGGTGAGCTTCTTGAACGCATCCTCGGACCGGTAGACGGCCTGGGTCATCAGCCAGGCCCCCAGGCCCGCGGCGAAGCCGACCACTGCCGCGCCGAGGAGCACCACCCCGCCCAGTGGTGGATGGCTCGGCACGGCGAAGATCGGTTGGGGCGTCAGCAGGCCCGCGCCGGCCAGGATCATGCGGAGGCCGTCGGCCGTCGCCGCCGCGAGGCCGATCAGCACCATGGAGCGCGGTTTGAACTCGAAGGCCAGGAGCTCGACTCCGAACAGGACGGCGGCGACCGGCGTGCCGAACACGGCGCTCATGCCGGCGGCCGCACCGGCGACCAGGAGCGAGCGGCGTTGCGCGGCCGTGAGGTGGAAGAGTTGGCCGACGATGGAGCCCACCGCGCCCCCCGTGAGGATGATCGGTCCTTCGGCACCGAAGGGGCCGCCGGTGCCGATGCTGACCGCACTCGAGATGGGTTTCAAGAAAGCCAGGCGCGGCTGCACCCGGCTGCCGTTGATGAGGATGCGCTCCATGGCCTCGGGGATGCCGTGGCCCCGGATCTGCTCGGAGCCGTAACGCGCCATCAGACCGACGATCAGCCCTCCCCCAACCGGGATGACGAGGGCCAGTGCACCAAGCGTGTTGGCGTCGGGTGACACCAGCCGCACACTGAGCCGCTGGTAGTAGAGCAAGTTGGTGAGGAACCCGATCATGTCGAGCAGCGCGAGTGCGATCCCAGTGGCCAGCACGCCGATGACGATGGCCAGCGGGACGAGGCGGAGCAGGTCGGGCGTGGCCGTGAAGTCGGCCAGCGCGCGCTCCGGGCTCCCCTTGTCCCGGGTCACCTCGGGTCGTTGTTTGCCCATCCGCCAAAACATCGTATTACGATGATATCGTGGTGCGATGCGATTAACGGACGCCGACTACGAGGACCTGCTGGCGCTCCGGACCGGCCTGCGCCGCTTCCTGCGTTGGAGCGAGCAGCAAGCCGAGGCAACCGGGTTGACGCCGGCCCAGCACCAGCTCCTGCTGGCCATCCGGGGCCATCCCGACCGGCGCGGGCCCACGATCGGCGAGTTGGCGGACTACCTCCTCCTCCGCCACCACAGCGCCGTCGGCCTGGTGGACCGGGCCGAGGAGGCGGGGCTGGTCACCCGCAGCCGCGACGCCGAGGATCAGCGGGTCGTCCGGCTGCAGCTGACCGCCGAGGGCGAGGAACATCTGGAGGCGCTCTCGGCCGCCCACATGGAGGAGCTGCACCGGTTGGCGCTCAAGCTGCCCAGCGCGTGGCGCGGGCTGATGCCACACCAACCCCTGCACGGGCTGGCCGGCGCTACACCCTGAGGTGCGGCGCCGCTCAACGGGTGGACAGGCCGAGCCCGCGCCGCATGTCGTCGAGGTGATGGTGCATCTCGTGCGCGGTGTGGACCAGCACCCAGCCCACGTCCACCTGGGTCGGGTCGGGCAGGTTGTACATGCAGGGCCGGGCGAGCTGGCCGGGATCGAGGCCTTGGGAGAGCCAATCGAGCAGGCGGGCGGCAGAGACGAGCGTCGTCGAGACGTCGGCAGGGGCCTCCTCGGCGTAGCGGGCCAGGCCGGCCCGCTCCTCGCGGTACATCGGCGTGAAGTGCGGGTTGTCGATCACGAGGGCCACGATGATGCGATCCCGTTGCACCATGAACAGGTCGCGCACGTGGGCGGCGTACTCGAGCGGTGACCACACCTGTGGTCCAGGCCGCTCGGTCACCCGTGGTGACGACGACAGGAGCAGTTGGCTGGCCGTTGAGGCACCGTCGGTGATGACACGGCGCGCCGCAGCCGTCGTGGTTGCGCCATAGTCGTAACCACAGCCCGGGCAGGGCGGGAGGGCGAGCGGTTCGTTGCCGGCCGGGGCGGCGGACACGGGCGTCTAGGACGGGCCGTCGCCGGAGAGGAAGTCGATGATGGCGGGCATCGCCGTCGGGTCCTGCATGAAGAAGATGTGCCCGCCGTCGAACAATTCCAGTCGGGCTCCGGGGATGTGAGCGGCCAGGTACTCGCTATTGGCCGGCGGGGCGATCCCGTCGTAACGGCCGCCGCAGACGAGAGTGGGACAACCGATCGCACCGAGACGCTCGGCGGTGTCGTGATGGCTGCGCGCCTCGAGCTGCAGACGCTGACCGTGTTCCGGCGGCCGGCTGACGCGAGCCGAGAGGAGCGCCACCATATCGGGATTGGCCTCCCGCCAGTCGGCGTCCCAACGGGTATCGAGCAGCAGGAACTGGCGGCGCTCGCGCTCCTCCGCCGACAGGTCGGCCAGCTCGTGCAGCGGGTAGGAGGCGCCTCCGGCACCGCCCGACGACGTGCAGGCCAGGGCGAGGCGACGGACCCGCTCCGGGTGTCGGATGGCCAGTTCCTGGGCGACCATGCCGCCGAAGGACACGCCGAGCACGCGGCAGGAGTCCCAGCCGAGCAGGTCGAGCAGGGCGGCGGCATCGTCGGCGTAGTCGGCCATGGTGTAGGGACCCTCTGGCACGTCGGACTGGCCGAGGCCGCGCTGGTCGTAGGCCAACACCTCGAACGATTCGACCATGGGGCCGTCGCTCAAGCGGGGCTGGTGGCGCAGGTCGGCACCCGTGCCCGAAACGAAGAGGAGCCGCTCCCCCGCTCCGTCCAGCTCGTAGTACAGCGAGATGCCGTTGGCGGTTCCGAAAGGCACTCGCGCAGCGTAGCGGCGCGGCTTCGAAGCGCGACGGGCGGAGGACGGTGACAAGCTGTCGCTCGTGTCCGATGCCGGTGGTCCCTTCGCAGCTCTCACGGTGGCCGAGGGCTACCGCCGGCACCTGGAGCCGGTGATCTTCGAGCCCTGGGCCGACCGTCTCATCTCCTTCGCGGACGTTCGCCCCGGCCAGCACGTGCTCGACGTGGCGGCGGGGACCGGCGTGGTCAGCCGTCAGGCCGCCGCGGCAGTGGGTGAGGGCGGGCGGGTCATCGCCAGTGACATCAGTGAGTGGATGCTGGCCCAGGTGGCGAGGGACGATGCCAGCACGGGGATCGAGTCACTCGTTTGCTCGGCCATGGACTTGGACCTGGTCGACTCCGTCGTGGACGTCGTACTGTGCCAGCAGGGCGTCCAGTTCTTCCCGGACCGTGGCGCCGCCATGGGCGAAATGCGCCGCGTGCTCCGGCCCGGCGGCACCGCGGCGGTGGCGGTCTGGCTGAGCGGACGGCACCTCGACCCGTTCGACACCTACGCCGAGGTCCTCCAGTCCTGCGGGGTCGAGGATCCCTTCCCGGGCATCTACGACATGACGCGCTTTTCCATGACCCTCGAGGAGGTGGAGGCGCTGTTCTCGGGTGCGGGCTTCGGCGAGGGGGAGGTCGAAGTGGCAGAACTGACCCTGCACTGGGACGGTCCGCATGCGGCGGCGCTGGGCCTGACGGGCACGCCGTTCCAAGCGGGCCTGGCCGGTCTGGAGGCCGACCGGCAAGCTGAGGTGATGGCGGCGTTGGACGAGGCGTTCGCGCAGTCATTGGGCGACAGAGGCGCTTTCACCATGTTTGCGGTACTCGGGCGAGGAACGGCCTGAGACCCCAGATTTGCCTACGCTTCAGAGGCTACGCCCGGCCAGGTCAGTCACCGCATCGTGAGCTCACGATGCGCTCGACCTTGACGAAACCGCACTCGACGGCTCGCCGCGTGCTCCGAGAGGAATCAGTCCTCGGGGAGAGCCGCGAAGTCGCGTTTGGCTTGCCGGTACCAACCCATTCCGGAAATGGGATGCTTCCACCGGCCTTTCATCTCCTTCAAGGCACCTTGGTGCGCATCGTCGCCACCGGCGACCATTTCCTTCAGGTGGCTGTCTTGCGCCTTTATGACGTCATCAGCAGTAGCTCCGTGATGTGCGAGCTCACATGGCCCGCCAAGTTGTTTGCACGTCATGGTCTTCATGAGGCTCGCTTCCTTTCGTGCGGGACTCGGCAACGAGGACGGGATCATGGGTTCGTCCGACCGACCCGTGTGGCGACTATCGGGTAGCTCGGGACCGCCCGATGCAGCGCCCGAGGTCGCTTGAAGTCGTCATCAGACGATTTTAGGAGCGCACCCCATTGGGCGCTTCTCCGATCGTGCTCGGTGTGAGCCGAGATCGGTCGACTCTGATGGCCATAGGCTTCGTCGATGACCCAGGACAACCGCTACTGGCAGGGTGCGGAAGAGGACGCGACGATGCAGGACGAGCATCGCTTCGTCTGGGACGCCATGGTGAAGACGATCGACGTCAACCTGTCGGGGGCCAAGGTGCTCGACGTGGGCTGCAACCGTGGGGCGTTTCTCCGCCTTCTTGCCGACACCTGCGGCATCGCCCAAGGGTGGGGCTACGACCGGGCACCGGGGGCGGTCGGCGATGCCGTCAGCATGGCCGGCGATCGCCCGCTCACCTACGCCGTGGCCGACACCGTGCCGTCAGGGTGGACGGGCTTCGACGTGGCGTTCAGCCACGAAGTGATCTATCTCATCGAAGATCTCGAAGCCCACGCCGACGCGGTCTTCGAAGCGCTGACGCCCGGAGGGGTCTACTTCGCCGTTGAGGGTGTCCACAGCGCGAGCCCGATGATGGTCGTCTGGCACGCCGAGGCGGAGAAGGCCCTCCGCCTCCCGCCGCTCCGCGACCTCGACGACGTCGTGTCCGCGTTCGATGCCCGGGGCTTCTCGGTGTCCGCAGCGCGCCTTCAGATCGGGTTCGTCCCGACGAACGGGCACAAGGAGAACTACTTCCAATGGATGACCTACTACTACGACTACAAGCCACTCTTTCGGTTCGAACGACCGCTTCCTTCACGACCCAGCTAATCGGAGCGAACGACCACGACCACGCGGTGGTCCTCTTCCTGTCGTCGGTGAGCCCGCGTCTCCAAAAGCGGCAGGCCGCCTCGTGATCCGAGGCCAGTGCGCGACAATCGGACCATGTTGGAGCTGCAGAATCGGGTCGCAGTCGTCACCGGAGCGGCGAGCGGCATCGGCCTGGCCATTGTGGAGGCCTTCTTGGCTGAGCGCATGAAGGTCGTCATGGCAGACCTGGATGGTGACCGGCTCAATTCCGAAGCCGACCGGCTCCGTCACGCGGGCGGTGATCTCTCTTCGCTCTGCATCGACGTCACGAACCCCGACGACGTGGAGCGTTCCGGCGCGCTCGCCGTCGAGCAGTACGGGGGCCTCCACGTGGCCGTGAACAACGCCGGCATCGTCAACCGAGGGTACGCCTGGGAGTTGTCGCTCGATGAGTGGCACCGGGTCCTCGACGTGGACCTCTGGGGCGTCATCCACGGAGCGCGCACCTACGTGCCGCTGATCCTGGCGACGGGAGACGAGGGCCACGTCGTCAACGTCGCCTCGTTGGCCGCGGTCTTGCCGCTCGATCGCCTGGGCCCCTACACCGTGGCCAAGCACGGCGTGCTCGGGCTGACGGACGTCCTGGCCGCCGAGTTTGCATCGCTGGGTGTTCCGGTCGGCGCCAGCGTCGTCATGCCCGGCATGGTGCGTACCGGGATGAACCCGATCGGGACGCTTGAGCCGTCGATCGTGGCGGCGAACGTCGTCGACGCCATCAGGCGGGGTCGTCGCTATGTCTTTACCGACGAGGAGAGCACGTCGCACGTCGCCGCGCGGCTGCAATCCATCGTGGGGGCGCGGGCAGAGGTCATCAGCTCGGATTCCTGACCAGGAGGAGGTCGAGGCCCGATCTCGGGCGACGACGAGACCGCTGTCCTGTGGGCGAATGGAGGTCGGCCGAACAGTGAGGAGACGGGTAGTGGAGCGGCCGGCGTTCGCTAAACGCGGCGGTTAAGCGTTTTCGAAACGACGTCCCCCCGGGTTCTCCGCTCAAAAGAACGTCCAGACACGTCCAACGAGCAAGCCAAACATCCTCAGCGCAGGGCGAGCTGGCCGGGCACGATCGGCGCCGGCAGCGCCGTCGTCCCCATGAGCCAGCGGTCGACGGCCGAGGCGCAGGAGCGGCCCTCGGCGATGGCCCAGACGATCAGGCTCTGGCCGCGGGTCTGGTCGCCGCAGACGAACACGCCCGGGACGTTGGTGGCCCAGTCGGCGTCAGCCGCCACCGTTCCCCGCGGCCCGACCGCGACCCCGAGCTCGTCCACCGCGTTGCGGCGCTCGGTGCCCACGAAGCCCATGGCCAGGAGCACCAGGTCGCACTCGAGCTCGAACTCGGTTCCCGGCACCGTTTCGAAGACCGGGTGTCCGTCCACCGTCCGCATCTCGACCGTGTGCCCGCGCAGGGCCCGTACCGCTCCCGAGCCGTCGTCGACGAACTCGGTCGTCGTCACCGAGAAGAGGCGCTCCCCGCCCTCCTCGTGCGCCGAGGACGTGCGCAGGATCAACGGCCACAGCGGCCAGGGGTTTTCGGCCAGACGGTCGCTCGGCGGCTCGGCCATGATCTCGAGCTGGTGCACCGAGGTAGCGCCCTGGCGGTGTGCCGTGCCCAGGCAGTCGGCCCCCGTGTCACCTCCGCCGATGATGATGACCCGTTTGCCGTGCGCGCTGATGGGCGAGACCGCCAGCGTGCGCTCCCGTACCAGATTGGACGGCTTCAGGTACTCGAGCGCCAGGTGGACGCCCGCCAGTTCTCTTCCCGGCACCGGCAGGTCGCGCGGCAGGGTCGCCCCGCCGGCCAGCACCAGCGCGTCGAACTCGGCCCGGATGTCGGCCGCCGCCCGCACCGCCACGTCGGGCGCGCAGGCCGTACCCAGCCCCCGCTCCTCCCCCGGCTCCGGCACGCCGTCGGCGGCCGGGCCCGCCCCGCCCCCCACCGACGTCGAGCACACGAACGTGACGCCCTCCGCCTCCATCTGGGCCAGCCGGCGGTCGAGCACGGCCTTCTCCATCTTGAATTCGGGGATCCCGTAGCGCAGCAGCCCGCCCGGCTTCTCGGCCCGCTCGAACACCGTCACCGTGTGCCCCGCCCGCGCCAGCTGCTGCGCCGCCGCCAGCCCCGCCGGCCCCGATCCCACCACGGCCACCGTCTTGCCGGTGCGCATGGTCGCGAGCTGCGGGGTGACCCACCCCTCCTCCCACGCCCGCTCCACGATTTCGTACTCGATGCGCTCAATGGTCACCGGGTCCTCGTTGATCCCGAGCACGCACGAGGCCTCGCACGGAGCCGGGCACAGCCGCCCGGTGAACTCCGGGAAGTTGTTGGTCGCGTGCAACCGTTCCATGGCCTCGGGCCAGTCGTCCCGGTAGACCAGGTCGTTCCATTCCGGGATCAGGTTCCCCAACGGGCAGCCGTCGTGGCAGAACGGGATGCCGCAGTCCATGCAGCGTGCCCCTTGGACCTTGGTGGCCTCCTCGCCGAAGGGCTCGTACACCTCGCGCCAGTCGCGCACGCGCACCGACACCGGCCGCCGGCGCGGCAGGGAACGCCCGAACTCCATGAAGCCCGTCGGCTTACCCATGGGCGGCCTCCATCACGGCCTCTTCCACCGAACGCCCCTGCGCCTCGGCCAGGCGGGTCGCCTCCAGAATGCGGCGGTAGTCGCGCGGCATGACCTTGACGAACTCGAGCACCTCGGCGTCCCAGCTCTCGAGCAACCGCTCGGCCACGACCGAGCCCGTCTCGGCCAGGTGGCGCTGCACCAGCTCGTGGACCAGGAGACTGTCATCCGGGTCGAGCGGCTCGACGTCGACGTCGCCCAGGTTGACCCGCTGCCCGAAGGTGCGGGCGGGGTCGTAGACATAGGCCACGCCGCCCGACATGCCCGCGGCGAAGTTCCGCCCGGTCGGGCCCAGCACCGCCACCAGACCCCCGGTCATGTACTCGCAGCCGTGGTCGCCCACCCCCTCGACCACCGCCGTGGCGCCCGAGTTGCGCACGCAGAAGCGCTCCCCCACCTGGCCCCGGATGAAGACCTCGCCCGCCGTGGCGCCGTAGAGGATGACGTTGCCGGCGATGATCTCCTCCTCGGCCGCGAACGGCGAATCCCGCGGTGGCCGCACGACCAGGCGCCCGCCCGACAGGCCCTTGCCGAAGTAGTCGTTGGCGTCGCCCCACAGGCGCATGGTCACGCCGCTGGGGACGAAGGCACCGAAGCTCTGCCCGGCCGAGCCGGTGAAGGTCAGCGAAATGGTGTCCGCCGGGAGGCCGGCGGCGCCGTAGCGCCTCGAGATCTCGGAGCCGAGCAGCGTCCCCACGGTCCGGTCCACGTTGTTGATGGGCAGCGAGACCTGCACCGGCGTGCCGTCGGCCAGCGCCGGCGCGCACTCGTCCAGGAACTGGTGGTCGAGTGCCTTCTCGAGCCCGTGGTCCTGCAGCCGCGTCTGCCGCCGCCCCACCGAGTCGGGCACGTCCGGCTGGGCCAGCACCGAGGACAGGTCGAGCCCGGCCGCCTTCCAGTGCGTCACCGCGGCCTCCGTGTCGAGCAGGTCCACCCGCCCGATGGCCTCCTCGAGCGAGCGCAAGCCGAGCGAGGCCAGCAGCTCGCGCACCTCCTCGGCGATGTACTCGAAGAAGGTCTCGACGAACTCGGGCTTGCCCGAGAACTTCTGGCGGAGCGCCGGCTTCTGGGTGGCGATGCCGACCGGGCACGTGTCCATGTGGCAGACCCGCATCATGATGCAGCCCGACACCACCAGCGGGGCCGTGGCGAACCCGTACTCCTCCGCCCCCAGCAGCGCCCCCACGACGACGTCGCGCCCGGTCTTGAGCTGCCCGTCGACCTGGACCACGATCCGGTCGCGCAGGCCATTCACCAACAGCGTCTGCTGCGTCTCGGACAACCCGATCTCCCAGGGGATGCCGGCGTGCTTGAGCGACGTGAGCGGTGCCGCCCCCGTGCCGCCGTCGTGCCCGGAGATGAGGACGACGTCGGAGTGCGCCTTGGCCACCCCGGCCGCCACCGTGCCCACGCCCACCTCGGCCACCAGCTTCACGTGCACCCGGGCAGCCGGGTTGGACGACTTCAGGTCGTGAATGAGCTGCGCGATGTCCTCGATGGAGTAGATGTCGTGGTGCGGCGGCGGCGAAATCAACCCCACGCCCGGCGTCGAGCTGCGGGTCTTGGCGATCCAGGGCCAGATCTTGTTGCCGGGCAGCTGGCCCCCCTCGCCCGGCTTCGCGCCCTGCGAGATCTTGATCTGCAGGTCGTCCGCGTTGACCAGGTACTCGCTGGTCACGCCGAAGCGGCCCGACGCCACCTGCTTGATGGCGCTCCGCCGCAGGTCGCCGTTCTCGTCCGGCGTGTAGCGGTCGGCGTCCTCCCCGCCCTCGCCGGTGTTGGAGCGCCCGCCGATGCGGTTCATGGCGATGGCCAGGGTCTCGTGGGCCTCCTTGGAGATCGACCCGTACGACATCGCCCCGGTCGAGAAGCGGGCCATGATCGACGAGATGGGCTCCACCTCCTCTATGGGGATGGGCCCGCCCGCCGCCGGCCGCAGCCGCAGCAGCCCGCGCAGCGTCCCCAGTTTGGTCGACTGGTCGTCGACCGCCGTCGTGTACTCCTTGAAGATGCCGTACTGCTTCGAGCGTGTGGCGTGCTGGAGCTTGAACACCGTCTTCGGGTTGAAGAGATGGAACTCGCCCTCGCGCCGCCACTGGTACTCGCCGCCGACCTCGAGCTCGCGGTGAGCCAGCTCGGTCAGCCGCGGCTCGTAGGCCCGCCGGTGCCGCGTGGCCACCTCGGCCGCCAGCACGGACAGCCCGACGCCGCCGATGCGGGAGGACGTCCCGGTGAAGTACTCGTCGATGAGCGCCCCGTCGAGGCCGATGGCCTCGAACACCTGCGCGCCCGTGTAGGACGCCACCGTCGAGATCCCCATCTTCGACATCACCTTCAGCACGCCCTTGCAGGCCGCCTTCATGTAGTTGCGGCGCGCCTGCCGGGGCGAGATGCCCAGAAGCAGCCCCTCGGAGATCATGTCGTCGATGGAGTCGAGGGCCAGGTACGGGTTGACCGCCGCCGCCCCGTAGCCGATCAGCAGCGCCATGTGGTGCACCTCGCGGGCGTCGCCCGTCTCGATGACGAGGCCCACCTGGGTGCGCGTCTTCTCCCGCACCAGGTGGTGGTGCACCGCCGCCGTCAGCAGCAGCGAGGGGATGGGGGCCCACTCGGCCGTCGAGTTGCGGTCGGACAGGACGATCAGGTTGGCCCCGCCCGCGATGGCCTCGGAGACCCGCCGCCGCACTTCCTCGATGGCCCGGCGCAGCGCCTCGCCGCCCGCCTCGGTCGGCGCACCGGCCTCCCCCGCCTCGGTGATCTCGAACAGCCCGTCGATGGCGAAGGCCTTGAAGCCCGGCGTCTCGCCGTGCTCGTTGACGTACATGAGCTTGGCCAGGTCGTCCCGGTCGATCACCGGCAGCGGCAGCAGGATCTGCCGGCACGATCCCGGCCGGGCGTCCAGCAGGTTGGCCTCAGGGCCGATAGTGGCGGCCAGCGACGTCACCAGCTCCTCCCGGATGGCGTCGAGGGGCGGGTTGGTCACCTGGGCGAAGAGCTGGGTGAAGTAGTCGTAGAGCAGGCGCGAGCGGTCCGACAGCACGGCGATCGACGTGTCCGAGCCCATGGACCCGAGCGGTTCGATCCCGGCCCGTGCCATGGGGGCCAGAATGACCCGCAGCTCCTCGGTCGTGTAGCCGAACAGGCGCTGCTGCGTGACGACGCTGCCGTGCTGCGGCGTCAGCATGCTGCGCTTCGGCAGCTCGTCCAGGCGCACCTGGTCGGCCGCCAGCCACTCGTCGTAGGGGTGCTCGCCGGCCAGCTCGGCCTTGATCTCCTCGTCCTCCACCAGCCGGCCCTGGGCGGTGTCGACCAGGAACATGCGGCCCGGCTGCAGGCGGCCCTTGCGCACGACGCGCTCGGGTGCGATGTCGAGCACGCCCACCTCGCTGGCCAGCACCACCAGGCCGTCGTCGGTCACCCAGTAGCGCGCCGGCCGCAGGCCGTTGCGGTCGAGCACGGCGCCGACCAGGGTGCCGTCGGTGAAGCACACCGCCGCCGGTCCGTCCCAGGGCTCCATCAAGGTGGCGTGGAAGCGGTAGAAGGCGCGGCGCTCGTGGTCCATCAGCGTGTGGTTCTCCCACGCCTCGGGGATCATCATGAGGACGGCGTGAGGCAGGGAGCGCCCGCCCAGGTGGAGCAGCTCGAGCACCTCGTCGAAGCTGGCCGAGTCGCTCGCCCCCGGCGTGCACACCGGGTAGAGGCGCGACAGTTCCCCTTCAATGAGCGGTGTGGCCAGCAGGGCCTCGCGGGCCCGCATCCAGTTGCGGTTGCCGGCCAGCGTGTTGATCTCGCCGTTGTGGCACAGGTAGCGGTACGGGTGGGCCAGCGGCCAGCTCGGGAAGGTGTTGGTGGAGAAGCGCGAGTGCACCAGCACCAGTCCCGACTCGAAGGCCGGGTCGCGCAGGTCGGGGAAGAACTGGCGCAGCTGCTCGGAGGTGAGCATGCCCTTGTAGACGAGTGTGCGCGCCGAGAGCGACGGGAAGTAGAGGCCGTCCACCGCGTGCTCCGCCCGCTTGCGCAGCACGTAGGCCCGGCGCTCGAGCGCCATGGTGTCGACGGCGGCACCCGCCGGGGCCACGAACACCTGCTCGATCGTCGGCATGGCGGCCAGTGCCGTCTTGCCGAGCCCCTCGGGCTCGGTGGGCAGCACCCGCCAGCCGAGCACGGCCAGCCCCTCCTCCCCCGCCAGCTGCTCCACCACCGTGCGGGCCTTCAGGGCGTCGTCGGGGTCGGTGGGCAGGAACGCCAGTCCTACGGCGTAGCCGCCGGCGTCGGGCAGCGTGAACCCGGCCGCCTCGGCCGCTCCGGCCAGGAAGCGGTGGGGGATCTGCACCAGAATGCCGGCGCCGTCGCCCGTCTCGACCTCGGCGCCCGAGGCGCCGCGGTGGGCCAGGCGCTCGAGCACGGTGAGGCCGCGGTCGACGATGTCGTGATCGGCCCGCCCGTGCAGATCGGCCACCATGCCGACACCGCAGGCGTCGTGCTCGTATGCCGGGTCGTAGAGGCCTATGGCCATCGGCGTCCTTCCGAAGGGAGTAGTGCTGGCGAGGTACCCGGGACGACGCTGGCCCGAAAGTGGAAAGGACAGGATACACGACGGCCCTCGTAGTCTTTGTCCATGGCACGCGTGCACGTGGTCGGGGGCGGTGTCATCGGGCTGGCCTGTGCCTGGGAGCTCTCGCGCCAGGGTCACCAGGTGACGGTCGTCGCGCCGCAACCCGGGCGCGACGGCGCGGCCTGGGTGGCCGCCGGGATGGTGGCGCCGGTCACTGAGGCGCAGTTCGGCGAGTCGGAGCTGACCGCGCTGTTGCGCCGCGGCGCCGACCTCTGGCCGGCCTTCGCCGCCGACCTCGAGCAGGCCTCGGGGCAGACCATCGGCTACGACACGACGGGGACGCTGACCGTCGCGCTCGACGCGTCCGACCGAGCCGCCCTCGACGACCTCCTGACCTACCAGCACGCGCTCGGGCTGGAGTCGCACCGCCGCAGTGCGTCGGAGTGCCGGCGCCTCGTACCGGCGCTCAGCCCGACCATCCGGGGCGGGGTCGAGGTGCCGGGCGACCATCAAGTCGACAACCGCGCCTTGCTGGCCGCGCTGGTGCAGGCCTGCGGGACCGGCGGCGTCACCTTCGTCGCCACCTCCGTGACGGCGGTCGGGGAAGGCCCCGAGCTGGTCCTGGCGGACGGCAGCCGCCTGCGGTCCGACCACGTCGTGCTGGCGGCCGGAGTCGGTCTGCCGGGCATCGCCGGCCTCGAAGGGACCGGCGTGCCCCAGGTGCGCCCGGTCAAGGGCCACATCCTCCGGCTGCGCCACGCCTCCCCCGACTGCCCGCGCCTCCTCCCGCGCACGGTGCGGGGCCTCGTGCGCGGCCACTCGGTCTACCTGGTGCCGCGCCGGGACGGCTCCGTCGTCGTCGGGGCCACCGTCGAGGAGCGCGGCACGGACGTCACCGTGCAGGCAGGCGCCGTGCACGAGCTCCTCTGCGACGCCCGCGCCATCGTCCCCGGCGTCGACGAGCTGGAGCTCGACGAGGCGGCGGCCGGGTTGCGCCCGGCCACCCCGGACAACACGCCCCGCATCGCGCCCCTGTCCATCGCCGGCGTCGTGGTCGCCACCGGCCACTACCGCAGCGGCATCCATCTCGCCCCGCTCACCGCCCGCGCGGTGGCGGACCTCGTGGCCGGCGGACCGTCCGACCCCGCCGCCCAGCAGCACACCATGGCGTGACCGCGCTCGCCTTGACGGTCAACGGCGAGCCACTCGAGGTGGCGGCCGGCAGCACCATCGCCGACCTGGTCGCACGCGTCACGGAGGACGAGGATCCCAAGGGGGTCGCCGTGGCCGTCGACCGCTGCGTCATCCCCCGTTCCGAATGGGATCGCACGCCGGCCCGCGCCGGGTCCCTGGTCGAGGTCGTGAGCGCCTCGGCCGGCGGATAAAAGCTTTGTCACGCAACGGTCACGGTGGAAGAATCTCCCGATGGCCTCCTCCCCCCGCAGTGGTCCCACCGCGTTCGTGCTCGCCGGCGGCGGGACGAAGGGCTCCTTCGAGGTGGGCGCCCTGCAATACCTGGTCGAGGAGGAGCGGATCGCCCCCGACATCGTGACGGCCACCTCGGCCGGCGCCATCGCGGCCACCGTGCTGGCCCAGGCGCGCACGCAGCCCGAGTTCGTGCAGCGTGTCGGCGAAATCGAGGCCGACGTCATGGCCATGACCACCCCCGAGCGCGTCTTCGGCAAGCAGGCGTGGCTCGGGGCCCTCGACGGCACCCGCCTCGGCCGCGAAATCGAGCACGAATTCACGGAGGGCACCCGCCCGCCCTTCCCCCTCACGTCCGGCACCGTCGCCCCCGGTCAGGAGCCCGTGCCACCCGCCTCCTCGGACCGACGCGCCCGGCGCCAGGCTCGCCGGGCCCGCCGACGCCGCCAGCGCCACGCGCTGCGGCTGCTCGCCGGCGCCGGGTTCCGCCTGCCCCGGGTGCGTCGCCGCCTGCGGACCAGCGGGAGCTCGGTGCTCACTCTCGACCCACTGGAGCGCGCGCTGCACGAGGGGACCAACGGCATCGGCGCCGTCGATCCGGCGCTGATCGCCCGCCCCGGGCTCGAGCTCCGCCTGGCCGTCACCGCCCTGCGCGCCGGCGTCCTGCGCTACGTGACCCAGGACGGCACCCTCGTCGAGGCCGACGCGCGGACGCCCGCCCCCGCCGGGTCGGCCGGCCCGGTCGGCCTGGTCGACGCCGCCATCGCCTCGGCCAGTGTGCCCATGGTCTTCCCGCCCCACTCCATGGCCGACGACGACTACGTCGACGGCGGCGTCATAGAGATCGTCCCGGTGAGGGCCGCCGCCCAGCTCGGCGCCACGCGCATCTTCGCCGTCGTGGCGCTGCCCCTCCGGCTGCCCCGCGACGAGCGCGACTACGCCGAGGCCCCGGCGAGCTACATCGGCCTGCGGGCCATGGGCATGATCGGCATCATCGACCGCCAGATGGCGAACCTGCGCACGCCCCTGCCGGAGGGCACCAGCCTCACCACCATCGACCCCGTGGTCGACGTGGTCGGCCTCTTCGACCCCCAGCCGGGCCTCCTGCGCATCAACAAGGACTACGGGTGGCTCCGGACGGCCGACGTGCTGGCCGAGGGCGATCCCGACCTGCTGGCGGACGTGGCCGTTTCCACCCACGCGCTCGTCGAGGCCAGGCGCCAGGCCTGGCACCTCGAGCACTCGCTCTGGGGTACCAAAATGCCCAAGGACGCCAACGCGGTGGCCGGCACCCTGTCGCTGGTGCGCGAGCAGAAGGAGCGCGTGCGCGCCGCCGTCGAGCAGCGCAAGCAGCTCGGGTTTCCCGTGCCCGACGGCTGCGAGGCCTGGTGGACCGAGTACGAGTTCCACGTGGCGGAGCGCCCGTCCCACCTTCCGGTCACGCCCGCCGCCCGGGCCTGACGCCCAGGCGGCGGCCTCAGACGGTCGGGCCGCCCAACCAGCCCCGGCGCCGGAACAGGTCGTACAGATAGACGACCGCCGCCACCTCGAGCCCGATGCCGAACACCCAGAATGTCCACGCCGGCGCGATGGTGCGCACCAGCCAGGCGAAGTTCTGCCCGAAGAACCCCGTGAGGAAACTGAGGGGCAGGAAGATGGTGGCGATCACCGTCAGCTGCTTCATGACCTGGTTGAGCCGGTTGGATACCGTCGACAGGTGGGTGTCCATGACGCTCGAGAGCAGGTCCCGGTAGCTGTCGATCAGGTCGGCCAGCCGGATGAGGTGGTCGTAGAGGTCGCGGAAGTAGCGCGTCGCCTCGTCGGTCATGCCGGGCACATCGGTCACGCCGGCGGTGATGCTGGCCATCATGTCGCGCTGTGGGGCCACCACCTTGCGCATGTCGATGAGCGTGCGCTTCATGTCGAAGAGCTGTCCCAGTTGCGCCTCGGTCGGCACTTTGAGGATCGCGTCCTCGAGCTCGTCGATGCGGTCGTCGAACTTGGACAGGAACGGGAAGAAGGTGTCGACCAGCGCGCTGAGGATGAAGTAGACGATGACGATCTGGGGGGAGGCCGCCTCCTTGGCGTGGTGGCTCACCAGGTAGGCGTGCACCTGCGCGATGGGCGGGCAGCCGCCCCGGTGCACCGTGACCACGTAGCGGTCGGTCCAGAAGCAGTGCACCTCGGCCTGCCCGGTGTGGTCGGGGTCCGCCCCGCGCGCCACCAGGTAGACGAAGGTGTCGTACTCGTCGATGCGCGGCCGCTGATTGAACCGCTCCGCCGCCGCGACGGCGAGCGGGTGAAAGCCGAAGGTGGTCCCGAGCAACTCGGTCAACGAGCCGTCCTTCGCCTCGTCGTCGAGGTCGAGCCAGAAGAAGCCCTTCCCGTCGAGCACGGCGCGGACGGACTCGTCCGTCGCCGGCTGGTCCGGCTGGTCCCGCTGGTGGATGGTGCCCTTCACGCCCCTCAGTCTCACGCTCGGCGTCGGGCCGAGGGGGGATGCTGGGGACGTTCCTTCAGCCGAAGCGGGCGGGGTCGAACGAGGCGGGAAGCGGCACCTCGTCGGAAGCCGGCGTGCCGTGGGTCATGGTGCGCGCCAGCGCGCGGGCCGAGTACGGGCCCTGGAGGAGGCCGTTGGCGCCGTGGCCGGTCGCCACCCACGCGTTGGTCCACCGTGGCAGGCGGCCCACCACCGCCCGGTCGTCCGCCGACGTCGGGCGCAGGCCGACCCGCGTCTCGAGGTAGGTGGACCCGGCCAGTCCGGGAGCCACCGTCAGGCACTCGCGCAGCAGCTCGTGCAGCCCGGCGGCCGTCACCGTCACCGAGAAGCCGGCTCCGACCTCGAACGTGCCCCCACAGGCCATCCGCCCGCCCGGCCACGGCACCAGGTAGTGCGACAGCAGGGGCTGGGCGATGGGCCACCCGCCCGTCTCGCCGTCGACGCCGAGATGCACGATCTGCCCCTTCGTCGGGCCGACCGGGAGGGAGCAGCCGAGCAACTCCCCCAGTGCGGCCGTCCACGCCCCGCCCGCCACTGCCAGCGCGCCACACGTCAGCGGGCCCACGCCCTCGACCCGGACCGACGTGACCGAGCGCCCATCCGCCCCGCCCGCGGTGACGCCGTCGACCACGCCGGCCACGAAGGTGACGCCCCTGGCCTCGGCGGCCCGGCGCACCGCGGCCGCCATGCCCCGGCCGTCCACCCGGGCCGAGCCTGGCGCGTGCAGGACGCGATGCACCGGCGCGAGCGGAGGGAAGAGCGATGTCGCGTCGGCCGGCGAGATCTCGGTCACCTCCCCCGGCGCGCGCCGCAGGACCCGCTCGGCGAAGGGTGCGAACCACTCCTCCTCGTGCGGGCGCAGGACGAGCGACAGGATGCCGCACCGTTGGTAGCCCGTCGCCTCGGGGTCGGCCCCGTCGGCGGCCAGCCGCTCCAGCAGCGCGGGATAGTGGGCGCCGCACTGGAGCAGGAACGGCCACAGCTCGGCGTCGGCCTCCACATTCGTCACCGGCGACAGGATGCCGGCGCCGGCGTCGGTCGCCCGCCCCGGGTGGGCACCGTCCACCACCGTCACGGCGGCGCCCAGGCAGGCCAGCTCGTAGGCCAGCGCCAGCCCGACCAGCCCCGCGCCAACGACGGCGACGTCACACGGCTCGGCCGTCATACCAGCTTCCCGGTCAGGATCGGAACGGCCAGGAGGTAGGCCACCGGCGCTGAGAGCACGATGAGGGGGAACAGCAGGGCCCGGTTCATGTAGCGGAAGAGCACGACGGCCGGCAGCAGGAGCGCGTTGCTGCGGTACGAGCTGATGCCGAGGCCCACGACGAGTGGGGTGAACCAGAAGACGTAGGTCCAACACACGACGAGCTGGTCGACGGCGGTCAGTCGGGCCCGGTTGTCGTAGACGACATAGGTCAGGACGATCATGATGAGCAGCACCAGTTGGGTCTGCAGGGCCACGATGTCACCCGACCCGACGAACCGGCCCGGCGCCGGCGCGGTCAGGGTGAACAGCGTCTTCAGTGGGTTGTGCACGCCGTTGCCGTACTTGGCCTGAACCAGGTACTCCGCCCTCCAGGTCCCGACGGTGATCTTCAGCACGGCCAGGAACACGATGTAGCCCGCCGCCGACGCGCCCAGCACGAGGCCGATCGGCCGCCAGCCTCGCAACCGGCGGAAGGCCACCAGCCACAGGGCGAGGACGACGATCACGACGACGGACGAGCTGTAGCTGAGCGGGATCAGGAAGGCGGGGATGAGCGCCCACCGGTATCGCTCGGCGGCCAGCAGCCTGAAGAGCACCAGCGCCAGGAGGATGAGCATCGAGATCGGGAAGAGGGTGAAGTAGAAGATGATCCCGGGGAACACCGCCGCGGTCACCATGACGACCTTGCGGTGGCGGACCGGCCCGATGATCTGCCAGAGCAGGACGAACACGGCCAGCGTGCAGACCTGGCTCAGCACCACGGCCACGGCCGTCTCGTTCGCCCCGGTGAGCGTGAACGTCTTGATCAGCCACGGGTAGAGCGGCTGCCAGCCGGCGTTCCCGCACCACGACCCCGGCGGGTACCCGGCTCCGCACCGGTTGAGCGAGTACCCGCTGTTGACGATCCACAGGTAGATCCCCGAGTCACCGTGCCACCACGAGAACTCGCTGCGCTGGCTGGCCGGCAGGAGCCGGACCACCACCAGGATGGCCAGGTCCACCGCGGCGAACACCCCCACGGGGAACGCGTTGTCCCACAGTGCCGGCACCCACCGGCCCTGCCGCCGCTCGGGCTCTGCCCTCGGCACCGGCGGATCGCTGAGGGTCAGGGGTTCGCGCATGCTCAGGAGGTAGCGTAGGGAACGCCGGGCAGCCATACGAGGAGGGGTCCGTGGATGTGGTGCGCACGCCCGACGAGCGCTTCCGCGACCTCCCGGGCTTCCCGTTCCCGCCCCGCTACGTGACGCTCCCCGACGGGCTGCGCGTCCACTACGTGGACGAGGGCCCACCGCGGGCCGAGACGGTCCTGCTGCTGCACGGCCAGCCCACCTGGTCCTACCTCTACCGCATCGTGATCGAGCGCCTGGTGGCACAGGGCATGCGAGCCGTGGCCCCCGACTTGGTCGGCTTCGGGCGCACGGACAAGCCCCGCGCACGGGCCGTCCACACCGTGCCGGCCCACGTGGAGTGGATGACCCGGTTCGCCGACGCCGTCGGGTTGGCCGAGGTGACGCTGGTGGTGCAGGACTGGGGCGGGCCCATCGGGCTGGGCGTCCTGGAGCAGCGACCCGGCTTCGCCCGACGCGTCGTGGCGGCCAACACGGCCTTGCACACGGCCGACGCCTCGTTGGCCGGCCGCCTGGACTGGCCCGTCCACGACGCGGGCGGCGGCGCCGTCACCGTGGCGCAGACGCTGCTCGACTACCAGCGACTGACCCAGGAGGTCACGCCCTTCTGCCCCAGTCTGTTCGTGCAGGGGGCCACCGAGTCGGAGGTGCCGGACCCCGTGCTGGCGGCCTACGACGCCCCGTTCCCCGACGAGGACTCCTGCGCCGGGCCGCGCCAGCTCCCGCTCCTCATGGGGCTCACCCCGCACAGCGCCTGCGCGCGCCAGAACCGCCGCACGCTCGACGCCCTGCGCCACTACGAGCGCCCCTTCCTCACGGCGTTCTCCGACCAGGATCCCGGCACGGGAGGTTGGGCCGAGGTGCTCCAGTCCGAGGTGCCCGGCGCTCGTGGACGGCCGCACGTGACCCTCGCGGGCGCGGGCCACTTCGTGCAGGAGGACCGCGGCGTCGAGCTGGCGGACGTGGTGGTGCGGCTGATCGGGGCCACTCCTCCGCTCTGAGCGGAGACAGGGCGGATCAGCTGGTGGGCGTCGCCTCCTCGGGCGCCGGCGCCGGCGCAATCGCGTCGGGCTCCGGCGCGCCGGTCCCCAGCTGCGCCTTGAGCGCCGCCAGCTCGCTGTCGACCTGCGAGTCCT
Organism: uncultured Acidimicrobiaceae bacterium; assembly: GCA_963807675.1. Taxonomy (GTDB): domain Bacteria; phylum Actinomycetota; class Acidimicrobiia; order Acidimicrobiales; family RAAP-2; genus Bog-473. The sequence goes on along the minus strand of CAWECP010000013.1, from coordinate 72,160 downwards.
TGCCGACCTGGTCGAGCTCCTTCTGAATGTCGTCGGTGCCACCACCGACGTCCTCGAGCACTCCGGACTCGAGCAGCTCGTCGAGGGCACCCGAGCGCGCCTGCATGGTGGAGATCTTGTCCTGGGCCCGCTGCAACGATGCGCCGGAGTCGTTGAACGACTTCGAAATTCCCGCCGTGCTCTCGTCGACCGAGGAGATGGCCTTGGCCGCGGTGTACTGGGCCTTGAGGGTCTCCTTCTGCGTGCGGAAGTCGTTGACCCGCTTCTGCAGGACGTCGAGGGTCTGGGTCAGCTTCTGCTCTTCCTCGTCGAGTTGCTGGCGTTGCGGCTCCATCTGGTCGATCTGCTGTTGGGCCGCCGCCTTGCGCGAGAGCGCCTCCTTGGCCAGGTCCTCCCGGTTGGCCCCCAGCGCCTGCTTGGCCTGCTCCTGCAGGTGGTCGATGGTGTGCTGGAACTGCTGCTCCTGCAGCTCAATCCGCTTCTTGGACCCCGCGATGTCGACGAGCGCCCGGCGCACCTGGGTGATCTGCTCGAGCATCTTCTCGTAGGAGAGGTCCAGCATCTCGTCGGGCTTCTCGGCGGCGTCGAGCGCCTTGTTCGTCTTGGCCTGCACAATGTCGTGTGCCCGCTGGAAGATGCCCATCTGTCCCTCCCTGTGGGATCGGTCCGATCACCCAACCATAGAGCGATTCAACCGGCATGCGCCCCCGCGTGACGGCGCTCGGCGCCGAGCAGCTCCTCGACCACGGCGCTCTTGGCCTCGGTGTAGCCCCGCCGGTCCCGCGGGAATCGCAGGGCCAGCTCGCGCTTGGCCGACTGGTAGAGCTGGCGGGCAACCGGTTCGCGCCGGAGCAACTCGCGGAAGCGCAAGTAGTCGTCCCATTCCTGGCTGCCTTCGTGCACCACGTGGAGGTGCACCGTGCGAAACGAGCCGTGACTGCACACGAAGAGGAACCCGCCGTCCTTCCCCATGTCACCCATGTAGGCGTAGCGGCCGCCGGCCTCCAGGCGGGCCACCACGTCGACGGCCGGCGTGCCGTCGGGCACGGCCGCCGCGAGGTCGAGAATGGGCTTGGCCTCCAGGCCGGGCACCGACGTGCTGCCGACGTGCTCCACGGCGCGGGCCAATCCCGCCAGCAGCTCCTCGACGGCACGGCACTCCTCCTCGCCCCGCACCGCCCAGCCCGGGTCGGGCGACGCCAGCCGTACCTCCGACTTGTCCAGTCCGAGATCGTTCCGCATCGGCGGTCCTGCCTCTTCGCCACTCGTTCCCGTCCGCCCGTCGCGGCGTCTGAGAGTGTGGCGACCGGTGCGGCCGAACGGCCCGGTCATGAGCCCGACGCCGCGACGATAGGCCCGTTGAGGTGGGTGCCGGACATGTCGCCGTTGTCAGGCGCGTCGCCGAACGCCAAAACCTTTCCAAGTGCTGTCGCCACCCAGTAGCCCCCTCCGTCGGAGGTGCTGAAGATGGCGTTGGCCGGATCGAGCCCACCGGCCGAGCCGCCGGGCGGGTTGCCCATGGCGGCCGCATGGCCGAAGTTGAAAACCTGGCCGTCGCCGCTCAGGATCCAGTAGCCATCGCCGTCGGGTGTGGCCACGGCCGAGGTGATGCCGCCGGCCTGGGGCCCCGGTGCGCCGTAGTCGACCGCATCGCCGAAGGGGTACACCGAGCCCGACGACGTCACGACCCAGTAGCCGTTCCCTGTGGCGTCCGGCATGACGGCCACCGCCGCGCCGTTGCAACCGCCGATACCGGGGCACGATCCGGCGAACTTCGCGTCACCGAAGGCGAACACGCCACCGTCGGAGGCGACCATGAAGTAACCGCCGCCGTCGGAGGAAGGGACCATGCCCACAATCGGCGCGTTGAGACTGTCCGGGAGGCCCGAACCCGCTGGGTGGAGCCCGGCGCCGGGCGCCGACCCGAAGAAGCCGGCGTCGCCGAAGGCGAAGATGCCGCCGTCTGACGCCACCAGCCAGTAGCCCTCCCGGTCGCTCGTGGGCGTGATGCCGACCACCGGCCGCTGCAGGTGCATGGAGCCGGTCGAGCCGTGGAAGCCGGCCGAGCCGAAGCTGAAGATGCCCCCGTCGGAACCCACCAGCCAGTAGCCGTGTGACAGCGTCGGTGGCGGAGGAGGTGGTGAGGCGTCGGGGACGTCGACGGTCAGCGTGAACGCCTGCGTGGCGGGCGGGCCGTTCCCGTTCGACGCCATCACGCACACCGTGTACGCGCCACCCTCGTCGTCGGTCGGCGTCCCCTCGAGAGTGGCGGTGGAGCCACTCGTGTAGTCGAACGAGATGCCGGACGGGAGCGCGGAGGGGGTGCACCCGGTGAAGGCGGTGTCGCTGATGGCGCTGACGTCCGGCGTGGCGATCGTGGTGACGTCGAACACGCCCGCGTCGCCGGCGGTGAATGTGGTGGCCTCACCACTCGTGATGGCCGCTGAGGTGTAGGTGTAGAGGTCGGCTGGCGATGCCGCGCTGGTCCCGTCGGGCGTCGTCACCGTGATGTTCACCGCTCCGGGGTTGACGGAGGCCGGGATGGTGGTGGTGATCTCGTCCGAGCCGTAGCTCATGGACCCGATGCTGGCCACCGTTCCGAAGTCGACGATGGGTGTGGCGCCGTCGTTGAAGTTCGAGCCTTGGATCGTCACGCTGCCCGAAGGCACCTCGGGGCCCGACGTCCGCGACACGGACGTGACGGTGGGCGCGTCCGTGGGTGCGTAGGTGAACTCGTTGATGCCCGGTGCGCCGCTGGAGCTCGACGACCCGGCGCCGGTGGTCACGGTCACCACGACCTGGTCGGTGGCCGTCCCCGCCGGGTCGGCCGGCGCGTCGGCGGTGAGCTGCCCGTCCCAGTCGACCTGAACGTTGGTGGCCGGCACCCCGGCGAAGAAGACCTGGGGCGCCGGGTTCGTCCCGAAATAGTTACCTTCGATCGTCACCGGCGTCCCGGCGGCGGTGTTCGGCGAGGACGCGGGCAACACCTGGACGACGTCGGGGGCGGCCGGGGTCGACGGCGTCGGGAGCGCGCTGGGCGTGAGCGTGTCGATGAGCGAGTCGGGCGTGCCGGCCTCGTTGGCGAAGATCTCGGCATACTGGCCGTTGGCCGTGTTGCCGTCGCCCATGTCGGCGGTCTGCGGCCCGCCGGTCACCCAGGGACCCAGGATGTTGTCCCGGTGGCCCCAGCAATCGCTGTCCGACGGTGAGGTGCAGTCGAGGTTGGTGCCGCCGTAGCCGTCGTTGTACATCCAGGCGTAGTCCGCGCCGAGCGGCGTGTAGTCGAGGGCGAAGATCGACCCGGCCGAGGTGTAGTCGAACCCGTTCGGCGGTCTCGGGTCGGTGTTGTCCGCGGCGGCCGTCTGGGCGGCGGCGTTCAGCACCGGATCGATCCCGGTGAACTCCGAAAGGCCGCGGTCGCCGCGCTCCTCGTCGGTGATGATGAGCTGCTGCGCCGGGACGGAGTCGATGGCGTAGCCGCTCGGCAGTACGAGCGGACCGAGCCCCTCGAGGGATCGACCGTAGTTGATGTTGTGCAGTACCGAGTCGATGCATCCGGCACTGTCGTCGTCGACGGGCGTAATGGAGCAGGCCGGCATCACCTGTGGTGGAATGTCGATCGCCGGGTTGTTGGGAGGCACGATCCCGGCCGCTCCGGCCGGCGCAGAGGATCCCGCCGTCAGCAGCACGGCGCAGCCGATCAGGGCGACCACGGCTACGACGGTGCGCGGCAAGGTCGCGCAGAAGGCGCGCGCGCCAGTTCGGTGCTGCCTCACGCTTCCGTTCGCCCCCCTCTGTGCGTGGAATCAGATCAGCTGGGGCAACGTAACATTTTCGGCCTTCGGCTCAGAGGTGCGACGGGCGAAATTGTCCTTCGGTTGACCGCGCTCGGGTGCATTTCGGTTGCCGCCTCGCACGCACGGTCTGATGCCGGGCGGAGCGAGCGGAATGGCCCCGACATCTCGTGCGGCGCGGCGACCCGCCCACCGGTCGGCGCGTGCGGGTAAGGTCCGATTGCCCGGCGGGAAGTAGGGAGCACAGGTGAAGCGTTCTGGTGGGAGGCGACGCGGTCGCGGTCGAGACGGCATGGGGAAGTCCATGCCGTTGCTGCTGGGCACCGTGCTGGCGCTGATGGGTGCCCTACAGGTCGGGTCACCAGTTCCGGGGCTGCACGCCGCAGCAGCGACGATCGCGTACGCACCGCCGAATACACCAGGGCCACCTCTCGATGTTCCGGCCAACGTGCTCGACGCAGCGGTGACCTGCTCGCCATCGGCCGCCCGGCCGACGCGGGACATCATCGTCGTCCTGCCCCCAACGCTTTTCGACCCGGGCGAGGCGTACGGCTGGAACTACCTGCCGGCCTTCGCCGCGCTGGGCTGGCCCTACTGCGAGGTGACGGTCCCCGACCACTCGGACGGGGACATTCAGGTGGCGGCCGAATACGTGGTCAACGCCATCCGCTTCCTGTACGCCGACTCGGGCCGGCAGGTCGAGCTGTTCGGATGGAGCCAGGGGGCCAGCACACTCCCCCGCTGGGCGTTGCGCTGGTGGCCCGACATCCGGCCCATGGTGGCCTCGTTGGTGGGCCTGGCCCCCGACAACGAGTACGGCACGACCGATCCCCTCATCGAGAGTGTGTGCACGTACGAGTGCTTCCCGGCCGCCTGGCAGGAAACCCACCGTGTTCTCGGGGGCGAGTCGAACTTCATGATGGCCATGAACTCCGACGCGCAGACCTTCCCCGGCATCGCCTACACCGACCTCTGGAGCCTGACCGATGAGGTGGCGGGCTGGAACGTCGGACCGGACAAGGTCTCGCCGCTGCCGCCGGCACCCAACGTGCTCAACGTGTCGACCCAGTCGATCTGCCCGCTGCAGCCGGTCGAGCACCTCACCATCCCGGCCAACGAGGCGGCCTACGCCGTGGTCATGGCCGCTCTCGCCACCCCGGGCCGGCTACCCGACCTGGCGAACATCGACCGGGCCCAGGTGTGCGCGTCGCCCCTCATGCCTTACGTGACGCCGGCTTCGCTGGCGCTGAACGAGGCCAACCTCGTGACGCTGGTGGGAGAGCGGGCGACCGTCGGCGAGGTCACGAGCGAGCCACCGCTCAAGTGCTACGTCACGGCGTCCTGCGGTGACGCCCCGGGAGGTGCGGGAGCGTAGCCCGTCAGGCGTCACGCGTTTCGTCCGCTGTCGCCCCGGAAGAACCAGTGGACGCCGTACCTGTCGGCGAGGTGGCCATAGGTACCGAAGGGCCCGTCGTGCAGCTCGTCGAGGAGGTCCGGATCCGCCCCGAGCGAGAGCTTGTCGAAGGCACGCCGGCGTGCTGGGCCGGCGTGCAAGCCCTCAGGGTCGCCCCGAACCATTGGTGTACGGGGACCGCCTCGCGCCGCATGGAGGTACGGAACCCGGACTCGCGGATGCCCTCGGCATTCCGCTCGAGCCCGCCCAGACCTGACGTGACCTGACTTCTCACCTTACGGCGGCAACGCCGTGAGCAATCGCGATTGACGTCGGCGCCGGTTGGCAGTACGAGAGGCACCAATGGCCGCACAGATCCCCGCTTCGACCGACGTCTTCCGAGACAACGAAAATCGGCTCGCATGGCGGGACGAGCGATCTTCTTCGCCCCCATCGGCGACGGCCAGCGGCGGCGCCGGGGGTCCGACGGCGTTCGGGTGATCCTCGCCTCGTTTGCCGTTCTGTGTGCGGTGCTGGTTCTCCGGTCCAACTCACACCCCGAAGATCGTGATTACGCACGTGCTGAGCCCGCCTCCCTACGGCATCCGCTGGCTGGTGACTCTCTGTTGGATCGGCGGATCGTTCGGGACGATCGCGTTCCTCCTCGTGGTGGCCAGCCTGGCCAAGCGCTGGATGGTGGTGCGGGATCTCGCAGCCTCGGCCGTCGGGACACTCGTCGTCAGCGGAATCCTCGTCCTCGCGCTCGGGGCGAGTGGCGGGCGACCACGCAGCATCGAGTTCTACGGCTACGTGTTGAGGTTCCCGTCTTGCACGTGGCTTTGGCGCTCAGCGTCGCGACGGCAGGGCTTCCTTACCTGTCGCGGACCGTACAGCGCCTCATCGAGCTCATCGTATTCCTCACCGTGCTCGCGACCGTCGTGGCGGGCCATGGCCTTCCGGCCAATGTTCTCGGCAGCATGGCGATCGGTTGGGGCGTGACCGCTGCCATCCACCTCGGCTGGGGCTCGCCGCTCGGGTTGCCCTCCGGTGAGGAACTGCGCGTGGCGCTCGCGACGGTCGGGATCGATGCGGCTTCGGCGCAGCCGACCCGCTATCAGACCTGGGGTGCCGCCCACTACGTCGTCGTCACGAACTCGGGGGAGTCCTTGGTCGTGTCGTTCTATGGCCGGGACGCTGCGGACGCCCAGTTCCTCAGCAAGGTGTACCGGCTCATCATGTATCGGAACTCGGGACCAGCCATCAGCCTGACCCGGATTCAACAGGTTGAGCACGAGTCGTCGGTCACGCAGCTCGCGGCACGGTCGGGCGCCCGGGTGCCTCAAGTGATCAGTGCGTCGGAGATCGGGCCGAGCCACGACGCCGTCTTGATCGCTCGCTCCGTGTCGGGAACTCCCTTTGACCAGCTCGGTCCCGGACTCGGTCTCCGATCAGGTCCTTGACGACCTGTTCGCCCAATTGCTCGAGCTCAGGTCGGGCTAGCCTCAGCGGGCTGCTGGTGCTGGCGGGAGTCAGCGGCCGTAGCGCTGTCCTGGCCACCCTGGCCTACCGATTAGCGGAGTACTGGCTCCCGATGGTGGCTGGACTCGTTGCATATTGGCTCTACCGTCGCCGATACGGATCGGTTCGGTTCAGCGAGCCACCTCACTCCTGATTCACGGCGACCCCTCTCGGAACCCGTGCCAGCGCCACAAGACGTTCGTAGACTTCCGGGTCGCTCGCTTCGTGTGGTGCTTGGATCTTCTTTGAGATCGGCACCGTGGGCCAAAAGGTTTCCGTTCATTTTTGGAAAGCAACGCAAATGGCGCGGTCACGCCATCGAATGATCAAACGACGGTGTTGCTCGTCAGAGACCCACTGCTCGCCGCAGACTTCGTGCTCGAGCACCCATTAGCTCTGGGTCGATGTGAAAGCCTTACGCCTCGGCGAGAGAGTCCTAGTAGGCAGTGATCTGCAGGTCCTGGCTGAAGTGTTGGAAGGGCGAACCGGGTCGGTAGTCGTCGGGGACGTCGTCGATGCTTTCGTACTCCGCAACGTCAAAGACGTTGGAAGAACGTATGTGCTGTTCGACAACGACCCCGCACAGGCGTATCTCGGTGGCTGTGTCGAAACAGTTGACCAGCAGCACCACTTCGTCGCGCAGTTCTTCATAGCGCTGGCGAGTGACACGACCGATCAATGAGTACTCACAGCCGGTGGGTGAGACGCCGACTCGGCGGCCAACCATTGCGTGGTGCCCCCCGTCGTCGATGCAGTACAGGGTGTAGTCGCCGGCCTCTAGACACTCACGGATGCGCTCGTGCCGCTCATGCGCCGGCAGCAGGTGCCACTGGGTGTGGCGGCGCTCCTTCATGGCCCACAGGGGGCCCGGCGGAATGGTGTGCTCGGGTTCGTCCTCTTCGAGCGGAGTCGACACATCGTGGCCCACGAGAGGTCCGGGGGCAATGGCCTGGCCGGACTCGGTGATTATGTCGCCGGGCTGTGGGCGGCCGGACGAGGCTGGCACAGCCTGTCCCCACTCGTGGATCTGATCACTCTGCTGTTCGTCACCCTGGCCCGTCATCGATACCCTCCCTGGTCCGCCGTTCGGTGTACCACTCGCTTCTTGACCCTACTGGCCGTCGTGCTGGCCCGGGAGCCGCGACGCGGGCCAGCACGCGGTCAGGCCAGGTAGGTGCCGACAGCCCCGAGGTAGGGCGACGCCCGTCGTCTATCTCCGCGGGAAAGCTCCTACGGCCATTGTTCTGCCGAGTCAGCACCAGGAAGTGGCGGATGCGATCGCCGGCGTCATTGGTAGCGTGGGCTGAACATGTGGAAGATCACGTTCCTGGGTTCAGCAAGAGCCGGCGACGCGTTGGCGCAGGGTCTCCGTGCGGAGGGTTTGGACGTTCGGGTCGAATCGCCCCGCGAAGACGGCGGCATCGGAACCGACACCGCGCTAATTGCGGTGTTCGTGGGGGACACCGTCTTCGACGCGGCGACGGGTACGGATGTTGAGTCACTGATCCACAAGGCGATAGCGGTATTCAAAGACGGCTTCCCGGTCGGGGACGTAGAAGTCGAGGCAGACGACTCGGATATCTGAAGGGTGAGCCTGCCCGCACGCATCGTCATTGCAGACAGCACTGGTGGCCGCCTTCGGTGGTGCGCACGGCGGGGCAAGCTCTTACGACCCAGCGATACGGAGCACCTCGCGCCGCGCGGATCGACCGCGAAATAGACCCCCGCCGCAGGCGATTTCAGTGGCTGGTCAGCTGAGACTTCCCAGACGGTCCGCGTCACCGGATTGAATTGCCTTGATGTATTCCGCCGCCCGCTTCAGTTCTTCAGCGGCCTGCTCATAGAGGATCTCGACTCCCGACGGATCCTCGGCTGCGATCGCCTCTTCGATGAACCGCAGGGCATCTGCGGCGGCGATACGGGCGCTTGTCTCATTGTTCGCCCGGGTGACCGGGAGCTCCTCGCCGAGGTCGCGGGGCGCATCGGGTTCATTCTGTGCCATCGGCCCTCCTTTGGTTTCGCTTGGCACCGTAGCCACCGCGAAGACCATGCACCCCAACCGCTGCCACGGCGGGCGGCTCGCCAGCCGCCACACCGAACGTGATCTCACGGACGTTTGCCAGCGCGGCCGAGCGTGTCGATCTGCCGGTCATCCGCCTCCGTGACCTCGCCACGGCTACGTCGGCACGGCGGTCGAGGCGGGCGTGTCGATCCAAGTCGTACCCGAGTGCCTCGGACCCTCCGCCGGGCTGCCGGCATTTGAACCCGGACCTTAACCCCCAGGCCGAAAAGGCCGTGTGTCCTTTTGAGACCGTTTGGGGCTTGAGCAGGTGAGATGAGGTTGTCCGCTCCCCCGACCTGGGTTCCATTGTGGCCTTCTCTGGCCCATCGTTGCAGCGTTGCGTGGACAGATCCGTTGGCAATGGAGAACCAACACGTGGGTGCCTCAAGACACGGATTGCGCTGGCGCCTCGGTTTCGGCCAAGGTGTCACTCGGGGACCCGAATCTGGGAGCACGCACCGATGGCGGTAACCGGAGCGGAACTTATCGCAGCGGAGCGAGCGCGCCAGCTCACCGACGAAGGCTTCACGCCCGACCACGACGTGTGCCACGTCGCCGGAGACCTCGCCCTGGCAGCGGCGGCCTATGTGCTTGGCGACGCCGACCTGTGGCCCTTTGAGCTCGAGGCGTTCAAGCCGAGTCGTTGCACACCTGCGTCCATGTCGGTCGATGAGGGAGCCGCCGAACTCCTGCTGCACGACCTGGTGCGCGCCGGAGCGCTGATCGCAGCGGAGATTGACGGGTTGCTGCGCCTGGGATGCTGACCAACCCCAGGCGACGCCGTCCGTCTTCGCAACACCCCAGCCAAAGTCCTCGGTCCTACTCGGTACTGATCTTCTCGAGCCTCTCCAGGCTGGCCGTCATGGACTCAAGCACCGAATTGGTCCCGTTGATCCACGCCCCGCCATCACGTAGGAGGTCCTCCGGCAAGGGGCCGAAGTCAAAGACCTCGGTGACGACCGTCGCGAGTCACCGTCCGGAGTGAGGATGTAGCCCCAGCGGTAGCCCGCAGGAATACCAACTTTGGATGGATCATCACCCTCAACCCGAGAGGGGTCACCGGGAGCCGGTTCCCAAACTATGCGCCGATCTGGCTCGAACTCCACCACATAGTTAAGCATGAGGTAGTCGTCTCCGAGCCGATGCATCTTCATGGTGAAGGTATCGCCCACGTCGGAGATGGGACGGCTAAGGACGGCTCCCCGGAGCATGCCGGATCCGTCGAAATCCATGTGACGTTGCGGATTCGCCAGGATCTTGAAGATGAGGGCCGCCGGTGCTTCGATTCTGCGTGACACTTCGACAGGCTTGCTTTCCTCTGCCATGGTCCAGTCCTTTCTTTCTGTCTGCTCTGCACTCAGCGTCCTGCTCTACCGATCGCACGTCAGTGGTTCCATACGTTGGGCATTACAGGTCCCGCGGATTCATTCATCGTTCGGAAATTCACATTCTGACCGATCCGAGGTAGCCCGCTTTGACCGTGTAGTCAGCAAGGTGGTGCATGCTCCCGACGTGCGACCACATGGGAATTCGTTGGGTGGCACCCTGTCCCGGCGGTGAATGGGGCAGGCGATGACTGGTGTCCGTGCTGGGAGGTGTGAACTCCTCCCGGCTATGGCTTGACGGCTCGGACCATCAGGAAAAGCGGAACTTGATGCCACTTCTGGAGCCTGTCCAGACGCGCGGATGGGCGAGGTTCCCTCATCGCTTCGATCTGCAGCCCTACGTTCTCCAAGGCCAGGGCGTAATCCTCCAGGGTGTACGTCCATCCCCGGAACGTCATTGGTAGACCGCGGTATTCGATCGTGTCGTCGACCCGTTGGCTGGTGAAATAGCCCTGGCGGAGGGCAAACACGACATCAGGGTCGTCGCCGGAGAAACGACCCATGTCGGTGACGGGATGACTGACGCAAAAACAGAGCCGACCGCCTCGGCGGAGAACCCGAGCGGCCTCAGCGACCGTTTCCGGCATGTCACTGACAACCTGGAGTGAGTTGTAGGCCACGGCCAGATCGAAGGACCCATCAGAGAAGGGCAGGACCCCTCCGTCCGCCACTGCATACGACGTGTCAGTACTGGCTTCGCGGGCGTAGCGGACCAGTGTCGGGGAAGGGTCGACCCCCACAACGCAATGTCCTCGGGCCGCCAGATCGCGGGCAACTCTGCCCTCACCACAACCGATCTCAACGGTGTATCGACCGTGAGGAGGGACTAGTCGGTCGAAGAAGTCGTTGCGGTAGTACCAGTAGTGGTCGTGTTCGGGTGTGCGCGCCCATCGGACCCAGTTCTCGGCCTCAGGCTCCCACTCCGCGCCCGCCACGATGCCCCAACTTAGATCTGGTCGGAGCTGGCTGCCGCTGCCGTCTGGGCTGGGGCCCGAAAGGTGCTATCTGGCTACAGATCGATGGGATCGAGAGTCTCGGAGTGACTCCAGGCTGGCGAAGTGGGGCAGTCGCCCTCCTTCCGGACGAGCGAGAATGAGTTGTGGCCCTTCTGCTTTGCGACCTTGACGACACCCTGGCGGACCGGCAGGCAATCTTCGACGTGTGGGCGGAGTCCTTCCTCTTCGAGATCGGTCGAGACGTCGGCGATGTTAGGTGGCTGACCGAGCTTGATGCTCGTGGCTACACCCCTCGTGATCAGTTCTTTTCGCAGGTGGTGAAGCGATTCGTACCTCACAACTCAGTGGAGGAGATGGCGGAGCGCTACCACCGGGACTACGTCGAGAGCTTTCGTTGTTCGACCGAGGTCCTGTCGGCCTTGGCGCGGGCCCGGCGAGCCGGGTTCAAGATCGCGATCATCACGAATGGGGCGACCCGAGCTCAGGCGGCCAAGATCGCAGCGGCGGGACTCGGTGACCTGGTCGATGCCTGCTGCATATCAGAGGCCGAGGGATTCTGGAAGCCAGCTCCCGAACTGTTCCGTCTTGCCGCCGAGCGTTGCGACGAGTCCCTTGAGGATGCCTGGATGATCGGTGATAACCCCGTCACCGACATCGGCGGCGCAGCCGCTCTCGGTATCAGCACCGCGTGGATCCGCCTTGGACGGACGTGGCCCCGAGACCTCACACACCTGCCGACATGTGAGGCCGACACCGTCTCCGAGGCTGTTGAAGCCATCCTCGGCACGTGTAAACCCCAGGCGTTCAACAGCGATAGCGGCTGTCCGCTTTGACGCACATTGCATCAATGTTCTGGGACAGGGTGAGCGCAATGGACCGACGCGCGTTGTGGGACGCTCTGTAGCGATCTCACGCGGGCAGGCAGTCGCGGAGGACGTTGGCGACCCGTTCGGATGCGGTGAGCTCCGGGGCCTCGAACGATCGCTGAGTCAGCTCCTCAGCGAGAAGGATGTAGCGGGTTGCGGTCGCGATACGGACCTCGTCGGTCATGACGGGGGCCTCTCCGTCGCCGCGGAATCCTCGCTCTACCATCCACTCTCGCAGCGGCTCCTTGTCGAGTGCTCGCTGATCCCTGTTCTTTCGGAAGAGCTCGTCGTAGGTGTCTGCGTACCAGTAGCGCGAGCTGTCAGGCGTGTGCACTTCGTCCATGAGCACGATCTCGTTACCGAGCAGACCCAACTCGTACTTCGTATCGACGAGGATCAGGCCGCGTTGGGCCGCAAGTTCGGTGCCCCGAGCGAACAGCCGGAAGCAGACGTCGGCGCACCGGTCGAATAGGTCCGCGGTCACGAGATCCTCGGCGATCGCGTCGTCGCGACCGAGGTTTCGATCATGCACTTCGAACTTGGTCGTCGGGGTCAGGATCGGAGTCTCCAACCGCTCGTTCTTGCGAAGCCCGTCGGGCATCAGGTTGCCGGCAATGTTCCGCCCGCCCGCCTCGTAGTTGAACCACAACGACGTCTTCGTTACGCCCGTGATGTAGGCGCGAACGACGAATTCAAGCGGGACCGGAGCACACTCGCGGACGCGCACGACGTTGGGGTCAGGGACCTCCAGGAGGTGATTCGAGACGATGTCGGAGGTGGCGTCGAACCAGTAGTTCGCTATTTCGTTGAGGACCTGTCCCTTGAACGGGATAGTCCCGAGGAGCCGATCGAACGCCGACAACCTGTCGGTGGTGACGATGATGCGAACGTCGCCGTTGACGTAGCTGTCACGCACTTTGCCCTCGTGGCGGACACCAAGGTGACCGAAGTCCGTTCGGTCGAGAGTGCCCAGCAGTTCCCTCGCAAGCCTGTCGTCTGAGAGCATTGGCGTCCTTTCTTCGATCCGCAGCGGCGACTCCGTGATGTCCTCCCTCTCGATCATCCGGTCCATTGCGTCGACCCGGCCAGCCGCCTGCCGGGCCGCCTCCGTCAGGCGTCGACGGTGCTCGACCAGCCGCGCCCGTCGCGCGCCTCGATCGGTGGCGTCGACGATGGCGGCGACATCCTCCAATGGCATGCCGACGTCCCGCAACGCGGCAAGGGTGCGCGCTCGCGGCAGCTGGCGCAGCCCGTAGCGGCGGTAGCCGGTGCGATCATCGACCTCGACCGGCACGAGCAGGCTGACCTGGTGGTAGTGCCGCAACGTCTCAACGGTCAGCCCCGACAGCTGCGCGAACGCGCCGACACCGACCAGCTCGCCTGAGTCCACACCAGCAGTATCCAACCCTCGGCCGCCCGAGAGTCAAGGCGGAACCGTTAGGCCCGGACCGTTCAGTAGGTGGTCGTTGGCTCGGCCCGTTTGCTTGGGTGGCGGGCTGAGCGGGTGGCGGGCGTGAGAAGCGATGGTGGCGGGCCCCCGTCTGGGTAATGGGCGAGGCGAATTGGCGCTGTGTCCGGCCGGGCGTTTGTGGCGGTCGGCGGCCGATTGCCGCTGGTTGATGTCGGGGTCGGGGTAGGCCGTCGGAGGAATGCCAGAAGAGGCCCCTTCTGACCTGGACTTCCGCATCGATTCGGGCTGCCGGTGTGTCAGAGAGGAGTCGGGCTGCCGGGATTTGAACCCGGGACCTCTTGACCCCCAGTCAAGCGCGCTAACCAAGCTGCGCCACAGCCCGCGTGCCGTTGCTCCAGATCAAACCTCGCTGAACGGCGAACACAAAGTAGCGCACCCGCGACGAGCGGGCTGGCCATGTCCGTGGGCACTGTGAAGGGCACCACTTTGCGATCGGTCCCGTGCTCCACCAACTCGGGAAATGGCTTCGAGAGATCCTGGCCGAGCGCGCTCTCCCAGGTCTCTCTTCAGCAAAACCCCTGACGGCGCACTACTGCAGGGACGAACACGGACCACATCACCCTCCCCGGGTGACGCCCCGCCGGACCATACGATTCACACTGTCGGGTGCCCAGCCCCGGCGCTGACTCGCTCCGCACCGGAACTAACTGCTCAGCGTGCGAATGGCGGGTCGGTCATATCCGCGATCCTGTGAAGGGGGTCATTCCGATGACAGCGACACAAGAACCTCCCGCAATCGGTCCCATCGCCCGCTACGAGCAAAGCGTCATCGAGCGGATCACCGACTTCAACGACCCTCGTCAGGAGTGGCGACGCCTCTTCTCCGAATTGCTGGGTACGTTCTTTCTGGTCTTGGCGGCCGCCGGTGGGGGGATGATGGGGCACGCCTTCCCCGGCGTGATCAGCCACACGGCCGCCGTGGTGGCACCGGCGCTGACGGTCCTCGCCATCATCCTGTTCATGGGCAAGGTATCCGGTGCCCACCTGAACCCCGCCGTTTCCATTGCGTTCGCCTTGCGCAGGGACTTCCCCTGGCAACGGGTACCCGGCTACATCGTCGTCCAACTAATTGGCGCGACCCTCGCCGCCCTGTTCTTGCGCTCCGTGGTCAACGTGTCAGCCATGTATGGCTCCAACTATCCCGCCCATGGGTACTCAGACATGGCTGCGTTCTGGATGGAGCTGATCTTGACGATGGGGCTGGTGAGCGTGATCCTCGGCACGGCCTCTGGAGCACAGAACCTCGGCCTTTTCGGTGCCTTCGGCGTCGGTGGGTACATAGCCTTGGCTGGTTTGTGGGGCAGCCCCATCTCGGGCGCTTCCATGAACCCGGCCCGCACCTTCGGTCCCGATCTCGCCAGCACAACCTTCACCGGCTACTGGGTCTACATCGCAGGCCCCATTGCCGGAGCCGTGCTCGCCGTCATCATCGCTTTCGTTCTGCGCGGTCCAGGAGGCGGCAGGTCCGGCTCGGGCGCGGCTCAGGGCGAGATCTTCACCGAGCCCTATGAGGCCGGTAAGTCCTGAGGAGAAGCAGCAGGAAGGCTTTTCCGGGACACGAACCGGGTCGTCCCGTCACTGGGGAAAGCGCACCACCCGGAACTGTGTGGAAGGACACCAACTGTCGTAGTCCGGGCCGATTCGGGGGGAACACCGGCCAGTTGGTCGGGAGCCCGTTGTCCGTGCGTTGGTGGTGCGGCCCAACCCGCTCAAGAGAGGCTGCCGGTCCTCCGAAAAAGATCAGGATGGAGTCTGGACAGCGGGTGAGCGAAATTGAACGGCTTCACTTCGTCATCGAAACACAACGGCTGATCAACGCCACCACCTTCGATACCGAGGGTGTGATGCACGTGGTGACGGAGCGGGCCCAGGCGGTCACGGACGCCGACGGTGGCGTGGTGGAGCTGACCGAGGGCGACGAAATGGTCTACAGCGCCGTGAGCGGGGTGGCCTCCGGCTCGCTCGGACTTCGGCGCTCCCGCACCTCCAGCCTCTCCGGCCTCTGCGTCCGCCAGGGTGTCCCCCTCATGTGCGAGGACACCGAGACGGATCCGAGTGTCGACCGTGAGGCCTGCCGGCGCGTCGGCGTGCGCTCCATGATCGTCGTGCCGCTCGTCCATCGCGGGTACGCCGTCGGCGTCCTCAAGGTCGTCTCCAGCCGGGTCTCCCACTTCGGGGACTCGGACCTCGCGATCCTCGAGCTCATGGGTGGGTTCATCGCCGGCTCGCTCTCGAACAGCTTCACCCTCGAGATGGAGGCGCACCGCGCCCTCCACGATGCGCTCACCGGTCTGCCGAACCGCATGCTCCTCACGGACCGCCTTGAGCACCAGCTCTACGAGGTCCGCCGCTACGGCGGGACGTTCGGGGTCCTCTTCATCGACCTCGACGGTTTCAAATCGGTCAACGACACCCTGGGGCGCGAGGTCGGCGATGCCGTCCTCCGAGCGGTCGCACGCGAGCTGCTGGCGACCCTGCGGAAGGGAGACACGCTGGCCCGGTTCGGCGGGGATGAGTTCGTCCTCGTGTGCCCCCACAGCGACCAGTCGAGCGAGGCCCTGTTCCGTGAGCGCATTGCGTCCTCCATGGACAGAGTCAGCAAGGCCCTCGGCCTGGATTCCTCGTGGTTCGGCGCCAGCGTCGGGGCGCTGTGGAGCACCGGAGTGGCGAAGACGGCCGCGGATCTGCTCAAGGCCGCCAATGCCTCCATGGAACGGGCCCGACGAAGTCGTCCCGCCGACGCCCGGGCTCGCTGAGTGACCTGAGCGGTTCCGGATCGGCCCCTCATCGGCACCGTGTGATCGAATGGGCCCATGGCCCTCGACACCGCAACCGACGTCCGCCTCGATCCTCGCCTTCGGAGCCTCCTCGCGGTCATCCCCAACACCCCCCTTCCCGACGTGGCGAGCCGCGAAGAGCTGCTGGCCGAGGCAAACACGCCCGAAGCCGATGAGTTCCGCGCCACGTTCCAAGCCTTCCAAGACCTGTGCGACTCGGAGGAGGCTGCGCCGTCCACCGGTCTCACGGTGACGACGCGGGACATCGAGTCCCAACCCGACGGCAACACCGTCAAGCTCCAGATCATCAGGCCCGACTCGGCCGACCCCACCGCCTGCGTCTATTACATCCACGGTGGCGGCATGGCCACCTTGTCGTGCTTCGACGGGATGTACCGGGGCTGGGGCAAGCTGATTGCGGCCAACGGCGTCACGGTGGTCATGGTCGACTTCCGCAACTGCGTCGTGGCTTCATCGGCGCCGGAGGTCGAACCGTTCCCGGCCGGGCTCAACGACTGTGTGTCCGGGTTGCATTGGGTCGTCGGCCACGCCGCCGAGCTGCAGATCGACCCCTCCCGCATCGTCGTGGCGGGTGAGAGCGGCGGCGGCAACCTCACGCTGGCCACCGGGCTCAAGTTGCGGCGTGACGGCGAGCTCGGGCTGATCAAGGGTCTGTACGCCCTCTGCCCCTACATCGCCGGGCAGTGGCCGACACCGGACAGCCCGTCGTCGGTCGAGAACAACGGCATCCTCCTCAACCTGCACAACAACCGTGGCGCCATGGGCTACGGCATCGAGGCGTTCGACGAGCGCAACCCGCTCGCCTGGCCCGCCTTCGCCGGCATTGAGGACGTGACGGGGTTCCCGCCCACCGTCATCAGCGTCAACGAATGTGACCCGTTGCGCGACGAGGGGATCAACTTCTACCGGCTGCTCCTCGCCGCCGGCGTGGCAGCCCGCGGCCGCCAGGTCATGGGCACCATGCACGGCACGGAGGTCTTCAACATCGCCTGCCCCGAGATCAGCCGCGACACGGCACGGGACCTGGCCGCCTTCGCCCGCGACTGACCACCCCGCTCCCACCGCGGGCGAGGTGTCGCTACGCTCGCCCGCGGTGCTCCGCCGGTTCGGCCGCCTGCTCGCTCTGCAAGCGTTCGCCCTGGCTTCCGTCAGCCTCACGTGTGTACTGCTGGCCGACCCGGCGGCCGTGGCGGCGAGTCCCACGCCGGGCGCGCCCGAGGTGGTGCGCGCGGCACTTCCGCCCGGGGCGATCCAGCACATCTTGGTCATCGAGTTCGAGAACGAGGGCTACGAGGCCACCTTCGGGCCGGGCTCCGTCGCCACCTACCTCAACGGCACGCTGCGCAAGGACGGCGAGCTGCTGCAGAACTACTACGCCATCGGGCACAACAGCCTGGACAACTACATCGCCCAGGTGTCCGGGCAGTCGCCGACCGAGGACACGCAGGCGGACTGTGCCGACAACGCGTTCGCCTACGCCGGCGTCGAACCCGGGACGCCCGCACCCGACCAGGCGGTCGATCCGGGCCAGGTCGTCGGCGAGGGCTGCGTCTACCCGGCATCGGTGCAGACCATCGCCAACCAGCTCGACGCCAAGTACCCGCCCAACCCCAAGACCCACGTGGCCTCGTGGCGTGCCTACGAGCAGGACATGGGCAACACCCCGGCCCGGGACGGCGGCACGCCGGACCCGACGGGCGGCACCGACTGCGCCCATCCGGAGGTCGGCGCGACCGACACGGCGGAGGTGGCCACCCCGCTGGACCAGTACACGACCCGCCACAACCCGTTCGTGTGGTTTCACTCCATCATCGACGACACCGCCGAGTGCGACGCCAACGTGGTCCCGCTCGGCACCCTGGGCCCGAACGGCGCGCCGGCGCCGACCGGCCACCTGGCCGAGGACCTGCGGAGCCAGAAGACGACGCCACGCTTCGGGTTCATCACGCCGAACCTGTGCAACGACGGCCACGACGACCCTTGTGCCGGGCCCAACAGCACGGGCGGGCACGTCGGCGGTCTGACCGGTTCCGACGAGTTCCTGCAGGCCTGGATGCCTCTCATCCTGGAGTCGCCGGCCTACCGGAGCGGCGACATGCTGGTCGTCATCACGTTCGACGAGTCCGACGTGGACGGGCCCGGCGCGGACACGTCCTGTTGCGACGAGCTGCCGGGACCCAACACCAACGCGCCGGGGAACGCCGGGGACGCCACGGACAGCCAGGCTCCCGGCGGCGGCCAAATCGGCGCGCTCCTGCTCAACGCGAAGTACATCGTCCCCGGCTCGACGGACACCACCGGCACGTACAACCACTACTCGGCGTTGCGCAGCTACGAGGACTTGCTCGGGTTGACCACCGGCGGCACCGACGGCGAGGGGCACCTGGGTTTCGCCGCCGCCCAGGGCCTGGCCCCGTTCGGCCCCGACGTGTTCCCGGCGGACCGCAGCCGCGGCCACGCCAAGCGCGGGCCGACGAAGCGGAAGTAGCTCAGCATCAGTCGAGCCGGCGTAGCGAGGCGCGATAGCGCTTGGCGTTGTCCACGTAGACGTCGGCCGACATCCTGATCATGGCGACGTCCGACTTGCCCTCCACGATCTTGGCCGGGATCCCGAGCGCCAGCGCGCCGGGCGGGACCACCATGTTGTTGGGCACCACGGCGTTGGCGCCCACCGTTGCGCCCCGGCCGACCACGGCCCAGTGGAGCACGACGCTGCCCGAGCCCGCCAGCGAGTCGTCCTCGAGGGTGCACCCTTCGAGGTGGGTCAGGTGGCCGACGACGCACCCGTTCCCGATGAGCGTCGGGAACCCGGGGCCGGCGTGAATGACCGTCCCGTCCTGTATGGACGAGCGGGCGCCGATGGTGATCGTGCCGTAGTCGCCGCGCAGGACGGCGCTGGGCCAGACGCTCGACTCGGCGCCGATGGTCACGTCACCGATGACGACGGCGTCGGGGTGCACGAAGGCGTCGCGGTCGATGTGCGGCGTCGCACCATCGAGCTCGTAGATGGCCATGGAGGGGGAACGCTACACGTGGGCGGCGATCCAGGTGATCCCCTGGTAGCCGCGGTAGCCGAGGTACACGATGCTGGCCACGAGCATGGCCTTGAAGTACCAGGGCACCGGTCCGCGCTCTCGCTCGGCCAAGATGGTGCCGCAGTGCGGGCACTCGCCCTCCTCCCCCAGGTCCTCGTCCTCGACGAGCGCGTCGCACTCCTCGCACCACGCCATTAGCGCCGCCGGTCCCTCACTTGCCACCGATGCGGACGCGCAGTTTCATCGGCGTGGCGCCGAGGTCGAACTTCTCACGTAGGCCGCGTTCGATGTAGCGGATGTACGTCGGCGGCAGCCGGCCGTTGGTGAAGAGGGTGAACGTCGGCGGGTCGATGGCCCCCTGGACGGCGTAGCGGATGCGTGCCCGCGGGGCGGGCTGGCGGACCTGCAGGTCCTGCACTGTCCGGTTGAGCACGCCCGTCGGCACGCGCCGGTGGTAGGCCACCACGGCATCTCGCAGCGCGGGGAGTATGCGCTGCACGCCCTTGCCGGACAGCGCCGAAATCTTGAGCACCGGCGCCGCCGCCGAGGAAGGCCAGGCGATCCCCGACGCCCGCCAGCACGTCGTCACGGTCCTCCGTCGCCACCTGGTCCCACTTGTTCAGGGCGACGATGGCGGGGCAGCCCGAGACGCCGATGCGTTCGGCCAGGCGCTGGTCCTGGTGGGAGGCGCCCAGGGTGGCGTCGATGACCAGGATGGCGATGTCGGCCCGCTCCAGTGCCGCGCAGGGCCCGCAGCGTTGCGTGCTGCTCGGTGCCGCGGTCCGTCTTGGACGGCCGGCGCAGCCCCGCGGTGTCGATGAAGCAGACCGGGCCGTCGGGCGTCTCGACGATCGTGTCGATGGCGTCGCGCGTCGTGCCCGGCAGGTCGTGCACGATGGAGCGCTCGTCGCCCAGCAGCCGGTTGAACAGCGTGGACTTGCCCACGTTGGGCCGGCCAATGATGGCCACCCTCGGCGTGCCGTCGCCGTTGGAGGACTCCGGACGGGTTCGCGCCTCGTCGCCGTCCGTCTCAGCCGGCGGCACCTCGGGCAGCAGCGCGACCACGGCGTCGAGCAGGTCACCCGTGCCGCGGCCGTGCAGCGCACTCACCGGGAACGGGTCGCCGAGGCCGAGCGCGACGAACTCCCACGCCGCGGCCTCGCGCTGCACGTCGTCCACCTTGTTGACCACGAGGCGCACCGGCGGCCCGGCGCGCCGGATGATCCTCGCCGCCGCCAGGTCCTCCTCGGTCACGCCCGTCGTGACGTCGACCACCATCACCACGACGTCCGCCTCGGCCAGGGCGCGCTCGGCCTGCTGGCTCACCTTGGCCTCGAGCGCGTCGCCGCCGGCCAACCATCCGCCGGTGTCCATGACCGAGAAGGGTGCGCCGGCCCACTCGGCCGTGAGTACCTTGCGGTCGCGGGTGACTCCCGGCTCCTCCTCGACCACGGCGGCGCGGTTGCCGACGATCCGGTTCACCAGCGACGACTTGCCCACGTTGGGCCGGCCGGCCACCACCACCATGGGGAGGCTCATGCCGCGCAGGCGGGCCGGAACGAGGTGCCCTCGAGGGCGGCCCGCAGGGAGGCCCCGTCGGTGGGCACCACCTCGACCGGTCGCGGCAGGTCGGCCAGTGTCAGCCCGTCGAGGAAGCGTCCTTCGCTCAGGCAGGCGTCGGGCAGCAGGCACCGGTGCCCCGACGGAACGTCCGCCGTGGCCCGCGCGACGTCCTCGCCGGTCAGGAGGCCGGCCACGCCGGTGTTGCCGCCGAAGAAGTCGTTGGGCACGGCCCGCACGTCCACGTCGGCCCGCCCGAGGCCGGCCACCAGCGCCCCGAGGACCAGGGCGCCGTAGGTGCCGGTGAGGACCGTGACCGGCCGCTCGTCGGTGCCGGCCGGGACCGTGGGCAGGCGGGGGCGCGGTAGCCCTCGGCCGGCGCGGCGTCGACCGACGCGAAGAAGCCGTGGCGCACGCCCCCCGGGCCGACCTGAGCCGGGTGGGCGAAGGACTCGGCGAACGCCCGGGCCATGCCGATGCCGTTCTCCTGCTGGGGGTAGCCCTCGTAGTGGCGCGCCGGCGGCAGAGGCCGGTCGGCCAACAGGTAGTACTCGTCGGCCGCGAAGACCAGCCGCCGGCCCAGTGCCCGGCGGTAGAGGCCCTGCCACGTCTCGATCGTGTCGAGGACCCGCCGGGCCTCCTCCACCGTGTGCGGGCGCATGGTGGGTTCGTTGGAGTAGCGGCTGACTCCCAGCGGCACCGCGCCGACGCTGGCCAGTGACGCGTACCGGTCGAGAATGCCCGCCAGGGTGTCCTCGAGCGCGTCGCCGTCGTTGACCCCGGGGCAGACGACGATCTGCCCGTGCACCTCAATGCCGCCGTCGAGGAGTACCTGCAGCCAGCGCAGGCTGGTGGCGCCCTTGGGGTTGCGCAGCATGTCGGCCCGCAGCTCGGGATCGGTCGTGTGGATGGAGACGAACAGCGGCCCGAGGCGCTCGGTCAGGATCCGCTCCGCATCGAGCTCGGTGAAGCGGGTCAGGGTGGTGAAGTTCCCGTAGAGGAAGGAGAGCCGGTAGTCGTCGTCCTTCAGGTAGAGGCTGCGCCGCATGCCCTTCGGCAGTTGGTAGATGAAGCAGAACGCGCAGTGGTTGTCGCAGGTGCGGATGCGGTCGAACACGGCCGAGGACACCTCGACGCCGAGGGGCTCCCCGGGCTCCTTGTCCACCCGCACCAGCCGCGGCAGGGGCGCGCCGCTCCGACGGACGAGCACGCTCAGGTCGCCCGCGTCGCTGAGGCGCTGGAAATCGATGACGTCGCGCGGCTCGTGACCGTTGAGGCTCACGAGCTCGTCGCCCACGGCCAGGCCGGCCCGGGCTGCCGGCGACGCCGCGGTGACCGAAGTCACCGTGGGAGCTGACATGGCAACCAGAGTAGTGGCAGTAACCTGGACTTTGTGCCCGGAGTGACCCGCGTCATGCTGGCCGAGCCCAGGGGCTTCTGCGCCGGCGTGGAGAAGGCGATCAAGGCCCTGGCCTGGATGGTGCGGGTCTTCGAGCCGCCCGTGTACTGCTACCACGAAATCGTCCACAACCGGCACGTGGTCGACCGGTTCCGCGAGCAGGGCGTGATCTTCGTGGACGACGTCGCCGACGTGCCCGACGGGGCGCCACTGATGCTGAGCGCCCACGGCTCGGCCCCGGCCGTCGTCGAGGCCGCCCGGGCCCAGGGCGGCGTGGTGGTCGACGCGGTGTGCCCACTCGTGACCAAGGTGCACCACGAGCTCAAGGTGCGCAGCCGCAAGGGCTACACCGTCCTGTATGTCGGCCACGCCGGCCACGAAGAGGCGGTGGGCACCATGGCCGTCGCCCCGCAGTCGGTCCGCCTGCTCGAGCACAGCGAGGATCTCGACGCGCTGGACGACCTGGGCGGTACGGGCGCCCCGGTGGCGCTGTTGGCGCAGACCACGCTCAGCCACGACGAGTGGCGGGGGCTGATGGAGGAGGCCCGCAGCCGGTTCCCCGACCTCTGGATGCCCAACCGCAGCGACCTCTGCTTTGCCACCACCAACCGCCAGGCCGCGCTCAAGGCGATCGCCGCGGAGTCGGACGCCGTCGTCGTGATCGGCTCGGCCAACTCGTCCAACACGGTCGCCCTCGAGAAGGTCGCCCGCGCCGGAGGGTGCCCTCGGGTGCTGCGGGTCAACGAGGCCGAGGAGCTGCCGGGCGACCTCAGCGGCACCGTCGGCGTCACGGCGGGCGCCTCGGCGCCCGAGGCCCTCGTCGAGGAGGTCATTGCCCGCCTGGCGCCCGCCGAGGGCGTCACCGAGGTGACCGTGACCACCGAGGACGAGTACTTCCCGCCACCCCCCGAGCTGCGGGAGCTGCTGCGCGCTGTCGGCGCCACGCTGGCCTTTCTGGCCGGCCGCCCCGCCTCGGATCGGACCGACCCGGCGGCGGAGGACCGGGCCATCTCGGCGGCGGACGTCCTCGACCTGCTGGCCTCCTGATGGGCCAGGTGAGATGATGTACGCATGACGTTCACCCGCATGGACGAGTCGACGGCCGAGCAGTGGCAGCAGATCATGGTCGAGACGATCGAGAACCAACCTCGCGTCGCCGACAGCGTCCTGTCGATGCTGGCCTCGCTCGAGGAGATCACCGACGGCTTCGAAGTCGATCAGTTGGTCCACTCGCTGCAGACGGCCACCCGCGCCGAGGAGGCTGGGGCGTCTGACGAGGTGGTGGTGGCCTCGCTGTGCCATGACATCGGCAAGGCCGTCTCGGTCATGAACCACCCGCGCATCGCGGCCGAGATCCTCAAGCCCTACGTGAGCGACGACGTGTACCACATGATCCGCGCGCATCAGGACTTCCAGGGCCGTCATTACTACGAGTACATGGGCCAGGACCCCAACGCCCGGGACAAGTACGTGGGTGAGCCCTGGTACGACCTGGCCGCGCAGTTCGCCGACGAGTGGGATCAGACCAGCTTCGACCCGGCTTACCCGACGAAGCCCCTCTCGCATTTCGAGCCCCTGGTGCGCCAGGTCTTCGGAACGCCCCGGTCGCTTTGAGCCCCGGTCGCGGCGCCACCTCGGGCGCCGCCGTCTCCACCGACCCCGAGCTGGCGCGTCGCGTCATCGCCGAGTCGCGCCGGGAGTTCGACCGGCGCTACCCGGACCTGAAGCTGTCGCCGGTCGTCGGCCTCATCTGTGCCTACGAGGAGGAGGCCAACATCGACGCCGTCCTCACCAAGATGCCGACCCAGGCGTGCGGGCTGGACGTGACGACGTTGGTGGTGGTCGACGGCGGCAGCGACCGGACCGACCAGGTCGCCTATGACTCGGGGGTACCGACCTTCGTCCTGACCCAGAACCTCGGGCACGGCTACGCGCTGCGGGTGGGCTACGCGCTGAGCATTGAGCTGGGCGCGCAGTACTGCGTCACCCTCGACGCCGACGGGCAGAACGACCCGGCGGAGATCCCGTCCATGCTGCAGCCGCTGGTCGACGACGAGGCCGACTTCGTCGTGGCCTCCAGGGTGCTGGGCCGCGACACCACGACCGACCGCTTCCGCAAGAGCGGGGTGCGGGTGTTCTCGTGGCTCATGAGCGCCATGGGCCACACCCGGCTGACCGACACGTCCAACGGCTACCGCGCGCTCCGGGTCAGCATGCTCGACGACGTCGCCTATCGCCTGGTGCAACCGCAGTACCAAACGGCCGAGCTGCTCATCACCGCCATGAAACGGGGCTGGCGCGTGACGGAGCGGCCCACACTGTGGTTGCCCCGGACCTCGGGCACGACCAAGAAGGGCAAGAACTGGCTCTTCGGGTTCCGCTACGCCCGGGTCGTCGGGGAGACGTGGTGGAAGGTGCGCAAGGAGCCACGGCACTCCTGACTGACGTTGGCCGGCGAACCCGACTCCCATTCGGTGGCGGATCGGTGGAAAAATATCGGTGAGCCACAAACCGACGTCACGACAGCGAGGCTCCCATGAACATGCGATTCCACGGTGGCAACCCGAAGCCCCTCGAGGACACCTCCCGCAAGACGTCCTCCGTCCATGTGCTGAACGACGAGGAGGACCTGCGGGCGGCCCTGCAGCGCGCGGCCGAGTTCGATCAGCGGGCGGCCGACATGCTGCTGTCCCGCTCCGCCCGCTACCGCTCGCTGTTGACCGACACCGGTCGGGGCCGGGCCGCCGAGTAGCGGGCTCCCGTCCGCCGGGCCGTCAGTAGCGCCCGGTGGCCGCCCGCGCCTGGTCGTAGACGGCCTGGAGCCGGCCTTCCAGCTCCTCGGTGGTGGCGTGCACGGCCGAGCGGGACACCCGCCCGCCCCCGGTCCGGGCCGGTGCGGGCAGGGCGGGGCCGACGACCACGTGGATGGTGTATGGCTTGGGGATGGTGCTGCCCTTGGGCATGGCCAGGTCGGACCCGCCGATGCCGATGGGGACGATCGGCGCCCCGGTGCGCGCGGACAGGAAGGCCGCCCCCTCCATGAGGTCCTCGATCACGGGGCCCGCCCGCCGGGTGCCCTCCGGGAAGAGCACGAGGGCCTGGCCCTTCCGGAGCACCTCCTCGGCCCGTTGCAGGGCCTCCCGGTCGGCCGACTCGCGGTGGACCGGGAAGGCGCCAACCGTCAGCAGCAGCCGCCCCAGCCACTTGTTCTTCCACATCTCGTCCTTGGTCATGAAGAACAGCTTGCGCGACGTGCAGAAGGCGGCGAACCCGAAGTCGGCGAAGGAGCGGTGCACCGGTGCCAGAATGACCGGACCCGTGGCCGGAATGTGCTCCTTGCCCACGACCTTGGGACGGAACCAGGCGCCCAGGACGGACTCGAAGAGCACCCGCTCGCCGCGGTAGAGCGCGGTCCGCTGCGGGTCGATCTCGAAGACCTGATGGCGACCCGGCGCGGCGGCCGGGCCGGACGCCCCGTCCTCGGCCCCGGGGGAGGGGCCCGTTCCGTTCACAACCACGACAACACCTCCTCCACCACATCATCGACGCTGCGGTCGGTCGTATCGAGCAGGTGGGCGTCCTCCGCCTCGCGCAGCGGCGACGCGTCACGGGTCGAGTCGATGCGATCCCGGCGAGCGACGCCCTCGGGCGCCTCGTCGTGCCGCCGCCGCGCCCGCTCCTCGGCCGACGCCGTCAGGTACACCTTGAGCTCGGCCCGCGGGAAGACGACGGAGCCGATGTCGCGCCCCTCGACCACTCCCCCGCCGTGGGCCTCCGCCCAGGCCCGCTGGCGCCGGACCAGGCTGCGGCGCACCTCGGGGTTGGCGGCGACGACCGAGACGGTCCGGCCGACCTCAGGCGAACGGATGACGTCCGTCACGTCGAGGCCGTCGATGGTCACGCGCCGCCCGGCGTCGATGGTGGACGCATCGGCCAGGGCGGCCACCGCCGCGGTGTCGTCGGGCGCCACCCCGCGCTCGAGGGCCAGCGCCGTCACGGCCCGGTACATGGCGCCGGTGTCGAGGCGGTCGAGGCCGAGCCGGCGGGCCACCGCGGTCGAGACGGTGGACTTGCCCGCGCCCGCGGGGCCGTCGATGGCCACCACGAGCGGGCGCGGCGCCGACTCCCCCGTGGCCACGGACCGGAGGTCGTCGGCGAAGCCCGGGTAGCTCGTCTCGACGGCACCGAAGCCGAAGATCAGGCTGCGTTCACCCGGCGCGGCGGCCAGCCCGGCCACCGCGGCGGCCATGGCCATCCGGTGGTCGCCGCGGCTGTCGAAGCGCGCGCCGCGCAGCGGGGCCCCCACCCCCGTGATGGCGAGGGTGTCCCCGTCGACAGAGGCCCGAGCACCGAACGCCGCCACCATGTCGGCCACCGCGGCCAGGCGGTCCACCTCCTTGACGCGCAACTCGCCGACGTCGAGGAAGACGGTGGTGCCCTCGGCCACGGCGGCGGCCACGGCCAGGGCCGGCACCTCGTCGAGGGAGGGGATCTCGCTCGCCGGCACCTCGGTGGCGTGCAGCGGCCAGGAGGACGAGCGGATGGTGGCGGTGCCCGGCCCGTCGGTCTCGACGGTCACCCGCGCCCCCATGCGTTGCAGGACGGAGACGAAGCCCAGGCGGGCCGGCCCGTGGTAGACGTCGGCCACGTCGATGGCGCTGTCGGCGGCCGTGCAGCCGGCCACCACGAAGAAGGCCGCCGCGGACGGATCGCCGGGGACGGTCCGTTCGACGGGCGCCAGCGCCGAGGCGCGCACCGTGATGATCCGCCCCTCGCCCCACGGCTCGACGGTGAGGTCGGCACCCGCCTCGGCCAGCATCTCCTCGGTGTGCGTGCGCGTCGTCACCGCTTCGCGCACGACGGTGGTCCCGCTCGCCGACAGGCCGGCCAGGAGGATGGCCGACTTCACCTGGGCGCTGGCCACCTTGGCCGCCCAGTCGATGCCGTGCAGCGCTCCCCCGCGCACGCGCAGGGGCGGCAGGCAGCGCGCACCCCTGCCGCGCACCTCGGCGCCCATGAGGCCGAGGGGCTCGGCCACCCGGTCCATGGGGCGGGAGGAGAGCGACGCGTCGCCCACCAGCTCGCTCTCCCAGGGGAACCCGGCCACCAGGCCGCACAACAACCGCATGGAGGTGCCGGAGTTACCACAGTCGAGCGGCCGCTCGGGGGCGTGGAGGCGGGCGCGGCCGCCGTGCAGGAGCACCGCCCCGTTCGCGTCGCGCTCGACCCGCACGCCCATGGCCTCCACCGCGGCCAGCGAGGCGGCGACGTCGGCGCCGTCGGACAGGCCGTGGATGACGGAGGTCCCCTCGGCCAGGGCGCCGAGGAGCACGGCCCGGTGCGAAATGGACTTCTCGCCGGGCGTGCGCACGGTGCCGCGGCACGGCACCCCCCCGTCGACGACCAGAATGCCCGGAGCGGTCATGCCAGCTGCTCGGCCCGGCAGCGGTAGCCGTGCGCCTCCACCGCGCCGGCGAGGGAGGCGGCCTCCGCGCTGTCGACTACCAGGATGAGCACGCCGCGCGGACCCTCGGCCGAGTGCGCGATCTCGATGTCGTAGATCCCGATGCCGGCGTCGGCGGCCAGGGACGTGATCTCGGCCAGGACGCCGGCCCGGTCCGGGACGGGAATGCGGAGCTCGGTCAGGTTGTCGGGCCGGACCACGCGGGCGGGCAGGTTCCGCCTCGCCGCGCTGGCCGACTGCAGCACATCGAGCAGCGCACCCCGGTCGTGCGCGGCCACGCGGGCCCGCATCGCCTGCAGATCCGCGACGAGGGCGTCGAGGGCGCCCACGATGGCGGCGGCATTCTCCGCGCAGATGTCGGGCCAAATGCCGGGGTGCCCGGCGGCCACCCGCGTCATGTCCCGGAAGCCTCCGGCGGCCAGCCGGAGCAGCGCGCCATCCTGCTCGGCCCCGGCGCTGGCCTCGTTCATGAGGGTGGCGGCCACCAGGTGGGGGACGTGCGACACCATGGCGACCAGGCGGTCGTGATCCGCCGCGGACAGGACGAGGACGTCGGCTCCGAGGCTCATCACCACGGACTTGAGCCGGTCGAAAGACCCCAGGTCGGTGGCGGCGGTCGGCGTCAGCACCCACACCGCGCCCTCGAAGAGATCGGGGTCGGCGCCGTGCAGCCCGATCTGCTCGGACCCGGCCATGGGGTGCCCGCCGATGAAGCGCGGGTCGTCGGCCTCCTCGACGATCGCCGTCTTGACGCCGCTCACGTCGGTCACCACCACGTCGGCGCGGCGCCCGTCGGTCGCGAGCACGCGGCGGACCGCGGCGGCCACCGACGTGGCCGGGGTGGCGACGAACACCACCTCCGCCGCCGGATCGTCCCCCACCGCGTCGACCACGTGGCCGGCCAGAGCCTGGTGCGCCCGGTCCTCGTCGGCGTCGAGGCCCGAGACGTGCCAACCCCGGCGGCGCAGCGCGAGGGCGATCGATCCCCCGATCAACCCGGTCCCGACCACGAGCGCCCGGCGGCGCGCCGGCGCGTCAGGCGGGCAGGTCATCGCGGAGCCCTTGGGCCCCGTGCAGGTAGACGTGGTGCATCGCGTCCCGGGACCTGGTGGTGTGGACGTGGAGCAGCACCCGGATGCACAGCGGCATGGAGCCCGGCACGGCGATCTCGGCCGCGCAGAGCAGTGGGACCGCCCCGAACCCGATTTCGCGGATGGCGGTGGCCGGGAAGATGCTGGTGACGTCCGCCGTGGCGGTGAAGAGCACGCTGACGATGTCGTCCTCGACCAGGTCGTTGCGCGCCATCAGCTCGCGCATCAGCTCCTGCGAGCGCTCCGTGACCTGGGCCACCGTGTCCACGTCGACCGTCGTCGCGCCGCGCAGACCCCTGACCATGAGAGCGGGTGCCATGGCGGGTCATGCTACCGGGATCCGATTGGAGCCCCTGGTCCCGCGCCGGGTTCAGGCGGGCCCGGCGGCGGCCGCGAGCGAGCGCACCTCGCCCGTGGTCAGGTGGCGCCACGCGCCGGGCTTGAGGGTGGTGTCGCGCACCGGGCCGATGCGGGTGCGCACGAGCCGGCGCACCGGGTGCCCGACGGCCTCGCACATGCGGCGGACCTGCCGCTTGCGGCCCTCGTGGATGACGATGCGCAGCACTCCGGGGGCCAGCACACCGACTTCGGCCGG
This sequence comes from uncultured Acidimicrobiaceae bacterium, assembly GCA_963807675.1. Taxonomy (GTDB): domain Bacteria; phylum Actinomycetota; class Acidimicrobiia; order Acidimicrobiales; family RAAP-2; genus Bog-473. Next base: position 42,773 of record CAWECP010000013.1, on the reverse strand, counting down.
CGCGGTGACGCCATCGTCGAGCGCCACCCCCTGGCGCAGCGTGCGCAGCGCCCCGGCCGTCGGCGTGCCCCCCGCCACCTCGGCCACGTACTCCTTGGGCACGCCGTGCGAGGGATGGGTCAGCAGCTGCGAGAGCGCGCCGTCGTTCGTCAGGATCAGGAGGCCCTCGGTGTGACGGTCCAGGCGGCCGACGGGGAACACGCGGGGCTCGGCCGGCACCAGCGACAACACCGTCGCCCGCCCCTGCGGGTCGTCGGCCGTGGTGATGACGTCGCCCGGCTTGTTCAACAGGTAGTAGACGAGGTCGGCGGCCGTGGGCACCAGCACGCCGTCGACCTCGACCCGTACGGCGGAGGGGTCGACGCGCCGGCCCAGGACGGCCACTTGCCCGTCCACGGTGACGCGGCCGGCGCCGATCAACTCCTCGCAGGCCCGGCGCGATCCCAGCCCCGTCCGGGCCAGGACCTTCTGGAGGCGCTCGCCGTCCTCCTCAGGCGTCGTCGGACGCCGCCTCGACGCCGAGGCCGAGCGCCGACTGCAGGTCGCGTTCGAGGTCGCCCGCCACCTCGGGTCCGGGCAGGAAGTCCTCCACCGCGGGGAGCTGTGCGAGCGAGTCGAGGCCGAGGCGCTCGAGGAACAGGTCGGTCGTGCCGAACAGCGCCGGCTGACCCGGTCCCTCGGCGTGGCCCACGACCGCGATGTACCCGCGCTGCTCCAGCAGGCGGGTCACGCCGTCGACGTTGACGCCCCGCAGCGCGGAGATCTGGCCCCGCGACACCGGTTGGCGGTAGGCCACGATGGCCAGCGTCTCGAGGGCAGCCGTCGAGAGCCGGTGTGACACCTCCCGGTTGGCGAAGCGCTCCACGTAGGGCGCGAGGTCCGGATGCGTCTGCAGCCTGGCGCCGCCGGCGATGCGCGCCAGGACGAAGCCGCGTCCGTCGCGCTCGTAGGAGTCGGCCAGCTCGGCCAGCGCCTCCTCGACCCGCTCGACCGGCTCCTCGACCAGCTCGGCCAGTAACTGCGGGACCAGAGGCTCGACCGCCACCAGCAAAATGGCCTCTACCGTCCGCTTCAGTTCAGCGTCGTCCATGTCTCATCCCTCGTAGTCGTCCACGTCGTAGCCCGCCATCTCGGCCAGCCCGCGACCGCTCGTCACGCCGGCCAGCTGGTCGGCGTCCGCCAACCACGAGATCTGGAGGTCGCCGAACGTCGACCCTTGGCCCAGCGTCACCTGGCCCCGCTTGCACAGCTCGAGCAGGGCCAGGAAGTGCACGATGATGTCCATGCGGGTCTGGCAGTCGGCCACCAGCACGCGGAACGAGGTGACCCGTTCCGCGTAAGGCCGGGCCAGGAGCTCCGCCACCGCCTCCGACACCGAGACCGTGTCCACGGTGACGTGGGAGAGGTCCACCAGCGGGACGGGCCGCTCCGCCGACCCGCGCAGGTAGGCCTGGGCGATGTCGTCGGGGGTGATCCCCGCCAGCAGGTCGGGCGCGTGGACGATGAAGTCGTCGTCCAGACCCACTTCCCGGGGTATCGACCGCGAGGCCCGCTCGGCCAGGGCCACGAAGACGTCGGCGGCGGCCGAGTAGGCCCGGCACTCCAGGAGGCGGGCCAGGAGGAGGTCACGCTCCTCCCACCCGACCAGGTCCTCCTCGTCGTCGGTCGACTCTTGCCCCGGCAACAGCTTCTGCGACTTGAGCTCAATGAGGATGGCCGCCACGAGCAGGAACTCCGACAGCTGGTTGAAGCCGATCAGCTCGCGCTGCTCCGTGAGCACGCGCACGAAGTCGTCGACGATCGGGAGCAGCGGGACGTCGAGGACGTCCACCTCGTGCGAGGACACCAGGTGCAGGAGCAACTCGATCGGACCCTCGAAGACGGGCGTGGACACCGCGTAGGCCACCCGCTGACGTTACCGAACGGGCGGAGCCCCGGCGCGCACCCCGCGGCGCCCGGACGGGGCCCCGACGCGTGCGCCCTACCATGGCGCCCCATGAACAGGGTCTTCTCGGGCATCAAGCCGTCGGGCGCCTTCACCTTGGGGAACTACCTGGGGGCCCTGCGGCACTGGGTGTCCTTCCAGGACAGCCACGACGCCTTCTACTGCGTCGTCGACCTGCACGCGCTGACCGAGGAGATCGACCCGGGCGAGCTCCGGGCCAACACCCTCGATGCAGCCCTGAACATGCTGGCAGTCGGCCTCGACCCCGAGCGCTGCAGCCTGTTCATCCAGAGCCACGTGCCCGAGCACACGCGGCTGACCTGGTTGCTCGAATGCACGGCCACGGTGGGCGAGTTGCGGCGGATGACCCAGTTCAAGGACAAGGGGAAGGGCCAGGAGTCGGTGCGGGCCAGCCTGTTCACGTACCCGGTGCTCATGGCGGCGGACATCCTCCTCTACGACACCGCCTACGTCCCGGTGGGCGACGACCAACGCCAGCACCTGGAACTGACCCGCGAGGTGGCCACGCGGTTCAACAACCGCTACGGCGAGACCTTTGTCGTCCCCGAGGCGGCCATTCCCGGCACGGCGGCCCGCGTCATGGACCTGCAGCATCCGGAGCGAAAGATGTCCAAGACCATCGACTCGCCACTCGGGACCATCGGCCTGCTCGACTCCGAGGAGGAGATCACGCGCAAGGTGCGCCGGGCGGTGACCGACACCGACGGCGCCATGCGCTACGACCGTGTCGCCAAGCCGGGCCTGGCCAACCTGCTCGACCTGCTGGCGGCGACGACGGGGCGGACCCCCCAGGAGGTGGCCACGGGCTACGAGCGCTACGGCGACCTCAAGAACGACGTGGCCGCCGCGCTGGACGACCTGTTGCGCCCCGTGCGCGAGCGGCGGTACGAACTGGAGGCCGATCTGCGCTACGTCGAGGGCGTGTTGCGGGCCGGGGCGGCGCTCGCCCACGAGGTGGCGGCGGCCACGTACGCCCGCGCCGCCGACGCCATCGGCCTACTGCCGGCGACTTAACTGACGATCAGACGCCAAGCACACCTTCCCACCAGTTGTAGAGGCGCTGGAAGAGCCAAGTGAGCGGCCCGTCATGGCCGTTTTGGGTCAAGAAGAAGTTGAGGATCACCAGGGCCATGAGGATGGGCATCGTGTACTGGCGGTAGCGCAGGTAGGTCGGCCACCAACGCGCCGGCAGGAGCCGCTCGAAGAGCACAGAGCCGTCGAGCGGGGGCACCGGAACCATGTTGAACGCGCACAGGCCCACGTTGACCAGGCTGGCAAAAAAGATCACCTGGGCCGCGGTCGACCACTGGCCCACTGAGAAGTACGTCGATGGCAGGCCGGAGCGCACCCAGTGCACGAAGACGAAACCGAACACGGCGGCCAGAGCGGCGTTCATGGCAGGGCCCGCGAGCGAGACCAACACGCCTTGGTTGCGAGGGCTGCGCAGATGGGAGACGTTTACGGGCACCGGCTTGGCCCAGCCGATGATGCCGACCCCGCTCAAGGAGAGCAACGCGGGCACAATCAACGTCCCTACTGGGTCCACGTGCGGGATCGGGTTGAGGGTTAGCCGACCGGCCCGCGCCGCCGTGTTGTCGCCGAAAGCCTTGGCCACCCACCCGTGGGTCACCTCGTGCAAGATGATGGAGGGCACAACCACGCAGAAGACGATGATCTCCTGCTCGGTGATGTTGTGGTGGTAGACGAGTGCTACCAGGACCACCGCGATCGCGACGATCCACAGGGTGCGCTTGGTGCGCGGATCCATGGGGCGGCGCCTCCCCGAGGGGGCTCCCGGCGGGTACACCTAGTGCTTGGCGGCGTCGACGATGCAGAGCCGGGCCGCTGGCATGGCCTCGAGCCGGGCCGCGCCGATGGGCTTCCCGCACACCTCACAGTTGCCGTAGGCCCCGTCCTCCAGGCGCTTGAGCGCGGCGTCGACCTCGTCGAGGGCCTCACGCAACTCGGAGGCGAGCCGCTCGGCCTCGCCCCGCTCGGCCGTCACCTGGCTGGAGTCGGCGAAGTTGGAGTCGTAGTTGAGACCGCTGCCCTGATCCGCATAGCCGAGCTCCTTCAGTTGCGCCTGGAGCCCGGCCTGCTCCTCACGCAGGAGGGCGGCGAAGTCGATGTCGGCGGTCTGAGCCGTGGGGGCCTCGTTCGGCATGCGTTCATGCTACGCGGTCCCTCCCCCCCTTGTTCCCGCACGGGGATGGGCACCTTCGTACGCCCGGCGCAGGTGTTCGGGTGACACCTTGGTGTAGCGCTGCGTGGTGGCGATGGAGGCGTGGCCCAACAGCTCCTGGACGACCCGGACGTCGGCCCCCCGCCCCAGCATGTGGGTGGCGCAGGAATGGCGCAGGACGTGGGGGCTGACCCTGTCCTCGAGGCCCACCCGGGCGGCGTACTTCTTGACCACGCCGAAGGCCCCGACCCGGGAGAGGCGCCCCCCACGGGCGTTGAGGAAGACGGCGTCGGCGTCGCTGCGCCGGCGCCACTTCCGGGGCACCAGGAGGGGGCGGCCCGCACCCGACAGCCAGTCGGCCAGGGCCAGGCGGGCCAGGCGGCCCAGCGGCACCACGCGCTCCTTGTCGCCCTTGCCGAGCACCCGCAGGAGGGGCAGGCCGGACGACTCGACGGCGCCGGCCACGTCGCCCAGGTCGAGCCCCACCACCTCGCTCACCCGGGCCCCGGTGCCGTAGAGCACCTCGAGCAGCGCCCGGTCCCGCAGCACCGCCGGCCCGGTCCCCACCACGGCGCCGAGCAGCCGCTCGGTCTCCTCCTCGCTCAACGCCTTGGGCAGCAGGTCCGACACCCGGACGGACGGCAGGTCGACGGTGGGGTCGTCGCCTCGCAGCCCCTCCTCGACCAGGAACCGGTGGAAGCCGCGGATGCTCGAGAGCGCGGGCGGCGGACGCGGCGCTGTGCGTCCGCCGGAGCGCCGCCAGGTACGCAGCGACGTCGGCCGCCGACGCCGCTTCCAGGCCCGGCCGGCCCCGCCCGAGCGCCGACTGGTAGGCCGCCAGGTCGCGCCGGTAGGACGAGAGCGTGCGCGGCGACCGCCCGCGCTCCACCTCGAGCCAGGACAGGTACTCCTCGGCCGCGTGCGGCAGGGCCGCCGTCACCGGAGCCGCCCGCTGGCCGCCAGCCGGGCCCGGGCCATGTAGAGGCCGAGCACGGTCGTCTCGTCCTTCAGCGTCCCGTCGGCCACCAGCGCGTCCAGGTCGCCGAGCCGGATGGGCTCGACGGTCATGTAGCCCTCCTCGATGCCGTCGGGGCGGGCCTGGCACGGCGTGAGCCCGGTGGCCAGGAAGATGATGGTGTACTGGTCGCTCACGCCTGGCGAGTTCCAGGTGCCGATCAGGATCTCCCAGTGCGCCGCTTCGAGGCCGGCCTCTTCGGCCAGCTCGCGCCGACCCGTCGCCTCCGGTGACTCGTCCTCCTTGTCGCGTGTGCCGGCGGGGATCTCGAGCACCATGGCGTCGACCGCGGCCCGGTACTGGCGCACGAGCGTCACCGTGCCGTCCTCGTGCACGGGTACCACGGTCACCGCGCCGGGGTGGCGGACGACGACGCGCTCGAACGGGCGGTCGGCGGGGTCGAGCAGGTGCAGGCGCTCAACCCGGAACAGCCAGGCCCGGAGGAGCTCTTCCTCCGAGACACGGCGGAATCCCGGCACACGCTCAGCTCACGGCGTCGAGGTCGAGCAGATGGGGTTCGCGCCCCTCCGCCCGCTCCAGCGCCGCCGCGACCAGCTCGCGGAAGAGCGGGTGCGCGCGGTCGGGCCGGCTCTTGAACTCGGGGTGGGCCTGGGTGGCCACCCAGTACGGGTGGTCCTCGAACTCGACGAACTCGACCAGGCGCCCGTCGGGCGAGCTGCCGGAGCACAGCAGGCCGACGGCCTCGAGCTTCGACTTGTAGCGGTTGTTGAACTCGAAGCGGTGCCGGTGCCGTTCGGTCACGGCCAGGGTGCCGTACGCCTTGGCCACCTTGGACTCGGGCAGCAGCACGGCCTGGTACGAGCCGAGGCGCATCGTCCCGCCCTTGTGGGTCACCTCGGTCTGGTCGGGCATGAGGTCGATGACCATGTGCGGCGACAGCGTGTCGAATTCGCGCGAATTCGCCTGCTCGAGCCCGGCCAGGTCGCGGGCCACCGAGATCACCATCACGTGCAGCCCCAGGCACAGGCCGAGGCACGGGATCCGGTGCTCGCGCGTGTAGGCGGCCGCGGCCACCATCCCTTCGATGCCGCGCTCGCCGAATCCGCCGGGGATGACAATGGCGTCGAGCCCGCGCAACCGGTCGGTGCCCAGGAGTCCGGGCACGTTCTCGGCGTCGATCCAGTCCAGCTCGACGTGGACACCATGATGGAAGCCGGCGTGGCGCAGGGCTTCGACGACCGACATATAGGCGTCGGGCATGTTCACGTACTTGCCGACGATGCCGACGCGCACCGTGCGCGACAGCGACTCGACGCGCTCCACCAAGGACTCCCACTCGGTGATGTCGATTTTGTGATCCGCCTCGTCGATGCCCAGCGTCTGGCACACGTAGGCGTCGAGTCCCTGCTCGTGGAGCACCAGCGGGATTTCGTAGATGCTCGGCGCGTCCACGGCGGAGATGACGGCGTCAATGGGGACGTCGCACTGCAGGGAGATCTTGCGCTTGAGGCTCTCGGATATGGGCTTGTCGCTCCGGCAGACGATCACGTCGGGCTGAATGCCCCGGCTACGCAGCTCGGTCACCGAGTGCTGCGTGGGCTTGGTCTTCTGCTCACCCGATACCAGGAACGGCACCAGCGTGAGGTGCACGTAGCAGACGTTGTCCCGCCCGATGTCGCGCCGGAACTGGCGGATGGCTTCGACGAAGGGCACGATCTCGATGTCGCCCACGGTGCCGCCGATCTCCACGATGACGATGTCGACGTCCTCGTCGGCCAGGCGCCGGATGCGGTCCTTGATTTCGTCGGTGACGTGCGGGATGACCTGGACGGTGCGCCCCAGGAAGTCGCCGCGGCGCTCCCTGGCGATGACGGAGCTGTAGATGCCACCCGTCGTGGTGTTCGAGCGTTTCGAGAGGTTCTCGTCGATGAAGCGTTCGTAGTGACCGAGGTCCAGGTCGGTCTCCCCGCCGTCCTCGGTGACGAAGACCTCACCGTGCTCCCCCGGGTTCATGGTCCCGGGGTCGACGTTGATGTAGGGGTCGAGCTTGCACATCGTCACCCGCAGCCCACGGCACTTGAGGAGCCGACCGAGCGAGGAGGCGGTGAGACCCTTCCCGAGCGAACTCGAGACACCGCCGGTGACGAAGATGAACTTGCTCACGCCGCCTTCAGGGCGCCGAGCATCGCTACATATGATCGGTGCACCCGACCACGATAATCGAATGCGGGCGAAGTCGTGGTGGACTACCGCCCGGGGGACACGCCGAGCAGCTCGCGTGCATGGGCGCGGGCGGCATCGCTGCCCGGGTGGCCCGACAACATCCGTGACAGCTCGGTGACGCGGTCCTCCCCGGTGACGGGGGCCGCCGTGGTCACCGTGCGCCCGCCCGACTCGTGCTTGACCACGCTGACCTGCGCGTCGGCCTGCGCCGCCACCTGGGCCAGGTGGGTGACGACCAGGACCTGGCGGTCGCTGGCCACCGCGTGCAGCGACTCGCCCAGCGCCAGGGCAGCCTCCCCGCCCACGCCGGCGTCCACCTCGTCGAAGACCATGGTCGGGGGCCCGCCGGACCCGACCAGGCGGATGGCCAGCATGGCCCGGGCCAGCTCCCCGCCCGATGCGGTCTTGGCCAGCGACTGCACCGGCTCGCCCACGTTGGCGCCGAGCGTCAGCTCCACCGGCTCGCCCGCGCCCTCGGGGCCCACGCGCACCTCGAGCCGGGCCCCCGCCATGGCCAGAGCCGCCAGGTGGTCGCCGACCCTCTGCCCGAATTCGCCCGCTGCCGCCGCCCGCACGGCGCGCACGGCGGCCTCGGCCCCGGCCAGCTCCTCTCCGCGGACCTGGCGCTCGGCCTGGAGGCGGGCCGCCTCGGCCTCGGCATCCTCGAGAGCCCGCAGCCGGGCGGCGCCCGACTCGGCGTAGGCCAGGACGGCCGCCAGGTCCTCGCCGTACTTGCGCCGGAGCTCGGCCAGCAGGCGGCGGCGCTCCTGCACCTCGGCCAGGCGACCGGGGTCGTCTTCCCACCCGTCGACCTCGTCGCGCAACGTGCGCGCCACGTCGGACAAGTCGGCCGCGGCGGCGCCGATGCGGTCGTGAGCGGAGGCGAAACCCTCGCGGCCGGCCACGCTGGCGCCGGCGCGGCCCAGCAGGTCGAGCGCGCCGCCCTCGCCGCCCACGAGCTCCAGGGCCTCCAGGGCCGCCTCACGGTAGGCCGCGGCGTCGGCCAGGCGGTCCTCCTCGAGCCGCAGTGACGCCTCTTCGTCGGGGCCGGACAGGCCGGCCGCGGCAATTTCGTCCACCTGGTAGCGCAGCACGTCGGCCTCCCGGGCGCGCTGCTGCTCGTCCCCACCCAGGGCGGCCAGCGCGTCGTCGAGCGCCCGCAGCTGGCTCTGCAGGGCGCGCAGGCGGCTGAGGTCGGTGCCGGCGAAGGCGTCGAGGACGTTGCGCTGCGCCGCCGGGGTGACGAGCGCGCGGTGCTCGTGCTGCCCGTGGATTTCGACCAGGTCCGCCGCCGCCTCGCCCAGAGCACCGACCGGCGCCATGCGGCCGTCGACCCAGGCGCGCGAGCGACCCTCGGCGGGGACGGACCGCGCCAGGATGACCTCGCGCTCGCCGGCGCCCTCCCCGACGACGAAGCGGGCTTCGACGAGGGCTTCGGCGGCGCCCGCCCGCACCAGACCCGCACTGGCCCGGCCGCCCAGCACGAGCTGGAGCGCCTCGACGACGAGCGTCTTGCCGGCGCCGGTCTCCCCGGTCAGGGCCGTCATGCCGGGTCCGAAGGCGAGCGTGAGGTCCTCGATGACTCCCAGGTCGCGCACGTGCAGGTCGGTCAGCACGGCTAGCGGTTCCGGTCGGCCAGCAGCCGGAAGCGCAAGATGCCGCCGAAGGTCTGTGGCTCGTTGCGCACGACCCGCACCGGCTGGGGGGCCACCCGGCAGGCGACGGTGGCGCCGGGGGCCAGGCGCCCCACGTCGGCGCCGTCGATCACGAGCGCGCCGGAGCGGTCGGGCACCACCTCGACGCGGACTTCCTGCGTGTCGGTCAGGACGAGGCTGCGGTCGAGCGAGAAGTGGGGGGCCACCGGCGTCACCACCATGGCCCGCAGCGTCGGCGCCAGAATGGGTCCGCCGGCCGAGAGGTTGTACGCCGTCGAACCGGTGGGGGTGGCGACGATGAGCCCGTCGGCGGAATAGGTGAGCGCCTCCGTCCCGTCGACCCACGTGGCCAGGCGGACGGTGTGGCCGAAGTCGATCTTCTCGATGACCACCTCGTTGAGGGCCAGCAGCGCCGGGACGCCATCGTCGGGGGAACGGTCGGAGATGACGACCTCGAGTGCGCACCGGTCCTCGATGGTCGCCGTGCCGTCGAACACCTTGCTCAGCGCGCCGCGGACCTGGTCGGGCAACAGGTCGGGCAGGTAGCCGACGCGGCCGAAGTTGACCCCGAGGACGGGCACGTTCCCGGTGGCGGCCAGGCGCACCACGCGCAGGAAGGTGCCGTCTCCGCCCAGGCTCACGGCGACCGTGGTGCCGGACAGGTCGACCGCTCCGAGGTCGACCTCGGAGCCCGCCTCGGTCACGCGGTCTGGCCCGCTGAAGCTGAGGATGCGGGCCGTGTCACCGCGTCCGGTCAGCCAGGCGGCGGTGTCGGTCGCCAGCGCGAGCGCGTCGGGGCGATCGGGGTGGACCAAGAAGGTGACGGTCGCCACGGGCGAGGTCGTTCAGCCGGCCGGTCCGGCCGCGAGGAGATGCTCCCCCGCCTCCGACACGGCGGTGTGCAGCAGCGCGGCGGCCTCATCCGCACCGGCACCCGCGGCGCCCTTGCGGGCGTGCAACAGGAACTCGACGTTGCCCGACGCACCGGTCAGGGGGGAGGCCATCGACCCCATGATGCCGGTTCCGGCGGCGGCGAGCGCGGACGCCACGCCCTCGAGCGCGCCGAGCCACAGGGCGGGGTCGCGCACGACGCCCTTGCCCCGCGAGACGGCGGCGCGGCCGGCCTCGAACTGCGGCTTGACCAGCAGGACCAGGTCGGCCCCGGGGCCGGCGACAGGACCACAGAGGGCCGGCACGACCGCGCGCAGCGAAATGAACGAGAGGTCGGCCACGACGAGCGGCACCGGCTCGAAGGCGGGGTCGGCGGCGCGCAGGTCATCCGGGGTCATGGTGCGCGCGTTGGAGTGCTCGAGCACGACGACGCGCGGGTCGGCGCGCAGGCGCGGGTCGAGCTGGCCGTGGCCCACGTCGACCGCGTAGACCCTGGCCGCCCCGCGCTGGAGGAGGCAGTCCGTGAACCCACCGGTCGACGCGCCGGCGTCGAGGGCCCGACGCGCCGTCACCGGCACGGCGAAGCGGGTGAGCGCGGCATCGAGCTTCTGGCCGCCGCGGCTCACGAAGGGCGACGCCGGCCCGAGCAGGACGACCGGCTCTGCAGGCGCCACGAGCCGCGACGCCTTCTCGGCCGGTGCCCCGGCGACGAGGACGCTGCCGGCGGCGATGGCCGCCTGCGCCTCCTGCCTGGTGGAAACGAGGCCCCGGCGCACGAGCTCGGTGTCGAGCCGGCGGCGGGCCCCGGAGCTCAGCTCGCGGCCTTCTTGTCGATCGTGGTCTTCTTGGCCGCCTCGGAGGTCTTCGGCTCGGACTTCTTGGCCGCCTCGGAGGTCTTCGGCTCGGACTTCTTGGCTTCGGACTTCTTGGCCTCGGGCTTCTTGGCCTCGGACTTGCCGTTGGCCTTCTTGGCGTCGGACTTCTTCTTGCCCTTGCCGCCGCGCTTGGGCAGTGCGCTCTCCGCCGCCTCGCGGGCCCGCTGCGCCGTCTTCTCGACCTGGGCGCGCGCATCCTTGCTCGCCTTGCTGGCGCGCTCCGTGGCGTCCTTGGCCGCCTTGGTGGCGTGCTCCGTGGCGTCCTTGGCCGCCTTGGTGGCGTGCTCCGTGGCGTCCTTGGCCGCCTTGGTGGCGTGCTCCGTGGCGTCCTTGGTGGCGTTGCGGCCGGCCTCCGCGGAGCGCCTCAGGATTTCGGAGACCTGGTTGGCGATCTGCTCGAGCGCCGACGGGTCGATCCGCTTGAGCGCGGCGGCTACCTCGCGGCGAACGGTGTCGATCAGGGATTCACTCGTCTTGCGGCTTTGCTCCACCACGTTGTCCATCCATTCCTGTGCCTGGTCGCGCGGACCTTCGCCCGCGTTGACCAATTCTCGCATGATCTCCTCGGCCCGGCCCCGTGTGACCTGTCCGAGGACGGAGCCCGCATCGAGGTACTTGCGTATCCGCTCGTCGCTTGCCATTGAACCAGAGTATCCACAGTGCTAGCTGATAGCAAGCACTGGGGTCAGGCGGCGCCCATGGTGTCCCGCACCAGACGGGCCAGGTCCCGGGCCGTCGCGTCCGGGCGGGGCTCCAGCGGGACGTCGCCCTCCCGGGTCACTCCGGAGAACACGAGGGCGAACGGGAGGCCGAGCTGGGCGGCCAGGGCGCCGTCGGTCGAGGGCCGGTCCCCCACCACCACCCGTAACTCCCCCGGCGGGACCCGGGCGGCGATGGCGTCGGCGGTGGGCCGGTGGGGCTTGCCCGCCACCTCGGGCTCCTTCCCGGCGGCGGTGGAGACCGCGGCCAGCAGGGCTCCGGCGCCCGGGATCAGGCCGTCGGGCGTCGGGTAGGTGGCGTCCTCGTTGGTCCCGATCAGGCGGGCGCCGGCGCGCACGGCGTCGGCAGCCCGGGCCACGGCGTCGTAGGTGAACAAGGACCTGGTCCACCCGACCACCACCGCGTCGGCCGGTCTCTCCTGGACAACGGCGACGCCCCGTTCCCGCAGGGCCTCGAGGATGCCGTCCTCGCCCAACACCAGGGCGGTCGTACCCGGCGCCAACAAGCCGGCCGCCACGTCCGACGAGCGGAGCAGGTCGTCGTCGCCCGCCGTGATGCCGCAGTGGGCCAGGCGCTTGCGCAACTCGGCCCGCGTGGGGGCGGAGTTGTTGGTGGCGAACAGCGGGCGCACGCCGGCGCCCCGCAGCCGGGCCACGGCCTCGTCGACGCCGTCGATCGGGCGGCCGCTGAGCCACACGACGCCGTCGAGGTCGAGGACCCAGGTCCCCCCGGGCGGTGGTGGCCACATGGGCGACGAGGCTAACGCCGCCCATGTCGCGGGCCCGCCGGGCCGTCTTCGTAGAATCGGTCGCCGTGGCCGAACTGCAGATCGAAGGGGACGAGCTGGTGCTCCACCTGAGCGGGCTCGAGAAGGCGGAGGGGTTGCACGGCGACATCCGGGTGCCGCTGTCGTCGGTGACGTCCGTCCGGGCGGTCCACACGGCGTGGCCCGACGAGCTGCGCGGCATGCGTGCTCCGGGCACCGGGCTGCCCAACGTGGTCGCCGTCGGCACGCGCCGGGGCAAACTCGGCAAGGACTTCGCGGCGGTGCACGGCAAGGGCCCGGCGGTGGTGGTGGAGCTCGAGGGTCAGGAGTACGGCCGGCTCGTGGTGACGACCGACGACGCACCGGGCGTGCTGTCGGCGGTGCGGAGCGCGACGGGAAAGGAATGACGGCCGGCGGGGCGACGCCCCGCCGGCCGGGAATCAGGCGGTGACGCAGATGCGCGGGGAGAGAGCACGCTCCTGCGCCAGCAACGCCTTCGCCCATGAGGCCCGCTCACCACAGGCCCAGGCGCCGCGACCACCGAGGGAAGGCAACGGGTGCCTCAGAGGGGACTCGGTGGGCGGCCCAGCAGCCGGGCCCGTGGTGAGCAGGTCGTGGGAGAGATTTTCGGGGAGCCCGTCCTTCGGAAGGTGGCGGGTGGCCGACGTGATTTCGGCCGGCACCGCGGCCGGCGACAGCTCGAGCATTTCGCGCCACGACGTGTCGGCCACGTTCCCCTCCCCTCCTCCTCGGTCCGTCCGGCTCGTACCGCCGTCCGGCTCCTCCGTCCTGTCACGGTGGGAAACACGGTCGCGGCGGGCGTCTTGTGGGCGGCCGCGCAAATGGGCCGAATGGCCCTACGCGGGCCACCGCGTCAGTCGTCGGCCCACGGTGGCGTGAAGGCCAACGAGCGCGCCGCGTCGCGGCGGGTGACGAAGCCGACGACGCGGTTGCCCTCCGTCACCGGCAGGTGGGCCCGCTGGTGACGCGCCATGATCGAGACCGCCTCCTCGACGGGGATGCCGATGTCGAGAGCCAACGCGTCGGCCGGCTCGGCCAGTTCGGCCAGCGTGACCTCCCGCGGGTCGAGTCCCTTGGCCACCACCTTGGCCACGATGTCGCGGGCGCTGACCATGCCGGCCAGGCGGCCGTCGGAGAGGCACAGGGGGACGGTGTCCTCGTCGTGGGTGGCCAGGTAGCAGGCCGCTTCCGTCACCGACTCGGTGGTGCGGAGCACCTCGATGTCCCCGCTCATGACGTCCCGGACGGTCCTCATGGCGATCTCCTCTGCGCGTGCTGCGGCGTCCTTCTACCCTCGCGCCGCCGCCGCGGAGGAGCAATGGCCCCGGGGGCACAAACTTCGTCGCCGCTCGGGGTCCGGCGGCGGCGGGTCCGGCCGACCCCTTGCTCTCGACCGGTAGCGAACGTATGTTCGTATTCCGTGGAACGCCAGTACGAGCTGGAATCCCTGCGCCGGTCCCTCGCCATGCTGCGCCCCGGTGCCCCCGCCCTCGACCGCGAGGCGTCCATGCGGCTGGTGCGCGAGCTGCAGGATCTCGAACGCCAGCTGCGGACGTTGCGCGAGGGGTTGCAGCAGCTCCTGGCCGACGGCGCCTGAGACCCGGGACTGGCTTTGCCTGGAGCTTCGAGAGGGCTGATTTTGCAGCTGTGTGAGGGGCGGCGGCCTCCGGACAGCGGAGGATTCGTGGGCGGGATGCCGTTGCAAAAACGCTTCACGCCTACGTTTAGTGCTTCGGCGACTAAACGGATCGGGTAAGCGTTTCTGAAATCACATCTCCCTTGTGACGCTCCCTGTGACGCTCCCTGTGACGCTCCCTTGTGACGCCCAGCGCGGAGCAGGGCCGATTCTGATGGCGCCCGACCGTGCCCGGTACGCGTTCGTCGAGCGTTAAGGGGCCGACCCCTTGGACTTCATCATCTAGCCGAGGGCGATCAGGTGCGTGGGGTCGGCCAGGATCTCGCCCACGGTCGCCAGGAAGAGGGACGCTCCTCGCCCGTCGACCAGGCGGTGGTCGAAGGTGAGGCTCAGCGTCGCCACCTGGCGCAGTGCGACGGCGCCGTCGAGCTCCCAGGGTCGCCGCTGCACGGCGCCGAAGGCGAGGATGGCCGCCTCGCCCGGGTTGAGGATGGGAATGCCGGCGTCCACCCCGAACACGCCGACGTTGGTGATCGTGATGGTGCCGCCACTCAGGTCGGCGGGCGTGGACTTGGACTCGCGTGCGGCGGTGGTCAGCTCGGCCAGGGCGCGGGTCAGATCACGCAGGGACAGGTCTTGCGCGTCCTTGATGTTGGGCACCACCAGACCGTGCGGTCCCGCCACCGCGATGCCCAGGTTCACATAGTGCTTGGAGACGATCTGGCGCGCCGACTCGTCCCACGAGGAGTTCAGCTCGGGGTGGTCGGCCAGTGCGTGCACGACGGCGCGGGCGACCACGGCCAGCGGGGTGACGCGCAGGCCCTCCAGGTGCCGGCTCACGCGCAGCCGCTCGACCAGCTCCATGGTCGGCGTCACGTCGACGGTCAGGAAGACGCAGGCCTGAGGGACACCGGTCACGCTGCGCACCATGGCGTCGGCCATGTGCTTCTGGATGCCGTGCACCGGCGTACGGGTCTCGCGCTCCTTCGACGGCGCAGCCGACGCCGGTGCCGCGGCGGACGCCGGCCCGACGCCGGCCACGTGGGCGGCCAGGTCGTCCCGTGTGATGATCCCGCCGGGGCCGCGGCCGGTGACGTCGGCCAGGTCGACGCCGTGCTGGCGGGCCATGAAGCGCACGGGTGGGGCGGCCAGCGGTCGCGAGCCGACCTCCAGGGCCGCCGCCCGCGCCCGGTGCGCCCGCCCGCCGCGGCGACGGCTCGGCCGGGCCTCGGCGGGTCCGTAGCCCACGAGCGTGGGCACCACCCGCTCGGTCGCATCGTCCGTCGTACTGTTCGTGGCGCTGCTGTTCGTGGCGCTGCCCGCCACGGGTTCCGCCTCGCTCCCCGCCTCGGCCCCTGCCCCCACCCCCGTCTGAATGGCGATGAGCGGGGCCCCGACGGCCACCGTCTCCCCCGGCGCCGCCAGCAGCTCCGTCACCGTGCCGGCGAACGGGCTGGGCAGCTCGACGACGGCCTTCTCGGTCTCCACCTCGACCAGAATCTGGTTCAGCGCCACGGCGTCACCGGGCGCCACGCGCCAGGCCACGATCTCGGCGTCGGTGAGCCCCTCGCCCAAATCGGGCAGCAGGAAGTGGCGCGGCGCGGTCTCGCTCACGGCTCGAGGCACCGGTCCACTTCGTGGAGGATCCGGTCGGCGTCGGGCAGGAAGTGGCGCTCCAGGCGGGAGGGCGGATACGGCGTGGCGAAGCCGCCGACGCGCCGCACCGGCGCCTCCAGGTGGTAGAAGCAACGCTCCGAGATCCGGGCTGCGATCTCGGCCCCCAGCCCGCAGAAGACGGGTGCCTCGTGGACGACGACCAGCCGGCCGGTCTTGCGGACCGAGGCCTCAATGGTGTCGAAGTCCACCGGCGAGAGCGAACGCAGGTCGAGCACCTCGACCGAGGTGCCCTCGTCCGCCCCGATCTGGGCCGCCTCGAGGGCGGTGGCCACCATGGGTCCGTAGGCGGCCACGGTCACGTCGGTCCCCCCCCGGGCCACCCGGGCCTGGTGCAGCGGCACGCGCTCGAGCGGGGACGCGTCGTCGACGTCGCCCTTCTCCCAGTAGCGGCGCTTGGGCTCGAAGAAGACGACGGGGTCGTCGGAGGCGATGGCCTGCCGGATCATGCGATGGCCGTCCGCCGGGTTGCTCGGCGTCACGACGCGCAACCCGGCCGTGTGGGCGAAGTACGCCTCGGGCGACTCGGAGTGGTGCTCCACCGCGCCGATGCCGCCGCCGTAGGGCACTCGGATGGTGATCGGCAGGCCGACGCGGCCCTCGTTGCGGAAGCGGACCTTCGCCACCTGCGAGACGATCTGGTCGAAGGCCGGGTACACGAAGCCGTCGAATTGGATTTCGCACACGGGACGGTAGCCCCGCATGGCCAGGCCGACGGCGGTGCCGATGACGCCAGACTCGGCCAGCGGCGTGTCGATGACGCGGCGGTCGCCGAACTGTTGCTGCAGCCCCTCGGTGACCCGGAACACGCCGCCCAGCTTCCCGATGTCCTCGCCCATGAGGACGACCTTGGGGTCGTGCTCCATGGCCTGGCGCAGACCGGCGTTGAGGGCCTTGCTCAGCGACATGGTGGCCATCAGGCCTCCTCGTCGAACGAGGCCAGGTAGGCCTCGTACCCCTGGCGCTCCTCCTCCAGCAGCCGGTGCGGTTCGGCGTAGACGTGCTCGAAGAGCGCCGCCGGCTCGGGGTCGGGCATCGACAGGACGCCCTGGCGCAACGCAGCCGCCACCTCGTCGGAAGTGGCGGCCACCTCAGCCTCGAAGCGCTCGTCGATCAGCCCCTCGCGTTGGAGCAGGGCGTGCAGGCGGGCCAAGGGGTCCTTCACCCGCCACTCCTCCTCCTCGACGGCCGAGCGGTAGCGGGTGGGGTCGTCCGACGTCGTGTGAGGGCCCATCCGGTAGGTCACGGCCTCGACCAGCGTCGGGCCCAGCCCCGCATAGGCGCGGGCCAAGGCGACACGGGTGGCCGCCAGCACGGCCAGCACGTCGTTGCCGTCGACCTGAATGCCCGGGATGCCGTAGCCCTGCCCCCGCTGCGCGATGGAGGCGTGCGACTGCAGGCGTACCGGTTCTGAGATGGCCCACTGGTTGTTCTGGCAGAAGAAGATGACCGGGACCACGTAGCTGGCGGCGAAACCGAAGGCCTCGGCCACGTCCCCCTCACTGGTGGCGCCGTCGCCGAAGTAGGCCAGCGCCGCCGACGGGGCGCCGTCCAGCGCCAGGCCCAGGGCGTACCCGGTGGCGTGGAGGGTCTGCGCGCCCACGATGATGGCGGGCGTGGCGATGCCGTACTCGGCCGGGTCCCAGCCCGACAGCGCCGTGCCGCGCCACATGCGCATCATGGCGACCGGGTCGACGCCCCGGCAGTAGGCCACGCCGTGCTCGCGGTAACTCGGGAACGCGAAGTCGTCACGGCGCAGGGCGCGGGCCGATCCCACCTGGGCCGCCTCCTGCCCGAGCAACGGGGCCCACAAGCCGAGCTCGCCCTGCCGTTGCAGCGCCATCGCCTCGGCGTCGATGCGCCGGACGACCGCCATGTCGGTGTAGAGATCGCGCAGCTGGTCGGCGCCGACGTCGGCCACCAGCTCCCAGTAGGGACAACCGACGGTGCGCTGCCCGTCCACCGAGATCAGCTGGACCAGGCCGTCGAACCCCATCCACTCGGCGATTCGCTCCCCTGGAACCCGTACCCGCGCGATGGCCATATGGACTCCTCCCCGAGCAAGGCTCAGTAACGGCATCACATCACGATCTACCGTTCCTGAGCGGGAAAAGGAGTCAGATCAGAGCATAAAGGCGGGAATGTTGCATGAACCCCCCGTTATGCGCACTACCTCGGCGCGGGGGTTGGACCGGGTTCCGCCGGGATCAGGAGGCCTTGCGCCGAGCCGCCGGCTTGGCCGGGGCGGCCTTCTTTGCCGCCGGGGCCTTCCTGGCCGCCTTGGCCGGCGCCCGCTTGGCGGCCGACTTCCGGGCGGGCTTGGCCGCGCCCGGCCGGGCCGCGGCCTTGATGCTGGCGTTGAGGGCCTCCATCAGGTCGACGACCTTGGCCGGCTGCTCGGGCTCGGCCTGGAGCACGATCTCGTGTCCGGCCCGCTTCTCCTCAATGATCTCCTCGACCTTTTCGCGGTGGGTGTCGTGGAAGCGCTTGGGATCCCAGTCGCTCTCCATCGACTCAATCAGCAGCTGCGCCATGGACAGCTCGCGGTCGCTCACCTCGTCCGCGTTCGGGAGCGTGGGGAGCTCGCGACCGGGTTGGCGCACCTCGTCGGAGAAGTACATGGTGTGCAGGGCCAGCGCCTCTCCATCGGGACGGACTGCGACGAGATACTCCTTGTTGCGCATGACCAGGGTGGCGATGGCGATGCGCCCGGCGTCCGCCATGGCCTTCCTGAGTAGGGCATACGCCTTGTCCGCTCCCTCGCCCTCCGGCGCCAGGTAGTAGCTGCCGCGGAAGTAGACCGGGTCGATGTCGGTCTGCTCGACGAAGTCGGAGATCTCGATCTGCCGTGACTTCTTGGGTTCGGCCGACTCGAGCTCCTCCTCGGTGAGGATGACGTACTCCCCGCCGCCGAGGTCGAACCCCTTGACGATGCGGTCGCTCGGGACCTCCTCGCCGGTGCGCTCGTTGACCTTCTTGTAGCGGATCCGGTCCGAGGTGCCCTCCTCGAACTGGTTGAAGTGGACGCTCTTGTCGGACGTGGCCGGGTAGAGGCCGATCGGGATGTTCACCAGCCCGAAACTGAGGGCGCCCTTCCATATGGTGCGCGGCACGGTGTGCAAATTACCAGCCCAGGGCCGGTCCACCACCCTGTTACAGCGATTGGGCACACTGACCACATGGTCACAGGCGCTCCCCAGGGCTTCGGACCCGCCGTCCTGTGCGGGTTGGCGGAGCTCGGCCCGGTCGACCCGTCGTCGGGTGACCTGTCGCTCGAACTGGGCGTTTCCGCCTGGATGCGGAGCCACGCCACGAACCTGGAGGAGGCCCGCGGCCTGCTCCTCGACATCCGCCAGCGCATCATCCAGACGGCCGGCCTCGACGAGGCGACCGAGCCGGTGCCCTTCGTCGGCCGCTCACCGCGGCTCGACGTGATCATGCTGATCTCTTACGTGGCGGGGCTGCTTCGTCGCGCCGCCGCCGGCTCCGGGTGCAGTGCGGCTTCTCTGGCCGAGCGCGTCAGCGCGGCGTTGCCCGAGCCCGAGGCTGCGGCCATCGGCGCCTGAGCAACGCCCACAGCCGGCGCCGGTGCCGCCCGTCTTTCGTCGACCGCCTCTCACCTGGTCCGCTCGTCGCCGACGATGCGGCTGGACGGCCGACCGACGCCCTCCGCCTCCCGACGCGCCCCCAACCCGCAGCACCACCCGCCCAACAACCCGACGACGCTGAGGTGCCAATCGAAGTCGAACGCGCCGGCGATCGCCCAACACGCCAACGCCGCGACGGCGCAGCACGCGAGCAGATCGTGCCGACGCACGACTCTGACGACGGCGAGGGCGCACAGGGCGAGCAGGGCCAGACCGATGACCCCCGCGTCGGCCGCGACCTGGAGGTACTCGTTGTGCACGAAGTGCGCCAACGTTCCGTCACCGGCGTGGAAGTGCAGCAGCCGATCGGGCCCGACGCCCACAATGGGGGCCGAACGCCACTGGTGGAGCGCGGTGGACCATTCGACTGACCGGTCCTGATCGCTCGGGGCGAGGACGCGTAGGCCGACCTCGTGGTGCAGCAGGGCCAGCGTGGCGACGACGGCACACGCGACGATCGCGCCGACCAGAAGGCGGGTACCGGTGCTGCGCCGGAGTGCTTCCCCCTCCCGCGCCACGAGGGCCGAGACGAGCACGGCCACGACGAACAGCGCACCGAGCCAAGGAACCGGACCGGCGGCGGTCGACGTGAAAATGGCGGCCACGCCCAGCGCAGTCCCCGCCGCCAGCGGGACCAGGAAATGGACGTAGCGACGCCATGGCACGAAGAGGCAGGCGCAGGCGACGGCGACATACGCCCCCCGACTCTGCGTGGCCAGCAGCCCGGCCGCGCTCAGGCAGACGGCGACCCGGACCAGGGGCGGGTACAGGTCGAGGCCGAGGGCCACCAGCAGGGACATGCCCAGGACGAGCCCGGCCGCGTCCGAGTAGGTGAGGGTGCTCGACAGCCGCCACAGCCCCTGGGCCGGCATGGCCATGGGAAACCAGCGCCAGATGAGCCCGGCGAAGCCGAGCAGGGCAACGCCCGCGCCGAGGCAGGCCACCCCCAGCGCGGCGAGTTCCCGGGGCCGGCCCGACAGCGGTCGGGTGACCGCGAAGGCGGCGGCGAAGGCGAGCATGCTCGCTCCGAGGGGCAGGAAACTCTCGGGCGAGCCGGTGGTGAACGCCCGGATCACCCACCACGCCGCCAACAGCAGGATGCTCCCGACGACGAGGAGCCCGCGTCCGTCGGGCGGGACCATGACGGCGGCCGCCAGGAGCACGCCGATGGAGGCCACCGCCACGACGGCGGCAGCCCCTGGCCAGAAGCCGCCCTCGCGGAGTCCCGCGGCGACCAAGAGGCCGAACAACAGCGCGGCGAGCACCCACTGGCGGGTGTCCGGTGCGGTGCGCTGGGCCGCCGGCGCACTCGTGCGCCCCTGGTCAGTCGTCATGTGGGCCCGCGCTCACTCCACGGCCGCGGCGAATCGAAAACGGTCCTGGCGCGAGTGGTCCTACTCCGTACGGAAGGCCGACAAAGGGGCCGACAAAGGGAAGGTCAGAATCCAAAACCGGCGATGATGGCGCCGTTGAGCGGAGTGGCCGACATGCTGCCCAGGAACGGGGCGTTCCCCGAGGGGAACACGTCACCCCGGGCCGAGGCCACCCAGAGTCCTCGGCCGTCGCTGGTCGGGAAGATGGCCGTCGCGGGGTCGAACGAATTGGTGTAGCCCACCGGTCCGCTGAGCGGCACCGCGTCACCGAAGGAGAGCACGGTGCCATTGGAGTAGAGGAGCCAGTACCCCTCTCCGCCGGGCGAGCCCACGGCATCGGTCACGGGCACGGACTCGGCTGGCGCGTCGCCTTCGTAGGGCGCGTCACCGAAGGCGTAGACGTCCCCGACGGAAGTCACCAGCCAGTACCCCTTCCCCGTGGCGTCCGGCATGACGGCGACCGCCGTGCCGGCACAGCCACCGATCCCTGGGCAGGACCCGGCGAAATGGGCGTCACCGAAGGCGAAGACGCCGCCATCCGACCCGACCATGAAGTAGCCGCGTCCGGTGGTCGACGGCACCATGCCGACGATGGGCGCGGCGAGGCTGTGCGCAAGGCCCGAGCCGGCGGGGTGCAGCCCGAGCCCCGGGAGCGAGCCGAAGAAGCCGGCGTCACCGAACGCGAAGATGCCACCGTCTGAGGCATCGAGCCAGTAGCCATGCTTGTCTGACGTGGGCGTGATCCCGACCACCGGGCGTTGGAGGCTGAGCGAGCCGGTCGAGCCGTAGAACCCGGCGACGCCGAAGGCGAAGATCCCGCCGTCGGACCCGACCAGCCAGTAGCCGCGTGGAGCGCCCGCGACGGCGAACGACTGCGCTGTTCCAGCTCCCGCTGCGTAGAGGGTGCCCGAGTACACGCTTCCGGTCAAGGTACAGGTGCCCGGGTTGACGAAATAGACGTCGAGATTGTTCGTGACCGTGCAGATCGACGTGGTGTCCGAGACGACGTACGTGGCGCCGTCACCGTTCGTGTTCACGGAGGCGTTGTACGTGCCGTCCTGGATGGCGCTCGACGGGATGTTCGTGATGACCGGCGGCGAAGGGGCGTGTTGAAACACCGTGAACTTCTGCGCGGTTCCGGTCGCCGCCGTGTAGTCCGTGCCGCTCGCGACACTGGCGGTGAGCGAGCACGTTCCCACCCCCACGAACGACACCGTCAGCCCACCGGCCACCGTGCACACGCCCGTGGTGGACGACGCCACCGACGGGGTGCCCTGGCCCGTCTGGGTCGGGACGTCGGCGGTGAACTGCTGGCCGTAGGCCGCCGCGGGGATGTTGGCAATGGCCGGCGCGGCGGGCGTCGCCTTCGCGATGGTGAAGCTCTGGGGGCTGCCGGTCCCCGCGCCGTAGTCGGTGCCGGCGCTGACCTCTGCCTCCAGGGTGCACGTGCCCGCCCCTACGAAGGACACGGTCAGCCCGTCCGGGCCCACCGTGCACGTCGCCGTGGTGAGCGGCGTCACCGACGTGGTGGTGCCGTCCCCGTTGGTACTCACCGAGGCCACGAAGTCGCCGAGGTAGACGGCGTCGGGGGGGATGTTGGTGATGGTCACCGTCGGCGTGGCCTGGCCGACGGCGAAGCTCTGGGCGCTTCCGGTCGCCGCCCCGTAGTCGGTGCCCGCGGCCACCGAGGGCGTGAGGGTGCATGTTCCGATGGCTTTGAAGGTGACCGTCAGTCCATCGCCGCCCACGGTGCATACCGTGGGTGTGCTCGACGCCACCGACTTGGTGCCGTCTCCGTTGGTGCTGACCGAGGCCGTGAAGCTGCCGCCGTAGGCGGCGTCGGTCGGGAGGTTCGAAATGGTCGGTTTCGTCGGCGTCGCTTTGCTCACCGCGAAGGGCTCACAGGTCGCGTTTGCGGGCGAGTAGATCAAGTCGCCGCTGTACGAAGCGTCGTAGGAGTAGGGGCCCGCGCCGAGGGCACCGGTGTCGTTCGAGGCGGGAACGGAGCCGTCGGCATTGAGGAGGACCGTCTGCGAGGTGCCGCTGCCACCGCACGAGGCGCCGTCGAAGAAGGAATAGGTCACCGTCCCTGTGGGGATGTTCGTCCCGTCTCCCGTCACCGTGGCGGTGTCATAGGCGCTGGCGCCAGAGACCTCCGAGCCGGACCAGGCGGCGCTCGTGCCGGCGTCGAAGACAGTGGTCGTGAAACTGGTCACGGACTCGAGGGCGGCGCCTGCGGGTGAGGCCAGGCCCACCGAAAGCGCGACCGCGGCGCTGGCCGTCAGAACCGCCACCACCCGCCGGGCGATCACTGCTGTTCCAAGGCCCAATGAGGGCAGATCGGGGCGCCGAAGAGCACCGTCTTAGGTTGCTCTTGTGCCGTGGTCATCGAACTCCGTTCGCCTCGCCAAAGGGGAAACCTACCGCGGTCGCCGGTCCATTTTCTAGGCATCGCCCCCTAAGCCTTCGCTAAGACCCATCACAGCTGGTCGACAGGCTTTCGGACCATCATGGGGCCATGGCCAAAGGGCGGCGCCGGAAGGTGGCGTGGTGGGTCGCGGGGGCGCTGGCGCTCGTAGTCGTGTTGGCCATCGGAGTGCCCTTTGTCTACATCCACTTCATCGAAGGACCAGCTCCGGCGCAGCTGACCCTTCCCACCGCTCGGGATACGACTTCGACATCGGCGGTTGCTCAAGGAGCGACCACCGTGTCGGTCGCGGGCACGTGGAATGTCGGGTCTGGGTCCATCGCCGGGTACCGGGTTCAGGAAGTCCTGCTGGGCCAGAACGCGACGGCGGTCGGCCGGACCACCCAGATTTGGGGTTCGCTGACCATCGACGGCTCGACGGTCACCAAGGGCTCGTTCACGGTGGACATGGCCAGCGTCGTCAGTGACCAGAGCCAGCGGAACGCCAAATTCGACGGTCCCATCATGGACGTCAGTCGCTACCCGACGGCGATCCTCACGCTCTCCTCACCAATTGCGCTTGGCCAACTCCCAGCTGAGGGCGTCGTCGCGCACTACTCCGCCACAGGTCTGCTCGATCTGCACGGCGTCATCAAAATGGTGTCGTTTCCCGTCTCGGCGGAGCGGCTGTCCAAGCAGATCGACGTCCTGGCTGATATCAACATCCCGTTCGCCGACTGGAACATCGCCAATCCGAGCGTGGGTGGGTTCGTCACCACGGCAAACAAGGGCACGCTCGAAGTCCTGCTCCATCTGACTCAGGGCGCGGGGAACCCAGCCTCGACGAATGCCGGTACCGGCAACTCCGGTGGTTTCGGTGGCCCGGTCACGATTCCGAGCACCACGGTGCCGCCCCTCACCGTTCCCTCGGGCTGAACCGTGCTGCGGTTCCCCGATTGCTCACCCGGAGACCGGCGTTGGTGCCCTGACGGCCACGACGCACGGTCGTAGTGTGCAGGGAAGATGGCAGAAGGAGATCTCGTCGGAAAACGCCGGGGTCCCGTTCACGCTCGGCGCGGACTCACGAAGGACAGCAAGAACCGCCTGAGCGAGCTGGGCCGGCAGCTCCCACCCATGGGAGACGACGACCTCAAGGCGATCGCGACGGAACGGGTAGCCCGGTTCTGGCGCGTGTTCCTGGTCGCGGTGGTCATCCTCGGCCTGCTCCTTCTGGCCGCCGGCGCAGGCATCCAGTGGTTCCGTCCCATCCCCGGGCCTGCGTTCAGATCGTCGGTGTCCGCCGCGATCAGCTTGCCGGGCGCTGCGCCCACGCTGCCCTGGCCGGCATCTGGTGAGGCGGCCATGGCCGTGGAGGGTGTCGGCAGCTTTGGTGGGGTGCACGACACTCAGCCCGTCCCGATCGCCGGCCTGGCCGACGTCCTGACGGCCTACGTCGTCCTCCGTGACCACCCGTTGGACGAGGATAGCGCCGGACCGAATCTCACCGTGGATGCCCAGACGCTCGCGTCGTACCAAACGGGCACGGCGGCACAGGATGCAGAGGTAAAGGTCACGCAGGGCGAGACGTTGTCGGAACTCGCGGCTCTCCAGGGACTGCTCGTCGACTCCGGGAACGACATGGCCACGCTCCTGGCCGACTGGGACGCCGGAAGCACATCTGCCTTCGTGACCAAAATGAATGAGGTCGCAGGCTCCCTCGGCTTGCGGTCGACCCACATCACTGATCCCAGTGGGCTGGATTCGGCCACGGTGAGCTCCCCGGCCGACCTTGTCCGGCTCGGTGAGGCGGCCATGGCCATCGGGAGTTTCCGCCAGATCGTCGACCTCGGCCAGGCCACGCTGCCGGTGGACGGTCTGGAGTACAACCTCAACTTCGACCTCGGCCAGAACGGTATCGTCGGCATCAAGACAGGATCGGATGCGGCGGCGAGCGGCTGCTACCTGTTTGCCTCGGTCCTGAGCGTCGCCGGTCGGAATGTCACGGTGGTCGGCGCTGTGCTCGGACAGCTGGGTGCGAGCCCGAATACTTCGGCCGTGGATGCAGGTGACCAGCTCCTCCAGGCCGCCATTGCCTCCATGAAACCGCTCCCGCTTCTGCCGGTAGGGCACGTCGTCGGCCAGGTCGTCGAGCCCTGGGGCGCGTCAGCGCCCGTCGTCGTGACGGCCTCGGAGCCGGTCATTGGTTGGGCTGGGCTGACCATTCCCTTCCGGGCTGGTGTCGACGTGCCGGCCGCTCCGCTGAAAGCCGGCGTCGCGGTCGGAGCGCTCGTCGCCGACCAGGACGGACGAAAGGTTCGCGCCGTCCTGCGCACGACGGGCCCGCTGTCAGGACCATCCGCGTTCTGGCGCATGACCCGCTGAGAGAGAGGGTACGTTCGCCTCTTTTGGCGTCGTTCGCGATCAGCTCCACTCGAAGAGCTTGCGTAACCTCTTCTTGCCGTCGGGCCGCATCGGCGCCTCCTGCATGGCCTCGGGCCTGTGCGTCTGCAGCCAGGTCGTGAGGTGCTCGGCGTCGGAGAAGACGATCTCCTCGTCGGTCGCCATGACGTAGAGGCGGATCATGTCCCTCTCCGCCGTCACCGAGAACTCGATCACCCCTCCATCGACGAAGCACCAAAGCGGCGTCGCTCCAGGCGTGGTCCGAGGTTCGAGGCGCCACCCGGGTCGACCCTGCAGGAGATCCACCATCTGCTTCCTCGGTTGGTCGGCACGTTGGCCCATATCGGCTCCAGGACTCTTTTCGTCAACGAATGGATGACCTGCTCAAGTATCTCTCCTCCGGTGGTGGCAGCTGCGACCAGGCCGTCCGACGCTGCGTCACCCGATTGAACAGCCCGACCTTCTATGACACGGCAACCGACGGGGCGACCGCGTCAGCGGCGTGCGCGTGTCGCAGCAGGGATGCGATCAAGAGCAACATGACGACAAGGAAGCCGATGTAAGCGCCCCAGCCCACGACCATCCAGCCTTTGCCGTGGTAGCTGCTGAAGGTGACCCCGATCCAGACGGCGAGCCCGTTGAAGGCCGCGACGACGAGGCTCAGCCATCCGATCCATGGGGTGGCGACCTCCCGGCCCAGCATGGCGAGTCCCAACCCCACCAGGAAGACAGCGGCCATCACCGATGTAACCGAGAAGAACAGCGTGTTCAGGTCACCCAGCATCCGGACGAGGGATGGGTCGCTTATGCCACCAGGCTGGGCGACCATGAAGGCGAGTACGGCCGTGGGCAGCGCCGCCAGAGCGGTCGTGATCGCCAGGCCCAAGCCCGCACCGAAGACGACCGGAGCCAACGACTCAGTGCCGTCTTCCCGTCGCCGGAGCACACGGTGCAAGTAGGCGACGAACCAGAGCAGCACTCCGGCCGCGAAAATGTCGCAGATCATCCCCGTTTGCAGGGCCACCCTGTGATCGGTGACCCAGGCCAACGTCGTCGCCGGCGAGGAGTCGACCCGCGGCTGCTGCGGATAGATGAAACCGGAAAGCACAGCGAGCACCACGAATAACAGACCGCTTACCGCGCCCAGGCGTTCGAACGTAGCGTCTTTCACGAGGTTCCCCCTTTCGATCCCCGAAGGACGGCATCAATATACGACCCCGCCGGGGGAGATGTCCGGACCTGTGTCCGAGTGCGCTCGAGCAGCAGCGGCGGAGATCGACGGAAAGCCGCTCGTGTCCTGGGTCCTGATCGGCGGAGGATCAGAGAACAGCGAGTTCATGCGTCCTGGTCCAGCGCCGCGGCCAATCTCACGAGTTGGAGAGCAGGGCGTTGCAGCGCACCCACCTGATGAGATATCTAAGGAGCGAGGTCTACCTCGCCTCACTGAGGAAGGTGAGAAGCGCCGTGTTGACCTCCTCGGGGTAGGTCCACCCGATGTTGTGCGGACCGCCCTCGACCGGGACAAGCAGGCAGTCGGCGATCAGCGCCGGAAGTCGCGCTGAGGTCGCTTCGAACGGAAGGATGCGATCCTCGGTGCCGTGCAAGACGAGCACGGGGATGTCGATCTTCGGCAGGTCCGTGCGGAAGTCGGTCAGCCAGCTGTCGACGCACGCGTACGTTGCCAAAGGTGAGCAGCCAGCCGCCACGTTGAAGCTCGCCTGCCACGCCCGGTCGCTGATCCGGGTCCCGCCGAGGACATCGACGTTGTAGAAATTGTTCAAGAAGTTCTCGAAGTAGGCATACCGGTCTGTGACGATCGCCGCCTCGATGTCGGCGAAGACCTTGCCCTCCACGCCCTCGGGGTTGTCGTCGGTCTTGAGCAGGAAGGGTGGGATGGCGCCGAAGAGGGCGGCCTTCCGCACACGCTCCGAACCGTAGGTGGCGAGGTAGCGGACGACTTCTCCGGTTCCCATCGAGAAGCCGACCAGGACGACGTCGCGCAGATTGAGGTGCTCCATCAGCACCTTCAGATCGCCGGCGAAGGTGTCGTAGTCGTACCCGAAGCTCGGCTGACTCGATCGGCCGAAGCCGCGGCGATCGTAGGTGAGCACTCGATATCCATTGGCGAGTAGATCTCGCTCCTGGCGTTCCCACGAATTGCCATCCAGTGGATACCCATGGATCAGAACGATCGGGTGACCACTCCCGTGGTCCTCGTAATGGATCTCGATCGGGGTATCGTTCTCGGTGCCGACAGTGACAAAAGGCATTGCTTCTCTCCATCTCTGGGGTTCCGCTGCGCGCGGTTCGTAAATTCGAGTAGGGATGCGCCCGGCCCCGACCACCGGGCCGGCTGCGGCCGGGGCTGGGCGCGAAATCGGTTACGCCGGCAGCTCGCTCCCGGCCTGCTCCGCCACCATGTAGGAGGCGTACCAGGCGGGCCAGGTGTCGTCTTCGCTCGACCTGTGAATGAGGTGCGACCGTCCCGTGCGCTTCTCGTGCTCGACATGGGCGGCCTCTGCACGCTGGAGGGCGTTCCGCAGGTCTTCCGCGGACGCGAACCCAGTTTCCGTGGGGTCGATCCGACCTGGGAGCCGCGTGGTGACCTCCTGAACGAGCCAGAGATTGCCGTCCGGGTCCTGGAAGGAGCAGAACGACTCGTAGCTGGCGCGCTCGGGGTCGGGGCCGGGTTGGCGTGCCTCGACGGGGAAAGGTGGGCCGTGCCACACGTCACTCACGTCGATGCCACGCTTGAGGAGAGCGTCGTGGGCCTCCTCGATGTCGGAAACGATCGAGCGCGCCCTGGGTCGAGCCTGGCGCCGCCGTTGTGAGCCCAAGGCCGAACGTGATCGAGGTCCCCGAACCCGGAGGCGTGAACTGGACGATGCGCAGCCCGTCGAGCGGCGCGACATCATCATCGAGCCTCCAGCCCAGTTGCTCGTAGAACGCCTTGGCTCGGTCGACGTCGGTCACGGGGACGATATGGATTTCGAGCTTCATCGTGACGTTCTCTACTTCGGTTGTGCTCATGGCTCTCTCTTGCTTTCTGTGGTTTGGTGGCTCCGACGCAACGCCTTCGGATGACATCGCTTCTTTCGGGAGTTCAGCTTCACCCTCCGCTCTGCAAGGCGAAGGTCCTGCGTTGCAGTTAACGCTTGTCGCCGTCTCGGGTCCACGACTTATGATCAAAGTGTGGTAGGTCCCGCCTATCACCCCAGCTGTACCATCGACCGCGTGGAACTAAGGCAACTGAACTACTTCGTCGCCGTCGCCGAGGAACTGCATTTCGGTCGCGCCGCAGAGCGCCTTCACCTTGCGGGACCTTCGCTCTCTCAGCAGATCAGCAATCTCGAACGTGAGCTTGGGACCCAGCTCCTCGTCCGCGACCGCCGACACGTCGAGTTGACGCCCGCCGGCAGCCAGTTCCTGACCGACGCTCGAGAGGTGTTGGCCGCCGCTACACGCGCGTTCGATCGCGCCCGCAAGGGAGGCGGGGAGCTACCTCTGCGGCTGGGTTATGTGAGCTGGCTTCCCCCGGAGGCAGCGGCACTCCACGACCCTCGGGTCCGCGTCGACGAATGGATCCTCCCTTCACACACCCAAGCGGCGCGGGTGGCCGAAGGCAGCCTCGACTTGGCCATCGCCTGGATTGAGGAGGCCGAGATCGAACGGCTCAACTTGGCCGCCCACCTCTTGTGGTACGAGCCACTCGAAGCCGTCATGCCACGCACCCATCCGGCGACTCGTCACGAGAGCGTGCCGGCAGCCGGGATCACGGTACTCATCGATGTGGACGAAGCGTCGTGGTTGTCATGGAACCGTTACGCCTCCGCCTTGGCGGAAGAGAACCAAGCGTCAATGACAAACATCGACGACGGCGGCATTGCTGGCCCTGCCTTCTTCGACCACGTGGCGCGCTTGGGCCGGCCGGTGCTCGAATCGCCGAAGCGTCACGCGGCGCCGATGCCACCGACGTTGATGCGTCGGCCTGTCCGATCCCCGGTGCCCCTCTGGACCTGGACGCTCGTTCACCGCATGGATGACACCCGGCCGATGGTCGCTCGCGCCACCCAGGCTCTGATCGATCACGCCTCGACCTGTGGTTGGCGAACACCTCCCTCCGAACCGCACTGGCCTCCGGCCAACGATGAGAGGTCTTGACGCCGACGGAAGGGCCAGAGGGAGCGCAAGCGGCAGGCGACCGCCTCGAGCTCGGTGCCTTCGAAGTGGCGCCCCGGACACGAAGACCTTCGTGTCCGGGGGTGGGCTTCACCCCGAGCCCCATTTCGGATGCCCGCGGCACATCCGCCTCCGTTCAACAGGATAAAGGGACCGGCGTCGCCCAAAATCCCAGGCAGGGACTCTGAAGCGGTGCCTGAGGGTTTCCGAACGGGGAGTCCACCGTTGCTGCTGAGGGAGAGCCGAAACGCGCCTCGGGGTCGCGCGCCAGACTGGCGTAATGCACCCCCAGTTGACCCAGGACCCAACGGTCGAAGTGTGGCCTCCTTCAGGGCGGCGGTCCGGTCCCGGGTGGTCCCATTTGTCGCACCGCTTGTCCTTGACAACGACGACGACAAAGTTCAGCGGATGCACATGACGGCGAAACGTGAGGACGTTGTGAGAGAGCATTTGCGGGAGCCGAAACGCTGGGATGGGTTGGTGACCGATTGAAGGGTTTACTTGTCGTCGCGGCCGTGCTTCTTGTCGTATCGCCGTTCGCGGCGATCGCTTTCGGCCTCATGAAGAACTACCGCGAGGGTCATCCGTGGCCGGAGGACAAACCACACAAGGCACGCAACATCACGCTGGCCTTCGTTGGATGTGTGCTGGCGGCGTTGATATTTGCGGCTCTCTCACGGCACCCCGCGTCAGACCCGACGTTGGCCGACCCAGCTGCCCCAGTGAACCAGCTGTTCATACCGCAAGTGCTCACCACGACGACGGCCGTGGTGCCGTCCACCTCTACGACGACCGCTCCGACTGTAACTGCACCGGGGGTTTCGTTGTCAAGTGGCTCTCTGCTGAAGGTGCTGACGAGTTCGACGCAGCCGACGACGAGCGCTGCGACGACGACGCACGGCACAACGGCCAGTTCAGCTCCAGCTCCGTTGACGCCGATTCTTGATGCAGCGCCCACGACGACGGTGCCGGTGACCACGCCAACGACCACTACGACCCGCACGACGACAACCCGTACGACGATAACCCGTACGACGACAACCCCCACGGTGCCACCACCGACCACGGTGCCGCCAACGACCACCGCGACCACGACGACGTTGCCGCCAACGACCACGACGACCTCTGGGAACACCGGTGGCAGCGGAGACACGGGGGTCACGGGTAACACCTGATCGACATCGGTGCGACGCCAATCCGTCTCGGCCGCTCAGTGACTCATTGAGGTGTCGGCCGACCGAGTCCACATAGAGCACGAGCTGACGTTGTCTCGACCGCTAATAGACGCCTCGATCCGAGCGTGAGTGAAGCAGATCAGGATGATGCTCGCACCGAGGGACTTCCGCCTCTGGGCTCCGTGATCCGGCACGACAAATGGGATCTTTCAACAGGCAAGTGAAATCCTGCTCCTGATCTTGCGGCGAGGCCCCACGGGTCGATCTACATGGAATCTCATGTCCAGTCACATCAATCCTGTGGCTGTAGGCTGTTTCAAACATTGGAAACGGCAAGCCACCTTTGGTCTAGGCGGAACGTGGGAGCAACTGAGACCGATGGACTTCGCACAGGCGGTAGAAGCGTCCTTGCCCAGGAATCGAGCGTTGGCTCTTGGGGGACTTCGCAGGCCTGGTTCAACTGGTATTGGTTTCCTCCAGGACCTGACTTCGTGCCAACGCAGGTGGATGACGGAGTGAAGTCATATCGACTCATCGTTCTCCTGTTCTGTCTGTGCGGCGTCCTGTTGGTATGCCAGCCGGCAGGTTCAGCGACCGCTCTCGCACCTCGGTTCCAGGTGACGGCCGACGGCACGGCCTACACCTACTCGTACTTGAACGGCACGGTGACCGTGACTGCGCCGTCAACGTCGGGAGCGAACGACCGAGAGTTGTTTTGGGCGTCCTCTGGGAGCATCGAATCGAACACGTCCGCGTGCGCAACATTCAGTGGCGGCCAGGACCTCGACCAGCCGGGCATCGCAATGCGCATCGCGGACGGCGGCAACCAGGCAGTTACCGTCACCGAGAACGTGTTCAGCAGCGGCGGAAGCCCGAGGAACCAGTTCGACTTCGATACGTGGAACACGGCTGACTACCCAGCGTTCACCGAGTTCGGCACGTCTACCGTCAGTGGCCTTCCGTCTTCTTCAGCGACATGGCCGCTCAACATGTGCGCTCAGATCACAGGTGACCTCGTGCAGTTCGTCGTCTGGACCAGCGGCGCGCAGCCGACGTGGGGCGACCCGACGTGGGGCGGCCAAGCAACACTGCCTTCCAATGCGCCCTTCTCTGGCCAGACCGGCTTTTTCGTCGGTCACCTGACGCCAGGTACGTCGTTGGAGTACTCCAACCTCACGGTGGACGGCCAAGCAACCAATCCGACCCCGACACATGGTTATTGGCTGGTGGGGTCGGATGGCGGGATCTTCAGCTTCGGCTCGGCCCAGTTCTACGGTTCGATGGGCGGCACCGTCCTGCAAAGACCCGTCGTCGGCATCGTCCCGACCCAAGACGAGGGGGGCTACTGGCTCGACGCCTCCGACGGTGGAGTCTTCAGCTTCGGCGATACTCAGTTCTACGGTTCCATTCCCGGGCTCGGGCTCAATCCGGCTGGCTCGGGCCTGCCGAATAGCCTCAACGCCCCCGTCGTTGGCATGGTGCCAACTGCCGACGACGGTGGCTACTTCATGGTGGCCTCCGACGGTGGCGTGTTCGCATTCGGTGACGCCAAGTTTGAGGGCTCGTGCCCGGGCATTGGCGGCTGTTCGGGAGCAGGGGTCGCGGTAATGCCTGACGCTTCTGGCAACGGATACTGGTTGGTGACGGCGACCGGCGACGTGTATCCGTTCGGAGATGCCCCCAACTACGGGGAACCTGGGCCCCAGAACGTGCCGGTCACTTCGGCCGTTCGTACACCCGACGGAGGCGGCTATTGGATCCTCTTCGCCAATGGTCTCGTCGCTTCTTACGGCGATGCTGGAAACTTCGGCGGCGCCGAAGGCGCATTCGGAGGACTGAATCCGGCCACGTCGATCTTCACCACCTCGGACGGAAGTGGTTACTGGATCACGTCGGCGAATGGGACCGTGGACCACTTCGGTGATGCACCCAACGATGGAGGCATGTCGGGTACACACCTCAACGGAGCGATTATTGCGGCCACGGGCTTTTAGGCCACGAGGTCGCGTCGACCCGAATGGCAGTTCCGACCTCTAGACCTGGGACGATAGGCCACCCCCGGGGTCGGCAGGTGCGGACTCTGCAATACAGCACCTGCATGCAGCCATCACGTTCGCCTCGGTGCCTGTTCGACCGCAGCCCTCGGTTCCCGGCCACGGCCGGCCCCGTCCCCCCGGGGGGGATGGGAGGCGGGGACGTCGGCCGTGCGAGAGCACCGTAAGTCGCGCTTCTGAACACCAGCTGTGTGGAGCGTGAAGACCAGGTTTCTTTCCGCGGGTCTTTACGCGAAACGGCCCCGCCTCACGACGTGACGGCTCGGGTACGAGGTGAGGCCGCACAGCTCAGGCCTGACATCGTTGGGGGCCTCGCAAGAGGCCTGGCGCCTCTACGCGCTGGCCAGGTTCCTCGGGACCTGAGTGCGCGGCCGGCCGACGCCGGCATGGTTCGCCCGGAGGAGCTCTGCGACCTGTTTGGATTCCAGCGGCATCCCAATCCCGATCGGAACGGCCTCCTGGCCTCGCTGGCACTCGGGACAGACCACGGCCCAGCGACCAACCGCGCTGCTTCTCACAACAGGGTGATGTTGTCTCTGCACGTCTCCTGCCTTCAGCGAGGCACCCCTCTACAGAAGGCGACCATAGCGAAGGTGGCCGGCATCCGCACTTGCTGCGGCCCGCGCCTGGTCGCCGGTGTCAGTTTCGCGAACGAAGCGGGGCCAAATCGCGAAGCTCGTTGTGTCGTCCGCAAAGCGCCGCCGGCCCGCAGAAAAAACGTCCGCGCTGAGTTTGAAGGGTTGGCCCACCTCGGTGCTCCATTTCGAGGCGCGGTACTGTGGGCGGACGCCCCTGACCTGCATTTGTCTTCTACATGTGGGTCGACGCGGCTCGGCGCGGGCCTCACACTGCAAGGCATCCCTCGGGAGAGCATGATCGAGATCCGCCTGCCGGCCAGCGCGTTGTCGCGGACTCGCGAGCACGGGAAGGCGTGTGGTGAACCAAGGGACCTCATCACCCGAGGGCTTCAGGTTCGGTCTCGGACGCTGGCAGGTCCGGTGTCGTAAGGGTATGCGCAGAGCAGGGCTTCGCTCCGCTTCCTATCGGGATTGGTGCGCCAATCCAGTCCGAAGTTATTGCACGACTGATGCAGGAACACCACTCCGGCACGGGGCGGACCGAGTGGCCACCCGCCTGACCCACGGGCCAAGCCGTGGCGCTTGGTATCGGGAGGGTCACCTTGAGACCATGTCCTCTGACCATGGTTGCCATCGTCTGCTCAGCGGTACGCAGTCAGGAGCGGCAGCGTCGCGAAGTCGTAGCCCATCGCGCGGCATCGCTCAACAGCTCACAATGACGCTTCGCGTCGACAACCTCGAAGTACCAGGCCAACGGCCATCACGCTGAGCAGCCCCGTTCACCCGAGCGTCGTGGCGCGTTTGAGCGCTGGCGATCGAGCTGATTACGCTCCCTGTCGTGCGCACCGGCCGAGTGGCCCTTGTCCTCGTGGTGCTGTGCGTGTGCGCAGGCTGCTCGAAGGCGTCGCCGAGCGGCTCCGGGGGGGTCGACGGCCTCGAACAGCGCTCCGGCCGTAAGCACCGGCGTTGTTTCTGTGAGCACAACGAGCCAATTGTCGGACATGGTGAAGTGGCAGCTGACGAACAAGACGAGTCAGCCTCAGCTCGTCACCTGCGAAGTTCTCGTGCTGAATGGCTCGACGCAGCTCGGCGAATTCGGCCCCACACAGCTGGCGGTGGCCGCGGGTGCCACGGCCGAGCAGTTCAGCGAGGTCACCACCTTGGCAGGCAGTAGCGCCAGCGACAAAGCTCAGATCCTGTGTCAAAAGAGCTAGCCCGGCGCTTCTGCCACCGTGTGCGTTCTGACGTGGCACGACACGAGACACCACCGGGCGACTCCGCTGACCTCCAGACAATTGAACCTCGTTGCGAGGTCATGAGAAGCCCTCTGCGAAGCCGGGGTCAAGAGGTTCCGGCTTCACGTTCCGGCAGTCCGACGAATGCGGTTGGCCAAGTGGAGCTGGTAAAGGTGGACAGTTGACCCGGCAGTTACCTCAGCGTTGATTGCCGTCCGGCTGATCATGTCCGCCCGATGCAGACAGCCAACGTCGTCGCAATTTCGAATGCCTCTGTGGGGTCGCTATTGCACGTTCATTGCACGCGGCCTGGAATCCGACCCTTCGACATCAGCGCCAGCAAGGGCTGAATCACCGCCTGACCTGTCGTGTCGGAGGGCCTCGTAGTGCAAAACCCGACCGGCGACTCCAGCCGCGGGACCTGGGAAAGTAGGCGGCCGGAGGTCGCCTGGGTGCGATTGCTCTCACAGCGCCCTCAAACAGCATAAAGATTTCAACTGCGTGCTTCCCAACTGTGCTTCCGCCATAACGAATCTGCACCTCGAAGCACCTGAAACGCCCAATCCTGCCGACCCTTCGTGTCCACGCCTCTCGCACCCGGCCCAGAGCCCTGATCAAATGGGCATTGTGGAACGGGTGCCTCAGACCCAATACGCCAAGGCCGACGACGGCGTCCACATCGCCTACCAGGTCTTCGGCAACGGAGAGTTCGATCTCGTTGTGATCCCAGGCTTCATCTCGCACGTGGAGCTGGGGTGGGAGGACGACGCGATGAGCTACGCGCTTCGTCGACTCGGCTCGTTCTCCCGGGTGATCATGTTCGACAAGCGTGGCACCGGAATGTCCGATCGAACCGAGCGATTGCCCGATACCGACCGTCGCATGCTTGATATTGAGGCGGTAATGAACGCCGCAGGCTCGCAGCAAGCGGCCATTCTTGGGGTGTCGGAAGGTGGCCCCATGGCGATTTTGTTCGCGGCTACCCACCCCGAGCGGACACGGGCATTGGTGCTGATGGGTAGCTACGCCCGCCTGACGGCGTGTCCCGACTATCCGCTCGGCGTACCGACCAGTCAGTTGTATGCGTTCGCCCAACACCTTGAGCCTCGTTGGGGTACCGGCGTCGGGCTCAGTGCTTGGGCGCCAAGCGTGGCGCACGACCCCGGACCCCGGGAGGCCTTCGGGCGCCTGCAGCGGATGGGCGCGAGCCCCGGGGCAGCCGTGGCGCTCTTGAGTTCGTACATCGAAATCGACGTGCGGGCGGCGCTTCCGTTGGTGTTCGCACCGACACTGGTGGTGCACCGAATAGGTGATCGAATGGTCTCACTCGAGCACGGGCGGTACGTATGCGAACGGATCAAGGGAGCCCGCCTGGTGGAGGTTCCTGGCAGCGATCATTTCTGGTGGACCGAGAACCCAGATGAGATTGTCGATGAGGTCGAAGAATTCCTGACGGGCGCGCGCTCGGCATCGGAACCTGACCGGGTGCTGGCCAGCGTTCTCTTCACCGACATCGTCGATTCGACTCGCCACGCGGCCGCGATCGGCGATAGAGCGTGGAGACTTCTCCTCGACAGGCACGACGCCCTGACCGAGCGGCAGGTCGCCCGACATGGTGGTCGACTGGTCAAAACGACAGGTGACGGGGTCCTTGCCACTTTCGAGGGGCCAGCTCGGTCCGTTCGCTGCGCCAGGGCGATCGGTGAAGCCGCTCAGAATCTCGGCATCGAGGTCCGGGCAGGTATTCACACCGGCGAAGTCGAGCTACGAGGAGACGACATCGCTGGACTCGGGGTCAACATTGCGGCCAGGATCGAGGCACTCGCCAAGCCAGGCGAAGTCCTCGTCTCGAGGACCGTAACGGACTTGGTGGCGGGTTCGGGACTCGAGTTCAGCGATCGGGGGGAATTCGAGTTGAAGGGTGTCCCCGGACGATGGCAGGTGTTCGCCGCACGGGGCTGACGAGCGACATGGCCCAGCGTGGCGAGAATGTTCTCACTGGTGCCCGAGCCAGGCGATCACACGTTAGGCAGTGCGAGGAACAGAAGCGAAGACCGAGAGCGTGAACCACCGAGGCAGGTCGACGACGCGCTTCAGAACCGCTTACTGCGATTTCACCCGAACTACCAGGATCAGCCACGAAGGCTTCGGCGATCCCTCCCGATTCGAGGAACGGCTCCAGGGCGGTCACCAGCGAGTAACGGTCAGCCGAGCCGCTTCGCGGTGATCAAAACCGTTTCGAAGTTCATGAGGAACGATCCTCCATGGTCGTCGATCGTCGTCGCCACGGCGTCGAATAGACGGTGTCGAAGGTTCGGCTTGAGGGCGGCGTATTCGCTGTATGTCAGCAGCAGGTCGAGCCACTCATCCCTCTGGTACTGCCGCGTCCACGGAAACCACCGTTCAGTGACGGCACCGAAATCAGGAGCCGCTGTGATGGCGTCGACGACGCCCGTCAGTCCGGCCCTGACATCTGTCGACCGGTTGGCGGCATAGCCGCGGAAGAGACGATGAGTGCCGCTCGGCACCACCGTCGAATACACGTCCTCGAGCGCGTCGGCGAGATCGTCGGGATGAGCGCCCCCGTTCCAAATCAAGCCAAGGCTGCCGTTCGGTCGCAGGATCGACGCCGCTTTGGCCGTGGCGGCGGACATGTCCAGCCAGTGCCACGCCTGGGCGGAAGTCACTCGATCGAAACTGCGACCAGCATTATCCCAGTCCTCGAAGGGGCCGATCTCCACGTCGATTCCATGGCGGTGGGCGATCTCCGCCATTCGTGGCGCGAGTTCCACCCCGAGCACCTTGGCGCCCCGCTCAGCCATCGGCCTTGCAGCGATCCCGGTGCCACAACCCACATCGAGCACCTCGAGGCCGGACGGTTCGGGACCGAGCAAGTCATCGATCACGATGTCGGGGTATCTCGGTCGGTACCGGTCATAGCGCTCGGCTTCTTGATCGAACAACCTCGAACGCTCCAAGGTCCGGCGCCTGCGATCGTCCCCCACAGCCGCCAGCGCCAGCCGGTCCCAGTACCGATCCGTCCTCCCCACGGACGCAGGCGAGTTCCCGTCATTGCCATCAACCACCTTGCCGTCCTCTCCATGAAGAGATCGCCGGACGACGTTGGCCACGCGAACGACGAACGCTAGTCCGAGCGGCTGAGGCGTGTCCTTCGATTCCTCGTCCACCAGAGTCATCAGATTCGGCCCGAACTGCCCGCTAACTCTTCATGCCGGGTGTGGGAGCAGCCAGGAGTAGGGAATCGAGCACCAAGTGGGGCTGTGCCTGAGGCACAGGTCGCCCGCCCGGTATCGGTCAGCGACTCGGTCGGTTAGGTCGACCGTACAGTTCCGAAGTCATCCGAAATCTGTGGTTTCCGAAGCTGGCTTGTGCCTGAGCGTGTAGCTTCGCTGAACGACGACACGCACGGTTCGAAAGGAGGACAACATGGCTATCGGGGTGCAGTTGGACTTTAGGGGCGCCACTCCCGACCAGTACGACCAGGTCATCCAAAAGATGGGTTTCACCAAGGGCGGGAAGGGCGCCGCGGGCTGCATGTTCCACTGGGTCACCAAAACCAGCGAGGGCATCCGCGTCACGGACGTGTGGAGCGACCGCGAGACCTTCGAGAAGTTCGGGCAGGAAAAGATCGGACCAATCACCCAAGAAGTTGGCGTGC
Source organism: uncultured Acidimicrobiaceae bacterium (assembly GCA_963807675.1). Lineage (GTDB taxonomy): Bacteria > Actinomycetota > Acidimicrobiia > Acidimicrobiales > RAAP-2 > Bog-473. Next base: position 4,461 of record CAWECP010000013.1, on the reverse strand, counting down.
CTGGCCCGCCCGAGACCACCTTCTTCGAGGTGCACAACTACCTCACCGCTGGGTAGTGACGTAGGAATCTGGGCGGTCCAGTCGCTGACCGACAGGAGGCCAAAGCGCGACTCAGACAGCGGGCGTCTCGAATGCCCGCTTGCCATCGTTGCCTGCTGCCGTACGGCACTCGCGGGCAGTGCCCTGCGGTGGTCTCGGCGTGCCGAAATGGCCGTGGTACCGGGAATGCCAATGGCGCGAAACTTTGGAAAGCGGGCACAGTAGTTATTGGCAAACTTGATGGATGCCCGGTGCCCAATGGCCGCTCTTCGATCTTCGGGTCCGCACGCCCCGTCTTGAGATTCGTCTTCCAACCGACGGGGACCTGTATCGCCTGAACGAGCTTGCTGACCTCGGGGTCCATGAGCCGTCCGCCATGCCCTTCACCATCCCGTGGACCGATACCCCACCGCCACGGCGCCACCGTGAGTCACTTAAGTTTTGGTGGTCGGCACGGGCCAACTGGAGCTCGGAGAACTGGCACTTCACCGGGGCAGTTTTCGTCGATGGTTCTCCCGTCGGAGTACAGGGCTTAATGGCCAAGAACTTCGCCCGCATACGGACGGTCGAGACCGGTTCCTGGCTGGGTCGCCGGCACCAGGGTCACGGTCTCGGGAAGGAGATGCGAGCTGCCATCCTGCACTTGGCTTTTGAAGGCCTCGGGGCGATGGAAGCAATGAGCGGAGCGTTTCACGACAATCTTGCGTCGTTGGCAACGTCACGCTCCTTGGGGTACACAGAGAATGGTGACCGACTGATGCTTCGACGGGACAAGCCAGATCGGATTATTGATCTGAAACTGGACCGCCCTACCTGGGCGTTACGGCGCCGCGAGGACATCGAGATAGAGGGTCTTGAGGCTTGCCTGGAGATGTTTGGCGCCGCTGTGCAGTCGAGCTGAGATGCAGACAGTCCCCGTTCACCCGGGACGGTGGGACACTCCGGCGCATCTCGGACAGGTCGAGGAACGCCTGCGATACCCGGACTGGGAGACAGCGGGCAGAATCGATGGTGTTGTGGATTTTGAACGGTGTGACGAGTGTGGGTTCAACGGCGAGGAGTGGAGCGATGCCGCAGCCATCTCGGCGATCGAAGGCCTGCCCACCCGGTTCGTTGACGTTGTCGCCGGTCTCAGTTCTAACGATCTGCTCTGGCGACCAGTCGATGGCCAGTGGTCCATCGCTGAATACGCAGACCATGTGCGAGAGGCGGCCGAGCTGCTCTCGTGCGAGAAGTGCGGGGCCGCTCTCGGCCCTCCGGCCAGCCGTCGTCGGCGCGTCTGGCACGGATCGTGGCTCAAGAAGGGCGCGGCCAGCGACGAGATGACCCGGCTGCTCGGAGATGCTCAGCGCGGCTCCTACGTCCAGCCCGACAAGTTGACGCTCTCCGAATGGGTCGAGAAGCGCTGGCTCCCCAGCTTGAGCGTCCGGGAGTCGACGCGCCACAGCTACGCCCGGAACCTCCGCACCCACGTTCTCCCGCGGCTCGGCTCGATTCACCTGCAGAAGATCACCCCCAGTGACCTGAACACGCTGTACCGCACGCTGGGCAGCGAGGGGCATAAGGGCCACCGGGTGGGCGAAGGACTGGCCCCCCGAACCGTGCGGTATATCCACACGATCATCGGCCGGGCGCTCGGCGACGCGGTGCTCGAAAACCTCTTGACGGTCAACCCAGCGCAGCGCGCCACCCCCCGCGGGCACGGGAGGCGGCCGAGGCCGCGCCGCCCATGGTGACGTGGTCTGGCCCACAGCTGGCGCGGTTCCTCGAGTGGACCTCAGACGACCGGTACGGCCCGGCCTTCTACTTCTTGGCCACCACCGGTATGCGGCGCGGTGAGGCACTCGGGCTCTGCTGGGACGACGTCGACCTCGATGCGGCCGGATCTCCATTCGCCGAGCGCTCATCGTGGTAGGCCATGAGGCGACGATGGGGTCGACCAAGACGGGTCGGGCCCGGGTGATCGAGCTCGACGCCGGCACGGTCGCCGTCCTTCGTCAGCAGTGGAAGCGGCAGGCCGAGGACCGACTTCTGATCGGTCCGGCCTACGACGGCAACCGCCTGTTTTGCCATGCAACCGGCGAGGCGTACCACCCCGATCGTTTCTCGCGGGAGTTCGACCGCAAACTCGCACGGTTCAACAAGGACCACGCAGCCGATCCGCTCCCCCGGCTCAGGCTTCACGATCTCCGTCACACTTGGGCGAGCCTCGCCCTGCGCGCCGGCGTCCACCCGAAGGTCGTCGCCGACCATCTAGGTCACACCACGACCAACATCACGCTGAACATCTACAGCCACGTCCTCGAGGGTATGCAGACCCAGGCAGCCGAGAACGTGTCCGCTGCGATCTTCGGAGGGTCAGCGTGAAGGACAAAATGCCTGGCCGGATCCCCCGTTTACTGGGCACCTTCGGATTCGTCGCTCGAACTACCGAGTACGCGCCCGGTTACGAACACAACGACCGTCCCCAGCAGAGTTGAACCACCAACAACTTCGGCGGCGCCTTCGTTGCCAGTAAGTGCGAGTGCGAGCGTGGCGCCCAGTCCGACGAGGAAGGCCAATCCTGCATACCTTGACCTCGATCACTGCGATCAGCGTCTCTGGCCTCAAGGTGGTGTCGGTGTTGCTGCTCCTTCTCAGCTTGATCGGCGACCCTCTCCTGCAGTCGAATCAGCCGATCCAACGTTCCTGGCGAGACGCGCTCGAGGCGTTCGACGTCTGCGGCTGGCGGTAGTTGGCTCGCGTACGTGGCGGAAATGCCAAGGGTGACGTTGAGAGTGGCTCCGCTGCCGGATGTCGGAGGCTCCCCTCCGGGCGCCAATGTGCCTCCGGAGCGGCTCTGTACGATCTCACCATCGACCGGGTCATCGTCCTCCATGTCGCTAGGGGCCTGGACTTGACCCGGTTCGACGGACAACTTGCTTGTGTTGATCATGCCGCCTGACGGTCGGCGTTGTGGTGGATGTGCTTCCTATTCGGCGGGGCTGCAGGTAGCCGAGCGAGCTGTGCAGCCGCCGGATGTTGTACCAGCCCTCGATGTAGTCGAAGACGGCACGGCGCAGTCCCTCGCGCGTCGGCCATGCCCGGGTGTCGATGAGCTCTCGCTTGATGGTGGCGAAAAACGCTCTCCGCCACGGCGTTGTCCCAGCATTCGCCCTTGCGCATCCGACCGACAGCACCACGCCGTTGGCCCGGGCCAGATCGGCGTAGTCCCCGCTCGTGTACTGACAGCCCCGGTCCGAGTGGAAGATCACTCCCTCGTCCGGCCGGCGGGTGGCGAAGGCCATCTGCGAGCGCGTCTTCGACCAGCTCGGTGCGCATGTGGTCGGCCAGCGCCCAGCCGACGACCCGGCGGCTGGCCAGGTCGATGACCGTGGCCAGATAGGCCCAGCCCTCCCAGGTCATGATGTAGGTGATGTCGCCGACGTAGCGCCGGTCGATCTCGGCGCACGGGCCCGAAGTGCCGCTGGATCAGGTCCTTGGCCGCCTCGGCGGCGGGGTCGGCGACGGTGGTCTTGCGCCAGCGCTTCTTGCACCGGCCCTCCAGGCCCGCCTGGCGCATGAGCCGGCGCACCCGGCGCTTGCCGCACCTCGACCCCCTCGTTGGCGCAGCTCCTTGTGCACCCGCGGGTACCCGTAGGTGCCCTTGGACTCGGTGTGGACGGCCGTGATCTTCTCGGTCAGCTCGGCGTCGGTGACCTCCCGGGCCGAGGGGACGGCCTTCTTGCGCTCGTAGTAGGCGGCCCGGGAGACCTCGAACAGCTCACAGCAGCGCTGCACGCTGTGACCTGCAGCTTCCTCCGCCTCGATGAAGGGGTCCATCTTCACCGGGTCTCCTTTGCGAAGAAAGCCGTTGCCCGCTTCAAGATCTCGACGTCCTCGCGCAGCTGGCGGTTCTCCCGGCGCAGCTGGGCCAGCTCCTCGCGCTCCTCGGTGGTCAGGCCGTCCCGCTCGCCGGCGTCGATCTCGGCCTGGTTCACCCAGGCCCGCACCGCCGTCTCCGTCAGGTCGAAGTCCCGGGCCACCTGGCCGATCGTGCGGTCGCCGGCTCGGCAGCGCTCGACGATCTCAGCCTTGAACTCCGGGGTGAACGACCGACGGGGACGGGGCTTCTTCCGCTCCATGGTCTCCATTATGGGCATCCTTTCCGGGGCTTCGCCCCTGATGGTGGATGTCCGTCAAACCGGGGCAGGCCCAGTCGCCATGCCACCCAGCTTAGGAAGGTCGGTTACGCGGGTCGGGGAAGCTCCTGGCGACCAGGCATGACACTCTCAGCTGCTCGACGGTAATCGCCTGACAACTTGACCCCATCCCCTCGCAATGCCGAGCGGACCGACCGCCTCGGGCGTGCTTTTCGGGGGCTGCTTCGAACGTGGTGGCCGCGCCGCTGGCATAGGCACGAAGACGTCTTGCATTTCTCTT
>CAWECP010000012.1:0-1629841 GCA_963807675.1 uncultured Acidimicrobiaceae bacterium | reverse complement strand
GAGTGTGATGACCTGATTTGGCCCCACCGTGACGATCTGATTTGGCCCCACCTGGGCGGGATTAGTCAGGAAGGGGTCCACCTGCAGAAAGCAGGCGGCGGGGACCCTTGGGTCCATGACGAAACGGTCGAAGGTGGAGCTCTACGAGCAGATCCGAAAGTCCCACGAGCGCGACGAGCTGTCGATCCGGGCGCTGTCGGAGCGCTTCGGGGTGCACCGGCGGACGGTCCGCGAGGCGCTGGACTCACCCATTCCGCCGCCGCGTAAGCAACCTGAGCGCCCCGCTCCGGCTCTCGGGCCCTGGAAGCCGATCATCGACGGGTGGCTGGCGGACGATCTCGAGGTTCCCAAGAAGCAGCGTCACACCGCCCGGAGGGTGTGGCAGCGCCTGGTCGACGAGCACGAAGCCGAGGTCTCCGAGTCCACGGTGCGCGCCTACGTCGCGGTGGCCAAGGGTCGCCGACCGATCATCGCGGCCGAGGTGATGGTCCCCCAGACGCACCCGCTCGGCTACGAGTCCGAAGTCGACTTTGGTTCGGTCAGCTTCTTTCTCTGCGGCCAGTTGACTTCGGCGTGGATGTACGTCATGCGGCTCTCCGCGTCGGGCAAGGGCTTTCACCGCGTCTATGCCAACCAGGCCCAGGAGGCCTTCATCGACGGGCACGACCGCGCCTTTGCCTACTTCGACGGCACGCCCGAGCGCGTCCGCTACGACAACCTCAAGCCGGCTGTTGCTCGGGTGCTGATGGGGCGCAACCGCTCCGAGACGGAACGTTTCGTCGCGCTGCGCAGCCACTATCTCTTCGAGTCCTTCTACTGCCGTCCCGGCAAGGACGGGGCCCATGAGAAGGGCGGGGTCGAAGGTGAGATCGGCCGGTTCCGCCGCCGTCACATGGTGCCAGTGCCACGGGTGTCCTCACTGGCCGAGTTGAATGAGTTGGTCGCCGAGGGCGACCGTCTCGACGACCTGCGGCGCATCGACACCAGACGACTCAGCGTGGCCGAGCACTTCGCTCTCGAACACCCCCATCTGCGGGCGCTCCCAGCCGAGCCCTTCGATGCCGGCCAGCTGCTGCGTCCCCGTGTCGACGCCAAGAGCCGCATCTGCGTGCGCCAGTGCTTCTATTCGGTCCCTGTCCGCTATGCCGGCATGCGCATCAGCGTCCGTCTGGGGGCCGAGAGCATCGAGGCTCTCGATGGCGCTGCGGTGGTGGCCGTTCACGCTCGGGCCGTCGGCAAGGGGGTCGAGACCCTCGACCTCGATCATTACCTCGAGACTCTCGCCTTCAAGCTCGGGGCGCTCAGCGGATCGACCGCGCTGCACCAGGCTCGGGCCTCGGGGCGATTCAGCGCGGCCCACGACCGCTTCTTCGAGACGGCGCGGCGTCGCCTGGGCGACAAGGAGGGCACCAGGGCGCTCATCGGCATTTTGCTGGCCCATCGCGTCCTGCCCTACGAGGCCGTGGTCGCCGGCATCGAAGGGGCGCTCGCTGTCGGGTCCCTCGATCCCGACGTCGTGGTCGTCGAAGCCAGGCGGGCGACAGAGGGCCAGCGTGGCCCTGCGGCGCCGCTTCCTGACCTCGCCCGATTCGACCGGCCCACCCCTTCACTCGAGCACTACGACGACCTATTGGAGAAGAGCGGATGACCAAGATGACCCAGACCGCAGCAATCGCCTCGATCGGCGCGGCCAGTCGGGAGCTGCACCTGCCGACGGTGCGCGCAGAGGCCCAACGGCTGGCCGAGGTCGCCGAGCGTTCGAGGTCCACGCACCTGGCCTACCTGGCCGACGTGCTGGCCTCCGAGGTCGATGACCGGGCCGAGCGTCGTCGCGTCCGGCGCATCCACGAGGCCCGCTTCCCGCGCCTCAAGCGATTAGCCGACTTCGACGTGTCAGCCAACCCTATCGATGCGGCGACCATCTCCACCTTGGCGTCGGGCGCCTACTTGGACAAGGGAGAGCCCGTGGTCCTGCTCGGTGACTCCGGGACCGGCAAGTCCCATCTGCTCATCGGGATGGGCATGGCGGCATGCGAACAGGGTCGCGCCGTCCGCTACGCAACGTGTGCGGGTCTGGTCAACGAGTTGGTCGAGGCAGCCGACGAACGTCGGCTCTCACGCCTGGTCGCTCGCTATGGGCGTCTCGACCTGTTGTTGCTCGACGAGCTGGGCTACGTCCAGCTCGACACCCGCGGCGCCGAGCTGTTCTTCCAGATCCTGACCGAGCGCGAGGAGAAGTCCTCCGTTGCCGTGGCCTCGAACCTCCCGTTCAGCGAGTGGGGCCAGGTCATCACCGATCCGCGACTCGTCGCCGCCATCGTCGATCGCATGACGTTCCGGGCCCACATCATCGAGACGGGGACCGAGAGCTTCCGCCTGCGCACGACGCGCAAAGCAAAGAGCTGATCAGCGGACGCGCTGGAGGGCGGCGTTGGCCGCCGCCACGTTGAACACCGAGGGGTCGAACTTGTGGCCCACCCAGACGAGATAGTTGTCGTGCTCTTCGTGCAGCGGATCGGCCAGGGCCTCGAGGAACTCCTCATAGCCGCCGGTCCCGCCCACGTCTTCGGGAGGACACGCCCCACCGCCGTCGAGGCATACCCCGTGCTTGAGCACATAGGGAGACCAGGTCACGTCTTCGACGACCACCTCATGTGTCCACGAGTCGCCGAAGTCGTATTCATAAACGAAGCGCCGCAGGTTGCCGCGCAGCGCCACGAAGACCGTGTGCTCCGTCTCGTCGAGTTCTTCGTCGGGATAGTCCTCGACCTGCATCCCATAGAGCGCGCCGTCGATGGTGAAGCTGTGTAGGTGCGAGTTCGTCCAGCCCATCGCGGCCTGGAAGATGTCGTGGAGCCTCGACAGCTTCGCCCCACCGGGGACGAGGACTCGCCGCCACACCGGTGGATCGATGCCTTCGAGACGGATACGGAGCTGAAAAACGGGTTGGGGCGCCACGCCCGCACAATACGCGGGGCTCTCAGATACTCCCTGAGCCTCCAGACATCCCAGGGTGCACCTTCAGCACGGGGACCCGGCCTGGACTTTCAGGTGGGGCCAAATCAGATCGTCACGGTGGGGCCAATTCGAGTTGACATTCTCAAACTCGACGACATCGGACTTCTGCCGGTCTCGGCCGATGCCGCCGAGGGCCTGTACCGCCTCGTCGACGCCGCGTACGAGAAGCGCTCGGTGGCCATCTCCTCCAACCTCCACCCTTCGGGACTGGACCAGCTGATGGACAAGACGATCGCCTCAGCGCTCGTGGACCGGCTCCTTCACCATGCCCACGTGATCGTCACCGAAGGGGAATCGGGCGTCTGGCCGACGCCACCTCGGGCAAGGGGGTGAAGCCTTTCGACGACTGAACCCGACCCACAACGTGGCCGTCCGCGGGGAGTTCTCGTGGCCGTCCCTGGGAATTCTTATGGCCGTCCCTGGGGACTTCTCGTGGCCGTCCGCGGGAAATTACATGGCCGCCTGTGGGGAAATTCTGATGGCCGATGACAACCGTCGCCGACGCGTACTTCAAGGTGACTGAAGCGGTCGAGGCCCAGTACTACGGACTCTCCGGCGCCACCCCAGTCTCGAGCGGCCGCTTCAAGCACCGTGCCGCCGGTCAGCGACCATCGCCGATTGCTCGCCAATGGTCACTGCACGAGGCCCGCTCTGCTCGGCTGCGCCTTCGAGAGCGTGTGTGAGCGCTGTGGGTTCTTCGAGACCGGCCCTCAGTTCGTCACCATCTTGAAGCGCCAGCGCAAGCACGCCGATGAGCGCGGTCAGAGCGACCGCAGTCAGCTATTCGACGGCCTCATCGAAGGAGTCGCCGACGCCCAGTGAGTGTGCTTCCATAGGAGTCAGCCCAAGACCTACGGATCACATGTATAACGCCGGGCTGGGGGCGCCACCTGGCGGCACTTATGAGCTAGGTCCCGGTAGCCCAAGATCCAGTGGCGCCTAGCTCTGGGCTAGGCCTGCGGTGGGAGCTGAGATGCACTTAGAGCGCGCGCCATTAGGCGACCGCCAGTGAGTCCCAGCGTTTGGACCATTTGACCAGCTTGACCGTGATGATGAGGGCCACGGCCAGGGCGAACTGGGCCAGTCTGTGAGTGGTGAATCGGTCGGTATTTCGCCGCAGCTGACCGAAGTTCGAGAGCCAGCTGTTGGTGCGCTCGACGGGCCAGCGCAGTCCCATGGGCTGATGCTTGGTTCCCTTGGCTGAGCCTCGCTTGCGCTTCTTGGCGATCACTGCATCGTCGATGCCGCGTTCGACGAGTCGGGTGCGGGTGAGTTCGGAGTCATAGCCTCGATCGAGCCACAGTGTCTCGATGTCGACCAGGAGGCCACGCTTGGCGACATCGTCGAGAGTCGGTGCGAGCAAGATGGAGTCGTTGCGGTTGGCTCCCTCGGTGACCCAACCAATCGGCACCCCGTTGGCGTCGGTGGCCACCGACCATTTCCACCCGGCCTTGCCGCGGTCGGTCGGATTGGGTCCGGTTCCCTCCCCACCCATGGGCGCCTTGTGCAGTGACCCATCGACCGACACCTCGGAGAGGTCCAACCCGATCACCTTGTCGAAGGCAGCGATGGCCTCTTCGACCAGGTGCGCGAACGCGCCGGCCGCCACCCACTCGTCACGTCGGCGCCGCAGGGTGGTCTCGCTCCCTTTGCCGAGGCGCCCGACCACGTCCCAACTACACCCGGTGACCAAACGGAACAAGATGGCCTCGAAGCAGTCCCGGTCACAGAGCCGGGGCCGGTGGCAGCCCAAGGGATGCTCGGTTTCGCCACGTTCGGGCAGGTAGGCGGCAAAAGACGCCCAGATGGCATCGACGACTGTCGGATCGAGTGCAAGCATGGAACCTCCACTGGTTCGTTGGGTTGGGACACAGCCGGATCATGTCCGGTCCGAACCAACGACCGGTGGACCTTCTTCCTGGTCAGCGGTGGTCCACCCTCGAGGCACATCGCGAGGTGACAATGGCCTCTGAGGAGGTGTCATGGCCAAGGTCAGACGCAATGCGCCGTGCCCGTGCGGGAGTGGCAACAAGGCCAAACGGTGCTGTCACGGTCCGGTCGAGTACCTCGATGTGCGGATCATGCCCATTGAGGTCTACCGAGATTCGCTCTGCGAGCTGGCCGATACCACCAAGGACGAGTTCGACAATCTCTTCGGTGAGCTTGTCGATCTACCCGAACTGGACCTGTCGCTTCAGGTTCCCCTTCCGGCCATCTGGACGCCCGCGATCGAACGTGCGGTCAGCGCGCTCGATGATGACGATGAAGAGGCGTTCGACACCGCGCTCTCCGACGTGGTCCTGAGAGTCGACACGATCGTGTCTCGGCTCCTGCTTGGCCGCGCCGTCGTCATCCTTCGCGACGCCGGAACGATCTCGAAGAAGCTCGCTGCCCTCGCGTTCATCGAACTCGATCAAGAAGACTCCGCCTTCTTCAGGTCCTCAGTTGCCGAGTCGCTCGCTGTCTTGGCCGGAGATCAGCGCACGCCCTCGGGGCTCCTGGTAGCCGCTCGCTGAATCCGATAGAGCCTGGAATGAAGCTCACACGACTTGCCTATTGGCGCGCGCTCTTAAGAAGGTGTGGAACTCAGCGAGGAAGTGCTTCCAGGCCGGCTCATCGGGCAAGAGAATGTGGTTGATCGATTCGAGCGGCACAAGTTTAGCCGCCGGGAGCAGCGAGGCGAGGATCCGCCCCTCTTCGAAGGGCACCACCCGGTCGCCTCTGGCGTGAGCAACGAGAGTGTCGGTTGTCAGGTGGGGCGCTAGCGCGCTGACGTCGACTTCGCCGCGGGCTTCGTAGAGGCGAACCGCAATCTCGGCAGAGGTCGACTGGCGCTGAAGCTCGTCGTACCAAGCCATCTGCTGCGGGCTTCCCTCTGGTAGGAAGAGCATCGTGAAGAGACGGCGAAACGCCGGATCGGGATCGGCCCAGCCGGTGCGAATGGCCGATACCAATGCGTCCAGACGTTGGCGTTGCGGCCCGCCGCGCCGGCCCCGTCCTCGGGCGTAGCCGCCGTAGAGCACCACCCGTCGACGCGATCGGGATGGCGAACGGCGTAGGCGATGGCGGTGGCCGCCCCCTGGGATATTCCGAGCAACACGAACCGGTTCAGTCCGGCCGCGTCAACGACAGTCTCGAGGTCGGCCACCCAGCACTCCAGCGACAGCTCTTTGGTCTCTCGGTCTGACAGGCCGCACCCCCTTTCGTCGTAGCGGATGAGGGTGTGTCGTTCAGACAACCCCTCAAGCCAGTGGCGCCACACGGGGCTGTCCCAGTCGTACTCGAGGTGGGTGAGCCAGTTCGCCGCTTTGACGATCGTCGGGCCTTTGCCGCTCTTAGCCCACGCGAGGCGCACCCCGTCGGGTGCGGCGCAGAAGCGAATCTCCTGCTCGATCGGGGCGCGAACGGCGGCGTGGTTTCGTTGGGCCGCGGCGTAGGAGGCCAGAGCCCGGCGGTCCGGGAGGGACAGCTTGCGGAGCAGCGCCGAGACGTGACTCTCCACCGTGCGCACGGAGATGAACAGCTGCGTGGCGATCTCGGCGTTGGTCAAGTGGTGGCCGACTGCTTCGAGTACTTCGGCCTCCCGCGGGGACCACCTCCACGCCCACATTCTGTCATGGCCCGTCTCGACCCTTCGGTGCCCGCGGTCATTCCCGTGGCGCAATCCGTGCTTTGCACGGATGCCAAACCAGACCGTCCGTCACCCACGCTCTGGGCGCCCCCGCGGGGCTGAGACTCAGCTGGAATACCAGAGTGGTGATCGGGGCACCGACAGCCGATAATGGTCGTGGAGGGACTCATGGAAATCGGCGCTCACCTACCTCTCATGGACTTCGGGGACCACCCCTTCACCCTCGATCACCTGATTCGCTACTCCGAGACGGCGGCTCGGCTGGGCTTCGTGGCCGTGGCGGCCAACGACCATCTCACGTTCGCAGTCCCATGGCTCGACGGTCCCACGGCGTTGGCCGCCGTGTTGGCCCACAGCGGCGATATGTCGCTGGTCACGACTGTTGCATTGCCCGTCGTTCGAGGTCCGGTCCCCCTGGTCAAGTCCCTTAGTGCGATCGACCGTCTGAGTGGGGGTCGCCTTATTGTCGGTGTCGGGCCTGGCTCATCGGATCGCGACTACGCAGCCGTCGGGATCGACTTCGATGAACGGTGGGCCCGCATCGACGAAGCGGTTAAGACCATGCGGACCTTGTGGCGACGAGACGGATCCAGTTTCACCGGGCGCTTCTATTCGACCGATGGGGTCAGTCTCGAACCCGGCCCGACGTCCCTGGACGGTCCGCCAGTGTGGATTGGCAGTTGGGGTTCGCCTGCTGGTCTGCGTCGCGTCGCCCGGTTGGGAGAGGGATGGCTGGCCTCGGCCTACAACACAACGCCCGCGCTGTTTGCCGAGGCATGGGCGGCCCTGGGGGACCTGCTGATCCAAGAGGGTAAGGATCCGTCGGTGTTCCGAAACGCACTGGCCACCATGTGGTGCTATATCACCGAGGACGCGGCCGAAGCTGCCCGCATCCTCGAAGAGAGGGTCGCACCTGCTGTCCATCGGCCGATGGACCTACTCCGAGACCGCCTAGCGGTCGGCCCTGCCGAGCGGTTCGCGGAACAGCTCAAGGCCTTCGCTGCGGCAGGTGCCCAGCGGGTCTTCATCTGGCCGGTTGCTGACGAGACCTACCAGCTGGAACGATTTGTCGCCGAGGTTCTGCCAGTGATCGACGGGCGACCTTGAGGCGAGCTGAAGGAGGAGGCGGTAACAGGCTTCAGGACCGGGATACGGGATCACCCCACCCGGCGCTCTGACCCCGGTGGGACGCGGCCCCAGGGACACCAGCACGGAGGGCGGACCGCCACCCGGCCGCCCTCCGTGCGCGACTGGGACCGAAGATTTCGGCCACAGTCGGGGCGCATTGAATGCGCCCCACCGGCCCGGCGATCGGTGGCAGCTCGACCGTGAAGACGCTCGCGACGTTATGGGGCACCTGGGCGTGCAGTTCCATCGGACTGGCGGGTCCGAAGGCTGCTGCGGGTGGACACTCTGACGGAGCGATCCCAACCGCTCACGGGAGCAAACATTCGGCCGGGTAGCCAAGAAGAGTCGCGTCCATGATCTGGCAGAGCTGGGCAGTCTGGAATCGACGGAAGGTGCGGGGTGCGTCGGCATAATGGGACACTTGAGTCGCAAGGAGAGACTCAGGTATCCCGAGTCAGCGAGGACGAAACCGCAACCACTGTGCACGCACCGTCACCCGCTGCTTTTCGTCGTACACAAGTTCAGCAGTTACGACAATTTCGGATTCGGAAACCAACTCCGGTTCGGCAAACAACGACAGGGCGGGACCCAATGGCGTCGGTCTGAGAAGCCCCGGCCTCTGCTTCCCAGCCGCATTGATCGGCCTCCCACATGACAGCGGCGGCTGTATGACAGTCCAGTACCGTAGTGATGATCCCGCCGTTGAGGAAGCCGAACCCATTGTCGTGCTCGGAACGCGGTGTGAATGTGGCCACCTTATGGTCGCCGTCTCGATAACTCCGGAGATGAAATCCATCGGGATTGGCGCCTCCACACCCGAAGCAGGTGAGATCGGGGTAGAGGACTCCTGGATGCTCAGTTGGGATTCAGATGGAGGCATTTCTGGCTCATCTCTGGCTCGACTAAGGGTGAGGCCGAACCCACCATAAGTGGTCGGACGACCGGACTGATCCAGCGGAGCCGGTGGTGTGTCAACTCTCCGATGTAGAAGGAGTTCGCTCGTATCGCAGAGATGGTGTCACGGTTGCATTGACAGCCGCACGCGTACCAACTCCACGGAGTATTGATCCTGTCTTGCCACCGTGCTGCCCGTGGCGACGCTGACCGAACGTGCTCAGCAAAGAGAAGAGAGCCGCCAGGACGCAGGACTCTCCCAATCTCGGCGAGTGCCTGGTGGGGATTCTGGACGGTACAGAGAACCAGTGTCGACACCACGGTGTCGACACTGGTGTCGTCGAAGGGAAGCTCCTCTGCTGGAGCCTGTACGACCCTGGCATCTAGTGACAAGAAGCGTGCCCGCTTCCGAAGCTTCGCCGCCATGTGTGGATCAGGTTCGGTCAGAAGGAGTTCTGAGACGTCCTCCGGATAGTGGACCAGGTTCAGTCCCGTCCCAGCGCCGAGCTCGACAACGCGCCCCTTCGATAGGGCAACGAGATTCTTGCGCACCTCTCGGAGCCCACGACGCTCAGCGAGGACGAAGGCCGCGTCGTAGATGTGAGGAAACACGCGGCTCCACGTGGCCTTATAGACAGGGCCTGCCATCTCGCCTCCCCCCACGCGAGACGACTTCTTCGGAGAAATGCGGGTCAGCCTGCCTCGCTCTGACCGAGTTGCCAGTGCCAGAGCTCCACGATGGCAGCCCGATGAATTGGTTTTCGTTGGGCATGCCTTCATTCTCGAGGTGCAATGGCCGGATGTCAGGCGTAGAACTACCTCAATTTGGGGCATTCGATGCCACCCACCACGTGGCGATCTGCGCACGGGAACGGACCCCGAGCTTGTTCCGGATTCGCTCGACGTGACCTTCGGCGGAACGCTCATCGATCCCGAGTTTCTGCGCGATGTCGCGATTCGTCAGACCCTCACTCACGAGATCCGCCACATGTCTCTGTCGCTTGGTGAGGGTGGGAACGGCACTCTTGCGAAGAATCGGAAGGCCGAGGAAACGGCGGATCTCGCCAACCAGGGTATCGACATCCCCGATATAGGGGAGATGTGATCGTCCGGGAAGTTCGACCAGACGCGCACCTCCGATACGCGAGGCAATGAACTGGCTCTGTTCCAGGGGAGCGGCTCGGTCCTCTTCGCGGTGCAGCACGAGCGTAGGAGCAGCGACTTCTTTGAGGCGATCGACCACGTCGACCTTGTAGCAGGCGAGCAGGAGTTCGGCTGCTGTTTCCGCCGACGATGCTTGGCGTTGATAGCTGGCTAGTGCGGCGCGCGTGCCCGCCGTTGCCTCTGGAGCAAAAATCTCGGTCAAGACCTCCGATCCCAGACCCCAGTGACTGCGGATGAGTCCTACGACGTGCTCACGCACTTGCGGAGCCGCAACATCCTCGCCTCGTGCCCAGCCTCCATAGAGGACGAGTCGATCGATGGTGTCAGGATGTCGTGCGGCCCAGTCGATCGCAATCGGCACACCAAGCGAGCTACCAACAAGATCGAATGTGGAAGCACCGATGGCCGTCACGACGGTGTCAAGGATCTCCCGTTCCTGTGCAAGCGACCACTCGGCATTTCTCGAGCGATCCGACAACCCACAGCCGGGCCGGTCGTAGCGCACCAGGGTTCTCCCGCGGGCGAGTGCCTCGAGAAAGGAGCGTTCAGCGAGAAGCGCCCAGCTCAGCTCGAGATGGCTCAACCAGCCACCCACAAAAAGGAGGGGAGGTCCCATGCCAGTCGTCGCGTAGGCCACTGATGTCCCATCCGACAACTCGACCGAAGCAACGGACTGCTCCACCTTCAAGTCCCCTATCCGAACGCGTCACGATCGTTACGCTCGCATTGTGTACCGAGACACCGTAGCCCGACACTTGGAGATTCTCCTGCTCCCGAGTACAGAGGTGCCCCACTTTGACGGAGTCATATCCAAGTGAGGCATGACTCCGATGTGCCGTACGGGGCGTATTCCGACTGAGCATGGTGAAGGGCGCTTTCGCAATGAGCGGCTGCGGTTCAGCGGCCCGTGAACCCTCAGGAAGACCCAGGCGCGGAACCGATACGGGTGCGGTCCGCGGGGGCGGGTAATGGCCGCTTGTCGGCCAAGGAGGAGAAGCCAGACAACGAGCCAGGGGAGGTCACATGATGGTGACCAAATCGCATTTGCCGGTCGCACCTGCCATGAGAGAGGCGTCCCATCTGCACGACCGCACGAACATCGGTGGTCCTGGCGTGTTCCTACGCCGTGTCGCTCGAGGAAAGCGATGACCCTGGCGCGCGAGATCGTGCCGACTGCGATCAACAGACGCGGGATCACCACGGAGGCCCGCTGGCTCAGTATCCGTGAGATCGCCGCCGACCTCGGCGTGTCCAGCTCGACGGCCTACAAGTGGTCGGCCCGGGGAGCACCGTGGTTCCCACGCTCCATCCGCCTACGCAACGGCGACATCCGCGTCCGGCGGGACTGGTACGAGACGTGGTTGGGCGAGCTGGAGCAGTGACGGCCAGGGCGGCGTTGCTCTACAAGCCGAGATCCACAACATCGACCCTCACACCCACCGAGTCGGCTGCGGTGGTCAGGAGAGGTGATGCGGTGGAAACGGCGATCCTCGCACCCAGGACCACGGCGGCAGCAACTGCCTCGGCGGTAAGAAGGTTGAGCTGGCCCGGCAACGCCGCCATGACCGGGACCAGTCGTCGCATGCTCAACAGGCCGATTTCGGCGGGCAGCTGGTCCAGGGCGTTATGCACCCGACGCTGCTCGTCCTCAGAACTTGCCGCCAGAGCACGGGACAGCGCGCCCTGACCTGGTCGAGCCACGACCCGGGCCAGCCGCCAGAACCACGAACCGGTTGTGAATACCTCGCCGGCCTCAGCCGCTGTGATCAGGAGAGCTTCTGCCGCACCTCGCTGCTCGGCCAAGATGGCCAGCAAAAGGGCGTCATCGACAACGATCACGCCGGAGAATCCGGGCGCTCAGCCCTGAGCCAGGTCGGGGTCTCCTGCGACGGCATCCTGTGCGGCCTTCTGGTAGGCGCCGGAGGCCAGGTCTTCACGGATGGCGGCTCGGATGGCCTCGGGGATGTCGGTGGTCACTTTGCCGATGCGGGCAGGCCGAAGTTCGCCCGCCTCCGACGCTGCAGCTCGGGCTCGCTCTGCTGCTGCCTGCAGATCCCCGGTGGATATCGCCATCACTGAAGATTACAGCTTCCCCCTGAGAACGAGAGCACAGAGCGAGGAGTGACAAGATGGACGAAGGAAAGTCCGTCGACCCTCATCTGCGGGCTCTTCAATCGGCGACGCGGTGCGCGGCACGGGACGCCATGACGTGAGGTGTCGAAAAGCCCGTTTCAATTCAACCCAGATTCAACCTCGCAACGCAACGGGTGGCCCTTAGCGGCAACCAACCGCCACCGTCCTCAATGTGCAACATCGCATCTGAGCAGCGCCTATGCAAAAAGTGCTGAACACACCGTTCTGCGCGACAAGCCTCCGAGGGCGTTACAAGTGAAGTGCTCTACCGACTGAGCTACTCGAGCGTCATTCTCAGCCTACCGCCCGCCACGGCGCATCCCTGGCCCGACCAGCGCAAAGGCTTGCAACGGGTCGGGTGGCAGGGCAGGCTGGTCCCACGATGGATGCCGACAGGCCACCGGCGGGCGAGCCCGCCTCAATTTCGGTGGTCACGCGCGGCGGTGGTGCTCGTCGTCTTCGTGGTCGCCGTCGTGGTCCTCGTTGATGTAGGCACGCGGGCGAGCGTGAGCAGTGTGCCGACGGCCGCCGCGACGACGACCACCACGACGACCGGTCCCGCCGGCGGTTCGACCACGACGACCAACGCGGGCTCGCACGCCGCGACGACGACCACCACGGCGGCCAAGTCGAAGGGCAAGGGCCACAAGACCGTCGCGACGACCACGACCACCGCGGCCCCCAGCACCATCAGCGTGGTCGTGGCCAACGCCACGAGCGCCAACGGCCTGGCCGCGCACTACACGACCGTCATTGGCGCCGGCGGCTGGAACATGGGGACGCCCATCGACGCCAACACGACCGAGGCCACCTCCGCTGTGTACTACGCGACGGGCGAGCAGGAAGCGGCGGCGTCCATTGCCACGGCCATCGGCGTACAGCCGACCGCGGTGCTGCCGATCACCAGCGCCACCCCGGTCTCCTACCCGACCGGCACCGACGTGGTCGTGGTCATCGGCGAGGACCTCGCGTCCTCGTCCGGCGCCTGAGCGCCGCGGCCTGAAGTTGACTCCGCCGTCGGCACCGCTGCCGGCGCCCCTGCAAGCTCTCGCCGCCGACCCCGCTCACGGCGCGCTGTTCCTCGACTTCGACGGCACCCTGTCGGCCATCGTCGACGACCCCGTCGGTGCCCGCCCTCTGCCCGGCGTGCCGGTGCTCCTGGCCGACCTGGCTGCTCGCTTCGACCTTGTCGCCGTCATCTCGGGGCGCCCGACCGCCTTCTTGCGTCAGACCCTGGGCACGCCGCCCGGCGTCGAGCTGGTCGGCCTCTACGGCCTTGAGCGTGCCCTCGCCGCGTCTCCCGGAGGCGGCGAGCAACTGGGCCACCGTCGTCGACGAGGTCGTGGCCGAGGCGCGGGCCGCCGCCCCCGAGGGCGTCTACGTCGAGCCCAAGGGGCTGACCGTCACGCTGCACTGGCGCCACGCACCGGACGAGCGCCCGTGGGTGATCCAATTCGCCGAGCGCCAGCACGACCGCCACGGGCTCGACGTCCACGGTGGCCGAATGGAGCTCGAGCTGCGCCCGCCGCTGCCTGTCGACAAGGGCACCGTAATCAGGGGCCTGGCCGCCGAGCGCCCGCCCGGCCAGCTGCGCCAGGTGGCGGCCTTCGGCGACGACCTGGGCGACCTGCCCGCGTTCGAGGCCGTCGCCACGCTCGGCCGCCCCGGGCACCCCGTCGCCGCCGTCCGGGTCGCCGCCGTCGACCACGAGAGCCCGCCGGAGGTGGCCGCCCGGGCCGACCTGACGGTGGACGGCGCCACAGGAGCCGTAGAGCTGCTGCGCCGGCTGGCAACCGCGGCCGCGGTTGCAGCCGCCCCTCAGACCTGACCCGCCGCCGCGGCCAGCTGGTCGGCCCACCAGTCAGCCGACGTCCGCCCGCGCACGGATGCCCGGAGCGACGCCGCCCGTCGGGCGCGCTCGCCGGCGTCCATCGTGAGCGCACCGTGGAGCGCCTCCGCGGTGGCCACCACGTCGAAGGGGTTGACCCCCACCGCCCCCGCCGACGACAGCTCCTCCCAGGCGCCCGCCTCCCGCGACAGCACGAGCACGCCGTCGACACCGTTGAGCAACGGACCTTCCTTGGCGACCAGGTTGAGCCCGTCGCGCACCGGGTTGACCAGCAGCACGTCGTAGGACGACAGGGCGGCCAGCGAGCGCGCCCGGTCGTCGTCGACCAGCAACACGATCGGCGTCCACGATCCCGAGGCGAAGGCGCGGTTGATGCGCTCGGCAGTGTGCTCCACGTCGGCCCCGTAGGCGAGATACTCCGCCAACCCCTGCCGGCTGGGGTACGACAGCGCCACGTGCACCACCTCGCCGTGGCACTCCGGGTGCGCGGCCAGCAGCTCCTCGAAGGCGAGCATCCCCCGCACGATGTTCTTCGACGGCTCCATGCGGTCCGACCGCACGATCGTCCGGCGGCCGCCCACCAGCGAGCGCAGCGCCTCGCCCGCGGCCGCGCCGGCGGGCGACGAAGCCTCCTCCGCCAGCGCGCCGGGGTCGGGCCCGAGCGGTGCCACGAAGGTCGACGGTGCCGCCCGCCCGGCCGCCGCGTAGCAACCGACGAAGGCCGCCTCCCACTTGCGGCAGTGAAACCCGCAGCTGCCGTAACCCGCCATGCCGTCGAGCAGCTCGGCCGCCACGTCGTCGGGCAGCACGCCGAACATGGCCGCGTCGGCAAACGGCGTGTGCAGGAAGTACACCGTGCGCAGGTCGGGCCGGCGCTCGGCCAGCATCCGCCCGAGGAGCGAGAAGTGGTAGTCCTGCACGAACACGGCCCCCCCGTCGTCGGCCCGCTCCGCCACGGCGTCGGCCACGGCCCGGTTGTAGGCCTGGTACCCCGCCCAGGCCGCTCGCCAGTGCCGATCGAAACGGGGCCGCAGCGGCAGGTCCCACAGGTGGTGGTAGCAGTACCACAGCGTCGTGTTGGCGACGACGTCGTAGGCCTGCCGGTACGTGTCGTCGTCGACCACGACCGGGACCAGGTCGAGCCCGTCCTCGTGCAGCAGCCCCCGGGCGACCGCCTCGCGGTCGGCTGCCCCCATCGTCACCGAGACCCACGTCGTGCCGCTCCCCGCCAGCAGAGGGCGCAGCGACGAGGCCAGTCCCCCGCCCGCCGGCGCCGGCGCCAGCCCGCCGTCGGGCTCGGCGCGGAAGGTCAGCGGCCCGCGGTTGGAGACGACGATGGTCTGGCTCACGGGCGGCGCGGCAGCGTCGACGGCGGGACCCGCTCGAGCGCGGCGCGCAGCACGTCGACGGCCTGCGGGCGCAGCTCGTGCAGGGGGCGGTTGCGGTGGATCCGCTCGCCCAGGTCCACCTGTGCGAGCGCGCCGACGCCGAGATCGGTGGCCACGTCGATCAGGAGGCCCAGCTCCACCCCATAGCCTCCGGCGAAGCCGAGTTTCTCGAATACCCAGCGGTGGGCCGCCGTCTCGCCGGCCAGAGGTTGGCGCACCCAGGAGAGCTCGGGGAAGAGCAGCTCCAGCACCGGCCGGGCCACCAGCTCGGTCACCCGGCCTCCGCCGGTGGGCTCGCCGTGGAGGGGACGGGTGTAGAAGCCCTTGACCAGCGCGACGTGCTCGGTGGTGAGCAGCGGGCCGAGCAGGCCGGTGACGAAGGCCGGGGTCGTGTTGGCCACGTCCGCATCGAGGAACACGACGACGTCGCCCGCCGCCGCGGCCAGCGCGGCCCCCATGGCCTGCCCCTTGCCGCCACCACCCCTCGGCCCGGCCACCACCTTGGCCCCGGCGTCGTGGGCCTGTTCGGCGGTGTCGTCCAGCGAGCCGTCGTCGAGCACGATCACCTCGTCGACCAGGCCGTTTCCGCCGTGGGCGGCCAGGAACGGTTGCACGACGGCCCGCACGACCGACCCCACCGTCGACCCTTCGTCGCGGGCCGGGATGCAGACCGAAACGCTCCGGGCCGCACGCCCCTTGGCCTCGGCGACCAGGGCCGTGGGGAAGTCCCCGTGATGATAGCTATGGCGCACGCCAGGCACGCCCCAGATTCAAGCAGCCCGGCTGCGTTGAGCCGGCCGCCCTCGAGGCGCTACCATGGTGGACATCATCCAGAGCGACTGAGGGACGGGCCCGGCGACGTCGCGGCAACCAGTGCGAACCCTGACAGGGGGGCACCTGGTGCCAATGCCCGATCGATGAGGAGGACCGATGGTCGATTTCGTCACTGGCTTGCGTTGCCGTGAGTGCGCGCGGGAATTCCCGGCCGAGGCGCTGCACGTCTGCGACTACTGCTTCGGGCCGCTCGAGGTGGCCTACGACTACGAGCGCATCGCGGCCACGGTCAGCCGGGAGCGCATAGAGGCGGGACCCCGCTCGATCTGGCGCTACCGCGACCTCCTCCCCGTCGACGACGAGCGGCCGGTCGACCTGGGAGCCGGTTTCACACCTCTGGTACGGGCCGACCGCCTGGCGGCCGAGCTGGGGCTGGACGAGCTGTGGATCAAGGACGACACGGCCAACCCGACCGGCTCCTTCAAGGACCGCGTCGTCTCGGTCGCCTTGACCAAGGCCCGCCAGCTCGGCTTCAAGGTCGCCGCCTGCGCCTCGACGGGCAACCTGGCCAACTCGGTGGCCGCCCACGCCGCCCGGGCCGGGATGGACTCCGTCGTCCTCATCCCGCACGACCTCGAAGCGGCGAAGGTGACCATGACCGCGGTCTATGGAGGCACCGTGATCGCCGTCGAGGGGACCTATGACGACGTCAACCGGCTCTGTGCCGAGCTGACCAGCGAACGCCCCGGCTGGGCCTTCGTCAACGTCAACGTGCGCACCTACTACGCCGAGGGCTCCAAGACGCTCGCCTTCGAAATCGCCGAGCAGCTGGGCTGGCAGGCCCCGGACCACGTGGTCGTGCCGATCGGTTCGGGCAGCCAGCTGACCAAGGTGGCCAAGGGCTTCGCCGAGCTGGGCAAGGTCGGCCTCCTGCCCGAAGAGCCCGCCGTGCGGGTCTCCGGTGCCCAGGCCGAGGGCTGCTCGCCCGTGGCGACGGCCTTCCTCGAGGGCTCCGACGCCATCCGGCCGGTCAAGCCCAAGACGATCGCCAAGTCGCTGGCCATCGGCAACCCGGCCGACGGCTGGTACGCCCTCGAGGTGCTGCGCCGCACCGGGGGCTCGTGTGCCGCCGTGACGGACGACGAGGTCATCGAGGCCATCGGGCTGTTGGCCCGCACCGAGGGCATCTTCGCCGAGACCGCCGGCGGGGTGACCATCGCCACCCTGGGCAAGTTGGCCGCGTCCGGCGTCATCCGGCATGACGAGCGGGTGGTGGCCCTGGTCACGGGGCACGGCCTGAAGACAGTTGAGGCCCTGACCGACTCGCCGCTCTCGGGCCCCACGGCCACCATCGCACCCACGCTGGCTGCCTTCGAGGCCGCCATCGACTACGAGGAGACGGAGACCGACCGATGAGCCTGACCGTTCGCATCCCCACCCAGCTGCGCACCTTGACGGGTGGCGCCGGCGAAGTCGAGGTGGAGGGATCCTCAGTGGGGGAGGCGCTCAAGGCGCTCGACGCCGCCCACCCGGGCATGGCCGACCGGCTCTTCGACGAGGCCGGCAACCTGCGGCGCTTCGTGAACGTCTTCCTGGCCGACGAGGATGTCCGGTTCCTCGACGGCCTCGAGACCCCGGTCCTGTCCGGCCAGACGCTCTCCATCGTGCCGGCCGTCGCCGGGGGCTGAGCGCCGCCCCGCGTTTCGGCCTTGCACGCGGGCGCCTAAGGTGGTTACCTATTAGCACTCAAAGGACGAGAGTGCTAATGAAGGAGCAGACCTGATGGCCAAGATCATCGCCTTCGACTCGGAGGCCCGCCGGGCCCTCGAGACCGGCATGAACAAGCTGGCGGACGCTGTCCGCGTCACCCTGGGCCCCAAGGGCCGCAACGTGGTGCTGGACAAGAAGTGGGGAGCCCCCACCATCACCAACGACGGCGTCTCCATCGCCAAGGAGATCGAGCTCGAAGACCCGTTCGAGCGGATCGGCGCCGAGCTGGTCAAGGAAGTGGCCAAGAAGACCGACGACGTGGCCGGTGACGGCACCACGACGGCCACCGTCCTCGCCTGGGCCATGGTCCGCGAGGGCCTGCGCAACGTGGCCGCCGGGGCCAACCCGATGTCGCTGAAGCGGGGGATCGAGTCCGCGGTGGAGACGGCCGTGAGCTCCATTCACGGCATCGCCAAGGAGACCGAGTCCAAGGACCAGATCGCCCAGGTGGCCTCCATCTCGGCCGCCGACTCGGAAATCGGCGAAATGATCTCCGAGGCCATCGACAAGGTCGGCCGCGACGGTGTCATCACGGTCGAGGAGTCCCAGACCTTCGGCATGGACATGGACCTGGTCGAGGGCATGCGCTTCGACAAGGGCTACATCGCCCCTTACTTCGTGACCGACCCCGAGCGCATGGAGGCCGTGCTCGAGGACGCCTACGTCCTGCTCGTCGGCTCCAAGATCACCGCCGTGCGCGACCTCCTGCCCGTGCTGGAGAAGGTGATGCAGAGCGGCAAGCCGCTGCTGATTATCGCCGAGGACGTTGAGGGCGAGGCCCTGGCCACCCTGGTCGTCAACAAAATCCGCGGCACCTTCCGCTCGGTCGCCGTCAAGGCACCGGGCTTCGGTGAGCGCCGCAAGGCCATGCTGCAGGACATCGCCATCCTCACCGGCGGCCAGGTCGTGACCGAAGAGGTCGGCCTCAAGCTGGAGAACGTGACGCTCGACCTGCTCGGGTCGGCGCGCAAGGTCGTGATCACCAAGGACGAGACGACCGTGGTCGAGGGTGCCGGCAAGGAATCCGACATCAAGGGCCGCATCAACCAGATCAAGACCGAAATCGAGAACACCGACTCGGACTACGACCGGGAGAAGCTCCAGGAGCGCCTGGCCAAGCTGTCCGGAGGCGTGGCTGTCATCAAGGTCGGTGCCGCCACCGAGGTCGAGCTCAAGGAGAAGAAGCACCGCATCGAGGATGCGGTCTCGACCACCAAGGCTGCGATTGAGGAGGGGGTCGTGCCCGGCGGGGGCGTCGCCTTGCTGCGGGCCCAGACCGCCATCTTGGAAGGGGCCGAGAAGCTCGAGGGCGACGAGGCCACCGGGGCGCGCATCGTGGCCCGGGCCGTCGAGGAGCCGCTCAAGCAGATCGCGGTGAACGCCGGCCTCGAGGGCGGGGTCATCGTCGAGAAGGTGCGCAGCCTCAAGGGTGCCCACGGCCTGAACGCCGCCACCGGCGAGTATGAGGACCTCTTCAAGAGTGGCGTCATCGACGCCGCCAAGGTGACCCGCTCGGCGCTCCAGAACGCCGCCTCCATCGCCGCACTGTTCCTGACCACCGAGGCGGTCATCGTCGACAAGCCCGAGGAAGACGCCCCTGCCATGCCCGGCGGTGGCATGGACGACTACTAAGCTAAGTCGCCCCTTCCGCAGCCGGGGGTCCTCGGCTGTCATGCTGATGCCACAGCTTTGCAACACCGAGATATGACACTGGTGACTGCCTCACCCCCAACCGAGGCTGATCAGTGCGCCCGGCCGCAAGGCCGGGCGTACTGTTCTCTCTACACTGGTCGGGCATGGCCCTGACCCCGACGACCGGCTGGGGCGTCCTCCACCTCTTCTGCCGGCTGGCGCCCGATTTCGACGCCCCGGGCCTGCGCAAAGCCGTGGTCAGCGCCGAGGCGGACGGGTACCAGGTCGTCCCGGTGGCCCTGCTCGGCCACAAGGCCGACCTGGGGCTCATGGTCCTCGGCCCGGACATCTGGCGCCTGCGCCGCTTCCAGACCGAGGCGGCCGAGGCTGGCGTCCGTCCCGTCGAGTCCTACGTGTCGCTCACCGAGGTGTCCGAATACGCCGCCGGTGTCCCCGAAGAGCTCCGCCAGGCCAGGTTGTTCCCCCAGCTCCCGCCCGCGGGGAAGGCGGCCTTTTGCTTCTACCCCATGTCCAAGCGTCGCGGCGACGCCCACAACTGGTACTCGCTCGACTTCGACGCTCGCAAGGAGCTGATGTCCGGGCACGGCAAGGTGGGCCGCACTTTCCACGGCCGGGTGCTCCAGGTCATTACGGGCTCGACCGGGCTCGACGACTACGAGTGGGGTGTCACGCTGTTCGGCACCCATCCCGACGACCTCAAGGATTGTGTCTACGAAATGCGCTTCGACCAGGCCTCCGCCCTCTACGCCGAGTTCGGCCCCTTCTACACCGGCATGGTGGGCCCGCTGGACGAGGTGTTGGCCGCCCTCGGCGCGTGAGCGGCAGCGGCCCGGCCTCCCTCGACGGCCTGAAGGACGAGCTGGACCGCCTCGGGCGGGTCGTGGTCGCGTTCAGCGGCGGGGCCGACTCCGCACTCCTGGCCAAGGTGGCCCACGACACGCTCGGACGCGACGCCGTGTTGTGCGTGACCGCCATCTCGCCGTCGCTGGCGGCCGCCGAGGAGGAGGACTGCCGGAAGCTGGCGGCCGAGTGGGACCTGCGCTGGACGGGGGTCCCGACCGACGAAATGGAGGACCCTTCCTACGTGGCCAACGGCGCCGACCGCTGTGCCCGCTGCAAGACGGCGCTGATGAGCGCCCTGGCACCCTTGGCCGCCGCCGAGCGGGCGACGGTCGTGCTCGGGGTGAACGTCAGCGACCTGGGCGACCACCGTCCGGGTCAGGCGGCGGCGGCGGCGGCCGGCGCCACCTTCCCGTTCGTTCAGGCCGGGTTCACCAAGGACGACATCCGGCGGTGGTCGCGCCGGCTGGGCCTGCGGACCTGGGACAAGCCCGCCGCGGCCTGCCTGGCCTCGCGGCTGCCCTACGGCACCCCGGTCACCCTGGGCCGCCTGCGCGCGGTCGAAGAGGCCGAGGCGGCGCTCCACGCGCTGGGCTTCGGTCAGCTGCGGGTGCGCCACCACGGCGACGCCGCCCGCCTCGAGTTCGACTCGGCCGAGCTGGAGGCGGTGCTGGCGCGCCGGGCCGAGGTGGTGGCCGCCGTCCGCGGCGCCGGCTTCACGTTCGTCTCGTTGGACCTGGAAGGATTCCGCTCGGGCAGTCTGAACCGCGCCCTTCGGGAGAAGTCGTGAGCCAGGTCCGGGTCAAGGTGAGGTTGACGTTCCCCGAATCGGAGGTGCGCCGTCCGGTGCTGGCCACCCTGGTCCGCCAATTCGACGTCGAGCCCAACATCCGAAGGGCCGACGTCGAGGAGCACCGTGGCTGGATCGTCTGCGAGCTCGACGGCAAGTCCGCCGAGGTGGAGGCCGCGCTGGAGTGGCTGCGCACCGAGCGCATCACCGTCGACCTGCTGGGAGACGTCCTCGAGAGCTGATCCCCCTCGATGAGGGGCTTAGCCCTGGCTTAGCCCCTCGGTGGGCTTGGGTACGTGCCACCCGGCCGAGGACACCCGGCGCGGCTCGTAGAAGACGCAGCCCTCGGGACAGGCGAACGGCAGCGGCTCGTTGGCGTCGACCTTGCAGCGCTCGAGCCGTTCCCCCCCGGGAGTCGTCCGCATCACGTAATGGCGGCAATCCTCGTTGACGGCCACACCCCATTCTGGCCCAGATGGCAGGCCGCGGTAGCGTCACCGGCCGTGGATCAGAGCGACGACCGCACCGTTCCCCTCAAGACCCTGCTGCGGTGGAGCGAGGCGCTCGCGGGCATCGCCCGCACCGGCCTGGGCTTCACCGAGAGCCTCTACGAGCAGGAACGCTTCGAGGAGATCCTCAAGGTGGCGGCTGACATCCGGGTCGAGGCGGATGGCGGGAGCGAGGACCCCGACCACGCCGGCGGCCTGGTGCAGGAGTGGATGGACACGGTGGGCAAGGGCGTCCCCGGCTACATCACGCCGAAGGTGGCGGTCGGCGCCGCGGTCGGCAACGACAAGGGTGAGCTGCTGCTGATTCAGCGGGCCGACTCGGGCATCTGGCTCTACCCGACCGGCTGGTGTGACGTCGGCTATTCGGCGGCCGAGGTGGTGGTCAAGGAGGTGGAGGAGGAGACGGGCATCATCGTGGAGCCGGTGCGCCTCATCGCCGTCCTCGACGGCCTGCGGCTCGGTATGAGCCGCGTGCCGCTGTACTCCCTCCTCTTCTACTGCAAGGCCGTGGGCGGCGAACTCAACCCGCATCCGCTCGAGACGCGCGATGTCGGCTGGTTCACCCGTGAGACGATGCCCTTCCCACTCGTGGGGTCGGAGCGCTGGGGCGATCAGGTCTTCGCCGCCCTGCGCGGCGAGCAGCGCGATGTGCTCTACGACCGCGTGCGCCAGCCCATGTGGCGGGGCGAGTCGTCGCAGACGTGATCTCGGTCCGGATCGCCGCCTCGGTCGACGCCGAACTGGTGGCGGCGGTGACCGCCCTCCTGCCCCAGCTGTCCCGCTCGGCGCCGCCGCCCACGCCAGAGCAGCTGGCGCGCATCGTGGACGACCCCGCCACCACCCTGTTCGTGGCCGAGGACGACGGGCGGATTGTGGGCACGCTCACCCTGGCCGCTTTTGAGATCCCGACCGGGCGGCGGGCCTGGATCGAGGACGTCGTCACCGATGCGGCTGCCCGCGGCAAGGGCGTGGCCTCCGCATTGGTCAACGCCGCGCTTGCCCACGCTTCGGAGATAGGTGCCCGCACCGTCGACTTGACGTCACGACCTGACCGCGAGGATGCCAACCGCCTCTATGTGCAGCTCGGTTTCGAGCAGCGCGTCACGAACGTGTATCGCTACAGCGTCCCGGGCGGCTGAACGGTACCCGCGCCGCCCTTCTTATTCGTCGAATGGGAAGGCGGCGGGCAACAGACGCATCAGCGGGGCGAACATCGGGGTGAACCGGCCTTCGCCCCAGGGCAGGTCCGGCTCGTTGGCGAAGGCCTGGCTCAGCACCCCGACGATGATCGTCGACACGAGGTAGATCGCGCCTTCCTCGTTGGCCCCGGGACCGAGCTGACCGTTGGCCACCGCGTCAGCGAGGGCGCCGCGCTGGAGTTCCACCATCTCCGTGCTGACCGCGAACGCTTCCGGCGAGGGATGGAAGCTCGGGACGGGACGCCAGAAGAGCAACTCGGCCACGGCGCGGTTGTCCAGGCACCACCGCCCGCTCGCTTCGAGACCAGCGACCAGCGCGTCGAGCCCGGGCTCGGCCCCTTGCATGCCGCCGCGCATCGCTTCGAGGTTCTGGCGCTGTCCTTCGAGGAACAACGCGTCATAGATCGCCATGAGCGACGGGAAGTACTTGTAGAGCGACGGGGGTTGGACGCCCAGGCGTCGCGCCACTTCCGCCAGGCTGAGTCCATTCACCCCCTCCTCGGTCATCACGTCCCGGGCGATCTCGAGGATCTCGCTGATCGTCTCCTGCCTACGCCGGGCCCGGCGGTCCGGCCGCTCGGGACGTTGCGCGGCGCCTGCTGTGCGTGCCGCTCCAACGATCCGGGTCATCGGAATGAGTATAGCTTAAATATGTCTTGACAGCTATAGCTAATGATATTAGCTTTACGTCGGAGCGACCAGGAGGTACGGAGATGATCGGAACGGAGAGCACAGGGGACATGACCCAAAACCCGAGCCCAAGCAGTAGATGGTGGTTGCGACAGGACACGCAGTCCCTCGTGATCGACGCGCCGGCGGATCGTATCTACGCACTGGTGGCGGACCTCGCCCGCATGGGGGAGTGGAGTCCCGAGTGCCGGCAGGTGGAATGGCTCGACAGGTCGACCGGACCGGCCGCGGGCGCCACATTCATCGGCCACAACCAGGGCGGCCCCGCCGGCCTGATGAAGTGGTCACGCCGGGGCCGCGTGCTCACCGCCGACCCCGGGCGTGAGTTCGCCTTCGTGACCGAGGAGGGCGGCCGGGAGTCAACCGAGTGGCGTTACCGCCTGGAGCCCACGGAGAAGGGCACGCGGGTCACCGAGTCCTACGTCGTCCGATGGATACCGACGTGGGCTCGCATCGTGGACGTCCCGACCAATCGCGCCCGTGAGTTGCGTCAGTCCATGCAGCACACGCTCGAGCAATTGAAGGGCGCCGCCGAGGCGCCGCCGCCGCCTGCCCGCTAGAGGCGAACCGCACTTCCCTTTTGTCCCCTTCGAAAACTGAGGAGCCATCTCGATGAACACCTACAAGGCCGCGCCGGACGTCGACGTCGTGACGTCGACCAACGCCATCACCGGCTTCGGCAACCTCGCCATCAACGCCTTCGTGATCCACGCCGACCAGCCGGTGCTCGTCGACACCGGATCCGTGGTGCAGAGCGACGATTTCATGGCCGCGTTGCGGACGGTGATCGATCCGGTCGACCTTCGCTGGATTTGGCTGACTCACACCGACTTCGACCACATCGGCTCGCTGCACCGCCTGCTCGACGAGAACGAACGGCTTCGGGTCATCACAAGCTTCCTCGGGGTTGGGATCATGAGTCTGGGGGCTCCCCTGCCCATGGACCGCGTCTACCTGGTCAACCCGGGGCAGACGGTCGACGTGGGCGACCGGACCCTGACCGCGGTGCGGCCGCCGGCATACGACAACCCGATCACGACCGGCCTGCGAGACGAGCGCTCGGGCATCTTCTTCAGCTCGGACTGCTTCGGGGCCCTGTTGGACGAGGTGCCGGAACATGCCGAGGATCTGGCCGACGAGGAGCTGCGCCAGGGGCAGGTCTTCTGGGCGACCGTGGACTCCTCATGGCTGCACACGGTGGACCGGGCGGCCTTCGCCTCGGACCTGGACCGCACCCGCGCCCTGGAGCCCACCATGGTCCTGAGCAGCCATCTGCCGGCCGCGCAAGGTTCGTCGATGGAGCGGCTGTTGTCTGCGCTCGCAGAGGTCCCCGACGCCCGCCCGTTCGTCGGACCGGACCAAGCGGCGCTGGAGCAGATGCTCGCTGGGGTGGTCGGTTAGCCGGGCCGGTTCTCCCAGCGTCTCCGGCTCGGCGCGATCACTCCATGGCGACGATGGCTGCGACGAGCGCGGTGCCTCCTGTCGAGCCGTTGAAGGCGGCGTCGCCGTAGTTGAAGATGCCGCCGTCAGAAGCCACGAGCCAGTAGCCGCCGCCGTCCTGGGTGGCCGCCATGCCCACGATCGGCTCGTTGAGAGGCTGCCCACCGCGCGAGCCCAAGAACCCGGCGTCGCCGTAGTTGAAGATGCCGCCGTCGGAAGCCACCAGCCAGTAACCGCCGCCGTCGGCCGTGGCCGCCATGCCGACGATCGGCTTGTTGAGATGGATGGACCCGGCCGACCCGTAGAACCCGGCGTCGCCGTAGTTGAAGATGCCGCCGTCGGAAGCCACCAACCAGTAGCCGCCGCCGTCCGCGGTCGCCGCCATGCCGACGATCGGCTTGTTGAGATGGATGGACCCGGCCGACCCGTAGAACCCGGCGTCGCCGTAGTTGAAGATGCCGCCGTCGGAAGCCACCAACCAGTAGCCGCCGCCGTCCGCGGTCGCCGCCATGCCGACAATGGGCGCGTTGAGGTGCATGCCGCCCGTCGAGCCGTAGAAGCCCGCATTGCCGAAGCTGAAGATGCCGCCGTCGGACGCCACCTCCCAGTAGCCCTCGTCCCCCGGCGTGGCGGCCAGACCCACGATGGGGGCATTCAGGTGCTGGCCGCCCATGGATCCGAGGAAGGGCTGGCAGAAGGAGAACACTCCACCGTCCGCGGCCACCAAGCGGTATCCCGGACCCGAGCCACAGTCGACGGGCACCCCGAGCTGGATAGCCTGGCCCGAGTTCGGGTCGATCATCAGTGCCGACTCGTCGACGGCCTCGAACGCGCTGGCTGGCACCGTCTTGAGCTCGTCTATCAGTGAAATCGGCCAGTTGTCGTCCGCGGTACCTCCGAAGTACCAGTTGGAGCCGTTGTCGGCCAGGATCAACCCGTACTGCTGCATGGCGCGCAGCACCACCTGGGCCTGGGGCGAGTAGCCGGAGATGTCGAAGCTGGCCTTGAGCCGGAAGCGGGCTCCCATCGGCGGGAGGTCAGGGTTGGAGACCGTGCCGGCCTCGTGGCGGGCCGGCCAGATGTACGACGTGTCCGTCGCCTCGGCCGTCATCCGGATGGCGTGGGTGATGACGCCCGACTGCACTTCGTCGTAGCGCACGAGCCCGGGCAGGATCGGCAGGCCGGCCGCGTCCGCCGACGTCCATCCGGCCGGCCGCAGGGCGTTGGAGTTGAGGTTCCAGATCGCCCCCGAACCAGCGGTCGAGCCGGACGCGTTGTACTGCGCGTCGTAGAGCTCGTAGAGGGTGCAGGTCGACGGGTTGACCATGATGGCGTGGCGGTCGCCCGTGGAGTCCTGACCGCCCTCAATCGGCGTCGTGGCACTGAACGGGTACGGGCCGGGATCACTCTGGTCGGCGTACTGGAACGTGATCGGCACCAGTGGCTGCGACGGGGACACGACCGTGTAGGGAATGCCGTAGGGAGTGGAGGGGTCGCCCGACGGCCCGAAGTCGGGATGGAGGTTGGTGGTGGAGGCATCCATGCTGGCCAGCCATTCGGCGCTCAGTGGGTTGACCGGCAGGTTCGCGATGGGTGTGTTCCAGACGTTGTCAGCCGGGAACATGGGGCAGTCGGGCGCGCCAGGCACAGGCGTGCCGGCTGACGCCGTTGCCGGCGTGACGCCGATGATCAGGCCGAGCCACATCACTCCGGCGGCCACGAAGGCGACCGGTCCAGCGATCTTGTGTCGCATGAGCGCCCCCTCTCACAAAGACCGTACCCGACGTGTCGCACCCCGCGTGACCACTCGGACCGCCCCGTGTCGCGCCACGCCACGGGGATACGAATCCGAAATCACTTCCACCTTTCCCTCATGGCGTCAGCATCGTTCGTCGTCAGTCGCTCGAGTCGGCGCAGGCTCGAAACGTTCGGGCTATCGCATCTGGCGTCGCAGGGTGCAAACTGGTGGGTGATGAAGCGGCTCGACCGGATCACGTGGGTATTCCTGGCCCTCGCCATGCTCGTGGCGGCGGCACAGCTCGTGTTGGCCTTCTTCGTCCACGTGACCGAGCGTGTCCGGCCGACCAGTGCCGGTTGGGTGGTGCCACCGACGAGGACCTACATGCAGGCCTTCGGTCTGTCCGAGGTGCTGCTCACCGTCGTGATCGTGGGCCTCGTCCTCCTGGTGGGTTGGACACTGCACCGTCGCCGTATGCAAGGGGAACCCGGAGCGGGTGGCCTCGGGTGGGCGGCAGCTGCGTTGACTTGCGTCCTGGGCCTGATCGGGTTCGCCTATCTTTTCGGTGTGGGCCTCTGCTTGCTCTTCGCCTGCGCGAGTGTGCGGCGGCGGAAGGCGACCGCACCAGCCCCCGGAGGCCGCTCGGCCCTGCATACTGGCGGGTCCGTCTGAGCCGTCACCAGACGTAGGGAATCAGCCGCTTGCGCGTCGCGGCGAAGTCCCGGTACCTGTCTCCCATCTCGCCGACCAGGGCGCGCTCTTCGACCTGGATGCGGTAGGCCAGCCCGAGCGACGAACCCACCAGGATGGCGAGCGGGGCCAGCCAGTTGTCGAGGAAGAATCCGATGCCGGTGTAGGCGAACAGGATGCCGGTGTAGCTCGGGTGGCGGAGCCAGCGGTAAGGCCCGGTGTCGATGACAGGCTGGTCCCCGCTCGTCTGCACGGTGAACGTGAAGTAGGTGCCCAGCGTGCGGAAGCACCAGATACGCAGCCCGGCGCCACACCACACGAACACCAGCCCCAACCACGCCGCCAGCGCCTCTGGTCGGATCCGCGCCGCGGGCACGGCGTGGGCCAGCAGCAGGCCCACCAAGATCCCACCGCCGACGCCGGCGCGCACGACGAACTGGCTGCCCCGGTCCGACCGGGTCGCACCGGGCCGGTGGTGCAGTGCCTGGCGAAGCTCGAGTAGCGCCCAGGGAACGACGGTGACGATGAGCACCACGACGTAGAGGCCGTGGACGGGTTGGAACGCGGTACCCGCCGCTGTCACTTTGCGAGTCTACGGACCGGCACACAGGGCCCAACGAATGGGAGGTTCCCCCCGATAGGGTTCCTGGAGAGTCGACAAAGGGGAGACGGGAATGCAAGGTCGCAACTGGGTACTTGCCGCGATGATTTTCGCGGTCTCCATGACGTTCATCGACCAGACGATCGTCTCCATCGCAGTGCCGAACATCCAGCGGGAGCTGAACCTGTCGTCGACGGGAGTCCAATGGGTCGTCAACGGCTACCTGATCGCACTGGCCGCGCTCTTCGCACTCGGTGGGCGGCTGTCGGACATCTTCGGTCATACCAAGTTGTGCGTGATCGGGGTCATTGTCTTCGTCGCCGCCTCGACGATGTGCGGTCTCACCCCGACGGGTTCGGTTGCGGAGGCCTGGATCGTCGGGTTCCGGGTGCTGCAGGGGGCCGGCGGCGCGCTCGATGTTCCCGGCCGCGCTCGCCATCGTGGTCAACACGTTCCCGCTGCGCGAGCGGGGCAAGGCCTTGGCGCTGTTCTTCGGGATCGCCGGAGGGCTGACGGCCATCGGACCGATCCTGGGCGGCTACCTCACCCAGTGGACGTGGCGAGCCATCTTCTGGGTGAACATCCCCGTCGCCCTGATCGCGCTCGTCCTGATCGCCGTGTCGAAGCCAAAGACCGAGTACCGCCGCGCGCCGATCGACTACCGGGGCGCTGTGCTCATCGCGGCAGGTATCGGCCTGAGCATTTTCGGCCTGCAGCAGTCGGCGCTGTGGGGCTGGACCAATCCGGGCACCTGGATCTGCATCATCGCCGGACTCCTCATCATCGCCCTCTTCGTGCTGATCGAGCTGCGGACGGAGTCGCCGCTCATTCAGGTCTCGATCTTCCGCATTCGCCCGTTCGCCGTCGAGAACCTCGTGCTGTTGATCGCCATGATGGCCTTCATCCCGATCTTCTTCTTTGCCAGCGAATACGCCCAGATCGCGCTGCACAAGACTGCTTCTCAGGCCGGCCTGTTCCTGCTCTTCTTCTTCCTCGGCTTCGTCATCGCCGCCCAGGTGGGCGGCCGCATGCTCGACCGGGAAGGCGCGAAGCGTGCCGTCGTCCTGGGATGTGCCATCGCGGCTGTCGGCTTCGGGTTGTGGGCGTCCAAAGCGACGACCCTGAGCTTCAGCAAGCAGCAGCTGTGGGTCATCGTCGCCGGCGCCGGCATGGGGCTCATGCTCGGGCCGGCCAACACCGACGCCGTCAACCGGGCCGGCAATCTCTCCTACGGCGAGGCGACCGGCATCACCCAGACGATCCGGAATTACGGGGCCAGCCTGGGCCTGGCCGCCTTGGGCACCATCCTCCTGTTCAATTTCCGCTCCCACCTGACGACGTCGCTGAAGGCGATGGGCGACCCGCGCGCGGCGGCCGATGCCGCCCGGGTGACGCAGTCGCACGGTGGTTCGTCGGTCGCCTCCATACCGCACTACGTGTCCCTGGACTTCGCCTACGCCACGCAGAGGGTGCTCTACGTCATCTGCGGCATCATGGCCGTGGCCGGGGTGGTCGCCGTGCTCGGACTCCGGCGCGGGCGCCAGGACCTCCCTGCCGACGCCGAGAGCGTTGTCGCCGGCGCCAGCCCCGGCACCGCCTGAGCATCCTGGGCCCCAGGAGTTGAGCGGGCTCGCCGGGCGCTCCACGTTGCTCATGTCGTAGGTCGCCTCGTACTGCGTGGGGGCCGGGATCCTCGGTTTAGGTGTGGTGGAAAGCCGACTCTTCCCGTGCCGGCTGTCGTAACCTCGCGATCCATCGAGCGTCCTCTCTCCGACGGGTGACGACCAGGAGGCAGACATGTCGCAGCGCAGCAGTCGGATCGGGATCCTCATGGCGGCACTGGTGGCTATCGCCATCCTGGGCACCGGGTGCAGTGCCATCAGCAAAGTCAGGCAAACGGTCCACAACGTTGAGGGCAACAGGGCGACGATCGACTCGTTCACCCAGAAAATCAACGCGGGCCAGAACGTCCCGTTCCAGGCCACCTACACGACGACGGGCAGCTCACCCGCCACGATCCTCTACGCCGCCAATCCGTCGACCAACGAGCTGGCCTTTCACCTCACCATGACCGGTCAAAGTGCCTCGAGCACCCAGTTCATCGTGAATTCGTCGGGCAACTACCTGTGCACCCAGAGCAGCTCCGGCTCCTCGTGGTCGTGCAACAAGCTCGACAAGGCCAGCGCAGCCGACGAGCAGAACATCGTCGACTTCTACACGCCGTCGCACTGGGTGAACTTCCTCAAGGGCGTCTCGCTGGTGGCCGGCCTGGCCGGTGACAAGGTGAGTTCGTCGACCATGTCGATCAGCGGCTTCAACAACATGAGCTGTGTGGACCTGGTGGCCAAGGGCGTGGCCGGGACCAGCACCATCTGCACCACACAGCAGAACATCCTGGGCTACGTCAAGGTGGCCCAGGACTCGACCAGCTTCCAGATCACGAACTACTCGGGGTCACCGTCGTCTTCGCTGTTCCAGTTGCCGCCGGGAGCCACGGTCACGACGGTCACGTTGCCCACGACGACCACGACGACGTGACCACTTTCATCACCCGCTACGACACCTCGGGCTCCGGCGTACGGCTGGCCGTCAAGGACCTCATCGACATGGAGGGTGAGCCGACCACCGCCGGCTGCCGCGCTGTCGCTCGGCGGGCCCGCCCGGCTGAGCGAGACGCCGCGTGTCTGGCCGGGGCGCGGGCAGCCGGGGCGCGCATCGTGGGCCGCACCAACCTGCACGAGCTGGCGCTCGGCGTCACCGGGGTGAACCCCTGGTACGGAACCCCGGTCAACCCCCTCGACCCGACGCTGGTGCCGGGGGGCTCGTCGAGCGGCTCGGCCGTCGCCGTCGCCACCGGTGAGGCGGACGTGGCCTACGGGAGCGATACGGGCGGATCCGTGCGCATCCCATCGGCGTGTTGCGGCACGGCCGGGCTGAAGACCACCTGGGGTCGTATCTCCTTGGAGGGTGTCTGGCCGCTGTCCCCGAGCTTCGACACCGTCGGACCTATGGCCCGGGACGTCGCTGGCCTGATCGTCGGCATGGAGCTCCTCGAGCCGGGGTTCACCGTGGTCCCGGACGACCACGAGCGCAACGTGCAGGTGGGCGTCCTCACCGTCGATGCCGACCCCGTCATCACGGCCGCGGTCGATCGGGCCGTGAGCCTGTCGGGATGGGCCCGCAGCGAGCTGTCCATCGACAGCTGGGACAACGCCACCCTGCAGGCGGGCCTCCTCCTCGTCGTCGAGGCCTGGCACACCGATGCCGAGCTCATGGGTGAGGACCCAGACGGCATCGGCACTGACGTGAAGGAGCGGCTGACCATGGGCTCCTTGTTCGACGACGGCACCGTCCGCGCCGCTTGGGGAGCGCAGCGTGAGCTGCAGGGCGCCCTCCACGGCGCCTTCGAGCGGTTCGACGTCATCGCGACGCCGACGCTGACGATCTTCCCGCCCCACCTGGAGGAGGGCGACGACCTTCTCGTGTCGCGCAACACGCTGCCCGTCAATTTGGCCGGCGTTCCCGCCCTGTCCCTGCCGGTGCCAACCGGCGGCCCGCTGCCGGCGAGCCTCCAGCTCATCGGGTCGGCGGGCAGCGAGGAGCGCTTGTTGGCCCTGGGCGCCCACCTCGAGCGAGCCGTCCAGGCCGGCTGAGCGGCTCGTAGTCTGGTCGGCGTATGGAGATCCAGGTCTGGTCCGACTTCGCCTGCCCATGGTGCGCCTTGGGCTTCTATCGTCTCGACGCCGCTCTCACCCAGTTCGAACACGGCGATGTGGTCGAGGTCGAGCACCGGTCCTACGAGCTCGATCCGCACGCGCCGGCGCGCCGGGAGGGCAGCAGCGAGGAGGCGGTGGCGCGCAAGTACGGGTTGGGGGTCGAGCAGGTCAAGGCGGGCCACGCCCAGCTGACTGAGCTCGGCCGCCAGGTCGGGCTGGTGTTCCACTTCGACCGGGTCCAACGGGGCAACACCTTCGACGCCCACCGGTTGGCGCAGGCGGCTCGAGGCCAGGACTGTGAGGACGCGTTGATCAAGGGACTGTTCGGCGCCAACTTCACCGAGGGACGGCTGCTCTCCGACCATGCCGTGCTGCGCGAGGTGGCCGCGTCTGCCGGCCTCGACGCGGGCTTGACCGACAAGGTGCTCGGCGGCGACCTCTGCGCCCGGGAGGTGCGGCTGGACGAGTCGGCCGCCTACGAGCTCGAGGTGACGGGCGTGCCCTACTTCCTCATCAACGGGGTCTGGCCCATCCCGGGCGCTCAGGACGTCGAGACGCTGGTCACGCTGCTGGACCGGGCCTGGGCCCGTTCAGCGCGTTGAGTCGAGGATCTCGTCCACCATCTCCACCGTGGTGTTCGGATGGAGGAAGCAGAAGCGGGCCACCGTCTCGCCCTCCCAGCTGGTCGGGGTGACGAACCCGATCTGATTTTCCAGGAGCCGGGCGGACCAAACCTCGTACTCGGCCTTGGTCCAGCCCGGGCGGCGGAACAGCACGATGGACAACCCCGGCGGGCGGACCAGCTCTACCTGCGCGGCCGAGACGACACGTTCGGCGGCCCGTTGCGCCATGGCCAGGCCGGCCTCCACCGCCTCGCAATACGCGTCCAGACCGTTCACCGCCATGGAGAACCAGAGCGGCAGGCCCCGGCCGCGCCGGGTCAGGTGGAATGCGTAATCGCTCGGGTTCCACTCTTCGGGCTTACCGCTGTGCAGCACGTCGAGATACTGGGCGTCCTGGGTGTGCACCGCCTTGGCCAGGTTGGGCTGGCGGTAGACGAGCGCGGCGCAGTCGAAGGGAGCGAACAGCCACTTGTGTGGATCGACGATGAACGAGTCCGCCCGACCGAAGCCGGCGAACTGCTGGCGGACCGACGGAGCAAAGAGTGCGGCCGCGCCGCCGTAGGCGCCGTCGATGTGGAACCACAGCGCGTACTCGGCCGCCACGTCAGCGAGGCCGTCCAGGTCGTCCACGATGCCGGCGTTGGTCGTGCCCGCCGTCGCCACGACACCGATGACGTCAGCGTGCCGCGGGTCGTCGCGCAGCGCCGCCCGCAGCGCCGCGCCGGTCAGCCGGTGCCCTTCCACCGGGACCGGGAAGGTGCCCACGCCCAGGACGTGGAGCGCTTTGCCCACCGACGAGTGGGCGTCCTCGCTCATGGCCACCAGCGGATGTTGCGGCGGCTCGGCCCGGCGCCGGTACGCCGTCGTGTCGCGGGCCACCATCAGCGCGGAGAGGTTGCCGGCCGAGCCGCCCGCCACGAAGCAGCCGCCCGCCTCTTCGGGGAATCCGGCTTGTGCCGCCAGCACACCCAGGGCTTGGTTCTCGGCCACGACGACACCGGCCGCCTCGAGCCACGAGGTGCCGTGCAGCGACGAGCAGGAGACGAACATGTCGAAGAGCAGCGAGGCCTTGGTGGGAGCGGCAGGAATGAACGACAAGAACCGCGGGCTGTCCACCGACACCACAGCCAGAGCGAGCTCGTCCGTCCAGACCCGCAGCACGTCGGCCGCGTCGTTGCCCTCCGGACGCATCAACCCCTCCAGCGCGCCGCCGAGGGACTCGACGAGGCCACCGAAGTCGAGCGACACCGGGTCCATGGAAAGGCGCTCCCGGCAGGCGGCCATGATCAGGTCGGTCATGGCCTCGTCGTAGTGGAACATGGCGCTGGTCATCAGGCCGGTGCCCCCTCGGGACCGGGCGCGGCTCGGCTGGCCGTCCGCCAGGCCTCCTCGGCCCGGCTCGAGACCTCGTGCAACGAGGCACCTGTCTTGGCTGCCACCAGGACGACGTCGTCGAACTCGGGCTTGGCCCGCCCCTCGGCGATCTTCATACGCACGATCATGCCGTCGAGCACGACCTGACCCAGGGTACGGGCCACCGGCCACCGCTCGACGGCCGTCGCCCGGACACCGAGGGTCCCGGTGGTCCGCTCGACCTCGGCCCGCAGCGCGTCGACGTGGACGGCGTCGGTGAGGACGTGGAGGACGTGGCCCGGCCGCCCCTTCTTCATGGTCACCGGGCTGATCCAGGCATCGAGGGCACCCGCGTCGAGCACAGCGGCCACGGCGTAGCCCAGCTGCTCGCCGGTGGCGTCGTCGAGGTTGGTCTCCAGGACGAGGGCGGACTGTCCGGGGCCGACGGCGCCCGCCTCGTTGCGACGGCCGACGACCACTTGCGTGCAGTTTGGCAGCTCGTCCATCTCGCCCGCCCCCCCGCCGAAGCCGGAGGCCGTGATCGTCATATCGGGCATGGGTCCGAACGACGTGCACAGCGTGGAGAGCAGCGCGGCGCCCGTCGGCGTGGTCAGCTCGATCAGGACGTCGCGGCCATAGGTCGGGATGCCGCGGAGCAGGCGAACCGTGGCCGGCGCGGGATTGGGCAGCCACCCGTGTGCGCTGCGCACGGTGCCGGTGCCCGTGGCGATCGCCGAGGCGGTCACGACGTCGACGCCCAGGACCTCGAGCGCCGCCGCGGTGCCCACGATGTCGACGACGGCGTCGTGACCACCGACTTCGTGGAAGTGCACCTGGTCGACGGGTCGCCGGTGCAGCGCGGACTCGACCTCGGCCAAGGCGCGGAACACGGCCAGGGCGCGTTCGGTCACCCGAGTCGGGAGAGCCGCCTCTTCGATCAGCGCAGCGATGGCGGCGTGTGTCCGGACGACCACGTCGTCTCCGCGCACGATGACGCGGGTGCAGGCGATGCCCCCGCGCAATCCCTCCTCGACCCGCAACTCCCAGCCGGGGAGGACCAGCCGGTCCAATAGGGTGCGGACCTCGTCGATGTCCGCGCCCGCGTCAACGAGGGAGCCGAGCGCCATGTCCCCGGCCACGCCGGCGAAGCAGTGGAACCAGGCGACCGTCTCGGTCCCGGTGCGTTCGCTCGTCACGGCAGGAGGCGGGCGACCGCACACGCGGCGCCGAAGCCGTTGTCGATG
The DNA here is from genome assembly GCA_963807675.1 of uncultured Acidimicrobiaceae bacterium. Lineage (GTDB taxonomy): Bacteria > Actinomycetota > Acidimicrobiia > Acidimicrobiales > RAAP-2 > Bog-473. Next base: position 1,595,006 of record CAWECP010000012.1, on the reverse strand, counting down.
CCGACGACGGTGATCCCCGACGCACAGGAGGCGAGCATGGTGAGGAGCGCGGTCACGCCTTCGAATGCGGCGCCGTACCCGGTGCTCGTCGGCACTGCCACCACGGGCGCCGGCGTCAGCCCGCCCACCACGCTGGCCAGCGCGCCCTCCATGCCGGCGATCACCACCACGGCATCGGCCATGGCGATGGTGTCGACCTCGGCCAGGAGCCGGTGCAGTCCCGCCACGCCGCAGTCGACCAGCACCGAGGGGTCGAAGCCGAAAGCGCTGAGCACGGCGACGCATTCGTTCGCGACGGGCAGGTCGGCCGTGCCGGCGGTGACGACGACGACCGAACCCAACCTGGCCGGCGCTGGTCGGAACACGATCGTCGAGAAGGTGCCGCTCTCCGACACGGCCCCCGGTCCGTGTCCGAGCGAGACGGCGACGGCGGAGGCGGCCTTGACCTGAGGGTCCGTCGCCCGGGTCAAGAGGACAGGCCCGTCGGTTCCGACGAGGAGCTCTCCGACCACGGCGGCGCAGTGCTCGGGCGTCTTCCCCGGCCCGTAGACCGCCTCGGGCATGCCCTGGCGCAGGTCGCGGTGATGGTCGACCCGGGCGAAGCCGAGGTCGGAGTATGGGAGGCGCCGGAGCTGGCGCACCGCCTCATCAGGCGGGCACCGGCCGTCGGCCACCGATTCGATGAGTTGGCGCAGCGAAGAAGCGTCCATGACCTGCTCTATCCTGCCCAACTGTGAACCCCCCTGCGACCACGGTCGCCTACCTCGGGCCACCGGCCACCTTCACCCAGGAGGCGCTCCTGACCCAGCGGGACCTGGCCGGGGCCGATCTGACCCCGCTCGGCTCCATCACGGCCGTTCTGGATGCGGTGGCCGACGGGGACGTCGAGCTCGGTTTCGTGCCCATGGAGAACGCCATTGAGGGCACGGTGAGCGCCACCATCGACGGGCTCATCCACGACGTGGACCTCCACGTCCAGCGCGAGGTCGTGATCGACATCCATCTCCATCTCATGGCCCGGCCCGGCACGACGCTCGCGGACATCCGCTCCCTCTCCTCCTACCCCCATGCTCTGGCCCAGTGCCAGAAGTACCTGGCCAAAGCCCTGCCGGACGCCGAGCAGCGGGCAGCCAACTCGACGGCGGACGCCGCCCGGATGCTGGGTGAGTCCGACTCTGCCGACGGCGCTGCCATTGCGCCCCGCCTGGCCGCCGAGCGCTACGGCCTCGTCATCGTGGCGGAGGACATCGAGGACCATCCCGACAACCAGACCCGCTTCGTCCTGGTGGCGAAGGGCCGGGTGCCGAGGCCTTCGGGTCACGACAAGACCAGCATCGTCTGCTTCCAGCGAGCAGACCATCCGGGTTCGTTGCACGGGATTCTGGGTCAGTTCGCGGCGCGGAACATCAACCTCACCAAGCTGGAGTCCCGGCCGACCAAGCAGGGCCTGGGCGACTACTGCTTCGTGATCGATCTCTCGGGCCACGTCGGCGACGAGGTGGTGGCCGACTGCCTGCGCGACCTGCACGCCGGCCTGGCCGGCGTGAAGTTCCTCGGCTCGTATCCCGCCGCGGGAGAACACGGTGAGCAGCGGCGGCGTCAGGCCGATGCCGCCTGGCAGGCGGCGGACGACTGGTTGCGAGGGTTGCGGGACGCTATCGAGTGACCGGCGCCTCGGGCGCGCGGGTGAGCGTCCCCGGCAGGCGCCGGACCACGAACAGGGCGACGACAGCGGCGGCCGCCGCCACGGCGAAGGCCACCACCACGCCGGCGGCGATGGGGCCCGAGCCACGCGACACGGTTGCCACGGCTGCTCCACCGGCTCCGACGCCCAGTGCCGTGCCCAGCACGTCCGCCAGGTTCAGTGACGACGACGCCCAACCTTCCCTTCCCGCGGGTGCCCCGCGCAGCATCATGAGCGAAATAGGCGAGTAGCTGAGCCCCATGCCCAGTCCGGCGACGGACCAGGCGACGTAGGCCTCCCACAACGGAACGTCCGGCCGCAGCTGCCAGGCCATGCCGGCGGTCCCGGCCAGAATGAGGCAGAGCCCGACCCGGACGAGCCGGGCCCCTTCCCACTGCTCGTTCAGGCGGGCCTGGACCCAGGAACCAGCGGTCCAGGCCAAGGTCGACGCGGTGACGACCCCACCGGCCGCCAGGGTGCTGTGATGACGCACCGTCGTGATGGTGAGCGTGACGTAGGCGTCGGCTCCGAAGAACGCGAAGGTGAGCAGGCCGCGGCTGAGGATGGTCGCCGGCAAGCCGCGTGCCGCCTGCAGCGTGCCCGGGGAAGAAGCCGGCGCAGCGGCGCCACACCGATCACCACGCCCGCCAGCGCCAGGACGACTCCTACGAAGAGGTTGCGGGCTCCCAGGGCCCCGAGCACCAGCGCCGCGCCCGACGCGGTGCGGATCGCATCGGTCACCCGGTGCTCGTCGCCGCGCTCGACGTCGGGTCGTCCGAGGCGCAGCAGAGCCGGCAGTGCCATCGGCCCAGCCAGTGCCACCAGAGGGATGAGCCCGAGGAAGACCCAGCGCCACCCGAACAGGTGGCTCACCGCCGCAGCCAGGGCCGGGCCGACGATCCCCGGAACCACCCAGGCCGTCGACAGGACCGCCATCATGCGGGCCCGATGTCTCTGGGGCAGGCTGCGGCCGATGGCGACGTACGCCACCGCCGGGACGGCCCCGGCCCCCAGACCCTGGAGAAAGCGCCCCACGACGAGCACCCACATGAAGGGCGCCAGCCCGGCCACCACCAGTCCGGTGGCGAACAGCACCAGACCGGCCACGTAGGGGCGGGCCGGACCGTGACGGTCGGCGTCGCGCCCGGCCACCACGATGCCGACAAGGCTGGCCAGCATGAACGTCGAGAAGACCCATCCGTAGAGGGCGAGACCATGGAGGTCGCGGGCCACGACCGGCATCACCGTCACCACGGCCAAGGCTTCCGATGCGATGAAGGTGATGGTGAGCACCAGACCCAGGGTGAGGGCGCGTCGGTGCGGCGCCCACAGCCCGTCGCCCCCGAGACCCGGTCCCACCTCGGCGAGACTAAGGGGAGAAGCCACTGGTACTCTGCGCCGGGGAGGGTCCATGGAGCTCCAGACCATCGACGTCGACCAGCACCTATTCGAGTCGAGGACGACCTGGTCCGACTACATCGAGCCGGCGCACCGGGACGACGCGCTCGTTATTGCGGACGACGAGGCAGGTTGGCCCTGGTTGACCTGGCGCGGCGAGCAACTGACGCCGGTCGAGGTGCCGATCCCGGAGCGCTCTTCGCTCATCGGTGACGACCGGCTCCGCCGGCTGCGCGGCGAGCACGCCCCGGCCTCGTTCGACGAGCTGGTGCCGGACTCGTACCGGCTGGCGGCCGGGCGACTGGCCTCGCTCGACGGGTTCGGGTTGGACGCCGCCGTCCTGTTCCCCAACTACGGGCTGCTCTGGGAGCAGCGGCTCGCCGCGGACCGCGAGGCACAGCGGGCCAACGCCCGGGCCTACAACCGGTTCACGGCCGACGTGTGCGGTGACGGGCAGGGCCGCCTCTTCGGCGTGGCGCACGTCCTGCTGCACGATCCCGCCTGGGCGGTCGAGGAGATCGGTCGCATTCGGGCTCAGGGGATCCGGCTCGCCATGATCGCCCCGGCGCCCGTGGACGGGAAGCCGCTCTCGCATCGCGACTTCGATCCGGTCTGGGCGGCGTTCTCCGACCAGGGTGTTGCCCCGGTTTTCCACGTGTCGGACTTCGAGAGCCCGCTAGACCCGGCCTGGCGCGGCGGCGAGCCCGAGGAGGGGGAGCGGCTCTTCGACTCCATCTTCTTGTACCTGGCACCGGCGGTGGCACTGGCCGACCTCATCCTGAACGGCGTGCTCGACCGATTCCCGGCGTTGCGCGTCGGCGTGGTGGAGCTCACGGCAAGCTGGGTACCAAGCTTCCTCTTGCACATCGACGGCGCGTCCGACTTCTACGCCTTGCGGCACGGCGAGCCGTATCACGCGCTCGGCGACCGGCCGTCGCAGTACTTCCTGCGGCAGGTGCGGGTGGCTGCCTTGCCCTATGAGATGCCCAACCGGCTCGTTCCCAAGGTCGGCGACGACACCTACATGATCGGGAGCGACTGGCCTCATGCCGAGGGGGTGGCCGATCCCATGGCCGCAGCGGAGCGCGCCGTAGCCGGGCTGACGGACGTGGCGCGATCGAAGATCCTGGGGGCCAACGCCGCCTGGCTCCTCCATTTATGAGCATCGACCTCGAATCCAAGGCGGCCGAGCGAGAGCGCCTGCGCGACACCTACCTCCGAGAACCGTCTGCTCGGCCGGAGTCGGTGGCCCGTGGCGTGCATCACCTGGCGCTGCTGTGCTCGGACGTCGAGCGGACCATCCGCTTCTACCAGGAGTTGCTCGGGTTCCCGCTGGTGGAGCTGTTCGAGAACCGCGACTACCAGGGGTCTACGCACCTGTTCTTCGACCTGGGTCATGACAACGCGCTGGCCTTCTTTGACTTCCCGGGTCTCGATCTGGGCGCCTACGCAGAAGTGCTGGGCGGGTTCCACCACCTCGCCATCTCGGTGGACCGTACGCAGTGGGACGCGGCGAAGGCACGACTCGAGGAGGCCGGCGTCGCCACCCAGATCGAGAGCGAGACATCCCTCTACTTCTCGGATCCCGACGGTGTGCGGCTCGAGCTCATCGCGGAGGACCTCGGCTCCCTGTACGGCACGCCGCTGCACTGATGGCCGTCACCGGCCTGGCCAACCTGGCCGTCAAGGTGCGCGACGAGGACCTCGAGTCGGCCTGCGCCTGGTACCAGGCGGCCGGGGCCACGGTGACCGAGCCCGTGGCGTGGGAGAACGGCCGACGGGCCGACGTCCAGCTGGGTGCGTTGGCGTTGACGCTGTTCACCCAGGCCATCTATGAGGACGCCTGCACACTCCCGGCCGAGGGCTTCTTGCACCCCGCCCTCTTCGTCGACGATCTCGATGCCGAACTGGAGCGCCACACAGTGTTGTGGGGCCCGCGGGTCGTCAGCGGGACGTTCGGCACGCGCCGGATCGCCTTCGTCGAGGCGCCTGGTGGGATCCGGCTCGAGTTCATGGAGCAGGTCGAACCGCCACCTTCGTGAGCCGCGGGTCGTCTCGTGGGTGCTCGCGGTGAGGGGCTGGTCACGCGGCACCAAGTGGCGGCGATCGCCGACGCCATCAATAAGGGTGCAGCGGGGTGTACCCGCCACGTAGCGTCAGGGCGTCTCGAACGCCTCGTCCAACTCGAGAGGCAGCACGTCCTCAGCCGGCACCGCCAGGGCGGCGCGGGTGGTTTCGCGCAGCGAAGGCACCGTGGCCAGCGCGACGGCCGCCGTGGCCAGCAGCAGGCCGGCAGCCACCCCGAACGCCAGTGCGTACCCGTCGGTCAGGGCGGCGGCGGTGTGGGCAGGGCTCGGCGCGGTGCCCGAGAGGACCGAGGTGGTCCTCGTCGCGGCCAGCGTGGCCAAGACGGCCAAGCCCAAGGATGCGCCGACCGTGCGCGAGGTGTTGAGGAGACCTGAGGCGAGTCCCGCCCGCTCGGGGGAGACCCCCGCCGTTCCCGCCACGGCGATCGGGGTGACGGTCAGACCCATGCCGAGACCGATGAGAACGTAGGGACCGAGGAGGTCGGCGATGAAGGTGGAGTTCGGTGTGATCTGCGTCAACCAGCCCACGCCGACCGCGGCCACCAACGAGCCGACCAGGATCAGCGGCCGCGGGCCGAAGCGCGGCACCAGGCGAGACGTCACCTGTGCGCCAGCGGCGATGAGCAGCGTCTGCGGGAGGAACGCCAGTCCGGCTCGCAGCGGGCTGTATCCGAGCACGTGCTGCATGTAGAGCGTCTCGAAGTACCAGGATCCGAAGAGGGCGCCGAACATCAGCAGCATCACGGCGTTGCCTCCCGCGACGTTGCGGGAGCGGAAGATGTCGAGCGGCACCAGCGGCGCCTTCGACACCCGGGCCTGGAGGTAGAGGAAGACTCCGATCAGGATGACGCCGAGCGCCAGGGGTATGAGGACCTGCGCCGAGCCCCAGGAGTAGGTCTCGGTCCGCACGATGCCGAAGACGATCGCGACCAGACCAGCAGTGACGGTGATGGCGCCGCCCAGGTCGAGGCTGCGGTGCTGAACGTCGGCCCGCGACTCGGGGACGTAGCGCAGCGCGGCCACCAGCGCGACCGCCCCGATGGGCACGTTCACGAAGAGGATCCAGCGCCAGCTGAGGAATTCGACAAGGATGCCCCCGAAGAGGGCGCCGGCCGAGGCGCCGGCGGAGGACACGGCGCTCCAGGCGCCGAGCGCCTTGGCCCGGGCCGGTCCTTCGGTGAAGCTCGCCGTCAGGATCGTGAGGGTGGCGGGAGCGAGGATAGCGGCCCCGAGACCCTGCACCGCCCGGGCACCGACCAGCCAGGTCTGGTTCTGCGCCAACCCGCCGAGGAGGCTTGACGCCGTGAACACCGTGAGGCCGATGAGGAACACCTTGCGGCGGCCGAAAAGGTCCGCCGCCCGGCCGCCCAGTAGGAGGAAACCAGCGAAGGTCAACGTGTAGGCGTTCACGATCCACTGCAGGCCGGAAGAGCTGAACCGCAGGTCGTGCTGGATGGAGGGCAGGGCGACGTTCACAATGGACGCGTCGAGCACCACCATGAACTGGCCCACGAGCACGATGCCGAGCACGAGCCACGCCGGTGCGATCTTCCCGGGTGCGACCTCTATGAGGCCGCTGCGGTCGGGGTTGCTGCGCATCAATCTCCCTCTGACAGAGCGTGTGGACGTGCCAGCCCCCGCCTGCCTTCTGGCAACGCACGGCCGGGGGCGGGTATTCCCACCCTACGAGTGGGCCAGGGCCGCATCCGGCGGAAATCGGACGTCGTCTGCCGGATGCGTCCAGGAGCGTTTTACCGGTCGCCTGTGACAGGCTTTGCTGGCATGTCCGATGCATCGCCGGTGGAGCTGGTCAGGTCGTCCGAGCTCTTCGCTGGCGCCACGTACGCCGACGCAGCCGTGGTGCGAGACCGCCGGCGCCTCGTCTTCACCGCGGGAGCGTGTCCCATCGACCACAAGGGTGCCATTTCCTGCGTGGGGGACGTCGCGGGCCAAGCGGAGGAGAGTATGGACAATCTGGTCCGGGCTCTCGGCGCCGCCGGAGCGAGCCTGCACGACGTGGTGAAGACGACGGTGTACGTGGCGAGCGGAGAGCAGTCCGACCTGGTGGCCGCGTGGAACGTCGTGCGACGCCGGTTCGGTGCCCACGAGCCCCCCGCTACTCTCCTCGGGGTCCGCGTCTTGGGCTATCCGGAGCAGCTGGTGGAGATCGAAGCCATCGCCGCATTGGCCGACGCGCCGGCGGGGAACGAGTGAATGGAGGGAGAGCATGGGCAGGATCGTGGTGTCCGAGTTCGTGTCGCTCGACGGTGTCATGGAGGACCCCGGTGGCGCCGAGGGCACGAGGCATGCCGGGTGGACCTTCCGTTTCAACCGCGGGCCCGAGAGAGACCGGTTCAAGCTCGACGAGACGCTTCAGGCAGAGGCGTTGCTCCTGGGTCGAGTCACTTATCTAGGCTTCGCCGCGGCCTGGCCTGGAATGGAGGACCCGGTTGGATTTGCCGCCAAAATGAACTCCATGCCGAAGTACGTCGTCTCCGCTTCGCTGACGGACGAGGATGCCACCTGGAACAACACCACGGTGCTCAAGGGTGACATCGGCTCAGCGGTCTCGGAGCTCAAGGCTCGCCTCGCCGGGGACCTCCTCGTGGCAGGGAGCGCCGCCCTTGTCCAGTTGCTGGTCGAGCAGCGTTTGGTCGACGAGCTGCGCTTGATGGTCTTTCCCGTCGTCCTGGGCAGCGGCAAGCGCTTGTTCGGCGACCTCACCGAAGCGGCGGCGTGGACCTTGGGTGGCGTGGACACCATGGGTGACGGCGTGGTCGTCATGACGTACCACCCGGCCGCCTGATAAGTCGGCCACGGTGAAGGTCCACCTCGTCGACGGCACTTACGAGCTGTTCCGTCACTTCTACGGGGCCCCACCTCACCGCACTGCTGCAGGCCACGAGGTCGCGGCCGCCCGGGGCGTCGTCGGCTCCGTTCTGCAGCTCCTCGAACAGGGTGCCACCCACCTCGGGGTCGCCACCGATCACATCATCGAGTCGTTCCGCAACGACCTGTGGCCCGGCTACAAGACGGGCGAGGGCATCGATCCCGACTTGCGGTCGCAATTCTGGCCCCTCGAGGATGCGCTCGAAGCGCTCGGCGTCGTCGTTTGGGCCATGGTCGACGAGGAGGCGGACGACGCGCTGGCCAGCGCCGCCGCCATCGCCGCCGACGACCCGACGGTCGAGCAGGTCGTCATCTGCACACCGGACAAGGACCTCGGCCAGTGCGTCCGCGCCACGAGGGTCGTCCAGCTGGACAGGCGCAAGGACCTCGTGCTCGATGAGGCCGGCGTCGTGGCCAAGTTCGGCGTCCCGCCGTCCTCCATCCCCGATTACCTGGCGCTCGTGGGCGACAGCGCCGACGGGTTTCCCGGGCTTCCCGGATGGGGGGCCAAGTCCGCCTCCACCGTGCTGGCTCGCTGGGCCCACATCGAGGACATCCCGGCCGACCCGGACGTGTGGGAGGTGACCGTCCGCGGCGCCGCCAAGCTGGCCGCGACGCTGCAGGACGACCACGACAACGCGCTGTTGTTCAAGCACCTGGCCACGCTGCGCCTCGACCCTTCACTCCTGCGGTCGGTCGACGACCTGTGTTGGGCGGGTCCGACCGACGCGTTCGCCGATGTGTGTCGGTCACTGGACGCAATCGGTCTGGTGAAGCGGGCGAACAAGCTCGCTGCGGCGCGAAACAGTGAGCGTATGACGTGAAACGGGCGAACACCCACCTCACGGGCCGCCTGTTTGGCCGCGGGGCTCTCCGGTAGCCTGGACAGCGGAGGCAGCCCACTTCTGGGCTGTCCAAGGGGGTAGCACCATGATTTCGCGCACCGACTCGAATCGTTCGATCGCCGCGCGCCTTCACCTGACCCGGCGCTCGTTGCAGATCGTGCTGGGTCTGATCTGGATCCTTGACGGACTGCTGAAGTTCCAGCCTGCGCTCTTCAAGCCGGCCTTCGTCGGCACGGTGATCCGGCCGATGGCCATCGCTCAGCCGACGCTGGTCGCGTCGGCCATCAATCACATGGCGAATTTCTTGTCGCATGAAGCGACCATGTGGGTCGCTGTCTTCGGACTGATTGAGATTGCAATTGGTGCCGCCATGCTGTCGAGACGGACGGTCAAACCAGCGCTGGTGGCGTCGTTTATTTGGGGTGGCGGCATCTACCTCTTCGGCGAGGGGTTCGGCATGGTCCTCACCGGACACACGTCACCACTGGCTGGAGCACCCGGTGCCGTGTGCTTCTACGTCCTTCTCGGTGCCATGTTGTGGCCGCGGGAAGACGCCGATCCGAATCGGGTCAGGGTCGGTGCCGAATCCTCGGTTGCCGGCCGTGGTGTCTTTGGCGGAACGGGCGCTCTGTTGGTCTGGGCGGCCATCTGGATCTTCGAAGCGATCATCTGGATGTTCCCCGCCAACCGAGTCGGCACTGCGGTGACCAATCAGATGTCTGCCACTGCAAATGGGGAACCGGGCTGGTACGCCCATTTGCTCAACTCCTTCGGCCACGCCTTCACGGGCGCCGGAGTCTGGGTGGCGGTGCTTCTGGCCGCAACTTCAATCGTCATTGCCCTCGGGCCACTGGTGTCGAATCGAATCGAGGTCTTCATCTTTCTGGGCATTGCCCTCGCCTTGGGCTACTGGGTCACCGGACAAGGACTGGGTGAGCTCCTCACATTCGGAGGAACGGACCCGGCCAACGGGCCGATAATTGCGCTCATCGGCCTCTCCATTCTGCCGCTGGTTCCGGCACAAGCCAGCCAACCCACGGTGGCAGCCCGACTCATGTCCCAATACCCAGTGGGCGCGGTACTGGGAGTGTTGGTGCTCGCTCTTGTGCCGTTGGCCGTCGCGGTCACCCCGGCCGGCACCGAGGTCGTGATCTCGGCCTCTGGCTCCACACACCCCTCCTCCTCATCGGTCAGCGCAATCGGGAGCTCGACGGGATCCGCCAACTCCATGCCCGGCATGTCGATGTCGGGCTCAGCATCCGCGGCGGACCCTCGAGGCGGGGCGAAGCATTCCATGAACATGTCGGCCATGGCGGGCCTGAATGTCACGGACTCCAACTGGAAGTACACCGGGCCGGCGCTGCCGCCAGCCGAAGTGAACGAGCTGGTCGTGTCCAGCGACGAGCAGGACAAGGGCCACGAGATGCAAACTCCGAATTGCGCCGCCAACCCGACTGCGCAACAGGTTCTCGGAGCGACCCAGTACGTGCAGGCTGTGTCAGCCGCGGTGTCCAAGTACAAGGATCTCAGTGTGGCGGTCGCAGACGGCTACGTCCCGATCACATCCACCAATTATCCGGTCGTGCACTACCTGAACTTCCGCTACATGAACAGGCAGGACATCATGAATCCCAACAAGGTGGATTCCCTCGTCTATGCCACTACCCCGTACGGTCCGGTCCTCGTGGCGGCGATGTTCCTGATGCCGGGTGGTGGGAACGGGCCGATGCCCTACGGCTGTCTTGTGCAGTGGCATGCGCATACCAACCTGTGCTCGAGTGACACCACGCACGTGATCGATGGACTGCAGCCTTGTAACCCGGGGTCTAGTGCCGATCCGACCACGCCGTTCATGACCCATGTCTGGCAGGTGCCGGTGGCCGGAGGCCCGTTGGCCATCGACCCCTCCGACCTTCAAGTGGTGGAGGCGGCGATCATGGCTCAACAGCAGGGTTCGGCTCCGACCACGACTGGGAGTCCGCCGCCCGTGGAGACCGCGTCGTTGAACGCAGGCTGAGAAGACCTACGGGTTTGACCTGTCAAACCCGTTCCGTCGAGGCTCATCTCGCGGAAAGCGTGCAACTCGTCGGCCCACGTGGATCGGCAGCGTCCTTCCTTCAACATCGGAGAACAGGATCGTGTCGTTCACCCGGACGCGCCTCGCTGCACTATGCCATCGACGTAGCCGGGGTGATCAGAGGGCGGAGGGAGTGGGATTCGAACCCACGGAGGCTAGCGCCTCGCAGCTTTTCAAGAGCTGTGCATTCGTCCGCTCTGCCATCCCTCCAGAGGTCCATGCTAGGCGTGCGGCCTTGGGCGTATCGGCGGTTCCAACGGACCAGAGCCCTCTTCGCTCTAAGCCGGGGCGCCCACGGCGAGGACCCGAGCCGAGAGGTCGATCCGGCGCAGGTAGAGGCAGCGGCTGTTGGGGAAGCCGACGGCTCCGGGTACCCAGGCGTCGAACGCGATCCACGAGGCGCCCGAGGTGTCCGTGAAGACGGATTCGCCACCTGGGCCGGCGACGCCGGGACCACTCGAGAGGATGGGACCGGCCGTGATGTCGGCGCAGGGCCCGAGCGGTCCCGAGCACGACGCCACGCCAACCGCGTAGCCGGCGCTGTCCCAGTTATTGCCCGAGAAGAAGAGAAGGTCGCGCCCGTCGGCGTCCACCAGGTCCGGCGCCTCCACCGTCCCTGCTTGCCACGCCTGGTCGGGCGCGAGCAAGAGGGTGGGGGTGGTGCCGGCCACGACGGCGGTGCCCGCCGGATCGAGCGGCTCGGACCAGATCTTCGACGACCCCGGTCCACCTGACTTCCACTGCAGATAAGGGGTGCCGTCCGCCGCGACGAAGGACGACGGGTCGATGGAGCCTCCCAGCGACGGTTGGCACTCGAGCGGGGCGGTCGAGCGGTCGATGAAAGGCCCCAGGGGCTGGCTCGACGTCGCCACCGAGATGCACTCGACGCCCCTGCCGCTCAGGTCGGCCGCGTAGTACAGGACGAAGCTCCCGGCGATTTCGGCCACGGCCGGGGCCCACGTGTAGTGCGGAGCCGCCCAGGCGGGCAACCCGGGAAGCGCGTTGCCCACTGCGGTCCACGAAGTCAGGTCGCTCGACTCGGCGATCTGGATGTTTCCCGCCACGCTGTTGGTGGCGTAGGCGTAGTAGCTGTCTCCCACCTCAATGACATCGGGATCGGGGAAGTCGAAGGGGTACACCAGCCCGCGACTGGCGCCGCCGGCCAGTTCGGTGCAGGGCCCCGACACCGCGGAAACATCCTTGGCCGCCTGCGCATTGTCCTTCCCGTTGACAGCCTGGAGGGCATTCTGCACCCCGCCCAAGCAGATGTGCAGCGTGCTGATGTTGGCATCGTCGGCGTCGGCCTCGGTGTTGGTCGTGTTGAGCGACGCGTTCGTCGAAGCCAGCTGCCCGAGCAGGGACGTGATCGACGACTCCAGCGCGTTGCGCTTGGAGGTGGTGATCCCCGTCTCGTACGTGGCGACGTCCACGTCATGCCGGAGTCCGGCCAGGTGGGTGTCGGCGGCCGAGAGTGCGGCCGACTCGTTCCTGCTCTGGGTCCGGGCGTCGACGTCGGTCCAGGCGGCCGCGGTCAGGAGGACGGCCGTCAAGAGCACTGCCCCAGTCACCGCCCACCGGCGGATCGGACGGCCCGGCCCACGCTTAGCCACTGGCCGCCTCCGCTGCCGAGCAACCCGACGACACCGCGTCGAGCGCAGAGGCAGCCCGGCCGATCTTCCCCACCGCCAAGGCGTTGAGCGCGCGCTCCACCCCTCCGAGGCAGGTCTGGAGCGAGCCGATCAGTGATGCCTGTTGTGTCACGTGGGCCTCGGCCGCCGTGAGCGCGCTCTGCGCGCCTTTGAGCTCCGAGGCGTCCTGCGCGGCCGCCGTGGTGTCGTTGCCGACTTGGGTCGAGACGAGGTGCAGCTGCCGCCGCACGGCCGACAGCTGCCCCGAGACGCTGGCCACGTGCTGGCGGGTCAGGTTCAAGGACGCCCGGGTCCGGTCGAATTGCTGCCGCTGGTGGATCTGGTCGGCCAGCAGCAGGCCGACCACGACGAGGACCGCCGTGACCACCAACACGCCGCCTACCAGACAAGACCGTCGCGACAGCCGGAGCCACCGCCGGCCCGCCCGCCTTGGCCCCGGTTGACCGGAAGGGACGATGCCGACCGGCAGCTCCTGGGTCGGTCCCCTCGTCGGCTCACTCTCCGTTGCTGTCAGGTCGGCCATAGCGGAGCCCGCTCAATTTTCCAGCTGGCGCGTTCCGTTACAAGTCGCCCGGGGTTCATGTCGGTCCGCACTTCCGGTCAGACCATCTCCTGCCCGCTCGCCACATTGCCGATGGGTACCGCCGGTCGTGAGGCACAAGATGGCTCCGAGCTACGCGCCCTACCGGCTACGGACGCAGCGATCCACCGATCCATTCCTGAACGATCGTCAACCGGATCCCGCAACGATGGGGCGTGGGCGATGGCTGAATGACCAGTCGGTGCGAGGCCCACGCACTAGTTTCTTCGTGTTGTGGGTGACTCCACCGATCTGAGTACTTCGACAGCCACCACGACAGCGCAGACACCGGCCTCCATCCAACGCATTCAGCGCTTGGAAAGGCTGGAGCAAGACCGCCTCGAAGAGAAGGAGCGCCGAGAGGAACGACGGCGTCAGGTAATTGCCGGGGCGAAGCCGTCGGGTGGGCGCCATGATCTCGTCGACCGAATCGAGCAGGTCACGAAGTACCCGATGGCCCTCCTGGGGGTCGCCTGGCTCGTCCTCGCCGTCGTGGCTCTTAGCACGGACGTCAACGGATCCGCCTCAACGCTCGTGGTCGGCAGCCTCTTCGTGCTCTGGGTCATCGTGCTGGTCGAATACATCGTGCGCTTGGTAGTCACCCCCGACACGCGCGGCTATGTCAAACGGCGGTGGGTGGAGCCGGCCACTGTGGCAGTGCCCGCTCTCCAGGGCTGGCACATCGTAGGGATCGAGAAGATGAGCCTCCTCGTGCGTGAGGGGGAGCTGCGAGTGGAGGCCATCCTGAGGCACCACAGCCTCTTCCGGGTGCTCATCGCAGTTGTAGCAACCATCTTCCTTGGGGCCTGGCTCGTGCTCCTCTTCGAGGAGAAGGCCAAAGCCAGCAACATCCACGACTACCCCGACGCCCTGTGGTGGGCCATCGTCACCGTGACCACAGTGGGCTACGGGGACCGGTACCCCGTCACCGAAGGTGGCCGCATTGTGGCAGTCGTCTTGATGCTGGTAGGGATCGGCCTCATCGGTGTGCTCACCGCCACTGTTGCGTCTGTGTTCATCAAAGAACACACGGACGCCAACAAGGAAGAGTTCAAGAAGGGCCACGCCGACCTGGGCCAGCAGCTGTCGGTGATCAGCGACCGGTTGGCCGATGTCGAACGTCGGCTCGGCGCCACGCCCGCGGAGGTGGACGCGATGGCAGGAGCGGGCGACGCGGCGAACGAGCCGCTCGAACCAGCTCCCTGAGCCTCGTCAATCGGGTAGCAAAGAACTTCTTGAATAAAGCTCAAATCGACAGATCGGGAGTGAAATCATGAAACGAGGACTCTTTGCTGGGTTGCTGCTCGTCATTGTCGGCTGCGCCGTAGTCGTCCTTCTCTTTTGGGCTGATTCAGCGCATTGGTTCCTGCGCTACACGGGCGCGGATGCCGAGTCGGGAACCTGGTATGGGTTCTGGTCTGGTTTTGGCGGAGCGATTCCCGATTTTCTGATTCTTGGCAGCATCATCACCGTCTACCGCCACCACAACTGCCACGTCAAAGGATGTCTCCGACTTGGGAGGCCAGTCGAAGGAACTCCTTATATTGCTTGCCCGGCGCACCATCCAGCGCACGAAGGTGACAAGCGATCGGTGTCAGAGGACGTCATCAAGCTCGCTCACAAGGCCCACCTCGATCGTGAGGCGTCGCGTAGAACCGTAGCTGGCGTTCCGGACTGACGGAATGGGGCACGCTGCCCCGGCGGGACTTCGATTCTCAGGTCGTCGCTTCGGGACGACCGTTAACCGCCGCTGACGGGCAAACACCCACTTCCGCGTTCCTCGTCAGGCCTACGCCCTGACCCACTCCGCCAACTCGACGACGACGCCCGGCCCGTCGAGGAACACGAGTCGCCGGTCGTGGAAGTCCATGACCTCGTTGCGCGGCTCCACGCCGTTGGCCGCCAGGTGCGCGAGCATGGCGTCGAGGTCCGACACCCTGAAGCAGACGTGGTTGAACCCAGTCCGGTCCAGCGACCCCGCCCCGGCGTCCTTCACCGCCGCGGGACGGTGGAACCGCAGCAGCTGCACCTCCTGATGGACCTGGCCCGGCGGACCTTGCAGCTCCAGCGTCACGTGGTCCGCCTCCCAGTCGGCGATGCCCATGTAGCGGCCCATCTCGGCGCCCGAGACCACGACGGCCACCCGCTCGACGAAGCCCAGCAGCCCGAAGAACCGGCGTGCCTCCGCCAGGTCGCTCGACCACGACCGTCAGGTGGTCGAACCCTTCGTTCCGTGCTCCTTCCAGCGCCTCGGCATCCGTCACCTGAGCGACCTCCTCGCCCTACCGGCCCGCCACCTCCCGGGTGGCGGCATCGCGGGCCCGGGACCGCTGGCGCCCCCGCGTGGCCTGGTCCAGCACCACCTTGCGCAACCGCACCACCTTGGGCGTCACCTCGACGCACTCGTCCTCGGCGATGAACTCCAGCGCATGCTCCAGCGAGAACGACAGCGCCGGCGTCAGCCGCTCGAACTCCTCCGCCGTCGACGAGCGCATGTTGGTCAGCTTCTTCTCCTTGGTCGGGTTGACGTCCATCTCCTCGGCCCGGGCGTTCTCGCCGACGATCATCCCCTCGTAGACCTCCTCGGCCGGCCCCACGATCAGCGTGCCCCGCTCCTGCAGGTTCATCAGCGCGAAGGTCGTCGTGAGCCCGCGCCGGTCGGCCACCATCGACCCGTTGCGACGCGTCCGCAGCTCGCCGTGCCACGGCGCCCAGCCGTCGAAGACGTGGTGGAGAATTCCGGTCCCCCGCGTCTCGGTCAGGAACTCGGTGCGGAAGCCGATCAGCCCCCGGGCCGGAACCCTGTAGTCGAGCCGTACCCACCCCGTGCCGTGGTTGACCATCTCGACCATCGTGCCCTTGCGCAGCGCCAGCAGCTGGGTGACGACGCCGAGATACTCCTCGGGCACGTCGACGCTGACCCGCTCCACCGGCTCGTACACCGTGCCGTCGATTTCCCGGGTGACCACCTGCGGCTTGCCCACCGTCAGCTCGAAGCCCTCGCGTCGCATCGTCTCGACCAGCACGGCCAGCTGCAGCTCGCCGCGCCCCAACACCTCCCACCGGTCGGGGCGCTCGGTCGGCCCGACCCGGATGGCCACGTTGCCGACCAGCTCGGCGTCCAGCCGCGCCTTCACCAGCCGCGCCGTCATCTTCGTGCCGTCGGCGCCGGCCAGCGGAGAGGTGTTGATGCCGATCGTCATGGCGAGGCTGGGCTCGTCCACCGTGATGGCGGGCAGCGGCACCGGCGCCTCCGCGTCGGCCAGCGTCTCGCCGATCGTCACCTCGGCCAGTCCCGCCACCGACACGATTTCGCCCGGTCCGGCCGACTCCGCCGGCACCTGTTCGAGCGCCTCGGTGACGTAGAGCTCGGTCACCTTGGTTTTCTCCACCGTGCCGTCGAGCCGGCACCACCCGATCATCCCCCCCCTGACCAGCGTCCCGTTGTGCACCCGGCACACGGCCAGCCGTCCGACGTAGGGCGAGGCGGAGAGGTTGCACACCAGGGCCTGCAGGGGCGCCGAGTCCTCGTACGAGGGCGGCGGCACGTGCTCGATGATCGCTCTGAACAGCGGCTCGACGTTGACCCCCTCCACGCCGGGCTCCTCGCTCACCCAGCCCGCTCTGGCGTTGGCGTAGAGGATCGGGAAGTCGATCTGGTGCTCGTCCGCGTCGAGGTCCAAGAAGAGCTCCTCGACCTGGTGGACCACCTCGGCGATGCGCGGCGTCGGCCCGGTCGACCTTGTTCACCACGAGCACGACGGGCAAACGCGCCTCGAGGGTCTTGCGCAGCACGAAGCGCGTCTGCGGCAGCGGTCCCTCCGAGGCGTCGACCAGCAGCAGCACCCCGTCGACCATGGTCAACCCGCGCTCGACCTCACCGCCGAAGTCGGCGTGACCGGGCGTGTCGACGATGTTGAACTTCACCCCGCCCCAGCGCACGGCGGTGTTCTTGGCCAGGATGGTGATGCCCTTCTCCCGCTCCAGGTCGCCGGAGTCCATCACCCGGTCGGTCAGCTCCTGATGGGCCCCGAAGGCCCCGGTCTGGCGCAGCAGGGCGTCGACCAGCGTCGTCTTGCCGTGGTCGACATGGGCCACGATGGCCACGTTCCTGATGTCCTCGCGCCGGCTCATGGGGGATCCAACGTTAGGCGAGGTTGGGCGCCTCTCAGGCGGCAGAGCGGGCCGGCATGCCGGTGCCCGCCACCACCAGCGCCACGGCCTCGGCTCCCAGCGTGAGCAGTGCCGGCTCGGCCTCGACCCGTACGACGCGGCCCGAGTCCGGCCACCACCCCACCACCCGGCCCGGCACACCCCCGTGACCGGGCCGCAACGCCTCGACGAGCGTGACCAGGGCCAGCTCCACCCGCACCGAGTCACGCCGGGGACCCGACAGCACGACCAGACTCCCTGTCTCGATCCGCACCTCGGCCCGGCCCCGCAGCGCCAGCAGCGCCGAGTCCGGGCTGTCCCACCAGCGGTCGCGGCCGATGACGGGCGCCGATGCGAAGGCATCCCAGTCGAGCGCGCACCAGAGGCTTGTGGCCCACGTCACCGCCGCGGCGCCGACTGCCGCCCGCCCTGCCGGCGCCAGCTCGGCCAGCCAGCGGTCCAGGCCCGACACGGCCGGGCTGCCGTCGCGGACCAGCTCCGACGACTCCGCCACGCGGGCGCGCACGGCCTCGGCCGGTGAGCGCGCCCCGCCCGCCACCAGCGATCGCACCGCCGCCAACCCGAGCGACCGCCGGGCGGTGCGGGCCGACCAGGCGAAGGGCTCATCCTCCTGCCGACCGCCGCCGTGGCTCAGCGCCACCCTCACCTCGTGGTCGGTGACGCGGAACGTCCCCGAGCCGGCCCGGCGCACGGCCACCCGCGCCAGCACCTGGCGCGTCTCGGTCAGCGCGCTGCACCACGCCACCTCGTCCACCGGACGCGCCGGCGCCAGCAGGGCCTCGGTCAGCGTCTCAGTCACGCTCAGCGCTACCGCCACCGCCGAGCCAGGCGGACACGTGGGAGGCCATGGCCACCAGGTGCTCCTCGCGTACGTCCTCCACGCCGTAGCGCCCCGAGGCCGACTCCAAGAGGGCCAGCCGGAAGGGCGGTGTCCCGCTGCGCAGGGTCTCGAGGAGGGCGAGATAGTGGAGCGACCGCCGCTCCTTCGGCCAGGGTCCGCCGGTGGAGAGGCCCATGGCGCACAGCGACGCCTGGCCTGTGGCCGGCACGCCGATCAGGAGGTCGAAGACGCCGTGCAGGACGATGCGCCCCCCGGCCAGGGGCACCGACACCCGGTCGTCGGTGCGCGGGAGCCACCCCGAGGCCAGCCGCGGCACCAAAGTCAGTAGGTGGTCCGCGTGCAGCGACACCGCGTCGCTCAACGTGGCCCGCGCCGGTCCCGCCAACGCCTCGATGTGGCGGACCACCGCCCACGACTGCTCCCCTTCGGTGCGCAGCGCCTCGAGGGCGTCGTCCAGCGGGTCGTCGAGCGTTCCTACGTGGACCAGCTGGCGGAACAGCGCGTGCACCACCCGTGACAGGACGAGCTCTTCCGACGGCATGCCGCCGTCCCCTTCGCCCGCACCGCCCCGCCTGCCCGTCGACTCGAGCACCCGGCGCGGCCCGAGCACGAGAGGCCCCGCGCCGTCGCCCCGGGCCGCCCCCAGCGCGAACGCCGCGTCCTCGAGCCAGGCCCTCAGGCCGCCCGCCAGCCCCGGGTCGAAGCGCGGCCGGGTCCCACCGCCACCCCGCAGCAGCGCCAGCACCTCGCCTCCGGCCCCCTCACCGGCGCCGCGCGGTGGATGCCGCACGGTGGGACGGGGGGCGACGAGGACCATCGGTCGAGTGTGCCCACGAGGTGTGACACCTCCTCTACCCTGACGAGTGATGCTGGCCACCAACGTCGCCTTCTATGTCGTCTTCGGCCTTTTCGTCGTGGCCATGGTGGTGCTGTCGGTGATCGTCGTGGTCTGGGCGGTGCGCCACGACATGACCGGGTGGAAGGCGTGGCGCCAGCGACAGGAGGCCGCCGCGCTGGCGCAACAGGCCCGCCCGCCGGCGCAGGACACGCCACCGATCCCGCCCCGAGCGCCATGACCGACCCCGACACCGACGCCGACACCCATGCCGACGCCGACACCCATGCCGACGCCGGCACCACCCCGACCCCGACCCCGACCACCACGTCGCCCACCCTGGCCGAGCGCCTGCGCGCCCGCCTGCAGCGGCGTCGCGAGTCCCGCCGGCATGCCGACGCCGGCCACGACCAGCCGCACCGCACGGCCTTCGTCCTCGCCGGCGGCGGCAGCCGCGGCGCCGTGCAGGTCGGCATGCTCGATGGGCTCATCCGTCGTGGCATCCGGGCCGACCGTGTCTACGGCGCCTCGGTCGGCGCCATCAACGGCGCCTCCTACGCCGGCAACCCGACTCTCGAGAACGTCGAGCGCATGGCCGACATCTGGCGCGCCGTCAAGGGTACCGACATCTTCCCCCGCGGCACCTTCGACGGGCCCTGGGCCTTCCTGCAGAAGCGCGCCGCCGTGCACGCCAACACCGGCCTGCGCGCCATCATCGAGGCGGGCATCGACTACGAGAACCTCGAGGACGCCACCATCCCGATCGAGGTGGTGACCACGTCCCTCACCGACGGGCGCGAGCGCTGGATCGCACACGGCCCCGCCGTCGAGGCCGTCCTCGCCTCCTCGGCCATCCCCTCCATCTTCCCGGCCGTCACCATCGACGGCGACCTGCTGGTCGACGGCGGCGTGGTCAACAACGTGCCCATCAGCCGCGCCATCGCCGCGGGTTGCGACCGCATCTACGTCCTGCTGTGCGGGCCGCTGCACTACCACCCCAGGCCGCCCACCCGTCCGGCCGAGGCCGCGCTGACCGCCTTCTTCGTCGCCATCCACGCCCGCTTCGTGCGCGAGCTGGCGTCCCTGCCCCCGGGCATCGAGGTGATCGTCTTCAGCGGCGGCGGCGAGCCCTCGGGCCAGTACCGCGACTTCTCGGGCACCGCCGCCCTCATCGAGGAGGGACGAGCCGAGGTGTCCGCCGTCCTCGACCGCTACGCCGGGACCTCGCACGACCTGGGCCTGCCTCCGGTCAGCCCGCCGCCTCCGCCCGCCGGGCCCGTGCCGGCGGCCGCACCCGAGCCGGCTCCGGACCCCACCCCCGAACCCTCCTCGCCGTGACCGGCGGCGGCCCGACCCCGGTAGGGGGCTACCTGCTCGGCAACGACGCCCCCGAGGCCATGGACCGCTTCGAGGCCTTCGCCGCGCTGTTCGACTCGTCCACCTTCCGCCACCTCGACGGCCTCGGACTTGCTCCCGGCTGGCGCTGCTGGGAGGTGGGCGCCGGCGGGACCTCCGTCGTGGGCCACCTGGCCGAGCGGGTGGGCCCGGCCGGCCAGGTCCTGGCCACCGACATCGACATCGCGTGGTCCTCGTCGATGACGGCGGCCAACGTCGAGGTGCGTGTCCAAGATGTGGCCCTCGACCCTCCCCCGGTCGGGCCCTTCGACCTGGTCCACGCCCGCCTCGTCCTCGTCCACGTGCCCGAGCGCGACCGCGCCCTGGCCAACATGGTCGGCGCCCTGCGCTCCGGCGGCGTCCTGCTGGTCGAGGACGCCGATCCCGCCCTCCAGCCGCTCAGCTGCCTCGAGGAGACCGGGCCCGAGCAGGTCCTGGCCAATCGCCTCCGCCGCGGCTTTCGCACCCTGCTGGCCGAGCGGGGCGTCGACCTGGCCTACGGTCGCACCCTGCCCCGGCGCCTCCGCCAGGCCGGCCTGGTTGGCGTCATGGCGGATGCCGCCTTCCCGGTCGCCCACCCCGCCTGCAACGACCTCGAGGTGGCGACGATCACCTTCATCCGCGACCAGCTGCTCGAGGGCGGGATCGCCACCACCGACGAGATCGAGCGCCACCTGGCCAGCGTGCGGGCCGGGCATCTCGACCTGGCCCAGCCGCCCATGATCTCGTGCTGGGGCCGCCGCCCGCCGGCCTGACCCCGGCCGGTCGCGGCGGACACAGCATCCTGGTGGAATAGGACAGTGACAACCGCACCGTCGCCCGAGTCGCTGTTCCACCCGGCGGTGGCGAGCTGGTTCGCCCGCCGCTTCCCTGCCGGGCCGACACCGCCCCAGACGGCCGCCTGGCCGCACATCGCCGAAGGCCGGGACGTCCTGGTGGCCTCTCCCACCGGCTCGGGCAAGACGCTGACCGGGTTCCTCGTCGCCATCGACGCCGCCTACCGGGCGGCCGCGGCCGGCACCCGCACGGCCGGCACGCCCGAGGTCCTCTACATCTCGCCGCTGCGCGCGCTGGCCGTCGACGTGCACGAGAACCTGCACGTGCCGCTGTCGGAGATCAAGGAGGAGGCTGCCCGCCTCGGCTACCCCGACCCCGCCTTGCGCGTCGCCGTCCGCACCGGCGACACCCCGCCCGCCGAGCGCGTCGCCATGAGGAAGCAGTCGCCCGACCTCCTCGTCACCACGCCCGAGTCGCTCTACTTGCTCCTCACCGCGCCGTCGTCACGCGCCCTGCTGCGTGGCGTGCGCACGGTCATCGTGGACGAGGTGCACACGCTCGCCCGCGACAAGCGGGGCAGCCACCTCTCGCTCAGCCTGGAGCGCCTCGACGCCCTCGTCAACGAGAGCGGCGGCCGGCTCCAGCGCATCGGCCTTTCGGCCACCCAGCGCCCCCTCGACCTGGTGGCCCGCCTGCTCACCGGCGTTCATCCCGAGCGCCCGCCGGCGGTGGTCGTCGACTGCGGCCACGCCCGCAATCTCGATGTGGCGATCGAGCTCCCCTCCACCGAGCTCGAGGCCGTCATGAGCGGCGGCCAGATGTCCGACATCCTCGACAGCATCGCCGAGCACACCCGGCACCACCGCACCACGCTCATCTTCGTCAACACGCGCAAGATGGCCGAGCGGGTGGCCCACCTGCTGACAGAGCGCCTGGCCGACGACGAGCCCGGTCGCGGGGGCGGCGACGTCGACGCCTCTCTCCTCGTGGCCGCCCACCACGGCAGCCTGTCGGCCGCCCGGCGCCGCATCGTCGAGACGCGCCTGCGGGCCGGCGACCTGCGCGCCCTCGTGGCCACGGCGTCGCTCGAGCTCGGTATCGACGTCGGCCCGGTGGAGCTGGTCTGCCAAATCGGTTCGCCCCGCGCCATCGGCACCTTCCTCCAGCGCGTCGGCCGGGCCAACCACCATCGGGACGGCACGCCGGCCGGGCGCCTCTACCCCACGACGCGTGACGAACTGGTCGAGTGCACCGCGCTGCTGGCCGCCGTGCGCCAGGGCCGGCTCGACCTGCTCGAGCCGCCGGTGGCACCGCTCGACGTGCTGACCCAACAGATCGTCGCCGAGGTGGCCTCCGTCGACGAGCGCGAGGTCGAGGCCATGTGGGAGCTGGTGCGTCGCGCCGCCCCCTACGCCGACCTCTCCCGGAAGGACTTCGACGACGTGGTGGCGCTGGCCAGCTGGGGCATCGAGACGGGCCGCGGCCGCCGGGGCGCCCACCTGCACCACGACGCCGTCAACGGGCGCCTGCGCGCGCGCCGCGGCGCCCGCCTGGCCGCGCTGACCGGGGGCGGCGCCATCCCCGAGACGGGCGACTACCGGGTGGTGCTCGATCCCGACGGCGTCACCGTGGGCTCGGTGCACGAGGACTTCGCGGTCGAGGCCACCGCCGGGGACATCTTCCTGCTCGGCACCCACTCGTGGCGCGTGGCCAAGGTGGAAGTGGGCACGGTGCGCGTGCACGATGCCGGCGACCTGCCCCCGACCATCCCGTTCTGGCTCGGCGAGGCGCCGGCCCGCACGGCCGAGCTGTCCGAAGCGGTCAGTGAACTGCGTGCCGCGCTCGAGCCCGTCCTCGCCGCCGGCGACGGAGAAGGCGCCCGCCGCCTGGTGCGCGAGTGCGCCGGCGTGTCGGCCGAGGCGGCCCAGCAGGTCGTGGCGTACTGCGCCGCCGGCCTGGCCGCGCTCGGCCACCTGCCGACCCGAGAGCGCATCGTCGTCGAGCGCTGCTTCGACGACAGCGAGGGTTCGCAGCTCATCATCCACGCGCCGTTCGGCGGCCGCATCAACCGCGCCATCGGCCTGGCGTTGCGCAAGCGCTTCTGCGTGTCCTTCGACTTCGAGCTGCAGGCGGCTGCAGACGACGACACGGTCATCCTCTCCCTCGGGCCCCAGCACAGCTTCCCGTTGACCAAGGTGCAATCGATGCTGTCCAGCGCGGCGGCGGCACAGGTGCTCACCCAGGCCGTGCTGCTCCACCCGATGCTCGGCGCCCGCTGGCGCTGGAACCTCAACCGCGCCCTGGTGCTGCCCCGCATGAACGGGGGCAAGCGCCGCCCCATCCACCTCCAGCGCATGGAGGCCGACGACCTCCTGGCCGCGGTCTGGCCCGGGCTGGCCGCCTGCCAGGAGAACGCGCCGGCCGGACCCGTGGCGGTGCCGGACCACGTGCTGGCGCGCCAGACGGTGGACGACTGCCTGCACGAGGGTCTCTCGGTGGAGGGACTGGTCGACGTGTGGACCCGGGTCGAGTCCGGGCAGATCGAGGTGCACGCGGTCGAGTCGTCCGAGCCGTCGCCCCTTTCGCACGGCCTCCTGAGCGGCCGGCCCTACACCTACCTCGACGACGCGCCGCTCGAGGAGCGGCGGACCCGCGCCCTCTCGGTGCGCCGCGGCCTAGGCCAGCTGGGGTCCGACGGCCTGCCCGTGTCCGCCGCCGAGCTGACGGCGCTCGACCCCGAGGCGGTGGCCACCGTGCTCGAGCAGGTGTACCCGCAGCCCCGCGACGCCGACGAGCTGCACGACCTTCTCCTCTCCTTGGTGGCGGCGCGTCCGTTCGGACCATGGACGCCGTGGTACGACGAGCTCGCCGCCGACGGGCGGGCCGGCCTGGTCGACGACTGCTGGGCCGCCACCGAGCGTCGCACTGCGGCCGGCACGCTCGGCAGCGACGACGACGCGGCCGCGGCCTGCGTCGCCGGCCACCTCCAGCTGGCCGGCCCGATCACGGTGGAGGAACTCGTCGGCGCCGCGCCGCTGCCCGCCGGCGCGCCGTTGGGCGCCCCGCTCAGCGCCGCCCGTGCCCGCACCGCGCTGGCCCGGCTCGAGGCCAAGGGCTCGGCCATCGAGCTGCCCGACGGCCGTTGGTGCGCGCGCCACCTGCTGGTGCGCCTGCACGGGGCGAGCCGGAACCGCCGGCGCGGCCGGGTCGAGGCGGTGGCCATTGCCGACTACGTGCGCTTCCTCACCCACTGGCAGCACGCCACGCCCGACAGCCGACTCGAGGGCCGGGCCGGGGTGCTCGAGGTGCTCGAGCAGCTTCAGGGCATCGAGGCGCCGGCGGCCGAGTGGGAGGCGCAGATCCTCCCGGCCCGGGTGACCGGCTACGACCCCCGCTGGCTCGACGAGCTCTGCCTGTCGGGCGAGGTGGTGTGGGGCCGCCTGACGCCGCGGGCCGAGCGGCCCGGCCGCAGCGGCGCACCGTCGCCGGCCACACCTCTGGCCTTCGTGCTGCGCGACGATCTCGAGACGATGCTGCGCGCCGTCCGCGCCGGCACGGTCGCGTCCGAACCCGAGGTCGGCGCCGCCGCCGACGTGCTCGAAGCCCTGCGCACCCGCGGCGCCTGTTTCCGTCCCGAGCTGGCCCCGGTGATCGGGCGCCTGCCGGCCGAGGTCGACGAGGGGCTGTGGGACCTGGTGGCCCGCGGCCTGGTGACGGCCGACGCCTTTTCGGCCGTGCGCTCGCTGCTGTCCGCGCGCGACCGCTGGCGCACGCGGACGGTGCGCCGGCCCTCGAACCGCCTGGCCCGCCGCCGTGCGCCCGCCGGTTCGGGCGTCGGCGAGGGCCGATGGTCGCTCCTGCCCGGGCCCGAGGTGCTGGGCGCGCCGGCGGTCGACGACGGCGTCCTGTCGCCGGGGAACGAGGAGCTGGCCGAGTCCGTGGCGCAGCAACTGCTCCTGCGCTGGGGCGTCGTGGCCTGGGAGGTCTGGAGCCGCGAGTCGTTCAAGGTGCCCTGGCGCGAGGTCGTATGGGCGTTGCGCCGCCTCGAGGCGCGCGGCCTGGCGCTGGGCGGACGCTTCGTCGCCGGTCTGGGCGGCGAACAGTACGCGTTGCCCGAGGCGTTCGAGGAGCTGCAGGCGGTCCACCGCCGCGGCGCGCAGGGCGAGGAGGTGGTCGTGGCCGGCGCCGACCCCCTGAACATGACCGGCGCCATTGTTGGCGGTACCCGCGTGCCGACGCGACGCCACCAGCGCGTCGTGTACCGCGACGGCATCGTGGTCGACCGCCTCGAGGCGGGGTGATCTCCTAGTGCCGGCGCGGGCCAATCGCGCCAAGCGGACCATCGACCTGAACGCCGATGTCGGCGAGGCCACGGACGAGGCCGGCATCGCCACGGAGCGCACGCTGATGAACCTGGTGACGACGGCCAACGTGGCTTGCGGGGGCCATGCGGGCGACGAGGCCTCCATGACCGCCACGGTGGCCGCCGCCGTCGAGCACGGTGTGCACGTGGGCGCGCACCCCTCCTACCCCGACCGCGAGGGGTTCGGGCGCAACCCGATGGACATCGACCGTATGGCGCTGCGGGCGTCACTGGTCGACCAGTTGCGGGCGCTCGAGGAGGTGTGCCGCGCCGCGGGCACACCGATGGGTTCGGTCAAGGCGCACGGGGCCATGTACGAGGAGGTGGCCAAGGGCGGCGCCATCTACCAGGTGCTGCGAGACGCCATGCACGGCGTCTGCGCGCCCGACACGGTCCTGGTGCTCCCGTCGGGGTGCGCCGCCATGGCGGCGGTCCTGCGCGATGGGGTGCCGGCGCGGGAGGAGGGGTTCTGCGACCGTGCCTACCGGCACGACGGGGGCCTCGTCGACCGCAGCGAGCCGGGCGCCGTCCTGAGCGACCCGGCGGCGGGGGCGGAGCAGGCGGTCAGCCTGGCTCGCGGCGCGGTGGTGGCGGTCGACGGCAGCATCCTGACCTTGTGGGTGGACACCCTGTGCATCCACGGCGACTCGCCCGGCGCGGTCGCCCTGGCCACGGCCGTGCGCGCCGCGCTCGAGGCCGTTCCCATTGAGGTGGCGGCCCCGGTCACGACTGCATGACGCGTTCGGTGCCGGTCGGCGAGGTGCGCCTCCTCGGCGACCGTGCCCTAGTCGCCGGGGTGGTTGATGCGCCGGCCGGCCGCCGGCTCGGTCGGGCCCTCGAGGAGCGGTGGACCCGCGGCACGGTCGAGATCGTGGGCGGATTCGCCACGGTCATGGTCGCCCTGTGCGACCCGGCGCTCGAGCTCGACGCGGTGCAGCACGAGGTCGAGCAGGTACTGGCGCACGGCGGCGGAGCCATCGAGGCCGTGGGCGACGATCGGCCCGGCCGGACGTTGACGGTGCCGTGCGCCTTCGACGGCCCGGATCTGGCCGAAGTCGCGGCGGCTTCGGGCTGTGCGCCCTCCGAGGTGGTGCGCCGGATGACGGAGGCTCCGCTCACGGTGGCCGTGATGGGGTTTTCGCCCGGCTTCGCCTACCTCGACGGCCTGCCCGAGCCACTGCGGCGCGTGCCGAGGCGCGCCAGCCCGCGTCCGACCGTCCCCGCCGGCTCGGTGGCTCTGGCCAACGGCTTCGCCGCCGTCTACCCGACCGCGTCACCCGGGGGCTGGCAGTTGATTGGGCGCAGTGGGTTCTCCTTCTTCTCCGTAGACGCCCCGCCCTATGCCGCGCTGGCGCCGGGCGACCAGGTCCGCCTGGTCGAGGCGCCCGTCGACGACGCCGTGGAGCCGGCACGCGGCGAGCCCTCCGTCTGGTCGCCGCCGCCCGGAGCGCGCGCCGTTCTGGAGGTGGAGGTGCCGGGGTTGCGCGCCGTGCGCCAGGACGCGGGTCGGCGGGCGGTGGCGGCGATCGGCGTCCCGGGAGCGGGCCCCGCCGATCCCGTGTCGTTCCTGCTGGCCAACCGGCTGGTGGGTAACGGCCAGGGCGCCGGCGCGTTGGAGCTCACCGCCGGGACGGCACGGCTGCGTTGCCTCGAGCGGTGTCACGTCGCCGTGGTCGGAGGGGGGCCCGACGTCCGCGTCGATCGCACCGCCGAGCCGGCCGGCCAGGTGGTGCCGCTGGCCGCGGGGCAACTGCTCGAGGTAGGCCCGATGCGCCGGGGCCTGCGCTCCTACGTTGCCGTCGCCGGGGGGCTGCTCGGACCGGAGGTCTTGGGGAGTCTGGCCAGCGACGAGTTGAGCGGCCTCGGACCGGGGGCGCTCGAGCGCGGGGCGCGGTTGCACGCCGGACCGTGGGCGCCTCCGTTGGGCGACCACCTGGCGGACGGCGCGGTCCCCGAGGTGCGACCGGGGGGCGGGCCGGTCGAGCTGCGCGTGCTCCCAGGCCCGCATCCTGCGTGGTTCGCGCCCGACGCGCTGCGACAACTGGCGACGCTGCGCTTCACCGTGGACGGACGGAGCAACCGCATCGGCATCCGACTGCGTGCCGACATGGCCGTCGGGCATCTGCTCGACGGCGTGGGCACCGACGAGGATCTCGACTCCCAGGGCACCGTGGTGGGGGCGGTGCAGGTGCCACCCGGAGGCGAGCCGGTCGTGCTCATGCCCGACCACGCCACCCTCGGCGGATACCCGGTGGTGGCGGTCGTCGCGACGGCCGACCACGGGTTGCTCGGCCAGTGCGGTCCCGGGACCGAGGTGAGGTTCCGACCCGTCGACGCCACCGAGGCCATCGACGCCTGGCGGGCCGCCCGGCGTCGCTTGGAGCACTCGGTCGTCGGCCATTACCCACTTGCCGTTGACTGACTCGACGTCGCCGCCGGCGCATGGCCCTCGCTGACGGCGCTGCTTGACCGGGTAGAGCGAAACGAGATGATCTGGCTGCCTCTTGACGCTGCGCGTAGCCTCGCTCCCGGTGGCAATGGGTGAAGGGCAAAGAGAGCGCGCCACTTCCTTCGGCCTCATCGCCCGGGATTACGACAGGTTTCGACCAGAACCTCCAGTTGAGGCCCTCGACTGGCTTCTGTCGAGTGGGGCGCGGGCCGTGGCGGAGATCGGTGCCGGAACCGGGCTCCTCACCAGGCTCCTTGTCCGTCGAGCACTCGAGGTCTTCGCAATCGAACCCGATCCACGCATGCGTGAAGTACTCGAAGAGCGCGTTTCTGGCGCGCACGTCGAGGACGGGCGGGGTGAGGAGATTCCGCTCGCCGATGCCTCTGTCGATGCCGTGTTGGCATCGTCGTCCTGGCACTGGGTCGACCACCGTCAGGGTTTTACCGAGGCGGCAAGGGTGCTCCGCCCCGGCGGAACCCTCGGTCTTCTGTGGACCGGACCCGATCGAAGGGTTCCGTGGGTGCGCCAGATGATGGCGGGAGGGATGGTCCTGAGCGAGGAGCAGCGCCGAAAAAGCGACGCAGAGCGGCACAGGCGACACCGCCCCCAAGTACCGCATGGAGCACCCTTTGGATCGCCAGAGGTGGCGGTGTTTCACGGCGTGAAGCGCGCCTCGCTCGATGATCTCGTCGGTCTTCCCGGAACGTACGCCGACACCATCTCGTCGGATTCGCGGACGCGTGAGCGCTTGCTCGCTGATGTCAGGCGGTTCCTCGTGAGTGAGATCGACGTGGGGGACGGTGACATCTCCCTTCCGATCGGCTGTATCGCGTGGCGGGCGTCCCGCTCCTGACGCCGACACCTTGGTGCATGCCCACCCCCACCACGTGTCACCATCAGCGCGCCGCGAACCGGTCCACCCATGAGCCCGCCACCGCTGCCAGCCGCGCGTGGTCGAGGACGTACACCCGTTCGCGGCCGCGCAGCTCGCTGCGCACCAGGCCCGCTTGTTCGAGGACGCGCAGATGACGCGTCGTCGTGGGCCAGGAGCAGTCGAAGCGCTCTGCGATGGCGCCGGAGGTCATGGCACCGCCGCGGGCGCGCAGCACGGTGAGAATGGTCCGTCGCGTGTGGTGGGCCAACGCCCCGAAGACTGCGTCGAGGTCGTCCAGGTCCCCAAGGCCTTTCGCCGGCGTCACGCCGACGGTGCCAGCCCCCGGTAGTGCGGGAACTCCCACTTGGGACGGCCGTCGCGTTCCTCGAGGTGCGGGTCCATGGCCTCCCAGATCTCGAGCACGTCGGGGTGCTCGTGGGCGCGGGCGAACCCGCCGTCCACCCAGGTGAAGATCTCGACGTAGGTGGGCTCGGACAGATGGCGCAGCAGCTGGGCGCGCTCGTCGGTCACGAACTCGAGGGAACGCAGGACGTCCCAATGGCGGACCAGCAGGGACTCGAAGGCGTCCTCGGCGCCGGGGCGGACACGATACGTGCAGATGACGGTTTCCTTAGCCATATCGCTAATATTTAGCTGATTCGCTAAGCGAGTCAAGTCCGACGCCATTGAAGGTGGGGCGATGGGTCAGACGAGCAGCTTGACCGCCGTCCCGACGCCGATGACGACGACCACGGCACGCAGGGCCGGGGCGGGCAGGGCCAGCGCCAGGCGGGCGCCGGCGAAGCCGCCGAACAGGCTGCCCAGGGCCAAGAACCCCACGGCCTCCCAGGCCAGGCCGCCGTGGATGAGGAAAACCGCCGCGGCCATGCCGTTCACGATCATCGACAGGACGGCGCGCAAGCCGCTCGTGTGCGCCAGCGAGACGGGCAGCGCCAGCCCGAGCACGGCCAGGAACATGACGCCCATGGCGGCGCCGAAGTAGCCCCCGTAGACCGAGGCGGCGAACACCCCGGCCACCAGCAACACGGGCCGGGTGCGGGGTTGGGCGGCGCCGCGGTCCAGGGCCCGCCGCAGCAGAGGCTGGGCGGCGAACAGGGCGGCCGCGCCCAGGACGAGCCAGGGCACGACGCGGTCGAAGGTCGCCGAAGACGTCGTGAGCAAGAGGAGCGCGCCGGCCGTGCCCCCGGCCAGGCCGACGGGGGTGAGGCGGAGGAGGCGCCGGCGCTGGTCGCCGATCTCGCGGCGGAAGCCGGCGGCCGAGGCGACGTAGCCGGGCCAGATCCCGATGGTGTTCGTGATGTTGGCCGTCAGGGCCGGGTAGCCGAGGGCCAGCAGCACGGGGAAGGAGATCAGGCTGCCGCCGCCCGCCACACCGTTGAAGATGCCGGCGCCCACGCCCGCCAAGACGATCACGACGGCGTGCGACGCGGGCATGGCGCGCAAGAGTA
This sequence comes from uncultured Acidimicrobiaceae bacterium, assembly GCA_963807675.1. Lineage (GTDB taxonomy): Bacteria > Actinomycetota > Acidimicrobiia > Acidimicrobiales > RAAP-2 > Bog-473. Next base: position 1,564,621 of record CAWECP010000012.1, on the reverse strand, counting down.
CGGGACAGCGGGCGTTTCCCCTTCTAGAGCGCAAAAAGTTGGAACTTGTGCACGGGTTGCTCATGCAACAGGGGTGCCGACCCGCGAATTCTTTCTCAGCGGGCGAAAGATTGCGGAGACGCCTCCGTTTCCCAGCCAAGTGAGGAACTCCCCGATGTGGTGGGGATGGATAGGGGACAGAAGATGAGGGGACGGAGTCGCATCGCCGCAGTAGGTGTGGCAGCCATAGCGGTTGTCGCGGCGCTGTCATCGAGCGCCGGAGCCAGCGCTCCGGCCACATGGACGATCAATGCCAACGGAGGCTTTGTAGGCGTGAACCTGGCGAACCAGTTGCAGGTCACCGGCGGCGGGTCCGAGGCCGACGCCGCCAGCAGCAACCTGGCCGAGTCCGTCGGCACCGGTGCCTGCCTGTCGTCGGCCGCCACGACCAACCCGTGCCCGTCGAAGCCGACCGACTCGACCAGCGGGTTCGCCGTCGACTCGTCGCAGTCGGCCATCGCCAAGAGCGTCGGCCAGACGGCGGCGCCCAACCCGTCCGGCTCGAGCGTGTGCGCCGTGCCGGCCATCAACGTCGCGCTGCTCTCCCTCGGGCCAGCGTGTGGCACCGCCTCGGCCGCCGAGGACTCCAGTGGGAACCCGACCGCGGCGAGCTCGGGCAGCCTGGCCGGGCTCACGCTCAACCTGAGCAGCCTGCTCGGGTCGGACAGCCTGGCCCTGCCCAGCACCCTGTGCTCGGGCGTCGCCGCCGCCACCCCCACCGCGGGCGCGGGCAGCGGCAGCCTGCCGGCACCGGTGAGCACCATTTTGACGACGGCCAACGGGCTGCTGTCCGGCGTGGCCAACGGCGCCCCGCTGTCGCCGACCTCGGTCAACACGACCAACCCGGTCGACGGCGCCTGCTCCATCATCGGAGGCGTGTTGGACGAGGTGGGACAGGCTTCGCCCGTGGGCACGCTGCTCAGCACCCTCACCTCGTCGGCCAACGTCAGCTCGCTCCCACCGCTGCTCTCGGTCACCGTCGGCGGCTCGACCTCGAAGGTCAGCGCGTCCGGCGGCACCCTGACGGCCACCGCCACCCAGGAGGCGGCTGACGTCAACGTGCTCGGCATGCTCGACATTCAGGTGACGCCGACCTCGGCCGCGGTCTCGGTCAACGAGTCGACGGGCCAGGTCACCCCGAGCTGCAATGCCGGCGTCGTCTCGGTCACCGCGGCGGGCCAGACGCTCCCGCTCTCGCAGCTGAACGAGGTCGGCTCCATCCTCCAAGAGGTGCTGACCGAGCTCAACGCCACGCCGCTCGGCACGCTGCTCGACCAGCTGCTCAACTTCCAGCCCGACGGGGTGCTCAGCTGCACGCCCAGCACGTCCAACGGCGGCACGGCGGGCAGCGCCACGGCCGACAGCATCGACCTGAACCTGGCCCCGGCCGTCAGCCTGCTCTCGCTGGACCTCGGCAACGTCTCGGCCTCGGCCTCGACGACGCCGGTCACCACCTCGGCGAACGCCATCCCGGCCAGCTCGCCGGCGGCCACCCCGGCCGCCCCGGCCGCCCCGGCCGTGGTGCCCAACGTCACCACGGTGCACACCGGGGAGTACTGGGCCGGCACGCTGCCCATCATCTTGATGGCCGGCATGGGCCTGGCCGGGATCCTTCTGATCGGCCGCCGCCGGATCCTCTCGGTGGCCCGCTCGATCAACCCGATCACCCGCCGCAGGGGCAGCCGCTGAGCGGCGCCGCGGCGGACCGCCACCGGGCCCGGCTTCCGGGACCTCCTCCGTTCCCCCTCCGGTCTCGGGGGCCGGCCCGGTGGCAGTCACGAACAAAAGGAAGGCTCACAACGAGCGGATAGGACAAGGCGCCGGGGTGCTCCGCCACTCCGACCGGGAGCAGAAAACACAAGATCTTCCGGAGGATTGGAGAGGGAGAAAGCAGATGCAGCGGGAACCGATGCTGCGGGCTGCTCGGGACGGGATGGCGGAATCCCGTTCCGAGCAGTGGCAGCCAGCACCGGAGTCGGGCCGATGTCGTCCTTGAAGGGCGCACGGCGCCTGAGCGTCACCCTGATCGGCGTGATGCTCCTCTTCACGGCGATCTTCGCGGCGAGCTACGCCGCCGCCCACCAGGCCCACCAGCGCCAGGCCCAGGCCGTCCTGATCGCCAGCGAGCAGGCGGCCATGGCCAAGATCGCGCAAGCCAGCCACGGGGCCTCCTGCCAGGTCGCGGGCGTCCAGCCCGGCCAGCTCTCCGGGATCCTGACCATCCCGGCCATCAACCTGAACGCCCCGGTAGAGGAGGGGACCGACGACCCCCAGCTCAACGTCGCCGTGGGCCACGACCCCCAGTCGGTGTGGCCCGGCGTCGACGGCTCGGCCGTCTTCCTGGCCCACGACGTGAGCTATTTCGTCCACCTCAACGACCTGAAGCCGGGCGACGTGATCACCTACGCCACAGCCTGCAACACGGTGAAGTTCGAGGTGGCCGGCCAGCAGGTCGTGCCGGCCGGCTCGCCCGTGGCCAACTCGACCGGGCCGAGCATCGTGCTCGACACGTGCTGGCCGCCCAACGCCCTGTTCTTCACGCCCGACCGCCTTCTCATCCACGCCGACGAGGTGGGGGCGGTGACCAAGGGGGCCAACCTGGATCCGGGCGCTCAGTTCATCAAGACAGTGCAGGCCACGGACTACAGGACGTCCGCGCCGCCGGCGCTCCAGAAGCAGGGCCTGACGCTCGAGCAGAACGAGGCGCCCATGGGCACCATGAAGCTGGTCAACGCGTCGGTGGCCTTCGCCCAGTCGCCGGGGCCGCTGTCGCTCGAGGCAGCGGCGCTGGAGACCTACTTCGGGGGGCTGCACGCGGGCGCCCAGCGGCGGGCGGCCTGGTGGTCGGCCATGGCGCCCAGGGTGGCGATGCCGCCCGAGCTGGACGGGGCGGTGGTGACGGGGCACGACGCCCCGCTCGACGTCGAGATCGACTCGACGGGAGGCACGCCGACCCAGGTCGTCCTGTCCACGACGGTGACCTTCGAGGGCGGATCGGCACCGGGCGAGCACGCCATGTCGGTCGTTCTCCCTGTTCACGACGGTGTTGTGACGATCGGCTGGTGGGCTTTCCGCTGAGCGGAAAGGTGAGGTGCATCCGTTGTGAAACGGACCGTAAGAGTCGCAGGTGAGGCCCGTTTCCCTCTCGAAGGGCCTGGAGGAGGTCCTGGAGGGAGGGACGAAACATGACGGTTGACGAGATCTACGACCGCCTGCGGATGAACGAACTGGGCTCGTCGGGGGCTGAGCCGGTGCAGGCCGAAGAGTCAGATCCAGAGAACCTGACGGTCGGCGAGCTCTACGACAGCCTCCTGATGATCGAACTGGGCTCGTCGGGGGCCGAGCCGGTGCAGGCCGAAGAGTCGGATCCAGAGAACCTGACGGTCGACGACATCTACGACAGCCTCCTGATGATCGATCTGGGCTCGTCGGTGGCCCAGCCGGTGCAGGCCGAAGGGCCAGAGCCGAAGCAGCTGACGGTCGACGACATCTACGACAGCCTCCTGATGATCGAGCTGGGCTCGGCGGTGGCCGAGCCGGCGCAGGCCGAAGAGTTGGAGCCGGAGGAGATGGAGGAGACGGAGTCTGAAGGCCCTAGGGGCCTGGGCCGGTACCGCAACGCTGCCATGGTCGGGGCCGGCGGCCTGGCCTGCGCCGCGGTGGGCGCCCTCATGGGCGGCTTCGGCGGTTACTTCACCGTCTCGCCGGCGGCCGCCCACCCGGTCGCCTCGGCGGCGCAGGACCTGCCCCTGGCGGCCGCGGTCGACCACGCCGCCCAAGGCTCCACCTCAACCGGTGTGCACGGGCACGCATCGTCCAGCCAGGGTTCCGCGTCCTTCACGGGGACAACCGGTTCGCTGACCGAGGGCATCGCCCCCTTCGTCACGCTCGTCACGGACCCCTCGAGCAACCTGCCCGTGGGTGGCGGCACGGGTCTGGGCAGTGCCGGCTCGGGTTCGGGTTCCGGCTCCGGCTCTTCGACCGGAACCAAAACCGGCACCGGAACCAAAACCGGCACCGGCACCGGCACCGGCACCGGCACCGGCACCGGCACCGGCCACCTCGAGCGGGCTCTCGTCGCTGACCGGCGTGGTCTCGGACGTCACCGGGACGCTCGACGACGTGACCGGGTTGCTGTCGGGAAGCTCGCCCAGCTCCGGTAGCTCCGGCTCCTCGCCCAAGCCCTCGACAGGTTCGGGCTCGTCCTCGGGTTCAGGCTCGTCCTCGTCCTCGGGCTCGTCCTCGGGCAAGGGTTCAGGCTCGAGCTCGTCCTCGGGCTCAGGCTCCTCCTCAGGCTCGGGCTCGGGATCGGGCTCGTCCTCGCCGACGCTCCCCACCTTGCCGGTGTCGACCCCGACCACGGTGCCCACGCCGACGGTGCCCACGCCGACGGTGCCCACGCCGACGGTGCCCACGCCGACGGTGCCCACGCCGACGGTGACGCAGAGCAGCGGGTCGACGACGGTCAGCGTCCCGACCCCGTCCGCGCCGGTCAGCACGGGTGGCACGGTCTCGGTCGGCGGCGCCTCGGTGGGTGTCAGCACCGGAGGCTCGTCTTCGGGCGCCACCCTCTCGCTCCCCTAAGTCCCGAGAGCGTCATCACCTCCCACTAGCGTGTCGGCGCCCGGTCGCACCCGGCGGCCGGGCCCGCCGCCCACCACTGGAGGTCGCCCATGGTCAGGCTCACCTGCCTGCTCCGGCGCAAGGACGGGCTCACCCCGGCCGAGTTCCACGCACACTGGCGTGACGTCCACGGGCCGTTGATCGCCGCAAGCCTGAGCGGCCGCCACGTGGTCCGCTACGAGCAGCATCCGCGCCCGCTGGACGACTACGCCGGTGACGACGACCCCGGCTTCGACGGGGTGACGGTGCAGTGGTTCGTGAGTATGGACACCTACCGCGCCCACATGGGAGAGCCCGACTTCGGCGCCATCTGGAACGACATAGAGAACTTCCTCGACACCGATCGCCTGCACTTCATCCTGACCGAGCATCCCCGCGTCGTGATGGGCGAGGAGGGGTCCTCATTCCCCCTGGCGTGACTGCGGGGGCGGCGCCAGCGCGGTGAGGTTGGGCGGGGTGGTGCCGGTCGCCCTCTCGCCAGCCGGATGGCGACTCTCCACGTCGGGCTCGGCCGTCGCGGGTGGGAGCGGGACGGCGCGCAACGTATTGCGCGCGGGAGGGCGGGCCGCCTCGGCCTCAGCGCGCAGCCGCTCCATGTGGTCGAACAGTTCGCGCCACTCCCGCCCGCCGACGCGGGAGAGCCCCTTGGGAAGACCGCCGAGCAGGCGGCGCACTTCCTGGCGGTAGCGCTCAGCCATGCCGCCCATCACGAAGACCGTGGCGGCGGGCAGGTAGGCCTGACCGGTGGCCAGCTGGGACAGGCGGACCGACGCCACCTCGGCGTCCTGCATGCTCCCCAGCTCGTCCTGGAGGCTGGAGAGCTGGCGCACGTAGCGAGCTGTCCGCCCGCCGTAGAGGTCGGCGCTGAACTCGAGCGCGTAGCGCAATCGCTTGCCCCGGATGCGCACGCGATGGAAGTCGGACACGACGCCGCTCTTCCGGGCCCGCTTGGCCGCCTTGACCACGGCGTCGTGCCGGGCCTGGACGAGCTCGGGCATGCCGACCACCGCCGGGACCCGGGTGGCCAGCGAGCGGCGGGCCGGGCCCTGCTGCACCATGGCGGTCAACCCCCGGGCCAGGCGCTCCCAGCGCACCGAGTCGAGGGCGCGCAGCATTTCGCCCCGGGCGTCCTCGCGCTCGCGCTCGAGCAGCGCGGTGAGGTCGGACAGCGGATCGTGGCCGGGGCTCGCCGCGGCGGGGTGGATCGGCTCGCCCAGGGTGCCCGCCAGCCCCTCGAGCTGCACGTCCAGGTCGCGCACGTCGCCCAGGACGCCAGCCAGCCAGCCCAGCTCCTGGCGGAACATCTGGGCCCGCACCGGCAGCACGGCAGAGAACAACGCCAGCGCGGCACGCAACCGCCGCGTGGCGACGCGCATGTCGTGCAGCTCCTCGACGTCCTCTCCCAGGCGTGTACCCGGCTCCTTCTCGCGCAGGACGGCCAGTTGGCGCCGTAGGACGGCGAAGGCGAGGTCGCCCATGGTCGACGACTCCGAAACGGTCGTCGGGCCGAGGTCGGGCGAGCCGGGGATCTCCTGGCCGAGTGCGAGCAGGCCGGCCTCGAATTTCGAGAGACCGGCCGGCTGGAGCCCGCACGAGACCCGCAGCTGCTGCACAATCGGCTCGAGCGCATTGAGCCATTCGGGCTGTACCTCGACCTCGACGCGTCGCAGCTGCATGGGCCGCTGGCCGTCGCCGACGACGATGAGGGTCTCATCGAGCGCGACCTCGGCGGCGTCCACCCCACCCACGCGCAGTGCGAAGGGCCGGCGCCGCGTCCGCACCTGGAGCATTTCGTGCAGCCGGTGGGAGCCCACGATGGCGCGCAGGCGACGGCCGACCGGGCCCTCGGCCCCCAGCGCGTCGGGGCCCGACGGCGGCAAGAGCTCCGTCACCTCGAGGCGCTGACGCAGTCCGCTCCCCTCGGCCGGACGCATGTCCTTCAGGGTGATCTCGTCCTGGCGCCCGCGGCGCCGGGTGCGCAGGACGAAGCCGGCGCGCGCGATGCGCCAGTCATCGGTGTCGAGGTACGAGTCGGTCAGGCGGCGCGGCGTACGGGCCAGCGCGGTAACGGTGCCACCGTCATCGGTCTCGACGGCCAGCGTCGGCAACGTGGCGAGCCACCTTTCCACGGGACGGAGGTCGAGCGCGTCGAACTGCCACTCGATTTCGACGGGGTCGCTCGGGTCCCCCGGTCGTTCCCTGGGAGCGGACATCCTGGCCAGGCTAGTGCGGCGTGGGGAACCGACGAGGGTCGAGGTGGGCAAAGACACCAGTCGGAGCGAGCGCGGCGGTAAGGTGCGGGCGGTGGTGCGAAGAGCGATGACTGCGGAGCTCCCTTCACCGACAGAGGTCGTCCAGGCGGCCGGAGGCCTCGTGGTGCGCCGCGAGCGCGGCGAGTTGCAGGTCGCGCTCGTCCACCGCCCGGTGCACCAGGACTGGTCGTTCCCGAAGGGAAAGCTCGAGGAGGGTGAGAGCTTCGAAGAGGCGGCGCTGCGGGAGGTCGGGGAGGAGACCGGGCTGTCCTGCCGGCTCCTGCGTTTCATCGGACACACCGAATACATCGACCGCAAGGGCCGTCCGAAGGCCGTGGCCTACTGGGTCATGGAGTCCCTCGAAGGTGCTTTCACTCCGAATGCAGAGGTCGACGAATTGCGCTGGGTGGGCCTTCCAGACGCAACCCGGATGTTGTCCTACCCCCGTGATCAGGAGCTGGCAGCGGTGCTCATGGCTGCTGACCAGGTAGAACGCGTTGTCTGATCGGTTGCAAAAGGGTTTCAGGATTTTCTGAAATTTTATGAAATCCTGGGTGTTTAACGGGGCCTGCGTAGGGAATAATGTGGAGTAGCGATCTACCGCCTGATCGCACTGCCGGCGTGCGTGCCCCAGTCGAGAGCTCCAGGACCTATCGCCAAGGGCCCTGTGACAACGCTTCGACGTAAATCGGCTGGGGCACCGTCGGCGCCTTCCTGGACGAAGCGACGCGCCGCGCCCGGAGAAGGGTGCTTGCAGTGATTAGGCAACAAGCACGGCCGCTCCGTTGACGCGGTCGTGCGCCAGGTCGCGCAGCGCGACGTCGGCCTGGTCCATCGGGTACGGGACGGCCGAGACGCGCAGGCCGATGCGGGACGCCTCGGCCAGGAAGGCTTCACCGTCGTGTCGTGTGTTGGCCGTCACGCTCTGCACACCCCGCTCTTCGAAGAGGTGATCCTGATAGTTGAGCGAGGGTACGTCGCTGAGGTAGATGCCCGCGATGGCGAGGGTCCCGCCGCGGTCGAGCGCGGCCAGCGCCGGTGGCACGAGCGCGCCTGCCGGGGCGAACAGGATGGCGGCGTCGAGCGGCTCGGGTGCCGCGTCGCCGGCGCTGGCGGCGCCGAGCTCGAGCGCGAGGGCTCGTGCTTCGGCTGAGCGCGTCATGACGTGCACGCGCGCACCGTGGGCCAGCGCGACCTGCGCGGTGAGATGGGCCGAACCGCCGAAGCCGTAGATCCCGAGGCGCCCGCCTTCCGGCAGGTTGGCCCGCTGGAGGGCGCGATAGCCGATGATGCCCGCGCACAGCAGGGGAGCGACCTCGACGTCGTCGAAGCCCTCGGGCAGCGCGTAGGCGTATGCCTCGTCGACGACGGTGAATTCGGCGTAGCCTCCGTCGAGGTCCCAGCCCGTGAAGCGCGGGTCGATGCACAGGTTCTCGCGTCCCGACGTGCAGAAGCGGCAGCGGCCGCAGGTGTGCGCCAGCCAGGGCACCCCGATGCGATCTCCCACGCGCCAGCGAGTGCTGCCCTCGCCGAGTGCGTCGACGGCGCCGACAACCTCGTGCCCGGGCACCACCAACGGGTGGCGGGGGGCCAGGTCCCCCTCGGCCAGGTGGAGGTCGGTGCGGCACACCCCGCAGGCGCGCACGCGCACGCGCACCTGTGCGGGGCCCGGCTCGGGCACCGGCCGCTCGACCTGCACGAGCGGGCCGCCATCGATCGGACCGGGGCGGTCGACCGCCCACACCAGCATGCTGGCCACCCCGCTCAGCGTAGGGCGGGCCCGGCGACGCGCCAGCGGTCGGCTCGTAGCATGAGAGGGTGACCGCGCTCGTGCTCGCCGGCCCCAGCGGGATCAGCGAGCATGACGGCGGCCCGCACCATCCCGAGCGGCCCTCGCGGCTGGTGGCCGTCATGGACGGGGTGCGCACCCTCGGGCTGGGCGACGACGTCGTCCGGTCCGACCTGGTCGAGGCCACGCCCGAGGAGCTGGCCCGCGTGCACGACACCGCCTATTTGGCCCGACTCGAAGCCTTCTGCGCCGACGGCGGTGGTGACGTCGACGCGGACACCTACGCCCGGCCCGACTCGTGGACCGCGGCACGCCGCGCCGCCGGCGCCGGCGTGGCCGCTCTCGACGAACTCGAACGGCTGGGCGACGGGGTCGCGTTCGTGGCCGTGCGCCCCCCCGGACACCACGCCACCGCGGACCGAGCCATGGGGTTCTGCCTGCTGAACAACGTCGCCGTGGCTGCGGCCTCGCGCACCGCGCGCGGAGAGCGGGTGCTGATCGTCGACTGGGACGTGCATCACGGCAACGGGACCCAAGCCATCTTCTGGGACGATCCCACTGTGCTCTACGTCTCGACGCACCAGCACCCGCTCTACCCGGGGACCGGCGCAGCGGACGAGGTGGGCGGGACCCGGGCGCCGGGGTTGACGGTCAACGTCCCGCTGCCGCCGGGCGCGACCGGTGACGTGGCGCGAGCCGCCGTTGACGTCACGGCTCGGCCCGCCATCGAGGACTTCGCCCCCGACTGGGTGCTCGTCTCGTGCGGCTTCGACGCCCACCGCGACGACCCGCTTGCCCGGCTGGCGCTCTCGAGCGGCGATTTCGCCGAGCTGGCCCGCCTGGTCAGCGAGTTCGCGCCGCGACCGGGCCGCCTGGCCCTCTTCCTCGAGGGCGGGTACAACCCGGTGTCGCTGCAGTCCTCGGTGCAGGCGACGCTCGGCGCGTTGATCGGCTCGCCCGTCGACGCGGAGAGGCCGACGTCCGGCGGGCCGGGGCTGGCGCAGGTGCGGGCGGCCGGGTCGGAGCGCCAGCGGGCCATCGACCGCATCGACGACGAGCTGAGTTCGTGAGGCCGCCCCGGATGGCCTGAGGGCTACGCCGTCGCCCGGTGCACCAGGACGGGACAGTGGGCGTGAGCGGCGCAGAACTCGCTGACCGAGCCGATGACCATGCCGAGGAACTCACCGTGGCCGCGGCTGCCCACCACCAGCAGGTCAGCTCCCTTCGAGGCCTCGACCAAGGTGGGAGCGGGGTGCCCGTTCACCACACGGTCGTTGATCTGCAGGTCCGGGTGGGCCGCCCGCACCGGCTCCGTCGCCGCGTGGAGCGCGTGCCGGACGTCGGCCTCGGGATCGAAGTTGTCGGGCACCGGCACGGCCCAGCCGAGGCTCGACGGCCACTCCCACGTGCTCACGAGCTCGAGCGCGGCGCCGGTGCGCTCCGCCTGCTGGGCCGCCCAGGCCAGTGCGTCGAGCGACGACGGCGACCCGTCGACGCCCACGACGATCCTGCCCGAGCGAGACGCTGGCGCGGTTGTCATCGGTGCCTCTCCTCCTGACCGGGATGCGGGGACCCCGCGGTCCCGCCTGCCCGGTGGAGCCTACCCAGCTTCCCGCGGCCTTCCGCCGGTGCCGGCCAGGCGAGGCCGCCTCCGAAATGGGAAGATGTCTGCCTGTGCCCCTGGCTGTCTTCCTGCTCGACGACCACGAGGTTGTGCGCACCGGGCTCCGCGCGCTGCTCGAGGCCAGCGATGACATCAGGGTCGTGGGCGAGGCGGGCACGGTGGCGGAGGCGCTGGCGCGGATTCCGCCCACCAGGCCGGACGTGGCCATCCTCGACGTGCGGCTGCCCGACGGGAGCGGGGTGGCGGTCTGCCGGGAGGTCCGCTCCAGCGATCCCAACATCGCCTGTGTCATGCTCACGTCGTACGCCGACGACGAGGCGCTGATCGCGTCCATCATGGCGGGAGCGGCGGGCTACGTCCTGAAGCAGGTGGGCAGCCTCGACCTCCTCGACACCATCCGCCGCGCCGGGGCGGGCGAGTCGCTGCTCGACCCGGGGTTGACCGAGCGGGTGCTCGAGCGGCTGCGCGAGGGTCCCCAGGGCGACCCGCGGCTGGCCAGCTTGACGCCCCAGGAGCGGCGCATCCTGGACCTGATCGCCGAGGGCAAGACGAACCGCCAGATCGCGGAAACGATGTTCCTGGCCGAGAAGACCGTGAAGAACTACGTCTCCAACCTGCTGGCCAAGCTCGGCATGGAGCGCCGGACCCAGGCGGCCACGTTCGCGGCCCGGCTCAACGAGCGGTTGGCGCACGAGGCGCGCTCGGACGCCAGCGGGACGTAACCCGACGGTCCTTGTCGTCAGGCGTCGGCGGACGACTCTTCGGCGACCGGCACCTCGAGGCGGATACCCAGATCCCTCAGGGCCTGCTCCAGCCGCTCACGCTCGCGCTGGGGCTGCTCGAACCGGCTGGGGTCCGTCTCCACGCCGAGCAGGCGGGCCAGCCCGAGCAGCGCCACGTCGTAGCCGACCTGGAGGGCCAGGACGACCGGCACCGCGTCGGGGTCGATGCCGGGCGGGACATGTTCCTCGAGCTCGAAACGGCAGCGCAGTACCTCGGCCACCGCGCTTCCCTCCTCGAGAGGGTGCGGCCGCTCGCCGTAGGCGGCATCGAGAAGTTGGGTGTACATGGACATGTGTGGCGACTCCATCGTCACTGCGCCGGTCGGGTTGTGCCCAGCATGCGCCCTCGCCTCACTTTGTGGCAGGGCCGTATGTCACATGGGTGACGGCGCCCGAACCTCTTGTGGCCAAGGTGTGACGTTTGGCCCTAGTCGGTGAAAGGGGGGCTGCACAGAATTCCAAGACCGAGAGGCGGCCATTCCGGCGCCTCCCCACAACCCCAGCGAGGGAGCTAGCACACGTGATGCCTGCCGACCAGGAGATGGAACGCAGCGACGGCGGCGACGGGGACCACCGCTCGACCCTCGCCTTCGTTCGGCAGCCCGACCGGGCCTGGCGGGACGACGTCGCCCTCGAGATGTGGATCGACGAGTCGTCGACCCCGGTCGCCGTCCGGTTGGCGGGAACGCTCGACGAGTCGACCGGCGCCAATTTGGACCGGGTGTTCGACGAGTGCCTGGCCGAGGGCAAGTTTCGCTTCGACCTCGATGCCCGCGCGGTGCGCATCACGAGGTCCGGCCGGGTTGTCATGGAGCGGATCCAGCGGCGCATCGCGGCGCGCGGAGGCCAGGTGCGCGTCAGGTCGGCCGCCGCCTGAGGCAATCGGGGGCTGCTCCAGAATTGGAAAATGGCGACCGAGGGGGGTGGCCGCCATTCTCCAAGCACCGTTGTCTGGGAAGAGGAGGGTGTCTCAGCCATTCTGCCGGGCGGTCCGGCCGGGCGAGTAGAGCCGAAAGTCATTGATTTCGGGTCGATGAGCCCTGCGGGAGACGGCCCGCCGAGATGCCCGGCGGCCCCGACCGATGCGAAAGTGGTGGCCATGCCCACCGTCTGCACGGCCGAGGAGGCCGTGGCCATGATCCGCCGGATCGACTCGATCGGGTTCGGCCTCGGCCCCGCCAACCCGAACACGTTCCTCACCGCCCTCGGCTCCCGCGACGACTGGCAGGATCTGCAGGTCGGCGGAGCGCTCTGCCTGAACTTCTACGAGGTGTTCACCAAGCCCGGGGTCTCCTACCGTTGCGGTTTCTTCGGGCCGGCGGAGCGCCTGTTGCACGGCTCGGGCCACCGGGTCGAGCTGGTGCCCGGAGGCTTCCGCCAGTTCGCGCCGATCCTGGCCAAGTTCGCGCCGCGGGTCATGGTGGTCCAGGGGGCGCCGCCCGACGAGTCCGGCACGGTGAACCTCTCGTTGCACGTCGGCGCCACCCGGCCCGAGCTGCTCCGGGCCGGCCGCGATCCGGACCGGGTGCTCCTGGTGGAGGTCAACCCCCACCTGCCGCGCACGAACAGCCTGCCCCCTCGCTACGAGAACACCCTGCCCCTCGAGCTGGTCGACGTCCTGGTGGAGACGAGCGCGACGCCGTTCGCCCTGTCCGAGCCCCCGACCGACGAGGTGGACGAGGCCATCGCCCTCCATGCGCTGGCCTACGTCAAGGACGGGTCGACCCTGCAGACGGGCATCGGGGCCATTCCCAACGTCGTGGCCAACGAGCTGGCCCGGGGGCCCCTGGGCGGCTTCGGCGTCCACTCGGAGATGTTCACCAGCGGGCTCATGCGGCTGCACCAGTCCGGCAAGGTCAGCAACGACGCCAAGGGCGTCTTCGATGGAGTCTCGGTGACGACCTTCGCCCTCGGCACGGCCGAGCTGTACGAGTGGCTGGACGGGAACGGAGACGTGGCCTTCCTTCCGGTGGAGGTGGTCAACGACCCGACCGTGATTGCGCAGAATGCCAATCTGGTATCGATCAACGGCGCCCTGTCGGTCGATCTCTACGGACAGGTGGTCGCCGACAGCATCGACGGCAAGCAGATCTCGGGCGTCGGCGGCCACGAGGACTTCGTGGCGGGGGCCGAGTTCCACCTGGACGCGCACTCGCTCGTCTGTCTCCGCTCGACCGTGGAGCGCGACGGCGAGGTCGTCTCACGCATCGCCGGGCTGCTCCCGGAGGGCTCGGTCGTCTCGACGCCGCGCCACCACACCGGTGTCGTCATCACCGAGTACGGCGCGGCGGAGCTGACCGGGTTGACCGTGCGCGAGCGGGCGCATGCCCTGGTGGACATCGCGCACCCCGACTTCCGCCCGGGTCTGCGCCAGGTCGCCGACGGCCTCGGCCGGGCCTGAGGGGCGGTTGACAGCCGTTCCCGTCCGGCGCTCAGAGCTGGAGAAGCGGCCGAAGGCGGTGGCCAGGACGATGCCTACCGTCAGGGCGGTCGACGTGTGGACGGCGACGGCGACGAGCCGGGCCGGGTGGCCGAAGCGAGGCAGAGCACGATCCACGCGGGACAGACCGCGTCGGCGACGGCGGTGGAAGGCATTCGTCTTCCCCCCATCGGAGGAGTACCTTCGAGACCGACCAGCGAAGTCTGATCATCGTCGACGATGAGAGGTATGACAATGACTGTGACGAACGACACGGTGCCGTCCTTGCGCCACGCGGAGCAGCTCTTCATCGGCGGCTCCTGGGTGGACCCATCTTCGAGGGACACCATTGACGTGACCGACTCGACCAACGAGAGCGTCTTTCTGTCCGTGGCCGAAGCGAAGGATGAGGATGTCGCGAATGCGGTCGAGGCCGCCCGCCGCGCCTTCGACCAGGGCCCGTGGGCTCGGATGTCGCATCTCGAGCGCGCCGGTTATCTACGCGCCCTGGCGGACGGCCTGCGCGAGCGGGCCGGCGACCTTGGACAACTCTGGCCCCGCGAGTCCGGCGTCCTCCACTCGGTGGCCCAGTATGCGGCCATGGGCGGCGCGGCCACCTTCGAGTACTACGCCGGACTGGCCGACACCTACCCGTTCGAGGAGCAGGTCACCCCGTCGGCGGGCAAATTCGGGCTCTTGGTTCGCGAACCCGTGGGCGTCGTCGGCGCCATCATCCCGTGGAACGCTCCGCTGGGTCTCATCAGTTACAAGTTGGCGCCGGCCTTGATCGCCGGATGCACGGTGATATTGAAGTCGTCGCCCGAGGCGCCCGCCGAGGGGTACATCCTGGCCGAAATCGCCGAAACGGTCGGGCTGCCCCCCGGTGTCATCAACGTGCTGACCGCCGACCGCGAGGTCTCGGAGTTGCTCGTGCGAGATCCACGCGTGGACAAAATCACCTTCACCGGATCAACGGCCGCTGGACGACGGATCGCCGCCATCTGTGGCGAGCGGATCGCCCGCTGCACGCTCGAACTGGGTGGCAAGTCCGCGGCGGTCATCCTCGACGACATGGACATCCCGACGGCGGCGGCCACATTGGCCAGGGCGGAGTGCATGCTCACCGGTCAGGTCTGCTCGTCGCTCACACGGATCGTCGTCACCGAGCGCCGGCACGACGAGATGGTCGAGGCGCTGGCCGATGCCTTCTCCCAGGTGCAGGTGGGAGACCCGTTCGAAGCGAGCAGCCAGATGGGTCCGCTCGTCGCCGAGAGGCAACGCGACCGGGTCGAGGGATACATCGATAAGGGAAAGGCAGAAGGGGCCACCCTTGTCACCGGCGGCGGGCGACCAAGCCACCTCGAGAAGGGTTACTACATTGAGCCGACCGTCTTCGGCAATGTCGACAACGCATCGACGATTGCCCAGGAAGAGATCTTCGGCCCCGTCCTGAGTGTCATTCCGGCACGAGACGAGGACCAGGCCGTCGACATTGCCAACGCCACGATCTACGGGCTCAACGCGTCCGTGTTCACGAACGACCTCGACCGCGCCCGCCAGGTCGCCGCTCAGCTGCGATCCGGTACGGTCGGACACAACGCGTTCCGCACGGATTTCGGCGTGGCCTTCGGCGGGTTCAAACAATCGGGCATCGGCCGCGAGGGTGGCACCGAAGGACTGCTTCCCTTCCTCGAAACCAAGACCGTCATTTTGGAGGGACGGCCCACCGGCTACGAGGCGTAGCGCTTCGACACGGCGCTGGAGCAACCGCCGGACTTTCTGCCACCGGCTCCGCCCGCCGATGGCGGCTATTCCTCGGCACAGAGCGAGCACTTCCCGATGATGTCCAGGGCGTGAGAGGTCGGGTGAAAGCCTTGTTGGGCAGCGAGCTCTTCGACGACTCGGTCGACGGTTCGCTCGAAGGCCGGCGTGGGAGTCACGTCGATCACCCGCCCACAGCTGGTACAGAGCAAATGGTGATGGTGCTCGGTCAGGTCCTCGGCGAGCTCGAACCGGGCGAACTCGTCGCTGGCGGCGATGCGCCTGACGACCCCCGCGCTCTGGAGGTCAACCAGGTGCCGGTAGGCCGAGCTCCTCGGCACCTCGGGCAGCTCTGCCGCGATGTCCGAAATGCTGACCGGGTGGCCATGTGAGGCCAGGAATTCGACGATGGCCCGTCGGCCCGGCGTGTAGCGCTGGTCGATGCGCTTGAGGCAGATCTCGACCAGGTCGTGCAGCTCGTCGTCCTTCACATGCCTTTGGGACGCTTGGACGCCCATCGAATTGCCCTCCTAGGAGCGTAGGTATACCCGCGGCCGGGAACGCCCTCAGCTTAGTGAGTCTCAACCAGAATGAGACTCAATCCCACTTGTAATGGGACTCAGTCTCATTCTAGTGTGTGCGCCATGGTGACCCGTTCGACAGCAACTGTTTGCAAATCTCGCCACCTGGCCACGCGCCGCGGTGTGGCGTCAGCCTTGCTGGGCATCGGTCTTCTTCTGGCCGGCGGCGCCTCCGCGGCTTCGGCCGGCAGTCCCAAATCCGGTGTCATCAACGCCATCGGCGTGGAGAACGAGTACGCCAACGTGCTCAGCCAGATCGGGGGCCGGTACGTCAAGGTGTCCTCCATCCTCAACAACCCCAACACCGACCCGCACACGTTCGAGGCCAGCACGAGCGTGGCGCAGGAAGTGAGCCAGGCCGAGCTCATTGTGCAGAACGGCGTCGGCTACGACGCGTTCATGAACGACATCGAGTCGGCCACGCCGAATTCGAGCCGCAAGGTCATCGTGGCCCAGCAGGTCCTCGGGCTCCCGGACAGCACCCCCAACCCCCACCTGTGGTACAGCCCCAAAACCATGCCGGCGGTGGCCAAGGTCATGGCGGCGGACCTCTCGGAGCTCGATCCGATTCACAGGGCGTACTTCGAGGCGAGGCTCCAGGCCTTCGACGCATCGCTGAAGCCCTGGCTGAGTGCCATTGCGGCGTTCAAGGCCCAGTACTCCGGCACCCCGGTTGCCACCACGGAGCCGGTGGCCGACTATCTCCTCACCGCCATGGGCATGAAGAACCTGACTCCGTTCGTCTTCCAGGCCGACATCATGAACGGGGTCGATCCCGCACCACAGGACGTCACGCTCGAGGATGGCTTCTTCACCAAGCACACCGTGAAACTCTTCTGTTACAACCAGCAGGTGATCGATTCCCTCACCACCTCGATCCGACAAACGGCCCAATCTGCAGGCGTTCCGGTCGTGGGGGTCTACGAGACGATGCCCACTCCGGGATACGACTACCAGTCCTGGATGCTCGCCGAGGTGGCCGCGATCAAGGCTGCGGTCGTGCACGGAACCTCGACGGAGCACCTGTGATGGACGTCCCCGTCCTCGAGGTCGACGGCATCGGCGTGTCGTTCTCGGGCCGGACGGTGCTCGATGGTGTCTCCTTCGAAATCCGGAGAGGCGAGTTCACGGGGCTCATCGGCTCCAATGGGGTCGGCAAGACGACCCTGCTGCGCGTGATCCTCGGGCTGCAGCGGCCAGACCGAGGCCACGTGCGCATCCTCGGGGAGTCGTTGTCGGCTGGCCGGAGGTCCCTCGGGTACGTGCCCCAGAAGGTGCTGCTCGACCCAGACATCCCGATCCGGGCTCGCGATCTGGTCGCGCTCGGTCTCGACGCGCAGCGCTACGGCTTCGGGCGGCGCACCAAGGGTCAACGTGAGCTGGTCGACAAGATGCTCAGTGACGTCGATGCCGAGGGCTTTGCCGATGCCCGGGTCGGGACCCTCTCCGGAGGGGAGCAGCAGCGCGTCCTGATCGCCCACGCCCTCATCAGCGGCCCGCAGCTCCTCCTGCTCGACGAGCCCTTGGCCAATCTCGACCCCAAGAGCGTCCAGGAGATCGTGGCGCTGCTCCACCGGGTGGCCAGCGACAATGAGGTGGCCGTGCTGC
Source organism: uncultured Acidimicrobiaceae bacterium (assembly GCA_963807675.1). Lineage (GTDB taxonomy): Bacteria > Actinomycetota > Acidimicrobiia > Acidimicrobiales > RAAP-2 > Bog-473. Next base: position 1,547,143 of record CAWECP010000012.1, on the reverse strand, counting down.
TGTCCGCGCACGAGATGAACGCCCTGCTGCCCGTCATGGACAGGATCGTCTACCTGACCCAGGGTCGCGCGGCGAGCGGCACCACCGACGAGGTCGTGCGTCCCGAGGTGCTGTCCAAGCTCTACGGGCACCACGTCGACGTTCTCAAGCTGCACGGCCGGGTTCTCGTCGTGGCTGAACCCGGTGCAGAGACCGATGACGTCCCGGATCACCCCCCCGTGACCGTCACCTGAGACCGCGTGCACTTCATCTTCGAGCCGGGATTCTTCTCGAGCGGCCCGGTCCACACGGCGGCGGTCATCGGCGCGCTCACTGCGGTCGTCTCGGCGGTCGTCGGTGTCTTCACCGTGGTCAGGAGTCAGTCCTTCGCCGGGCATGCCTTGACCGACGTCGCCACCACGGGGGGCTCAGGAGCCTTCCTCTTGGGGCTGAGCCCGCTCACGGGGTTCATCGCCGGCGGCGTCATCGGGGGAGGTGCGATGGAGATGATCGGCGTCGAGCGGGCGCGCAGCCGGGACGTGGCAACGGGGATCGTCCTCGGAGCGGCGACCGGGTGTTCCGCGTTGTTCCTCTACTTGGACACGACGCGGAGCGCCACGACGGGCGCCACCCAACAGATCCTCTTCGGGTCGATCTTCACGATCGACCCGTCGACCGTGCCCACCATCGTCATCCTCAGCGCAGCCACGCTCCTCGCCGTCGGCGTGATCCACCGGCCGCTGTTGCTCGGTTCGGTGAGCGCGGAGCTCGCTTCGGCCCGGGGTATCAGCCTGCGTGTCATCGGCCTGCTGTTCATGCTCGCCCTGGCCGTCGCCGTCGGCCTGTCGTCGATCGCCATCGGGTCCATCCTCTCGACCGCGCTCCTCATCGGGCCAGCGGCCACCGCCCTGCGCATGACGCGAAGCCTGCGCGCGGCGATGGTGGGCGCATGCCTCCTCGGAATCTTGACCACATGGCTCGGCATTCTCTTGGCGTACGACAGCGTCTCGTGGGACCCCTCTAGCCAGGGACTCCCCGTCAGCTTCTTCATCGTGGCGATCGTGTTCCTTCTGTACCTGGCATCCGGGCTGCCCTTCGTCCGCCAACTCTCCGGCCGTCGCGCCGGGGGTGGACCACCACAGGGTGGGGTTCGCCTCAGACACGAGGACGCGTCGCGTGGGGCAGCAGTCTGATGTTCTCGAGTTTCATGGTCAACGCGTGGGAGGTGGGCACCATTGTTGCGATCGTCGCCGGGGTGGTCGGCTTCTTCGTGGTGCTCCGGGGATCGGCCTTCCCCGCTCACGCCATCCCCAACGGCGCCTTCGCCGGCGCCGCCGGCGCCAACCTCATCGGTATCAACCCCCTGGTCGGCCTGGGCGTGTTCTCGCTGCTCGCCGCGCTCGGGATTGGCTCGCTGAGCCGGCGGGGCAGGGCCGACGTGGTCACCGCCCTGGTCCTGGTATTGATGCTGGCTCTCGGCGCTGCGTTCTTGAGCCAGAGCACAGAGTACGAGCCCCAAATCTTTTCCCTGCTCTTCGGCGAGATCCTGGGCGTCAGCTCGAGCAAGATCGTGCCGGTGGTCGTGCTGGGCCTGGCCTCAATCGTCGCCATCGCCGTTCTCTATCGACGGCTGATGCTCAACTCGATCGCCCCGGAGATCGCCACGGCCAGGGGCATTCAGCCCTATCGGACGGACCTGGCCTTCCTCGTGGTCTTGGCCTGCGCCACCACAATGACGGTGCCGGTCGTCGGGGCCCTCTTGATCTTCACGCTGATGATCGGACCCCCGGCCGCCGCCCGTTGCTTCACGGACAGGCCGGGCGTGGCCATGGCCGGATCGGTCGTCATTGCGCTGCTCACCGTATGGGCAGCCCTGGCCAGTTCCTACGAGATCAATTGGCCTGTCGGCTTCTTCGTGGGCACCTTCAGCGCAGCGTGGTACGGGCTCGGGAGAGGCTACGCCTGGTGGCGCCGAACCCGCGGCACCGAAATGGCGGCTCGTCTGCCCTGAGGTAGGTCCTATCCGTCGGCGCCGACGGCATCGGTGTCTCGACGATCTTGGCTGGTTCAGGACCGGTTTCACACGTCTCGCGTGTCTGATCGGACAAGGGGCACCGGGCACGATGCCTCGCGCGCGACAAGGTCCGAGATGCTGCCGCAGAGAAGACGCGAAACGGCGTGCCTGTCCCGCCGGGCGAGCACGAGAAGGTCCGCTCGCCACGTGGCTGTGGCAGCGAGTACAGATTGAGTGATCAAGGAGCGTGGCGCGTCGAGGACGATCCCGACCGCAGGAACGCGTCCATCGTGCGCTGTCCGCACGAATCCCAGAAGGTGCTGGCCCTCGATCTAGGGGCCAACGACTACATCACAAAGCCGTTCGGCATGGACGAGCTGATGGCCCGCGTCAGGGTCGCCCTCCGCTCATCTGCTCCGGCAGAAGAGTTGCCTGTCGTCGAAACCGCCGATTTCTCAATCGACCTGGCCAAGATGCAGGTGCGAAAAGGAGACACGGAGGTCCGGTTCACAGCCACGGAATGGCGCCTCTTGGAACTCCTGGCTCGGAATCCTGGCGAACTCCTCACCCATAACTACGTGCTCGAGAAGGTCTGGGCTGTCAGCGATATGAAGACGAACTACATCCGCGTCTACATGGTGAACATACGCCGCTAGCTCAAACCGGACCCGTCCCATCCGAAGTACTTCATCACGGAGCCAGGCTCTGGGCTGAGGTTCTATCCGGAGGGTGCCGAGGTTTAGCCACCGCAAAAGAAAATGGGTGGCGATCTTCAAGGTGGCGGCGCGTCGCCACGCCCCCCCGGTCCTCTCGACTCTTCGCCAGGTGACGGCCGGCGTCCTCCTCATCTGGCAGCCTGCTCCGCTTATCTCGCCATTCGATAGGCACTTCGATCTTCGACATGACGTCTGCACCGATGTCGAGGCGATCCACCCGTTGGACCCTGACTGGGCCGATGTCCACCCCGATCGCCGCCTCCTGTCGAATGGGAGACTTCGGCCGAATCCAACTCAAGTGAGGAACCCAGAATGGCTGATTTCAGCGACATCTACGACGAAGCACGGGTCGCAGTGGCCAACCGAGTAATCGAACTAGCCCCGAAGGCGAACGCGACGACGCTTGTCAGCCTCGCGGAGGCCTTCGCATGGGTGACCAGTCCTCAGCAGCACCACGGAGCGGGACGAAGCGGGGCCGCTGGCTGACCGAAGCTGACTCGTCTCGTTTCCGTCCGGATGGGTCGAGCGGGAATCTCGTCAGGAAGGGGCCCCGGATCCTGCCCGACCGACATCTCACCGCCAAACAGTCGTTCATGACGATATAAGTGCTCTATGCAATAGTTAGTAGATGCATGTAAGTCGGCAGACCAAAGGGTCACTTGAACCCGACTCGATGGTCGACGCGGTGCTCAGTGCCAGCCGTGTCCTTGTCTCCTGGCCCGGGTCCTCGATCTCGAGCCCGCCGACGGGCGCATCGCCGTGGCGACGGGAATCGGCTCGGGCATCGGCGCCATCTTCGGCGCCCCCCTCGGTGGAGCCGTCCTCGCCTCGGAGATCCTCTACCGCGACGACTTCGACCCGGCGGCGCTCCTGCCCAGCTTCATCGCCTCGGTCGTCAGTTTCGTTGTGTTCGGTGCTGTCGAGGGGTTCTCACCGCTCTTCGGATACGTCAGTAGCTACCGATTCACCGACCCGGTCCAGCTGCTCTGGTTCGCCCTCATCGGCCTTCTCGCTGGCCTGATCGGGCTCCTCTACGCCAAGGGCTTCTACGGCGTGGCCGGGCTTTTCAAGCGTTCACCTCTGCCTCGATGGGCCGCTCCGGCGATCGGTGGCCTCATGGTCGGTGCCATCGCCATCGCGATACCCCAAGTCATTGGCACCGGCTACGGCTGGGTGCAACAGTGCCTCAGCCACGACGGGCTCGAGTCGATCCCGTTGTGGATCGTGCTCATCGTCCCCTTCGTCCGGATTCTCGCCACCGGCCTGTCCATCGGCTCGGGCGGATCGGGGGGGATCTTCGGTCCAGGGATCGTGATCGGGGCGTTTCTCGGTGCAGGAGTCTGGCGGGTCTTCGACCCCGTGTTCCCTTCGATGGGACACGACCCCGCTCCTTACGTCATCGTCGGCATGATGAGCTGCTTCGGAGGCATCTCGCGGGCGCCATTGGCCGTCATGTTGATGGTGGCCGAGATGACGGGGAGCCTGTCCATCCTCACGCCGGCCATGATCGCCGTCGGCATCTCGTGGTTGATCGTGCGACACGCGTGACGACACCATGTATCGCAGTCAGCTGAAGAGCCGCTCTGACGCACCGTCCCAACGGCTCCTCGCCGGACTGCCCCTCCTGGCGGCCATACCAGTCACCCAGGCCATGGCCGAGCCGAAGTTGGTGGTCAGCGCCGGGAGCAGCACCGACAGTGTCAAGCGCGCACTCGACCAGTCGGGTCTCAGCGGAGCGCCGGTGGTCGACGAGGACCGACGGCTCGAAGGGACCATTGCTCGATCGAAGCTCGAAATTTCCGGTGAGGGCCAGCATGTAGCTCGGAGATTTCGTTGACGCCGCAGCTCCCACGGTCTCCGCCAGCAGTCGACTCGACGTGGCACTCGAGAGCCTCACCGAGGCGCCGCAATCGTGGGTTCCTGTGCTCGACGCGAGCGCCGAGTCATCGGGACGTTGTCCGTCTCCGACGTTGTCCGGGCGTATCGCCACGAGCTGGTGACAAGCGCGGAAGGCGTGAGTGAAGTAGGGATCACGCCCGGCGCTGCTCACGTGTCGGTCGCGGCCGGCTCGCCGGTCGCGGGAAAGACGCTTCGAGGCGCGAAGCTGCCTCCCGGGCTTCTCGTTACTTCTATGTCACGGGATGGGGAAGTGTTCTTTCCCGATGGTGAGACGAGGCTCAAAGTCGGCGACCACTTGACAGTGATCGGGCAGGGGTCCGACCTGTTGCGGCTCGGGGAGATCGCATCGTCGCCCGGTAGCGGTTGACGGCACCCTCTCTCGGGCCTATTTCTCCTGGCGGGCGGAGAACAACGAGGTGCGACCTACCTCGCGTCTGACAATCGGAAGCGTCTCCTCACCGAGCTGGGTGACCATGTCGAGGGCCGCCTCGGAGTCCATTCCCGGCGTGTAGACGTGCAAGAACGCGAATTGCACGCCGAACTCTTGGTTGAGGTTGATCAGGCGTTCGGCCACCTGCTCGGGGTTGCCGATCAGGATCCGTTCCTCCTTGACCTGAGCGAACGACATGTTGGACCGTTCCCCCGGCTGGCCCCAGCGGCTCTGGATTTGGAACATCCGTTCGAAGGCCCGCTCAAGTTCTGCCTGCGCCGCGCGCTCGTTGTCGGAGACGTACACAGTCCGCATCATCGGCATCCCGACAAACTCCCGGCCCACCTCCTCGAGTGCCTTCTTGTAGTGCGGCAGGACGTCTCTAATGAACGACAGGCTGTTGCGGGGACTGGCGATCCAGTGGTCACCCCCGATATTGGGGATCCGCGACACAGTCTCGACCGTGTCGGCGCCGATCAAGATTGGCGGCCCGTGTGGATCGCTTGGTCGGGGTCCGATGTCGGCGTCGTGGAAAGAGAAGTGTCGTCCTTCGAACGCCGCCGCGCCGTCCCGCCACAGGAGTCGCATCGCTTCGATGCTTTCGGACATCCGGGCTCGCCGGCTCTTTTGGTCGATGCCCGCCCCCTCGGCCTCGTCGGGTCGGTAGCCCTGGCCCACCCCTAGGATGAGCCGTCCCGGGGACATCGCGTCGATGGTCGCGACCTGCTCGGCGACCTCGACGGGGCTGTGGTACGGGAGAATGAAGATCGTGGTGGCGACGTAGAGATCGGGGAACTTCGCCAGGATGTAACCGCACAGGGGGATGGGCTGAAAGAACTGGGCGAACGGTCCCGAGAGGTAGTGGTGGCCCATGCTCACTCCCTCGAAGCCACTCGAGGCGGCGCGCGAACAGAACGCCATCTGCAGGTCGAACGCCTTCTTGGAGGACATCTCGTCGCGGGGGGGCAGGAACGGCCCCAGTACCAGCCCGAACTCCATCCAGCCCCCCTTCTCGACCAGTTGGAATGTAACATACTAGATGATGAGCCAAACAGGGCGGGGGAGAAGGACGCGAGGCGGCTCCGCCGATTCGGAGGCGCCCGACATAGGGGATCGCGTCAGCGAGGCGCTCGACGCGAGCCGCCCCGCCAGGGACGGAGGTGCCTATACCGCCGTCTTCCACGAGCCGGCCCTCGACGCCGCTGGCCTCGGAGCGCGACCCGGAGGGCCGTTGCAACGGGCGACCTTTGCGGTCAAAGACATGATCGCGGTGCGGGGTCACCGTCAGGGCGGGGGGAGTGTCACGCGAGAGTACGCCGAGGTGTGCCGTGACCACGCGCCAATCGTCGCCGCCCTGCTGGACGCCGGCGCGGTTTTGATCGGCTTGACGGCCCTTCACGAGCTCGCCTTCGGGGTCACAGGCATCAATTCCTATACGGGAACCCCGGCCAATCCGTGGGGAACAGGGCTGATCCCGGGTGGGTCGAGCTCGGGATCAGCGGTGGCCGTGGCGACCGGGTCGGCAGACGTGGCGGTTGGCACTGATACCGGAGGTTCGATCCGCATTCCGGCCGCGCTCTGTGGTGTTATCGGCTACAAGCCACCCTTTGGACGGTTCCCGACCGCCGGCGTCCTCCCGTTGTCCGAGACGCTCGACCACGTCGGCGTCCTCGCCCGCTCGGTCGAAATGGTCTCGGCGGTTGACGGACTCTTTGCGCCCTCGCGGCAGACCGCACCGGCCACCAAGGAAGCGTCGGGCACCCCAGTTTCTCGGAGATTCGGGGTAAGTCGTGCCCGCCTCGCCGGATCGGAGACGGCGGTAGCCAATGCGATGGAGGTGGCGCTCGAGCGGCTAGCCCTGGATCACTCTGTTGTCGAAGTGACCCTACCGTCGAGCGACGAGGTGGTCGAGGTCACCAACACAATCATGTTTTTCGAGGCTGCGCAGCACTACGGGACACAAGCCGCCGACCCTGCAAGCGGGCTCGGCGACGACGTCCGGCGCGGCTCGAGGTGGGGCGGCAGATTGAGCGGGCCGAGTATGAACAGGCCCGTGCCCCGCGCGGGCGCTGTCGAAAGAGACCCAGGCCGTCATGGCCCGGGTTGACGCGCTCGTGGAGCCGACCGTTCCGATCTGCGCACCGCGCCTCGACGACTCGTCGGCGCTCGGCTTCCGGCTGGTCGCGCACACTCGGATGGCCAACATGACTGGGCTCCCCGCGATCTCGTTGCCAATCCCGACGTCGGGATTGCCGGTCGGGATGCAGCTCACCGGTCGCCGGCCCGATGAGCTGTTGGCGTGTGCCGCCATTGTCGAGCGCTCGATTGCCGGGCCAGACCTAGACCATCGCAGAAATTAAGGCCACATCCATCTGCCACGTGTACCGGCCGACGAGAGTTTGCCGATGCGGGTCCGTCACGACTCTTGGTGGCTCGGGAATGCGTAGCGGAACTCGACCATCAGCACGCCCTCGGAGGTCCGCCAGGGTCCGTGGGGCATACCCGGTGGCCGGCAGGCATACATGCCGGCGCGAAAGGTTTCGTCGATGCGCAGGTCGGTGAGGTCCCCCTTCACGATGAAGACCTCTTCCCAGAAGTCGTGGGTCAGGGTTCCGTTCGGCTCGGAGCTGACACCCGGCTCGAACCGCAGGAGCCTGGTGTAAGAACCCGTGTCGGGGTCCCTCGAGAGGATTCGTTCCCAGATCCCTTCCACGACGTCCCCCGCTGGAGTCCAGTCGGCCGAGGGGAAGTGGAACTCGAGCTCAGCCTTCGGCATGGGGTCCTCCCGGTTGGATGATTCCGGATGCCTCGGCCAATGCCAGGCGCACCGCCTCGCGGATCTCGGTGGCCCTCCGATAGCCATGCAGCGCCCTGACCTCATGGCCGTCCACGAACACGGCCAAGGTGGGCAAGCTCTGCACGCCGAATTCGTCGGCCAGGTCCGGGAACGCTCCGACATTGATTTTGCCGAGGACGACCTGGTCCTCGAGCTCGGGTGCGAGCCGTTCGATGACCTGGTCTTGTGCAGCGCAGTTCGTGCACCAGTCGGCCCACCAATCGACGAACACCGGCCGGTCACTGGCGAGATGCGACCGCAGCTGGTCCGCGGTCCAAATGGAAACGGTCATGAGCTCCTCGTGTCTGCGATCACAGGAAGTCACTCAGGTTGATCTCGCCGAAGTGCTCGGGCCATGCCCGCTCGTAGTCGTCTCGCGCCGAGGTTCGGTAGGGGACTGGTTTGGTGGCGTCGATTCCCCATCGTCCTACGACGGAGGGAAAACGAGACCTTGCGGTGCGCTCCCCGGCCTCTAGGACCGGGCGAGCGGACGGGTCGAACGGCCACCCCCGGGAGTTGGGGACGACAAGCACGTCCCGGCTGGGATCCACCCTCGTGGCCAGCGCATACTCGATGTCGCGGGGGTCGTGGATATCGATGTCCGGGTCGACGGCGACCACCATCTTGGCATTCATGAAGGACGACCCGAGCACGGACAAGAGGGCATCGGTTGCCTGTCCGTCCACGGCCGGTTCGATCTGGATCACGCACAGCAGCGCCCCCCCGCCGTTGGGGAACGCGACGTCATGAACGCGGACACCCATGGCCTGGAGGCGCTCGAAAAGGATCGCCTCGTGGAACAGGCGGGGCAACTCCTGGTGGTCAGTGAATGGGGTCATCATGTGGTTGCGGTAGATGAGGGTGTCGCTCATGGTGATCGCCGTCACCTCGAACACGGGCTGCTGGTCCGCGTAGGGGGTAAAGAGCATGGTGGGTCCGGGCGAAGGCCCGTCCTGAGCCGTTTCCACGGGGTCGACGAAACCCTCGATGACGACCGACGCGTCGGCGGGCACGATGAGGTCCACGGTCTTGCACTTGACCATGTCGCCGGGCTGTCCCGTGATCGCCTCGAAGAGCTCGAGCTCCCACCAGTCCTTATGCGGGTGCGAATAGACACCGGCCATCTCCCACGCAGGGTGGGCGCCGATCACGATGGCCTGCGGCATCGGGGTGTTGGCCGCCCGGTGCTTGGCGAGGATTCCGTTGGCGGTTGCGGTGACGAAGGAAGTCACCATGCGGTTCGGCCCGAGCACACCGCAGCGCGGGTTCATCTGGTTGAGCGCCCCGGTGTCGGGATCGCGGTGTATGGCGAAACTGGTGGTGTACGGATACGGGTCGCGTGGGGTATGTCTGACCACAGGCAGCGAGGCCAGGTCCAGGTCGTCTTTCGCGATCACATGGGCCTGGCAAGAGGCGTCGTCGACCATCCGCAGCGGACGGGGTCCGTGGGCGAGCACCTCGACGAGGCGCGGCACAACCTCGGTCGGATCGCAACCCAGGACCCGCCCCTGCGCTGCTCGATTGACGAACAGCAGGTCGACCAGGCGCCACCCCGGGAAACCGGCGATGTCCTCGAACACGATGGGGGCGCTGGCCTGTGCAGTGAGCGCGCCGATTTGGTCGAGAGCGACCTGCTTCTGCACATTGACGTGGTTGTCCCGGTGCTGGGCGAGGAAGGTGGCGAGGTCGTTCATCGGACGACTGACAGGTTTTCCGTGATCACAGAGCGGCCCCTTGCATCGAGTTCGTTGTCTCCGTCAATCCAGCGAGGCTTGCACGTAACATGGTAGCTTGAGGGGGGTCGCAGGTCATCCACCAGGGGTTCCCCAACTGCCGTGTTACACATGAGCTAAGATCCTGCGAGCACCATCCGTACCATCGCTGCGGCAGATCTGGCAGCGCCAGGAGGTCCCGAAGATGGCTTCACCTGACATACAGGTGATCGACCGCGCCGAGTCACTCTCCAAACAGGCCTACCAGTCGCTGCGCAAGGCGATCCGCGACGGGGGGATCGTGCACGGGGTGCGGTACTCGGAGAAGGACCTGGCCGACAGGCTCGGCATCTCGCGGACCCCGGTTCGAGAGGCGCTCATCGAGCTGTCACGTGAGGGACTGGTCACGATCGCTCCCCAGCGTGGATTTCAGCTGCACTCGTTGTCGCACGCCGAGCAGGAGGAGGTCTACGAGCTCCGCTTGGCCATCGACAGTTTCGTCGTGGAGAAGCTGGCCAAGTCGGCAACGCCGGCCCATATCGAGCAACTTCGAGAGGTCATCGCACTGCAGCGGGCCGCGGGGGAGATACGACGGAGGCGCTGATCGCCGACGAACAGTTCCACCTGCTCTTCCCGAAGCTGCTCGGACTCGACAGGACCTACAACCTGGTTTCGACGTTGCGCGGGGCGATGTGGCTCTTGGGGATCAACGCTTTCTTGACGCCGCACCGCGTGGAGGCAGCCCTCGACGAGCACTCGGCGATCGTCGACGCGATCGAGGCGCACAATCCGGCCGATGCGGTCAAAGCAGTCAAGACGCACATCTGCAACAGCCTCGACGCAGTCCGGCACAGCTGGCTCGAATCCGCCACCTGAGAGCCAAGGCGACCGCTTTTGAAGCAATCCCCCTGTCATAATTGACACGATACTGACTGCTAGTATGCTACATGCGAACTGCGGTATTGTTACAAGTGGTCCGTCAGAACCGGGGGGAACGCTCGGTTCCATGAGAGAGCGCAGGTGGCACATGAGGCAAGGGGAAGTCGCATTCGGTCTGCGTGGGGCCGGAGCTGGTTGGAGACGTGTCACGGGCTATGGGATTACCGCGCTGGCCTTGACGATCTCGGCGACGACGATCGGGGTCGCCCCTAGCGCAGCCGCGCCGAGTGTCTCGTCCACCGAAGCGTCGGCGGCTCTGCAATATGTCGGCGGTAAGGCCGGCCCCGCTGACTCGAAGGATTCTCCGATCGACATCGGTTGGGTGAGCGACGAGACGGCCGTCACGGGCCACCCGGGGAACACAGCTGGAGTCAAGGCGGCGGTGGATCTAATCAACAAGGACCTTGGAGGGATCGACGGCCATCCGCTCAAGCTCGTCGGTTGCTACATCACCACGACCGACTCCCAGGGCGCGACGTGCGCTCAACAGATGCTCAACAACCCTTCGGTCAAGGTGGTGGCGGAAGGTGAGCTTTTGACGGGCGAGGCTTCGTTCATCGGGACGATGAACGGTGCGAAGCCGGTCATTGGGGTGTTCACCCAGCCGAGCGTCACGACCAAGGATGCCTACTACCTCGACGGTGGCATTCCGAGCCAGCTCGCCTCTGTGACCTACATAGCGAAGGTGCTGAAGGCGAAGAACGTGGCCGTGCTTGGACCGAACCTCCCGGGTGTCTCCTCGGCCCTGGCCATGTTCAAGCAGCTGTTCTCGGTGCTCGGAGTGAACTCGACGGTGGTGCTCTATCCGAGCACCTCGACCGATGTCGAGGCTCCGATCGCGGCCGCCAACGCGCAATCTTCGGACGCCATCTTCCTTGCCACATCAACCACGGGTGAGTGCATCGCAATTGCCAAGGCCTTCAAGGAGCTCGGGATCACCAAGCCCGTCGTATCGCTGTCCGACTGCACCGAACAGGCGGTCAAGAGCGCTCTGGGCAGCTACCCGAAGTGGACCTACGTCTTCACGAGCCCCGACCCGCTGGCGGCCCACACGTCGTCTTCACAGACCGCGTCCTTCGACGCCGCCATGGCGGCGTACAGCAACCCCGACCTCGTGAACAGCGGATACGCTCCGCTCACGTTCGGGACGATCCTGACCATCGCGAAGTGGATCAAGGAGCTGGGCGGCCCGGACTTCACCTCGGCGGGGATCTCCCAGGAAGCGGCCGCGTTCACCGGCCCAATGTTCCTTGGCGACCCCAATATCAAGTTCGGAGTGCCGCCCTTCGCCACCATCGGTTCGATTCGAGCCCTCTTCTATGAAAACACGGGTGGGAACACGTTCAAGGAGACCACCGGTGGACAGTGGCTCTGCCCTCCGGTTCCGACCTGCATGTCCTAGCCTTTACAAAGGGCTTCGCCGGATTGCCGGGGCCGGCGGCGCAAATCCAAAAAGTCGACCAATGAGGGCCTGTGTTCCGACCTGCGATTCGGCTTCCACGCCGTAACCGGTGAGCCAGCTTCTTCTCTTCGTCCTCCTCGGCATGGGCACGGGCGCTCTTGTGGGTGGGCTGGCTCTCGGCCTCGTCGTCAACTACCAGGGCTCGGGGGTAGTCAACTTCGCGCTCGGCGCGGTCGCGATGCTCGGGGCGTTCGAGTACTACACGCTGAAGACGGCCGGGCAGTTTTTCGTGCCGCTGCCCGGAGTCCCCCTGATCGACGCCGGCAAGCCCTGGGCCACTTGGTCGGCCCTTGTCATGTCGCTCCTCATTTGTGGAGTCGTCGGCGCACTCTTCGATGTGCTCGTCCTGGGACGTCTGCGGACGTCCTCGCCGCTGGCCAAGCTCGTGGCCTCACTTGGCCTTTTGCTGACCCTGCAGGCCATCGCAATCCAGCGCTTCGGCGTCGGCGGTCAATCAGCGCCGGCGGTGATCCCTGAGAACCCCTCGGACCTGGTGCACGTGTTCGGTTCGGAGGTGCCCTATGACCGGTTCATCTTCACGGGCATCGTCATCGCCGCCACGATCCTCCTCGTCTGCCTCTACCGCTTCACCCGATTCGGCCTGGCCACCCGAGCGGCGGCCGAGAACGAGACGACAGCGGTTCTGACCGGACTCGCTCCGCGGAGGATCTCGACGGTCAACACAGTTATCGCCTTCGTGTTGGCCGGGTTGCTCGGGGTACTCATCGCGCCGACCTCCCAGCTCGATCCCACGACGATCCCTCTGGCGGTCATCCCGGCCATGGGCGCGGCACTGCTGGCGCGATTCACCTCGTTCCCCATCGCTGCGGCTTCCGGGTTCGTCATGGGGGTGATCCAGTCGGAGCTGATTTATCTGCAGACCAAGGCGTGGTTTCCCACCTCGGGTGGGGTGTCACTCCCGGGAGTCGCCGATCTCTTGTACTTCGTGATCATCGTCATCGTCTTGATCTGGCGGGGCCAGGGCATCCCGACCCGCGGCGCACTCGTCGAGCCACGCCTGCCTGCGGCCCCGTCCCCACCGCGGATCGCCCTGCCGGCGGCGCTCGGGGTCGTCGCCTGCGGGCTCGTGCTGGTGTTCACCAGCGCCGACATCCGCGAGGCCACCATCAACACTCTCATCGCCGTGCTGCTCTGCCTCTCGCTGGTCGTGATCACCGGACTCACCGGCCAAATTTCTCTGATCTCGGTCGGTCTGGCCGGCATTTCGGGACTCGTGGTGTCCAAGCTGGCGGAAAATGTCGGAATCGGGTTTCCACTGGGGCCCCTCATCGCCATCGCGGTCGCCACCCTCTTCGGGGTGGTCTTCGCCCTGCCCGCCTTCCGCGTCCGGGGGGTGAGTCTTGCCATCCTGACCGTGGCGGGGATGGTGGCCATCGAGAATTTCGTACTCGACAATACGACCTGGGGGGCGGCCATCGGCGGCGGCGCCCCGGTGCCCGAGCCCAAGTTCTTCGGTCTCGACATCGGACCGAGTGGACCCTTTCCCGGTTGGCACGGTGGGGTGCCGACGCCCACATTCGGCCTCATTTGCCTGGCCGTCGTGGCCCTGTTCGGCCTATTCGTCGTGAGCCTGCGGAGGAGCCCGCTCGGCCAACGCATGCTGGCCGTGCGTTCCAATGAGCGGGCCGCCGCGGGCGCCCGCATCGGGCCGCGACAGGTCAAGATCATCGCGTTCACCCTCTCGGCGATCATCGCCTCGGTCGCCGGCGTGCTCTACGGGTACGACTTTGCGTCGATCGCTCCGACGCAATTCGGCACACTCGAGGCATTGGAGTTCGTGGCCTTTGCCTACATCGGCGGGATCACGACCGTGAAGGGGGCTATCTATGGCGCCATGCTCGCACCCGGCGCCCTTATCGCCCTGGCAATGACCAACCTCAACATCTCTCCCGACTACCTCCTCATCATTGGAGGGCTCGGGTTGATGCTGTCGGTGGTTTACCTCCCTGACGGCGCCGCCTCGGTCGCTCTGAGGGACCAGCTGCCGGCGGTGTTCGGCCGTTACGTCGGCCGCAAGTTCCGGAGGTCAGGCGTGGAGCAGCCGGGCGTGGAGCAGCCAGGGGTGGAGCACGCGGTCGTAGAGAAGGTGGCCTCGTGAGCTCGCCTTCGGCACCGAGCGACACCCTCGTGACCGAAGGCCTGTCCGTTCACTACGGCGGCGTGCGCGCGCTCGACCAGGTTGACCTGCGAGTCTCCGAAGGTCAGCTGGTGGGCTTGATCGGCGCGAACGGAGCCGGGAAGACCACGTTCATCGACGCCATCACTGGCTTCACCAGCTCGCAGGGTCGCGTCACGCTCGGTGGCAGCGAGATCGGTGGGCTGGCTCCTCACCAACGGGCATTCCGGGGACTAGCCCGGACCTGGCAATCGACGGAGCTCTTCGAAGATCTGACGGTTCGGGAAAATCTCTCGGTGGCCTGCGGGTTGCCGACCCGACGGCGCCTGCTGTCGGGCTTGCTGCGCGGCCGGCCGGTCGTCGACCCGCGGGTCGACGAGGCCCTCACTTTGCTCGACCTCGAATCCCTCTGCGACGCGGAGCCAACGAATCTCTCGCTCGGACAGCGCAAGTTGGTCGGCGTGGCCCGGGCCCTGGTGGCCCATCCGCGGCTGCTCTGCCTAGACGAGCCGGCCGCGGGGCTCGATGCCCGCGAGAGCCAGGTGCTCGGGGGGCAGCTCCGGCAATTGGTCGAGGGTGGCATCACCACCTTGTTAATCGATCACGACATGAACCTGGTCCTCTCGGTGTGCGACTACATCTACGTGCTCGATTTCGGTCGGGTCATTGCGCACGGGACTCCCCAGGAGGTTCGAGTGGACCCGGTCGTCATCCGATCCCACCTCGGACGGCCTGCCGAGGCCGAGGCCGGAGCAGCGGACGGAGCGGATTCGTGACCTACCAGCTGCTCGAAGTCGATCGCCTGACCGCGGGCTATGGCGGCGCGGCAGTGCTACGGAACCTCGACATGACGGTGGCGGCCGGCGAGGTCGTGGCGTTACTCGGGAGCAACGGGGCGGGCAAGACCACGACGTTGCGAGCCATCTCGGGGCTGGTGCGACCGATGGCCGGCCGGATCGCCTTCGATGGCCAAGACGTCGCCCGCCTCCGACCGTACACGCTCGTGAACAGGGGTCTTGCGCACGTTCCGGAGGGTCGCGGCATCTTTTTCGGACTGACCGTCGCTGAGCACTTCCACCTCGGTTATGGCGGCCAGAAGATCGATCCCGAGGACGCCTACAGCTACTTCCCGCGCTTGGCGGGGCTTCATGGCCGACGGGCCGGCCTGCTCTCTGGTGGCGAGCAACAGATGCTGGCCTTGGCGAGGGTTCTCGTCCGCCGTCAGAAGCTCCTTCTGCTCGACGAGCTTTCGCTCGGGCTGGCCCCGATCGTTCTCGACAATCTGTTTCCGGTCATCCGACGCTTCGCCACCGAGAGCGGGGCCGGCATCGTCATCGTCGAGCAGCACGTCGAACGGGTGCTCGAGATCGCCGACCGGGGCTATGTGCTGTCCCACGGCGAGAAGTCGCTCGAGGGGTCGGCGGCCTTCCTGCTTTCGGACCCGCAGCGTTTGGCGACGAGCTACCTCGGGGAGGCCGGGGCACTCTTGGCCTAGGCGACGGCCCGGCGGCTCAGCGGGCCGGCCGGCCCACAGGCACCGGACGCGCCAGATAAGTGCCGAAGCCCTCCTCGCCGACCACCTCGCCGTCGCGCATGACCGTGCGGCCCCTCACGAGAGTCCGCACCGCCCAACCCTTGAGGGTCTGCCCCTCCCACGGCGAGAAGTCGGCTCGCGACTGGAGGTATTCAGCATTCACGACCATTTCGCGGTCGAGGTCGATGAGGGCGAGGTCAGCGTCGCTCCCGAGGGCGATCGTGCCCTTGCGCGGGAAGAGGTTGAAGATGCGGGCGGTGTTGGTGGAGGAGATTTCGGCGATCCGCTCGAGTGGGATCCCGCGACGGTGATAGCCCTCGTGCAACAGGACGGACAGCATTGTGCCGACGCCAGGGAAGGCGGCTCCCGCGCACCATACGTCGCCCTGCTTCTCCGACCGGTAGCGGGCGGAGTGATCGTTGCCGACGGTATCGACAACGCCGTCTCGCACAGCGTCCCACAGGGCTTCGACATCGGCCTCGGTGCGCACCGGTGGGTTCACTTTGGCCAACAGGCCGCAGTCCGAGTCAATGGTGAGTGAAAGGTAATGGGGGGTCGTCTCCACGAATATCCGGCCGCCTTCGGGGAGAATGCGCCGGACCTCCTCTGCTGCCTCCTTGCTGCTCATGTGCACGAGGTAGAGGGGGCACCGGGTGGCCCGAGCGACATAGGCAGCCGTGACCATCGCGGTGGCCTCGGTGAGACCGGGCCTGGCTTGGTTGTGGGCGGTCAGCCCGTCGGTACCGGCCGCACGTACGCGGTCCTCGGCCCGCCAGATCATCTCGATGTTCTCGGCGTGGACGTTGGCGATTGTGCCGGGGATGCCGGCCAGTTTGGTCATAAGGTCGAACAGCAGTCCGTCATCGACGTCGCCAACACCTCTCTTCGTGCCCTCATCGCCCTTGTAGCTCATGAAGAACTTGAAGGAGGTCACGCCGAAGTCCTCGATGTAACGGGGGATCTCGTCGATCTGTTCGGGGGTGAAGATACCGAGGTGGATCCCCATGTCGACGTACGCCAGACGGTCGATGTGGTCGACGAATTCGGCATAGTGGGTGTCGTAGGGTTCGGCCTTCAGCACGTAGTTCAGGATCGAAGTGGTCCCGCCGATGGCCGCAGAACGGGTCTCGGAGGCCACGTCCGTGAGCGGCTGGCCGACGAAGCCGATGTGCATGTGCGGGTCGATCAGTCCGGGCAGTACCACCAACCCGGCGGCGTCGATTTGTTCCTCGGCGTCAACCGAGTCGTCCGGGTCGATGAGCCCCGCGATGCGACCGTCTTTGATCGCGATGGTCACCTCGGCGGGGCCCTGCCCCGGGATGATCGCGGTGCCGTTCTTGATGATGGTGTCGTATCGGGTGCTCACGTGCTCCTCCGGCCCTCCTAGTAGACGATCTCTTCGGCTTGCCACTTCGCGAACTCTTCCGGACTGTGCCCCAATAGCTCGGTGATGAGGTACTCATTGTCCGATCCGAGCGGCGGTGGGCTCAAGAACGGCTCGGCGCCGCCGCGGCTGAAGTGGATAGGCAGGCCCGCCATCGTCATCTCACCGAGGATCGGGTGGCTCACCGTCTCCAGGAACCCGCGCGCCGCCAAATGTTCGTCGGTTGCGAGATCGGCGCCGCTTTGGACCACGCCGGCCGGGACCCCGGCCCCCTGCAGGCGCTCCATCACCTGGGTGGCTTCCTGCCGGGCGGTCCACGCAGCGATCACCTCGTTGAGTTCGGCCCGGTGGTGCTGACGATCCACGAGGGTGGCGAAGCGGGCGTCGTCGGCGAGCGAGGTTCCGACGACCGCGCACAGCGCCCGCCACTGCACATCGTCTTGCACGGCGATCACGCAGAAACGGTCCGTCCCCGAGCAGCGGTAGCAGCCGTGGGGGGCCATGTGAGGCGAGTCGTTTCCCCGTGGTGTGGCGTCGCGGCCGTTCACCAGCGCATCGAGGAAGATTGTCCCCAGCATGTAGGCGGCTAGGTCGACCTGAGCGATGTCGATGACGCTGCCCGCACCGTCTCGCCGCCGACGCAGGAGGGCGGCGGTCACGATGACCGGCACCATGACGCCGGTGAGGTAATCGGGGTACACCCCCTGTGAACCGATCGGTCGCGTCTGGCCGGGATGGTTCCACAAGTAGGTGAGTCCGGAGTACGCCGTCAAGGTCGGGCCCCAGGTCCCGTACCCGGCGAGCGGCCCGGTCGAGCCCAGGCCCGGCATCTGGACCACGATCAGGTCGGGCTTGATCCGAAGGAGGGCATCGGAACCGAGGCCGAGGCGCTCCATGACTCCGGGCCTGAAGTTGTTCATCACCACGTCGGACTGGCTTACGAGCTCCTTCAGCAGCTCGACCGCCTCTGGCCGTTTCAGGTTGAGCGTGATCGACCGGGTGTTGAGGTTGACCTCGATGAAGCGCGGGGAGGCTTCCGGGCTGTCGCCATAGGAGCGGAAGGCATCCAGGCCGCCGGAACGGGACTCGACCTTGAACACCTCTGCGCCGTAATTGGCCAGCATCCGGGCCGCGTTGGGACCGGCGATCCCGGTGCTCAGGCTGACGACTCGGATGCCCGAGAGGAAGCTCGCCACTTAGATGACGCCCCGCGCCGAAAGCAGCTCCAGCTCGGGCGAGCCGAGTCCCAGCCACTCGCCGTAGACCGTCGCGTTGTCCTGCCCGCATCGGGGCGGGGGACCGGAGGGGGTGGGTCGGGCGCCGTCGAAGAGCGCCGGGAACAGCGGCGTCCGGTACTGCCCGAGCGCCGGGCTCGAGAGTTCCCCGAAGAAGTCCCTTGCCCGCACCTGCTCCTCGCCCAAGAAGTCGGTCGGGGAATTCACGGGAAGGCACGGGATCCCGTGGGTTTGAAGCAGCGTCGTCAGCTCGCCCTTGCGGTACCGCTTTGTGAAATCCTCCACCAGCGGGTTGATGAGCCCGATCTGCGCACGGCGGTTGGCCGGCGGCTTCAGTTCGGGGGCATCGAGTTCGGCGGGGTGGTCTTGCCAGAGGTCGAGGAGGCGGTCCCAGTCGCGGGCGCTCAGGACGAACAGGTACACGTGGCCATCCATACACGAGAAGATGTTGGCGGGTGCGGTGTGCTTGTGCTGGCTGCCGTTGCGAGTGATCTCGACGCCGTCGAAGGCCGCCTCCCGGATCATGTGTTCTTGGGTGGCGATGCTCTCTTGCATCGAGAGGTCCAGGACCTGGCCGGGCCCCTCTTCACCGCGCTGGAAGAGCGCCAGCAATACGCCGTAGGCGGCGAAAACCGAGCCGTAGTAATAGGCCTGCGTCTCGGGCGGCCGTACAGGGCTCAGTTCGGGGTCGCCCGAGATGAACATGAGCCCGCCCATCGCGACGGCCACCATGTCGGTGGCCAGGTACGACGAGTAGGGACCGTCCTGGCCGAAGGGGGAGAGAGACGACACCACCAGTCGAGGGTTGCGAGCCTGCAGCTCAGTCGGACCGAGGCCGAGCGTCCCGAGGTAGCCCGGCGGGAAGCTCTCGAGCAGCACGTCGACATGTTCGACCAACTCGAGGAGCATGCGCCGGCCGTCCTCGGTCTCGATGTCGAGGGTGATGCTCTCCTTCCCACCGTTCAAGAACGCGAACGGCAGGCTCGTCTCGGGGTCGACCACATCATCCTTGAAAGGCCCGAGATGCCGTACCGTGTCGCCCCCTGGAGGTTCGACCTTGATGACGCGCATTCCGAGATCGGTCAGGATCCGGCCGGTGAACTGACCCTGCTGGTCGGTGAGGTCAAGGGCGCGCAAACCGTCGAGCATCGCCATGGCAACGCTCTCAGGCGTCGTGCTCGTAGGACGTGAACCCCGGCTTGTAGCTCTTGGTCTTCACGAACTGCTCGATCCCCCGTTGGCGCCCGCCGGGATCGATGACGCTCAGCGTGTCGAGCTTGGCCCACATGTAGTCCTCGGCGTCCTCGTAGTCCATGTCCTTCACGTGCTTGAACACCTCCTTGCAGAGGCGAAGCGTCGCCTGGTTCTTGGACAGGAGCTTCTGGGCCAGCTTGACCGTCTCGTCCCGCAGCTGATCGGCCGGGTAGGAGGCGTTCACGAGTCCGAGTGCAGCCGCCTGCTGCCCGCCGAAGACGTCCCCCGTCATGATGTAATAGAGCGCCTCGCGGCTCCGCATGGCCTCGGGAAGCACCCGGCTGACCAACCCTGCCGGGAACGAGCCCCAGTTGACCTCGCTGAGACCGAAGGTGGCGTCGTCCGAGGAGATCGCGAAGTCACATGCGATCAATTGCGTGAAGCCGCCGCCGAAGCAGAAGCCGTTGACCATGGCGATAGTCGGCTTCGGGAAGTAATAGAGGCGCCGCCACCGCCACTCCGAGGCGGCCCAGCTCGAGCGGCGGAGCTCGAGAGGGTTGTTGGCCGTCTCGAGGAACGACTCCTTCAGGTCCTGGCCGGCGCACCAACTGTCCCCCGCCCCGGTCAGGACGACGATCTTGGTCTCGGGGTCGAACTCGAGCTCGTCCCAGACCTCGAGCATCTCGTAATGCATGGTCGGGTTCATTGCGTTGCGCTTCTCGGGGCGGTTGAGGATCACAAAGGTGATGCCGTCGTGACGCTCGATCTCAACCGTCTTGTATCCGCTCATGGTTCAGGATTCCTCATTCGTAGGGATCTACGCCGACCATATGAGGTGGTCACGCCCTTCCTGCTTCCTGCACGGAGGAGCGGCCATCTGGCGGTCTTTGCACCTTCGTCACTGTAGCCGCAATGTAGTATGCTACGTTCAACTTAACTCCCGCCAGAGCTCGAGACGAAGGGATGTCCGGTGGCAGGTGCGCACGAGAGGGCGGCTTGGACCGGGGACATGGTCGGGTTGTGCCGCGCCCGGACGCAGCTCCTGGGTCGCTGGTGATGTCCACGACCGTCGAAGGGTCCAAGGCCCATTCCCTGCGCTTTCAAGTCGAGCCCATCGGTGGCGAAGTGGTGAGCTTGCCGGAGTTGGCGGTGGTGGCCGGGTTCACCGGACGGGACCGTACCGAGGTGTTGGCGCACATCGAGGAACTGGCCGGGGAGGGAGTCGCCCCGCCGCCCACGATCCCCAGCTACTACGCAGTGGCGCCCCAGCTCCTCATCCAGGACGGCCTGCTCGTCACGACCGAGCGCGGGACGTCGGGCGAGGCCGAGGTGGGTTTGGTGGTCGACCGGGAGAGGATCCTCATCACTCTGGCTTCCGATCACACCGACAGGGTTGCCGAGCGCATCGACATCGCCGTCTCCAAGCGGCTCTGCCACAAAATCGTTGCCACGTCGGCCTGGCCGTTCGAGGACGTGCTCGGCCACTGGGACTCGCTTCGATTGCGCAGCTGGATCGGTGACGAAGTCTCCGAGCCGTATCAGGACGGCTCGCTTGCCCAGCTGGTCGCCCCTCGCGCACTGCTTGAGGCCATCCCCTGGCGCCGTACCGAGCCCCAATGCTTCTTCCTCCTGTGCGGTACGGTACCCACGATCGGCGGGTTGGGTGAGAGCAACCGATTCCGGGCAGAACTGTACGACCCCGAGCGCGACACCCGCCTCGTGCTCGATTACCGCGTCGAGGTATGTGACTTCCTCGATCCGAACCCGATTGCACTCACACAGGAGGGAGCCCAACAATGACGACCACGGCGTTCTCCCCGAAAGGGTTTTTAGTCGACCAGTCGTTCAAGATGCTGATCGGCGGCGACCTGGTGAGCGCAGGTGGATTGGTCACCGAGACCCTCGATCCCTCGACCGGCGAGGTCCTCACCGCGGTGCCCGAGGCGACGCCCGACGACGTGACCCGGGCGGTGGAAGCGGCGCGCCGAGCCCAGCCGGGGTGGCAGGCTCTTGGCGTCGCGGGGCGAGAAGCGTCCTTCCGACGACTGGGCGAGCTCCTGGTTGAGAACCGCGAACGCCTCGCCCTCCTCGATGCCGTCGACTGCGGGAACCCACTGCGCGCCATGCGGATCGACGTCGACATCTGTCTGCAGTACCTGGCGGCCTACCCGCGGATGGCGTGGGGCCTGCACGGCCGGGTGATGGACGTCAGCACGAGCGGGTTGCACTACACAAAGAGTCGCCCCTACGGGGTCACCGGCCGCATCCTGGCCTTCAACCACCCCCTCATGTTCGCAGTGACCCGACCGCTGCCCGCGCTGATCACGGGCAACACGGTGGTGATGAAGCCGGCTCCGCAGACGCCCCTGTCTTGTCTCGCTCTCGGGGAGTTGTTCGCCGAGGCCTTCCCTCCCGGAGTGATGAACATCGTCACCGGCGGCCCTTCCACGGGCGATGCGATCGTCCGCCATCCCCAGGTAAAGCGAATCGCGTTCACCGGCAGCGTCGGCACCGGCCTGGCCATCCAGCGGTCGTGCTCGGAGAGCGGGACCGTGAAGCATCTCTCACTCGAACTCGGTGGGAAGAACGCCATGGTCGTGTTCCCCGACGTGGACCTCGAGGCGGCGGTCGAGGGGGCGGTGTTCGGGATGAACCTGAGCGTCTGCCAGGGGCAATCGTGCGGCTCCAACTCCCGGGTCTTTGTGCACACCGGCATCCACGACGAATTCGTCGACGCGCTGGCGACCCGACTGGACGAGTTCCGGGTGACGACCGCCTACACCGAGGAGTCGGACATGGGCCCGCTCGTGTCCGAGGCCCATTTCAACCGGGTATCGGGGTACATCGACTCCGGGCGGAATCAAGGGGCCCGCCTCGTCACCGGCGGCGGTCGTCCGGACGACGTCCCGGCCGGCGGCTATTTCATGCGCCCGGCCGCCTTCGACGGCGTCGACCAGAGCATGTCCATCGCCAAGGAGGAGATTTTCGGCCCGATCGTGAGCGTGCTTCGCTGGGACCGCTATGACGACATGATCGAGCACGCCAACGCGGTCGAGTACGGCCTCACTGCGGCGGTATGGACCAACGACCTTACGCTCGCGCACAAGACGGCGGAACTGCTCGATGCCGGCTACGTATGGGTCAATGACAGCACGGTGCACTACGTGGGGACGCCGTTCGGCGGCGTGAAGAACAGCGGCACCGGGCGCGAGGAGTCCGACGAGGAGCTGCTCAGTTATCTCGAGCAGAAGGTGGTGCACACGAAGCTCGGCAGCGTGGACGACGCGCTCGCGAGGCAAGCCAGGTAAGCCGAAGTCGTCACCTCGACGACGCCCTGGGGCGACGGCAGCGCGCTCTCCGGGCCGAAGATCGGGAGGGAACACATGGCGCATGGGCTCGACGGCAAGGTGGCCATCGTTACCGGACCGGGCGGTTTCGGGGCCGACTACGCGCTCGCGTTGGCCGACGCCGGGGCGCGCGTCGTCGTGGCCGACGTCGAAAACTCCGGTCGGGCCACCATCGAGGCCCTGCGTAAGGCTGGCCACGATGCTCTGTTTGTCGCCACCGACGTGACATCCGAGCAGAGCTCGAGGGACATGGCTTCATCGATCGCCGAGCGGTTTGGGGGCGCCGACATCCTCGTCAACAACGCAGCGATGTTCCAGGGGCTGCCCCTTCCCCCACCGGACCCGCTAGAGGAGATGCCGCTCGACCGCTGGCACCAGGTGCTCGCGATGAACCTGACAAGCGCGCTGGTGGTGACGCGATCGGTTGTCCCGCTGATGCGGGCCCGAGGGGGTGGCGTCGTAGTGAACCAGAGCTCTCCGGCCGTCTGGGATAACTCACCGGGTCGGATCCATTACGCGGTCTCAAAAGGAGCGATCCTGCCGCTCACCCGGTCGCTCGCTCGTGAGCTCGCGCCTGAGCACATCCGAGTCAACGCGATCGCGCCGGGGTTTACGACCACCGGCGACCCCACGGCGCTCTCGTCAGAGATGCTTGAGCGAGTGACCGGTCCCATGTGCATCAAGCACGTGGGCACGCCGGCGGATCTGGTCGGACCCATGTTGTTCCTCGCCGGCGACATGAGCGCCTGGATGTCCGGACAGGTTCTCGTGGTCGACGGCGGTGCACACATGCCCATCTGACCGTCCCCGCATCGGCAACTAGGCGATCAGGGCGCTCGCGTCGGGCAAGCGGGCCAGGAGACCATGGGTGTGGGCCAGGTCGAAGACTCGGTGCAGGTCGCGGGGCTCCAGCTGGCGATCGAAGAGCGGGGCCTGCATGGCTGACGTGTTGACATCCCGGTCGAGCTGTCCGGCCATCATGGAGACGGCTAGCTGCGCATGGCCGCGCAGGTCGTCAACCGCCTGACCCAGCGCGTCGGAAAGGCCCTCCACCGCCTGGGGTTCCGACGCCGCCCAGGACGCCTTGCATGCGATCCCCACGATCATGGCCCGTTCCCCGGGGTGGAGGCCGTGGCTCAACGATCCTCGGTCGATGACCCGGGCGACACCCTCGCCGGCAAGCACCGACGCGAAGGGTTCGGGCACCGATGCCGCGCCGATCGAGCCGCCTCGCAGCGCGTCGCCCATCTCCCGGAACGGCATCGCCATGAGCTTCACAGCGTCGTAGTCCGCGTCCCCGCCGTGCATGAAGATCCGGAGCTGAAGCTCGCTGATCGCACCGAGGGCGCTGACGCCGATCCTCTTGCCCTCGAGGTCCCGGGCGGTCGCAACGCCCTCGGCCCCCATCAAGGTGATGGGGAGATGGCGTGGGGCCTCCTCGAAGCCCAGCGGGGTGATGAAGACCTGGCGGGTGTCGCCGGAGCCCGCCAGCAGCGTCTGAAGGTGGCCGCTGACCCCGGCGTCGATCGAACCGTCGCCGAGAGCGGCGGACGCCGCTGACCCGTTCGCGAACCGCGTCACTTCGACCTCCAGTCCGGCGGCCGAGAAGTACCCGCGCTCGAGCGCGAGCGAAAAGGGCAGGGAAAAGGGGTTGGCCACGAAGCCCAACCGGATCATGGATCACCCCGGAGCGGGTCCGGAACCGTCCCCCATGAACGACGCCGGCGGAAATTGGCCCCTAGCGTCACCACTGCTATGTTACATGCGAATGGCGACCTCCGGGTCTGCCGTCGAGATCATAGGAGGAGCGCCCCAGATGTCAGAGATCTTCGCCCCCGAGGGTTACAAAGTTGCGAGAAAGGATCTCCCGGTGCGGGAGATCGGTCCCTACCGGGCCCAATGGGCCGAGTGGGCCGGCCACGCCATGGCCTTCGAGGTGGTGCCGAAGGGGTTCCCGCCGGGCGGCGACCAGGCCTTCGACGGTCTGCCCGACAACCTGTGCCAGTGCCCGCACTGGGGCTACCTGCTCAAGGGAAAGGCCCTCCTGCGCCTGGCCGACGGCGAGGAGATCACCCTCGAGGAGGGCGACCTCTACTACTGCCCGCCGGGCCACCAGCTTTACGCCATCGAGGACTTCGAGAACATCGAGTTCAACCCGGCGGCCGAGGCCCGAATGACCATGGAGCGCTTCAAGGCCAATATCGAAGGCGAGTGAGGTTGAGCTAACGGATTGCACTGCGGGCGTGGCGTACTGCGCCCGCAGTGGCAGCGTCCGGGCCTAGTGACCGGTCTGTCCGCCGTCGACCACGAGTTGGGTCCCGGTGACGTACGAGGCGTCGTCACTCCCCAGGAAGGCGATCACCGCCGCCACCTCCGACGGTTTGGCCCAGCGGCCGAGCGGCACGTTGCCGATGAGCATGGACTCGTCCACCGCTCCCGACTCGACGATGCCGCGTAGGCGCGCGGTCTGGGTTGGACCGGGGCAGACCGCGTTGACGCGAATGCCGTCGGAGGCGTAGTCAAAGGCCGTCTGGCGGGATAGCGCGATGACTCCGCCCTTCATGGCTGAGTAGCCCGGTATGCCGGGAAAGCCCATCAGGCCCATCGTCGAGGCTATGTTGACGATGGACGGGCTGGAGGACTCGCGCAGCAGTGGGATCGCGTGCTTCATGCCGAGCATCGTCCCCATCAGAACCGTCTCGTGCAGCGAACGCCAGTCCTCGACTTCGTAGTCGGTCACCCGCTGGACCTGGCTGAAGCCCGCGTTGTTCACGAGGACGTCGAGCTGGTGGAGCGACTCCCGCAGTGCCGCGACAACCCGGATCCAATCGGACTCATCGGACACATCGGCGATGGCCATCTCGACGGTGACGCCATCGGCGCGTAACCGCTCGACCACCGAAGTCAGGCCCTCTTTGTTCCGGTCGGTGAGGAACAGCTCGGCGCCCTCACCGGCCAGACGTTCCGCCGTGGCCTCGCCGATGCCGGCCCCCGCTCCGGTCACCAGCACGACCCGGCCGACGTAGCGGCGGCAAAGAATTTGGTCGCTCTCGGGAATCGGCATCTGGCTCCTCGGTTTGACTAGCGGGAGGGGGCGGGGGCCCCGGTCCGGAGCCGTTCGAGCCTCTCGACAACGGCGGCGGCCAGCAAGACGTCGGCGTATTTCGCTTGCATGTCAAAGAGGTTCATTGCGTGGGTGACCTGCCCCCGGTCGAACACCGCGTCCTCGACCACGTTGACCTTGAATCCGCGCGCATGGGCGTCCACCACGGTCGCCCGCACGCACCCGCTCGTGGCGCCGCCGGTAACGACCAGGCAGTCGATACCATCGGCGCGGAGCCGGTCCTCGAGGTCGGTGCGGTAGAAGGAACTGGCGGTCGGCTTCACAATGATGATGTCCTGTGGCTCCGGAGCGATTTCGTCCGCGAAGCCGTAGCCGTCACGTTGACCCGAATAGTCCATCCAGTTGGGCATCTTCTCCTCGAAGCGTTGCAGTGTCTCTGTCGGGCGCTGCCTCGGATCCTGGGGGATCGTGTAGATGATCGGGAAGCTGCCTACCCGGGCCGCGTCGATGATCTCACGGATGTGGGGGATGGCGGCCCAGCCGTACTCGCCCGTGCAGGTCTTGCCGTAGCGCGCCATCGCTTCGAGGATGGGGAGTGGCTCGTCGCCGATGCTCTTGTTGAGGACGTCGACGACCACGACGGCGGGCTTGCTCCCGATGCCCGTTTCGCCCCCGAAGACGCCGCTCGCGTAGACGGCCCTGTCCTGTTCACTGATGAGGTCATCCCAGATCCGCTTGCTCATGATCCTCCAATCGATCCTGGTCAGTAACCGACACGCGCGACGACGTCTCTCATCGTCTCGAGGTTCTCTTGGACGTCGGGCCGGGTGCTGAGCTCGGCGAAGGCCTCCCGGGCGAACTCGAGTGTCGACATCTCAGAGGCGTCTATGGGGCCATCGATGTTCCCGAGCACCTGTGCCTCGGCGAGGTACTGGTCGAGGCCGGTCGGCAGCCCGTCAATCGGGAAGGGCATCATCTCCGCTTGGGCCTCCGAGCCGAACTGTGCCATGCGGGCACGCTCGTCTTCGTCCGGGCTGTCGCGGCGAAGCCGCCGCTCCATCGCCTGGGTCACGGCAAAGTTGTCCTTGATGCGGACGAACCAGTACGCCCTGATCATCGCCTTCACGAACGCCTTGATCTGCTCAGGTCGCTCATCGATCGCCCGGCCGGTCGCGGCGATGACGCGGTCGGGTCGGCCGTTCGGGTACTTGGTCATCACGTCGAGCAGCACGGAGTACCCCTCCGAGCGGAGCGCGTCGATGTTGACCTTGTCGCAGAACGCCACGTCCACGCGATTGTCCCGCAGAGCGCCCGGCCCCCTGCGGGTGTCTATGCCGGTTACCCACTCGACATCAGTGGCCGGGTCCATACCCTCCTGGACCAACCAGTAGCTGAGCATGGTCACCAAGATGTCGTCGAGGTCGATGACCCCGACCCGTTTGCCCGCAATCTCCTTGAGCGAGCTCATGTCCGACGGGCCCATCACGAAGAAGGGCATGTGATTGCGCCAGCCGGCAATGACGTAGATCTCCTTGCCCTGCTGGCGGAGGTGGGCGATCGTCGACGGTTTCACGTCCATGGTGACATCGACGCCGCGCTCCTTCATCGTTTGCCACAGCGTGAGCCGTTCGAACATGAAAGGGGCGTGGCTATCGGGGACGAGCTCGTAGGTGGGATTGCCGCCGGCGTCGTGCAGTCCCTCGTCGACGAAGAAGTTCAGCTCGTGGGCGATCGTCGGGGGCACGAGGTGCAAGACGTGGTAGCAGGACGGCCCCATCCGGAGCAGGTTCTTGTAGGTCACGGTGATCCTCCGGTGTGGGACGAAGACTGCTGTGTAACATACAACTCGTCGGAGTCCGGGTCTAGCCAGTCGGGGGCCCGGACATCACGACCCCTCACGGCATGTACAGGCCCCCGTTGACGTGCACCGTTTGGCCGGTGACGTACTCGGATCGGTCGTCGCAGAGGAAGAGGACGGCTGGGACGATGTCCTCGGGTCGACCCAGCCGACCGACCGGGATCCGCCCGGCAAAGGCGGCGAGGTCGGCCTCAGAGTAAAACGAGCGCGGTTGGGCGGTGTCGGTCAGACCGGGTGCAACGGCGTTGACGGTGATGCCCTCCGCCGCCAGCTCGAGGGCGAGGACACGGGTGAGCGCCACGATGCCGGCCTTGCTCGACGCGTAGTGCGCGCTTTGTGCCGTGGGGACGAAGGCCGCACCGGAGGTGACGTTGACGATCCGCCCCCCTCGTCCCTGGGCCTTCATGCAGACCGCGGCGGCCCGGGCGCAAAGGAAGGTTCCTCGGAGGTTGATGCCCATGACGTAGTCCCACTCGGCCGGATCCATCTCGAGAACAAGAGAGCGGGGGAAGACGCCGGCGTTGTTGATCAAGATGTCGATACCACCCAGCCCGGCGAGGAACGTCATGGCCCGCTCCACGTCCGCCTCGTTCGAGATGTCGAGGGCCAGCTCATGCACCCGACCGCCGAGGTGCTCGATCTGACCCGCCGTCTCCGACGTCACGTTGACATCGCCGCAAACCACCGTTACCCCGGACCCGGACAGCCCGAGCGCGAGCGCCCTGCCGATGCCCTGAGCGGCGCCGGTGACGAGGGCCACCTTGTGGTCGGGGCGGTCCTCGGTCATGGGCTCCGGTCGTCGAATGGTTCGAGCGAGAGGTCGTGGGTGATCGGCGCGAACATCTCTTCAGGGACGAGTCCTCGGACCGAAAGACCCTGTTCGAAGCTGTATTGGCACATCGCCTGCAGGATCTCATAGTTTTCGCGGAACCCGTAACGCCAGTGGTCGGTGCCAAAGACCTCGGCGATCTCCTCGAGGTCATGGGTGAGCCACGGCAGCATGACCGCTAGCGATCCGAGCTCGCCGAGGCGACGCCAACCGAGGGCTTTGGCTTCGGCGAAGGCCACGCAGAGCGCGACCGCGATCGACGGGTCGGACTCATAGAGATCCCGCCGCATGAGGGTGAGGTGCATGATCGGGAAGAACCCGGTACGGCGGTAGTAGGCCTGCTCGACTTGCACAAAATCGGGGAAGAGACGCCTCACCCGGCCCGACCCATCGCTCAGCCCGACCGGCCGGTGGGGGCACATGACGGCGTCGATCTCACCGGTGGCCACCATGTCGTGGAGGGTGCGGTCCTCGGGGATCTGTTCGATCGTCACGCCGCTTTGGATCGGGGTCTTCTGGCGCTCGACGAATCCGGGTGCGAACTCGCCACCCTGGAACCAGCGGATGCGATCGGGGGAGACGCCGTAGTCGTGGTCGAGGATGGCCCGCTGCCATAGCGCGGCGGTCATCTCGTACTCGGGCACCCCGACCCGTCGACCGGCGAGGTCGCCCGGGGCTTCTATGTCCGAGGCCGCCGTGCACGAAGATGTACCCGTGTCGGAAGTGGCGCGACAAGAAGATCGGGAGTCCGACGTAGCGGTCGTCGCCCTGGGAGAGAAGGCTCATGTAGGTCGAGGCCGACATCTCGGCCACGTCGAATTCCACTTTCTGGGCGACCCGCTGGAAGAGTTCGTAGGGACCCATGCGGACGCATCGCAGCTCAATACCCTCCGGACGAACGGAACCGTCCATGAGGGCCCGTGTGCGGTCGAGGTAGTCGAGGCTGGCCAAGGTGAGCTGCAAATCAGCCATTGGTGGCTCCATTCCTGCGCCGGGGGTGTCTCCGGCCACTGTCCTGAGGACGTCATTTCCGAGCATCGCTACCTCCGCGGGCGACCCCAGCCCCTTAGCGCAGACTTGCCAGGCAGACAAAGAGTGCCATACTATATACCAGTTGGTAGGGCCGGACGAGAGGACGTGCGCATGACGCAGATAGCGGGACCGCTGCCGATCACCGATGACATCAAGTTCGAGGGGGAGTCGGAGGCGTTCATCCCCTACCCGCCGATAGGCGAGCGTCTGGAACACATCCCGATCAACGTCCGACCCGAAGTCCACTACTACATCTCGCGCATGGCGTTCCTGCCGAACGCCATCAAGCTCTACCTGCACAACCCGTGGTCGGCTGAGCACCTGATCCGGTTCAACAACGCCGTGATGCGCAGCGAACAGGGATCGCTGTCCGAAGAGTTCAAGTACCGGCTCGCCTTTGTGGCCAGCCGGGACAACGAGTGCACCTACTGCACCGCCCACCATGCGGCGACGCTCAAGCGTCGCTTCAACTACTCCGAGGACGATCTGAGCGGTGTGCTGAGCCTGGACCAGCCGGCCGACGCCCGCGAGGCGGCGGCCTTCGAGTACGTGCACCAGGCCAGCCTCGATCCGGCGGGAGTGACCGACGAAATGCGTCAGAGCCTGGCCGAACACTTCACGCCCGAAGAAGTGATGGAGATCACGCTCGTGATGGGGTTCTGGAAGATGTACAACACGATGCACACTGCGCTGGGGGTGCCCCTGGAGGACCCGGTCGCCCACGAGGCGGGTTGGGTGAATGTCGCCCCGCATGCGGGGAGCTGAGAAGGCTCCGAGCCCACCCCGACCGGCGGCGGACTGCGGTCACTAGGCTCGTCGGATGAGCGGTGGTGATCCGCCGAGAACGATTCTGCCGGCCGAAGTCGCGGCGCTGCTGTGCGGCCGGGATGTACAGGCCTGCGCTGGTCTCACCATCCAGTTGCTGACCGTCGATGAGCCGGGCTGGCCCAGGGTGGCGCTCTTGAGCGTGGGGGAGGTCCTCGCAATCGACGGCCGGAACCTCCGCCTTGCCCTGTGGCCGGCGTCGCACACGACCGCCAACCTGTCTCGAACCGGCAGAGGCGTGCTCTGTCTCGTGCACGACAGGTGCGTTCCTCACGGTCTTGATACACGCAGCGCGCGGGGTCGATCTCGTCGATCCGGCACCTCGGGCGGTGTTCGACGCTCGGATCGACGAGGTCCGCTGCGGATGAGGTCCCCTATGCGGTCCTCACCAGCGGGATTGCCTTTGACCTGCCGGATCGGGATGTCGTGGTCGCCCGCTGGCACGAGACGATCGAGGCGCTGCGCGGCGAACGTCCCGCCGAGCGGCAGGGCCGGTCTGATGCGCCTCGTCGTTGGGATGTCGGGCGCCTCCGGCGTGATCTACGGAATCCGGATGCTCGAGGTGCTGCAGGGAATCGACGAGGTGGAGACCCACCTCATCATGAGCCGCGCCGCGCGCCAGACGATCACCCTCGAGAGCGACTGGGATCCCGGCAAGGTCGAGCTGCTGGCCGACGTAGTGCACAAGTTCGGCGACGTCACCGCAGGCCCAGCGAGCGGATCCTTTCGGCTCGACGCGATGGTGGTCGTCCCGTGCTCGATGAAGACGATGGCATCGATCGCCTATTCGTTCAGCGACAATCTGCTGACACGCGGCGGCGGATGTCGCGCTGAAAGAGCGTCGCCCTCTGATAGTGTGCCGCGGGAAACCCCGCTGCACCTCGGACATCTTCGGACCATGGTCCAGTTGGCCGAGATGGGCGCGGTTGTAGCCCCGCCGATGCCCGCGTTCTACCACCGTCCCGCTACGGTCGATGATGTCGTGAACCAGACGGTTGGACGTCTTCTGGACCTTCTCGGGCTGACTCCCGCTGAACGGTTGTTCGAGCGTTGGCGGGGAGGGAACGAAGAGTCGGCGCAGAGCGAGCCTGGGGGGTGACGCCGGGCGCGCTGAGACGAGCGGATCGGCAGATCACAGCTCCGGCGGAACCAATCGTTGCTTCGAGTTCCGCCATGCGTCGCCTTAGCCCGTAGAGCCCTGGCCAACCGGCCCGATGTGCCGCATCCGGTCCTGCCATTGCGCGTAACCCGTCGTCTGTGAACCCACACTGATCCTCTACGGATTGGTTTCCGTAACGAGCGATCCGACCGCTTCGTCACCGTCCCGCGACGGTCCGGATGTCGGCGCCTCCACGAAGCATGACGGTCGCGGCAAAATGCTCCCCGACAGTGATGCCTCACTCGCGTCGTTGGTCAGTCGGGCTCCTGTATCTGGGGCGGCTCATTGGCGACCGTGCCAAACCCGACGTGCCAAACGGCCGCCGATTGCTCGCGTAGGCTTTCCGTCGGGAGCCAGTCGGCGACTATGGCCAGGTTATGGACATCGGTCCTGGTCAGCAGACGAAACTCCTGCTGGAGAGGTGCGAGAGCGGCCGAATCGGACTCACTGCTAATGAGTTGACCTGGGTAACCGGGTCCGAGGGTTCAAATCCCTCCCTCTCCGCTCGGGAGGTCGGGCACCGCCCGGCGTCCGGAAAAATCGGCCCGCCTCGGCGGGTCCGCCGTGCCCCGCCGCTCCGGCGGGAAGCGGATTGGTGCGAGGAGTGTGTGGGAAGTCGTGGGCCTGTACTGGCTGCAGACGCTGGGTTGCCCGAAGAACCAGGTGGACTCGGACAAGCTCGAGGGTTACCTGACCGCGCAGGGCTTCGACCGCGCCGACGACCCTTCGAGTGCGGACCTGGTCGTGGTGAACACGTGCGCCTTCATCGAAGCGGCCCGCCAGGAGTCCATTGACACCGTGTTGGAGCTGGCCGACCTCCGCCGCGCCGGCGCCCGCCTCGTGGTGACCGGATGCCTCGCCGAACGCTACGGCGACCAGCTGCTCGACGCGTTGCCCGAAGTCGATCTCGTGGCCGGCTTCGGGCAGGCCCTGATCACCGCGCCGCCCGCGCCGCCGCCCACACCGGTGGCGCTCTCCACGACCCGGGCCCGTCCTCCGACCCGTCCGGCGTCCGTCAACGCCTTCGATCTCCTCGAGCTGCCCCGGCCCTCCGCCCGCGCCCCTTGGGCCTATGTGAAGGTGGCGGAAGGCTGCGACCGCATCTGCGGCTTCTGCGCCATCCCGTCCTTCCGCGGCAAGCAACGCTCGCGCCCGGTGGCGGACATCCTGGCCGAGGTGGACGCGCTCTTGGAATCCGACCACGGCGGCCCGCCCCTCCGCGAGATCGTTCTGGTGGCGCAAGATCTCGCCTCCTACGGGCGCGACCGCGCCGGGCCCGACCGGCACGCCCGCATCGCTGGCGGCCCCTCGCCCATCGCCGCTCTCACGCGCGCCGTGGCGGCCAAGGTGGTCCGGACGAGACTGCTTTATCTGTATCCCTCCGGCTTGACCGACGAGCTGATCGAGGCCGTCCTCGCGACGGGCGTGCCGTACTTCGACCTGTCGCTCCAACACGTGTCCCGCCCGCTCCTGGCGAACATGCGCCGCTGGGGGGACGGCGAGCGCTTCCTGCGCCGCATGGCCGACATCCGGGCCGCCGAGGCCGCCGCCACGTTCCGCTCCTCGTTCATCCTCGGCTACCCCGGGGAGACCGAACGCGACCACGATCTGCTCCTCCAGTTCCTCGAGGCCGCGCAGCTGGACTGGGCCGGCTTCTTCACCTTCTCCAACGAGGACGGCACGCACGCCGCTGGCCTGCCGGGCCAGGTGCCGCCCGAGCTGGCGCTCGAACGTCTGCGCGAGTGCTCCGAGCTGCAGGACGCCATCACCGCGGCCAAGCGAGACGTGCTGATCGGGTCCACCCAGCAGGTCCTGGTCGACACGCCGGGGCAGGGACGCACCGTGCACGAGGCCCCCGAAATCGACGGCATCGTCCACGTCCCGAGGGCCATTGCGCCCGGCGCCATGCTCGACATGGTGATCACCGCTGCCGAAGGGCCGGACCTCCACGCCCACCCGGTCGACGGCCCGGCCGCCGACCGGTCCGCGCTGGCGGCGACGGGAGCCCGGCCGTGAGCGACGCCGCGCCCGAGCACCCCGCCGCGCGGCAGTTTGCCTTCGGCCCCAGCGCGCTGGCCACGCCGGCCAACGCCGTCACCGTGCTGCGCCTCCTGGCCGCGCCGGTGTACGTGGTCATGCTGGTCGTGTGGGGGGCGTCGTGGATCAACGTCGTGGTCGGTCTCGTCCTGGCCGGCAGCGACGGCCTCGATGGCTACATGGCGCGACGCCAGGGCACGACCCGCTCGGGCGCCTTCCTCGACCCGCTGGCCGACAAGGCGGTGGTGCTCGGCGCGCTGGTCACGCTGGCGGCCCAGGGCCACCTGCCCTGGCTCCCCGTGATCCTCATCTCCATCCGCGAGGTGGGGATGCAGCTCTACCGCTCCTGGGTGGGCCGGCGGGGTGTCTCCATCCCCGCCCGCAACTCCGCCAAACTCAAGACGCTGATCCAGGACATCGCCGTGGGCACCTGCATCATCCCTCCGCTGGCCCACCAGCACACGCTCCAGGTGGCCACCATCTGGTTCGCCTGCGCCCTCACCCTCTACACCGGGGCCGAGTACCTGCTCGACGGCCGCCGCGTCCTGCACTCGAGCACCTGACCGGGTCCGTCGGGTGGGCCGACGCGCCGCCCCGGCGCGAGGAAACCCGTGCCGCCCCCGTTGAGCGCGCCCGTCAGGTGTCGGTGCCGCGCCTACGAGTGCGCCCGCCGTGGGCCGCGCCGTGAGGGGCGTCTCCCCTTTCGTGCCTTCGCCTGTTCTGCCCCACGGCCCACAGGGCGCAGTCATAGTCGCCCCGAAATGACATCCGCGGCGCGGCGCCGACGGGACGGCAGGGGCGAGCTTCCACACCGCTCCACCCCCTAAGGTCGGGCCCCGTGAGGATCGAGATCGTGGCGGTCGGCACCGAGCTGCTGCTCGGGCAGATCGCCGACACCAACTCCGCCTGGTTGGGCGACCGCCTGGCCGCCAACGGCGTGACGTCCCACTTCCACCAGGCGGTCGGCGACAACCACCAGCGCATCACGCTGGCGCTGCGGACCGCGCTGGCTCGCAGCGACGGCGTCATCATGTGCGGCGGCCTCGGCCCCACCCAGGACGACATCACCCGGGAGGCCATCGCCGAGGTCATGGGCGTCCAGCTCGTGCGCGACCAGGAGATCGTCGACCGCATCGCCGGCTTCTTCCAGGCCCGCGGCCGCGCCATGTCGGCCAACAACGAGCGCCAGGCCGACGTCCCCGAGGGCGCCACCGTCATCCCCCAGCAGGCCGGCACGGCACCCGGCCTCATCTGTCCCGTCGGCAACAAGATCGTCTACGCCGTCCCGGGCGTCCCCTACGAGATGGCCGAGATGTTCGAGCGGGCCATCCTGCCCGACCTGCGCGCCCGCATGGCCGAGGCCGGCGAGGAGGGCGTCATCGCCAGTCGGGTCCTGCGCACCTGGGGCGTCAGCGAGTCCGGCCTGGCCGAGTCCCTGCAAGATCGTGTCGACGCCCTCGATGCGGCCGGCGACGTCACGCTGGCGTTTCTCGCCTCGGGGATCGAGGGCATCAAGGTGCGCATCACCGCTCGAGCGCGCACGCTCGGCGACGTCACGGCCATGCTCGACAAGGAGGAGATAGAGGTGCGCCGGGCCATCGAGGCGCGCCTGGGCGACATCGTCTTCGGTGTCGACGACGAGTCCATGGAGGTCGCCGTGGCGACGCGCCTGGTGGCCCAGGGGCTGACGTTCGGCGTCGCCGAGTCGCTCACCGGCGGCCTCATCGCGTCCCGCCTGGTGAACGTGCCCGGTGCCTCGGCCTGGTTCAAGGGCGGCGTCGTCGCCTACGACTCGCAGGTCAAGTACGACGTCCTGGGGGTGCCCGCCGGGCCGGTGGTGACCGAATCGGCCGCGGCGGCCATGGCCGAGGGTGCCCGCCGGGTCACCAGGGCCGACGTGGGCTTGGGCATCACCGGCGTGGCCGGTCCCGACGAGCAGGAGGGCGTGGCGCCCGGGACGATCTTCGTGGGCCTGAGCCTCGGCGATCAGCCCGCCCAGACCCGCCAATTGCGGGTCCCGGGCGACCGGGAGCGGGTGCGCCAGTACGGGGCCATTTCGGCTCTTGACCTGCTGCGTCGTGCGCTCGAAGGCAACACCGCCTGACCCTCCCGCGTTCACAGGGCGTCCACAGCCAGGTCACACTGGACGGGAAAGCCGGGATGCGACCCTGTGACGCAGGGAGGTACGAACAGTGAAGACCGACAACGGACCGAGGGTCCTGGTGGTGGACGACGAGCCCTCCATCGTCGACGCGGTGGCGACGTCGCTGCGCTACGAGGGGTTTACCGTCGACGAGGCGATGACCGGCCGCAAGGCGCTGGCCCAGGCGCAGGAGGACCCACCCGACTTGGTCATCCTCGACGTCATGCTGCCCGACCTCGACGGCCTGGAGGTGACCCGGCGCCTGCGCGCCGACGGGGTGCGCGTCCCCGTCCTGTTCCTCACCGCTCGCGACACGTTGTCGGACAAGCTGGCCGGCCTGACCGTCGGCGGTGACGACTACGTCACCAAGCCCTTCGCGCTGGCGGAGGTCATCGCCCGGGTGCACGCCATCCTGCGCCGCACCGGCTACGAGCCGGAGGACGACGGCATCCTCCGCTTCTCCGACGTCGAGTTGGACGAGAGCGCGCACGAGGTGAGCCGTGGTGGCAACCAGATCAACCTGACCGCCACCGAGTTCAACCTCCTGCGCTACTTCATGCTCAACCCGCGCCATGTACTCTCGAAGTCGCAGATCCTCGACCACGTCTGGCACTACGACTTCGGGGGCGACGGCAACGTCGTGGAGACGTACGTGAGCTACCTACGCAAGAAGCTCGAGAAGTTCGGACCCCCGCTCATCCACACCATCCGCCTCGTCGGTTACACGCTGCGCGAGCCCGAGGCGTCCAACGGAGCGGCCTGAGTGTCCCTGCGGCTCCGGCTCCTCATTGCCGTCGGGGCGATCTCCATCGTCGCGCTCGTCGTGGCGGATTTCGCCACGTACTCGGCCCTGCGGACGTCCCTCTACAACCAGGTGGATCAGGAGCTCGCGCTCCAGCACCCGCGCTTCGTCGGTGACGAGGCGACCGGCACGGTCGAGTGTCCGTCACCGCAGAGCAACTTCGGCAACGCGGCCCCCGTCGGCAACAGCGGCTCGGGACCCGGGCTCGGGCTCGGTGGTGGTGGCGGCATCGGCGGTGGTCAGGGGTTCCCCAACGTGTTCGGCATCAGCTACATCTCGGTGGTCAGCCAGACGGGCGGCGTCGTCGACGGTCTTGAATGCCCCGCCTATGTGAACGACCACCCCTACCGCCCGCAGCTCCCATCCCAAATCACCGGGTTCAGCACGCAGAGCAACGGGGAGCAGGTGGCGTACTTCACCACCTCCTCCATTGCGCCGGGCGGCCCGAACTTCCGGGTGCGCGCCGTGAAGCTGAGTAGCGGTGACGTGCTGGTGCAGGCGCAGGCCCTCGGCGACCAGACGAGCACGCTGCACACCCTGTTCCTCACCGAGCTCGCCGTGACGGCGGCCGCGCTCGTCCTCGCGCTGGCCGGCGGCTGGTGGCTCGTGCGGCTCGGCCTGCGCCCGCTCGAGGACGTCGAAGCCACGGCCGAGTCCATCGCGGCCGGCAACCTCGACCAGCGGGTGCCGGGCGCCGACCAGCAGACCGAAGTGGGCCGGCTGGCCCGGGCCCTCAACGTGATGCTCGAGCGCATTCAGGCCGCCTTCTCGGCCCGCGTGGCCTCGGAGGCCCGCCTGAAGGAGTCGCAGGACCACTTGCGCCAGTTCGTCGCCGACGCGTCCCACGAGCTGCGCACGCCGATCGCCGCGGTGTCGGCTTACGCCGAATTGTTCCAGCGCGGCGCGGCGGAGAAGCCCGAGGACCTGCCGCGGGTCGTCAGCGGCATCCGCACCGAGACGGCCCGCATGGACCGATTGGTGAACGACCTGCTCACCCTGGCCCGCCTGGACGAGGGCGTGCCGATGCAGCAGGCCCCCGTCGAGCTGGTGGCCCTGACCGCCGAAGCGGTGCGCACGGCCACCGCGGTCGGACCGGACTGGCCCGTGCGGTTCTGGGCGTCCCGCCCAATTGAGGTGACGGGTGACAAGGACCGGCTGCGGCAGGTGGTCGACAACCTGCTGGCCAACGTGCGCGCCCACACGCCGCCGGGCACCTCCACCACGGTGCGGGTCGACGAGGTGGGCAACCAGGCCGAAATCGTCGTGCAGGACACCGGACCGGGCATGCCGGCCGACGAGGCCCGGCGGGTCTTCGAGCGCTTCTACCGGGTGGACCAGGCCCGAGCCCGCACCGCCGGGGGCAGTGGCCTGGGCCTCTCGATCGTGTCCGCCATAGTGGCCGCGCATGGCGGCACCGTCTTCGCGGCCTCGTCGCCCGGCAACGGTATGACCGTGACGGTGCGCCTCCCCAAGAGCACCGTGCCGCCGGAGCCGGTGGAGGCGGTCGGTCCCCCGGAATACACCCCGTAGGGGTCCCCGTGTTGCGCCGCCGGCGATTCACACCAGAGTCACAGCCGAGGTTCACGGGGTCCGGAGGCGGGTCGACCACCATGCCAGGCATGACAGCCCTGGCCCCCCTCGAGGCGGACGTGGACCCTCGCCGGACCCCGGTGGACGTCGAAATCGTCGTGCCCGTCTACAACGAAGCCCCCCAGCTGGCGGAGCGGATCACCGCCCTGCGCAGCTTTCTCGACGAGTCCTTCCCCTTCCGGGCCCTCGTCACGATCGTCGACAACGCCAGCACCGACGACACCTACGATGTGGCCGCCGGCCTGGCCTCCGGCTTGCGCGGGGTGGCCGTCATGCGCCTCTCCCGCAAGGGCCGCGGCTACGCGCTGCGCTCGGCCTGGTCGACCAGCATGGCGCCCGTCGTCGCCTACATGGACGTCGACCTGTCGACTTCGCTCTCCGCCTTGCTCCCGCTCGTGGCCCCCCTGCTGTCCGGCCACCGCGACGTGGCCATCGGCTCCCGGCTCGCTCGGGGGCGCGCGTGATCCGGGGCCCCAAGCGCGAGCTCATTTCGCGTTCGTACAACCTGTTGTTGAGGCTGACCCTGCGGGGACGCTTCAGCGACGCCCAGTGCGGCTTCAAGGCGCTGCGCCGCGACGCGGCGGAGAAGCTGCTCCCGCTCGTCGAGGACAACGAGTGGTTCTTCGACACCGAGCTGCTCGTCACGGCGGAGCGGCTGGGCCTGCGCATCGGAGAGGTGCCGGTCGACTGGGTGGACGACCCGGACTCGCGGGTCGACATCGTGACGACCGCCACCGACGACCTGCGCGGGGTGTGGCGCATGCTGGTGCGCCGTCCCAAGCAGCTGCGGCGCATCCGCTCCAACGACGTGGCGGCGGATCAGCTGATGCGCTTCGCCGGCGTGGGTGTGGTCAGCACGCTCGGCTACCTGTTCCTCTTCATCGCCTGGCGACCGCTGCTCGGGGCGTTCGGTGCCAACGCGGTGGCCATGGCCATCGCCACCTTGTTCAACACGGCGGTGCACCGCGAGTTGTCCCAGGGCACCGACGGCCAGGCCCGTCGCGGCCGCCTCGTCGCCGTGGCCGGCGGCCTCTACCTGGTCAGCCTGGCGTTTACCACGCTGGGTCTCGCCGTGGCCCAATGGCTGGCCCCGGCGTCGCTCATCACCGAGCTGGTGGCCATCACGGTGGCCAACCTGGCCGCCGCCGTCTTCCGCTTCGCCGTGCTGCGAGCATGGATCTTCCGACCGCCCGCCCACGTCGGCGCCGAATCCCTGGAGGCCTCCTCTTGAGCGACGTCACTGCTGCCCCCGACGCGCCCGTCGGGGTGCTCGACCTGCCGGTCGCATTGCCCGACGAGATCGCGACAGAGGGCGCCGCTCCGCCCGCGTCCACCACCTCGAACTGGCCGCCCGGACCGCGGTCGGGCCGCATCGCCCGCTTCATCCGCGGCAAGGAGAGCGACGCGCCGTGGGTGCGGCCGGCGCTGCTCACGTTGCTGGCCGCCACGGCGGTCCTCTACCTGTGGGACCTCGGCGCCAGCGGTTGGGCCAACTCCTTCTACGCCGCCGCGGTGCAGGCGGGGACCAAGAGCTGGAAGGCCATGTTCTTCGGCTCCTCCGACGCGTCCAACTTCATCACCGTCGACAAGCCCCCGGCCTTCCTGTGGCCGATGGAGATCTCCGCCCGCATCTTCGGCTTGAACTCGTGGAGCATGCTCGCGCCGCAGGCCCTCGAGGGCGTGGCCACCGTCGGGCTGGTCTACCTTTCGGTGCGCCGCTGGTTCAGCGCGCAGGCCGCGCTGCTCGGCGGTGCCGTCGTCGCGCTCACACCCGTGGCGGCCCTGATGTTCCGCTACAACAACCCCGACGCGTTGCTGGCGCTGTTGCTGACGGCGGCCACCTACGCCACCATGCGCGGACTGGAGAAGGCGCAGACCAAGTGGCTCGTCCTGGCGGGCGCGCTGGTGGGGTTCGGCTTCATCACGAAGATGATGCAGGCCTTCCTGATCCTGCCGGTCATGGGTGTGGTGTACCTGTTCGCGGCGCCGACGGGCTGGTGGCGACGCGTCTGGCAGACCCTCGTCATGGGCGTGTCCGTCGTCGTGGCCGGGGGCTGGTGGGTGGCCGTGGTGGCGCTGACCCCGGCGGCCGACCGGCCGTACGTCGGCGGCTCGCAGAACAACAGCATCTTGAACCTCATATTCGGCTACAACGGCTTCGGCCGACTCAGCGGTAACGAGAGCGGCAGCGTCGGCGGGGGGAACGTCGGTGCCGCCATGTGGGGTCCGACGGGGTGGACGCGGCTGTTCAACCCTCAGTTCGGGAACATGATGTCGTGGCTCCTGCCCGGCGCGCTCGTCATGGGCGCCGTGTTGCTGGTCATCACCATCCGGGCCCGCCGCACCGACCGCGAGCGCGCCGCGCTGCTGCTGTGGGGCGGCTCGCTGGTCTGCATCGGGCTCACCATCAGCATGGCGCAGGGCATCATCCACCCCTACTACACCGTGGCCTTGGCGCCACCGCTCGGCGCGCTGGTCGGCATCGCCACCTTCGGCCTGTGGCAGCGGCGTGAGACGTGGGCCGGGCGCATCGGGCTGGCCGCCGGGCTGGCCGTGACGGTGTGGTGGAGCTACACGCTCCTCGGCAAAACGTCCGACTGGTTCCCGTCGCTCCGCCCCTTCGTGGCAGTCGTGGGGATCCTGGGCGTCGTCGCCATTCTGGCCTTGCCGCTGCTGCGTGCCGTGCCCAAGCTGGCCGTGGCGCTCGTGGCCGTTCTCGGCCTCGGCGCTGCGCTGGCGGCCCCCCTGTTCTCGACCGTGGCCACGGCGGCCACGCCCCACCAGGGAGCCATCCCGAACGTGACACCGACCCCGGCCGGCGGCGGCGGCTTCCCCGGCGGCGGGGGCTTCCCCGGAGGCGGGGGTTTCCCGGGCGGTGGCGTCCGGCGTGCCTTCGGCGGTGGCGGAGCCGGCGGCTTCCCCGGCGGCGGCGGCTTTGCTCTCCCTGGCGCGGGAACCGGCAACGGCACGGGCGCCGGGGGCTTCCCGGCCGGCGGCTTCCCCGGCGGCGGTGGAGGCTTTCGGCGCCTCGGTGGCGGCGGCTTCCCGGGCGGCGCCACCCGCGGCGGCGGCGGTGGCGGTGGTGGTGGTGGAGGGTTCTTGAACTCCAGCACTTCCAACCCGGAACTCACCCAGAAGCTGCAGGCCGACGCCAGCCGTTACACCTGGGTCGCGGCCACGGTGAACTCCAACAACGCCGCCGGCTACCAGCTGGCCAGCGGTGACCCGATCATGGCCATCGGCGGCTTCAACGGCACCGACCCCGCTCCCACACTGGCCCAGTTCGAGCAGTACGTCTCCGAGGGCAAGATCCACTACTTCATCGCCGGCGGCACGGGCGGGGCCGGCGGCTTCGGAGCGTTCGCCGGTGGCGGCAGCAGCGGCGACGACGCGCAGCAGATCTCGTCGTGGGTGGAGTCGCACTTCAGCTCCCAAGACGTGGGCGGGGTCACCATCTACGACCTGACGTCGGGCGCTTCGGGCTGAG
The DNA here is from genome assembly GCA_963807675.1 of uncultured Acidimicrobiaceae bacterium. Taxonomy (GTDB): domain Bacteria; phylum Actinomycetota; class Acidimicrobiia; order Acidimicrobiales; family RAAP-2; genus Bog-473. The sequence goes on along the minus strand of CAWECP010000012.1, from coordinate 1,505,499 downwards.
GCCCCGGCGAGCTCAGCCCAGCAACTCGAGGTAGAGCCCGCTCGTCAGCGCGTCGAAGGCGACGAAGCGGACCAGGGTGACGTCGGTGTCCGCCGCGCCGACGGTGGCCACGGCCAGGGCGGCGGCCTGATCCGGCGGATAGCCATAGGCACCGGTCGAGATGGCCGGGAAGGCGACGGTGCGCGCGCCGACGCGGTCGGCGACGGCGAGCGAGGTGCGATAGCACGAGGCGAGGACGTCGGGCTCGCCCGTGGCGCCGCCGTGCCACACCGGTCCGACGGTGTGAATGATGAAGCGGGCCGGGAGATCGAACGCGTCGGTCACGACCGCCTCCCCCGGCGGGCACTCGCCGATGGCGCGACAGGCTGCGTGCAGCCGATCGGCGCCGGCGGCGCGGTGGATCGCCCCGTCGACCCCGCCGCCCCCCGCCAGGTGACGGTTGGCCGCGTTCACGACGGCGTCGACGCGCTCGGCCGTGATGTCGCCGCGGACCGCCTCGAGGCGGGGTGGCACGTCAGCTCGTCGTCGACGTGGTGGACGTGGCGCCCGACGTCTGGGGCGGCGTCAGCTTCACCAACGACATGCTGGTGTTCGGCGCGGTCTCGTCCGTCTTCTCCCCCCATTTGGAGAAGGTCACGGTGCCGTGGATGTCCGACGAGCTCTTGGCGCCGGGGTTGGTGAGCTCCTCGATCGGGAGCGGTGACCCGCTGGCGGGCACGTAGAGGACCACGTGAATTTTGGAACCGCTGTCGGTGCTGACGTAGCCAAGGACATCGAGGGCGCGCTGGCCGTCCACCGTCGTGGGTGGACCGTAGGTGAAGGGTCCGCCCATCTGCAGCTCGTCGGGCACCTGCGAGGTCAGGAGTCCCTGGACGAGCGTGGCCAGCGCGGTGTTGGAGGTGGGGAACGAAAGCCACTTGCCGGCGTAGGTGTGCGACTGCTTGGTGGTCAGCCCGATGACGTTGTGCAGGGCGGTCTCGTTGCCGTTCAGGTAACCGGTCGAGCCGACCACCTCGGCCCGCACGTGCTCGACGGTCTTCCCCTTGGTGACCGTGAGCGTCTGCGCGCCCGAGGTGGTGCCGGTGTCGCCCTCGACATCGATGCTGACACCGTCCTGCGTGGCCGAAGAGGCGAAGTGCACGTTCTCGCCGGCGGCCGCCTTGAGCGCGGCCTGGTACAGGGATTGCGCGCTGGGCGTGGACGCCGCGCCGGCAGGCGGCGCGGCGGCGAGCGCGGCCACGGTGGCTGGAGCGGTCAGCAGGGCGAGGACGGCTGCCGCGGCGGTGGCGGAGCGCGGGCGGCTGAAACGGGGCGGGTGCAGGGGCGTCAGGTGCATGGCGTCGGGTGCATGGGAGGAGCGATCTTGCCGCGTCTGGAATGGCCGCGACCGGCGGGAGACAATTCCCATCTTCTCACCTGGGGACCTCCGACGGGGTTCGGGCGACGGGCGTCGGGGGTCACGTCGTGCTGATATGTCCGATGGAGACCGTGGCCTGCGGCGCCTCCGGCCGCACAGTCTCGCCCCAGCTTGAGTAGGTCACGTGCTCGGCCGGGCTCGGCTGACCGTTGGCCCCGAGCGAATCCTCCTCTACCGGGACGTGGCTCCCGCGCGCCCGCACGTAGAGGACGACCCGCCCGCTGGTCTTGCCGAACTTCTGGGTCCCCTCGATGGCCTCGACGTCCACGCCGTCGAGGGTGCGAGGCTTGCCGAGTGTCAGGGTGCCCTTCAGCGTCAGCTCCTTGGCGATGTCGCTCGAGCGGACCCCGGCGACGACGGGGGAGAACACGCTGTTGTCAGTGGCGAACTCGATCCACTGGTTCGCGGCCTCGGTGGCCTGCGACGCGCTGAACCCGGCCAGGTTCTCGAGGCCAGCGACATTGCCCCTGAGGTAGGTGATGCCGCCGATGACCTCGATGGTGGCGCTGTCGGGTTGCGATTGGGCGTTCGGCCCCATGGAGACCAGCTGGGTCCCTGAGGCCGGCCCGGCGTTGCCGATCTCGACGAGCGTGATCTTGGACTGGCTGGACGACGACGTGTAGTGGACCGACCAGGCCTTGGTCGTCGCGATGGCCTGGCGGTAGAGCGTCGCTGCGTTCGAACCGGTGGTCGCGGAGGCGGGTGGGGCGGAGCCCGGCATGGCAGGCGGCGTGACGAGGGCGGCCAGGGTGGCGACGGTGCCCAGGGCGCCCAGTGACAGGGCGCGGTGCCCCGTCCTTTTCGCTCCCACCACGACACCTCCCTTCACCCTCCTCGGGACCTGCAGCTTCGCACGCCCGTGGCGGGGACCTCGGTCAGACCCGGTCGGGTCGCGCCGGCGATTGGCGTGCCCACCGGCGCGCCGGGCCCGACCCTTCTCCTGCAGGCGCCTTGGGGTAACCGAGGGCGAGGGTCCACAACCTACGAACACATGTTCGTTAAGCTGGCGCCAGCAGCGCCGGCAGGTCCGTCACACCCTCGCCGTACGGTCACCACAGGTCGCCCGAAGGGCGACACCGGTCACGTCACGCACACGGCGGGCGCAGGGTCGCAGAGCACACCGAGAGGAAGAGGGAGCACAGGGATGGCCGAATCAGACAAAGGGAAGGCGCTCGACGCCGCGCTGGGCCAGATCGAGAAGCAGTTCGGCAAGGGCTCGGTCATGCGCATGGGCGACAACCTGGGGATGAACATCGAGTCCATTCCCACCGGCGCGCTCTCGTTGGACCTGGCACTGGGCATCGGCGGCCTGCCGCGGGGCCGCATCGTGGAGATCTACGGGCCCGAGTCGTCGGGCAAGTCGACCCTGGCCATGCACGCGGTGGCCGAGGCGCAACGCAACGGCGGCATCTGCGCCTACGTCGACGCCGAGCACGCCATGGACCCGGTCTACGCCCGGGCCATCGGGGTGAACGTGGACGACCTCCTCATCTCGCAGCCGGACACCGGCGAGCAGGCGCTCGAGATCGCCGACATGCTCATCCGCTCGGGCGCGCTCGACGTGCTGGTGATCGACTCGGTGGCGGCACTGACGCCCCGGGCCGAGATCGAGGGCGAAATGGGTGACTCCCACGTCGGCCTGCAGGCGCGCCTCATGTCGCAGGCCCTGCGCAAGCTGACCGGCTCGCTGTCGAAGTCGAGCACCATCGCCATCTTCATCAACCAGCTGCGGGAAAAAATCGGAATTTTGTACGGTTCTCCTGAGGTCACCCCCGGCGGGCGGGCGTTGAAGTTCTACTCGTCGATCCGGCTCGACATCCGCCGCATCGAGTCGATCAAGGACGGGGCCGAGGTGGTCGGCAACCGGACCCGGGTCAAGGTGGTCAAGAACAAGTGCTCGGCACCGTTCAAGCAGGCCGAGTTCGACATCATGTACGGCAAGGGCATCAGCCGCGAGGGCTCGCTCCTCGACGTGGCGGTCGAGCTCGGCTTCATCAAGAAGTCGGGGGCCTGGTTCACCTACGAGGGTGAGCAGCTCGGGCAGGGCCGGGAGAACGTGAAGACGTTCCTCTCGGAGAACCCGCAGCTGATGGCCGAGATCGACGATCGCGTGCGCGAATGCCTAGCCCCGCAGGAAGGTCAGGCGGGGTTGAGCGACGAGGGTGTCGTCGACCCCGACGACCTCCCGATCTCCCTCGACTCCTAGCCTCACCCCGCCTCACAGGGCACCCGAAGCTCCCGGACGGTCCCCGCCCCTCCCTCGGGCTACCGATCCGGGCCGCTTCGCGTTCGGACCAGAATGGGGCGATGCCCCCCCAGGACTGGAAACGCCGCGCCTACCGGGTGTTCGACCGCTTCGTCCCCACCGTCCCGTTCCGCTACCTGCCACCCAAGCAGTCGGTGCGCCTGGCCTTCAACGTCGTCCTCGACCGAGAGCCTGACGCCACGGGCGGCCCTGAGTACGTCCAGAAGCTCTCGGACGGTGAGTTGTCCCGACATGGGGTGGCCGAGGCCCTGGCCCACTCCGAGGAGTTCCGCCGGCGCGTGCCCATCGGCGACGTGCTGCTCTCCATGCACGTCAGTCGGTGCGAGTTCGTGACGGGCCTACCGCCCGCGGCGCGCATCCTGGATCTCGGCGGAACCCACCAGGGCATGCCGGACGGGGCGCTGGTGCACTTGGGCTACCCCTACCCCTTCGAGCGCCTGGTCGTGGTCGATCTCCCGGTCACTGAGCGCGACGCCATCTACCAGGGCGGTTCGTCCGGCGAGCCGGTGCTCTCCGAGCTGGGACCGGTGGAGTTCGCCTTCCATTCGATGGCCGACCTCGGGCGTTACGACGACTGTTCGTTTGACCTCGTGTACAGCGGCCAGTCGATTGAGCACGTCACCGAGGCCGACGGTGACGCCGTGGCGCGGGAAACGTTCCGCGTATTGGTTCCCGGCGGCTGGTTCTGTCTTGACACACCGAACGGGCCGCTGTGGCGGCTGCAGTCAGAAGCGCTGATGAACCCCGACCACAAGATCGAGTATCGGGCCGACGAGCTCGTGGCGAAGCTGGAGCGGGCCGGCTTCGAGGTCGCCGAATGCAAGGGTCTCAACCTGATGCGGCGAGGCGCTGCGGCCGGAGTCTTCGACGAGGCCGAGGCCAGTGCGCACCCGGGCGTGTTCGCCGCGGCTGAGGAGTGTCTCCTGCTAGCCGTGGTCGCCCGCAAGCCGGTGGGCTGAGACTGGCCGATCCCTTCAGGTCGGGTCCGGGAAAGGCGGGGCTCCGGCGCAGCGCGCCGACGACGGAGCGGGCTCGATGCGTCGGGCCTCGTGCCCGGCGGGAAACGGGACGGTGTGTAGTCTCGTCGTTCTGTTCGCATCGGGTCGGACGCCGTCGGGCTTCGGGGTCTGGACGGGAGGAGTTACCAGCATGAAGACGAATGACGGCACTGAGGCGTTCCCGTTCTGGCCGTCGACGCCCACGCCCGGCTATCGAGGACAACTCGATTCCGCATGCCAGGCCGACTATGCCATCAGGCGGGCCGGGCTGACGTTGGAGGACTGCGACTTCTACCATTCGTCGGTCCTCAGGGACGGGACGGTGGTCGAGGGTGCGTGGGACCACCGGGGCACCGAGGACGCCTATCTCGGAGGTTGATCTTTCGCCGGAAGGAGGGTCCTCGAGTTGGGACCTGCCAGCGGACACTTCACCTATTTCCTCGAGCGAAACGGTGCAGATGTAGTCAGTTTCGAGGTCGGGTACGACACGAGCATCGATGTGCTCCCCCCGATGTCGAGCGGCGGGACGGGCGAGCTGCGCGACATATTGATGACGCAACTCGAGACCGTCTATAACTCGTGGTGGTACCTCCATCGGGACTTGGAGTCGGCGGCACGGATTGCATATGGCAACATCTACGACCTGCCGGACGACCTCGGCACGTTCGACGATTCGTTCTTCGGAAGCGTCCTCCTGCACCTGCGGAGTCCGTTCGCCGCACTGGAACAGGCGAGCGACCGCACCGCGAAGCGGATGATCGTCACCGAGATGGCCTATGGAGACTTGGACGACCCGTTGCTCCTGAACCGCATTGCCAACGCGATCCGTTGGCGCCTTCGACGCCGACCCGGTCAGATCGGCGGAGGCGATCCCGGGAATGTGCTGCGGTTGGCTCCGGACCGTTCGAACCGCGGGGCGAGCACACAATGGTGGAATTTCAGCCCCGGAAGCATCGTGACCATGCTGGAGCGGCTCGGATTCCAGAAGAGCACGGTCACGTTCCACTCGCAAAAGTACCGAGTTGGCTGGCCACACAGCCTCGACGAGGAGCCGAAGGACGTGGCGATGTTCACTGTCGTCGGTGAGCGTGTCTGATCGTCATTCCCTTGGGCGAACGACGATGGTCGTGAGTCAGCTCAGTTAGGGGGTTGTCGTCGCCATGATGGTGTTCGGTACCAGCTCGACCCACGTTTGGCCGGGCTGCATCGGGATGACCTGCCCGGCCGAGTTCACGAATTGTGTCGGCGATCCCAATGCGCCGCGGTTCCAAGTGGCCGGGAAGGCCTCACCGTTCCGGTACACGACGGCGGGGCCGGTGGCGTTGGGGTACAGATCGGCCTGCACCTCGAGGCCGCCCTCGGAGTTCTCCAACCACGGCCCGTAGCTGATCGCCACGTACTGCACGATCACGTTGGCGGCGGCGCTCTGGGTCCCGTCGGCCAGCATGTCGGGTGTCGTACCGTTGTAGAAGCGCTGGAACGTCGACGTGGTGGCGTTCCACTTCCAGGTGACATTGGAGGTCCCCGAGAAGTCGATGTTGACCGTGGAGACGGGCGTCCCTCCGGCCGGCAGCGCCGTCGAAAAGGAAAAGAGCGGCTGGGGCGGGGTCGTCATGGTCGGGTGGGTGCCGTACATGATGGCGGTGCTCGAGTAGGTGTCGTAGGGGGCGACCCGGCCGGCCGGGTGGATCTCGAGCGACTCGCTGGACCCGATGTCGACGTTGACCAGCGGCGAGGCGTCGATATTGGCGATCACCGGATTGATGCCGCCCACATGCGCCAAGAGGGGGGTGCCCAGCTGCCCCAGGATCCCGATATCGATGTTGCGGGCCGAGCGGATCGGGCCTATAAGGGTCGAGTCCTGGCACTGGAACACAGCGAGGTAGCGGGTGATGCCGCCTTCGACCGGTTCCTCGAAGATGATGTCCGCCTTGTCCATCCCGCTCTGAGGTCGCGCCTGGGGGTAGTTGTCGATCTTCACGGCCAGCGCCGGGCGCTGCGGGATGGTGCCGCCGGGTGCCGGCTCCCCCGTGAGCGGGCAGGCCGGCGGCGGCGCCGTCGAAGTGGTGGAGGTCGGCTTCGCCTTGGGCGCGGCGTCCTTGTGCGCGGGATCGGAGCAGGCGCTCAGCAACAGTCCGGCCAGGGCGATCGCGCCTATCACGCCCCAGAGCGGACGGCGCACCCGTGAGCGGTGGGGGGCGGTAGTGGCCATTTCTGTGCAATAAGCGTAGGGGGCACGCGCGCGCAAGTGGTGGCACACGCAGTGGCGGTCGTGTGGCTCCGGCCCGCGGTCAGGCGCTGGCCGGGTCGGCCGGCGTCCCGGCCAGGTAGACCCCGCTGGACCCGAAGCCCAGGTGGGCGACGGTGGCCGGCCGGGGCGGACCGCTCACTGGCACGGCGGAGTGGAATGGCGCGTAGAGCAGCCAGATGCCCTTGGCATCGCTGAACACCGACTCCTCACCGGGCCCGGCGCCCTGGGCGTTCGACCCCAGCAGCGGCGCCGGTGAGGTGTCGGCGCACGGCCCGAGCGGGCCGTCGCATTGGGCCGCGCCGATGGCGTAGCCGGGCTGGTTGAACCAGTAGCCCGAATAGAAGAGGTAGTAGACGCGGTCGACCTCCACCAGGTCCGGAGCTTCCACGATGTACCCCTGCCAGGGTTCGTCGGGCGTGAAGACCACCCGGGGCTGGCCGAGCAGATGCAGCCCGTCCGCACTGAGCGGTTGGCTGTAGATCTGGGTGTCGGTGGTGTGGGACACCGCGTTCTGATCCGACTTCCAGAGCAGGTACGGCTGCCCATCGGCGTCGACGAAGGTGCGGGGGTCGATGGATCCGCCCAACGAGGCCTGACAGACGAAAGGCGTCGGTGCCGCCTCGAAGGGGCCGCTGGCATCGGGGCCGACGGCGTCGCCGATGCACATCGTGGGCGGCGACGAGCCCCGCAGCAAGGTGGTGAAGTACAGCACGTAGTGGTCGCCGAAGCGCCGTACGTCGGGTGCCCAGGCCCACCCCGGAGCGGCCCACGCCGGCAGCTGTGGCAGGGCGTCGCTGGCCGGGCCCCACCGCCCGAGGACGGTGGCGGACCGTACGGGGACGTTCGGGCCGGGGCCGCCGCGCGACGTGAACAGGTAGTAGTGCCCGTCCTCGACCACCATGAACGGGTCGGTCTCGTCCGGGCCCGTGCTGATCCACGTGCCCGGCGCGGCCGGGTCCGGGGTCGGCGGCGGCTGGTCGTAGGCCACCTGCAGCATGGGGTCGGCGGCACCGGCGACCGCGGCGGGCGTGCCCGGACCTCCGGTCGGCGGCGTGCCGCGCTCGACGGTGTGCAGGCCCTGCGCCCCCGCCGCTCCGACCACCAGCACCACGACGAGCGCCACGCCGGCCCCGGCGCCGATGACGGCCCACCGGCGGGGCCACCGCCTCGAGGCGGCGCGGGGACGGCCCGGGGGTGCTTCGAGCACCTCAGTCCGGCGGGTGGGGGGCCAGGCGCCCCGTCATGCCGCGTTGGTGCCGCCGGCCGCCCCAGCCGTCGCCGCGCTCCCCGTGTACACCTCGGTCCAGTTGCCCGAGGAGCTGCCGTAGCTCGACGCCGGGCCTAGGCCGAAGCGGCCGTAGAGGTTCTCCATGGCCCTCACGATGGCGTCGGTCCCGGGGTAGGGACCGGGGACCACGTTGGGATAGATGTCCCCGGTGGTCGAGAGCTGCCCCACGAACGATGCCGTGCCGCTGGCGAACACCCCGCCGCCGTTGCCCGGAGCGGTGTAGTAGGTGATGTCGGACCAGTTGTCCTGGCCCGGAACCGGGGAGTGGGCGAGCAGGTCCACGTTGGTCGGGCCCGGCAAAGACGGCACGTAGCGGTCGTACTCGCCCGTGACGACCGTCGGGAACGACTGGCCGTCGCTGAGGTTGCAGCCGTCCCAGAACCACGACGAGGCGTCGGTCACGACCAGGTTCGCCCTGGCCCCGACAGACTGGTACATCGAACCGATGAGACTCGACTCGGGGTTGTCGACGGGTGCCTGGTTCCAGTTGACCGTGGTGAGCGCCGGGTCCTCCGCCGCCATCGGGTCCTCGGTGGCATCCTTGTAGCAGACCTGCAGGCGGTTCGGGCCGACGGAGCTCGGCTCCATCCGGATCTGGCGGTAGCAGGCGTTGGCGCCGAGGAAGGCCACGTTGACACCGTTGGTGATCGCCGACGCCGCCCCGTCGCGCATCGGGGTCGACCAGTACTCGTCGTGACCCAGGCTGAACAGGCAGCGGTGGTTGGCCAGTAGGCCGGGGTTGGCGTGCAGGTCGACGTCGGTCCAGTAGGTCAGGTCGGCACCGAAGCTCTCGAGCCGGAAGAGGAGGGGGAACTCGTTGCCCACGAAGTCGGCCGCTCCTGACGCCCAGTTCTGGGGGTAGGGGCGATCGAACGACACGACGCGGGCGCGGTTCGCGAAGTCGGATCCGTCGCGCCCGGTCGGCCCGTAGTAGAGGCTGTAGCTGCCGTAGAGGTTGTAGGCCTGCCACGTGGTGACGCTGTTCTGCAGGACGAACGACGCCATGGAGTTGTCGTCGCGCACGGTGAGGGGGACGAACTGCTCCTGCCCGCCGTTGCCCACGAGCTTCAGCAGGTAGCAGCCCGGCGGCCACTCGTCGGTGATGCTGATCGTCATGGTGGGCGTCCACGGGCAGGTGACGGTGCCGAGCCCCGGCGCCACGACCGGCTGATCCTGCTGGCCCGCCGCCACCATGTCGCTCTGCCAGACCAGGCGGCCGCCGAGTCCCTGGTAGTACCCCATGCGGTAGGCCTGCACCTGCACGGCTTGGGCCGTCGTGTTGACGAAGAGGGCGACGTCGTCGCCGGCGACCGCGCTCACCTGACTGGCGTACCCCTCGAGGGCGTGGTCGGGCTGCACGAAGTTGCAGACCCAGTCGAGCGTGCCCGGGTGCGCGTTCTCGGCGATCAGCCACGGCGCCGTGGGGACGATGACGCCGCTGGGGAGTTGCGCGTCGACGACGGCCGGAAGAGACGGTGGTGCCGCTCGGCGGGCCTTGGCGTGCACCTTGTGCGGTTCTTTCTTTTCGCCGTGCCGCCGGGTGCTCACGACCAGGCCGGCCGCCCCGAACGCGGAGAGCTGGAGGAATTGCCGCCGATCGAGTGCGCGACGGCCTACGGGGTCCGGTGACGCCGCGGCGCGGGAGCCGCCGTCCGGGGGGAGGGGCCGCACGGCGCGAGTGTATCGGCCGCTCCCCTGCCGATTCCCAGCGCCCGGCCCGGTTCGTGGGACGCCCCGGGCAGCCCGTACCATTCCGGCGTGACCTGGGCCCGCTCGATCCCCGGACCGCTGCGCCGGCCGCTCGCCCGTGTCGTGCACGCGGCGTGGGACGCGGCGACGGACCTGGGGGCCATCGGGCCCGACGACCCCCGGGGCAGGCGCTTCGGGCAGATGGGGCGCGGGGCCTGCCTGATCTTCCCGCAGGGCGCCATCTACAACGAGCACCTGATCCGGATCGGGGACGAGACGATCGTCGGGCCGGGGACCTGCATCTCGGCCGGGATGGCGCCCGGCCAGGTGATGCCGACGGACCCGGTGGTGTCGATCGGCAGCCGCTGTCTGATCGGCCGGGGCTCGCACATCGTCGGCCACTGGGAGATCGTCCTGGGGGACGACATTCAGACCGGGCCGTACGTCTACATCACCGACCAGAACCACAGCTACGAGGACCCGGTCGAGCCCATCGGGCGGCAGTGGCCGGTCGAGGCGGCGGTGCGCGTCGGCTCGGGCAGCTGGCTGGGGGCCAACGCGGTCGTCCTCCCCGGCGCGCAGATCGGCGAGCACGTCGTGGTGGCGGCCGGCGCGGTGGTGCGCGGCGAGGTGCCCGACCGCTGCGTGGTCGCCGGCGTACCGGCCCGCGTCGTGCGCCGCTGGGTCGAAGGCAGCGGATGGGTGGACGAGAAGGACCTCGCGCTGCCGTGACGGCGGGGAGGCCGTCGCCGTACCTGGTGACGGTGACCGGGCAGGACGGACCTGGCATCGCCGAGCGGTTGTTCGCCGCGCTGGCCGAGCGGGACGTCGAGGTGCGCGACGTGGAACAGATCCGGGTGCACGGGCGCCTGCTGCTGTGCCTGGAGGCGACGCTGCGTCCCGGCGACGTCGACGCCCTGCGGGACGCGCTGGCGCAGCGGCTGGCCGCGGCGGGGGTGGGGGTGGCGGTCGACCCGCTGGTCGAAGCCGAGGCCGAGGAGGAGACGGAGCGCCACCTGGTGACGTTGCTGGCGCCTGCGGTCGACGCGGCCACGTTGGAGGGCGTGACGAGCCAGGTGGCGTCGTGCGGGGGCAACATCGAGCGCATCGTCCGCCTGGCGGCCTATCCGGTCCACTGCTACGAGCTCACGGTGGCCGGCGCCGACCTCGACCGGATGCGGCGCGCGCTGGCGGAAGAGGCGGCGCGATGTCGGATCGACATCGCGGTGCAGGCGGCCGGGCTGCACCGCCGGTCCAAGCATTTGATCGTGATGGACGCCGACTCGACCTTGTTGCAGGGCGAGGTGATCGACCTGTTGGCCGAGCGCGCCGGCAGCGGCCCGTCGGTGGCGGCGGTGACGGAAGCCGCCATGGCGGGCGACCTCGACTTCGAGGAGGCGTTGCGGCGCCGGGTGCGCCTGCTGGCCGGCCTGAAGCAGGCCGACCTCGAGGCGGTGCGCGGGAGCATCCTGCTCGCGCCGGGTGCGCGCACCCTGGTGCGCACGCTCAAGCGGCTCGGCTACGAGCTGGCCGTCGTGAGCGGCGGCTTCACCCAGGTGGTCGAGCCCATCGTCGAGGACCTCGGCATCGACCATCTGGCCGCCAACCGGCTGCAGCTCGAGGCGGGCGTTCTCACGGGCGAGTTGGAGGGGCGGGTCGTCGACCGGGCCGGCAAGGCGGCCGCGCTCGTGGGCTTCGCCGCCCAGGCCGGGGTGCCGCTGGCCCGCACCATCGCGATCGGGGACGGGGCCAACGACATCGACATGCTGGCGGAGGCGGGACTGGGCATCGCGTTCAACGCCAAGCCCGCCGTGCGCCAGGCGGCCGACACCGCCCTCAGCGTGCCCTACCTCGACGCCGTCCTCTTCCTGCTGGGCATTACGCGCCGTGAAGTGGAAGAGGCGGACCGCCGCGCCGAGGCCGAGCCGTGACCCTGACGGCGCCGGGCGGGCGGGGCGGGTCGGCCGACCACCGCGGCCCGCGTCCACTGCTGCGCGGCTGGCTGCACGTCGTCGCCTTCGTGGGGTGGCTCATCGGTGGGCCCTTCCTCATTGCGGCCGGACCCGACGCCGACGCCCAGGCGGCGCTGGCCGTCTACGTCGCCGGGATGCTGGCCCTGTTCGGGACCAGCGCGGCCTTCCACCGCCTGCGCTGGTCGGCGCCGGCCTGGCGCCGCATGCGCCGGGCCGACCACAGCGCGATCTTCGTCGGCATCGCCGGCACGTCGACGGCGGTGGCCGTGTTGGCACTGCGCGGCTGGGCCGAGGTGCTGATTCTGGCGATGGTCTGGGCGGGCGCCGGCGCCGGCGTCGCCCTGCGCCAGGTCTGGCTCGACGCGCCGCAGTGGGCCGTGGCGATCCCCTACGTGGTGGTGGGCTGGTGCCCGATAGTGGTGGCGCCCCAGCTCGTGCGCGCCCTGGGGTGGGGCGGGTTCGGGCTGATGCTGGCGGGTGGGCTGGCCTACACCGCCGGTGCGCTGGTCTACGCGCGCAAGCGCCCGGACCCGTGGCCGGCGGTGTTCGGGTTCCACGAGGTGTTCCACGCGTGCACGCTGGTGGGTGCCGGTCTGTTCGCCTACCTTGTCGCCTTCGTGGCGCTGCCGCGGTACTGATCAGGCGCGCAGGCCCTCAGCCACGCCACTTCGGGGTGGACGGGGACGCTCCGCCCTCAGGCGCGGTCGAGACCGAGCATGGCGATGGCGTTGCCCCGCATGATCCGGTAGACGTCGTCGTCGCTCAGGTGCTGCACCATCTGTTCGGCCACCGCCCGCGTCTCGGGCCAGGTGGAGTCCGTGTGCGGGTAGTCGGTCTCGAAGGTGATGCGGTCGGCTCCGATGACCCCGATGGAGTCGAGCCCGTGCTGGTCGCGGAAGAAGCAGCCGTACACCTGGCGGTGGAAGTACGTCGAGGGCGGCTCCGGCACGATGTCCTTCACCCCGCCCCAGGCCCGGTGTTCGCGCCACACGTCGTCGGCCCGCTCGAGGATGTAGGGCAGCCAGCCGATCTGGCCCTCGGAGTAGGCCAGCACGAGGCGGGGGAACCGGATGAGGACGCCCGAGAACAGGAAGTCGCACAGCGACGACATGGCATTGCCGAAGCTGAGCGTGGCGGCCACCGCGACGGGCGCGTCGCCCGAGGTGGCCGGCATCTTCGACGACGATCCGATGTGCATGCACACGACGGTGCCCGTCTCCTCCACGCGGCAAAGAACGGGTCCCAGTAGCCGCCGTGGATGCTGGGCAGGCCGAGATGCGGTGGGATCTCGCTGAAGCAGACGGCGCGCACCCCGCGAGCGGCGTTGCGCCGCACCTCGGCGGCCGCAGCCTCCGCGTCCCAGAGCGGGATGAGGCACAGCGGCAGGAGGCGCCCACCGCTGTCGCCGCACCACTCCTCGACCATGAAGTCGTTGTAGGCGTGCACGCAGGCTGCGGCCAGCTCTCTGTCCTTGGCCTCGAGGAAGGTCTGCCCGCAGAAGCGCGGGAAGGTGGGGAAGCACAGGCTGGCCTCGACCCAGTTCGCCTCCATGTCGGCGATGCGCGCCGCGGGTTCGTAGCAGCCGGGCCGCATTTCGTCGTAGGTGATGGGCGACATGGTCATGTCGTCGCGGTCGAAGCCGACGGCGGCCACGTGGCGCTTGTTGATGTAGACGAGGTCCTCGTAGACCCAGCAGTCGGCCTCGGGACCCTCGGGGTCGAAGGTCTGACGGTACGCACCGCCGCCGATGTGCTCCATCTCCCCGATGCCGCGGCGCTCTGCCTTGGGGCCCCGGTCGCGGAAACGGGCCGGCAGCCAGGTGTCCCACAGGTGGGCCGGCTCGACCAGGTGGTCGTCGACGCTGATGATCTTCGGGAGTGGCGTCGTGCTGCCGAGGCGGGGCGTGGTGTCGTCGATCAGGTCGGTCATGGCTGCTCCAGTGTGGCCGCGAACGGGAGGAGGGGGGCCAGCGACTCCAGCTCGGCCCGGACCAGGGCTTCGTCGCCGGCGCGGATGCGCAACACCACCTCGTGGACGCCCAGGCGTGCGTAGTGCTCGAGTTTGGCCCGGTCCGCGATGGTGCCGAAGGGGATCACGCACAGGGTGCCCGGGTCGCGGCCGGCCTGCTCGGCCCGGGCCGCCAGGCGGGGCATGGCCTCGGCCAGGCCGCGGCCGCCGATCGGGAGCCACCCGTCGGCGGAGGTCACCACCGCCGCGAACACGGACTCGCGTGCCCCGCCGCCGATGAGCGTGCGCACCCGCGGCTGCTGGACCGGCTTGGGCCAGGACCACGACGGGCCGAAGTCGACGAACTCGCCGTGGAACTCGGCCTGCTCGGCCGACCAGAGGGCCTCCATGGCGGCCAGGTGCTCGCGGACGACGAGCCACCGGCGGCCCGGGTCGACGCCGTGGTCCCGCATCTCGGTGGCATTCCAGCCGAACCCGACGCCCAGGCTGACCCGGCCCGACGAGAGGTGGTCGAGCGTGGCCACCTGCTTGGCCAGCACGATGGGGTCGTGCTGGGCGGCCAGGAGGATGCCGGTGCCGAGCCCGATGCGGGTGGTGACGCTCGCCGCCGTGGCCAGCGCGACCAGCGGGTCGAGGCAGCGCTTGTAGTCGTCGAGCCGCACCCCTTCGACGAGCGCCGGCGGTGTGTCCTCGCGCACGGGCAGGTGCGTGTGCTCGGGTAGCCAGAACGAGTCGAAGCCGAGCTCCTCGACGGCGGCGGCCAGGCGGGCCGGCGCGACGTCCAGGTCGGTCAGCGCGGCGGTGATGCCGAGGCGCACGGTCAGGTGCGCGGCCGGGCGGCGAACTCGGCCAGCGGGCCGGTCCGTGCGGCGCCTGAGAGCAAGTCGGCGAAGGCGCCCTGTTCGCGCCGGTTCGCTTCGGCCACGGCGTCGCGCCGGGCCGCCCGGAGCAGCGTCGTGATGGCACGGGTGGCAGACCGGGGATGGGCGGCGATGCGCACCGCCAGGGCGACCGTCTCGTCGAGCACGGTGCCGGGCGGACACACCTGCAGGGCCAGGCCGAGGTCGACGAGCTCCTCGGCCCCCACCCAGTCGGAGGTGAGGAGTACGCGGGCAGCCCGTTGCCAGCCCATGGCGGCGGGAAAGAGGAAGCTGCTGGCCGCTTCGGGCGGGACCCCGAGCTCGGCGAACGGCACCCGCAGGCGTGCTCCGGCGTCGACCAGGACGAGGTCGCAGTGGGCCAGGAGGGTGAACCCGAGCCCGACGGCGACGCCGTTCACGGCGGCCAGGAGCGGGACCGAGATGTCCGGAATGGACTCGAGCAGTCCCTGAAAGCCCCGATCGGAGCCTTCGACCTTCGTGCCGGTGGCGATGGCAGCCATTTCGTTGAGGTCCGCGCCCGAGGTGAAGGCCCCGTCGGCTCCGGTCAGGACGACGGCGCCGACCGACTGGTCGGTGTCGGCGGCGCGGAGCGCGGCGGTCAGCTCGAGGTACATGGCGGTGTCGAAGGCGTTGCGCACCTGGGGCCGGTTGAACCTGAGGATGCGGACGCCGGGCTCGGGATCGGAGCTCTCGATGCGGCTCACCGCTGTTCGGGCTTCTCCCCGGCGGCCGCCGCTTTGGCACAGCGGGCGATCACGTTCTCCGCGGTCTGGTTCAGCGCGACCGACACCGGCCACCCGACGTAGTGGGTCAGGTGCACCACCACCTCGCGGAGCTGGTCGACCGTCAGCTCGTCCCGCTCGAGCGCCCTCGAGAACTGCAGGTCGAGCAGGTCCATCTTGTCCTGCGCCGCCAGCACGCCGATCGTCATGAGGCGCCGCTCACGCACGTCGAGCTCGTCGCTCGTCCACACCGTCCCGAAGAGGTGGTCGACCGTCATTTCGATGTAGCGGCCCTGGATGGTGGACGGGTCGACGCTGAAGCCGTAGACCTCCTGCATTTTGGCGACGCCGGCGGCCCGGGGATCGTCCGGTCCGCTGCTCATGGGTGCGCCGCCAGCGGTGTCCGTCGGTGTGCCTCGAACGCCATCACGACCTCCCCTTGCCGATGCCCGACGGCGGGCAGACCCCGAACCGTAGGCCCGCACTCACGCGTCGGGGAAACCGAAGACGCGGTTGCAGCGGAGCTCGGCCAGCTCGCCCATGGGGAGGGCCACGCCCAGTTGAGCCCCGAATTCCAGGATCGTCACGAGGTCCTTGTGCGCCAGGTCGAAGGCCGCCTGCATGGCGCCGAGCAGCCCGGCGTCCGTGTCCTCGGGCCACGGTTGCGTCGTGTCCCGGAACATCAGACGTGAGGGGCCGCCGATCCGCTTGTCGCTCTCCCGAGTGGCCTGGCCCAGCTTGACCAGGTCGATGCCTGCCGCCTCGGCCAACTGCTGGGCCTCGAAGGCGGCGTACCACGCGCCGTAGGTGATGAGGTTCCGGGCCAGCTTGGCGGCGTGACCGGCGCCCGGTGGGCCCATGTGCAGGACCAGGCAGCTGATCACGTCGAGCACCGGGCGCACCTGGTCGACCTCCTCGGCCGAGCCGCCGATCATGCAGACCCACTCGCCGCGGGAAGCGGCGTCGGGCCCGCCGCTCACGCCGCAGTCGACCACGGTGACCCCGTGGGGCGCGGCCGCGGCGCGCATGTCGACGACGGTCGAGGTCGGGATGGTGCTGAGGATCACGACCGCGGTGCCCGGCGCCGCGCCGGCGAACACGCCGTCGGGTCCCCCGAGCACGGCGCGCACCTGCCGGTCGTCGAAGACCGAGACGAGGACGACGTCGCTGTGCGCGGCCAGCTCCGAGGGTGTCGCCGCCACGCGGGCCCCCTCCCGGAACGGCGCGGTGGCCTCTTGCCGGACGTCGCACACCACCACCGGCACGCCGGCCCGGACGAGGCTGGAGGCGAGACCGTGGCCGATGCCCCCGAGACCGATGACGCCGGCCCGCGGCACCGGCGTCGCCTCGTCGTTCTCGCTCTCCGGCACGCGGCACTCCCTCCGGTCGTGTCCCGCCCCGCGACATCGACCCTAGAACTGGACAAGCGTCTGAACTATAGTTTGGACACATGACCGGGTCCAATGACGAGCGGCACGACTACTCGGGGGAGTTCGACCCCGGGTTCGACTACGAGGACCTTTCCAAGGAGGCCCTCGTCCGGCTCGTGCGCGAGTACGGGCTCATCGTCCACCTGCTGGACCGTTCCATGTGCGCCGCCATCGGCCTGCGCTACGGGGCCGAGGCCGTGAAGGAGCTGGCCATCGAGGAGTGGGCCGGCGCCAGCCCGATCTACGGCGACCGGCTGCGCCGGATCATGCACATCGAGGGCGACGGCGTCTCGGCCATCTTCAAGGTGCTCCAGCTCGACCCCGGCTTCCCCCACCACTACATGGACGTGCGCTACGAGCTGGTCGACGAGAAGCACGGCTACTTCGAGCTGGCCTACTGCGGCGCGCTCATGGACGCCGAGCCGTGGGGCGACGTGATGGTGACGAACATGTGCCACCACATAGAGGACGGCACGTTCGACGTGACGGCCCAGGCGGTCAACCCCAAGGCGCACATCCGTCACGTGCACCGGCCCCCCCGGGTGCCCTCCGACCGCTCGCCGCACTGCCGGTGGGAGATCGTCATTGACGACGAGACCGAGACGCTGCCCGAGAAGGACATCACCACGATCACCCGGGGCACGACGGCGGCCACCTTCGCCTTCCCCGACATGAAGGACGGCACGCCGCACATCCCGGCCGGCACCGCGCCGGACCCGGGGGCGTGAGCATCTTCGAGACGGCCGACCCGGGCGACGAGCAGCCGGGCCGCCGCCACCTCTCCGAGCGCCAGGCCGAGGTGATGGAGCGGCTCGTGGCCGCGGCGTCGCAGGAAGCCGAGGAGCGGCCCTACGGCGACATCTCGGTGCGGACGATCGCCAAGCGGGCGGGGGTGGCGCCGGCCACCGCCTACACCTACTTCTCGGGGAAGGACCACCTGCTGGCCGAGGTGCTGTGGCGGCGGATGCAGGCGGCGCCGCACCTGCTCGACGTCAACCTGCCGCTGGGCGAGCGGGTGGCGGCCACCGTGCGCACCATCGGCTTCGGGACGATGGAGACGCCGGCCGTGTCGGTGTGCACGACGGCGCTGCTGGCCGACGGGCCCGACGTGAAGCGGGTGCGGGCGCGCATCGGCGCCGAGATCGGCCGCCGCCTGGCCGCCGCGCTGGGCCCGGGCGTCGACCCCGCGGTGCTCGGGGTGCTGCAGGTGACCTACACCGGGGCCCTCCTGAGCGCCGGCATGGGCCACTTGCCCTTCGACGCCGTGCCGGTGCTGATGAGCGAGGCGGTGGCGCTCATGGCGAGGGATGCGACGTGACGACGGTGGCGCCGCTGGCGTACTCGCCCTACGACTACGCCATCCACGACGATCCCTATCCGACCTACGCCCGGCTGCGGGCCGAGGCGCCGGTCTTCTACAATCGGGAGCTCGACTTCTTCGCCTACGCGCGCCACGCCGACGTGCTGGCCGCCTTCCGCGACGTCGACCGCTACTCCAACGCCTACGGGGTGACCCTCGACCCCATCGCCTTCGGGCCCGAGGCCCAACGGGTCATGTCCCTGCTGGCCATGGACCCGCCGCGCCACACCCGCCTGCGCTCCATCGTCGGCCAGAGCTTCACGCCGCGCCGGGTGGCCGAAATGGAGCCGCGCATCCGCGAGCTCGCCGTGACGCACATCGAGCCGGCGCTCGAGGCGGGCTCGTTCGACTTCGTGGGCGACTTCGCCGGTCGCCTGCCCATGGACGTGATCTCGGAGCTGGTGGGTGTCCCCCCGTCGGACCGGGCCGAGATCCGCCGCCTGGCCGACCTGCTGGTGCACCGGCAGGAGGGCATCGACGACGTCCCGCCCGAGGGCATGGAGGCGGCGCTCGTGCTGGCCCGGTACTACGCCGAGATGGTGTCCGACCGCCGCCGCCACGAGCGCGACGACCTGACCTGGTCGCTCCTGCAGCAACAGATCGACGGAAAGGGCCTGACCGACGACGAGGTGATTTCGTTCCTCTTCCTCCTCGTCGTGGCGGGGAACGAGACGACGACCAAGCTGCTCTCCAACGCCTGGTTCTGGGGGGCGCGCCACCCCGAGCAGGCGGCCAAGCCGCTGGCGGACGCGGCGTGGGTGCCCAACTGGGTGGAGGAGACGCTGCGCTACGACACGTCGACGCAGATGCTGCTGCGGGTGACCCGGGCGCCGGTGAGCACGCAGGGGGTCGACATCGAGGCCGGGCGCCGCGTGCTGCTGCTCATCGGCTCGGCCAACCGGGACGAGGACGTCTTCCCCGCGCCCGACGTCTACGACCTCGGCCGTGCCACCCAGGACCTGATCAGCTTCGGCAGTGGCCGCCACTTCTGCCTGGGGGCGGCGCTGGCCCGCATGGAGGCCCGGGTCGGCCTGGCCGAGCTGGTGGCCCGGATCCGTGACTACGGCATCGACGAGAGCGGCGTGGTGCGGGTGCACTCCGTCAACGTGCGCGGCCTGGCCGTCCTGCCGACGACGGTGACGCGGCGTTGAGTCTCCGCGGGTCGGTGCGAGACTGCCCCACCACGCCCCGTCGATAGAGGAGGACTGCTCATGCCCGCCTACCCGCGCGCCGAGTTGGAGGAGATGGTCGAGCGTTGGCTCGAGGCCAACCGGAGCGGTGAGGCCAAAAAGGACTGGCGCCACATGGCCGACCTCTACACCGTGGACGCCACCTACGGCTGGAACGTCGGACCCAACGACGAGTTCATGGCGGTCGGCCGCGAGGAGATCCGCGAGATCGCGCTCGGTCAGGAGATGGCCGGCCTGGAGGGCTGGACCTACCCATACCAGAAGGTGCTCATCGACGAGCAGCAGGGAGAGATCCTCGGGCTGTGGAAGCAGGTGGCCAACGCCCAGAAGCCCGACGGCGCCAACTACGAGATCGCCGGCCTCGGAGGCAGCTGGTTCCGCTACGCCGGCAACTTCCAGTGGTGCTGGCACCGCGACTTCTTCGACGTGGGCAACGCCGGCGCGGTGTTCATGGCCATGATGGCCGACGGTTCCCTGCTGCCGGGCATGCAGCAACGCCTGGAGCGGGCCATGTCGGGGGAGCGCCTGCCTGGTCATTACCGGCTGGGCGAAGCGCCGGTGGGTCTGTGGGAAGTTCCGCCGGGGGCGTGAGCTGTCGCGCCAGTTGCGTGACCCTTTCGCGTGGGTGGCTCCAACGTTTCGATCCCTTCTGACCACCTCGTCAGGGTACGGGCCGGCGTCGGCCGAGGCCGGTGACCGTCAACGGGCTGGCCGGCCCGGCGCACGCGGCGCGGGTGGCGGGCATCGATACCTGCACCCTGGCGCGGTCAGGAGGACACGACTTCATGCTGCGGCGGCGGACCTTCGGCGACGCGCTGCCCTGGCTAGCCTGGCGCGTGCATCTCATGGATGATCACCCGCACGTCCCGGCTACCGGCGCGGCCGGCGCCTCCTGACCCGGCGGGCTGCGGAGCCCACCGGTGGCCATCCTCTTCGCACTTCTTTCGGCGCTCTCGACCGCCTCTGCGGCTGTGCTGCAGCGTCAGGCCTCGGTGTCGCAGCCGGAGACGAGCGGCGGCTGGCGCACCGTGCTCGCGCTGGTCCGCGACCCGCGCTGGCTGCTCGGTCTCGTCTTCTTTGGCGGCACCTTCGTGTTCCAGGCCATCGCCCTCTACTTCGGCGAACTGGCCGTGGTGCAGCCGATCTTCGTCACCGAGCTGATCTTCACTCTGGCCCTGCGCCGCTGGTGGCTGCGTGACGACATCACGCCCAGGACGTGGACGGCGGCCGTCATGATCTGCGGGGGGCTCGCCGCCTTCCTGCTGGCGGCGCACCCGGCGGAGGGCCATCGTGTGGCCACGGCGGGCGACTGGGTGTGGGCCCTCTCCACGCGCGGGTTGGTGGTCATCCTGCTGGTGCTCCTGAGCCGAACCGGCTCGCCGGCGCGTCGCGCCGCACTGCTGGGGTGCGCGGCGGGCCTGGTCTGGGCCGTTGACGCGGCCTTCGTGAAGGCGGCCACCGACCTGCTGTCGCAGTCGGGCTGGGTCGCCCTGCTCGTGCACTGGCCGCTTTACGCCGTCGTCGCCAGCGGGGTGCTGGGCACCACGTTGGTCGGGGCGGCCTTCACCGCCGGGCCGCTGACCGCGTCACAGCCGGCCCTGCTCATCGTCGACCCGCTGGCCTCCATCGCCCTCGGCATCGAGCTCTTCGGCGAGCAGCTGCGCACGAGCGTGCCCGCGCTGACCATTTCGGCCATCGGCCTGGCCGTGATGGCCGCCGGGGTGGTGCTGATCAGCGTCTGGTCGCCCCCACCGACGACAGCGCGTGAGCGCAAGCGGGGAACGTCACCCGCTGGGGACGTTGCCGGCGTCGACGCCTGACGACGCCGTCGTCCCCCGGTGCGCCCCGGGGGACTCGAACCACCCAACCTGCGGATTAAGGGTCCGCTGCTCCACCGTTGAGCTAGAGGCGCACGGGTACCCTACGAGCGAAGGCGCCGGGCGGCAACGGTCAGCCGAGCGGCGGCCAGCAGTCGATTCCGGGGCGGAGGGGCCCGGTGCGGTTTGGTGGAGCCGGGCGCCGCCAGCACGAGCGAGAACGTCACGTGCCACACCCACAGGCAGAAGGTGTCGGGGAAGCGTCGGGCACCAGGTTGAAGAGATGGATGGCGTCGCCCAGCGCCTGCGGCATCTTCCAGGCACCTTCCACCTGCCGACGGCCAGGAGAGGGTCGCCACATGGCGACTTCCGTCGGCACCTCGGTAAGCTACCCATCCCAAGTTCCGGGCCCGTCACCCTTGGCGCTTGGAGGAGGTGGAGTGGAGTCGGAGCCCGAGAGCCAGTCCGCTGCTGACGCGCTGGTCAGCGAGCGGCGCGCCAAGCGCGACGCGCTGCGTGCCATCGGCATTGAGCCCTACCCGATGCGATTCGACCGCACGGACACGGCGGCCGAGTTGCACGCCCGCTACGTCGACCTGACACCCGACACCCGGACCGGGGTGCAGACCCGGGTGGCCGGCCGGGTGGTCAGCATCCGCGGCCACGGCAAGCTCGAGTTCGTGACGCTCCAGGACGTCAGCGGCAGCATTCAGCTGCTGCTGGGCGCCTCGCAGCTCGACCCCTCAGCCATGGAGGTCCGGGACCGGCTCGACCTGGGCGACTGGCTGGGTGCCGCGGGCGAGGTGGTGACCAGCAGGCGGGGCGAGCTCTCGGTCGACGTCACCTCGCTCACGCCGCTCGCCAAGGCGATCCGCCCCCTGCCCGACAAGTGGCACGGGCTGAGCGACGAGGACATGCGGTACCGCCAGCGCGAGGTGGATCTGCTGGCCAACCCGGACTCACGCCGCGTCTTCGACGTGCGGTTCAAAACGCTGGCCTCCATGCGCCAGACCTTCACCGACGAGGGGTTCGTGGAGGTCGAGACACCGATTCTGCAGAGCCTGGCCGGCGGTGCCATCGCGTGGCCCTTCGTCACGCACTCAAACGCCCTCGACATCGACCTCAGCCTGCGGATCGCCCCGGAGTTGTTCCTGAAGCGTCTGGTGGTGGGCGGCTACGAACGCGTCTTCGAGATCGCGCGGAATTTTCGCAACGAGGGCATCGACACCCGCCACAGCCCGGAGTTCACCCTGCTCGAGGCCTACCGCGCCTTCGGCGACGTCCACGATGGCCTCGACCTGACCGAGCGGGCCATCGTGGCTGCCGCCCGCGCCGCAGCGGGTCGCCTCACCTTCACCGTGGGCGATCGCAAGGTGGATCTCACGCCGCCCTGGCCCCGCCTCGAGCTGCTCGACCTGTTGGAGGAGGTGGTGGGCCGGCGGCTGCACCCGAGCGACCCGGTGGAGGAGGTGCGTGCCGTGGCCGCCACGCACGACGTGCCGTTCCTGGAGTCGTGGGGCTCGGGCAAGCTCATCTTCGAGATGTACGACAAGATCCTCCAGCGCCGGGTACTCGACCCGCAGTTCATCTGCGGCTTCCCCGTAGAGGTCAGCCCGCTGGCACGCCACCGGCCCGACGACCCCACCCTGGCCGACCGCTTCGAGCTCGTGATCGACGCCAAGGAACTGGCCAACGGCTACAGCGAGCTGAACGTGCCCGAGGAGCAGGAAGCGCGGTTCGTGGCCACGGCAGCGGCGGCGGCGTCGGGCGACGAGGAGGCGCATCCGGCGGACCGGGCGTTCGTCCGCGCCCTCGAGTACGGCCTGCCTCCCACTTCGGGCATCGGCATCGGGCTCGACCGTCTGGTCATGCTGCTGGCCGAGGTCACGTCCATCCGAGACGTGATCCTTTTCCCCATCCTCCGCCCCGAAGCCACGGCGTGACCGAGACGGCAGCATTGGCTCCCGCTCCGGGCGCCATGAGGACACCGGTGGACACCGGTGGAGCGGTGGAGTCGGGCCACGGTGCCGGCACGATCGAGTCGCTCCGGCGCTTCAACGAGAAGTTCGACCCGGCCTGGGTGCTGCGCTCTGCCATCACCGACCCCTACCTGCGCATCGCCGGCACCGGGCTGGCCATCACGCGGGCCGAGGCCGTCACGGAGCTGCCGGGCGCCGGGCGCCTCCTGCAGTGGCGCGAGCCGGCCAGAACGTCGGAGTGACCGCGGCGCAGCGGTCGTAGGGCGGGAAGGCCCGGGCCAGTCGGCCGGCCGATGGGCGAACGTGCCGACCCGGGACCACATGGCACGCTGTGACCGGTGAAAGCGAGGCCGAAACCCGCGCTGATGGCGGCCTCGCTGGTCGGCTCCTTGTTCCTGGGCGGGTGTGCCGGGCTTCCGGCGGCGGGCCGTAGCGCGGCGACACCCCAGGCCACGACCACTGACGCGACGACTGCGACGACTGCGACGACAACCACCACAACACAGCCGCCGGTCACGCCCATCGCCTGGAGCCCGTGCCTGGATGACCTGCAGTGCGGCAGCCTCGTGGTGCCACTGAGCTACACCGATCCGAGCGGCCCGACGATCTCCATCGCCGTGGCCCGCCATCCGGCGGAAGTGCCGGTCGACCGCATCGGCTCGCTCGTCATCGACCCCGGTGGCCCGGGAGTGTCGGGCATCGACGACATGGCCAACGAGCTCAGCGTGCTCACGCCGCAGCTGCTCGACGACTTCGACATCGTGATGTTCGACCCTCGTGGCGTCGAGCGCAGCGACCCGGTCACCTGCGGTGAGAGCCCGGGGGCCGCACCGGCCACCCTTCCCGATCCCGTGCCCACCACGCCGTCGCAGGTGAACGCCTTCATCGCCGCGGTCACGCAGTACGACGACGCCTGTGAGAAGGCCAGCCCCACCATCCTCCCCTACGTCGGGACGGTCGACGTCGCCCGCGACATGGACCGCCTGCGCGCGGCGCTGGGTGACAGCGGGCTCACCTACATGGGCCAGTCCTACGGCACGCTGCTCGGACTCACCTACGCCGCCCTGTTCCCGACCCACGTGCGCGCCATGGTGCTCGACAGCGTCATCGATCCCGCGCTGAGCCTGAACCAAATGAGCCTGGGGCAGGCCGAGGGCTTCGAGAACGAGCTGGACGCGTTCTTCGCCTGGTGCGCCGGCACCGCGAGTTGCCCATGGCGGCCGAGTGGCGATCCCACCGGCGCCGTGGTGGCGCTCATCGCCTCCAGTGCGGCGTCGCCGGTGCCGGCCGGCAACGGGCGCGTGGCCGGGGCCGGCGAGCTCTACAACGCCCTGCTCGACGGACTGTACGCCCAGAGCGACTGGCCCGAGCTCGGCGACGCGCTGGCGGCGGACGCGGCCGGTGACGGCGCGCCCGTCGTGGCCATGTCCGATCGCTACAGCGCCGACGGCTCGACCAACGGCTCCGACGCCAGCGTGGCCATCGACTGCCTGGACCACCCGGTCAGCCGCAACCTGTCTGCGTTTGGTTACCTGGCCGACCAGTTCAAGGCCTCCGCCCCGGTGTTCGGGCCGGCACTGGCCTGGGGCGAGGCGGAGTGTGCCCTGTGGCCGGCGCCGGCCACGCGTACGGTGGGCCCGGTCAGCGCGACCGGAGCCCCGCCCATCCTGGTCATCGGGACCACGAACGACCCGGCCACCCCCTACGCCTGGGCGGTCAACGTGGCACACGAGCTGAACCGGAGCGCGCTGCTCACGGTCGACGGGGACGACCACGTCTCGTACTTCTACAGCGAGTGCGTGCGCGACGACGTACAGGCGTATCTCGTGGGCGGCACGACGCCGCCCGCCGGCGCTACCTGTAGCGAGTAGGGCCATTGGGTGGGGCCGTCGCGAGATCATCCCTTTCGCTTGCTTCATCGCTTGCTTCATCGCTTGCTTCGACGCGTCGGTGGATGCATCACTCAGCTCGCCGGTGCCGCCGACGGACGCACACGCTGCGACTCACCTTCTATCTCCCGGTGAAGCGGTAGCTCCCGCTCCCAACCGACAGCAGCACCAGCCCATCGGCGACCGAGCGCACCGTCACCCCGGGCGCCCGCTCGGCGGCGATACCGCCCTCGCGCACGCTCGAAACGCCCCCCGAGGCGGGCACCGTGACGGTGGCGGTCGCGTTGGCCGGCACCGTCAGGTCCACGGCCAGCCGACCGCCCGGGCCCCGCTCCCAAGCCAGCTCCAGCGGCCCCGCGATCGTCGGCACCGAGCCGGTTGCCCCGGCCAACCCGCGCGCCGGAGGCGCCACGGCCAGGCGCACGGTGCCGTCCTGGTTGGGGGCCAGGAAGGTCACACCGAGGAGGGTCTCCTGCATCGCCACCAGCGCGGATGACCCCCACCCGTGCGACATGGAGTCGCCGATCAAGTCGCTGGGCGACCACTCTTCCCAGGTGAACGTGCCGCCCACCGCCACGATGTGAGCCCAGCCGGGGATCGACTCGTTGGTCAGCGTCCGTGCCACCGCGTCGGGTCGGCCGGCGGCGGCCAGGCCGCGCAGCAGCTCGAGCCCGTGGTTGGGCCCGAGGTCGATGCCCAGGCCCTCCACGTGGGTGCCGACCGCGGCCAGGCCGGAGGCCGGCACGACGCCGTAGGCCAGCGCCAGCGCGTTGGCCTCCTGCGAGGCAGAGCCGCTCTGGGCCCCGTCCGCGTCGACGCCGTCGACGTACACCCCGTCCGTCCGCCGCAGCGTGACGTTGACGGCCGCGGCCAGCTCGGCGGCGCGGGCCTGCCAGAGTGCGGCCCCGCCCGCGTCGGCCGCCACACCCGCCAGTTGGGCGACGCGGTTGAACGCGTTGACCGCCAGCACGTTGCTGGCGGTGTCTGCGGCCACCGACAGGTCGTAGCCGTACACCGGGTCACCGTTGCTGGTATCGCCCAGTCCGTAGAGCAGTCCCGTCGAGGTCTGGCGGGCCGACCACAGCCACGCGGCCACCTTGGATGCCGACGGGTACAGCAGGATCGCGGTGGTGCGGTCCCCGGTCGACGCGTAGTAGCGCCACAACCATTCGGGATAGCGGGCGCTGAAGGTGGCGTAGTACCGCGCCCCGTCCCCGTTGGGGTAGACGCTGTTGGTACGCCCGTCGGGCCAGTAGCGGGCCTGGCCGCGCTCCACGTCCCGCAGACCCTGCCAGCTGAGGTTCTGCTCGCCGTAGGCGCGCATGAGCGCCTCGGACTCGTTGGCGGCGTCCCAGAGGAACTGGCCCTTCTCCCGCGTCGGCGTGTCGACGAACTGCTCCTGGCTGCAGTACAGGCATGAGCGGGCGCACAGGCGCCACACGGCGTCCAGCATGCGGTCGCCCGTGGAGAACGTCGCCGCCGGGAGCTGCGGCATCGCGGTGTGGCGGGCCAGCGCCATCAGCTGGTCGCGGCCCAACGTCTGTCCGGCGTCATCGACTTGCAGATATCGGAAACCGAAGTAGGTGAAGACCTCGAAGGCCTGTGCTCCGGCCCGCATGATGTAGGTGGACGTGAGGTTGGTCTCCTGGGTGCCGTGCAGCGTGGAGACCTGGCCGTCGGGGTCGAGGAGGTAGCCGCCCCGCACCGTGACGGTCTGGCCCGGCACGCCGGTGGCGAACTCCACCCGGGGCCGGGCGGCGTAGACGGCGCCGAAGTCCGCCACCACCGAACCGCCGGCCACCGTGTGCAGCCGCACCGGGAGCACCGTCTGCTCCTGCACGTGTGTGCGCTGCGCGTAGGTCTGGGTGAACGGCGATGAGCCGGCCGGGCCGATCACCGTGACGGCCGACCACGTCTGGTCGTCGTAGCCGGGACTCGACCATCCCTGGGGATGGGCTCGCCCGTCCACCCACTCCACGAAGTCGCCGACGTCGGAGTTGCGCTGGGGCGACGGCAGCCACTCGGCCGGTCGCTCACGCCACGACCCGTCGGTCCCGTACACGACGTGGCGGCCGTCGGCGTACCAGAGCGACAGCTGCAGCAGCAGCCCCGGCGCCGAGGCAGGGCGGCCCTGGCCCGGCCCGTACCAGCGGTGCAGCACGCCCAGGGCGTTCGGCCGTCCGGGTCTTACGACCGACGCCACGTCCACGGCGCGTGCGAACTGCTCGTCGGGATAGGAGAAGCTGGGCCAGGCGTCCACCTGGGGACCGTTGAGGTAGAGCCGGTACGTGTGCGCCGCCGACACGTACGCCGTGGCTCGCCGCAGCGTGCCGGCCGGCAGGGTGATCTCCGTGCGCAGGTAGGTCACGCGGTCGGGCTGCTGGGAAGAACCGGCCGGGCGCAGCCACCGGGCTTGCCAGTCGGCGGCGCGCAGCGCGGTGGTGAAGGTCGCCGGCGCGGCGACCGGCCCCCAGCGCCCGTTGCCGTCGCGCACCTGCACCGTCCACGCGTAGGCGGCATCGGCGGCGAGTGGCGAGCCGCCGTAGGTCACGAAGGCCTGTTGCCCCGTCTCTCGTGAGCCGCTGTCCCACACCACGGCCGATGGCCCCGGGTTGGTGCGGCGCACCACGACGCGGTACGCCGTCTGCCGCACCTGGCGTTGGCCCGGCTCCGACTGGACGGTCCAGGCGAAGGCGGCGTCGTCGGGGTCGACGCCGAGGGGAGAGACGGTGCCGTTCACGGCCAGGCCCGCGGCACGCATCACCCCGGTGGGGTGGACCGGCGTGCTCGCCGCGCGCCGCGTCGACGGACCCGCTCGCCGCGGCTGGTTCGGATCCGGCTCCCCCTTCGGCCCCGGCACCCACCGCCAGGCCGGCCGCCACCCCGCTCGAGGAGGCCAGGAACGTGCGTCGGCTGAACCGGTTCACGTCGACCCGCCGATGACCGCAACGTCGTCGAGACTGGCGTCGCTGAAGTACACGGCCCCCGAAGCGGACACCGCCACGCCCCAGGGCGTCCCCAGGTGGGTGAGCACCCACCTGGTGCCGTCGCCCAGCCCGGCCGGGCTCGAGACCGTGAGCGCGCCGGCTGCCGTATAGAGGTCTCCGCCGGTCATGGTCCGCCCGAGCAGTCGACCCGAGGCGGCCGGCACCACCCGGATGCAGTGCATGAAGCCGTCGGTGACGAACAGTGCGCCGCTCGGCCCGACGGACAGCCCGCGGGGGTCGTTCAGCTCGGCCGTCTGTCCGTTGGCGGGTAGCCCGTCGGCGAGATACGGCTGGTAGGTCCCCGTCCCGCCCACGACCACGTCGATGTCGCCCGCTCCCACCGCCGTTCCGTAGTAGGTGCCACCCCGGGTCGGTGCCAGGAGCACCGACTGGTCGCCGCTGTCGGCCACGAACAGGTCACCCGACGCGTCCAGGGCGACGGCCACCGGGTCCCACAGCTCGGCGATGGCCAGCGCCCCGCCCTGGCCCGCCGAGCCGCACACCCCGGTCCCCGCCACGGTGGCCAGGTGCCCGGCCGTCACCGGCGACCCGAGGATCGTGCCGCTGTGCGACGGCAGCACGCGGACGCGGCAATTGGCCGTGTCGGCGATGAAGAGGTCGCCCTCGGCATCGACGGCGACGGAGGTCGGCTCATTGAGCTCGCTGGCGGTGGCCAGCCCGTCACCGTTGAAACCGGCCTGGCCGGTGCCCGCTACGGTGACCGCCCGCCTCCCGCTCCCCGCGCGCACCTCCTGGACGCGCGCCGCCGTCGCTTCGGCGATGTAGACGTCGCCCGCCGCGTCCACCGCTACCCCGGTCGGGTGCCTGATGGAGCCACGCCCGGTGCAGGACCCGCCGGCCAGGGTGGCGGGCCGCCCCGCCCGCAGGTGGAGACCGTCGAACGTCCCGGTGCGGGCCGCCACCACAAGCACCCGGCAGTGCCCGGTGTCGGCCACGAAGAGATCGCCGGCGTTGTCGAGGGCGATTCCGCCGGGCGAGTCGAGCACTCGCGCGGCAAGCAGCGTGCGCACCGGCGGTACGGCCGCCCCGGCCGCCCCGGACCAGGGGAGGCAAGCCGCGGCGACGGCCAGCGCAAGGAGGACGAGGAATGGGCGATGCGCCGGCACCGTGACATCATGCCGGTCCGATTGCCCCGGGGCTTCCCCGCTCGGAGATGCACGAGCGCGACCTCGAATTCAGGCCAGCGCGCCGGGTCCCGGTCGTCAGCGCGGGCGGGGGACCGCCTCGCCGCGCCATAGTGGGTGCCACCGCAGTGAGAGACCTCGCGACAAGACGCGAGAAGAGAAAGGACACCCCCGTGGCCGCACCCGAAGAAGCACTCTCCGCCAAGAACGTGACCTACCGCGGGTACGGAGGCGCCGAGATCAACGCTTACCAGGCCCTCCCCGGCGGCGACGGCCCCTTCCCCGGCGTGTTCGTCATCCATCACCTGCCGGGCTGGGACTCGGGGACCAAGGAGATCGCCCGCCACTTCGCCGCCTTCGGGTACAACGCGCTGTGCCCCAACCTCTACGCCCGCCAGGGCCTGGACGCCGACCCCGACGACGCGGCGGCTGCCGCCCGCGAGGCCGGTGGCGTGCCCGACGAGCAATTCGTGGGGGACGCCGAAGCTGCGGTGAACCACCTGCGCGGCCTGCCGACGTCCAATGGCAAAGTCGGCGTCATCGGGTACTGCTCCGGCGGCCGGCACTCCTTCCTCACCGCGGTGAGCCTGCCCGTTGATGCGGCGGTCGACTGCTACGGCGCCTTCGTGGTGGGCACGGTGCCCGAGGGCTTCCCGCTCAAGGTGACGGCGCTGGTCGACCGCACACCCCAGCTGCACTGCCCGCTGCTGGGCCTGTTCGGCAACGACGACCAGTTCCCCAACCCCGAGCAGGTCGACGAGCTCGAGGCCGCCCTGAAGGACGCGGGGAAGGAGTACGAGTTCCACCGCTACGACGGCGCCGGCCACGCCTTCTTCAGCGTCGAGCGCACGGCCTACCGGCCCGAGGCGGCTGTCGACGGCTGGCAGCGCATATTCGAGTTCTTCGGCCAGCACCTGGCGGCCTGACCATGTGCTCCTACCTCACCGTCAGCACCGATATCGCCGGCAGCGCCAAGGGCGCGCAGGGCTGGTTCACCGTCCGGTCGGCCAACGTCTACTTCGACCATCCGTTCCACGCGCCGTTCGACCACACGCTCAACATCGACTTCGCCGACCCGGCCCGCGGGCCGGGCGCCCGCGTGGCCGTCGAGCTGAGCGCGGAGTCGGCGCGGCGCTTGGTTGCCAGCATCGAAGAGGCCTTGGCGGCCGCAGGGGCCGCCGCCTCGTGACCACCCCCACCGCCCCGGCGGCCGGCGTCCACCTCCCGTGGGCCCGCGTGCCGGAGGCGGTGCGGGCCTGGGCGGCGCGCCTGGGTGGTGGACCGCCGTCGGTCGTGCGCGACGTGTCCGGCGGATTCTCTCCCGGTGCCACGAGCATCTTGATGTGGTCGGACCGCGCCCTCTTCGTGAAGGCCGTCGGCGCCGAGCTGAACCCGGACTCGCCGGGCATGCACCGGCGCGAGATCGTGATTTCGACCGCGTTGCCGGTCAGCCCGCGCTTCCCCAGGTTGCGCGAGACCTATGACGACGGCGACTGGGTGGCGCTGGCCTTCGACGTGGTGGACGGGAGGCCGCCGCACCATCCCTGGGATCCCGGCGAGCTCGACACCGTGCTGACCGCCCTTTCCGCCATGCACGACGACCTCACGCCGAGTCCCGCCCCCGCGCTCGAAACCCTGGCCGACCGCGGACGCCGCCTGTTCGGCGGCTGGGCGGAGCTGGCGGGACGCGAGACGACGCCACCGGACCTGCAGCCGTGGACGGCTACGCACCTGCCCCGCCTGGCCGAGCTCGAGGCCGGGTGGCCAGCTGCCTGCAGCGGCTCCACGCTGGTCCACGGGGACGTGCGGGCCGACAACGTCCTGGTTGCGGGGGACCGGGTGGTCTTCGTCGACTGGCCCCACGGTGCCGTGGGCAACCCGGCGTTCGACGTGATCGGTTGGGCGCCCTCGGTCGTCCTCGAAGGCGGACCGGCTCCGGAGGAGCTGCTGGCCGGCCACGGGCCCTCCCGGCGCGTCGATCCCGAGGCCGTCACGGTGCTGCTCTGCGCCATCGCCGGCTTCTTCATCGGCCACTCTCTGCGCCCACCACCCCCGGGGCTGCCCACTCTCCGGTCGTTCCAGGCCGCCCAGGGTCAGGTGGCCCTGGACTGGCTGCAACGGCGCACCGGCTGGTGACGACGGGCGCGTCGCCCCGTCTGCCCCGTTAGCGTTCGGGTCCATGCGCTTCGGCCTGCAGATCCCCAACTTCATCGACGACGTGACGCCGGGCACTCTCTTCGGCGAGGTGGTCGAGCGGGCCACCGCCGCCGAGGAGACGGGATTCGACTCGGTGTGGGTGATGGACCACTTCTTCCAACTCCCGCCCATGGGCGGCCCGGTGGCGCCGATGCTCGACTCGTACACCCTGCTCGGGGCGCTCGCCGCGCGCACCTCACGCGTCCGGCTGGGCGCCATGGTGACCGGCGTCACCTACCGCAACCCGGCCCACCTGGCCAAGATCGTCACGACCCTCGACGTCATCAGCGGCGGGCGCGCCATATTGGGCATCGGCGCCGCCTGGTACGACGTCGAGCACGAGGGGCTCGGGTTCGACTTCCCGCCCGCCGGCGAGCGGCTGGACCGGCTGGAGGAGGCGCTGCAGATCTGCCGGGCCATGTTCACCGAGGAAGCGCCGAGCCTCGAGGGCCGTCACTACCGGATCCACGAGGCGCGCAACGTGCCGCCGCCGGTACAGCAGGGCGGGCCGACCATCCTGGTTGGTGGTGGGGGAGAGAGGCGGACCCTCCAGCTGGTGGCCCGGTACGCGGACATGTGCAACATCTTCGGGGACCCGGCGACGGTGGCGCACAAGGTCGACGTGCTACGCGGCCACTGCAAGGCCATCGGCCGTGACCCCTCGGAGATCACGGTCAGCCGCCTCAGCACGCTGGTGCTGACGGCCGACGACGAGGAGACGGCGGCCACCAAGGAGTTCCTGCGCCAGGTGACCGGCGAGGAACCCACTGGCTCCGATATCGGCACGGCGGACGAGCTCGTGGCGCGCGTCGAGGAGCTGGCGGCGGCGGGCGTCGACTACTTCGTCTTCAACATCCCGACCGGTACCGCAGAAACCGTTCGTCAGGTCGGTGACGTGCTGGTCGGCCGATTTGCGAACTGACGATCGGATCAGGACGTGCCGGTGGCGGGCACCACTGCGAAGGTGCCGCCGAGGGGCTTCGGTCCGTGCAGTCCGTTGCCCGTGCCGAGGGCCGCCGGGTCAAGAGGGTTGCCATTCGTCGGATTGAGCTGTGGGACCTCTTCCGAATAGATGTAGAGCGGCTTGCCCTCGAACGTCAGTTGCTCGGTGTCGTCGGTGCGCCTGGTCTCCCCCAGAGCGCTCTTGGGCACGCCGGTGCCCGGGTCGGGCGATGCACTGGTCAACACGGGTATCCAGGTCAGGGCGCACTCGCCGGTGCAGACGCTGTGTCCCTTCGGGTCCTTGCTGTAGTCGTAGACGATGATCGCCGTCGCGCCCTGACCCTGGAACAGGTCGACGGCCAGCACGGTCGCGCCGTTCGGCTGCGTCTGGGTCGTCACCTGGATCGGCCCCGTGACCGGGTCGCCACCCTTGGGCGAGACGAGCCACCAGAGCCCGTGCCACGGCGGCAGCGGGGCGACTGTCTCCAGGAAGTTCACGCCCGTGAACTGGTGTGGTGCCACGTCGAAGAGGTAGAGCAACTTGCCTCCGTAGGTGACCTGGTCGGCGCCGATGTCCTTGCGGTACACCATGCCGAGCAGGTGCTTGTCGACGCCTGGACCCGCCACGGGTTTGCCGACCGTCGTGACGGCCGGCCAGTCGGCCGTCTTGTCCGTTTCCGGCCCCGCGCACGAGAGCGGCATCTTCTGCACCGTCACCACGGTGCTGGTGCAGGCGCTCGGCGTGTTCCGGTCGAACTGGTACACCGAGTAGCCGGCGAACTGGCCCGACCCGACCATGAGGACCTCGCCGTAGGGGCTCGTTTCTGCGGAAATGACGGTGCCGGTCCCGCCTGGCGCCGCCGACGTCGTGGTGGTGGTCGCAGCCCAGGTCGAGCCGGGTACCAACGTGATGATGACGATGGCGGATGTAATCGCCGCGGCGCCGGCGGCCCAGACCCTCCACCGTGACTGTTGTCTGTGCTCCCGCTGGCGGCCGTACGTCTGCGTCTGCGTGTGCATACCACCATTGACGCAGTTCCGGCGGGTCCCCGACAGGATGCAACCACACCCACACGCGGTGTTGCCACCACTACATCGCATGGTGGGGACGGTGCTACTCGGCGTGCAGCATTTGCGAGGTGGTCGTACGCGCGGCCAGACGACCCGGGATGGTCGCCGCGACCACGGCCAAGGCGATCGCGGCCACGCCGATGGCCACGACGGTCAGCGCGGGAACGGTCGGGTAGGGCACGGCGCTGATCTCTCCGGCGAACAGGTCCCACAGCACCCGCCCCAGCGCAACGCCCACCGGAATGCCGATGGCGCAGCCGATCACCGCCGCGACGCTCGCCTGGACGGCGATGGCCGCGACGAGCTGCCCACGGGTGAAGCCGAGGGTCTTCAGGATGGCGAGATCACGCCGGCGCCGCCGCACGGACGTGATCAATGTGATGCAGAGCGCGACCGCGGCACCGGCCGCGAGGGCTATCCCGAGCAGGAACGGCGTGGACCCCAAGGAGCCGTAGTTGAGGATCTCGGCCGGCCGCTGCACCGGCAGGACGGCGCCGCCATTCTGGGCGATGTTCAATTTGTTCCCGACGGCCTGGAGGTTGCGGAGCGCTGCGGGACTGGCACCGTCCTTCATGCGGATCAGGATCGCGTTCGGCCCGGCGGGAGTGACCTCGAAGACGTTCCGAGCGGACGCGGGGATCAGCTGGTACGCCAGCTCGGCACCGGTGCCCATCTCGAGATGGGACGAACCGGCCACGCCGATCGGCGGCAGGGTCGCCGTGCCGACGATGGTCAGGGTCCGCGGCGCGTGGTCGGGGGCGCGTTCTGTGACGGTCTTCCCGACCTGCTTGCCGAGTTGGCGGAGGGTGGCGGCGCCCAGCACCACCTGGTTCGAGGCCGCGAGGCCGTGTCCGCTCAACACGGGTGGTGCGACCCCTGCGTTCGGGGTGGTGCCGAGCACAGGCACGGTCTGGCCGTCGAGTTCGAGCGAGGAGTAGTAGACGCCGGTCCAGGACTGGACCAGCGGATCGGCGTCGAGCAGCTTGGCCGCCTGCTGCGCGCCGATGTCGCCGAGACCACCGCCTCCGTCCATGTCGTAGGTCCAGTTCCAGCCGTACAGCGCCGGATGGTTCACCAGCGTGGTCAGGCTCGACCCGAAGGTGACGGTGGCCACGACGACGGTCACGGCGAGGACGGCGCCCAGAATGGCCGACCGCACCGGGACGGCCCCGCGGCCGGCGCCTGGTTCGAGGGCGAAACGGACGCCGGCGACGGCGGACGGAGGAAGCCCGGTGCGCGTCGCCGCCGTCGTCACCCGGGACGACGGCACGCGGGGCGATCGATCCCGCAGACGATTCGGCAGCGCCCGGGCCGAAGTGATCATGGCCACGGCGCTCAGGGCAACGAGCAGGACGGCAGCACCCAGGCCGATCACCGTCCAGTCGGCGTGCACCCCGATGTGGATGAAGGGACGCACCGGCCCGATCGGAGCCAACGGCGACAGCGCCAGGGCGACGAGTCCGGCCAGGACCGTGCCCACGAGGATGGCGCCGATGGCGCCGATGAGCCCGTCCCAGAAGGCCATGGGCGGATCGGCACCCAGGGCCCGGGCGACATCGAGGTCGTCGGCCATGAGCCGAAGTCGCCTCGTCACCACCTGTCCGGCGATCAGGAGCGTGGCCAGGGCGGCGATGCCGCCGAAGACGGCCAGTGCGATGGCCTCCGGGCGCAGCGTCGCCTCGGCAGTTGTTTCCACGGCCTGCGACTCGACCGCGACGAAGGGGAATCCCTTGGGGAGGAGCGCCTTCACCTCGCTTTCGACGGCGGACAGCTGTGCGTTCCCGTCCCGCAGTGTCAGCGCACTGAGCGAGATGTTGCTGCAGCAGATGAGCAGTCGGTTCGTCAGCGCCGGCGAGAGCAACTCGATCGCCCCGGTCGTGTCGCCGTCCGTGTCATGGAAGAGCGTGGTTGCCTGGCCGCCGATGATGCCCACCAGCTTCAGTCGGGCCCGCCGGTCCTTTGGGATGACGTAATTCCCCGAGATGTCGCCCGACGTCGCCTGCGCGTTGGTGGCCCATCCGAACGGCACGACCTCGCCGAGGTGGTACCCGAGCAACTTCGCGCTGGCGGCGTCGATGGCGAACTCGTCCGGGGCCTTCGGGTTCGGCAGCCGACCCTCGGTGATGAAGACCGGATTCTCGGTGTACTCCAGTCCGTTCACGCTGGCCTCGACGGTGGGGGTCGATGCGGTCTCGGCGAGCGGGTGGCCGCTCAGGGTGGTCGGACCGGCGTTGAGCTCGACTTCGCTCGCCACCCGCTCGACATGAGGCAGGTGGGCCAGCTTGTCAACCAACGCCGGGTTGTAGGCGGTGTTGAGACCGATGGCCGGGTCGATGGTGCCGGTGGCCACGAAGAGCTGTGGTACGTGCGCCGCCGCCACGAGTTCGGAGAAGGACGATTCCGTGCTTCGGGCCGCGACGATGGAGGCCATGGAGAGGCCACCGAGAGCTCCGAGCAAGAGCACGACGGTCAGGAGATACGACCACTCGCCGTGGAAGGTCGCCCGGAACCGGTACCAGGCGTAGTGCAGCGATCCCCCCGACATCTGTCGACTTTCCCTCAGGTCCCGTGTCGACGGAGGTCGTGCAGGACGGCCCGCGCCGCGCCATGGCCACACATGCCGTGGACGCCGCCGCCGGGTGGCGTGGCGGCCGAACAGAGGTACACGCCTGGCAGCGCCGTGCGGTACGGGTTCCAGCGCGGCGTCGGGCGGAGCACCATCTGGCGCAGCGTGGCCGCGCCCACGTTGATGTCGCCGCCGACGTAGCTTGGGTTGTGCTCCTCCTCATCGACCGCGGTGAAGGTCGAGCGAGCGATGATCAGGTCGCGGAAGCCCGGTGCGAACAGCTCGATCTGCGCCTCAATGCGGTCGGTCATGTCGACGTCGGACCCGTTGGGGACGTGGCAGTAGGCCCACAGCGTCTGCATCCCCTCCGGGGCGCGGCTGGGGTCGACGACGCCGGGTTGGGTGACCAGGCAGTAGGGCCGCTCGGGGTGCCGGCCGGCATTCACGTCCGCCTCGCTGCGGGCGATGTCCTCGAAGGTCCCCCCGACGTGGACGGTCACGGTCCGCCGGCAGGCATCCGCGCTCCATGGCACCGGTCCGCGCAAGGCCCAGTCGACCTTGCAGACGCCCGGCCCGTAGCGATAGCGCTCCAGCGACCGGCGGTAGCGCGACGGGATGCGGTCGCCGGCCATGGCGACGAGCTGACGTGGCGTCACATCGAGCACGGTGGCGGCGGCCGGAGGCAGGTCGCCCAGGCTCTTCACCAGCACGTCCGTCTCGACCCGGCCGCCGTGCTCAGTGAGCTCGGCGACCAGGGCATCGATGATGGCGCAGCTGCCACCCTCCACCACCGGCCAGCCGTAGCGATGGGCCAGCGCGGTGAACAGCCGGGGGAACACGCCGGAGAGGGGGGCGGTCAGCGGCAGCATGGAGTGGGCCGCCGTCCCGGCCACCAGCGCGCGACCCTCGTCGGTCTGGAAGCGACTCGCCATGTGCCGAGCCGAGGCCAGGCCGCGTAGCCCGAAGCCGGCGGCGGCCACGGGGTGAGCCGGAGGCGAGCGCATGGAACCGAGGAAGGCAGGGAGGAACTTGTCGAGGTCTCGCACGAGGGGAGCGAAGATGCGGGCATAGGCCCGGCCGTCCTCACCGAGCGAACCGGCGACGGCGTCGACGCTCTGGCCGACGGCGACGGCGCGTCCACCGTCGAGCGGGTGGGCGAAGGCCAGCTCGGGCGTCAGCAACCGAACGCCGTGGCCGGCGAGGTCGATCTCGGCGAACGCGGGTGAGGCCACCAACATGGGGTGGACGGCCGAACAGACGTCGTGACGGAACCCGCTCACGGTGAGCTCCGCCGTGCGGCACCCTCCCCCCGGTTCGTCGGCCGCCTCGAAGACGTCGACCGCCAGGCCGGCGCGGGCGAGCAGGACCGCGGCCACGAGCCCGTTGGGCCCGGCACCGACGACGACAGCGTCCGCCTTCCTCACGGTCGACTCATAGCGACAGGGTCCGAGCCTCTTCGGCCCCGATCACCGGGACGGGCCCGTCGACGAACCGGCGCAGCGTCTCGTCGACCTGGGTGTCATTGCGCTCCGGACGGTGGTGGAACAGGGCCACCCGGCGGGCACCGGCGGCGACGCCGAGCCCGACGGCGTACTCTGCCGCGGCGTGCCCGAACGATCCCTCGGCCGCCACTTCTTCCGCCCTCAGATGTGCGTCGTGAATCAGTAGGTCGACGCCGCGCGCCAGTTCCAGCGCCGCCTCGTGGTACTCGCCGATACCCTCGGGACCGTTCCCGGCCACGGTGGGGCAGTGATCCGGCAGGTAGGCCACCGACGAGCGTCCGTCGCTGACTCGGAAGCCGAACGTCCGACCGCCCTTGTGCGGTATTTCCCGGGCCAGAACGGTGAATCCCTCCGCGTCGAACGAGTCACAGGGGACCAGGCCGAAACGCCACTCTCCTCGGAGCTGCGACGGCTCGATCGGAAAGAAGGGCGGCGACATCATGCGGGCCAGTAGCGTTTCGGCCACGGTGGAGGCGTCCTCGGCTGGCAGCAGCAACGTCACCCGGGAGCCCTCCCGGTCGCCGCTGCTGAAGAACGGGAGCCCCTGGACGTGGTCCCAGTGCAGGTGGGTCAGCAAGACGGTGCCCCGAAAGGGGCGCTCGCCCAAGATGTCCTTCAGGCGCCGGATGCCCGTGCCTGCATCGAGCAGCAGCGTGGGGGCCGCGCCTGGTTCGTCGTGGGCCAACGCCACACATGACGTGTGCCCGCCGTAGAGCACATAGTCGGGGCCAGGTGCGGGCGTCGACCCCCGCGTCCCGCAGAAGGTGACACGCACCGACTCAGTCTCGCGCGTTGTCCTCGCGGCGATGGCCCGCTGACAACTCCTCCAGGTGCGAGCGATCGACCAGACCAGCGTCGAATATGGCGATCCGGCACGGCGTCACGGCGATGTTGCTGGACGTACGGATACCACCCTCGAGGTGCGCCCGCTCGCCGAGCAGAGCCCCGGGCCCGTATTCAGCCAGACGCTCGCCGTCTTTCTCGACCCGGACGATCCCATCCAGGATGAGGAGGACTTCTCGACCCGGCTCGCCCTCCTTGACGAGGATGGTCCCGGCAGGGAATTTATCGATGCGCCGCTTGCCACCGCCTTGCATGAGCTGCGCCGAGAGTGAGGTCTCGAGCGCAGACTCGACCGCGGAGACGAGTGCTTCGGAGTCCTCGTCCCCCCACGGGCTGTGCTTGCCGAACGACACCCGGTACCAGTCCTTGAAGTCGGTCAATCCGGACTTGTGCGAGAGACGTCTGTCGGCTCCGTACACCCAGTGCCGCGGGAACCGGCTGGCTCCCGTGAGTACGTACTCGGATCGTCCGTCGGCGTGGAGCGTCAACGACAGTGTGGTCCAGACCAGGGGTGCCTGCCATTGGATGAACGGCTTGCGGCGCACCCGTCGCGGGGCGGGCACGCCCGTGCGGCCACCACAGGTCTGGACGAAGCGAACCCATCCGTCCCCTCGTTCGGGTTCCCGTTGAATGTCGGGTAGCTGGAAGGCCTGGAACCGGTGCTTGACGGCCCCGAGGTTGACCATGGTCGACCCCATGACCCCTCCACCTTGGTAGCCGCAGTCGACGACACGGCCGGCTCCATCTACGGTGATGAAGGCACGGAGCTCGTTGGCGAAGCGGAAGCGGTCGGCCTCCTGCAGGGCCGCCAGGTCCATGTCCTCAGCGGGCGGGGGCGGGTCGTAGTGCGTGATGCCCGAGTCGAAGGCCAGGCGCTGTGCGCCTTGGATCGCTTCGGTGGGGATCCACGACAGCGAGGTGACCACCCCTTCGTGGCGGATCAGTGTGTCAGTGCTCATACTGCCAGCGTGGACCGGTGGAGCTCGGTTGACGAGTGTGGTGACAGGCATATCCGGGTGTGCCTAGCACCCCCATGAATCGGAGGGTCCCCCCCTGTTCCTGAGCCGGTGAGTGTGTGAGAACTAGAGGTTATGAGCGACGACGCGCACGGGCCGGGCAGGATCTCGGTGCTCCTGGCCGACGACAATCTGATCGTCCGGGAGGGCGTGCGTGCGTTGATCGAGCGGCACAAGGACCTCGAGATCGTCGGCGTCGCGGCGGACTACGACGAGGTGGTGCAGGGCGCCACCTCCCTGGCTCCCCAGGTCCTGGTCACGGACATCCGGATGCCCCCGTCATTCAATCGGGAAGGGATCGACGCCGCCAAGGAGGTGCGCAAGCGCCACCCGGGGACCGGGGTCGTCATCTTGTCGCAGTACGACGATCCCGAGTACGCGGTGTCCCTCCTGGCCGAGGGCTCGGCGGGCTATGGCTACCTCCTGAAGGACCACATCGCCCAGGGTGATCAGCTGGTGGATGCCATCCGGGCCGTGGCCACCGGCGGCAACGCGCTCGATCCGGCCATCGTGGACGCACTGGTCCGGCCG
Organism: uncultured Acidimicrobiaceae bacterium; assembly: GCA_963807675.1. Lineage (GTDB taxonomy): Bacteria > Actinomycetota > Acidimicrobiia > Acidimicrobiales > RAAP-2 > Bog-473. Next base: position 1,465,582 of record CAWECP010000012.1, on the reverse strand, counting down.
GTCACCTCCGACGGCGGCCTGACGCCGGCCGAGGAGGAGCTGCTCGGCATGGTCGCCGAGGGCAAGCCGATCAAGGCCATCGCCGTGGCGAGAGGACTGCCGCCCGAGGCGGTCGACGCCGAGGTGGAGTCCGTGTTCGTCAAGCTGGCCGAGGGCGTCTCCGCCGGGACCGAGGGGGCGCTGTTGCGCCTACGGCTCCTCCACAAGGCCATCGTCGACCGGGAAGAACAGGGGGAGACCCTTTCACGCCTGCTCCCTGGAGGCCTGGCGGAGAAGCTGCGGCGGGACGGACGTCATATTGGGGAGACGGAACGGGTCGTCGTGACCGTGCTCATGAGCGACATCCGTTCGTACTCGAGCATCGCCGAGCACGCCGATCCGAGTCAGCTGGCCGGGCAGCTGAACGTGCACCGGGCCGCCATGAACGAGGCGATTCTGGGGGAGAATGGCACCGTGATGCAGTTCGTGGGCGATGCCGTCATGGCGGTCTTCGGAGCACCCTTTGCCCAGGAGGATCACGCGGATCGGGCCGTGGCGGCGGCATTGGCCATGCACGAGAAGCAGGGTGCCATCAACCTGCGTTGGCACGACGAGGGCCTTCCTGCCTTCGGGTTGGGCCTCGGTCTCTCCACCGGCGACGCTGCCGCGGCCCTCCTGGGGTCTGAGGAGCGCCTCGAATACACCCTCGTGGGGGACACGGTGAACATGTCCCAGCGGCTCCAGCAGCTGGCGGAGGCGGGCGAGACGGTGGTGTCCGAGGGAACGGTCGAAGCGTGGCACGCACCCTTGCCGACCATGGCTCTGCCGCCTCAGCTCGTCAAGGGCCGCGAGACTCCCGTAATCGCATACAAACTGGTAGCCGGCGCGCAGGGAGCCTGTGCGCCGCCGGAAGGAGCGTGACATGGACGCCTTGGTCGTGGACAAGGTACGCAAGACGTTCGAAGCGGAGAACGCGCCGGTGCGCGCACTCCGCGGAGCCAGTCTGACCGTCGCGTCCGGGGACTTCATCGCCCTGATGGGTCCCTCGGGCTGTGGGAAATCGACGCTCTTGAACCTGATCGCAGGTCTCGACGTGGCCGACGAAGGCACGATCATGGTGGCCGGCGAGCTGGTCACGGGTCGGACCGAGGACGAGTTGTCGCAGCTTCGTCGCCGCCACATCGGCATCGTCTTCCAGTTCTTCAACCTCTTGGAAGGGATGACCGTCCTCGAGAACGTGGCGTTACCCGCGGTGATCGCCGGTCGCAAGCGCAAGGCCGCCGAGACGCGTGCCCGCGACCTGCTCGACCTCTTAGGGATCGGAGACAAGGCGGGGACGGTGCCGGGCATGCTCTCGGGAGGTCAGCGCCAGCGGCTTGCCATTGCTCGGGCCCTGGCCAACGAGCCGACGCTCCTCTTGGCCGACGAGCCCACGGGCGCCCTGGACTCGGAGGGGGGGCAGGAGGTCATTGAACTCCTGAGCCGCCTGCATGCCGGAGGCCAGACCATCGTTCTCGTCACGCACGACGCCGGGGTGGCGTCGGCGGCGGACCGAATCGTGCGCATGCGCGACGGCAGGATCGAAGCCGACGAGGACGTCGAGCTTTCCATAACCGTTCCGTCTTGAGCGGGGGTATCCGGTGACGATCGGAGGCGACGTGAAGCTGGGGGTCGACAACCCTCCGGCCGTGACTGCGGCCGCGCCTCCCGCCGTCACCATCGGCCCGTTCCGGCTCGTGCAGGTGGTCATCTTGGTCGTCACGATCGCCGGCGTCGTGATCGGCCTGCGCACGACCGTGCCCGGCGGATTGGCCCCCGTCGACGGTGTCGCGTTCGGGCTGACGGTCGTCTGGGCGCTCGTGGGTCTGGTGGACACCCATGCCCGGGAGCGGGCCGCGTCACCGATCTCCCCGTACCACCTTCTGGCCGGCCTCGATGCGCTGGTGGCCATGGTGGCGCTCACCGCGGGTCGCCGAGCGTCGGCGGTCCATGCGCCCAGCAGCGCGCGGGACGTGGCGACGGTGGCGGCGGTGTTCGTCACGGCGATCTCGTTCCACTTCCTCCTGGCGTTGCCCGACGGACGTCTCCACGATTCGTTCCGGCGTACCGGCGTGATCGTTGTCTACCTGGCCGCTATCGGCATTGGCGTGGGGTTCGCGGTGGCAAACCGGCCCTTCACTCTCGTCGACGGCACCATCAGTTGGACCATCGCGGGCGTACTGGCCATCGGGCCCATGCGAGCCCGTTACATGGGGTCGGTGGGCCACGATCGGGAGCGGATGGAGTGGTTCGGCATCGGGGTGACGCTGGCCGCCACGGTCGCTCTGATCGTCACCGTGCTGCACTTACTGGTCGGGTGGCCGGAGGCGCTCGGGGCCGTTACGGCGGGGGCGACGGTCCTGGTCCCACTCAGTCTGCTGGCCGACGAGAGCCGGAAGCTCGCTCCCCATGCGAGTCGTGGACTCGTGCAGGTGCTGGCGGTCTTCGGGTTCGTCATCGTGGTCTCGGCGATCTACCTCGTCGTGGTTCTGGGCCTCGGCCACGCGCCCAACACGACCGGCGACAAGGAGGCGTTGGCGTTGTCCATCGTTGCGTCGGGGGTGGCTGCCGTCATCTTCGTGCCGGTGCGGTCACGCTTCCTCGAGTCCTCCACGCGCTTCGTGTACGGCTCGAGGGAGGCTCCCGACGAGGTGCTTCGTACCTTCGGCACCCGGATGACGCGGGCCATCCCGATGGACGAATTGTTGCTGCAGCTGGCGGAGTCGCTCCGTAAGACGATGTCCCTGGCCAGCGCCGAGATCTACACCGGGTCGGGAGAGGTCCTGGAGCGCACGGCCTCCGTGCCGGATCTCGGGCCCGGGTCAATCGTCGTCTCCCCCCGGGAGCGTCCCGTCGTGACGCGGGCCGGAGTGTCGGGGACAGCGTGGGCGTCTATTTGGCTGCCGAGCTTGCTGGCCGGGCGTGAGAAGGAACAGGTTCGCGTGGCGCCCGTCAGTCACGGCGGTGAGCTGCTCGGCTTGATCGTCGTCCAGCACACCTCGGCGGCGAACGCGTTCTCAGAGGACGACGATCGCGTGTTGGCCGACCTGGCCCGCCAGGTGGGGCTGGCGCTCCACAACTCCCAGCTCGACACGGCCCTGCAGACCACCCTGGACGAGGTGCGAAAGCAGGCGGACGCCCTGCGCGAGTCCAGGGCGCGCATCGTCGCCAGCGGCGACGCCGAGCGCCGCAAGGTCGAGCGCAACCTGCACGACGGGGCACAGCAACACCTGGTGGCGCTGGCCGTGAACCTCCGCCTTACTCGCGACATCATCGTCGACGATCAGGAGGCCGGTCTCGAGATGCTCGACCAGTTGGCCGGCGAGGTGCAGGAGACGATCCAGGAGCTGCGCGAGCTGGCCCATGGCATTTACCCACCGCTGTTGGTCGACAGCGGCCTCGTGGAAGCACTGCGCGCTGCGGCCAACCGGAACCCGCTCCCGGTCGACATCGCGGCCGAAGGCATCGGCCGCTACCCCGCCGAGACGGAGGCGGCGGTCTACTTCTGCTGCCTCGAGGCCCTGCAGAACGCTGCGAAGCACGCGTCCAAGGCGCGGGTGCAAGTCCGGCTGTGGGAGGAGTCCGGGGGCCTGCTGTTCAGCGTCACCGACGACGGTCCCGGCTTCGACGTCGAGAAGGCGCAGCGGGGACACGGGTACGTCAACATGGCCGACCGGCTGGGCGCCATCGGCGGCACGGTGCGTTGGGAGTCCGAGATCGGCAAGGGTTCTGTGGTTCGAGGGTCCGTCCCGTTGGTGTAGGCACGAGGGACGTGCCGGCTAGGCCGACATGAACTGCCCTGTGTCGCGGTCCTCCCACAGGCGTCGCAGGGTGTCGGCACCCAGGTGCTCCTTGTTCATGTAGGCGCGGGCCCCGCTGGTGGCCACCTCGGGCGGCAGGTCGCCGGCGTCGTAGGTCGAGCACAAGATGACGACGACCCCCGGGTGGCGGGACACCAGCGCGCGGGTGGCGTCGATGCCGTTCATCTCCGGCATGTTGATGTCCATGAGGACCAGCGCCGGGTTGAGCTCATCGGCCAGGGAGACCGCTTCGGTCCCGTTGGCGGCCTCGCCGACCAACTCGAACTCGGTCGTGCGCCTGAGCACGGCTTTCATGGCGGCCCGGAACGGCGCTTGGTCGTCCACAATGAGGACCGGGAGGCGCTCGTTCACCTCCACATTCTCGCACGGGGCCGGGGTGGTGACCGTGGTGGTGCCACGCCGAGCCCGGTGGTGCTGTCATCCTCCCCCGGGGTCGCTGAGGTAGACGAGCACGGCCTTCACGCGACGGTTGACGTCGGGTTCCTCCGTCAACCCGAGCTTGGAGAAGATGGAATTGGTGTGTTTCTCCACCGCCCGTTCAGAGACCTGCAGCGAGGAGGCGATGGCGGCGTTGCTCTTGCCCTTGGCCATTTCGCCCAGGATCTCCGATTCTCGAGGCGTGAGCCACGAGAGGTCGGACTTCCGGCGTGAAGACTTCGCCTCGATCAGCTCGTCGACGATCTGAGGGTCGATCATTGAGCCGCCCTGCGCGACGGCACGGATCGCCTGCGCCAGCTCGTCGGGCCCGGCCACCTGCTCCTTGAGGAGGTAGGCCCGTCCGGCCGACCCCGTCTCGAGGAGGGCGAGGGCGTAGGACGGCGTCTTGTACTGGCTCAGGACGACGACCCCGACCTCGGGCTTGTGCTCTCGCAGCCACGAGGCCGCCTGGATCCCCTCGTCGGTGCCGGTGGGTGGCATGCGGATGTCCGTCACGACGACCTGAGGGGATTCCTCCTCAATGAGCTCGAGGAGCTGGGGTAGGTCGGCGGCGCGGCCAACCAGCTCGATTTCGGCCTCCCCGTCGATGATGCGCGAGATCCCCTCCCGCAACAGCGCGTTGTCCTCCGCCAATACCACCCTGATGGTCGCCATGCCAAACGTACGGTAGCGCGTGTTCTTAGGAGTCCCAGGTCGGAGGCATCAAAGCCGTGGTGCTGGCACCCGGGCCAGGGACGGGTTGGCACCGTTGGAGGGTCCCGGCGATCTCCACGGACCATCTGCTGGCGCCGGTCGTGCGGTCAGGATGTAGCTGGCGCCGCTCGGCTTCGGACGAGCCCGTCGGATTCCTCGCCCGTGGCGATGAAGGTCACGAGCTCGCGCACCCATCTGGCCACCAGGTCGGGGTCGGAGCGGATGAGCCAGTGGCCGGCGTCGACCGGGCGCCGCCACAGGCACGACGTCCAGTCTTCGATCCCGTCCAACAGTTCCGGCGTGATGTAGCGGTCACGGGTCGGCACGATGAGCTGGACCGGCACGTCGGTGTGGCGCACCTCGGGTTGACGCATCCGCGGCAGCATGTTGGCCCGGTACAGGTTGACGCCGTGCGCGAAGTCGGCGCCGAACGTGGGCGCAGGCCACTCGTCGTCAGTCGGCACATGCTCGGCGCGGTGCAACCTCGAGGCCCAGAGCGCCGTCGCCCGCTGGTTGCGCGTCATGAGCTCGGGCGCAAAGGGGAGGTGGAAGTACGCGATGTACCACGAGTGCCGCGCCTGGCGCAGGGTGAGCCGGAGATCCGAGGGACGCAGCTTGTGGTGGCGGCGGGCCCACAGTGTGGCGTGCTCGATCGGCGGTCCGGAGATGGAGGTGTAGCTGGCGAAGCGATCGTCCAGGCCCTTGGTCGTCACGGCCTCCCAGCCCTGAATCGATCCCCAGTCGTGCGCCACCAGGTGGACCCCCGCGTCCTGGCTCGTGGCGTCGAGGACCGCGGCCAGGTCATCGATCAGCAGCGACAGCGCGTAGCCGCGGCGCGTTCGAGGCACGTCGGATCGTCCCGCGCCGCGTACGTCGTAGGCCACGACGTGGAAGCTTGCCGACAGGCTCCGGGCTACCGGTGCCCACACCGCGCTCGTGTCGGGGAAGCCGTGGAGCAGCACGACCGTCGGGCGTCCGCGCTCGCCCCACTCGGTCACGAACAGGGACAGTCCGTTTCCTCGAACCCGTCGTTCCTCGGCCAAGCCACCAGTGAAGCCGCGCCCGACCGCGTTGTCGAAACCGCGCCGGTGGCGGCGGGACTACCTCGGGCTGGGTGGCATGACCGCGGCCCTCAGCTCCATGAGCGCCCCTTCGAGCTCGGCGGCGCGGTTCCGCCTGGCGGCGTCGGCGGCGGCGAGTTGTTCTCCGGTGGGGTGCTCGCCGCCGGAGCGCAACAGGTGGTCGGCCTCCACGGCGAAGGCCAGACCCCGCAAGCTCTCGGCACACCGCGTGCACATCCCCCGAGTGATGTCGTCGGGTGCGGAATCGGCGCAGCGCTCGAGCCCGTCGACCGCCTCCTCCACCTGGAGGCCGACGCTGGCCCGGCGTTGCGGATCGTCCGCCTCGGTCTGTGAGACCACGAGGTCGCGGGCCAGCTCCGCCGCGGCGATGGCCGGCCGCACCGAGCGCTGCCAGTCGGCCTCCCTGTCCTGGCGCTTCGAGCGGGCGATGAGCAGCGCGACGAGGCCTGCGGCCAGGACGACGACGACGGCCAGCAGGATCCATCCCCACGGCGTGGAGCTGGTCGAGGAAGCCGCCGCCTTGGTCGAGGTGGTTGTCGGGTGCTGGGTTGTCGTGGTGGTCGGGTGGGGGCGGGTCGTGGTCGTGGTCGGTGACGTCGTCGTCGTGGTGGTCGAGGCGGTCGTGGGGGGCGTCGTGGTCGTGGTCGTCGGAGCGGTGGTCGTGGGCGTCGCGGTGGTGGTCGTGGTGGCCTGGGCCCACGCCCCGGCCTCGAGGGCGCCGAGCGTCATCGGCATCGCCGCGAGCACGGCCACGAAGCCGGCCGCGGCCAGCTTGCGACGTCGTGGGTGCATAGTGGCAGCCTACGGAGCTGGATCCGCCGGCGCAGGGACCGTGGCCGCCTCTCGACCGACTCATGGGATGCCCCCCCGATGGGACTATCGCTCTTGCCTGGGCAGACGTAGATTTGCGTCGTGCGCCAGCTCTCCAGGGGGACAGCAGGCGGTGCGCCGCGCCGCGTGGAGGAACGAGCGTCGTGACGGTGACACCCGAGGGTTCCGAGCGTCGCCAGCTGACCGTCATGTTCACCGACCTGGTGGGGTCGACCGAGCTGGCATCGGTGCTCGATCCCGAGGACTGGCACGACGTGCTCAACGCCTACCAGCATCGGGTCGCCGCCATCGTCACCGGTCACGGCGGGGTGGTCGCCCAGTTCCAGGGCGACGGCGCGCTGGCCTACTTCGGATACCCCGAGGCGCTGGAGTCCGCCAGCCGGGACGCGCTGTCGGCCGGGCTGGCCATTGTCGAGGACATCGTGCGCCTCGGCGCCGAACTGTCACCGGACCTGGGCATCGGCGACCTCCAGGCCCGCGCCGGCATCCACACGGGTGAGGTGCTCGTCGCCGCGGTGACGGCGGGTGGGCCCGAACGCCTGCCGGATTTGTGGGGACAGGTGCCGAACTTGGCGGCTCGGTTGCAGGCGGTCGGCGCGCCCGGCCAGATCGTGATCAGCGGCGCCACCGCGGCTCTCGTGAGGGGGTACTTCGAGCTGGAGACCCTGGGGACGTTGACGTTGAAGGGTATCGGCGAGCCCGTGCCGGCCTTCCTCGTCCTGCGACGGAGCGCCGCCCGCAACCGGCTCGAGGCCCGTCCGCTGACGGCGTTCGTGCCGCGCACCCGGGCCTCGACCTGGCTTGCGGCGCACTGGGGCTATGTGGAGGGCGGGCGCGGCCGCCTGGCCCTGATCTCGGGTGAGCCGGGGATCGGCAAGTCACGCCTCCTCCTGGAGTTCAGCGCGCAGCTCCAGGAGCGCGGTCACGCCGTACGCACCATCGTCTGCAGCCGCCGCGGCTCGCTCAGTCCGCTGCAGCCGTTCGGCGACGTCATGGGACGGGTCCCCGCCACGCCACAGGAGGCGTCCGAGTGGGCCCAGGACCTGGCCACCAGCTCAGGTCCGCTCCTCCTCGTCGTCGAGGACACGCACTGGGCCGACCCCAGCACCATTGAGGCCGTCCACGTGATCGCCCGCGCCGGCGCCCCCATCCTGGTGCTCATGAGCGCGCGCCCCGAGATCGCCGACGACCCGAGCGTCATTCCGGACGCCCAGCTCACGTTGGACCGCCTCAGTGCCGACGACACCCGCGACATGCTCGACGGTCTACCCGAGGCAGCGGACCTCAAGCCTGATGTGCGCGACGCGCTCGTGCTCCGGGCCGATGGTGTCCCACTGTTCCTCGAGGAGCTCGCCCGGGGACTGTCCGACGTGGGTGTCGCTTCGGATGGCTCGCTGCCCACGACGCTGTCCGAGGTGATCACGGCCCGCCTCGACCGCCTCGGCGAGGCCAAGCGTGTCGCACAGGCGGCGGCGGTGATCGGGCGCACCTTCGACCGGGAGCTGTTGGCGGCCGCCACCGATCTCGACAATTCGAGCCTCGACGCCGATCTGCACCGGCTGATCGAGCACGCCGTCATAGAGCCGACCTTCAAGCGGGAGGAGCTGCAGTTCCGTCACGCGCTCTTCCACGAGGCGTCGTACCGGTCCGTGCTGCGAGCCGACCGGGTACGGGTGCACGGCGCCGTCGGCGACATGCTCGTGTCGAGCGGACGATCGCGGGTGCACCCCGAGATCGCCGCTTTCCACCTCGGTGCGGCCGGGCGGGCGACGGAGGCCGTCCCGCTCTGGAAGGAGGCGGCCCGCACCGCCCGCCAGAACGCCCGCTTCCGGGAGGCGGCCGCCCACGAGCGCGAGGTGCTGGCGCTCGTGGGCCAGTTGCCCGAGGAGGAGCGGGACGCTACCGAGCTGAAGTCCCGCAGCCGCCTGGTCATGTGTGTGACCGCAGTCGACCAGAGTGCGCCCGAAGCGCTGGAGGAATCGCGCCGCGTCGAGGAACTGGCGCGGCGGCTGGGTGACCGTTCCACCCTGCTGCGCAACTACATGGTTCTCGTCCCGTGGTGGCAGGCCAGCGCCGAGTACCAGACCATCAACAGGATCTTGGTCGAGGCGCGGATGGAGGCCGAGGCGCTGGGCGACGACTGGGCGCTCCAACTGATCTCGACCTACGAGGCCACGACGCGGATTTGGCAGGGGATGGTCCGCGAAGGCTTGGCGCAGATCCGTGGGTCCTACGCCTCGAGCGGGTTGCCGCTCGAGGCGAGCCTGCGCGAGCTGCCTCCGATGCGGTCGGTCGAGCTGATGGCGCTAGCCGCGCCCCGCAGCGCCACCGCATTGGCCTGCTGGCTCAGCGGCGCTGCCACCGAGGCGTGGCGGATCGCGGACGACGTCCTGCATTGCACCACCGAGCGACAGGTGCCCCAGGCCCAGGCGGTGGCCGCCGTGACCGCCGCCATCATGGCGCAGCTCGACGGCGAGCGGGAGGCCGTGGTCAAGCTGGCCGGTGAAGCGCTGCACGTGGCCGACGAAGTCAGCACCAGGCAGTGGCGGCAGTGGGCGCGGTCGCTCCAGTGGTGGGCGGGCGAGGGCATCGAGGAGCCCGAGCTTCCCGGGCCGCTCCTCGGTCCCTACTTCAAGATGCTCCTGGCCGACGACCGGCGCGTGGAGGACGAGCGCGCCCTCGCGCTCGTGTCGGACGCCTTGGCCACCGCACGCGCTACCGGCGAGCGATTCTGCGAGCCCGAGATCCTCCGGGTGCGCGGGGGCCGCCATTTCTGGACGGGGCGGACCGCCGAGGCGGCCGCGGACTACCAGGCCGCCGTCCGACTGGCGCGGGAACAGGGCTCGCGCCTGTTGGAACTGCGCGCGCTCACCGACTGGGCACGCCTACCGGGAGCGCCCGGTGGGATTCGTGACGAACTGCGCGCCTGCGCCGCGCGAGGTCGCTGTCGGGGGCCCGAGCCGCTGCCTCGACGACGCCATTGGCTTCCTGGGAGAGCGATGACGGGCACCGAGTGGAGCGACGAGCTGCTTGACAGCCTGCGCGGCCAGGCGGACCCGGAGGCCGATGCCGTCGTCTCCACGTTGTTCGAGGGCACGGGGGACTCGACGTCCGCCTTCCGCGCGCTGGTGGTGCAGCAGAACGAGGTGTCCGACCCGGTCCTCCAGGCGTACCTCGACCAGAAGGACGACGCACCGGAGTGGGCCGAGCCCGCCCGGGTCGCCGCCGGTCAGGAGTGTTTTGCCCGCTGGGGCTCCCACGTGTTCACCGGCCTGTACGCGGCCGCACTCCCGTCGGCGTATGCCTGCCGGCGCGGCGTCCAGGTGCTCGGCCTGACGGCGCGGCTCGAGACGGACGCCAAGCGCCGACTGAACGAGACCGCGCAATTCCACCTCGACGTCATGGAGTCAGGCGGCCTCGAGTTCGGTGCGCGTGGCTTTGCCGACGTGCGACACGTCCGGCTGATGCACGCAGCGGTCCGCTGGCTCATCCACAACGATCCTCGGGTGCACTGGGACCCGGCGTGGGGTGTTCCCATCAACCAGGAAGACCTGCTCGAGACCCTCCTGACCTTCACCGAGATCGTGTTCGAGGTATTCGACCGCACCGGTGTCGTCTACACAGACCAAGAGGCCGACGACTATCTCCATGCCTGGTCGCTGGTCGGGTACTACCTCGGCGTCCGGCCGGATCTGCTTCCACTGACCCGCGCCCAGACCACGGTTCTGATGCCGATTACCCGCCGCCGCCAGTTCGGTTCGAGCGAGGCCGGGCACGCGCTCATGGCGGCGCTCCTCGACCAAGGCACACGGCTCGCTCCCCCGGGACTGCGCGGCCTGCCGGCCACCACGGTGCGCTTCTACGTGGGGGACCACACGGCGGACCTGCTGGGGATCCCGAAGGCGGACTGGACCCGTGTGCTCTTCGAGCCCTTGGCCGACGTCACCCGCCTCCTCTCGTTGGAGCGGCTGCACCGCCGCTTCCTCGCCGAGCTTTCCAACCGCATCGGCTTCGGCATGCTGTCGCTCGCCGTGCGGGGCGAGCGCTACGGGGACCGGCCGTCTTTCGCGGTGCCGACCTCGCTCGCGGCGCGTTGGAACTTGCCTCCTACAGCGGGCCCCGCGGCAGGGTCCCCGTAGCCAGGACGGCCAGCTGGGCGTCGGAGAACGGAGGATTGAACAGACTCGGGTCGCGTTGGCGCGAGCGGAACAGATTGACGATGTAGTTCATGCGCTCGTCGAGCTTCGCCCAGTCATGGGCGCCGGACGGAGCTCCGGTCCCCCTCGTCTTATCCCACTCCGCGACGACGGCAGCCGCCGCACTCGGAAGGTCGCGCAACGCCGGCGGGAACATGCCGTCCGGCAGCGGGGGCACGTCACGTCGGAGGTCCAGCGTCTCGCTCGCGGTGACCAGTTGCATGATGGACTCGGTGAGCGCCGTGTCCCAGGCGGTGTCGAGGATCTGGCAGACCTGGCCGGTCAGCTCGTCGAGTGCTCGTCGTGCCTCCGGCGTAGGGACGTGACCGACCACGTCGTTGTCAATCACTCTCTTGAGGGTGTCGGAGATGGCCGCATCCAAGGCCGAGCTGATCGCCGGCTGCAGGCGCTGCTGTTCGTGCGACACGGCCAGTGTGTTGGCTTGGAGCACCAGCGCAGCCCGGTCGTCGGGCTGGCCGAGGGCCTGCCCGTAGGCGGAGAATGCCCCCACCACGGCGGTCCCGTCGACGTCGGCGCCGACCCGGGCCAGGGCGGCCGACAGCGCCTCCGACGTGGCGGCGGCGCTCTGGGTGTCGGCCTCGAGCAGCTCAGTGAAGAGGGGGGCCAGCTCGGCGAAGACAAGCACGTTCCCGTCGGCAATTGATTTGGCGACATCGGTCGTCACCACGTCGACGGCGCGAACCAGGTGGTCGTGCGCCAGGTGCTCGGCGGCCCAGGCCGCGACCCCGTGATTGAACCGGTGCAGGAGGTCCTGGGTGGCTTCGTTGTCGACAAGCAGCTGTCTGACCCGCGCCGGTAGCACCTCCCCGCGGATGGTCGCCCCCGCCGTCTTCGACGCCCACACGGCGAAGGCGCACCAGGTGGCGTCTTCCCCGGCTCCGGCGTCGCGCAGACCGATGGCGAGCTCGTGGTAACGCTGGGTGATGTGCAGGTTGCGGAGGACCGGGTCGGTCATGCTCGCGATTTCCTGCACCGATGGGTTCACCGGCGCATCGTAGGGGGCGTCCCCGCCGAGCCGCTGGTGCGCCGCGCTGCTCGTTGGTGGGATGGTGACCTGGCGTCCAGGTGCCACCAGCTGCCCGAGCGGTCCCCGTACGAGGCCCGAGCGGAAGGCGCCGAGGACCCTGGCCGCGCAGTCACGGGTACCCGTCAGTAGGGCGGGCAGGGTACAGGGGCGCCCGGTCAGCGACTGCAGGGTGGCGCCGACTCCGCGGGCCCGGCGTCCGAGGGCGGTCAACGTCACGGCGCGCACCCGTCGGGGTGACATGGGATGCGCGCCTGGTTGGCGCCGGGAACTTCGATGACCGGGCTCATGACCGACCGACAGTACCCGCTCGCTCGGTCGGGCCGGCGGGCCACGCGCTACCCTCGCCGGGAACCGGAGGACGGCTTATGTACCTCGACATCCACGTACCGCGCTTCACCTGGCCGGGTGGTCCTGAAGCAATCGGTCCCACGTTCGCCTCGCTGGCACAAACGGCGGAGGACATCGGGGTGCGGACCCTGTCGGTCATGGATCACTGGTTCCAGATGGAGATGCTCTGGCCGGCTGAGGAGCCGATGCTGGAGGGCTATACGACCTTGTCGTTCGCCGCGGCCAAGACGGAGCGGCTGCGCTTCCGCATGCTGGTCGGCGGTGTGACGTACCGCCACCCCGGGCTGCTGGCCAAGACCGTGACCACCCTCGATGTCCTCTCGGGTGGGCGGGCTGAGCTGGGTCTGGGTGCGGCCTGGTACGAGCGCGAGCACCGGGGGCTCGGAGTCCCGTTCCCTCCACTGCGTGAGCGGTACGAGCGACTGGAGGAGACGTTGCAGGTCTGCTTCCAGATGTGGAGCGACGACAACGGTCCGTACGAGGGCACGCACTACCAACTCGCCGAGACGCTGTGCTCCCCGAGGCCGGTCAGCTCGCCCCGGCCGCGGGTGCTCGTCGGAGGCGGGGGAGAGCGAAAGACGCTCCGCATCGTGGCCGCCTACGCGGACCTCTGCAACGTGATCGGGGATGCTGCGACGGTGGCGCACAAGGTCGAGGTCCTGCGGCGCCATTGCGACGACGTCGGGCGCGATCCGGCCGAGGTGGAGGTGACCGCCCTCACCATGGTGCCGGAGGACGCGGGAGCCGACGCCATATTGCGAGAGGCAAAGGCCATGTCGGCTGCGGGCGCGCAGACGATCGTCATCCGGTCCACCGGGCCTGAGCCGTCCAGGTGGCTCGAGGAGACGTGGGGGCCGGTGGTGCCGAAGCTGGCCGACATTGGCTGACACCGTCAGTCGGCTCGGTCGGACCCGATGCACCTGGCCCAGCTCAACGTGGCCCGCCTCCGGGCTCCGATGGACGACCCTCTGATCGACGACTTCCGGCTGAATCTCGATCGGATCAACGCCTTGGCCGAGGCCAGCGCGGGCTACGTGTGGCGCCTGCAGGACGAGAGCGGGAACGCCACCGGCATCAAGCCGTTCGGCGACGATCTCGGGATCGTGAACCTGACGGTGTGGGAGTCGATCGAAGCTCTCGCCGACTTCACGCACCGGTCGGGACACGTGGAGCTCCTACACCGGCGGCGCGAGTTCTTCGAGGTGCCCTCCGGACCGATGCTGTGCCTGTGGTGGATCCCCGAGAGCACGACGCCGACGGTCGAGGACGCCATCGCCCGCCTGGAGTGTCTCAGGTCCAACGGACCGACCGCCACGGCCTTTACCTTCCGGCACCGGTTCGACGCCGACGCCACGGCTGCCCCGGGTGCAGGTGATCGCGATGCCGGCTCCGCTTAGTTGAAGGACATCCGTGCCCCCTGCGGGTATGCCCCGCCACCCGCACGGCATGGGCTGGCGACTCCATTATGTTGCACCCGGGGCCGCTAGCTCATCCGGAAGAGCAGGGGACTTTTAATCCCAAGGTGCCGGGATCGAGACCCGGGCGGCCCACCACATTGCCCACCGCATTGCCAAAGGGCCACCCACCGCAAAGCAGCGTTCGTTCTCTGCTCGGCAGTGGTTGGGCAGACCCAGCCAGCTGATCAGACCAGTATCTCGAGTTCGACACCGAGTGCGCGGTAGGTCTCTATGGCACGTCGATCACGAGTGGCCAGAGGAAGCTGATGTTCAAGGGAGGCGGATGCCACAAGCGCGTCGTACACCGCGCCCCCTGCAATTCCAGTTTGGTTCAATCGATCCAGCAGATCTCCTGCCGCCTGTGCGCTGAGAAAGCGCGACTCAGGAAAGTTTCGGCTGAGAAGGTGGAGGACGGTACCTGGCGTGCGACGAATCGGCGGGGGCAAGCGAGTAAGGACCGAGAAGGTCTCAAAAGCAGCGTGTCCCGAAAGCCCGAGTGGGCGACGACCGATTGCGTTGACCGTCGCGGAGTGGTGTTCGTGATCGGTGACAGTCAGGGCAACGGCGACGCTGGTGTCAACCAACAGGACTCGCGAGGTCACTTCTGCTCGGAGTCACGAAATGACCGAACGGAGTCGTCATTGATGTGAACTCCCGCGGCGGCGATAACCAGACGCCCGTCCTCCTCTTGTAACTCCTCACTGGCCAGGGGTTCGACCCTCAGCGCATTGCCGTCGGCAGCTACTTCAACCTCTCCGGGTACCAACCCAAGTCGGTCGCGGAATGGTTTCGGAATAACCAGTCTACCTGCCTTATCAATGGTGGCTCGCATACCAATAGATTACCATCGCCCACCGTGCCCATCGAGTCGAGCCTGGTCCGCCGCGTAAACGCACCGATGTGGGCCCCGGAGCCGTGATCGCACGATCCGCGTTCGTGCGGTTCCCGTCGAATCGCCCGACCGTTCCCTTTCATGGTCGAGATGACAATCGATGACCGGCTCGGCGCCGTGGCTGGGCGCCACGATCCAGGCCAGGCGCTGTCCACCGCGCGTGTAGACAGCGTCCCGGCATTATCTGCTGATGGGGACCAAGAACAGAGAGCGCCGCCGCATGAAGCAGTCGAAGCGGCGCAAGCAGCAGCGGGACCGAGCGAGCGGGCAGGATGTCCATCCGGGCGCTCGGGGCTGGTGGGGTACGGCCGGTACGGACGAGATGGCCGACGGACGGATCTTGGCGGCGGCGCACGCCGGCTGCGAGAGCCTCGGGGATGGCACACAGCTGCAATCCCTCATCGACGCGCTGGCTCAGGGGATCGGCCTTGAGCGCGGTCGGGAACTGGTGGCCCGCCGGCTTGACTCATTGCTGCAGAGCGACATCGCGGGAGTGCTCGACTCCGGCTGGGTGCCCGATGAGATCGTCCGTATCGTCCGCCGTCGGGCCGGAGCTACGGCTGCGTCCATCGTCGCGGGCCCACTCGCGGAGGTGACGCCCCGACAACCCCGCGATGGCGGCCCCGTGTCCGCGCCTGGGCGGGCGAAGAGCGTGCGGAAACTCGACCCCGCATCCTCGAGCTGGAAGGCTGACCTCTCGGGGGCCATCGCCGCGCTTTCCGTCCTCGAGCATCTCCCCGTCCTCCCCGATCTCGGCAGTGTCAGATCGAGGAGCAGGAGCGTTCGCTCACACGAGGAGGAGCGGGTGTTCACCCGCATCCGGGGGTTGCTGTCGAAGGCTGAGTCGAGCGACTTTGCCGAAGAAGCCGACGCCTTCATGGCCAAGGCGCAGGAGCTGATGACCCGCTATTGCATCGATCGTACGATGGTGGATGCGGACGCCGAAGGCGATGACCCACCGCAGGTCGAGGCACGCCGCGTATGGCTCGAGGACCCGTATCTCGAGGCAAAGGCGCTCCTGCTGGCCAACGTGGCCAGCGCGAACCGATGCCGGGCCGTTGTCGATCCGGAATTCGGTTACTCCACCCTGGTCGGGCATCCCGAGGACCTCGACGCGACGGACCTGCTCTTCACGTCCTTGCTCGTGCAGGCGACGCGGCGCATCACGGCTCTCGGGAACGATCCGGCGTCCGGCCGGCGCTCTCGGAAGCCGTCGTACCGCCGATCGTTCTTCGTGGCCTATGCAGGGAGGATCGGTTCTCGCCTTCGTGAAGCCAACGATGCCGCGACCGTGGTGGCCCATGAAGCCTTGGGCAACCGCCTACTGCCGGTGCTGGCCCGCCGGGAGGAACAGCTCGATGCCGCTGTCGGGACTCTGTTCGGCGAGCTGGGAGAGCTGAACTTCTCGCTCACGGATATGGCGGGGTGGGTGGCCGGAACGGCGGCGGCCGACATGGCGGAGCTCGCGGTTCACGAGAAACTTCCCTTCGCTTCCGCGTCCTGACGTCACCGCGTTCACTGGATACGGGTGGATCTGCACAAGGAGCGCGCCGACCTCAAGCCCATCCAGCTCGACGTCGGTCGTCCAAGGAGGCAGCCGCACTCGCGCCGGAAGTGATCGGGCCTGCAATCGTGCGCCGGCGCACGCCCTTTTGGCATCCGTCATGGTTTGGGAGAGGAGAACTTTCGGTCCCAACAAGTGCGTTGCATCGTGTCGCGCCCCTCCTCAGCTTGCCGCAATGAATGTCCGGCACACCAACCTTCAACGGCCATTTGCGACACCGTGCAACACGATGCCACGAGCGGCAACGGTTTGACCGGGACTTCGTAGGACCAAGACGAGCGACAACCTCGGCGGATGGTCTCGAACTGGTACTTCACGGACGACTCTTGCACCCGGTCGCTGGAGTTGTGGTTCCGTGGACCCCCTGCAATCGGATTAAGCGCGGGGCCGTTGGATCAAGGAGGCCCGGCCTCGAGGAGAGCCACACTGGCCCCCCCGAACGGACCCTTCAGGCCACGGGCGACATCTCATCTACAAGCTGCGCTAACAGGTACCAAGCATTGATCTCGTCGGCGACGCAGAATTTGAAGTCACCCTGCGAAACGACGTAGCGCAGCCAGCAGGGGTGGATGCGAAGCGTGCGCATCTCCCCCTCGGACGCCACCTCAATGTTGTCCACCCGGCTCGTCAGCTCGTATCGCCACACGTCTTCGTGGTTGCGGTTTGTTTCGGCGATTAAATGCTCGACTAGCTGCTCAGCAACCCTCAGGTCGTTGGTCATTGTTCCTCCCCCGTCGTACTGCTTGATTCCTCCGTTGAGGAGAACTCTGGGGATTCCCCGGTATTGCGCTTTTCGAGGCACTCTCCTATTCGGCCCCGGTTTCTGGCCACCGGCTCGTTGCCCGGCGAGATCACGATTCCTTGCCCGGCAGGCGAGGGTGGGCTGCATCATCCCAGGTAGAGCCATGAGTCTGAAGCAGGCTCAAGGACGGGTAGGGGCGTCCGGGTCGCCCTTCCGGATCGACTGACTCAACGGGTTTTCGATGTGACACTCGGCACCAAATGTACCCAACGCTCGACCTGATGGCAGTGATGCCGGCCCACCCGGACCTGCCGGACCGCTCAACGGGAGCGAGACAATTCGGCACGGAGATCACTCGAATTGTTCCCCGTGCTACCGGTCGATTTTGGGTAGGCCGGCATGCGAGCGGGCCCCTACAGGCCGGGTCGGGGTCAAGACGCGCTCAGTAAACTGACTCCGGGGGGAAGAGGGGTGCCGATATGACGGATGACCCCGGAGACGCCCATGTCGAAACCGACGTGCCACAGTTCGCAACGGTGAAGGAGGGCTTTGTCCATCGGCACCTGACCTTCGTGCCGCTGGGCGGAATCCAAATCGGTCCCGATGAGCTACAGGTGGCGGTAACGAAGGACCAGGTGCGAACTGCACCTGATCTCGAGATGCAGGGCGATGAGCTCTCCCAGGCTGACGACTCCACGCTGTACCACCACTTTGAACTCAACTGCACGCCCATCACTACGGAGAGCGGCCGCGTCTGGCTCGTCGCTGAGAAGGCGCCCCCTCAGCCCCACAGCTTGCGTTCTGTCAGCAAGAACGACCTTTGCGATGGAGCCCGCCTCGCTCAGTTCTCGGCCGCGCTGGAACGAGGGTGCCGGAGGAGGTGCAATCGCGAGGCCGGAGCACAACGGTCATATCCCCTAGGACGCCCGGGCGCTCCTTCCCGGGCGCTGATGAGGCTCGGTTGATTCCCCTGGAGCTGAAGGCACCGTGTGCGGGATCTCCGGTGTCGTCGCGGTAACCACTGCGCTGGAGGATCTTCGGAGCCTTGCTCGACGAGAGATCGTCGCCGGGCCGCCTTGCGGCTCTAGGGCTCCCCTGTGGGGCCACTCGCTCAATAGCGAGGTCATGGCATCGGCATCGATGGGCTGCCAGAAGCGGTAACCCTGGACGTAGTGGCAGTGCAGTCGTCTGAGGAGATCGAGCTGCTGCTCGTTCTCCACACCCTCGGCGACGACCTCGAGCTTCAGGCGCCGGCCGAGCTCAATCATGGTGCGCACCATTGTGGCGGCTTGTGGAGAGTCAGCCATCGACCCAATGAAAGAGTGGTCAATTTTCAAGATGTCGAAGGGAAATTGCCGCAGGTAGCTGAGCGATGAGTATCCCGTCCCGAAGTCGTCGATGGCCAGGCGCACTCCGAGCCCCTTGAGTGCTCTCAATCGTCTGAGCGCGGTCTCCGGATTATTGATCAATATGCTCTCTGTGACCTCGAGAACCAAGCGTGCGGGGTTCAGGCCGCTGAATTCGAGTGCGTCGCGGACGTCGGAAATGAATTCGTCCGTTCGGAGCTGAAAGACACTGACGTTGACGGAGACCGTCAGGTCCTTCTGTTGGCGGTGCCACTGACTTGCCTGCTCGCATGCCTGGTGAATCACGGACTTTCCGATCCCTCTGATCATGCCTGTCTCTTCGGCCAGAGGAATGAACCGCGCCGGGGGGATTAGCCCGAGTGTGGGATGGCGCCAGCGGACCAGGGCCTCCACACCGACGATTCTCAGATCTTTCAGCCCGACGACTGGCTGGTAGAAGTTCACCAGCTGCCCGGCGCCGAGTGCTTCACGCAGGTCTCTTGTCAGCCGGATCCGCTCATCGACGGCCGTTTGCATCTCTAGGGCGAACACGACGTAGCGATTACCTCCCTCGGCCTTGGCCAGGTTCAGAGCCGTGGCAGCGTTCTGGAGGAGATCCCCACCCTCATCTGCGGTCCTGACGACGATCCCGACGCTGGGGACCACGCTCAACTTGTGCCCGTCCACGTCGAATGGCTCGGACCCGACGAGATCAAGAACCCGACCGGCCATCGTTCGTGGCGTGGCGCCGATTGCTGGAACAGCCAAGACGACGAACTCGTGTCCGTCGACGTAGCCCACCGTGTCGGCCTCGGTGACCGACTCGACGAGTCGTTCCCCGACGCGACGGATGAGGTCGTCGCCGACTTCATGACCGTAGGTGTCGTTGACCAGCTTGAGATTGTCGAGACTGAGGAACAGCACCATGAGTCCACTTCCTGACCGCTTGGCCTGCGCGTTCAGGCGCTCGACCCGGTCGAGGAGCAAGGAACGGTTGGGTAGTCCGGTCAGAGGGTCATGCAACGCGTGATCCCGGAGCTGCTGCTCGAGGCGGACGCGCTCGGTGACGTCTTGGGCCATCACGAGGCCTCCGCCGCGACCGCGGAACTCAAGAGTGTGCGTGGTGATCTCCACATCGATGATCTCGCCCGACTTGGTTCGATGACGCCAGATCCCCGCGTAGTTCAGGCTCGGGCGCTCGACGCGCAGGTAGTTCATCAAAGTGCGGGCATCCTCTTCAGGTCGGATGTCGGCGATCGTCATGGAGAGGAACTCCGCTCGCGTGTATCCATAGCGCTCCGTGGCGCAGCGGTTGACCTCGAGGAAGCGGAGCGTCTCGAGGTCATAGACATACATGGGGTGGGGATGCTGTTCGAAGAGGATTCGGAAGCTCTCTTGGGAGCGCTGGAGATCCCGAACGGCCTTCGTTCGTTCCGTGATGTCCCGCAGACTGGCCACAAACCCTCCCACGGAGGAACGGTTGCGCTGGTCTGCCACCACGGCCTCGACGAGGCGGAACGAGCCGTCTTTGGCACGTATGCGAAATTGGACGGCAACACCCTCCGAGTCGATCGACGTGTCCGACCTGATGCGCGCACTGACTCGCTCTCGGTCGTCGTCATGGATGAATTCGGAGGAGGGCCGGCCCATGAGCTCGCCCGGCTCGAACCCCAACATGGGAGTGACGGCCGGACTCACATACGTGAAGATCCCCTCGCTCACCACAATCGTGACATCGGAGGAATTCTGGATGAGCGAGCGAAACCGATCCTCGCTCTGGATGGCGTGGGAATCGGATGTCTCCTTTTGCTCCATGACGGCGCCCGCCATGCGTATGACGAAGAACAGAATGAAGGCTCCCATGAAGGCCAACGCGTTGGCGTGTGAGGTTGAGAGCACCGATGGTGCCCATCCCGCACCGATGGCGGCCTGACCGGCTGCGATGCCGAGGAGGCTCCAAAACGCGGTTACGCGCCAGATGCGAGATCCGTCGCGCGAGATGTTCTCAAGAGCCACAAACGCAAAGGCCAGCACCAGAACGGGTCCCCAGCCGGTGAGGTAGATGACGACCGTCACCGCCGCCGCGTTCTGGGCAACGAGAACGTTGACCCACGCTTCCGATGGCCGGCGCCGCCAGAGGTAGTCGACCGCCAGGCTCGTGGTCGGCACCAGGACGAAGACGGCGATCCACAACCAGGCAGGCCGACGAACGACCAAGCCAAAGTGCATGAGGAGAAGGATCACCATGAGGGCAAGAGGGCCGATGAGGTAGCCCAGCGCCACGGGATTGACCCGAGGCAACCGCTTCAGCACTCCCTGCCTCGAGCCGAGGTCGCTGGTGCCGGCGCTCACCACCACGTGGCGAGGTGGCACAGCAGGCGACGCCGAACGAACGGGCCTCTCAGCCACGGGGCTTCAAGCACGGAGCACCAGCACCGCTCGCGCCACTCTCCAGGGCGGCGTCCGCAAACAGCGTGACGCCATGCTGGCCCAACCGTTTTGATTCATACATTGCGTTGTCGGCCCGCGCAATCAAGGTGTCGGTGTCGAGTGCCTCCATGGTCCATACGACGCCGACACTTGCCCTCAGCTCGACCGAGTCCGGGCCGATCCCCACCGATGTCGTCAGGGCGGATGAAACTCTCTTGGCGATCTCCATGGCCCTCGCCGCGCTGAGAACCCTCGGGCAGATCACCAGGAACTCGTCGCCGCCGAGGCGACCGACAAAGTCCCCGCTGCGCAACGCGCTCTTGATCTGGTCGGCGGCGGCGATGATGAGTAGGTCACCCGCGGCATGGCCGAAGCGGTCGTTCACCGTTTTCAGACCGTCAATGTCGACGAAGATGACGGCACGACCCAGTCCGTCGTGCCGCGCGTTGATCGTGCGGTCTACGAGCTCGATGGTCGCTGCTCGGTTGAAGCAGGCGGTCAACTCGTCAATCGACGCCTTGATCTCAAGCTCCTCATGGAGACGCGCACGATCGGTCACGTCACTGAGACACCCCACGGCCCCGCTGACTTCACCAGAACCGTCTGTGAGCGGGCGGAGACTGAGTAGGCAGACGCGATCTTGCATGGCCACCGGGGGAGACTCTCCGGTCGGTGCGCTCAGACGTATCTCGACACCGTCAACCGATTGGCACGCAAAGGCAGCCTCCAGTGCAGCATCCAGGGGTGCTCGATCTTCGTGAACGACCGTTGACATTTGAGCTTTGAAGGAATCCTTCGGAGGGATGCCGACGATCAGGTGGAGGCTCTTGTTGGTCAGGGTGATACGCCCCTCGAGATCGACTTGAAAGACGCCGACGGGCAGTGCATCGGAGAGTTGGTTGAGAAGCTGTTCACGCGCTTGGAACTGCTCCTCAAGGCTCGCCTCATCAGGGCTGACTTCCTGCATGGAGGTGATGACCTCTGCGACGTCGCCGTCGTGGACTCGATTCTCGGTCTCCACCCACTTCCACGAACCCTCTGCCGTCTTGTAGCGCCCACGCCACATACCGGTCAGGCCGGGCGAGGTAATCATGTCCATCCATGCAGCGACGGCCCCCGACTGGTCAGCGGGGTGGATGAAGCTGGTAGAGGGTGATCCGACCAACTGTTCGGGGAGCCAACCGAGCAACTCGACGATTCCGTCATCCACCGAAGTGATCACGCCGGAGACGTCGCGTGTCATCTGCACGACGTACATTTCCCGGCCGACGAGGCCAAGGGACTCCCCTCTCGTTTCAGATCTCTCCAACACAACCCCGCCCCCTGCTCAAGCCGTTACCAGGGCATGCTGCCGGGGCGTCGAAAGCGCCCCCGCATTCGCACTCCTATCGAATGATCGGCAGGACGAGAGGGCAGAGCTAGAAAAATTGGTCACATCTGGGGGAGGATCGACCGCGAAGCCACCGATTGGCAACGCGTTTGCCCCGTACGACCAACCGGCCGGAGGAGTTGGGAAGAGAGGCGTCACTGGTCCGACTGCTTCCCCGTATCGACCAAAGTGCCGGGCTACCCATTTTGTTGTCCGCGATTTGTCGCGAGACGCCGCATACGGGGCCGCGTGGAGACGCGTGATGAACCAGGTCAATTGCTCCACGACCGGCCAATCGTCGGGAGTAACGCCTTCTCGCTCTTGGCCCACCGTGTTGGACTCCGATGCGTTAACCGGTCAGTGCGGTGACGAGGCCCGTGCGCCTGTCATGGATCCACCCGTCCAGATCGCACATTGGCATGGGCCGGCTGTAGAAGTAGCCCTGTCCGGTGGGGCACCCCATCCTCCGCAGAGAGTCGGCCGCCGTTGCCGTCTCGATACCCTCGGCGACGACACTCAGACCGAGGGCTTGGGCCAGATCGAGAATGGCCCGAACGACCGTTTCCGCTGAAGCCTCGATCTCCATCACGCTGATGAACGAGCGGTCAATCTTCAGTTGGTGTGCCGGGAGCGTGGTCAAGTAGGAGAGGGAGGAGTGCCCGGTGCCAAAGTCGTCGATGCAGACCAGCACGCCGAACTCGCTCAGCTGGCCCATGACCTGGGCGGATCGGCCCGGGTTGGCCATCACGGTGGTCTCGGTCAGCTCGACCTCGAGGTAACGCGGCGGAAGGCCGCGTTCTGCCAACAGGATCTTGATCGTTTCGACGAGGTCGTCCTCGGACAGGTTTCGCGCTGACAAGTTCACCGCAACTCGGAGGGGCAACCCATCTCGGTACCAGCGAGCTGCGTCCGTGATTGCTCGGTCAAGCACGAATCGGGTCA
Source organism: uncultured Acidimicrobiaceae bacterium (assembly GCA_963807675.1). GTDB lineage: Bacteria > Actinomycetota > Acidimicrobiia > Acidimicrobiales > RAAP-2 > Bog-473. The sequence goes on along the minus strand of CAWECP010000012.1, from coordinate 1,442,365 downwards.
GCGGATGGATGAGGTCGGAACGCTCAGCCAGCCAGATGAAGTCGTCCGGCGGCACCATCGTTCCATCGGGCTCTTGCCACCGGACCAGTGCTTCGAGCCCCACCAATGCACCGGTCGTCAACTCGATCTGTGGCTGGTAGTGCAGGATGAGCTGCCCTTCGTCAATGGCACGGCGAAGCCGTCCCGCGAGTGCCAGCCGCTGCGTGCTGTGGTGGTCGAGGTCTGGGCAGTAGAACGCGATGCTCTCATGCGCCCCCTTCGCGGCGTACATGGCGATGTCGGCCCGGCGCAAGAGGTCGATCGCTCCGAGGTTTGGTGCATCGGGGGTCGCCACGCCGATGCTGGCTTCGAGGTCGACGTCCACCCCAGCCAGGGAGAACGGACGCCGAAGGGCGGTCAGTAATGGTTGAACCCGACGGACGATCTCTGACTCATCGACCGCCTCGATGTAGAGCGCGAATTCATCACCACCGAGGCGGGCGACCAGGTCTGAGTGCGCGAGGGACGCACGGAGGCGCTGGCCCACCTCAATAAGGAGCTCGTCGCCGCGCGCATGGCCCAACGTATCGTTCACTTCTTTGAATCGGTCCAGGTCGATCAGCAGTACCGCGACTCGCCGTGCTCCGCTGAGCGCCTCTTCGAGGCGCCTCTGGAAGAGTGTCCGGTTCGGTAGTCCGGTGAGTGGATCGTGCGTGGCCAGAAGGATCGCATGGTCGAGTTGCCGGCGCCGGTCGCGTTGCAAAATGAAGAGCAAAAAGACCAACGGAGTGAGCAGGAACAAACCAGCGACTGACCCTGGGAAGGCAAAGGCGATGCCATAGCCGAGGGGTGCGAGCAGTAGGTCAACCAGATACGCGAATCCCAAGGGTGTCAAGAGGGCGCGGAGCGGGAGACGCAAGCGGTAGCAGTTCAAGAGCCAAGCTGAGAAGGCATCGCAGGCGATCTGTGCCGTGAAGGCAACCAGGAAGATCGGCCATGCGGAAAGATGGGCTGCGGTGATGCCCGCCGCGGCGAAGGTCAGGCTCGGGCCGACCGTGTAGAAGCTCGAGCTCAGCATGACGGCGGGCCGGACGTGCCTGGACTCGTCATGCAGCCGCTGGATGAGGGAGGAGCTGAACAGACCGAGCACGGCTGCGACCGGGACGAGGGCCGGTGGGAGGAGGAACAAGGAGACGATCATCACCGGGGTCGTTGGCACCGCGGAGCCAGGTCCGATCTCGAATTCGATCAAGGATGCGCCCGTGAAGGCGGCGACGCTGGTGATGAGCGCTCCGACCGGGATCGTCGGCGCCGTCAGAAACAGCCAGGCCAGGAGGCCAGCGGCCAGAGTGATGGCGAACGTCGACTCCACATGGCGGCGCTGGCGCGGCGTCGAAGAACCGGCTGTCCGACCACGGGCGTCCGCGATGATCGAAGCCTCATGGACCACGGATCGGAGGTCGGTCTGGTCTTCGGGTGTCAGCCCCGGATCCGACGGGTGTGTCAACGAGGTCCATCCCCTCGGCCTGATCACCGAGGGGATGGACCGAGCGAACCTGCTCGGGACTTGGTGCCTAGGTCGACTTGAACGGATCGACGAAGACGTCATCGATGTTCCAAGTCGCGGGCGTGCCTTGCGTGGTGAAGACAAGCGTCAGGTTCTGGGCGAGGACCCCGCTCAAAAGGTTGGGGAGAATATCGATCTCGCTCAAAAGGTTGGGAATGGTCACGGTCGGGGTGGGACCCCATCCGGTCGGCATCGTGTTGCTGTTCAGATCGAACCCCGTGCTCAGGGTCAGACCGGTCAGGGGGTTTTTGACGTATGCCTCCACATGGAGGGTCGAGCCCTTGACACCCGGGTTGTCGACAAACATGCGGATGTCCTCCTCACCGATGGTCACGCACATCGTCTCGGAGACGGCCTGAGCACCAAAGGGGAGCGTGAGGCTGTGCGAGTCTCCTGCCACCACTCCGTACGGCTCGCCGCCGTTGACCACGGAGGCGCCGCCGCTGAGAGCCCAGTCGGTGCTGCCGTTCGCGAAGTCCCCGTTGGGCACGAGGAAGTAGTCGGAATGGTCACCCCAGGACGCGAAGGGGGTGATATCCGACGTGGGGGTGCACGGCGCCACAGACGTCTGGGCCGTGGCCGCGGAGGCGCTCTGACCGCTGAGCGGGCCGATGCCGATCAAGACGCCCAGACCCGTGGCCAAGATGGACCCCGTGGCGACAATCCGGCGGACGGATCGGGTCAAGCCAATTTGCGAAGACATAACCGATGTTCCTTCCCTGGTTCAGAACCATGGTCGGGACATCGGTTTCGCCACTCACTCCCCCCTCCGCCTGGCGACCAAAAAGTTCGCGGATGGGGATCAGCGTGTTGCCCCGTGTCGCGGGATTCCCCGTCGACAAACTCATATCGAAGATCCTCGTTCGCGACTGAAGCGAATCAGGAAGATGTTGTCTGCGTGTTGACGCCCAGGTAGTGGTCCGTCGGGAAACAGTGCTGCAGTTGTCTCACCATTGAGTGATTCGCCTGAATAATTCTCGGAGCCATGGCTCGGGGCGGCGGTCGTGGGCCGCACGCACGTCATTTGGCGGCCGGTCGCGAAGGGGCACCATTGGCCTCGCCCTCGCGTGCTCCTCGATCTCGAGCACCTCAAGGGAGACGCCCTGAGTGTCACCGAGGGAAAGAAAATTGGGCTATTGATACGAGAGTGGATCGCGGCTTGAGCGAGAGCGACAACAGGTCCCCCGTACTCGACAATCCGATCTGGCACTCGATGGTGTCGGCGCACCCAGCCCTCGCCGACCTGGTTCGGGCCTAGATTGGGGGTGCCGGTCGGTATCAGCGGGACGTGAGCCCGTTCGGAGCGTTGGCCGACCCATTCGACGGGCATGCGTGGTCGGCGCTCGGCGAGATCCTCGGGGGTCACCCTGCCGTGCTGATTGTCGAGCCTGACCAAGTCCCAGAAGCCTGGGTGGTCATGCGCGTCATAGCGGGAGTGCAGATGGAGGGCACCCGCCTGATGGCGGAGCCCGATCCAGACGTCATACCCTAGGACCGGCCGATGTACCCGACGTGCTCGCCCTGATCGACCGGACGCGACCTGGGCCGTTCCTGGCCCGCACGATCGAGATGGGGGCCTATGTCGGCGTGCGCCGCCAGGGCTCGTTGATCGCCATGGCGGGCGAGAGGCTGCATCCCCCCGGATGGACGGAAATCAGCGCCGTCTGCACCGACGAAGGCTTCCGCGGCCAGGGACTCGGAACCCGGTTCGTACGCGCTGTCGCAGTGGGGATTCGGCAACGCGGTGAGCAACCGTTCCTTCATGCCGCCGCCACGAACGACGGTGCCATGCGTCTCTACCGGTCCCTCGGATTCGAAGTGACCCGCACCGTATCGTTCACCCTGCCTCGCTCGTTGCCTCATGCGGATGGCGTGGTGGAGCTCGAATCAGAATGACGTGCCGCGACGTGCGCCGTGTCGCCACCCGGGTGCTGCCGCCCCGGTCTCGTTCGGCCCGGGTCGGCCGTGCCCGCTCGGCACCGTCATCCCGTCACCGACGTCCCCCTCAAGAACGTTTGCCGTTCGCGAACGCGCTGCCGGCGCCGGCGCCGATCTGACCTGACGGCGCTGGCCTCAGTCCGCCGCCGGTCCGCCATCCTCGTTGGCGGCCATCTCGAGGAGCAGCGCCGGCCAGGTGAAGCCCGACTCCTCACCGGCGCCACCCGGTTCACCCGACCACGCGTCGTAGAACTCGCGGAAGCCGTGGGCGCGGACCCGTGCCTCGAGGCCTCCCCGCAGCGTGCGGGCGGCATCGCGACGGCCGAGACGCAGCGCCAGCAGGTGGGCCCAGTAGACCGTCGCACCCCACACCGCGTTGCCGTCCCACTGGACGAACGGGGCGACGCCGGCCCCTGGCACCACGACCCCGGCCGCGAAGCCCATGGGGCCCCACATGGGCGCGCCCGGGTGAAGGTGGTGGTCCGCGACGTCGGCGGCGACGCCGCGGTCGACGAACCGGCGCGCCGCCGCTGGAATCAGCCCCATCGCTCCGACGCCCGGGAGTTGGCGGTCACCGACCAGGTCATAGGCGACGAAGATCTGCCCCTCTTCCCACCACAGATGGGTTGCCACGGCATCGGCCACGGCGTCCGCGGTCACTTCGGCCCACGCCGCGTCGCGGGCGCGACCGTGGGCACGGCAGGCCATTGCGAGCTCTTCCAAAGCCAGCAGAAACCACCCGCACATCGTCGGGTCGTAGACGACGAACTCGTGCGGGAGCGCCTTCGCCCGCGACGGAGACATCTCCACCGCGATTGCGGAGACGGTCAACTCCTTGAGACGGACCAAGGAGCTCGACAACGTGTCGTCCAGGAGTGGTCGCATGAGCGCGCTTCCCTCGGTACCCGTCTCGAAGGGATGCAGGCAGACCGGCAGGACGCCGCCGTCCACGACCCGCACGGTCCCCAAGGCCCGAAGATGGACGAGGGCAGCGTCGAGGAGGGAGTCCGCTGCCGGCCCGATCTTGAGGGACAGCCTTGCCGCGGCATACGCGGCCGTGGGCGGATCGACGAAGGGGGTCCGGTCGCCGTCGAACATCGGGCCGAACAGGTCCTCAATCATGTGCTGGGTCGTCTCGGCTCCGGGCACGAACCGCTGATGTGAGAGCAGTCCATCCGGCAGCAGGTTGGCCCGGTAGAGCGTGGAGAGCTCACCGACGGCGAGGGTCTCGTCGAGGTGGCGCATGGCGAGCGCGTGGTAACCGCTGTCCCAGGCGAAGAGTGCTGGATAACGCTGCACGTCGGGCACATGGAACAGGCCGTCGAACGCGTGGACGCGATGGTGGTCGAACATGGAACGGCAGGCCTGCGCAAGAGGCGTCACGTCACGTCCTCGTCCTTTAGGCACTCCGATGTCGTCCGACTGCTCGTGCTCCGAGTCGCACGAGTCCGCGCCGATGAGTTGCCCGAAGTCGACTGTACCTATGTGTCAGGCGGGACCTGGGCGCCAGGCGGGCAATGGCGAAGACCACCCCCTCCTCGACGAGCTCGCGACGGAGTCACGCCGAGGGGAATTGCACCTGCCGCGCCTGGGCCAAGAGCGCCGACCGCTCTGACGGCAGGAGGTAACCCTGAGCGATGGCTCGGTCCAGGTCGGCCGTGAACTTCGACAGGTAGTGGGCCTTCGTGCCGTACAGGCTGACCAGCATCTGCTGCGGAAAGGGCACGGTCGAGCCGAAGAGCGAGCAGATGACGCTCGAGCCAGGCGCTGCGACACCGCTGAGCGTCGAAACCGGCACATCGACCGCCGGCGTGCGCACCCCGCCGATGACGTTGCCATTCCGGTCCAAGGCGAGCTCGGCCGGGTGCTGGCTCTCGAGCTGGAAGCGAGAGGGAGAGGGCGGAGGAGTCCCGTGCACGACCCAGCGGGTGAACGCAGCGAACGCGGCCTGCACCACGACGTGCTGGGGCCCGGTGTTGATGGCGGTGTGACAGCCGAGCAACGTGGCGACAGAGGAGCCCACCAGGTACTCGTCGGCGTGCGACGTGCCGGCCACCTCCCAGGTCCGGATGTACCGGGTATTCGGCTGCTGCGCTGCGGCGTAACCCAGCTCAATCAGGTCGGTCTGCGTCTCGAACATGAAGACCGGCACGTGGAGGTCGGTCCGGATCCGGAGGTCCGAGTCGAGGGAGGAGGTGACCGAGCTGCCACTGAGCCCGGCGCCTCCGCCTCCCCGGCTGTGGATGAAGATGCCGTCGAAAGGATGGCTGAGCGGCTGCAGCGTGTCGGCGAAGGTGGTCAGGTAGAAGGCCGACTGCGATTCCCCCACGGCCACAATGTGGCGGAGGCGGAGCGGGCCGAGCACGCTCGATCGGCCCGACCGTAGGCCCAGGCCGATCTGGTCGAACATGTCGAGGGCGTACTGGTCGCCGGGATGGTGCAGGCTGCCGTAACGCTGCGGTTCCTGCTGAATCAGTCCCGTGCCGACGCCGGCGACGGAGCTGCCGAGGATCGGCGTACCGCCCTCCACGCCGAGCGCCTGGGCCGAGACGCCGACCCAAGCATCGCCTGCCTCCATCAATTCCGGGTTGAGGTAGTCCCAGTCGGGTGCCGACTCGCCTGCGGACTCGTTCAACCACTCGACCACCACCGTTCCGCTGAAGTGCGCGGGGTTGGACGGCCGGCGCACCAGGATCCTCGTGCGATAGCCGGCGGCGGCGGTGGGCTCAATGGTCCACTGCCCGTCGGAAGGAGTCGACGTCGCCGTGAAGGCATGAGCCGTGCCCGAGGCGAAGAACTCCTGCTCGACGTAGCCGTGCGCCGCGAGGTCGGTGGGGAGCGCCGTCTCGGGCTCAATGACGTGCCCGACCGTGACCGGTCCGTTGAAGGTGGCCACGGCCCGGTATGCGGCGGCGCCGCTCGACGTGGTCGCCAATCGCGCGAAGTTCGGGTTCGCCGAGGATGCCCGGACCGCGCCCGCCGTACCGATCCCAAAGCCGGCTGCCACAACAGCGACGAGGGCCAGCGCGCCCACGGCGAGCGCGACGTCACGGACACGATCTCTTCGACGATGTGGCACGGCCTTTCCTTCGCGTCCGCCGGAAGGCTTCGGACTGCTCCCCTAACCGGGTCGAGATGGTAGGCGGTCGGACCAGGCCGGTGTCGTCGGCCTCAGCGCCCCACCTCCGCGCTCCGCGGCCACGCACAGACTTGCAACGGGATCGGGCGCGGCGGCACGTCCAGCCCCGTCACGGCACGCCCACCTCCAGCGTCATGAAGACGCTGGTGGCCGCGCCGGGGTAGTCGGCTAAGGGGCCGCACTCGACGAATCCCGCCCCGGCGTAGAGGGCGCGGGCGGGCGCGAAGGCGTCGCCGGCTCCCGTCTCGAGGCTGACGCGGGTGTAGCCCCGTCGGGCCGCCACCTCCACCAGGTGGTCGACCATGGCTCGCCCGACGCCCTCGCCGCGCACCTCTGCCACGGTGTGCATGGACTTCAGCTCCCCGTGGGCCACATCGAGCTCCCGCAGCGCCCCGATGGCAAGGACCTGCTCCCCGCGCCGCGCGCAGAACACGGTCACTGACGGGTCGGCCAGATGGTCGGCGTCCAGCGCGAACACGCTCTCGGGCGCCGTGTGCGACCGGGCAAAGTCGAGGTGGCGCGTCAGCACGGCTCGAACCTCGGCCGAGGCCGGGTCGCCGACGGCGATCTCGACACCTCCCACCGTCCCGAGCGTAGGGTGCCGCCGCGCCGAGCCCGGTTTGCTCGCGCCCCCGCCCTGCTGTCATGGTGGGAGCGTGAGCGCGCCGGGCGGGACGCGGACGGTGGCGCAGGTGCTCGAGGAGCACCTGCGCCAGAGCGGCCTGCCCCCCGACGCCGGCGACTCGGAGCCTTTCGCCGTCGTCAAGGTGGGCCCCCTGCCGTATCCCATCCCCAACACCCGATCGCGCAAGCGGGCCGTGCGCATTCACGACCTCAACCATCTGGTCTCGGGCTACCGCACCGACCGCGAGGGCGAGCTCGAGATCAGCGCCTGGGAGCTGGCCAGCGGCGGCTGTGGCACCTACGGGGCGGCCTGGGTGCTCGATCTCGCCGGCCTGTTCGCCGGCCTGTTCGTCTGCCACACCCGCACAGTGGGCGCGTTCCGGCGGGGCCGTTCCCAGCGGAACCTCTACCCACACGCGCCGGACGACCTGTTGGCCATGGACATCGACGAGGCCCGCGCCCTCACCGCGACGGCGCCCGCGGGCCGGCTGGCCCGGCTGCCCGCTCCGGTGCACTTGGCCGCCCTCACCCTGGCCGCCGTCCCGGTCTTCGTCGCCATGTCGGTGGCCTGGTGGTTCCTCTACCCGGCCTGGTGGCTCACACGCCGCCGGCGCGCCGGCGCGCCGGGCTGTGCCCCCGCCGCTCGCCTGAACCGGCCCAGCTCTGGTCGCCCCAACCGCGGCCGCCGCCGCGCGGCCGGTAGCGTACGCAGCGCGCCGCGCCGGACGGGCGCGGCAGCGCACCACTCATCTTGGGGAGGCACCGTGGAGACCGAAGCCGCCGTCTTGTGGGAGCGCCACGCCGACTGGACCGTGGAGCCCATCGACCTCGACCCGCCGCACGACGGCGAGGTGCTGATCCGGCTCGCCGCGTCGGGCATGTGCCACTCCGACGAGCACCTGGTGACCGGCGACATGCCGGTGCCTCTGCCCGTCATCGGCGGCCACGAGGGGGCGGGTGTCGTCGAGGAGGTCGGTCCCGGCGTGACCGCACTCAAGCCGGGTGACCACGTCGTGCTCGGCTTCGTCCCCGCCTGCGGCAAGTGCCCCTCGTGCGCCACCGGCCATTCCAACCTCTGCGACGTGGGCGCCGTGCTCATGTCCGGCCGCCAAATCGACGGCACCATTCGCCACCATGCCCGCGGCAGGGACGTCTCCACCATGGTGTGCCTGGGCACCTTCGCTCCCTACACGGTGGTCAACCAGGCCTCGTGCGTGAAGATCCTCGACGACATCCCGCTCGACAAGGCCTGCCTGGTCGGGTGCGGCGTCACCACCGGCTGGGGCTCGGCCGTCTACGCCGCCGACGTCCGTCCTGGTGATTACGTCGCCGTCATCGGCGTCGGCGGCATCGGCGCCTCGGCGATCCAAGGGGCGCGCCTGGCCGGCGCCGAAATGATCTTCGCCATCGACCCGGTCGAGCTCAAGCGCACGCTGGCCCCGACCTTCGGGGCCACCCACGCCTCTCCGTCGGTCGCCGAGGCGTTCGAGCTGATTCAGCGCGAGACCTGGGGCCGCATGTGCGACAAGGTCATCTGCGCCATGGGCATCGGCCAAGGTTCCATGATGGACGCCATCCTGCAGCTGACGGCCAAGCGCGGCCGCGTCGTCGTCACCAACATCCACCCCATGGGCGAGATGGACGTGACCATGAACCTCATGTACCTGACCATCATGGAGAAGCAGGTCGTGGGATCCATCTTCGGGTCGGCCAACATCCATTCGGACATCCCCAAGCTGCTCAAGCTCTACCGCGAAGGCCAGCTCGATCTCGACTCGATGATCACCAACACCTACAAGCTGGGTGACATCAACCAGGGCTACCAGGACATGCGCGACGGCAAGAACATCCGGGGCGTCCTGCTCTACGGGGACTGACCGGTTCGCTCACACCGCGGCGTCGCTCAGGCGGTCCGCACCGGCGCCCAGATGTCGTTGCAGCGCTCGCACACCTCGTCGGGCACCACGCCCGCCTGCATCAAGAGGCCGAAGGTGATGCAGCCGAGGCAGATGGCGAACGCCGACTCCAGCAGCGCCGCGACCCCGAGCAGCCCCAGCACCGCCTCGGCCGCGGTCCAGTAGCCGAGCAGCGCGAGCGCGAGCGCCGTGACCGAGAAGGCGACGCCCATGCCCTGGGCGAAGCGCTTGGGCGGCCCCGCCACGGGCCGCGGCGCCACCTTGAGCCGTGGCGTGACGACCCGGGTGACCAGCTGGCCGAGCGGGCTCAGCGTGGGACCGGTCAGCACCCGGGCCACGAAGCCGTAGGCGATGACCGCGGTCATCCACTTCAGGTCGAGCGCCAGGGTCAGCACGACCATGAGCACGACGCCGCCGGCGACCAGCCGGGCCGACACCTCGTTGACCGGGTTGGGGAACGTGAACAGCCGCCGCACCGTGCTCCGTGCCCCCGCAGGCGCGCCGCTCGTCACCATGGCCGCTCCCTGTCCTCGCCTGGGTCACCCGCCCCAGGTTCTAACCGTAGAAGTCAGACCAGATTAATCGGGTTTGCGGCGGCCGTGACCGGCCGCCCGCCGCCTCACGCCGCCGGGACCGGCTGCGGCGGGGGTGGCCCGACGTAGCGCGCCGCCGGCCGGATGAGACGGTTGTGGGAGGCCTGCTCCATCACGTGGGTGCACCACCCGATGGCGCGACCGGCGGCGAAGGTCGGCGTGAACATCTCGCGCGGGATGCCGCAGGTGTGCATGACCACGCCGGCGTAGAACTCCACGTTGGTGTAGAGCTGACGGCCCGGCTTGAGCTCGGCCAGCACGTCGACCGTCGTGCGCTCCACCGACTGGGAGAATTCGACCAGCGGACCGCCCAGCTGCTCGGTCACCGAGCGCAGCAGCAGCGAACGCGGGTCGTCGGTCTTGTACACGCGGTGGCCGAAGCCCATGATGCGCTCGCCGTTCTCGATGGCCGCGCGCACGTATGCCTCGGCCCGGTCCGCCGTGCCGATGGCGTCGAGCATGTCGAGGGCCCGGCTCGGGGCGCCGCCGTGGAGCGGTCCCGACAACGCGCCGATCGCAGCCACAATGGCCGCGCCCAGGTCGGCCCCGGTCGAGGTCACGACGCGGGCCGTGAAGGTCGACGCGTTGAACCCGTGGTCGATGGTCAGGATCATGTACTGCTCGATGGCCCGCGCGTGCAGCTCGCTCGGCTCGGTGCCCGTCAGCATGTAGAGGTAGTTGGCGGCGGAGCCGAGATCGGGACGCGGCTCGACCGGGTCGTCGCCCTGGCGCAGGCGGTGGGCGGCGGCCAATATCGTCGGCACCGCCGCGCACAGCCCGAGCGCCTGGTCGTAGAGCTCGTCCGCCCTGATGTCGTGCGTGGGACGCCAGCCCAGCTCCGCGCCGAGGAGCGACACCGCCGTGCGCAGCACGTCGAGCGGCGCGCCCCGTGTCGACAGGGCGGGGAGGAGGGTGCTGAGGCCCGGCGGCAGGGTGCGCCGACGCCGCACGTCGTCACCGAAGGCGGCCGACTCGGCCGCGTTGGGCAGTGCGACCTTGAACAGGAGGTGCCACACGTCCTCGAGTGACCGCTGCTCGGCCAGCTCGACGGCCGAGTACTGGCGGTAGTGGTAGAAGCCCTCCTGGCCGCGCACGTCACCGATGGTCGTCTCGGCCACGACCACGCCCTCGAGCCCGGCCGGCACGTCGCCGCTCGTCTCGCCCGCCGGGCGGATGCGGGCCACGCCCATGAGGTCGCGCAGCGACACCACGCCGACGCAGCGGTCGCCCTCGACCACGGGCAAGTGCCGGTAGTGGTGCGACGTGAGGCTGGCCCAGGCGGCGTCGACCCGCTCGTCGGGACCGAGCACGTCGGGGCGCGCCGTCATCCAGAGGCGGACCTGCTCGCGACGCGGATCGCCGGCACCGACGGCCGCTCGTAACAGGTCACGTTCGGTCAGGATGCCCACGACCTTGCCGTCGTCGGTCACGACGACCGAGCCGGTGTCGGCCCGTTGCATGAGCCCGGCCGCCTCGGCCAGGGTCTCGTCGGCCGTGCAGGTCACGGCGGGTGAGGTCATGAGATCGCGCACAATGGTTTCCATGCGTCCACTATGCCTACCTTGACCAGGTCTTGTAAACATTGATCAAGTCAATATAAAATCCCGGTTGATGGAGCGCATGCTGAGCACCGAGGAGGCGGCCCGGCGGCTCGGCGTCAAGGTGCCCACGCTCTACGCCTACGTGAGCCGCGGGCTGCTGGCGTCGCACCGCGACCCGGCCCGCCGGGGCAGCCTCTTCGACCTCGACGACATCGAGGCCCTGGCGGCGCGCAGCCGGGGAGGGCGCCAGACGGCCACTCGGCTGGCCACCATCACCACGGGCGTGACCCAACTCGACCAGGAGCTCGGCCCGATCTACCGGGGCCGGCTGGCCACCCAGCTGGCCGTCACGGCCAGCTTCGAGGAGGTGGCCGAGTTGCTGTGGCAAACCGAGGACGGCGGCGCGGAGGACTGGTCGTCCCCTGCCCTCGGCCCCGCCCCGCCGGCGCTCACCCAGACGCTCGACCGGATGCGCTGGGCGCTCGTCATGTGCGGCGCCACCGACCCGCTCCGGTCCGACCGCCGGCCCGAGGCGGTGGCCCGGGCGGCCCGACGCGCCGTGGCCGCCCTGACGGACGCCGTCGGCGCGCCGTGCCGCGCCGACCCGCCCGGCGCGCCCGTGGCCGCCCGAGTGGCGGGACGCCTGGCCGGCGCCGGCGCGGTGGTCCCGACCGCCGCCGTCAACGCGTCGCTCGTCCTCCTGGCGGACCACGAGCTCGCCACCTCGACGGTGGCCGTGCGCGTGGCCGCTTCGGTTCGCTCCGATCCCTACGACGCCTTTCTGGCCGGCCTGGCCACCCTGGCCGGCCCGTTGCACGGTGGCGCCAGCCAACAGGCCTACGAGCTGTTGGCCCTGGCCGAGCGAGACGGCGCGCCGCGCGCCCTCGACGACGTCGTGCGCGAGCGGGGCTACGCGCCCGGCTTCGGCCACTCGGTCTACAAGAGCGGCGACCCGCGCTTCGGCGCGCTCTTGGCGCTGGCCGAACCGCTGCTGAGCGAGGAGCGGCGCGCCATCCTGCGCGAGGTCATGGCGCTGGCCGCGGCACACGACGTTCCCCACGCCAACTGCGATCTCGCCCTGGCCGCCATGAGTTGGGGCACCGGCATGCCGCCCGACGCCGGGCGCACCCTCTTCGCGGTGGCTCGCGTGGCCGGGTGGGCGGCCCACTACATGGAGGAACTGACCGAGCGCTCCCTGCGCTTCCGGGCGCGCGCCGTCTACAGCGTGTAGCCGGCCGGAGACGGTGGGTTCGGCATCTATCCGACCGGCACGGGGTCGAGGACCTCGACCTTCACGATTTTGGTGTCGCGGATCGGATAGGTGTCCGGGTACTCGACGACCCTCACCCGCCCCGTCGGGCGGAAGCGCCCGCTCTCGATCACCTCGCGCGGCACGTAGGGGTCGAGGCCCATGCTGCGGAACAGCCGCGCCGTCGGCTCCCAAATGGTCACCCGTTCGTGCCAGCGCAACCGGTCCAACTTGCGCAGCAGCACCATGAACGTCACCAGCGAGCCGGCCAGCGCCCCGCAGACCAAGGCACCGGGGATTGTGCCGCCCGGGAGAATCGCCAGTAGCCCCGCGAACACGAGAAGCAGCAGGAGGAGGCCACCCCATTCGATCGTAGACAGGGCCTGCCCCGTCGCCGACTCGATCAACGCGCGGTCGAGGTTCATGGTGATGCACAGGGAGACGAGCTCCTTGTAGACGGCCTCCTCCTGCGCGTCCTCGGGGTCGAGCGCGATCACGGCTTCCATGAGCTCGAGGTGGGAAGGCGTCGCTCGGTGGTAGTCGACGAGGCGGTAGTCGATCTGGTCCGTGAGATGGAGGTCGACGAGTGCGCGGATGTGCTCCTTGTCGCGCTGGCCGAAGACGGCCATGGCCTCGAAGATGACGAAGAGCGACGAGTTGCCCTTGGCCACGAGGTCCTGGATCAGCGAGAGCCGCTCCCGTGTGCGCACGATCGTGAAGGCCAGGAGGACGCCGAAGAGGAAGGCCGCCATGCTCGCCATGGCCACGTCGACCCGCACGTCGCCTCGGTCGGACCCCACCAGGAGGGACGCGACCGCCACCAGTGCCCCGGCCACGATGGCGGGGATCACGACGACCTCGCCGTTGGCCAGCTTGGCTCCGAGCTCTTTGATCCTTCGCATCATGGTGGGGGCGCGCCTGTTGCCAAGGTGGCTTTCTGGCCTTCCGCCTGCACCGACCCTATCGAAGCGGCCATCCCCGTTGCGGACGAACGTGACGGCTGGGTGAACTCAACCTGGGGAGGACGACCCCGTCGGAAGGGTTTTCGTCTGCCCCCGACTGCGCCCTCCCTGGGCCAAAACCCGCTGGGGCGCTGTCTTAGGCACACGACGAGAGATGTCCGAGTCCAACGTGCACGACCAGAGGTGGACGAGGACCACTCCTCTCAGGCGACCGCCCCACAGCGTCGACGCCGACCAGGTACCGGTACATCGATCACCGACGACGAATCTCGGCGCGGCTCGCGACCCTCCGCCCGCGACCCGGCGATCCCGGTGGCCCCCTCATCCCGCGCCGATGACGATGGCCGAGGGGTGCCCGCCCAGGTGGACGGGCTTGCCGACGCTGCCGGTGGCCAGCGTGACCGGGACCAGCGTCCCGGCTTGCTGGGTCACCCACGCCGTGTCGCCGGTCGCGTCGAGCGCGATGCCCTGGGCGATACCCGGTAGCGCGATGGACGTACCGAGGGTCAGCGCCGATGCGTCCAGGCCCACCGGCACGACGCCGGCGCCACCGCACACGTACGCGGTCGCGCCCGACGGCGCCACCGCGATACCCGTCGGGTTGAGCGGCAGCGCGACGGTCGGGCCCGCCCGTAGGGTCGACACGTCGATGGGCGTCAACGTGCTGTTGGTGAAGTTGCCCACCAGCACGTCGGCCCCGGCGACGGCCAGCGTCTGCGGTCCAGACCCCACCGCGATGGGTGCGCCGGCCTGCAGGCTGCTCAGGTCGATCGGTGTCACCTGGTTGCTGCCGAAGTCGGCCACGAAGGCCGTCGCCCCTCCCGAGGCCGACACCGCCACGGCGATGGCCACTGGCTCGTTGCCCACCGGGATGGCCCGGCCCGGCCGCCAGGTGCTCAGGTCGACGGGCGTCACCGTGTTCGAGTCGAGGTTGGCCACCAGCGCCATGCCCTTGCCCCCCGTTCCCGCGGGGGCCACCGCCACGGCGTCGGGTTCGACGCCGACGCCGGCGATGTGCACGACGCGGTGGGTAGCCGGGTCGACCTCGTGCAGGGTGTCGTCGCCCTGGGTGACCACGAGCAGGCCGGCGTCGCCAGCCGTGTAGGCCAGGGCGGAGGGCAGACTGCCCAGCACCACCTGCTTGCCCACCTTCTCGGACGCCAGGTGCACCGGTGTGATGCCCTTGCCGGGCAGCGTCACCGAGGCGCTCGTCGCCACCCAGGCCACGTCGCGCGTGGACGCGCTGCCGGCCGGGGTGCTGGTGCAGCCGGCGAGCACGGGCACCGCGGCGACGAGGGCGAGCGCCGCCAACCCCCGGAGCCTCAATGGATCCCTCAGCCCCGCGCGCACGCGGCCCCGGCCGGGCGGTCGGCCGCGCTCCACCCGCTGGCGTCACCCTCGGGCCAGAAGTCGCCGGTCACGCTGTCCTGCACGTAGGCGACCGGTGCCGGCAGGCCGGCGGCCAGCTCACCCAGCGCCTGGAGCAACGCGTCCACGTCCTCGCTCGTGGTACCGAGCCCGCAGCTGGCTCGCACGGCGCCGGGGATTCCGCTCCGGTCGCCCCGGCGGACCGCGGCCCGCGCCTGGTCCACCCCTTCACGCCCGACGCCGAGCAGGCGGATCAGGTAGGGGTGGGCGCAGAAGCAGCCGTGCCGGACGCCGATGCCGAACTCGGCGCTGAGGCGGGCGGCCACCAGCGCGTGATGCATCCCTTCCACGGTGAAGGGGGCGACGGCCAGCCTGGCGGTACCGTCACGGTCCGCCGTCGCGTGCGGCCCCAACACCCGAACGCCCTCAATGGCGCGCAGGCCTTCGTGGAGCCGTTGGGCGAGAGCGGACTCGTGCGCGATCAGGACGTCCCAGCCGATCCGCTCCAGCTCGTCCATGGCAGTGCCGAAGGCCACGGCGCCGACCACGTTGGGCGACCCCGCCTCCTCCCGCTCGGGCGGCTCGGTCCAGATGACCTCGTCCAGGTCGACCAGGTCGACGGCGCCGCCGCCGGCCAGGAACGGATCACCGCTCTCGAACGTCGACCGCGGCCCGATGAGCGCGCCGGCTCCGAAAGGCGCGTACATCTTGTGCCCACTGAAGGCGAGGTAATCGGGGTCCGGCGGCAGGGGCCGGTGCGGTGCCAGTTGGGCGGCGTCGAGCAGGACCGGCACGCCGCGTGCGTGGGCTTCCGCGCAGATCTCCTCCACCGGGGGGAGCCAGCCGGTGACGTTTGAGGCGCCGGTCAGGGCCAGGAGGGCCGGGCGGCGCCCGTCGTCGAGCACGCGCACCACGTCGTCGGTGCCGAAGGTGCCGTCGGGGCCGCACTCCACCCAACGCCGGCGGGCCAGCCGCGCCCAGGGCAACAGGTTGGCGTGGTGCTCCACCACGGTGGTGGCGACGACCTCCTCCGGGCCGAGCTGCAGCCGGTAGGCCAGGTGGTTGATGGCCTCGGTCGTGTTGCGCACGAGTACGACCACGTCGTCCCCGCCGGCGGGACGCCGGGCGAAGCGGTGCACGCTGTCACGCGCCGCCTCGTAGGCGGCCGTGGCCCGGCGCGACTTGTACCCAGCCCCGCGGTGCACGCTCGAGTACCAGGGGAGGAATGCGGCCACCCGATCGGCCACCACCTGCAGAGCCGGGGTGGAGGCGGCGCCGTCGAGGTCACGGTACGGCCGCTCCTCGCCGTCCACGCACGGCACGGCGATGTGGGCGCCCACCAGCGTCGCCACGGCGTCCTCAGTTTTCACGGCCGTCACAATAGGTACCGCGGGCAGCCTCGAGGTACCCGCCCGGTTGCCAGGGCCGGAGCCGGCTCAGGCGGCGCCGACGTCCCGTCGAGCGGTCAGGACGACGATGTCGTCGGAGCTCCGCTCGTCTGACGTCATCGCCTCAATGACGAAGTCGGCCACCACGTCCGGCTCGCTGCTGGGCGCGGCGCGCAGCGACATCTCGAGCTTCCCGAACCGCTCGTCGAGGAAGGAGCCACGTCGCTCCACCAGCCCGTCGGTGAACATGACGAGGCAGCCGTCGTCGAGTTTGAACGTGTGGTCCTTGTAGCGGCAGCGTTGCACGCCGAGCGGCGGTCCCGGTGGCACAGGCAGTTCCAGCGCCTTGTCGCCGTCGACGTGCAGCGGCGGCGGGTGCCCGGCCGAGGAGAACGTGATGGTGCCGCTCGAGCGGTCGAGCACACCGATCAGCGCGGTGGCCAGCCGCTGCTCGGAGCCGAGGAGGCAGAACTGGTTGAGCCGCTCGAGCGCCTTGCCGGGCGACTGCTCCTCGCGCACCAGCAGTTCGAGGGTGTGGCGGTGGCGGCTCATGATTTTGGCGGCGCCGAGGTCGTGGCCCTGCACGTCGCCGACGACCAGCGCCACCAACGAGTCGGTGATGGGCACGACGTCGTACCAGTCCCCGCCCACCTCGACGCCCACCGCCGCCGGCAGGTAGCGCGCCGCGACCTCCCAGCCGTGAATGGACGGGATGGCGTCGGGCAGCAGGTTGCGCTGTAGCTCGTGGGAGATCCGCCGCTCCCGGTCGTAGGCCCGGGCGCGGCTCACGACCGAGCCGACCTGTTTGGCCATCTGCTCGGCCAGACCGAGGTCCTTCTCGGAGAAGCGGCGGCCCGACCCGGCGGACACCAAGGTGAGGGTGCCCAGCACCGCGTCATCGCGCTGGCGCAGGGGGACGGTCATGTACGACGTGAAGCCGAGCGTCTTGAGAATGGAGAACTGCCGCTCGGTGCGGCTGGTGGCCAGCAGGAACGCGTCGTCCATGTGAGCGCTCCACATGGAGCGGCCGCTGCGCATGACCTGCATGATCGGATGGTCACCGGCCCGGTCGGGCGGGAAGGATTTCTTGAGCTCCTCGGTGAGCTCGCGCTTCTTCGGGTCGGCATGCCAGGCTGCCATGCGGCAGAAGTTGCCCTCCTCGTCCTCGATGTCGATGAGGCAGAGATCGGCCAGCACGGGCACGGCCACCTGGGCCAGGCGCTGGACCATTTCGCCGTAGTCGACGACCTCCGAGAGGACCTGGGCCGCCAGCAGCAGGAACTCGTTGCGGCGCCGGGCCTCGAGCAGCTGGTCCAACAGCAGGCGCCGTTCGGTGGCCTGGGCCGTGGCGTGCAGCAGCTCGCCCAGCTGGCCACCCACGGCGGCCAGCAGCTCGACCACCGACGGGTCCCGCTCGCGCAGGTCGCGGCTCAGCATCTCGACGACGCCGACACAGGCGCCGTGGTAGCGGATGGGAAAGGCGTAGGCGCTGCGGAGCCCGTCGTGCGCCAGTGCGTCGGTCCTGAAGCGCCGGTCGGCCAGGAGGTCGTTCACCCACAGGGGCTCGCCGTGCTCAATCACCCAGCGGGGCAGGCCCTCACTCCCGCCGGTCGGGTCGTCCGGTTTCTCCCGGGCGAAGGCCGGCGTCGTGGCGGGCGTGCTCGTCCACACCGCATGGCAGACCAGCCCCTGCTGCAGGTCGGCCGACCAGAGCGCGGTGACGTCCCAGCCCAGGCGCCGCCCGAGCGTCGAGAGCAGCCGCTCGGCCGGGGGTTCCTCGAGGGGCGCGTCGGCCAGGATCTCGAGCAGCTCGCTCGTCACCTCGGCCCAGCGCTGGAGCTCTCGCTCGTCGTGGGGCCGGAAGATGCCGACGACCATGCTCCCGGCCTGGGGGTGGTCGAACACGCTCAGGACGAGTTCGGTGTCGATCTCGGACCCGTCGGCGCGGTGGAGCAGCGCCGGCAGCCGCCGGCCCACCAGGTCGCCGGTCTGGAAGTGCACGAAGTTCTCGAAGCCGGCGCGGAGGGGGTCGGCCAGGGACTGGGGCACCAGGTCGAGGATGGACCGGCCGGTCAGCGACCCGACGGGCCAGCCCATGAGCTCTTCGGCGGCCGCGTTGGCGTAATGGATCCGGCCGTGCTCGTCGGTGGCGACCGCGGCGTCGCGCAGTCCGCCCAGCACGGTGTGCAGGCCGAGCTCAGGCCACGAGGGGCGCGGCGGGAGCGGGCGGGCCCAGCCGTCGCGTGACGCCGGCGCCTCCGTCCGCTGCCCGGTGTCGACGGGGTCGCAGGGCGCCGAGGAAAGCGCCGGCGCCTCTGGTGCGCCCGGGGCGGGCAGGAGTACCCAGAACCAGACCGTCTTGCCGGGCCGGCCCCGACGTACGTCGATCCCCCACGTGTCGGCGAGCTCGCGGACGATGTGCAGCCCGCGGCCATCGGACGACTCGGTGTCGGTGTCCTGGGGCACCGGGAAGCCCTCGGCGGAGTCGCTGACGGCGACGCGCACGTGGCAGCCGTCGGGCGCGATGTCGACGGCCACCTCGAAGTCGGTCGACGCGTGTTGCACCGCGTTGGTGGCCAGCTCGGAGAGCATGAGCGCCAGCGCGTCGGCCGACTCGCGGCCCCCGTCGGGCAACAGCGAGAGGAGGAAGCGGCGCGCCTGGCCTACCGAGGGCGCGACGGCAGCGAACCTCCTCGAGACGTGCGTGGCTGACCCCCTGACCGCGCCGACATCGCGGTGCGCGGCTACTGAGCCCTCGCCATTCAGCGGTTGGGCGCGCATACCGGTTGCATCCATTCGTTCCCCCGTTGCGCAACCTCTAAACCCGCCAGAAATCGCCAGAAACCTACGTAGCCACCCCAATTCTGCTCACGTTTCCACCGCCCGCGCTACCCTCCGACGAGATGGAGGAGCGCTACGAGTCCGAACTGGCCCGCTCCGCGGCGGTCCTCGACGGCGTTGACCGTGCCCTCGAGCGTCTGAGCGAGGGCACCTACGGTGCCTGCGAGACCTGCAGCGCCCCGATTGAGCCGACCGATCTCGAACGCGACCCCACGCGCCGGACTTGCCAATTGCACCTGACATTGCAATAGGACAGCAAGGCGACCCTGTCGGGGCTTCCCCCGACGCCGGCGCTCAGCGCGGCGAGCCGGAGCCGAGCGTTCAGCCCGCGAGCTTGAAGCCCTTGGCCGCGTCGAGCCGAGCCGCCACGTCCGGCCAGTTGACGACGTTCCACAGAGCGGCGAAGAAGTCGGCCTTCACGTTCTTGTACTGCAGGTAGTAGGCGTGCTCCCAGGCGTCGAAGACGAGCAGCGGGATGGAGCTCTGGCCGACGCTGCTCTGGTGGTCGTAGACCTGTTCGACGATCAGCCGGCCGGCGAGGGGCTCGTAGGCCAGGACTCCCCAGCCCGAGCCCTGGATGGTGGAAGTGGCCTGGGTGAACTGTGCCTTGAACTTGTCGAAGGAGCCGAAGTTCTCGTCGATGGCCGATCCCAGCGCGCCGTCGGGCTTGTCGCCCCCGTCGGGGCTCTGGTTCTTCCAGAAGATGGAGTGCAGCACGTGGCCGGAGATGTGGAAGGCGAGCGTCTTCTCGAGCCCCACGATGGCGCCGAAGTCGTCCTTGTCGCGCGCCGCGCCCAGCTTCTCGAGCGTCTGGTTGGCCCCGGCCACATAAGCCGCGTGGTGCTTGTCGTGGTGGAGCTCCATGATCTGCGCCGACACGTGGGGCTCCAGCGCGGCGTAGTCGTACGGCAGGTCGGGGAGGGTGTAGTCGGCCATGGTGTCTCCTCAGTCGTCGTTCCTCTGCGTGCTGGACCATACCCGAATGGATCGCCGCCGGAACCAGGGGCGCCGCGCCGGCGCGGGACGGGGGCAACCCCGGCGCGGCCGAAGGCGGCGGTACGCTTGCAGGAGTGAGCACGGACCCAACGGATCGCTGGCTCGATCTCGGGTCGTTCATCCGTGAGCAGCGAGCCTCGGCGCGGCTGTCGCTGCGCCGGCTCTCCGAGCTGGCGGGCATCTCCAACCCCTACCTGAGCCAGATCGAGCGCGGGTTGCGGCGGCCCTCGGCCGAGATTCTCCAGCAGATCGCCAAGGCGCTGCGCATCTCCGCCGAGACGCTCTACGTGCAGGCCGGCATCCTCGAGGCGCCGCAAGGCTCGCCCGACCTGACCAGGGCCATTCTGGCCGACCAGCGCATCAGCGAGGACCAGAAGCAGGCGCTCGTGCGCATCTACCTCGCGTTCCGCCGGGACTTCGAGGACGAGCGCCGCGAGCAGCGAGAGCCCGGCCCGAAGCACGCCGCCGCGGCCGACGGGGACGATGGAGGCGTGGAGGCCGGAGCCGAGACGCCGCCCTCCGACCACGTCGTCACCGCCTAGACGTCCCGGTCGGGAGCCGGGCCCCGGGGTCCCGGAGGGCAATTCGGCGCTGCCGGTAGGCTGCTCAGCGCCATGCGCCGGCTCGCCGTCCTCTCCCTGCATACCTCTCCGCTGGCCCAACCTGGCACCGGCGACGGCGGCGGCATGAACGTCTACGTGCGCGAGCTCACCGCCGCGCTGGCCCGAAGCGGCGTCGCCTGCGACGTCTTCACGCGGGCCTGGTCCGGGGATCTGCCGCCCGTGGTCGACCTCGAGCCGGGGTTGCGGGTGCACCACGTGCCCGCCGGCCCGCGCCACGCCATCCCCAAGGAGTCCTTGCCGACGGTGGTGGACGAGTTCACCGCCCGGGTGCTCGAGGCCATGGCCTCGGGGGACCAGGCGCAGGGCGACGCCGAGCTGCCTTACACCTCCATCCACGCCAACTACTGGCTGTCCGGGCTGTCCGGGCACGTCATAAAGCACGAGCTGAACCTGCCGCTCGTGTGCACCTTCCACACCCTCGACCGGGTCAAGGCGGAGTCGATGCCCGAGGAGGTCGAGGCCGACATGCCGCACCGGCGGGCCGAGGCCGAGGCGTCCATCATCGAGTGCTCCGACGCCGTGCTGGCCTCGTGCACGGTCGAGGCCGAGCAGATCGCCTCGCTCTACGGCGGTGAGCCCGGGCGCATCCGCATCGTGCCGCCGGGCGTCGACCACGCCTTCTTCGGGCCCGGGCACCGGCCCCAGGCGCGGCGTGCCCTGGGCCTGCCGCTCGACGGGCGACTGTTGCTCTTCGTGGGGCGCATCCAGCCGCTCAAGTGCGCCGACGCCGCCGTCGAGACGCTGGCCGAGCTGCTGGCCGACGGGGGGAGCCCTACCGGCTCGTCGTGGTGGGCGGGCCGAGCGGGCCGCACGGAGAGAAGTCCCTGTCGGCCCTGCACGACGTGGCCGACGCCCGCGGGGTCCGCGAACACGTGCACTTCATAGAGCCACAGCCGCACGAGTTGCTGTCCTCCTATTACCGCGCGGCCGACGTATGCCTCGTGCCCAGCCGGTCCGAGTCGTTCGGGTTGGTGGCGCTGGAGGCGGCGGCGTGCGGCACGCCCGTGGTGGCCTCGGCCGTGGGCGGGCTGACCACCCTGGTGGACCACGGGGTGACCGGTCTCCTGGTGGACGAGCCCGAGCCGGCGGCCTACGCGGCGGCGGTGCGCTCGGTCTTCGAGGAGCCGCTGGCGGCCGAGCGGCTGTCCACGGCCTCGGTCTTGCGGGCCCGGCACTACACCTGGCGGGCGGCGGCGCGGGCGCTGGTGGAGCTGCACGACGAGCTGGCCGCCGGCCGCCTCGTCGAGTGCGGCTGAGCGCAGGCCGGCCGATCCCGCAGTGCCCCTGGTCGATCTCCCCGAGGAGGAGGAGATGGCCGCCGCCGTCGCCTGCATCGACGACTGGGCCGCCCGCGAGCTGGCGGCCGGGGGTTTCCTGGTGGCGGCCGAGCGCCAAGAGGTGACCGACCGCACGGCGTCGTTCCGCTGGTACCTCAGGTTCAAGGGGGAGGAGAAGGACTTCATCACGGTCTGGCTCACGCTCAAGCAGCGCACCCTGCACCACGAGGCCCAGTTCATGCCGGCGCCCGAGGCCAACAAGTCCGACGTCTACACCTACCTGCTGCGGCGCAACAACCATCTGTTCGGCATGTGGTTCGCCCTGGGGCCCGAGGACGCCGTCTACCTGGTGGGGCGGGTGCCGGCCCGGCTGGTGGACGACGACGAGCTCGACCGCATCGCCGGCGGGTCGGTGCTCTACACCGACGAGCACTTCCCGACGGCCATGACGCTGGGGTACCCGTCGACCTACCGCCGCCGGCCCCGTCGTCGCTGAGCGGTCCGCGCCGGTCGTCGCTCCGGGCTCACCGCCCGGGGACACGCATCGAAGAAGGTTCACGGCGTCGTGCAGCGTTCGCGAAAAGGTCGGCGAATTCGGAGGTTGGCGGCCCCGGGCGGACCGCGCGAGCCCATCGCACGTAAGCGCACACAGCGGCGCGGGCCTGCGCTCGGTATCGTCGCGACCGTGTCGAGCCTGGTCATCGTCGGCGGCGGGAAGATGGGGGGCGCGCTGCTGGGCGGGCTGTTGCGCTCGGGCTGGGCGGCGGCGGACGACGTCACCGTGGTGGAACCGGTGGCCGAGCGACGCGCCGAGCTGGCCGCCGAGTTCCCCGGGTTGCGCACCGTGGCCGCCCCCGAGCCGGGACTGCTGGCCGAGGACGGCGAGCACGTGCCCGGCGCCATTCTGGCCACCAAGCCGGACGCCGCCGAGGGCGCCTGCCGCGCCCTCGGTCTGACCGGGGTGACACGCCTGGTCTCCATCGTCGCCGGCCTGCCGTGCCAGCGGCTGGAGGCCGCGCTCGGCGGCGAGCCCGCCGTGGTGCGGGCCATGCCCAATACTCCCGCCCTGGTCGGGTTGGGCGTCACAGCCATCTCGGGCGGGTCGTTCGCCACCTCACGGGATCTGGCCTGGGCCGAGGACCTGCTGTCGGCGGTGGGGACGGTGGTCCGGCTGCCTGAGCGCCTGCTCGATGCGGTGACCGGCCTGTCGGGCTCGGGCCCCGCCTACTTCTTCCTCGTGGCCGAGGCGCTCATCGAGGCGGGCGTGCAGATGGGCCTGACCCGCGAGGTGAGCCGCACGCTGGTGGTCGAGACGATGCGGGGCTCGGCCGCGCTGCTGGCCGAGACGGGCCGCGACCCCGAGTCCCTGCGGGCCGAGGTGACGTCGCCGGCCGGCACCACGGCGGCGGGCATCCGCACGCTCGAGGCCCGGGCGGTCCGCTCGGCCTTCATGGAGGCGGTGGCGGCCGCGACGGAGCGGGCGCGCCACCTCCAGCGCTGAGCGGAACGAGCGGGACCGGGACCGAGAACCGAGACGATATGGCCGAGACGATGCCGAGCAACCCGCACCAGGTGCGCACCGTCTTCTTCCTGTCGGACTTCGGCACCCAGGACGAGTTCGCCGGCGTGGTGCACGCCGTGATCGCCGCTCGGGCGCCGGGCACCACCGTCATCGACCTGACGCACCACATCCCGCCGTTCGACGTGCGTGCCGGTAGCCACACGTTGATGCGGGCGGTGCCGCATCTCGGCCCCGGGGTGGTGCTGGGCGTGGTCGACCCGGGCGTGGGCACCGCGCGCCGCGGCGTCGCCATGGCGATCGCCCTGCCCTCCGGCGAGACCATGTACTTCGTCGGGCCCGACAACGGGCTCCTGGTGGCCTCGGCCGAGTCGGCCGGCGAGGCGCCGATCGCCCGCGTGGTCGAGCTGCCGGGCCACGCGACGTCGCCCGAACGGGGCGCCACCTTCGACGGGCGCGACCTGTTCGCCCCGGCGGCGGCGTCGCTGTGCCGCGGTGTCCCGCTGGCCCAGCTCGGTGAGCCGGTGGAGCCGGCGTCGCTGGTGCGCCTCGTCGGGGGCGTGGTCGAGCAGGGCCGCCTGCACGACGGCCGGTCCTGCCTGCGCACGGAGGTGACCTGGGTCGATCACTTCGGCAACCTGCAGTTGGCAGCGACGGTGGCCGACGCACGGGTGGCCGGACTGCCGGCGGTGGGGAACATCGAGCTGGCGGCGCGCACCGATCAGGGCCGCGAGTACCTCGACGGCCTGCCACACTCCCTGGTGCCCGACGGCGTGCTATTGCGCTGCGTCGACGCCTTCGGCGAGCTGAAGCCGGGCGAGTTCGGCCTCCTGGTCGACGCCAACGGGCATTTGGCCGTGGTGGCCGGCGAGGCCTCCGCGGCGCACTGGCTCAACGTGGTGGCTGGGGAGTTGCTCATCCTGGCCTGGTAGGCGGCGACGCCCTCCGAGCGCTCCCGTTTGGTGCCGTCGGGACGCCCCTCGGTACCATCGATCCGCAGTGACTGGCGACTCCACATCCGACTCCGGCCCAACGGACGCGCCAGCGTCGGCGCCGCCGAAGCGCATCCCGGAGGCCACGGTGCTGCGCCTGCCGGTGTACCAGCGCATCCTGGCCGAGCTGGCACGCTCGGGTGTGTCGACCGTGTCGTCCGAGCAGTTGGCCGACCTGGCCCGCGTCAACGCGGCCAAGGTGCGCAAGGACCTCTCGCTGCTGGGCTCGTTCGGCACTCGGGGCTCGGGCTACCAGCCCGAGCTCCTCATTGCGCAGATCGACCGTGCCCTCGGGGTCGACGCCAACTGGTCGGTGGCCATCGTCGGTATCGGCAACCTCGGTCGCGCGCTCACCAACTCGGCCGGGTTCGCGTCGCGCGGCTGCCAGGTCACCGCGCTCTTCGACGTCGACCCGGACGTGGTGGGCGAGGAGATCCGGGGTATCACCGTGCGCCACATGGACGAAATCGCCACGCTGCGCGGCTCGGAGCGGCCCGACATCGGGGTCATCACGACCCCGGGCTGGGCGGCCCAGCAGGTGGCCGACCTGCTGGTGCGCGCGCACGTGACCTCGCTGCTCAACTTCGCGCCCCGCGTGCTCCACGTGCCGCCGAGCGTGCACCTGCGGTACGTCGACCTTTCCATTGAGCTCCAGGTGCTCGGCTTCTATCGGGCCCGGCGCGAGGAGCTGGACCAGGGCGAGGCGGCCGTCCACGGCGACGAGCGCGCCCCGCTCCTCCGATCCGTCGGTCTCTCGCCCGGTTCCGAGCTGGACTAGCAGCCAACCCACCCTCCCGCGCCGGACCGGCGCCGGATCGTGGCCTTTAGAGTGACTACGTTGTGCGTGACTGGCGCCCCGCAGGCCTCGACCGGCACAATTGCGCTCCTACCCGGGAGGGAACAGGTTGTCCGTCGTCGTTATAGGGCTCGAGCACACACAGGCCCCGTTGCCCCTGCTGGAGGCGGCGGCCGTTGGCGATGCCGACCTGCACAAAATGCTCAGCACCCTGAGCCACCGTCGCAACATCCAAGAGACGGTGGTGCTGTCGACCTGCCTGCGCACCGAGGTCTACGCGGTGGTCGACCGCTTCCACGACGCGGTCGCCGAAATCTATGACGTGCTGTCCGAGCAGTCCGGCGCCTCGGAGGAGGAGTTGGCCGCCCACGCCACCATTCGCTTCGACGACGACGTCACCTCCCACCTGTTCGCGGTGACGTCGGGCCTCGAGTCCGTCGTGACCGGCGAGACCGAGGTGGTGGGACAGGTGCGTCGCGCCTTCGAGCGCGGCCAGGAGGAGGGCACGTGCGGGCCCGTGCTTTCCGCGCTCTTCCGCCACGCGCTGCAGACCGGCAAGCGGGTGCGCACCGAGACCGCCATCTCCCAAGGCACGACGTCGTTCGCCTACGCCGCCGTGACGGTCGCCCGGGGCGAGGACGGCGCCGGGCTGCGCGGCGCGCGCGTCGTCGTCGTGGGCGCAGGCGACATGGGTCTCGGTGTGTGCCGCGCCCTGTCGGAGATCGCCGAGGCCGACGCCCCGCGCTCGGTCGTCGTGGTCAACCGCTCGCTGGCGCGAGCCGAGGACCTCGTTGGCCAAATGTCCGCGAGCGCCTGCACCATGCGAGCCGTCGCGCTCGACGACGTCGCGGCCGAGCTGGCCGAGGCCGACGTCATCCTCAGCGCCGTCGCCGCCGAGGCGCACGTGCTGCGAGCGGCCGACTTCGTGTCGGTGGACTCGCCGCTCCTGGTGGTCGACCTCGGCGTACCACGCAACGTCGACCCAGAGATCGGCGCCCTGCGGGGCATCACGCTGCTCGACATGGACACGCTGCGTGCCGCGGTGGCCAAGGCCCTGGGCGACCGGGCTGAGGAGTCGGTGGCGGCACGCCAGATCGTCGCCGCCGAGGTCGAGCGCTACCGCACGGCCAGTCGCCGAGCGCGGTGCGGCGCCGATCATCGCGTCGCTGCGGGCGCGCCTCGAGTCGCTCAGGGTGGCCGAGCTGGAGCGTCACCGCGCCCAGTTGGCCGACCTGAGCGAGGCCGAGTGGGAGCACGTGGACGCGGCCACGCGCGCCGCCCTGGCCAAATTCCTGCACGAGCCGACCGTGCGGTTGAAGGAGACGGCGGGGACGCCCCAGGGCGAGCGACTGGTCGAGGCGCTGCGCGTGCTCTTCGACCTGTAGCTCCCGCCATGGGATCATGGCGCCGGTGGGAATCGTCCGCCTGGCCACCCGAGGGTCCCCGCTGGCGTTGCGTCAGACCGAGATCGTGGCCGAGCTGCTGCAGGCGGCGCACTCCGGACTCCAGGTCGAGCCCGTGGTGGTACGCACCAGAGGTGACCGGGACGCCGAGGCGCCGCTCGACCGCATAGGCGGCCAGGGCGTGTTCGTCACCGAGGTGGAGGCGGCGGTGGCCGACGGCCGGGCCCATGCCGCGGTGCACTCGGCCAAGGACCTGCCCTCGATCATGCCGGTCCACCTGGCCCTGGCGGCCGTGCCGCCGCGGGCCGACGCCCGCGACGGACTGGTCGGTGGCACCCTGGCCGGCCTGCCGGCCGGCGGCATCGTCGCCACCGGCTCGGCCAGGCGCCGCGCCCAGCTGGCCTACCTGCGGCCGGATCTGGTCTTCACCAGCCTGCGGGGCAACATGGCCCGGCGGGTGGCGGTGGGTGAGGAGGGGGGCGTCGCCGCGGTCGTCGTGGCGGTGGCCGCGATGGACCGGCTGGGGTGGAACCACCGGCTGACCGACGTCCTCGATCCGGTCGACCTGCTGCCCCAGGCCGGGCAGGGGGCCATCGCCCTGCAGTGCCGCGCCGACGACGAGGCGACGCGGTCGTTGCTCGTCGCCGTCGACCACGAGCCCAGCCACCGCGCCGTCCGGGCCGAGCGCGCCGTGCTGGCCGCGCTGGGTGGGAGTTGCGCGGCCCCCTTCGGGGCGTGGGCGGAGGCGGTCGACGGCGGCGGCCTGCGCGTCGCCGGAATGGTGGCCAGCGGCGACGGCCGCCTCATGGTCCGTCTGACGGCCGAGGGCCGCGACCCCGAGGGGACGGGTGCCGCACTGGCGCGGGCGCTGCTCGACGGCGGCGGGGCAGCCATCGAGGGCTTCGCCGCCGGTGCGCCGGCGGGTGGGTCGTGACCGTCTACCTGGTCGGAGCCGGCCCGGGGGATCCGGGACTGCTCACCCGGCGGGGCGCCCGGCTGCTCGCCCGGGCCGACGTCGTGCTGCACGACCGCCTCGTCAGCCCGGCCATTTTGGACCTGGTGCCGCCGTCGGCCGAACTGATCGACGTCGGTAGGGACCCCGACGCGGCGGTGGGCGGGACGGCGCGCCAGGAGCAGATCATCGAGCTGCTGATTGAGCACGGGCGGCGGTCGCAGGTCGTGGTCCGCCTCAAGGGCGGCGATCCCTTCCTCTTCGGCCGCGGCGGCGAGGAGACCGAGGCGCTGACCAGAGCCGGGATCCGGTGGCGGGTGGTGCCCGGCGTGACGTCCGCCTTCGGCGTCCCGGCTTCGGTCGGCATCCCGGTCACGCAGCGCGGCCTGGCCTCGTCGGTGACGGTGGTGACGGGCCGGGTGGGCGACCCCGGCACCGGCGACCCCGACTGGGCGGCGCTGGCCCGGGCCGGGGGGACCCTCGTCATCCTCATGGGCATGACGACGCGCGCAGCCATCGCCGAGGCGCTCGTCGCGGGCGGCCGCCCGGCCGACACACCCGTCGCGGTGATCGAGCGCGGCACTACTGCCCGCCCAGCGGGTCGAGCGCACGACGCTGGACCACCTGGGCGAGGTGGAGCTGGGCGCGCCGGCGGTGATCGTGGTGGGCGACGTGGCCGCTCTCGGGCAGGAGGCACCGGGGCGGGAGTCCGGCGGACCCCCCCTGTCGGGCGTGACGGTGGTGGCGACGCGTTCGGGGTCGCGGGCCAAGAACCTCGTCGACGCATTGAACCGCGCCGGCGCCGAGGTGATCGAGCTGCCGCTCACCCGCCAGGTCGACGCGGCCGACGGCGGTGCTGCCCTGCGCGCCGCGGCCGACGCTGTGTGGACCTACGGCTGGGTGGTGCTCACGTCGGTCAACGCGGTGGATCGCTTCATGGCCGAGCTACGCGATGCCGCGCGCCCTGGGCTCGGTGCGCGTGGCGGCCGTCGGGCCTGCCACGGCCGACGCCCTGCGGCTGACGGGCGTCGAGCCCGACCTGGTGCCGGCCGAGCACAGCGCACGCGCCCTGGTGGAGGTGTTCCCGACAGCCGCAGGGTCCGGTCCCTGGCGCGTGCTGTTCCCCTGCGCCGACTTGGCCGCCGACACCATCCCCGACGGGCTGCGCCAGCACGGCTGGCACGTCGACCGGGTGGAGGCCTACAGGACGGTCCCGGTCTCCGCCCCCGAGCCCGAGCTCCTGGCCCGCGTGGCGCGCGGCGGACGCCGTGGCGTTCGCCGCCAGCTCAGCGGTGCACGCGTTCCTTGCCCTGCGCGGACCCCACGACGAACCGGTGCCGCGTGCCGGGCCACGTGGTGTGCATCGGGCCTTCCACGGCCGAGGCGGCGCGCGCCGCCGGCATCCGCGGGGTGCACGAGGCCTGGGGCGCGTCGGCCGACGGCATGGTGGCCGAGCTGATCGACCACTTCGGCGGCCACGAGAGCGGCACCCCATAGGCTTGTCCGCCATGGCTCCCGTTGCCTCCGGCTCGGCACCCGGCTTTCCTGTCCAGCGATTGCGGCGGCTCCGGCGCACGCCGGCCCTGCGGCGCCTCGTGGCCGAGGCGCGCCTGGACGTCGACGACCTGGTCGCGCCGCTGTTCGTCCGTGAGGGTGCGGACGGCCCGGTCCCCATCGTCTCCATGCCCGGCGAGGTGCAGCACTCGGTCGACTCGCTCGTCGTCGAGGCCAAGCGGCTCGTGTCGCTCGGCTTGCCGGGGCTCATCCTCTTCGGGGTGCCGGAGCGGAAGGACGCGTCGGGCAGCGGCGCCTGGGACCCCGAGGGCGTGGTGCAGGTCGCACTGCGAGCGGTGCGGGACGCAGTGGGCGACTCCCTTGTCGTCATGGCTGACCTGTGCTTGGACGAGTACACCGACCACGGGCACTGTGGCGTGCTCGGCCCCTCGGGTGAGGTGCTCAACGACGAGACGCTCGAGCTCTACCAGCGGGTGGCCGTGGCCCAGGCGCTGGCGGGCGCCGACATCGTGGCCCCGAGCGGGATGATGGACGGACAGGTGGCGGCCATCCGCGCCGCGCTCGACGGTGCCGGACACGATCAGGTCGGCATTTTGGCCTACGCCGCCAAGTACGCGTCGGCGCTATACGGGCCCTTCCGCGACGCGGTCGAAGTGACCATCGCCGGCGGTGGCGACCGCCGGGCGTATCAGCAGGACCCGAGCAACCGGCGCGAGGCCCTGGCCGAAATCGCCCAGGACGTGGCCGAAGGGGCCGACATGGTCATGGTGAAGCCGGCCATGACGTCGCTCGACGTCCTGTCGGCGGCCCGCCGTTTCGTGCGGGTCCCACTGGCCGCCTACCACGTGAGCGGCGAGTACGCCATGGTGAAGGCGGCGGCGGATGCCGGCTGGATCGACGGGCCGGCGGTGGCGCTCGAACAGCTGACGGTGCTCAAGCGCGCCGGTGCCGACTTCATCCTCACCTACTTCGCGGCCGAGGTGGCCGAGGCGCTCGGTGGCTGACCCGCCGTCCCCGGCCTCCAACGCCGGGTGGTTCGCACCGGGCCGCGACGCGTCATCCCGGGCGGGGTCGACTCGCCGGTGCGCTCTTCGCGTCGGTGGGCGGCACGCCCTACACCGTCGTCTCGGGACAAGGGCCGTACGTGACCGACACCGAGGGGAACCGCTACCTCGACCTGGTGCAGTCCTACGGCGCCGTGCTGCTGGGACACGCCCACCCGGTCGTGACCGAGGCCGTGGCCGCGGCAGCGGCGCGAGGCACCACGTTCGGCGCGCCGACGCCGGGAGAGGTGTCGCTGGCCGAGGCGATCTGCGAGCGGGTGCACGGCTGCGAGCAGGTGCGGCTGGTGTCCTCGGGCACCGAGGCCGCCATGAGCGCGGTGCGCCTGGCCCGCGGCGCGACGGGGCGCGATCGCGTGGTGAAGTTCGACGGCTGCTACCACGGGCACTCCGATGGGCTGCTGGCCGGAGGCGGCAGCGGCGTCGCCATGCTGGGCCTGCCCGGCTCGGCCGGCGTTCCCGCCGGGGCCGTGGCAGACACGGTCGTGGTCCCGTACAACGTGGTACCCGAGCTGGACGACCGGGTGGCCTGCGTCATCGTCGAGCCGGTTGCGGCGAACATGAATCTGGTGGCACCGGCGGCCGGGTTCCTCGAAGGGCTGCGTGCGGCGTGCGACGTCGCCGGCGCGCTGCTCGTCTTCGACGAGGTCATCACCGGCTTCCGGCTCGGCCCGGCCGGGGCCACCGGGTGGTCGGGCGTGCGACCGGACCTGTGGTGCTTCGGCAAGGTCATCGGCGGCGGGTTGCCCGTAGGCGCCTTCGGCGGACGCCGCGATCTCATGGCCGAACTGGCGCCGTCGGGGCCGGTGTACCAGGCGGGCACGCTCTCGGGGAACCCGCTCGCCACGGCGGCCGGCCTGGCCGTGCTCAGCCACGTGACCCCCGCCGACTACGACGCGCTGTGGGCCCGGGCCGCCGTGTTCGCCAAGGAACTGGAGGCCGCGGTGGCGGCGGGCGGGTTGGCTGTCTGCGCGCCCGCCGTGGGGCCACTCGTCGGTCTGTTCATGGCGCCCGAGGCAGCGGGGCCGATCGTCCCGCCGCGGGACTACGAGGACGCGCGCGGCGTGGTGGCCCACGGTACCTACGGCGCCTTCTTCCACGCGCTGCTGCGGCGCGGGGTGGCGCTCGCGCCGGGCCCCTACGAGGTGCTGTTCCCCGGCCTGGCCCACGACGAGGCCGTGCTGGCGCGGGTGGTGGAGGCGGCGGGCGAGGCGGCGGCGGAGGTGGCGGCGTCCACCTCGGGCTGAGCCGGTCGCCTCCGTCCGGTAGACGCTCAGAAAGAGCGGATGACGGAGTCGGGGCCCATGACGATCACGGGGTTCAGCGAGGGGTTGAGCCAGTCGAGCACCTCAACGAGGTCCGACAGCGGGAGGGAGACGCAGCCGGCGGTCGGCTGCCCGACGTCGGCGTGCAGGAAGATGCCCGAGCCGTAAGGCCCCGTCGGCGGCAGGTTGAAGTCGATGACCGCCATATACGGGTAGGCGTTGCCCTCGGTCCACAGCGCCTCGGACTCCGCCGCGAAGGGCGGGGTGGTACCGCAGGGCACGTGCTGGAAGGTGTTGTAGGTCGGGCTGCTCGAGTCCTCGTCCCACCAGTCGCCGCACACGAGCTGGTGGTACGGGAAGTGGGTGCCCGGGTCCGGTTCGGTGCCGTACATGGTCGGGCCGATTGGGTAGATCCCCTCGGGCGTCGTGTTGTCGCCCTCCACCCGGCTCAGCGCGGGCAGCCAGCCGTTGCCGCCGTTGACGGCGGGCATTGGGGGCAGGGCCTCGTACCAGCGGCTGCCGTCGTTCTCCCAACTCGTGAGCGTGGCCGTCGTGCTTGACGCGCTGGGCGCGTCAACCGTGATGACCTGCCGCGCCCCTTCGGTGCTGGCCAGCTGGTCGACCAGGGGTGGGTTGATGTCGGCGGTGGCGGAGCCGTCGAAGGGGGCGGTGCCCAGGGCGAAGACGCCCCCGTCGCCCGCCACCAACCAGTAGCCCGCCGCGGCGGGGTCGTCGGCCATGCCGACGATCGGCTGGTTCAGCTGCAGCGAGCCGGTCGAGCCCCAGAAGGACGCGTCGCCGTAGTTGAAGATGCCCCCGTCGGCCGCCACCAGCCAGTAGCCGCCGCCCGCCGCCGTCGCCTCCATTGCCACGACCGGCTGGTTCAAGCGCAACGAGCCCGTCGAGCCCCAGAAGGTGGCATCGCCGTAGCTGAAGACGCCGCCGTCTGATCCGACCAGCCAGTAGCCCCGGCCCGATGGCGTGGCGGCCATGCCGACGACCGGCGCGTTGAGTCGCACGGAGCCGGCTGAACCCCAGAAGGTGGCGTCGCCGTAGCTGAAGACGCCACCGTCGGAGGCGACGAGCCAGTAGCCGCCGCCCGACGGCGTGGCCACCATGCCCACGATCGGCGCGTTGAGGGGCAGCGCTCCGGCCGAGCCCCAGAAGACGGCGTCGCCGTAGGAGAAGATGCCGCCGTCGGCCGCCACCAACCAGTAGCCCTTGCCGTCGGGTGTCGCCGCCATGCCCACGATCGGCGCGTTGAGGGCGTGGCTGCTCATGCTCCCGTAGGACTGTGCGTCGCCGAAGGCGTACACGCCACCGGTCGACGAGGCGATCCAGTAGCCGCCGCCGTCCGGGGTCGACGCCATGGCGACCGCGGTGGCGACGGACGTCGACGCGGCCGTCGCGGGTGTCGACCGGACCACGATCGGCCACGCCACCAGCACCATGGTGAGCGCCAGCGCGGCCAGAGGTGTCGACCAACGGCGGGCGCGGACCGAACGCGGCAAGGAACCCAGGCTATGGCCCTCGGTCACCCGCTAGGAGTCGGCCGCGTGCGCCGCTGGCAGACTGGCGCGCGTGTCGCCCGAGTGTCAGTGGCCGGACAAATTCGATGCCCTGCGACGCGGCGACGGGTGTCCGATGTGCGGTCCGGGCCAGGACGAGACCCCGCACGGCGTGCGCGTGTTCGCCGGCGCGTGGGCCGACGGGTACCTGGGCCGCTACCCCGTCCGGCCGGGCTATGCCTATGTGATCTGGAAGGGCCGCCACGTCGCCGAGCCGTACGAGCTGACGGCGGAGGAGTCCGCAGGCTTCTGGTCGGAGGTGGGTCGCGTCGCCAAGGCCGTCGAGGACCGGTACCAGCCGGCCAAGATGAACTGGCTCAGCCTCGGCAACGGGGTGCCGCACCTGCACGTCCACCTGGTGCCGCGACCACTCGACGACGCCCGAGCGGGGTGGCCGCTCGAGTCGGAGGCGTTCCATGTGGAGGCCACGACCCCCGTGGAGCAGCGCGAACTCGAGTCCGAGGCCGCCGCCCTGCGCGCCGCCCTGCAGGGCTGAAGCCCGCACCGTCCCGGGGGCGTGGAGGGGTACCCGGTCGAACGGTCGGCCTGATTACGCTCCGACGGTGGAACTGCTGGCCGAAGGGCGCACCGCCGAGGTCTTTGCCTACGGCGAGGGCCGCGTCCTCAAGCTCGACCGGCCCGGCTGGACCGGCCTGGCCCCCTTCGAAGGGGACCTGCTGGCCCGGCTGGCCGAGGCCGGGCTGCCGGTGGCCCGGCCGCACGGGGTCGTCACCGTCGAGGGGCGCAGCGGGATCGTCCTCGACCGCGTCGACGGCGTCACGCTGCGAGAGGACCTGCTGGCCTCACCGGTCGCCGAGGCGGAGGCGCTGGCCGTGCGCTTCGTCGAGCTGCAGCTGCGGTTGAACGCGACGATCGTGCCGGGCCTGCCCCCGCTGGTGCCCCGCGTCCGGAACGAGATCACGTCCAGCGTGGCCGGCGAGGCTCTCCGCGGCGAGCTGTTGGCCCTGCTCGACGGCCTGGATGACGGCGGGCTCGGGGTCTGCCACTACGACCTGAGTCCCGACAACGTGTTGGTCGGTCCCGATGGTTGGGTGGTGATCGACTGGATCACGGCGGCCGGCGGACCCTCGGCGGCCGACCTGGCCCGCACGCTCGTCATGTGGGGCAGGGTGACGGAGGAGCCGCTCGCCACCTTCCTGCGCGCCGTGCGCCGGATCGGCACGGCCCGCCGCCAGCTGGGGGACGAAGTGCTCGACCACTGGGTCCGGGTGGTGGCGGCCGCCCGCCTGGGCGAGGGCTTCGAGGGCGAGGAGGCGGCGTGGTTGCGGCAGGTGGCCGCCGGAGGGGTGCGCCTCTTCGCGTGAGGCGGTGGAACGCGAGGTCAGGCGGCCGGGCTCTCGGCCGAGTCGAGGTCGGGCAGCAGGCGCGACACCAGCTCCATGGCCCGGTAGCCCATTTCGGCCGGACCGGCAGCGTCGGGACGCATCAGGTTGGCCATGATGCGCAAGAGCGCGTTCATGAGGGCGTCCGACCTCATGCCCAGGCTGACGCAGAGCCGCATCGCCTCGGGATGCGAGATCATGTGCACGAAGGCGCGCGCCACCTTGTAGTAGGGCCCGTAGGCCGCGTTGAGCTCCCGCTCGTAGTCCAGGAGCGCTTCGGTGCCCGAACCGGTCAGGGCGTGCCCGAGCGCCGACGCGGCCAGCCGCCCCGTCTCGTAGCCGTAGGCGATGCCCTCCCCGTTGAACGGATTGATGGCGCCGCCGGCGTCGCCGGCGATCAGCACGTTCCCGCCCGCCCGCGGACCGACCGATAGCCCCATGGGCAGCTTGCCGCCCGTCGGCGGGCCGCAGCTCGTCTCGGGGCTCAAGCCCCATGACACGGGTGCGTAGCCCATGAACGAGTCCATGAGGTGCGTCGTGTTGAGGCCCTTCCAGCGCTGCTCGCTCGACAACAGGCCCACGCCCACGTTCACCCGCCCGTCGCCCATGGGGAAGATCCAGCCGTAGCCCGGCACGACGTTGCCCTCGGCATCACGGATGTCGAGGTGCGACTCGATGAACAGGTCGTCGTGGCGGTCCGAGCGGAAGTAGCCACGCAGGGCCATGCCCAGCGGCATCTCCCGCCGCCGGGTCGTGCCGAGCATGCGCCCGATCCGTGAGTTGGATCCGTCGGCCACCACCACGTAGCGCGCCATGATGGCGCGTGTGGAGCCGTTCGACTTCTCCTTGACGGTCACGCCGCTGAGGGTGGGCAGCGGTTGCGTCGGCGCGACCGAGTCGTCGACCAGGGGCGCGACGACCTCGGTACCTTGCAGCAACGTGGCCCCGGCCTCCTCAGCGCGCGCGGCGACCAGGCCGTCGAGATCGTGGCGCGTGATGGTGTAGCCGTAGTCGGGGAAGTTCGGGTGCTGGGGCCAGCGCATCTCAATGGAGTGACCGAAGCCGAAGGCACGCAGGCCGGTGTAGCGGTGTGACCCCGCCAGGGCGCCCTCGAGGCCCATGTCCGCCAGCTGGCGCACGCCGCGGGGCGTGAGCCCGTCGCCGCAGGTCTTCTCGCGCGGGAACTGCTTCTTCTCGACCACGACGACATCCCAACCGGCGTCGGCCAGCCAGTACCCGCAGGCCGAGCCGGCGGGACCGGCGCCCACGACCACCACGTCGTGCACGTGCTCGGCCGCCGGCCTCTGGCGCGTGCTCGCCGGCAGCGCATGTGTCGCTGCTGTCCCCGTTGTCCTCGGCGTGGCCGCTGCCGGGGTTGCCGTTGCCGCCTTCTTGGCCGTTGCCGCCTTCTTCGCCGTTGCCGCCTTCTTCGCCGGCGCCGCCTTCTTGGCCGTTGCCTTCTCGGCCGGCGCCGCCTTCTTCGCCGGCGTCGCCTTCTTGGCCGTTGCCGCCTTCTTCGCCGGGGCCTTCCTGGCCGGCGTCTCGGCCGCCTTCTTGGCCGTCCCCGCCTGCTTTTTCGTGGGTGCCTTGGCCGCCTTGGCCGCTCTCGACGCCTTCTTCGGCGTGCCTGCAGGGGGGGTCGCGTCGGGTGGCGTCACGAGGGCATCGTAGGTCCGCCGCCGGGGGCTCTGACCAGCACCGCGGATGTGCCCGCCGAAGTGGTCACATGGTAGAAACGGTTCACCGTGGACCAGTACCTCCCGATCCTCATACTGGGCGTGCTCGGCTTCGCCTTCACCGTCTTCTCGCTGGTGTCTTCGGCCATGCTGGCGCCGAGGAAGAAGCCGACGGCGGCCAAGCTGGCGCCCTACGAATGCGGCATCGTGCCCAACGTGGAGCCGCCCCAGCGCTTCCCGGTGCGCTTCTACCTGGTGTCGATGATCTTCATCATCTTCGACATCGAAATCGTGTTCCTCTACCCGTGGGCGGTGGTCTTCCACCAGATCGCCACCTTCGGCCTGGTCGAGGTCATCGTGTTCGCCGCCGTCGTGTTCGTGTCCTTCCTCTACCTGATCTCCAACGGCGCCCTGACCTGGGGCCCGCCCAAGACCCTGCAGCCGGGCATGCCGAGCCGCACCTCGGAATCGACCATCACTCGCATCAGCGCAGCCCGTCCGACCTCACCCGGAGAGGCGGCCTGAGGCGATGGGCATCGAGGACCTCCAGCACAACTTCCTGACCGGCCGCCTCGAGGACATGGTCAAGTGGGCGCGGCGCAACAGCGTGTGGCCGGCCACCTTCGGGCTGGCTTGTTGTGCCATCGAGATGATGTCGGTCGGCGCCGCCGACTACGACATCAGCCGCCTCGGCATGGAGGTCTTCCGGGCCTCGCCCCGCCAGGCCGACCTCATGATTGTGGCGGGCCGCGTCTCGCAGAAGATGGCCCCCGTCCTGCGCCAGGTCTACGACCAAATGATGGAGCCCAAGTGGGTGATCTCCATGGGCGTGTGCGCCTCGACGGGCGGGATGTTCAACAACTACGCCATCGTGCAGGGAGTGGACCAGATCGTGCCGGTCGACGTGTACGCCCCCGGCTGTCCGCCCTCGCCCGAGACTCTCCTGCACGCCATCCTGACGCTGCACGAGAAGATCCGCACCGGCGAGATCACGCGCCGCCCCGGCTCGTCGGTCCCCGCCGGTGAGCAGGCGACCGGTGGTTGGGTGCCGGCGGTGCCCGACGCCGTGCGGGTGGCCACGCCCCGGTGACCGAGACCGCCCCGACCGCCCCGGTGGCGGCGCCCAGCGGGCGTCCTGCCCGAGGTGCCGCGCCTCCCGGACCGGCTGGTGGATCAGCTGGCGTTCCCGAACCGCGAGACCTATCACGCCATGGTGGCCGCGTTCCGCGACGCCGGCTTCGAGCTGTGCTCGGACCTCTGCGCGGTCGACTACCTGACGCACCCGGGACGGACGCTGCCCGACGGGGTCAAGGCCGAGCGCTTCGAGGTTGTCGTCAACCTGCTGTCGCTCTCCATGCGCCAGCGCGTGCGCATCCGTGTGCAGGTGCCCGAGTCCGCCCCCGAGGTCGACAGCCATCACCGACCTCTACCCGGGGGCCGACGCCATGGAGCGTGAGGCCTACGACCTGATCGGCATCCTCTTCACCGGTCACCCCGACATGACGCGCATCCTCATGCCCGAGGACTGGGAGGGCCACCCGTTGCGCAAGGACTACGGCGTGGGGCGGGTGCCGGTCCAGTTCAAGGAAGCACCGGGGCCGCGATGACCGACCACGACCACGACAACGACGACGTCGTGCACGACGAGCCGGGGCACGCCGGCGGACTCGAGCCCGAGCCCGGGAACGTCGAGCTGGGCCTCGAGACGACGGAGAAAGCCCACCGCGAGGCCGAGGAGGAGCGCTACTTCGTCACCGAGACCTCCGAGGGCATTCAGGAGCTGCGTCCCCGGGGCACCACCGGCGGCGAGCGAGCTGCGCCAGGAGGTGGGCGCCGTCCTGCGCCTGCCCGAGGGTGGCTACGTCGACGCGGGCGACATCGACATCGAGCGGCGCGACGACCAGACGATGATCATCAACATGGGGCCCCAGCACCCTTCCACCCATGGCGTGCTGCGACTCATGCTCGAGCTCGACGGCGAGACGGTGCTGCGCACCAAGCCGATCATCGGCTACCTGCACACCGGCATGGAGAAGACGGGCGAGGAGCTCACCTACGTCACGGGCGCCACCAACACGACCCGGATGGACTACCTGTCGCCCATTGCCAACGAGCTGGTGTTCTGCATGGCCACCGAAGCGCTGCTCGGTGTCGAGCTCCCGCCGCGCGCCATATGGATCCGCATGCTCATGGCCGAGCTCAACCGTATGTCGTCGCACTTGATCTGGATGGCCACCAACGGCATGGACCTCGGCTCCACGTCCATGATGATCTACGGGTTCCGCGAGCGCGAGATGATCCTGGCCTTCTTCGAGAAGACCACCGGCCAGCGCATGAACCACAACTTCATCCGCCCCGGGGGCGTGGCGGCCGACCTGCCCGATGGGTGGCAGGACGACATCGACATCATCTGCGAGACGATCCTGGCCCGCACCTACGAGTACGACGAGCTGCTCACCGGCCAGCCGATCTTTCGCGACCGCACCGAGGCGGTGGGCAACATCTCGGCCGAGGAGGCGCTTGCGCTCGGGGTGACCGGTCCGATCCTGCGCTCCACCGGGGTGCCGTGGGACCTGCGGCGCACCATGCCGTACCTGGCCTACGACAAGCTCGACTTCGACGTCATCGTGGGCAGCTACGGCGACAACTTCGACCGCTACTCCGTGCGCCTCAACGAAATTCGTGAATCCATCCGCATGGTCGGCCAGATCGCCGAAATGATGCCTCCGGGCGACTACCGGGTGCAGGACCGCAAGGTCACCCCGCCACCGCGCGCCCGCATCGACGAGAGCATGGAGGCGCTCATCCACCACTTCAAGATCTTCACCGAGGGCTTCCGTGTGCCCGAGGGGGAGGTCTACGTCGCCATCGAGTCGCCCCGGGGCGAGCTCGGGCTGCTACCTCGTCTCTGACGGCACCTCGAAGCCGTACCGAATGCACATCCGCGCGCCGAGCTTCGTCAACCTGCAGGCCCTGCCGCTCCTGCTGCGGGGCGGTCTCATGGCCGACGCCGTTGCCGTCATCTCCTCGGTCGACCCCATCATGGGCGAGGTGGACCGGTGAGCCACCTCGACGGCGGACATGCGCAGCCGGGCGGAAGAGCTCGTCGCGCTCTACCCCCACCCGCGCTCGGCGCTCATCCCCCTCTGCCACCTGGCCCAGGAGCAAGACGGCTGGCTGCGCCCCGAGGCCCTCACCGAGATCGCCGAGCTGTGCGGTGTGACCGAGGCCGAGGCGAAGGGCACGGCCACCTTCTACGACATGTTGCACACCGAGCCGGTCGGCACCTACGTGCTGTCGGTCTGCACGAACATCGCCTGCATGCTCGGCGGCGCGCTCGAGCTGCTCGAGCACGCCGAGTCATCCCTCGGCGTCCGGGCCGGCGGGACGACGCCCGACGGCGTCTTCACGCTGCACGAAGCCGAGTGCCTGGCCGACTGCGACCGTACGCCCTGCGTGCAGGTCAACCACCGCTACGTGGGTGGGCAGACTTCCGAGACCTTCGACCGGCTGCTCGACGACCTGCGCGCCGGCCGGCTGGCCGACACGGTGCCGCCGCACGGCACGCTGGTGCGGGTGCGCCGCAGCACCGGCCTTCAGGTCGACCGCGAGACCATCGTGCGTGAGCGGGCGGCGGCGGCGGAGTCCCAGGCGGCCGGCGCCACCCAGGCGGCGGAGAAGGCCTGAGTCCATGGCCATCACGGACGCCCCCAAAATCATTACGTCGCGCCTCGGCTACGACGACAGCTACACCATTGAGCGCTACCTGGCCACCGGCGGCTACGAGGGCCTGCGCAAGGCGCTGACCATGACGCCCGAGGCGGTGGCGGCCCAGGTCGACGCGGCCAGCCTGCTCGGGCGGGGCGGCGCCGGCTTCCCGGCCGGCCGCAAGTGGTCGATGCTGCGCAAGAACCCGCTGACCTATCTCGTCATCAACGGCGACGAGTCGGAGCCGGCGACGTTCAAGGACCACATGCTCATAGAGGGCGACCCGCACCAGATCCTCGAGGGCGTGCTGATCTCGGCTTACGCCCTCCAGGTCAGCCAGGCCTTCATCTACCTGCGCGGTGAGTTCGCGCTCGGGCTGGAGCGCCTGCAGCAGGCCCTCAACGAGGCCTACGCGCACGGCGCCGTCGGCGCGGACATCTTCGGCTCCGGCTTCAGCCTCGACGTGGTGGTGCACCCCGGCGCCGGGGCCTACATCTGCGGCGAGGAGACGGCGCTGCTCGAGTCGCTCGAGGGCAAGCGCGGGTTCCCGCGCATCAAGCCGCCGTACTTCCCGGCCGCCATCGGGCTCTACGGCGAGCCGACCGTGGTCAACAACGTCGAGACGATGGCCAACATCCCCTGGATCATCACCAACGGCGGTGCGGCCTTTGCCGCGCTGGGGGCCGGGCGCTCGACGGGCACCCGCCTCTTCGCCCTGGCCGGCCACGTGCGCAACCCCGGCAACTACGAGCTCGAGATGGTCAAGACGACCTTCCGGGACTTGATTTACGCGCCGGTGCTGGGCGGTGGGATCCGCAGCTCGCACAAGCTCAAGGCCTTCATCCCCGGTGGGGTCTCCGCGCCGTGGTTCGGCCCGGACCAGGTCGACCTGCCCCTGGGCCAGGACGAGGTGGGCGACGCCGGCTCCATGCTCGGCTCGGGCTCGGTCGTCGTCATGGACTCGGCCACCTGCATGGTGCGCGCCGGCTGGCGCATCACCAAGTTCTTCATCCGCGAGTCGTGCGGCCAGTGCACGCCGTGCCGCGAGGGTGCGGGCTGGCTCGAGCGCATCATGTGGCGAATTGAGAACGGCGCCGGGCGCGAGGAAGATCTGGACCTCCTCATGGACCTGTGCGACAACATCTCCCCGGGCGTGGCCTGGCCGCCGCAGCAGACCACCATCTGCGTGCTGGGCCCCTCCATCCCCTCGTCCATCGCGTCGGGCATCCGCATGTTCCGCGACGAGTTCCTGGTGCACGTCAAGGAAGGGGGGTGTCCCTTTGACTGACACGGCGAAGACCGACCAGACGACCGAGGCGCTCACCTTCACGCTCGACGGCCGAGAGGTGACGGCGACCAAGGGCGAGCTGATCATCACCGCGGCCGAGCGGGCCGGCACCTACATCCCGCGCTTCTGCTACCACCCGCGCATGGAGCCGGTCGGCATGTGCCGCATGTGCCTGGTCGACGTGGAGGGGCCGCGCGGCGCCACGCTGACGCCGGCCTGCTTCGTGCAGGTCAGTGACGGCATGGTGGTCGACACGGCCAACGAACGGGTCAGGAAGGCCCAGGACGGGGTGTTGGAGTTCCTGCTGGCCAACCACCCGCTCGACTGTCCGGTGTGCGACAAGGGTGGCGAGTGCCCGCTGCAGGACCAGACGCTGGCCTACGGCCCGGGCGAGTCCCGTTTCATTGAGGAGAAGCGCCACTTCGAGAAGCCGATCGCCATCAGCGACCTCGTGCTGCTCGACCGCGAGCGCTGCATCCAGTGCGCACGCTGCACCCGCTTCGCGGCCGAGGTGGCCGGTGAAGCGCAGATCGACTTCTCCGGGCGCGGCGAGGAGGTCGAGGTCGCGACGTTCCCGACGCAACCGTTCGAGTCCTACTTCAGCGGCAACACGGTGCAGATCTGTCCGGTGGGTGCGCTCACGGCCACGCCCTACCGGTTCACGGCCCGGCCCTGGGACCTCGATCAGGTCGAGTCCACCTGCACCACCTGCGCCGTCGGCTGCCGGGTGGCCGTGCAGTCGTCGCAGAACCGCCTGACCCGGCTGCTCGGCATCGACACCGAGCCCGTGAACCACGGCTGGCTGTGCGACAAGGGCCGCTTCGCCTACGAGTCGGTCAACGGCGACGAGATCGACGCCGGGCCGCTGCCCGACGAACTGGCGGATGAGAACGTCGACGTCGCCCCGGCCACCGCCTCGCAGGTGGTCAGCCTCGGCGTCGCCCGGGGCCAGTTCCTGGGCGAGGCGCGCGAGACGGGTCGCTTCGAGCACGGCCGTCTGGTCGAGCCGCGCCTGCGCAAGGAGGGCGAGCTGGTCCCGGTCAGCTGGGGCGAGGCACTGACGGCGGCGGCGGCGGGGATCAGCCGGGCCAAGGAGGCCGGCGGGGCCGGCGCGGTGGCCGTCATCGGCGGCGCCCGCCTGACCAACGAGTCGGCCTACGCCTGGGCCAAGCTGGCCAAGGGCGTCATCGGGACCGACTCGGTCGACGCCCAGCTGGGTGACGGCCTCCCGGCCGACCTCGTGCTGGGCCTGCCCCGGGCCACCATCGACGAGGCGGCGCACGCCCCCCTCCTGATCAGCCTCGCCGGCGACCTGCGCGAGGAGCTGCCCGTCCTCTTCCTGCGTCTCCGTGCCGCCCTCGAGGGCGGCACGGAGCTGATCGAGATTTCGCCCACGCCGACCGCGCTCAGCCCGCTGGCCGCGGTACGCCTGCCCATTCGGCCGGGCGACGCGCCGCAGATGGTCCGTGCCCTCACCGGCGACGAGGCTGCTTCCGGTGCGCTCGGCTCGCACCACGAGGGCAGCGCGCTGGCCGCCGGCGCCCTCGAGGACGCGCGGCGGCTGCTGGTCGCGCACCCGGGCGGCGAGG
This sequence comes from uncultured Acidimicrobiaceae bacterium, assembly GCA_963807675.1. GTDB lineage: Bacteria > Actinomycetota > Acidimicrobiia > Acidimicrobiales > RAAP-2 > Bog-473. Next base: position 1,399,689 of record CAWECP010000012.1, on the reverse strand, counting down.
GCGTGGTCGTGGTGGCCGGCCGACCCTCCTACGCCGAGTCGGGCGAGGTGGTGGCCGCGGCCGTCCGCATTCTGGCCGCCGCCCTGCCCAAGGCGACCTTCCTGCCGGCACTGCGCCGGGGCAACGTCTTCGGCGCGCTCGACCTGGGCCTGGCACCGGGCCTCCTGCCCGGCCGGGTCAGTCTCGACGCCGGCCGGGAGCGCTTCACCTCGGCCTGGGGGTCGGTGCCGGCGAGCACCGGGCTCCATGCGGCCGACATCCTCTCGTCCATGGCCGGCGAGCGCGACGCCGGCGCACCCGGCGCGGCGGTGCGCGCGCTCGTGCTGCTGGGCGCCGACCCGCTGAGCGACTTCCCCGACCATGCGCTGGCCAAGGCGGCGTTGTCGGCCGGACACTTCGTGGTGGCCGTCACGGGCCACCCGTCGCAGTCCGTCGACGCGCACGCCGACGTGGTGCTGCCCTGCGCGGTGGCGCACGAGCGGCCGGGGACGACGACCAACCTGGAGGGGCGGGTGAGCCGCCTCGGCCCCAAGCTGACGGCGCCCGGGTTCGCCTGGCCCGACTGGATGATCGCGACCGAGCTGGCCGACGCCCTCGGCGCCGACCTCGGCGTAGCCAGCGTGAACGACCTGGCCGACGAGCTGGCGCTCACCGCGCCGGCCTACGCCGGCCTGACCCTGGACGTGCTCGATTCGGACGCCGCGCACGACGGGATCCTTCTGCCGATTGTGGACGACGACGGCCGCCATACCGACGTGGAGCCGATCGACCCGGTGGCCCTCCCCGGCGTCGAGTCCGTCGAGCGCCAGGGGGCCCCACCGCGCGTCGGCACGGGCGGAACCGGCCCGGCCGCGGCGCCCTCCCTCGTGCTGGGCAGCCCGCCGCCCCTGCTGTCGGGGACCGGTACCGGCGGCCCCGACCTGCACATCCCCAAGCCCGACAACTACACGCTGCGCCTGGTGGCCGGCCGGCGGCTCTACGACGCCGGCAGCTCGGTGACCGGGTCGCCCTCGCTCACGCCGCTGGTGCCGGCGCTGGTGGCGCGGGCCAACCCCTACGACCTCGACCGGCTGGGCAAGACGACGGGCGACCGGGTCAAGGTGCGCTCGGCCCGGGGCGAGCTCACGCTGGCCGCCGCGGCCGACGAGGGCGTGCCCCGCGGCGTGGTGGCCATCGACTACAACGTGCCGGGCGGCGAGAGCGCGCCGGGCAACGCCGTGTCCACGCTCATCGACAGCCGTCAGGCGGTGACCGACGTGCGGATGGAGTCGGTGTGATCGGCTCCACGACGTCGACCACGGTGGCGGCGCACGCCGCCAACCTGGGCCCGACCGTGCTCACGCACAGCGCGGACCAGGGCAACGGCGACCCGCTCCTCTACTTCGGCCTCAACTGGGAAGTGTGGTTGATCATCATCATCAAGTGCCTGGTGGCCTTCGTGGCGCTCCTGGTGGCGACGGCGCTGATGATCTGGTTCGAGCGCAAGGTGATCTCGGACATGCAGAGCCGGGTCGGGCCCAACCGGGCCGGGCCGTGGGGCCTGCTGCAGACGTTGGCCGACGGGACCAAGCTCGTGTTCAAGGAGGACCTGCTGCCCGACCGGGCCGACTCCTTCGTCTTCAAGCTGGCGCCCTACCTGTCGGTCATCCCGGCCGTGCTCATCTTCACCGTGGTTCCCGTCGGCGGCGTCATCACCATCGGCGGCCACACCTTCGAGCTGCAGGTGGCCGACCCGCCCATGGGCATTTTGCTCGTGCTGGCCATGTCGGGCATCGCCGTCTACGGCGTCATGCTCGCCGGCTGGTCGTCGGGCTCCAAGTACCCGCTGCTGGGCTCGGTGCGCGCCTCGGCCCAGGTCATCTCCTACGAGGCCGCCCTGGGCCTGACCACGGTCATGGTGGTGCTGGTGAGCCACTCGCTCTCCACCCGGGCCATCGTGGCGTCGCAGTCCGACGGGTTCTGGAACTGGAACCTCATCCGCCTGGGCTTCGTGCCCTTCATCTTCTTCATGATCGCCATCACGGCCGAGCTGACGCGGCCCCCGTTCGACCTGACCGAGGCCGAGCAGGAATTGGTCGGCGGCTTCCACACCGAGTACTCGTCGATCCGCTTCGGGCTCTTCTTCCTGGCCGAGTTCATGAACACCATCACCATGTCGGCCGTGGTGGTCACCCTCTTCTTCGGCGGACCGAACGGCTACATCTTCCACATCCCCGGCGCCACCATCTACATGCCGATCATCTACTTCCTCCTCAAGGTGGTGGCGTTCTGCTTCATTTACGTCTGGTTCCGGGCCGCGCTGCCCCGGCTGCGCTACGACCAGCTCATGGACCTGGGCTGGAAGCGCCTCATCCCCATGACGCTCGGCTGGCTGCTCTTGGTGGCGGCCGTGGTGGCCTGGGGCTGGGCCGGCACCATTCTGCTGCCGGTCATCGTCGTCGCGTCCATCTTGTTGCTGCGGGCCAACAAGCTCGGGTCCGGGCGTTCCGAGGAGGACGTGATCATCCCGGCCATCGGCCGCCGGGTCACCCGGCCGCTGCGGCCCATGGAGCCGACCCCGTGGGGTGATGCGTAGTGGGCGTCGGCGACGAAATAAAGGACCAGCTCTCCTTCCTGGGCGGGTTCAAGCTGACCTTCCAGCACCTGACCCGGCCGCGGGTCACCACCATGTACCCCGAGGAGAAGAAGCCCAAGCAGCCGCGCCAGCACGGCCGCCACGTCCTCAACCGCTACGAGGACGGCATGGAGAAGTGCATCGGCTGCGAGCTGTGCGCCGGGGTGTGCCCGGCCGACTGCATCTACGTGCGCGGGCTCGACAACCCGCCCGACCACCCGGTGTCGCCCGGCGAGCGCTACGGCTTCGTCTACGAAATCAACTACCTGCGCTGCATCCATTGCGACATGTGCGTGGAGGCCTGTCCGACCGAGGCCATCACCGAGTCCAAGCTCTTCGAGTTCTCCTTCACCAACCGCTCGGACGCCATCTACACCAAGGAAGAGCTCGTGGTGAACGACGACGGCACGCCCAAGAAGCTGCCGTGGGAGGACTGGCGCGAGGGCGACGACCTCATGACCTCGGGCTGGATGCGGGCCACCTCGCCGTCGGGCAACGCCGCCTACGAGGGCGTGGTGCAGTGGGAGGGCGAGCTCGGCTACGGCGTGCGGGCGCCCGAGGGCGGCCAGTCGGGCCGGCGCGACGACGCGGCGACGGGGACCAAGCCCTTGCGCGAGGTGCTCGAGGCCCACCTGCTCGACGAGGACATCCCGCTGGCCCACCGCGGCATGCAGGGGCGCATCTGGCGGGCCAAGAAGGGCGCCGAGCGCAACAAGGAGAAGATGGAGTACTTCCGCGGGCACATGAAGGAGGTGCGCGCGGCGCGCAAGGCGGCCAAGGCGGAGGCCAAGGCGGACAAGGCGGAGGCCAAGCTGGACAAGGCGAAGGCCGAGCTCGACCAGGCGGAGACCAAGGCGGTCGGGACGGCGCGGATCGGCGCGATCGATGGCGGGAGTGGGGCCGAAACAGAGACCGAGGGGAGCGCCTGATGCTCCACGCCGCCCTGCTGGCCGCTTCGTCGCGCCCGACCTGGCCCGACGTCCTCGTCTTCGCCGCCTCGGCGGCGGTGATCCTGGTCGGCTCGGTCGGGGTGGTCACCTCGTCCAACCCGGTGCATGCGGCGCTGAGCCTGGTCATGACGCTCTTCGGGGTGGCCGTGCTCTTCATTGAGCAGGAGGCCGACTTCCTGGCCGCCGTGCAGATCATCGTCTACGCCGGCGCCATCGTCGTCCTCTTCCTCTTCGTGATCATGTTCCTCGGCGTCGACCGGGCCGAGAACATCCATATCGAGCCGCTGGGCGGCCAGCGGCCGCTGGCCGTCATCTTCTCGCTCATCACCCTGGCCGGCGTGCTGGCCATGGCGGCCACGGCGCACTGGGTGACCGGGGCCAAGCAGGTGGTGGGCCCGATCCAGGGGCACGTCGCCGGGGTGAACTCGCCCGCCGGGGAGCCGGCCCAGCTGGGGAAGCAGCTCTTCACGACCTACCTGTTCGCCTTCGAGGCCACGGCCGCCCTGCTGGTCATCGCCGTGGTGGGCGCCGTGGTCCTGGCCCGCCGCCCGCCCACCGTCGAGGCCGAGCCGGAAGAGGCGGAGAGCGAGTTGCCGGCATGAGCCTCTCCGGGGCCTGGTACCTGGGCCTGGCCGCCATCGTCTTCACCATCGGGGCCATCGGGCTGCTGGTGCGGCGCAACGTCCTGATCATGTTCATGTGCATCGAGCTCATGCTGAACGCGGCCAACCTGACGTTCGTCACCTTCGCCCGCATGCTGGGCGACATCGGGGGGCAGGTCCTCGTCTTCTTCGTGCTGGTGGTCGCCGCGGCCGAGGTCGTCGTCGGCCTGGGCATCGTCGTGACCAACTTCCGGCGCCGTGAGACCACGGTGGCCGACGACCTGGACTCGCTCAAGGGCTGACCCGTGGTCCACGTCGCCTACCTCATGCTGCTGCTGCCCCTGGCCGGGTTCCTGCTGCTGGTCGCCGTGGGCCGGCGCGTGGGCGACCCGGTCGCCGGCATCATCGGGACCGTCGCCGTGGGCGGGGCCTTCGTCGTCGCCTGCATCGTCCTCGCCGGCCTGCTCGACCTGCCCTCGAGCCAACGGGTGGTGGTGGAGAACTACTACACGTGGTTCAGCGTCGGCGGACTCACCGTGCCCGTCGGCACGCTGGTCGACCCGCTGTCGATGACGATGTGCCTGTTCGTCACCTTCGTCAGCGCGCTCATCCACCTGTACTCCATCGGGTACATGAAGCACGACCGGGACTACTCGAAGTTCTTCATCTACCTCAACCTCTTCGTCTTCTCCATGCTCCTGCTGGTGCTGGCGAACAACCTCCTGCTCACGTTCGTCGGCTGGGAGGGCGTCGGGGTCTGCTCCTACTGGCTGGTGGCCTTCTGGTTCCAGCGCGAGTCGGCCGCCTCGGCCGGCAAGAAGGCCTTCATCTACAACCGGATCGGCGACGCCGGGTTCCTGGTCGCCATCTTCCTGCTCTTCGAGAAGACCGGCACGGTGCAATACGAGAGCGGCCCGGGCGGCGGCATCTTCGGGCAGCTGTCCCACCTGAGCCCGGAGGTGGCCACCGCCGCCGTACTGCTGCTGTTCCTGGCCGCCACCGGCAAGTCGGCCCAGATCCCGCTGTTCAACTGGCTGCCCGATGCCATGGAGGGCCCCACCCCCGTCTCGGCGCTGATCCACGCCGCCACCATGGTGACGGCCGGGGTCTACCTGCTCTGCCGCCTGAACCCGCTGCTGCACCTGTCGCACAACGGCACCTTGGTGGTCGCCATCGTCGGCGCCGTGACCGCCTTCGTGGCGGCCACCATCGCCTGCGCGCAGCAGGACATCAAGAAGGTGCTGGCCTTCTCCACGGTGTCGCAGATCGGCTACATGATCCTCGCCGTCGGCTCGGGCGCCTACATCGCCGCCATCTTCCTCATGGTGGCCCATGCCTTCTTCAAGGGCCTCCTCTTCCTGGGGGCCGGCTCGGTCATCCACGGCCTCGACGACGAGCAGGACCTCAAGCGCATGGGGGCGTTGCGCCGTTACATGAAGTGGACGACGATCACCTTCACCATCGGCTTCCTGGCCATCGCCGGCATCCCGCCGCTCTCGGGCTTCTGGGCCAAGGGCGACGTGCTCGACAACACGTGGGCCCACTACAAGCCGTTGTGGGTCATCGGCGTCATCACCGCGGTGCTCACGGCGTACTACATGAGCCGGCTCGAGATCCTCGCCTTCGGCGGCGAGGAGCGCTTCGACAAGCCGGGGCCGCACGGCGAGCCGGCGCTGCACACGCCGCACGAGTCGCCCTGGGTCATGCGCCTGCCGCTGGTGATCCTCGCCTTCTTCGCCTTCTTCGCCGGCGCGCTCGACCTGCCCTGGGTGCACACGGACAACCTGCAGAGCTTCCTGGCCCCCGTCTTCAGCGGCACCCTCTACAACGACCACCTGGGGAGCAAGGGGGAGTGGTACCTGGCGGTCATCGACATCGCCGCCGCGTTCGCCGGCGTGATCGTGGCCTACATGCTCTGGCGGGGCACCGAGGTGGACAAGCCGGCACTCGAACCCGCCTTCCTCCAACGGGTCTGGTACTGGGACGACGTCTACGACACCGTCATCGGGCGCCCCGGCCAGCGCCTGGCCACCTTCTGCGCCTGGGTGGTCGACGCCCGCGTCATCGACGGCGCGGTGAACGGGTCGGCGCACCTGGCGCGGGCCACCGGCAACGCGGCGCGCAAGCTGCAGACCGGTTACGCCCGCAACTACGCGCTGGGCATCGCGCTCGGGTTGGCCCTCATCATCGCCTTCATGCTGAGCCGGACGTGGTGGGGATGACGCACACCGTCCCCTTCCTCACCGTGCTGGTCCTGCTGCCGGCGGCCGGCGCGCTCGGCCTGGCGCTGCTCGGGCTCGACCGCAACTTCAACCGTGAGCTGGCCTACGCGCTCGGCCTGATCGTCTCGCTGGTCACGCTGGGCTTCTCCATCGCCACCCTGGTGGCCATGAAGGTGCACGACGGCGGCTTCCAGCTGGTCTCGGACCACGACTACACGGGCACCAGCCTCGGCGTGCACTGGTACCTGGGGGTGGACGGCATCTCCATCTTCCTGGTGCTGCTCACCGCCATCCTGTTCCCGCTGGCCATCGTCCTCGGGCGGCACCGCCAGAACGCCCGGGCCTACATCGCCTGGATCCTCCTGCTGGAGGCGGCCGTCATGGGCAGCTTCGTGTCGCTCGACCTGCTCGTGTTCTTCTTCATGTTCGAGCTGACGCTGGTGCCCTCGTACTTCATCATCGCCGGCTGGGGTCACCAGCGGCGGGCCTACGCCGCCATCAAGTTCTTCCTCTACACCTTCTTGGGGTCGGCCTTCCTGCTGGTGGGCATCCTGGCCCTGGCCTTCATCCACCAGTCGCAGTACCACTACTTGACCTTCTCGCTCGGGCCGCTCATGCAGACCCACCTGTCGTCCAGCACCGAGATCCTGCTCTTCCTGGCCTTCACGGCCGCCTTCGCCGTCAAGGCGCCGCTCTTCCCGCTGCACACCTGGTCGCCCGACGCCTACACCGAGGCGCCCGAGGAGGGCTCGGTGCTGCTGTCGGGCGTGCTGGCGAAGCTCGGCACCTACGGCATCATCCGCTTCGACCTCAGCCTGTTCCCGCAGGCGACGCGCACGTTGGCGCCCCTGCTGTTGACGCTGGCCGTCATCGGCATCATTTACGGGGCCGTCGTGGCCTGCGCCCAGCGCGACCTGAAGCGGCTGGTCACCTACTCGTCGCTGGCCCAGATCGGCTTCATCGCGCTCGGGACGATCGCCATCAGCACCCAGGGCCTGGCCGGGGGCGTCCTGCTCATGCTCAACCACGGGCTCATTGTGGCGGCGCTGTTCATCGTGATCGGGTTCATCTACCAGCGCCGCGGCACCTGGCAGACCACCGAGCTGCGCGGGCTGCAGAAGGCGGCGCCGGTCATGGCCGCCGTGTTCACGGTGGCCATGCTGGCCTCGGTCGGGGTGCCGGGGCTCAACGGCTTCGTGAGCGAATTCCTGGTGCTGTCGGGCACCTTCATCACCCACCGCTGGTGGGCCGTCGTGGCCGTGCTTGGCGTGATCGTGGCCGTCATCTACCTGCTGTGGGCCTACCAGCAGGTCTTCCACGGCCAGCCCCGGGAGGCCGACGAGCACACCCGTGACCTGGGCCTGCTGGAGAAGGCGGTGGTGGCGCCGCTCATCATCCTGATCGTCTTCCTCGGTGTGTACCCCAAACCGGTGCTCGACCGCATCGACCCGTCGGTCAACCAGCTGGTGGCCCACGTGGAGTCGAGCACCCACCAGTACCAGCCCTCGGTGGCCGTCAAGGGCGTGGAGGGCATCAAGTGATCGCCACCCTCCTGGCCGCGGCGCACACGTCGTCCAACACCATCAGGGTCCCGCCCATTCGCTGGCTGGCCATCCTGCCGCCCATCATCATGATCGGCGGGGCCGTGCTTCTCCTGGGTGTGGCCTCGCTCGTCGGCCGGCCGCTGCGGGTGGCCGTGAGCACCGTCGCCACCGTGATCATCTCCGGCGGCGCGCTCGGTATCGCCATCTGGCAGTGGACCGACGTGCAGGACCACGGCCCGCATACCTATGTGGCCAACGCGGTGGTGATGGACGGCTTCAGCGTCTTCTTCATGATGCTGGTGTCGATCGCCATGCTCCTGAGCGCGCTGGTGGCCGACGGCTACCTGCGCCGGGAGGGCGTGCAGGGGGCGGAGTTCCACGTCTTGGCCATGGTGTCGGCCTCGGGCGCCATGTTGATGGCCATGGCGAACGACCTCATCATCATCTTCCTCGGCCTCGAAATCCTCTCCATCGCGCTGTACGTGCTCACGGCGTTCAACTACCGCCGTGCGGCGTCGGGCGAGGCGGCGCTCAAGTACTTCATCCTCGGCGGGTTCTCGTCGGCCATCTTCATTTACGGCATCGCCCTGACCTACGGGGCGACGGGATCGACCAACCTGACCCAGATCGCCGACTTCCTGTCCAAGAACGTGGTGCTGACCAACGGCCTGCTGCTGGCCGGTCTGGCGCTCCTGATCGTCGGCTTCGCCTTCAAGGTGGCGGCGGTGCCCTTCCACATGTGGACGCCGGACGTGTACCAGGGCGCCCCGTCCCCGGTGACCGGCTTCATGGCGGCCGTGGCCAAGGCGGGCGCCTTCGCCGCCATGCTGCGCGTCCTGTTCTCCACCTTCGGCGTGGTGTCGACGGACTGGCGGCCCATCGTCTACGGGCTGGCCGTGCTCTCGCTCGTGCTGGGCGCCTTCGTCGCCCTGCGCCAGCGCGACGTGAAGCGCATGCTGGCCTACTCGTCGATCAACCACGCCGGGTTCATTCTGCTCGGCGTGGTAGCCGGAACGGCGCGGGGCGCCAGCGCGGCGCTCTACTACCTGTTCGCCTACATGCTCATGACGATCGGCAGCTTCGCCATCGTCACCGTGCTCGGGCGCGAGGGCGACGTCGACCACGACCTGTCTCGCTACCGCGGCCTGGCCGGGCGCCAGCCGCTGTTGGCGCTCGCCTTCGCCGTCCTGCTGCTGGCCCAGGCCGGCGCACCCTTCACCACCGGGCTGTGGGCCAAGGTGCAGGTGGTCTTCGCCGCCATCGAGGCGGGCGACGTGCCGCTCGGCGTGATCGCCATGGTGACGGCCGTCGTGGCCGCGTATTTCTACCTGCGGGTGGCCGTACTCATGTACGCCGGCGGTGGGCTGGGAGAGCCCGAGGGCGGGACGGGCGGCTCGGCGGAGCTGGGGGCCGGGGGCGGCCTGGTCGGCGGCTCGCTGATTGAGGCGGGGACGGCCGGCGGCGGCAGGCCGGCCGGTGGGCTGGCCTGGGCCACACCGGCGTCGGCCGCGGGCTCGGTGACCGCGGTGAACGAGCAGATCCTGCTGGCCGACGAGGAGACCGACGGCGAAGACGAGATCCCCGAGGCGGTGCGGGTCCCTGCGCTCGGCGCCCTGTCCATCGCTCTCTGCACCGGCGTGACCGTGCTCTTCGGCGTGTGGCCCCAGCCCCTCATCGACTTCGCCAACCACGCCACGCTGCTGTTCCTGCCGAAATAGGGCTACACGTACGCGCTCTCGACCTTGCCCCGCCGGATGGCGGCCACGAAGCGCTTGTGGTCCCGCTCGTTCTGCTCGGCGTAGCGGTGGGCGAACTTCCGCATGGCATCGGTGAACGCGCTGTTCCTCCCCATGTAGGCATCGATCGCCTCGGGGTCGCCGGAACGGGCGTGCGCCCGGGCCAGCGCGTTGCCGCACGCGACGGCGAACTGGACGAGGACCGGCGCAATCAGATCGGTCGTCGGGATCAGCTTCATGTCACGGAACTGGCGCACGTAGAAATCGCGGTCGCCCAGCGATCCCCAGCCCACGAAGATGTCCGGCGCGCTCTGCACCATCCGCTTGCCGGCGATGACCCGGGCGCCGTGGTTGTCGTGCCCGCTCGGGTACGTGTAGGTCTCGTAGACCGAGGGGCCCGCCTGCTTGCACTGGAGGAAGAGTGGATCACCGGTGGCGCTCCCCACGAACAGGGCGAGATACACCACCATACCGACGCTGCCCACCCCCACCACCTGGCGAACCACGTCGACGAGGATGAAGCGGTCGAACAGCCTGCGCCGGTCCTCCTGGAGCGTGAGCCGGTAACCCGCCAGCAGCTGGTCGACGATTTCCCCCTGCTCGGTGTCCTCGAGCGTGACGCGCAGCGGGGGCTGCGGCGTGATGCGCGGCCGTCCGCGCCGCTCCGTGGTCAACTTGGCGAACGCGCCACGGCTCGTCCGCTTTTGCTTACCTCTCTCAATCTCCACTTTCACCGCGCCGCGGTCGGCCGGTTCGAAGTAGTCGATGAAGCGGTCGAACTGCGTGCCGTCGTACCAGATGTCGAGCAGAGGCATGGTGGCGTAGCGCCGTATCCGGCTGCGGTACGCCTCGACCGCAGCCTTGACCGCCGCGTCGGCCCGCGACGGCTTCACCCCGTTCTCCCGTGCTGCCACCACCAGGCTGGCGGTGAGGCGTGCCACGTCCCACTCGAAGGGCCCGGGCAGGGTCTCGTCGAAGTCGCGCAGGTCGAAGTTGAGGTTGCGCTCCGGGGTGGCCCACAACCCGAAGTTCAGGACATGGGCGTCACCGCAGAGCTGGACCACGATTCGGCTGTGCGGTCGCGACGCCAGGTCGGCGGCCATCACCGCGGCCGCACCGCGGTAGAAGTTCCACGGCGAGAGCGCCATGCGCTGGTGCCGCAGCGAGTGGAGCTCAGGAAGGCGGATTTCGTTCTGGGCCACGAGGGTGTCGACGGGGTCGTGCCCGCGCGCCCGCTCGTCCCAGTCTCCAAGGCCTACCCGGGGGGCCAGCACCCTGGCCTGGCGCCCGATCTGGCGGCGCTCGGCCGCCGTGGCGGCCAGGTCGTGCTTGGCGGCTACCGGGGTGACCGCTCGATGCTTGGACTTGCTCACGGTGTTGGTCCTCCCTGGTCCGGACGGGCCGCACCCCTATTTTGCCCCTCGTTTTGACCGACGGGCGTGCGCGAGAGTTCTCCGGGCGCGCCTGCCCCGGTTCGGCCGACCGAAAGATTCCCTGCCTGAGGCCGTTTTCCACTCGGGGGGTACGACAGGACGAGGCCGGTGTCGGAGGCACGGGACTGACGATGAACGACGAAGTGACCGAGCCGGCTCCGGGCGTGACGCCGCGGCGGGGCAGCGATCAACAGATCCACGAGGAGTTCGCCGACCCGGCGGCACAGACGATCACGCCTTCGCACCGCAAGGGCATGCTCGGGGGCCTGGTCGCCGTCGGCGCGCTCCTGGCCATCCTGGTCCTCGTCGCGCCGGGCGGGTCCACGCCCAAGTTGCCGGCTCAGGTCATCCGCGACGTCTCGCCGTCGGCCACCGTCGCCTCGAACAAGGTGCCGGCCGCCACGGCGTCGCCCACCACCGCGCCGGACGCCACCGGCACCACGACCACGGCCACGACCCTGTTGCAAGGTGCCACGGTGATCGAGGCGTCCAACTCCGCGAGCACGACGACGCGGGACGCGGTGACCCCGGCCACGGATCGCTCGGTCTCGGCCCCCGCGTCGAGCTCCACTCCGTCGACGCCGACCACCACGGCGCCGGCAACCACGCCGACCAGTTCACCTCCTCCGTCGCCGCCGACGACGACGCCAACCACCTCGCCGCCGGCGCCACCGCCGACGACGACGCCGACCACGTCGCCGCCGCCCCCCACCACCACCACGACGACGTGCGTGCTGGGGATTCTCTGCAGGGGCTAGCCGGTCGGGCTCGGGTCAGCCGGACGTGCCGCCCCCGAACTGCTTGGCGCAGTCGGTGCTGAACCAGCGCGAGGGTGGTTGGAGAACGGCATGTTCGCCGCGGCATCCGCCTCGGTCGCGGCCAATTTGAGCTCGCCCACCTCCGGCCCGAGATAGCGACAGGCCAGGGCGCGCCGCTCGTCGGCCGTGACCGAACTCCGTCAGGCGTTGTGATGCGGCGGGCGCTCGTGCCGCTGCGCCTCGGCCCAGCAGAGGTCGCAGGCGTCGCAGTGGCTTCCCTCACCGCGGGAGTCGTGACCCCCGGGGTGCCCGCAACGCACGCAGCGGGGCTCGGTCACGGGCGGGGCTCCGCCGTCTCGGCCTCGCGCGGGCTGGGCGCACCGTGGCCGTTCCCGTCGTCGAGTGCTGCGACGACCTCGTCGGGCAGGGTGGGGCCTGAGCGTTTCGTGGTGGTGAGCAGGCGCCCGATCACCGGTACTTCGGTGAGTGACTCGGCCCGCATGATCTGCACGGCCACGGGAACGAACTGCTCGGCCGAGTCGAACACGATGTAGCGCGGCAGCCAACGCGGCTCATACTTGGCGTTGAACCGCCACAGCGTCTCTATCTGCAGGACCCCCGAGAGCCGCCGCAGCGCCCACCGCTCGACCCGCTGGGTCACCCCGTCGCCGGTCTCGCCCTCGAGGATCGAGCGCATGGCGGCGAAGTTCAGGCTGAGACCCCGCATGCCCATTTCCTTGAGGTGGTCGATGGTGGAGCACAGGGCGAAGTCGAGCAGGCCGTTGGGATGGTCGCCCGGGTCTCGCCGCATCAGATCGAGCGAGTAGCCGCCGATGGCCGGCGACGGGACGAACTGGCACATGGCCACCGGGGCCCCGTCGGGGCCCTCGACCAGGGTGAGCAGCAAGCCGGTGTCGCGGGGGTCGAACAGCCGGCCCAGCATCATGGAGAAGCCACGCTCCTGCTCACCTCGTCGGCTCTTGGCCATCAACTCGGCCATGCGCGCCGCGTCCTCCGGGTCCAGGTGGGCCGGATCGAGGAAGCGCGCCGTGTACCCGTAGCGGGCCACCCGGTTGACCGCCTGGCGCAACCCCTTCATCTTCCCGCCATCGAGCGAGAACTGGCGCGGGTCGACCACGGCCTCGTCGCCGATGTAGAGGAAGCGCATCCCAGAGGCCTGGTAGGTGGGCAACCACTCCTCGCCGGCCCCCATGACGCCGAGGCCCCACCCGTGGCGGTCGACGAAGTGCCGGAACGAGTCCCACACGTGGGCGCGCTCGGAGAAGGGACCGATGGGGTCGGGCGAGACCAGGCAGACCCCGCCGAAGACGGCGTAGGCGACGAGGGAGTCCCGGTGGAAGAACCACTGCTTGTCGTCGCGCAGCGCGAAGTAGTCGAGGGTCCCGGTGCCGTGCCGGCGCACGATGTCGCGCGCCCGCAGCTCGGCCGCCCGCCGGGCCACGACGGCCCGACCCGACGACAGCCGTCGGTCCACCACGGGACGGGTCAGCAGGTAGAGGGCCACGACGATCAGCATGAGGCCGACGGCCAGCAGGCTGATCGACGCGTAGCGATCGATGGTGGTCGGGAAGGCCACGTTCTGCACGCCGACCAGGCGCTCGGCCGAACCCAGCAGGACCTGGGGCCATGACGGAAGCGGATGGTGGTGGACCCGGCCCGCCACTTCCACGGCGATGAAGCCGCCCAACGTCGCGACGATGCCGCCCACGGCCAGGATGGCAAAGGCGGTGACGAGCGTGGCGGGCTCGCTCTCGGCCCGGAACCGCTCGCGCTGGACGACGAGGAGGATCAGCACAGCGGCACAGACGACCAGGGTGATGATGTCGGCGGCGTGGACGATGTGCAGCGCCAGCGACGCGCTCGAGGAGCGCGACGGCCACGATCCACGAACGTCGCTGCCCGCGCAGAATGCCGCGCGACAGCATGATCATGCCGATGCCGGCGATGGCCACCAGAGCCCCGGCGGCCTGGACCACGGTGACCGGGAGGTACTGCGCAATGAGGTGCAGGTGGGCCCGCAGCGGTTCGGTCACCGAGGAGAGCAGGTCGATGACGCCGGCCACGAAGAGGGAGACGGCGGCCAGGCGGCGGATGCGCCGCACGCTGATGTGGTCGGCCGCCACCTCGGGCGCGGGCGGCCACGACGCGCCGCTCGGCCACGACGCGGCCAGCTCGGCGTGCACCTCGGCCGCCTTGGAGCGGCCCTTGATGACGACGTCGGCCGTGACCAATCGCTCGCCCATGGTCGCCAGGGGGAGATCGGCCTCGGCCAGCAGCAGGCGGACGTGGAGGTCGGCGCCGGTCTCGATCTCGAGCGTCGCCTCCTGCCGGTGGTGCAGGAACGTGGGTGGCAGCCCCAGCCGGCCCCGGTGCTCTTGCACCACCTCCGAGGTGGCGCCCGGGCAGGCGAAGAAGCCGGCGTCGAGGTGGGTGAGCTCGGGCACCAGCGCTCCGCCGGCGACGACGCCCGACGCGCCGGCCTCGACGGCGGCGCGGGTCACGTCGAGCGCGTCCTCGCCGTCGATCAGGAGCTGGTTGTGGGCGATGGGGCGGGTTCCCGACACGCCGCCGGCCCACGGCGCGGGCAGGCCGCCGCCGCCGAGCGCGCGCCAGATGCCGCGGGACGTGAGGGCGACCACGACGGCCAAGACGATCAGGAGGAGGACGGCGATGATCAAGGTGGCGATGAAGCGCGAGAACCACGAGGCGTCGTAGGCGCGTTGGAGCGCGCTCTGCTGGCGCGGCGAGCGGAACACGTGGCCCAGGCCGTCGACGACGAACTCGACGCGCAGCAGCAGCGCCACGACGGCCAGCACCAGGGGCGGCGCCCACAGGTAGCGGCGCAGGCGCCGGTAGAGGAGTCGCGACGTCACGAAGCGACGGGCCAGCAGGGGATCGTCGAGGCGCTCGATGCCGGTCAGCCAGGGACGGTCCCCCGTGGGCGCGGCGTCGATCGGCGGGTTGGCGTCGGGCCGGAGCGACCCGCCCCGGACCAGGACCGTGCGCGTGCCGGCTCCGGTCTCGCACTGCAGGTCCACGCTTTCGCGGACCTCCAGGCCGAGACGGGTCAGCTCCTCCACCAGGGCGTCGTCCCTCTCCTCGGACCCCATGACCGCGAGGACGCGGGAGTCGGGACGCCCGGCGAACTCACCCAGTGCGCCGACGAGCACGGGGTGGTTGGCCAGCGCAGCGGTCGCGCCTTCGTGCTGCACGCAACTCGGCGCGGCCAGGCGGCCGCAGAGGATCACGATGCCGGGCCCCTGCCATTCCTCGAGCCGGCGGGCGATGTCGCTGCAGGCGGCCAGGGAGCTGCTCGACGGCTCCGCGGGGAGGAGCAGGTCGCCGATCACCTCGACGCGGCGCCCGAGGGCCACCCAGACGGCGCGGCCCGTCCCGTTGCCGGAGTCGCGGGCCCCGTGTTCCCCCGTAGCCACGTCGCTGCACATGCTGCGTCCATCGTGTCACCTCCGGGAGCGCGGTATGCCCCTGCAGGCGTCGAGCGGCGGGACCCGAGGTCGCCAGAAGTGCCGTTAGGCTGGTCTTTCGTGTCCGCGGCCCGGCCAGAGGACGACCACCAGAGGAATTGGACCTGGCGCGACGGGGACGACGTGTCGGGCCCGGCCGTCGTGTTCGACATCGACGGCGTGCTCTCCGACGCGGCTGGGCGCCAGCACTTCCTCGACCGTGGCCGGCGGGACTGGACCTCCTTCTTCGAGGCCTGTGGCGACGACCCGGTGATCGAGGAGGTGGCGCGGCTGCTCGAGCTGCTCGACCACTCCCTCGCGGTGATACTGCTCACCGGCCGACCTCAGCGCGTCCAGCCGCAGACCCTGGCCTGGCTGAAGCGTTACGGGCTGCGCTGGGACCTCCTCGTCATGCGCTCGCGGGGCGACTACGCCCAGGTGACCTCGTTCAAGCAGGGGGTCGTGGCGGACCTGCGGGCGCACGGGTTCGACCTGCGGCTGGCTTTCGAGGACGACCCGTCCAACCACGCCATGTACGTCGCCGCCGGGGTCCCCTGTGTCTACATCCACTCGGGATACTACGAATAGCCCGGCTGGGTCATGCGGTGTCGCCTTCGGTGGCGCCGGACGGGGGCGAACCAGCTAGTGACGGCGGTAGGCGAGGAGGCGCAGATCGAAGACGACGTGCCCCCGGCGTTCGATGCGAGCGGTGCGAGCCAGCTCCAGCGCCAGCTCTTCGAGAAGCGAAGGCGGGTACGTCTCGACGATGAAGGGGTCATGCCGCCAGATGGCGAAATTCATCGAGAACAACTGGGCCGCCAAGGCAATCGGGATCCGATGTGAGTAGAGCCGGTTGACGGGCGTCTGGTACCCGTGCGGCGGCTCCACTCGAGCCAGCCGGGCACCGACCCAAAGATCTCCACCCCGACGAGCCACCAGTGAACGCGCCATCTCCTCGTAGGTGGCGAGGACCGGATGGTCGGCCACGATCTCTTCGTCTTCCTGGATCAGGAGGTGACCACCTGGATTCAATTGAGTCAGCCACGACGTAAGGACACCCTCGGGCTGCGGCAGGCGCGAGAGGACGAAGCGCGCGTGCAGAAGGTCGGATGGTCCCGTTGGAAGAGGCAGCTCGGTGACGTCGTGACGGACGAATTCGGCCGAAGGCATGGCGGCCGCGGCCTGCTCCAAGAACGCCTCCGACGTGTCGAGCCCCACCAGTCGCTTCGGTCGGAGTCGGTCCGCGAGGAGTCGGGTGGTGAAGCCTGGTCCACAGCCCAAGTCGACGGCGAGGCCGATTGGGTTCGAGGTGGCCACGTCGACCAGAAGTTGGCTCGGTTGGGCGAAGACGCGATCCAGGAGCTGCAGGCGGGTGGCCGCAGCCTCGACGTCCCCGAAGGCGTAGCGCGCCGCGGGAACCGAATCAGGTCCATCGGTTGGTGACGGGACGGGGTCGTCGGTTGGCACGTGGTGCTCCTCTCAGTTTTCGAGGAAGACCACCCGTCAAGGAAACGGACTACGCAGCACGAAGCCGCCTCCGAGGAGGCGGCTTTCCAATGGTGCGCACGGCGCGCGGAAGGTGAGCCGCCTCAGTGAGGCGGCCACCAAGGCTCAGACGGCGCACGCCGGATCACGCCCCGCACACTACAACCGGGCCGATCCGCCGCGTCTCTCGACCTGATGCTCGGCTGCGCATCAGGAGGTGGAGGCAACGTCGGGGGGTTCCCCGGCGCGACCTAGGCCGTTCTCCGCGGCCGCCGCTGCCGCACCCACCCGCCCACGACGGCCAGGGCCGACAACATGAGCACAGGCAGGTCCCCCCAGTGGTCGTACGGGGTCAGGCCGCGCCGCAAGGACACCGTCGCCGTCAGCACCTGGCGGTGGCCCAGTGTCGAGCGCTCGACGACCACGCCCCGTTGGGTCACCACCGTGCTGAAGCCCGTCGGCGCCGCCTGCACCAGGTCGCGCCCCGTTTCGACCGCCTGCACCACGTCGGCCGCCACCTCCTGCGCCGGGACCTGGGACGTGCTGTAGGACGAGGTGTTGGTGGGCACGGCCAACAGCTCGGCACCGGCGCGCACCGACGAGTGGCTCCGCCCGGCGTAGAACACCTCGAAGGACACCAGGATCCCGAGCGGCCCCGCCGGCGTGCGCATGAGCCCGCTGCCGTGCCCCGGCACGGCGTCCAGCGGCACCCCCGACAGGCTGGCGAAGCGCGCGAAGAAGGAGCGGTACGGCACGTACTCGCCGAAGGGCACCCGGTGCACCTTCTCGAACACGCCCACGACGCGGCCGTGCGGGCCCCAGGCCACGATCTCGTTGCGGAAGGCGGTGCCCGACACCGGGTAGGTCACGCCCACCAGCAGGGTCGTGTGCAGCTCGGCGGCCAGCCGGCTCAGCAGGGCCGCCTCGGGCGAGCCGGTCAGCGGCCCGTTGAGCGCCACGACGTCCTCGGGCCACAGCACCAGCGCCGGGAGCGGGTAGGCGCCCGTGACCGGGTAGGTCGCCGCCAGCTGCGCCTCGTAGACGGCCGTCGGCGAGACCTGCTCCTTGCTCAGCCCGCGCCGGCCGCCCCCCTGCACCAGCGCGACGCGCACCGAGCGCACCGGCGTGCCGCCGTCGGGCGCCACCGCGCCGGCGGCGACCAGCGCCACCAGCCCGATGGCCACGACCGCCGAACCCGCCAGGCCCGGGCCCGGCACGTGCCGCCGACGCGCCCACAGCCAGGCCGCCAGCGTGGCCACCACCACGCCGCCCGCGTACACACCCGCCGTGAGGAGCAGCGGGCCGCCGAGGCGGGCCAGCTGCACCAACGGGCCGTCCGCCTGGCCCAGGAACACCCCACCCAGCGGCAGGCCGCCGAAGGGCCACGTCATGCGCACCGCCTCGGCCAGCACGCACGCGCCCACGAAGGCCGGGGCCCGCCCCCGCTCGGGCGGCGTCGCCACCGCCGCGGCGGCGAAGAAGAGCGCCTCGACGAGCACCAGCACCACCGCGCCGTACCAATTGAAGGCGCGGGCCCAGAACAGCCCGATGGCGTAGCAGCCCAGCCCGGCCAGCCAGCCCGACCACAGGCGCGCCCGCACCGGCAGGCCGCCGAGGCGCCAATAGAACAGCCCGGCGCCGATCACGCCGAGCGGCCACCACCCCCATGGCGGCAACGACAGCGCCAGCAGGACGCCGGCGGCCAGCGACGGGCCGGCGACGCGGCCCCGCCGCCTCACGACAGCGCGTGCGCGGCGTCCCGCCCGCTGGCGATGCAGGCCGGGATGCCGACCCCGCGGTAGGCCGCCCCCGCCACGGCCAGCCCGCCCAGCCGCGCCATGGCCGCTTGCACCCCGGCCGTGCGCAGCAGGTGGTGCACCCGGTACTGCGGGAAGGCGCGGGGGAACCGCGTCACCGTGGCCTCCTTCGGCTGCCCCGTCACGCCCAGCAGCGCGCCCAGCTCCTCCCAGGCCCGCTCGACCACGTCGCCGTCGCTCCACTCCTGCGCCCGGATGTCGTCGACGCGCCCGAGCGAGGCCCGCAGCAGCACCTCGCCGTCGCGCGCCAGGTGCGGCCACTTGCGATCGAGATAGGTGCACGCCGTCACCGCCCAGGCGGCGTGGTCGCGGCCCCCGGGTGGGCTGCGACGCGGCACCAGGAAGCCCGTGCCGTACAGGTCGGCGGGCACGTCGTCGGCCCCGACCCGGAACGTGACCAGCGTCACCGAGGCGTAGTCGATCGCATCGAGCAGCGCGGCCGCCTCGTCGTCGTGCGGCCGCAGCAGGCGCGCCGTCAACGGCGCCGGGAGGGCCAGGACCACCCCGTCGGCCTCGACGGCGGTTCCCCCCGCCCACACCGCCCAGCCGCCGCCGGCCCGGCGCTCCAGGCGGTCCGCCCCCACACCCGTCCGGATGTCGCCGCCGCGTCCGCGCACGGCGTCCGCCACGGCCCCGACCAGCGCGGCCATGCCGCCGTCGAGCGCCCAGAAGAGCGGCGGCCCGTCCGGGTCCGGCGTGGGCATCTCGGCGCGCAGCGCCCGCATCAGGCTGCCCCGGCGCTGGGCCGCCACGAGCAGCGCCGGGAAGGCGGCCGCCGTGGACATGTCCTCGACCGAGCCGGCGTGGATGCCGCCGATGAGCGGGTCGACCAGTGCGTCGACCACGCGCTGGCCGAGCTTGCGCGCCACCAGAGGCCCCACCGAGCGGTCGCCGATGGGGCCACGACCGCCGGGCCGCGGCAACAGCGCGTCGCGGGCCAGCCCGAGCCGCCCCCGTAGGCCAAGGATGCCCGAGCGTGCCGTCGGCCAGAACCGGGTGGGCACGCCCAGCGCCAGCGCCTCGGGCATGGGTCGGAGCTTGCCGCGCGCCCACACCGACGCGCCCCGGCCCGCGATGGGCACCAGCGCGTCGGCGAGCCCGACCTCGCGCGCCAGCTGCGCCGCCTCGGGCCGGCGGCCGAGGAAGCCGTCGGGACCCACGTCCACCATGCGGTCGCCCAGCTCCTCGCTGCGCAGCGCGCCGCCGAGCTGCCCGGACTGCTCGAACAGCACCACGTCGGGCCCGCCGGGGCCCGCGGCGCCACCGGTCAGCTCCCAGGCGGCGGCCAGGCCGCTGATGCCCCCGCCGACGACGACCACCCGCCCCGCCACGTCAGGGCGTCCCGTCTGCCGCCGTGATGACGTCGGCCAGCACGGCCACGAAGGCCGGGTCGTCGTTCAGCGACGCCGTGCGCCTGTAGGCCAGCCCGCTCTGGGCCGCCACCGCGGCCAGCTCGACATCGAGGTCGTAGAGCACCTCGAGGTGATCGGCCACGAAACCGACGGGACACACCACCACGGCGTCCGTCGCGCCCTCGGCCGCCAGACGCCGCACCTCGTCGCGCACGTCGGGGCCGAGCCACGGCTCCGGCGTGCGGCCGGCACTCTGCCAGGCCACGCTCCAGGCCGACACCCCCGCCGCCCGGGCCACCAATTGAGCCGACTCCTCCAGCTGTTCCGGGTAGGAGTCGCCCGACGCCCGGATCCGTTCGGGCAGAGAGTG
This sequence comes from uncultured Acidimicrobiaceae bacterium, assembly GCA_963807675.1. Lineage (GTDB taxonomy): Bacteria > Actinomycetota > Acidimicrobiia > Acidimicrobiales > RAAP-2 > Bog-473. The sequence continues at coordinate 1,379,321 of CAWECP010000012.1, read as the reverse complement.
CGCGGTGAACAGCACGTGGGTCCGTTCCGGCGGCGCCGCCTGGCGCGCCAGCGCGTCGCGCACGCGCGCTGCCAGCAACGACACCAGCGCGGGCTCGGCGTACCAGGGCCCGACCGCTACCAGGGGCGTGGACCCGAGGGCCTCCGCCGCCCGGTCGACATACTCCTGTGACCCCATGGAAGAGCCGTGGGGCGTCAGCACCAGGCCGATGACCCGGCCCACCCCGCTCGCCGCCAGCCCGCCCGCCGCCTCCTCGATGAGCGGGTCCGTGTGTTTGGCTCCGAACGACACCGTGTAGCGGCCCGGCCGCCGCGCCGCCAGCTCGGCCCGAACCGCCTCGACCTGCGCCGCCGTGCGCTCGGCCAGCGGCGACACCCCGCCGATGGCGCGGTAGCGGCCCTCCAGCTCGGCCAGCTGCTCGGCCGTCGGCGGCCGCCCCCGCCGGATGCGCGTGTAGAACGGCTCGAGCTCGGTCACGCCCGCGGGCGTGCCGTGCGCCATGAGCAGGACGCCGACGCCGGCGCTCACGGGGCCGCCGCCGTCTCCTCGTGGACGAGCTGCACCACCGCGGCCAGGATCCCCGGGTCCGACTCGGGCAGCACCCCGTGCCCCAGGTTGAAGACGTGCCCGGTGCTGTGCCAGGCGCCGGCCCCGTTGCCCCCGCCGTCCGCCGCCCGCGCCAACACGGTCCGTGTCGCGTCCTCGACCACCGGCCACGGGGCCAGCACCAGCGCCGGGTCGAGGTTGCCCTGCAGCGCGTACCCCGGGCCGACGCGCCGGCGCGCCTCGTCCAGGGGCACCCGCCAGTCCACGCCCACCACCGAGGGGCCGGCCGACGCCATCAGCGCCAGCAGCTCGCCGGTGCCCACGCCGAACAGGATGGTGGGCACGTCCAGGTCCGCCACGCCCTCGAGCACCGCCCGCGTCGCCGGCAGCGCGAAGCGCGCGTACTCGTCGGGGGACAGCGACCCCGCCCAGCTGTCGAACAGCTGGACCGCCTGCGCCCCCGCTTCCACCTGCGCGCGCAGCGACGCCACCGCCATGGCGGCGAGCCGCTCGGTCAGCTGGGCCCACACTGCCGGCTCGGTGTGCATGAACGCCTTCACCGTGGCGAAGGTCCGCGACGGCCCGCCCTCGACGAGATACGACGCCACCGTGAACGGCGCCCCCGCGAAGCCGATCAACGCCACCCCCGTCCCGGCCAGATCCCGCCGCACCGCCGCCACCGCTTCGGCCACGTACGGAGCGTCCTCCTCCGGGGCAAACGGCCGCAACCTCGTCAGATCGGCCGCCGAGCGGAAGGGCGACGCCATCACGGGACCACGGCCGTGCTCCACCTCGACGCCGAAGCCGATGGCGTGCACCGGCACCACGATGTCGGAGAAGAGAATCGCCGCGTCCACCCCGTAGCGGCGCACGGGTTGCAGGGTCAGCTCCGCGGCCAGCGCCGCGTCGCCGATGGCGGCCAGAATGGAGCCGTCGCCGCGCGCGGCGCGGTACTCGGGCAGCGAGCGCCCGGCCTGGCGCATGAACCACACCGGCGTGCGCGCCACCGGCTCCCCCCGGCAGGCGCGCACCAGATCGGGACGGGCGTCGTCGGGGCGTCCGCCCGCCTCGGGGCTCACGCGAGCGGCTCTATGACGACGGCTGTTCCGTAGGCGCAGATCTCGGTCCAGTTGCCGCCCATCTCCGACGTGTCGAAGCGCATGGCCAGCACGGCGTTGCCGCCTCGGGCCTCCGCCTCGGCCACCATGCGCTGCACGACGTCCTCCCGGCTCAGCTGGAGGTTCTTGGTCATCCCTTTCAGCTCGCCGCCGGCCAACGACTTGAAGGCGGCGCCGAACTGCGAACCGACGTTGCGCGAGCGCACCGTGAGCCCGAACACTTCCCCGAGGACCGAAGTCACCTTGTAGCCGGGCACGTCGTTCATGGTGGAAATGAGCATGGCCATCCTTTCGGTCCGGCTCATCGTACGCGTCGGCCCCTTGGCCTCCCGGGCGTGGCCGGGCGTCTAGACTGAACCGTTTCCCCGTGCAGACCGGGGAGAAAGGGGAGAGGTGCCCGTACATCCCGATCTGCAGGATGAGCAGGAATTCCTCGACCGTGCCTACGACGGGTTGGAGTTCATGCGGGGCGAGGCCCGGCAGATGCTCGAGAGCGTGCTCGATCTCGGGCGGGGCGGCACCTTCCAATCGCGCACCGAGCGCGACATCGTCGTGCGCACCAGCCTGGCCCGCCTGGATCAACTCGACATCGGCGACCAGGCCCTCTATTTCGGCCGCATCGACCGCCTGCCCGAACCGGCCCCCGACGGCGCGCCCGCCAACGGTGCGCTGGGCGAGTCCTTCCACATCGGGCGCCTGGCCGTCTCGGGCCCCGACCACGAGCCGCTCGTCGTCGACTGGCGCGCTCCGGTGGCCGAGCCGTTCTACCGGGCCACCGGCCTCGATCCCCAGGGCCTGGCCCGCCGCCGCCACCTGGCCGTACGCGGTCGTCTGGTGGTCGGACTCGAGGACGAGTACTTCGTCGACCCCTCCGGCCAGCCGGCCGCACCGGCGCCGGCTTCCGACGGCGCGGCGGCACACGACGGCGACGCCGGCGGCGAGCGCCTGCTCTCCGACGGCCTCGTCCTCGGTGGTCCGGGCGCGCTGCTGTCCGCGCTGGGCCAGGCGCGGACGGGCCACATGGGCGACATCATCGGCACCATCCAGCGCGAGCAGGACGAAATCATCCGCTCCCCGCTGGCCGGCGTGCTGGTGGTCCAGGGCGGCCCCGGCACCGGCAAGACAGCGGTGGCGCTGCACCGCGCCGCCTACCTGCTCTATACGCACCGCTTCCCGCTCGAGCGCCAGGGCGTGCTCGTGGTCGGGCCCAACCCGCTCTTCCTGCGCTACATCGAGCAGGTCCTCCCGTCCCTGGGCGAAACGGGCGTGAGCCTCTCCACCGTGGCGGGCCTCGTTCCCGAGGTGCGCGTGCGCGGCGTCGACGACGCGACGGTGGCCAAGTTGAAGGGCGATGCCCGCATGGTCAAGGTGCTGGCGCGCGCCGTGCGCAGCCGCGAGCGCCCCCTGCGGCGCGACGTCGAAATCCCCTTCGGCGCCGGCGTGCTCCGCCTGCGCGCCGCTGTCACCGAGGACATCGTGACCCTGGCCCGTCGCCGGCCCGGCACGCACAACGCGCGCCGCCGCTTCGTCGAAGCGCAGGTGCTGCGCGCCCTGGCCGACGACTACCGGTCCCGCCTGGCCCGTACCGGTGCCGACCTCGGCGAGGAGGGACCGAGCCAGGATGAGCAGGACGATCTGGCCCAGCGCCTGCGCCGCGTCCCCGAGGTGGCCGAGGCGCTCGACCGCATGTGGCCCCGCCTTTCGCCCCACGAGTTCCTCCACGACCTTCTCGGCGCCCGGCCCCTGCTGGCCGTGGCCGGCAAGGGGACCCTCTCGGCCGACGAGATCAAGCGCATGTACCGTCCTCGCGGCGCCTCCCTCGAGGCCGTGCCCTGGACGCTGGCCGACACCGCGCTGGTCGACGAGGCGCGTACCCTTCTCGGACCGCGCCGGGGCGGGCGGCCCAACCGGGCCCGGGCCCAGCGCAACGACGAGGCGTTGGCCCAGGAGTTCGGGTTCTGGCCTCAGGGCCTGGCACAGTCGCCACTGCCCGCCGGCGCGGGGCTCGTCGCCGAGGACGACATCCGCTCCTTCGGCCACATCGTGGTCGACGAGGTGCAGGACCTCTCGCCCATGCAGCTGCGCATGCTGGCCCGCCGCTCGCTCTCGGGCTCCATGACCGTGGTGGGCGACATCGCGCAGGCCACCGGGCCCTGGGCCCCGTCAAGTTGGGACGACATCACGCGGCACCTGAGCCCCCAGCGCGCCCCCCGCCTGGTGGAGCTGACGGTCAGCTACCGCACCCCCTCCGAAGTGGTGGCCCTGGCCTCGAAGGTCCTGGCCGTCGCCGCCCCGGCGGTCGCGCCGCCGCGCCCGGTACGCCAGTCCGGGTTCTCGCCCCGCATCGTGCAGGCGACCCGGGCCGGGTTGTCGAGCGCCCTGGCCGAGGTGGCGCGCCAGGAGGTGGCGGCCGTCGCGCCCGGCCATGTCGCCGTCCTCGGCCCGGCCGTCATGCTCCCCGAGCTGGTCCGAGCCCTGGCCGACGCCGGTCTCGACCCCATCGACCCCCGCGACGCGGCGGGCGAGGGCCTGGGTGCCGGGCTGGTGGTGCTGCCCGCCGACGAGGCCAACGGCCTGGAGTTCGACTCGGTCATCGTCGTCGAGCCGTCGTTGGTGGCCTCGGTGGGCGACGAGCCGGCCGGCGAAAGCCCGCCGGTAGTCACGACGCGGGGCCTGCGGACGCTCTACGTGGCCCTCACCAGACCCACCAGGCGGCTGTCCATCGTCCACGCCGAGCCGCTCTCCGTCGACCTGCACTGACCTGGGGGTTCGGCCCGGGTGCCGGGCTGCGGCGCCCCCACCAGCGTTTTGGCATTTTCGGGCTCCGGTGGACTAAAAAAGCGCTGTGACCCAGGCCGTTTCGGCGGAGATCCCCGCGCCACAGGGAAAGATCGTCCACGACCGGCCCCCGATGCTGGCCATCGGGGTCATGATCTGGCTCGGTTCCGAGCTGATGTTCTTCAGCGGCCTCTTCGCCGCCTTCTTCACCATCCGGGCCAACACGGTGGGTCCCTGGCCTCCGGCGGGCACCGACCTCGACACCCTGCGGGCCGGCTTCTTCACGCTCATCCTGGTGTCCTCGAGCTTCACCATGCAGAAGGCGGTGTTCGAGGTCGAATGGCGCCGGCGGAAGTCGGCCCGCCGCTGGATCGTCTTCACGATCATCCTCGGCACGGCCTTCCTGGGCAATCAGGCCTACGAGTGGCTGTTCAGCCCCACCCGCTGGTACACGAACTCCTACGGCTCGCTCTTCTACATCATGTCCGGCCTGCACGGACTGCACGTCTTCATCGGCTTGGTCGCCATGACGTTCCTCCTCGGGCGGATGCGCGGCGACAAGGGCGGTGACCCGGGCGAGCTGTCCGCCGTGCAGGGCATCTCCTACTACTGGCACTTCGTCGACATCGTCTGGGTCGGCCTCTACAGTTGCCTGTTCCTCCTGAAGTAGGAGTGAGAGGCGTGCGCGCACCACACCCGAGGACGTTCCGCACTCAGATCCTCCTTCCGGCCGGCCTGCTGGCGGTGGCCGCGTTGGCCTCGTTCGCCATGTTCCTGCCCGGCGCCAACGCGGGGGCCAGCGGGCACGCGGACGCCAACGTGGTCTCGACGAACGCCACCAAGGCCGTCCTGAAGGCATGCGGCCCGGTCAACACGCGGGGCGTCAGCACCGTCCCCAATTCGGGCAACCCGTTCCGCAGCACCAACCTGGTCTGCCACGGCGGACACCTGTTCTCCTACGGCAACAGCGCCATCACCTACGCCAATCCGCCGCGCTCGTACATCGCGGCGGGCCAGCAGTTGTTCGCGCAGACGTGTTCGAGCTGTCACGGGAACGACGCCAACGGCGTCGGACCCGAGGGACAGGCCACCATCGGGCCCAACCTGCAAGGCGTGGGCGCGGCAACGGTCGACTTCTGGGTGAGTTCGGGCCGCATGCCGGCCGCCGACCCCAAGGCGGTGGAGGCCGAGCGGCGCCCCACCCGCCTGACACCCAAGGACGCGCTGGAGCTGGCGGCGTGGGTGAACTCGCTCGACCCGGCCGTGCCCGCCGTGCCCTACCCGCACCTGCAGGGCGCCAACCAATCGATCGGGCAGTCGCTCTTCTCGCTCAACTGCGCCGCCTGCCACACCATCACCGGCGCCGGTGACGCGCTGGCCTACGGGACCAACGCCCCAACGCTGCAGAACCGCAGCGTCACCCCCCAGCAGGTGGTCGAGGCCATGCGGACCGGGCCGGCCAACATGCCCCGTTTCTCGGGCAACCTGTCGGACGCCCAGGTGCGCGACATCGTGTCGTACGTCACCGGCCGCCTGCAGCACCCGAGCAACCCGGGCGGCTTCGGGCTGGGCGGTGTCGGCCCGGTGGCCGAGGGTTTCGTCGCCCTGCTGATCGGAGTCGGGGGGCTGGCCCTCATCTGCTTCTGGATCGGAGAGCGCTCGTGAGCCAGACGGAGCACCAGCCGTCGCGCACGCGGGTGCCCATGCCCGTGGCGGCCTTGAGCGACCCGCACATGGGCGACGCCGCCAAGCACCCCCAGCGTGTCGAGGGGATAGTGGCCGCCATCTTCGTGCTGTCCATGGTCTTCTTCGGCGTGGCCGGGGCGGCCTACTGGCAGAACTGGAACGACTGGACGTTCGGCGGCGCGCTGGGCGCGGGAATGTTCCTGCTCGGGTTCGGGCTGACCGCCTGGGGCAAGTACCTCATGCCCCAGGGGCCCTTCGTCGAGGAGCGGCACACCCTGGCCTCCAGCCCCGAGGAGCGCGACTCCATGGCGGCCGCTCTGGTCGAGCGCTCGGCCGTCGTGGTCAAGCGCCGCAAGCTGCTGGGCGGGCTCTTCGCGCTCGGTGCCGGCCTCTTCGGCATTGTGGCGGCCTTCCCGCTGTTGCGCTCGCTCGGCCCCCTGCCCAAGGACACCTTCGACGTCACCGACTGGCGCAAGGGGTCGGTCCTGGTCGACTCGAGCGGGCGCCCCGTCACCCGGGAGACCCTCGTGGTCGGCGGCATCATGACCGTCTACCCGCGCAGCCAGCTGCGCTACGACGACGGCCAGCCCTACTTCACCGACAACGGGCAGGCCATCGACCAGACCGTGCTGATCCGCCTGTCGGACGAGCCCTTCACGACCGTGCCCGGGCGCGAGGACTGGACCCCCGACGGCTATGTGGCCTATTCGAAGGTGTGCACCCACCTGGGCTGCCCGGTGGGCCTCTACGAGCAGGAGCTCGAGCTGCTCGTGTGCCCGTGCCACCAGTCGATGTTCAATGTGCGCAACGGCGCCGTGCCCCAGTTCGGTCCGGCGCCGCGCCCGTTGCCGCAGATGCAGCTGGGCTACAACGATGACGGCTATCTGATCTCCCTGGCGCCCTATGATCAACCGGTCGGACCGGGCTTCTGGGAGCGGACCACGACATGAGCGCCTCCGCCGCCAAGACCAAGCGCAGCGCCAAGCAGGAGATGGGTCCCTACGGCCACGTCGGCAAGGTGGTCGGCGAGCTGGACGACCGTCTCGGCGTGGCCAAGGGCGGGCGCGTCTTCCTCGACAAGATCTTCCCCGACCACTGGTCGTTCATGCTCGGTGAGATCGCGCTGTACTCCTTCGTCGTCCTCATCGTCACCGGCATCTTCCTGTCGCTGTACTACATCCCGTCGGCCACGCAGGTCGTCTACCACGGCAGCTATGTCCCGCTGCAGGGCCAGCGGGTCTCGGAGGCCTACGCCTCGACGGTCAACATCTCCTTCGCCGTGCGCGGCGGCCTGCTGATCCGCCAGATGCACCACTGGGCGGCCGACATCTTCATCGGTTCGATCATCGTGCACATGGGGCGCATCTTCTTCACCGGCGCCTTCCGCAAGCCGCGCGAGCTGAACTGGACCATCGGCATCCTGATGCTCGTCCTGGCCGTGCTCGAGGGGTTCATCGGCTACTCGCTGCCGGACGACCTGATTTCGGGCACGGGGCTGCGCATCGGCTACTCCATCGCCGAGTCACAGCCGCTGATCGGCAGCTACATGGTGTCGTTCCTGTGGGGTGGTCCGTTCCCGGGGAACGGGGCGATTTTCCCGAGGTTCTTCATCATCCACGTCCTGATCATCCCGTTGGCCATCCTTGGCCTGCTCGCGGCGCACCTGGGCCTGCTGGTGCGCCAGAAGCACACCCAGTTCCCCGGGGAGGGCCGCACCGAGCACAACGTGGTCGGCTCGCCCATGTTCCCCACCTTCATGGCCAAGACCACGGGCTTCCTCTTCATGGTCGCGGCGGCGTCGGCGCTGCTGGGGGCGTTCGTCCAGATCAACCCCATCTGGCAGTTCGGCTCCTACGACGCCTCGAAGATCTCCTATGCGGTGCAGCCCGACTGGTACATGGGCATGCTCGACGGGGCCCTGCGCATCTTTCCGTCGTGGGAGCTCACCGGCTTCGGCCATACCGTTCCGCTCGAGGTGTTCCTGCCGGCCGTCCTCTTCCCGGGTTTGCTGATCGGGTTCTGGATCATGTATCCCGCCCTCGAACGCCGGTACACGAAGGACAACGAGCTGCACAACCTGCTCGATCGGCCGCGGGACCGGCCGAAGCGAACGGCGGCCGGCGTGGCCATGTTCGCCTTCCTGTTCACGCTGTTCGCCGCCAGCTCCACCGACGTCCTGGCCAACTTCTTCCACGTGTCGCTCAACGCGGTGCTCTGGTTCTTCCGGATCGCCACCTTCGTCGTCCCGGTCGTGTCGAGCCTGGTGGCCTACCAGCTGTGCAGGGAGATGCAGGGCGTCCACGGCATCGGCAAACGCAAGCGCGCCGTCATCGTGTCCCGCTCCGCCCGGGGTGAGTATTCCACCGTGCCCGCCGCCCCGCGTCCCGACGACGAGCAGGAGGAGCTGGACCCCGAGCCGGTGCCGGAGTTCATCGACATCGAGCCGCTCGGCAACGGCGGCAACGGCCTGCCGGAGGCGTCGCCCACGGGCGTGCGCCAGGTCACCCGCTGAGCCGGGCGCCGCACCGGGTCACCGCCCGCGACCTCTGGGTCGCCGCCGAAACCATCCACGCGGTCACCTACTTCGCCCCGGCCGCTCGCGCCGCGCTGAAGGAGGCCGGTCTGCGGGGCTTCTGGGCGGGCTACTTCGCCTCCCGGGCCGCGCCGCTCGGGCGCGTCGGCGCCGGCCCGGTGTGCGCCGCCTTCTACAACTTCGCACCGGGCATGGTGGGCCGGGCCGTACCGAGCTGCTGGGAGGTGGTGGCGCCCGAGGCGCTGTGCACCGCGCGGGCCCACGCCGCCGCCGCGGCCCTCGGTGAGCTCTGCCGGGTCGAGGCCCGCACCGGCCTGGCGGCCGCGCTGCCCCTGTTGCGGCACGCCGTCGCCGGGTGCGACGTCCCGGGGCGGGTCATGGCCGCCTCCAATCAGGACCTGTGGCCGCTGGTGGCGGCCGACCTCGGGCCGGATGGCCTGGCCGAGGCCTGGCAGGCCTGCACCACGCTGCGCGAGCACCGCGGCGACGGCCATGTGGCCGCGCTGATGACCCGCGGGCTGAGCGGCCTCGAGGCCCACCTACTGGCGGCGGGCACCAAGGGCATCCCCTCTCAGATCCTGCGCGACAACCGCGGCTGGAGCGCGGCGGAGTGGGACGCCGGGACGGCGGCGCTCGTCGCCCTGGGCCTGCTGCACGCCGACGGGAGGGCCACCGACGACGGCCGCCTGCGGCACGCCGAGGTCGAAGCCCTGACCGACGAGTTGGCCGAACCGGCCTACGCGTCGATTGGCGAGGGCGCGCGCGAGGACCTCCTCGGCGCGCTGCGCGCCTGCGCCCGGGACGTCGTCGCCGCCGGCGTGCTGCCCTTCCCCAACCCGATGGGCCTGCCTCGCGTCTAGTCCGTCAGGTTGGTCGGGCGGGCGGCCAACCCGGCACGAGGCCGAGCTCGCGGCACAGCCGGCGCGACGAGACCATCTGCCCGGCGTGGCGGGCCGCGTCGCGGTCGTCGGCCAGCCAGCCCGCCACCTCACCCGCCACCTCGGGAGGCGCCGGCACGTGCCCGGCCTCCGTGAGCACCTTGTCCATGCCCGAGGCGCGCATCGACTCGGTCAGGGTGAGGCCCGGTGCGATGGAGAAGGCCATGATGCCGGCGTCGCCGAACTCCACCTGGCACATGTCGGTGACGCGGTGGAAGGCGGCCTTGGCCGCCGCATAGGCGACGCCCCACCCGCCCCGGCCCGCCGGGGCGGGTGGCGTCGTGAAGGCGGCCTCCGAGAGCATGTTGACCAGTCGCCCCTCGCCGCGCTCGAGCATCTGGGGCAACACGAGCTGAATGAGGAGCAGCGGATGCAGGTAGTCGCCCACCAGACAGCGCTCGGCCAGCTCGAGCGGCAGGTCCAGGATGCGGTCCATCGTCCCGGGCCCCTGGTAGATGGCGTTGTTGACCAGCACGTCGACCCGGCCGCGGAAGCCCAGTGCCTCCTTGGCCGCGGCCTCGACCGACGAGCGCTGCATCAGGTCCATGGGCACGGCCAGGCAGGCGCGGCCGTGGGCCTCGATGTCCGCCGCCGTCGACTCCAGGCTGCCGGCGATGGGCGTGGCCTCGTCGGGGGACAGGACGCTGGAGGGTTGGGCCCGGCCGTCCCCCTCCTTCACCGTGCGTGCCGTGATGACGACGTCGAAGCCGCGCCGGGCCAGCGCCACGGCGGCGCAGCGACCGATGCCGCGGCTGGCGCCGGTGACCAACGCCACCCGGCGCGACGCCTCAGCCATGCCCCACCTACATCATCCCGGCGATGTGGTAGCCGCCGTCGACGTGGAGGAGCTCGCCGTTGACGTAGGACGAGGCGTCACTGCACAGGAACACGACGACCCGCGCCACGTCGTCGGGGGTGCCCAGGCGCCGGGTGGGGTTGGCGCCGGCCAGGCGCTCCTGCACGTCACGGGGAACGTTGGCCGCCGCGGTGGCCGTCATGATGAACCCGGGCGCGATGGCGTTAGCCCGGATGCCATCGGGGCCGTAGCGCGCCGCCAGGTGCCGCGTCAGCTGGTTCAGCGCGGCCTTCGACACTCCGTAGGCCACCCGGATGGACTCGCCGATGGTGCTGGCGCCCGAGGAGATGGTGACGATGGAGCCGCCGCCCCGCGCCGTCATGAAGGGGATGGCGTGGCGGGCCAGGAGCAGCGCGCCCCGCGTCGTCGTCTCGATGGCCCGCTCCCACACCCCCAGGTCGACGCCCAGGGCGTCGCTGTCGAGGCGCGGATGCGTCCACGCCGCGTTGTGATCCACGCAGTCGACCCCGCCGAACTCGACGACGGCGCGTTCGACGAAGGCGGCCACCGACTCGTTCCGGCGCACGTCGCAGATGAGGCCGACCGCGCGGCCGCCGGAGGCCAGGACCTCGTCTGCCACGGCGGAGGCGCCGTCCAGCGCCACGTCGCCCACCGCGACCGACGCGCCCTCGGCGGCCAAGCGCAGCGCCGTGGCCCGGCCGATGTCCGAGGCCCCACCGCTGAGCAGCACCACCTTGCCGTCGAGCTGACCCATCTCAGTCCCGGCGCCCGACCACCGGCGGCCCCAGACCCGGGGGGCGGAAGACGAAGGCCGCCGGCGCCAACGTCCCGACGTGCCCGGCTCTCATGCCGCCATGCTAAGACACCCCCGCTGCCGGCGTTCCCACCAGGGATTCTGCGCCGAGCGGGGCCCCCCGAATTGGGCCGGCGGCGGGACGGCGTGGCAGCATCGAGGGCATGCGAGTCCACCGCACCTTCGCCTTCGTGGACGTCTCGGGTTTCACGGCGCTGACCGAGCTCGAGGGCGACGAGCGCGCGGTCGACGTGCTGACGGCGTTCCGGGCCATTCTGCGCGACATCTGCTCGCGCCGCGGGGTGCGGATCGCCAAGTGGCTGGGTGACGGCGTCATGCTGGTGTGTGTCGACACCCGGCCGCTGCTCGAGACCATTCTGGAGATGCATCACATCGTGAACGAGGTCTCCGGACCGGTCCAGACCGTCTCCATCCGCTCGGGCATCACGTCGGGCGACGTGATCCTGATGGAGGGCGACGACTACGTGGGTCACTGCGTGAACGTGGCGTCCCGCCTGTGCGACCTGGCGAAGGGCGGTGAGGCGCTGGCCGATCCGTCCGTCATGGAGCAGTTGCCCAGCTGGGGCCTGGCCCAGGAGGAGACGCAGGTCACGCTGCGCGGTGTCGAGAAGCCGGTGCCCGCCTCGAGCATCCGCATGGCCTTGGCCGGCGAGGAGGGCTCCCGCGACCCCATCTGCGGGCTGCCGCTCACCCACGACACGGCCGAGGAGATCGCGCACGACGTCCGCGGCGCCGTGGTGCTCTTCTGCTCGCCGGGGTGCCTCGACACCTGGCGCCGCCGGCCCGCCCGCGCCACTCGCTGAACCCGACCGACCTCTCCCGCGGCGTGACCGCGGCGGCGGGCCAGTGGCGTGCGGTGGCATGTAGGTATATATAATGTGTTTATGTACCACACGGCGGATGACCTGGGGCTGGAGACGCTCTCGGACCGGGTGGAGCTCGGTCCGGACTCCCTGCTGTGGCGCTGGGCGGGGGACACCCGGATCGCCTTCATGGGCGCCTCCATCGGCCTCCTCCAGCTCATGCACCCGGCCATCGGGGCGGGGGTGCTCGAGCACTCCGACTTCTTCGGCGACCCCTACGGGCGGGTGTTCCGCTCGCTGCCACGGATTTTGGGCGCCGTCTACGACGGGCCGGACGCCGGAGCCACCGGCACGGAGGTGCGGGACTTCCACCGATCCATCAAGGGCGTCGACGCGGAGGGCCGGCGTTACCACGCCCTCGACCCGGAAACCTTTTGGTGGGCCCACGCCACCTTCCAGTACATGGCCGAGCAAGTGGTGGACCGCTTCGACGACCACCGTCTCACGCCGGCCGAGCGCGAGCAGCTCTACCGCGAGGGGGTCGAGTGGTACCGGCGTTACGGCGTGAGCGACCGGGCGGTCCCGCCCACCCGCGCCGCGTTCGGCGAGAAGTGGGACACCTACTGCGCCGAGGTGCTCGAGCTGAACCCGGCGGCCGAGTGGGTGCTCGACACGCTGCAGCACTCCACGCTGAGCGCCGAGCCGCTGCTCGCGCCACAGCTGGCCTTCCTGCGGCCGTTGGCGCGGATCACACCCGTCCGTCTGTCGGTGTTCCGCGTCCTCCGCATCGCCGCCTTCGGAGGCTTGCCCCCCGTGGTGCGCCAGCGGTTCGGCATCCCGTGGTGCCTGGCGGACGCCGTGGCACTGCGGAGCCTCGAGCTGTGGGTGCGCCGGGCCTGGCCCCTGGTCCCGAGCACGGTCCGTTGGCAGCCGCGGGCGCTGGCCGGCTGGGAGCGGGCGCGGGCGGCACAGGCCGCCTGACCGTGGCCCGCCGCAAGATCACGGTCGAGCTGGCGCCCATGATGGGTGCCTTCAACGCGGTGGCGTCGGCCGACAGCTCGGTCGAGCACATCCTCGACGCGGGCGCCGACCTCATGCTGCGCTACGGCCTCACGCGCTGGACGATGGAGGACGTGGCCGAGCGGGCCACCATCGGTCGCACCAGCGTGTACCGCGCCTTCGCCTCGCGCGACGAGCTGGTGCACGCCGTGCTGGCGCGGGAGCTACGGGCCACGATCGAGCGCATCACGGCCGCGGCCGCGGCCGCCGATTCCCCCGAGGACGGCATCGTCGAGGGGGCGCTGACGGGGATGGCCGCCCTGCGCAGCTCGTTGGTGGAGAAGCTCCTGGTGTCGGACCCCGGCACCATTCTGCCGTTCCTCACCACGAGCGCCGGGCCACTCGTGGCGCTGACCCGCCAGCTGCTGGTCGCACAGGCCGGCGCCGCTGGCGCCATCATCGACGACGAGCAGGCGCAGGAGCTGGCGGAGATCGCAGCGCGTCTGGGGCTGTCGTTCGTCCTCACCCGCGACACCGTGTTCCCCGTGCACGACGAGGAGGCGTTGCGCCAGGCGCTCCGGCGGTTGCTGCGGCCGGTTCTCGCCCCGCTCTTCGGCTCGGCGTCCGCGGCGCGCTGAACCCCGGCCCGCGCCAGGGCGGGGACTCTCGCGCTGAGCGGACGGTCGACGCTCTAGACCGAAGTTACGTTCCTGATTCCGGCTGATCTGCCTTCTGAGCAGCATCGATGCCTTTTGCGGCGGCGGAGTGTGTAGCCAAGATAATGGTGACATTGGGGATGGAGTGTGGTAGAATAACGATGTGACTAGGCAGGAGGGTGCGGTCCACGTCGCCCGTGTGGTGCGCAAGTATCAGACGAAGGACGGGCAGGACCGCCAGTCGGTCTCGCACCTGTTGCGCCGCAGCTTTCGCTCGGAGGGCAAGATCCGCCACGAGACGCTGTGCAACGTGTCGGCCCTGTCCGCCGCCGCCCTCGAGGCGTTGCGGGCCAGCTTGGCCGGCGAGACGCTCGTCGTGGCCGGAAGCGGTCTGGAGTTGACGCGTGCGCTGCCCCACGGCCACCTCGCCGCGGTCTCGGTCATGGCCAAGTCGTTGGGGTTGGCTGAGCTGTTGGGGCCGGCGGGCCCAGAGCGCGACATCGTGTACGCACTGATCCTCGCCCGTGTCGTGCACCCGCGTCCCAAGCTGGCCACGACCAAGTGGTGGGGCGACACCACCTTGGAGCACGACCTGGGTCTGGGCGGCGTCTCGACCGACGAGGTCTACGCGGCCATGGACTGGTTGGGCGAACGTCAAGGAGCGATCGAGAACAGACTGGCCTCACGCCATCTCGGGGCATCCAACCCATCTCGCCTCGCCTATTTCGACCTGAGCTCGTCATGGGTGGAGGGGACCCACAACGAGCTGGCCGCCCGGGGCTACTCGCGTGACAAGCGGCGCGGCATGGCCCAGATCGAGTACGGGCTGCTCACCGACAAGGACGGTCGGCCGGTCGCCGTCGAAGTCTTCAGCGGCAACACCGCGGACCCGACGGCCTTCATCTCGATTGTCGAGACCATCCGGACGCGCTTCGGGCTCGAGCGCCTCACCATGGTCGGTGACCGGGGCATGATCACCTCGGCCCGCATCAGCTGCATTACGCGAAGTGGGTGACCTGGGCTGGCTCACCTGCCTGCGGGCGCCCCAGATCGCCGCCTTGGTCAAAGACGACGGGCCCCTCCAGCTCGGCCTCTTCGACCAGGCCGACCTGGCCGAGCTCTCCCATCCCGATTACCCCGAGGAACGACTCATCGCTTGTCGCAACCCCTTGTTGGCCGATGAACGCGCCCGCAAGCGCTCCGAGCTGTTGGCCGCGACCGAAGAGGCCCTCGCCCCGATCACCTCTGCGGTCGAAGAGGGCCGCCTGGGCGGCGCGGACCAGATCGGGCTCAAGGTCGGCAAGGTGCTCAACAAGTACAAGATGGCCAAGCACTTCGAGGTCGCCATCGGCGAGAACACGCTGTCGATCAGCCGACGAGAAGAGGCCATCGCGGCCGAGGCCGCCCTCGACGGGATCTACGTGCTGCGCACGACGATCAGATCTGACGCCCTCGATGCCGTTGGGGTCCTCGATGCCTACAAGGCGCTCTCCCACGTCGAGCGCGACTTTCGCCATCTCAAAGTCGACGACATCGACCTGCGTCCGATCCATCACCGCCTCGAGGGCCGGGTGCGCTCCCACGTCTTCATCTGCATGCTGGCCTCCTACCTGGTCTGGCACCTACGCCAGGCTCTGGCCCCCCTCACCTTCACCGACGAGGCGCCGCCGGTGCGCACCAACCCGGTCGCCCCGGCAACGCGCTCCAAGAGCGCCCAGAAGAAAGCGGCCACCAAACTCAACGCAGATGACGAGGAGGTCCGGGGCTTCCGCGAGCTCCTCGATCACCTGGGCACCCTCACGCGCAACACCATGAGAACCACCACGCAGACGACGAGTGAGTTCGAGCTCCTCGCCACACCGACCCCCACCCAGCGCCGCGCCTTCGAGTTGCTCGGCGCGCCGGTGCCGCTCAAGCTCACGTAGCCAGAACAATCCGATCGTACAGAGTCGAATCCCCTGATGAAGCCGGGCCCACCTACCTCAGGCCACGTAACTTCGGTCTAGAGGTACGTTGCCCCGTCGGGCGAGACGACGACGACGTGCAGGGTCGCATCGTCGCCCGGTTCCTCCCAGATGCGGACGGCCAGGGCATCGCCCGCCTCCCAGGCCACCACCACGGGCTGTCCGTCGCCGAGCGCCCGGGCCAGTGCACCCAAAATGGCACCGTCGAGCGCGGGCGGGAGGGCGTCGAACACGGCCCGCGCCTCGGCCGCCGCGTCCTGGTTCGCCAGTCCGTCGAGCACCCCGACGGCCTCGACGGCATGGCACACGCTCGAGGCGGTCCGGACCGCTCTCTCGGCGTTGCCGTACGCCTCCGGGTCGTTGTTGGAGAGGATGGCGTTCAAGGGACCGACAACCGCTGCTCCTGCCATTTGCCGCACCCTAATCGAAAGGCCGTGTGACAAGCAGGAGAACACACATGCCGCCAGACGTCACGGCCGCCCCGGCTGCAGCGGGAGTGCCACACTTCTGGGATGCGACGGCACCCCCGGGCCGAAGCGAGGTAGGGCGTGCTCGCCCCACCGCCGCTCGAGTTCGCCGGTCGCGACGGCAAGCATCTGGCCTTCCAGTCGGCGGGCGGCGGACCGCCCGACCTCGTCTTCGTCGCCGGGTCCATGGCCATTTCGCTGGCCTGGGAGCAGGCACGCGGCGGCCCGGGGCCTGCGGCGCATGGCCAGCTTCGCGCGCTCGTCACCTACGACCAGCAGGGCATGGGCTATTCCGACCGCATGGACCTGTCGGCCCCGCCGACCATCTACGACCTGGTGGACGACCTCGAGGCGGTGATCGACGGCGGCCGGCGTGCAGTGACCCCGTCCTCTTCGGGACACACAACGGCGGCGCCGTAGCCGCCATCTACGCGTCGCGGCACCCGGTGCGGCAGCTCGTCCTCTGCAACACCTGGGCCCGGCTGGAGCGGGCGCACGACTTTCCCGATCGGGTTGCCCAGCCGGGTCCTCGACCAGCATGGCGGAACGTTATCGCAGACGAATGGGGCGAGGGCAGATCTCCGACCTGTTCGCGCCTCGGCCGCGGCCACGAGCCGGCGGCCCGGTACGAGCTGGCGTCGACCAGCCGCGACCAGCTGGTCGCACCTGTTCGAGATCAACCGCACCTACGACATCCGCGACGTCCTGCCCACCATCTCGGCGCCGACGCTCGTCCTGCACCTCGAGGACAACCAACATCCCGGCCGGCTCACGGCGAGTACATGGCCGGCGCCATCCCGGGTGCCCGACTCGTCCTGCTGCCCGGCCGGACCACCTTTCCTGCGCAACTACGCCGACCGCGGTCGATCGACGAGGTGGAGCAGTTCGTCACGGGCGACGCTGCACGCTCTTCGCCGACCGCGTGCGGACCACGATGCTCTTCACCGACATCGTCGACTCCACCGCCCTGGCGGCCTCCATGCGGCGACGACACGCTGGGCGCGCTGATCGACGAGCACAACGAACGGGTGCACCTTCGGTCGTCGCAGCACGGCGGTCAGGACCTCAAGAGCACGGGGGACGGCTTCCTGGTCGCCTTCGACGAGACCGAGGCCGCCGTCCGCTGCGCCCTGGCCGCGATGGATGCCGTGGCCGACCTCGGGCTTGAGCTGCGCGCCGGGGTGCACGTGCGGCGAGGTGACGCGCATGGGCGAGCAGCGACCTCTCCGGCCTGGCCGTCCACCTGGCCCAGCGGCCTGTGCGCGCGGGCCGAGGGCGGGCCAGGTGCTGGTGTCGGCCGACGTCCGCGAGGCTGCGAGGGCTCGGGCCTCGTGTTCGAGGACCGGGGCCAAGGCCGATTGAAGGGGATCCCGGGCGAGTGGGAGATCTTCGAGGCCCGCCCGTAGTCGCCCGGGGGACCGGCGCGGCTGACGGGGCGGCCAGCCCGGTCTTGACATGTGACCAAAAGGTCACATAATGTGACGGGGTGGACGAGGTGTTCAAGGCACTGGCCGACCCCACCCGGCGCAGCTTGCTCGACGAGCTGTTCCGCCAGGACGGCCAGACCCTGGGCATGTTGGAGGAGCGGTTCCCCATGTCGCGCTTCGGCGTCATGAAGCACCTCAAGGTGCTGGAGGAGGCCGGGCTGGTCGTCACGCGGCGGCGGGGCCGGGAGAAGCTCCACTTCCTCAACCCGGTGCCCGATCCGGCTCGTCCACGACCGCTGGGTCAGCAAGTACTCCGAGCCCTGGGTGGCCGGGCTGAGCGAGATCAAGGAGAGGTTGGAGAGACAGATGGAAAAGGTGTACGAGATCTTCATCAAGACCACGCCCGAGCGGTTGTGGGAGGCGATCGTCGACCCCGAGATCCGGGCCAAGTACAACTTCGGCGCCGCGGTCAACTCGGACTGGAAGGTGGGCTCGCCCATCAGCGTGGACGTGGCCAAGCACGGCGTGCATCTCGGCGAGGGCGAGGTGCTCGAGGTCGACCCGCCGCGTCGCCTGGTGCACACCATGGCGGCCGTGTGGGACGACGAGGTGCGCGCCGAGGGGTTCTCGCGGGTGACGTGGGAGATCGAGCCGGTGGGCGACTCGTGCCATCTGACGCTCACGCACGACCAGCTGCGCGACGGCGCCAACGCGCAGCTCTACGGCGGCTGGCCCATGGTGCTCTCGGGCCTGAAGACGTGGCTGGAGACGGGCGAGCTGCTGACGACGCCGGGCTCGCTCCTGTACGCCTGACGAAGGCTGGATCCGAGCCGCCGCCCGACGGCGCTCAGGTGTCCCGGGCCGCCACGCGGTCCGCGGCCGCCGCGGGCGCCTGGGGGATTGAGGCGAGGCCGCGCAGCCGCTCGTAGGCGGTCAGGGCCAGCGTCGCCACGCCGAAGCCGGCCCCGAGGAGGCACACGCCCGCCCAGCCGTGGGTGGCGTAGAGCGTGCCGGCGGCGATGGAGCCGACCGCGCCGCCGAGGAAGTAGCACACCATGTAGGCGCTGTTGATGCTGCTGCGGGCGTCGGGGCGCAGCGCGTAGATCACGGACTGGTTGGTGATCTGCATGCCCTGGGTGCCCATGTCGAGCACCACGATGCCGGCGATGAGGGCGGCCAGTGAGGTGCGACCGGCCCAGAGCAGCGCGAACGACGCGACGAGGAGGATGCCGGCGGCCACGGTGGTGGCGGTGTGACGGGCCGAGTCGGCCAGCTTGCCGGCCAGGTTGGCGGCCACGATCCCGCCGGCGCCGACGAGGCCGAACAGCCCGATGACCGCGTTGGAGTAGTGGTAGGGGCGGCCCGAGAGGAGGAAGGCGAGCGTGGTCCACAGCACGCTGAAGCAGGCGAAGGCGCACGCCCCGTGCCAGGCCCGCCGGCGCAGGACCGGCTCGGTCACCAGCAGGCGGAGCGAGGAGCCGACGAGCTCGGCGTAGCGGCGGTGCGGGCGGGCACCCTCGGCGGGCAGGGCGCGCCAGAGCACCAGCGCGAAGACGATCATGAGCGCGGCCGAGAACCAGAAGATGGCGCGCCAGCCGGCCGCCTGGGCCACCAGGCCCGACACCGTGCGGGCGAGCAATATCCCGGTGAGCAGTCCGGTCATGATGCGGGCCACCACGCGGCCCCGCCGCTCCTCGGGGGCCAGGTCGGCGGCGAAGGGGATCATGACCTGGCCCGCCACCGACGCCGTGCCCACCGCCACCGAGGCCACGGCGAACAGCCAGAGGTTCGGGGCCAGTGCGCAGGCGACGAGGGCGGCGCACGCCACGACGAAGAGACGGGTGACCAGCGCGCGCCGGGGCCGCAGGTCGCCCAGCGGGACGATCAGCAGCAGCCCGGCCGCGTAGCCGAGCTGGGTGGCCGTGATGACGGTGGAGGTGGGTCCGGGCCCGCGGTGAAAGGTGTGCGCCACCTGGTGCAGGACGGGCTGGGCGTAGTAGAGGTTGGCCACGATGGCGCCGGTGGCGACGGCGATGAGGACGACGAGGCCGCGCGACAGCGCGTGCGGTTGCTGCTGCGTCGCCGCGGGCGCGGCGCCGGATGCGGGCACCGGACCAGGCTAAGTGGCCGCGCGCCGCTCCGGCGCGGGATGGGCCAGGGGGAGAGGCGGCGGAGAGGTGTTAGACGTTGCCGCCGCGGCGGCTCTCGGCGGTGACGCCGGTCAGCGCGGTGATGATCAGCGGGCCGCCGATGAAGAACAGCCACACGCCGAACACCAGGGCCAGCACGGTCAGGAAGGCGCCCATGCCCATGACGAAGGGCCAGATGGACGAGCCCGGGAACGAGTCGACGGTGCCGGCGCCGTCGGGCATCTCGGCGTCGTCGCGGTCCGAGGGGCGGTCGCCGGCCGCGGGGATGTGGCCCCAGAAGAAGTACCTGTGGCCGTGGAAGCGCCGATGCCAGAAGAAGTAGTAGCTGCCGGGAAGGAAGCCGAGGAGGGTGGCGCCGAGCAGCATGGTGGTGCCGCCGTCCTCGTAGCCCCAGAACCAGTACCACAGCCCGATGCCGCCGAAGAACGCCCCGAGGAAGAGCAGGAACACCGCCTCGACCTTCATACTCCGACCTCGACCTTCTTTCCGTTGCCGTGCCCGTTCGTGTGGGGGCCCTTGCCGTGGGGCACCGTGAGGTGGTCAGGGTGGTTGTAGTCCCACGTGGGCCGCTCGGAGCGGATGGGCGGCAGGTGCGTGTAGTTGTGGTGCGGCGGCGGCGAGGTGGTGAACCACTCGAGCGTGTGGGCGTCCCACGGGTTGTCGCCGGCCGGGATGGGATGGCGCCACGACACCAGGAAGTTGACGAGCAGGAACACGAACGAGACGCCGATGATGAACGCGCCGACCGTCGAGACGACGTTGTAGCTCTGCCAGCCCAGGTTGGACGGGTAGCTGGCCACCCGGCGGGGCATGCCGAGCAGGCCGACCACGTACTGCGGCATGTAGCAGATCCAGAAGCCGATGAACATCAGCCAGAAGTGCCACTTGCCCAGACTCTCCCGCATCATGCGGCCGAAGAACTTCGGATACCAGTAGTACAGGCCGGCGAACCCGGCGAAGACGGCCGTCCCGAACAACACCTGGTGGAAGTGGGCCACGACGAAGTAGGTGTCGTGCGTGGCGAAGTCGATGGGCGGGGAGGCGAGCATGATTCCGGTCACGCCGCCCATGAGGAAGGCGAAGAGGAAGCCGAGGCAGCACAGCATGGGCGTGGTGAACGTGAGCTGGCCGTGCCACATGGTGCCGATCCAGTTGAAGAACTTGATGCCGGTCGGCACGGCGATGAGCAGGCTCAGGAACGAGAAGAACGGGAGCAAGACGGCGCCGGTGGTGAACATGTGGTGCGCCCACACGCCCGTCGACAGCGCGGCAATGGCCATGGTGGCGAAGACCATGCCCTTGTAGCCGAACACCGGCTTGCGGGAGAACACGGGGAGGACCTCGGTCACGATGCCGAAGAACGGCAGGGCCAGGATGTAGACCTCGGGATGCCCGAAGAACCAGAAGAGGTTCTGCCACAGCAACGGGGACCCGCACGAGGGCGCGACGGCGCCGCTCACGAGGTGACAGCCGACCGCCGTGTAGATGTGGGTCCCGAAGTGGCGGTCGGCGAACAGCATGATGAGTGCCGCCGTCAGGACGGGGAAGGCGATCAGGATGAGGATCCCGGTCACCAGCATGTTCCAGGTGAAGATCGGCATGCGCCACATGGTCATGCCGGGCGCGCGCAGGTAGAAGATGGTCCCGCACAGGTTGACGCCCGTGAAGATGGCGGAGAACCCGGTGAGCGCGAGGGCCATGATCCAGAGGTCGGGCCCGGCGCCGGGCGAGCTGGTGGCGCTCGAGAGCGGCGCGTAGGCCACCCAGCCGAACTGGGCGGCGCCGCCCGCCACGAAGAAGGTCATCATCATGGTGATGGAGCCGCTCAGGTAGAGCCAGTAGCTCAGCGCGTTGAGACGGGGGAAGGCCATGTCGGGCGCGCCGATCTGCAGGGGCACGATGTAGTTGGCCAGGCCGCCGAACGCGAAGGGACCGGCGAAGAGGTACATCATCAGGCTGCCGTGCATGGTGAAGAGCGCGTTGTACTGCGAGAAGCTGAGCAGCGACGAGTGCGGCGAGGCCAGCTGCACCCGCATGACCAGCGCCATAGCGCCCGACGATGTAGAAGATGACGATCGACGTGATCATGTAGCTCATCCCGATGACCTTGTGGTCGGTCGAGGTCAGCCACTTGAGAATGCCGGTGGGGCCGTGCTCCTCGTGGACCCCGTGCCCGTCGATGGGCACCTGCGGCAGGTGGAGACTGGTCGGCTCCTGTGATCCTTCGGGGGGAGCGAGGACGTCAGCCACCGTAATCAGCACCTCCTCCTGTGTCGCCGCTGTTGCCGCCGGAGCCGGAGTTGCCCGAATTCCCAGAGTAACCCGCGCCCACGGTGCCGTTGATGTTGGCGTGCAGATCTGCCGGGAGCTGCCCGATGGAGCCGGGGTGGGCCTTCTGGTAGGCCCCGGTCGTGCGCAGCCAGGTCTGGTAGGCGGACGGGGACACCGAACGGACGTTGAAGAACATCAGCGAGTGATAGAGGCCGCACAACTGGGTGCATTGACCGCGGTAGACGCCGCTGTGGATCACGTTGAGGTCGAAGGACGTCCAGTAGCCGGGGCTGGCGTAGCGACTGAAGTTGAACTCGGGCACGTAGAAGCCGTGCAGCACGTCATAGGAGCGCAGGTAGACGCGGGTCGTCTCGCCGGTGGGCACCACCATGGTCGGCGCGTCGGTCGTCTGGCCGATGATCTTGACGCCGTTGGAGTACTGGAATTCCCAGCCCCACTGGAAGGCGAACACATGAATCTGCGTATAGGGGTTGGGCTCGACGGCGGTGACCTCGTTCTCCACGATCACGGTGAAGGCGAACAGGCCGAACACGGTGAGGATGGGCAGCACCGTGTAGATGATTTCGGTCAGCGTGTGGTACTGGGTCTGGCGGGGGATCTCGTCGGACTTGCGCCGGTAGCGGAAGATGGCCCACAGAATGAGGAGCAGGACGAAGCCGCCGACGATCACCCCGGCAATGAAGAAGCCCTGCCAGAGCTTGAAGGTGGCCCGGGCCTGGCTGGTGGCTCCCTTGTAGGCGCCGAAGGTTGGCAGCTGGCAGCCGGTCAGCACCAGGGCGCCGAGGGCGACCGTGACCGCCGCCCACAGCTTCCGGCCACGGCGACGACCAGGGGTTTCGGGCGTGCCAGGTGGCGGGCCGGTCAGCGACGAGTCCACGGTGCCGACACTATCGAACCCGGCCAAAAAACTGGAATTGAGGGCGGTGGCCCTCCGCGTCAGGGTGCGTGCGGTTCGGACTCGTTGGCGGCCCAGGTGAACACGCCGCGAGCCATGGTCGAGGTGGCCCGGGCGGCCCGGGCGGCGAAGACCTCCCGGCGGGCCCGCTGGATCCCCTCGTCCGAGGGGGCGGCCAGCCAGGCGTGCTCGGCCAGGTGCCCGGCCAGGCGCAGGGCCTGTTCGGCCTCGACGTCCTCGCGTCACCGCCGTCACCGTCGCCATCGCCGTCGCCGTCGCCGGCCCGCTGGGCCAGGGCGAGCAGCTCCAGGGCCCGATCGGCCAGCACCCCGGCGCCGCCGGCGAGCGCGGCCAGCTCGGTGGCCAGGGCGCGCTCGGGCGCCGGCTTGAGCGTGGCCGGGTTGCCGTCCCACCAGCCGCCGTACTGGCGCCACACCGTGTGCACGATGAACTCGGGCTCGTCGTAGACGGGGCGGAGGTAGGGCCGTGCTTCCAGGGCGGCCGGGGGCCGCACGGTGTGGATGGCGTCGTCGAGGCGCCCGCCCTCGTTCATCACGGCCAGGGTCTGGTCGACCAGGGAGTCGAGCAGGTCCGCCGTGTCGGTCAGCGCCCGGCGGACCCGGTCGGCCCCGACGACGGGGAAGCCGTGGCCGGGGAGCAGGAACTCGGCGTCGAGGGCCAGCATGCGCCGCAGGGCGTCGGCCCACTCGCGCGGGTAGCGCTGGACCTTCTGGGGATTGCCGGCGTTGGGCGAAGCCCAAATGAAGAGGTCGCCGCAGCACAGCACCCGCTTCTCCGTCTGCCAGGTGATGGTGTGGTCGTCGGTCTCGCCCTTCTCGTGGCGCAGCGCGAAGTCGACACCGCCGACCGAGACGTCCAGCGTGTCGTGGTACGTGCGGTCGGGGTACCGGTACTGGGTGGGCCAGTTCAAGTCCTTGAACCCGAACTGGCGGCGGTTGACGATCGTGTTGTAGCCGGCCGTGAAGATGTAGCGGTCGAAGCGGGCGGGCAGGGCGTGATGGGCGATGACCTCGGGGGCGGCCCAGCCCCGCTCGGCCGCCTCGGCCTCCCACACCGGCACCCCGAAGACATGATCGATGTGCCCGTGCGAGTAGATGGCCGTGTGGAGCCGCTCGGGGCTCCAGCTCCGGATGTCGCCGTGCACGACCTCGGCCAGCGGCGCACTGCCGGTGTCGACCAGCACGAGGCCGTCGCCGGTGGCGAAGGCGGAGACGTTGGCGAAGGAAGGGCAGAAGCCGACGCCGTCGGTGACTTCGACGAAGCCGCCGACGTGGTCCACCGGGTGGAACGTGGAGGTGGACAGCTCGCCGTTCCAGAGGCGGTCGGCGACGGAGAGGACGTCGGAGCCGGACGCCATGGTCGCCCCCTTTCTGTCCCGACGGGCGCGCCCGGACGGGGCGGCCCGCTCAGCTCTCGGAGGTCTTCTCCTTGGCCGGGGCCGGCGCGTCCGTCGCTTCCGACGTGGTGTCGCTCGCGGCGGAGGCGTTCTTGCCCTCCGACATGCCCTTCTCGAACTCGTTCTTGGCCGAGCCCAGGTTGCGCGCCAGCTTCGGGATGGCGGCGCCGCCGAAGAGGACCACGACCAGCACGATGGCGACGATCAACAAGTCCGGGCCAAAAATGTCAGCCAGCATGAGGTTCTCCTTCACCCGGGTTCACGTGGGGTGAACCTCCTCGTAGGTTAGACCCGTTCCCGGGCCGGTGGTCCGCCACGGCGGACCCCTTGCCTGTTCGGAGTCACCCGGCCAGCAGGATGCCCATGGCCAGCGCGGCCACGCTGGCCGTGCCCGCCACCGAGCCCCAGAGCGCCAGCTGGGCCTTGGAGGTGGCCCGCTGGTGCAGAAAGGCGCCCAGCCCGGCCAGGGCGACCACCACGATTTTGACGATGAGCACCGTTTTCCAGGCGGTGCTCTGCTGTGACCAGGTGAAGGTCGAGATGTTCCAGAAGCCGGTCACCACGAGCACCGCGTAGGCGGGCCAGGCCAGGCGGGCGAAGGCTCGGGCCAGGACCTTGGGGGCGTCGCCCCCCAGGCCGCGGGCCGGGCCGACCAGTCCCATCATGACGAGCTGGCCGCCGACCCACACCGAGGCCGCCAGGACGTGAAGGGTGAGGCGGACGGTGTCGACGCCCGAGGCCAGCACGGCCGATGGTTACTTGCCCTGCCAGTTGGGCGCGCGCTTCTCGGCGAAGGCGATCGGCCCCTCCATGGCGTCGGCCGACGAGAACACGACACCGACGGCCTGGCCGTTGATCTTCCACCCTTCGGCCTCGGGCAGCTCGGCCGCCTGCCGCATGACGCTCTTCGAGTAGCGCACGGCCAGCGGCGCGTTGGCCGCGATGCGCTCGGCCAGCGCGATGGCCTCGGGCAGCACCTGGTCGGGCGGGACCACCTTGTTGACCAGCCCGAGCGCGGCCGCCCGCTCGGCGTCGATGGGGTCACCGCGTCATGGCCAGCTCGAGCGCGATGGCCATCGGGAGGCGCTTGGGCAGGCGGATGAGCCCGCCGGCCCCCGCGATCAGACCCCGCTTGGCTTCGGGGATGCCGAAGGTGGCGTGGTCGGCGGCGACCACCAGGTCGCACGAGAGCATGATCTCGAGGCCGCCGGCCAGGGCCGAGCCGTTGACCGCGGCGATGATCGGCTTCGGGAAGTCCCGCTGGGTCAGGCCGCCGAAGCCCCCGCTGGCGCCAATGATGTCGCCGCCCTCACCGCTGCTGAAGGCCTTGAGGTCCATGCCGGCGCTGAAGGCCTTGTCGCCGCTGCCCGTGATGACCACGACCCAGCAGCCGGCGTCGTCGGCCAGCTCGTCCATGATGGAAGACATCGCCTTGCTCACGGCGCCGTTGATGGCGTTGCGCGCCTCGGGGCGGTTGATGGTGAGGATCTCCACGTTGCCGCGGCGTTCACGTAGGACTTCGTCTGCCATGGTGCTGGTGCTCCCTTCGCTGTGCGCCGTGCCGTCCGCCGGCGTCGGCGCAGCCGCCGAGGCTAACCGAGCGGTCCTATTCGGGGGGAACCGGCGGCTGGGACGCCTCGCCGGGCGCCGGTTCGGCGGGCAGAGCGGCAGCCTCCAGCCGGGCACGCCTGGAGAGGACGACGGTGAAGGCGAAGAGGCTGCCGATCACCGCGGCGGTGACGAAGGGTGAGACGGCCAGGAACGTGCCCGTGGGCAGGAAGTCGGCCAGGGTCATCCGCGAGGCCGCCTCGGCGATCAGGCCGATGCCCCAGACCAACGAGAGCACGCGGAACGTATGGCGACCGATCGGTGCCTCGGCCAGTTCGTCGAAGGCGGCCATCTTCGCCGGGTCCTGGCCCGCCGACAGGTAGCGCCCCACGTAGAAGATGGCCGGGCGCCGGTGGGTGAACAGCGTGATGATGCACACGGCCCCGAAGATGGCCGTGAAGAAGGCGTCGCGCACCTTGAGCACGTAGGCGTTGCCGCCGAGGAGCTCGGAGCCCGCCACACCGACGGCGAAGCCGGCGAGCACCACCGCGCCCACGATGTCGATCCGGCGCTGCCGTACGAACTGGAAGACGATCCAGGCGGCGGAGAAGCCTCCGGCGATGAGGAGGGCCTGGGTGTCGGACTGCACGTGGCTGCGC
This sequence comes from uncultured Acidimicrobiaceae bacterium, assembly GCA_963807675.1. Classification (GTDB taxonomy): domain Bacteria; phylum Actinomycetota; class Acidimicrobiia; order Acidimicrobiales; family RAAP-2; genus Bog-473. Next base: position 1,352,814 of record CAWECP010000012.1, on the reverse strand, counting down.
ACGACGAAGTACACGCCGAGGGGCAGCGCGGCGCCCCAGACGATGCTCGGCAGGTGTTCACGCAGCGACGGCACGCCGGGCTGCCAGTCCGGTCCGGACGCGCCCGGCAGGGCTCCTTCGTCCTGCGGTCCCGCCCCGGCCTCCATCACCTCAGGGTACTGCCGGGCCCCGCCGGCTCCCGTGCGGACCCGCCGCCTACAATTCCTGTGTGACGTTCCTGGGCCACGCGGCCGAGTTCCTGCTCCTGGCGGCCCTCGTCGTCGCGCTCGGGCTGGCGGCCGCCTTCCTCCTGGCGCGCGGCTACGTGCGGCGGCACTGGCGTGCCGTGCGCGGGCACGTGGCCACCCGCGGCCTGCTGGCCGGGGTCGCCCTCGTGGCCGCCGGACGCGAGCGCCAAGGGTCCCGGGCCACGCCCGAGCAGCTCAGCCGGGGCCCGGCGGCCCGGGTGCGGCGGCGCCTGTGGGTGGCCGTGGAGGATGCCGAGGCCGCGGTGGCGCACGCGGCGGCCCACGACGCGCCCGTGGCCGAGCTGCCGTCCGTCTGCCGCTCGCTGCGCGGCGTCGCCGGGCAGCTGGACGGGCTGTTACGCCACGAGCGTCGCCTGCCCTTCGGCGCCCGGCCCGACACGGTGCGCCTGCAGGTGGCCGAGGTCATCGGCGCCGCCCGCGACGTGCAGGCCGCGGCGCTGCGGGCCGGGGGCGACGCCACCGAGCCGCAAGTGCGCTCGCTGGTGCGCCAGGCGCGCGACGAGGTGGAGATCGTCTCCGCCGCCCTCTCGCGCCTCCGCGCGCTGTCGCCGCCCCACTGAGGCGCCGGCCGGGCCCGGACCGCGCGGCACCTGCCAAGCTGATCGCATGGCCGACGACGCCCCGACCCGCCGCAGGACGGCGCCGCGCCCGCGCCGGGCCAAGGACGCCAGCCTGCTCGGCCCGGGCTTCCTGGCCGGCGTCGCCACCTCGGGCTACCAGGTCGAGGGCGGCTTCAACGGCGACGGTGAGCCGCACAACAACTGGTCGGGCTGGGAGGCCACCGGCCGCGCCGAGCGCTCGGGGCTGGCCTGCGACTTCTGGCGACACCCGACCGAGGCGCTCGACCGCGCCGCGGCCATCGGCTGCAACGCGTTCCGGCTCTCGGTGGAGTGGGCGCGCCTGGAGCCCCGGCCGGGCGAATTCGACGACGCCGCGCTGGAGCACTACGCGGAGATCCTCTCGTTGTGCCGCGACCGGGGCCTGGAGCCCGTCGTCACGCTGCACCACTTCACCCATCCGTGGTGGCTGGGCGAGGAGTTCTGGCTGCGCCCCGGCTCGCCCGACGTGTTCGCACGGCACGTGGCGCGCATCGTGCCGGCGCTGGCCCCGTACTGCACGCGCTGGATCACGGTGAACGAGCCCAACATCGTGATGTTGATGGGCTGGGTCGAGGGCGCGTGCCCGCCGGGGCGGCGCATGGCGCTGTCCGACGCCTTCTGCGCGCTCGACAACCTGCTCACGGGGCACGTGCTGGCCGCCGACGCGGTCACCGCGGTGCAATCCGGGGCCGAGGTCACCATCAACACCAGCTCGTCATCGATCTACGAGCTGGACCGCATGCTGCTCGACCTGCTCCAGCTGCGCCAAGCCGGGGTGGAGCCGAGCGACGTCGACCAGTACCTGGACGAGCGCCGTACGGTGCACGACGCCGCCTTCCCGCCGCGCCACGCCGGGGAGGCGGCCATCCGCCGGTACTTCGCCGCCATGTCGCCTTACGGCGCCGGGCGCGAGCCCGGCCAGGGGCGCCTGTGGGAACGGGTGCGGGGGATCACGCGCCGCACCGCGCCGCGCCGGGTGGTCGACGCCGTGCAGGCGTCGGCCCGGAAACGCGTCATCGACGCCGCCGCCTTCGACTGGTACGACCCCGTGGCCAGCCACGCCCTGCGGGTGCCGGGACGCCGCCTCCGGGCCGGCCGGCGCGACTGGTCCTTCGGGCGGGCGCTCTGGGACGTCGTGCCGCACCCCTCGGGTCTGCGGTCGTGGTGCGCCACCGAGGCCGCGCTGCGGCCTGGCCTGCCCCTGTGGGTGGTGGAGAACGGCATGGCGACACGGGTGCGCGACGGGCGCCCGGAACGGCGGGAGGACGGCATGGACCGGCCGCACTATGTCCGCGCGCACCTGGGGGCGGTGGCCGACGCCGTGGCCGACGGCGTCCCTGTGCGCGCCTATCTGCACTGGTCACTGGTCGACAATTACGAGTGGGGCACGTACGAACCCCGCTTCGGCCTGTTCGGCATGGACCGCAGCGATCCGTCGGCGCCGCGCTGGCTCGACACCGACGCCCAGGGCAACGACGCGGCCGGCGAGTTCGCCCGGGTCATCGAAGGTCTGCGTGCGGGCGACCGCTCGGTGCTCGAGCCGCCGATCTGAGAGGCGGTCAGGCCGCCGGGTCGCCCCCCGACGCCGTCTGCTCGCTCGGGCCTTCGATGTCCTGCTTGCTCCGGCGGCGGTGCCGGATCACCAGCACGACGATCACGACCAGAATGACCCCCAGCAGGATGTCCGACGCGATGCCGGTTGCCTTCTCCACGCGCTCGCCCACGAAGTAGCCGAGCATGACGTAGAGCACGCCCCAGCAGATGCCTCCGAGGGCGTTCGCCGGCAAGAAGATGCGGTACGGCATGGACGACATGCCGGCCAGGCCGGGCACGACGGCGCGCAGGAAGGCGGAGAAACGCGCCACGAAGACCGCCGTGGCGCCACGGCGGCTCAGTTGGTCCAGCGCCGTGTCGATGCCCTTCTGGCGCTTGCGCAGTGGTCCGAGGCTGAGCAGCTTGCGGCCATAGCGGTCTCCCACGGCGTAGCCCACCGAGTCGCCCACAATGGCGCACAGCACCACGACGACGGTGATGGCGGCCAGGGTCACGCCGCCCTTCGAGGCCAGGACGCCGCCGAGGAGGGCCGCCGTCTCACCGGGGAACACGAAGCCGAGCAGGACGGCGGCCTCGGCGAAGACGAGCACGCCGACCAGCGCGTAGGCCTGCCACCCGTGCAGCGAGAGGAGCGGGTGCAGGATTTTGTCGATCACTCGGCGCCCTCGTGTTTGACGCGGCGCACCGGTGACCGGAGCCGCGGCACGGCGACGGTCAGTTGACGGCGCGCAGCGTGACCTCGCGCGGCGTGAGCTGTCGCCAGCGGCTCTCCATCTGGGTCAGGAACTCGCGCCCGCGCACCAGGTGGGTCAATATGTCCGCCTGCCCCTGCGGGCGGGCCAGCATCCAGCTGTGCCCACCCGGCACCCACAGCACCGGGGAGCGCGCGATGGCGGCGAACTCCAACGCGGTGTGCCCCGGCGTAATCCGGTCGAAGCATCCCCACTCGTTCAGGATCGGGATCTGTTGGGCCACCAGCGCCCGGACCTGGCTGCGCTGGTCGAGCGTCATGAGCATGCTGCCCACCGGCATGGTCTGCGCCACCGTGCGGATGTTCTGACGCACGTCCGGCAACACGGCGCGCACGGTCGAGTACAGCCGCCCGATGGCCAGGTCGGGCAGGTCGAAGAGGACGGCGGCCATCATGTCGACCATCGGCGCCACGTCCGGCAAAAAGGGTGACAAGACGGTCGGGATGATGCCGGTGCGGTCCTTCCAGGCCGGCGTGCTGACCCCGTCCCGGTAGATCAGGCCGAGAGTGCGCCGGGGGTGATCGTGCGCGAACTGCACGGCGACCGCCCCGCCCATGGAGTGGCCGAGCAGGACGACCGGACCGGCGTCGACCTTGTGCACGATGGCCATGACCTGGCTGGCCAGGTTCTCCATGGACACGTCCTGCCAGTCGAGCGGATCGCTGCCGCCGAAGCCGGGCAGGCTCGGGTTGATCACGCGCCAGCCGAGCTGCTCGGCCAGGCGGGCGCTCTCGCGCCAGTACATGCCCCCGCCGGCGAAGTAGCCGTGGATGTTGACCGCCCAGATGGGCGGCGTCCCGGGCCCGTCGGGCCCGTAGGCGCCGACGTTGTCCGACACGGCGAAGCGGAGGCGGCGGCCGTCCACCATGATGGAGCTCGGGACCATCCTGATGGTGGGGTTCTTGCGGATCTTGCGCTCGTACTGGTCACGCACCACCCCGAGGCCGTGGGCCGCGTGGCCGGCGTCGACGAGCGCAACGGGAGACGGCCCGTCGGAGGGCGCGATGATGGCGCCGGAGATCTGCAGCGAGTCCTGCGAGTCCTCCGGTTGCCGTGCTCTGGACCTGAAGAACCGAACCGCCATGGCGACACTCCCGTCTCGCGCCGCGTCGGCGCGCCGTCCTCCCCACCCGGTGCCATACCCGGGCCCGACCCCACCGTACCCGAACGTCACCGCTTTTCTGCAACCCGCGCGTGCGCCGGGGCGCTGGGGCTGCGACGATATGCCCATGTGCGCAGACATCGTCATCCGGGGTGGCACGGTGGTGGACGGGACCGGTGCACCAGGCCGGGCGGCGGACGTCGCGGTCACCAACGGCCTGATCAGCGGGGTCGGGGACGGGCTGGACGGCGCACGGGTGCTCGACGCGTCGGGCCAGGTGGTGTCCCCCGGCTTCATCGACATCCACACGCACTACGACGCGCAGGTCTTCTGGGACCCGGACCTCACACCGTCGTCGTTCCACGGCGTGACGACGGTGGTGGCGGGCAATTGCGGGTTCTCCATCGCGCCGATACGGCCCGACGGGGTGGCACTCCTGGCCCGCACGCTCCAGCACGTCGAGGACATGAGCTTCGACACGCTCGCGGCCGGCGTGCCCTGGGACGAGTTCGAGACCTTCACCGGGTACCTCGACGCCGTGGCCCGCCGCGGCACCGCATTGAACTACGCGTGCTACGTGGGCCACACGGCGGTGCGCCTCTACGTCATGGGCGATCAGGCGTACGAGCGCGCGGCAACCGGGGACGAGCTGGCGCACATGCAGCAGGTGGTGGCCGACGCCATGGCCGGTGGTGCCGCCGGTTTCGCCTCGAGCGCTTCGCCGACTCACAACGGCGACAGTGGCCGCCCGGTGCCCTCGCGGGTGGCCGACCTGGCCGAGCTGCGGGCCCTGTTGGAGCCGGTCAAGCAGAGCGGGCGCGGCGTCGTGGCCCTGCTGCCGGGCGGCGTGTTCCCCAACGAGGAGGTCTTCCGCCTCCAGCGCGAGGTGGGACGTCCCTTCACGTGGACGGCGCTGCTGACCGTCAAGGGGTACCCCTACCACGAGAAGGTGGTGGCCGAGCACGACGCCGCCTGGGCGGAGGGCGTCGAGGTATGGCCCCAGGTCTCGTGCCGCCCTCTGGTCTTCCAGATGAACCTCTCGGAGCCCTTCACCCTCAACATGCGCCCCACCTTCGCCGCGCTCATGGGCAAGTCGAAGGACGAGCGCAAGGCCGCCTACCGCGACCCGGCGTGGCGGGCCACGGCCTGGGAGGACGTGAGCGGGCGAGCCGGTGGCTTCCCGCTGAACTGGGCCGCCATCTCCGTGGCCGAGTCGCGGTCCCACCCCGACCTGGCCGACCGTCCGGTGCAGGTGCTGGCGGAGGAGAGGGGCTGCACGCCGCTCGACGTCATGCTCGACGTTTCGCTGGACGACGACCTCGAGGCGCGCTTCTGGTCGGTGCTGGCCAACGACGATCCCGAGGCCATCGCCTGGCTCTTGCCGCGCGACAACGTGCTGCTCGGGCTGGCCGACTCGGGGGCGCACGTCTCCCAGCTCTGCGACGCCTGCTTCTCGACCGACCTGCTGGGCAACTGGGTGCGGGAGAAGGGGGTCATGCCGCTCGAGCGCGCCATCCACAAGCTGACCGGGGAGCCGGCCGGTGTCTACGGGCTCCATAGCCGGGGGACCGTGGAAGTGGGCAAGGCGGCCGACCTGTGCGTGTTCGACCCCGAGACGGTGGCGCCGGGACCGCTCCGCCGCATCCGCGACTTCCCGGCCGACGGTGAGCGCCTCATCGCCGACGCCCCGGAGGGCATGACGCACATACTGGTGAACGGGGTGCCCATCCGGGTGGACGGGTCGCCGGCGGCCGACGGCCTGGCCGCCCGCCCGGGGGTCGTCCTGCGCGGCTGACCGCAGCGGCTACGTGACGTCGCGGTTGAACGTCGTGAAGTAGCCGATGGCCAGGGGCACCACGCCCCACAGCAGCATCACGAGGCCGCCCTGCCACCAGGTGAGCAGGTGGAGGGCACCGCCTCCCCCGCCACCCCCGCCGATGCCGCGCGCCACGTCACCGGCCAGGGCAGCGCCGGCACGATTGGGGAGCCAATTGAGGTCGTAGTGGAAGATCGCGTGCGCCAGGCCGATGAGTAGCGGTTCGAGGATGAGCGTTCCCCCGATGGTGATCAAGATGCCGGCGATCTGATTCTTGACCAGCGTGCCGAAGCCCAACCCGAAGAGTCCGAGCAGCACCGCCGACGCGAGCAGGCCTGGGAGGACCGCACCCGCCTGGTCCGTCACCTGGGTCGCTGCTCCGCCCAGGGCGTTGTTCCAGGGAAGCCCCACGGCCCCGACGGCGACGAGGGTCAGCGCGGCGATGCAGATCGACCAGAGCGCGGTGACCACCACCTTGGCGCCCAGGACGCGGGGGCGCACCGGCACCAGCACGAGCGAGGTGGTCAGGGTCTTGTGCCGGTACTCGCTCGTGATGCACAGGACACCCAGAATCGGGGCGAGCACCTCAATGGCGAAGTAGCCGGCGCCGAGCAGTTCTCGTTGCAGCTTTGTGTTGTCCGCGAAGTAGAAGGTGTGCCCGGGGAAGCCGCCCGAAGCGGCGAACACGAAGAGGATGCCGAGGACGGCAAGGGGGAAACCGAGGCCGAAGGTGACCCATGCCCCCGGCGTCGAACGGATCTTGAGCAGCTCGGCTCTGAGGGCGTCGATCACGACAGGCTGTCCACCTCGCCGAAGCCGAGCCCCGAGGTCAGTGAGAGGAAGACCGACTCGAGGTCACCGCCGTCCCGCGTCAGCTCGTAGAGCACGATCTGGTTGGAGGCGAGCAGCGGGCCGATCTGTTCGGGGGTGACGCCGTCCATCGCCACCTCCTCGTTCGTCAGGCGGCGGAAGGCGATGCCCGCCTTCGCGAGCACCCCGCAGAGCCGATCCGCTTCCGGTGTCCGGGCCCGCATGATGATCCCCGTCAGGCCCTTGGTGATCTCCTCGAGCGTCCCTTGGGCCTTCAGCTGGCCGAAGGAGACGATGACGGCGTCGTCGATGGTCTGGGCCATTTCGGCCAGCAGGTGCGAGGAGACCAGGACGGTGCGCCCCTCGCCGGCCAGGTAGCGCATGAAGTCGCGCAGCCACACGATGCCCTGGGGGTCGAGGCCGTTGGAAGGCTCGTCGAGGACGAGGACGTCGGGGTCGCCGAGGAGCGCGGTCGCCAGCTCGAGCCGCTGACGCATGCCCATGGAGAAGCCGCCGACCTTGCGCTTGGCATCCCCCTTCAGGCCGACGAGGTCCAGCACCTCGTCGGCGCGCTTGTCGTCGTGCCCGCCCGCCCGCGCCGCCATGCGCAGATGTGTACGGGCGCGCCGGGCCGGATGAAAGCTCGTCGCCTCGAGCACCGCACCGACGGTGGAGGACGGGTTCTCGAGGTCCTCGTAGTTCCGTCCGGCGATGGTGGCCGTCCCCGCCGAGGGATGGACGAGCCCGAGGAGCATGCGCAGCGTCGTCGTCTTGCCGGAGCCGTTGGGTCCGAGGAACCCGGTGACGCGCCCGGGCTCGACGGTGAAACTGAGGTTGTCGACGGCGAGTACCGGCCCGAAGTGCTTGCTCAGCCCGCTGAACTCGATGGGAAGGCCGCGGGTGGAGGAGCCGGCGGTCACCGGGACGACGTTAGCGCGGGCGTTCTCCGTCCCCGTGGTCACGCCGACGCCGGCGTGACGCCGCCGTCACCAGGCCGGGCGCCGCTCCACCAGCTCGTCGGGCAGGAGCAACCGCACGGACACGGCGAGCTCGTCGTAGACCCGCGCCATGGTGGACCACCCGTTGATCCACCCCACCAGGGCGGAGTACCAGACGTGGCCGATCATGCGGGCCCGGTCCGCCATGTCGGGGATGTCGGGCTCGCCCATCGCCCGCGAAATGATCCCTTCCATCAGCAGTGTGATCTGCTGCTGGCAGCCGACGGCGGCGGGGTCCGGGGACGACAGCGACGTGAAGACAGCGGCGACGAGCTTGGGCTGACGTCCCATGGCGCGCAGGGCACGGTCGAGGACGTTGAGCACGCGGTCGGCCGGGTGCACCCCGCGTGGGGGGTGCTGGCCGATGCGGGTGTCGAGCAGCTCGACCCAGTGCACCAGCGTTGCCGCCAGGAGATGGTCCTTGCTCGAGAAGTAGCGGTAGACCGTGCCCATGGCGACGTCGGCGCGGGCCGCCACGTCCCGCATCTGCACCGCCTCGTATCCGCCTTCGAGCCCCAGCGCCATTGCTGCATCGATCACGCGCTGCCGCCGGGCTTGTTGCGCGCGGGTGAGCGGGCGGGCCACCGTCTGCTCCATCCCGCCATCGTATCCGGCCCGTCACCTGGGTCTTCGGGAACGGGGCCACTACGCTGGGCCGCCATGGCCGGAGATCGCCGCGGGTCGGAAGCCGCCATCGTCGCATGGGGCGAGTACGGCGAGCCGGTGGCGACCACCGACGGGCGAGTGCCCGGCGAGCGGGGTCGCCTGACCCGCCAACGCTTGCTCGACGCCACGGTGGAGCTCCTCTCCACCACGTCGTGGCGGTCGGTGAAGGTCACCGACATCGCCCGGCAGGCCCGCACGTCGCCGGCGACCTTCTACCAGTATTTCGGCAACGTCGAACAGGCCATCCGCGTGCTGGCCGAGGTCATGGTGGACCAGGCCGCCCAGCTGGCCGAGCTGGTCGGCGGCGACTGGTCGGAGGGGGCCAGCTGGGACACCGCCCTCGCCGTCACCGAGGGGTTCCTCGCCTACTGGGAGGACAACCGCGCCGTGTTCCGCGTCGTCGACCTGGCGACCGAGGAAGGCGACGCGCAGCTGCGCGGCATCCGCGTGCGGGCGCTCAACGCAGTGACCGTCGCGCTGGCGCAGGTGATCGCCTCCGCCTCTCCGTCGAACGATGGGACGCCGGGCACGGTGACCTCGTCGCCGGCCGGCGCCGATCCCATGGCGGTGGCGGGAACGCTCGTCGCCATGTTCGCCAGCGTGTCCGCGCACCGCTACGGCTTCGAGTTCTGGGGCATCCGGACCGGCCATCTCGTCGACAGCCAGGCCCGGCTGCTGCATTGGGCGGTCACGGGCCGCCCCGTGCCGCCCGTCGAACCGCCGTCGCGCGAAGCGACACGCCCGCGCACCGGCCCGGTCCTGGGCGGGGCCACGGCGCACCGCCGCCGGGCTACTTGAGCGCGACGGGGTTGAGGGGCGAGCCCAGGCCTGCCGTCAACGACAGCGGGGTGGCGTCGAGCAGAAAGGCGTAGCGACCGTCGGCTGCGCAATCGTCGGCCAGCGCGTCGAGCACCCAGTTCTGGCCCTGGGTCAGGCCCATCTCCACCAGGTGCAGGAGGTGCACCGGCAGGTAGGCGTCCTCGTACTGGCAGGGGATGACCTCGAACGGGAGCGTGTCCGTGGCGACGGCGGCGACGTCATGCGCGTGGAACCACTCCGCCGTCTCCACGGTGAGGCCGGGCGACGGGAACGTGTAGGCGAGCAGGTCGCGTCGCCCGGGGGCGAGATGCACCATTTGGCCGGTGCGCACCAGCACGATGTCACCCGGCTCGACGGCCACCTGGGCCAGCTCGCACGCCGCGTCCAGGTCGTCGGGACTGATCGGGTGCCCCGGGTCCAGCACTCCCAGCCCGAGGGCGCGGGCGACGTCGAGCAGGATGCCCCGGCTCACGACCGTGGTGAGCCGGTGGATGCCACACCGTGCCGCACCGTCGGCGGAGACGGTCGAGGCCGGATAGCCGTTGTAGATGACCCCGCCGTAGCTGCTGTGGGCCAGCGCGTCCCAGTGGGTGGCGCACTGGGTGGCCAGGGTGAGGACGTCCTCGCTGAAGCAGACCCAGTCGGGTTGCTCGGCGTTGACCGGGAGGTTGACCTGGACCATGGCGCGGGTCGGATTGACCCGGCCCTCGATGAATCCGGCCTGGATCCCCTCCGCCTCCGAAAGGGGCAGCCCGAGGGCGAAGGCCCGGCCCGACACCACCGACGCCGCGCCACGCCGTCGCGCCTCGTCATCGATGAAGTTGAGAGTGCCGATTTCGTCGTCGGGCCCCCACCGCCCCCAGTTGCGCACCCGGGCGGCCACGTCGGCGAATTCGGCAGGGACGGGCACGCGGGCACACTACCGCCGGGCCCGGTTGTCCCCGGCCGGGCAGGCGACGATACTGAGGAGGCGTCTGGTTGACGCGAACCTCAGGGAGGGACTGACGATGGCAACGACGCGTGCGGCGGTGTGCACCGGGCTGAACGAGCCCTGGAAGACCGAGGAGATCGAAATCGACCCGCCCCGCAACCGCGAGGTGCGGGTGAAGATGGTCTGGTCGGGCATGTGCCACTCGGACGAGCACCTGCGCAACGGCGACATCAGCCAGACGCCAGAGGTGCTCGAGCTGATGGGCGTGAAGTCCATGTTCCCGGTGGTCGGCGGGCACGAGGGCTCGGGCATCGTGACCGAGGTCGGGACCAATGTGACCCAGGTGGCGGAGGGCGACCACGTCGCCGTGTCCTTCATCCCGTCCTGTGGGACCTGCCACTGGTGCGCATCCGGGCGCCAGAACCTCTGCGACCTCGGCATGATGACCCTGGCGGGCGGCATGATCAGCGACGGCACCTACCGCTACCACCTGGGGGGCGAGAACCTGAACCGCATGGCGCAGCTGGGAACCTTCGCGGACGAAATGGTCGTGCACGAGAACTCGCTCGTGCACATCAACCCATGGGACAACATGAAAGCGGCGGCGCTCATCAGCTGTGGCATCGCCACCGGGTTCGGCTCGGCGGTCGACCGGGGCAAGGTCAAGCCGGGTGAGACAGTGGTGGTCGCCGGCTGCGGCGGCGTGGGCTCCGGGGCCATCCAGGGCGCCCGCATCGCCGGCGCGCGCACCATCGTTGCGGTCGACCCCGTTCCCTTCAAGCTCGAGAAGGCCAAGGAGATCGGGGCCACGCACACGGCGGCCTCGCTCGCCGACGCGCAGATGATGCTGCCCGAGCTGACCATGGGTCGCAACGCCGACGTGGTCATCCTGACGCCCGGCGTGCTCAGGGGCGAGCTCATCGCGGCCGCCTGCGCCTGCGGCTCGAAAGACGCTCGGATCGTGGTGACGGCGATCGCGCCGTTCGATCAGATGGACGTCAAGCTCAACCTCTTCAACCTGGCCATGTTCAACCAGGCCGTCCTCGGCACCGTCTTCGGGTCACAGAGCCCCCGGGTACAGGTGCCGAACCTGCTCAACCTCTACGACAAGGGCCTGCTCGAGATCGACGAGCTCATCACCCAGGAGTACACGCTCGACCAGGTGCAGCAGGGTTACGACGACCAGGCCGCCGGCACCATCATCCGCGGCGTCGTCAAGTTCGACGACTGACGCGGCGCGTCGCTCAGACCCCGAGGGGGCGGGCGAAGCCCTCGGGGATCACCAGGTCGGCCGGGCTCAGTTCGTGCGCCGACGCGTGCCCGAGCCCGAGCAGGGCTGACTCGAAGCCGCTGCGCAGCAGGTCCAGGACGTTCTCGACACCGGCCTGACCATTGGCCGCCAATCCCCACAGGTAGGCGCGCCCGATCATGACGGCGCGCGCTCCCAGCGCCACCGCCTTGACGGCGTCGCCGCCGCGCCGCACCCCGCCGTCGAGCAGCACCTCGATCTGGTCGCCGACCGCCTCAGCCACTGCCGGCAGGGTGCGGATGGTCGCCGGCGTGCCGTCGAGGTTGTTGCCGCCGTGGTTCGACACGGAAATGGCCGTCACCCCGGCGTCGACGGCCCGCCGGGCGTCGTCGACGCGGCTGACCCCCTTGAGCATGAAGGGGCCGCCCCACTGCTCGCGCAGCCACGCCACGTCCTCCCAGCTGGGTGGCGGCGTACCCATCCACTCGCCGTAGGCGCCGAAGAACGTCGGCGCCTGCTCGCCCTTGGCCACCATGTTGGGAGTCGTCAGGTCGGGCGCCTTTCCGGTCTTGGCGAAGGACCAGAACCAGCGGGGGTGCGTCAGCGCCTCGGGGGCGAACCGCAACATGGTGCGCACGTTCATCGCCTCGGGGATGGTGGGGCTGCCCCAGTCGCGCCCGTGGGAGAACGACCAGTCGAGGGTGGCGATGAGGCCGACGGCGCCGGCCGCCCGCGCCCGCTCGACCCGCGCCATGATCTGGTCGCGCGACCCGATCCAGTAGATCTGGAAGAAGGTCTGCGGGTTGGCCGCCACGACGTCCTCGATGGGCATGCTGGCGAACGAGCTCAGCCCCATGGCGGTGCCGCGCGCCGCCGCGGCGCGGGCCACCGCGACTTCGCCCTCGGGGTGCACGGCCTGCACCCCGGTGGGCGAGATGACGACCGGGAACGAGATCTCCTGGCCCATGACCTTCGTGGTCAGGTCCCTACTGGCCGCCAAGCCGGCGACGTGGGGGGCGAACCCGAGCTCGCCGAAGGCGGCGACGTTGTCCTCGAGCGTGGTGCCCCGCTCCGAGCCGGCGACGAGGGCGCCGTAGACCGATTTCGGCAACCGCTTCTTCGCCCGGCGCTGCGCCTCGGCCACCGTTTCGAACCACTCGTTCGCCATACCGAACCCTCTCGTGCCGCCGCGTCCGTCGATCGGCGCAGCGCCGACCGGGAGACTCTACGCGCCCGGGGCGAGATCGAGGTCCGGCCGTTATGGTCAGCCCGTGACCAGCGCGGAACCGGCACCTCACGCCGTGACGCCCGAGCAGAAGGCCGAGCGCGCCTCGAGCTTCGGCTCCATCGCGGACCACTACGGGCGCTACCGCCCGGCCCCGTCGGCCGAGGCGGTGGACTGGCTGCTCCCGGGCCACGTCGGTCGCGTGGTCGACCTCGGCGCCGGCACGGGCGGGCTGACCCGCCAGCTCCTGGGGCGGGCGGACGAGGTGGTCGCCGTCGAGCCGGACGACCGCATGCGGGAGGTGCTGACCCAGACCCTGCCCGAGGTGCGGGCGTTGGCCGGCACGGGTGAATCCATCCCGCTGCCCGATGGCTGGGCCGAAGCGGTCCTCGCCAGCGCTTCTTGGCACTGGATGGACCTGGTCCCGACGCTGCGGGAGGTGGGGCGCGTCCTCGTTCCCGGCGGGACGCTCGGCGTCATGTGGTCGGGACCGGACATTTCCTCCTTCGTCGAGCAGATTCGGACCCTGCTCGGTGATCTGCGCCTCGCCCTGGACGAGGGGAGCGCGGCCGAGCTCACCGCCGCGCTGCGCAACCCCCACCGCGCCGACCAGGTGCTGGTGATCCCCCCGGGCGTCCCGTTCGACCAACCCGAGACCACGGTCTTCACCTGGGACGTCGCCTTCAATGCCGACGATCTGGTCGGGCTGCTGGGCACCTGGAGCTGGGTCATCCTCATGGAGGACGACGACCGGCAGCGGGTCTTCGACAGCGCCCGGCGCTTCCTCCGCGATGCCCTGGGCGTCGAGGGTGACACGACGTTCGACCTGGGCTACCGCACCGAGGTCTGGCGCGCCCGCCGGCAACGCTGAAGAGGCGCCCTCACCAGGAGGGTTGTCCGAAATAATTCTCAATTCTCAGGCGGGGGTCGCCGACAGAAACGCAGTGACCAAGGTCTCGAAGCAGTGGGACGCGGACTCCCGCTCCGTCCGGTTGATCTCCTGGCTCACGCTGTCCCACTTGCCCGCGCCGCTGGCGCTCGCCGTGATCCTCCTCCTGTTCCCGGCGGCCTTTTTCGCCGCCTACGCCGTCGGGGGCGCCAACAGCGCCGCGCCGGACTGGTTCTTCCTCCCGGTCTTCCTGGCCGGCCTGCGCTTCGGCCCCCGCGGCGCCCTGGCCTCGGGCGTGGTGGCCATGTTCATGGCCGGGCCGCTGCTGCCGGCGAACGTGGCCACGCACGCTCACCAGGCCACAAGCGACTGGGTCAGTCGCGGCATCTTCTTCATCCTGATCGGCGAGCTGGTGACCTACCTGATCATCGCCGTGCGGGGGACCACGACGCGGGCGGTCCAGGCCGAGGCCCAAGGCGAGAGCGAGCAACGGTTCCGGGCCCTGGTCCAGCGGGCCACGGACATGATCACGGTCCTCGACGAGCAGGGCTGCCTGAGCTGGGAGTCGCCCGCCGTCGAGCGCATCCTGGGTTGGGGTGCCGGGTACCGGCTCGGCCAGCCGGGGAGTGAGTTCGTGCACCCCGACGACCAGGCGACGGCGTCGGGCGCGTTCGAGGCCGTACTGGCCGATCCCGCCGTGTCACAGTCCGTCGAAATGCGCCTGGCGGACTCGCGGGGACGGTGGCGCTGGGCGGAGTCGATGTTCACCAACCTGCTCGACGAGCCGACGGTGCGCGGCGTCGTCATCAACCACCGCGTCGTGGACGAGCGCAAGGTGCTCGAGGACGAACTCGTGCACCGGGCCTTCCACGATTCGTTGACCGGTCTGGCCAACCGCGCCCTGCTGCGCGGCCGCGTGGAGGGGTCGATCGGGGTGGTCGGCCCCGCCGGCTGCCGCAGGTCCGTGCTCTTCATCGATCTCGACGACTTCAAGACGGTCAACGACGGCTTCGGCCACGGCATCGGGGACCAGCTGCTCATAGAGGTGAGCGACCGCCTGCGGGGCTGTGTGGGCGAGCCCAACCTGATGGCCCGGCTGGGTGGGGACGAGTTCGCCGTGCTGGTCGAGGACCGCTCCGGGGCGGCGGAGGACCGGGCCAGTCTGTTGGCCCGCCGGCTCATGGAGGCGCTGGAGAAGCCCTTCGACGTCGCCGGCCACCAGCTCCGCGTCAGCGCCAGTATCGGGATCGCGCAGTTCGGCGAGCGGGCCGACGCCGACACCGTCCTGATGCAGGCGGACCTCGCCATGTACCACGCCAAGGCCAGCGGGAAGGGCCAATTCGCGTTCTTCTCCGAGGAGATGCAGGAAGTCGTCATGCACCGCCTCGACGTGGAGTCGTGGTTGCGGGCCGCGCTCGAGACCCAGCAGATCTCCGTGCACTACCAACCCATCATCTCCATGGCCGACGGCCGGGTCGACATGGTCGAAGCCCTGGTGCGCTGGCGGCACCCGACCATGGGGGTGCTGTCGCCCGCTGACTTCCTCGACGTGGCCGAGGAGACGGGTCTGATCGTCCCGCTGGGCAAGCTGGTCCTGCGCGAGGCCTGCCGCCACATCCGCCGTTGGCGTGACCAGTTCGACGACAAAATGATGGTCAGCGTCAACCTCTCCGCCGCGCAGCTGCGCGACCCGAGCCTGCCCGACGAAATACACCAGGCCATGACCGAGGCCGGCATCGGACCCGGTGCGCTCATGGTGGAGGTGACCGAAGGGGCGCTGATCAGCGATGTCGCCGGGGCGAGCACCCTGCTCGAATCCCTCTGGTCCCTGGGCGTCACCATCGCCATCGACGACTTCGGCACCGGCTACTCCTCGTTGTCGCACCTGCAGCGCTTCCCGGTCGACGTGATCAAGATCGACAAGACCTTCGTGGACTCGGTGTGCGTGGGCAGCGAGGAGTCCATGGTCGTCCGCTCCGTGCTGGCCATCGGCGCGGAATTCGGCCTGCAGGTGGTGGCGGAGGGGATCGAGGCCGAGGAGCAGCACGTCGAGCTGCAGCGACTGGGGTGCGACTACGGGCAGGGGTATCTCTACGCCGTCCCCACTCCGGCCCAGGGGATCGACGACCTGCTCAGCCTGGTGCAGGCGATCGACGTCATCGGTCAGGAGAAGGAGTGCTCGGCGAAGCCCGTCCAGGTCAAGGTGGGCTGGCGCGGCGCCCACAGCCTGCGCGACTAACGGGGATCGAGCAGCACGTCCCGTAGGGGGACGCCGTCGCAGATGCGCACGATTTCGTTGAGGTCTTCGGTGCTGAGGGCGCGCTGCACCTGCGACCACGAGTCGGCGCCGTCTTTCATGTAGCGCACGAAGATCTCCCAGATGGCCAGCTTCTTCTTCATGCGATCGAGTTCGAACGCGACTTGCGCGTAGTTGATGCGGTCGGCCTCGGACGGTTCCACGCCGTCGGTCCGGTCACCGGGCGCCTCCGGCGTCTCGAGGTTCCGCTCCAGATTGTCCAGAAATGGCCGATCGGTGCCAAAGGGGGGAAATTCGGGCACGTGCCAAGTGTCTGCAGACGCGGCCCGTGGCTCTAGGGCCGTTGGACCCTGATGAACGCTGGTTGGGACTTTCGTCCCTACGCCGATCGGGGGTCCGCGCTCAGGCTCTGCTGCAGCGCGCGGGATGTCCACACGCGTGCCCGCCACACGAGGCGCGGGACAAGCGGGCGCAGCGTCCGCGCCCGGACGCAGCCGGTCCACACACCGATGCCGTAGGCCAGGTCGTCGGCCACGTGGAGCACGGCGTAGCGCACGGGGTCGAGGCTTCCCGCGTCCTGCGCACGGTCGCGGGCCGCCGGCACGAGCAGCGCCGTCGCGCACACGCGGCGAGTGCGCGGGAAGGCCAACCCCAGCACGAGCAGCGGGGACCACGTCCGGACGAGTCCGCTCAGGGCCGGCACGGCCGAGCGCGCCGTGCCATCCCCGGCGATGCGCCACGCCACGCGCACGGGGTCCCGCACCAGCCCGCGCAGGCGGCCGGCCAGGACGCCGACCGAGAGGGCCTCGGCGGCGGCCGCCAGCGCGGGCCGGCGGCCCAGGGCCAACAGCCAGACGGCCGCGGACCACGCCGACGCCTGCACGGGCGCCATGGCGTCGCCGTGCAGCCGGGCCAGCGGCCCCGCCGTGGTCCCGTAGAAGGCCCGGCGGGACAGGAACGCTCCAAGCGAGGGCGCCCCGTCGTGCGCCACGACGCTCTCGGGCACGTAGCGGACGTCCCATCCCGCTTCGACCAGCCGCCACACCAGGTCGACGTCCTCGCCGCCCCGCAGGGAAGGGTCGAAGAGCTCGTCGCCCTGGACCACGTCGGCCCGGACCACCAACGCCGCGCTGGGCACGAAGGAGACGGGGCTGCCGGGCCGCACCGGTGCCGGGCGCGGCCCGCGATCCAGCGACGAACGGACGGCTTCGTAGCGGGCCACGACGCGGTCCGGTTCGGCGGCGGCGGGGACGATCCGCGGCGCCACCGCGCCGACGAGCGGGTCGTCGAAGTGCCCGAGGAGCGGCTCGAGCCAGCCCACCGGGGGCACGCAGTCGGAGTCGACGAAGGCCACGAGCGGCGTGCCCGCGACGGCGAGTCCCGCATTGCGCGCGCGCCGCGGGGCCGGCGTTGACCGCCAGGCCGACGAAGCGGGCCCCGTCGCGCTCGCTGCTCTCCTTGGTGGCCGCCGGATCGGACGACCCGTCGTCGACCACCACACAGGCCAGGCCGGCGAGCGCGCCGAGCAGGCGCTCCAGGGGGGCCGGCCGGTCGCGCACCGGCACCACCACGGTGACGTCGTCCGGGCCGAATCCCGAGGACGTGGGCCGGGGGTTGAACGCGCCGGCCGACAGGAGCCGCCGGGCGAGCCGCCGCGCCGGCCGGCGGGCCCCCACCGTCTGGCCGGCGCGCCAGCGGTCGACCACGGTGCGGCCCCGGTCGGAAAGGCGGAACAGGCGCAGCGGGCTGCCGCCCAGGAGCACGGACCCACCCTCGAAGGCCCGGTTCGCCGCGTCCTCGGTCAGCGAAAACGTGCCCGGCACCGGGGTGTCCCGGGGCGGCGCTGGACGCAGCGGGGCGGGCCCGCCCGGAGCGCCGGACACGTGCACCGCCCAATCTTGGCAGTCCGGGACCGGGGGTTAGGCTGGGTCTTTGCCTAGAGGAGGTCGCGATGCTGGCTGAGGACCAAGAGACCGATAAAGCCGAGGAGCTGTCCGACGAGGACGTCGACGAGCTCCTGGTGGAAGAGGTCTCCATCGACGGGATGTGCGGCGTCTATTGAGCGTCACCGACGTGCGGCCCGAGGCCGCGTTCGACGTCGAGCGGGCCTGGCGGCTGAACCCCCAGGTCGCCCTGCGCGACGAGTCGTTCGGGGCGCTGGCCTACCACTACGGCAACCGCCGGCTCGTCTTCCTCAAGTCGCGCCCGCTGGTCGAGCTGGTCTCGTCGCTCGAGCGCTACCCGAGCGCATCGGCCGCCCTCGGCGCCCTGGCGCCCGCCGGCCAGCGCGCCTCCTACGAGCGGGCTCTGGCCCGGCTGGCCGCTTCCGAGGTCATCGATGCCCGCTGACACCGCCCCCTTGCCCCTCAAGGAGCAGTTCACCCGGGGCCTCGACGCCCCCATCTGCCTCACCTGGGAGCTCACCTACGCCTGCAACCTGGCCTGCATCCACTGCTTGAGCTCGTCGGGTCGCCGCGACCCGCACGAGCTGTCGCCGGCCGAGGCCCGGGGAATCGTGGACGACCTGGTCGACATGCAGGTCTTCTACGTCAACATCGGCGGAGGCGAGCCCATGCTGCGCCCCGACTTCTTCGACCTGGTGGGCTACGCCGTCGAGCGTCGCGTGGGCGTCAAGTTCTCGACCAACGGGACGCGCCTCACGCCGGCGCGGGCGCACCAGCTGGCCGCGCTCGACTACCTCGACGTGCAGATCTCCCTCGACGGCGCGGTCGCCTCCACCAACGACGTCGTGCGCGGTGAGGGTTCCTACGCGGCGGCGCGCCAGGCCATGGACAACCTGGCCGCGGCGGGTTTCGGCCCCTTCAAAATCAGCGTCGTGATGACGCGCCAGAACGTCGGAGAGCTCGACGCCCTGGCCGCCCTGGCCGACACCTACGGCGCCCAGCTGCGCTTGACCCGGCTCCGTCCCTCCGGGCGCGCCGTGGACTCGTGGGACGCTCTGCACCCGACGGCGGCGCAGCAGCGCCTGCTCTACCACTGGCTGCTCGAGCGACCTGGCGTGCTGACGGGCGACTCCTTCTTCCACCTCAACGCGCTGGGCGAGCCGCTCGACGGGCTCAATCTGTGCGGGGCCGGTCGTGTCGTCTGCCTGATCGACCCGGTGGGCGACGTCTACGCCTGCCCGTTCGTGATCGACCGCCAGTTCCTGGCCGGCAACGTGCGCGACCCGGGCGGGTTCCCGACCGTGTGGCGCGAGTCCGCGCTCTTCAGCTCCTTGCGCGAGCCCCAGAGCGCCGGCGCCTGCGCGTCGTGCGGCTCCTTCGACGCGTGCCGCGGCGGCTGTATGGCGGCCAAGTTCTTCACCGGCCTCCCGCTCGACGGCCCCGACCCCGAGTGCGTGCACGGGCACGGCGAGGCCGCCCTGGCGGCGCTGGGCCAGCGGCCTCGCTCGGCCATCGGGCACTCGAAGGTGGCGCGCGACGGGACGCCGCTGCCGGTGCCGACGCCCGTGCGCTTCCGCTCGCCGGCCCGTACCTGACCCGTATGGAGCTGGCCGGCGCCACCTGGACCCTGGTGGAGGCCACGGGGGGACGCAGGATCCTGGCGCTGCCAATGGGCTCGCTCGAGCAGCACGGGCCGCATCTGCCGCTCGACACCGATACCCGCATCGCCCGGGCGGTGGCCGCCGGCCTGGCCCGGCGACGACCCGATGTGGCCGTGGCGCCCGCACTCCCGTTCGGCGCGAGTGGGGAGCACGCCGGGTTCCCCGGCACGCTCGTCGTCGGCCACGGCGTGCTGGCCGAACTCCTGACCGAGCTGGTGCGCTCCGCCCGCGGCGACTTTGCCGGCGTCGTCGTCGTGAGCGCGCACGGAGGCAATCGAGAGGCGCTCGACCTGCTGCACGCCCGGAGCACGACCGAGGGGGACGACGTGCTCGTGTGGTCCCCGGCCGTCAGGGGCGGCGACGCCCACGCCGGCCGCACCGAGACCTCGCTCTTGCTGGCCATCGACCCGGCCGCGGTCCGGCTCGAGCTGGCCGAGGCCGGATGCACCGACCCGCTGGAGTCGTTGCTGCCGCGTCTGCGCGCCGAGGGAGTGCGGCCGGTATCGTCCAACGGCGTGCTGGGTGACCCCGAAGGTGCGAGTGCCGACGAAGGTCGAAGGCTGCTCGGCGCCCTGGTGACGGACCTCGTCGCCGCCGTGTCGACGCGCTGGCCCGCTCGGTGAGCCCGGTCGCCGTCGTCACCGGGGCCGCCCGCGGCATCGGTGCCGCGACCGTCGACGCACTGGTGGCCGCCGGCTGGCAGGTGGTGGCGGTCGACCGCAGCGCGGACGACCCGGCGGTCAGCTACCCCCTGGCCTCGAAGTCGGACCTCGAGGAGTTGGGCGCGCGGCACGGTGACGCTGTGCGCACGGTCGTGGGCGACGTGCGCCACCGCTCCGATATGGACGCGGCGGTCGGCGAGGCCCTCCATCACTACGGCGGGCTGCAGGCGGCGGTCGCGGCCGCCGGCGTCATCAGCGGTGGCCCGCCGCTCTGGGAGACGGCCGACGAGCAGTGGGACGTGCTGTTCGACGTCAACGTCAACGGGGTGCGCCACCTGGCCTCCGCCGCCGTGCCCGCGCTTCTGCGCGACCCGGAGCCGCGCCACGGGCGCGTGGTGGCGGTGGCCTCGGCCGCCGGCCTGCTCGGCCTGCGCCGGCTCAGTGCCTACAGCGCCTCGAAGGCGGCGGTGATCGCGCTGGTGCGCTCGCTGGCCGCCGACCTGGCCGGCACCGGCATCACGGCCAACGCCGTCTGCCCCGGCTCGACCCGCGGGGCGATGCTCGACGCGTCCGCCGCCGTCTACGGGCTGGCCTCGGCCGAGGAGTTCGCAGGGCAGCAACTGATTGAGCGCCTGCTCTCGCCGCAGGAGCCCGCCGCCCTCATCGCCTGGCTGTGCGGTCCCGACTCGGGTGGCGTCACCGGCGCCGCCCTGTCCGTCGACGGCGGCATGACCACGTCCTGAAGGAGATCCCGCCATGCCCGAGTGCACGCATCTCGATCAGATCGACGACGTCGATCCGCAGACGCCCCAGGGCTGCGGGGAGTGCATGAAGATGGGCGGCCGCTGGGTGCACCTCCGCCTCTGCCTGACCTGTGGCGAGGTCAACTGTTGCGACTCGTCGCCGAACCGGCACGCCACCAAGCACTTCCACGCGTCCGGCCATCCGCTCGTCCAGTCCTTCCAGCCCGGGGAGGACTGGATCTGGTGCTACGTCGACGAGATCACCATGGAGCCGGGATGAGCCTGGGCTAGTCGCCGCATGGCGCCGCCGGAGTCATCCCGGCGTGCCAGCACCCGGAATTGACCCCCTCGGCGGCGGATCCTCGTCCCTGTCCGCGAAGGCCGAATTCCCGTGCGCGCGCACCAGGCGAGAGAGCTGTCGTTTCGGGAGGCGGCTCACCCTTGGCGGGCAGCGTGCCGCGCAAGTTCACCGCCGCACAAGCGTTCACCAGGCACATCCGCAGTTGATCGTTCGGCCGTGCAAGGACCCCCGAGGAGGGTGAACGTGGATTCTCGTCGTGCGAAGACTCAGGTGACGGGCGTGAAGAGAGGCTCTCTGTGGGGGCGTTCACGTCCCGCCGTCGGCCTCCTGGCCGGGGCCCTGTTGGCCGGTGGCCTCCTGGTGGCCCCATCGCTCGAAGCTTTCGCAGGGCCATCGGGAGCACTGACGTCTTCAGTGCCGCAAATGGTTCCCACGGTGCTCGCCGGGCTGTCCCTCGCCACCCTTGACGGGCCGGCGCCGGCGGGTCAGCAGATCAGCATCGGGGTGTCGCTGCAACGACCCGACAGCTCCGGTGAGATCCAGCTTTACGACGAGCTTTACGACCCCTCGAGCCCCGAGTACCAGCAGTTTCTCAGCCCAGCCCAGTTCGACCAGGAATTCGGAGTGCCAGCTTCGCAGTCCTCGGCCGCGGAGAACTGGCTCAAGGGTGGAGGCCTCTCGGTCGAAACCGACTCTCCCGCAGGTGACTACTTCACCGCGAAGGGGACGGTGGCCCAACTCGACAGCCTCTTCGACGTGAGCATCAGCGACTACAGCTACGACGGCTTCAACTTCTACGCCAACAACGTCGCGCCTTCGGTGCCGAGCGACCTCCCGATCGACGCCGTGATCGGCCTCGACAATGTCCGCCAGTTCAGCCTCGCCCCGCTTACCGGCTCGGTGTCGAATATGACTGCCTCGGACACCGGCAGCACTTCGGTAGGCCCGCAGTCCGGTGACCAGAAGGATTTCACCCCGCAGGAGCTGTGGGGCCTCTACGACGATCCGGGTGCCTCAACGCTCACCAACGCCAACGGTACGAGCACCCCCGCCACGCTCGAGAGCACGAAGACTGACGTCGGACAGGGCCAGACCATGGGCGTCTTCGGCGAAGGGGAAACGTCCAGCGTGGTCGACCAGCTACGGCTCTTCGAGCAGGCCATGGGCTTCCCGAAGGTACCCGTCCGGGCCGTCGATACCGAGGGCGGTCCCCAGTCCGACTACAGCGACAACAGCGGTTCGGTCGAGTGGTACCTCGACTCACAATCCTCGACCGGCATGTCCCCCGACGTCTCCCAGCTCGACCTGTACTTCGCCAAGTCGCTGTTCGACGCCGACGTGTTCGCGGACCTCGATGACTGGGCCAATGACCCGAACGGCCCCCGTCAGATGAACGCGAGCTTCGGCGAGTGCGAGGAAAACCCCACCAACCCGGTGACCGGGCCGCTGGCCCAGCAGCCCTACGGGACGGAGCTCGGTGACGAGCTCGAGGCGGTGGGCGACCCCATCCTGCGTCAGGCCACCCTGGAGGGGCGCACGCTCTTCACCTCCGCCGGCGACACGGGCTCCGGTTGCCCCGAGGCGGTCGCGCCGCTCATCGGCGCGGGCAACGGGCTGGCGATCCAGCCCGTTCCAATGGTCAGCTTCCCTTGTGACAGCCCCTACGCAGTCTGCGTGGGCGGCACGGTGCTCTCGGCCAACGGCACCACCTACCCCGCGTCGTCGCAGCGGGTGGCCGAGACCTCTTGGACGTTCGGCGGTGGCGGCAGCAGCTACTTCATCCCGGAGCCGAGCTTCCAGGTGGGAGTGGCGAACGTGGATCACCCGTGTGTCAGTACGCCCTCGGGCGATCCATACAGCCCGGCGTCGGCCCCGACGTGCCGGGGCGTTCCCGACGTATCGGACATCTCGGGCAACGAAACCGGTGACGGTTACTTCATCTACACAGACGGCGAACCGTCGAGCGAGGGCGGCACGAGCCTCTCGAGCCCCCTGATGATGGGACAGTGGACCCGGATCCAGGCGGCCGCCCCCCAGAAAGTGCAGAAGAGCGGCGGCCTCGGGTTCGCCGACGAGACCATTTACCGCCGGGCAGCGAGCGCCGATTCCTGCAGTTCGGCGCTCACCGCCACGGCGGCCCAGACGGCCGCGTGCACGAGCACCCCGTATTCCCGGGACTTCTTCGACGTGACACAGTCGGAGTACGGCGTAGGGAACGGCGCCTACCAGCCCGGGCCTGGTTGGGACTACGCCAGCGGCTGGGGCTCGCTCAACGTGGCCAACTTCGCACAAGATGTGGACGGCTCGACCAACGCTGCGCTTCCCTATGGCGGGACCGAGAAGCCGGCCCTCACCGTGACCGAGGCGACGATGACGGGTCCTGAGTTCAGCCCCACTGATCCCGTCGACGGCGGCCTCGTATCGGGTGTCGGCAACGACCCCTCCCTCGACGTCACCCAGGCGACGCTCACGGCCTCGGCGTCCAAGGGAATCGTGGCCACGCTGTCCGGACCGAGTATCGGAGCGCTCCCCCCGCCCTCGGCTGACGGCAACGGTGCGAGCTTCTACGTGGCCTGGCTGTCGACGTCGGCCGGGAACGACATCGTGTACTACGCCCAGGCGACCGAGTCGCCGGCAGGAGATTGGACGTTCAGCTCCGGCAACACCGGTGCCTATGGATCAGGCTCGTACTCGTTCAGCGACACCCCCGACAGCGCCGCCACCGGTACCGTCAACACCGACACCGGCACGATCACCATCGACCTACCGGCGTCCGAGGTGGGATCACCGGCAAAGGGATCCTCGCTGCTGGACCCGCAGGCTTTCGTTCAGAACAACATTGGGACGCCGGTCGTGTCGTTGCCGATCACGGTCGACAGCGCCGACAACCTGGCACCGACGTCGGCCCCACCCGGTTGCGAAAGCGGAAACCTGCCGTCCGACTGTGGTCTGTCGCTGTCGGAGGGAATTGCGGTGTCGGTCGGCTCCTAGCCCTCACCATGAGCGGTACCGCCTGCAGTTCAACCGACAAGGGGTCGCTGCTCTTACGCCCGGGTGGACGAGGAAGGAAGTGCGCACCCGATCCCACCGTCCTCCCGCTCGCACGATGCGTACCCGCATCTGTCCTCCAACAACGATCGCAGAAGCGCCAACACCAACGGAATCTCGCCCCGGGACGAGACTGCTCGGGTCGCTCTCGTTGACTGGATCGTCTGCGGCACAGGCATCCGGCTGCCCCGTCCCCTCCACCAGTGGATCCACGCTCGGCACCTGCCTGGTCGTCGGGTCGTCGTAGCCGCCTGTTAAACGCTCTGGCCGTACGTGGTGTCGCGCCGCTCGGTCCGGCTCGTTCCCACCTCTCGCACGGCCCGACCCAGGTCGGTCACCAGTGACGCAACCGTGGCCGCGCTGCCGGCGTGCACCGTGGCGTGCAACGAGTCGGGCCGGTTTTGACGGTCCAGATACCAGCCCTCGGCGGCCAGGCGCTCGCCCACGGCGAAGATGTCGAGGGCAGCGGGGTCCCGGGCGCCGAACGCGACGACGGTGGCCGGCGGGTCGCCGCGCACCTCGAGCGAGTCCACGGATTCGATGCCGGCTCGCAGCTGGCGCGCCGCATCGTGCGCGGTGCGCGTGAGCTCGAGGTACCCGTCGTGTCCGATGTGCATCAGCGCCGCCCAGGCGGCAGCGATCGGCCCGGCCGGCCTGGTGCCCGCCATGGCGGTCGAGGCGTAGAGGCCACCCAGCCAGTCGGTGGTGACGAAGAGCTGCTTGCGGGCCAGCTCATGGGTCCGGTAAAGGATCACCGAGACGCCCTTGGACGCGTAGCCGTACTTATGGACGTCGGCCGACATGGAGGTCACGCCCGCCAGCCGGAAGTCGAAGGGCTCGTCGAAGCGCCCGAGCTCGGCCAGGAAGGGAAGCAGGAACCCTCCCATGCACGCGTCGACGTGACAGAGAAGGCCGCGGCGCTCGGCCAGCGCCGCGATGTCCCCGACGGGATCGACCACCCCTTGGGGGTACGTCGGAGCCGAGGCCACCACCATGATGGTGTCGTCCGTGCACGCCGCCTCGAGCGCAGCGGCGCTCGTCGTGAAGTCCGCGTCGACGGGCACCCGGATCAGGTCGACGTCGAAGTAGTCGGCGGCCTTGGTGAACGCCGCATGCGCGCTCTCGCCGGCCACCACGCGGGGTCGCCCGATGCCGCGGTCACGCCCGACGTCGCGCGCCGTCTTGACCGCCTGCAGCAGGCTCTCGGTGCCGCCCGACGTCAGATAGCCCTCGACCTCACCGCCCGAAGCCGGATCGTCGGCACCGAGCAGCGTGGCCGTGTTGCAGACGATGTCGTGCTGCATGACGCCGATGCTGGGGAAGGCGAGCACGTTCAGGCCGTTCTCCGCGCTGTAGAGCGACAGTGCGTCCGACAAGAGCTCGTGGACGTCGTCACCCGCCGAATAGACCAGGCTGAAGACGCGTCCACCGCGCCAGTCCTGGTCGTCGCGCTTCATGTTTATGAGGCGCTGCATGACCTCGGCCCGCGGCAGGCCCGCCGCCGGCATGGGCGTGTGCGGGAAGATCGCCATGAGGCGTTCTTAGCCCATGAGGTGGGTGCGCGCTCAGTCCACCAGGTTGTAGAGCGCCGCGTCCCCCTGCAGTGCCTCGCTCGGCCGCCCGTCCAGCCCGACCACCGGCATGCCCTGGGTCGTCACCCGCTGCATGCGCCGGTGCTCGTCGCCGTAGTCGAAGATGGCGTAGTGCTGGGTGGAGCGGTTGTCCCACATGGCCACGTCGCCGACCTCCCAGTGCCAGCGGACGATGTTCTCGGGCCGGGTCACGTAGGCCTGGAAGATCCGGAGCAGGTCGACCGACTCGGCCGAGCCGTGCCCGACCAGCCGGTGGGCGAACCCGCCCAGCAGGAGCGCCCGCTCGCCCGTCTCGGGGTGCTCGCGCACCACCGGATGCTCGGTCTCGAAGACCTGGGAGACGAAGGCCGTGAGGTGGGCCAGGCGCTCCTCGCCGATGGAGGTGCGCAGCTTCAGCAGGTCGACGCGCCCGTAGTCGTGGCCGTTGGAGTGCACGGCGCGCAGGCCGTCGGCCAGCGTGCGCAGGTCCTCGGGCAGGTCGGCGTAGGCGGCCACGGTGTTGGCCCACAGCGTGTCGCCGCCGACCTCGGGCAACACCAGGGCGCGCAGAATGGAGAAGGCGGGCGGGCGGTCGACGAAGGTCACGTCGGTGTGCCAGTGGTTGGCCGAACCACCGGCCAACGAGTCCAGGTCGAGGATCAGCTCCTCGCCGTCGACCACCGGCAGGGTGGGGTGGCCCTGGGTCAGCGGGCCGAGCCGGCGCGCGAAGTCGATCTGCTCTTGCGCCGACAGGTGCTGTCCGCGCATGAAGATCACCCGGTGCGCCAGCAGGGCGGCCCGCACCTCCTCGATCTGGTCGTCACCGGCCGCGCGCAGCTCCACCCCGCCGAGCTCGGCGCCGATGCGCCCGGTCAGCCGCCGGGTCGTGATGGTGCTCCGCCTCACGTCGAGTGCCATGGCGCTCCTCATTCCTGATCAAATCGGTCGGAGTTAAATTGTATCCGCGACACCCGGCCGGGTGCACGCCGCCGCCACTAGCTTGTCCGGCGTGCTCGAGGCTGTCATGGCGGCGTTGCCAGGCCCGGCGCGGTGAGCCTGCTCGGCCTGGAGGGAAAGGTCGTCCTCGTCACCGGGGCGGCCGCCGGCATCGGTGCCGCCACGGCCGAGCTGTTCGCCGAGCAGGGGGCCGTCCTCGCCCTGTGCGACCGGGCCGAGGGTTTCGGGCACGGCGACGACCCGTTCCATCGCAGCTTCGACGTGCGCGACGCCGTCGCCCTGAGCGCCTTCGTCGAGGAGGTGGCGGCGCGCTTCGGGCGCATCGACGCCGTGGTCAACAACGCCGGCGGCACCTTCGGCGCCCCGCTGCTCGACGTCTCGGCCAAGGGCGAGGCGGCGCTGATCGCGGAGAACTTCACCCAGGTGACGCAGCTCGTGCGCGCCGCCGTGCCGCACATCCCCGAGGGCGGGTGCATCGTCAACGTGACCTCCATCGAGGCCCACCGCGCCGCGCCGCTGTTCGCCGTCTACAGCGCCATGAAGGCGGCGCAAGCCAACCTGACCCAGACGCTCGCGCTCGAGCTGGCGCCCCGGGGCATCCGGGTCAACGCCATGGCGCCCGACGTCCTGGTGACGGAGGGGACGGCGTCGGCCGGCGGCCTGGCCGGCGCCCCGGAAGGCTCGGCGCGCCCGTACCGCACGCCGCCCAACCCGCCGCTCGGCCACTGGGGCACGGCGCGGACGGCGCCGGCGCCATCCTGTTCCTGGCCAGTGACCTGGCCCGCTTCATCACCGGCACCACCGTGCACGTGGACGGCGGCAACCTGGCGGCTGGCGGCTGGCACCGGGTCCAGGTCGCGCCGTGACCGTCGGGCCTACGAGCTCCAGATGATCGCCTGCGGCTCGGTGTAGGCCAGGAGGCCGTAGTCGCCGCCGTCGCGCCCCACGCCGGACATCTTGAAGCCGCCGAAAGGCGCCTCGTGGTTGCGCTGGGCCGTGTTGATGCCGACGTGGCCGGCCTGAAGGCGCTTGGCCACCCGCAGCGCCCGGGCCCCGTCCTGCGAGAAGACGTAGTCGTACAGCCCGAAGTCCGAGTCGTTGGCGATGGCGATGCCCTCCTCCTCGTCGTCGAAGGGGATCATGGTGATGACGGGCCCGAAGATCTCCTCGCGGGCCACCCGGATGCGGTTGTCGCCCGTAATGAGGGTGGGCGCCACGTAGAAACCCTTGGGCAGGTCGGCCGGGCGCGCGCCGCCGATGACGACGTCGCCGCCGTCCTCCTGCGCCGATTCGATGTGCGCCTCGATGCGCCCGCGCTGTGCGGCCGAGATGACCGGGCCGATCACCGTGGCCTTGTCGGTGGGGTCGCCCACCTTGAGGAAGCCGGCCATCTGGACCAGGCCGTCGCGCACCTGGTCGAACACGCTGCGGTGGACCACGGCGCGGGTCGGGGCGGTGCAGATCTGGCCCGAGTGGAACGACCAGGTCGAGCCGATGCACCCCACCGCACCCTTGATGTCCGCGTCCTCGAACACCACGCAGGCACCCTTGCCGCCCAGTTCGAGCAGCGTGCGCTTCATGGTGCGGGCCGCCTTCTCGGCGATGGTCACGCCGACCTGGGTCGAGCCGGTGAAGCTGACGCAGTCCACCTCGTCGGCGTCGACCAGCGCGGCGGAGGAGGCCGGGCCGTTGCCGTTGACCAGGTTGACCACGCCCGGCGGAAAGCCGACGTCGTTCAGGATGCGCACCAGCTCGACGATGGCCAGGGGGTCCTGCGGCGCGGGCTTGACCACCACGGTGTTGCCGGCGGCGAGCGCCGGCGCCACCTTGCCGGCCATGTTGACCATGGGGAAGTTGTACGAGGTGATGCAGGCCACCACGCCGACGGGCTGGCGGTTGACCATGCCGCCGATGATCCCGCCCGGGGCCAGGGGCGTGGCCTGGGCCGGCTGGGGGAGCAGCGCTGTCTGCAGGACCTGGCGCGGGTCGCGGGCGTAGCGCTCGAAACGGTCGGCCGCCACGGGCACCTGCATGCGGGAGCCGACGGTCGCGGTGGCGCCCGTCTCGGCGATCACCAGCGGGAGCAGCTCGGCCGACTTGGCCCGGATGGCGTCGGCGGCCTCGCGCATGAGCGCGCTGCGGTCGTCCTGGGACCAGGCCGCCCAGCCGGGCTGGGCCTCCTTGGCCGCCGCCGCGGCGGCCACGGCGTCGTCCGCGCTGGCGTTGGGGGCGAGCCCGACGATCTCCTCGGTGGCCGGGTTGACGATCTCGTAGGTCCCGTCGGACGCGTCGACCCACTTGCCCCCGATGAGGAGCTGGTGCTCGTCGCGCTGGGTGGTCTCGGACATGTGTGCTCCCGTGGTGCCGGCGTCAGCGGATCTGACGGCGCGTCACATTCAACCAGGGCCGGGTCGGGCCGCCAAAAGGGGCAGTTCGGCAGCCGCCCTCGGGGACAGGGCAGGCAAGGCAGACTGGGCGGATGACCACCGAGGCGGCTCCCCCCGAGGGTCTCCTGCTCCCCCTGGGCGACGAGGAGTCGGACGGGTTCTGGGCGGGCACGGCGGCCGGCGAGCTCCGGGTGCAGGTCTGTCTCGCGTGCGGCGCACTGCGCTTCCCGCCCCGGGTGATGTGCCCGGAGTGCCAGTCGACCGAGCGGGGCTGGCAGGCCCTGTCGGGGAGGGGGGCGATCTGGTCCTTCGTCGTGGTGCATCCCCCTGTGCTCCCGGCCTACGCCCCCTACGCGCCCTTCCCGGTCATCACCGTGACCCTGGCCGAGAAGCCGAGCCTGCGCCTGGTCGGGAACCTGGTGACCGGCCCCGGGGCCGACATCAACAGCGTCGACCCGTCGACGATCGAGATCGGCGAGCCGGTCCGGGTGGTCTTCACGCCCCAGGCCCGCCCCGACGGCACGGACGTCTTCCTGCCCCAGTGGGTGCGCGACCCGGGCTGAGCGGCCAGGTCGTTAACGGCCGAACAATTACACCCTCGATGTGACTTTCGTCACTTCGCAAGATCGAGTCACGAGCGCGATTCTTAAGGTGACAAGGTCCACCGGGGGATGAACGGAGTCAGATCATGAGTCGGCCCACCGATACGGTCCCTAGCCCGACGCGTCCCCAACCCGCCACCCACCAGGCGAACGCCGCCATGACCGGGATCGTGGGCGACGCCATTCTGGGCAGCGCCGACGTGAGCCGGGCCCGGGAGCGCCGGCGGCTCATCCGCCTCCGCCGCCTCGTGGCCGTCCTCGCGCTCGGGCTCGGCTGGATCGTCATCCGGTCGATCACGGGCCACGGCATCTTCCCCTCCGTACCGGTGCCGCACGGGCTCGATTTCCGCCCTCCCGATCATCGTCATCGTGTGCATGCTGGGCGCCGTCATGCTCCTGCCGCTGCTGGGGGCCGGCCGCTCGCCGCACATCTTGATCCGCCCGGGCGAGACGGAGGTCGGGCTGGAGGACCTCGTCGGGATCGACGGGATCAAGGCCGAGGTCGTGCGCTCCATCAACCTCTTCCTGGCCCACCAGACCTTCCGCGACACCATGGGCGGCACGGCGCGGCGCGGCGTCCTGTTCGAAGGTCCTCCGGGGACGGGCAAGACCTTCGTGGCCAAGGCGATGGCCAAGGAGGCCAACGTCCCGTTCCTCTTCGTGTCGGCCTCGGCCTTCCAGTCGATGTACTACGGGCAGACCAACCGCAAGATCCGCTCCTTCTTCAAGCAGCTGCGCAAGCACGCGCACCGGGAGGGCGGGGCGATCGGCTTCATCGAGGAGATCGACGCCATCGGGGCTACCCGTCGCGGCATGGGGGGCACCGGCGGCACCGAGGGCGTGAGCGGGGTGGTCAACGAGCTGCTGGTGCAGCTGCAGTCCTTCGACCAGCCGACCCGCGGCCAGCGCGTCGCCTCATCGTGGATCGACCTCCTCAACCGCTACCTGCCCGACGGGGCCAAGCTGAAGAAGCCGGCGGTCGTGCCGGCCAACGTGCTCGTGGTGGGGGCGACCAACCGCAAGGACGACCTCGACCCGGCGCTGATCCGCCCGGGCCGCTTCGACCGCAGCATCTACTTCGGTCTGCCGGGGCGCCGGGCCCGCGGCGACATCGTCGCCTACTACCTGGGCAAGAAGGCGCACGAGGCCGACCTGGACGCGCACGGGGCCGTCGACATCGTCGCCGGCATGACGTTCGGCTACTCGCCGGCCGCACTGGAGCGGCTGATGGACGAGGCGCTCGTCATCGCCCTGACGCACGGCCGCTCGGCCATGACCATGGCCGACATGGCCGAAGCCAAGATGCTGGTCGAGCTCGGCGTGACCGACGAGACCATCTACACGCCCGACGAGCGCGACCGGGTGGCCACCCACGAGGCCGGCCACGCCACCGTGGCCTACTTCGTGGGCCAGACGCGCCAGCTCGACGTGCTCTCGATCGTCAAGCGCCGCGACTCGCTCGGCCTGCTGCAGCACTCCGACACCGAAGAGCGCTTCACCAAGAGCAGCGAGGAGATGCACGCGCTGCTGCAGATCGCCATGGGCGGCATGGTGGCCGAGGAGCGCTGGTTCGACGAGGTGTCGACGGGACCTGCCTCGGACCTGGCGGCGGCCACGGCCATGGGCGCGCAGATGATCGGCGCGTGCGGCATGGGCAACTCGCTGATTTCGGTGGCGGCGGCGGGCAACGGCTACCTGGCGGGGAACCTGGTCGACAAGGTGCTGGGCGACAAGGACGCCCGGGCCGAGCTCGACGCGCTCCTCATGGGCTCGTGCGACGCCGCCAAGGCGATCGTGGACTCCCACCCGCAGGTGGTCGAGGCGCTGCGCGACGCGCTGCTGGAGTGCGACGAGCTGGTGGGGTCGGAGATCACCGACGTCATTGAGCGGGCGATCAACGCCAAGGACCCGGTGGTGACCGAGCTGCGCCCGTCCATCTCGATCGCAGTGACGGGGACGGGTGTGGGCAATGGCCGGATCTGATTCAGCGAGGCGGCTGTGGCCTGCCACCGAGCACGCGAAGCACGAAGCGGCCCAGCCGGCCGGGTGGCTTGGCGCGCCGGGCGGCCACGGCCTCGGCCTCCCGCTCACGGGTGAGTGGCCCGCCGATCCGCCAGTAGCGTCGACCGCCGCCGGTGTAACGGACGTACTTGCGGACCGGGGGCAGCTTCTGCTTGGGCTTACGAGGCCTGGGCTTGCGCCGGGGGCTCACGGGAGGCGGGGCTTCCTTCTCAGGCGGGAGTGGTAAGCCGGCGTTCGGCCTCGTCGAGCACGAAGATGGTCTGGGTCGAACGCACGTGCCTGGAGCCGTGCAGGCGGACGAGCACCACGTCGCGCAGGGCGACCACGTCCGGTACGCGCACGAGCAGCACCATGTCGAAACCCCCGCTGGTGAACGCCAGGTACTCGAGTCCGGGCAGCTCGGCCAGTTCCTCGCGTATCGCCTGCCAGCTGTTCTGCTCGATGTTGACCAGGATGAGCGCCGCGATCGGTAGTCCCACCCGGGCCGGGTCGATCACCGCGCTGAAGCCCCGGATCACCCCGGAGTCGCAGAGCCGGTTGAACCGGCCGTAGGCGGTGGCCCGCGAGACGTTGGCCCGTTCGGCCAGCGCGTTGACCGACAGGCGTCCGTCGACCTGGAGCTCGCGCACCATGAGGCGGTCGGTGTCATCGAGGCCGGACAGATCGTCCATCGGGCGCTCCCCTCGGGTCGTTTCTTCTATACGAATTGTCACACTATCAGGGCAAATCGGCCGTATCTGTGTGGATTCACTGTCATCGGCTGGATATTCTGACACTCAGGGCGCAAGATGACACCAAAATGCTTACCTCAACGTTCGAGCTCCCGACCGACCACCCGGGGTTCTCCGACCCCGAGTACCGGGCGCGGCGGGAGCGCATCGCCGCCGTGGGCGCCGCCTACCGGCCGGGCGAACCCATCCCCGACGTGGCCTACACGGCGGAGGAGGACGAGGTGTGGCGGCTGGTCTCGCGCCAGCTCGCCACCGAACACCGGGACCACGCCTGCCGCGAGTACCGGCGTGGCGCCGGCGCGCCTCCTGCTCCCGGCCGGACGCGTGCCGCAGCTGCGCGAGGTCGACGAGCGGGTGCACGCGCTGACCGGGTTCCACATCCGCCCGGTCCCGGGGCTGGTGCCCACCCGGGACTTCTACGGCGCGCTGGCCGAGCGGACGTTCCTGTCGACGCAGTACGTCCGCCACCACTCCGTGCCCTTCTACACGCCGGAGCCCGACTTGGTGCACGAGATCGTCGGCCACGCCAACATGCTCGGCTCGCCCAGCCTGGCCTCGCTCTACATGGAGGCCGGCCGGGCCTCGCGCCGCACCACCAGCCCCGAGGCCCTCGAGTTCTTCTCCCGCGTCTTCTGGTTCACGCTCGAGTTCGGCGTGGTCGACGAGGCGGGAGACCTGAAGGCGTACGGCGCCGGCCTGCTCTCGAGCTACGGCGAGCTCGAGGCGTACCGCCGGGCCGACATCAGGGCCTGGGACCTGCTGCGCATGGGGACCCTCGAGTACGACATCACCCGCTACCAGCCGGTGCTGTTCGCCGCGTCCTCGTTCGACCGGATGGTCCACGAGCTGGGCGACTTCTTCCGGGCCTACGACGAGGCGTGGTACCACCGCCACGTCAGGGGAGGATCATCATGACCACCGTCCACGCAACGGCACGCGCGACGCGTCGCCGACGACGACCTGGCGCCGGCGGCCCGCCTGCTCGGCTGGGACTGCCTCGAGCTGTGGGTGGGCAACGCCCGCACCACGGCGGGCTTCCTGATGTCGGCCTTCGGCTTCACCTGCACCGCCTACGCCGGGCCCGAGACCGGCGTACGGCACAAGGCGAGCTACGTGATCGAGCAGGGCGGCATCCGTCTGGTGGTCTCGGCCGCCCTCGACGCCGACTCGCCCATCGCGGCCCACGTACGGACGCACGGCGACGGCGTGCACGACCTGGCCTGGCTGGTCGACGACGCGCGGGCGGCCTACGCCGCCGCCGTCGCCCGCGGGGCGACTCCGGTGCGGGCGCCGTGGGAGGAGGACGACGACCAGGGCGTGCTGGTGCTGGCCCAGATCGGCACCTACGGGCACACCGTGCACACCTTCGTCGACCGCAGCCGCTACGTGGGTCCGCGCCTCGAGCCCGGCTACCACACCGACCGCCTCCCGGCCGCCCCGGTCGGCCCGCCGGTCGGCCTCACGACCATCGACCACGTGGTGGGCAACGTCGAACAGGGCCGCCTCGAGGACTGGGTCCGCTTCTACGCCGAGGTCCTCGGGTTCGCGCCCATGCAGCAATTCTCCGAGGGGCAGATCGCCACGGAGTACTCCGCCCTGGCCTCCACCGTGGTGTGGGACGGCAAGCGCGTCGTCATGCCGATCAACGAGCCGGCCACCGGGCGGCGCAAGAGCCAGATTCAGGAGTACCTGGAGGCCTACGACGGGCCCGGCGTGCAGCACGTCGCGTTGCGGACCGACGACATCGTGGCGACGGTCGACGCGCTGAAGGCGCGCGGCGTGCGCTTCATGGAGGTGCCCGACACCTACTTCGACGAGGCCCGACGGCGTCTCGACGGCGTCGACCTGCCCTGGAGCGACCTGCAGCGCCTCGGGATCCTGGTCGACCGCGACGCCGGCGGTCACCTGCTGCAGATCTTCACCGAGACCATCACCGACCGACCGGCCCTGTTCTTCGAGATCATCGAGCGCCGGGGTGCCGGCGGCTTCGGCGAGGGCAACTTCAAGGCGCTGTTCGAGGCCATCGAGCGCGACCAGGCCCGGCGGGGCAACCTCTGAGCTGTGGGGGCCGGCTCGGGCTTCGGGCTCGGCCAACCTGCCCTTCGGCGTGGCCCACGTCGCCGGGCGCCTGGGCCCGCGGGTGGTGGTGGCGCTGGGGGAGCGACGCCGTCGACCTGCTGGTGCTGCACCGGCACGGCCTCTTGGACTCCGGCGTGGACGCGGCCGTGCTGGCGTCGCCCACGCTCAACCCGCTGCTGGCCCAGGGTCCCGAGGTCTGGCGGATCGCCCGCCGGGCCGTGGGGGAGGTGGCCGAAGCGGCGGCGAGCGACCTCCCCGCCGGCTCGCTGGTGCCCCTCTCCGCGCTGGCCCTGAAGCTCCCGGTGGCGGTGGGCGACTTCGTCGACGGCTACGGCGGCCTGCACCACGCCACGGCCATGGGCCAGATCCTGCGGCCCGAGGCGCCGGCCCTCCAGCCCAACTGGCGCCACATCCCGGTCGCCTACCACGGCCGGTCGAGCACCGTCGTCGGCTCCGGCACCACCATCCGCCGCCCGCGCGGGCCACCTGCTGGTCGACGGGGAGCCGCAGTACCGCCCGACCGACCGCCTCGACTTCGAGCTCGAGGTGGGCTACGTGGTCGGGACCGGCAGCGAGCCCGGCTCGCCGGTCGCGCGCCGACGACGCGGACGACCACCTCTTCGGGGTGGTCCTGCTCAACGACTGGTCGGCCCGCGACATCCAGGCCTTCGAGTACCAGCCGCTCGGTCCCTTCCCCGCCAAGTCGTTCGCCACCTCCATTTCGCACTGGGTGGTGACCGTCGGACGCGCTCGACCCCACACCTCGTGGCCGGGTGGACGGCGTGCCAGGACCCGGCGCCGGCCGCGCACCTGCGCACGTGCCGCCCCGGGATCCCCGACCTCCACCTCGAGGTGCTGTTGCGGACCGAGGCCATGGGCCGAGCCGGCGACGCCGGTGTCGTGGTGAGCCGCGTCGACTTCGCCGAGGCCATGTACTGGTCCTTCGCCCAGCAGCTGGCCCACGCCACGGCGAACGGCGCCTTCGTGCGCCCCGGCGACCTGTTCGGGTCGGGGACGGCCTCCGGTCCCGACGCCCGCCGGCAGGGCGGCAGCCTGATGGAGCTGACATGGGCCGGCACGCGGCCGCTCGAGCTATCCGGTGGCGAGGAGCGACGGTTCTTCGCGCGACGGTGACACCATCGTGCTGCGCGGGTGGTGCGGCGGCGCGGACGGCGCACCCAGGATCGAGCTGGGCGAGGTGGCCGGGACGGTCACCTCGGCCTAGTGGGAGGAGGTCGACGGCATGCCCTTCTATCGCAGCGTCGGTGAGGTGCCGCGCAAGCGCCACCTGAGGGTGGCCCAACCCGGCGGCGGCTACCTCCACGAGGAGCTGATGGGCACCGACGGCTTCTCGGCCGAATCGGCCCTGCTGTACCACCGCCGCTCGCCCAGTGCCATCGTGGCGGCCGAGCCGGTGGCGGGCGAGCGGCGGTGCTTCGAACCGGACTCGCCGCTGGTGCCGCGCCACCTGCGCACGGGCGCGCTGGAGGGCGGCGGTGACCCGGTGCTCGACCGGACGCCGCTCCTGGGCAACGGCGACCTCGTGCTGTCGTGGATGTCGGCCGACCGCGCCGGGCCGATCTATCGCAACGGGTGCGGCGACGAGCTCGTGTACGTGCACGACGGCGGCGGCCGGCTGGAGAGCAGCTTCGGCGTGCTCGAGGTGGCCCCCGGGGACTACGTCGTCATTCCGGCCGGGACCACGCACCGCTGGCGGCCCGGGCCCGACGGGATGCTCGCGCGCTCGTGCTCGAGGCCACCGGCCACGTGACGCTGCCGGCCAAGTACCTCTCGGCACGCGGGCAGCTGCTGGAGGGGGCGCCCTTCTCCGAGCGCGACCTGCGCGGCCCCGACGCGCCCTTCAGCGAGGAGGGCGAGGAGGTGCCGGTCCTGGTGCGCAGCCGTGCCGGCCTGACCCGCCACGTGCATGCCCACCACCCCTTCGACGTCGTGGGCTGGGACGGGTGCCTCTACCCCTTCGCCCTGTCGATCCACGACTTCGAGCCCATCGTCGGCGCCATTCACCAGCCCCCGCCGGTGCACCAGACGTTCGCCGGCCCGAACTTCGTGGTGTGCTCGTTCGTCCCGCGTCCCTACGACTTCCACCCGCAGGCGATCAAGGTGCCGTACCACCACGCCAACGTGGACACCGACGAGGTCCTGTTCTACGCCGCGGGCGACTTCATGAGCCGGTCCGGCTCGGGCATCGGCGTCGGCTCCATCTCCATGCATCCGGCCGGCTTCGTGCACGGGCCCCAGCCCGGGAGCCTGGAGCGGGCGGCGGACGAGACGCGGACCGAAGAAGTGGCGGTGATGATCGACGCCTTCGACCGCCTCGGCCTGAGCGAGGAGGCGCGCCGGGTCGCCGACCCGGACTACCCGTGGTCGTGGGCCCGGGAGCCGTGACGGAGGGCCCGCTGTGGTCGCCGTCCGAGGAACGGGCGACGGCGACGGCCATGGCCCGCTTCATGAGCGAGGCGGGGTTGGCCGACCCGCTCGCCCTGCACCGGTGGTCGGTGCGCCAGCCCGACGAGTTCTGGTCGCTCGTGTGGGAATTCACCGGCGTCGTGGGGGAACGGCGCGGTCCGGCCTTCGAGGCGGGCCCCACCATGGCCGCGGCGCGGTTCTTCCCCGAGTCCCGGCTGAACCTGGCCGCCAACCTGCTGGCGACGTCCGGGCCGGCCCCGGCGCTGATCGCGTTGGACGAGGCGGGCGGGCGGCGGGTGTTGAGCTGGGACGCGTTGCGGGCCGAGGTGGGGGCGGCGTCGGAGGCGCTGCGGGTGGCCGGCGTGGGGCCGGGCGACCGCGTGGCCACCGTGCTGCCCAACGGGGTCGAGGCCGTCGTCACCTTCCTGGCCACCGTCGCCATCGGGGCGGTGTACGCCGGAACCTCGCCCGACTTCGGGCCGGAGGCGGTGATCGACCGCTTCGCGCAGATTGAGCCGGCGGTACTGGTCGCGGCCGGCTCCTACCGCTACAAGGGCGTCGGCCACGACGTGCGGGACCAGGTGGAGCAGGTGGCGGCGCGTCTACCCGGTCTGCGGCACGCCATCGTGGGCCGGCGGGCTTGGGAGGACTTCGTGGCCGCCGGTCATGGGCGCGGGCGCGGGCCGGCCTGCGCCAGCCTGCCCTTCGACCACCCGGCGGCCATTCTCTTCTCGTCGGGGACGACCGGGGTGCCCAAGTGCATCGTCCACCGCGCCGGCGGCCTGTTGCTCCAGCACCGCAAGGAGCACATGCTGCACTGCGACATCCGGCCCGGCGACCGCGTGCTCTACGTCACCAGCACCGGCTGGATGATGTGGAACTGGCTGGTGTCGGTGCTGGCCGGTGGGGCCACGGCCGTGCTCTACGACGGGCATCCCCTGTACCCCGACCCGGACGCGCTGTTCGAGGTGGCCGAGAGGGAGGAGGTCAGCCTGCTCGGGGTGTCGGCCAAGTACCTGCAGAGCCTGCGCAAGTCGGGATGCCGCCCGGTGGGCACGCACGACCTCGGGCCGCTGCGCACCATCTGCTCCACCGGCTCGCCGCTCGGCGCCGACGAGTTCGCCTTCGTCTACGACGCGGTCAAGGCCGACGTCCACCTGGCCTCCATTTCGGGCGGGACGGACCTGTGCGCGTGCTTCGTGCTGGGCGATCCCACGCGACCGGTCTGGGCGGGCGAAATCCAAGGCCCCGGCCTGGGCATGGACGTCGACGTGGTCGACCCGGCGGGCGCGTCGCTGCACGACCGGCCCGGGGAGCCGGGCGAGCTGGTGTGCGACAGCCCGTTCCCCTCCCTGCCGCTCGGCTTCTGGGGCGACCCCACAGGCGCGCGCTACCGGGCCTCCTACTTCGAGCGCTTTCCCGGACGCTGGGCCCACGGGGACTTCGCCCGCTGGACCGAGCACGGCGGGATGGTGATCTCGGGCCGCAGCGACACGACGCTGAACCCCGGTGGGGTGCGCATCGGGACGGCCGAGCTCTACCGGGTGGTCGAACGCATGCCCCAGGTGCTCGAGGCGCTGGCCTTCGGTCAGAGCGTCGAGGACGACACCCGCGTCGTCTTGCTCCTCCGGCTGGCGGCCGGGGTGGCGCTCGACGGCGCGCTGGAGGACGAGGTGCGCCGGCGACTCCGCACCGAGTGTTCGCCCCGGCACGTCCCGGCCGTCGTGGCCGCCGTGGACGACCTGCCCCGGACCCGTTCGGGCAAGCTGGCCGAGCTGGCCGTGGCCGACGTCGTGGCGGGCCGGCCGGTGCGCAACGTGGGCTCGCTCGAGAACCCCGAGGCGCTCGAGGCCATCCGCGCGCTGCCGGCGTTGGCGCCTACTCGCCGCTGAGGTGGGCGGTGTCGTTGTAGCCGCGCAGGATCCAGCGCTCCTCGTGCACGACGATCTTGGAGATGGAGGCGTTGTCGGCCCCCAAGAAGGCGAAGGGTGCGGAGCTCGTGGCCTGGGCCAGGATCTCGCCGATGGCCGCGCCGTGGCTGAACGCGACGACCCGCCCGCCGGGGTGCGCCGCGACGATGCGTTCCACGGCGCGGCGCAACCGGCCCCCGAACACCTCTCGCGACTCGGCGCCGGGCACCACGTCCCAGCGTTGCTCGCGCAGCACCGCCTCCCAGAGCGGGTCCTGGTCGGCCGCCTTCTGGCGCAGCAGGCCGCCCTCCCACTCGCCGAGGAAGACCTCACGCAGGTCGGCGTCGACGACAGGCGTCATGCCGCAGCGCGCCACCAGCGGCGCCGCCGTCTGCGCCGTACGCTGCAGCGTGCTGACGTAGAGGGCGTCGAACATCTCGTGGGCCAGGCGCAGTGCCAGCTGCTCGGCCTGATGCCGTCCGACCGCGGAGAGCGGCGGGTCGCCCTGGCCCTCGACGAGCTCGAAGGTCTCGCCCTCGACCGAGTCGGCCGACGCGCCGTGCCGGACCAGCACGAGCTCGGTCGACCCCGGGGGGCCGACATAGGGCCGCTGGCTGAACGAGCGCGCTGAGGTGGGCATGGGCGCCGAGTGTAGGGAGGGGTTCAGCGCGACGGGGGCAGCTCAGGCGGCTCGTGGTCGTCGTCGTCCTCCACGACCTCGGCGTCAATGATGTTCGGGTCGTCGGAGTAGCTCGGTGGCGGACCGCCCGGGTGAGGCGGCGGGCCACCGCCCGTGCGGAAGAAGGTGAACATGGCTCCCGGCGCCTGCGTGAAGTGCACCTGCAGCGGGTTGGCCGCATCGGGCCCGAGTTGTGCCCACAGTGGCTGCGCGCGCCGGTGCACTACGGCCGTCTGCACGCCCAGGGTCAGTCCGAGGTAGAGCAGGAAGCTGGCCGACTCGAGGCCCGATCCGTCGTGCGCGTGCGAGCCGAAGACGTCGCCGGCGAAGTGCACGGCGAGGGAGACCAGCCAGAGCGCCATGGTCACTCGCGTCCCCTGGCGCAGCACCCAGTGGCCAGCCGTCCAGATCTTGACCGTCAGGCCGCGCACGATCCCGAGGCCGATCGCCCCTGCCAACAAGGTGCCCAGCACCCAGGCCCAGGCCGAACTCGCGATGTGCTGGTGGCTGTTGGCGTAGGAGGTGAGCTCGAAGAGGCCGATCACCCCGACGATGACGGGCAGCCCCAGCCGGATGACGCGCGGCACCGGGCGCACGGCCACCTGGCGCAGGAGGACCCAGACAAGAACGACGGCGCCGATGAAGACCGAGAAGAACGACATTTGTGCCATTCACCCTATGACCGGCGGCCCTTCAGGCGTTCAGCAGGCCGCCCACCTCGGCGCCGAAGCGGGCGGTCTGGTCGCACAGCTCCGAGGCCGACCGGGCCATGAAGCGCACCTGCAGGTGGTTGACGCCCATGCCCACCAGCTCGTGCAGCGACTCGGCCACCCGGTCCGCCCCGCCGCTGACGACCCAGTTGGGTATCTCCCAGCCGGACCCGCCCGAGGTCAGGTAGATCGGCTCGACGATGGTGCCGATATCGAGTGGTGCACCGCCGCGCAGCTCGTCCCGCAGCTCGCGCAGGCGGGCGATCTGGCCAGGCAGGTCGCGCCGGCGTGTGCCCTGCGGCAGCCAGCCGTCGCCGAAGGCCGCCGTGCGCCGCAGGGCGGCCGGCGAGGAGCCGCCGATCCAGATGGGTGGCCGGGGCGCGCGCACCGGGCGTGGGCCGAGCCCCATGTCCGAAGCCGGGAAGCGCGGGCCGGGCAGCTCGGGGAATGCCTCGGTAAAGCAGCGCGCCAACGCCGAGACGGCCTCGTCGGTGTGCCGGCCGCGTTGGTCGAAACCCCCGGTGAACAACTCGTACTCCTCCGGCACGTGGCCGGCGCCCACGCCCACGATCACGCGGCCGCCCGAGAGCAGGTCGAGGGTGGACAACTCCTTGGCGGCGCGCAGCGGGTGGCGCTGGGCCAGGACCAGCACGTGGGAGAGGAGGTGGGTGCGCGTGGTCAGCGCGGCCAGCCAGCCCAGCGTGGCCGTGGTGTCGTACCAAATGGTGCCCATGGCGTCGGCCAGCCGGCGCGGGATGGCCGTGTGGTCGCACACGCCGAGGTAGAAGAACCCGGCGTCGTCGGCGGCGCGGGCGACGCGGGCCAGTTCCTCCGGGCCGGCCTCCTTCTCCCAGTCGGCCACGTACAGCGTCGACTGCGACTGAATCGGCAGCTGCATGCCGTAGACGACCTGGCCCTCGGGCACGGCCCGCACCACGTCGGCGGGAATGAGGGCAGGGTCGGTCATGATCGGAGCTCCGTTCGCCGGGGGACGCCCATGTTCGCTCAGGCAGAGACGGCCAGGGCCGCCGCCAGCTCGGCCGGCGTGCCGAAGGTCGTCGAGAGCATCCGGGAGCGCTTCAGGTGCAGGTGGAGCGGCACCTCCCAGGTGAAGCCCATGCCCCCGTGCACCTGGATGGCGGCGCGCGGCGTTGGCCAGCGCCGCCTCGTCGGCCAGCAGCTTGGCGCCGGAGACGCTGCGCTCGAGCAGCTGCCCCGGCGCGCACCCGGTCGCCGCCGCCTCACCAACCGTCACGTCGGGCGCGTCGGCCAGGCAGGCCGCCGCATGCACCGCCGCCCGCGCCACCTCGGACCGCACCAACATGTCGGCGCACATGTGCTTGACGGCCTGGAAGCTGCCGATGGGCTTGCCGAACTGGTGGCGCTCCTTGGCGTAGGCCACGGCGCGGTCGAGGACCTCCGCCGCGTGGCCCACCTGCAGCGCCGCCGTGAGCAGCGCCCCGTCGCGCCACAGCCGACCGTCGTTGTCGGGCACCGTGCCGCCGAAGGGGACCGACCCCAGCTGCCACAGCGGGGTCAGCGGGTCGAGCGGGTGGGCGGCGCGGCGTGCCCCGCCGGACGGGGCGGGCGCCAGCAGCTGGGGCGGCCCGCCGGCATCGAGCACCAGGAGCGCGTCGAGCGAAGCCAGGTGCTCCACCAGCACGGGTTCCGGTCGCCCGGCGCAGTACACACCGACAGAGGCCTGGCCTTCCGCCGCGCCATCGACCAGCCCGGCCGCGGCGGCCAGGAAGGTCCCGACGAGCGGGCCCGGCACCAGCGCCCGGCCCAGCTCCTCGAACACGACGACGGCGTCGGCCAGCCCGAGGCCGGTACCTGCCGGCTCGGGCAGCGTCAGCGCGAACACGCCCGTCTCGCCCAGCGCGACCCAGTCCTCGGCTGCAATGGCGCGCTCGCCGCCCTCGCGGGCGCGGACGCGTTCGAGAGGCAGTCGCCCGGCCACCATGGCCCGGATGCCCTCCGCCAACTGGCGCTGGTCGTCACCGACGCGGAAGTCCATCAGCGCGACCTGGGCAGACCGAGGATGCGCTCGCCCACGATGTTCCGCTGCACCTGGGACGTGCCGGCGGCGATGGTCAGGTTGATGGACTTGAACCAGGCGTGCAGCTGCTCCGCGTTGCCCAGCGCGCCGCCGTCGGGGCCGTCCAGCTCGTCGGCGCACAGCGCGGCGCGGTCGAGCACCTCCACGGCCAGGTCGCCCAGGGCCTGGGCGTGCTCGGAGAAGGAGAGCTTGAACACCGAGCCGCCGATGCCCGGGACCCCGGTCTGGGCCGCCTCCGACACGTTGCGCTTGGTCAGCGCCCACAGCGCGTCGAAGGCCGCCACGAGGTGGCCGATGCGGCGGGCCAGCCCCTCGTCGCCGCGCAGCCCGAGCCGTTCGGCCAGGCGGCGCACCTCGCCGAGGCGCCGCACGCACTCGAGCAGGTCGCCCACGAAGGCGGTGCCGCGCTCGAAGGACAGCGTCACCATGGTGACCCGCCACCCGTCGTTCTCCTCGCCCACCCGGTTGGCCACCGGGACGCGCACGTCGTTGAGGAAGAGCTCGGCGAACTCGGTGGTGCCCTCAATCGTGCGCAGCGGCCGGATCTCTATGCCGGACGCGTCCATCGGCATGATGAGCCAGGTGATGCCGCGGTTGCCCTCGTCGCCCGTGCGCACGAGCAGCTCGCAGAAGTCGGCCACCTCGGCGTGCGACGTCCAGATCTTCGAGCCTGTCACCACGTAGTCGTCGCCGTCGCGCACCGCCCGCGTGCGCAGCGAGGCCAGGTCGCTGCCGGCGTCGGGCTCGCTGAAGCCCTGGCACCACACCTCCTCGCCCCGCAAGATGCCCGGCAGGTAGCGCTCCTTCTGCGCCGGCGTGCCTTCGGCGATGATGGTGGGCCCGGCGTGCAGCAACCCGACGAAGGAGACCCCGACATAGGGGGCTCCGGCCCGCTCACACTCCTCCTTGAAGATCAGCTGCTCCACCGGCGAGGCGCCCCGCCCACCGCCCTCCGCCGGCCAGTCCACCCCGGCGTAGCCGGCGTCGTAGAGCAGCCGCTGCCAGCGCAGGTCGTAGGCGCGCCGGGCCGGCCAGTCGTCCTGGGGCGGGGCGCGCCCACCCCGGGCAGGGTGGCGGCCAACCAGTCCCGCAGCTCGGCGCGGAACGACTGCTCGGCCGCGGTGTAGCGCAGGTCCATGGGTCGGGAACCGGGCGAGGCCTCGGCGCGGCGGTCAGGCGGCGAGGTCGAGGCCGAACAGCTTTATCGCATTGCCCCGCACGATCTTGCGCCGCTGCTCGTCGGTCAGGTCGGCCATCTGCTCCTCGGCGATCTGGCGCGTGCGCGGCCAGGTCGAGTCCGAGTGCGGGTAGTCGGACTCGTAGGTGATGTTGTCCTCGCCGATCTCCGCGACCGACTTCAGGCCGTGCGCGTCGTCGAAGAAGCACCCCCATACGTGGTTCTTGAAGTAGCTCGACGGCTTCTCGGGCACGATGTCGGCCACGCCGCCCCAGCCCCGGTTGTCCTCCCACACCCGGTCGGCCCGCTCCAGGATGTAGGGGATCCAGCCGATCTGCCCCTCCGAGTAGGCCACCTTCAGGTCGGGAAAGCGCACGAAGACACCGCTGAAGAGGTAGTCGACCAGCGAGAACGTCGCGTTGGTGTGGGTCAGCGTCGAGCCCACGGCCGGCGGGGCGTCGGCCGACGTCGACGGCATCTTCGACGACGACCCGATGTGCATGTTGACCACGGTCCGCGTCTCGGCGCAGGCCCGGAAGAAGGGGTCCCAGTAGTGGTCGGGGTCGTGCACGGAGGGCAGCCCGAGGAAGGGCGGGATCTCGCTGAAACACACGGCCCGGACACCGCGCTCGGCGTTGCGGCGCACCTCGGCCGCCGCCAGCTCGGCGTCCCACAGCGGGACGAGGCAGAGCGGGATGAGCCGACCACCGGCGTCGCCGCACCACTCCTCGACCATCCAGTCGTTGTAGGCCTCGACACAGAGCAGGCCGAGCTCGTGGTCTTTGGCCTCGGTGAAGGTCTGCCCGCAGAAGCGTGGGAACGTCGGGAAACACAGCGCCGCCTCAATGTGGTTGGCGTCCATGTCGTCGAGCCGTGGCTTGACCTCGTAGGAGCCCGGCCGCATGTCCTCGTAGGTGACGCCCTTCATGGTCACCTCCTCACGGGGCACGCCGACGGCGGAGTCCACCCGCAGGAGCGGCCGCTTCAGGTCCTCGTAGTACCACCAGTCGACCGGCACGCCGGCGGAACCCGGCTTGACCTTGAGCG
Source organism: uncultured Acidimicrobiaceae bacterium (assembly GCA_963807675.1). Lineage (GTDB taxonomy): Bacteria > Actinomycetota > Acidimicrobiia > Acidimicrobiales > RAAP-2 > Bog-473. Next base: position 1,308,222 of record CAWECP010000012.1, on the reverse strand, counting down.
ACCCGCCCCGGAACTCGACCTCGGGCATGGGCGCCCGCACCACCCGCGGCCCCACGTCGGCGTACTTGGAAGGAAGGCGGTCCTGCCACACGTTGGGCGGCTCGACGACGTGGTCGTCGACCGAGATGATCTTCGGCAGGGGCTCGGACATGGGCATCGAGCGTAGCCGGGACCTGACGGGGCGTCAGAAACGGCTCAGGCGAACACTTCGTCGAAGAGGTCGAGCATGGCCCTCCAGGAGCGCCGGTCGGTGGCCTCGTGGTACCGGATGCCCGGCATGCCGAGGGTCTCGGCGCCTGGCCGTGTGAACGAGTGCTCGGCGCCGCCGTAGACGTAGAGCTGCCAGTCGACGCCACCGGCGGTCATCTCCTCCTCGAAGGCGCGCCGCTGGGCGTTGTCGACGATGGGGTCGTCGGCGCCGATGAGGGCCAGTACCTTGCCCGTGATGTGGCGCGCGTCCTCGGGCCGCGCCGTGCCCAGGCCGGCGTGGAAGCCGACGGCCGCCTTGAGGTCCGTCCCGGCGCGGGCGAGCTCGAAGGACATGGTCCCGCCGAAACAGAAGCCGATGGCGGCCAGACGCCCGGGGTCGACGCGCGGCTCGGCGCGCAGGACGTCGAGCCCGGCGGTGCCGATGGCCCGCACGCGCAACGGATCGTCGCGGAACTCGCCGATGCGCGCCATCATCTGCTCGCGGTCGGTCAGCGGCTGCCCGTCCCCGTGGTAGTCGAGCGCGAAGGCCACGTACCCCAGCTCGGCCAGGCGTACGGCCATGCCGCGCCCGTGGTCGTCGAGGCCGGGGCCCTCGTGGCACACCAGGATCCCGGGACGCCGGTCCGTTCCGTCCGGCAACGCCAGTGTGCCAATCATCGTGCGGCCGTCGGCCTCGTAGGAGATGTCGCGCGTGGTCACCATGGAGCGAACCGTACCGTGCGCCGGGCGCGGCCATACTGGCCGGATGCGCGGGACACGACTCCGGCGCCTGCAATTGGGAGCCACGGTGGCCCTGGCCGCCGTGACGCTGGCGTCGTGCAGCTCCGGCCCTTCGAAGCCGAGCGCCGCGCCGCCGGCGCACCACCCGAATACGGGCTCCACCACCACGACGACCGCCGCCCCGACGCCGCCGCCCACGGCGGCGCCCGAGCCGACCTCGGGCCCGCTCCAGGCCGCCGCGCCCATCGAGCTGCCCTTCTCGGCCGGCGCGGTGACGGCCGCCGAGAGCCCCGACGGCGCCGTGTTCGCGGCGCCCCAGGATCCGACCAGCCCGACCACGACCGTGGCCTGGGTGTTGGACGGCGACGGCCCGGCCGAAATCGCCGAGCACGTGCCCAGCGGGGTGGCCGCCCTGGCGGCCGACGGCACCAACTTCTACGTGGCCACCTACAGCAACGTGCTGTCGTACAACCGCACCAGCGGGAACCAGGACGCCCAGTGGAACCTGCCGCCCGTGCACGTGGCCAACTCGTCCGACGACGACCTGGTCGCCATGACCGCCGCGGCGGGCGCGGTGTTCGTCTCCATCACGCAGGGTGACACGGTGCGGGTGTACAGCATCAACCCGGCCAGCTCGGCCGGCCCGCGTCTGTTGGTGACCGGGCTGGGCGACGTCGTGGGGTCCGACGGTTCCATCTACTACGAGAGCACCGACCACCGCCTCAGCGTGCGGCGGCCCAACGGCGCCACCACCACCGGACCCGCGCTGGCCGACGCGCCGACGCAGCTCGGCGGCGGCGTGCAGTACGTCGACGCGGTGGCCGGTGGGACGGTATGGGTGGACGAGCCGGCCGGACAGGGCCTCGATGCCACCTACACGACCTACGACGGGTCCACCCTGGCCGAGGTCGCCTCCTTCAGTGGCTCGGTGACCACCACGGTGGTCGACACGTCCGCCGGTGCGCTGGCGCTGGAGCCCGCGGGTGGCGCCACCTGCCCGCCGCCCGCTGCCAACACCCCGTCGTCCTGCGTCTACCGCATCGACCCCCAGGGCGCCGTCGCCAACGCCCTGGGGGTGGGCCCCGCCGTGCTGCTCATCGGGCCCGCCCCGGCCGTCATCGCGTCGGACACGTCCACCGACCAGTTCGCGCTGATCCGCATTTCGGGCACCTCCGGCTGATCGGACAGCCCCGTTCGCGGCAGAATGCCGCCGCCCCGGTGTCCGTCCCGGGCCGGGGCGGGAGGTGAACGATGACGCATCTCGCGCTGAAGGACGAGCTGCTCGACGCCCAGCTCCTGCGCACCGTCGGCAGCGCCCCCTACGGCGGTGCCGATGTCGGGGAGTGCCTGAGCACGGCGGCGCGTATCAAGGGGGCGGACCTGGACAGCTGGCACAACGAGTGGGTGTCGACGGCCGCCGCCACCCAAACGTTGGCCGAGCGCGCGCTCGAGTCCGGCCGCACCGAGACGGCGCGGCATGCCTTCTTGCGCGCCTCGAGCTACTTCCGCACGGCCGGCGTCATGCTGCTGGCGCCACCGGCCGACGAGCGGCTGGTGCGCGCCTACGCCGGGCAGACCGTGGCCTTCCGCCGGGCCGCCGCGCTGTTCGCCCAGCCGCCCGAGATCGTCGACATCCCCTTCGACGGCACGCCGCTGCCCGGCTACCACTTCCGCCCCGACGCCGACCCTCGCCGGCGCGCCACCGTGCTGCTGGTTGGTGGTTACGACGGCACGGCGGAGGAGCTCTACTTCTTCAACGGCGTCGCCGCGCTCGCCCGGGGCTACAACGTGCTGGCCTTCGACGGCCCGGGCCAGGGTGCCGCGCTGCTGGACCTCGGGCTGCCCCTGCGGTCCGACTTCGAGCGCGTCGTCACGGCGGCGGTCGACTACCTGGGCACGCGGAGCGACACCGACCCGGCGCGCATCGCCGCCATAGGGCTCAGCCTGGGCGCCCACCTGGCCCCGCGGGCGGCCAGCGTCGAGCACCGTCTGGCCGCCTGCATCGCCGACTGCGGGTCCTACGACCTCTTCGCGGCGGCGCGCCAGCGCGTCCCGGGGCCGCTGGCCTCCGCGCTCGACGGCGGTTCGGGCGCCCGGACCGCCGTGCTGCGGCGCATCCTCAAGACGCTGGCGGCCAACCCGACCGGAGGGTGGGCGCTCCGGCGAGGCCAGCTCGTGCACGGCGTCGACGACCCGTTGGACTACCTGCGGTCGCTACGCGACTTCACCCTGCAGGGCCGCGCCGGCTCCATCCGTTGCCCGACGCTCGTCTGCCACGCCGAGGGCGACGACATCTCCGAGTCCGCCCCGCGCGTCTACGCCGAGCTCACCTGCGAAAAGGAGCTGCTGCGCTTCACCGCCGCCGAGGGGGCGGGCGACCACTGCGAGGCGGGCGCCCGCACGCTCTACCACGCCCGCACGTTCGCCTGGCTCGACGGGATCCTCCACCCGGAGACGTGACGGCGCACCGTGCCCGCCGCCGCGCTCGGGGCGCACGGCACCAAGTGCCGCATGGACAACGTGTCCAGCGTCTCCGCATCACACCTCGGGTACCACTTCCCTGTTGTTCCGGAACGGCGTCCGGGCGTTGTCGAGAGTTAGCGCCTGGTGACCAGAGAGGCCTTTCCTTCGCCCGAGAGGTCGTCGAGTGCCACCGAGCGCCCAGCCATCATCATCACCAGCGCCTCCGCTGGACCCGTCACCTCGGGTCCGTTCCCATGCGACCAGTCCATGTCGGTGGCCGTCAGCTTCAAACCGGCGATGCGCCTCTTCGCACCGAAGAGATGCACGTCGTCCGTGACGAAGTCCGCCACGGGAACGAGATGCGTCTCGGGCAGATCGCGTGTGATGCCGAGGGGTCGGCACATGTCCTGACCGTGGATCAGGACGTGCATGAGGCCTCTGACCGCCCGAGATCCAGTCTGGGCTTTGCGGTTGGCCGCGGCGTTCCGAAGAGCCTTCAAACCGACCGCTGGGTCCTGCTGACCGCGTCGTTGCCCATCGGCTGCCACCCATCGGTTGTAGTTGAAGCCGTGGCGGAGCATGCCGCGGAAGATCGCGCCAACTCCGAACGCACCCTCCGCGCCAGCGGTCATGTGGGCGAGCACGTCCCTGATGCGCCATTCGGCGCACAAGGAAGGAGCGTCCCACTGCTCGTCACCGAGCACGGCGAGTCGCTCGGCGAGATCGAGCATCTCGTCACGTTCTGCGTCCCATATCTCCACGTCAAACCCTCCCTGTTGTCGGTGAATCTGCTGGCGACGGCTCAGATCCGACACGCGAGTCCGACGGAAAACAGTCGCGTCAGCTGCTACGTGTGGGTGGCCGCTACCTGCCAGGCCTGGGCTCCTGCGGGGTCGAAGGTGAGCACGATGACAGCGGACTCGATTGATTCGATGTCCCATCCCACGGAAAACGCGACCCGAATTTCGTCCTGCGTCACCCGACGTGGCCCCCAATCACCTGGCTGGCGGTCGCTGAAGCAGAGCATGTGAAAGCGACCGCCCGGCGGGACCGCTTCAGCCAGGCTGCCGACGTAGCGCTCGCGCTCGCCGTCATCGAGGATGTGGAAGAGCCCGCAGTCGAGCACGGTGTCGAACTGCTCGCCGAGATCAACGAGGCGAAGGGCATCTGCAACGACGAAGCGCACGTCTACTCCTCGTTCGATCGCCTTCGTCTTGGCCAGCTCGATGGCCCGTACCGACAGGTCGACCCCGACCGCTTCGTAGCCCAGTGAGGCCGCCATGAGAGCGTGCTCACCGGTGCCACAACCGACGTCGAGCACTCGGCCGACCAGGTCCCCAGTCGTGGCCAGGCGCTCGAAAGCCGGCTGGGGTCGCCCGACGTCCCACGGTGGGCTGCCGGCCGCGTAGATGGCATCGAAGTCGTGGGGTGGACGCGGCATGGACGTCATGCTGCCAGGGATCGTCCCGGGGATGCCCCCGGAGCATCGGTCCGGAGCCGCTTCGGCCCCTCGACTACTCAGCGATCGGTGGTGCCCACGAAGGTCGGCGGATAAGGCAGAAGGGATGACCAGCAGGATCGGCGAAAACGTCATCGCCACTCGGAAGCCGCTGCGCCCCCAATTGAAGCACCGTGCCGGCCGCTTCGGCTTGGTCATCCACCATCACATCGAGGTGAAATTGTTGAGGCCACGTGGGGTCGGGCCACCGTGCTGCGTCACCACTTGTCGCGATGCACCACCTGGTCAAAGGGTCGTCGGTCTATCTTCGTCATCGGCCTGAGGGGATGGTCGGCCGGATAGCCGAGGGCAATCATGTAGGCGCAGAGGTGATCTGCCGGTGTGTCGAGAATACGTCTGCAGGCCTCCTGGTCACCGATCGCAGAATGTCCACTGCCGATACCCAGGTCGGTGGCGGCCAACAGCATCGACATGGTCGCCTGTCCCAAGTCATACTGATCAATCGTCCGGTAGCGCTCGGACTCGGGCTCGGGCAGAACCAGGACAATCGCGGCCTTCGCCGTTGCGAGGTGTCGGGCACCTACCCAAACCGTTGAAAGCTCTTGCAGCTGACCCGGATCTGTCACGAGGACAAAGTCCCACTTCTGACGATTTGACGCCGAAGGCGCGCGTCGCCCGGCTTCGAGGATTCGATCGAGGTGCTCCGGAGCTATGGAGCGATCGTCGTAGGAACGGACATCGCGGCGAGCTCTTATCGCGTCCCATGTCTCCACGCGACGAGGTTACCCAGTACCGATCCGGGACCAATTAAGAGCGTGACGCCTTCGACCACACGTCAGTCGCACGGAGCTAGACGTCCCCGCACATTGCCGCCGGTAGGAGCCCCTCCTGTCGGCATCGGCGGAACTCCTTGACGCCCACCCCCGCGTGGGTCCACAGTCATTTGCGGCACCGCGCGTCAGTGCGGCCTCGGCCAGTTACAGAGGAGGAACCGTGAGCTCCACCGCCAGTCTGATTACCGTCCTTGCTACATCAGCCTTCGTACTAATCGTCATCGCCATAGCCGTCCGGGTGGGACCGGAGCGGTTCAACAAGGTCGACTGAGCACCTGACGGCCGGTTGCGAACCGGCACCGCGCCGTCACCGGGCCATGCCTGCTGCCGGCGACGGCGCAGCCCGGCCGACCCCAAACGCCAATTGGTGACGTCGCGATTCCGCCGGGCAGATGCCGAAAGCGTTGGTCAACTCGGCACTAGGTGGCCATGCCGACGATGGGGGCGTTGAGCGGCTTGCCCCCCATGGAGCCGAGGAACGGCAGCGAGGGCGGGTAGGCGAAGACGCCACCGTCGGAGGCGACGAAGTAGTACCCGCCGGCCACGGTGGACATGCCCACCACCGGCTTGTTCAGCTTCAGGCTGCCCGTGGAGCCGTAGAAGGGCAGCGAGGGCGGGTACGAGAAGATGCCGCCGTCGCCGGCCACCAGGTAGTAGCCGCCCGAGGTGGGGACACTCATGCCTACTATCGGCTTGTTCAGCTTCAGCGAGCCAGCCGATCCCTGGAAGGCCCCGTCGCCGTAGTTGAACACGCCACCGTCCGAGGCCACCAGGTAGTAGCCCTTGCCGTCGGGCGTGGCGGCCATGCCCACGATGGGGGCGTTGAGCGCCTGACCGCCCCGCGACCCGTAGAAGGCGGCGTCGCCGTAGGAGAAGATCCCGCCGTCGGAGGCCACCAGCCAATAGCCCCCGCCGTCGGCCGTGATGGCCATGCCCACGATGGGCTCGTTCAGCTTGAGCGAGCCGGCCGAGCCGTAGAACTGGGCCGAACCGAAGTTGAAGATGCCGCCGTCGGAGGCAACGAGGTAGTAGCCGTCACCGCCGGGCATGACCGCCATGCCCACGATGGGGGCGTTCAGCTTCTGCCCGCCCGTGGAGCCGAGGAACGGCGCGCCCGCGCCGTAGTTGAAGATGCCGCCGTCCGCCGCCACGAAGCGGTAGCCGCTCCGAACGATGGGTGCCGACACGGCGAAGGCGTCGCTCACGCCCGCGATGACGAAGTTGCCCACCGCGACACAGGCCCAGTCCGTCAGGCAGGTCACCGCCTGCAGCGTCGTGGGCGCCGGGGTCGCGGACGGCCCGCCCTGAGGCGTGTTGGCCACGATGGACCAGGCAGTGCCGTTCCAGATCAGCGCCAGGGACGCCTGGGTGGCGCCCGCGCCGCTTGAGCCGACCGCGCTGCACGTGGTCGTGCTGAAGCAGTCCACGCCCGTGAGCGCCTGCGCCACCGACGCCGAGACGCTGGGGACGCCCGAAGCGATAGTCCACTGCGTGCCGTTCCAGGTCTCGATCAGGCTGGTGGTCGGGGTGCCCGCGGCCACACCGACCGCCTGGCACCACAAAGCTCCGACGCAGGAAACCGACGACAGGCGGCTGCCGGCGGCGAGGCCGGTGCCCACACCGGTGTCGGCCAGCGACCAGGCCGAGCCGTTCCACTGCTCGGCGAAGGGCGTGCCGGTCGTAGTGGTCGGCGTCGCATCGGTCGTGCCGACCGCCACGCAGGCCGTCGGGCTGGAGCAGGACATGCCGTTCGCTTCGACCAGCGCGCTCGCCCCAACACCGGGTGGCGTGGCCGCGGTGGTCAGCGACAGGGTGGTCCCGTTCCACTGCACGCCGTAGACGATCGGCGTGGTCGCGGTGAGTGCCGTGCCGAGAGCCTCGCATTGATTCGTGGCGACGCACGAGACGGAGTAGAGAGTCGGAGCGTTAATGGCGCCGGAGGGCACCGGCACGGTGACCTGGCTCCAGCTGGTGCCGTTCCACATCTCCGCCAGCGCGCCGGCGGCGTCGGCGCCGACCGCCAGACAGAAGGCGGGGCCTGCACAGGACACGCTGTTGAGGTTGTCAACGGTGCTCGCGGGGACGTTCGCTCCGGTGGCGACCGACCACACGCTGCCGTTCCACTGCTCGATCAGCACGCCGCCCACGGTGGCGATGTTCTGCTGGCCCACGGCGACGCAGAACGAAGACGTGGGGCACGAGACGGCGTTCAATCCGTTGGAGGCCGAGCCCGACGCCGCGTTGGCATTGGTCCAGTTGGAGGCGCTCACCAACGGAGGGCTGGTCAGGGCCGCTCCGGCGGGCGGCGACGCCAGCCATCCCACGGCGAGAGCCAGTATCACGCTGCTGGCGATCACAATACGTCGAAGTCCAAGCACGGGGGCCTCCTCCTCTCCAGCGCGACCCGGGGCTGGCCGCGCTTCGAAGTTACCCCATCGGATGGCCGTCAAACCGGTCCGCGGGCCCGGGCTCGGCGTCGCGCTCGAGCGCCGCCCCGATGCTGGGTTAAAGAAGGGCTAGTAGTGCATGGCGACACCGCCGTTGGGACTGAGCAGCTGCCCCGTCACGAAGCTGGCGGCGTCGGAGGCGAGATACAGAACGCAGTACGCGATGTCGCTCGTCAGCCCCACCCGGCGCAGCGGCGCGTGGCGCGCCATCGGTGTGAGCACGGCCTCCTTCGCCTGCTCGTTCACGGTGCCGTCGGGGTCGGTGTAGTAGCGCGCCGTCATGTTGGTCGGCACGAAGCCCGGAGCGATGGCGTTGACGCGCACGCCCTGCTGGCCCACTTCGACCGCCATCGACTTGGTCAGCTGCGCCACCCCCGCCTTGGTGATGGCGTAGGGGCCGATGCCAGGCGACGGCGTCAGCACGGCCGCCGAGGCCATGTTGATGATGGAGCCGCCGCCCCGTTCCACCATCACCTTGCCGGCGGCCTGGCATCCGTACAGCACGCCCTGGAGGTTCACCGCCAGGATGCGGTCGAACTCGTCAGGATCGAGGTCGATGATGGAGCTGTCGATCATGATGCCGGCGATGTTGCACATGACGTCGAATCGCCCGTGCCGCGCCGTCACGTGATCGATCAGCATCGCGGCCGCCCCGCGCTGGCCCACGTCGAGCTCGGCGCTCTCGGCCAGGCCGTGCTCGCCGACGATGCCACGCGCCGTCTCGGCGGCGCTCGGGGCGTCGATGTCGGCGCAGACCACGATGGCACCGGCCCCGGCCAGCACCTCGGCCGTCGTGCGCCCGATGCCGCCTCCGGCCCCGGTGACGAGCGCCACGCGCCCGGTCAGGTCGAATGCGTGCCGGACGGTCGCAGCGTTTTCCACCGGCGCACCATAGGCACGGCGGGCCCGCTACGGCACACCGTCAGGCGGTGACGCCTTCGAGGGCCAGCAGCGCACGCTTCAGCTTCAGCCCGCCGCCGTAGCCGCCGATGCCATTGCTGGCCAGGACGCGGTGGCAGGGCACGATGATCGGAATCGGATTGCGCCCGTTGGCCTGGCCGACGGCGCGGGGGCCGTTGGGCCGGCCCACCCGGCGGGCCAGCTCGCCGTAGCTGATGGTCTCGCCGAAGGGGATGCGCCCCAGCTCGTCCCACACCTGGCGCTGGAAGTCGGTGCCGTCGAGCTGCATGGGGACGTCGAAGTCGGTGCGCTCGCCGGCGAAGTACTCCTCGAGCTGGGTCGCCGTCTCCTTCAGCACCGGTGGCACGTCGTCGACGTCGCGCCGGCCGTGACGGTGCTCGCTCGGTAGCCAGATGCCGATGAGGACGTCGCCGTCGCACTCGAGCACGAGGCGCCCGACGGGGGTGTCGAGGGGCATGGTGGTGGTGGTCGTCGAGGTGGTCATGCGGCTTGTCCTTTCACGGGTCGGGTGGGGAGCGTGGGGGTCGAGGCGGCGGGCAGCGACCACAGGTGGACCATGGCGTAGCTGCGCCATGGTCGCCACCCCTCGGTCAGCGCGGTCAGGGCCGCGGGGTCGTCGGGCAGGCCGAGTGCAGCGGCGCCGCGCCGAATACCGAGGTCGGTCGGCATGAACGCGTCGGGGTCGCGCAGCGCGCGCATGGCGACGTACTCGGCCGTCCAGGGCCCGATGCCGGGCAGGGCGACCAGCGAGCGGCGCAGCTCGGCCGGGTCGGCGCCGGGGTCGATGACGACGTCGCCCGTCTCGACCGCCTCGGCCAGGGCGACCAGGGCCTGCCGCCGGCCCGCCGGCATGGAGAACGCGCCGGGGTCGCGGCGGGCCAGCTCGACCAGCGCGGTGGGGGTGGGGAACAGATGGGTGATGCCGCCGCCGGGCTCGGGTAGCGCCTCGCCCGCAGCATCCACGAGCCGGCCCGCCACCGTGCGGGCGCCCGGCACGGAGACCTGCTGACCGATGACGGCGCGCACCGCCAGCTCGAAGCCGTCGGCGGCGCCTGGCACTCGCCGGCCTGGTTCGCGCTCGACGACCGGACCGACGAGCGGGTCGGCGCGCAGGGCCTCCCACACGGCGATGGGGTCGGCGTCGAGGTCGAGCAGCTGGCGGCAGCGCGACACCGCCGTGGTCAGGTCGCGCAGGTCCGAGAGGTGCAAGTCGCCCTCGACGTAGGCGGGGCCGGCACCGTCCGTTTCGGGAGCCGTCAACGCGACGATGCCGTGCCCGTGGGGGAGGTGCAGGCTGCGCCGATACGTGCCGCCGTCGAGCGACTCGACCCCGGGCAGGGCGCGCGACCCGAGGAAGTCGAGGACCGACGCCGGGCTGAAGGGTCGGCGGCACGGCAGGCGGAGGCGGACGCCCTGCGCCAAGGGCGACCCTGAAGTGCCCGCCTTGGTGCGCGCCGCCTTGGCGGCCCGGGCGCGCAGGCCGCGCGGGGTATCGGCGAAGATCTGCCGCACCGTCTCGTTGCACTGGCGCACGCTGGCGAAGCCGGCGGCGAACGCGATGTGGGTGATGGGGAGGTCGGTCGTCTCGAGGAGGACCCGCGCCGTCTGACTGCGCTGAGCCCGGGCCAGGGCGAGCGGTCCCGTCCCCACCTCGGCCGTGATGAGCCGGTTGAGCTGGCGCGTGCTGTAGCCCAGGCGGCAGGCCAGCCCCTCGACACCCTCGCGGTCGACCACGCCGTCGCGGATGAGCCGCATGGCGCGTGCCACGACGTCGGCCCGCACGTTCCACTCGGGAGAGCCGGGCGTGGCGTCGGGCCGGCAGCGCAGGCAGGCGCGGAAGCCGGCCTGCTGGGCGGCCGCCGCGGTGGCGTAGAAGCGCATGTTCTCGCGCTTGGGTGTGCGGGCCGGGCAGCTGGGCCGGCAGTAGATCCCGGTCGAGGTGACGGCGCAGAAGAACCAGCCGTCGAAGCGGGCGTCCTTGCTCTGCGCCGCCTGGTAGCAGCGGTCCGGGTCCTCGATCATGGGGCCCAGCGTGCCACGCCGCGGTGACAGTTACTGGCGGAAATCGGACATCACCGTCGGTCGGAGAAACCCCCTTCGATCGCTCCAAGGGGCGGCCAGGGCCATCCCTGACAATTCCCTCACACTCTCAACACCAGGTTGTAAGCGTGGGCGCTCAGGCTGGTGGCATGGCGTGCTCCGTCCTGCACAGGGGTTCCGGGCTGAGGGGTTGACGGCGTGCCGGTAGCCACCCAGGTGAGCACGAGCGACCTGGTCGCCCACCTCTACCGGCGGGCCGGGTTCGGGGCGCTGCCGAGCGAGCTCGCGGCGGCGACGCCGGTGGGCTACGACGCCGCCGTCGCCAACCTCGTGGCGGGCTTGACCGCGCCCGATCCGGGAGCCGACGCCGTCGCCACGCCGACCTTGAGCCCACCGGAGTCCCTGGTCCAGCTCCGGCAAGACCCGGCGGCCCTCAAGGCCTACGCCGTGCAGCTGCGCGCCCAGTTCGTGGAGCTGACGACCTGGTGGCTCGGCCGCATGCTCGCCACCTCCAATCCCCTCAAGGAGAAGCTGACGTTCCTGTTGCACGGGCACTTCCCCACCGCCATCTCGAAGGTCCGGTTCCCGGTCTACATGTACGACCAGAACCAGCTGTTCCGGTCGCAGGGCAGCGGGGACTTCGACACGCTCACCCAAGCCGTGGCGCAGGACCCGGCCATGCTCATCTGGCTCGACGCCAACTCGAACAAGGCGTCGAACCCGAACGAGAACTTCGCCCGTGAACTGATGGAACGCTTCACCATGGGGATCGGTACGTATACCCAGGCCGACGTGCGCGCCGCGTCCTACTGCTTCACCGGTTGGCGGCTCGATCCGCGCACCGGCACCTTCGACATCGCCGTCCGCCAGCACAGCACCGCACCGCAGACGTTTCTCGGCGTCCCGGGTGTGAACACCGGCCAGCAGGTCGTTGACATCGTCACGCACAGCGACGCATCGAGCCATTTCGTGCCCTCACGTTTTTGGAGCTACCTCGCCTACCCGGTGACCCCGAGCGATCCGGTGGTGGCCGACCTGGCGCCCGGCTACGCCGCCGACCGCAACCTGGGCAACCTGCTGACCGCCATTTTCCAGCACCCCCAGTTCACGCAGCAGCCGTCGCTGCAGGGACTGGTGAAACAGCCGACGGAATACGTCGTCGGCACCCTACGCGCCTTGGGCGTCACGCCCACCGAGCTGCAAGCCCGGCGCCCGGCCGAGCTGGAGCAGGTGTTCGCCAACCTGGGCCAGGTCCTGTTCGACCCGCCCAGCGTCGGCGGCTGGCCCCAGAACAGCTTTTGGCTCTCGACCTCCGCCGCGCTCGCTCGCTGGAAGTTCGCCAACCAGGTGGCGCGCACGACCGACATTTCGACGGTGGCCGATGCGTCGCCCGGCGACCGCGTGGACGCCGCGGCCGAGATGCTGACGGTCTCCAACTGGAGCGCCACGACTGCTTCCGCCCTCCGAGCGCGCCGCGTCAGACCCGCCGACCCTGGTCACCCTCGCCCTGGTTTCGCCCGAGTACGTGAGCAATTGAGCGAGGAGACGCCGTGACCGACCCGTCCAGGTTCGAACTGCCCCCCGTCGATCCCGCCGCTCAGCGCGCGCCCGGCCGGCCCGAGACGCTGCCGCCCTTCGACGTGCCTCCGGCATCGGACCAGCCGGCCGGCCGCCGTCGGCTCGATCGCCGGGCCTTCCTCGGGCTGGCGGGTGGCGTCGGTGCACTCGGCGCGCTGGGTGCCCTGTTCGGGCCGCGGGCCTGGGACGCCCTGTTCGGCGGCGACACCACGGCCGGCGGCGGCGCGTTGGGGCAGGGCGAGGGGAACAAGCTGGTGCTCCTCACCCTCTACGGCGGCAACGACGGGTTGAACACCGTCATCCCGTACCAGAATCCCGTGTACGCCTCCGCCCGCGGGCCTCTGGCCGTAGAGGCCTCGAGCGTGTTGCCGCTGGCCGACGGATTCGGCCTTCACGCCGGCATGCCCGGCTTCAAGAAGCTGTGGGACGCCAAGGAGCTCGCCATCGTGCACGGGGTCGGCTTCGCCAACCCCAACTACAGCCACTTCGAGTCCATGGACATCTGGCAGAGCGGGGACACCGACGCGTCCGTCTCGACCGGATGGCTCGGCCGCTGGCTCGACGGGACCAAGTCCAGCCCCCTGCGCGCCATCGCCCTGGGGCCGACGCTGCCCACGGCGCTGTCGGGTGAGCGTGTGCAGGGTGCGGCCATCCCCATCGGGCCGCTGGTCCTGCCGGGCGACCCCGGCGAGCAGGCCCTCTACGCCGCGCTGGCGCGAGCCGGCACGTCGGGGGCGCCCCTGGCGGTCGAGGCGGCGACGTCCGACGCCGTGCTGCTGCAGCTCGACCAGCGTCTCGGTCCGATCCTCAGTCGCAGCACGGCGACGAACCCGCTGCACGTGTCGGACCTGGCGGAAGAGGCGCAGACCGCGGCCAGCGAGCTCGCCATCTCCGACGGCGGGGGTGGCCGGGCCGGGGGCGACGTGCTGGCCGTGCAACTCAGCGTCGTGGCGAACCTGATCCTGGCCGGCGCCAGCGCCGACGTCTACAGCGTCGAGCTCGGAGGGTTCGACACCCATGCCGACCAGGCGCCGGTGCAGAGCGCGCTGCTGTCCCAGCTGGACGGCGCCGTCACCGCGTTCGTCGACGCGCTGCGTGGCACCCGCCGCGGCGAGCGCACGACCGTGCTGATCTACACCGAGTTCGGTCGCCGGGTCGGGGGCAACGCCAGCGACGGCACCGACCACGGCTGGGCCAACGTGGCCTTCGCCGCCGGCGCCTCGGTGAAGGGCGGCTTCTACGGCGAGCCGCCCAGCCTGACCAACCTGTCCGAGGGCAACACCGTCTACACGACCGACTTCCGCTCCCTCTACGCCACCATGTTCGGCGAGGTGCTCGGGACCGACCCCAAGCCCTTCCTCGACGGCTCGTACCCCCAGATCTCGCTCGTCTGAGTCTCCGCCGTTAGAGGTCGCCCACCACGGCGTGCGCACGGCGGTGTGGTGGTGGTACGACTCCGCCGCGTTGGGTTAGCCACCTTGGCCGCCGTGCGGCCGTCGAGCAGACTGCACCCGGAGGGTCAGATTGGCGTGAGGCGATGGTTTCGACGTGAAGCTCCGCCGGTCACGCGGGCCGGCTAAGTGACCGGGCAGCTGGTCCGGGTCTCGCGCTATCGCTTCCGGGCCACCTTCGGGCGCCGCTGGGGGGCCTATCTGTCGCTCGTGCTCCTGATCGGGCTCATCGGCGGTCTGGCCATGGGTGCGCTGGCGGCCGCCCGACGCACGGAGTCGTCGTTCCCGACGTTCCTGGCCAGCACCAACCCGTCCAACCTCAGCCTCGGGACCGCGCTCTGGAATCCGTTCCTGGGATACACCGACGGCTATAACAGCGCGCTGATCGCCAAGATCTCCCGCCTGCCCGACGTGCGCCACGTCGCCAGCTACGCCGGCATGTACACCGAACCCCTGAATAGTGACGGACAGCCGACGAAGGCGGCGGAGAACGCCAACATGGACGTCGATGGAAGCGTGGGCGGCCTCTTCTTCACGCAGGACCGGGTGACCGTCGTCCAGGGCCGCATGGCCGACCCGAACCGGCCCGACGAGATCATGATGACCGTCGGCGCCGCACGCACCCTGGGTCTGCACGTCGGGCAGACCGTTCCCTGGGGCACCTACGCCAACTCGCAACTCAGCTCCGCCGGGTCCGTCGTGCCGCCGAAGCCGGCGTTACGTCAGAACCTAACCGTGGTCGGGACGGTCGTCCTCAACAACGCCGTCGTGCAGGACGACATCGACGCCAACGGTCCCGTCACCGTCATCCTCACCCCGGCCCTGACGCGACAGCTGCTCGACTGCTGTTCGAACTTCACGTTCACCTACCTCCAACTCGAGCACGGCAGTCGCGACGTGAACGCCGTGGAGGCAGAGGTCGAGCGCGTCATCCCCGCCGTGCTGCCCTACGACTTCTACGACACCTCCATCGACGTCACCAAGGCCCAGAACGCCATTAAGCCCGAGGCGATCGCCCTCGGCGTGTTCGGGCTCATCGCGGCGCTGGCGGCCCTGTTGATCGCGGGCCAGGTCATCGGGCGGCAGCTCAGCTTCTGGGCCCACGAGGAGCGCACGCTGCGTGCGCTGGGCGCCGACCCGGCCATGACCGCGGGTGACGGACTGCTCGGGATCATGGGAGCGATCGTGCTGGGCGCGCTGCTGGCCGGGCTCTTTGCCGTGGCGCTCTCGCCCCTGGCCCCACTGGGTCCCGTCCGTCCCTTCGACCCCGACCGCGGCATCAATCTCGACTGGACCGTGCTGGGCCTGGGGATGCTGATGCTGGTCGTCGTCCTCGGTTTTGTGGCCATGGTGCTCGTCGTGCAGCAGGCACCGCACCGGTCCGCCGGCTGGGGCAGCCGCCCGCGGGCTCCGTCTCGTACCGCCGGGGCCGCGGCGTCCGCGGGTCTGCCCGTTTCGGCCGTCACCGGTATCCGCTTCGCCCTCGAGCCGGGAGCGGAGGCGGATTCGGTCCCGGTGCGCTCCGCCATTCTCGGTGCCACGTTGACCGTTGTCGTCGTCATCGCCACCGTCGTGTTCGGTGCGAGCCTGAATTCGCTCGTGTCACACCCGCGCCTCTACGGCTGGAACTGGAACTACGCCGTCCTCGCCGGCGGTGGGGCCGGTGACGTCCCCGCCGCGGCGTCGGCCGCGCTGCTGGACCACGACACGAGCGTGGCCGCCTGGTCCGGGTACTACTTCGGCAGCCTGCAGATCGACGGCCAGACCGTGCCCGTCGTTGCGGGGTCGCCGGGTGCTTCAGTGGCCCCGCCGATCCTGACCGGCCACGGCTTCGACGCTTCGGGCCAGATCGTGCTCGCTCCGGGGACACTGGCTGCGATCCACAAGAAGGTGGGAGACACCGTCACCGTCCGTTACGGCACCACCACTCCGCACCGCCTCACGATCGTCGGCACCGCGACCATGCCCGCCATCGGCGTCGGAGGGGTGACGGGCCACGCCTCCTTGGGAACGGGAGCGGTCGTGGATTACCGGCTCCTTCCTGCGTCCGAGCGCAACCAGTTCGGCCTGTCGCCGACGGGCCCCAACGCCATCTTCGTGCGTCTCAAGCCCGGCGTGGATGCCACGGCGGCGCGGCGCGGCTTGAACCACATCGCCGGCAAGCTCAGCCTCCCCACCAATTACTCGAGCGTCGTGCTTCCGGCGCAACGGCCGGCGGAGATCGTGAACTACCGGTCGATGGGCTCCACACCCCTGCTCCTCGGCCTCGGGCTCACGGTGGGGGCGGTGACCGCGATGGGGCTCACCCTCGTGGCCTCCGTGCGCCGCCGGCGGCGGTCCATGGCCATGCTCAGGGCACTCGGGTTCACGGGCCGGCAGTTGGCCTCCAGCGTGGCCTGGCAGTCGAGCGTGGCGGTGGTCATCGGCCTCGTCGTCGGCGTGCCGCTCGGGATCGTCTTCGGGCGCTTCCTGTGGGACGCCTTCGCCGACAACATCTACGTCGTGCCCAGTCCGACCGTGCCGGCCATCCCGATCATCGGCGTCGCGGTGGGCGCCCTCGTCCTGGGCAACCTCGTGGCCGCCATCCCCGGGCGCATCGCTGCCCGCACGCCGGCGGCGCTGCTGCTGCGGACCGAGTGACGCGACGCAGTTTCGGGGGTTGCGCTGCAAGCGAGCGAGCGCGTTCAGCGCCCGCGCGCGTGGGCCAGGACGAGGCGCCGGTGCGTGGCGGCGTCCCCCCAGGCGCGCGACAGCGCCCAGGCCCGCTTCAAGAAGAAGTGGAGGTCGCACTCCCACGTGTAGCCGATGGCACCGTGGACCTGCAGCGCGACGCGCGCGGCCAGGTCGGCCGCGTCCGACGCCATGGCCTTGGCCATGGACGCGTCGTGCGACAGCGTCGGCTGCGCGGTGGCCAGCGACCAGGCGGCACGATAGGTGACGGGACGGGCGAACTCCAGCGCCACCCGGGCGTCGGCCAGCAGGTGCTTGACGGCCTGGAAGCTGCCGATGGGCCGGCCGAACTGATGGCGCTCCTTGGCGTAGGCGGCCGTCATGGCGACCATTCGGTCGGCCAGGCCGACGAGGAGTGCGGCCGTTCCGGCGGCGGCGCGGTCCGCCAGCAGGCCGGCGGCCGCCTCGGCGGCCACGCCGTAAGCCAACAGCGTGTCGGACGAGAGGGGCCAGCGCACAGTCGAGAGGTCGCGTGACGCGCTGAGGGCGGGCGTGGGCTCGGTGACGCACGAGGCCTCGGGGACCGCGTGAAGCTGCCAGCCCGACTCGGCGTCCCGGCAGGCGAGCAGGAGGATCGCCCCGTCGCGCGCACCGACGACGCGTGGCGTCCGCAACGTGCCGTCGGCCGTCACCTCGCTGGGGGAGACCAGCCCGTCGACCGTCACGTCGATCCCACCCACGGCGACCACGGCGTCCTCTTCGACGAGCGCGGCGAGCGCGGCCGCCGCGGCGGCGTCCGGGAGCAGCGCGGCGAGGGTGGGGGCGGCGAGCGCGGCCGTCTCGAGCAGCGGCTCGGGCAGGCATGCCCGCCCGGCCTCCTCGAGGACGCCGACCAGGTCGACGTCGCCCAGCCCGAGTCCGCCAGCCGCCTCGGGCACCACGAGCGCCGGCGCACCGAGCTCGGCGAGGACGGCCCAGCGGTTCCTCGCCAATTCGGCGCGGCCCGACTCGTCGGCTACCTCGAAGACGCGCAGTGCGTCCGGCGAGCACTCCGCGTCCAGCACGGTGCGCACGCCCTCACGCAGCTCGTCCTGCTGCTCGGAGAAGGCGAAGTCCACAGCCGGGCTCCGGTCCCTTCAGCGGGGCAGGCCGAGCAGACGCTCGGCCACCACGTTGCGCTGAATTTCGTTGGTGCCGGCGTAGATGGTCCCGGCCAACGAAAAGAGGTAGCCGTCGAGCCATTCGCCCGGTCCGCGGGAGGTCAGCAGCTCCGCCTCGGGACCGAGGAGGTCGAGGGCGGCCGTGTGGATGTCGACGTCGGTCTCGGACCAGAAGATCTTGTTGGCGCTCGCCTCGGGGCCGACGGCGTGGCCGCGGGCCACCTTGCTGGCGGTCCAGTAGGTGTGCAGCTGGTAGGCCTCGGCGTGCATGTGCGCGCGCGCCACGTCGTCGGTGGAGGCGGGTGGGCCGCCACGCGACGCGTAGAGCCGGAGGAGGCGGTCGGCTGCCTCGGTGTAGCGCGCCGGACTCCGAAGGGAGAGGCCGCGCTCGGAGCCCGCGGTGGCCATGGCGACGGACCAGCCGTGCCCGACCTCGCCCAGTACCTGTTCTTCGGGGACCTCGACGTTGTCGAAGAAGATCTCGGCGAACCCAGTCTCGCCGTCGACCTGGGGGATGGGGCGGACGGTGACCCCAGGCGAGCCCATGGCGACGAGGAAGTAGGTCAGGCCACGGTGGCGCTCCGCCTCCGCGTCCGTGCGGAAGATGCCGAAGCACCAGTCGGCGAACGCGCCGCGGCTGGCCCAGGTCTTCTGGCCGTTGAGGATCCAGCCGTCGCCCGCGGCGTTCCGCGCGGCACGGGAGCGGATGCCGGCCAGGTCGCTGCCGGCATCGGGCTCGGACCAGCCCTGGCACCAGATTTCGTCGCCGGCCGCCATGGGTGGGAGGTAGCGCGCCTTCTGGGCCTCGGTGCCGTACTCGAGCATGGTGGGCCCGAGCAGGAAGATGCCGTTCTGGCTCACCCGCCCCGGCGCCCGGGCCCGGTAGTACTCCTCCTCGAACACCAGCCAATCGAAGAGGCCGGCGCCGCGCCCGCCGTACTCGACGGGCCAGCTGACCACGGACCAACGGTCGTCGAACATGGTGCGCTCCCAAGCCCGGTGGGCCTCGAAGCCGGCCGGCGTGTCGAAGGAGGGGAGCGGGTCGGCGGGGACGTGCGCCGCCAGCCAGGCGCGGGCCTCGGCGCGGAACGCCTCCTGCTCGGCGCTGAAGGTCAGGTCCATGTCAGGTCCATGTCAGATCCATAGGGCGCAGCGAATCTGGCACAGCCGGCTCGGCGTTGCCAAGGTCTGCGGCCGGTGGTGCCTGGGTCAGCCGTTCAAGCCGGTCGTGGACTGGAAGACGAGGGTCTTCACGAAGAACTGCACGACCATGCTGGTGATCTGGGTTTCGTCGGGCACGGCGCCCGGGTCGTCGAATTCGTGGCCGCCGCCGTTGTCCATGACCAGCCTGTAGGGCACGTGGTTGGCCGCGAGATCCCAGGCCAGCTCCTGGGCCTGCTGGGGATAGACCACGGTGTCGTTGGTCGACTGCACGATCAGGAACGGCGGGTCACCGTGCTTGACGTAGGTGACCGGACTGTCCGCGCGCAGGTCGGCGCCCAGGCTGTGCTCGGGAATGGTGCCGAGCAGGCGCAGTGAACTCCTCGGCCACCAGCACGGCGTCGCCCTGGTTGCCCATGGTGAGCAGGTCGGTGGGGCCCGCCATGTCGACCACGGCCTGGATCCGGCTGGACACGCCGGCGTAGGGGCCGACGTCCCACCCGGCCGAGCGGCCTGCGGTGCCGGTCAGCGCCACCAGGTGGCCGCCGGCGCTCTCGCCCCAGGCGCCGATCTCCGAGGGGTAGATGTGGAGCTGGCGCGCGTTGGCCCGCAGGTAGCGCACCGCGCACTTGACGTCGTCGATCTGGTCCGGCCAGTGATCGCCGGGTCCCAGGCGGTAGTCGATGCTGACGACGACGAAGCCGTTGGCGGCCAGCGCGGGGCCGATGGTGCTGATGAGGAAGCCACCCGAGTTGAGGTTCCCGCCCACCCAGCCGCCGCCGTGCACGTAGATGACGGCCGGCGTCGGCCCGTGCAGGACGGCGGGCTCGGTGATGTGGGCCCGCTGGTGGTTGCAATAGGTGACGGTGGCCTGCTGCCCCGCCTTGAGCGCCGGGGCCGGCGGGTCGCCCGCCCGCTCGCGGGCGCGCACCGCAGACGAGACCGGGCGGCTGGTCCCCGTGGACGCAGTCTTGGTCGTGGCGGCACCACCGGAGGAGATGCCGACCGCCAGCGCGGCCAGGGCGAACGCACCGAGCACCCCGCCCGTGACCAATCCCCTCATACACACCTATGTTGGCCGATCCGGACCCGGTTCGGGGCCGCGCGTCGCGTCTGGCACAGGATCTGATTCGGCGTCAGACTTGGTCTACCTATGCCGAACGCCGTGATCGTCGATGCCGTCCGCACCCCGGTTGGACGCCGGGGCGGCCGCCTGTCCGGGTGGCACGCCACCGACCTGGCCGCGCAGCCGCTGGCCGCTCTGCTGGCGCGCAACGACCTCGACCCCGCCCTGGTGGAGGACGTGGTGATGGGCTGCACCATGACCGTGGGCGAGCAGGCCATGAACATCGCCCGCAACGCGGCGCTGGCCGCCGGGTTCCCCGAGTCGGTCCCGGGCACCACGGTCGACCGCCAGTGCGGCTCGGCCCAACAGGCCATCCACTTCGCCGCCCAGGCGGTCATGTCCGGGGCCATGGACGTGGCCATCGGGGCCGGCGTGGAGTCGATGAGCCGGGTGCCCATCGGCTCGACGACCGATCCGGGGCCGGGCGAGGCGTACGGGCCCCTGTATCTCGAACGCTTCGAGCTCATCCACCAGGGCGAGTGCGCCGAGGAGATCGCCTGGCGCTGGAAGATCGGCCGCGAGGAGATGGACGAGTTCGGCCTGCGCTCGCACCAGCGCGCGGTCCGGGCCACCGACGAGGGGCGTTTTGCCAACGAGATCGTGCCGATCGAGGCGCGGGTGCACCCCGACCTGCCCGGGGCGCCCGAGGTGAGCGGCCTGCTCGAGAACGACGAAGGGGTGCGCCGGGATACCTCGCTCGAGAAGCTGGCCGCTCTGTTGCCGGCGTTCTCCGACACGGGAACGGTGACGGCAGGAACCTCGTCGCAGATCTCGGACGGTGCGGCCGCCGTGCTGATCATGAGCGAGGAGCGGGCGACCTCACTGGGGCTGGTGCCACGGGCGCGCTTCCACACGTTCGCGGTGGCGGCCAACGACCCCCAAATCATGCTGACGGCGCCCATCCCGGCCACCGAGCTGGTGCTGGCCAAGGCCAAGTTGAAGCTCGAGGACATGGACCTGGTCGAGATCAACGAGGCGTTCGCGTCGGTCGTGCTGGCCTGGGAGCGCGAGTACCGGCCCGACATGGACAAGGTCAACGTGAACGGCGGCGCCATCGCCATCGGCCACCCCACGGGGTGCTCGGGGGCGCGGCTGATGGCCACGCTGGTGAACGAGCTCGAGCGCACGGGGGGCCGTTACGGGCTGCAGACCATGTGTGAGGGCGGTGGGCAGGCGAACGCCACCATCATCGAGCGGCTGGGCTGATGGCAGAGGTCGGTGCGGTGCGGGCCCGCGTGCCGGCTGTCGAGGGCTGGTTCACCACCGGCGACGACGGGGCGCCGCCGGCGCTGCTCGGGTCGCGTTGTGAGAGCTGCGGCACCTTCGCCTTCCCGGCGGACTCGCGGTACTGCCGCAACCCCGACTGCGCGTCCACGTCGTTCGCCCCGGTGGAGCTGTCGCGCCGGGGCCGCATCTGGTCCTACACCGACGCCCGCTACCAGCCGCCGGCGCCCTTTGTGGCGGCCGACCCCTACGTGCCCTTCTGCCTGGCCGCCGTGGAGCTGGCGGCCGAGAAGCTCGTGGTCATGGGCCAGGTGGTAGGCGGGGTGACGGTCGACGACCTGCGGGTGGGCGACGAGGTCGAGCTGGTGGTCGAGACCCTCTACTCCGAGGACGGCACCGACTACCTCGTCTGGAAGTGGCGCCCGCTCGGCTCCGGGCAGGAGGGATGACCTGACCGTGTCCGGCAACGAGAACAAGAAGGTGGCCGTCCTGGGGGCGGGCATGCACGAGTGGGGCAAGTGGGGCCGGCCCTTCGTGGAGTACGGCCTGGCTGCCGCCCGCGCGCGCTGACCGACGCCGGCCTGGGCTGGCGCGACATGCAGTTCGTCTCCGGCGCCGACACCATCCGCAATGGGTATCCCGGCTTCGTGTCGGGGGCCACCTTCGCCCAGGCCCTCGGCTGGACGGGCGCACGGGTCTCGAGCGTCTACGCCGCCTGCGCCTCGGGCGCGGTGGCCATCGCCAACGCGCGGGCGCAGATTCTGGCCGGGCTGTGCGACGTGGCACTCGTGGTGGGGGCCGACACCACGCCGAAGGGCTTCTTCGCCCCGGTGGGCGGCGAGCGCAAGGACGACCCCGACTGGTTGCGCTTCCACCTGATGGGCGCCACCAATCCGACCTACTTCGCGCTCTACGCACGCCGTCGCATGGACCGCTTCGGCGCCACCGAAGAGGACTTCGCGCAGGTGAAGGTGAAGAACGCGCGCCACGGCCTAGCCAATCCGTACGCGCGCTACCGCAAGGAGGTGACGGTCGACGAAGTCCTGGGGTCGCCCATGGTGGCCGACCCACTGCGGTTGCTGGAGATCTGCGCCACGTCGGACGGCGGCGCCGCCCTCGTCCTGTCGAGCATGGAGTTCGCCCGCCGCCACGCCGGCGGCGCGTCACCGCTGGTGACCATCGACGCCGTGTCGACCGTGACGCCGACGTTCCCCAACACCGTCATTGAGATGCCGAACTTCGCGACCGACTCGGCCGCCGCGTTCGAGGGCGCCGGGTCCGAGACCGCCGGCAGATTCCGTCCCTCCATCGCCGCGGCCGCCTACGCCGAGGCCGGCATCGGGCCCGAGGACGTGCAGCTGGCCGAGGTCTACGACCTGTCGTCCGCGCTCGAACTCGACTGGTACGAGGACGTCGGGCTGTGCGGCGAGGGCGAGGCGGAGAAGCTCCTGCGCGACGGTGTCACCGCCCTCGGGGGCCGGGTGCCCGTGAACCCCTCCGGCGGGCTGTCGTGCTTCGGCGAGGCCATCCCGGCTCAGGCGATCGCCCAAGTGTGCGAGTGCGTCTGGCAGCTGCGCGGCACGGCGGCCGGGCACCAGGTCGAGGGCGCCCGCGTGGCCGTCACGGCCAACCAAGGTTTGTTCGGCCACGGCTCCTCGGTGGTGCTGAGCCGCTGAAATCCCTGGTCACCGCCATGTGGCGGCGACCAGGCCGACTTTCGGGCCATCGGGTGTGTGATCACCGACCCAACCGGGTATTGGCTCTGTGACGCACAACGCTGGCTGGACCCTCTTAGGCTATGGGTGCGCGTGACGTCGATTCGGTGCCGGCACACAGAAAAGACGCTGCGAATGGAGGCATCAAAGATGTTGGCCACTGACGCAACAGAGCGGCAAGGGGTCGAGGAGCCGCGAACAGGAGCGAGAGACTTGACATCCGACCACACTGATCCCCGGAGCGGCAACGGACACGACGACGTTCTGCGCGCGCTGGACGAACTGGAGTCCGTCCTGCGGCAGAACGCCGAGAGCGAGCGCCTGCTGTCCAAGCGCATCGCGGAGGTACGTCTCGCCCGGGAGCAGGGGCGGGAGTGGAAGGCGATCCTCGGGGACGAGGACGAGCCGGGGACCGTGCAACTGGTGAGCACCATTCTGCGGCGACAGTCGGAGGCCAGCGGCTACCTGCGTCGCTCGCTCGTCGTCGCGCTGCGCGCCGAGGGCCAGAGCATCCCGAGCATCGCCCATCTCTTCGGGGTGACGCACCAGCGGGTGTCGAACCTGCTGCGCCGCGTGGCGCAGGGCAGCGCCAACGGTCGCGACTGACCAACTAGCCGACTGACGGCTCGGGGGCGGGGCTCCATCCCCGCAACACACCGTCGGCCTCTCGCATGATGCCGCCGACGATGTCGGCCACGCTCGGTAGCGAATTGAGCACGCCCACCACCTGACCGGTGGGCAGGACGCCGACGTCGGTCCGACCCTCGACCAGCGCGGCCTTCGTCATGACCGGAGCGTTGGCCGCCATGACGACCTGGGCCCAGGTGAGCTCGTTGCCCTCCTTCATGGCGCGGCCCTCGCGCAGCAGCGAGGGGAGCGAGGCGCCGGTCTCCTTGCGGAACTCGTACGCGCTGCGCACGGCGCGCGGCAAGGCGCGCAGCCATGACTGCGCCTCCAGGTGGTCGACCAGGTCCGTGCGCACGACGCGCTGCGGGGCGCCGTCGACCTTGGTGGTCACCACGGTGCCGGTGACGGCGGTGCCGAGGTAGACGTCCTTCACGGCGTCGGGCACCCGGCTCTCGGCCGAGAGCAGGAAGCGCGTGCCCATGGCGACCCCGGCGGCCCCGTACGCCAGGGCGGCCACCAGGCCCCGTCCGCTGAAGAAGCCGCCGGCACCGAGCACGAGGACCCGGTCGCCGACGGCGTCGACCACCTGGGGCAGCAGGAGCGTGGTCGGAATGGTCCCGGTGTGCCCCCCGCCCTCGGCGCCCTGGGCGATCACGGCGTCCACCCCCCATTCGGCCACCTTCTCGGCGTGACGGCGGGCGCCCACGGTCGGCATGACGAACAGCCCGGCCTCCTTGCAGCGGGTCACCAGCTCGGGGTTGGGGGCCTGGGCGAAGCTGGCCACCGCGGCGCCGGCGGAGATCATCAGCTCGATGCGCTCGCCCACGTCGGCCACGTCGGTGCGCAGGTTGACGCCGAAGGGGGCCTTGGTGCGGCTGCGGACCTCGGCCATGGCCTGCTCCAGCGCGGCCAGCGTCATGGTGGCCGAGGCCAGGATGCCGAGGCCGCCCGCCTCGGCCGTGGCGGCCGTGAGCCGGGGGCCGGCCACCCACCCCATGCCGGTCTGCACGAGCGGGTAGCGCACCCCGACGCGCTCGCACAGCTCGGTGTGCAGCGCCGGGTGGAGTGCCGCCGGCTCGGGGCCGGGGGCCCCGCTCAGCTCCGCACCTCGCGGTCGCGCAGCCCACCGGGATCGAGCACGACCCTTATGAGGTCGAGCTCTTCGGGTGTGGGCAGGCGGGTCTCGGCCACGTCGTCGGGGACCGTCAGCGCGAAGCCGGTGGCGGCGACGATCTCGTCGACGGTGACGCCCGGGTGGTGCGAGCGCAGGCGCATGGTGCGCTCCGGCGTCTCGAAGTCGAACACTCCGAGGTTGGACACCACCCGCCGCACCTCCTGGAAGCGGGTGGCCCCCCCGCCGGCCGCGGCGGCCCGGGCGTAGCCGACGCCGCACACCATGTCCACCTGCTCGACGAAGGTGCGCACGCTGTGGTCGGGCACCCAGTAGCTGGTGGGGTGGTTGACCGAGTTGCCGGGCGCGCCCCGCACGCCGACCAGTTGCACCTTTGGCTTGTCGTGCGGGCCGACGGCCGAGATGTTCTGGTTGCCCGTGCGGTCGATTTGGCTGGCCATCATCATGATGTGGCGCCGTCCCGACCACACCACGTCGAACACGCTGCGGTAGGTCATGGCCGCCTCGCGCACCAGCTCGGCGGGGCGGGTGGCGAGGGGGGCGCGCCGACCATGAGGGCGGCCTCGCCGTCGGTCAGCACCAGATCGGGCGTGAAGGTGAGCTTGGCCAGCCGGGCCCCGAGCGCGGGCACGGTGCCGAAGGGGCTGGCCATGATCTCGCCGTCGCCGCGCCAGGCGTCGGCGCAGGCGACGACGCACGACTCGGCGCGGGTGACCCCGGGACCGGTGTCGGTGTCGCGGTCGCGGTCGCTCACGGCCCTGGGGTCCGTTCCTTGACGCGGGCCTGATACTCGTCCTCGGGCACCAGCACGTAGCGGTTGGCGAAGGCCTCCCACTCGACCGGGTCCGACGCCGCGGCGGCGTACTCTTTCTGGAACGCCTCGTCGCGCCCGTAGTCGGGCGGGTTGGCCGTGAAGTGGGCGCCGCCGCGCGCCTCGGCCACGGCGTCGGTGAGCATGCGGTGGATGGGCACGGTCGAGAGCGGGTGGGCCTCGTTGGCCAGCGAGCCGTTCGCCACGATGCGCTCGGCGGTGAGGTAGCGCCGCTCGGCCGCGCCGAGGAACAGGGCGTCGAAGAAGGGGTCGGGGCTGAGAATCTGCCCGTTGCCGGCGCCGTCGGCCCGGTTCACGTGAACGATGGCGGCGTCGAGATGAAGGGCGGGCACGGCGACCAGCTCCACGTCGGCGTCGGCGGAGTCGTGCAGGTAGGGATGGCCCGCGCCGTAGGGCGAGCGCACCAGGCGCAGGTCGGGGTTGACGCGCAGGACGTCGGAGCCCAGCCCGGCCCGGGAGGGCAGGAAGGGCACGCGCCAGGCCGCCGCCTGGAGGCCGAGGAAGAACATGCCCTCGTCCACCTCCATCACCTCGACCTGCCCGTGCTGACGGGCCGCTCGCCAGTGCGGGTCCAGCGCGATGGAGTCGAGGGTGACGAACCCGCACACCACCTTGCGCACCTTGCCGGTGGCGCACAGCAGCCCGACGTCGGGCCCGCCGTAGGCGGCGACGGTCAGGTCGGTCAGGTCGGAGCGGCAGATGGCCCGCACCACCGCCATGGGCTTGCGCCGCGAGCCCCAGCCGCCGATGCCGACGGTCATGCCGGAACGGAGCTCGCCGACGATGTCGTCGACCGTGGTGCGCTTGTCACCCACCGGCTAGCTCGCTTCGCTCACTTCGACCTGTCGGCGTCGCGCTTCTCGACGAAGGCGGCCCGCTGCTCGTCGGCCACGCCGCGCACGTGCAGCTCGTACGTGAAGCCCTGCTCGTAGCGATAGCTGCGCTTGACGTCGACCGGGTCGATCCCGTTGAGCGACTCCTTGGCCCGCCGGATGATCGTCGGGCTCTTGTCGGCGATGTCGGCCGCCAGCTCGAGGGCGGCCGCGTGGAGCTGATCCGGCGCGACGACCGCGGCCAGGGAGCCGTACGACGCCATTTCGGCGGCGGTGATCGGCTTGGCGGTGTAGACCATGCGGCGCATGGCGTGCTGCGGGACGAGGCGGGCCAGGTGGGTGGCGGCGCCCAGTGCGCCGCGGTCGACCTCGGGCAGGCCGAAGGTGGCATCCTCGGAGGCGACGACGATGTCGGCGTTGCCGACCAGGCCGATGCCGCCGCCCAGGCAGAAGCCCTGCACGGCCGCGATGACGGGCACCTCACAGTCGTAGACGGCGGCGAAGGCGGCGAAACAGCCGCGGTTGACGCCGACCAGCGCCTCGTCCCCCTTGGCGTTGATCTCCTTGATGTCCACGCCGGCGCAGAAGCCGCGTCCGGTCGCCCGCAGGACGACGACGCGGTTGGTCGGGACGCGGCCGGCGGCGGTGAGGGCATCGGCCAGGGCGAACCAGCCCGCCACGTCGAGGGCGTTCACCGGCGGGTGGTCGATCACCACCTCGGCGATCCCCTCCTGGGTCTGGATCACGTCGATGGGCATGGAAGCCGGTGTCTCCTCGTCGTCTCGGGCGGCTGGCCGCCCGGGTGCTGACGCTGCGGGTGCGGCTGCGCTCAGCGGGCGCCAGGGAACTTAGGCCAGGGCAGGCGCTCCCGGCCAGCACGGACGAGGGGGGTGTGCCGTAGGGTTTGCACCCATGGTGCAGCCGACCTTCGACTTCGACGACCAGGTGGTGGTGGTGACCGGTGGTTCGCGCGGGGTCGGCGCCGGCATTGTGACCGCGTTCCTCGACGCCGGCGCCAACGTGGTGACGTGTGGGCGCCACGAGGCGGAGATCGACGGGGCGGTGTTCGTGTCGGCCGACATCCGCAAGCCGGCCGAGGCGGAGCGGGTCATCGCCAAGGCGGTCGAGCAGTGGGGCCGGCTCGACGTGCTGGTCAACAACGCCGGCGGGTCGCCGCACGCCCTGGCGGCCGAGCAGACGCCCCGCTTCGTCGAGTCGGTGGTGAACCTGAACCTGCTGGCGCCGATGTGGTGCGCCCAGTCAGCCCACAAGGTGATGGCGTTGCAGGAGGAGGGCGGTGCCATCGTCAACGTGGCCAGCGTGTCGGGCCTGCGCCCGTCGCCGGGTGCCTCGGCCTACGGCGCGGCCAAGGCGGGCTTGATCAACCTGACGGCGACGCTGGCCATGGAGTGGGCGCCCCTGGTGCGGGTCAACTGCGTCAGTGCCGGGCTGCTCGACACGGGCGCCGGCGACGACTTCTACGGGGGGCCCGAGAAGATGGCTGCGGTGGCGGCCGGGGTCCCGATGGGGCGCATGGGTACGCCCGGCGACGTAGCCGGCGCGGTGCTCTTCTTGGCCAGTCCTGCGGCTGCGTTCGTGTCGGGGGCCAACCTGGTGCTCGACGGGGGTGGCGAGGTGCCGCCGTTCCTCACCGCGTTGGGCCGAGGCTGAACCGATCGGGATGGCCCGGCGGGGACGTCGCCGTGGTCGCTCCGGTGGGTTCGTGGTCGTCCCGGGAGACGTCGTTCGCAGACGCTGCACGGTTCTGTTTAGGGTTTTCGACCCGTGCCCGGGGCAGAGCGGTTCCCGCGCCCGCACGAACCTGACCTCGGCAATTAGGGGCGCGACCGGGCACAGCTGCTAGACACTTCGACCGTGCAATTGGCGGTTCCCACGGAGACCCGTCCCGGTGAGCGCCGCGTGGCCCTCACCCCCGACGTGGTCAAGAAGCTGGTGGGCGGCGGTTGGGAGGTCAGCGTCCAGGCCGGCGCCGGCACCGCGGCCGCCTTCGTCGACGCCGCCTACAAGGAGGCCGGCGCGACCGTGGCGCCCGACGCCGCCGCAACCGTGTCGGGTGCCGGGCTCGTGGTGCAGGTCAACGCCCCGGCTCCCGAGGTGGTGGCGGGGCTCCCCGACGGGGTGTCCACCCTCAGCTTCTTCGGCGTCGCGCAGTCCGAAGAGGCGCTGCGGGCGCTCGCCGCCAAGGCTGCCACGGTGTTCAGCTTCGACCTGCTGCCCCGCATCAGCCGGGCCCAGGGCATGGACGCCCTGAGCTCGCAGGCCACCGTGTCGGGCTACCGGGCCGGGCTCACCGCCGCCGAGCACCTGGCCAAGTTCTTCCCGATGTTCATGACGGCCGCCGGGACGGTCCCGCCGGCCAAGGTGCTCGTCATGGGCGTCGGTGTGGCCGGCCTGCAGTCGATCGCCACGGCGCGCCGCCTCGGCGCCGTGGTCAAGGCCTACGACGTGCGGGCGGCGGCCAAGGAGGAAGCCGAGAGCCTCGGCGCCACGTTCTTGGACCTGGGCGTCTCCGCCGAGGGGACGGGCGGCTACGCCCGCGAACTGTCGCCCGAGGAGCTCGACCGCCAGCGCGCCGCGCTGGCCGAGGAGGTGGGACGATCCGACGTGGTGATCACGACGGCGGCCGTGCCGGGGCGCCAGGCGCCTGTGCTCGTGACGGCGTCCATGGTCGAGGGCATGGCGGACGGCGCCGTGGTGGTCGACATGGCGGCTGACCAGGGTGGCAACTGCGAGCTGACCAGGGTGGGCGAGGTGGTGGTCCACAACGGCGTGCAGGTCGTGGGCATGGCCAACCCGCCCTCGGGCATGCCGACGCACGCCAGCTTCCTGTACGCCCGCAACGTCGCCAACGTGCTCGGCCTGATGGGCCCCGAGGGGGCGCTCACCCCGGACTGGGACGACGAGATCGTGGCCGGCATGTGTGTGCTGCGCGGCGGGAAGGCCATGGCACCGGCGGCGGTGGAGCTGTTGGGCGGGACGGGCGAACCGGGAGGAGCGCAGTCGTGATGGGCAGCCTGGTGCACGCCGCGTTCGCCGTCGAGGGGTCGACGACGGGCATCGTGGCGTACCTCACCGTGTTCGCGCTGGCGGCGTTCGTGGGGATCGAAGTGATCTCCAAGGTCCCGAGCATTTTGCACACGCCGCTCATGTCCGGCTCGAACGCCATCCACGGCATCGTGCTGGTGGGTGCGCTGACGATCATGGGCGAGGCCACCGGCACGGCGGAGCTCGTCCTCGGCACCCTGGCCGTGTTCCTGGCCACGCTCAACATTGTGGGCGGCTTCGTGGTGACGGACCGCATGCTCCACATGTTCAGGTCCAAGCCGGGTGACCGGGCCAAGAACACCGCGGCCACGGCGAGCGAGCCGGTGCCGGTGCCGGGGCCGGTGCCGGAGCCACCGACGACGGCGGGGGTGCGGCCTGATGCTGGCGGCGTCCTTCACCCTGGCCACCGCGCGCGACCTGGCCTACCTGATCGCCATCATCGGTTTCATCCTGGCGCTGAAGTTCCTGAGCTCGCCCAAGTACGCGCGCCAGGGCAACCTGGTCGGCGCGGCGGCCGCCATCCTGGCCGTGGGCATGACCTTCACGCTGCCGACGCTGCGGCACTCCGGCAAGAACCTGGTGCTGGCCCTCGTGGCCATGGCGGTGGGCGCGTTGGTCGCCGTGCCGGTGGCGCGCTTCGTGAAGATGACCGCCGTGCCCCAGCTGGTGGCCATCTTCAACGGCGTCGGTGGCGGCGCGGCGGCGCTGATCTCCATCGTGGAGTTGCTACACCTGCACTTCCTGGGCCTCCAACCCGCGGTCTACGTCACGGCCGAGGTGCTGCTCGGCGTGCTGATCGGGTCGGTCTCGTTCTCGGGCAGCGCCATCGCGTTCATAAAGCTGCAGGAGCTCATCACCGGGCGACCCATCACCTACCCGGGCCAGCAGCTCATCAACGGGCTGGTCGGCGCCGCCATCGGCGTGTGCATCGTCCTGGCGCTGGTCACCGGCAGCATCATCTGGGTCTGGCTCATCCTGGCGCTGGCGCTGGTGCTCGGCGTCATCTTCGTGCTGCCCATCGGCGGGGCCGACGTGCCGGTGCTGATTTCGCTGCTCAACTCGTTCACCGGCCTGGCCGTGGCGGCGTCGGGCTTCGTGCTCGACAACTACCTCCTCATTGTGGCCGGCACCCTGGTCGGCGCCTCGGGCATGCTCCTGACCCGGCTCATGAGCTCGGCCATGGGCCGCTCCTTGCCCAACATCCTGTTCAGCGCGTTCGGGTCCGTCATCACGGCCACGGGCGGCGAGGCGGGCGACGCGTCGCGGCCGGTGCGTACCGGCACGACCGACGACGTCGGGGTGCTGCTGGCCTACGCCCGCAAGGTGGTCATCATCCCCGGCTACGGGCTGGCCGTGGCCCAGGCCCAACACACGGTGCGCGAGTTGGCGGACGCCCTCACGGCCCGAGGCGTCGACACCTTTTTCGCCATTCACCCGGTGGCCGGCCGCATGCCCGGGCACATGAACGTGCTGCTGGCCGAGGCCAACGTGCCCTATGACGAGCTGAAGGAGATGGACGAGGCCAACCCCGAAATGGCCACGGCCGACGTGGCCCTGGTCGTGGGGGCGAACGACACGGTGAACCCGGCGGCCAAGTCGACGCCGGGCAGCCCCATCTACGGCATGCCGATCATCCATGCCGACGAGGCGGAGAACATCATCTTCCTGAAGCGCTCCATGCGCCCGGGCTTCGCCGGCATCGACAACGACCTGCTCTACGACCCCAAGACGACCATGCTCTTCGGGGACGCCAAGGACACCTTGCAGAAGCTGGTGACCGCCGTCGCCGACGCCTGAGCGCGCCGGTCGTTCCGCACCTCAGAGTGGGACGGGCAGCCCGGAGTGGTCGTCGAGCGCCAGGGCGCCCGGTAGATCCGCGCGGATCTCCGCAGGGTCGTCGATGGGCCGCACCACGTTGCCGAAGCGGTGCCGCGTGCGCGAGACCGTCTGCTCTCGCAGGTAGCGCAGCAGCTCCACCCGCCCGAGCAGGACCGGTGGTCGCGCGTCCACGTGGACGGCCGGCTCGAGCCGGCCCAGCTCGGGCTCGGAACCGAGGAGCCGGACGCGGGCCGACGGCAGGCCGGCCACCCGGGCGGCCAGATCGGCCGTCGTCTCGACGACGGACGTGGAGCGGGGCAGGAGACGCACGGCCGCGGGCTCGACCACCCGGGTGGCGTCCGGGTGCAGGCTGATCACCGCGGCGGCATCGACCACGGCCACGGCCACGAGCACCCGGGCGACGTCGAACGGCACCGCGTCGGGCGCCACGCGGACGGTGAGGCCGGGGAGGGCGCGGTACCGCAGGACGTTGGACTCGCAGTAGAGCGCGGTCGGATCGTGCTCGAGCCCGAGATCGGTGATCCACCAGTAGCTGTCGCTGCCGGCCGCCGCCTCGAGCGCGGCGTAGTCGGGAGCGGTGAGGCCGCCGGCCAGCCTGGCCAGCAGCGCCCGCACCGCCGGTGACGGATGGGTGCCCCGACTGGGCCGAGCGGTGTCCTCCACCCGGCACAGCTGCAGGACGTAGTTGGGCCCACCCGCCTTGGCACCCGGTCCCACCACCGAGCGCCTCCAACCGCCGAAGGGCTGCCGGCCGACGATGGCCCCGGTGATGGGGCGGTTGACGTAGGCGTTGCCCACCTCGACACGGTCGGCCCAACGTGCGCAGTCGCCTGGGTCGAGTGACCAGATGCCACCGGTCAGGCCGTAGGGCAGAGCGTTCTGCACCGCCAGCGCCTCGTCGAGGTCGCGGGCGGTCATCAGCCCCAGCACCGGGCCGAAGCACTCCGTGCGGGCGAACCAGTCCCCGGGCCTCACACCGTCGACGATGCCGGGTGACCAGAGCTCGGGGCCGACCGGGCGCGGCTCGAGCAGCCAGTGCTGCGCGCCCTCGAGCGAGGTCAGGGCGCGGTGGAGCTTCTCGCCCGGCGGTTCGACCAGGGGACCCAGGGTGGTGGTGGCCGACGTCGCCGGGCCGAGCTGGAGGGAGCGGGCGGCGTCGACCAACTGATGGCGGAAGCGCGCTCGAGTGGGCGATGTCGCCGACGAGGATGGCCAGCGAGGCAGCCGAGCACTTCTGCCCGCCGTGACCGAAGGCCGAATGGGCCACATCGGCCGCCGCCTGGTCGAGGTCGGCCTCCGGCATGACGACGATGGCGTTCTTGCCGGAGGTCTCGGCGAAGAGGGGCGTGCGCGGCGCCAGGCGCGCGAACAGCTCGGCCGTCTCGAAGGACCCGGTGAGCACAATGGCGCCAAGCCCGGCGTGCCCGATCAGGCGGGAACCCACCGGCCCGTCCGCGCAGCGGACACCGAGCAGCGCGTCGACCGGGATGCCGGCGGTCCGGCAGGCGGCCACGGCGGCGAAGGCGATGGCCGGGGTCTGCGGCGCCGGCTTCACGATGGCGGCGTTGCCGGCGGCCAACGCGGCCAAGGCGCCGCCGATCGGGATGGCCAGCGGGAAGTTCCAGGGCCCGGCGACGGCCACGACACCGAGGGGGCGGGCCACGGCGCCGTCGAGGCGCTCGAGCTGGCGGGCCAGCCCGGCGTAGTACCGGGCGAAGTCGACCGCCTCGGACACCTCGGCATCCGCCTCGGCCAGCGTCTTGCTCGCTTCGGCCGCCATGAGGGCGACCAACTGCGAGCGCTGCGCCGCCAGCGCGGCCGCGCAGCGCTCCAGCAGCTTGCCCCGCTCGGCGGGAGGCACCATGGCCCAGCGTGACGCGCCGGCCCGTGCCGCCGCGACGACCCGGTCGACGCCCGCCTCGTCGAGCGGGCGCGGCAACGGCACGGGGTCGGCCCGGCCGAGCGTGCGCACCACGCGGTCGCGCGCCAGGCGGTCGGTCGGATCGGTGTCGGGCTCGGTGATGAAGCCGGCCGGCGGAACCGCGACCCGCCGCGTCGCGCCGTCGTCGTGACGTCCGGACCGGCTCCCCAGCTCGTCCCGCCGGGCCACGGCGGCGGCGAAGCGGGCGTGCTCGCGCGCGAAGACGGCGGCGTCGCCCAACTGCGCATACGAGCCGAGGAAGTTGTCGCCCGCCGCGTTCTCTTCGAGGCGCCGGAACAGGTAGGCCAGCGTGTGGTCGAAGTCCGTCGGGGCGACGACGGGCGTGTAGAGCAGCACGCGGCCGGTCGTGGCCAGGACGGGCCGCGCGACCGCCGGAGCCATGCCCTGGAGCATTTCGAAGGTGACCGCCTCGCTCACCCCGCGCGCCTCGGCCAACAGGTGGGCCCAGGCCAGGTCGAAGAGGTTGTGGCCGGCGACCCCGACCGAGACGGCGTCGGTGTGCTCGGGCCGCAGTGCGTAGTCGAGCATGGCCTTGTGGTTGGCGTCCGTCCCGGCCTTGGCGCCATAGGGCGCCAGTGGCCACCCGCGGACAGCCGCCTCGACCCGCTCGGCGGCCAGGTTGGCGCCCTTGACGATGCGCACCTTGATCCGGGCGCCGCCGCGGCGACGACGGAGGACGGCCCAGGCAGCAGAGCCTCTGGAGCGCAGTCATCGACTCGGGGAGGTAGGCCTGCAGCACAATGCCCGCCTCGAGCCCCAAGAGCTCGCGCTCGTCGAGCAGGCTGGTGAAGGCATCGAGCGTGAGCGCCAGGTCCTTGTACTCTTCCATGTCGAGGTTGACGAAGGTCGGCGGCGTGGTGTTGGCGGCGCTGAGGATGTCGCGCAAGGCAGCCTTGGTTCGCCAGAGCGTGTCCGCGTACGACCACAGGTTGAGCTGCGCGCAGACCGACGACACCTTGACCGACACGTAGTCGACGTCGGGGCGCGCCATGAGGGCGATGACGTCGGCTCGACGACGGGCCGCCTCGGCGTGCCCGAGCACGGCCTCACCCAGCAGGTTGACGTTGACCCCGAACCCCTCGGCGCGCAGCCCGGCCAGGTGCCGGCGCAGCGCCGGGTCGGTGGCGTCCGCCAGGAGGTCGCCGACCATGGCCCGCAGGCGGCGTCGGGCCAGGGGCATGACGGCGCCCGGGAACGACGAGGACAGGCGGGCGCCCAAGCGAAGGAGGGCGCGGTCGGCCGGGGAGAGGAAGCGAGGTTGCCCCGCCGCGACCAGTCGCCGCAGCTGGCGCGCCGCCACGCGGGGCGACTCGGGGCGCAGCACCCGGTCGCAGAAGGCCATGGCGAAGGCGAGCGAGTCCGGATCGGCCGTCAGGTGGTGGAGCCGCGTGGCCTGGGCGCGTTCGGACGGGGTAAGCGTGCCGGACTCCAGCCACCAGCGGGCCATGTCGGCGGCCGGGTCGACCAGGGAGCCGGGCAGGTCATCCGCCGTCGGACACGCCCCGCGGTCTGCCGGGAGTGCGCTCGTCGTAGCAGTCCTCCACCCCTGGTTTCATACCCCAGGTTTCATCGGTCGCATATGTCCCCTGGTGAAGGGGTTGCAACGCCCATCCCCGGCGGGAGGGGTGGCAAACGCCGATACGGTGCGTCTTCGCCCGGAACCGTGAGAAACACCGGGGATGCGCTGTTTCCCGGGGGATGGTGCTGGCTGAGAAGCTGGCCCACCTCGTCAGGAGGGCGAACCGGTCGGGAGTGGGGAAGCTGGCCCACCTCGTCAGGAGGGCGAACCGGTCGGGAGTGGGGAGGGGAGCTGCGAGCGCGGTTGCTCGGGCGCGGCGGTCCGCGTCCGCCTGCGTGGCCGGCGCATTCTTCCTCTTCATGCTCTGCGGAGGCTTCGTGTTCGGCCTCGGTGGCACGACCCTGGCCGTGCCCCACCACCGCTCCGCCGCGGCGTCACGGCACGCCCACCACAGAGCGGCGCCGGTGGACGCGCTGCTGACCGACTCCGGCGGCAACGCGGTCGAAGAGCTGGGCGCAACGTCGGACCTCCAGCTGCCGGCGGCCACCACGGCTCCGGCGGCCGCTCCGGCCTCGGTGGCGGACCAACCGCCGCTGGCCGCCCGGGAGAACTTCGCCTTCGCGCCGTACTGGACGCTGACCCAGTCGCCCCTCTTCGACATCACCGGCCTGTCCACGCTGGACTACTTCGCCATCGGCGTAAACCCCGACGGTTCGCTCGACGAGAGCGGGCCCGGCTGGGACGGCTTCGAGAGCCAGGACCTGTCGGACCTCATCACCCGGGCCCATGAGGCAGGCGAACGGGTCGTGCTCACGGTCAACGACTTCGACCAGGGCTCGCTCGACGCACTCACCTCATCGCCCACCGCGGCCACCACGCTGTCGTCCGCGCTCATCCCGCTGCTGCAGGCCAAGTCGCTCGATGGCGTCAACTTCGACTTCGAGGGCGATGGCAGCGGCGACCAGGCCGGCCTGACCGGCCTCATTGAGGCGGTGTCGGGCGCCCTGCGGGCGGCGAACCCGCACTGGCAGATCACCATGGACACCTACGCCTCGTCGGCCGGCGACGCCGACGGGTTCTACGACATCCCGGCGCTCGCTCCGTTCGTGGACGCCTTCTTCGTCATGGACTACGAGCTCAACCTGGCCGGCTCGCCTTCCGGGGCGTCGCCGCTCACGAGCGGCGCCTTCAGCAGCCTCACCACCCTCAAGCAGTACACCTCCGTCGTCCCGGCCTCCAAGGTCATCCTCGGCCTGCCCTTCTTCGGCATCGACTGGCCGACCGACAACGGCACCATGGCGGCCGCGGCGACCGGTGGGGCCAACGACATCGCGGAGTCGCAGGCCCAGGGCAACGGCCCCGAGTACTGGGACCCGGTCACCGGGACGGAATGGACGAGCTACCAGGTCGGCAACCAGTGGCACGAGTCGTACTACGAGGGCGAGTACGGGCTCTATCAGGCGGACCAGATGGCCTCCTGGTTCGGCGCGCGTGGCGTGGGCATCTGGGCCCTCGGCATGGAGAGCGACGGGGCGCAGCTGATCGCGGCGCTGGACGGAATTTCGCCCGGCGGGCCCGGCGGCACCGGCCCGGCGGCCACGTCGTCCAGCCCGGGCGCGGCGCCGGCGCCCTCGCCGGCAACGGCGACGGCAACGGCCCCGACTCCGACCCCGACCCCGGGTAGCCCCCCGGCAGCGGCGGCCCCGGCGACCGGCTCGGGGAGCTCGTCGACCACGCCCACGGCCTCGGGCACCACCACCCCGACGGCGCCACCGGCAGCGGCGACGACCCCGACCACGACGGTGCCGACGACCACCGCCGTGTACGACGGCACCACGGTGGTGCTGACGGCCATCCCGTCGAGTCAGGTGGCCACGCTCAGCACCGACGGGACGGTGACCCACTTCGAGTCGAACGTGCCCTCCTACACCTGCCTGAACGGCACCACGCTCGAAGTGTACGACAACCTGCTGTCGGGCCAGCAGGTGGCGAAGGCGGCCACGCCGACCGACTGCATCACCCAGGACTTCCAGCTGCCCTCCTGAACCGAACGGCCCGAACCCGGCCGGTAGCCTGGTCGGTGGACCAGCCATGGACGTGGACGAACTCTCGGACGAGAACGACGCGGACGCGGCCCAGTCGGGAACCGGCCCGGCGACGCCCCGCCGCTTCCCGCTCGCCCTTCCGTCGCAGCGGGCGTTGCAGATCGCCCTGGGGCTGTTCTGGGTCCTCGACGCCGCCCTGCAGTTCCAGCCCTTCATGTTCGGCCGCGGCTTCGTGCAGGCCAACATCCTGGCCAACGCCCAGGGGCAGCCGTTCGTCGTCGGCGACCTCATCACGCACGTCGGGAACTTCTTGGCGCCCGACATCGCGGTCTGGAACACGCTCTTCGCGCTGATCCAGCTCTTCATCGGCGTGGGGCTCCTCTACCGGCCGACGGTGCGGCCGGCGCTGGCGGTGTCCTTCGCCTGGGTCCTCGGCGTGTGGTTCTTCGGGGAGGGCCTGGGCATGATGCTGACCGGGACGGCCACCGCGCTGACCGGCGCGCCCGGCAGCGTCCTCGTGTACGGGTTGCTCGGCCTCATGGCCTGGCCGCGCGCCGCCCCGGCCCGCGCCGGCGTCGGAGAGCCGACCGGCGTCGCGTCGTCGGCCGCCGCCCAGGGCATCGGGCGCTCGGTGACGCCCCTGGCGGTGTGGGCCGGGTTCTGGTCGCTGGCCGCCGTGCTGTTCCTGTTCCCCG
This sequence comes from uncultured Acidimicrobiaceae bacterium, assembly GCA_963807675.1. Lineage (GTDB taxonomy): Bacteria > Actinomycetota > Acidimicrobiia > Acidimicrobiales > RAAP-2 > Bog-473. The sequence goes on along the minus strand of CAWECP010000012.1, from coordinate 1,270,514 downwards.
ACAACCGGACACAGACGTCGGTCTCGAGCGCCGTCGTCGGCATGGCCCAGGGGGAGCCGAGCTGGTACGCCCACTTCCTGACCAGCCTGGGCCACCAGTTCTCGACCACCGGCACGCAGACGGCGTGGATCCTGGCCCTGGTCTCGGTCGTCATCGGCCTGGGCCCGCTGGTGGCGCGCCGGGCCGAGTGGTTCCTGGTCGCCGGCGCGCTGTTCTCCCTCCTGCTCTGGATTGCCGGGCAGGGGCTGCTGGGCGACGTGTTCAGCGGCTCGGACACCGACCCCAACACCGGGCCGCTGGTGATCCTGCTGGCGGTCGCCATGATGCCGCTGGCCCTCGCGACCCGGGAGGAGTGGCGCTCGCCGGCGGCCGCCGTGGTGCGACGCGCCCCGGCCCTGGCCACCCTGGGGGTGGCCGCGCTCGGCGCCGCGCTTGCCCTCAGCGCCACCTACCCGCCGGCGCCGTCGGAGTCGACCACCATGGCCATGTCGGGCATGGACATGGACAGCACGGGGTCCATGGCGTCGGGCACCCAGGCCATCAGCGCGGACACCTGCCGCCCGAACCAGGTGGGGCTGAAGATCTCGGGCCTGGACCTGGCCAACTCGCCCTACATGATCATGAGCGGGACCAACGGGATGGACATGAACGGCGCTGACGCCAGCGCGGCGGCCGGGTTCAACGTAACGAAGCCCAACTGGACCTACACCGGGCCCGCGCTGCCGCAGACGGAGGCGGAGACGCTGCTGGCCGACGGCAACAACGGCCCGGCCGACATCCACATGGCCGAGAGCGGGTGCGCGGCGCGTCTCACGTCGGCCGAGGACATCGGCGCCGAGCAGTACGTGCAGCAGACGAGCGCGGCGGCCGGGCAGTACCCGACCCCGGCCAAGGCGGAGGCCGCCGGGTACGAGCCGGCGTCGCCCACCGATTACCCGGTCGTGTACTACGTCAACCCGCAGATCGTGGCGGCCAACGCCGCGGCCAAGCGCACGCTCGACCCCGACGCCGTGGACGGCCTGCTGTACGCGGCGACGCCGTCGGGCGGCGAGGTCCTGGCGGCCGCCTTCTACATCCTCCCGTCCACCCTGACCAAGGTGCCCATGCCGTACGGCGCGCTGGTGCAGTGGCACCGCCGCGTCGCCGTGTGCGGGGACGGCGTCCGCCTCGGCCACCATGCCGCTCGCCATCACGGGCTACCCGCCCTGCGCCGGCGGCTCCACGTTGCAGCCGACGCCCTACCTGTCCATGGTGTGGCAGGTGCCGGTGGCCGGGGGGCCGCTGGCCATTCAGCCACCGGACATCCAGATCGTCGAGGCGGCCGTCATGCAGGCGGACGGGAGTTAGTCGTCCCCTCGCCCGGGAGACCTGGCCACCCGCCCGCGTGGCCCGGAGAGGCACGAGGCGACGGGTCAGAAGAAGCGGCGTCCGTTACCGTTCCACTCCTCGGCGACATGACTCCTCTCCCGTCCTCCGGCCCGGTCGGGCGCGCCGTCACGTGGGCCCGCATCGACTTCCACCCCCCGCACCGCCCGCCCGCGTGGGGGCGGGTGGTGCTGGCCACCGTCCTGGCGCTCGCGCTCTCGCTGCTGGCCGACGCCGCCATTGTCGCCGTCGGGACCCGGGTGTTCCCCTCCACCCAGGGCTACGTCCACTTCCAGTTCCACGACTACGCCCGGCTCACGGTCATCGGCGTGCTCATCGCCTGCGCCGCCTGGCCGGTGGTGGCGCGCTGCTGCTCGGCGCCGCGCTGGCTCTTCTTCCGGCTGGCCATCGCCGTGACGCTGGTGCTCTTCCTGCCCGACGTCTACATCCTGTCCAAGGGGGCGCCGGCCAAGGCGGTGGCCGTGCTCCTGTGCATGCACGTGGCCATCGCGCTCGTCACCTACAACCTGCTGGTGCACCTGGCGCCGGTCCGTCCCCACTGCGGCCGCCGCGTGGCCCCGGCGCACGCCGAGGCGTCCGGCCCCTAGCACGCGGGGCGATGGCGTCGACCCGGGCCAGCACCTCGTCGCTCGGGCGCCATTCGCCGCCGGCGACGTTGGCCGCGATCTGCTCGGGGCGGGTGGCCCCGGCGATGACCGAGGCGACCGCCGGGCGGGAGAGCAGCCACCCGAAGGCCAGGTCCAGCACGGTGTGGCCCTCGCCGCGGGCCAGCTCGTCCAGGGCGGCCGCCTTGGCCAGCCGGTCGTCGCTCAGCTGGCTGGCGGCGGCGTCGCCCATGTTGGTCAGCCGGCTGCCCTCGGGGAGCGGCTCGCCGGCGCGGTACTTGCCGGTCAGCAATCCGGCGGCCAGCGGAAAGTAGGGCAGGAAGGCCATCCCGGTGCGATCGCACTCCTCGAGCACGCCGTTCTCCGGGTCGCGGTAGAGGATGTTGTACTGGTTCTGCACGCTGACGAAGCCGGTCCCGCCGGCCGGCACGGCCGCCGCGGCCTCCTGGAGCATGGACGCGGTGAAGTTGGAGCAGCCGAACTCGCGGATCTTCCCCTCGGCCACCAGCTCGCTCAGCGCGCCGATGGTCTCGGCGATCGGCGTCTTCTGGTCCGGCATGTGCTGCTGGTAGAGGTCGATGCGGTCGGTGCCCAGGCGGGTCAGGCTGTCCTCGACGGCCCTGCGGATGTAGGCCGGCGAGGCGCCACCCTCGTGGCCCTCGTAGGCGCCGGCGAACTTGGTGGCCAGCACGATCTCGTCCCGCCGCGCGCCCAGCGCGGCGCCGAGATACGACTCGCTCTTGGTGCCCCCGTAGATGTCCGCCGTGTCGAAGAGCGTGATGCCGGCATCGAGCGCGGCGCCCACCACGGCGGCGGTCTCGGTGCGCCCGATGCGCCCGCCGAAGTTGTTGCAGCCCAGTCCGACCACGCTGACCTTGAGCGAACCGATCGTACGCGTCTCCACCGTCGGGCTCCTCTCTGTTCTGCCGGTCCGAGCGGAGGGGACCGGGTCGGTTGTACTGTACCGGCGGCTCGAGGTTGGGGGACCTCCCGGAACGAGGAGGCAGCAATGGCAGAAGGGGCAGTTGACGTCACGGTGGCGGCGGCGCCCGACGAGGTGTGGAAGCGCGTCGGGGACTTCGGCGGTATCGCCGACTTCTTCCCCGGCATCGAGTCGTTCCGGCTCGAGGGCGACGATCGGGTCATCGGCATGTTCGGCATGGAGATCCGCGAGCGGCTGCTCTCGCCGACGACGCCACGCGGACCATCTCGTACTCGGTCGTCGACGGCGTGCCCGATCGACAGCCACACCGCCACCATTTCGGTGGAGCCGGCCGGCGAAGGGGTCCAAGGTCACATGGGCCTACGCCGTCACCCCCGACGAGATGGCGCCCATCTTCGGCGACACCTACAAGGCGGCCCTGGGCGCCCTGGAGAACGGCTTCTCCTAGCGCACCCACCAGCGGAAAGGTGTTGGCGGAGACCGGCTCGCCTACCCTGACGCGGTGACCCCCGCCGCGTCCGAGCGCGCACCCTCGCGGCCAGGCGCGCGCGCCCGTCACGCCGCGGCCGCTGACCGAGGACGTGCCGCGCATCTACCCGCGCCGGCTGCCCGAGCCGACGCGGCGCGAGCTCATCCGCCGCGGCCGCACCATCGCCAAGGTGGTCGGGCTCCACTTCACGCCCACCGCCATCCGCCAGCTGGTGCACATCCGCCAGGGCGTGCTGCCGGCGGCCCAGTTGGCCCGCCCGCTGCGCAAGAGCTTCCAGGACCTGGGCGGCACCTTCATGAAGTTCGGCCAGATCATCGCCTCGTCCCCCGGCATGTTCGGCGACGAGGTGGCCGACGAGTTCCGCGCCTGCCTCGATACCGGCCCGGCCGTCCCCTTCCCCGACGTGCGCCAGCGGGTCGAGGAGGACCTCGGGATGTCGCTGCACGACGCCTTCGCCGAGTTCGACCCCCGGCCGATCGGCACGGCGTCGATCGCGGTGGTGCACAAGGCGCGACTGCTCGACGGGCGCACGGTAGCGGTCAAGGTGCTGCGCCCCGAGATCGAGTACGTGGTGGCGACCGATCTCGATCTCATGCAGCCGTTGCTCGAGATCCTCGTCCGCGAGACGGGCGACCAGATGGCAGGGTCCACGCTGCAGCTGCTCGACGGCTTCCGCGTCCAGATCGGCGAGGAGATGGACCTGCGCAACGAGGCGCGCTCGCTCGTGCACTTCCGCCGCCTGCAGAACGAGTTCGACCTGAAGCTCATGGCGGTGCCCGAGCCCCACCTCGACCTCTCGGGACGCAACGTGCTCACGATGGAGTTCTTCGACGGCGTGCCCATCGACGACCTGGCCCAGGTGGCTGACCTCGGCATCGATCCGACCCCGTTGGTGCAGGAGGTCATGCGGGCCTTCTTCCTGACCACGGTGCGCTGGGGCGCCTTCCACGGCGACGTGCACGCAGGCAACATGATGTTGCTGCGCGACGGCCGCATCGGCGTCATCGACTGGGGCATCGTCGGCCGGCTCGATCCCTCCACCCACCGCTTCTTCATTTCGCTGCTGGCGGCCGCCATGGGCGACGAGGCGGCCTGGCCGGTCGTGACCAAACACATCACCGACGTCTACGGGCCGGCCATCGGCGTGGCGGTCGGCCTGTCCGACGACGAGCTCACCGCGTTCTTCCGCTCCATCATGGAGCCGGCGCTCACCCGGCCCTTCGGCGAGGTCAGCCTGGCCGGCATCATGCAGGACATTCAGCTGCAGATGGCCAAGGCGCAGGGGATCGAGGCGCACCAGCGCAGCGTGCGGGCCATCCTCCGGCGGCTGCGCACCCAGCGCAAGGTGCGCCGTCTGGCCGACGCTTCGGGCGGCCTGATGTCGGAGTTCGACCGGGGCACCTTCCTGCTGGCCAAGCAGCTCATGTACTTCGAGCGCTACGGCCGCATGTTCGTCTCGGAGATGCCGATCCTGAACGACCGCGCCTTCATTGAGCAGTTGCTGGCCGGGGTCGACCTGTCGAGCCTGTCCGACTGACCCGCCCGCCCCCACTCCTTGGGCTCTTTGGGCTCTTTGGCACAGAACTGGAATCTGTTCTAGTTTCACCCCGGGGCCCGAGCCCGGGCCGACCGGGGAGGTGACATGGCAGACGCGGCGGTGAACTACACGGCCGACCACGTCCTGGAGTACCCCTTCGTGCGCTCCGTGGGCCCGGTGATCGGCGCCTTCCTGACCGGCCTGCGCGACGGCCGGGTCGTCGGCACCACGGGCAGCGGCGGCAAGGTCATTGTGCCGCCCACCGAGTACGACCCCGAGACCGGCGAGGAGACCTCGGGCGTGGTCGAGGTCGGGCCCGAGGGGACGGTGACCTCATGGTCGTGGGTGGCCCGCCCCCGGCCCAAGCACCCGCTGCAGACGCCGTTCGCCTGGGTGCTGGTGCGCTTCGACGGCGCCGACACGTCGTTCCTGCACGTGCTGCCGGCGGCCTCGCCCGACGAGGTCTCGACCGGCATGCGGGTCCGCCCCGAGTTCGCGCCGGAATCGGAGCGGGTGGGCCACGTCAAGGACATCAGCCACTTCGTGGCGGTCGGGGGAGCATCGTGAGCGAGCACGAACCGGTGACCATGATGGCGGCGACCACCCGCCTCGACTACGTCTTCACCGCTGGGCGTGGCCATGGGCAAGAACCTGCACGGGTACGAGCAGGGCAAGTTCATCGGCCAGCGCTGCCCGAAGTGCCAGAAGGTCTACATCCCGTCGCGGGGATCGTGCCCGACCGACGGCGTGCCGACGGACGAGGTCGTCGAGTTGCCCAACACGGGCACGGTCACCACCTACTGCGTGGTGAACGTCCCCTTCGCCGGCCAGTCGATCGAGATCCCCTACATCTGCGGCCAGATCCTCCTCGACGGGGCGAACCTGTCGTTCATGGGCCTGCTCCAGGAGATCGCGACCGACGAGGTGCGCATGGGCCTCCGCGTCGAGGCGGTCTGGGTGCCGCCCGAGGAGCTGGGGCCGACACTGGCCTCGGTGAAGTACTTCCGTCCCACCGGCGAGCCCGACGCCGACTACGAGACGTACAAGGAGTACCTGTGAGCGGCTTCCCCGAGCTGGTCTCGGGCTCGCGGCCGGTGGGCGTCGTGTCCTTCGCCCAGTACGACAACGTGCGGCGCGAGGACCAGCGCAACGAGGTCGAGATGCTCATGCCAGTGGTGGCCGAGGTGTTCGGCAACATCGGCATCACCAAAGACGACGTGGGCTTCATCTGCTCCGGCTCGACCGATTACCTGATCGGCGGCCCCTTCTCCTTCGTCGCCGCGCTCGATGCCGTCGGCGTGTGGCCGCCCCGGGCCGAGTCCCACGTCGAGATGGACGGAGCCTGGGCTCTCTACGAGGCGTGGGTGTTGCTCCAGGAGGGCGAGATCGACGCCGCACTGGTGTACGCCTTCGGGCGCTCGTCGATGGGTGTCTTGGGCGAGATCCTGGCCGTGCAGCTCGACCCGTACTACCTCGCCCCCCTGTGGCCCGACCCGACGTCGCTGGCCGCGCTGCAGGCGCAGGCCCTGATCGACCAGGGCAAGGCGACCGAGGCCGACTTCGCGGCCGTGGCCAGCCGCTCGCGCCGCTCGGCGCTGAACAACCCCAAGGCGCAGGTGGCCTACGACCGCTCGCCCGAGGAGTTGCTGGCCGAGGACTACGAGGTGGCGCCGTTGCGCCGCCACGCGCTGCCGCCACTGACCGACGGCTGCGCCGCCGTCGTGCTGGCCGCCGGGGACAAGGCGTACGAGTGGTGCGAGCGACCAGCCTTCATCACGGGCATCGACCATCGCATCGAGACGCACGCACTCGGTGCCCGCGACCTGGCCGTGTCACCGTCGACCACGCTGGCGGGCCAGAAGGCGGGCGTCGGGGCCAAGAAGGTGGACGTGGCCGAGCTGCACGCGCCCTACGCCCACCAGGAGCTGATCCTGACCGAGGCGCTCGGGCTGGGCGACGGCGTCTCCGTCAACCCGTCGGGCGGGGCGCTGGCGGCCAACCCGATGATGTCGGCCGGCCTGATCCGCATCGGCGAGGCGGCCCGGGCCATCTGGTCGGGCCAGGCCGACCGGGCGGTGGCGCACGCCACCTCCGGCCCCTGCCTGCAGCAGAACCTGGTCGCCGTTCTGGAGGGGGTGTGATGGCGGAGCGCTGCGCAGTCATCGGGGTGGGCCAGACGGTGGCCAAGTCCAAGCGGGAGGACGTGTCGATCGCCGGCCTCGTGCGCGAGGCGGCCCTCGCCGCCCTGGAGGACGCCGGCCTGGGCTTCGCCGACATCGACGCCGTGGTCGTGGGCAAGGCACCCGACATGTTCGAGGGCGTCATGATGCCCGAGCTCTACCTGGCGTCGGCCCTCGGCGCGGTGGGCAAGCCGATGTTCCGCGTGCACACCGCGGGCTCGGTCGGCGGGTCGACCGCCATTGTGGCCTCGCACCTGGTGACGTCGGGCGTGCACCAGCGCGTGCTGACGGTGGCCTTCGAGAAGCAGAGCGACAGCGACGCCATGTGGGCGTTGTCGGTGCCGCAGCCGTTCTCGGCCCCGCTCCTGGCCGGCGCCGGCGGCTACTTCGCGCCGATCATCCGGGCCTACATGTACCGCTCGGGCGCGCCGAGCTACATCGGCATGAAGGTGGCCGTGAAGGACCGGCTGCACGCGCTGAAGAACCCGTACGCCCACCTGCACCTGCCCGACATCTCCCTCGAGAAGGTGGAGGAGTCGATCATGCTGTGGGACCCGCTGCACTATCTCGAGTCGTGCCCGTCCTCCGACGGCGCCGCCGCGATGGTCCTCGGGTCGGAGCGGGCGGCGGGCGCCTCCACCGCCGAGACGGGTCGGCCACCGGCGTGGATCCACGGCATGGCCATGCGCTCGGAGCCGACGATGTTCGCCGGCCGGGACCAGGTCAACCCCCAGGCGGGCAAGGACTGCGCGGCCGACGTCTACCGCCAGGCCGGCATCACGAACCCGCGGGCCGACTTCGACATGGCGGAGGTCTACGTGCCGTTCAGCTGGTACGAGCCCATGTGGCTGGAGAACCTCGGCTTCTGTGACGAGGGTGACGGCTGGAAGCTGACCGACGCCGGGGCCACGTCCATGATCGAGGACGGCGACATCCCGTGGAACTGCTCGGGCGGCGTGCTGTCGTCCAACCCGATCGGCGCCTCGGGCATGCTGCGCTTCCTCGAGACGGCGCTGCAGGTGCGGGGTCTGGCCGGCGAGCACCAGGTGCCTGACGCCCGGCGCGCCCTCGGCCAGGCCTACGGTGGGGGCTCCCAGTTCTTCTCCATGTGGGTCGTCGGCGCGGAACGGCCCTGAGGCCCCGGGCACCGGCCGATATGCTCGGCGGTGCCAGCCAGCCCTGACCAGGAGGTTTCCGTGAAGGTCGTCGTGGACTTCGACGAGTGTGCCAGCAACGCCGTGTGCATGGGCATCCTGCCCGAGGTCTTCGAGGTGCGCGACGACGGCTACCTCTACGTGCTCAACGAGCACCCGCCCGAGGAGTACCGCGAGCGCCTGCGCGAGGCGGTCAACGGCTGCCCCACCGGCGCGATTTCCATAGAGGAAGACTGAGGATCTGCCGCAAATTAAACAGCGCGAGCTACTCGACTGCTGCGTAACGAGCCGACCCGGCCCGTGCTTCGATGCTGCTGTCGGCACTGCGGTCGCCGCCTCGGTGTCGCCGCAGATGGCGTGGCGCGGGTCGGACCAGAATCGGACACCCGGCGCCCCGCCAAGCCGCATCGGCTGCCTCCCCACGGGCGGTGAGCACCTGGGCAGCGTTAGTGTCCGCGTGCTCGCGGTGCCCGCACCGAACACAGCAGAATTGGGAGCGGTGGCGGTTCTCCCTGGCGGTGTGGCCGCAGGCCACACACTCGCGCGAGGAGTTGGTTGGGTCGACCATGTAGACCCTGCGCCCAGCTTCTTCCGCTTTGACACAGATCCACCAGGCCAACCTGCCCAGTGCTGCTTCTTGCAGGCTCCGGTTCAATGCTCTCTTGGCTGCCACCCCTTTCCCGGGCCGCTCTCTGGTCCCTTTGGCCGACTTAGTCATGTTGGTGAGTCTGAGGTCCTCAAGCGCAAGCACCCCGTAGCGGGCCACGATCTCCTTGGCCGTGTGACGGGCCCAGTTCTCGCTCTTGTGCTGGGCGCTGGCGTAGGCCTTGGCGATCTTCTTGTTCAGTTGCTTCCATTCGGTGGATCGGAGCGGGTACCTCGCCCGCTCGCGCTGGAGGAGGGCGATGGAGTCGCGGGCCGTGGCGAGGAACGGCGGCACGGAGAGATGGGTCCCGTCGGGCAGGGCGGCGGTGACCGCCACTCCGCGGTCAAGCGCTGCGACCTGGTGGTTCTCGGGCCCTCGTATGACCGAGACGCCCCGGAACCCGACGCAGGCCCTCCAGGCTCCGGACCCGCTCTTTGTAATGGTGAGCGTCCTGAGATCCCCACCGCGACCAATGAACCGGTTGACTTGGCAGGCCGCGCTCTTCGACAAGGGGAGCTCGCCGACGCCCTGAAGGTAGAGGGCCGGGCTGTCCGTTTCCATTCCTCGCACGGCCCAGTTCTCCGGCTCGTCGTAAAAGATGGTGCGGAACCTGCCGCGGCCCTTGAATCGCGGGTAGCCCGGGGTCTCACCGGCCCTCACCCTTTGGAAGAAGGCCCCGAAGGCCTCGTCGAGGCGCGAGAGGGCGCCGCGGATCGGCTGATTACCAAAGCGGGTGATGTCGGGCCGGAGCGTGCGCAACTCGCGGATTTCGCCAAGATACTGATCAAACAGGCTGACCCGACGGTGCTCGAGCTGCCAGGCGCCCCGACGCTCCGCCAGCCCGGCGTTGTAGACCTCACGCGAGAGGGTGACCAAGCGGTCGAGGACTCGGGCCTTGGCACGACCTGGCGAGAGGGAGAATGTCGCCTTGCGGCAGATGGTTTCGTCCGTGCCGTCGACGACGAGCTTGGCCGATCCGATTCGAATCGACCCACGGCGCGATGCGATCATGCCCGCCAGTGTGCCTACTGGGTGTGACAAGCACGTATCGGCGGAGAGGGAGGCAGAGCCCGTGAATAGTGTCACCTTCGGTCGATCTAGCCCGAGGCAGTGCTTGACGTCCCGCCACTTTCCCTGGACTCCGCCGGCGCCGGGGTGCGCCGCCGCACCGCATGGCTGATCCCCCCACCCCGCCCCGGGCCCGCTTCGCACCGTCGCCGACCGGGTACTTCCACGTGGGGAGCGCGCGGGCCGCGCTGTTCAATTGGCTCTTCGTGCGCCGGCACGGGGGGACCTTCGTGCTGCGGATAGAAGACACCGACGAGGCGCGCAACAGGCCAGAGTGGACCGACGGCATCATTACGGCCCTCGACTGGCTCGGCATGGCTCCGGACGAGGGGCCGTACTTCCAGTCGGAGCAGGACGAGACGCACCAGGTCGCCATCGAGGCGCTATGGGACAGCGGCGCGCTCTACGCCGTGCGGTTGCACCCGGGAGGAGATTGACGATCGGACCAAGGCGCGGGCGGCGGCGGGCGATCCCACGCCGGGCTACGACGGGTATTGCCGTGATCTCGGGCTGCCGCGGGGCGAGGGCCGGGCACTGCGGTTCCGCACGCCCGACGAAGGCGTGGTCATGGTGCACGACCTCGTGCGTGGCGACGTGGAGTTCCCCCAGCGGGCGCTGGAGGACTTCATCTGCGTGAAGAGCAACGGCAAGCCGCTCTTCGTGCTGGCCAACGCGGTGGACGACCGCACCATGGCCATTTCGCACGTCATCCGGGGCGAGGACCAGCTGCCGACCACGCCGCGCCAGATCATGCTGTGGGACGCGCTCAACGCCGCCGAGCACCGTGCGCTGGCGCTCCCGGCCTACGCCCACCTTCCGCTGCTGGTGAACGAGCAGGGCAAGAAGCTGTCGAAGCGCCGCGACCCGGTGGCGGTCGAGACGTACCGGGAGCAGGGCTACCTGCCGTCGGCCTTCCGCAACTATCTGGCCCTGCTGGGCTGGAGCCCGGGCGACGAGGAGATCGTGCCGCTGGAGACCCTCATCGAGCGGTTCCGGCTGGAGGACGTGCAGCGTTCGCCGGCCTTCTTCGACGTGAAGAAGCTGGCTCACATCGACGGTGTCTACATCCGCGCGCTCACCGTGGACGAGTTCGTCGACGCCGCGCGCCCGTGGGTCGACCCGGTGCCGGGGGGGTGGGCACCCGGCGGCTGGCACGACCCGGACACGGGCGCCCCCGCGGTGGATCCGCCGGCCTGGCCGCCGGAGCGATTCGACGCGGCGGCGTTCGAGGCGCTGGCCGCCGTGACCCAGGAGCGGGTGGCCGTGCTGAGCGAGGTGCCCGAGCTGGTGGACTTCCTGTTCCTGGGTGGCCGGCCCGACGACGAGGAGAGCTGGCAGAAGGCGGTGGCGGGCGACGAGCTGGCGCCGCGGATCCTGGCCGAAGCGCTGGCGGCGTACGAGTCGTGCCCCTGGGACGTGGACGCGCTCCACGCGGCCACGCTGGCCATCGCCGCGTCGGTCGACCGCAAGCTGGGCAAGGCACAGGCGCCGATCAGGGTGGCGGTCATGGGCCGCACCAGGGGGCTGCCGCTCTTCGACTCGCTGGTCGTGCTGGGCCGCGACGAGACGCTCCACCGCTTGGCGGCCGCCCTCGACCGGCTGGCTCTCACCGGCTGATGCTGTTCGGGCCCATCCGGCTGGCGCTGCGCGTCGTCGCCCTGATCGTGCTGGCCATCGTCCTCTACTTCGCCGTGACGCTGGTCCAGGTGTGGCTCACGTCGCGGCAGTACGATGCGCACTCGGCCGGCGCCATCCTCGTCATGGGAGCGGCCGAGTACAACGGGACGCCGACGAACGACCTCAAAGCCCGGCTCGACGAGGCGCTCAAGCTCTACCGGCAGGGATACGCGCATCTGATCGTCGTGACCGGCGGCCGGAGGCCGGGGGACGTCTATACCGAGTCGGAGGTGGGCAAGATGTATCTCGCCGGCCAGGGCATCCCGCAGGCGAACATCCTCGAGGCGGGGGGCAACGACAGCTACGAGAACATCGCCGACGCGACGCCGGAACTCAAGGCGCACGGCGTGCACGAGATTTTGGTGACCACCGACCCCTTCCACGAGGACCGCTCCCTGGCCATCGCCTCGGACGAGGGGTTCGCACCGTCACCGACGCCGACGCAGGACTCGCCCATCTCGGGCTGGTCGACCGTGCCCTATTTCTTGAAGGAGACGGTGGCGGTGGGCTTCGGCCGCGTCATCGGTTACGACCACCTGGAGTGGCTGCACGACGCCTGAGGGTGGCGCCGGACCTCCTTGGCCTAGGTGGTTGGGGCCTTGAAGGTGATGCGGACGACGGTGCCCTGGCTCTGGACCGTGCCGACGCCGATCACACAGGAGAGGTGACCCGCGGTCCCGCAATAGCCGTCGCCGACGACGCCGGTGGCCACCGCGAAGTGGGTGGAGAAGGTGCCCTTGGCGGAAACGGTCAGCTGCTTGGCGAGGCTGATGTCGCAGTGTTTCTCGTCGGCGGTGGCGTTCAGCTCGCCCTGGACGTCGGCGTTGCACTCGGTGATGAACCAGCTGTCGGCCTTGCCGTGGTAGGTCTTGGCCAGGCCGCGGCCGGACACCACCACGCTCTGGCTGTTGACCAGGCCCTTGCTCGGCGTCACGTGGACCGAGAGGGCCGAGCTGGCGCCGGCCGGGGCCGTGCCCATGAGGGTGACCGCCGCGAGGACGACCGAAACCATGGCGGCAACGACCGCCGCGCTCCACCAACGATGCATCCGCCTACCTCCGCATACCGCGTCGAGTACGTCCGGGCCCGCCCCGGGTTCCAGCAGTTTCCCATGAGGCAACGTGAATGTTCAAAACGAAGGTCCCGGTCAGGGCTGCGGGCGGCCGGGGGAGGGCGCTCGGCTATTCTGAGCGTCCACCTATTCGGGGGTGGTGTAATCGGCAACACGGCTGGTTCTGGTCCAGTTATTGAGGGTTCGAGTCCTTCCCCCCGAGCACCCGGCGGAAGCCGTCCCGGTGACGGCGACCTCCGCTCGGCCCCATCGTCTAGAGGCCTAGGACACCACCCTCTCAAGGTGGCGACACGGGTTCGAATCCCGTTGGGGCTGCTTCGGGTCAGTGACACAACTGACCCCATCGCAACGACAGAACTGCCGGCGAGACGTTGCCAGTATGGATGACGGGTATGTCACGCGCGCGGGATGTCGCCGTTCGGTCGCTCAGAGGCAGATCAGGGGCGACGGAGCGACGATTGGGCGCGCCACTGCCCCCGGTGGGCGGCAGCGGGACGGCTCAGATGCCTGCAGGCGGAGGTGGCCGGTGCTCGGTGATGCTGATCCGTCGTCTCCGGGCTCGCTCGAGCACCTTGGACCCCTCGTCGCTCTCGACCAGGTCCCTGTAGGCGGCGATCTTGCGGAAGTTGGCCGCCATCAGGAGAAGGCCCATGAAGAGGCTCTGGGCGGCGATGCCGCGCACCCGTCTGCGCCCAGGGGAACCCAAGGATTCATGTGCGGCGTCTTTCACATACCCATTGGTCCCCTCAATGGTGTTGCGATAGGTGGCATAGGTCCGAGCCCACTCGGGCGACCCGAACGCCAAGTCTTGGCGATGGCGCGCCCCGATATCGGGAGCGATGGTGATGGCGGACTGGGTGCAGACTTTGGGTGGGTCGGATGGGGGATCGAGCACCGGGATCTTGCCGAGGGCTCTTTTGGCCGAAGCGGGCCGGAGCGGACAGCACAGGTGTGGATGCTCACCTCGGGCCGGACAGGCGAAGCGCTCATAGCCGTCTTGGTCGGGCCCTTCTTTGCGCACCAGGCGCCAGGACTGACGTGCCGCGATGCGCGCCGAGTGGGTTGGGCGGTCGATGATTCCTTCCCGCAAATCAGCACTGGCTGAGACGAGGTCTTCGGGCATGGCCGGGCAGTAGAACATCCCATCGACCATGACCGCACCGGCGCTGTTGGCCTGACGCCCGAGCTCGGTCCCCTTGTAGTCCATGACCACCGAGTAGCCGAGCGAGCGCACCGGGAGGTGGAAGCGAGCCGGGAGGGCTTGGCTGTAGCCCCGGTCCGCTCCCAAGAAGCCCGCCGGGTAGCCCCGAGCACGCACCGAGGAGAGCAAGCGCATGGCCGTGCCGCCGGGGTCCTCACCGGGGCGGCTGAGGCAGGCGGCGAGGATGAGGTTGGGATGGGTGGGCACCGCGCCGGGCGCTCGCCCCATCGACACGATGGTGGCTTCGTTGGCCCAGAACAGTTTGCGCAGCTTCTTTCCCTGGGGCCCGATGACATCGCGGTGGTCGCCTTCTCTGACATACCACCCGCCGTCGGGGTCACTCGCTGAGGTTCCCGCCCGGGCCGACGGGCCGCGACTGTAAAGCGGGACCACGGTGGCGTCGAGGCCGACCGAACCGTCGAAGTGCGCCAGCTCCTCGTTCGTGCACACCTTGACCGAGGCTTCAAGGAGGGCAGCGACCACCGATTCGAGGCGTTCTTTTCGCGCCACGACTTCGGACTCGCTCAGCTCTTTGGCCAACGCGTCGAGGGCCCGCTGGTCGATAACGCGGTTCTTCGCCTCTTTGGAGGGATCCATCACCGAAGTGACCAGATGGAACAGGTAGCGCACGCAGCGATAGCGAGCCAGCAGGCTCTTTTTGGTGTTGGCCTCGCCCACCACGCCCAACGCGTTCCGCCACTGCACGCTGAGCGCGCAGTAGAGCAGTCTCGTCGCCGCCTTTACGTGCAGCGGTCGGTCGTCGATGGCGAGGAGTAAGAGGGCAACGAGCAAGGCGCGCACCGACAGAGTGCGGTGCCGGCCCGTGCGGCGCGCCAAGTGGGCCTCGAGGTGCTCGGCCACCTCCGAGGCGTCGACCACGTCGATGGCAAAGGAGATTGCCTCATCGCTCAGGTGCGAGGTGACCGCGGGGAGTGCTCGCCCTGTGCTCACGGGCGTTCGCTCGTCAGACAGTGGCGTAGTGCAGCCTTCGAAGGCGCGGCACCGTCGACGTGGCGGGCATAACGCAGGAGTGACTCGACCTCTTTGATCCCGCTCATCTCGAGCAGCACCGACAGGGACGTGCCCGCGGCCAGATGGTCACAGATGAAGCTGGATCGGCACCGATTGGCCGAGAGCTTGGGTGCGCCCGGATCGCGCACCAGTTGAGCGCAGAAGTCGTTGACCACGTTGTAGTAGGTGCGATCGACGCTCTGGCGATGGAACAAAAAAGTGCCGTCGGTCTCTTTGACCAGCGCAGCGAGCAGAGCCCCGTACTCAGGTTGCAGGCGCACGGTGCGCCGGACGTCCGCCCCCGCGCTGACGCGCAGCGAAGGGGGGCGCCCGATGACGTCGGAGATGGTGGCGGCGGCTATCTCACCGGCGCGCAGTCCGGCCCCGAGGCCCAGAGCCATCAGCACCAACGCGCTGTGGCGCCGCCACGCTTTGGGTTGCGCCATGGCCATCGCCACCAGCGCTCTTCGCTCCTCTGGTCCATAGGGCGAGGGGGCCGGCGAGGCCGAAAACGGCCTGCCCGCCCACTTCGCTGAAGGCCCGGCCACGTGGCGCAGCACCGAGCGGTAGGTCCCCGCGTCGAGGGAGTGCGCCCCGTTAGAGCCTGGTCCACGAACGCCGCCATCACCTCTGGGCGCAGCGCCGTCCCGAGGCCCTCGTGGTGGCAGAAGTGCTCGAGCTGGCTCAGCACCGAGCGCTCCCGCATGGACGGACGGCCGCTGCCCATAGACTTGAATTGTACTCTTATCAAGTCCACCGATCGGGGATGCTGGAGGCGTGGGACCAACCACAGCGCAACGTCGGGCGGCCATCGTGGCCGAGATCGAGGCCATCGGCCCGGTGCTGCCCGGCTCCATCGTCGAGCGCTCGACTCGGTGCCAACGTCGGGGGTGCCACTGCCGGGCCGATCCGCCACGCCTCCATGGCCCCTACGCCACCTGGATGCACCAAGAAGGTGGCCGCCAAGTAACGAGGACCCTCAGTCAAGAAGAGGCCGAGCGCCTGCGCCCTTTGGTGGCCGCAGATCGCCGGCTCCGTGCGCTGGTCGCCGAACTCGAGTCCCTGACCGTGAGCGAGCTGGCGACGAGTGGCACGGAGGCTACGCAGGCGGTGGGAAAAAGTCGGCGCCAATCTGGGACGTGACGATCCGAACGTCCAGCCCCATCCTGTTCAACGAGTTGTGTCGCTGACCCGCTTCTTCATGGGCTTGACCCCATCCGGTGGACCGCGCTTATGACAATGCGGCCTGGTGGTTGTGGGTTGAGTGTAGATCCTCGAATTCGATCGGGGTCAGGTAGTTCAGGGCGCTGTGACGCCGGGCTGTGTTGTAGAAGTTCTCGATGTAGTCGGCCATGGCGACGGCCAGTTGGAGGTTGGTGCGCCAACGTTGTCGATTGAGGAGCTCGATTTGCATGGAGCCCCAGAACGACTCCATGGGGGCGTTGTCGTAGCATTAACCGGCTAATCGCGACCGGGCTGAGTAAACGAGTTGGCGTTCTAAACGGGCGGTCAGCTGCTATTCCAGCGCCGGTAGGCGGCGACGAGGGTCTTGGTTGTCGGGTCCCCGTGGAGTTCGATGTCGAGGAGGGCCACTTGGTAGCGACGGCCCTTGTGTTCGCACGTGGCCATGAGTTCTCGCCTCCTGTTGGCCATGCCGATGGAAATGACGCTGACTTCTTGTCCTTGCGGCACTCGACGCTGCTCGGGTAGCGGCCAATCCGGAGGACGAACCCGCCACCTAACCGGTACAGGACGGTGCGACACTTCGTCACTTGCGGGGCAGAGGGATTGGCGATCCGGGAAGTGATCCGTACCAAACGTGCGTGGCCAAGCCCCGAAATGGGATCACACCCGTGCAGGAACACCAGCTAGAAAGGTCGTCGTGAGTCGGCGTTCGGAAGCGAAACAAGAGGCAATGCTGCGAGAGAAACTCGGCCGCCGTCAATACCTGAATCCACTGTTAGAGGACGATGAGGAAATCGACTGGGAGGTCAGCTGCAGGTGGTTTTGGACGGAGCGTAACGGTCATAGCCGCCCAATCCAAGAAGGATTCCTGGCCATGACTGCGGGACGGCTCTTCCTTGTTCCAATGGCGGGGTTCCCTCGGTACTGCTGCCTGACGACATCAGAGAAGCGCGGATCAAGTCAGAGCGACGACGGACGGCGCGAACTGAACTATCCATGCAATCCGGTGAACGATGCTTGTTGCTGACGGGCAGGGAATCAAGCGGTACCTATGCCTGGCTTCATCTCTGACAGTCCGCTGGCCCGCGACCTGATCCACATCGGCAATGATGCGATCGCTCGTGAGGACGCCGCCGCTCTTCGTGCCTATTTTGCGCAGGACTACGTCTTCCACGCCGGGGGGGAACTGAGTTTCGATCAACTGAACGCTTACTTCGCGTCCCCGCGCGCCGCATTCAGCGGTCGACTTGTCCGTGAGCAGATCATCGTGGAGGGTAATTTCTTGGCGGCGCGCACCACGTTTTCCGGAGACTTCACCGGGGTCTTTACCTACTCGCCCATCGGTCCAGTCGAGCCCACCGGGCAGCACCTCGAGTGGGAAGTGATCGGTATCTTCCGGTACAACGACGAGGGCCGGCTGGCCGAGGAGTGGGTGCAGACCGATTACCGCAGCTTCTTGACCAAGCTGGGCGTCACCACGACTGAGTCCGCTCTGCATGGAAGCCATGCGTTGACGACCTTCTCGGCATCGAGATCGGGAGCTTCGGAGCTCACACGAACATGACCATTTTGCCGATGACCGACCGGTCAGCAAGGCGCTGCAGAGCGGAAGGGAGTTCGGCGAAGGGAACGTGGGTGGTGACCGCGTTCTGCAGCCGGCCCGACGAGACGAGATTGGAGAGCTCGGAATGGATGGCGTCGAGCTCGTCCCGGCTGTAGCCACCGGCGAACACGCCGACCAGCGACGTATTGGTGACGACCAGGTTGTGGGTCTCGATCCTGGGCCAGGCCCCGCTCGCGAATCCGACGGCCAGCAACCGACCGTGACGAGCTAGAGCTGTCGCCGCCTCCTCGGCCACGGGTCCGCCAGCCGGGTCGTAGACGGCATCAACGCCGCGGCCCTCTGTCATCTGTCGTAGGCGGCCGGCCAGGTCGCCGTCTCGATGGTTGATGGTCTCGTCCGCGCCGAGGCCCCGGCAGAACTCAGCCCGTGCCTC
Source organism: uncultured Acidimicrobiaceae bacterium (assembly GCA_963807675.1). Lineage (GTDB taxonomy): Bacteria > Actinomycetota > Acidimicrobiia > Acidimicrobiales > RAAP-2 > Bog-473. The sequence goes on along the minus strand of CAWECP010000012.1, from coordinate 1,252,362 downwards.
GTCGCTCACGACCGCGATCACCTTGGCTCCGAAGGCCCGGCCGAGCTGCACGGCGGCGATCCCGCTGCCCCCGGCCGCTCCGAGAACGGCCAGCCACTGACCCGATTCGATATGAGCGCGGTCGACGAGACCGACCCACGCTGTGAGATGGGGTATCCAGAAGCCGGCGGCCTCGACGTCGGCCAGGCCAGTCGGAACGCTGAACGACGATTGTGCCGGAGCCAGGCATTCCTCGGCGAACGAGCCGCTGCCCTCCATGAAGCTAGTGACCGACATGACCGTCGTCCCTAGGGCCATGTCGACGTCCGGACCCACGGCACTGACGACGCCGGTGACCTCTTGTCCGGGAGTGAAGGCGCTGGTCGGCGTTAACGGGTAGGTGTGACGGCACATGAGCACGTCAGGCAAACCGATACCCGCGGCGGTTACTCGGACCCGGATCTGACCCGGGCCGGGCTCTGGGATCGGGACGTCGGTGAGGCTCAAAACTTCCGACGGCTCTCCCGGCCGGTCGACCATCCACGCTCGCATCAGGGCTCCACTCCTTGTCCGACGATCTCCTCGAGCCGAGGCTCACGGGGACCAGTGCCTCCACGGCAAGCATTCGCTCTGGCGTCTCCGACAAGCACGTCATTGTGCCTCAGTGGACTGGCTCCAACAGATTCCTGAACCGAAAGTTCGAAGCTAGTGCTCTAACAGCGACCTCGACAGCAGGCCGAGTATGCGTGCCTGTCCCACTGCTTCGCCTCGGCTGTGAACGCAGAGCTTGGAGTAGAGATGACGCGTATGGGTCCTGACCGTGTTGACGGACACGAACCTCTCACCGGCGATTTCCTGAGCCTGCAGGTTTGTCGGAAGGTAGCGGAGGACGCGGAGTTCCGTCTCGGAGAACGGTCCGCCACCCCGCATAGGGACAGCCCACGCCGATGTGGTGCAGCCGCCCCCAGTTCCGAATGCTTCGTACCGGTCGAACCGCTGGAGTGAAGTAGCCACCAGCGGGTCAGCGGCTAAGGGCTCGCCGCGATTTTGATTACGCGTTCGGCGTAGGAGCCAATGTGTAGTTCCAGTCGCCATGGAAGGCGTGCCGTGTGAGCGGGAGGGCGGCAAGCTCCGCCTTGGACACCTTCGTTCCGGTCTCGTAGTGGTGCCAATCGCGTTCGGCTTTGATCCGCAAGCCGGACTTGGTGGTGGTGGCACTGATGAGCTCGATGATGGTCCGGTAGGTCACGAGCGGTCGTCCCCGCCAGTTCATGGAGATGAAGCTGAACATGCGGTGTTCGATCTTGTTCCACTTGGATGTTCCTGGTGGGTAGTGGCAGACGGTGATCTCGAGCCCGGTCTCGGCCGCCAGCTTGGCCAGTTCAACTTTCCACAGCTTGACGCGGTGCCCGTTGGATCCGCCGGCATCGGCGGTCACGAGCAGACGGGTGGCTTTGGGGAAGCGGTCGCTTCCCATCTGGGACCACCAGCGACGAATGGACTCGACGGCGAAGGTGGCCGTGTCCGCCGTGTCGCCCACCGACACCCAGCCTTCGTCGTTGGCCAGGTCGTACACGCCGTAGGGGACGGCCCGGCCGAGCTCCTTGTCGACGAAGTCGTGGACCTTGGTCCGGGTCGGTTCGCCGTGGGGGTGCCATTCCGTTCCCCCGTTGGAGAACTCACCCACCAGCTCCTTCTTCTTGGTGTCGCAACTTATGACGGGTTGGCCTTTTCGGGCGAAGGCCGACGCCGTGTCGTTCAGGTAGGTGAACTGGGCGTCACGATCGGGGTGCTGGGTGCCTTCCTTCTGCTTGGACGGAGCCTGCAGCGAGTAGCCCATCTGATGAAGCAGCCGGCGCACCAGCTCGGCCGAGACGCCGTAGCCCTGACGGCTCAATTCTTCGGCCAACTCGTAGGTGGACTTGGACGTCCACAGCACCATCGACATGGGGTTGCCCCGGGTGAGCGGGTGCACCAACTCGTCGAGGGCTGTGAGCAGACCGGGTTGCTTGTCGATGGCCGGCTTGTCCCCACCCCCCTCTGCTCGTTGACGCTCGGAAGGTTCGATGCCTTCTTCGACCTCGCCCGTGGCTCGGATCACGGTATTGCGGCTCATGCCTGACGCCTCGGCCACCCTCGTCTTCCCACCCCGGCCCAGAAGCGACGCCGTTGCACCGGCCACGACGCGACGTTGACGTTCGTTCAGGTGGGGCAGCACCGTCTCGAAGAACCAGTCCAGCTCCTCGGTGGTCGCCTCCACATGACAAGGCTACATCGCGCGTATTATCCTATGGTGGACCCTAACGGCTTTGCTCTGCCTCGTGATCGCCGGCCGGCATGTTGAGCAGAGTCGATTCTTCCCTAAACGTCTGCCACATCGATTGTTCCCATGCGGCGTTCAGCTGACCTTTGATATGGCCTAGACGGGCGCTCAGGTCACGACTCTCTCCAGACGCAGCCGGACCTTTCGAAGGAGCCTCCAGCGTCGCCAGCTTCCGGGCCACACCGGCAGCCACCGTCTCGAGCTGCTCGGCAGGTACGCACCCATTGATGAGCCGCCACTCGAAGGCCTGCTTGGCGCTCAAAGGCTCACTCAGCAATGCCATTTCTTTGGCCAGCGGAAGGCTGAGGGACCGAGTCAGCAGCCAAGCCGCCCCACCCTCGAGCGGGAGTCCGATGCGGGCGAAGATCTCCCAGAACGTTGCCCTCTCGGACGCGTAGATCAGATCGCACGCCAACGCGAGCTGGCATCCCGCCCCGATGGCCGGCCCGTTGACCGCGGCTATGAACGGCGTATCACTGCGCCAGATCGACTCGAGCAGGCGGAACCAGCCGTAGAGAAGCCCGTCGTCGCGGGCCACCGTCGGGGGTCGCCTCCGGTCCGCTGGGATTTCCAGGGCCTCTGTCTTGAGGTCTGCGCCAGCTGAGAACACCGAGCCATTGCCTGTGATCACCGCGACCTTTACCGCTTTGTCCTCGGTAGCGCCGCGGATGGCTTCCAAGAGCGCGTCGCGCAAACCCATTCCGTTGGGACCCTGACCGCCCGGGTAGTGGTCCATGGCATTCCGCCGCTCCGGCCGGTTCAGGCGCAGCCACGCGACGCCTTCAAACAGCTCATAGATCAGACCAGCCTGGGCCCAAGCGTCCATGTCGGTGGCCATGCGACCTTCCTCTCCTTATGGCTGGGACAGTACCCCCAATGGGAGAACTGTCGAGGGCCGATCGGTCCCTTCTGCTGGTCACGGGCGCGGACGAGACCGGTCGAGCAAACTAGACAGCGGGCGCCGATTTGCGACCGATACGGGCAACCGCCACGGCGTCCGCCACTGGCCGCCCTAGGCGCTCGTGGCACAGCTGCGGGCGGAAAGAGAAGATATCGAGGGGGCGCTGGCCGCTCCCCATGAGGGCCGCGCTAGCCGCGGTCGACGAGCGATCGTCCGGGAGGCCACAGTTGTCGCTCGGGCCACGCTCCTAGAATGGAAGGATTGCAGTCATGCCGGATTCCCGAGTCACGCTGGCCGCAGACTTTTTTCAGAAGGTTTTTGGAGGCAATGTTTCAGCGGCCTGCGATCTCCTCGATCCTCAGGTCGTGTACGTCGTGCCCGGAACACACGCAGCCTCAGGCGTCTTCCGAGGCATTCAAGCTGTTGCGGCGCACGTTTCAACCTTTCTCCGACTCACGGAAGATCCAATCGACGTCCTCCAATGGGAGGATTGGATGGCTGGGGTCGACAATGTCGCTGGGCTTGCGAATATTCATCTGCAACGCCTCGGCCAACAGCACGATTTCCGGATCATTTACCTCGTCTCGGTAACCGAAGACGACGGACTACAGCGGATCTCGAGGATTGAAGCCTTCTTCAGCGATCAAGCAGCATTTGATCGCTTCTTCTCAGTCCAGCCATAGCCGGGCGCGACCCGGCAGGGAGTCCGGAGGAGGAGCAATGCCTTCAAAGATCGAGGACTACGCCATCATCGGCGACACGAAAACGGTCGCCCTCGTCGACCTCACCGGATCCATCGACTGGTGGTGCGCACCGCGCATCGACTCTGGCGCCGCCTTCGCGGCGCTGCTCGGCGACACGGGCAACGGACGGTGGCTGATCGCTCCGAAGGGCGAGGTGACCAAGGTCACCCGCCACTACGAACCGGAGACCTTGATCCTCGAGACGATCTTCGAGACGCCGACGGGCTCGGTGTCGGTGTGCGACTTCATGCCGCCGAACGACGGTCGCTCGATGATCCACCGCATCGTCGAGGGTCGAGGAGGCACCGTCGAGATGCAGATGGAGCTGATCGTGCGTTACGAGTACGGCGCCATCACGCCCTGGGTCACCGCTACCGGTGACGGCGTCGTCCTCGTCGCTGCCCGCGACGGCCTCCGCCTGCATAGCCCCGTCCGTCTCCTCGGCAAGGACAAGACCACCGTCGCCTCCTTCTCCGTGTCGCCCGACATCCGCCGTTCGTTCTCGCTCGCCTGGTTCCGCTCGGTGACCCACGCCCCGCTCCCGTTCGACAGCCTCGCCGCCCGCAACCACACGCGGCATTACTGGCACGACTGGGTCGGACGCTGCACCTACAAGGGCGGCACGCGCGACCTGGTCGTGCGATCGCTCATCACCTTGAAGGCCCTGACCTACGAGCCGAGCGGCGCCGTCTGCGCGGCGGCGACGACCTCGCTGCCCGAGGCCATCGGGGGCAGCCGCAACTGGGATTACCGCTATTCCTGGGTCCGGGACTCGACCTTTACCCTGCAAGCCCTCATGCTCTCGGGGTACACCGACGAGGCGGCGGCATGGGTGCAGTGGCTCCGCCGTGCCGTGGCGGGAGACCCCGCGGAGATGCAGATCATGTACGGCGTCGAGGGAGAACGGCGCCTGGCGGAGTTCGAGCTCGACCACCTCGCCGGCTACGAGGGCGCAAAGCCCGTCCGCGTCGGCAACAACGCGGCGACCCAACGGCAGCTCGACGTCTACGGCGAGGTCCTCGACTCCGCTGTCGTCTACTGGCGGGGCGGCATTCCCCACGAGTCCAACCTGACGCCGGACCTGATGATGGAGATCCTCAAGCACCTCGAGAAGGTGTGGCGCGAGCCCGACAACGGGATCTGGGAGGTCCGCGGCCCGCGCCGGCACTTCACCCATTCGAAGGTCATGGCCTGGGTGGCCTTCGACCGCGCCGTCAGGCTAGCGGAGGACGATGTCTTGCCGAAGGGCCCGATGGACCATTGGCGGCAATTGTGTGATGAAATCCACGCCGAGGTCTGCGACAAGGGCTTCGATCCTGGGCTCAACTCGTTCATCCAGTACTACGGCTCGAAGCTGCTCGACGCCAGTCTGCTCATGCTCGCTCCGGTCGGCTTCCTGCCACCTGATGATCCGCGCATCGTCGGCACCGTCGAGGCGATCCAGAAGGGGCTCGTCATCGACGGCTTCGTTCACCGGTACCAGACCGACACCGGCCAGGACATCGACGGGCTGAAAGGGACCGAGGGCGCCTTCTTGATGACGAGCTTCTGGCTGGCCGACAACCTCGCGCTGCTCGGACGCCACGACGAGGCAAAGGAGATGTTCGAGCGGCTCTGTGCGCTCTGCAACGACGTCGGTCTCCTCTCCGAGGAGTACGACCCGAAAGCCGATCGGCTGCTCGGGAACTTCCCGCAGGCCTTCTCACAGGTGGCCCTGATCAACACCGCCGCCAACCTCTCGATGGCCGAGAACGGCCCCTCGATGATGCGCAGTCGCCGTTACGCAGCGCCCCGACATCGGAGCGCTCCAGCAGGCTGATCAATCACGCGGTGTGGACACCGTAAAGCGTTCACTTCCTCGGCGCCCGACCGCGCCCGAGTCCGCGACGTTCACGGCTTTCCCTTCTCGCTTAGAACAGAGGAAGGTGTCTCTCCTCGGCGAACGGGACGGGCCGGCGCAACACGGCACGCGGAGACCTCATTCGCGACGAGGATCTCATTGCTGCTTTGAAGTCTGGAAGAGTGCGGGCAGCCGGCCTCGATGTCTTGGAGCATGAACCCAACATCAACCACGACAATTTCGGCATCGAGAATGCCTTCTTGATGCCTCACGTGGCTGGCGCCACCGTGGAAACGCTCACAGCGTTGGGCATGCTCGCCCTTGACAACATCGAACCAGTATTGGCGGGCCGGCCTGCACCGAGTCTCATAAACGGCTGAGATGGCCACCGGGCCGGGTCCTCCTCGGAATTCGTCTGACTCTGGTCACTCCGTCGGCGAGGATGGAGCCATGTCCACGCACCTGCTGGAACAGCTCCGCGAGACCGTCGGATCCGGGCACGTAGTCGTCGAGCCGGAAGTCATGGCGTCGTACGCCAACGACTGGACTGGGCGCTTCAGAGGTCATCCCAGGGCCGTCGTCCGCCCCCGGGACGGCCCCGAAGTGGCGGCCGTCGTCGCCTTGTGCAAAGAGGCCGGTGTCGCCCTGGTGCCCCAGGGGGGCAACACGGGACTCGTCGGCGGAGGCGTCCCCCTGGCCGGCGAGGTCGTACTCAGCCTGCGCCGGCTGGCGGGCGTGACCGACGTCGACACGCTGGCTGGCCAGCTCTCTGCGGGTGCCGGGACGACGGTGGCCGACGTTCAGGCGGCCGCTGCCGCTGCCGGCTGGGCTTACGGCGTCGATCTCGGCAGTCGTGACAGCGCGACGATCGGTGGCACCATCGCCACCAACGCAGGTGGCCTCCAGGTGCTCCGCCATGGCTCCACGAGGGCACAGCTTGTGGGCTTCGAGGCGGTCCTCGGGACGAGCGAGACCGTCTCGCACATGGGTGGTCTGTTAAAGGACAACACGGGGTACGACCTCGGCGGGTTGCTCTGCGGCAGCGAAGGAACGCTTGGAGTGGTGACGGCCGCTCGAGTCCGCCTGGTGCCACCCAGCCCAGAGCGTGTCACCTCAATCCTCGCCTTCTCCTCCACAGCAGCCGCAGTCGAGGCGGCCTCGCTGCTGCGCCGCTCCCTTCCCGAACTGCAGTCGCTCGAGTTGTTCTTGGACCCAGGCCTGAACCTCGTATGTCAGACGAGCGGCGCGGCACGACCATTTCGCGGAAGGCACTGGGCCTACCTCTTGGTCGAGGCGGCGGCTCAGCATGACCCCATGCCGGCTATGGCAGCAGCGTTCGATTCGATTGCCGGTATCGAAGATGTCGCAGTGGCCACCGATACCGCGAGAAGGGCGCAATTGTGGCGCTACCGCGAGGGGCATACCGAGGCGATCAACACACTTGGAGCACCCCACAAGCTCGATGTGACGCTGCCGGCTCCTGTGTTGGCCGCCTTCATTGACCATGTGCCTGACATTGTGAGGCGTGCAGACCCGAAGGCGGCGACATGGTTGTTCGGCCACGCAGGTGATGGCAACGTCCACGTCAACGTGACTGGAGTCGATCCGGACCACCTGACAGTGGACGACAGCGTCATGCGCTACGTCGCCGAGCTCGGTGGCAGCATCAGTTCTGAGCACGGCATCGGCACGGCGAAGCGAGCCTGGCTCCACCTCAACCGGAGCGAAGCGGAGCTCGCGGCATTTCGACGACTGAAGAACGCACTCGATCCTGCCGGCATCTTGAACCCCAACGTCCTCCTTCCCCCTCGTCCGTGATTCCCAGGCCTCCGTGGGTGAAGAGCGTCCTGGTTCTCGAGGCGACAGGTCCGGGAGGGGATCTGACGAGCTACCTGGTCGCTTTCGGAATGGCCGAACGCGGCGACAGGTCCCAAAACGTGTCACGTGCGGGCTAGTCGCCGTCCACCCCGTTCAGAATGCCCAGAAGTTCGTCGCCCCAGCGCTCCAAGCGGACGGGTCCCATACCCTTGCACCTGGCCAATTCGGCAAGTGTCGTGGGCCGGCGCGCTGCGATGCCGACCAGTTCGCGGTCATTCAGCACGACGTAGGCCGGGACCGTGGCTCGCTTCGCCGCCTCGGAGCGCCACTCTCGAAGGGCGCCCTCATAGGCCTGCGTGGATCCAGGTGGCCCAGGCTCCGCGCTTGGGTCACCAAGCATGACCGTCAGTCCCTGCACCTTCACGTCCGACCCGAAGGGCACCTTGAGTCGTGCTCCCCCTACTTGGATCACGGCCGTTGTGTCGGTGAGGTCAACCACGGAACCCGTATGGCCTCCGTACTCGATCACCAGGCCCACATCCGCGGCCAGGACCGGGGTGGCTGGTCGCGAGGAACCGCGCTTGTCGCGGCGTGGTCCGGGTCGGCTCGATTCCCAACGATCTCGATGTTTGCCGGTTGAGGCAGCCGACCGACCAAGAGGCTCGGGATGTCGGCTCATCCCGGTCCCGAGCGATATCGGGTTATGGGGCCTGCTGCCATCGATCTCCGAGACAAAGGGAGAAGGCTCGTCCGCGTCGGACAAAATGAGGACCTGGCGGATGGCCCGAGTGAGGGCCACATGGAAGACGCGCCGTTCCCCCTCCTCGTCGTCGCTCAGACGGTGCGGGAGAAGTCCCTTAGAGGCACCGTAGAGGACAACGTGCTCCCACTCTCGACCTTTGATCTTGTGGATTGTCGAAAGGAGCACAGCTGGCCCTTCAGGTGGCCGCCGCTCGAGGACACCTCGCAGCCACGTTTCGAAGGTGGCAACGTCTGGGTGGAGGGTTGCGACTGACTCGAGGGCGAGGAGGTCGTCGGCATGGGTCGATCGATCTGCCTCCCGTGGGGACGAGTCCAACACGTCCATCGTCTCCCCCAGGCCGACCTGCACTCGAATGGCGCGCAACGCACTCGCCGAGGACGTCCGACAGGCCACGACGACGGACTCGACTGAGTCGGCGTAGTCCGACAGCTTGGGTACGTCCCGCCCCGAGAGGCGGTTCGCCAGGCGTCGGATTTCGGCAACGGACGTCACGCTTCGTTCAGAGAGCATGTTGACCACATTGGGCGCGATCCCTCGAGAAGGTCGACGGATGGTCTGAAGAAGGTCCTCACGGAAGATCTCTCCAGGAGCCAGGGCCATCCGCAGATATGCGAGCGCAGTCCGGATACCCGTTCGCTGGAGCACTTTGGGGCCGAGGGGCGCGTCACAGGGAATACCCGCCTCGGTGAGAGCGATCTGGACCGGGAGCAGCGACGAGTTGACTCTCGACAGAACGGCGATCTCTTGATCCTCCACCCCGCCCGCCCTCCAGGCCGAGATCGCGGCGGCAGCAGTCTGCGGGAGCTGGTCAGCGGGCGAACTCACCACCGACACTGACCCTCGCCCTCGAATTGGTGGGTCGAAGTCGGCCAGGTTGTCGTTGCGCCCGGCAGGTGTCTTGATCGTCTTTGTGATCCGCTGGCGGTTGTAGGACAGCACGTTGTTCGCAGCGGTGACGACTTGTGGCGGACACCGGTAGTTGACCTCCAGCGCGTACTCGTGAGCACCGGGGAAGTACTCCCGGAAGTTGATCAGGTATTCGGGCGTTGCTCCGGCGTACCCGTAGATGACCTGGTCGTCGTCGCCAACACCGAAGCAGCTGTAGGCCGGGGCACACAGGAGCCTGATCAGCAGCATGTGGGCGGCATTCAGGTCCTGGAACTCGTCGACGAGGAGGTGTCGGCAGCGGCTTTGTGCGGAAGTCCGCGCTTCTGGGTCGGACAGGAGGATCTCGATCGACCGGTAGATCTGTTCGTCGAAATCGAGGGCGCCCGCCTCGGCCAGCGCCTTCCGATACACATCGAACCCGGAAGCGAAGCCACGGGCGTCTGGGCTCTCATCTTCGACGATCGTTGGTGGTTTGAGACCGAGGCGAACCGCAGCAAGCGCGTCAATGTACGGAAGGACGGTGTCGGTGTTCGCCTGGCGACGAACCTCGAAGACGAGCTGCACCAGGTCCCGTACATGGGGCTCCTCGTAGACGTCCAGCCGCCCCTGGCCACCGTACTCGTTGCAGATCCAAATTCCCGACGCTGTTGAGCGTCCGGATGTAGGGCCCCCTGGCCGTCACGAGGGTGCCGCTCCGGACGCGCATTTCTTCAGCCGCTTTCGTATTGAACGCGAGAGCGGTCACGGTGGCTGGGTGCGCGCCACGGTCCTCGATCGTGTGGCGAAGGCGCTCGGTAAGGACTCGCGTCTTTCCCGAACCCGCCGGGGCGATCACCCTTGCGCCGCCCGCCGAATGCCCCACGGCGGCCCGCTGGTCCGACGCAAGGTCAGACCCGCGCGCCCGGTTGGTGACAGCCGAGAGGGACCCCGCCTCCGTGTTCCAGCGATGCACGACCCCGATGGCAGAGGGGAGTGGTGGGGCTGCGAACGGCCCCCCGTCGACGTGGAGCGGGGTGCCGTCACGCAGCACGATGTCCGCTGGGCCTCCTTCTGTGACACCGTCATCAGAGAAGTTCCTGGCGGCCTTGCGTCCGTGCCACCAGATCGGGTCTCCGCTCCGGGCGTCATAGGTATTGGCCCAGACGAGGAATTGCAGGCGGTCCCGCGGGAACTCGAAACGGGGAGTGAGGTCATACACCGGCCTGTGACTCACCTCAGGGTCGCGCAGCGCCTTTGGGTCGACGGCCAACTCCACGACTATCGGCTGGCGCTCAAACCACGCCCGGTGGAGGGTATCCAACGCCGCAACTGGGTCGGCCAGAGTCTCGTGTTCTACCAGGACCCTGGGGCACTCCTTCCAGGGCTCAGGTGGGGCCGTCCCGGGTAGCACCACGACGCCACGCCCAAGCTCTGGCGGCCCCGGCATTGCCATTGGGCAAAGTTACCGGAGGGCTGTGCTCCAGATTCCTGCGGTAGGGCTTGCTCGCTCTGACTTCTGGAAGATCCTCATCAACCGGGGAACGGACTTCCCGAGGGCCAAAGACGGCAGGCATAGGTCTTGTTACCCGATGTAGCCCTGTCCGGCCTCGCCAGATCCCGTCACCGCTGACGACCCCGAGACTGGACCCGCTTGGTCTGTTTCGTGGGCGGGGCGGCGAACATGGCCATCGCGGCGCGTTTGGCGTTGGCGAGGTGAGCCGGTTGTCCGCTGACCCGTGCGAGCAGTAGTGCGCCTTCGACGAGAGCCAAAGCCGCCGAGGCGGTCTCCGCGGCCGAGTCATCGGGCCAGCCGTCATCCCGGAGCCGTGCTGCGATGAGGCCTTCCCATTGGTCGAAGCACAGAGCAGCGGTCGCACGCAATCGAGGGCTGATAATTGGAGATTCGAGTGCAGTCGGGGATACCGGACAGCCTGCGCAGGCGTCTCCGGCGACCGATCCCTGGGCAATGTCGAGGAATCGGGCGACGCCAACTGCTGTGTTGGGTGCCCCGTCCAATGCCTCGCTGAGAGCGTCAGCGACGCCCTGGCCGGAGGCTTCGAGCGCCGCCTCGGCAAGTTCTTCCATGCCGCCGGGAAAGTGGTGGTAGAGCGACCCGTTGGACACCCCGCTTTCTGCCAAGACCTGCGCCCGTCCGGTGGCCGTGTAGCCCCGGTCGCGCAGCAACCGCGCCATCGTCTCCACCAACTTGCTCCGGGAGTCTCGCTCACGCGGCAACCCCTTGACTTTACTGGAGCGAATGGTCTAGAAAATTAGAGCGATCGCTCTAGTGGGGTGGTCGCAAACCTCGGCGAGGTCGACGAATCGGAGGTAGATGATGAGCACACAGCCGACCGCGGTACTGGTGCATGGCGCGTTCGCGGACGCGTCCGGATACGCCGGTGTGATCCGGCAGCTGCAGGCGCAGGGAGTGCCCGTCAGGGCCCCGATGAACCCGCTCCGTGGTCTGGCATCGGACGCCGAGGCCATTCGCCGCTACACCACGACGATCGATGGGCCCATCGTCCTTGTCGGCCACTCCTACGGCGGCGCCGTCATCTCCCAGGCCGCACCCGCAATGAAGGACGTCCGCGCTCTCGTGTTCCTGTCCGCTTTCGCGCTGGACGAAGGCGAGACCTGCGTCAGCGTGGCGGAGCCATTCCCGCCCGCATTGCTCGCGACCGCAAATGTGCCCAGTCCCTACGACGCGCCCGGAGCCGCAGGCGGTCCGGACTTGTTCATCAAGATCGACCAATTCCACGAAGCCTTCTGCGCTGATCTGGGAGAGGATGTCGCCGGCCCGATGGCGGTCAGCCAGCGCCCGCTCGCCGCCGCCGCGTTCACGGAGCCAGCGTCAGCAGTCGGCTGGCGCGACCTTCCGAGTTGGTTCCTGGTTTCCGAGCACGACAATGCGATACCGCCCGATTGCGAACGCTTCATGGCTCAGCGCATGAACGCCGTCACTGAATCTGTGGACGGCTCTCACGCCGCCTTTCATCGCCCGACCCGAAGTCGCATCGGGTTTGATCCTCAAAGCGCTCGCATCTGTATGACGCCAGCGCGGAGGCGCTAGGCGGTCGACCGACAGCCATAAATTGGGTGAGAGCAGATGGCCTAGCCAACGAGCATCTGGCGACAATCATCTCGTCAACGGAGGGCTTCATGGCGTGGTCGACTAAGCGCGTGCCATGGCAACAGTTGACATCGTGGAGGGTGACCACCATGAGGCGCCGCGCCTTTTCAATGCCCTCAACCTTGTGGAGGCCGGATCAGAAGGAGAGTGGCTGGACGCCGAAAGTCAATGAGAGGAATGGATACGCATGATCGTGCTCGCCAAAGGTTCGATCACCAAGCCCGAAGCGCTCGCCCCTTACGTCGACGACGAGATGCGCGTCGTGGGGGAACTCAAAGGCGAGGGCGTCATCACTGCTCTCCATCGGCGCGGCGCCGGTCCCGGGGTGTACCTCATGCTCGAGCGACCCAGCATCGACGCCGTACGAGTCCGGATGGACACCCTGCCGTTTGTCATCGAGGGCCTCATGACCCTGGAGTACGACGAGATCCATGAAATCTAGATATCACCGCGGCGATCGATCGGTCTGCTCCCGTCGTCGTCGCCACCACAGCCGTCGCAGCGCATGACCCGCCACCGATGAATTGGTGGTCGGCATCATCTCGTGAATAGGAGAAGGGGGTGTTGACCAGCGATTTCGCCTGCAGCAGAGCTGTGAATGAGGATTACGGGGATTCCGCTATAAGTAATCACGTAATCCCGTAATCTGATATAAGGACCCGCGATGACCGAAACCCTCACCCGCTCAGCCGAACCTGAACTCGCTGCACTTGACGCGTACTCCCAGGTCGTCGTATCAGTCGCCGAACAACTGACCCCGCGGGTCGCTGCGTTGCAGGTGTCCCGGCGCCGCCGTGACGGGAGCATCGCTGCCGGGCGCAGGCTCGGCGGTCGTGTTCACCAACGACGGCTTCTTGCTGACCAATGCCCACGTGGTTGGGAAGGCAGAGGCCGGTCAGGCTGCTTTCGCCGACGGCACCACCGTCCCGTTTCCGCGTCGTTGGCACCGACCCCTTGTCCGACTTGGCCGTGGTCCGAGCCGACGGCGTTACCCCGGCGCCGGCGCGGTTGGGTGAGGCCTCGCAGCTCAGAGTGGGACAACTGGTCGTCGCGGTCGGTAACCCCCTCGGATTGGCCGGCACCATCACCGCCGGAGTCGTCAGTGCCTTGGGCCGCTCACTGCCGACCCGAGCAGGGGAAAACATGCGCATCGTCGATGACGTCATTCAAACCGACGCCGCACTGAACCCGGGGAACTCGGGTGGGGCACTTGTCGTCGCCTCGGGTCAGGTCGTGGGCATCAACACCGCCGTTGCCGGGGTCGGGGTCGGCCTGGCCATCCCCATCAACGGAATCACCCGACAGATCGTCGCCACCCTCATGGCCGAGGGCCGTGTCCGGCGGGCCTACCTGGACTTGGCCGGGACCCCCGCACCGCTCCCTCCGCCGTTAGCTAGTTCGACTCGATCAGAAGACCGGAATGCGCATCGAGCAGGTCGTATCGGGAGGACCGGCCGCAAAGGCTGGACTGCGACCCCTCGACCTTTTGCTCAGTGCCAATGGCGAGGCGGTCACCAGCGCCCAGTCATTGCAGCGACTGATGCTCGGCGACGCCATCGGCCAGCCGTTGGCGTTGACCGTGCTCCGATCCGAAGCCCTCGTCGATGTGATCGTCATACCCGAAGAACTGCGAGGCGACGACTGATCCAAAGGCCTTCTAGGACGCTTCGGCATTCGGCACGACGAGGTACTTCTCTCCGGTCGCCTGTTTCTTCGTACGGCTCAACACAAGCGGGGTCAAGCATTCCCGCCAGTGACACCTCATCGGTGTAGGAACTCGCGAACGTCGTCTTCAATCCCTGCGGCGACGCGGGAGCGCAACCGGCTGAAAGTTTCCGGTTCAATGCTTCCCAGAAACGGGGTGAGCAACCATCCGCCGATGCCCCACGCAAAGCCGAAGTTCCTCGTCAGCGTCGTTGGGCTGGGGTCGAGACCACCATAGATGTACACCTGCTTGTGGACCGTTGAGCCGTATCTCGAATACTCCCGAGCCGAAGCATTGGCGGCTGCCTCCATGGCGGTCAGGATGTAGCTTGCGAGCTTGCCACCCCCCGTAGCGTCAAAGGCAATGGTGGCCGAGGTCGCCGAGAGGGCATCGATGAGGTCAGCCATGAACGAGGGTGAGCTCGAGTCGCAGACGTGGACCGCACCGATCGACCTCAGCAACTCCACCTGCTCGGGTTTGCGAACGATGGCGACGAGTGGCACATCCTCCTCGAGACAGAGTTTCACCAGCATCTGACCCAAATTGGATGCTGCCGCCGTATGAACGAGTCCTCTGTGTCCCTCTCGTCGCATTGTTTCGATCATGCCCAGTGCGGTGAGCGGGTTGACAAACGACGACGCCCCCTCCTTGGCCGATGTGCCTGGTGGCAGGACAAGGCACGACGAGGCACTCACCGCTCGGTACTGCGAATACATTGAGCCTCCGGCGACCGCGACAGTCCGTCCAAGGAGCGACTGTGCCTCTGGGGAGGTTCCAGCGGCCAACCACGGTGCCCGCTCCCTCGTTGCCTACCGGAAGCGACTTACCGACTCGGGCGGCCAGGGAACGAAGCGCGCCCGTCGACGAGTGGCGCCGTGACGACGGGGCGCTCGAACGTACCCTCGACCACCGCAGAGTCCACATCCGCACCCGCCAGCAGCAGGCCCAGGTCCGACGGGTTGATCGGTGCAGCCTCGACCCGCACCAGTACCTCGCCCGAGGCGAGGGAAGGTAGGGGGACGCTCGGTCAATGAGAGCTCGAGCGTGCCCTGCTCGGTCACGAGGGAGCGAAGTTCCAGCGAGCTCGTCGGAAGCGGTTCAGTCACGGTTGATGCCTCATCTCTCTATTCATCCATGGTCAGACATGTCGATCCTTCGAGCCGATTGGTCGCCGTGACCATCGCGAAGATGTCGACCGTCTTGCGGGTGGTACTGGTCTGACGATTACGTTAATTACGAGAGCCCTCACGGTCGGCGTATCAGGTCGCTTCTTGCATTTCACAGTGCCGTCTTCGGGGCCGGTTGACCGCCAAAGTTCTTGACGAGGGACAGAAGTACGGTCTCGACGTCTTCAAAAGGTTCCTTGTTGCGTTCGGCCCGGCACAGTGCGACTGCACCTTCTGTGGCTGCGATGACGGTTACGGCCAGTTCATCGGGGCGCTGATCGGCGCTGTGCTCGTTCTGCACGTGCGCATCGTGTTCCCACTGGCCATTGCGCTCGCCATTACGATGCTCGTCGCCTTGACCAGCTATGTGGCTGGGAGATCCGATCCGGTGTGGACGCGGGTCGAGGGTTAGGACAGACGTTGCCGAGAGCGCCCGGTAGCCCGAGGCCCTCATGCGCCGGATAGTGGTCACCAGCGCCCGCGGGGCGAACGGTGACGGTTACGGCGCGGTCCTCGCGTTTCACCGCTGACGGCGTGCTGACCGGCCCATTCGGTCAGGATCGCCGGATCGCCGACCCGCGCGGCCTGAGCCTCGACCCGTCCGGTGAGCGCGTGTACCTCAACAGCGGCGACGACCGGGTGCTGGCGCTCGATCGGCACGGAAAGGTCGCCCTGGACTCGGGACGGATCGACGGGCTCGACCTGGGCGGAGGGACGTTCGGGCCCGGCGGCCGCTACGACGTCGGGCTACGGCGCCGCCGGACGATCCTTGCCCTGCCTCCTCGTCTCGACCAGCCCGGAGAGCCTCTTCTCCCCGACGGGATCGTCCCTTTCCCGCGGGGTTTTGGCTTCGGACCCGAAGGTGAGATCTATCTGGCCTCCGGCGTTGGTCCGTCCGGTGAGGGCGAGAACACCATCGCCGTGTTCGAGCCAGGGGGAGCGGTGCGGACGCCCCGCCTCGTCGACGACCCTGAACTGAGCCCGCTCGATCTCACCGTCGCTCGCAACGGCAACATCGTGGTGTCCAGCGAGTGGCCCTACGGCGCCCGCGACGCGACGGTCAGCGTCCGCGAATACGAGCCCTCCACCGGTCGGCTTGTCCGCGTGTTGGCTGCCAGACCCTGTGGTCGGGTTTGCCAGGCCGCGGGGATTGCGGTTCGCGCCCGACGGTCGCCTCTACTGTGTCGGCCGAGACCACGTCATTGTGTTTGATTTTTCCACGGGGACGTACCTCTACCTCGGAGTCGTGGCGCAACTCTCACGACTCAACGGCCAAGCGCTCGTCCTCATGACGGGTGACCTCGGGTCGCACCCGAGTCACCAACGCATCGGTTCAGGATCTCTTCGGCCTCCGGCCCGTTCGCGTCAACGCGGCGTCGAGCAGCGCCTCAACGGCCTCGCGGGCGGAAGGCGCGATTGCGGGATCGTGGTGGTCCATGCGGCCTGCCAGTCCGGCGCCGTCGTAAATGAGGTGGAGTTGGCGTCCGAGGCGTCACTGGATCGCGGGCGCCGGCCTGCTCGGCCAGGTCGGTGAACATGGCCCGGATCCACGCCCTGAACTGATCAGCGGCGAGCTCGACGAGGCCGCCCTGGGGTGCTTCGGTGGAGGCGGCAATGAATGCACAGCCATGGAAGTCGGCTTGTGCGTACTGCTGCGCTTGGGCGTCGAAGACGGCCAGGATTCTTCTGTCGCGGATCGTCGAACTGTTCGATGGCGGCGGTGAGCCTGCCGGTCGTGGCGTCGTGTCGTGAAGCCAGGTACGCGGCCACCAATTCTTCCTTGCTGCCGAACAGGTTGTAGAGCGAAGCCTTCGCGACTCCGGCGCGCTCGATGATCCGGTCGATGCCGACGGTCTGGACGCCCTCGGCGTAGAACAGCTCGTTGGCCGCGGCGAGCAGCCGCTCCCGCGCCGAGGCTCGATGCTCGGTCTGAGCTGGTGCGCTGCTCACGGGCCTCCCTTCAGACAGGTCTGTCTATCGTAGGGCGGTTTCGCTCGGCGTGGCGCTCACGGTCACCCGGTCGGCATAGAAGGCGACGTGGCCCATGATGTCGGCGACAGCGGAGAAGGGGTCGTCGTAGTACCAGACGGCAGCGGTCAGGTCCGTTCCGTCGCCGTCGAGGATGTCGTAGTACGAGGCCTCGCCCTTTGTACGGGCACCAGGTGTGGTGTTCGCTGCGCCGCAAGAGGTGCTGGTCGACGTCGCCCATCGGGACGTACAGGACGGCGGGGTAGCCGGCCTCTCGCAGTTCGAGGGCCCGGTCGGTCTCGGCGATCACGACCGATCCGCTGCGGACGACGACGTGCCCGGCCCACCGTTCCACGGTGATGGGGTGGTCGGGTCCGGGCGTCAGGTGGGGACGGGTATCGGTCATCGGGGGACCTCCTGGGTTGATGGGTGTTCGGTGTTGCGAAGGCGGATCAGGTTGACGGTCGCAACGGCGGCCAGGACGATCACCGCCAGGCCGTACTCGTAACTGGTGGCCACGAGGCCACCACCACGCACCACTGCCAACCCGGCGGCGACGGCGGGGATTCCCAGTCCGAGATACGAGACGATGAAGAGCACGGAGAGCACTCCGGCCCGCTGGTCGGGGTGGGCCAGGGGAGCGACGAGGCGGATGCCGCCCTGGAAGCCGGCGCCGAAGCCGACTCCGGCCACGGCGGTACCCACGAAGAAACCCAGGGCGGAGCCCACCCGAAGAGACAGCAAGCACGACGACCACCCCGGCGATCAGCGTGCTGGTGCCGATGAGCATCACCCTGGGTGCCGGCGTCTCCCGCAGCACGAAGGTGGTCAGCGCGGCCACGCCGGCCAGGATGCCGAGACCGAGCCCGCCGTCGACGACTGACGCGGAACCGACGAGGTGGTCGGCCAGGCTCGGTCCGAGCGAGCCGTAGAACCCGGCCAGAGCCCAGACGGCGAAGAGCACCGGGGCCGCGGCGAGCATTGGTGCGCGGGTCTGGGCGGGGACCTCGATCTGTGGGACCAGCGAACGCCACGCCCCGGGTGCCTGCGGGCTGGTCTCGGGAAGCAAGAACACGCCGAACGCCTGCACCAACAGCACGCCGGCGAGCACGACGTACACCAGGTGCGTCGGCGCAGGGAGCCACTGCACGGCAAACGGCAGAGAGGAGCACCCCGCTGGCCGTCCCCAAGCCCGGTGCGGTGGCGTTGGCCACCGCACCGCGCACCGGATCGATGTCGAGCATGCCGGCGCCGATGGCGCCGATCGCCGTGCCGGCGGCCAGTCCTTGGACGATCCGCGCCGCCATCAGCGCGGTGACGCTGTGGGCGTCGACGAAGATCGTCAGGGCCAGGAGCTGACCGGCGATGCCGGCGAGCAGCACGGGCCGCCGTCCGATGTGATCGGAGAGCCGTCCGACAACAAGCAGCGCCGAGAGGAAGGCCAGGGCGTAGACGCCGAAAACGACAGTGGTGGTCAGCGCCGAGAACCCCCACGCCTTCTGATACGTCGCGTACAGCGGAGTGGGGGCGGCCGACGCGGCCAGGAACGTCACGGTGATCGACGCCAAGCCGACGAGTCGGAGCAGCGGCCGCCCCGTCTTCGCTTCGACGGTCGGGATGCAGGAGACGGGAGATTCGGCTAGAGCGACGAGCATGGGGCTCATACCGCCGAGCGGCCGCCGTCGGCGGCCAGGGTGGCTCCGGTCAGGTAGCTCGCCCTGTCCGAGGCGAGGAAGGCGATGACCTCGGCGATCTCCTCGACCTGGGCCCCGCGTCCGAGCAGCGTGGTCTGGCCCAGCTCCTCGATCAGTGGTGCCTTTCCGGCTGTGCTGAACACCGGCCCGGCCGCGACGGCGTTCACGCGGACGCCTCGTGGGCTGAACTCGGCGGCCCAGGACCGGGTCATGGAGCTGAGCGACGCCTTGGTGGCCCCGTAGGCCGCGCCGCCGTCGAGACCGATCTGCCCGGCCATGCTCGCCAGGTTGATGATGCTCCCCGAACGTCGCTCAGCCATGCCCGGAGCGATGCCGGCGACGAGGAAGTAGGCGGAGCGGACGTTGCCGTCGAACAGTTCGTCGAAGGTGGCCTCGTCGAGTTCCGCCGTCGGGCCGAACCACGAGGAGCCGGCGTTGTTGACGAGGACGTCGACGACGCCGACCTCGTCCACCAGGCCGCGCACCGCGGTCACGTCAGTGAGGTCAGCGGCCACGAACCGCGCCCTGCCCCCCGTTCGCCTCGATTTCGCGGACGACCTCGGCTCCCCGTTCGGGGTTGCGGCCGTGGACGACCACCTCCCAACCATCGCGGGCAAGTCGCAGTGCGGACGCTCGGCCGATGCCGGAGGTGGCTCCCGTCACCAGGGCCGTGCCCAATCCCGTTTCAGTGCTTGTGCCCGTTGTGCTCATGATCCTCTCCCCGAGTAGACCGATCTGTCTGATCTCCCTGTAAGGTAGACCGGTCTGTTCAGTATGTCAAGCGCTGCTGACCTGCGGTTGTGGTGGGCAACGCCCGTCCCGTGGGCCGCCGAGGGCCTCCGCTGTACCCTCGTGGCCGATGTCCGATGGACCGTGACGGACTGACCGCCATGCCAGAGGCCGGACCGGTCCCCGGGACTGAGACGCCGACCGCAGCCAAGGGCCGCAGCACGTTTCGTGCCCTGCGGTCCCGGCCCTTCCGCCTCTACTTCGGGGGCCAGGTCGTCTCGGCCAGCGGCAGCTTCTTGCAGCAGACCGCCATCGGCTGGCTCGTCCTCGAGCTCACCGGTTCGCCCAAGGATCTCGGGCTGGTCGTGGCGGCCGGCGGCATCCCCTCCCTGCTGTTCGGCCCCTGGGGCGGGGCGGTGGCGGACCGGGTGGACCTGCGCAAGCTCCTCCTGGTCACCCAGACCATCTATTGCCTCCTGGCCGCACTGCTGTGGGCGCTGGCCCTCACGGGCGAAGTCAGCGTGGCGGCCCTGGTGGCCATTGGGGTGGCCGGGGGAGTCGTCCAGATCGCCGACTCGCCCGCCCGCCAGGCCCTCGTCAGTCGTCTGGTACCACCCGACGACCTGGCCAGCGCGGTCAGCCTCAACGGCGTGGTCGTCAACAGCGCCCGGGTGGTCGGCCCCGCCCTGGCGGGCGTGCTGATCGTGACGGTGGGCACGACGATCTGTTTCGGGCTGAACGCGTTGTCCTACCTGGCCGTGATCGCCGCCCTGCTCGTCATCCGGCCCCGGAAGGCGGGCGGACCCGCTCCGGCCGGACGTCGGGGCGTCAAGGAGGGCTTGAAGTACGCCGCCGGACGCCAGCAGCTCTGGCTGCCGCTTCTCATGATGTCGGTGGTCGGGCTCTTGGCCTTCAACTTCTCTGTGGTCCTGCCCGTGTTCGCCAAGGACACGTTCCACGGCACCGCCGGCACCTACGGGCTGCTCACCACCATGCTCAGCATCGGGGCGGTTCTGGGCTCTCTGGCGGTGGGCCTCGTCCACCACCCGAAGCGCCAGTACCTGCTCTTCGCCGCCCTGGGCTTCGGGGTCACCTCGGCCGCCACTGCCGTCGCTCCGAACGTGGCCGTGGCCTGCATCTCGCTGCTCGTCATGGGCGCGGCGGCGTTCTGCTTCGTCACCCTGTGTTCGACCGCCCTGCAGCTGCACAGCTCGAGCGCCTATCGGGGGCGGATCATGGCACTCTGGGTCTTCGTCTACCTGGGGACCACGCCGATCGGCAGCATCGTGACCGGATGGATCATCGCGGCCAGTGGCCCCAGGGTCGCGCTCCTGGTCGGCTCAGCGGCCTGTCTAGCCGCAGCGGGGCTGGCCGCCTTCGTCCACAACCCGCCTCACAACCTTACGGACCTTGGCCAATGACTCCCCGGCGATGACCCCACCCTTCGAGCCGGCGGCGTGAGCCGATGACGACGTCCCGGGACCACGACCCTGACTCCGGCCATCCGACGGTTCTTCGCTTGGGGTTGGCACTCGGACTCGTCGTCGCGGCACAGTTCGTTCTCCAGCTCGACTTCAGCATCGTCAACGTGGCGCTGCCCACCATCAAGCGTGAACTGCACTTCGCCCCAGCCGAGCTGCAATGGATCGTCACCGGGTACGCGCTGACCTTCGGCTCCCTGCTGCTCTTTGGCGGTCGGGTCGGTGACCTCGCCGGCCATCGCCGGGTGCTGCTCTGCGGCCTCGCCGCCTTCGGTGTCACTTCACTCGCCGCCGGGCTCTCCCCGACGTCGCTGGCGCTGATCCTTTCCCGATTCCTCCAAGGAGCGAGCGCCGCGTTCGTGGCGCCCCAAGCGCTGGCCATCATCACCGACCTCTTCTCCGAGGGTCCGGCCCGCACCAGGGCTCTCGGGATCTTTCAAGGCGCGACCGCAGCCGGGGCCAGCGCCGGCATCGTCCTCGGGGGCATCTTGACCGAGTTCGTCGGCTGGCGGTCGGTGTTCCTGGTCAACCCACCCGTCATCGTCCTGCTGGTCTTCGCCATCCGGCGCGTACTCCCCACGGAGACCCGGCGAGCGGGCGCACGACTCGATGTCGCCGGCGCGGTCTTGGCCACGACGTCGATCGCGCTCCTCATCTTCGGGCTCAGCCAAGGTCAACAGCACGGATTCACGAATGCCGGCTCCTTGAGCGCCCTGGTCCTGGCCGTTGTCCTTGGAGTGGCCTTTGTCATGGTCGAAAAACGCGGCAAGGCCCCCCATGGTGCCCCTGGGGGTGCTCGCCGATCCGGCTCGCCGGGCGGCCTTGAGCACGATGTTGCTCCTCGGAGCGGTCGTCGCCGGTTACGTCTACTTCACATCGCTCTACCTCCAAGACGTCCTCCATTTCAGCCCCCTCCAGACCGGCTTGGCGCTCATCCCCGCCACCGGCACGGTGATTGTCACCTCCATCGTGATCACGCGCCGAGCCCTTGCTCGTTTCGGAGGACGGACGATTCTGCTGGGTGGACTCGCCATCCTCGGGTTCGGGCAGCTTTGGCTGTTCACCATCAGCAACACCTGCTCCTATCAGCTGAACGTCCTCGGTGGCATCTTCCTGACGGCCTTCGGAATGGGACTGGTCTTCCCCGCCGCTTCGGTAGCGGTCACCTCGGGCATCGGACCGAGTGAGCGTGGACTCGCCGGCAGCCTCTTCGTCACCTCACAGCAAGTCGGCCAGGCCATCGGACTCGCTGCACTCGCCACCATCGCCGCCGCACAAACGAGCGCTCACCAGGGATCACTCGTCAGTGGCTACAGGGCGTCATTTCTCGAGGCGACGGGCATCGTCGTCGTGGCCGTCCTCGTCGTCGTCGTCCTCGTCGTCGCCGTCCAAATGAGAGCTCACGCCGTGTCCAAGCTGACCACGTGACTCAGGCGCGAATTTGAGCCAAGTCCATCTCGCGTGCGTCGCGGCCCAGGCGTCGATCCACGGCAGAGGTCACGGGACCAGGCCGGACCGATCGAAGCCACATCGTCAGAACGGTCCGGAGAGTTCACCGAGGGCCTCGGTGAGACGGAGGTTCTCCGTGTAGTCGACCGGGCAGGTGATCACCGACACCGTGTCGGCCGCCAAAGCCTCCTTCAGCATCGGCAGGAGATCGTCCGCGGCACCCACCCGGTAGCCCCGGGCCCCGAAGCTCTCGGCGTAGGCGACGAAGTCGGGGTTGGAGAATCCGACTTCGTCGTCATGACCGAGCTCCAGGTCCATCTTCCAGCGAATCAGACCGTAGGCGTCGTCCTCCCAGATCAAGATGGCTATGGGGACGCGCTCCCGGAGGGCCGTCTCGATCTCCTGGGAGTTCATGAGAAACGCGCCGTCTCCGACCGCGGCCAGCACCTTGCAATCGGGCGCGGCGAGCTTGGCGCCGATGGCGCCGGGTAGCGCGAAGGCCATAGTCGAGAGCCCGTTGGAGACCAGGCAGGTGTTGGGCTCGAAAGTGGGGTAGAGGCGCGCCATCCACATCTTGACGGCGCCCGTGTCGGCGAGGACGATGTCGGAGCGGCCGAGGGCGGCCCGGGTGTCCGCCACGACGCGCTGCGGCTTGAGCGGAAAGCTGTCGTCAGCCGCCCCCTGGGCCAACTCGTCGGCCAGGAGCCGTCGGATCTTCTCCCCCCTCGTCCCCTGGTCGAAGCGGCGGGTGGTCGCCTCGCCCAGTGCCGCAAGCGTGCTCCCGATGTCGGCCTGGATCCCCACCTCGACGTCGTAACGGGCATCCACCTCTGCGGGGACCCGGCTCAGGTGGATGATCTGCTTGTCTCCGCCGGGGTTGATCCGAACGGGGTCGAACTCCTGCAGTTCGTAGCCGACGCTGACGATCACATCGGCATCGTCGAACCCGAAGTTGACGTAGTCGTGGCTCATGAAGCCCGACGGCACCGAGGGAGTACGGGTGATCGTCGGGGAACACACCCTTGCCGTGAAACGTGGTCGCCACCGGGAGGCCCAGCAGCTCGGAGAAACGCAGGAGTGCGTCGGCCGCTCCCGAACGGGCGGCTCCGTGCCCGGCCAGGATGATGGGTCGCTGGCTGGCGTCGAGCACTGCCGCCGCCCGCGCAATCTGCGAGGGCGAGGGCTCATCGGGTCGGGGTGTGTTGACGTCGAGCGGCACCAGCTGATCAGGGACGAACGCGGACTCAATGTCCTCCGGCACACCGAGATACACGGACCCCGGCCGCTCGGTCTGGGCGAGCTTGAACGCCTTGCGGATCATTTCGGGGATGGAACCGGGGGTGAGAATCAGGTCGGACCACTTCGTCACCGGCGAGAACATGGACACCAGGTCGACGCTTTGGTGGGACTCCTTGTAGATCCGGTTCAGCCCCACCTGGGCCGAGAGCGCCAGCACGGGTGTGCTGTTGGTATAGGCGTCGGCCGTTCCCAGGAGGAGGTTGATGGCGCCCGGCCCCAGGGTGGCCGAGCAGACTCCGGCTCGGCCGGTGAGTCGGCCGTGGATCTCGGCCATGAACGACGCCGCTTGCTCGTGGCGGACCAAGACGTAGCGAATCGTGGACCGGGAAAGCGCATCGGTGAGGTAGATGTTCTCCTCCCCGGGAATGCCGAACACGCAGGTGACACCCTCGTGCTCGAGGCACTGGACGAGGAGTTCAGCGGCACGCCGCCTTCCTTCAGCCACAGCCCGGGAGCGTACCGAATTCCGGCCGGGTCGCAAAGCGGCGGCAACGCGAATACCTGCGCTGATCGGTCCTCGTCGACGTCGAACTGGAGGACACGCGGCCGCCGTCGCCGGCAGGAGATCCGGCCTCGGGGCGCATCGGATCGCTCCAGCGCCGACTAGAACCGAAACCACCTCGGCAGCAACCAAGGAGGCTGATATGCCGGCAAAGGGCAGTGCGGAATGGAAGGGCGATGTACCCACGGGTACCGGGACGTTCACGGCTGGTGACACCATCAGCGGGGGGTACACCTACAAGTCCCGCTTCGAGGACGGGCCCGGCTCCAACCCTGAGCAGTTGATCGCGGCCGCCCATGCGGCCTGCTTCTCCATGGCGCTCTCCAACATCCTGGCCCAGGCCGGCACTCCTCCCGATTCGGTGCAGACGGACGCGACGGTGACGTTGCGGCCCGTCGACGGCGCTCCGACCATCACCAAGATCGATCTCGTGACCGTCGGGAGGGTACCCGGCATCGATCAGGCGGACTTTGCCGAGCACGCTCGGAAAGCCAAGGAGGGTTGCCCGGTGAGCCGTGCCCTCGCCGGTGTCCCCGAGATCACCCTCGACGCCACGCTCGCGTCGTGACCGACGCCTTCGTCCTCGGCGGCGTGCGGACCCCCGTCGGCCGCTACGGCGGTTCGCTCTCGCACCTGCGGACCGACGACCTCCTGGGCCAGACGATGGTGGCTGCGTGCGAGCGGGTTGGCGTCCCGCTCGACCGGGTCGAAGACATCACCGCAGGCTGTGTCAACGTGGCCCACGAAGGCATGGGGGACATCGCGCGTTGGGGTGCGCTGGCCGCGGGGTTCCCCGATTCGGTTCCCGCGGTCACCGTCAACCGTTTCTGCGCCTCGTCGCTCACCGGCGCCATCTCCATCGCCCACGCCATCCGCAGCGGCGAGCTCGAAGTCGGACTGGCCGCCGGGGTCGAGTCCATGTCGCGCTCGGGGTGGGCCAACATGAAAGGTGACGCCCCGTTCAGCCCGCGAGGACCGGTCCTGCTGCTCGACACCATGTGGGCGGGGGCCGGCGGGCCTCCGAACCCGATCCTGCTGGCCCGCAACGCCTACGTCGAGATGATCAAGACGGCGCAGAACGTGGCCGACCGCTACCAGCTGAGCCGCGAGGAGATCGACGCCTTCGCGCTGCGCTCCCACCACCACGCCGCCGCCGCCCGTGATTCGGGTCGCTTCGCCGCCGAGATCCATCCGGTCGAGATCCCCGGCACCAAGAAGACGCCCGGTCGGATCTTCGAGCACGACGAGATGATCAGAGGCGACACCACGGCCGAGCAGTTGGCTGCGCTCCCGCCCCAGCCCAACACCACGCAGATGACGGCGGGAAACTCGTCGCCGCTCAGCGATGGCGCGTCTGCCGTCGTCCTGGCCTCCGCTGAGGCCGCCCAGTCCCTCGGCGTGACCCCGCTGGCGCGGGTCGTGGCTTCGGCGACGTACGCCCTCGATCCCCAGTTCATGGGGATCGCACCCGCCTTCGCCATCGCCAAGGCGCTCGCAGCGGGCCCGGCTGGCGCCGACGGACATCGACGTGTGGGAGGTGCACGAGGCCTTCGCCGCCCAGGCGCTCGGGGTCCTGCGCGAGCTGCCGCACCAGCTCGACGGCTTCGTGGTGCCCGACGATCGCCTGAACCCCAACGGCGGCGCGGTGGCCATCGGCCATCCCTTCGGGTCGTCGGGCACCCGCTACGTCCTGACGTTGGCCACCGAGCTGAACGTGCGCCAGGTGCGCTACGGCGTCCTCGGCGTCTGTGTCGGATCGGGCCAGGGGGTCGCCCTCGTGCTGGAGAATGCCGGCGCGTCGTAGGGGCGATGCCGGAGGAACTGGCGTACGTCCTCGCCGATGGACAGGTCAGCTGTCGCGGCGGTGGGTACGCATCACGAGGGAGGGCGATTCCTCCGTGGACTCCGGGATCGAGCCAGGAGCCTCTTCGAGGCCCACGTGCGGTACAAGCCGACGAGAACGTATGGTCACGGTATGAACGCGCCAGCACCGGCCCGAAGGGCGATCGTGACTAGCGGCGCGCGCATCGGTCGACCGACCGGACTGCTCGGCGCCGAAGGGGCCGGTGCCGTGATCGCCGATGTCGACGCGGGACTAGGGCAGGAAGCGCTCGGGGACTCGGCAAGGTTGCCGACTTGGTGAGTGGACCGGCCCGCATCGTCCCACCGCTGGACGACGACAACCGGGAGTTCTGGACATCGGGCGCCTCGGGTGCATTGCGGCTTCCCTACTGCGCCACCTGTGAGCGCTTCGTCTTCCCGGTGTCACTGCGGTGTCCGAGCTGCGGTGGATCCGCCGCCTACAGGCTGGTCAGCGGGCGCGGTCACGTTTTCACCTACACGGTCAATCACCATCGGTACCACCCGGATGTCCCGGTGCCCTACGTGATCGGCATCGTCGAGCTCGTCGAGCAGGAAGGCCTGCGCTTCACGACAAATATCGTGAACTGCCGCGATCGAGTCCGTCGACATCGGGCTACCGGTCCGGGTCGTCTTCGAGCAGCAGGGCGAGGTCTACGTCCCACTTTTCGAGCCTGACGCCGGAGCGAACGCATGAGCCAGGGCCAGCTCGCTCAGGGCGCCCTCATCTCGGGCATCGGCATCTCGCGGATCGGTCGCAAGACCGGTGTGCCAGATGTCGAGTTGACGCTCGAGTCTGCGAAGGAGGCCATCGCCGACGCCGGCATCGACGCGTCGGACATCGACGGCATCGCCAGCCTCGGGGACACCCCGGTGAACCTCGTCGCTGAGCGGTTCAATCTTTCGCCGGCCTGGGCCACCCAGGGCGGTTTCGGGCGCTATGGCCTCCTGAGCCCGGTCGTAGATGCCTGCGAGGCGGTCATGTCCGGTCGCGCCCGTCACGTCCTCGTGTACCGGACCGTCCACATGCTGGGAGGCCAGGCCGGCGGTCAGGACGGCGGCGAGCAGGGGGGAGGGGGCCGTGCAGAGATACCTGAGTCCATGCGCGACATCTCACGCATCCTGACGATGCATGCGTACTCGGCGGCGAACTGGTTGGCCATGCACCTGCGGCGCCACATGTACCTCTACGGCACGACACGGGAGCAGGTCGGTTGGCTGGCCATCAACAGCAGACGCAACGCCGCCCTCAATCCGCGGGCCGCCTACCGGGACCCGATCACCATGGAGGATTACCTCTCCGCCCGCATGATCTCCGAGCCATTCGGGCTCCTCGACTGCGACGTCCCCGTCGACGGCTCCATTGCGGTGGTGGTCTCGGGCGCCGCGCACGCAGACGCCTGTGATGCTCCGGTGCTCGTCAATGCCGTGGGTGGCTCCGAGGGTGCCGGCGGTTGGGATCAA
Source organism: uncultured Acidimicrobiaceae bacterium (assembly GCA_963807675.1). Lineage (GTDB taxonomy): Bacteria > Actinomycetota > Acidimicrobiia > Acidimicrobiales > RAAP-2 > Bog-473. Next base: position 1,224,681 of record CAWECP010000012.1, on the reverse strand, counting down.
CGACCCGACTACCCGAGGATGGCGTCCAGCGACGCGGCGGCGCAGATGTGGGGAGCCACCGACCTCCAGCCGGGTGACGTCGACCTCGCTCAGCTCTACGACGGCTTCACCTTCCTGACCATGGCCTGGCTGGAGGCCTTGGGCTTCTGCGGTGACGGCGAGTCCGGCTCGTTCCTCGAGGGCGCGACGCGCATCGCACTCGACGGCCAGCTGCCGCTCAACACGTACGGTGGACAGCTGTCGGCCGGTCGGATGCACGGCTACTGGGTGCTGCACGAGGCGTGCCTTCAGCTGCGCGGCCAGGCGGGTCCGCGCCAGATACCAGGGCGACACGAGGTTGCAGTGGTGTCCAACGGGGGCGGGCCGATCGCAGGCTGCCTGCTGCTGACCCGGTAGCGGAGTTGCTCGCTCGGGTCCTGACCGAGGGCGGTCCGTCCTCCGTCACAATGACCGGGCCAGGATGTCCTCAACCGACTCGCCCGCTGCGCGTGCGGCGTCCTCCATCCTCTGGTAGCTCTCCGGGCTCATCAAGTCGTGCAGGGTCATTTGTGGTGCACCGCCGAGAAGCCGGATGAACGTGGCCTGGCGCGCCGCCCGCTCGACCATCCGGGCCACGTGGAACGCCTCCTCGAACGTCTTGCCCACGCAGACCGCTCCGTGCGCCGGCAGCAAGGCCGCCTTGGAACGTGCGCCGAGCGCCGCGACCGCCTGTCGTGCGACCGCTTCGGTCGCCACTCCTCCGGACGGAGCGCACCTGATCGGCCCGAGGCCGGCCACGAGGTACGTCTCGGAGGTGTAGGTAGGAATGTCCCAGCGCATGACCGAGAAGATCTGGGACCACTCCCCGTGGCTGTGCACAATGGCGTTGACGTCGGGACGAGCGTCGTAGATGCCGAGGTGCGTCCGCAGCTCGACCGTCGGCTGCATCCCGTTGTCGAGGACGACCCGGCCATTTCGGTCGACGACCACGACGTCGTTCTCGCCGATCTGGCTCCAGTTGGCGAACGGTCGTTCTGGGTCGGGTCTGGGCAGTATGTAGACCTGGCCGCTCTCCGGGTCCCGCAGGCTGGTGTCGCCGGCATCGAGACCGGATGTCAGCTCGAGGTCCCAGAACGTCTTGGCCGAGAGCGCGACCTCGGCGATCAGTTCTGTCTTGATGACGGGCAGTTGCTCGTCCGACATGTTCCTCCTTTACTTGGCTCTGAGAGGGTCGCTTCGTTCGGACCGGTTGGTCGGGTCACGCCATCCGGTCTGCCGTTGATCAGTTCGACGACACGTCTGGCGCCCGCACCTGGTCCATGACGGCTGGGGCAACCTTCGGGGCGGAGCGCCAATCGGCGAACCCGTCTTCGGGGAGGGCAATCGGGTAGTGGTTCTCGTGTATCTCGGCCCAGTGGGCATGGTTCAACTGGTGCAGGGTGAAACAGGACTGAAGCGCGTTGTAGAAACCCATGTTGTCCACCGTCTGATTGACGGACTCCTTTATCAACAGCGCCGTCACGGTCGGCAGTGCTGCGATGCGACGCGCGAACTCCAAGGTGCGTGCCTCGACTTCATCCAGGGGGAAGACCTTCGACACCATGCCCAGTGCGTGAGCTTCCTCCGCGCTGACCGAGTCGCCCGTGAGCATGAGCTCCTTCGTCTTGCGCGGCCCGAACTCCCATGGATGGGCGAAGTACTCCACGCCGCACATGCCCAACCGGGTGCCGACCACGTCGGCGAATGCCGCGTCGTCCGCCGCCACAATCAAGTCGCACGCCCACATGAGCATGAGTCCGGCCGCGAACACCGTTCCTTGCACCTGGGCGATCGTGATCTTGCGCAGATTCCGCCAGCGCAGGGTGTTCTGGAAGAAGTAGTGCCATTCTCCCAGCATCCGGCCCTCCGCACCCCCTCGGGTGCCGCCGTTGCCCGTGAAGGTGGGGTGGAGATCGGGACCCGGCGTGCGCTCGGCCAGGCTCTCTGCACTGCCCATGTCGTGGCCGGCCGAGAAGATCGGACCCGCGCCGCTCAGAATGACCACGCGAACCGTGTCGTCACTTTCTGCCGCCATGAAGGCGTCGTGGAGTTCTACGAGAAGACCGCGATGCTGCGCATTGCGCGCCTTCGGGCGATTCAGAATGATGCGCGCAATCCGACCGTCGTCAACCGTCTCGTACTTGATGTACTTGTACTCCGCCATCGTCTATTCCTCCTTGTTGGTGCGATCGTGCATCAGCCCATTTGACCTTCGTAGGGGTTGTTGATGTTGAACGGCACATCGGCGAACCGTGCCGCCTCCGCTTTGAGCTCGCCCACCGACCACGGCCCTTTCTTCTCAATGGCGTCAATGATCGAGAACGGCTGGAACAAGCGGACCGTTCCCCCGGCCACCAGGAAGATCCGTCCGTGAATCGGACAATCCTCCGTGGCGAGGTAGGCGACAAAGGGTGCGATGTTCTCCGGGCCTGTCGGCGACCAATCCCCACCCAGAGACTCGGTCTCTTCCGGACTGAGACCGCTGGTCAGACGCGTGGCCGCCGCCGGCGCAATCGCGTTGACCCGCACGCCGTAGCGACGCAGCTCGATGTCGGCGATCATGGAGAAGGTGGCGATGCCAATTTTGGCCGCGCCGTAGTTGGTTTGTCCCGGGTTGCCGAAGAGGCCTGACGCCGACGAGGTGTTGATCACGGAACGCTTGCCCTCCCGACCGGACTTGGACTGCTCGCGCCAGTAGGAAGAGGCCCAGCGGGTGGGGCAGAAATGACCCTTCAGGTGGACCCGGATGACCGCATCCCACTCCTCCTCGGACATGTTCACCAGCATGCGATCGCGCAAAATGCCGGCGTTGTTCACCAGCACGTGCAGATCTCCGAAGGCGTCGATCGTCTGCTCAATCATGTGCCGGGCACCGTTCCAGTCGGCGACGTCGTCGAAGTTCGCAAGAGCCGAACCCCCCGCGGCCGTTATCTCGTCGACGACCCGTTGAGCCGGTGAGGTGTCGGCACCGGTGCCATCTGTGTTCCCGCCGAGGTCGTTCACCACCACCTTGGCGCCCTCGGCGGCGAACCGGACCGCATGCGCGCGCCCGATGCCACGCCCCGCGCCGGTGATGATTGCGACGCGGCCTTCCAGTTCCCTCATGGTGTGCGCACCCCTTTCTGAAGGTGACGGTCGACATCGGCATCCGCCCTGACGCGACCGGCGCCGCGCGCAAGCTGATGTGATACAACGGGATCTGTCGAAGCAGGGGATCGGCAACGCTCACCGGCCGGAAGCAACAACGTCTGCTTCACGAGGCCACGGTGGCGTGGCTCGACAGAAGGAGTGTCATGGCACAGGCGCCAGAAAACGGGACGGAATCCTCGTCCCCGGTGTTCCGAGGGAACGAGGAGGGGATGGACGACCTCTTCGACCTCGCTGAACCGCAGCCCAAGTACCAGGCCCTGATCGACATGGGAGGCGTGGTCTCGCCGGCCGAGGGTTTTACCGTCGTGGCCACTCGAGCCGCCGTCGACGAGGTCCTGCGCGACCCCGGAACGTTCACTTCCCGCGACATCGTCCAGCTGGGCAACGTGCGTCCGCTCATCCCCCTGAGCGTGGATCCGCCGGAGCACAAGAAATATCGCCGCATCCTCGATCCGCTCTTTGCCCCGAAGAAGATGGACGAAATTGAGGAGGACGTGGCTTCCCGGGTGAACCACTTCATCGATGCCTTCATCGAGAGAGGCTCCTGCAATTTCACGGAGGAGCTGGCCGTACCCTTCCCCTCGGCGGTCTTCCTCGGCCTGATGGGCCTGCCCTGGGAGGAGCTCGACACCCTTCTCCGCCTCAAGGACGGCATCATGCGCCCGGGCGGTGGTGGCTTGACCGCGGAGGAGCAAGTGCAATTCCGCAGCGAGACCGGCACCGAGATATACGCCTACTTCAACGCCATCCTCGACGAGCGGCAGCGACACCCTGAGGAGGACATCCTGACCGGCTTCCTCGGAGCTGAAGTCGACGGCGAGCAGCTGACCCGCGAAGAGATCCTCGACATCTGCTTTCTCTTCCTGATCGCAGGACTGGACACGGTCACCGACTCGTTGACGTGCTTCTTTGCCTACCTGAGTCGGCACCCCGAGCACCGCCAGCAGATCGTGGACGACCCGTCGGTGATCCCGAAGGCGGTCGAGGAGATGCTCCGCTGGGAGACCCCGGTGGCAGGCACGGCGCGGCTGGCCACCGGCGACACCGTGGTGACCGGCTGCCCGGTCGCGGCCGGAAGCATCGTGTTCGTGTCGATCGGCGCCGCCAACGTGGATCCCGATGAGTTCGAAGACGCCATGGACGTGCGGTTCGACCGGGAGGTGAACCGCCACCTGGCTTTCGGTGGCGGGGTGCACCGGTGTCTCGGCTCCCATCTGGCGCGTCGCGAGCTGCGGATCGCCCTGCGGGAGTGGCACCGCCGCATTCCCGAATACGGACTGAAGCCCGGTATCGAGCTGGAGTATCCACCGGGGCTCCGCCTGGTGCAGAACCTGGAGCTCGTCTGGCCGACGTCCTAGGCCCGGGATGGCCCGAGGGTCGATCTTCCCTGTCTTCATACGCGTGGTCAGGTGTGCTCGCGCTGCCGGCGGTGGCCCCACTCCTGCGGAGCCGAAACGATCCGGTGGCGCGGGCGTCAGACCTTCATGATCCGGGCCAGGTTCCCACCCATGACCTTGGCGGTGTCTTCGGGGGTCATGGTCTTCTCGACCAGTTCCGAGTAGCTGAGGGGGTCGGCCAGGCCCTCCATGTGAGGGAAGTCGGAGCCGAACATCACGTTGTCGACCCCGATCAGTTCCGCCAGTCCGGCCGGGTCGGGTTCCTGGAACGCGTGCACGAAGATGTTGCGCTTGAAGACCGTGAACGGCTCTTCCTCGAAGAGCTCCGGAGACCGCTCGTAGACCACCTGCATGTGATGGATCAGCGGGCGAACCCATTCCGTGCCGAACTCGACGGGCGCAAAACGCAGGCGGGGAAAGCGTGTCGCCAGACCGTGGCCGATGATGGAGGCCACCCCGTCGCTGTATCGGGCTCTTGTGTGAGGCCAGCGAGAGGAATCCCGGTGAGCCGTTCAGCCCGGGAATGCCGCTGTCGAACGGTCGGAACTCACTGCCTTCGAACCCCTCCCATTCGTTGGTGTAGCGCTGATAGCCGGAGTCCGTCTGGTGCATGCCCACCAGGATGTCGGCCTCCTGGACTGCTTCCCAGAATGGATCGAACTCGGGCAGGGCGAACGAGCGACGACCCTTCCATGTGGGCACCGGCGCCGTATGCAACAGGAAGGACTTGGCGCCGTGCTCCACGACGAACTCCAGCTCCTGGACGGCCTTGTCGAGGACGGAAAGGCTGATCATCGGTGTCGGGTACATGGCATCGGCGTAGTTGTACGTCCAATGCTCGAGCATCCAGCGATTGAAGGCACGAAGGACGACTTGAATGGCATCGGGGTCGCTCGCCAGCCGCTCCTCCACGCCAGTGGCCAGTGTGGGCCAGATCATCGACCTGTCGATGCCCATGTCCTTCATGAGAGTCAGCCGCGGCTCGGGGTCGAAGAAGGCGTCGACCGAGGGGATGCCGCGCCGGTGCTGAGGGTCGGCCGCCGATCCACCGGGAGGCGCGACGCGGGCAAAGGTCGGGTTGGGAATGAAGTCGCTGATTTTGTCCTTGAACGCGACCTTGGTGCGGTTGTTGATCTCGACGTATTTGACGATGCCTGCGTGTTCCGGTGGGATGAACTTGGTCAAGGCGTCGGTGTTCTCGTACATGTGGTTGTCGGCATCGAACACCGGGTAGGGCAGGTGCCTCTCGCGCATGTAGATGAACGCATCGGACATGTATTCCTCAGTCATGGTCCTCCCCTAACCAAGGATCGGCTTGCGCCGCACCTTGAGGGAAATGGTACCGCGAGAATTACGGTCTTGCTGGGCAGATGCCCAAATCACCGGAATACAGTGCTGAACAGGGCGTTCAGCGCGCCCCACCCGGTGGACGACTGCCGTGAGTGCTTCGCCTGATGGAGCGGCGCAGAGACGCCGGCCTGCGATGGCGCCGTTACCATGCTCGCACGGCGAAGGAACGTGGGACCGGGTCACGATCGCCGCGCCAGCGCCGGCCCAGGGAGGTGTTCCGATGCGCCAGCTGCTGAGCGGGATCCACGTGGTGGAGCTGGCCGAGGGCATCGCGGGGAGCTACTGCGGAAAGCTCTTTGCGGACCTGGGAGCGGATGTGCTGAAGGTCGAAGCCCCCGACGGCGACGAGCTCCGCCACCGCGAAAGCGTCGCCCGCGACGCGGACGGTCTGTTCCGGGGCGGTGCCTTCGTGCACCTCAACACCAACAAACGCAGCACGGTTGTCGACTCAGGGGCGCCGGACGGTCGTGCGCGACTGGAATGCCTCCTCGACGCTGCGCACGTGGTGATAGAGGAAACGGGTCGCGGGCGCCTGAGCACCTGGGGCTTGACCTGGAACGTCGTGCTGGAGCGCTGGCCGCAGCTCTCGGTGGTTAGCATCAGCGGCTTCGGTGCCACCGGTCCCTACGCGGAGTACGCCTGGGAAGACGTCGTCGTCCAGGCGATGAGCGATGCCCTGGTCCGCCCACGCAGCGACGACGGTCCGGTCCGGTTGCCCGGTCAGCTGGGTCTGCACCTGGTCGGCAACGTGGCCGCCGTGGGCGCCTTGGCCGCCGTCCTGAGCGCGGAGTCGTCGGGAGAGGGGTGCTTCGTCGACTGTGCCGCACTGGAGGTCCTGGCCACACTGCCGGCGCGGGCGACCACATTGCTCGGCATTCCAATACCGCGACGGCGCGCCCGGTCCGAGCTTGGTGGATGCCGCACGGGAGACGCTCATTCCGGGTGGGGTACATCCTTGTGCGGACGGGTACGTGGCGATGATGTCGACGCCCCAGCAGCTGGGGCAGCTGCTGGACGTCCTCGACGACGACGCCCTGCGAGCGGCGTTCGCCCATCCCGACGCCTTCGAGCGCGGCGAGACGAAGGAAGCGATGGATGCGGCGCTCTACCCGTGGCTGCTGGCGCGCACCCGGGCCCAGGCGACCGCGGAGGCCCAACGCGGCGGATGGCCATTGGCCGGCGTGAACTCACCACCGGAGGTTCTCGAGGCGGAGCATCTGGCGCAGCGTGGATTCTGGAGGCACACCGATGACCCGGGTGCGGGGGCGATCGACCTTCCCGGACCGCCTTGCCGCTTTGCCGAGGGCGGTTGGGCGCTGCGCCGAATCGCCCCGGGCCTGGGCCAACATGACGACGAGGCGGCGACGTGGCCCCGTGGGTCGCAGGAGCCGTCGCCGAGGCAGCCGGCGAGCGCCGCCTCCCCGCCCGGGCCGCCCCTGAGCGGGATCCGCATCATCGACATGACGACGGTGTGGTCGGGCCCCTACGCGACCCTGTTACTCGCCGACCTGGGAGCCGAGGTCATACGGGTCGAGAACCCGTGGGTCCTGCCACCGACCACCAAGGGGTACGAGGCCCGACCCACCATGACGAACCCGGGCTTTCTGGGGTCGATGTACGGCCCGCCCGTTCCCGGCCGACCAGATCGGCCGTGGAACCGGCACGCCATGAACAACTCGCTCGCCCGCAACAAGCTCTCGTGCACCATCGACACCCGTCGTCCCGAGGGCCGGGAGCTCCTGCTGCGACTGGCAGACCATTCCGACGTCTTCATCGACAACTTCAGGGCGGGGGGCCTGAGCCGCATCGGACTTCACACGGGCGAGCTGCGGGCACGCAATCCCCGACTCGTCGTCGTGCAAATGCCGGCCACCGGGCTCACGGGCGACTGGGCGGGCTATACCGGCTTTGGCGCCCAGTTCGACGGGCTGACGGGCATGTTGTGGTTGTGTGGACCCCTGGACTCCGAGCTCATGACCAGTCCGGGCACGACGTACATGGACGCCGCCTCCGGGCCGGGCGCCGCCTTCGCCGTCATGGCGGCCTTGCGCTACCGCCAGAGCACGGGTCGCGGCCAATTCGTCGAGTTCGACCAGAGCGAGAACATCCTGAACCACCTCGGTGACGTGTTCGTCGACTGCCAGCTGGGTGTCGCCCCACGGCGGTGGGGCAATCGGGACCCGTGGAGGGCTCCCCAGGGCCTCTACCGCTGCCGCGGCGAGGACCAGTGGCTGGCCATCTCCGTCCGGGACGACGAGGCGTGGCGGGCCCTGGCCGCCGCGATCGGCCAGGCGGGCCTGGGCTGCGATCCGCGGTTCGCCGAGGTCGCGGCGCGGCGCGAGCACCACGACGAGCTGGACGAGATCATCGGCGCGTGGGCCGCCGGCCAGTCGTCGCTCGACGCCTTTCACCGCCTGCAGGGGGCCGGCGTGGCCGCCGGGCCGCTCCTCAGTGACGAGATGTTCGGCGCCGACCCTCAGCTCCGCGACCGGGACTGGCAGCGCCCGCTCCACAGCCTCGACGTGGGTACCCATCTCCACCCGGGTTTGCCGTACCGCGGCGTTCCCCAGGCGTGGCGACGAGGTTCGCCCGTCCTCGGCGAGGACAACGAGTTCGTCTACAAGCAGATCCTCGGGGTTTCCGACGAGGAGTTCGAGTGCTATCGACGGGACAAGATCCTGGCCGACGACTACCTGGACCCGCGGGGCCAGCCCTGCTGATCGTTACGCATCGGACGCTTAGCTGCTGGGGGCGGTGCCGGGCAGGATCGTCCCGCAGAAGGACTTGCCGCTGGCCGGGAACGGCACGTACTTCTTGTCGACGAACTGCACGTAGGAGAAGCACTGGGTCGGCGGGTTGCTCCCGAAATGGGCGAAGCTGACCGGCCCGGTTGCCAAGCCGCTGTTGGTCCAGTTGGTGACCTTACGCATGTTGGTGATGTACGACGCCCTGGTCGGGTTCTTCCCGGCCTGTTGCAGCCCTTCGACCATCAGGTTGGCGGCCGCCCAGCCATTCGCTTCCCCGAGGTCCGGTATGCCACCCGTATAGGAGCTGTCGTACTTCTTGAGCTGAGCCAAGTAGGCCTTGCTGGCCGCATTGGTGTACGTCGGCGAGGAGACGATACCCGGGAAGAACGCATTGGCCGCCGCGGCCTCGTCCTGGGCATTCTGATAGATCTGCGACGTCGGACCAGCGGCGAAGATGATCTTGACCTTGTTCAGCCCCGCCTGGTGGAGCGCCGTGGCCATGGCCAGGCTCGAAGACAAGACGCAGGCGCACTCGGCGGCGTTGCAGCCGTCCGCCTTGAAGCTCAACGCGAAGGCGGTGAAGTTCACCGAGCCGAGCGGCACGATGGTCTTGTCGCAGGCCTGGAGCCCATCGCGCTTGATCGATTGGTAGACGCTGTCTCCCTGCGTGATCGCCGCCGACACGTTGGACTCGACGTAGGTGATCTTGGTGGCGCCGATCGCCTTGTAGAAGCCGCCGTCGCCGTAGGCCGGCCCGTTCGGTGCGCAGTCGCCGGTGGTGGCGAACAGGTTGGTATTGGGCTGCTCGCACCACTCCGGGCCGTCCAGGCCGGTACCGGTGACCGGGATGCCGGCCTGCTGCAGGTACGGCGCGGCGCCGTAGAAGGAGCTGCTGAGCTCGGCGATGGCGAAGACGCCCTTGTTCTGAATCAGGTCCTTCGCCGCGGTCTCGGCTCCAGTCGGCGTCGACGTCGTGTCGTCCACCACCCAGGTGATTTTGCGGCCGTTGATCCCGCCGGCGGCGTTGATGGCTTCGAAGCGCGCCTCCATCGCTCCCGGGGTGTCGGAGAAGGATGACGACGCCGCACCGGTCAGGTCGGTCAGGATCCCGATCTTTATGGTGGTCGGGGTGACACCCGGAGCGCTGGCGGTGTCGCCGGACCGCACGGCCGCGGTGCTCGCGCCCACCTGTCCGGTACACACCAGGACCGACGCTGTCAGCACCGAAAGACCGAGGCCTAAGGCGACCCCCACCCGAACGAATGGCTTTGGCACGACTTCCCCCTTGTTCAGCAGAACAGGATGGTAACGATCGCTTCGGCGAATTGGCCGTCGCCCCCGGAGACACCATTAGGCACACGCCCAAGACGCTGGAGCGAACTGTAGTCTTGCCGAGGGAGTAGGTCAACGAAGTCGGGGCGGCCTCGGCCGCCGGAACGAGAGGACGACGTGCGCGAACCGTTGGAACGGCATGGCCCCCCGCAACTGACCGAGTCCGTCGGACCGCTCAAGGGCATACGCGTGCTCGACCTCAGTTGGGGAGTGGCCGGACCGGTCGGCGTCCTGATGTTGGCCGAACTCGGTGCCGACGTCATCAAGGTCGAGCCACCCGGTGGCGATCCTTTCCGCCGGCAGCCGGCATACCACGTGTGGAATCGCAGCCGGCGATCGGTGGTGCTCGACCTCAAGTCCGAGGAAGGCCGTGCGGCGTTTCTCCGGTTGTGCGACGGTGCCGATGTCGTGGTCGAGACGTTCAGCCCGGGCACCATGGATCGACTGGGCCTCACCTACGCCGAGCTGTCGCAGCGTTGTCCACGGTTGGTGTTCTGTTCCGTGCCGGCGTATCCGCCCGGGCACCGCTTCGCCGATCGGCCCGGTTGGGACGGCACGGTGCAAGCCCTCTCCGGCATGCAGAACGAGCAGCCCGGCTGGCGCGCCGGGCCGGTGTTCCTCCACTTTCCCGCCCCGAGCATGGCCGCGTGCTTCCTGTTGGCCGCGGGCGTGTTGTCGGCGCTCATCAGTCGTGAGGCGGACGGGAAGGGCCAACACGTGCAGACGTCGCTCTACCAGGGGGTGCTGGCCTACACGACGCAGATCTGGCAGGAACACAGTCGTCCGCCCGCCGGCTATCACCACACGATGGCCAAGACCTATCCGCCCGGCGTCCACCAGCTGTCGCTCTTCGAGTGTGCCGACGGTGAATGGATCCACGCCGCCACCATGAACGGGCTCACGCCGACGCGGACGCAGGAGGAGATCCTGGGGCTGGAGCCGGTGGACGCGATGGCGGTCTACCGCGACCTCGAGTTGCGGGCGCAGCACCAGGCCCGACTCCGTGACGCCTACCTGCGCCGCTCACGCACGGAGCTGATCGAGGCGTTCCACGGGGCCGGCCTCGGAGCCGAGGCAGTGACCCCGATGGCCGAGGTTTTCTCCCATCCCCAGTTCGTGGCCAATGCGATGGCGGTGACCGTCGAGGACCCCGAACTGGGAGCGACCACGCAGGTCGGCGTGCCGGCCGTGTTGAAGCGTACGCCCGGTGGCATCAGGGGCGGTCAGCCCCCCGTGGGCGCCCACAGCCGGGAAGTTCTCGCCGAGGCGGGGTATGCAGCGAGCGAGATCGACCGGCTGGTCGACGCGGGCGTGGTGGAGGAGGACTCGACATGGGCCCGTTGAGCGGCATCGTGGTGCTCGATCTCGGCCAATACCTGGCCGGTCCGTTCGGTCCCATGCTCCTGGGCGACCTGGGTGCCGAAGTGATCAAGGTCGAGCCGGTACGCGGGGACGGCATGCGGATGGCCGGCATGCCTTTTGTCGGGTGCCAGCGGGGCAAGCTGGACATCGCCGTGGACGTCAAGGCCCCCGAGGGCCTCGAGGTGGTGATGCGACTGGCCGAGATCGCCGACGCGGTCCACCACAACATGACGAAGGGCACGGCGGCGCGCCTCGGGGTGGATTACGAGGCCTTGAGCGAGCGCAATCCCCAGCTCGTGCACTGCAACACCTACGCGTACGGTGCCGAGGGGCCGCTGTCGGAATTCGGCGGGCTGGACCCTGTGTATCAGGCCGCCTGTGGCCTGGAGTACGAGGCCGGTCCCGTGAGCGAGGGCAATCCGCCCTTGTACCTCCGGTTCGGGATGACCGATACGGCCAACGCCATGGTCTCCGTCGTGGGCCTGCTGGCTGCCCTGTACCACCAGCGCCGGACGGGCGAGGGGCAGGATCTCTGGACGTCGCTCCTCAACGGTGCGGCCGTGTTCAGTTCCGACGTCTTCCTGGTGGAGGGGGAGCCCGGACCGGTGCGGCCGGGTCTCGATCGCGCCCAGACCGGTGTCTCCCCCTGCTACCGGCTGTACGAGACCCAGCAAGGCTGGATACAGCTGGCGGCGTTCGGTCCGGGCCAGTGGTCGAGCTTGTGCCGAATCGTCGGCTGTCCCGACCTCGAACGCTACGACACCAGAGACGCGCGCCTCGCCGCCCGGTCCGTGATCGAGTCAGCCCTCGAACCCGCCTTCCGCAAACGGACAGCGGTGGCGTGGTACCACGACTTGACGACGGCGGGTGTGGACGCCGAGGTGTCGATCGATACCTATGACGGGGAGGTGGCGCTGCACGACGCCGACAACGAACGCCTCGGACTGGTCACCGAGTACGCCCATCCGACCTTGGGAGACCTGCGCCAGTTCGGCACCCTGATCGACTTTTCCGAGACGCCGACCGGGCCCTACGGCCCCCCGCCGCTGGTGGGGCAGCACACGCGCAGCCTCATGGAACGGCTGGGTTACTCGGCTGGTGAGATCGACGACCTGATGGCGCGGGGGATCATCTACGAGCCCACCGACGACGGCGACTACCCCTGGCCGCAATGAGCCTCGGCCGCTCCGACTAGTGCGACGATGAGCTGCGGGGGACGTCGCGAAAGGGGACGTCCACGTCCTCCCTGCGCTCCCGGGGCAGGCCCAGCACCCGCTCGCTGATGGCGTTGCGTGCCATCTCGGTCGTGCCGCCCGCGATGCAGGACGCCTGCCGCATCAGGAACCTGACTCCGGTCTGACCGAGCCTTCGTTCCTCGTCGGACCAGGCCACCGCGTTGGTCCCCGCGAGCTCGAAGGCGATGGTGGAGTTCCGGACCGCGGCCACACCGTGCCACAGTCGGATGATGGCGGCCCACTGGTCGGTGGCGGCGCCGGTCCGGATCTGCTCGGCGATGTGGGCGGTGAGGGCTTCGCCGACCAGTCCCAGGGCGAGCGACTCTCCGATCTGCTCCCTCACCCGAGCATCTTCGGCTTGGCCGCGGCCCTCGAGCACGGGCAGGAGCGCGGGCGGCCCGCCCGTGGTGTCGAGCTGCACGGCCGGCCGGCCGGCCGGTGCGGTGACATAAGTCGAGCCACCGGCGACTGTGCGTTCGTGGTACATCCAGCGCCCGGCGACGGTCCACCCCTCGTCCACCGGTCCGATGCGCAGGGCATCGGGAATGCGGACGTCGGTCAGGAACTCCTGGCAGAACTCGCGCGATCCGTTGAGCATCTCGATCCGGTGCAGCTCGATGCCGGGCTGTCGTATCTGCACCATGAACACGCTCAGACCCCGGTGCTTCGGGACGTCCCAGTTCGTGCGGGCCAGGCAGAGCGCCCAATCGGCCCACCAGGCGCCCGTGGTCCAGATCTTCGACCCGTTCAGCACCCATTCGTCGCCGTCACGTACGGCCGTCGTGAGGGCCCCGGCCAAGTCCGAGCCACCGCTGGGCTCCGACAGGAACTGCATCCAGAAGGCTTCGCCCTTGAGAATGGGCGGGACGTGGAGGGCCTTTTGCTCTTCGCTGCCGAACTCCAAGATGAGCGACATGCACGGGGTCATGGTGGGAACCTGCGTGTCCGGAATTTCGTAGCCGCAGACCTCCCGGTTCAGTGCCGCCTGGTGGGCCGGGGTCAGTCCCTGGCCTCCATAGGCGCGCGGGACGCAGATGCCGGCGAAGCCGCCGTCGAAGAGCAAGCGTTGGAGCTGCCGACAGTGCTCCAGATGGGCGAGCTCCTCGTCATCGTCGCGCCGGGCCCCCCTGAAGCCGCCAACGCCATCGGCGGCGCGGGGCATGTGCTGCGCCAGCCACCACCGCGCGCGGCCGGCGAAGTCCTCGACGCTCTCCATGTCGTGTTCGGTCACGAGACCACCTGCCGTGCCGCGAACATCTCGGTCAACCGGGCGGCATGCTGACCCGGCGTCCCGAGGAGCGCGGCATTGGTGACCACCCGACGCAGGAACAGGTGCAGGTGGTGGTCATAGGTCACGCCGATGCCGCCGTGCATCTGCACGCAGTCCTGCACGAGCTCGGGCCCGTACCGTCCCACGTAGAACTTGGCCGCGCTGACCAGCTCCGAGCGGTTCGGCAGGTCGCGGCCGACGGCATCGGCAGCCTGGGTCGTGATGGCGTAGCTCGCCTCGAGCCATAGCTTCATGTCGGCGAAGCGGTGCTTGATCTCCTGGTAGGAGCCCAGTGGGCGGCCGAACGAGTACCGGTTCAGGGCCCACTCCAAGGTGGTGTCGAGGGCCCAGCACATGGCTCCGCACATTTCGGCCACTTGGATGGTGACGGCCAGATCGGTGAGCCAGCCCACCGCGGTGTCGGCCCCGTCGGCGTGGCCGACGACCGACGAGCGCGGCACGCGCAGTCCGTCGAAGGTGAAGCGGGCGAACCGCTTGGTCATATCCAGGCTGTGCAGGGGTGAGACAGACAGTCCGGTTGCGCTGTTGGGCACGAGGAACTGCGTCAGGCCCTGATCGCCGCGCCCCGTGACCAGGACGTAGGTGGCGTCCAGACCTCCCTCGACCGGGGACTTGACGCCGTGCAACTCGAACCCGTCGGGCGATTCGGTGGCTCGCACCCGCACGTGGCCGAGGATGTCGTGCGGCGGGACCTCGGCCAGCGCCCAGGCGCCCATGGCCTGGCCGTTCATCAGCTCCTGCAGCGGCCCCGCCTGCTGCTCGCCGCTGCCCCATCGCCCGAGCGCGGCGGCCAGGACGTTGCTGCCCAGCAGGGGTCCCGGTGCGGCATGCAGCCCGAACTGGTACGCCACCAGGACCAGGTCCTTGACGCCCTGTTCGCTGATGCTCCCACCTCCGAGGTCTGCGGGGACCACCAATGAGGTCCACCCGAGCTCGGCCCCTCGCTGCCAGAACTCCGACTCGTACCCCGCCGGACGCTCCGCCATGTCCCGCAGCGCGTCGAGCGGGCACTCCGCCTCGAGGAAGCGAGCGGTCGTGCCCTCGAAGAGCCGTTGATCATCGCTGCGAGCAAACACGGTGCGATGTTAACGACGGGTTCGGCGACGGTCGCTCGACGACTCAGTGCAGGATGATGCCGCCGGTGACGTTGACCGCCTGTCCGGTCATGAACCGTGCCTTGTCGGAACACAAGAACTGGATGACGTCGGCCACGTCCTCGGGTTCGCCCAGTCGGCCGAGTGGCGTGTGCGCGATGTAGCTCTGGCGGACCTTTTCGGGTTCCATGCTCCGCAGCTGACCTTCCCAGACGACCTCGCGGTCCTGCATGGGGGTGCGCACCGTTCCCGGGCAGACCGCGTTCACCCGGATGCCGAAACGAGCCATCTCCCTGGCCACGCTCTGCGTCAGGCCCAAGACGGCCCATTTCGAGGCGGAGTAGTGGGCGAGGAAGGGCGTGCCCTCCTTGGCCGCCGCCGACGCGATGGACACGACGCACCCCTCGCTGCGGACCACCATGGAGCGCAGGACTTGGCGCGTCACCAGGAACACGCCCTTCGCGTTCACGTTCATGTTCAGGTCCCAGTCCTGCTCCGTCAGCTCCAGGAACGGCGCCATGGTGGACACGCCGGCGCAATTGACCAGGAAGGCGATGGGCCCGACCGCGGCCTCCACGTCGGCCACGGTGGAGGTGACGTCCGCCTCGCTGGTCACGTCCATCGGCCGGGCGATGGCTTCGGCTCCCAGCCGCTCTATTTCTCTGGCGGTTTCCTCCGCTCCGTCCAGGGCGAGATCGGTCGCGATGACCCGAGCCCCCGACCGGGCGAACTGGCGGGCCACCGCGCGTCCGATGCCACTTCCGGCACCGGTGACCAATGTGACGCGGCCGTCGAACTCTCCCATGAGCGTGCACTCCTCCGTCGCGCGTCATTGTGGCACCGGTTCGCGCCCGGGTACGAGGTCGGTCGGCTGGTCGGTCCACCCGAAAAGTCGTCGCGGACTCGGCCACTTGATCGATGACTGATACCGACTAGTTTTCCGGAGCAATCGGGCAGTCGGCCCGGGTACGGGGGAGGGGCAGGCAGCTCGTGGAGCGCTTCGGCGACGTGACCGTCACGCTGGACGACAGCTTCGTCGCGACCGTCGAGATGCACCGGCCACCGGAGAATTTCTTCGAAGTGGGCGTGATCCGTTCGTTGGCCGATGCCTACGAGGCGCTCGATGCCGACCCGGACTGCCGCGCCATCCTCCTGTGCGCCGAGGGTAAGCACTTCTGTGCCGGGGCGAACATCGGAGGCGGTCGTGCCGCCAACGAGTCGGATGCTGCTCCGGCGGAAGGACCTGATCAGATGGACATCGAGGCGCTGCGGATCGTCGACGCGGCGACGCCGGTGGTCGCCGCGGTCCAGGGTGCCGCCATCGGCGCCGGCTTGGGCCTGGTGTGCCTGGCCGACTTCCGGGTCGGTTGCCCCGGGGCGCGTTTTGCCGCCAATTTCGCTCAGATCGGCTACCACCACATCCTCGGCCTGTCGATCACGCTCCCGGCCATCGTCGGGCAGCAGCGCGCCCTCGAACTGCTGTACACCGGAAGACGGATCAAGGGCGAAGAAGCCCTGGCCATCGGTTTGTGCGACCGCCTCGTGGCCCTCGACGAGCTCCGGGCTGGGGCGCATGGCCTGGCGGCCGAGATCGCCGCCAGTGCGCCCCTCGCCGTGCGCGCCGTCCGCGAGACCATGCGGGACGGAGTCCCGGACCGCTTCCGTGCGGCGACGACGCGGGAGGCCGACGCCCAGAAGGTGCTCGAGACGACCTGGGACCTCACGGAGGGCCGCAATGCCGCACGCGAGCGGCGACCGGCTCGGTTCGAAGGGCGGTGACCCGCCAGCGCGGGGCGGTCGTATGAGCGCCGGACCCGATTGGGACCTACGGTACCCCTCGCCCGAACTGGTCCGCTCGTACCGGGACTCGGGATGGTGGAACGACGGCACGCTGTGCGACGTCGCGTTCCGCGGTCCTTTGCGGTCGGCGTCGGTGAGCTGCCGGGTGCGCTCCCGCACCCATCCTTATCGCGGGACGATCGGCGAGGTAGGGGAGATGGCCCGCCGGCTCGGCGGCACGCTCCGCCGCCACGGCATCGAGGCCGGAGACGTGGTTGCCTTCCAACTGCCGAATTGGGTCGAGGCGATCGCCAGCCTCTACGGGCTGCTCCCACTCGGCGTGATCGTGGTTCCGATCGTGCACATCTACGGGTCCAAGGAGGTGGGCCACATCCTGCGGCAGAGCAGGGCCCGCGCCCTCATCACCGTCGAACGCTTCGGACGCCAGGACTACCTCTCGAACCTGGAGGAAATGGCTCCGTCGCTGCCCGACCTCGAGCTCGTCGTCGTCGTGCCCACCGAGGGGCTGGCCGTACCTGCGCTCGGTCCCACCGTGCTGTCCTGGTCCGAGGCCGTGACCGAGGCCGACCCACTCGACCGAGCCGCCGACGTGGACCCCGACGGTCCGGCGCTGATCGGCTACACCTCGGGCACCACCGCGGCGCCCAAGGGGGTCGTCCACACGCATCGCAGCTATCTGGCCGATCAACGCACCTGGGCCACGTTCGTCGCCGACGAGAAGACCCCACCACCGGCGGTGAAGCCGACCGGCTCCCTCACCGCCTCGCCGGTCGGTCATGTCATGGGGCTGGCGGGGGCGCTGGCGCCACTGTTCGCGGCGAGGCCGCTCGATCTGCTGGACGTGTGGGAGCCGGGCACCGTGCTGGCGGCCATGGCCGAGGACGGTGTGGCCACCGGCGGCGGGCCACCGGTCTTCCTGCTCAGTCTGTTGGACCACCCGGACTTTGATCCGGCCGTGCACCTCCCCTACATGGACCGGCTGACCATGGGGGGCGCCCCCGTTCCGCCCGCCGTGGCCGAGCGGGCCACCGCTCTGGGCATCTCGCTCATCCGCGCCTACGGATCCACCGAACACCCCTCCACCACCGCGTCGATGCATTCGGACCCACTGGAGAAGAGGATCTACACCGACGGGCGGATCATTTCCGGCTCTGAGCTCCGGCTGGTGGACGGCGAGGGACGTCCGGTCGCCGTCGGTGCGCCCGGGGAGATCCGTTCCCGAGGGCCCGAGCTCTTCGTGGGCTACACCGACCCGGCCCTGACCGCCGATGCGATCGACGCCGCGGGTTGGTACGACACCGGTGACATCGGGTTCCTCGATGAGGATGGCTACCTGACCATCACCGACCGCAAGAAGGACATCATCATTCGCGGCGGCGAGAACGTGTCGTCGGCGGAAGTCGAGAACGTGCTGGTGGAGATGACCGGCGTGGCGGAGGTGGCCGTCGTGGCGGCACCCGATGCCGCGTTATGGCGAGCACGGGGCCGCCATCGTGCGGCTACTACCGGAGGCCGACGTCTTCAGCCTCGAGGCGGCGCAGCGTCACTTGGAAGGCAGCGGCTTGGCGCGTCAGAAGTGGCCGGAGGAGCTCCGCTTCGTCGAGGAGTTTCCACGCACGGCCTCCGGAAAGATCCGGAAGAACGTGCTGCGCGCCGCACTGGCGACGAGTGACCGTGCGGACGTGCCGTTCGAGGTCCACCCGCCGAGCACGTAGGGACCCGTCGACTCCGATCCGGAGGGGTTTCGACGCCCGTGGTACGAAAGTTGGGCAGGTGCTAAAATCTCGCCTGCGGCTGGTTGACGCCGGTCAGTCCGCTCGAGGAGGTTCCCGTGCAACTCGAGGACATGATCATGGTGAGCGTGGACGACCATCTGGTCGAGCCGCCCTCAATGACCGACTACTTCCTGGACCACTTCCCGGCCAAATACCGGGACCGGGTGCCCAGGGTGATCCATCGGCCTGACGGGACCGACGCCTGGCTGATCGAAGGACACGAGGTGTCGAGCTTCGGCTTGAACGCGGTCGCGGGACGGGTCCCCGAAGAGTGGGGCAACGATCCGGGCAACTTCGAAGAGGTCCGTAAGGGGACCTGGGACGTCCACGAGCGGGTGCGCGACATGAACGTCAACGGCGTCCTGGGATCGATGTGCTTCTCCTCGTGGCCCGGCCTGGGTGGGCAGTACTTCCTCCAGAGCGGAGACCGGGACCTGGCCGCCTGCATGATCAGGGCCTACAACGACTGGCACGTCGAGGAGTGGTGCAACGCCGAGCCCGGACGCTTCATCCCGCTGTCGCTGTCCGGGTTCATTTTGGGGCCCGAATGGATGGCCGAGGAGATCCGCCGTATGGCGACCAAGGGCTGCCACGCGGTGTCCTTCCACTCCGACACCCACCGTTTCGGCCTACCCGATCATCACGGGGACGAGTGGGATCCGGCCTGGCAGGCCTGCCAGGACACCGACACGGTCATGGTGTTCCACTTCGGGAGCTCGCCGGAGTTCATGCCCCGATCGCCGTTTGACACCATGATCCACACCATGCCGTTCAACACGGGCGTCTTCGCCGCCGAGCTGCTGTGGTCACCGGTGCTGCGTAAGTTCCCGAACGTGAAGTTCTCGCTGGCCGAGGGTGGCATCGGATGGATCCCGTACTGGCTGGAGCGAGCGGACTACACGTATCAGCGCCATCACCAGTGGACGGGCCAGGACTTCGGTGACCAACTGCCCAGCCAGGTGTTCAAGGACCGGGTGCTGACCTGCTTCATCGACGACTACACGGGCCTCCGCCTGCGCTACGACATCGGGGTCGAGAACATCGCGTGGGAATGCGACTACCCCCACTCGGACTGCACCTGGCCCAACGCTCCCGAGTCGGCTTGGAAGTCGCTGCAGGCGGCCCAGGTTCCCGACGACGAGATCCACCAGATCACGTGGGAGAACGCGTGCCGGTTCTTCAACTTCGACCCCTTCGCGCACCGGGCCAAGGAGACGTGCACGGTCGCGGCGTTGCGCGCCGACGCGGCGGACGTCGACGTGACCCCGAAGAGCTACGGGATGCCAGACAGGTCGATCCCCCCGGTTGCCGCCCTGCCGAGCTGAACCGACCGACAACCGGCCCATGGGCGGCCGGTCGCTCTAGCTCCAGTGGATCGCCTTGATCTCGGTGAATTCCTCAATGCCGTGATCGCCCCACTCACGGCCGATTCCGCTCTGCTTGAACCCGCCGAAGGCGCCGCTCTGGCCGATCCCGGTCATGGTCTCCCCCCAGCCGGGTCCTTGCCCGCCGCCGGGCCCCACGTCGGCGGCAGACGATGCGCCGACGCCCTGGGCCATCACCGTGCCCGCCCGGATCCGCCGGGCCACGTTGAAGGCGCGCGCCGTGGAGTCGGACTCGACGCCACCGCCCAGCCCGTAGATGGAGTCGTTGGCCAGCCGGACCGCGTCCTCGTCCGTGCCCGAGTACGGCACGACGGTGAAGACGGGGCCGAAGATCTCCTCCTGGGCTATCCGCATGTCGTTGGTGCCGATGAAGACCGTGGGCTCGTAGTAGAAGCCCTTCTCGAAGCCCTCCGGACGCTTCCCACCCGTCAGCAGCTCGGCCCCCTGCTCCACACCGGATGCCACGTAGCCCTCGACCCGCTCCCGCTGCTGCTCCCGGATCAGGGGACCGAGGACCGTGGACGGGTCCAGGGGGTCGCCGATCTTCACCGCCGGCGCCGCGGCCGCCACGCCCTCCTTGTAGGCATCGAGCAGATGCTCGGGCAGCAGCAGGCGGGTGGCCAGGATGCATCCCTGGCCGCAATGGGTCAGGGTGGAACCGAAGCCGACCGAGCGGGCGTAGTCCTCGGAGACGTCGTCGAGGAGCACCTGGGCGCTCTTGCCACCCAGCTCGAGCTGGTAGCGCTTCACCGTGGAGGCGCCGTTGGCGATGATTCGCCTGCCGGTGGCGGTCGAGCCCGTGAAGGCGATCATGTCCACCATCGGATTGGAGGTCAGTTCGTCGCCCACGTCGCCGTGCCCGGTGATCACGTTCAACACGCCGGGTGGGATTCCGGCCTCCTCGGCGGCCCGGGCGATGAGGAAGGCGTCGAGCGGTGTCCAGGGGTGGGGCTTGAGCACGACGGTGCAGCCGGCGGCCAGGGCCGGCGCGACCTTCACCACGTTGAGCATGAACGGGAAGTTGAACGGCGTGATGGCGCCCACCACCCCGACCGGCTCGCGGAACAGGGCCGATCCCGACATGCCGTTGGGGCCGGCCGTCGGTGCTCCCGCCTCCACCCACTCGAAGACGTGCTCGATCCGGATGGCGTTGGACCGGAACATGCCGATGGAGCCCCCAGCCTGGACGTAATCGGTGAGGAAGCCGACCGAGCCCGTCTCCGCCACGATGAGCTCGCGCAGCTCCGCGGCGTGGGACTCGAGGTATTCCGCCATCCGAACCAGCGCGGCGGCTCGCTCGGCCGGCTTGGTGAAGGGCCAGGGCCCCTCGTCGAATGCCCTGCGGGCGGCTTCGATCGCCACGACGGCGTCCTTGGGGGAGGCCTCGGGCACCGTCCCGATGACCTCCTCGTTCGCCGGGTTGATGACCTCAATCGACCGACCCGCCTCCCCCTTGGTCCAGGCCCCGTCGATGTACAGGTCGAAGTTCCAGCTGTCGGTCACCGTGCCCCCTTGTCTCGGGTCTCCCTGTCCGGGTGCCATCATTCTAGGGCACATGCCCAAAACTGTCAGGTTCGAACAGCGGAATGAAGTGCTCTCCCTGGCTCTCGAAGAGCACCCGCAACGGCATGCCGATGTGCACCTCTTCGACCGCGCAGTTGACGATGTTGCTCGACATCCTCAGTCCGACCTGTTCGTCGAGCTCCACGATGCCGATCACGTAGGGCGTGGGCACCTCGGGGTTCCACGCCTTGTGATTGATCGTGAACGTGTAGAGCGTCGCCTTGCCGCTGGTCGACTGCCACGGAAGCTCGCGTGCCCAGCACTTCGGACACACCGGGCGAGGTGGGTGGACCCAGAACCCACAGTTGGCGCAGCGGCGAAGCCGCAGTTGGTTGTCGCGTCCGCCCGTCCAGAATCCTCGATTCAGCTCATCGAGAATCGGGACCTTCCGTGACGGTGACGACATGAGCGCTCCCGCGTGGACAAACTTCGAACGTCCGGAAGCTAACAGTGATGGAGCCGTCGTACCTGTTCGTCGTCAGACCGGAAGGCCGGCGATAGGCTCAATTCAGGTTCCCCGGCGGACGAGGTGCCGAGCACGGAGGAGTCCATAGATGTCGGAAGCCGGAGACGCGACGCGCAAAGCTCTTCTCGACGCCGCCGAAGAACTCCTCATCTCGAAGGGTGCTGCCGCCATCACCACCCGAAAGGTGGCCGACCGGGCCGGTGTCAATCAGGCGTTGGTCCACTACCACTTCGGCACCATTGAGCAACTCCTGCTCGCCGTCCTGGAGCGGGTGTCCGTGCAGGTGAAAGAACGGTCCGAGGGGATCTACCGCTCGGATGAGTCCTTCATGCAGGGCTGGTTCGAGGAGATGGAGGCGATGATCACCTCCGACTTCGAACGCGGGTGGGGGAAGATCTGGCTCGAGAACCTGACGTTGGCGGCGAATCGCCCCAAAATTGGCAAGCAGTACGTGAAGACGTCGACGATGACGAGGAAGCTCCATGAGCGCCACGTGAGCGACATGCTCGAGCAGTACGGCGTCGATCAGGCCGAATTCCCCGCGCAGGCCATCGTGACCCTCCTCGACGCCATCACGTCGAAGCTCATCCTCGATCGACTGGTGGGCATCAAGGCGGGGCACAGCGAGCTGCTCGGTGTGCTGCATCGCATCTGGGAACAAGTCGAGCGAGAGCTCGAAGCACACGCGGCGCGGTAGCACGGCGGCCGCTCGCCGCCCCGTTGCGGCCGGCACCCGCGAGCGATCGTCTCGGCTGTCGGCCGCTCCAGACAGGGAAGCGAGGGAGGGAACCACGTGACCGAGAGCGCAATGCCATGGATCGTGGATGCCTATGTCAACGCCAACCCGCCGCACCTGGGTCTGAGCTGGAGCCTGACCGACGAGACGTACGGCGATGCCAGGACCGAGTCGCAGGACCTCGATCAGCTCTTGGCGGACATGGATCGCAACCACATCGCCCGGGTTCTGCTGGCCCCTCCGCCGGAGTCGGCCATGGGGGACCAGGAGGCCGGCTACCGGTGGACGCTCGACGCCGTGCAGCAGCATCCCGACCGCTTCGGCCTGAGCGTCCGGGTCGATGCCGAGCAGGGCATCCGGGCGGTCCGCCATCTCGAGACCATGGTGCGCAACGACGGCGCTCGAGCTTTGCGAATCGTTCCCTACCGGGACGGCAAGCGGGCCAGCCACCGGTCCTACTTCCCGCTCTACGCCAAGTGCATCGAGCTGGACATCCCGGTCACCATCACCGTGGGCATGCCCCTCGTGCAGCGCCGCGGAATCGTGCAGGACCCGAAGCATCTCGACAAGGTCTGCGCCTTCTTTCCGGAGCTCGTCATTGTCAGTGCGCACGGCGGTGCCCCATGGACGGGGCTCTTGGTCCAGCTCTTGCGGACGTGGCCGAATCTTCACGCCATGATCTCCGCCTACCCGCCCAGCAGGTATCCGCCCGAGCTGGTGGCGTTTGCCAACACCGGGCGGGGCCGCCGGAAGGTCATGTACGCCTCCGACTATCCGCTGCTCAGATTCGATCGCGTCCGACGCGAGCTGCCCACCTGCGGCATCGGCGAGGAAGCGATGCCGTGGTTCACGGGCAAGAACGCTGAGCGGATCTTCTGGCAGGAGGGCGACACCGCGGAGCCGGAGACCTGACGCGTGTGACATCCGCGTTGGGTGGTCTGCGCATCTGCGACTTCTCCGGCCAGCTCGCCGGGGCGGGGGCGACGCGCTTCCTGGCGGCCATGGGTGCCGAGGTCATCCGGGTCGAAGATCCCGTCACCCACGGGTACTGGGACGTCCTGCGTGGGGTATCACCTTTCGTCGACGACCGACGAGGGCCCGACTTCGGTGGTCCGTTCAACAATCACAACGTCGAGAAACTCGGCGTCACCTTGAACCTGCGCACCGACGCCGGCAAGGAGCTTCTGCGGGAGCTGATCGCGATCTCCGACGTCGTGACGGAGAACTTCGCTCCCGGGGTGATGGCCCGTCTTGGTTTTCCCTACGACGTCGTGCGGTCAATCAAAGAGGACATCGTGTACGTCTCCAACTCCGGCTTCGGCCACTCCGGTCCCTACCGCGACTTCAAGACGTGGGGTCCGCTCGTCCAGGCGAGTTGCGGCTTGGCTTTCGCCACCGGTCTGGCCGACCAGCACCCGGCCGGCATCGGATATTCCTACATGGATCACCATGGAGCCAACGTGATGGCCATCGCGGTCATGGCCGGTCTCCTCCACCGAATCCGTACCGGCGAGGGTCAGTGGATCGACATCTCGTGTACCGATGCGGGAGCGTTTCTCAATGGTCCAGCGTGGCTCGACTACACCGCCAACCGTCGGCCGCTACGGCGTCCGGGCTCGCCGGACACGAATCGCAGCCGGTCTCCGGTTATGGCCCCGCACGGCGTCTACCCGGCGGCCGGCGAGGACAACTGGATCGCCATCGCTTGTCGCGACGATCGAGACTGGCTGGCCTTGGCTGGAATGGTGGCCGCACCCTGGTGCGAACAGGCCCGTTGGGCGACGTGCGCGGGCCGGGTCGACGCGGAGGACGAGCTCGATCGGCGGCTGGCCGAGTGGACGAGGTCCTTCGACCGTTCCTCGCTGGCCGAGACCTTGCGGGGCTCCGGCGTGCCCGCCGCGGCGGTGCAACGACCCTCCGAGCGGATCGACGACGATCCCGAGACGTCGGACTGGGGTCTGTGGCCGAGCGTGACCCACTCGAAGATGGGGCGGGTGCGAGTGGACGGCATTCCGGTGCATTTCTCGAAGACGGATTGGGCGATCGAACGTGGGGCCCCCTGTCTGGGCGAGCACAACGGCGTCGTCTTCGGCGACCTGCTCGGACACACGGAAGAGGACCTGGCGGCCTGGCGAGCGCAGGGAGTGCTGTGAGTCCACCTGACCGTCCCGACGGGTCATCGGGGGCACTGCGGGGCGTCCGGGTCGTCGAGTTGGCCAGCGAGCATGGCGCGCTCGCCGGCAAGATCCTCGCTGACCTCGGAGCGGAGGTCGTCGTCGTGGAGCCTCCCGGGGGGCACGCGTCCCGGCACTTCGAACCCTTCCTCGACGATGTGCCGGGGGCCGAGCGCAGCCTCTGGTGGTGGTACTACAACACCGGCAAGCTCAGCGTCGCGCTCGACCTCCATGACGCGTCCGCGGCCGATCTGTGGCGGGGTCTGGTGGCGGCGAGCGACATCGTGCTCGAGGGCGAGTCCCCCGGTCGGTTGGCCCAGCTGGGTCTGGACTTCGAGGCGTTCGAGCAGGAGCACCCCGAGCTGGTGTGGGTGTCCATCACGCCCTTTGGGAGTTCGAGCCCGCGCTCGCGGGAACCGGTCACGGACCTCACGTTGCAAGCGGGCGCTGGTCCGGTGTGGAGCTGCGGTTACGACGACCATGTCCTGCCGCCGGTACGACCCGGCGGCAACCAGGGCTATCACACGGCCTGTCTGTGGGCCGTCGAGGCCGCACTCGTCGCGTTCTACGTGCGGCAGACGCTCGGATTCGGACAGCATGTCGACGTGAGCATGCATGCCGCATGCAACGTGACCACCGAGGCCGCGACCTACGAATGGCTCGTCGCCCGTGCGACGGTGGAGCGGCAGACCTTTCGCCACGCAGCCGTGCGGGTCACCCCACCACGGCTCATGACATCGGCCGACGGTCAGACGGTGATCGGCGCGCTGCCGCGGCGGGCGGGTGAGTTCCGGGCGCTGAGCGACTGGATGACCGAGCTCGGACTCAGTGAGCAGTTCGACGAGTTCTTCTTCGTGGAGATGGGGGTGGAACGGGGGGGAATCCAGCTCCCCGACATCGCGGCCGATCCCGAAGCGGCGGCGATCTACCAGGCCGGGGCGGACGGGCTCCGGGCGGTGGCGGCACACCTCCCGGGGAAGGAGTTCTTCCTCCAGGCCCAGCGGCGGGGCATCCCGGCCGCCGTGCTGTCCGCCCCCGAGGACATCGCCGAAGATCCGCACTTCGTCGCCCGGGGCTTCACGGTCGAGATCTCCCACGAGGATCTGGGCCGTTCGTTCCGCTATCCCGGCGCGGTCTTCCAGGCCCCGGCTTCGCCGTGGAGGGTGCGGGGACGTGCGCCCCACGTCGACGAGCACGCCGAGCAGGTACGCCAGGCCGTCGAACGAGCGCCTCGGTAGCGTCGCATGGGTCCGGAGTACAACTGCGTGCGCGTGGCGGGAGCGGTGTGATGGAGAAGTTCGAATCGCGGGTCATCGTCACGGGGCTCGGCTTGTCGGAGACGGGCCGCGGCCTCGGTCGCAACGGTCTCGACCTCGCCCTCGACGCCGCGCTCGCCGCGATCCGCGACGCCGGCCTGCACCGCTCGGACATCGACGGCCTCGCGTCGATGCCGTTCGGTGACCGGCCTCCCGAGGAGGTCGTCGATTCCTTGGGACTCGAGCTGAATTGGATGGGGGGCGCCAACTCGGGGGCCCAGTTGGGCGTGATCATGAACGCCGCCATGGCCATTGCGTCCGGGCTCTGCCGCCATGTGCTCGTCTACCGCTCGGTGCAGCAGTTGGGAGGCCTGCTGGGCAGCGCGTCGGGGGCGCTGCCGGATCCGGTCGGTCCCTGGGAGTGGCATGTGCCGTTCCACGAGTACTCCGCCGTCAACCTCATGGCGATGCAGGCGCGCCGGCACATGCACGACTACGGCACGACGAAGGAGCAGCTCGCTTGGATTGCCCTGACCGGCCGCCGTCACGCCGCGCTCAACGACCAGGCGGTCCTCCGCTCGGCGATGAGCCTGGAGGACTACCTCGCCGCCCCCATGATCAGCGAGCCCTTGGGGCGCTTCGACTGTGACCTGCCCATCGACGGGGCGGTCGGCATCGTGCTGTCGGCGACCGATGCGGCGCCGGACAGCCCGAACCCACCGGTGCACCTGGAGGCCGTGGGAAGCGCCAATCACGACACCCACGGCTGGGAGCCGCGGCTGGACTTCCCGGCCATGGCGGCCAAGGACGCCGCCGCGCAGATGTGGGCTCGCACCGACGTGACGCCGGCCGACGTGGACGTCGCCGAGCTCTACGACGGGTTCTCCATCCTCACGTTGTCCTGGCTGGAAGCGCTCGGGTTCTGCGGAGAGGGCGAGGGCGGCGGCTTCGTCGACGGCGGCCATCGCATCGGTCTCGGTGGCGAGCTGCCGCTCAACACCTACGGCGGCCAACTGTCCGCCGGCCGCCTGCACGGCTTCTGGTTGTTCCACGAGGCGGTGCTCCAGATCCGGGGCCAGGCGGGACGCCGCCAGGTTCCCGGCGCCCAGGTGGCGGTCACCTCTGCGGGCGGCGGCTTTCGGTGCGGGTGCATCCTCCTGACCGCCTGATCCGGGATGGCGTGGCGGTGCCCGCCGGAGCGATCGGCGTCTGCGTCACCACGGAGGGGCTGCTTGACAGGGTCCCGGCAGAAGATTAAGCATATGCTCAAATAAGTGAGCAAGGGCATTCTCGGCCCGGTCCGGGTTCCTTCACAGCTCGGTTCGGATGTGCAGCCGTTTCGGTGAGGGAGGTGTCGGGTGCGCGCTGGGTTGGTCCGCTCGAACGAGACGGAGGGTTCGAGCGCTTCGGGAGTGTGCCCGTGCCGTGACGCGCGACGGCCGTCGGAGCGTGGTCTTGCTCGATCCCTTCGACTTAGGGGCCGCATGGATACCGATCGGGACATCCTTGGCATCGCCTTCGACGTGATCGTCGACGGCACGCCGAAGGCGACTCTCGCGCCGGCATCGTCGGGTCCCCGCTCCGGGTAGGAGCGCACATGTACGACATCCTGCAGGGTGTCCGAGTCGTCGAGGTGTCGTCCTGGTTGTTCGTCCCTGCGGCCGGTGCCGTACTCGCCGACTGGGGAGCCGACGTCGTCAAGATCGAGCATCCCGTCATGGGCGATCCGATCCGGGGTCTGACCAACGCCGAGGCCACCGGGGCGATCATGAACCCGAACACCGAACTGCCGAATCGGGGCAAGCGGAGCGTGGGCCTCGATATCGCCTCGGAGGAGGGTCGGGAGATCCTGTACAAGCTGGTCGGGTCGGCCGACGTGTTCCTCACCAATTTCCTCCCGGAGACGCGACGCCGATTGGCCATCGACGTCGAGCACATCCGAGCCCGCAGCCCGCGGATCGTCTATGCCCTCGGCACAGGACAGGGGTCGCTGGGACCGGAGGCCGACTGCGGCGGCTTCGATCTCGCCAGCGCCTGGGCGCGGGGCGGGCCCGCCTTCCAGATGACACCCAAAGGTGGCGAGCCCCCGAATCAGCCCGGTTCCCTCGGGGACCTGTCAGGAGCGATGAATCTGGCCGGCGCGGTGGCCGCGGCGCTCTACCGGCGGCAACGCGACGGGCACGCCCCGGTGGTCGAGGTCTCGCTCTATGCCACGGGGATGTGGTGGATGGCGCAGGCCATCACCGCCGGAGCCGTCGGCGTGACCCGGGAGTTCCGTACCCGCCGGAATCCATTCAATGCCTTGGTCAATTACTTCCCGACCAGTGACGGGCGCTGGGTGTGCCTGGTGTTCCTGCAGGCCGACCGCTGGTGGCCCGACCTCTGCCGCCACCTCGGCCGACCGGATCTCATCGACGACCCTCGTTTCGCGGAGGCTCAGGCGAGGAATGCCCACGTGGAGGAGTGCACGCAGGTGCTCGACGAGATCTTCAGCTGCCGGACGTTGGCCGAATGGCGCGACGTCCTGGCCACCCTCGAGGGCGTTTGGGCCCCGGTGCTGAGCCCGGCGGAGATCGGTGAGGATCCCCAGGCGATCGTGAACGGCTATCTGCCCGACATCGACAAGGGCGACGGCCGCGTCTACCGGGGCGTGGCGTCCCCTGTGAAATTCGACCAGGACCCGATCGGCACGCTGAACGGCGCTCCCGAACACGGGCAGAACACCGAGGAAGTCCTCCTCGAGTTGGGTCTGTGTTGGGACGAGATCGTCGGGCTCAAGGAGCGGGGTGCCGTGATGTGACGGCAATGGCGACATCCGGTGGGCCGTGGCCACAACTCCGACCCGGCCTCCGGTGGGCACAGATGGATGAGTGAATCGAGGCAGTAGGTGACAGACAAAGGTGCATCGGAATGGTTGATCTCCGTCGATGACCACGTGCTCGAGCCGGGTCACGTCTGGCAGGAGCGTGTCCCGGCCAAGTTCAAGGACGCCGCTCCAAGGCTGGAACGTGATAGCCAGGGTGAGGCCTGGATCTACGAGGGCCTGCGCAGCGTCACCCCTGGACTCGGCGCCGTCGCGGGGAAGCGCCGGGAGGAGTTCAGCTTCGAGCCGATCACCTACGACGAGATGCGGCCGGGCTGTTATGACTCGGTGGCCCGGCTGGAGGACATGAACCGGGCCGGCGTCATCGCCTCGCTGTGCTTCCCATCGTTCCCGCGCTTCTGTGGTCAGGTGTTCCTGGAGGCCGACGACAAAGAGCTCGCCCTGTTGTGTGTGCAGGCCTACAACGACTGGATGATCGAGGAGTGGTGCGGCCGTGCCGTCGGCCGCTACATCCCCCTCACCCTTATTCCCCTGTGGGACGCCACGTTGGCCGCGGCGGAGGTGCGCCGGACGGCCGAGAAGGGTTCCCGCGCCATCGCCTTCTCCGAGAACCCCGCCATGTTGGGCCTTCCGACGATCCAGGACCGGGGCGGCCACTGGGACCCCCTCATGGCCGCCTGCGAGGAGACCGAGACGGTCGTGTGCATGCACATCGGCTCCTCGAGCCGGCGCTACACCATGTCGGACGAGTCACCCATGCTGGTGACGATGTCGTGGGGGGTGCCGGTGGGGATCGCGGGTGCCATGGTGGAGTGGATCTTCAGCCCCGTGCTGAGGAAGTTTCCCGGCATCAAGGTGGCGTTGGCCGAGGGCGGAATCGGGTGGATGCCCTACTTCCTGGAGCGGTGCACTCAGGTCGTCGAAACGCACCGGTACTGGATCCAGAAGGGCGATGTCCGGCACGACTCCCTTTCCGGACGCGTCGAGGTGATGGAAGCCGGTGGCGTCGAGATGGACGGTTTCTCGGTGATGGATACCTTCCGTAAGCACATCTACGGCTGCTTCATCGACGATCTCCACGGGATCAAGAACATCGACGTGATCGGCGCCGACAACGTCATGATCGAGACGGACTATCCCCATAGCGACTCGACCTGGCCGAACTGCCTGGAGCACGCGCAGAAGCAGCTCGTCGACCTCTCGGAGATGGACCGGCACAAGGTCCTGCGGGGGAACGCAGAGCGATTGTTCCGCTTCACGCCGGCACCGGCTCCGACGTGACGGCCCGGCTCGACGGGCACCATCGAGGCACCCCTCCGGTGCCGGAAGGGATGAACGGATGAAGATCAGCGTGTTTCTGGGGTTCCAGGGAGGCGATTGGCTCCGCAACGACACCCCGGGACTCAGCGGACCACCGACCATACGGGACGGGCAGGTCTACGAGGACAACATCTACATCGCCGACCTGCTCGACCCGCTCGGCTTCGACGCGTTGTTCCAGGTAGAGCACCACGGCTCGCCCTATCACATGACGAGCAATCCCCTGGCGATCCTCTACTACATGGCGGGGCGGACCGAACGGCTCGAAATGGGCACGTGCGTCGTGGTGCTGCCGTGGAACAACCCGCTGCGGGTGGCCGAGGAGCTCTCGGTGCTCGACAACATGCTTCGGGGACGGCGGATCTACGTCGGCGTCGGCCGCGGCAGTTCACCGAGCGAGTACCGGTACCTGGGCATCGACCAGAACGAGGCCAGCGACCGCTTCAAGGAGGGCGTCGACATCCTGCGGCTGGCGCTCCACGAGGAGAACTTCTCCTACGAGGGGGCGCACTACCACGTCTCCGGAGCGACGACCCGGCCCCGGCCGTGGTCGGCGACCCTGGGGGAGAACATCTACGGGGCGCTGGTGAGCAAGTCGAGCCTCGAACCCGTCGCCGAAATGGGCCTCGATCTCATGTGCACCGGCGGCACCTCGGTGGCCACGATGACCGAGAACTGCCAGATCTTCAACGACGCCCGGGCCCGGGTAGGACTCGGGCCGACGCGTCCCATCATTGCGGCACCCGGCTATTGCGCCACGTCGCACGAGGCGGCGATGGAAGTCGCGGACCGTGCCTTCGGCGGCTACATCGAGGGATCGAGGCGCCACTATGGCTTCGACAAGCCGCAGCAGTTCGCCGGGATCAAGGGCTATCAGCAGTACGCGCCCGGTGGCGGGGGGGACCCAAGGGGTTCGTCGCCCCGGGACGACTACATCAGGAGCGGCATCTTCGGCACGCCCGAGCAGTGTATCGAGAAGATTCGTATGTATGCCGAGGTCACCGGGACCGACCACATCGTCATGTTGCACTCCATCTCCGGCATGTCGGTGAAGGAGACCGAGAGCAGCCTGCGGCTGTTCTCGAGCGAGGTGCTGCCGGTCGTACGCAGTGCCGCGGCGGAGGTCGTCAACGCGGGCTGAAGAGCCGGCGCCGTCCCCGGCGTGCCGGCGATCGCCTTTCCACGTTGGTAACTTGCGGGACGAGGAGCTGACGTGACCATTAATGCGCGCGCGTGGATCGCCGGTGTCTACGAACATCCGCGACGGGAGATCCCGGACCGCAGCATCCCTCAGCTCCATGCCGAGGTTGCCCTGGGCGCGCTCGCCGACGCCGGGCTCGACGTTTCGGACGTCGACGGCTACCTCTGTGATTCTTCGGCCGGCTTCGGCGCCATCTCCATGGCCGACTACCTCGACCTCCGTCCCCGCTACGTGGATTCGACCGAGACCGGTGGGTCGTCCTCTCTCGTCCACGTGGGCCACGCCGCGGCGGCCATCGCCACCGGGCGCTGCCACGTTGTCCTGATCACCATGGCCGGGCTGGCCCGTAGCGGTCGGGCGCCGGCCGCCCGGTCCTCGGGTTCGCCGGAGGCCGGGTTCGAGTCGATGTGGGGGATGTCGGCCGTCTCCGGCTACGCGCTGGCCGCCCAGCGGCACATGTTCGAGTTCGGCACGACCAGCGCCCAACTGGCCGAAGTCAAGGTCGCGGCGTCACTGCACGCGCAGCACAATCCCCACGCGTTCTTGCCGAACCCCGTGACCGTGGACGAGGTGCTGGACTCCCCCGTGATCAGCTCTCCGCTGCATCGCCTCGACTGCTGCGTCGTGACAGACGGCGGGGGAGCGGTCGTGGTGGTCAGCCCGGAAGCGGCCCGGGAGCTGAACCGCCGATCGGTGAAGGTCCTGGGCCAGGCGGAGGCGGTGAAGCACACAGGGAACGGTCGCATCGATCTCACGTTCACCGGTGCGGCCTACACGGGACCGGAGGCGTTCGCCCAGGCGGGCGTGACGCCAGCCGACGTGGACTACGTGTCGCTCTACGACTCGTTCACGATCACCGTCGTGCAGACCATCGAGGACCTGGGATTCTGCAACAAGGGGGCGGGCGGGCGTTTCGTCCTGGACGGCGCGCTGGTGGCACCCGACGGGCGACTGCCCTTCAACACGGACGGTGGTGGGCTCTGCAACAACCATCCTTCGAACCGCGGTGGGATGACCAAGATCATCGAGGCCGTGCGCCAATTGCGAGGTGAGGCGCATCCGGCCGTCCAGGTGCCGAACTGCGAGGTCGCGTTGGCTCACGGCACCGGCGGTTCGATCGGCACGAGGATGGGCAGCGCCACCCTGATCCTTGGCCGGGAGGACGCGTGAGGGCCGATCGCTTGCCCGCTCCCGCCCCGGAACGGACGCCCGAGACGGCTGAATTCTGGGACGCCACCACGGCCGGCCGGCTGCTCCTGGCGCGCTGCGACCAGTGCGGCGCGGTGATTTGGTATCCCAAGACGTACTGCCCCGAGTGCGGCGGCCTGTCCGTGACGTGGATCGAGGCCTCGGGACGCGGCACGATCTACAGCTTCACCGTCGCCCATCGCGGGCCCGGAGTGTTCGGCGAGGCCGTGCCCTATGTCATCGCCTACGTGGAGCTCGCGGAGGGGCCGCGCGTCCTGACCAACGTCGTGGGGTGTGAACCGGATCGGGTGTCGATCGGCCTGCCGGTGCGGGTCGTGTTCAGTGACACGGGTGAGGGCAGCGCGCTCTACCGGTTCGAATTGTCAGAAGCCTCGCCGACACCGGGAGACTCCTGATGCCTGACGTTGGGGAGCGAGGTGAGGTGCTGCCACTGTCCGGCGTACGGGTGCTCGACCTCAGCGGCCGGACCGGGGCGTACTGCGGCAAGATCCTGGCGGATCTCGGGGCCGACGTGGTGAAGGTCGAACGACCCTCCGGTGACCGGATGCGCTTCCTCCCGCCGTGGCGCGACGGGCAGCACGGTCCGGAGGCCAGCCTCCTCTTCGCGTACTACCACCACAACAAGCGTGGCATCACGCTCGACTGGGAGCGCGACGACGCGCGCCCGCTGCTCGAGGACCTCGCGGCCTGGGCGGACGTGGTGGTGGCCTCCCCGAGAGGTGAGCGCGAACGGGTGGTCGGTTTCGTCGAGGACCCGCTTTCGCTCTCCTGGGTGTCGGGTCCCGTGCTGACGTGCTTCATCACACCATTCGGGCTGACCGGTCCCTACCGTGACTGGCGGGCCACGCCGTTCACCTCCTTCGCCATGAGCGGGTACATGCATCCCGTCGGCCCGCCCGAAGGACCCCCGCTGGCCATGCCGGGTCAGGAGTTCTACGACGAGGCAGGCATCTGGGCCGCCTTTCTCGTCCAGGCCACGCTGCGCTGTCCACGCGATCTCTGGACGCAGGCGATCGACCTCTCGGTCCACGAGGTCGGCTTGTTCAACAAGTTGGGCACCGAGCAGTACGGCCTGGCCGGACAGATCAAGACCCGGGCGACCAACTTCGGCCCACCGCCGGGCGGCATCTGGCCGTGCCGCGACGGACTGCTCGACATCGGCGCCCACTCCGACCACCAGTGGGACATCTTCGTCGACCTGCTCGGTCGTCCCGAGGTCCTCGCGGATCCGATCTATCGCGACCGGGTGCTGCGCGTCCAACTGTTCGACCTGTTGACCGACGTCATCGCCGGCCTGCTCTCCGAGCGGAGCGCCAAGGAGTTCGTCGTCGCCGGACAGGCGGCCGGGCTGCCCTGTGCGTTGACGCAGACGCCGGCCCAGTTCGCCGATGATCCCCAGCTGAGGGCGCGCGGGTTCTTCATTCCGTCGTCGCCGGCCGAGGCGGGGTCGGTGCCCCTGCCCGGCGCGCCGTTCGTCTCGATCCCGTCGTTGATCGGTTACCGGAGATCGGCACCCCGGCTGGGAGAGGCCAACGAGGAGATCTACGTGGGCGACCTGGGATATTCGGCGCGAGACGTGGAGAACTGGCGGATCGATGGACTCGTCTAGCGTCAGCCAGTCCCAGCCCCTCCGGGGCATCCGCGTCCTCTCGTTCGGCGCCTTCGTCGCCGGCAACATCTGTGCGTTGATGCTGGCGGAGCTCGGAGCCGATGTCGTGAAGATCGAGTCGAGGGACCGTCCAGAGGCGTTGCGCGCCTACGACGCGCCGGGTCGGCCGCAGATCGTCGAGCCGTCGGGAATCCGGACGACCGCTCTGTTCGCCGGGATGACCCGCGGTCTGCGCAGTGCCTGCCTCGACATGACGAACGAAGGCGGACGACGGGCCTTTCGAGAGCTGTCCGCCCGGGCGGACGTGGTGGTCGAGAACCTGGGCCCGGGCACCATGGAGTCGTGGGGGTGTTCGTATGGGGATCTGCGGGCGCACAATCCCGAACTGGTGATGCTGGCGATCTCCGGCTACGGACGATCGGGGCCGCTGGCGGAATTCCGGGCCTACGCGTCGAACATCAACAACTTCCTCGGCCACACCCTGGCGTGGGCTCCCGACGGCATCCACTTCGACTTCGTGGCCGGGATCCACGGGGCCTGCGCCATCGTCGCCGCCTTGGCCGAGGTGGCTGAAGGTACGCCCGGCGTCTACATCGACCTGGCGCAGACCGAGACGGGCGCGGCCATCCTGCCCGCCCTCTACCTCGACTACCTGGCCAACGGTCGGGAGTGGAGCGCCGGTCCCAACGAAGTGCCGGGCTCGCTCTTCTCGGGAGTCTTCCGATGCCGCGGCGCCGACGCCTGGGTGGCGGTCGAGCTCGAGGACGCCAGGGATTGGGAGATCCTGTCCTCGTTCCTCGAGCGACCCGACGTCGAACCCGATGGCGGCGGCGTCGACGCCGTGCGTGGAGCCGTCGAGACGTGGGCCGCGACGGTCACACCCCTCCAGGCGTCGCTCGCCCTGCAAGCGCTCGGCCTGGCCGCCGGTCCTGTGCAGGACAGCGAGGACCTGTGGCGCGACCCGCAGCATCGCAGCCGGGGTGCCCTCGTCGAGGTCCGCCACCCCGACCTCGGGTGTCTCGAGTACCCGGACGCCCCTTACCCGATACGCCGGAACCCGCCGCGCCGGTGGACGAGCGGGCCCAGGTTGGGGGAGCACACGGCGGACGTGTTGGGGGAATGGTTGGGCCGCAGCGAGGCGGAGGTGGACAGGCTGCAATCCAGCGGGGCGGTGTGGGTCGCCGACGGGGCCACCGGTCCGTCGTCATGCTGAACGGGCGGCCGTGTGAGAGGGGGAGCGTTGCCGGGCATCACTGAGGGTCGCGTGGCGATCGTCACCGGAGCCGGTCGCGGCATAGGCCGTGGCCATGCCTTGGAGCTGGCCCGCCAGGGGGCCAAGGTCGTCGTCAACGACCTGGGAACGGAGGTCGACGGCCAGGGGAGCTCGGAGGGGCCGGCCGGCGCCGTCGTGGACGAAATCCGCGCTGCGGGCGGAGAGGCCGTGGCGAACGGTGACGACGTGTCCGACTGGGACGGCTCCGGGCGGCTCGTCCAGGCAGCCGTCCGATCCTTCGGCTCTCTCGACATCGTCGTGAACAATGCGGGCATCCTGCGCGACCGGATGTTGTCGAACATGTCGATCGAGGAGTGGGATGCGGTCATCAGGGTGCATGTCCGGGGCACCTTCGCCACCATGCGCCGCTCGGCCGAGTATTGGCGCGACCGGACCAAGGCGGGCGAAAGGAACGTCGCCCGGATCATCAACACCACGTCGGCGTCGGGACTCTTCGGCAACGTGGGGCAGACGAACTACGGAGCGGCAAAAGGGTGTATCGCGGCCATGACGATCATTGCCGCCAGCGAGCTCGGGCGCTACGGCGTCACGGTGAATGCGATCGCCCCGGGTGCCTACACACGCATGACGGAACAGGCAAAGCCTGGGTCCAGGGTGCCGGTCGAGCCAGGTGCCTTCGACCTCTCCGACCCCGAGAACATCGCACCCCTTGTCGCCTGGCTGGCCAGCGCCCAATCGTCGGACGTCTCCGGGCGGGTGTTCACCGTGCGTGGCGGCCAGATACGGGTGTTGGAAGGGTGGCATGCCGGGCCGTCGGCGGACGCCGGTCGGCGATGGGAGCCCGCCGAGCTTGGTCCCGTCGTGACCCAACTGGTCGCGGCCGCCGCGCCGCCCGCCGACCTGTGGGGCGAGATGCCGCACGGGAGCGGCTAGCCACCCGACCGTGCGGCGGCCCGACCTCAGACTTTGCCGGTCCAGTTCTGTGCGTCGCGCAGCACCTCGTTGAACGGCTTGCGGGTGTCGAAGCTCGGTTCGCGCGGGAACTCCAGGACGCGTTCGCCGATCACGTTGCGCTGGGTCTCGTTGGTCCCACCGGCAATGGCGGCGCCCCGCGCCCGCAGGTAGGACAGTGAAGGCTCGGGCCCGTCGGGGTCATCGCGGTCCCAGGTCATGGCGCCCGCACCTCCGATCTCTACCGCCAGCCGCGCCCGCCGCGGGCCGTACGTCCCCCGGAACAGCTTGACGTAGGAGGCGACGCCCGGGGTCAGGAGGCCCAGCTGCCCCATTTGGGCGATGCGCGCGCTCAGCGCCTTGGCGACGAAGTCGGCGGTGTGCGCTCGTGCCAGTTCTTGCCGGACGATGGGGTCGTCGAGTCTCCCCGCGTCGCGGGCCAGTTGCACGAGGTCGGGTGCCAGCGGTCCGGGACCTTCGAGGGGACTGCCGTCCTCTGGTCGCCCCGCCCCCCGTTCCATGACGAACATGGTCTGGGTGACGGCCCAGCCCGCGTTGACCTCGCACAGGCGGTCGGCATCCGGGACGACCACGTTGTCGAAGAATTCCTCGCAGAACTCCGCCACCTCGTTGATCTGCTTGATGGGCCTGATGGTGACCCCGGGAGCGCGACAGGGGACCAGGAACCACGTCAGGCCCTGATGCTTGGGGACGTCCCAGTCCGTGCGGGCGAGGCACATGCCCGAGTCAGCCAGGTGGGCGAACGTGCTCCAGATCTTCTGCCCGTCGAGGACCCACTGCTCGCCGTCCCGGGTGGCCCGGGTGCGGGCGCCCGCGAGGTCCGAGCCCGACGACGGCTCCGAGAAGAACTGGCAGACCAGCTCGTCCCCGGCCAGGACCTTGGGCACGAACCGGTGCAGGAATTCCGGCGAGGCGTAGGCCAGCATGGTGGGGACACAGACGTGGAAGGTCGTGATGGTGAGCGCGCCGAAGTCGGGCAGCACGAAGTCCGCCGCCTCGTCCACGAAGGCCCATTCGTACGCGCTGGGCAGCCCCTGGCCCCCGTACTCCTTCGGCCAGGTGATGCCCGCGTAGCCGCCCTCGAAGAGTCGTCGTTGCAGCGCTCGGTTGGTCGCCATGACCGCCGGAGTGAAGTAGTCGACGTCATGGCCCTGGTCGGGGCCGTCCCGTCGCGGCATGTGCTCGCTCAGCCACGCCCGGGCCGTTCGCCGGTAGTCGCGCAGAGCCTCGTCCTCGGTCTCGTCTGCCCTGGTGCGGTCGTCGGTCGTCATCGTCGCGAAAGGCCGTAGGCCCGGCAGATCCGCTCTCGGTGCCAGTCCGGCTGGCCGAACAGCACGCCGTTCATGGTGATGCGGCGCAAGAAGAGATGAAGGTCGTGCTCCCAGGTGAAGCCGATCCCGGCGAAGACCTGGGCGCAGCCCTGCGCGACGTCGATGCCGGCGTCCGCCACCCACGACTTGGCCATGCTGACGATCTCACCCGCCTCCTTGCGGTCCTCTTGCACCGCCCGGACGGCGGCGGCGGCCACGGCCTTGCTCGCCTCGAGGGCCAGGCTCAGGTCGGCCAGCTGGTGCTTCACCGCCTGAAAGGAGCCGATGGGCCGGCCGAACGCGGTGCGGTCGATGGCATACCGGCGCGTGAGTTCGAAGAGGGCGTCCATCGCCCCCACGGTCTCCGCGGTGGACAACACGCAGGCCAGCCGCAGCTGGACTTCGACGTCCCGGTCGGAGCCACCGGGGTGCCCGACGGCCGAGGTGACCGGCACCACCACTTCGTCGAAGGAGACCAGGCCGTAGCGTTGCGTCACGTCGAGCGCCTCGAGCGGTGCCACCGTGATGCCGGGGGACGTGGCTTCGACCATGAATTGGGAAACGCCGTGGTTTCCGTCGGTCGAGACGAGCAGCCAGTCGGCCCCGGGTGCGGCCGGCACGGATCTCGCCTGGCCCGAAATGGTGAAGCCGTCGCTTTGGGGGGTCGCGGTCAGCGAGGTGCCACGGACCGTACCGGCGACGGCAGCGCCGTACGCCCAGGTGGCCGACGCCTCGCCCGCGGAGATGGAGGGGAGGATCCGCGTCTGCTGCTCCGGCGTTCCTGCAGTGGAGAGCGCAGCGGCGACGACATTCATGCCGACGAAAGGACCGGGCTGGAGTGCACGGCCCCGTTCCTCGGCCACGATCGCCAGGTCGCGCAGGCCCTCGCCCGACACCGTCCCGCCGCCGAGCTCCTCGGGCACCAGCAGGGCGAACCACCCGAGCTCACCCGCGCTGCGGAGGTAACCCGAGGGGAGGTCGGACTCGTTCCCGATCAGCTGTCGCACCATGGGCAGCGGGCATGTCGCGTCGATGAAGCGCGCCGCGGTCCCCCTGAGGAGCTCCTGGTCGCTGCTGAGACCGAGTTCCATGGAGCTCATTTCCGACTGGACCGACGCCGGCTCACGCCAGCAGGTCTCCGGCGGTCGCGGGCCTTCTGGGCTGGTGGAACTGCGCCACGGTCTACGGTACCATCGGTCCGGGTTGACCTGGGCAGACGCCCAAAAAAAGAGATGAACCTGGGGCGAGTGGCCTCTGATCCACCGGCGGTGTGCGCGGGTGGGTCGGATCGGGGGATGCGGTGCTGCAGTATGTGATCGCTGGCCTGGTCTACGGGGGCATCTACGCCATCACGGCGTCCGGGCTCGTGGTGACCTACCAGTCGACGGGCATCCTGAACTTCGCGTTCGCCTCGCTCGCCTACGCGTTGGCGCGGCTCTACTACTACCTCAACACCCAAGAGCACTGGGCCATCGTCCCGGCGGCTCTCATGACGATCGTCGTGGCCGGACCGGCTCTCGGCATCGGGCTGTACTTCTTCCTGTTCAAAAGGCTCCGGCTGGCCCGACCGCTCATCAAGGTCGTGGCCACCATCGGCATCTCGGTCGCCATCCCGCCGGCCGCGGCGCTGATCTTCGGCAACCAGACGATCCTGTCCGCCCCCGGCCTCGCCCCTGAACCGGTCCGCGTGTTCGATTTTCTCGGCGTGGCGGTCACGATGGAGCAGGTCATCACGTACATCTGCGTGGCCCTCGTGGTCGTGGTCGGCGTGGTGGTCCTCCGGTTCACTGACATCGGGCTCCGGGTGCGCGCCATGGTCGACTCGCCGGCCATGACGTCGCTCTCGGCGAGCAGTCCCGATCGGATCTCCATGGGTGTCTGGGCCGTGAGCATCGGGCTGGCCGGCCTCGTCGGCGTCCTCTCGGCACCCGTGGTCGGCCTCGACCCGGGCGACATCACCCTGGTCATGGTGGCCGCCTTCGCGGCGGTGATCGCCGCACGTCTGCGCAGCCTTCTCGTGGCCATGGTCGTCGGGCTCCTCATGGGGATCGCCGAGAACCTCGTGCAGTACTTCTTCACCAACTCGAGCACCTTGAGCGCCGATGTCATCCCGGCCATTCCGTTCATCGTCACCGCGATCGTCCTGATCTACTTCATGTTCCGGGGGACCGGGACCGAAGAGTCAGAGGGCTCCGGCGGCCCGCTCGACCGGGCCATCACGCCCCAAGGCGACGCGCCCACAGGCACCAACCGGGAGCGGTATGCCGCCACGTTCGGCTGGCACCTCCCTCTGCTGGCCTTCGCCATCCTGTGCATCCTGCCCTTGTTCCTGAGCGGGTTCTGGACCGGCCTCATCGCGCAGGGCGTCTGCTTCTCCATCATTCTCCTCTCCATCACCCTGGTCACCGGTGAGGGCGGGATGATCTGGCTCTGCCAGGCCACCTTCGCCGGCATCGGGGCAGTGACGGCGGCGCAGCTGGCGGTCCACCACGGGTGGCCCGTGATGCTGGCGGTGTTGGTGGGAGGGGTGGTCGCCGCCCCGTTCGGGGTGGTCATCGGCCTCGTCACCATCCGCCTGGGCAATCTCTACGTGGCGCTGGTCACGCTGACGGTGGGGTTGCTGTTCGACGACCTGGTGTTCACCCAGAACATCTTCTCCAACGACTCCATCGGGGTGAACGTCAACCTGCCCTCCTTCGCCTCGAGCCCGTTGGCCTTCACGTATCTGTCCCTGGCCGTCTTCGCCGTTGCCGCGCTGGTGATCCTCAACCTGCAGAAGTCGACGGCCGGCCTGGCGCTGAACGCCGTCCGCTGGAGTCCCGTCGGCGCTCGGACCATCGGGATCAGTGTGCTGCAGATGAAGGTCCTGGTGTCGGGTATCGCGGCCTGCGTGGCCGGGATCGGTGGGGCCATGTACGCGCTCTCTCTCGGCACCGCCCTGCCGACCAACTATTCGTCGCTGCTCGGACTGGTCTGGTTGGCCATCTTGGTGACGCTCGGCATCCGTTCCAACACGGCCGCTCTCATGGCCGGGGTGTCCTACACCGTGCTGGCGGGAATCGCCGTGGCCTACCTGCCCGCCGCCTATGCGCAGGTCACGCCCATCCTCTTCGGGCTCGGTGCCGTGCAGGTGGCGAAGTTCCCGAACGGGGCGATGACGGAGAACGCACGGCAGGTCCTCTGGTTCTGGGACAAGGTGCGCGGCGTCCCGAAACCCACCCAGATCCCGGCGGCCCCGGAGGCCGCGGCCGTGGTCGGGGGCGACCTTGCCTGAGCACCCTGAGCCTGTCGCGTCGGGAGCGACTCCTCCGGAGCCCGTCTTGGCCGCCGCCGGCGTCACCGTGCGGTTCGGTGGGCTCACCGCCCTGTCCGACGTCTCCATCGACGTGCCGCCCGGGGCCATTGTGGGGCTGGTCGGACCCAACGGTGCCGGCAAGTCCACGCTCTTCGCCGTGATCTCCGGGCTGGTCCGCCCCGTCACGGGTCGCGTCTTCATCGCCGGGCGGGACGTCACGGCGATGGGCACCTCGCACCGGGCCCGTCTCGGGCTGGCGCGCACCTTCCAGCATCCCGAGCTCTTCATGGGGATGACGGTGCGCGATCACCTCGTCCTGGCGCACCGGGCCCATTACGAGCGGCACCGCTGCTGGAGCGACCTCGTCAATCCCCGCGCCGTGTTCTCGCCTACCAACGACGAGACAGAGCACGTCGATGACCTGCTGGAGCTCCTCGGCCTGACGAAGATCGCCAAGACCCAGGTGTCGGTGCTCCCCCTGGGATTGTCCCGGCTGGTCGAGGTGGGTCGGGCCCTGGCCACGAATCCGAAGGTGGTGCTGCTCGACGAGCCCTTGTCGGGACTGGACGTCCGTGCCACCGACAACCTCATCGCGGCATTCGAGCGTTGCGTCGCCAGCAGTCGCCACGACCTGTCGCTGCTCATGGTCGAACACGACGTGGCATCGGTGTTGGCCCTTTCCAGCAAGATTTTCGTGCTCAATTTCGGTCTGCTGATCGCCCGGGGGACGCCGGACGAGGT
Organism: uncultured Acidimicrobiaceae bacterium; assembly: GCA_963807675.1. Lineage (GTDB taxonomy): Bacteria > Actinomycetota > Acidimicrobiia > Acidimicrobiales > RAAP-2 > Bog-473. The sequence continues at coordinate 1,182,835 of CAWECP010000012.1, read as the reverse complement.
GCGTGCCGATCGAGCCGTCCGCCACGCCTACCTGGGTGACGAGGACGCGACGGCCCAGGGAGAGACCGCGTCGGGCGTACCGGCGTGAGCGAGCCCATGCTGGTGGTCGAGGACGTCGATGTGAGCTACGGAGCGTCGCAGGCACTCTTCGGCGTCTCCATAGAGGTGGAGCCCGGCTCCATGGTCGCCGTCCTGGGCGCCAACGGCGCCGGCAAGAGCACGCTGGCGCGGACCGTGTCCGGGCTCGTGCCGCCGACCGCGGGTCGCATCCGATTTGACGGGGTCGACGTCACCAAGCGGCCAGCGCACAAACTGAGCGGCGAGGGGCTCGCCCACATCCCGGAGGGACGCGGCATCTTCCCGGGACTGACGGTGTACGAGAATCTCCGCATGGCAGTCAAGCAGCTCAAGCGCGCCGAGCGCGACGCGGCGATCGACGCGGCGATCGAGCGCTTTCCCGCGCTCGGTGATCGCCGCCGCCAGGGCGCGGGCACGCTGTCGGGTGGAGAGCAGCAGATGCTGGCCCTGGCCCGGGCCCTGGCGGTCACGCCCAAGCTCATCATCGCCGACGAAATGTCGCTCGGCTTGGCTCCACTGGTGACCGATGCCGTGTTCGAAGGGCTAGAGCAGGCCAAGTCTTCCGGCATCACCGTGGTGCTCATAGAGCAGTTCGTCCACCGCGCCCTCGGCCTGGCCGACCACTGCATCATCTTGACCCGGGGTCGCGTGGGGTGGTCGGGTCCCGCCTCGGAGGCACATCAGGAGGTCATCGACCGGTATCTCGGGGAAGTGGCGCACAGCGCATGACTGATCCGATCGACGGAGGGCGGCTCGCCGTGACGGACGACCACTCCTTGGCGGAATTCCGGTCGAGCCTGGTCGAATGGCTGTCGGTCAACCTCACCGCCGACGTGCTCGACGCGCATCGGTCCGAGGCCGAAGGCGAAGACGGGCTCGAGGTGCTCCGGGCGTGGAACGCCCGGTTGGCCGACGCCGGCTGGGCCGCCGTCTCGTGGCCGGCCCGCTACGGGGGCCGCGACGCCACCGTGGCCGAGCAGCTCGTGTACCAGGAGGAGATGGTGCATGCCGGCGCGCCCGGGCCGGTGAACACGATCGGGGTCTCCAACATCGCCCCGGCCATCATGTCGCTCGGCACGGAAGAGCAGAAGGAGCGCTATCTGCGCCCCATGCTGCGCGGCGACGAAATCTGGTGCCAGGGGATGTCCGAACCTGACGCCGGTTCCGACCTCGCCTCGTTGCGCACGGCGGCGCGTGCCGAAGGAGACGCCTTCGTCGTCAGCGGGCAGAAGACGTGGAACAGCCTGGGCGCGTATGCGGACTGGTGCCAGCTCTACGTGCGCACCGACCCCGAGGCCCCCAAGCACAAGGGGATCAGCTGTCTGCTGGTAGACATGGCCTCGTCCGGGATCTCGGTGCGTCCCTTGCGCACCATGTCGGGTGACTTCACGTTCTCCGAGCTCTTCTTCGACGAGGTGGTCGTCCCCCGGTCCAACCTGCTGGGCCCGCTCAACGAGGGCTGGCGCGTGGCCATGACCACCCTCAGCCACGAGCGGGCGGGCGTGGCCCGGCTCCACCTCGATCTGGCCAGGAGTTTCGAGAGCCTGCTCGAGGCGGCGCGCCGGCGCGGTCCCATCACGGACCCGCGGCACCGCGACCTGCTCGCCCGCCTGTACGCCGACATCGCGTGCTTGCGCTTCACCACGTCCCGCGAGCTGACGAAGATCGGCCAGGGCGGTCAACCGTCGGCGACCATGGGTGGGTTGGCCAAGCTCGCCTGGGCCCGGTCCGGCCAGCAGCTGGCCGAGCTGGCCGTCAGCATCCTCGGCCCGGAGGCGCTGCTCGCCGGCCACTGGACCAAGTCGCTGCTCATGTCCCCTTCGTATTCGATCGCCGGGGGGACCGGGGACATCAATCGCAACGTCGTCGCCGAGCACGGCCTCGGGTTACCTCGATGAGCGTTCGGACGGAAAGCGCACCTCAAGAGAAAGAGAGAGACGTCAATGACAACAACGTGGGGGTACGAAGGCCGTCGGGTGATCGTGAGCGGCGGTGGTGGCGCGGGGATGGGCGCCGCCGCGGTGCGCCATCTCAGCGACCTGGGGGCCGAGGTGCACGTCCTCGACCTGAAGGAACCGCCCGTCGCGGTGTCCGGCTACCATGCGGTCGACCTGCGTGATCCCGACGCCACCACGGCGGCGGTCGAGAGCATCGGAGGTCCCGTCCACGCGCTGTTCAACTGTGCCGGGCTCGCCGGGATGAAATTCCCCGACCTCGACGTGATGCTGGTGAACTTCGTCGGCATGCGCCACCTGGCCGAAGCGGTGTCGGACCGCATGGAGCCGGGGGCGGCCATTGCCAGCATTTCGTCGACGGCGGGGTCGGGCTATTTGGCCAACATCGGAAAGTGGATGCCACTGGTCATGACGCCAGGGTTCGGCGCCGCCAAGAAATGGTGTGAGGCCAATCCCGAAGAGATCGCCGGCGGGTACGGCCCCTCGAAGGAGGCCATCATCATCTGGACGCTCTGGGCGTCCTACGCGCTGGCCGAGCGGGGCATCCGGGTCAACTGCATCAGCCCCGGCCCCACCGAGACGCCGATGATGCCCGACTTCGAGAAGTACGTCGGCAAGGAGTTCATGGAGAACTTCCCCGTCCCCGTGGGGCGGCGCTCGACTCCCGACGAGCAGGCGTGGCCGCTGATCTTCTTGAACTCGCCGCTGGCCAGCTACGTGACGGGTGAGAACATCGTCACCGACGGGGGCACCATGGGCGCCGTCATGACCGGCAGCATCGACATCTCCGGGCTCATCCCCGAATCCATGCGGTAACCCGGCTGCGATCCGGCTCCGGGCCGGTGGGCGCTCAGGCCGCCGAGCCCTCCAGGATGGGCACGGCGCACGACGACCCCGGGCCGATCACGTGGGCCAGGCCGACCCGGGCCCCGGGATGTGGCGCCCCCGGCCTCGTCGCGCCGGTGGTGACACGGCTCCGAGATGTTGGCCAGGCCGGTGGCCGCCACCGGATGTCCCTTCTCCTTCATGGTGACGCCGCCGTCCGCCAAGGCCGCCGTGGCCGCATCGGCGGCGAGATCAATCACCTCCTTGTCCGGGTGCTTGCCGAACTTGGTCATGGTGATGCCCAGGATCCAGACGTCGTCGCTCATCCCCGTGCTCCTCGCTGACCTGGGACTTCGGGCTGACGCTACCAGCCACTCTGGGGACGACCCGTCGGGAGGAGAGGCGCGTTCACTCCGCCCGGAGCGCCATCGTGGTCGGGGTGCGCGCGGCCAGCAGTGCCGGCGCTGCGGCCAGCACGGCGCCGGCGAACAGCAGCACGACGGTCCCGATGGCGAGCACCGGGACGGGTGCCACCACGACCGGCACCACGCCGAGCGAGGCCGCGAAGTTCGACCAGAGGAGCCGCCCCACCGCGAGGCCCACGGGAAGGCCGACGACGATGGCGATGGCCAGGATCGTCATCGCCTGCCACGTCACGACGGATCCCAACTGGCGGCGGGTCATGCCCAGCGCCTTCAGCACGGCTAGTTCCCGGCGCCGCCGCCGCGTGGCGGCCACCACGGTCGCGGAGAGTGAAAGCAGCACGGCCACGGCCACCGCGGTGGCCAACACGATCGGCTGGCTGCCCATCTGCCCCGCGTTGACGATCGCGGCAGCTCGGACCTGGGGTACCTGGTAGACGCTCCCGGGGGGGCCGCCCGGACTGGCCGACACGATTTGGTTGACGACGGGGGCGAGGTCGGCTTGGGCGTCGACGTCGATGGCCAAGGTCGACGGCAGCGCGGAGAAGGCTTCAGCCGGCGCGGCGTTGAATGCGCCGAGATCCTCGATCGAGAGCAGCGTGCTCTCCGCGAGCATCGCGCCGTGTCCGAGTGACACGTGGTCCGACAGCGTCACACCGATCGAAGGCAGCGTCACCGTGCCGACGATGGTCAGCCGACGCGCCGTCGGGCCCGTCCCGACGAACACGGTGTCGCCGACCCTCTTTCCCAGCTGCTGCAGGGTCAGCGCCCCCAGCTCGATTTCGCTCGGGCCGCGGCCGCTGCCGATCCGGATGGCCCCGGTGTCCGTCAGCATCGTCCCGCTCACGGTCGGCGGCTCGACGGCCCCGCCATGGGTGGCGAGTCCCAGCACCGGTACGACCTGTCCGTCGATCGGAAGTTGTGTGAAGCCGAACGTCGACCACCCTCTGACGCCGTGCACCTTTGCCATGACCTGATCGAGCACGCCCTCGCCATCGCCCAGGGTGGTGGCGTTGACGTCTTCGGCGAGGAAGCTGCCGTAGCCCCCCTCGTCCTGGATGAGGGCGTCCCAGTTCCACCCGTAGCGCTGCGGATGGCTGACCAGGCCGTTGAGGCTGCTCCCGAAAATCACCGCCGCCACGACGGCAGCGACCGCGATCACACATCCCACGATGTTCGAGCGCACCCCCGTCTGTCGCGCGCCCGGGGGAGCGTCGAGCGCGTAGTTCGTGCCGAGGGCCACCGGCAACGGCCACACGGAGGACCCGGCAACCCGTGACGCCAGCGACGGCCTTGTGCTGCCGGCGGTGCGCGCCGGTCGGACGGCCCGCCAGGCCAGCCAGGCCAGCACCATCAGCAAGAGGGCCAGGAGCACCAGCCCCCCGCCCAGCACCACCGTCGTGTCGAGTTGAAAGCCGCGAGCCGGGTCGATGGCGCGCACCGGTCCCACCGGTGCCAGCGGCGACAGGGCGAACGCGCCGACGACGGCGACGGTGACGCCGGCCGCGACGGCCAGGGCACCCCCGAGGCCGCACGCCAGGGCGGTCTGCGCCGTCGTCATTCCCATCGCTCGGAGGGCACCGGACTGCGTCGCCGACCGCGCGAGCATCTGCACCAGTGCCTGCCCGACGAGCACCAGGAGGGCGAGCAGCGCGAAAGCGCCGAACACGGCCAACGCGACCGCCTGCGGCCGGATCGCTTCTTGGACCTGCTGGTGCACGGTGTCCAACTGGCGGATGGCGAAGATGTAGCCGTTGCCCACCTGCCGCTGGAGGCGTCCCACGGCGACTTGCAGGGCCGGGACGCCCGCGCTGCCCCGCGTGAGGCGCAGGCCGACCCACGAGAATTCGACGGGGTTGAGCAGACGCTCGGTCGCCGCCGTGGCCGCCGGTGGCAAAATGGCGCCGGTGACCTGGTCGAACTGGTCGACGAGCACCGGCGGCAGGTCGACGATGGCCGCGACTCGGTAGGTCCGATACCCCGTCGTCGCGTTGTTCGGCGACAGGGCGTCCTCGAATTGGTAGGTCACCCTGCCCCCGACTCCCACACCGAAGAGGCGAGCCAAACCCGGCGTCAACGCGATCTCGTCGGTCGAGCGGAATGAGGGGAGCCGTCCCTTTTCCACGGTCATCGTGTCCTGGGTGAACAGGTCTCCGTTGACGCTGCCGGCGAAGGCGTCGGTCACGAACGAGTCGTCGACGTGTCCGTGCACCACGGGGTTGGCGTCGAACCCCAGCCACGCGGCGCTCGAGCGGACGCCCGGAAGTGCTGCGACCTTCGCGATCAGGGAGGTATCCGGAGACGGGACGTTGACGAAGACGTCGCTGGCGTTGGTGGCCCGCAAATAGCGTCCATAGGCCGACTCGGTCCGCCGCGCGCCGGCCAGCGCGGCCAGCGATGCCGCGCCCAGAAGCCCGCAGAGGACGGCGATCACCACCATCGACTGCCAGGAGCGTCCCCACGTCGCCCGCCTGCAGTACCACGCGGCCGTCATCGACGATCATGATGCGAGACACCGGGTCGGCTGGCAAGGGTGATAACCCGGCGAGCCCGGAGTGGTAGCACCCCTGGGCTCTCACCCGGTGCGGCTGTTCGCAACTCGCACCGGACCGTGCGGGCGTTGCTCGACCGCGCCGGTGGGCGGCGTCACGCCTGCTCGACGGCCCGCCAGATCTCCGCGGTGGCGTCCACGTCGTGGCAGGTGCGCCCGAGGTACAAGCGGAGCCCGAGTGGCAGCCGCGTACCGGGCCAGGTGTGGCCCGCGCCCCGTGCCACCCACAGGGTGACGGCTCCCGGCCCGTCGTCGGGTCCGAAGGAGAAGCGAGTCAGCGCGCCGGTCACCTCCTCCTGCCGGGGCTCCGGCGCCACGTCGTTGGCCCGCGCCCACGCCGCCGACGCATCGAGGACGCTCTCGTTCCAGCGGGTGGTCCCACTGCCCGCCAGGGGATTGATGCGATCGCTCGTGCCATGGAAGGCGACGACGCGCACGGGGCGCGGGAGCGGGACGGGCGCCGGCGACCGCAGCCCGGCGACCGCTCCCAGCACCGCCACCTCATGGCGTGCGGTGGACGCGTAGCGGCTGGCCATGCGCGCGCCGCCCGACATGCCGGTCACGCTCAGCAGCGCGCTCGATGGCCGGAACCTCTCACGCAGGTAGTCGACGGCTGTCTCCAAGAAGGCCTGGTCACCGGAGAGGTCCCACTCCCAGCCGGAGCCCAAGGGCAGTCCGCCCTGGGGGAAGGCGACCACGGCGCCCCGGGCGGCCAGGGATTCCATGCGGCTCAGCCGCCGTTGGCCCTCGGGGGTGGACCGGCTCCCGTGCAGGCACAAGAGCATCTTCGACGGCGTGCCCGCTGGTTCGGCGACCAGCAGGCGCCGGGTGGCGCCGCCCATCACCTCAATGCTGTGCCAGCTCGTGGTCACGCCGTGACCCGCCAGGTGCGGGCCAACCCCTCCACCCAGGCGGCTACGTCGCGCGCGTCCGGCGGTGGCGCCTCGACCAGCACGAGCTCGGACACCCCCAGTGCCTCGAGGTCCGGGAGGTCGGCCGCGGTCGCCCCGACGAGGGCGACCGCCGTGTCCAGCCCGGACGCGGGGCGACCCCCGTCCTGGCAGGCCGAGCGCAGGAAGCCCAACCGCTCGGGCAGCGTGTCAAGCGAGAGGTTGAACCCGTACCAGCCGTCACCGCAGCGGGCTACGCGTTCGAGCGCGCCGTCGCTGTTCCCCCCGAGCACCACCGGAATGGTGCGGCGGATCGGCTTGGGATAGCAGCGCACCCGGTCGAACTGCACGTGGGTGCCCCTGTGCGAGGCAACGTCGTCGCGCCAGAGCGCGCGCAGCACGTCGATGAACTCCTCGGCCCGCGCCCCCCTGCCATGGAAGGGCACGCCCAGGGCGGTGAACTCTTCGGCCGACCATCCGATCCCGACCCCGAGGACGAGCCGTCCGCCGGAGAGGACGTCGACGGTGGCCGCCCGCTTGGCCACCACGACCGGGTTGTGCTCGGGCAACAGCAGGACGCCGGTGGCCAGCCGGATGGTCGAAGTCGTGGCGGACAGAAAGGCGAACAGGTCGAGGGGATCCAGCCAGTCGGCCGTGCTCGGCACCGCGATGCGCCCGTCGTCCGCGTAGGGGTACACCGAATCGGGGCGGTCCACCATGACGACGTGTTCGCCGGCCCACAGCGTGGTGAAGCCCCAGTGCTCGGCCTCCCGGGCCACGGCGCTGATCACGAGCGGATCGGCGCCGGCACCGATGCCGAGAGCGTGGAGGCCGATCCGCACGTCCGCCCTCTCGGGTCAGCTCGTCGAGCCGGACGGGTCGTGGACCGTCGCCGGCGCCGGCCGGACCCGTGCAGCATCGTGGGGTGACGCGGCGCGGCGTCCGGCGCCTAGCGCCACTGGAAGTTGGGAGGCCGCCGCTCCAGGAAGGCCTGGCGTGCCTCCTGGGCGTCCTCGAAACCCTGCAGGCGCGCCGTGTAGTCCTGCTCGGTCCGGTAGGCGTCGAACAGCGGGAGGCCCTCGACCCGGTTCATCGACTCCTTGGCCAGCCGGAGGGCGATCGGGCTCTTGGCAGCCAGCTCGGTGGCCAGCGCCCGGGCGGCGTCGGCCAGCTGGTCGGGGGGCACCACGGCGCGCACCGCGCCCAGCCGGTACAGCTCGACGGCCGGGACCTGTTCGCCCGTGAAGAACATCTCGCGTGCCTTGTACCGCCCGACCAGAAGCGAGAGGTGCGCGCTGGCGCCGAGGAGGCCGACGTTGATCTCAGTGGTGCCGAAGCGCGCCGTCTCGGAGGCCAGCAGAATGTCGCAGCACGCGGCGAAGGCGAGGCCGGCGCCGAGTGCCGGCCCGTTGACGGCGGCGATCACGGGGACGGCACAGTTGACGATGGCCCACATGGCGTCGCGGGCCACGCTGCCCGGGTCCGTGAGGGCACGGGCCGGTATCTGGTCGGCCGGCGCCTTATCGTCGACCGACTTGAGGTCCACCCCGGCCATGAAGGCTTTGGTGCCGCTGGCCGTGAAGATGGCGACGCGGACATCGCGCTCGGCGCTCAGCGCCGTGAACGCGTCGCGGATTTCCGCCATGGTGGCCCGGGTGACGGCGTTGACGGGCGGCCGGTCCAGGGTCACCGTCGCGATGTGGTCCCGCACCTCGACGGTTATGTCGCCCATCCGTCACCCCTTCGCGCGAGCGCTCGGCCACCATGTCGGCTCGGCGAGCCGGTGCCGTTCGCCTGGGAGCATACCGAGGACACTCCGCGCGCCCGGGGTGACGCTCGTTCGACCGGTCCATGCCGGCGACGGAGGCGAACCTCCGCCACCGACATGGCCGGTCACCAAGAGCCCTAGCCGAAGTTCTTGGGCGGGGTCGACGTGGGCCCGGTGTACTTCTTTATGGGCCCGGCTCCGGGGCTGGTCACGTAGACCGGGCTGACCGGGACGCCCCCGATCCAGCTGCCGGTCGGCGTCACCGCGGGCGGAGCCGAGGTCTCGAGCTTGACCACCTCTTCACCCTCGAAGCCGAAGTGGACTGAGCTCGAGTACGACAGCGGGACGAAGCCCGGCGTGTCGAAGCTCTTGCCGTCCTTCGCGATGGCGTCGATCAGGCCCTGGCGCGTCAGGTTCTTCCCTGCCTTCTGGAGCGCCTGCACGAACGTGTAGGCCAGCGCCACGCCGTACTCGGAGTTGCCGTCGAGGCCGGACTTGGCGTAGAGCGTCGGCGCGTACTGCTGCAGAATCTTCTTTGCGTCCTGCACCCACGCGTTCGACGTCTCGGACTCAGGCGGGAAGTAGGCCGTCGTGATGACGTTGTTGAGCAGTCCGGCGGCCGCCGAGACCTCCGCGGCGGAGGCGCCGCCCTTCTGGGCGAAGGACTCGAGCAGCGGACCCACCGTCGGGCTGTCGGCGCCCACGCTGTCCACGACGTACTGCGGGGAGTAGCTGATGACCGCGGCGGGCAGCATGGCCAGTGCCGTGGCGGCGGGGATCGTGGCCAGCACGACCACCTGGGCGCCAGCCGCCTTCAACGCCGCCATCTGATTCGAGAGTGGGCCGGCCAAGGTGGAGGCGTCGTACGTCTGCTGCGACACGACCGACGACGCCGGGATCTCCATGTCGAGCCCCTTGACCACGTCCTGGCCGAACTCGTCGTCCTGGTAGAGGTAGCCGATCTTCTTCCCGGCGAAGTTGGCTTTTATGTAGGAGCCCAGGATCTTCCCGTCCACCGTGTACGGCGGCTGCCAGCCGAGGCTGTACGGGTACTTCGGGTTGCTCCAGCAGTTGCAGCCCGACTCAATGAAGAGCTGCGGCACCTTCTGCTGGTTCAGGAACGCTTGCACGGCCGACTGGGTCGGGGTCCCGAGCGACCCGACGTCGGCGAAAATGTTGTCCTGCAGCACCAGCTGCCTGGTCAGCGTGGCCGTATTGGCCGGGTTGTAGGCGTCGTCGAGGTAGATGTACTTGATCTTGCGCCCGTACACCCCGCCATGGGCGTTGACCCAGTCGAAGACCGCGTTCATGGCCGGGGCGATCTCGTCGTAGCCCGGTGCGGCCGGCCCGGTCAGGGGCACCGTGGCCCCGATGGTGATCTGTGACGACGTGACCCCCGGGGTGCTCTCGGCGTTGGCCGTCTCCGGGAGAAGGGTCACCGCCAGCATGAGGCCGATGGAACCGGCCATCACCGCCCGGACGCAGCGGCCCACACCCTTGTGTCTCCTCGTCTTTCGTGACATCACGTCTCCCTTTCTGTTGCTCTTGGTTTGCTTGTCGCTCTAGTCGCCTGCTGGCACCGCCACCGGTGCCGGAGCACCGCGTCCGCGTGTGCCCGGGTGCGGCCGGTGGGCCCACAGCCAGCGCAGCCCGCCCTGAATTCCGTTGGGCGCGGCCAGCATCGCCACGATCAGTACGGCGCCGAAGATGATCGTCGCCAAGTACGCATTGGCGCCGCTGCCCAGGTTGAAGTGGTTCGACGCCGAGGTTGACCACTGCGGCAGGTACACCAGCAAAATGCCGCCCCAGACCATCCCGATCAGTGTCCCGGTGCCCCCGACCACCATGGCCGCCAGCAGTTGGATCGACAGGGTGAGGGGGAACTCGCCGGTGTTGGCCACACCGGTCGACAGGACGAGCAGCGCGCCCCCCAGTCCGGCGCACCCGGCGCTGATGGCGAAGGCCAGCACCTTGGTCCGTGCCACGTGGATCCCCGCCAGCGACGCCGCAATCTCGTCGTCGCGCACCGCCCGGAAGGCGCGCCCGAAGCGGCTCCACAGCAGGTTGGCCACCAGCACCATGGCCACCAGCGCGATGCCCAGCTGGATCAGGGCCAGCCATTCCTCCGTGCTGAGCGATCCCGGGGCCGTCGGGGCGGTCGTCGTGAGCCCCTGGTCGCCGCCGAAGGTGGCCGGCCACTTGTCGGCGATCGAGGGCAGGGCGAGCGCGAAGAGCAGCGTCATGCCGGCCAGGTAGGGGCCCTTCAGGCGGGTGGCCGGGATCCCGATGACGATGCCCGCCGCGGCCGCTACGCCGGCCGCCGCCGCCAGCTCGAGCACGAAGTTGGTCGACGTGTGCGTCATGAGCAGCGCCACCGTGTAGGCGCCCACCGCCATGAAGGCGCCGTGGCCCAGCGAGATCTGGCCGTTGACCCCGGTCAGCAGGCTCAGCCCGACCAGCGCGACGACGTAGGCACCGATCTCGCCCACCTGGTACTCGTTGTACGAGCTCAACCGCGCCACGAAGACGTAGAGCACGACGCCCGCGACCAGCGCGACCGGGAGATGGCGCAGCAGCGGCTGGCGCGGCAGGCGTACCCACCTGGCCGCGGCCATCCGGTCCATCAGACCCTCCTCGCCGGCGGGCGCGAGAAGAGGCCCTCGGGCCGCACCATCAGCGCCACCATGAGCAGCGCCAGCGCGCCCAGCGGCTCGAGTCCCGAGCCGAGGTAGCCGCCCACGTACGAGATGCACAGTCCCGAGACGAGCCCGCCGACCAGCGCGCCTATCGGGCTTTCCAGGCCACCGATCACCGCCGCCGTGAACCCGTACACCAGGACCAGGTCCATGTAATACGGCCCGAAGGAGCTGGTCGGCGCGACCAGCAATCCGGCCAGCGACCCCGCGATGCCGGCCAGGCCCCAGCCCAGCGTGAGCAGCAGCCCCACGCGCACGCCGAGCAGGCGCGCGATCTCGCGCGAGAAGGCGGTGGCCCGCATGCGCAGCCCGAGCGCGGTGAAGCGGAACAGCACCAAGGTGCCCGCCATGAGCGCCAGCACGGCGATCAGGATGAAGACGTCGAATTGCGAGAAGGCGATGACGGTGCTGCCGACCCGCAGCCCGCGTTGGGAGAAGGCGGCTGGGAAGCCCCGGCTGGCATTTCCGTAAATGGCGCCCGCCAGCCCTTCGAAGACCACCAGGAGCCCGATGGTCACGATGACGTGGTTGACCTCCGGCTTCCCGTGCAGGGGCCGGATCAAGACGCGCTCGGTCGCCGCCCCGATGGCGAAGCCGATGACGAGCACCGCGACGAAGGCCCACCAGTACCCCCAGCCCCGCGACAACAGGCTGAAGGCGATGAAGGTGGTCAGCATGCCCGCCGCCCCCTGGGCGAAGTTGAGGATCCGGCTCGCCCGGTAGATGAGCACCAGGGCCAGGGCCAGCGTGGCGTAGACCATCCCGTTGGCGATGCCGTCGAGGCTGTAGTCGAAGAAGAGGGTCACGGCGTCAGAACCCGAGATAGTGGTGGCGCAGCGCGTCATCGGCGGCCACGTTGACGGCGGCGTCGGAGACCACGACCTGGCCGAGGTTGAGGATGACAGCCTGCTTCGAGACGGACAGCGCGCTGCGGGCGTTCTGCTCCACCAGAACCACCGTGAGGTCCTTGCCCTCGGTCTGCTCCCGCAGGAGGGCCATCAACTGGGCCGTGACCATCGGCGCCAGCCCGAGGCTCGGCTCGTCGAGCAGCAGCAGCCGTGGCCGCGAGATGAGGGCCCGCCCGAGCACGAGCATCTGGCGCTCTCCGCCCGAGAGCGTGGAGGCGTGCCGCTTGCGGAAGCCGCGCAGCCGTGGGAACAGCTCGAGGGTCTCCTCTATGGCGGCCTGGCGCTGGCTCTTGCGTAGGCACCACAGCGTGGCCAGCCGCAGGTTCTCCTCCACCGTCAGCTCCTCGATCACCCCTCGGCCCTCGGGCACGTGTGACACGCCCAGGCGCGCGATCGTCTCGACGTGGCGGCCGAGGAGGGGGTCGCCGTCGAAGCGCACCGTGCCCGCCTGGGGCTTCACCAGCCCCGAAATGGTGCGCAGCAAGGTGGTCTTTCCGGCGCCATTGGCCCCCAGCACCGCGGTCACCGAGCCCGGTGCGGCGTCGAACGACACCGAGCGCAGAGCGTGCACCGCTCCGTAGGACACGCTGAGGTCGCGCACCTCAAGCATCGTCCGCGCCCTGCGACCCCTCTAACGCCTCGACGGGTTCGGGTTCGTGCACCTCGGCGCCGAGATACGCCGTGGCCACTTCCGGATTGGCCCGGATCGCCTCGGGGGCGCCCTCGGCTATGACCTGACCGAAGTTGAGCACGACGATGCGGTCGCACACCGACATCACCAGGTCCATGTGGTGCTCCACCAGCAGCACGGCCATGCGGTCGGTCAGGCCGCGGATGCGCGTCCCCAGCGCATCCATCTCGCTCTCCGAGAGCCCGCTGGCCGGCTCGTCAAGGAGCAGCAGCTCGGGCTCGCCCATGAGCGCCCGCGCCAGCGCGGTCCGCTTCTGAATCGCGTAGGGCAGCGCGCCGGGGTAGCGGCCGGCAAACTCGGCCGCCCCGAGCTCGTCGAGGAGCTGCATGGCGCGCGCACCGACACGGCGCTCCTCCCGGCTCGAGCGCCACAGGCCGAGGAAGGACGATGCCAGATCGGAGTGCAGACGGACCTGGGCGCCCAGCATCACGTTCTCGTGCACGGTCAGCCCTGCGCACAGGCCGACGCCTTGGAGCGTGCGGGCGATGCCCAGCTTGGCCAAGTCGTGCGGGTGATGCCGGCGCAGCTGGCGTCCCCGGTAGATCAGGGTGCCGCGCCCCGGGTGGACGAACCCGCAGATGACGTTGAACAGGGTCGTCTTGCCGGCACCGTTCGGCCCGATGACGCCCACCACCTCGCGACCGCCGACCCACATCGACACCTCGTCGAGCGCCAGCAGGCCGCCGAAGCCGATACTGACCTGGTCGACGACGAGGACGGCCGCCTCGCGTGCGCCGCCCTGGCCTCCGCCCGGAGGGGCGACCGGGGCCTCGAGTGCCGGGCCCGCCACGCCCTACACCGCGCCGCCAGGGGCAGCACGCACCGTCGCGCGCCGTCCGACAAGTGGTCCTGACCACCAGCCCCCCAGCATTGCCAGCGACGTTACAACTTCGTGAACGACTACGGCGGGCGTTCGAGCAGGGGATCGGGCGCCAGCCCCACGCCAGGCCGCAGGTGGCTGTAACTCGCTCGCGATCACAAGGCGCGCCTCGGCGGAGCCCGGGCTCTGACGCCGACTGGTGCGCCGGGGAGGTCCGAAGGTTCAGTGCGGTCGTGGGTGCGGGCCCTGGCAGTTGTCGCAGCCGGCGCTGGCCTGCCCCGGTCCGGAGCGTTGGCAGCTGCTTGCGCCTCATGAAGAGGTCTCGGCCGGCAAGGCCCCGGCCATGACGATGCCGCTCGGTCACGGCCCCGTTCCCCATGAGCGCACGGTTCCGCCGGTCGACGGGCCCCTGGTGGAAGCCCCGCTGGAGGGTGCGGTCCTCCGCTGATCCTCCATTTCGCTAAATACGATTGACTTAGTCATATTTATCTTTTACCCTCTCTGGGTGCGACGCCGTGACTTGCCCCGGCCTTCCCGGGACGGCCGGCCCGAAGCGGCCCACGGGGCGGGGGTGCTGCGGCCCATCCGCCCGCTGCTCGAGCCGGCCGAGGTGGCGGCCCGGCTGGCCTCCGATCTGATCTGGGAGGGCGCGCGCAACGTGGCGGAGCGCAGCTGGCGGCTGGTGGCCCGCACCCCCCAGTTCGATGCCTGGCTCATCGCCTGGCCGGTCGGGGGACGGGTCGAACTGCACGACCACGGGTGGTCTCGCGGGGCGTTCAGCGTCATCGACGGCTGCTTGGTCGAGGCCGTGGCCCACCGGGAGGACTCGGGCCGGCTGTCGCTCGTGACCCGGAGCATCTCCGCCGGTGAGACGATCGGCTTCGATACGGGCCACGTCCACGACGTCGTCAACGAGGGTCCGGAGCCCGTCCTCAGCCTGCACGTGTACAGCCCTGGGTTGCGCTCCATGACCTTCTACGGTGTGGAGGAGGACCGCCTGGTGTCGCGCCGGGTCGAGTGGGCGGTCGGGGGCGCCGAGAAGCCGGCCGGTCAAGTGGCCGTCCAGTGATGGTGCGCCCCGTCGACGAGCTACTGGCGGACGCCCGCGGGACCATTGCGCGCATCGAGCCGTCGGAGCTGGAGCGGGCGTACACGAGTGGCGCGCTCGTGGTCGACATCCGTCCCGAGCGCCAAAGAGCCGATGAGGGCGAGCTCGGGTTCGGCCTGGTGGTCGAGCGCAACGTGCTCGAGTGGCGCTTCGATCTCCTGGGCCGGCACGCCCTGCCCGAGGTGACGAGCCACGACCAGGCGGTGATCGTGGTGTGCTCGGAGGGCTACGCCTCGAGCTTTGCCGCGGCCTCGCTCCGGCAGCTGGGCTTCCGGCGTGCCGGTGACCTGGCCGGCGGTTATCGGGCCTGGCGGGTGTGGCGCGACGAGGTGGCGACCGCTCCCGTGGGTGCCGGACCCGGCTGAGCCTCGCCGCCCGCGTCCTCGCTGGGGAACCCGCCGCCCGGTCGCGTCCGTATTCCCCTGGACCGGGCACCCCGCCTGCGGGATGCCCGATCTTGGATACTGAGCCGGAGCGATCCCCGAATGGACCACGCGTGACTACGATCACCGCCGACCTGGCCGGGCCGCTGCGCCTGCCGACCCGGCAGCTGGCACAGCCGTTCCGCCTCGACGTCAGCGGCTGAAGCGCCCCGCCGGGTCCCCGCGCAGCCGGGACGCCGGCACCGTGCGCCCGCAGACCACGAGCGCCAGCACCTGCGCCGGCCCCGACACCACCTCGCCCGAGCCGTAGGACCAGTCCAGGTCGTCCGCCCGCAGCTCGACGCCGGACAGGTCGGTGCCGAAGACGGTGGGCGCGTCCAGTTCGGTCAAAATCTCGAGCACGCGGGCGACCCGGTCCTCGGGCACCTGGCGCGCCAGCGGGACCGCCTCCACGATGTCGAGCTGGTGGATCACGCAGTGGGTCAGCGCGCCCTCCGGCCCGCCACCCGGCGGCTGCCAGTCGTGCAGCACCTCGGAGCGCAGACAGGCCAACAGCTCACCGGCGGGCAGCGCGCCGTCACGAACAGCCACCGTGTTCGACAGCGTGGTGAAGTCGCCCCCCGCCCTCTCCAGCTCCTTCATGAATTCGGGGCCCGCATAGCGCGCCGGCATGGTGACGTGGGCCACCACCTCGCGGGTGCGCCAGCCCTCGCACAGCGAGGGCGCGTCCCAGACGGCCGCGGTCGAGGACTCCAGCAGGTCGGCCAGGGCGCGGTACTCGTCCGCGAGGGCACCGGCATGAACGCCGTCGAGTGTCATGTGCTCTCTGCTCGTCTGCTCCTGCTGGCTGCTAGGCCAGCGTGCCGAGATACGCCGCGAACCTGTCCAACGAAGACAAGAACCCGGCCTGGGCATCGGGCAACGCCAGGGCCTCGGGCACGTTGTACTGGCGGATCCGCACCTCAGTGCGCCCGGGTGCCACTTCCACGAAGTCCGATTCCACCCGCATGCCCGAGCTCGGATCCGTCCACGACAGCCGCTCGGGCGGGCGCACCTCGTCGTAGACGGCGTCCGTCGGGTATTCGCTGCCGTCGGCTTCGTTGACCATCACCGTCTTGAACGCGCCGCCCGGCCTGGCGTCGACCACCATCCGTTCGCGCGGCGCGCGCACGCCCGTCGGCCCCCAGAAATGCGTCAGGTGGTCGGGATCGATCATGCACTGGAAGACCAGCTCTCTCGGTGCCTCGAACACGCGGGTGAAGCGCAGCTCGCTGTGCCTCGTCGTCTCGTCGCTCATCTGCCGCTCCCCTTTCCACTCCGGTCGGCCGCCGTGGTTCGGCTGGGTCTCGGCCTCTTGGTCGAAGCGCGCTGCAGCGCCCGCAGGTGCGCGTCGAGCTTGTCGAAGCGGCCCTCCCAGATTCGCTGCTGCGCACCGATCCAGTCGAGTGCGCCCTCGAGGGTGTCGACCTCCAGGTGACATGGCCGGAACTGCGCGTCACGCCGCCGCGAAATGAGACCGCTGCGCTCGAGCACCTTCAGGTGCTTGGAAACGCCCGGCAGCGACATGGAGAACGGCGCGGCCAGTTCGTTCACGGTGGCGTCGCCCCGCGACAGCCGGCTCACGATGGCTCGCCGGGTCGGGTCGGCCAGCGCGGCGAACGCCGCATCGAGCCGCTCCTCGGTCATCGTCATGACGTGCAGTTAACTCTCAAGTTAGTTAACTGTCAAGTTAAATACAGGGCGGGATTGCTACCCTTGCCCCGGCGGGGGGACCGTCTCCCGCCAGAACGAGAGGCTGTCCGTGTTGCTCCAGGTCGTTACCGGTACCACCCGCCAGAACCGCTTCAGCGAGCTCGTCGTGGCCTGGGTCCTGGCACGCCTGGAGGGCCACCCGGGCTTCGACCTGGAACTGGTCGACCTGCGTGACCACCCGCTGCCCTTCTTCGACGCCCCGGCCGCGCCGGCCCGTACGGGGCGCGACTACGACGACGAGCCCGTGGCGCGCTTCGGCGCCGTGATCGACCGGGCCGACGGGTACCTCATCTGCACCGGCGAGTACAACCACGGGTACCCGGCCGTGCTGAAGAACGCCATGGACTCCACGTTCGTCGAGTGGCGGCGCAAGCCGGTGACGTTCGCGGCGTGGGGCAACGTGGGCGGCGCGCGGGCCGTCGAGCAGCTGCGCCAGGTGGCGGTCGAGTTCGAAATGGCCCCTTTGCGTCACGCCGTGCACGTGCTGCCCGAAGTGCTGATCGCCATCCGCCAGTCGGAGCATCCCGACGACCCGGCTCACTTGGCCTCGCTCGAGCCACGTCTCGCCCTGGCCGCCGACGACCTGGCATGGTGGATGGCGGCGCTGGCGGCCGCCCGGGCCGCTGACGACTGACGAAGGAGAAGACGTGACCAGCTGCTTCCGCCGTTGCGCGCGCCGGCGGTACGCGGGCAACCCTGACGTGACGTGGCCGCACGAATCGTTCGTCGACCCAGCCCACACACCGGCGGGCTTGGACGAGGTCGTTCTGGCCACGCTGCAGAAGGTGTTCCCGGGCCTGTAGGCCGGTGCCATGACACCTCCGGACCGCAACGCTCTCCTCATGGTCGAATGCCAGCGTGGGGTGGTCGGTGACCTGTCGGTGCTCCCCGACTTGGCGGCGCTGGCCGAGCCGGTCCTCGAGCGCATCGGGTACCTGGCCGCCGAGGCCCGGCGCGCCGGCGTGACCGTCGCGCACCTCACCTACCGGCCGCTGGCCGGCGGGCGCTCCACCAACCAACGCTCACCGCTCACCAGGTCCACATCCACGACGGCCGGCTGGAGTCCCGACAACCCTGGGGCCGACGTCGTGCCTCAGATCGGAATCGAGCCGGGCGACCTCGTCTTCGAGCGGCACCAGGGCATTTCACCGGTACACCGGACCGAAGTGCTGGCCGTTCTGCGCAACCTGGGCGTCGAGGAGGTCGTCGTGGCCGGCGTGTCCACCAACCTGGCCGTCCCCCTGGTCGCGGTGGCGGCCTCCGACGAGGACTTCGCCGTCACCGTCGCCCGCGATGCCAGCGTGGGCGTGCCGGCGTCGCACCACGACTCCATGCTCCGCTACAGCCTGGCCTTCGTGGCGCGCCTGGCCACGGTGGACGAGCTCGTGGCCGCTTGGCGCACTGGCGACTAACTCGCCGCGAACAGCGGTGGGGCGCCCGTCCGTTTCTTGGTAGCCGCCGGCCCCGGACCAGGTCAGAGAGAAAATCAGCCTGTACACAGCAAGAGAAACGGTTGAAAATGGTTCTCCTTCATGCGAACGGCCGTTCGGCCAGCGTCCCGGGTCCCGGGGTAAGCGTGTGAGCGACATCGCATCTCTTCCAGGTCGAGGTCAAGCAAATGAGCCAAGCGGACAGGAGTTCAGGAGCAGAGCGTTCTCCTGAGGACGCGGGCAGCGGGCTGACCGGTCGCCCCCTCTCACGGCGCCAGGCCCTTGGCCGCATGTCTGTCCTCGCAACCGCCGGTGCGGCCGCCTGGGTGGCTCCGGAGATCCTGACCGCCAAGCCGGCGGCGGGGGCACAGTGCTCCGACCCGCCGGGTGATTCCAGCCCGCCGCCGGGTAATTCCACCCCGCCGGGTGGTTCCAGCCCGCCCGGCTCAGACCCGACCGGCACGACGGGTACCGGGCCGACGACGGGCTCCGGCCCCACGACTTCCGGCTCGACCACCTCCGGCTCGACGAGTTCGCCTGTGACCAGCGCCAGCCCGATCACCGACTCGGGCGGGAGCGGGTCCGGCGGATCGACCGAGCCCGGGGCGCTGGTTGCGGCGGACCAGTCGGCCAGCCCCCTCGCCTTCACGGGGGCCAACCTCGAGCGTGACGCGACCATCGGCGCGGCGCTGGTCGCTGGGGGCTGGGCGCTCCATCGCTGGGTCAGTCGATCGCCGAAGGTCGCGGAGCACGCGGTCGATGCGCCGGACCCGGATCCTCCGCAGACGGCCTGAGCCGCTCTGCGTGGAGGAATCGGGGGACGGGGGGCAGTCGGTGCACCGCACGCCCACCCTGAACGCGCTGTCGTACCGGTTCGCACTATGGACCGACGACGCGCGCCTGGGCCGTCGCGTCGACGCGCTCTTTGCCGGTTTGCGCGACCACGACGGGCGCGGGGCAGATCACTGGTACTCGCTCGTGACGAGGGCCAAGGGCACTGTGGACGTGACGCGTGACGGCGAAGTACTGGTACGCGGAGTCAGCGCCACTGACGCTGTCGGTTGGGTCGTCTGGCATGTCAACCGGTCTGCCGTCGAGGCGGGCGACGAGCACCTTGTACTCCACGCCGGGGCGGTCGAGGCCGACGGCCGGGCCGTCGTGCTGCCCGGTGTCTCGGGTTCCGGGAAGTCGACGCTCTGCGCCGGTCTGGTGCAGTCCGGGCTCGCTTACCTCTCCGACGAGCTGGTCGCGCTCGACCTGGCCACCGATCAGGTCCTGCCGTATCCCAAGCCCATCACCGTGAAGGCCGGGAGTGTCGAGGCCCTGGCCGAGGTGGGGCTCCGACGGCAATGCGACCGCGACCCTGACCCCGACGACGTCCTGTCGTCCGCCGAGGAGTGGCAGTTGGCCGTGGGCGGCGGCACGGGCTTGCGGGTGGGCCGGACGTGCCCACTTGGCTTCGTGATCGTCCCGCGCTACGTCGAGGGCGCGGTCACCTCGTTGTCGGAGCTCTCGGACACCGAGGCCTTTTTCGCGCTGGCCGCGAACGCGGTCAACGTCCGCGCCCATACCGCCCAAAGCACAAATGCGCTTGGTCGCGTCGTGGCGCGCTGCCGCTGCGCCGCGCTGACCTTTTCCGACCTCGACGAGGCGTGCCGACTCGTGGGCGGACTCGTCGGCCACCTGGCGGCCGGCCGTGCCGGCTGATTGGCCGGAGCAGTCGTCGCGGCCGCTGCGCCGAGCCGGCACCTCGACTGTCCAACTCGACGACAACCTCGCCCTCTACGACGACGTGGGACAGCTGCTGATCCTGCTCAACCGGACGGCGGCCGCCGTTTGGGAGCTCTGCGACGGGTCCACCACCGTGGAGGACATGGCGCGCTCGTTGAGCGAGACCCACGACGCCACGCCGGACGTCGTCGCGGAGGACGTGCGCCAGACGGTGCGCAAGCTGGCCGAACTGGGACTGGTCGAGGACGCCGCCGGGATCTGCCCCGGTTGAAGGACCTCGGCCGTTCGGGTCAGGACCCGTTGTTTGCCGCGGCGTGGGCGTTTTGAGGAGGATGGGGCATGGCGATCACCCACCTGCCCAGCGACAGCGCCCCCGACGAGGTGGCCGGCGTCATGGGTCGCGACGGGGCGGTGATCGTCGACGGGGTCGCCGAGGGCCCGCAGCTCGACCAGATCGAGTCGGAGCTCCGGCCTTACCTCGACGCGACGCCGACCGGTCCCGACGACTTCAGCGGCAATCTGACCCGGCGTACCGGATCGCTCATCGCCCGGTCGCCGACGTGCCGCGACCTCGTCATGCACCCGCTGACGCTCGCCGTGGCCCGTACCTTCCTGGGGCACGCCACCAACATCCAGCTGCACCTCACCCAGGCCATCGCCATCGGCCCGGGCGAGACCGCCCAGCCCATCCACCGCGACCAGTGGGCCTTCGACTTCTTCCCGTTTCCGCCCGGCTACGAGGTGCAGTGCAACACCATCTGGGCCATGACGGATTTCACCGAGGAGAACGGCGGGACGCGGGTCGTCGTCGGCTCGAACGCGCGGGAGGACAGGCTGTCCTTCGGCGCCGACGACACCGAGCCGGCGGAGATGTCCCGGGGCTCCGTCCTCTGCTACTCGGGTTCCGTGTACCACGGCGGTGGGGCCAACCGCTCGGCGGCCACGCGCCTCGGGCTCAACATCACCTACAACGTCGCCTGGCTGCGCCAGGAGGAGAACCAGTACCTCTCGGTGCCGCGCGAAGTGGCCGAGACGTTGCCGATCGACCTCTTGCGGCTCATCGGTTACGACCGCGGCGCCTACGCGCTCGGCTACATCGACGACCTACGTGATCCGATTGAGGCGGTGCGGCCCGGTCTCGGCACGACCGGGTTCGGGGTCTCCTAGCGCGGCGCGGCCCGCCGCTACCGTTGGTGACATGCCGGTCGAGATAAAGCGGGCGACGGTCGACGACCATGACGACCTATTCGTGGCCTTCACGCGCATCGTCGGTGCCGGCGAAGGGTTCCCTCAGAAGCCGCCGCTCACCCGGGAGCAGTTCGACGACTATTGGATCGACCACTCCTCAGCGGTCTTCGTGGCCAAGTTCGGTGGCTACCTCATCGGGGCGTACTACCTCAAGCCGAACTTCGTGGGCCGGGCCTCCCATATCGCCAACGCGGGCTACTTCGTGCTGGCGCCCTACCGGGGCACCGGGGCGGGACGGTCGATGGTCGAGCACTCCCTGCGCGAGGCCCGCCATCTCGGCTTCGACGCCCTCCAGTTCAACCTTGTCTTCGAGTCCAACCCGGCCCGTGCCATGTACAGCCGGCTCGGCTTCTTGGAGATAGGCCGCATTCCCGAGGCCGTCGACGGCGAGGATGCGCTCATTTACTGGCGCAGCCTGCAGGACGTCGAGACGGATGAGTGACGCGGACGTCAGGGTCGAGCAGCACGGCAAGCACGTCGCCGTCGTGTGCTTGCACCGGCCGCCCAACAATTACTTCGACTCCAGGCTCGTCGACGCCATCGCCACGGCCTACGAGGAGCTCGACGGGTCCGGCTGGTGCCGCGCCATCGTGCTGGCCGCCGAGGGAAAGCACTTCTGCGCCGGCCTCGACTTCTCCACCAGTGGTGGGCAGGACATCGCCGAGCTCTACCAGCACGCGCTGCGGCTCTTCGCCGCCCCGCTGCCCGTGGTGGCGGCCGTGCAGGGCGCGGCCATCGGCGGCGGCTGCGGTCTGGCGCTCTCGGCCGACTTCCGGGTGGCCACGCCGTCCACCCGCTTCAGCGCCAACTTCGCCCGCCTCGGCTTCCACCACGGCTTCGCGCTCACGGTGACGCTGCCCGCCGCGGTCGGTCAGCAGGCCGCGGCCGACCTGCTCCTGACCGGCCGGCGGGTGACGGGTGAAGAGGCCCTGACTCTCGGCCTGTGCGACCGCCTGGTGGAGCCCGACGACCTCATGACCGGCGCGCTCGGGTACGCCGGGGAGCTGGCCGCCTCGGGCCCGCTGGCCGTCCGCTCCATCCGGGCCACGCTGCGCCGGGGCCTGGTCGACGCGGCGGACCGGGCCATGGCCGAGGAGCGCGCCGAGCAGGAGCGCCTGCGTCTCACGGCCGACTTCGGCGAGGGGGTCAGGGCAGCCGCCGAGCGCCGCGAGCCTCGCTTCGAGGGAGCCTGAGCATGGGGGCCGTCACGCCCGGTCCGCTGCGCCACGAGTTGAACCGGGACTTCGTCTGGCAGGACCACACCGGCCCGTTCCGCGCCGTGACGCGCGAGCAGGCCCGCCAGTACGACCAACGAGGCTTCTTCGTGCTGGAGAACGCGCTGCGGCCCGATGAGGTCGAGGCGCTGACCGAGGCGATCGATCCTTTCGAATCCCGCGACGAGGAGAAGCTGCGGGCCATGGAGGGGGGCCGCTTCTTCATTGCGCGGGCTGACGAAATCACCTTCACCACCCACTTGGTCGTGCGCTCGGCCGGGCTGCGCCGGTTCACCGCGTCGCCGCTCTTCGCCGACGTGTGTGCCGATCTGATCGGCCCCGACGTGCGCCTGTATTGGGACCAAGCCGTCTACAAGAAGCCCGGCACCGAGTCGCCGTTCCCCTGGCACCAGGACAACGGGTACGCGTTCCTCGAGCCCCAGCAGTACCTCACGTGCTGGGTGGCGCTGACCGACGCCACCGAGGAAAACGGCTGCCCTTGGGTCGTGCCCGGGCTCCACCGCCTGGGCACGCTGGCCCACGAGTACTCCGACATCGGCTTCGTCTGCCTGCGCGATCCGGCCGAAGCCATGGCCGTGCCGGCACCGGCGGGCAGCATCGTGGTGTTCTCGTCGCTCACACCGCACTCGACCGGGCCCAACCACACGGACGAGGTGCGCAAGGCGTACATCGTGCAGTTCGCGCCGGACGGCGCTGCGGTGATCCGGGCCGATCCGGGCGGGTCGTCGACGCGGGTCACCGCCGACGAGGAGTCGCGCCAGTACGAAATCCTGCGCGGCGGTGAGCGGGTGGCGCACTAGGCGCCGGGTGCGCCCCTTGGCGTTGAGCCGCCCCGGCCCGGCGGCGCGCCCTTGCCACCGGGCGTTCCACCCCGTCCGCCCGCCGGCATGCCGGTACCGATGCTGACGGAGGACGCGCTGACGGTGCCGTTGGCGTTCTTCGTGCCGTCGACACCGACGAAGCTGCCGACCTTGAGCGCCGCCGCCGACGAGCTCGTGCTGGTGCCCGAGCCCCGGGTGCCCGCCATGGTCTTGAAGGTCGTGCTCGACGAGTAGACGACGGTCACGCTCTTGTCTCCCTGGGTCTGCACGGTGATGTCGTCGCCGCTGAGGCCAGTGACCTTGCCGCCCACGGTGGGTTGGGGCCTGGGGCCGCTGGTGGACCCGTGCGAACCCGACGGCGGGTGGCTGGAGCCGGACGTGGATCCCGACGTGGCCGCGCCCGCCCCGCCGGCTCCGAGGCCGAGCACGGCGGCCAGGGTGCCCCCGGCCACCAGGGTCCGGCGCGGGGTGGACCAGCGCCAGCGGGCGTTGCCGCGAGGCTGGGGAAGGTTCGTGCCCGTGGGGGCCCGTTCGTTCAGCGGATTGCTCTGCATGGTGTGCGCTCCTGTCTGTTTCTGACCGGCGATCTGCCGTGGCTGCACAGTGCGGGGCCGCTGTGTGGGTGCCCTGCGCCGGCGCTGGGGCTCCGGTCAGAATCGCCGTCACGCGGCGGGCGCGCTCCACGGCGTCGGAGCGGAACCTCCGCCCACACCAACTAGGGTGAGGGGGGCGGACGATTGATGCGGACCAAGGGGGTTGCATGACACAGACCGCGCCCGTGCAGGACTGGGCCACCGACTTCGACGTCATGGACCCGCAGTACCTGACGGACCCGTTCAGCATTTGGGATCAGCTGCGCGGGACCTGCCCCATCCTCCATACGTACCGCCGCAAGAGCAGCTGGATGCCGCTGCGCTACGACGACGTCACCACCATCGCCCACGACGTCGAGCACTTCAGCTCGGTCAAGGTGGCGGTGATCCCCGGCGACGAGGACGAGGAGCCCGACGCCGGTTTCCAGGGACCCAACCTCGAGTACGGCCTGCCGCCGATTTCGGTGGACCCGCCCGTCCACACATGGACACGGCGGCTCTTGCTGCCGTGGTTCTCCCACAAGCGCGTCGACAGCTACATCCCGCTCACCCGCGAGCTCTGCCGGAGCCTGCTCGACGGCTTCGCCGCCGCCGGCCACGCGGACGCGGCGGCCGACTACGCCCAGCAGATCCCCGTGCGCGTCATCGCCCGCATCCTCGGAGTGCCGACCGCCATGTCGGACACGTTCACGGGCTGGGTGCGCGACGTGCTCGAGTTCGCCGACGACCCCGAGCGGCGCCAGAAGGGCGCCGAGGGCCTGCTGTACTACTTCGTCGAACAGGTCGAGCACCGGCGCCAGGAGCCGGGCGACGACCTGCTGAGCGAGCTCTTGCACACCGAGGTCGACGGGAAGCCCGTCGACGACGGCATCGTGCTCGGTATGGCCGCGCTGGTGCTCATCGCCGGGGTGGACACGACGTGGAGCGCCATCGGCTCGTCCCTCTGGCACCTGGCCACGCACCCCGAGGACCGGCGGCGTCTGGTGGCGGAGCCCGACCTGATGTCCACCGCAGTCGAGGAGTTGCTGCGGGCCTACTCACCGGTGACGATGGCCCGCGAGGTGGTCGAGGACATCACCTACGCCGGCTGCCCCATGAAGGCGGGTGACAAGGTGCTGATGAACTTCCCGGCCGCCAACCGCGACCCCGAGGCCTTCGAGGACCCCGATGTGGTGCAGCTGGACCGGGCCCACAACCGCCACGTGGCCTTTGGTTCGGGCATCCACCGCTGCGCCGGTTCGAACCTGGCCCGCATGGAGCTGCAGGTGGCGCTCGAGGAGTGGCTGGTCCGCATCCCAGAGTTCTCCCTGGCCGAGGGCGAGGCGATCAGCTGGGCCGGGGGCCAGGTGCGCGGGCCGCGGGTCCTCCCGGTGGTGTTCCGATGAGGGTCCGCGTCGACCCCGACAAGTGCCAGGGGCACGCCCGCTGCTACGGCCTGGCCCCCGAGATCTTCGACGTCGACGACTACGGGCAGGCCTCGGTCATCGTCGACGTGGTGCCGGTGGAGCTTGAGGAGAAGGCGCGCCTGGCCGCGGCCAACTGCCCCGAGTACGCCATAGAGATCATCGAGTAGCCGCCGCCCGATGGCGGCCCCGGCCCTCCTTCCGGACGCCCCGGCGTGGTTCGCCCGCGCCGTCGCGGTGCCCTATGACGACCTCAGCGTCGTCGTCGAGGGTTGTGCCGTGCACTACCTGGCCTGGGGCGAGCCGGGCCGGCGCGGCCTCCTGTTCGTCCACGGCGGTGGTGCGCACGCTCACTGGTGGACGCCGGTGGCGGCCACCTTCGCCGGGCAGTTCCGGGTGGCGGCGATCGACCTCTCCGGTCACGGCGACAGCGGCCACCGCGACGTCTACGACCCCGAGCAGTGGGCCGACGAAGTCGTCGCCGTGGCGCGGGACGCGTCGATCGACGGCCAGCCGGTCGTCGTCGGTCACTCCATGGGCGGCTTCATCACCATTGTGACGGCGGCCCGGCACGCCGACGAGGTGGCCGGTGTCGTCATTTGCGACTCCCCGGTGACCGAGGCCGACCCGGAGATCAACGCCTACCACCTGCGGGAGGCCTTCGGCGCGCCGCGCACCTACCCGACCGTGGTGGACGCCGTCGCCCACTTTCGTACGGTGCCCCCCCAGGAGCACTACCTCGACTACGTGATCGACTTCGTGGCCCGCCACTCGCTCAAGCCGGTCGACGGGGGCTGGCAGTGGAAATTCGACCGCCGGATCTTCGAGCAGTTCTCCGACGGCATGCGTGGTTTCGCAGTGCCCTATCTGAGTCAGGTGGACTGCCGTCTGGCGCTGCTGCGCTCGCAGTACGGCCTCGTCACCCCCGAAATCGGAGCCTTCATGTTCGAGAAGCTGGGACGGGTGGCTCCGGTGATCGAACTCCCCGAGGCCGGCCACCACGCCATGCTCGACCAGCCGCTCATCTTGCTCACCGCGCTGCGTGCGCTGCTGGCCGACTGGGACCATTCCGAGCCCCACCGGCGCTGAACACAATCGAAAGCGACCCCGGCGCTACACCGCCGCCAGGACCAGCGGCTCGTCGTCCACCGCGCCCACCGGCACCTCGCCGGCCCGGGCCCGCCGAATGAGGGTGAACGCCGCCGTGGCCGCCGCCACCAGCACGATGCCGCTGAAGGTGAAGGCCGTCGTGTAGCCGTGGATGGCGCCCGCGGTCAGCGCGGCGGGGGACGTCCCGTGCGTGGCCAGGTAGGAGACCGTGGCCGTGGTGGCGATGGTGTTGATGAGGGCCGCGCCCATGGACCCGCCGGTCTGCTGGGTGGAGTTGACCAGCGCGCTGGCCACGCCGGCGTCCTCGGGGTTGACGCCCAAGAGCGCGGTGCTGCTCATGGCCACGAACGACATGCCCATGCCGAGGCTCACGATCAGCTCGGCCGGCAGCACGATCGACACGTAGGTCGAGTGCACGCCGATCGTGCTGAAGAGGAAGAGCCCGGCCGCCCCCATGACGAGTCCCGCCGTCATGACGGTGCGGGGGCCGAAGCGCGGGAGCAGCCGGCTGGCCGCGGTGGCGCCCAAAATGATGCCGACTGAGAACGGCACGAAGGCGAACCCGCTCTTCATGGCCGAGTAGTGCAGCGTGCCCTGGAAGTAGTAGGTCAGCGAAAGGAACGTGCCGAGCAGGGCCGTCCCGACCAGCAACGAGGCCAGGAACGACCCGCCGCGGTTGCGATCCAGCACGACGCGCAGCGGGAGCAGCGGGTGGGCCGCCCGCAGCTCGATCACGACGAAGGTGAGCAGCAGCACGCCCGCCGCCACGAAGAGGGTGACCGCGGTCGTCGAGCTCCACCCGTCGGTGCCCGCCTTGGTGAAGCCGTAGACGAGCGCCACGAGCCCGGCGGTGACGGTGGCCGCTCCCGGGAGGTCGTAGCCGTGGTTGGCCGAGGCGCGGCTCTCGTGCACCACCCGCAGCGCGGCCAGCGCCGCCACCACCGCGATGGGCACGTTGATCAGGAGCGTCCAGCGCCACGAAGCGAACTCGGTGAGGAACCCGCCCAGAATGAGGCCGATGGCCGCCCCGCCGCCGGCGATGCCGCCGTAGACGGCGAAGGCGCGGGCCCGCTCCTTGGGCTCGGTGAACGCCACCGTCAGCAGCGACAGGGCCGCGGGGGCCATGACGGCGGCGAAGGCGCCCTGCAGCGCACGGGCGCTGAAGAGCATGGCGGAGTTCTGGGCCAGGCCCCCCAGGGCCGAGGCGGAGGCGAACCCGATCAGGCTGATGACGAACATCCGCTTGCGCCCGAAGTAGTCGGCGATCCGGCCACCGAGGAGCAGCAGCCCGGCGAAGGCCAACGTGTAGGCGGTCAGCATCCACTGGCGGTTGGCCGTCGAGATGTGGAGGGCCCGCTGGGCCGAGGGCAGGGCGATGATGACCACCGAGGCGTCCAGCACCACCATGAGCTGGGCCACCGCAATGACGGCCAGGGCGCGGAAGCGCTTGGGGTCGCCGCCCGCCGGCACGGATAGTTCCTGCTCAGAGGCGTCAAAAGTCAAGGCCATGTGTCTGCTCTCCCGTCGTGTGCGGTTTCCCGATCCCTCCCGGTCCACCCGGTGAGGCCTCTTCGAAAGGGCCTCGATTTCGCATTCCGGTTGCCGTACAATCGGAGCATCGGTTCCACTTAGACTATACGGAATGAAGGTTCCGTTTGTCAATGGGGAGGGAGAGATTTCTGTGGACTCAGGGCGGACGGTAGCGGGAGGCAGTGACAGCACCGCCACGGCGCGCCCGCAGCGGGCCGACGCCCAGCGCAACCGGGCCCGCATCCTCGAAGCGGCCGAGCTGGTCTTCGCCGCCGAGGGCATCGAGGTGCCGGTCGACGTGATCGCCGAGAAGGCGGGCGTCGGCGTCGGCACGCTCTACCGGCACTTCCCGACCAAGGAGGCGCTGTGCGAGGCGATCCTCCTCGAGCGGCTGGTCGAACTGACGGCCGACGCCCGGCAACTGGCCGATGCGGCCGACCCGAGCGCGGCGTTCTACGGCTTCCTCAACCACATGGTCGAGGAGGGCGCGGCCAAGCGGGACCTCGTGGCGGCGGTGATCGGTGCCGACGTCCATTTCGAGGAGGCCGCCGCCGACGTCAAGGAAGGACTCCGCGAGGCGGTCGGCGTGCTGCTCCGCCGGGCCCAGGACGCCGGCGTGGTGCGCCGCGACGTGACGGGCGAGACCGTGGTCAACCTCGTCTTCGGGACGTGTCAGGCCGTGTACCACGGTGCGCCGGCGGCCGACCTGCTCGGCGTCATCTGCGACGGGTTGCGGGCGAAGGACTAGGCCGACCCCGCTTCGTCTGTGCCCCGCGGTGCCGACGCCCCCGGGCGGCGCGTCGCCGCTCCGTACGCGTCGATGGGGCTGCGCAGGGACAGCCCGCCGTCGCACTCGATGACCTGGCCGGTGACCCATTCCATGGCGTGCACGGCC
Organism: uncultured Acidimicrobiaceae bacterium; assembly: GCA_963807675.1. GTDB lineage: Bacteria > Actinomycetota > Acidimicrobiia > Acidimicrobiales > RAAP-2 > Bog-473. The sequence goes on along the minus strand of CAWECP010000012.1, from coordinate 1,153,992 downwards.
AAAATCGTCTGCGCAATATCGTGGGCCTCGCCGAGGCGGCCGAGGGAGGTCCGACTCGCCACGCCGTCCAGCCAGGGGTTGCTCCCCGTGGACGGCAATCCGCCGGAGAGCATCGGCGTCTTGGTGACGCCCGGGCCCACCGCGTTGACGCGCAGGCCGTGGGGGCCCCATTCCTCCGCCGCCACCCGCACCAGCATGGAGAGTGCTGCCTTCGACGCGCAATAGACACCCATGGAGCGGTCCACCAGCCGCGCGCTGATGCTCGAGGTGGCGACGAACGAGCCCGGGCTGCCCTCGGCTCGCAGGACACGGGCCCAGGCCCGCATGCACAGCCACGGTCCCCGCGCGTTCACGCGTAGCACGTGGTCGAACTCCTCGGGCGAGACGTCCGTGAGCATGCCTGCGTGCCCGACGCCGGCCGTGACGGTGACCCGGACGGGCACGCCCCAACGGGCGCGCGTCTCGTCGACCGCGGCGTCGATCGCTCCGGGGTCGGCCACGTCGCAGGTCACATCGCGCTCGCCGGCCACGTCCCAGACCACCGTCGCAGTACCGGCGGCCCGGTGCGCCGACGCCAGGGCGGCGCCGATGCCCGACCCGCCGCCGATCACCAGGGCCAGCGGCCCGGCTTCGTCGCTCATGTGCCTCCCTTCGGCTCGCTCCGGGCCAGACCGTACCCGGCGCCGGGTGGCAGACTCAGGGCCTCCCATCCGCGCTCGGAGGACCAGTGGCGAAGGTGCATCACACAGCGATCGGGACGCGCGACGTCGGAGCCAGCCTCGTCTTCTGGCGCGACGGCCTCGGGCTCGAGGTGCTCATGGACCATGCCTTCGACGGGCCCTGGCCGCAACTCTTCGGCGGGTCGGCGACCTCGCTCCGCTCGGTGTTCCTGGGGGATCCCGGTTCACCCGACGCCGGCATCGTCGAGCTGGTCGAGCTCGCCGGCATGAGCCCGCCCGCCCGCGTGCCCGCCCCGGCCAGCCCGGCGGAGGGTTTCTTCCTGGTCTCCCTCTACGCCGACCTCGACACCGTGCTGCCCCGGCTGGCCCGCCTCGGGGTTGGAGGAGAACCGGTCGTGGCGGCGGTGAGCGGCGTGCGACTCGGCATCGTGCACGACCCCAACGGCGTGCGGGTGGAGCTGATGGACGACGTGGCCAGGACCGGCCTGGCCGCCATGGCGGGTGGCCGGCCGTGAGCGACGAGGAGCGGGTACCGCACTGGCAGGTCGCCATCATCGGCGCCGGGGCGGGCGGGCTCGGCCTGGCCATCCGGCTGGTGGAGTCGGGCCGGCGCGACTTCGTGCTGTTCGAGGCGACGGACGGGGTCGGAGGCACGTGGCGCATCAACACGTACCCGGGCGCGGCCTGCGACGTGCCGTCGCACCTCTACTCGTACTCCTTCGCCCTCAAGCCGGACTGGACCAAGACGTACGCGGAGCAACCCGAGATCCTGCAGTACTTCGAGGACTGCGCCGACCGCTTCGGCGTGCGGCCCCACCTGCGGACGGGCGTGCGCATCACGTCGACGTGCTGGGACGAGCCGGGGCGGTACTGGCGCCTGACCGACGCCGAGGGCGGCGTTTACGAAGCCGACGTGCTGGTCAGCGCCGTCGGCACGTTCAGGACCCCGTCCTATCCCGACATCGAAGGCCTGGGCACCTTCACTGGCCCGTGCTTCCACTCGGCGCGGTGGGAGCACGGGCACGAGCTGGCGGCTCGGCGCGTCGCCGTCATAGGGACCGGGGCCAGCGCGGCGCAGATCGTGCCCGAGCTGGCCAAGGTCGCCGAGCAGGTGGACGTGTACCAGCGCACGCCGCAGTGGATCCTGCCTCGGCGCGACAAGCCGTTCACCGACCAGGAGAAGGAGCGCTTCGCCACGGATCGGCGGGCCATGGAGCAGCACCGGGAGGAGATCTTCTGGGCCTTCGAGAACACCATCGCGTTCCGGGTCGACGACAACACGACCGACGGGCTCAAGGAGATCGCGCTGAGCCACATCGACTACCGCATAAAGGACGAGACGCTCAAGACCAAGCTCACGCCGGACTACCCGTTCGGCTGCAAGCGGACGCTGATCTGCAGCGACTTCTACAAGGCGGTCTTGCGCGACAACGTCGAGCTGATCACGGAGCGCATCGAGCGGGTGACCCCCACCGGCGTCGTCGCCGGAGACGGCCAGGAGCGGCCGGTGGACGTCATTGTGCTGGCCACCGGCTTCAAGGCGACCGAGTACCTGGAGGGCATCGACGTGGTGGGTGTCGATGGGCGCCGGCTGCACGACGACTGGGCCGAGGCTGAAGTGGCCCATGCCTACCTCGGCCTCACCGTCGCGGGCTATCCGAACTTCTTCATGTTCTACGGCCCCAATACGAACCAGGGCGGCAACTCCATCATCGTGATCCTCGAGGCGCAGGCCACCTATGTCGTCAGCGCGCTCGATGCGATGGAGCGCGACGGGGCGGCAGCGGTCGACGTCCGGCGCGACGTGATGGAGGCCTACAACGTGGAGTTGGCCGGGGCCCTGGAGGGGACGGTGTGGCACACCGGCTGCCAGAGCTACTTCAAGAATGCCCAGGGCAAGATCGCCACCCAGCTGCCCCAGACCTCGTTGTGGTACACCGAGAGGACGAGAGAATTCGAGATGGAGGAGTACGAGCGCGTATGAAGGCAGCGGTGTATTACGAGACCGGCACCCCCGATGTCTTCCGCTACGAGGACGTCCCCGACCCCGTGTGTGGCCCGGGCGACATCCTCATCGACGTGGCGGCGGTCAGCGTCGAGGGCGGCGACACGCTCCACCGGCTGGGCGGCGACCTGGGCCGGTTGCCGCACATCGTCGGCTACCAGTGCGCCGGCACCGTGGCCGAGGTCGGCGCGGACGTCGCGGGCTTCGCGGTGGGGGACCGTGCCGTCACCGTCGGGCTCGATGGCTCGCATGCCGAGCGCCGGGCCGTGCCGGCGGGCTTCGCTTGGAAGATCCCTGAGGGCGTCAGCACGGACGACGCCGCCTGCGTGCCGGTGCCCTTCGGGACGGCCGACGACTGCCTCTTCGAGTTCGGCCGCCTGCAGGCGGGGGAGACGGCACTCGTCCACGCCGGCGCGGGCGGCGTCGGGATCGCCGCCATCCAGATGGCCACGCGGGCCGGCGCCCGCGTGCTGGCCACGGCCTCGAGTGACGATCGCCTCGAGCGGCTGAAGGCCCTGGGCCTCGACGAGGGGATCAACTACGTCACCCACGACTTCGTGGCCGAAGCGCGCCGGCTGACCGACGGCCGCGGCGTCGACGTCATCGTCGACTCGGTGGGCGGGGTGACGCTGCAGGGGAGCATCGCCGCGCTGGCCTATCGAGGGCGGTGCGTGACCGTGGGCGACGCCGGCCGGGCCCCGGCCGAACGGCTCGACATCTCGACCATGCGGCCCAACAACCAGACGTTGTCGGGTTACTTCCTCGGGGCGGAGCTCCTGCTCAACCACCAGCGCGTCCATGGCATGATCGCCGGCCACCTCGAGGCCATCGCCCGGGGTGAGCTCAAGGTCGTCATCGACCGCGCCTTCCCGCTCTCGGACGCCGCCGGCGCCCACGCGTACATCGAGTCCCGCCAGGCCTTCGGCCGGGTCGTGCTGGTGCCCTGACGAGGACGACAGCGAGAAGTCCCGCCGGGGCGCAACCAACGTCTTCGGAGGTGGCAGGACGTCGATCGGCTCGGGGTTCACTTCGAGAACGGGAAACAGGAACCATATAGCTAAACCTGTAGGGTTAGCGTTTGCGGACGCAGGTCCGGGGCCCCGGCCGACCGGGAAGTCCACGCCGGGCCGCCCACGACTTACCCCGCGGCAGCGGCGGTCGCATCAAGACGTCCCCGCCGTGCCGCGCCAGCGGCGCTCGAAGGGGAGGCGCCAGCGGCGCGGTGCGATGAGGTCGTTAATGGTGTCCGGCCCCCAGCTGCCCTTGGCGTAGGGCTGCGCCGCCGGAGGATCCTCCAGCAGGGGCGTCGACAGCTCCCACAACCGCTCAATTCCCTCGGCCGTGTTGAACAGCGTGTGGTCGCCGATCATGGCGTCGTGGATCAGGCGCTCGTAGGCCTCGAGCACGTCGGCGTCCTCGCCCGTCTCGTGCAGCGCGAACTGCAGGCTCAGTTTCTCGAGCTTCATGCCGGGGCCGGGCTTCTTCCCGTAGAAGGACAATGAGAGCTTCGACGAGTCGGCCAGGTCGAAGGTGAGGTGGTCTGGGCCCATGGTGCCCACGCCCGAGCCCTCGGGGAACATCGACTTGGGCGGTTCGCGGAAGGCGATGGAGATGATGCGCTCGCCGCCGCCCATCTGCTTGCCCGTACGCAGGAAGAAGGGCACCCCGGCCCAGCGCCAGTTGTCGATGTCGCAGCGCAGGGCGACGAACGTCTCGGTGTCCGAGTCCGGGGCCACGCCCGGGATGTCGCGATAGCCCTCGTACTGACCGCGCACCACCTGGTTGACGTCGAGCGGGCGCATGGAGCGGAAGACCTTGTTCTTCTCCTCGCTGATCGCCACCGACTCGAGCGCCGTGGGTGGTTCCATCGCCATGAAGGCGAGGATCTGGAACAGGTGGGTGACCACCATATCCTTGAAGGCTCCCGTGCCCTCGTAGAAGTCGATGCGGTCCTCCACCGAGAGCGTCTCGGGCACGTCGATCTGCACGTGGTCGATGTGGTCACGGTTCCAGATGGGCTCGAAGAGCCCGTTGGCGAAGCGGAAGGCCAAAATGTTCTGCGCCGCTTCCTTGCCCAGGAAGTGGTCGATGCGGAAGACCTGATCCTCGTCGAAGATGGCGTGCACGGTGTCGTTGAGCGCGACCGCACTGGCCAGGTCGGTGCCGAACGGCTTCTCCATAATGATGCGCGAGCGCTCGACCAGCTTGGCGTCGGCCAGCAGTTGCAGGACCGAGCGAACCGCCAGGGGCGGGATGCTCAGGTAGTGCAGGCGCCGTACGTCGCCTCCCATTTCGTCCTCCAACCGTCCCACCGCCGCTGACATGGCCTCGGGACCGGCTCCGGTCGAGACGAAGCTCAGCCGCCTCTCGAAGTTCGCCCACTGGAGCAGGGAAACCTTCTTGGTGGCGAAGCGGTCACACGCGTCCCTCGCGATGTTGCGAAAGTCCTCGTCGTTCAAGCCTTTTGTGGAACTGCCAATGATGCGATAGTCGGGCATCAGTCCTGACACGGAGAGGTGGAGCAATCCCGGCAACAGCTTGCGGGCGGCGAGGTCCCCCGTCGCGCCGAACAGCACGATGACGTGGGGCTCCAGAAGCCTGGTTTCCGCCTGGGCCTCGTCCAGCAACAACTCTTCCGTCTCGATGGCGCCCATCAGGACACCGCCCGCCTTTCGTTCAGCTCGGACACGTTGGCGCCCATGATCTTGGGCACCGCCTCCTCGGGCAGCTTTTGCAGCTCGGTCACCCAGTCGGTCGGCTCGGGCAACCCCTCGACGTGCGGCCAGTCCGACCCGAAGATGACCCGGTCGTCGCCCATGAACTCGACGATCTCGTCGACGTCGTCCTCCCAGAACGGGTTGATCCACACGTGGCGGCGGAACGTCTCGACGGGGTCCTCGCCGAAGTAGCCCGGCATGCGCCGCGCCGTCGTGCGCAGCTTGCGGAACAGCGGAGCAAGGAACTCCGAGCCGTTCTCGACCGAGGCCACGCGCACGTTGGGAAACCGGACGAACAGCTTTTCGAGGACAAGGGTGGCCAGCCAGTCGTGGGCCGCCCGCTCAATGGCGAACATCTTTATGCTCGGCCGTCCCGACCCACCTCCCTTGAACGTGGCCGCGAAACCGTCGACGGCGTAGCCGTTGGAGGACAGCCCGGCGTCCCCGGCATGCACCACCACCGTGATGCCGGCCTCGTTGACCCGGGCCCAGAAGGGGTCGAACTCGTCGGCCGCCGGCGAGCGCGGCCCCGAGGCCGTCACCGGCGCTGCCGCCCGCAGCACCACTGTACGGGCGTCCTGGTCGAGGGCCCATTCGAGCTCCTTGACCGCCTCGTTGATGTCGACCAGCGTGATGTAGGGCGCAGCGAAGATGCGGTCGGCGTACGCCATGCCCCAGTCCTCGGCCAGCCAGCGGTTGAAGGCGCGGAAGAGCAGCACCACCGCCCCGGGGTCGTCCCTGAGGGCCTCCTCGTAGAGCATGCCGAGGGTGGGGAAGAGCCAGACCTTGGCCAGTCCCTGCGCGTCCATCACCGCCAGCCGCGCCTCGCGGTCGCGGTACTCGGGCCGGATTGGCTCGGGCGTCCCCATCAGCTCGTGCATCGGGACGCGGTTGGGGTTACCCCGGAAGTAGTCGGACAGCGCGCCGGCGGGTGAGATCGGGTTGAACGTCGGGTTGCTCACGGCACGGCTGACGCGCCCGCCGAGCGCGTGGTAGCGGCGCCCGTTGATCTCGACCCACTCGATCACCCGTGGTCCGAGCGCCGGGTCGAGATGCCGGGTGAAGGCGTCGAGCGCCTCGTAGTAGTGGTTGTCTGCGTCGAAGACGGGTGCGTCGAGCGTGTGCATGGTCAGCCTTCCCGGGGTCGGCCTGGCGTGCTGCAACCCAGACTCTATTGGCTGGCGCGCGGCGGGCCCGCCGAGGTGTGCCGCACCCCGGGCGGGTCCACCGCCCAGCCGGGCGGCTGCCCCCACTGCTCGCCGAACACCAATTCCGGGAGCGGGCGCCGGCGCACCGGGCCGTGCCGCCCTTGCGGCCGGCCCAGCGTGATGGTGGCCATGAGATCGACGGCCTCGGGGATCTGCAGCAGCTCCCGCAACTCCGTCTCGGCAAAGTGGTGCAGGCCGGTCAGGACCCCGCCGTAGCCGAGCGCCCGGGCGGCCAGCAGGAGGTTCTGGCAGGCCGGGTAGATGGACGCGCCGTCGGTCTTGGCCGAGTGCGAGCGGTACGGCATGTAGCAGGCGAGAACGAGCACCGGCACCGACGCGAAGTTGTCGACGTAGTGCTGCATGGTGCGGGCCATGCGCGCCTTGGGCGAGTCGGCGTCGGCACCCGAGCCCTTGTCGTAGCCGTCTTCCGCCCTCTTGGCCGCCCAGAACTGCGCGGCGCCCTCCCCGATGAGCCGCTTGGCTTCGGCCGCCACCGGCCCGTCGCGCAGCACCACGAAACGGAAGGGCTGACGGTTAGAGCCACTCGGCGCGCGGGTGGCCGCGAACAGGATGTCGCGCAGGGCTTCGTCGGGGACCGGCTCGTCGGCGTAGCGACGGATGGCCCTGGTGGTCAATAACCCCTCGTAGAGCGAGACCTCGTCGTTCATCGGGTCGGCCCGCCCCCGTCCACGTCGACCCGTTGCCCGGTCACGTAGCCGGCATCCTCCGAAACGAGGAAGCGCACGACCCTTCCGACATCGGCCGGTACGCACACGTGGCCGAAGGGGAAGGCAGCGTCGAGCGAGTGGATGTCCCCTACCCCGCCCGCCTTGGCCAGGCGGCGCCCCATTTCGGAGACGACGAGACCCGGCGCCACCACGTTGACATGAATGCCGTGGCGCACCTCCTCCTTGGCCAGGGTGAAGGCCAGTGACTCGAGGGCCGCCTTGGCCACGTTGTAGGGCGCCCCGCGGGCCGGGTTCCGCTGTGCGTTCACCGACGACACCATGACCACGTCGCCCCGGGAGCGCTCTCGCATGGGCGGCACGAACAACTGCGCCAGGTGGAAGGCGCCCATGACGTGGATGCCGAACAGCCGTTCCATCTCCGTGGGGTCGGTGTCCGCCACCGTCCTACCCCGGCTGGCGATGCCCGCGTTGGAGACGACGATGTCGACCGCGCCGTGCGCGGCCAGCACCTCGTCGCGCAGGTGCTGGCACTGCTCGATCGACTCCACGGCGGCCCGGTGCACGGTGGCCGTCCCGCCCGCGTTGGAGATGGCCTTGGCCGTCTCCTCGGCCGCGTCGGCGTCGCGGTGGTAGACGATGGCCACGGTGGCACCGCCGCCGGCCAGCTCCTCGCTGATGCCCCGCCCGATGCCGCGGCCTCCGCCGCTGACCAGGGCCACCCGTCCTGTCAGGTCCGTGGCTCCCATGGTGGCGACCCTACCAACGCCTCCACGCCGGCCGCCTCTTACCTCGCTCTTAGTTCTTGCCCCCCAATCGGCGGAGCCCGTCCACTAGCTTGGCCCGCCGTGCCCAAACGCCCCTGCCTCGCCCGCGCGGCCGCGCTGGCCGCGTTCGCTGTCGCCGTCCTGGTGGTTCCCCTCACGCCACTCGCCGCCGCGACCGGTGCGGCCGCCGCGCCGCCGGCCATTCCTTCGCTGACCTTCCTGCACATCGTCACGCCGACCGGCGGCGGTGATCTCACGCCCTACCTGGCTGACGGACAGGGTCGCCAGGTCCTGCTGCACGGGGCGGCCGCAGTCGGCCTGCAGGACGTTGCCCATCCGAAGGCCGGCGACAAACCCGCCTTGTTCCCGGTGTCGCCCTCCGCCTACGACGGCAAGTGCCCCAAGGCCTCGCCGCTCATCCCACAACCGCCTTTGTGCGAGGTGCAGGCTTCCGAGCCGGCGTTCGCCCAGTCGACCGCCCCGGCCAGCAGTGACGACTTCGCCCAAATGCGCGCCCTCGGTTTCGACGTCGTGCGCCTCGTCCTCGACTGGAGTCAGCTGGAGCCAACGCCAGGCGCATACTCGACGACGTACCTGAACCGTGTGGCGCAGGTGGTCGGCTGGGCACGGCAGCAGGGTATCTACGTGATCCTCGACATGCACCAGGATCAGTTCTCGCGCTACATCCTGCCCGCCGACGCCAAGAGTGTCCCGTCCGGGTGCAGCCCCTCCGGGGGTGGGGACGGTGCGCCGGGCTGGGCGGTCCAGACCGACGGTAAGCCGGCCTGCGCGCTCTACGGCATCGACGAGCTGAACCCGGCCGAGTCGGCCGCCTTCTACAACTTCTGGCAGAACAGCACGGTGGGGGCGCCCCAGGGGCAGGCCCCTGGCACCGGATTGCAGGACCACTACATCGGCGCCTTGGCCGCGCTGGCCACGCGCTTCGAGAACGACCCGGCTGTCCTCGGCTACGAATTGATGAACGAGCCACAGCCAGGCTCTATTGGCTCGCTGCCCGCCGCCAACGGCTATACCGCGAGCAGCCAGGAGCTCTACCCCTTCTACAAGCGGGCGATCGAGGCGCTCACCGGTGTGCGCGACGGACTGCCTACCTGCCCCACCTCGAGTCCGACCTCGCTGGCCAATGCGTGCGCCTACCCGAAGCTGGCGTCGGTGTCGAGGCAGCAGATCTTCTTCGAGCCGCTGGCCTACCGGAACCTGGTCGACTTCTCCCTGCAGGTGAGCGCGCCCTTCACCAGTTACCCCAACATTGTGTACGCGCCGCACATCTACACCTACGCGTTCACCATCGAACAAGACCTGCTGGGCATGCCGGCCAAAGAGGGCGGCTTCCCGCCTAACTTCACCTTCGGCTACCAGACTGCGGAGGCCGAGGCTCAGGCCATGAACTCGGCCGTCTTCGTGACGGAGTTCGGCGACTCGTCGAGCACCGACGGCACCATCTTGTCCAACGAGCTGGCGGCGCAGGAGGCCACGCAGACGGGTGGCACGCTGTGGGCTTGGAAGGGTTTGGCCAAGACGCCGGGATCGTGTTGGTGTACGCGCTGGCAATACTCGAGTTATCAGACGACGGCCAACGGCACGGCGGGCGCCGGGAACCCGCGGCGGCAACCCTCGCCCAACGATCTCCTGATCGCCAGCCGGCAGCGCCAGCTCATGCGGGTCTGGCCTGTGGCCACGGCGGGCCGGCTCGGGGCCTACGCATTCGACCCGACCGCGCGTAGCTTCGTCATGGTGGCCGAGTCGACGGCGGCGAACAGGCGGGGGGACACGGAGAGTGACACCGTCGTCTTCATCCCCTCGACCGTGCCCGGCTCCGTGCGGGTGCGCGGCGCCGCGGCGCTCGACACGGTGGTCACCAGGCCCGACGGGAGCCGGCTGGCGTACGTGACCACCACCTCGGCAACTCAGCCGCCGCCCTCCTATACGATCACCGTCGGCACCCCGTCGCCGACCCTGGTGTCCCAGGTGGACGCCCAGGCGGCCCACCCGCTCCCACCGATAAGCGAGCCGACAGCGCGCGCCATGGCCGAGGCCGCGCTGAATGCCGAGGCGCATTCGCCCGACAAGACGATCGCCGCCAACGCACAGCTCGTGCAGGGTCTGGCCGGAATTGTGCTGGGGCCGACAGACCCGAACGGCTGAGGCGCTCGCGTGGCCCGGCCCGCCGTCTACACCGTCGGCGCCTCCTGGAAGAGCCCGCCGTAGAGGGCCGGCCGGCGCTCGTCCTCCAACAGCGCGCCCAGGCCTTCGCGCTTGTAGGCCAGATGCAGGTCGATCCGGTGCACGAGGAGCTCGGCCGGGCTGGCTCGGCCCGGTACTGCGGCGCTGGCCTGCTCGACCACCGTCCCGGTCGGGGCGATGATGCGGCTGGATCCCAGCAGCGTCGACGTCGAGTGCGACCCGGCCTGGTTGGCCTGCACCCACCACTGGCTGTTGGTCAGCGCCAGGGCGGGGTGCAGCAGGTCCCAGGCCGCCGCGCCCTCCACCTCGTAGGCGCACGGGGCCAACACCAGCCGGGCCCCGCGCAGCGCCAGGGCCCGTGCCACCTCGGGGAAGTCGCCATCGAAGCCGACGACGAGGCCCACCGTTCCGAGCGTGGGGTCGTCGAACGTCGTCAGCCGATCACCGGGGGTGAACACACTGGGCTCGAGCGTCGGCGGGTAGAGGTGCGCTTTGCGGTGCCAGGCCACCAGATCCCCCTGCGCGCTGAGGACGAGGGCGGTGTCGTGGATCAGCCCGTCGGGTCCGAGCTCGGGCACGCTCCCCGCCGCCAGGTAGACGCCGTGGGCCCGCGCCGCGTCGGCCAGGCGCTGGGTGCGCGGCCCGGCGAGCGGCTCGGCGTCGCGCCGCGCGTCGCCACCCAGCGTCTCGGGGTCGTAGCCGCACGACCACAGCTCGGGCAGCACGAGGAGGTCCACGCCGCGGGCGGCGGCGGTCTCGACCATTCCCAGGGCCACCGACAGGTTCTGCTTGGGCTCGCCCGGGGCCGGGAGCCACTGGGCCACCCCCACCAGCAGGTCCCGCTTCACGTCCCCACCAGATTCACGCGCTCCTCGACGTCGCCCTCGTGCTCCGCACGCTACGGCGGCAACGTTCAGGGAGCGTTTCTCCGCTGTGAATGGCGTGTTACGAGCGCTGCCCGCTCACGAGAGTCGGCCCTGCGCCAGCAACGTCACCAGCTCGTAGAGGACGTGCGACGCCGCTATGGCGGTGATCTCGGCGTGGTCGTAGGCGGGCGACACCTCGACCACGTCGCCGCCCACCACGGCCGCCGGCTTCAGGCCCCGCAACAGGCTCAGCAGTTCCCGGCTCGTCAGTCCGCCCGCCTCGGGCGTACCCGTCCCCGGAGCGTGGGCCGGGTCGAGGACGTCGATGTCGACCGACACGTAGACCGGTGCGTCGCCTACACGGTCCAGCACACCGGCCATCACGGCGGCGACGCCGAGCTCGGCCACCTCGTCCGTCGTCACCTGCGTGAACCCCATGCCGGCGTCGTCGGTCAGGTCGCTCACCGCGTACAACGGACCGCGCAGGCCGACGTGGACGCTGCGGTCCCGCCGCAGCAGGCCCTCCTCCCAGGCCCGGCGGAAGGGCGTCCCGTGGGTGTAGCGCTGCCCGAAGTAGCTGTCCCAGGTGTCGAGGTGCGCGTCGAAGTGCACCAGGGCGAGTGGGCCGTGCCGCCCGGCCGTGGCGCGTAGCAGCGGCAGCGCGATGGTGTGGTCACCCCCGACCGCCACCAAGTGCCCCCCGGCCGCCAGCAGCTCTTCCGCTCCTGCCTGAATTTGGGCCACGGCCTCCTCCGGGCTGAAGGGCGTGCAGGCGATGTCGCCGGCGTCGACCACCTGGGCCAGTTCGAACGGGAGCGCGTCGGCCGCCGGGTGGTAGGGGCGCAGCAACCGGGAGGCCTGGCGCACGGCGGCCGGGCCGAAGCGCGCGCCGGGCCGGTAGCTCGTCCCGCCGTCGAACGGCACCCCGACGACGGCGATGTCCCAGGCCGGCACCTGCGCCGCCTCGGGCAGCCGGGCGAAGGTGGCCAGGCCGGCGAAGCGGGGCTGGACGCTGGCGTCGGCCGGTCCGACGGGGACCGACTTCTCGCCCTCGGCCATCAGTCGTCGAGGGCCTGGTAGACGAGTGCTCGCAGTTGGGCCCGGAACGGGTAGGCCGCTGAGGGGAAGAGCTGGGTCATGAACACGACGAAGAGGTCCTCCACCGGGTCGATCCAGAAGGCGGTGCTGGCCGCCCCGCCCCAGTAGTACTCGCCGGCCGAGCCCGCCATGGCCGTCGCCGCCGGGCCCAACCCGACGGCGAAGCCGAGCCCGAAGCCGACGCCCTCGAAGTTGGCCTCGCCGAAGCCGCCGACGGCAAGGTCCTGCAGGGTGGCACCCCCGGGCAGGTGGTTGCGTGTCATCAGCTCGATCGTCTTGCGCCCGAGGACCCGCCGCCCGTCCAGCTGCCCCCCGTTCTCCAGCATCTGGCAGAAGGCAACGTAGTCGTGGGTGGTCGAGACCAGCCCGCCGGCGCCGGACAGATAGGTAGGGGGTGCCGTGACCCGGATGCCGAAGGGTCCCTCCTCGAGCAACTTGGGCGTGTTCGCCGGGCGGTATTGGTAGAGCGCGGCCAGCCGGGGCAGCTGCGGCTCGGGGACGTAGAAGCCGGTGTCGACCATGGCCAGGGGCTCGAAGACCTCGCGGGCCAAGTACTCGTCGAAGCGCAATCCGGAGAGGATCTCGACCAAACGACCCACGATGTCCGTCGAGAGCCCGTAGTTCCAGTGCGTTCCGGGGTGGAACTTGAGGGGGTGCTGGGCCAGCAGCGTCGTCACGCTCTCGAGCGTCTGCCCCGTCCCCTGCGCCTGGCGGGCCTCGGCGAAGGCGGCGTCGATCGGGTTGCCCGGGAACAGAGCGCCGGGCAGGCCTGTCGTGTGCATGAGCACGTCGCGCATGTTCATGGGCCGGTCCGGCTTGACCAGGGTGACGTTGCCGGCGTCGTCCACCTCTCCCACCTGTTGGGTGCTCCACTCCGGTATGTAGCGGCGCACCGGGTCGAGCAGCTGGAACTTGCCCTTCTCGTAGAGCTGCATGAGTGCCACCGACGCGATGGGCTTGGTCATGGAGAAAATGCGGAAGATGGTGTCGTCCGCCATCGGGATGTCCCGTTCCCGATCCATCAGGCCGAGCGAGCGGTGGTAGGCGACGTGCCCGCCGCGCACCACGGTGATCTGGCAGCCGGCGATCTTGCCGGTGTCGACATAGGTGGTGGCGAAATGCTCGGTGATGCGCTCGAGGCGCGCCTCACTCATTCCGGCCGCGTCGGGCTCGATCTTCATGGGCACGTGGGCACCGCCTCTCTCAGGCCTGCTGCTCTTCCTTCTTCTTCCTCTGTTCTCGCAGGTACGAGGCCGTCCCCTCCAGGAAGGCGCCGACATCCTGCGCCTTGCCGGCCGCGATGTCGTGGAAGTACTGCGGCACGTAGACCTGGGCCGCGCCGGATTCGAGCCCGGCGAGAATGGCGTCCACGCACACCGACACCGGCTCGGCCTGCACCGGCAGATCCGGGACGTCGTTGTCGGGCAGGCTGAACAGCTCGGTGTCGATGACGGCGGGGTAGACCACCATCACCTTCACCCCCGTGTCCCACAGGTCCACCGCCATGGCCTCGGAGAACGCGGTGAGCGCCGCCTTCGAGGCGTCGTAGGCCGCCTCCCCGGGCGCGCTCAGGGTGGCCGCGATGGACGAGATGTTCACGATCGTGCCCGATCCCCTGGCCAGCATCTGCGGCAGCAGGTCCATGGTGAGGCGCATAGGGGAGAGGTAATTGACGTGCATCACTGCGGTGATGGTGTCGATGTCGAGCGCCGTCACGTGCCGCCGCTTGGGGATGCCGGCGTTGTTGACCAAAAGGTCCACGCCGCCGAAGGCGTCCATGACGTCGACGGCCAGCCGGTCGACGGCGTCGGGGTCGGCCAAGTTGACCACCCACATGCGGCTGTCGGGGGAGTGCTCCATGCAGCGGCCGATGACCTCGGACAGCAGCTCCGCCCGGCGGGCGCAGATGCCGACGATCGCGCCGCGCTCGGCCAGGGCCTCGGCCAACCCGGCCCCGATGCCCGAAGAGGCCCCAGTCACCAGCGTCCGGCATCCCTGCAGGTCCAATCCCATCATCCACCTTCTTTCACTGCGTCACCGTGTTCACCTTAGGCACAGCTGGCGCTAGGCGGGTATTGACATTCTGTTGACGCACGCCGCCGCCGCGTTGACATCGGGTTCACATACCCGCCACCAGCATGGGCCTTATGGCTGACTTCCTGGCAGTACTGGGGATCGTAGGCTTCGTGGCGGCGTTCCTCGGTCTCATCTGGGCCCTGGACCGGGTATGACCTGGACCCAGGGACTCCTTCTCGCACTGTCCATCGTGATGTTCCTCTACCTGGGCGTCGCCATGTTCAAGCCCGAGAAGTTCTGAGGTGGGCTTCACCTGGACGATCATCGCACTCGTAGTCTGCCTGGCGCTGGCCTGGCGTTACTTGGGCTCCTACATGGCCGCCGTCTTCGACGGGCGGGTGCACTTCCTGGGTTGGGCGGAGCGCCCGGTCTACCGGTTATTGGGGACCAGTCCGGAGAGAGAGCAGAACTGGAAGCGCTACGCCGCCTCCATGGTCATCTTCTCCGGGGTTTGCGTGGGCGTGACCTATCTGATCGTCCGGATCCAGGGGTCATTGCCGCTCAACCCCCAGCACCTGGGTGCCGTGCCCCAGGCCCTGAGTTTCAACACCGCCGTCTCGTTCATGACGAACACCAACTGGCAGAACTACGGCGGCGAGACGACGATGTCGTACTTCTCCCAGATCGGTGCGCTGACCTTCGAGCAGTTCGCGAGCCCGGCCATCGGCATCGCGGTGGCCATCGCGATGGTCCGGGGCTTCTCCCGGCGCAACTCCCCAACCATCGGGAACTTCTGGGTCGACATGACCCGCGCTCTGCTCTACATCTTCTTCCCCGTCGCGTTCATCTTCGGGATCGTGATCGTCGGACAGGGTGCGGTGCAGACGCTGGCCGGGACCGTGACCATCCATGACTACCTCAACGGCGTCACCCAGGTCATCGCCCGAGGTCCAATCGGCTTCATGCAGTCGATCATGCAGCTCGGCAACAACGGCGGTGGGTTCCTCAACGCCAACCAGGCCACTGCCTTCGAGGACCCGACTGGGTTCACCAGCTTCATGTACATGTTCCTCCTGCTGTGCATCCCGTTCTCCTTGACCTACACCTTCGGCAAGATGGTCGGGAGCATCCGCCACGGCGCCGCCCTCCTGGCGGCCATGGTGATCCTTTTCGGGGTTTGGGTAGGCGGCGCCGCATACTACGAGCACCAGAACAACCCGGCCGTCGCCGCGGCGGGTGTCCATTCCACCGTGGGCAACACCGAGGGCAAGGAGGTGCGTTTCGGCGACACGACGAGCGCCCTCTTCGGGGTGTCTTCAACAAGCACTTCAACCGGCTCGGCCAGTTCCTCCTACGACCAATGGACCCCGATGGGAGGGTTTTTCCTCATCAGCGGGATGATGCTGGGCGAGGTGACGCCGGGTGGCACCGGCAGCGGTCTCTACACCATTCTCATCTACGCCCTCATCGCCGTGTTCATCGGTGGCCTCATGATCGGGCGAACACCGGAGTACCTGGGCAAGAAGATACAGGCCAAGGAGATAAAACTCGCGGGTCTCGGGGCCCTCGTCATGCCGTTGATCGTGCTGGTCTTCACCGCCATCGCCGTGTCGATCCACGCCGGCCGCGCCGGTCCCCTCAACTCCGGGCCGCACGGGTTCACCGAGATCCTCTACGGGCTGACCTCGCAGGGCAACAACAACGGATCGGCCTTTGACGGGTTGACGGGCAACACCACCTTCTACAACGTCATCGGCGGCATCGACATGTTGATCGGCAGGATCGGCATCATGATTCCGGCCCTGGCCATCGGCGGCGTGCTGGCGGCCAAGCCCGTGGTGGCCGAGGGCCTCGGCACCTTCCGCACCGACAACTCCATGTTCGTGGGTCTCACCGTCGGGGTCATCGTCATCATCGGTGGCCTGACCTTCTTCCCCGCCCTCGCTCTCGGCCCGATCGTCGAGCAGCTCAGCCACGGGTTCTTCTAATGACCAGCTTCGGAAAGCTCTTCTCTTGACGATGACGACCACCCAACCGGACCAGCCAGTACCGGCCAGCGCACCACACGGTGTGGCCGAATCCCGGAGCCTCTTCGACGGTCCGATCCTGCGCCAGGCGCTGGTCGACTCGCTGACCAAGCTGAACCCGGCGGTCCAGATCCGCAACCCCGTCATGTTCGTCGTGCTGGTGGGATCGGTCGTCACCTTGTTCGAGGCGATCGCCCATCCTTCGGTGTTCACCTGGTCCATCACCGTCTGGCTCTTCCTGACGGTGATCTTCGCCAATTTCGCCGAGGCCATGGCCGAGGGCCGGGGCAAGGCGCAGGCGGACACGCTGCGCAAGATGCGCTCGGAGACCGAGGCGAGGAGGCTCCGCGCCGACGGGACGGAGGAACTGGTCGCGGCCGCCGAGCTGAACAAAGGGGACGTCGTCGTCTGTGAGGCCAACGACCTCATTCCCTCCGACGGCGAGATCATCGAGGGCATCGCCTCAGTCGACGAGTCGGCCATCACCGGTGAGTCGGCCCCGGTCATCCGCGAGTCCGGAGGTGACCGCTCGGCCGTCACCGGTGGCACCAGGGTCCTCTCCGACCGGATCGTGGTCCGCATCACGGCCGAGAGAGGGCAGACCTTCCTGGACCGAATGATCACCCTGGTCGAGGGGGCCAACCGGCAGAAGACCCCCAACGAGATCGCCTTGACCATTTTGCTGGCCGTCCTCACCATCATCTTCATCCCGGTCGTGGTGTCGCTCGAGGCCTTCGGCATCTACGCCGGGACTGCGGTGTCGGTGGTCATCCTGGTGGCCCTGCTGGTCTGCCTGATTCCGACCACCATCGGCGCCTTGCTCTCCGCCATCGGCATCGCAGGTATGGACCGCCTGGTGCAGAAGAACGTCCTCGCCATGAGCGGCCGGGCCGTCGAGGCCGCCGGCGACGTGCAGACATTGCTATTGGACAAGACGGGCACCATCACCATGGGCAATCGGATGGCGTCGGGCTTCTCTCCCGTGGGTGACCACACCGAGCGCGAGCTGGCCGACGCCGCCCAGCTGGCGTCGCTGGCCGACGAGACGCCCGAGGGACGCTCCATCGTCGTGCTGGCCAAGGAGCGCTTCGACATTCGAGAGCGTCACCTCGAGGCTGGGCACGTCTTCGTGCCGTTCTCGGCCACGACCCGCATGTCCGGGCTCGACTTTGACGGCCGTCAGATCCGCAAGGGGGCCGCCGACTCGGTCAAGGCTTGGGTCGGCGAGCAGGGCGGTACGGTGCCGACCGATCTCGATCCCATCGTCGAGCGCGTCTCGCGCGCCGGTTCCACGCCACTGGTCGTGGCCGACGGTCCCGTGATCCTGGGCGTTATCGAGCTCAAGGACGTAGTCAAGGAGGGCATCCAGGAGAAGTTCGCCGAGATGCGTTCCATGGGCATCCGCACGGTGATGATCACCGGCGACAATCCGCTCACCGCGGCGACCATCGCTCAGGAAGCCGGCGTCGACGACTTCCTCGCCGAGGCCACGCCCGAGGCGAAGTTGGCGCTCATCAAGCACGAGCAGGAGGGCGGCAAGTTGGTCGCCATGACCGGCGACGGGACCAACGACGCCCCGGCGCTGGCCCAAGCGGACGTGGGCGTCGCCATGAACACGGGGACCACGGCGGCCAAAGAGGCCGGCAACATGGTGGATCTCGACTCCAACCCGACCAAGCTCATAGACGTCGTCGAGATCGGCAAGCAGCTCCTCATCACCCGGGGTTCGCTGACGACGTTCTCGATCGCCAACGACGTGGCCAAGTACTTCGCCATCATCCCAGCCCTGTTCGTGGCCACCTACCCGCAACTCAACACGCTGAACATCATGAAGCTGCACAGCCCACAGAGTGCGGTGCTTTCCGCTGTGATCTTCAACGCGTTGGTGATCGTGGCACTGATCCCGCTGGCACTGCGGGGCGTCAAGTTCCGCGCCGCCGGCTCCGCGGCCATCTTGCGGCGGAACGTGTGGATCTACGGCGTAGGCGGGATCATCGTCCCCTTCATCTTCATCAAGCTCATCGATCTCATCCTCGTCGCGCTGCACGCCTACTGATGGAGACCATCTGATGCTCGCCCACCTACGCCGCGCCGTCATCCTCGCTGTGGTCGTACTCGTCCTGACCTTCGCTTACGCCTTCATCGGCACCGGTGTCGCCCAGGTGCTCTTCAAGCACCAGGCCGACGGGTCGCTCAGTGCCAACGGGTCGACCGCAATCGGGCAGAACTGGTCCATCGCGAAATGCCCAGGACACCCCTTGGGCAGCTGCGTGTTCCAGGGCCGCCCCGACGCCCTCGGGCCCTACGCCACCGCCACGTTCAACCCCGCCGAGAAGCCTGGGGACGACCCGCTCTACGCCAACGGCCTGACCCAGAGCACCAAGGTCGCCTGTTCCTTCCCCACGGCGTCCTCCAAGCCGATCAACGACATCCCCGGCGAATCGGGAGGGACCAGCCTCGGCCCGCGGTCCAAAGAGCTGCTGCAATACACCCAGTGCCTGGTGGGCTATTGGCACGCCCGGGGTGTCAACCCGACCCCCGACCTGGTCACGACGTCGGGCAGCGGGTACGACCCCGACATCAGCCAGCAGGACGCCCTGGTCCAGATCCCGATGGTCTCCAAGGCCACCGGTCTCTCCCCCTCGGTGCTCAGGCGTCTCGTCACCAGCCAGACGCAGGGAGCCCAGCTCGGTTTCCTTGGTACTTCGTACATCGACGTGCTGCAGCTCAACGAGGCGCTGGCCAAGCTCAAGTAGTGGAGGCCAGCGCAACCGCCATCGCGGCGCTGGTGCTCCGGCAGCGTGCCGTAGTGCGCGGGAAGGTCGTCTCGATCGTCTCCTACCGGCTGCCATGGGTCCGAACCGATGTCGAGCTCAGTGATGGAACCGGCGCCATCGTCCTGCGCTTCATGGGCCGTGCGGAGCTCCCGGGTCTGGCCGTGGGACGGTGCCTACTGGCCGAGGGCACCCCGGCGCTCGAGCGGGGGCTCCTGTTGATGCGCAATCCGCTCTATTCATTCGTGGGTGCGAGGTGATCGTCCGCCACAAGCTGATAGCCGACACCCGGCAGGGTACGGAGGAACTTTCCGTCCTCGTCCCCCAGCTTCTTACGCAACCGGTGGGTGTACACCCTGACGTAGTTGGACTCCTCGCCGTATCCCGGTCCCCAGACGTCCTTCAGGATCATGTGGTGGGTGCAGACCTTGCCGGCGTGACGAGCCAGGTAGGCCAGCAGCTCGAACTCCTTCGCGGTGAGCTGCAGCTGCACACCCGACCGCGTAGCCATATGGTGGACCAGGTCGATCTCGAGGTCGCCCACCACGGCCGTCGTGGGATGCTCACCCCCGTCACCCTTGACGGCGGTGGCGTGGCGCAGCGCCACTCGCAGGCGCGCTTCGAGCTCGGCCATGCCGAAGGGCTTCGTGACGAAGTCGTCTGCCCCGCTGTCGAGCGCCTCCACCTTCCGGCGCTCGTCACCGTAGGCGGAGAGCACAACGATGGGGACGTCGGAGAACCAGCGCACGCGGCGGCAGACTTCCAGGCCGTCGATGTCGGGCAGGCCGAGGTCGAGGATGACGAGGTCCGGTACGGCCAGCGCGACCTGATTGACTGCCTCGGCTCCCGAGTGCGCGGTCAGCACCTCGTCCCCTCGGGCGGACAGGCCGATACGCAGGGCCTTCAAAAGCGACGGATCGTCGTCGACGACGAGCACCTTGGCCATGGCAGCTGCTCAGACCGAAGCCGGGGCGAGGGCTTCCGACGGGGCGGTGAACACGACCCGGGCGCCGCCCGCCACGTCGGGGTCGATCCAAATCAGCCCGCCGTGGGCCTCAACAAAGGCCTTGGCGATGGCCAGACCGAGCCCGGCCCTGCCCCCGCCACCGTTCTGGCTGAACATGTCGAAGACCCGCTCGCGGTCCTCGACCGCGATACCGGGGCCATCGTCGGCCACCGCGATCTCCACCCGCGCCGCGTTCCCAGGTGCCGCACGCGCCGTCACGCGGATGACGGTGCCGTCGGGCGACAGCCGCTCGGCGTTCTCGAGCACGTTGGCCAGGACCTGGCTCATGAGGACGTGATCGAGGCGCAACGGGGGCAGGTCCACCGGCGCGTCGACCTCGACGCGTCCGGGTGCCAGGATCCCGCCCAGCAGACCCAATGCCTCGTCGAGCAGCTCGCGGAAGTCGATACTGGTCGGTCGGAGCTCCGAGCGCGCCGGCCTCCAGGCGGGTCATGTCGAGGAGGTTGGACACGAGTCTCGCCAAGCGGTCCGACTGCAGCTCAATGAGCTCCAACAGCTGAGCCCGGTCGTCGGGGCTCAGGCGGTCATCGACCTGGCGCAAGCTCGATACGGCGGTCTTGATGGAGGCGAGCGGTGTCCGCAGGTCGTGCGAGGCGGCGCCCATGAGGGCACGGCGCCAGCGGTCGATCTCCTCGAGCAGGCGCGCCCGCAACGCCTGCTCGTTCAGCTGGGCCCGGTCGACGGCGAGCGCCGCCTGGTTGGCGAAAGTGCCGAGCAGGCTGCGCTCACGCTCCACCAGTTGCACGTCCTGGAGCACCAGCATCCCGACCGGTCGGTGGCTCACCACCAGCGCCACCGACACCCGCCGTGGGCCGGCGTCTTCTCGCAGCCCGAGGGACCGGGCCTGTCCGCCGCCCGACGTGACCGATGCGACGTCTTCCTCGGTCAGCGGCTCGCCCGCGCTGGCGGCGACCCGCAGCACCGCCCCGAATCTGCCAGCAGCGGTGTCGCCACCAGGCAGTACGAGCGCCGTCCAGAGCGGAGCGAAGACGCTCTGCACCGTTGCCACCATGTGGGTCAGAAGCTCCGACACGGTGAGATCGCCGATCAGCGTTTGCGACAGTTCGTACAGCCGCTCGGACTCGTCGGTCCGGCGTTCCGCCTCCTCGCGGGCACTCCGGAGCTTGGCCACGACCTGGGAGACGATCAGGACGACCACCGCGTAAAAGGCGAGCGCGATCCAGTTCTGCGGCGAGCGGACGGTGAGCGTGTTGTAGGGAGGGAGGAAGAAGAGGTCGTAGACGACGAACCCGCCGAGCGCACCTACGACGCCGGGCAGGAAACCGCCGACGACGACCCCGACCAGTGCGGGCAGCACGAAGACCAAGGCCGGGATGGTGATGCTCAGGTGGGCCCGGAAGGGAAGCAGAACGGCCAAGAGCGCACCGAGGCCAGCCAGGGTGACGACGATCCCCATGGCCGTCCGCTGGTACGTTCCCTTGGTACTCAGCCCGCTTGGTCTGTCGTGCGTCACAGAATTCCGTCCTTCGGATCGTCTCGTGAGTGTACCGACGCCCTAGCGGGGCCCGGCCAGACGAGGTGGAGATGACCCCGAGCACGGGTGAAGACGAAGGCGTACGCCCGACCGGCAAGTTCAGGGTCTACCTCGGCGCCGCGGCCGGCGTCGGCAAGACCTGCGCCATGCTCGACGAGGGCTGGCGTCGCTTCCAGCGCGGGGCGGATGTCGTCGTCGGGTTCGTCGAGACACACAAGCGGCCCTACACGGTCGAGCAGATCCGCGACCTCCCCGTCCTGCCGCGCAAGAAGGTGGACTACCGCGACTCGGTCTGGGAGGAGATGGACCTCGATGCCGTGCTCGCCCGCAAACCCGAGGTGGTGTTGATCGACGAGCTCGCCCACACCAACGTGCCGGGCTCGGGTCGCCACGAGAAGCGGTGGGAGGACGTCCTCGAGATCCTCGATGCCGGTATCGCCGTGATCACGACGGTCAACGTCCAGCACATCGAATCCCTTGCGGATGCCGTCGAGCGGATCTCCGGCGTGGGTGTTCGCGAGCGGGTGCCCGACTGGGTCGTCCGTCGGGCCGATCAGCTCGAGCTGATCGACTCCTCGGCGGACCAGCTCCGGCGGCGTATGTTGCACGGCAACATCTATCCGGAGCCCAAGGTGCAGGCGGCGCTGAACGGGTTCTTCCGGGCCGAGAACCTGGCCGCTCTGCGCGAGTTGTCGCTGCGTTTCGTGGCCGACGAGACCGAGGAGGAGCTGCTCGAGCATCTCCGCTCCAAGGGCGCCGGTGGCGAGCTGTGGGAGACGACCGAGCGCATCATGGTGGCGGTGACCGGGGCACCCGGGAATGCCTCGGTGATCCGGCGTGCGGCTCGCATTGCCGCTCGCGTGAAGGCTCCCTTGGTTGCCATCCACGTCGTCTCGGGAGACGCCGACACCACCGCGGCGAGCACGGCCGAGCTCGAGGAGGTGGTGAAGGCGGTCGGCGGCACGTGGCAGACGGTCGAAGGAGACGATGTGGCCAAGACGATCTTCGCGGCGGCGATCGATCAGCAGATCACCCAGATCGTCGTCGGGACGTCGCGACTCACGCGCTGGCAGTCGATGACCCGTGGCTCGGTCATTCAGCAGATCCTGCGGATGGCGTCCGAGAATGACATCGATCTGCACGTGATCGCACGCCGGGACGCCAATGGGCACGACCGGCCGGTGTCCGAGGACGACGGCTAATGGGGATGTCTAGGACGCCTCCAGGTCGGCGACGGCGGCATCGGCGGCCAGCTTGGCCGCCAGCTGCATGCAGCGATTGAGGTGGACCAGGGCCTTGGCCCGGCGCGGGTCGCGCGCCAGGTACTTGGCCAGTGCCACCGGATCGGCGGAGCCGTCCGGCTTGCTCAGGCCGAAAAGGGCCTGGTCGACGATGTGCTCGTCGGGGCGGTCGCTGATGCCGCGGTAGACCGACCACGGGACGCCGGCGGCCTCGCACACCTCGGCCACCCCTGCGGCTTCCATGTCGACGGCACCGAAGCCGCGTTCGAGGATGGGGCGCCACACCTTCTCGTCTTCGAACAGCCCGTCGGTGGTCATCAACCCGCCGCCGGCGTGGCGTGGCGGCAAGGGGTGCGTGGCGTACTCCGGCCCGTCGGGATAGAGCTGCACGCGGCTCGGCACGAACAGGGATCCGACGGGAAGCTCCGGGTCCAGCCCGCCGGCGATCCCGACCACCATGACGTGGTCGACCGCTCCCGCCGACAGCGCCTTGGTGGTGGCATCCCGGGCCAGGGCCGGACCCATGCCGGTGACGAGGCAGCCGACGGACCACGACCCGGCCGTCCCGGCATGGGAGAACACGGGGTGTGCGGGTGTGGGCTTCAGCGCGAACGAGCGCACGATGGCCTTCTGCTCGGGCTTCATGGGCGCGAGCACGACGACCCGCCTGGTGGTCACCCCCTCATCATGCCGGACGGTTGGGTAGCGTGTCCCGATTGATCGGGAGAGGAGAGCCATGTCCAGCGCCGAACAGGTCGTCCGGGAATTTTGCGCCGCGGCCAGCACGCGGGACCCCGCGGTGCTCCGTACCTATTTCGCCGACGACATCGTGTACCACAACATCCCCATGGAGCCGGCCGAGGGGATTGAGGCGACCATGGCCGTGATCGACATGTTCGTCGGGATGTGCGAGTCGATGGAGTTCGAGGTGCACCACCTGGCCAGCGACGGCTCGACCGTGTTGACGGAGCGGACGGACACCTTCACGATCAACGGCAAGACCGCCCCCCTGCCCGTCATGGGTGCCTTCCACGTCAGCGACGGGAAGATCACCGCATGGCGGGACTACTTCGACATGGCGCAGGTGAGCGCCATCTTCGGAGGGGATTGACGGTCGGTCCAAAAGGGGCTCGAACCGGGTGGGATCGAGTTGTACCCGGTGTTCAGTAACTGTGACACTCGCCTGGGGCATCAGGCGGGCCTTGGCCGTGCGCGGCCTCCCAAGCGAGCTGCACCGACGCAGGCGCGCTGCCCGCGGTCGGGTAACCATCGAAGCCGTTCCACTCGAGGATGCCGAAGTAGCCGGCGTAGGGATCGTCCCGGCCACCCTCCTCGCACATTGCCGTAGGCATCCACGCGGTGGGGATGGTGTTCTGCTGCTGCGCCTTGAGATAAGCGGCCTCGTTCAGGTAAGCCTCTTCCTTCTGCTTCTCCAGGCCATCGGCGTAGGCCACAATCTTCGAAGCCTGCTGAGCCTTCGAGTACGACGTCAGCTTCATGCTGATCGCGGCCGGCCGCTCCCGGCTGCCCGCGATATGGCGGGTCGCCCGCGCCGAGGCAGCGGACATGTTGGTGAACACGGTGAAAAGAACTGCTGAAATGATGAACATGACGGCCACCGCCGTCGTGAGTGCAATGCGGATCCGCACGGCACCTCCCTTCGTCGGGCGCGCAGACGCGCGCCAGGCTCTGCTCGGTGTAGGCGGGCTCCGGCCATTGCATTCGCGCCCCGAGCGGAGAGCGGGAAGGCGTCGTCCGTTCTGGCTTGTCGCCGCAGGGTGTGCGGCCGGTTGTGTACAGCCCTTTCAATGGTCTGCGGTTGGGTGTCCCTCGCTTCTCGGCCCGTCGGACCGCCGGTAGGCGGGCGCGTCGAGACCATGTGTGGTCTGGTCAGGATCGATCGGCGTTCTCTCTTCGGGTACGCGGCCCAGTTCTCCGGTCACCGCATGCATCCAAAAGGCCAATCAACCCTTTGCGGCCCACAATGTAGCAGTGAGTAAACTCAACGCTTGTTCGCCCGCTCGAAAATGACTTGACCTGGTACTTCACTCTCAGATCTTGTGATGATAATCACAAAGCCGCAGGTCAGCCGATCGTATTTGACTGAATAGCGACTGTAAATTTCTTGTCAATTTCGATAAAATGTCTCTAAGCAGAGATGACGACTCATCACTCAAGGCGCAACCCGGGGGCCGGGTACGGTGCGCCGGGTCAGGCCGCTGTGCGTAGCGTCCCGTCCCGAAAAGGTGCTGCGCCATACCGAGGAGGTCACGAGTGCCATCGAGCGTTGCCGTCACCGAAAGGGACCAGTTCACGGTCGCCGGCCTGATCCGGCACCTGGGTCAGGTGCAACCGGACTACGAGATGTTCGTGCAGGGTGACGAGCGCCGGACCTGGGGCGAGGAACTCGATGCCGCCTGCCGGGTGGCGCACGCGCTGGCCCGCGACGGTCTCGGAGCCGGTGACCGGGTGGCGTTCCTCGACCGCAACGGCATCGCCTACTTCGACTTTCTTTTCGGAGGTTCGCTGATCGGCGCGGTCGGCGTGGCGGTGAACTGGCGCCTGGCGCCGGCGGAGATGGCGGCCATCATCGATGACTCCCGCGCCCCGCTGCTGGCCGTTCACGCCGACTACCTGCCGGCCCTCGCCGAAATGGTGAGCGGGTTGCCTGCCGTGCGACGGATCGTGGTCCTCGGCGACGCGGTGACGGCGCCCTGCGCCGACCCGCGCGCCGTGCCGTTCGACCAGTGGGTCGAGGGGTGCCCGAGCGACGACCCCGGTTATGTGGCGGCGCCAGACGAGGTCAGCATGCAGCTCTACACCTCGGGCACGACCGGACTGCCCAAGGGGGTCATGCTGACCAACGCCAATCTGTCCACTGCCATCGCGGCCGCCGGCGACACCTTCAGCATCTCCGACGACACGGTCAGTCTGGTGGGGATGCCGCTGTTCCACATCGGGGGGTCGGGCTGGGCGCTCTGTGCCATGTCGCGGGGTGGGCGCTCCATCATTTTGCGCGACGTCGACCCGTCCCTGCTGCTGCGGCTCATCGAGACCGAGGGCATCACCGAGATGTTCCTCGTGCCCGCCGTCCTCATGTTCCTGCTGGCGACGCCGTCGCTGGCCACGACGGACCTCTCGAGCCTCCGGCTGATCTTCTACGGGGCGTCGCCCATCTCCGAGGACGTCCTCGTGAAGTGCATGGCGGCGTTCGGCTGTGGATTCTGCCAGGTGTACGGCATGACCGAGACGACGGGGGCCATCACGGCGCTGCTATTCGAGGACCACGACCCCGACGGCCCGCGGCGCGGGCTGTTGCGGTCGGCGGGCAAGCCCCACGACACGGTCGAGCTCCGCATCGTCGATCCCGATAACGGCGAGGACGTCGACGTGGGCGAGGTCGGCGAAGTCTGGACCCGCTCGCCCTACAACATGGAGGGTTACTGGGGCAGGGAGCAGGAGACCGCGGCCACCATTGACCCAGACGGTTGGCTGCGCACGGGCGATGCCGGGTACTTCGACGCCGACGGGTATCTGTACCTGCACGACCGCATCAAGGACATGGTCGTCAGCGGCGGGGAGAACATCTACCCGGCCGAAGTGGAGAACGTCCTGCTCTCTCATCCGACCATCGTCGATGCCGCCGTCATCGGCGTGCCCGACGAGAGGTGGGGTGAGACGGTCAAGGCGATTGTGGTCCTGGCTCCGGACGCCGAGCTGGACGAGCCCGGGATCATTGCGCACTGCCGGGAGCGGCTGGCCCACTACAAGTGCCCCACGTCGGTCGACAGCACCGACGCCCTGCCGCGCAACCCTTCCGGCAAGATCCTCAAACGGGAGCTGCGGGCGCCCTACTGGGTCGGCCAGGCCCGTTCCATCAACTGAGGCGCGGGCGCGCCGACGCGCCTACCCGAAGGTGAAGTCGTACGCCTCGAGGCCCGGCGAAAGGCTGAGCGTGAGCAGGCCCGTCTGCAGCGAGCTGCCCGAGAACATGGTGTAGAGCTTGGGGATTCCGCCGACATCGATCGTGGACAGGTGCCTGCCGTTGTAGTCCACGTCGACCGTGCCCTGCCCGCTGAGCACGAGATAGACGTCATCGGCCGTGAAGTTGAGGTCGAGGTTGGCGTTGGGCCCCGCGGTCGCCTCCTGGCTGTGCACCGTCCAGGTCCCGGCGAAGGCCAAGCTGTTGGCCGGGATGCTCGACGGCGCGCTGTAGTTGATCGTCTTGTCGTCTTGTACCGAGGTGCCCACCTCGTTGTCGAGCCGGTCGTAACCGACGTAGCTCTCGGGGGTGATGGCCTCGCTCGTCGGCGTCTTGTCCGGCACGTCGGTCCGGGCTGGCAGGTTCGTCACGCCGTTGGCCGTGAGAAGCATCCGGATGTTGCTCTCCATCTGCGAATAGCCACCTTCTCCGAAGTCGTAGGCGCGCACGACCCCCGTGGGGTCGATGAGGTACTCCGCCGGCCAGTACTCGTTGTTGTAGGCGTCCCAGGTGTCCAGGTTGTCATCGATGGCGACCGGGTAGTCGATGCCCAGGCTGCCCGCCGCGTTCTCGACGTTGGACACTACGTGCTCGAAGGCGAACTCCGGTGCCGACACGCCGACCACGACGAAACCGTCCTTCTTGTAGTCGTTGTACCAGCCCTCGACGTGGGGCAGCGAGCGCTGGCAGTTGATGCACGAGTAGGTCCAGAAGTCCACCAGCACCACCTTGCCGCGCAGCTCACTCAGGGTGAGCGGCTTGTCGCCGGGCGTGTTGAACCACGTCGTGATGCCCGACGAAATTGGGAGCGCGCCCGAGGGCGGGCAGATTGGTCTTGCTGGCCATGAAGACCGCCGGCTTCTGTGGGGACGTGGTGCCGGTGCTCTTGGGGCTCGTCGTGGTCGTCGTCCCCGCGGCCAGGTGGCCGCTCTGCGAGTTGCCGGCGTCCGTGGCCGCGCAGGTCGCCTTCTTGCCCTCGAGCCTGGCGTTGGCCGCCGCGAACTGGTTCTCGTGCTCACCGCTCAGCTGGCGCAGCTGCGTGCAGGCCGATCCCGTCGACTCCACATGGTCCTCGAGCGCCGTGGTGTAGCCCGGCACGTCGCGCTGGAGGGCCCCCAGCCAGTTGAAGGCGATAGCCAGCGTGGTGACGCCCAGCACGACGCCGGCCACCTTGCGCACCGTCGGCAGGTGCGAGCGGAGCGACGCCCACGACATCGTGGCCCGCTGAGCCACGATGGCCAGCACGAGCAGGGGCACGGTCACGCCCAGGGCGTAAAAGAGGGTGACCAGGAGCGAGGACGCCCCGACCCGGTGGTGGGCGGCGGCCACGGAGATGGCGGTGAGCACCGGGCCCGCGCAGGGCACGAAGACCAGCCCGAGGCTCAGGCCCAGCACGAACCCGCCGCCCTCGTTGGCGTAGCGCGAGGAGCCCAGCCGGGCGAAGGGGCGCTCGACCATGTCGCCGAGCCACGGCACCAAGAGGCTGACAGACAGCAGGCCCAGCATGGCGACGCCCAACCAGAACAGCAGGTCCTGGGGCAGGTGCAGGAAGCTGAGGAGCGAGCTGGCGAAGAGCACCGACAGGCTGAAGCTGACCACCAGACCGGCGATGATGACGTAGGGGCGGGACTTGTTGGTGTCCGTCGACCCGCCGGCCACCACGACGGGGATGACCGGGACGATGCACGGGGAGAGCCCGGTGATCAGCCCGCCGATGAACGCGACGACGAGGAGTTCACCCATAAAGGTCGCTTTCCTGCGGGCGATGCCTCGGCACCCGGCGCTCCTTCTCGTTTCCCCTACCCTCGAAGCTAGCGGTCGGCCACACCGAAGAGGCGTCGCCCCCGGCGCATGACGGCGTGCGGCCGGCGCAGCAGACTGTGTAACGGTGATCAGCGAGAACTGGATTTACGTCGGCAGCGCAATCGGCGCGCTGGGGGCGGCCGTATACCTGCGGGACACCCTGCGGGGCACCACGAAGCCCAACCGGGTCACCTGGCTGCTCTGGGCCATCGCACCGCTCCTGGCCGCTGCCGTCGAGCTCGACGAGGGCGTGGGTCTGCGCGCGCTGCCCACCTTCATGGTCGGCTTCATGCCGCTGCTCGTGTTCATCGGCTCGTTCCACAACTCGGCGTCGGTCTGGCAGATCCGGCGGATCGACTACGCGTGCGGCCTCGTCTCGGTGGTGGGCACCGTCACCTGGCTCGTCACGCGCAACGGCGTCCTCGCCATTTCCGCGGCCATCGCCGCCGACTTCATGGCCGGAGTGCCGACGGTGATGAAGAGCTGGACTGATCCCGAGACCGAGACCGTCCACTCCTATATCGGCGCGGTCGTCAGCATGGGCGTCCTGTTGCTGACCGTCACTCACTGGACCTTCGACGAGGTCGCCTTCCCCGTCTTCATCCTCTGCATGGCCTCGGTGGAGGTCGTCCTGGTGGGTCTCGAGCCGGGCCCGCGGTGGCGGCGGGCCCGGCGGAGCGACGCGTCGTTGGCCGGGCCCGCCTGACGGTCGGCGGGCGCGACCAGCACCCGCCTGGTAGGAAGTCCAACGGGGAGACCACAGAAGGGAGCTGCCGGTGCCAACCGCGCACGTCAATGGAACCGACATCGAGTACGTCGCGGAGGGCGACCCGTCCGACCAGGCCCTCTTGCTGGTGATGGGCCTCGGTGCCCAGCTCATCGCCTGGCCCGACGGCTTCCTCGACGGCCTGCGCGAGCGTGGCTTCTACCTCATCGCCTTCGACAACCGCGACTGCGGCCTGTCCAGCAAGTTCGAGGGCATGCCCGACATCGCCGCGCTCTTCGGTGGCGACGCGTCGTCTGCGCCCTATCGCATCGAGGACATGGCCGACGACGCGGCGGCGCTCCTGGCCCACCTCGGCATCGATCGGGCGCACGTTGTCGGTGCCTCCATGGGCGGCATGATCACCCAGGCCCTCGTGATCCACCACCCGGCGCGATTTGCAACGGCCTGCTCCATCATGTCGACGACGGGCGACCGCTTGGTGGGCGCGCCGACCGGGGAGGCGATGACGGCCCTGCTGCGGCCGATCGCCACCAGCCGGGAAGAGGCGATCGAGGCCAGCGTGGCCGGGAGCAAGGTCATCGGCTCACCGAAGTACCCGACCGACGAGGCGCTGTTGCGCCGAGCGCGCCGCTGCTGCCTACGACCGCTCCTACTGTCCGGAGGGTACGGCGCGGCAGCTGGGCGCCGTTCTCGCCTCGCCCGACCGCACGGAGGGGTTACACGGTGTGCGTATCCCGTTTCTCGTCATCCACGGGGAGGCGGATCCGTTGGTCACGCTGAGCGGTGGCGAAGCCACCGCCGCGGCCGTGCCGGGGTCCGAGTTGCTTGTCATTCCGGGCATGGGCCACGACCTCCCAGAGGAGCTCTGGGGCGAGGTGACCGACCCCATCATCGCCAACACCCAGCGGGCTGCGGTCTGAGCTGCGGTCAGGCGGGCAGCGCGTTCGCCGCCGCCACCGAGGCGAGCCAGGCCGCACTCGGCTTGGGCATCCGGGCAAAGGTGGCGCGGTCGACGCTGACGAGGCCGAAGCGCGGCCGGTAGCCGAGCGCCCACTCGAAGTTGTCGAGCAGCGACCAATAGGTGTAGCCGCGCACGTCGACACCCTCGGCCAGGGCATCGAGCACGCCCGCCAGGGCCTGGCGCACGTAGTCGATGCGCTGTTCGTCGTCGGTGGTGCCGATGCCGTTCTCGGTGACGAGGAGGGGCAGCGAGCCGCCGGTGTAGTCCCAGGCTCGGCGCAGGCAGTGGCCCAGCGATTCCGGGTAGAACTCGTACCCCATGTCGAGGACCGGCACCCCGTCCTCATAGCCGGCCCAGCCGTCGGGGCCGATCAGCATGCGCGTGTAGACCTGCACGCCCAGGAAGTCGTCGCCTTGGGTGACGTCGAGGAACACGTCCTCGGCGTGGTGCCGGATGCTCTCGAGCCTCTCCTCGCCGCCCGGGGCGAGTTGGTAGTCGGTCATGGAGAGGGTGAGCCCGACGGGGACGCCGGGTGCGGCGGCACGGATGGCATCGACGGCGACGCGGTGCGCGTCGGCGAAGTGGGCCGCCACCCGGCGCGAGAGGTCCATGTCCTGTCGGCCCGGCGGAAACATGCCGGCGTGCCAGCCCATGGTGGCGACGATGTTGGGCTCGTTGATGGTGCAGGCGCGGGCGATCACGTCGCCGAGCGCGTCGGCGACTGCCGTGCAGAAGCGGCCGAAGTGCTCCACCGCGACGCCGGTCTCCCACCCGCCCTGGTCGACCAGCCAGCGCGGCGTCGTGAAGTGGTGGAAGGTCACCACGGGATCGATGCCGCGCTCGCGTAGGCCGAGGCACTGGCGGCGGTAGTGGTCGAGGGCGGCCCGGGAGATCTCGCCCTCGGCCGGCTCGATGCGACTCCACTCCACGGAGAACCGGTAATTGTCCAGCCCCATCCCGGCCACGACGTCGGCGTCCTCCTCCCAGCGGATCCAGGAGTCGCAGGCATCGCCGGAGGGCTCGGAACACCCGGACCCCGGGGTGTGCTCGAAGGCCCACCAGTCGTTGTTGGTGTTCCCGCCCTCAATCTGGTGAGCCGCCGTCGCCGTGCCCCACGTGAACCCGTCGGGGAACGGCCGTCCCCCACCCTGGCCATCCATCGGTGCGCCCTCCCGGCTTGATGATGCTTCTCGGGCAGCACGGTATCGTTGCCTGACGATGACGTCATATTCCTCGCCGATGACTGACGTCCCCGATTCGCCGCGGCAGAGCGACGCTGCGCCCGCCGGGGACGAGCCGGCCGCCGGTGAGGCGCCGATGGTGGAGGCGCACGGGCTGGTCAAGCGCTTCGGCGACTTCGTCGCCGTCGACGGCGTCGACTTCTCCATCACCAAGGGCGAGTCCTTCGGCTTCCTCGGCCCCAACGGGGCCGGCAAGACGTCGACCATGCGCATGATCTCGTGCATCAGCCCGGTGAGCGCCGGCACGCTGCGCGTGCTCGGCCTCGACCCGGCCACCGACGGACCCCGCATCCGTGCGCGTATGGGTCTGGTGCCGCAGGAGGACTCGCTCGACACCGAGCTCACGGTCCTCGACAACCTGATGATCTACGGCCGCTACTTCGACATGCCGCGCAAGGAGATCCGACGCCGGGCCGACCAGCTGCTCGAGTTCGCGCAGCTGACCGAACGGGCCCACGACCGGGTCGACCCGCTGTCGGGCGGCATGAAGCGGCGTCTCACCATCGCCCGGGCGCTGATTTCGGACCCGGACCTGTTGATCCTCGACGAGCCCACGACCGGGCTCGACCCCCAGGCCCGGCACCTGCTGTGGGACCGGCTGTACCGCCTCAAGCAGGACGGCGTGACGCTGGTCATCACGACGCACTACATGGACGAGGCCGAGCAGCTGTGCGACCGCCTGGTCGTGATGGACAAGGGCCGCTTCGCCGCCGAGGGGACGCCGCGCCAGCTGATCGAGCATTACTCGACCAAGGAGGTGGTGGAGCTGCGCTTCGCCCCCGGCCAGCACGAGGAGGTGGCGCCCTCGCTGATGGACCTGGCCGAGCGCCAGGAGGTCCTGCCCGACCGCATCCTCCTCTACACCGACGACGGCGACGCCGCCCTGGCCGAGGTGGCCCGGATGGGGCACGTGGCCCGGGCCACGCTGGTACGCCGCTCGACGCTCGAGGACGTGTTCCTGCGCCTCACCGGCCGCAGCCTGGTCGACTGACATGACGGCGGTGGGGGACACGGGGGCGAACGGGCGCAGCACGCTCTTCGACCATGGCGAGGAGATGCCGACACGTCGCTTCGCCACGCCGATGTGGCTGCGCGCCGCCTCGTACTGGGCCTACCAGTACAAGCGGACGTGGCGCAGCTCTGTGGCGACCAGCTTCCTCATCCCGGTGCTCTACCTGGCCGCCATGGGTGTGGCGCTGGGCTCCCTCATCGACAAGCACTCGCACGGCGTCGACGGCGTCACCTACGTGGCCTTCCTGGCCCCCGGGCTGCTGGCGGGCACCTGCATGCAGATCGGCGTGAACGACGCCACCTATCCGGTGATGGGCGCCATCAAGTGGTTCCGGACCTACCTGGCCCAGCTGGCCGGGCCGCTCGAGGTGTACGACGTGTGGCTGGGGCACCTGGCCTGGATCGCCGTCCGGCTCTCCATCGTCGTCAGCATCTACCTGGCCATCATGGCCGCCTTCGGCGTCGTCTATTCGCCCTGGGCCATCGTCGCCCTGCCGGCCGCCGTGCTCACCGGCATGGCCTTCTCCGCGCCGGTCGGTGCGTGGGCGGCCACCCTGGACAAGGACGCGCCCATCTCGACGCTCTACCGCTTCGCGATCATCCCGCTCTTCCTCTTCTCGGGCGTCTTCTTCCCTGTCTCGCAGCTGCCCAAGGTCGTCGAGGCCCTGGCCTACGTCTCGCCGCTCTTCCACGGCGTGGGGCTCTGCCGCGACCTCACGCTCGGGACCGTCGGGTGGGTCGACCTCGGGCACGCGGCGTATCTCGGGGCCTGGGTCGGGGCGGGCTACGCGGTGGGCCGCCGCACGTTCAAGAAGCGGCTGGTGGTCTGATGGCGAGCGCGACCTCGACCGGGACGGTGGTCGACCACCGGCCGCCGCCCGCCATCGCCACCCGCATCACGCCGCTCGCCTTCCTGGGCGGCCGCCACGCCTCGCGGGTGCTCGAGCGCAACGTCCTGGTGTACCGCCGCTCGTGGATCTTCCTCGTCTCGGGCTTCTTCGAGCCGCTCTTCTACCTGCTCTCCATCGGCATCGGCCTTTCCCACCTGGTCGGGCCCATCCCGGTGGACGGCCAATTGGTGGCCTACACGGCCTTCGTGGCCCCCGGCCTGCTGGCTTCCTCGGCCATGAACGGCGCCATGATCGACTCGACCTTCCAGATCTTCTTCAAGCTGAAGATCGCCAAGACCTACGACGCCATGCTGGCCACGCCGCTCGGGGTGGGGGACGTGGCGATCGGCGAGCTGTGCTGGTGCGTCCTGCGGGTCGCCCTGTACTCGGGGGCCTTCCTCGTCATCATGGCCATCCTGGGCTACGTCGTCTCGCCGTGGGCGGTGCTGTGCTGGCCGGCCGCCATCCTGACCGGACTGGCCTTCGCCTCGGCCGGCATGGCCGGCACCACCTACATGCGCACCTGGCAGGACTTCGACATGGTGTCGCTGGCCTTCATCCCGCTCTTCCTCTTCTCCGCCACCTTCTACCCGCTCACGGTGTACCCGGGCTGGCTGCAGGCTGTGGTCCGCTGCACCCCGCTCTACCAGGGCGTCGTGCTGGCGCGGGCGGCCGATCTCGGCATCTGGAACCCGGTGCTGCTGGCCCACATCGCCTACTTGTTGGTGATGGCGGTGGCCGGGGTGCTCATCGCCCGCCGGCGGCTCGGCAAACTGCTCCTGCCGTGATGAGCGGTGCCCGCGGACCGGTACCGTATGGCCGAACTTCCGAGCGCCAGAGGATTCCGACGCAATGAACATCGTGGTGAGCAACGTCAAGGGCGGGGTCGGCAAGACGACCACCGCCGTCTACCTGGCCGCCGTGGCGGCGCGTGGCGCCAAGACGCCGGTGGTCCTGGTCGACGCCGACCCCCAGGGCTCGACGGCCGAGTGGTACGAGACCGACCCGCTCGAGGGGGTGGAGCTGGTCGAGGGCCCCTCGGTTCGCACGGTGACCAAGGCCATGGGCCAGGACGACGCGATCGTCATCGTCGACACCCCTCCGGGGGAGGGGACCGTGGTGCAGGCGGCGCTGGGCCGGGCGGACTCGGTCGTCATCCCCACCCGGGCCGGCGGGGTCGAGCCCAACCGGGTCGTCACGACCCTGGAGATGACGCCGCGCAACATCCCGGCCGGCGTCGTCATCTGCTCCGCCCGCCTCGGCACCAACGACCTGGAGGCCACGATCGACTGGTGGGCCGAGCTCAAGGTGCCGCTGTGGGGCATCGTGCCCGAGCGCGTCTCCATCGCCGCCGGGCCCTCGGCCCGGCTGTCGAGCGAGGGGCTCGAGCACTACGCCAAGGTGCTCAGGAGGGCGACCGCCAAGCCCCGCTGAAGGCCACGACCGACGGCAGCGTCAGCGCGTCGCCGAGCTCTGCAGGTCGGCGTGGAAGCGGCTGTCGGCCCAGGCCACCGGCGCCTTGCCGTGCAGCTGGCCGATGAGCTCGGAGAGGAACCAGCGGCGCACGGCCACGCTGGTCGGCGAGGCGGGCAGGGTGAGCAGCCGCGCCGAGAGCCCGAACTGGTCGGCCTCGTCGAGCATGGCGTCGTAGAGCTCGCAGGCCGCGACCGCTCCCCGGGGCAGCTTCAGCGTCCAGTCGAAGGACTCGATCCTCTGGTCGACGGCCGCCTGCCACGTCTCGTCCATGCCGGGTCCGAGTCCGTTGAAGCGCGTGCCGATCTCCGACACCAGGACGGCGAGACGGTCCGGGAGGGCCGGCGCGTCCGGCGAGGTGGCCGCCCGCTCCTTCATGAGCCGGAGCTCGCGGAACAGCGCCTCGTACTCCTCGCTCGCTTTCTGCAGCCGGGCCACGGGTATGCCGATGAGGTCGACGGACACGTCGGGCGAGCCGTCGACCTGGTGCAGATCGGGATGCGCTATTTCGGTCAGGTCGAAGCGGAACGTCCCGTCGGACACGTTGCGGGGCGCCACCGGGTACACCACCGGGAGCTCGAACCAGACGATCTTTCCGCCGTCCACCGGCTGCACGCCCCAATTCGAGGCGAGCGTGTTGAAGAGGGTCAGGCCGCGTCCGGTGGCGGCGTCGACGCCGTACTCCTTCAGCGCCGGAGGAGATGTGCTGCCGTCGGCCACGTCGACGCGGATGCGGTCGGGCAGGAGGTGCAGCGTGACACACATGGGTGTTGCGGCGTGCAACACGGCGTTGGTCACCAGCTCAGAGGTGAGCAGGGCGGCGCAGCCGGCCACGTCCGCCGGGAGGTTGCGCAGGTGGGCAGCGACCCAATGACGGGCCACGGGGGTGCTCTCCACCACTGGTTCGAGGTGCAGGCTTGACATGCCATCACGTGTCGTACCCATTCGCGGTGGGGTTATGCGCCCCACGTCAGCACCGGTGTAGTTCAGGCACAACACGACGACGTCGTCGGTGCGGTCCTCCACGCTCAGCAACGACGCGAAGGCGACCGCGGGCCGCTCGGGCCACCCGGCGCTCGCAATGACCGTTGCCGTGGCGGCCAGACGTTCCATGCCGCTGGTGATCACCTCGCCACGGCGCTCGATCAGGCCGTCGGAGTACATGATCAGCGAGTCACCCGGCTCGAGCACGAGCTCGTCGCGCGGGCGCGGCGCGCCGCTCAGCCCGGCCGCGATGAGGAGCGACCGTTGCATGGGGCAGAAGGTGGCGTGGCCGTCGGCGCGCACCACCAGGGGCGGCGGGTGGCCGGCGTTGCAGAGGACCACCTGCCCGGTCGACGGGTTGATGGTCCCTACCACCGCCGTCACGATCCGGTCCTCGACCAGGGCGTCGAAGAGACGGTCGAGCGACGAGAGGACCTCGGCGGGCGACTGGCCGGACACCGCGTAGGCGCGGATGGAGCTGCGCACCTGCCCCATCAGCGCGGCCGCCGGCGCCCCCTTCCCCATGACGTCACCCACGCTGAAGAAGATGGAATCGGGACCCAGTTCGAACACGTCGTACCAGTCACCCCCGGCATAGGCGCCGGTGACCCCGGCCTGGTACTCGGCGTCGAGGAGCAGGCCCTCCAGCCTTGGGAGCGAATCGGGCAGCACGGCGCGCTGCAGGACCTCGGCCACCACGTGCTCGCGCTGGAACCGGGTCGCGTTGGAGAGGGCCACGCCGGCGCGGCTCGCCACCTCGGTGGCGAGCGACACGTCGTCGGGCTCGAACACCCGGCCCGGCCCGTCGAGGAAGGTCATGACGCCGATGAC
Source organism: uncultured Acidimicrobiaceae bacterium (assembly GCA_963807675.1). GTDB lineage: Bacteria > Actinomycetota > Acidimicrobiia > Acidimicrobiales > RAAP-2 > Bog-473. Next base: position 1,117,277 of record CAWECP010000012.1, on the reverse strand, counting down.
CTCGCCGTTGGCGGTCAGCGGGACCGACAGTGCGGTGGAGAAGCCGAGCGGGTCGGCCTCGGCGTCCGGGACGGCGATGGGGGCCAGCTGGGTGCGGCCCGTGCGGTACGCCACGGCGGCGGGCGCGTCGGAGTCGAAGGGAATGGCCTCGGGGTCGGGCGCCGAGGCGCTGTCGGCGGCGGAGCCCCGGCCGTGCACGTCGAGACGGACCAGTCCGCTCTCGCCGGGCACCTGGACGACGCACAGGTCGGCCAGCCGCCCCTCCACCAGGCTCATGGTCCGGCGGATGACGGTGGTCGGATCGAGGCTCGAGCTGAGCAGGCGGGTCACCTCTGACAGGAGGGACAGGCGCTCCCGTCCGGCCTCGGCCGCTCGCAGTGCGTCGCGCTCGTGCTCGAAGACCTGGGCCCGTTCGAGTGCCTGTGCGGTGAGGCCGGCCAGCGTCGACAGGAAGCGGAGATCGGGCTCGCCCGGCTCCGGCCGGGCGGCGAAGGCGAGCGACAGGACCCCGAGCGGGCCGACACTGCCGACGAGCGGCTCGGAGACCACCGTCACCGCCTGGCCCAGATCCGTGACGGCATGCTCGACGACTTCGTCGGCCAGGTCGGCGGGAACGGCTCCGTCGGGGCCGATCGTCGCCACGGCGGTGCGGCCCTCGGTGAACGCGTCGCCGGCCCGGCTGCCGCCGAGCGGGACCGCGGAACGGGACAACAAGGCCGGGTGCCCGCTGCTGGCCACGCACGACAGGGCACCCTCGCCCGCCGAGGGGACGCGCACGATGGCGGATTGCGCCCCCAGCGCGCGGCGGGCGCACGCGATGGCGGCCTGGGCCGCGTCGCCCGGCGTGGTGGCCGCGGCCAGCGCCGAGCTCAGCTGGTGCAGGTGCAGGCTGCGCTCGAGGCTGACGAACTCGGTGAGCGTGAGGCGTGCCCGCTCGACCGCCTGGGCGGCCGTGCCGGTGATGGTGAGAAGGAAGGACTGGTCGGGCGGCCCGATGTCGCGGTCCTCCAGCCAGTGCACGACCACGACACCGATGGTGTGGTCGGAGACCACCATGGGGACGACGGCCAGCGCGCGGAACCGGCTGGGCTCCATGGAGGCCAGGACGTCCGGCCGCTGCCGCCGCAGATCGTCGCGCGACTCGGCGAACACCGCCGCGTGGTGGCCGAGGACGGGCCCGTCGTGGCGCAGCGTCGAGAGGACGCCGTCGACCGGCTCATCGGGGTCGTAGCCGAAGCGACGCAGCGTGCGCAGGCCGCCGTGTTCGCCGAGGACGGCGAAGGTCGCCGCGTCGACACGCAGCTCGTCGCGCAGGGCGGCGAAGACGGCGTCGGCCACCTGGGAGGGATCGGCCGCCGTGCTCAGTGCCCGCGCCATGCTCTGCATGCGCTGGGAGGTTTCCGCGGCCACACGCCGACGTCGCTCGTTGCGGGTCTCGGAACGGGCCGTCCACAGCTGCACGTTGCGCTCGCCGCGCAGATAGGAGATCCACATGGCGACGCCGGTGGCCGCCAGCTGCGTCACGACGCGCAGCGTGTGATTGAGCTCGCCGTAGCTGTGCGGCGGCGTGCTGATGATGACAGCGAAGAAGGTGGCCAGGAGCCCGACCAGTGCGACCCGCCAGGGGCGCGCGAAGACCGCCGCGATGAAGGGCCCGATGGCCAGGAGTCCGACCAGGGAGATGTTGCCGCCCGAGACGGCGAAGATGACGGCCACCACCGACACCCAGACGAGGGCGACGAGCGTTGCGGTGGCCTCGGCCCGATCAGCGTGCAGGCTCTTCGGCCTGGCCGGGCGCTCCTCTTCCATGGGTTCGGGCACGTTTCTCTCCGGGTTGCTGGCCCGCGATCTGCCGGGACTGAACGCTACGTCCTTTCGATGCTGACTGAAACCGTCCCCGGTCCCCTGATTGCCCCGGTCCATCGCCGCCGCACCCCGGGTCTGCGCCGAGTCCCTACCCCTGTGTCGTGCGGGTCAAACCCTGGAGGTTTACGTTGGCGAGCCGGGGGCTATAAAAGGACTGGCCAATCACCATTGCATGGGGTCGGTTCGGCCTCACACGGCAGTTGGTGACACAGGAGGGTGGCGTGGACCAGGACTTTCACATCGAAGAGCGGCGGGACGGTGCCGTCCCCGTCGTCGCCGTGAGCGGGGAGATCGACGTCGCCACGGCGCCGCAGCTGCGCGAGTGCCTCCACCACGTGATCGCCGACGGCGATTCGACCGTCGCCCTCGACCTGCTGTCGGTCACCTTCTTGGACTCGACTGCACTCGGTGTGCTGGTCGGGGCCCTGAAGCGGTGCCGGGAGCTGGGTGGGGACCTCCAGCTCGTGATCGCCGACCCCCGCATCGTCAAGATCTTCGAGATCACCGGCCTGACCAACGTCTTCACCATCGCCGACTCCCTCCAGGGCGTGGGCGCCTGATGGCCGAGTCGACCGAGCTGCTCGGCGCGGGCTCCCGCATCGAGCTCACGTTCCCCGCGCGCGGCGACCTCATTGTGCTGGCCCGCCTGGTGACCAGCGCGGTGTCGGCGCGGGCCGGCTTCGACATCGAGGAGCTCGACGACCTCCGCCTGGCCGTCGGCGAGCTCTGCCTGCTCACCCTGCAGGGCGGCGACGCCCGTCACGGGGACCTGCGGCTGGAGCTGTTGGTCAGGGACGACCACCTCAGCGTCTCGTGCACGCTCGAGCGGGCGGCGGCGGCCGAAGCACCCGGTCCCGAGGCCGAAGAGATCGCCCGGCTGAGCGAGCAGATCCTCGACGCCCTCGTCGACGAGCACGGCCGGGAGCGCCAAGATGGCTCCGTGCGGGCCTGGCTCCAGAAGCGCCGGGGGGGGCATGCGGAGTGACGGACGGCCGGGAAGTCGATCCCGGGCCGGACTGCGACGCGACGGACGGTGAGCGCCCACCCCTGGACCCGGGAGAACGAGAAAGGCTGATCAGCGCCAACCTGGGCCTGGCCCACCAGTTGGCGCGCCGCTTCCTCCACCGGGGCGAACCCCTCGACGACCTGGAGCAGGTGGCCTCCGTGGCGCTGGTCAAGTCGGTGGACCGCTACGACCCCTCGCGGGGCGTCGACTTCGCCCCCTTCGCCACCCGGACCATCATCGGCGAGCTCAAGCGGCACTTCCGGGACAAGGGCTGGGCGGTCCGGGCGAGCCGGCGGGTGCAGGAGCTCTACCTCGAGCTGGGGCACTCCACCGCCTCGCTGGTGCAGCAGCTGGGACGCAACCCCACCGTGGCCGAGTTGGCCGAGGCCACCGGGGCCACCGAGGAGGCGGTGATCGAGGCCATCGAGGCCGGCCAGGGCTACCGCGCCGCGTCCATCGACGCCACCGAGAGCGACGAGGACCCGCTCCTGTCCCGGCTGGGCCAGCACGACGGCGGCTACGACTCGGTCGAGGACCGGGCCCTGCTGGGGCCCGCCATGGCTGCGCTGCCGGTGCGCGAGCAATCCATCCTGCGCATGCGGTTCGTGGACGGCCTGACCCAGTCCGAGATCGCGGCGGCGGTCGGCGTCAGCCAGATGCACGTGTCGCGGCTCCTCACCTCCAGCCTCCAGAAGCTGCGCGAGGGCATCGGCCAATCCCGGGCCGAGCCGGGTTGACGACGAATTTCAGGCAGAGGAACAACGATCAGCCCCTGAAACGGTGCCTGTGGGCAGCTGATCTGGATGAGAACGGAGCAACGTCCCGAAAATCTGAGCAATTCGGGCGCGCCTTGAGTATTGTGCCGCAGATTCCTTCGAGAGAACGGGGGCGGCCATGGTGCACCTCGATGCCACGCTGGCGCACGACAAGGAAGCGGGCGACAAGGGCCTGAAGGAAGGGGCGCTCGGCTTCATCTCCTCGGTCGTGGTGGGCGTCGCCTCGACGGCGCCGGCCTACAGCCTGGCGGCGACCCTCGGTTTCGTGGTCATCGCCATCGCCGGCCTGCAGGCGCCGATCATCACCATCCTGGCCTTCGTCCCCATGCTGCTGATCTCCTACGGCTACAAGGCGATGAACAGCGCCGACCCGGACTGTGGCACGACCTTCACCTGGGCGACCCGGGCGTTCGGGCCCAAGACCGGGTGGCTGGGTGGCTGGGGGATCATCGCCGCCGACATCCTCGTCATGGCCAGCCTGGCTCAGATCGCCGGCCAGTACGTGTTCCTGCTCTTCGGCGCCGACACGATCGGGCACAACGCCGACAGCGGCTGGGTGCTCCTGGTGGGGATCTTGTGGATCGTGGCGATGACGGCCATCTGCTACGTCGGGATCGAGATCTCGGCCAACTTCCAGAAGGCGCTCCTCGGGATCGAGCTGACCATGCTCACTGTGCTTTCGGTGGTCGCGCTCTACAAGGTGGGCGCGGGCACGGCCCCGCTCGGCCACCTCACCCCCAGCTGGTCCTGGTTCAACCCGTTCGCCGTGCCGGGCCCGGAGAGCTTCATGGTCGGTCTCACCCTGATGCTCTTCATCTACTGGGGGTGGGACACTGCGGTGTCGGTCAACGAGGAGACCAAGGAGCGCGACAAGATCCCGGGCCGGGCCGCCGTCACGTCCACGTTCATCCTCCTGGCCATCTATGCCGTCGTGATCATCGCCGCCCAGTCCTACGCCGGCGTCGGGACCCACGGGATCGGGCTCTCCAATCCGAACAATGTCGGCGACGTCCTGTCCATTTTGGGCAGTTCCATCTTCGGGACATCGGGGTTCGGGAGCTTCCTCTCCCACCTCCTGCTCCTCATGGTGCTCAGCTCGGCTGCCGCCTCGACCCAGACCACGATCCTGCCCACCGCCCGCACCACGCTGTCCATGGCCGTGTTCAAGGCCATCCCGGACGCCTTCGGCAAGATCCACCGCCGGTACCTCACGCCGACGGTGTCGACACTCACCATGGGCGGCGTCTCCATCGTGCTCTACGTGGTCATGAACTACGTGTCCAACGGCAACAGCGTCATCGAGGACTCGGTGTCGGCCCTCGGGGTATGGATCGCCTTCTACTACGGTCTGACGGGGTTCTCGTCCGTCTGGTACTACCGCAAGACCCTGCGTGAGAGCACCCGCACTCTGTGGCTGCGGGGCATCCTGCCGCTGCTCGGCGGCATCATCCTGTGGTTCGCCATGTTCTGGTCCTTCTGGTACTACTGGAACCCGGACAACAGTTACAGCCACTTCACGCTCCCCGGTACAGACCGGGTCATCGGCGGGGTCTTCGCCCTCGACGTGGGCACGGTGATCCTCGGCGTCGTGCTGATGTACCTCTGGATGGCATTCCGTCCGGCCTTCTTCCGGGGTGAGATCCTCAACCGCGACACGCCGACCCGGGTGCCACAGGACCTGGGCACGCCGGTGGGGCTGTTCGGCATCGAGCCGCGCGAGGACGCACCGAGCGTCGGGTAACGAGGCCGGCCATGCCCCCGGTCCGGGACCGCTCTGGCCTGCGAGCGAACGTCCGGCTCCTCGAGGAGCGGGCTGCCGGGGCGGACACGTGAGCCGCCCGTTCCACTAGAACCGTGGGGGCGGCCGCAACCGGTCGCCCGTGATGCGTTGGAGGCTCCATGACGAAGAGGTTGGACGGGACCGTCGCGCTGGTGACCGGCGCCAGCAGCGGCATCGGCGAGGCCACGGCGGCCACGTTGGCCGGGGAAGGGGCCGCCGTCGCGCTGGTGGCCCGGCGCAAGGACCGCCTGGAGGCGCTGGCCGAGCGCATCGGCGGGGCCGCGCAGACCCTGGTGATAGAGGCGGACATCACCGACCTCGACGAGGCCCAGCGCGCCGTGGCCACGACGGTGGGCGAGCTGGGCCGGCTCGACACGCTGGTCAACAACGCCGGTGTGATGCTGCTCGGCCCCATCGTCGACGCGCCGGTCGAGGAGTGGCAGCGCATGGTCGACCTCAACCTGTTGGGACTGCTCTACTGCACCCACGCCGCGCTGCCGCACCTGCTGGCGGCGGCCGCGCGGGAGCCGCGCTCGGTGGCCGACGTGGTGAACGTCAGCTCGGTGGCCGGCCGGGTGGCCCGCCTGAACAGCGGCGTGTACAACGCCACCAAGCACGGGGTGGGCGCCTTCAGCGAGTCGCTGCGCCAGGAGGTCACGGCGCGCCACGTGCGGGTCACCATCATTGAACCCGGGGCGACGGCCACGGAGCTGGCCTTCCACAACCGCCCCGAAATCCTGGAGGGCATGGCCCAGACCTTCGGTGGGATCGAGATCATGCAGGCCGAGGACATCGCCGAGAGCATTCGTTATGCGGTGACCCAGCCCCGACGGGTGACGGTCAACGAAATCCTCATCCGGCCGACCGAGCAGGAGCGCTGACATCAGGCGCGTCGCCGTCGTGGGCTGCTCGGGCTCGGGCAAGACGACCCTGGCCTCCGAGCTGGCCCGCCTGCTGGGCTCGCCCCACGTCGAGCTCGATGCCATCTACCACCAGCCCGGCTGGACACCGCTGGGCGACGAGGAGTTCTTGGCCCGGGTGGACGTGGCCACGGAGGGCGACAGCTGGGTGGTCGACGGCAACTATTCGGTGGTGCGCGAGGTGGTGTGGGCGAAAGCCGACGCCGTCGTCTGGTTCGACCTGCCCTACGCGAGGGTGATGGCGCAGGTGATCGGACGCACCGTCCGCCGCACCGTGACGCGCCAGGAGCTGTGGAACGGCAACCGGGAGCCCTTCTCGAACCTGTGGTCGCTCGACCCGAAGAAGTCGATCGTCGCCTGGACGGCCACCCGCCACCGCGTGTACCGGAGCCGCTACACCGCCTGCGAACGCGACCCGCGCTGGGCCCAGCTGCGATTCGTGCGGTTACGGTCGCAGGGTGAGTCCCACGCATTCCTGGCGGGCGTGGCGTCGCAGGCCGACAAGGAGGGTTGAGATGGAGCTCGAGCTGGCCGGCAAGGTGGCCCTCATCACGGGTGGGACCGACGGGTTGGGCCTGGCGTTGGCGACCCGGCTGGCAGCCGAGGGCGCGTCGGTGGCGGTGTGCGGCCGGGACGAAGAGCGATTGGCGGCCGCGCGCAACAGCATCGAGGACGCGGGCGGCGACGTGCTGGCGGTACGGGCCGACGTGGTGCAGGCGGCCGACATCGAGTCCTTCGTCGACGCTGCCGTGGGGCGCTGGGGGCGCATCGACGGCGTGGTGCACAACGCCGGCCGGGCCTCCGCCGGCGCCATCGACGCGGTCGACGATGCCACCTGGGAGGGCGACTTCCAGCTGAAGCTCATGGCGGCCGTCCGCCTGACCCGATTGGCCCTGCCCCAACTGCGGGCCAGCCGGGGCGCGGTGCTCTTCACGTTGGCCCTGGCGGCCAAGGCGCCTGGGCCGGCCAGCGAGCCCAGCTCGGTCAACCGGGCCGCCGGCATGGCGCTCATGAAGGCCCTGTCCAAGGAGCTGGCCCCCGATGGCATCCGGGTCAATGCCGTCCTGATCGGCCTGATCGAGAGCGGCCAGTGGGTCCGGGCGGCGTCGTCGTCCGGCCTCACCACGGAGGAGTTCTACGCGCGGTTCTCGCGCGACGCCGGCATCCCCCTGGGCCGGTTCGGCCGCAGCGAGGAGTTCGCCGACCTGGGCTGCTTCCTGCTCTCCTCCCGAGCGTCCTACCTGACCGGCACGGCGATCAACCTCGACGGGGGCATGTCGCCGGCGGTGTGACGCCTATGCGTTGTAGCCCTCCGTGTCGGTGACGTCGCCCGCGCCGTCCGGCCGCAGCCCAATGGCGTAGCCGTCGACCCGGTCCAGCCGGGTCAGCGCGTCCACGTGGGGACGGCCGGTGCCGCCCCACTTGGCCTTCGCCGCCTGGCGGGCCGACGGCACGTCCTCGGCGACGACGAACACGACCTCGTGGTCCTCGCCCACGCGGCCCGGGGCGAGCTCGCCCCCGAGGTAGGCCACGAAGAGGTGCACGCGGGGCAGCGTAGCGAGTACGAAAGGGGCTATGAGCCCCGACTCGTTCTCCGGCAACACCATCGTCGTCACGGGCGTGACGGGCCAGGTGGCCCGGCCATTGGCCCTCGCGCTGGCCCGTTCCAACCGGGTGGTCGGTGCGGCGCGCTTCACCGACGCCGGGGCGCGGGGCGAGCTGGAGGCGGCCGGCGTCGAGTGCGTGCCGGTCGACCTGGCCACGGGCGACGTGGGCGGCCTGCCCACCGACGCCGACTACGTCCTCAACTTCGCCGTGTCCAAGACCAACCAGTGGGAGCACGACCTGGCGGCCAACTGCGGCGGTCTGGCGTACCTGATGGAGCATCACCGCCATGCCCGCGCCTTCCTGCACTGCTCGTCGACCGCGGTCTACAAGCCGGCGGGCCACCACGTCTTCGACGAGGACGGGCCGTTGGGCGACAACCACGGCGTGTGGCCGTTCCTGCGCACGTACAGCATCTGCAAGATCGCCGCGGAGGGAACGGCGCGCTGGGCGGCCGGGCGCTACGAGCTCCCCACGGTGATCACGCGGCTGTCGGTGCCCTACGGCGACAACGGCGGCTGGCCCGCCATCCATCTCCACATGATGCTGTCGGGCCACGCCGTCCCGGTCCACGTGGACGCGCCCAGCGTCTACCACCCGCTCCACGCGGACGACATCGCCGCCATGGCGCCGCGCCTGCTGGCGGCGGCGGCGGTGCCCGCGGTCACGGTCAATTGGGGCGGGAGCGAGCCCGTCAGCATCGAGGAGTGGTGCACCTATCTGGGCGGGCTGGTGGGGGTGGAGGCGCGGTTCGAGCCGACGGAGCAGACCATCGACAGCGTGCAGATCGATACGACGCGCATGCACGAGCTGGCGGGCCGGACGATGGTGCCCTGGCGCGAGGGCATGCTGCGCATGACGCGGACGCTCCACCCCGACCGGTTGAAGTCGAGCGCGCTGCGCTTCGAGCGTTCGGACCCGGAGGAGCCCCCGGCGTCCGAGCTGCTGGCCGCCATGCGGGTGGAGCTCAACGAGCTCTACGAGACCTTCGACCGGCTCGACAACCCCCCGGTCGACCCGGTCCAGCTGCGGCCGCCGGGGGGCGCGTACGTCGTCGGCTTCGACGGCGAGCAGGCGGTGGCCGGCGGCGGAGTGCGGCAGCTGTCCGAGGGTGTGGCGGAAATCAAGCGCATGTACGTGCGCCCGGCCGCCCGGTCGCGCGGTGTGGCGGGCGTGCTCCTGGAGGAGCTCGAGGACACGGCGCGCACCCTGGGCTACGGCGTCGTCCGCCTCGACACCGGCCCGAAGCAGCGGCACGCGCTGAGCCTCTACCGCCGGGCCGGGTACGTCGAGGTGCCGCGGTACAACGAGAACCCGTTCGCCTGCTTCTGGGGGGAGAAACGATTACGGTGAGCGACCCGGTCCCGGAGTGGGCGACCCAGTCGGGCTTCGACGTGCGGGTGGCCTGGGGCCCGGAGGGGATCGGGGCGCTGGCGGCCGGCGTGACCACCATCGTCCTGGTCGACATCCTGCGCTTCACGACGGCGCTCGGCGTGGCGACGGCGCGGGGAGCGTCGGTCCAGCCGGCCCCTTGGCCGTTCGACGCCGCAGGCGCCGACGACGGCGTCGTGGTGGCCGACGGGTCGCGCCCCGGGGCGCTGTCACTGTCCCCGGGCTCGCTGGCCGGCGTCGGCCGGGCTGACCGCATTGTGCTGCCCTCGGCCAACGGTTCGCACTGCTCCTCGTTGGCCGCGGCGACGGGCCGCGTCGTGGTGGGTGCCTCCCTGCGCGACGCGGCCGCCGTCGGCGCCTGGCTGCTGGACCATGAGGGCCCGGTGGGTGTGATCGCCTGCGGCGAGCGCTGGCCGGACGGGAGCCTGCGTCCGGCCGTCGAGGACCTGATCGGCGCCGGCGCGGTGGTGGCCGTGCTGGCCGGGACGCGCTCGCGCTCGCCCGAGGCCGAAGCGGCCCGGGTGGCCTTCGAGGCCGCCGCCGGGGACCTTCCCACCGTGCTGGCGGAGTGCGCGTCCGGGCGCGAGCTGCGCGCCAAGGGCCTGGGCGACGACATCGCCTGGGCGGCCGCGTCGGATGTCAGCGACGCCGTGCCGGTCCTGGGCGACGACGGCGCCTACCGGGCGCCTGAGCACGGGCAGCCGCGCCGGGCGGACGGCGCCCCTGCAGCGCCGCCCACGCCATGACGACCTGCAGCGGCAGGCGGCCCCAGGCGATGGCCCGGCTGTCCGCCGCGCCGGCGTTGCGGCCGCTCCCGGCGTCGAGCGCCATCTGCACGTTGGCCGGGAACACGGCGGCCAGGACGCCCACGCTGGCCGCGGGCGCCCAGCGGGCGCGCCGGGCGAGCCCGGCCGCGCAGGCCAACTCGGCCAGGCCGCTCACGTAAATGAGGTTCGTATGGTGCTGCTCGGGGATGGCGCGCGGCATGATCGACGCGAACACCTGCGGGCGGACGAGGTGCACGAGACCGCTCGCGACGAAGGCGGCCGCCAGCCCGAGCGGCGCGCGGCGCCGGAGGGTGCTCACCTCCGGGACTGTACCGCCGCGCCTCCCCGGGGGCCGGTGGCGGGCCGCCATAGACTGCCGCGCATGCCGGCGCAGGGAGGACACGCGTGACCCAGGTGACGATCGTCGGGGGCGGGAGCTACCAGTGGACGCCCGAGCTGATGGCCGACCTCTTCGGGACGCCGGCGCTGGCCGGCCTGCACCTGGTCCTTCAGGACATCGACCCCGCCCCGCTGCCCAAAATGGAGGCGCTGGCCCACAAGCTGGACGAGGCCATGGGTGCCCGGGCGACCGTGGCCACCACGACCGACCTGGGCGCGGCGCTCGGCGGGGCCGACTTCGTCCTCGTGTGCATCTCCACGGGCGGCTTCCGCTCGATGGCGGTCGACCTCGACGTGCCCACGTCCCACGGCATCACGCAGACGGTCGGCGACACGGTCGGGCCGGGCGGCATCAACCGGGCGCTGCGCAACATCCCGGTGCTGGTGGGCATCGGGAAGGCCATGGAGGAGCACTGCCCCGACGCCTGGCTGCTCAACATCACCAACCCCATGACGTGCCTGACCCGTTCGGTCTGCCGCGAGACCGGCGTCAAGACGGTGGGCCTGTGCCACGAGGTGGGCAACTTCTCCATGGACCTGGCCATCGCGCTCGGACGTCCCGCGGAAGCCGTCTCGTGCGCGGTGACGGGCATCAACCATTTCCCGGTGCTGACGAGGCTCGAGGTGGACGGTGCCGACGGGTTCGACCTGCTGCGCCAGCTGGTGGACGAGGTCGGCGGCCTCGAATCCCTGGCGCCGTATCCGGGCCGGCCCGAGCCCGAGATGTTCTCCAAGCTCCATTTCGCCGAGCGGCACCTGTTCAAGCTGACGCTGCTCGACCGCTGGGGCACCTTCCCGGCGGCCGGTGACCGGCACATCGCCGAGTTCGTCTCCTTCGCGCTGACGCGCGAGTCCGACTGGGGGGCGGCGTACAACATTGCGCTCAGCCCGATTTCCCGGCGCGAGGAGCACCAGGCCGGCTACGTGGCCGACGTGGACGCGTGGCTGGCCGGCACCAAGGACCTGCAGACCTGGCAGTCGGGTGAGCTGCCCTCGCCACTGATCCAGGCGCTGCTGTCGGGGGAGCCGTTCGAGGCGCCCGTGAACATCCCCAACGCGGGCCAGGCGCCGCAGCTGCCGCCCGACGTGGTGCTCGAGTCGATCTGCGTCATCGACGGCGACGGCATCCGCGGCCGTGACGTCTCGGTGCTCCCGGCCCCGTACGACGAAATCGTGCGCCGCCACGTGGCCACCCAGGAGCTGACGGTCGAGGCGGCGCTGCGGGGCGACCGCGCGCTGGCCGGCGAGGCCTTCGCGCTCGACCCGCTGGCGGGGCGGGGCGATCTGCGCGTCCAGGAGGCCATGGTGGACGAGCTGCTGGCCGGCACGGCCGAGTGGCTGCCCCAGTTCGCGTAGCGCCGGCCGAGACGTCTGGAGGGACACGCATGCGGATCGGATTCATCGGGCTGGGCGCTATGGGCCTGCCCATGGCGGGCCACCTGGTGGCGGCGGGCCACGAGGTCACCGTCGCCTCGCGCAGCCGGGGGCCGATCGACGCCGCCGTGGCTCAGGGTGCCACCGACGGCGGCACGCCCCGCGCCGTGGCGGAGGCCTCCGAGGTGGTGATCCTGTGCGTCCCCAACTCGCCCGAGGTGGTCGAGGTGGTCGACGCCATGCTGCCGGCGCTCGGGCCGGGCGGGACCGTGGTCGACTGCTCGACCATCGACCCCGAGGTGGAGCGGGCCCAGCACGCCCGGGTGGCCGCCACCGGCGCGCGCTACCTCGACGCGCCCCTCTCGGGCGGCACGGCGGGCGCGCAAAAGGGGACGCTCACCCTCATGGTGGGCGGCGATGCCGGCGTCCTGGCGCAGGCCGAGCCGGCCTTCGAGCCCTTTGCCGGCCTGGTCGTGCACGTCGGGGGCCCGGGCATGGGCCAGGTGGTCAAGCTCTGCAACAACCTGATCTACGCGGCGCAGATGACGGCCACCGCGGAGGCCACCGCCCTGGCGGTCAAGTCCGGCGTGGACATGGCCAAGCTGTACCAGGTGCTGACGCATGCGACGGGCGACTGCGTCGCCGTGCGGACGCGGCTGCCCGTGCCCGGGGTGGTGCCGGACAGCCCGGCGTCGAACGGCTGGCAGCCGGGCTTCATGACCGACCTCATGGCCAAGGACATCGACCTCGCCCTGGCCTACGCGGCCCGGCGCGGGGTGCCGGTGCCGACGACCGCGGCGGCGCGCCAGCTCCTCACCGCGGCGAGCACCGCCGGCTACGGCCGGGAGGACTTCTCGGCCGTGGCCAAGGTGGTCCTGGCCGCGGCGGGCGCCGCATGACGGCCGCCACGCCGCTCCCCACGCCGGCGCTCATTCTGGCCGCCGACCACCGCGCCCGAGCGGTGCTGACGACCGAGAGCTGGACCGACTTCTTCGGCTCGCTGGTGCGGGCCCTGCCGTCGTGCGACGGCATCTTGGCCACGGCGCAGCCGCTGGCCGGGCTGGCCGCGGGCGGGCACCTGGCCGCGGGGCATCGGACCTACCTGTCGGTCAACCGGACCGGGCTGGCCGGGTCGGCCTTCGAGCTCGACGACCGGCTGGTGGCCAGCGTGCCCCGGGCCGCCTCGGACGGGTGGACGGGCGTGAAGCACATGACCCGGATCGACATGGACGATCCCATCACCGCGTTCGCGCTCGAGCTCCTGGGGCAGGTGCTCGAACAGGCGCGCGACGCCGGGCTCGAGGCGCTGGTCGAGCCGCTGGCGTGGCGGGAGGGCCGGATCTGCCGGGCCACCGACGACATCGTGCTGGCCGCGGTGATCGCACACGACCTGGGCGCGCCGGTGATCAAGGTCCCGGTGCCGGCGGTCGCGCCGGGGACCGAGCGCCGGCAGGCAGTCGCACGCGTCGTGGCCAGCGTCGGCGTCCCGGTGCTCTTCCTGGGCGGTCCGGTCACCGAGGCCGGCCGACCGCACGTGCTCGACGAGGTGCGCGACGTCATGGCCGGCGGCGGCGCCGGCATGGCCATGGGCCGCACCCTCTATCAGGACCCCGACCCGGCGGAAATGGCCGGCCTGGTGCGCGAGCTGGTGCACGGCACGTGATCCTGACCATCGACTTCGGGACGACCATCACCAAGGTGGGCGTATGGGGCGACGGCGGGTTGGTCGCGCTGGCCCGGTCCGAGGTGGCGACGGCGCACCCCAAGGTGGGCTTTATGGAGCAGGACCCGCTGCGCTGGTGGACGACCGTCGTCATCGCCTGTGCCGAGGTGCGGGCCCAGGCGCCGGCCGCGTTCGGCCAGGTCGACGTGGTGACGTTCTCAGGAGCGCGGCAGACCTTCGTACCCGTGACCTCGCAGGGCGATCCCATTGGCAAGGGCATCCTGTGGTCGGACCGCCGGGCGGCGGCCGAGGCCCGCAAGCTGGCCGAGCGCATGGGGGGCGAGGACATCAACCGGGCCCGGACCGGCATCCCGCTCGACGCCGGCGCGGTGGCGGCCAAGCTGGCCTGGCTGGCCGAGAACGAGCCGGAGCGGCTCGAGGCGGCCGATGTGATCCTCTCCCCGCGCGACCTCATCGTGTACCGCATGACCGACCAGTTCGTCACCGACGCGACGTTCGCCTCGCGCAGCGGCTTGTACGACTTCGACGGCAACGCCGTGCGGGAGCTGGCCGGCCCGGCGCTGGGCAAGCTACCGAGCGTGGTGGCGTCCGACACCGTGGTGGGGCGGCTGAAGTCGGTGCCGGGCGCCGAGCTCGGACTGCGGCCGGGCATCCCGGTCGTGATCGGCGCCGGCGACCGCCAGTGCGAGGTGCTGGGGTCGGGGGCGTCCGAGGCGCGTCCCATGGTCAGCTGGGGCACCACCGCCAACGTGTCGGTGCCGGTGTCCGAGCGCCCGGTGCCCTCGCCGGCGGGCGCGGTGGTGACGCGGGCCGCCGACGGCGGCTGGCTGCTCGAGGGCGGGCTGTCCGCCGCCGGGTCGTTCCTGGCCTGGCTGGGTCGGCTGCTCGGCCGCACCTCCGACGAGCTGGCCGCGCTGGCGGCGGACAGCCCGCCGGGAGCCAACGGCGTGATCGCCGTGCCCTGGCTCGACGGCGCCCGCGCCCCGTGGTGGCGCGACGACGCCCGGGCGGCATTCATGGGCCTGAGCTCGGCCCACGGGGCGGGCGACCTCTCCCGAGCGGTCATCGAGGCGGTGGCGTGGGACGTGCTGCGCTGCATGGAGGTGGTGACGGTGGGACGCCTGGGCGGGAGCACGGCCGGCGGGGTGACGTTGGGCGGGGCGGGCACCGGCTTGCCCCTCTGGGTGCGCGTGCTCACCTCGGTGCTGGGCGTGCCGGCGACGCGTCACCGCTCGGGCGAGGCGGCCTCGGCCGGAGCGGCCCTGCTGGCCGGACGGGCGCTCGGCATGAGCCTGACGCTCGAGCAGCTCGACCCGGTGGAGGCGGTCATCGAGCCCGACCCCGAGGCGGTCTCGGTGTACCGCGGCATGCGGCCGATGGTCGACTACGTCGCCGAGGCGGTGCTGTCTGCGACCGAGTCGCTGCCACCCGCCGCCCCGCCCGTCCCGCCGTTCTGATCGGGCCGTGCGCGTCGATCTCGCCTACGGCCGCCGCGGGACGTCGGTCGAGGTGCCGGGCGACGCCGAGGTGGTCCTGCCCGTCGACCAGCCGGCGCTCGACGACGAGCCCACCGCCATCGCCGAGGCGCTGCGCCACCCGCTCACCGGGCCGCCCCTGTCCGCGCTGGTGGGCCGGCACACGGAGGTGGCGGTCGTCTTCCCCGACCTGACGCGGCCGATGCCGAATCGCACCGTGCTGCCCCCGCTGCTCGAAGAGCTGGCGCGCGCCGGCGTGCCCGACACGCACATCACGCTGCTGTGCGCCACCGGGACACACCGCCGGGCCACGCCGGAGGAGATGGCCGAGCTGGTGGGGCCTGCGGTGGTGGCGCGCTATGTGATCGTCGACCATGACGCCACCGGTAACGAGCACGAACAGGTGGGCGAGGTGGACGGCGTCCCGGTGCTGCTCCAGCGCGAGTACGTCCGGGCGGACGTGCGCATCGTCACGGGCTTCGTCGAACCACACTTCTTCGCCGGCTTCAGCGGCGGCCCGAAGGCGGTGTGCCCGGGCCTGGCCGCCACCCGGACCATCCTGGAGGCCCACCACCCGCGCCGCATCGCCGACCCCCGGGCCACCTTCGTCACCCGTGCCGGCAATCCGGTGCACGACTTCGTGCGGGCGGCCACCGCGCTGGCGCCGCCGCATCTGTCCGTCGACGTCGCCATCAACCGGGCGCGCCGGGTGACGGCGGTCTTCGCCGGGCCGTTGGCCGAGGCGCACGACGCCGCCTGCGCGCACGTGGGGTCGTCGGCCGTGCGCCAGGTCGACGCGCCCTTCGACCTCGTGGTGTCCACCAACGGCGGCTACCCGCTGGACCGCAACCTCTACCAGGCGGTCAAGGGGATGGCCGCGGCCGAGCGCATCGTGCGCGACGGGGGGATCGTGGTCATGGCGGCCGCCTGCGAGGACGGAGTGCCGGCGCAGGGCGCCTTCGCCCGCCTGCTCCACGAGGCGCGCACGCCGGCCGATTTGGCCAGCCCGTCGGGCGGCGCCGAGCTCGACCGCTGGCAGGCCCAGGTGCTGGGCCGGGTCCTGGCCCGGGCGGAGGTCCACCTCCACTGCGACGGGCTCGATCCGGCGAGCGTCGAGGACGCGCTGCTCCGACCAGCCCCCGACCTCGACGGCGCGGTGGCGGCGGCGCTGGAGCGCCTGGGACCGGGGGCCCGGGTCGCCGTGCTGCCCGAGGGTCCGCTGACCGTGGCGGGCGTCGCGTGAGCTCTCACACCGCTCCCTGACACGGGTGTCAGGGATAGAGTCGCCCCCCAGTGTCCGACGATCCGGTCTTCGACTTCGCGGTCCCCGAGGATCTCCTCCAGGAGGCGGTGTCCCACCTGAAGGACCCCGATGTCGTGGCGGACCTGGCGGTGATGCCCGGCACGGGGGAGGGCAAGCCGCCCCCGCTGATCGGGATCCTGAACCGGTACGGCTACGCGCCGCTGGTCCTGTTGACCGTGGCGGCGGTGGTGCCGGGCACCTTCGGCAACGGGATCAGCCTGATCGGCCGGAACCTCGAGATTTCCTTCCACATGTCCAACGCGTCGCTCGGCGCCGTGGCCTTCATCGCCTCGGTGTCGCAGCTGCTGTGGGCCGTGCCCCTGGCGCTGTGGGCCGACCGGGGCAGTCGCAAGGTGGTGGCGGCCGTGGCGCTCCTCATCTTCGCCGGGTTCGGCGCCCTCATGGCCATCTCACCCAACGTCTGGTGGTTCGCGTTCCTCTACCTGGCGGCGTCGGTGGGCACCGGGGTGAACAACACGGTGCACAACTCCTACCTGGCCGACGCCTACCCGACCGAGGGGCGAGGCCGGATCTTCAGCTGGCACAACCTGTCGGACCCCCTGTCGCAGACGATCGGGATCCTCATCTTCGGCTTCGTGGTCACCATCGCCCACGACTGGCGCTACGGGCTCCTCGTGGCGCTGGCCGGCATCCCGCTCGGCCTCGCGCTCTTCACCCTGCACGAGCCCGAGAAGGGCGCCAACGAGAGCAGCCACATCCTGAAGGCGTCGGGGATGGACCTGCAGACACAGCAGGAGAAGGCGCCCCGCGTCCTCTTGGGCTCGGCGGTGACCAGATTGCTGCGGGTCCGCTCTCTCTACTACGAGCTGGTGGCGGTGGCGATCCTGGGCTTCGCCGGGACTGGCGCAGGACTGTTCGGCAACCTGTTCTTCATCGACAAGTTCCACCTGGACACTGCGTCGCGGAGCGAGGTGTACGCCATCATCGGACTTGCGGCCTTCCTCGGCCTGCCCCTGGCGTATGTGTTCGGCGACCGGTACTTCCGCCGGGCCCCCAACCGCCCGCTCGTCATCTCTGGCATCTGCATCACGGCCTACGGCGGGTTCTACGTCCTCTCGCTCTACGTGCCCCAGCTCTGGCTGTGCGTGGCCCTGCAGTTCCTGGCCGGCGCAGCCGTGTCACCGTTGGCCATCTGCATCTTCTTGACTCTGGCGGCCACGGCTCCGCCCGAGATGCGCACCATCTGCTTCGCCATGTTCGGCGTGTACTCACTCGTCTTTGGCGGATTCGCCGGGTCGGTACTGGTGGGCGCGATCTCCGACGCCATCGGTGGCCTGCACGGCATCGTCGTGTCGCTCACCCTGATCTTTCCGGTGTGCGCCATTGGTGGGTTCCTGCTCATCCTCGGCTCGCGCTGTGTGCGACGTGACATCACCCTGGTCATCGAGGACGTCATCGAGCGGTACATCGAGGGCAAGCGGCGGCAGGACGGAGGTGACATCCCGGCTCTGCAGGTGCACAACCTCGACTTCTTCTACGGCATCAACCAGGTCCTCTTCGACGTGAACCTCGAGGTGGCCGAAGGGGAGATGGTGGCGTTGCTCGGAACGAACGGTGCCGGGAAGTCGACCCTGCTGCGGGCCATATCGGGTCTGGAACACCCGCACCGCGGTGTCATCCGGCTCTTCGGCATGGGCTCGACCTACCTGGAGCCCGAGCAGATCATCGACCAGGGAGTCGCCCTGCTGGTGGGCGGGAAGATGACCTTCCCGGGTCTGACCGTGCGCGACAACCTGCGCATCGGGGGACACACCTTGCGACGCGATCGGGCGCGGGCGGACCGGGCCCAACGGGAGGCGCTGGCGGCCTTCCCCGAGCTGGTGGAACGGATGGACCAGCCGGCGGGGACCCTGTCCGGAGGGGAGCAGCAGATGTTGGCGCTGGCGCGGGTGATGATGACCTCCCCCCGGCTGCTCATGATCGACGAGCTCTCGCTCGGGCTCGCCCCCATGACGGTGGAGCGGCTCATGGGCATGGTGCGCCGCATCAACGAGACCGGGACGACCGTCATTCTGGTCGAGCAGAGCCTGAACCGAGCGCTGAGCCTGGCCCAACGCTGCTTCTTCATGGAGCGTGGCGAGATCCGTTTCGACGGCCCCACGGCCGAGCTCATGGGCCGCGACGACCTGTTGCGCCCCGTCTTCCTCGGCACGGCGTCGGCCCGCCTGGGGTAGCTGCCGTTGCTCGCGCTCTCCGCCCCCAACTTCGTCCTGGTCCAGGGCGTCTTCTACGGCCTGGGCTACGGCCTGCTCGCCCTCGGGTTGGTGCTCGTCTACCGCACGAATCGCTTTCTGAACTTTGCCCAGGGGCAGATCGGGGTGATCGCGGCCGTCTTCCTGGTGAAGCTGACGGCGGACTTCAAGTTCAACTACTGGTTCGCGCTCGTGCTCTCCATCGGCCTGGCCGCCTCGGTCGGCGCCCTGTCCGAGCTCTTGCTCCGGCGTCTGTTCAAGCGGCCGCGCGTGCTGGTAATGGTGGCCACGATCGGGCTCAGCTACGTGTTGCTGGCGCTCAGCGTGCTGCCCTTCATCGCGCCCCATAACCTCTACAAGCCGGTACCTGTACCGTTCGACCTGTCGTTCTCGCTGGGACCATTCATCATCACGCCGACCGAGGTGCTGACGCTCATCGTGGCCCCGCTGGTCACGTTGGCGCTCGTCCTGGCGGTGCGCTTCACGTCGTGGGGTCTTTCCATGCGCGCCATGTCGGAGAACGCGGACTCGGCCCGGCTCTCCGGCGTGTGGATCCGGCGTACCTCCACCCTCACCTGGACCGTGGCCGGGGCGCTGTCGGCATTCACCGCCATTCTCAACGCGCCCAACCAGACGAGCGCGCTCACCCAGGCGCTCTCGCCCGACCTCCTGCTCTACGCGCTGACGGCGGCGCTCATCGGCGCCATGATCAACCTCACCGTGGCGTTCATCGCCGGAGTAGGGATGGGCGTGTTTCTCGAGATTCTCGAATGGAACGTTCCCTCGCCGGCCAAACAACAGTTCATCCTCTTCATCGTTGTCATGGTGGTGCTGCTGGTGCGGGTGGGCGCGCTGCGCAAGGGCGTCCGCACAGGGGATCGCAGCACCTGGCAGCACGGCGCCGCCACCACGCTGCGAGCTGGGACCGACTTGTTGCGTCAGCGCGTGTCCGTCACCGGCATCTGGCTCTGTGTGGTGGTCACGGCGCTGCTTCCGTTGGTGCTCTCGGTGGGCAACGACGTGCTCCTCAGCCAGATCTGCATCTATTCGGTCATCGCACTCTCGCTCACCATGCTGACCGGATGGGCAGGCCAGGTCTCGCTCGGCCAGTTCGGACTGGTGGCGGTGGGGGCGCTGGTGGCCGTCCATCTCGGCAGCTCGCTGCCCCTGCTGGTCGTGATGCTCTATGGCGGCGCCATCACCGCGGTCGTCGCCATCCTGGTCGGGCTGCCGGCATTGCGCATGCCCGGGCTCTTCCTCGCCGTGACCACGCTCGCCTTTGCCATCTTCATGCAGAACGCCGTCTTGGCCACGCCCTGCATCACGGTGCCCGGCATCGACAAGACGCTGTGCACCGGGCTGCCCAACCCGGGCTACACGCTGGTCAACCGGCCCAGCCTGTTCGGCCTGAGCCTGGAGTCACAACGTTCGTTCGCCTGGTTCTCTTTGGCCGTCCTGCTCCTGTCGGTCTTCATGGTGCGGGTGTGGCGGGACAAAGGGGTGGCCCGCCGCCTCGTGGCCGTGCGCGACAACGAGGTCGGTGCGGCCGCCATGGGTATCCCTATCCTGCGCACCAAGCTGCTGGCCTTCGGCTTGTCGGGCTTCATTGCCGGCTACGCCGGGGTGTGCTTCGCCTTCGCCACCCAGCAGCTCAACAACACGGACATCACCTTTGATCCGACGACATCGTTCGTGATCATCTCGATGGTGGTCATCGGTGGCCTGGGGTCTATTCCCGGCGCCATCCTCGGCGCGCTGTTCCTCGAGGGGTTGCCGGCCATCTTCGGCGGCAACCAGACCATTCAATTCATCACCAGCGGCCTGGGGCTGCTGGCCTTCATCCTCTACCTGCCCGGCGGCATGGGCGAATTGCTGCACCGCTTCGGCGACCTGGTCACCGTGGCAGTCCGGAGCGTGCTGCAGGGCCGGGCCACGCCCTCGACCCCGGTGGCCCTGGCCGCCGATGGGGTGGAGCCGTGACCGCTGAGCGCGGACCCGCCCGCCTCGGGGTGGAGGGGTTGTCGGTGCACTTCGGCGGCGTGCAGGCGCTCGACGGCGTGACGTTCGACGCCGAGCCGGGCGCGATCGTCGGGTTGATCGGGGCCAACGGATCGGGCAAGACGACGACGCTCGACGTGATCTCCGGGCTGGTGGCGCCGCAGGCCGGCACTGTGCACTTGGACGGTGTCGACCTGGGCGAGTACCTGCCTGAGGAGCGGCTCGGCATCGGCATGGTCCGGTCGTTCCAGGACTGCCGGCTCTACCCCGAGCTGACCGTGCTTGACGTGCTGCTCCTGTGCGAGGACGCCCGCCAGGAGGTGGCCGTGCTGCCGACGACGTTGCGCCTCCCCTGGGCCCGCCGGGCCGAGCGCCGCAAGCTCGCCGCGGCGGACGAGGTGATCGCCGCCTTCGGCCTGGAGCGGTTCCGGCACCACCGCACGGCCGAGCTCTCGACCGGGACACGCCGGGTGGTGGACCTGGCCTCCATTGTGCTGGCCCAGCCGCGGCTCCTCCTGCTCGACGAGCCGACGGCGGGCATTGCCCAGCGCGAGGCCGAGGCGTTCATCCCCCTGCTGCGCCGCCTGCACGAGGTGACCGGCACCACCATCGTCTTGGTGGAGCACGACGTGCCGCTCGTGTTCGCGCTCTGCTCCACCGTGGTGGTCATGGAGCTGGGCCGGGTGGTGGCCGCCGGGTCCCCGGAGGTGATCCGCGCTGACCCGAAGGCGCTGGCCGCCTACCTTGGTGCCAGCGACGAGGCGCTGATGGCGTCGGGTCCGATCGCCGAGAGCAGCCGGGGGGCCGCAGATCGCAACGAAGGAGCGTGACCATGGAGGCGAACATGCACATGCAGGCGGACCGGGGGGCCTTCCAGCCGTGGGTCCCGATCAGACGCTCGTGGCGCCGGCTGCGAAGGCGCCCGCGGGCCATGCAGGTGCGCACGGCGGTGATCGTGATCGCCATCGTCATCGGTTTGATCGCCTGGCTGGTGCTGGCGCCCTCGGGCACGCCGGGCGGCGGCGGCATCGCCGGCGCGGCCGAGCCGGCGGCGCGGACGCTGGCCTTCACGCCGACTCCGGTCAGCCAGGCCAGCACGAGCAGCCGCGGCGTGTCCAAGACGTCCATCAACGTCGTCTTCCCCGTGGTGGCCGTAAACAGCCTGGCGGGCAAGCTCGGATTCGCCGAAGACAAGGAGTACAACGAGCAGATCCCTGCCATCAACCTCTTCGTTGACCAGATCAACCAGGCGGGTGGCATCAACGGGCGCAAGATCAACCCCATCATCGTCCAGTTCGACCCGACAAACGACGCCAACATGCAGGCGCTGTGCGAGCAGTGGACGCAGGGCAGCCCCGGCGTCTTCGCTGTCATCGACGGCATCGGCACCTGGACGGGGGACAACCAGTTGTGCGTGACCCAGCAGGGCCACACCCCGCTGATCAGCGCCTGGTCCACCATCAGTGACTGGACGCAGCTGGGCTCGCCCTACCTATGGTGGACCGGGCCCGACATGGCCCCGGTCCTCGACGCCACCGTGCAGTGGGGCATGAGCTCGGGCCGCCTGGGCCACAACGTGAAGGTGGGCGTCGTGGTCTCCGACCAGGCGGCCGACCAGGCGGCGCTGAACCAGTACCTCATGCCCGATCTCAAGAAGGTGGGGATCACTCCGGTCGTCGAGACAGTGGCGGGCAACCCCGACGAGACGGCCGCCACCAGCTCGGACGCACAGCTGGCGGTCGAGAAGTTGAAGGCGGCGGGCGTACAGTCCGTTTTCCCACTGCTGCCGGAGAACGCGTTCTTCCCCTACGTCGCGGCGGAGACCTCGCAGCAGTACTACCCCCAGCTCCTGCTGAGTGACTACCAGTCGACCGTTGAGGTGGCGCTCGGGCTGATCCCCGAGCCCTACGAGCAGGCGCTCAACGGCCAGGAGGGTGTGACGACCGAGACGCTCGGCGGCTTCGACGACGCCCGTCCAGAGGCCCAGGGCGGCTACGACCCCGGGGTGCGCTCCTGCTACGAGACGTGGCACAAGTTCCACCCCAAGCCGATCGCGGGGACGACGAGCTTCTACATCGAGGAGCAGGGACCGATCCAGGCGTGGTGCGGGGCCATCCGGCTCTTCGCCGAGGCGGCCAAGAACGCCGGCTCGAACCTGAACCGACGCACCTTTGTGGAGGCCATGTCCAAGATCACCAACTACCCGGGCACGCTGTCGCCCACGTGGAGCTTCGGTCCGGACAAGATGTACGGCCCGACTCAGTACCAGATAGTCAAGATCCACAACAACGTGCCGCCGTCGTCGCAGTGCAAGCTGAAGACGAACCACAAGCCGCAGGGCACCTGCTGGGTGACCCTCGAGCCCTTCAAGCCGCTGCCTTCGAGCTGACCGGTTGCTCCGTGGCCGGCACGCGACGAGTCGTGAGTGTTGCCGTGACGGCGGTCAGGGGCGGCACGGGCGCGGCCTTCGAGTTGGGTCAGTCGAGGTCGAGGCGCCGTCAGCGGGCTGGCCGGGCCTTCAATGTCGTGACACCCTGAGATGACGGAGCCGCCGCCCGCCGCGGGTCCTTACGACCCGGCGTTCCTCGAGCGCAAAGCCGAGGTCGGGGCCGACGCCTTCTTCTCTCTCGACCTGAGGGTGGGACGGGTCGTCGAGGTCGAGCCCTTCTCCGAGGCACGCAAACCGGCTTGGCGCCTGCGGGTCGACTTCGGCCCCCAGGTCGGCGTCCTGGCCACGAGCGCCCAGGTGACCAACTACCCCCAGGAGGAGCTGCGCGGCCGCCTGGTCGTCGGCGCCCTCAACCTCGGCACCAAGCGGATCGCGGGGTTCACCAGCGAGTTTCTCGTGCTCGGCGCGCTCGAGCCCGACGGCACCGTGCTGCTGCTCGAGGTGCCGGACGTGGCCCCCGGCGCACCGATCGCATGAGCCGGCAGGGGCGCCGGCCACGGTGGCGCCGGCGCTCACACGATGCCGGGCGAACTGGGCGGGCGTCCCTCCAAAATGTCCCGGCCCCTTTCGGCGATGGCCTCGTTCAGCTCCGGGTGGGTGAGGATGTAGAAGGTGTTGGTGCGCACGGCATCCAGCACGCGTGCCGCCACGGCGTCCGGCGCGATGCCCCCGTCGACGAGCGTCTGCACGAACGAGCGCAGGTCGGCCGCGTCCTCGCGTCGCGCTCGGGGGCCCACGAGGGACGGTTGCGGTCCGAACGCGCGATGCCGGTCTGGACGAAGCCGGGGCACAGCACCGACACGCCGACATTGGCGCCGGTCGCGCCGAGATCCTTGTAGAGGGTCTCGGAGATCGCCACCACGGCGAACTTGGTCGCGTTGTAGGGGCCCATGAACATCGGCGTCGTCAGCCCGGCCACCGATGCCGTGTTGACGATGTGCCCCTCGCCCTGCTCCACCAGCAGTGGGGTGAACGCCGCGATGCCGTGGACGACGCCCCACAGGTTGACGCCCAGGATCCAGCGCCAATCCTCCTCCGGCACCTCCCAGAGCGCGCCGCCCAGACCGATTCCGGCGTTGTTGTGCACCAGGTGCACCGTCCCGAACCGCCGCACCGCGGCATCGCGCAGCTCCTGCACGGACGCGGCGTCGGACACGTCGGTGACGACGGCGATCGCCTCGGCTCCCTGCCCCGTCAGCTCTGCCTCGGCCTCCTTGAGGGCGCGCTCCTCGATGTCGGCGATGACCACCTTCATGCCCTCGGCGGCGGCGCGCGTGGCCACCGCCTTGCCGATGCCGCTGGCGCCGCCCGTGATCACGGCCACCTTGCCGTCCAGGTTCTCCATGGTCCTCCCGTCGTCTGCGGGTCACCGCAGTCAAGCACGGCCGCGTCGCCGCCGGCGCCCAGCGGCAGAATGACGACGTGAGTGACACCTACGCCGACGTCGACGGGAGCCCGGACCCGGCGTACGCCGTGGTGTCCCAGGAGATCGTCGACTCGTGGCCCGACGTGCAGGCCTACAAGCAGCACATCCACGGCCTGCTGGCCGGGTGCGGGCCCGTCCTCGACGTCGGGTGCGGCCCGGGCCTGGACCTGGTCGGGTCGGGGCCGGGCACGGCGGTGGGCGTCGACGCCTCGCTGACCATGTGCCTGACCGCCCGGTCCCGGGCCGGTCCGTGCGTGGCGGCGGGCGACGGATCGGCGCTCCCGTTCGCGGACGAGAGCTTCGGCGGCGTGCGGGCGGACCGGGTGCTCCAGCACGTCGCCCACCCCGTCGCCTGCCTGCAGGAGATGGCGCGGGTCTGCCGGTCGGGAGGCCGGCTCGTGATCGCCGACCCCGACCAGGAGACGCTGGTGATCTCCGTGCCCGGCGTGCCTCCTCCCCTCACCGACCGGGTGAAGGCGCTGCGGCGGGACGTCGGCTACCGCAACGGCCGACTCGTGACCTCGCTGCCGGAGCAGTTGGACCGAATGGGCTTCGTCCACATTGCGACACGCGCCTTTCCCCTGCTGCTGACCCGGGCCGACCTGGCGTTCGGCCTGCCGGGCTGGCCGCGGATGTGGCAACGCCAGGGCGGCTTCACGGACGAGGAGATCTTGTTGTGGGAGCGCGCGGTGGCCCGGTCGCCGATCGTCTATGCGCTCTTGTACTTCACGGTGACGGCCACCAAACCGTAGGGCGCCGGCGGCGGCGGCGGCCTGCGAGGGGCAGACGCGCTCAGGCGGGTGACGGCACCCGGTGGCGCCGCAGGCGCCCGAGCCCGGCGGCCGACACCGCAATGGTCTCGCCGCCGTGCTGGCGCTGCCGGACCACGAAGCCGCGGTCGTTGGCCTCTTCCCACACCGGCAGGCGCGGGCACGACGTGCGCCACGCCTCGAGCACCTCGCCGGCCGGGCGGGCGCCCGGGCCGATCCACTCGAGCAGGTCGAGAATCAGGGCTTCGACGGTGTCGGACATGGCAGCACCATCGTAGGTGGGGCCGCCGCCCCGGGAGCCGGCGGACCGCTCGAGGGGCTATCCGGCCGCGGGCACGAAGCTGAACCGCACGTGCCGTCGGGGGTTGTCCACGTTGAGGTCGACCAGGACCAGGGACTGCCAGGTGCCGAACGCCACCCGCCCGCCGAGCACGGGCAGGGTGACCGACGGGCTGACGATGGCCGGGAGCAGGTGGTCGGCCCCGTGACCGGGGGAACCATGGGCGTGGCGGTAGCGACCGTCGCGCGGCAGCAGGTGCTCGAGCGCGGCGACCAGGTCACCCTCGGAGCCCGAGCCCGTCTCCATGAGGGCCAGGCCGGCCGTGGCGTGCGGCACGAACACGTTGACCAGCCCGTCGCCTAACCCGGCGCAGTAGCGCTCCAGCTCACCCGTCAGGTCGACGATCCGCTGCCGGGAGGTGTCGACGTCGATTTCGACCGTCTGCATCGACCGACCAGT
The DNA here is from genome assembly GCA_963807675.1 of uncultured Acidimicrobiaceae bacterium. Taxonomy (GTDB): domain Bacteria; phylum Actinomycetota; class Acidimicrobiia; order Acidimicrobiales; family RAAP-2; genus Bog-473. The sequence continues at coordinate 1,091,335 of CAWECP010000012.1, read as the reverse complement.
CTGCCGCAGCGCCGTCGCCCGGCTCACGCCGGCTTGGTGCCGTGAACCACGCAGGTGGTGAACGTCACCACTGTCGTGCCGTCCTCGTCGACCGGGTCGAAGCCGGTCGGCTCACCCGTACCCGCCATGTCCTCGCGCAGGAGACGTCGGACCGTGTCCGCCTCCGACTGGTCGATGAGCGCCACGTCGATGGGAAGCCGGAGGGAGAACGTGTCGGCGTAGGTCAAGGCCTCGGGTCCTCCGGGCAGGAGCGCCGCCAGCTCGCGCTCGAGGAAGCTCCTGACATGGGAAGGGTCGATCAGCCGGTGCACGTCATCGAAGCGGTCCCGCACGGCGGCATCGGGCGGCACGATGTCCAACAAGACGACGCGTCCGCCGCCGCGGCAGACCCGGAGCATTTCGGCCACGGCCGTCTCGGGGTGGGCGAAGTGGTGCAGGGAGCTCCGACAGAAGGGTATGTCGAAGGAGTCGTCCACGAATGGGAGGTCCTCGGCATCCCCCTCCTGGAGCAGCACGTTCGAGATTCCTTGGCCGGCCAGCCGCTCGGCCCCCAAGGCGAGGAGGGGACGGGTCAGATCGATGCCGATCAGCTGGCGGACGCTGCCGGCCAGCGACTCGGCCGCGTGGCCGGCGCCGCAGGCGACGTCGAGCACAATCATGTCGGGTCCCAAGGGTTCGATCCACGACTGGCTGCCCGACCGGTGGGCGAAGGGGGAGTGGGGTCCGGCGAAGAGCGGAACCTGCCGTTCGAAGGACCACGGCATCGTGCTCCCGATCGCTCACCTACGGCACCGTGCCCTGTGGCCGCACCACCCGGACCTCTGTCACCGCACCCGCGCCCGCGCCCGCGAGGGGCGCGGGTAGACGTCGAGCTGCACGTCGCCCAGCCATTGCGAGAACCGGCCGTCGTCGGAGGCCGCTTGGAGCAGGCGTCTCAGGTCCGCCTCGAACGCGTGGAGCCGGGGACCGAACAAGTGCGGGGCGCTGCCCGAGACCGAGAAGACGGAGGCGACGACGTCGTCGACGCTGCGCTGCAGCACCTCGCGCCCTTCGACGGGCACGACGCGGGCGGGCAGGAAGCCCGCGCCGCGCAGGATCTCGGCCTCCCCGCTCGGCGTCCCGTGGAGGAGGACCCCGCGGCCGGCCCGCGGGGTCTCTCCGAGATACGACCGACACAGGGCGTCGATCTCGTCCCGCGGCGGCACGGGGAAGGGCAGCGGGGGCGGCACGGGTGGCGCGGCGACGACGGGGTTGAGGTGCACGAAGGCGCCGCCCGGCTCGAGCATGTCGAAAACGGTCGACGCCACCCGCTCCCGGTCCATCCAGTGGAACGACTGGGCGAACACGACGCAGCGGAACGACCCGAGCCCGGCCGGCAGGTCCTCGGCCCGCCGCCTCACCCACCTCAGGTTGCCCAGGCCGCGCCGCCGGGCCTGCCGCTCGGCCTCGGCCAGCATGGCACCGTCCGAGTCGACGCCGACCACCTCGGCGAAGAGGTCGGCCACGGTGAGGGCGACGATGCCGGGCCCGCAGCCGACGTCCAACAGCCGCGGCGATCCCGTCAGGTCCAGCGCGCCCGCGAAGGCGTCGTGGAGGCCCGAGGGGTAGGGCAGCCGGCCCTGGCGGTAGTAGGCCGCGGACCCTTCGAACAGCGTCTCGTCCCACTCCCACCCCTCGGGCATTCTGCGACCTCCCGACGCCATGAGTTCCGCCACCCTAAGCGACTCCGGAGTGGTCCCCTGGCGCTACACCAGGGAGAACGTCCCTGCCTCCAGCATCACCAGGACGCCGATGGCGCAGAGCAGCACCGGCACCGCCACGGCGCCCAACCGCGTCATGACGGAACGGGCCCTGGGGTGCCGGCCCCCGCCCAATATCGCGGCGGTCACCAGCACCTCGCCCAGTACGAAGACGAGGCAGATGGCCGCCACATTGGACGCCCCGCCGACGCGGAAGAGCGGGATGTAGGCGGCCAGGTTGTCGCCGCCCGCGCCGACGGTCACCAGTGCGCCCGCGGTGAACGATCGGCCCACCGCACGGTCCGCCGCCGTCCGCCGGCGCCGCTTGGACCGAGCGCCCGTTCCCGGCGTGTCCTCCTCTTTGCCCGGCCGCCGCCACAGCCCGATCAGCCCGCGCCCCCCGATGGTCAGCGGCACCAGCCCGAGCAGTCCCACCACTTCGGGCGAGAACTCGAAGAGGACTGCGGCCGCGGCGGCGGCCAGGACGACGAGGACCACGAAGCCCGCCACCTGGCCCGCCGCGATGCGGTGGGCCCGGTCCAGCGGCGCACCGGCGACCATCGTCATGGTCACCACGGAGTTGTCGATGTTGGTCCCGACGAAGGCCGCCGCGGCGATGCCGAAGTCGGCCCCGAGGCCGGCCGCCGCCACCAGGGGCGATCAGGCGGCCGGCGGCAGCGGCATGGCCGGACCGTACGGCTTGTCGCCCCGCAGCGTGACCCGGTGGGCGAACCGCGCCGCGTCGCCGTAGTCGTCCAGCGCGTAGTGCAGGGTGGCCCGGTTGTCCCAGAAGGCAACCGAGCCCGCCTTCCAGCGGAAGCGGCAGGTGTACTCCGGCTTGATGCAATGGTGGTACAGCATCTCCAAAATGGCGTTGCTCTCGTTGTCGGAGAACCCGAAGATCTGACGGGTGAACTGGCGGTTCACGAACAAGCCGTTGCGCCCGCTCTCGGGGTGGGTGCGCACGACCGGATGGAGGGCCGGGAGCAGCTTCTCCTGCCACACGCCGTCCCACTCGTAGCCGCCCCGCTCCGCCACATCGGCTGCGAACCACGGGTCGTGGTGGATGGCGATGAGCTTGTCGCACATCTCGCGCACCGGCCCGGCCAGGCCGTCGTACGCGTCCTGCAGGCTCGCCCACATGGTGTCGCCTCCGACCTCGGGGGCCTCGAGCATGTACAGGATCGATCCCATCGCCGGCGTCTGCAGGAACGTCACGTCGGTGTGCCACCAGCTGGCCCGGTCGACCTTGCCGTCGATGGCCAGCACCTCGCGGCTCTCGTCGATCGACGGCAGCACGGGATGCGCCTCGGTGACCGTGCCGAGCTGCCGGGCGAAGTCGGCCTGTTGCTCGGCCGTCAGCGACTGGTCGCGGAAGAAGATCACGTGGTGGGTGACCCACGCCTGGCGGACCGCCGCCAGCACTTCGGGCGCCAGCGGGACGGAGAGGTCCACGCCGGAGACCTCCGCACCGATGTTGGGCGAAATCGGGTGCACGCCGATGCTGGTGGCCAGGGTCACGGCGCCATTGTGCCCGAATCTGCCCGCCGCGCCCGTCGGCCGGTGCACCGGGCTCGAAACGCTAAACGCAACCGTTAATACCTAACCGGACGGTTTACCGTCTCCGCACGGAGGCATCGGCGGGCACGCCGCCACCACGACCGAGAACATTTGCTGGGCATCGAGGACGCCCCCGGCTGACGACGTCCATCGGGCCTCCCCGGGGCCGCCGCCGCCCGGTCACGCCTACATTGGCCAGCGCATGAGCGACGACACCGCCACCGCCGCCGAGGGCCTCGTCCTCGCCCCGCCGGCCCGTAACTACTCGCCCTGGTACCAGTGGATGACCCGTCTGGCCGCCACCACGCACGAGGACCCGCTCCCCGAGGGCGTCCCCGAGGCCATCCCGGCCTGGCTCGAGGGGCGCCGCCAGCGCCTCACGGAGCTCCTCGGACCCCAGCCCCAGCCCGTCCCGCTCAACACCGAGACCCTGGATTCGACCCAGTGCGACGGCTACCGCCGCAACAAGATCGTCTTCGACACCGAGGACACCATGTCGGTGCCCGCCTATCTCCTGGTCCCCGACGACCGCGCCGGCGCCCCGCCTGGTCCCGCCGTGCTCGCCTGCCACGGCCACGGGCCGGGCAAGTCCCAGGCCGTCGGCCTCGAGCACACCGACATGCCCAACGCCGACTACGCACTCCAGCTGGCCCGGCGGGGCTATGTCGTCCTGGCACCCGACCTGCGCTGCTTCGGGGAGCGCCAGGACTGGAACCCAGAGGACCACTACGCCTGCGACACCAACCTGGTGCACGCCGCCATGGCCGGGTGGAACCCGCTGGCCCAGAACGTCTGGGACCTCTGCCGGTGCCTGGACGTCCTCCAGGAGCACCCGCTGGTCGACCCCATCCGTCTCGGGATGGTCGGCATCTCCTACGGCGGCACCGTCACCCTCTTCACCGCAGCCGTCGACCAGCGCGTGACGGCCGCCGTCGTGAGCGGCTACTTCTCCTCGTGGGCCGAGAGCCACAAGATGCCCTGGAACATGTGCGGCTCCCAAATCATGTTCGGCATGCTCGGCAAGCTCGAGCACGAGGACCTCGGCGCGCTCATCGCTCCCCGCGCACTGTTCGTCGAGACCGGCACCGAGGACTACCTGTTCCCGGTGGCCGCCGCCACCGAGTCCGTGCGACGCACCCGGATCGTCTACGACTACTTCGGCGCCGGCGACCGCCTGGAGCACGACGTCTTCGAGGGGGAGCACCAGTGGCACGGCGCCGAGGCCCTGCCCTTCCTCGACCGCTGGCTCGGTCACACCCCGCCGCCCGCCACCAACTGACCGGTTCGCCGGGTTCCGCCTATTCCTCGTCGCGCTCGGGCACGGCGCCCGCCGCGGCGGCGCTGCGCAGCACGTGATCGAGCGACGGCTCTGCGCCGCCCGAACCTCCGTTCCCGCCACGGCGCTCGTCACCGGGAGCACCGGCGTCCCCGGCCGCCAGGACCGGGTCCTCGGGTAGGAAGTGGTGCGCGGCACGCCGTAGCCAGACGCGCCACCCTGAGCGTCTCTCGCCCGACTCGTACCAGACCACGCCCACTACAGGAAGCTGCGCAGCACCGCCGTGAACGCCGAAGCCGGGACCACCTCGCCGTGCACCGACAGGTCCGTCGGGACCGCCACGGGATGCGACGTGGGCACGTTCATAAGGGACAGGACCGCGGACACCGGCGTCCCGGGGCCGAGATAGATGTGCGACGCCACCTGCTCGAGCAGCGAGCTGGTCCCCGTCGGGTCCGTCATGAGCGACGTCACGGACAGGGTCCCCGTGGCCAGTCGCCCCAGGCTCGACGCAGGGTTCACCATGTGCAGGTCGACGCCGACGTAGTGGCTGACCGGGATGCCCAGGTGGCGGAGGCCGTCGATGATGGTCGACGGGGCGTGCAGGCTGAGCGAGCCCAACGAGGCGGTACGGCCCCCGGGCATCGGCAGGTCCAGCTTGCTCGGGATGGTGAGGACGCGGGTCTCGCCGTCCACCTGGTGGAAGACGTAGGCCTCCTCGCTGTGGTGGGGCCCCTTCACGATGGCCAGCAGGTCGTTCTTGCCCCGGGCCAGTAGCCAGGCCGGTACGCCCACGTGATGGACGGCGTGGTCGATCTTGTAGAGGGAGATCCCGATCAGCGCGCCCACGGCCGCCACCAGGGCGAACACGACCGAGCCGGCGACGATCAGGACGCGTTTGAGCACCCGGTGCTTGCGGCGCGGCCCCGGCGCAGGTGCCGGCGCCGGGGCGCCCAGGTCCAGTCGCGCGGTGGCGATGGCGATAGTCATGTCCCCTCCGTAGGTGGTGCCGGCCACCCCCGAGGCCGGCACACCAGATCTCCGTGCCGGAAAGCTACGTACCGGCTATTGCCCGGCCGTTGCCCGCCGGGTTCGATGTGGTTGCGTCGTAGGTACAACGACCGCTGCCCGTCCGGCATGCTGTGGATTATGGAAAAAGACCGCGTCATGCGGCCGGACCCGGCAGCGGCGGCCTCACCCCTGTGCCACTACATCTCCCCCGACGAGGACAGCGCCCGCTGGTGGGACTTTCCCTTCCGCCAGGGCGACATCGTGATCAGCACCCGGTCCAAGTCCGGCACCACCTGGATGCAGATGATCTGCCTCCTCCTGGTCCACCAGGCGCCGGACCTGCCGGCCAGCCTGGGCGCCCTTTCTCCCTGGCTGGACTGGAAGGTCCAGCACAAAGAGGTCGTTTGGGGGCTCCTGGAGGCTCAGCCGTTCCGGCGTGTCATAAAGACGCACACGCCGCTCGACGGCGTGCCCATGGACGACGAGGTGACCTATATCGTCATGGGACGGCATCCGCTCGACATGGCCGTGTCCCTCTACCACCAGGGGGACAACATCGACCGTGAGCGCATGAGCGAGCTTACCGGCCAGCCCGAGCCCGAAACGGTCGCCCCCCACGACGCATCGGCCGAGCGCCGGCCGCGCCCGCCGGTCGAGCAGTGGCTGCGCAACTTCGTCGACTGGGACCCCGACCCTCGCCAGCAGCTTGACTCTCTCCCCGGGATCCTCTTCCACCTCACCGACGCCTGGGAGCGCCAGGCCGAGTCCGATGTCGTGCTCGTCCACTACGACGACCTGCTCCATGACCTCGACGGGTCCATGCGCCGGCTGGCCCGCTTGCTCGGTCTGCCCGAGGTCGAGACACTCTGGCCCTCCCTGGTGCACGCGGCCACATTCGACGACATGCGGGCGCACGCGGAGGCCGCGGTGCCCGACGCCATGGGGGTGATCAAGGACCCGCGTGCCTTCTTCCGCCATGGCGGCTCCGGCGAAGGCGTTCGCCTGCTCGGCGACGAGGAGCTGGCGCGCTACCACGCCCGCGTGGCGGAGCTCGCCCCGGCCGACCTGCTGGCCTGGCTCCATCGCGACGAGGGACCCTGAGGTGGCGATCGTGCCCGACGACAAGGACTGGACCTGGGTACTCGAGCGCCCCTGTCCCGAATGCGGCCTCGACGCCTCCACCGTGCGCGCCGTCGCCGTCGCCGATCTGCTGCGCACCAACGCCGGCGCTTGGACCCGGCTGCTGGTTGCCGCACCGCCCGGAGAGTTGCGCCGCCGCCCGCGTGACGACTGCTGGTCGGCGCTCGAATACGCCTGCCACGTCCGCGACGTCTGCGCGCTCTTCCGCTACCGCCTCGGCCTCATGCTCGAAGAGGACGACCCGCTCTTCGAGAACTGGGACCAGGACGCCACCGCCCTCGAGGAGGACTACGGCGCGCAGGATCCGGCCGTCGTGGCGACCCAACTGGGTGACGAGGCCGCCCAGCTGGCCGATGCCTTCGACGCCGTCCGCGGCGAGCAATGGCAGCGGCCGGGCCGCCGCAGCGACGGTGCGGCCTTCACCGTCGACACCTTCAGCCGCTACATGGTCCACGACCCGATCCACCACCTCTGCGACGTGACGGGGGAGCGCGCGTCGCTTTCCTGAGCCGGCGTCTGTCGCGCGCCGCCGGCCGGTTGAAGGGCGCGCCCGTCAGCCCGGGAGCAGCTGCGCCGACTCGGGCTCGAGGTGGACGGTGGCGTGCGTGATCGTCCGCAGGGCCGAGGCGGGGCAGCTGGGCGCGATCGGGCCGGTCAGGGCGGCACGCACCGCCTCGGCCTTCCGCGCCTCGGGCACTATGGCCAGGACCCGGCTCGCCCGCAGCAGCGCCGGGACGGTCACCGTGATGGCGCGCGCCGGGACCGCGTCGAGGCCGGGGAAGTGGCCCTCGTTGACCTGTTGGCGCCGGCAGGCCGCGTCGAGGTCGACCACCTTCACGTCGAGCGGGTCGTCGAAGTCGGCCACAGGCGGGTCGTTGAAGGCCAGATGGCCGTTCTCCCCGATCCCGAGGCAGCACAGGTCGAGCGGGTGCTGCCGCAACAGGCCGGCGTAGCGCGCGCACTCGTCCCCGGGGTCGCCCAAGCCGCCGACATAGTAGGCCGCCTTGGGCTGCGCCGGTTCCACGATCCGCTCGCGGATCCACTTCTGGAACCCGGCCGGATGATCGGGGCCGATACCCACGTACTCGTCCATGTGGAAGACCACGGTGTCGGCCCAGGGCACGTCCTCGGTCTCGTGCACCAGCGTCTCAATGAAGGCCAGCTGCGAGTTCCCGGTGGCGAACATGGCGTGCGCCACGCCGCGGGCTCCGACCGCCGCCCGCAGGACGACGCAGGCCTCGTCGGCCGCCGCCCGCGCCAGAGCCGCGGTGTCAGGGTGGACCACCACCGTGGCGGCATCGACGGTGATCGACCCGGGCTGCACGGCGTTCAGCATGCCAGGCCGGTCTCGGACAGACTTGACCCATGCGCGACGTCGCCCTGCCGGAGCCTCATCAGTTCGAGTCCGCGTGGAAGGTGGTGCGTCGCTTCCTGGCCGTGACGCCGATCGTCGAGGCACCACAGCTCGGCCTCTCGGTGGTGGTCAAGGTGGAGACGGTCCAGCCCACCGGCTCGTTCAAGGTGCGGGGCGGCCTGGCCGCCGTGTCGGCCACCCTGGAGGAGGACCCCGAGCGCGCCGTGGTGGCCTCGTCCGCCGGCAACCACGGGCTCGGACTGGCCTATGCCGCCGCCAAGCTCGGCGCCCGCGTCACGGTCGTCGTCCCCACCGGCGCGTCCGCCGCCAAGGTGTCCGCGCTGCGCCAATTCGACGTGCGCCTGGTGCTGCACGGCGAGGGGTATCGCGAGGCGGAGACCCATGCGCTCGAGCTGGCCGCCCAGGACGGCAGCCGCTACGTGTCGCCCTACAACGACCCCGACGTCATCGCCGGTCAGTCCACGCTCGGCCGCGAGCTGCTCGAACAGGTGCCCGGCCTCGGCACCGTCGTCGTGCCCTGCGGCGGCGGCGGCCTGCTGGCGGGCATCATCCTCGCCCTCGAGGGGACGGGCGTGCGTGTGGTCGGGGTCGAGTCCGAGGCGTCGCCCTCCATGAGCGCTGCCGTGGCGGCCGGTGCCATTGTGCCGATCCACGTCGAGCCGACGGTGGCCGACGGGCTGGCAGGCAACCTCGAGCCGGGCGCCGTCACCGTCGGAATTGCGCACGACCACGACGTGGACATCCTGACCGTCAGCGAGACCGACATCCGTTCGGCCATGGCCTTCTCGGCGCAGAAGATAGGCCTCGTGCTCGAGGGGGCCGGTGCCGTCGGCGTGGCCGCACTGCGCGCCGGCATCATCGCGCCCGACCCCGACGGCAAGGAGACGGTGGTCGTCCTGACCGGTCGCAACGTGGCACCCAAGCTCCTCTCGGAGGTGCTCCATTCCTGAGGTAGAGGCCAACGGGGCCACGCTCAGTTACGAGATCAGCGGCGACGGGGACCCTCTCCTCCTCATTGCCGGCTGCGGCCAGCCGGCGGCGGCCTGGCATCTCTCGCTGGTGCCCGCGCTCGCCGCCGCCGGCTACAGCGTCGTCACCTACGACAACCGCGGGGTGGACCCGTCGTCGTCTCCGCCCGGGCCCTACAGCGTCGATCTCATGACGGACGACGCGGTTGCGCTGCTCGACCACCTCGAATGGCGCGAACCCGTACGGGTGGCGGGCCACTCCATGGGTGGCTGGATCGCCGAGACCCTCGTGCTCGACCACCCCGAGCGGGTCCGCGCCGCCGCCCTCATGGGCAGCGCCAACCGGCCCACGGCGTGGGAGGTGGCCGTCACCACCGTCGAGCGCGACCTGGCCCGGCTCGACTACGACCTGCCGCCGCTCTTCTACGCCACCGAGACGATGCGCTATCTCCCCATGTCCGACCTGCAGGACTCCGAGGTCGTGAGCTCGTGGCTCTCCTTCATGGGCGAATTGCCCGTCTGGCCCAACCCGGGCCGGCTGGGCCAGTACGAGGCGGCGCTGGCCTGGTCGACCGACCCGCTCCGCACGACCCGCTGGCCCGAGATCCGCACGCCGTGCCTGATCCTCGCCTTCGAGCACGACGTCGACTCGCCCCCTCGCTACGCGCGTCAGGCGTCGGAGACCATCGCGGGCTGCGCCTACCGGGAGATCGCCGGTGCCGGCCACCTCGGCTTCATCACCCATGCCGACGAGGCGGCGCGACACCTGGTCGAGTTCTTCGAGCGCGTGTAGAAACCTCCGTCTCACGGCCAGGTGTTGCCGCCACTTCAGGGTGTCTCGCGGCGTCGAGACACCCTGACGGTTTGGTCAGTCAACGCTGTGCGATGACCATCCTCGTTGCCGCTTCGGCCAGGGTGCGCTCGGTGCTGAGCAGCTGCTCGGAGATGTCGAAGCCCGCCTGCACCAACGTCTCCAGATTGGACACCGGAAGAACGCTGGGCAGCTTCGGCGTGAGGGGCGCGGTGATGTCGGCGAGGGCAGAGAGCACCGAAAGGGCGATCGCCTCCGCCGCCTTGATGGAGGCGATCGCCTGTTCCTTGAGCACCAGCCCCGCGTTCTCGCCTTGCTTGAAGGACTCCTCAGCTTGCGTGCGGGCGATCGTCGCCAGTCCCTCGAAACTCTGGGCGATGCTCTCGGCAAGGCCTTCCGCGGCGCCGTCAGCCTTTCCGTTCCTGATTGTCCTTTCGGCTTCGGTCGTGGGCACAGTCGTCTCCTTCGCAGTCGGGATGTTGGGCGTTCACGTCTTGGGCACCTCGACGTTGAGAGGCAGATCGTGCTCAAGCAGCGTGTTGAGCACACCACTCAACACCTTGTACCCGCGCGCGAAGTGTAAGGAATCGCGGGAGGAAGTCAATGGAGTGAGCGCGAACGCCCGGGCATTTCCCATCGTCGTCACGTACGCGTCTCGCAGCCAACGTTCCCGTCACATAGATCCATGCGCCGCGAGGCGGGGACACCGCCATTGAGCGTGGCTACCCGAGCGCAGCAACTCCACCTCGTCGCCCCACGCGTCACCGAAGACACCAGAGCTTCCGTCGAGTGCGCAAAACGTTGCTTCGCGGCACTCGGTGCCACCCTTCGCCGGCCTGACCGTGTCACTCACTTCGGGGCAATCGGCCGGACAAAGGCGGGTCCTGACCTTTGGATCAGAACACGTGCATCCAGCGCTGGACGGATGGTTTGGCTTTCGTTCGCTGGTCTGGCAACCTGAACAAACAGAGCAACGAGCCTGGCTCGATGCACGTCGACACCGTGATCCAGCTGCTACGCCACACGCCCCCAGCCCAGTTCCCGTCGCTCCCTGGCGGTGAGCCCGGCCCAGACGCCCTGGAGGTTCCGGTCGCTCATGGCGTACTCGAAGCACTCGTCCCGCACCGAGCAACCCGCACACAGTCTCCGGGCCTGCGCCAGGTCTTCCACATCCCTTGAGAAGAATGGGCTGGTCTTACCCTTACATGCTGCCTGCTGACGCCAGTCCATCGACCCGTTCGCTTCCCGATGCCGGCGTTTCGGTCAGGGTGCTGAGCGGCGCGGACCTCTGTTGGAGATGCTAGCGGGAGAACGTCGGAACGAATCGGATGGCCTGAGGACCGTTCAATCGCAGCAGCCCACTTCACGAGGGAGAGGGACAGATCGGCATCATGAGGACGCCCTGAACCACACCCACACGATCCGGCGGGCCCTCGGAATGAGGACTTCGCGGCACGTCAAAAGCGACCTACTCAGCCGCCTGAAGACCGCATGGGACTGTTCGCGGAAGTCCGGAGCGACCACGCGGACGTGCAGCGGGCTTGCGCAATTCGAGTACTCGATGGGCTGTGCGCTGTCCATCACGCCCTACATTCCGGGACGCGCACGGCACATTTGCTTCTACGGCTCCAAGAGTGAGCATTTCGGATCCCTGCAGTGCATCAAAGTCGAGACCACGACGGCCTGCCTCGACTACGCCGGCGCGGTGCTCAGTCTGCGCGGAGAAACCTATTGGAGCGCCTTTTCGCTCCGTAACCGGAGCGGATCCGTGCCGACCTCAGCGTTCAAGCTCAAGGGCGCCAGTCCGTCGGCGGGCATCAACGTTGTTCTGCTCGGTGCCCCATGACAGGCACGGACGGGGCGCACTCCTGTCCCATCCTCGGGATCGTCTGCCCTCCGTAAGAGATGGACGGCCCCGCCTCTCGTTGACCGAACGGCGGCGGCGTTGAGCCCCACGGGTTGCACAATCGACCCAAAATCGACTAAACGTTTTACCAATCGTGACCGGTGCTGAGAAGAGCCCGACTACGAAGCCAGGTCTCCGTCGCCGAGTGCAGGGGCTCGTCGGTGTTGGGACGGGGATGGTGGGCCTGACTCTCGTGACCACGATCACCGCAACGGTGGTCGTGCCTACGGGACCCGTCGCGGCCGACCAAGTGTCCGACCTCCAAGCACAGGCGACCCAGATCAGCCAGGATCTCGTGCTGGATCAGCTCCAGATCGGTACGTACCAACAGCAGTACGACGTCGACACCGGCAAGGTCCAGCGCGACGAGGCGGACATCGGATCGAGTGAGAACCAGATCCGAGCCGACATGAGTCGGGTGAGTCGCGATCGCAAGCGGCTCGAGTCCGAAGCGGTGTCGGCCTACATCAACTTGGACCCGGAGTTCGACGGGAGCGCGGCGCTGTTCGAGGGGGACCAGAACGACGCAGCGACGCGAACGGAGTACGAAGAAGTGGCGAGTGGCGATATCACCCTGACCATGGACGCCCTTCACACCGATGAGAACGGGTTGCAGGCCGAACGGGCCACGCTCGAGCAACAAGAGGCGCAGGACCAATCGACCACCAACCGCGAGGCATCGCTGGCCAACTCGGCGCGCCAGACCGAGGTCCAGCTCGCGTCCGAGCAGTCAGAGGTCACGGGCGAGCTCGCGGTGGCGGTGGCCCAGCAGCAGGCGGCACAGGCCGCGGCTGCTGCAGCCGCAGTCCGGGCGGCACAGGCCAAGGCTGCTGCCGCAGCGGCCACGTTGGACGCGTCACAGCCGCCTTCCGCCACGGTGCTACAGGGAGCCACGGCGCTACAGGGAAGCGCCGCCGGCACCTCGTCGGGCGACCCGTCGCTGCCTCCCTTCCTCCAATGCGTGCTGCAGGCCGAGTCAAGTGGCAACTACGACGCCGTTTCGCCGGGGGGCACGTACATGGGGGGTTTCCAATTCAGCCAGGCGACGTGGAACGAAGCGGCCGACCTGGCCGGCATGCCGCAGCTCGTCAACGTCCCCCCGAACCAGGCGACTCCGGCCGAGCAGGACGACCTCGCCATCGCGCTCTACCAGGCCGATGGCGAGCAGCCCTGGAACGACTCCTGCCGGTCGAGCTGATGCAGGCCACCACCGTGCGCTTCTGCTTCTCGACGCGGGGGCGCGTCACGACAGGGGCCCGTGGCATTGTCGTTCCCGAAGGCTGAGCAGGCATCCGGAAGCGCCGGCTCGGCGCAACGCCATGCTCGTTCGCGCCGCGGCCGCGCGCTTGCTTTCGCCGGCGCGCCAGACCCCTGAGCTCGGAGAATTCGTCGTCAGGGCGACGCCGGCCGAGTGGACCCCCAGTCGATGGCCACACGCGAGGCCGCGTCGGGGTGCCGCTCCAGCCAGTCGCGTGCGAACGGGCACCACGGCACGACGGTCAGCCCCTCCCGTCCGGCCCGCTCGAGTGCGGCCGTGACGAGACGTCCTCCGAGCCCGCGCCCGCCCAGGGCGTCGGGGACCTCGGTGTGGATGAGCACGAGCCGGCTGCCGTTGAGGTGGTAGCTCAGCTCGGCCTCCGTGTCGCCGTCGCGATAGACGAAGCGGCTCTCGTCGCGGGCGTCGATGATCTCCGGTTCCTCCGCCGCTGTCGCCATGGCGCGCTCCGTCCTCTCGGTGCCCGCACACTAAGGGTTTGCTCCGCGCCGGGGTGCGCTGGCTGGTAGAAGGAAGACGTCATGAGCGGGCCCGTCACCACCGACGACGCCGCGGCGTCCGCCGAGCTGGGAAGCCCCGCCGCACGCCAGGTGTCGCTCGAGCCGGGCCGCCAGACGACGGTGGGCCAGCTGCCGGTCCGCCGCGTGCTGCCCCGCCGGCCCCGCCGCACGGTCGGGGCCTGGTGCTTCGCCGACCACATGGGCCCGGTCCCGGTGAGCGAGGAGCACGGGGCCGACATCGGCCCGCACCCGCACATGGGGCTGCAGACCGTCACCTGGCTCGTGTCGGGGGAGCTGCGCCATCGCGACAGCCTGGGGTCCGACCAGGTCATCCGGCCGGGCCAGCTCAACCTGATGACCGCCGGCAGCGGCGTGGCGCACAGCGAGGAGAACACGGGCCGCTATCGCGGCGACCTGCAGGGGATTCAACTGTGGGTGGCCCAACCCGAGTCGACCCGGCACGGCGCGGCCGCGTTCGAGCATCACGCCGACCTGCCGCAGCTCGAGCTCGGCGGGGCCCGCGTCACCGTGGTGGTCGGCGATTTCGACGGCCAGGCCTCCCCGGCCCGGCGTGACACCGACCACCTGGGGGTGGACCTCGACCTGTCGTCCCCGGGAAGCGTGGTGCCGCTGCGCCCCGACTGTGAATACGCGCTCATCGTGCTGGAGGGCGAGGTGGCGTTGGGCGACCGGGTCGCCCAACCCGGCGTCCTGGCCTACCTGGGGACCGGTTGGGACGAGTGCCCGCTCGGGGTGCGCGAGCCGGCCCGCGCCCTGCTCATCGGCGGGGTCCCGTTCCCCGAGCCCGTCTTCATGTGGTGGAACTTCGTCGCCCGCACGCGTGAGGAGGTCTCTGCGGCACGCCGCCAGTGGACGGACGACGACGGGCGCTTCGGCACGGTGCGGTCCTCGTTGGGACGGATCGAGGTGGACCCGCCGCCCTGGGAGTGAGCAGGAGCGGTGCGGCTCCCTACCACTCCCCCCAGCCCGACGGGGTCACCATGCCCGTGATGGTGCGGGGGTCGACCGGCTGCCGCGTCTCGGCCGCCTGATAGACGGCGAAGCAGAGCTTGAGGACGTCGGTGGCCTCGCCCGCCGTCATGGCCGCCGGCGCGCCCCGGAGCAGCGCATCGACGAAGTGTTGGGACGAGCGGACGAAGCCGGTGCCCCAGTCGGCGTCGACCTCGGTGAACTCGGTCGTCTTGCGCTCACTGGCGGTACCGGTGAAGAGCATGACGGGTGCCAGGTCCAGCATCTCGCCCGTGGCCCGGGTGACCCAGATCTGCCCCTCGTCGCCGGTGATCTCGAAGAACTCGTCGGCGCCGTAGTAGGAGGACCGCATGTAGAACTGGGCGCGTACTGCACCTCCATGGTGCCGAGCACCTCGGGGTCCTCGTACTCGAAGATCACCGCGCAGGGCTCGAAGAAGAGGTCGCGCCGCCGCACCACCGCCTGCACCGAGGTGATGTCGAGGTCGAGCAGCCACAACGCCATGGCGTACTTGTGCACCATGTCGTCGAAGAGGTGGCCGCCGGCGCTGCGCTTGTCGAGCCGCCAGCCGTAGCCCTCGGGGCGCAGCGCGGCCTGGAAGGCCGAGTCGGTCTGCCCGACCAGGGTGCGGATGCGCAGCGACGTCGGCTTGCCGATGGCGCCGTCGGCCACCAGGCGCTTGGCCAGCTCGAGCGGCGGATAGTGCACGAAGCATTCGCTGACCCGCAGGGTGCGCCCGGCCCGGTCCGCCGCCACCTGCATGGCCAGGCCGTCCTCGACCGAGTTGGCGATGGGCTTCTGGACCGAGACGTGCTTGCCCGCCTCCAGGGCCGCGATGACGTGGTCGTGGTGCAGGTAGGTGGGCGTCAGGATCTCGACGGCGTCGACCGAGTCGTCGGCCAACAGGTCGTCCAGGTCCCGGTAGAAGGTCTCGGCCCCCCAGTCGTCGGCGGCCTGGCGGCCCACCGCCTCGTCGGTGTCGCAGACGGCCACGACGTCGCAGCGGGGGTCTTCGAGATACCCCTTGACGTTCATGACCGCGATGTTGCCGGCGCCGAGTACCCCCAGCCGGACTCTCTCCATCAGGTCTCTCCTATTCCCCGCCGCCCGCGGCGTCGGATCCGAACGCACCACCCTCGCGCGCGGCGGCAATGCGTGTGTCGTCATAGCCCAGGACCGAGCGCAAGACCTCCTCGGTGTGCTGGCCGACCGTCGGTGCCTTGGCCGGTGCGGGCAGGTCCTCGCCGACGAAGTGCAGCGGCGTGAAGATCTGGTCGCTGCCCAGGTCCGCCGCCGGGAGCAGCGGGAACCGGTCGGCGAACTGGGGGTCCTCCAGCAGGGTCCGCGGCGTGTTGACCGGGGCGATCGGCGTGTTGACCCGCCCGCCGAATTCGAGCCATTCCTCCGCCGTCTTGGTGCGGAAGATGTCGCGCAGCTCGCGCTGCAGCTCGCGGTTGCCCCGGGCGTGGTCGGCGTACTTGGAGCCGGGCCAGCGTTCGAAGAGCTCCGGGCGGCCGACCCCCTCGCAGAAGTTCTTCCAGAAGGCCTGCTCGGAGGCCATGAAGAGCACGTGCTGGCCGTCGGCCGTCTCGTAGACCTGGTAGCGCACGCCCTCCACCATGCCGGCGGTGCCCGGGGCGCGGCGCTCGTAGTTGTCGGCCTTGTTGCCCGTCACCTCGGACTGCGGCCGCTCGTAGGCCCGGAAGCTCTCCGAGCGGTACCAGTCCATGGCGGCGGCGGCGTCGGACTGGGCGATGTCGATGTAGGAGCCCTCGCCGGTGTCGCGGGCGCGGAGGACGGCGGCCAGTATGCCGAGGGCCCCGAAGAGCGGGCCGGCGTTGATGCCGATGGAGACGTGCTCGGGGATGTAGGTGAACCCGTCGTCGTCGGTGGCCACCTTCACGATGCCGGCCCAGGTGTCGTAGGCCACGCCGTGGCTCGGGTAGTCCCGGTAGGGCCCCGTCATGCCGTAGCCCGAGATGGTGCAGAACACGATCTTGGCGTTCACGGCCTTCAGGTCGTCGTAGCCCAGGCCACGCCGGGCCAGCGAGCCCGGCCGCATGGCCTCGACGACCACGTCGGCCCCGGTGGCCAGCTCTTTGAAGATGGCCACCCCGGCCTCGGTCCGCAGGTCCAACACGAGCGAGCGCTTCCCCCGGTTGAGGTGGAGGTGCATCAGCGAGACGCCCTCGACGATGGGCCAGGTCATCTCGCGGATGTAGTCCCCTGCCGGGGGCTCGACCTTGATCACCTCGGCGCCCAGGTCGACCAGGGCCGTCGTGATCTGGGCCGGACCCAGTGCCGAGCACTCGATGATCCTCAACCCGTGCAGTGGCGGCGTCGTCATCGGACCTCCCGTCGTCGAAGGCCGGATCGTAGCGGCACCCGGCTGGGCAACAGGCGTGACGCCTGGCCATAATTGGGGGGAGAAATCCTGTCCGGGAAGGGGGATGCTGTGCGGGTGAATGCGCTGGACGACGCCCTGACCGTCTTTGCCGCCACGGCACCGCAGTACGGGCCCCTGGGTCTCTCCAACCACGGCCCCATGGCGGCCGAGGCCCTGGCCAACCTGGGCCGGGCCGACGCCATCGAGGGCTGGGCCAAGCGGTACGCCATCCGGCTCGACGACGCACCGGCCCCCGCCGAGCGGCCCCTGTCCGAGGAAGAATGGCCGGCCTCGCTGGGCCGGGCGGACCGGTACCCCGAGTGGCTGGCCCTGTTCGAGCGGGAAGTGGCCGACCGGCCGGTCGCCGCCGTCATGGGGGAGTGGGTGCCCCGGCTCCTGCCCGGTGCCGTCGGCGCGGCCACCCACGGGCTCATCCGGACCGGCCACGCCCTGCGCGCCCTGGGAGCGGCCGATACGCCGCCCCGCCGGCTCGAGGTCGCCCAGGCCCTGGCCTACTGGGCGTCGCAGTACCAGGAGCTACCCGGCCCGCCGCTGCTGATCGGCCAGCAGAACGTGGCCGAGGCCCTGGCCGCCCTGCCCTACCTGCCCGAGGACGCGCCGACCCAGCTGCTGATCAGCGACACGGTGGCCCAGGTGACCGCCATCGCCGACGAGTTCGAGCAGGGGGTGGCGTCGTTGCGGCGCACCGGAGTGCCGGTCGACCTGCTCGACCGCTTGGCCGCCGGCGGCGCCCTGGCCTACCTGCGCAACGCGGACGGCGGCGGCGCCATCGGCCTGTTGCACTCCGTCACGTCGCCGTTGGCCTGCGAGCTGCTGCTGCCCTGGCTGGCCGACGAGGACCTGGACGCCGCGCTGGGCTACGTGTGGCAGGCCGTCGCCGCGCTCCACGTGGCCTACGCCGTCGACCGGCACGGGCCGGCGCCGGTCAAGGGTGCCGCCTCGAAGCAGGAACTGGTGGACCGAGCGGTGGCGTCGGGGGACGAGCACGCCATAAAGCTGACCGAGGCCGCGCTGCGCTCGTTCCGCCGCTGCGGCGACCCGACCTTGCTGTGGGCGGCGGCCGACGCCTGCACCCGCTTCGGACACTGACGCAGGCGCGCGGGGCGGGCCGCCAGGCCCCTGGGTAGATTCGGCACCACTACCCGATTGAGGAGACCTCCATGGAATACCGCACCCTTGGCCGCACCGGCGTCAAGGTAAGCCCCCTATGCCTCGGAGCGATGATGTTCGGTGCCTTCGGCAACACCGACCACGACGACTCCATTCGCATCATCCATCGCGCCGTCGACGCTGGCATCAACTTCATCGACACGGCGGACGTGTACTCCCGCGGCGAGTCGGAGGAGATCGTGGGCAAGGCGCTGGCGCAGATCAAGCGCCACCAGGTCGTCCTGGCCACCAAGGTGCACGGGACGATGGGGAGGGACCCGAACGCGCAGGGCAACTCGCGCCGCTGGATCATGACCGAGTGCGACCGCAGTCTGACCCGGCTCGGCACCGACTACATCGACCTGTACCAAATCCACCGGCCCTCGCCCGAGACGGACATCGACGAGACGCTGGGTGCGCTGACGGACCTGGTGCGGGCCGGCAAGATCCGCTACTTCGGCAGCTCCACCTTCCCGGCCCACGAAATCGTCGAGGCGCAGTGGGTGGCCGAGCGGCGGTCCCGCGAGCGCTTCGTCACCGAGCAGCCGCCCTACTCCATCCTCGTGCGGTCCATCGAGAAGGACGTGCTGCCCATGTGCCAGAGGTACGGCATGGGCGTGCTGTCGTGGAGCCCGCTGGCCGGCGGGTGGCTGTCGGGCGCGTTCGGCCCGGGCAAGGCGAACACGAGCCGCCGCGCCGCCGCGCTGCCGCCCCTGTTCGATCTGGAGCGGCCGGGCAACCAGGCCAAGCTGGAGGCGGTCGCCCAGCTGATCGAGCTGGCCGACCAGGCCGGGCTGACGCTGATTGAGCTGGCCCTCGGCTTCGTGCTCGAGCACCCCGCGGTGACGTCGCCCATCATTGGGCCGCGCACCATGGAGCATCTCGAGTCGCAGCTGCCGGCGCTCGAGCTGCGCCTCAGCCCCGACGTGCTCGACCGCATCGACGACATCGTCAAGCCGGGCACCGACCTCAACGACACCGACGTGGGGTGGGTGCCGGCGGCCATCGCCGACGCGTCGCTGCGGCGACGGGCGCGGTAGGGGCGTGCGCCGGCTCGTCGCGTCCTGAGCCAGGCCAGGAGAGGGATGGAGCCGATCGCGGCGTTGGCGTCCAGCGAGGTCCGCTTCGACGAGACGGTCGACGTGGTCGTGGTGGGCCTGGGCGTTGCGGGCGCGTCCGCAGTGGTGGCGGCGCGCCAGGCGGGAGCGGACGTGCTGGCCGTCGAGCGCGGCGCCGGGCCCGGCGGGACGTCGGCCCACTCCGGTGGTCTCATCTACCTGGGCGGCGGCACGGCCCTCCAGCGCGCCTGCGGCTTCGCCGACTCACCCGAGAACATGGCGACGTTCCTCCGGGCCGCCCTCGGGCCCGGCGCGGACGACGACCGCATTGAGGCCTACTGCGCGGGCTCGCCGGAGCACTTCGACTGGTTGGTCTCCGTCGGGGTGCCGTTCCGCGCCGCGTTCTGCGACGAGCCGAACCGCGAGTCGGCCGATGACGCCGGGCTGCTCTTCAGCGGCGGCGAGGACAGCCACCCGTTCGACGAGCTGGCGGTGCCGGTGCCGCGCGGCCACAAGCCGCAGTACATCGATTCCGCCGGCCGCTTCCTCATGGAGCGCCTCGGTGCCGCCGTGTCGACCGGCGCCGCCCGCCTGGTGGCCGACGCCCGGGCCGAAGCGCTGGTCGTCGACGGCGGGGAGGTCGTCGGGGTGGACGTACGGACCGACGACGGCTTCCGGGCCATCCGAGCCCGGGGCGGCGTGATCCTGGCCACCGGCGGGTTCATCCACAACGAGGCGATGGTGGCCGAGCACTGCCCACTGGCCCACGTCCCCGACGCCGCCTGGCGGATCGGCACCCCGGCCGACGACGGCCGCGGGATCCGCATGGGCGCCGGCGCCGGCGCAGTGACGACCAGGCTCCATGCCTTCGAGTGCGCGCTGCCGCTCGGTCCGCCCCACCGCCTGGCGCGTGGGATCCTGGTCAACCGCCACGGCGAGCGATTCGTCAACGAGGACACCTACACCGGTCGCATCGGGCTCCAGGCCCTGCGCGACCACGACGGCATCGTCTACATGATCACCGATGACGTCATCCACGAGCCGAACCTCCTCGGGCTTCGCATCCGCTACGCCGCGGCCACCCCGGAGGAGCTGGCGGCCGACATCGAGGTCCCGGCCGACGCACTGGCCCGTACGGTGCGCGAGTACAACGAGGCCGCGGCCCGAGGTGCCGATCCGGCCTTCCACAAGCGCGCGCCCTACCTGCAGCCCATCGGCGTGCCGCCGGCCAGCGGCATCGGTGCCATCGACCTGCGCGTCGACCACGGCGCCATTTACGCCACCTTCACGCTCGGCGGCCTCAAGACGGATCCCGAGGGCGCTGCGCTCGCCGATACGGGTGGTCGCATTCCCGGTCTGTACGCGGCGGGCCGGACCGCCGCCAGCCTGGCCGCCCACGACTACGCCAGCGGTATCAGCCTCGGCGACGGCTCGTTCTTCGGCCGGCGCGCCGGTCGTCACGCGGCCGAGCGGGCCCGGGCGGGACGCTCCGCGGCGCGGTAGAGGTGAAAGCAGAGAGGATCCGGCGTCGGCAGAGCTTGCTAAGTTCTAGGCCAGGTGGGTTCGCCACACCTCAGATCGATACTGAACGTCAACCGTCACCTCACCCGAGACTCCGAGACCGTCACGGAGCACTCGCCGAGCTTCAGAAACGACATAGGCGCGGCGATCATCAGGCATCGTGATGATCCAACTGAAGGTGTTGAGCAGCCCGATGAGTTCGTCGGCGGTGAGCGCGACATCCCATGTCAACGATGTGTGCTCTGGCTGAACGAAGGGAGAGCCAGCCGGGATTCGCAAGACCGTGTCAACTCTGTTTTCCGTGTCCAGGACCTCGCTGCTCAGGTCCAGATCCCCCTGAGGACGGGTCTCGACCTTCACCCCGTCGGACGACATTTCCGACAGCATCGCTTGCGCCTGCAGCACGAACGGCCCGTCGGGATCGGGTCCGGCCCATACGGCGCCCAGGGTTCCTCCGGCCACGAGGACCCTCGCCACCTCTTGCAGCGCTCGCTCCGCGTCCATCCAGTGCCAGGACGAGGCGGCCACTACCGCGTCGACCGAAGAGGCAGGTAGTGGTATCGACTCACCGGTACCACGGAGGGCGGTCACTCCGGGCACGTTGCTCGCCAAGATTTCGCGCATGCGATCATCGGGCTCGATCGCGACGACACGATCGAGCCTCGTGACGAGGTCCTTGGTCATCGCTCCGGTTCCAGCTCCGAGATCAACGACGCTCTTGGCCGAAGCGGGCAACATCCACTCAATTGCCTCCAGGGGTGGGGCCGGCCGGAAGCGATCAAACGTCGACGCTACGGCACCAAAGCTCCCCGATCGAGACGTCTTTTGATCTCCAGCTCGACCATTCGCAGGCATCTGATCCGCCCCTTTTGTATCTTGACATGAAGATAGTATCTCCCATTATCTCTTGATGTCAAGGTAGAATTCGGCACTGCGGCCCGAGGAGACCGGTGGAAGATGAAGTCGAATACTTGGTAGCGGGATGGCGCCGGGCACTTCCCGGTGTCGATGTGTCCCCGCTCGAGGTCCTCTCGCACGTGACGCGGTTGGCCCAGCACCTCGAACGTCAACGATCCATCATCTTCGCCCGGCATGATCTCGAGACGTGGACCTTTGATGTGCTCTCGGCGCTCCGCCGCGTCGCTCCGCCACATGAGCTCTCACCGGGCCAACTCCTCGCGCTGACGTTGGTCACCTCGGGAACGATGACGAACCGGCTCAATCATCTCGAGCAGCGGGGACTCGTCCGTCGCAAACCTGATCCGCAGGATGCCCGCTCGGTACGAGTCCGCCTCACCGCTGACGGCCGCAGGAGAGTGGACAGCGCGCTCAGGGATCTCGTAGTCAGGGAGGATGCACTTCTGAGTGGGCTCGACAAGGACCAGCGATCCGTTTTGGCGAAACTACTCAAAGTCATTGTCGCTCCGCTCGATTCATCGTGACGACCGTGCCGATAAGAATCGAGTCCCTGAACGCGGTTCGGGTCGCCTGACCTGGCCCCTAAGGACAGAGGGGTCTCGATTTGGACTTGACGCAACTGCTCGCGGCCCGCACCGCGAACGTATTCGCCCCTACGCACGCAGCGCCTCGGCGATCACCAAGCCGGTCGGCCGCGCGTTGAGGTAGGGCTCCGGCGCGTGCATGCGGTGCCCGTTGTCGACGTGCAGCTCTTCGACCCGGGCCCCGAACTTCTCTGTGAGTGACGAGGCGCACGCCTTGTCGTTGCGCGCACGTATGTTGACCCAGCGTTCGACCGGGCCGGGCCAGGCGCCCACGCCGTCGACCGGGGCCGGGTCCAGGCTGTCGAAGATCATCGCCGCGGCCAGTGGGGAGCCGAGCGTCACGAGGGTGCGGACCGGCCACTCGGGGTGGTGGACCAGCGCCGTGTAGGCCACCACCGTCCCGAAGGAGTGCGCCACCAACACCCGGGTGTCGTCGCTGATCGACCGCTCCATGCGCTCGCGTAGGCGGTCGCGCAGATCGGGCTCCGTGAACATGACGGTGGCCATGTCGACGGTGCGCTCGAACGTGGCCTGGCTGGCCACCTCGCCCAGGGCGGCCAGGACGTCCGCGTCCGCGAGGTCGTGCAGCGCCTCGGCCACACCCGGCCGCGACTCGGCCAGCAGCTCCTCCTCCTCTGTCCCCGGGTGCCGACGGAAGAGGTCGCCGTAGAAGCAGACTTCGAGGTCGTCGGCTCCCAGCTCGACCCCGTGGTGCCATAGCCCGTCGCGGACGGCGGGCAGCCACTTAGCCTTCAGCTCGTTGGGGCCCCACAGTTCGTTGAAGGCTCCGTGGACCAGGACGATGCGCGCCATGGCGGACATCCTCGCGGACCTGGGTCAGGCGGTGGCGTCCAGGAGCTGGCGCAGCGCTGCTCCGGCTCGCCGTCCGGCCTCCTCCGACCGCAGCGCGTCCAGGGCGTCCGAGAACACCTCGACCCCGAACGGGGCGGCGGTGCCGGTGGCCCGCAGGTCGGCCACGAGCTCGCGCAGGTCGAGTTCGCCCTGACCAGGGAGCAGGCGTTCGTGCAGGGTGGCGTGCAGGAAGTCGGCCTCGGGCGTGGCTGGGGCGTCGCAGAGCTGCAGGCCGAGGATGCGGCTGCCCGGGATGGTGCGGAGCAGGCCGGTGCAGTCCGAGCGGCTGCGGAAGTAGTGCCAGGCGTCGATGGTGAGGCCCCCGTTGGGCTGGTCCGCGTTGCGCACGACACGCCAGGCCGTGGCCAGGTCCGGGATTTTGGACCAGGGGAGGAATTCGAGGTGGACCAGGAGGCCGTGCTCGGCCGCCCGCTGGCACAGGCCGGCGAAGGCCTCAGTCGCCTCGTCGAGCGTCCACTCGCCGCCGAAGACGTCGACGGCGTTGAGCGAGCGCGCGCCGACCGCCTCGGCCACGGCGAACAACTCCGCCTCGCCGAAGCCGAAGATACGACTGGCGTCGAACTCGGGCGGGACGTGGACGTCGGCCGCGCCCGGAGGCCACCACCAGGCCGGGTCGAGCTCGGCCACCGACAGGCCGTGGTCGGCCAGGATGATTCGGATGTCCTCGTCGCGCAGCCCCTCGGCGTGGGCATCCGCGTAGTCGCGGCCCCACAGCGAGATGGCGCCGAAGCCGCCGGCGTTCGCCGCGGCCACCCGCTCGGCGAAGGGGATCTCGGGCCGGAGGGTGCCCGAGCACAGCACGGTGGTCGACGGCTCGGTGCCGTTGCCGGGGCCGTTGCGGGGGTCGGCCACGGCGTCGGTCAGACCCCGGGCGAGGGTTCGAGCGGTTGCACCGGCACCGTGATGGCCGGCGACTCCGAGCCGCCGTCGACCTCGAACACCTTGCCGGTGACCCAGGAGCTGGCGTCCGAGACCAGGTACAGCACGGCACAGGCGACGTCCTCGGGCTCGCCGGGCCGGCCCATCGGCGTCCCCGCCAGGAACTGGCTCCGGAGCGTGTCGTCGGTCAGCACGATGTCGAGCGAGCGGGTGGCGACGCCGCCGACGTCGATGGCGTTGACGCGCACCCGCGGCGCCAGCTCGGGAGCCACGTTGCGCGTCATGCGGTCGAGCGCAGCCTTGACGGCGCCGTAGGCGGCGAAGCTGGTCTGGGTCATGCTGGCCGAGCGCGACGAAATGTTGACGATCGCCCCATGGCCGCTCGTGTCCACCATGCGGCGGGCCGCCAGCTTGGTCAGGATGAAGGGCGCCGTGACGTTGAAATGGAAGGCCGCCTCCAAGAAGCGCTCGCTCGTGTCCATGGCGGCCCTCGGCATGGCGCCGCCGGCGTTGTTCACCGCGATGTCGAGCCGGCCGAACTCGCCCACCGCCGCCTCCACCAGCCGCTCGAGCTGGCCCAGGTCGGTGACGTCCGTCGGCAGGGCCAGTGCCCGGCGGCCCTGGGCCTCGACCAGCGCCGCCACTTCCTCGAGGTCCGAGGTCGTGCGCGCTGCCAGGACGACGTTCGCGCCGGCCTGGGCCAAACCCACGGCGATGCCCCGCCCGATGCCGAGACCGGCCCCGGTGACGATCGCCACGCGGTCGTCGAGGCGGAAGCGCTCGAGGATCACGACGCCGGTGCCCTCCGGCCGCGGCGCAACGAGGCGGCGGCGCGGCCGGCCACCAGCGGCATCTCGAGGTAAGTGAGCAGGCCGGACGGCGCCACGCACACGTAGGGCACCGCGTTGACGCAGTGCATGGCGGTGGCCACGATGCCGCGGTTGCGCTCGAGCCCGCTCTCGATGGAGTCGGGGTGCAGCTTGCGGAACGACACCAAGCAGTCGGGGTCCCCGGTTATCTCGACCTCGAAGTGCTCGCCGTCGGGGCCGAAGCGCCAGGGTGGGTCGAGGTGTTCCTCGCCCATCAGCCAGTTGACCGCGGCGGTGATCACCGGCTCCCCGTCGACCAGGCCCTCCCAGCGGAAGCGCTGCGCCGCCACCAGGCCGGGTTGGATCGGCCCGATGGGCGAGTCGATCGGGGCGGTGGCTACCGCCATCTCGTGGGTCGTGCGCAACGACGGGTCGAGGTCGAAGCCGAGCTCGTCGGCCACCATGTGGACCGATTGGCGGAAGCCGGCCCCGAGCGCCTCGGCCATGATGCTCTGGCGCGACTCCTCCGGTGTCTTGCCGAACAGCATCCAGTCGCGGATCACGTCGGGGGCGCCGTAGGTGCGGATGTCGGAGAACTCCTCGGCCCGCACCCGCGTGATGGCGCTCGACAGCGCCGAGACCATGAGCGGGAAGCGCTCGGTGATCCCGCCGGGATGGATGCCCGTGCCGTGCAGGGTGACGTCGGCGGCGCGGCACACGGCGTCCAGCTCAGCCCGCTCGTCGCCGGGCGGGTAGAACCAGCCGAGCGGCGTCACCACGTTCTTGCCCGACTCGAGGATGCGGGTCACCACGCCCACGTCGGCGAAGATGGGGCTGTAGACGACGCAGTCGGCGTCGAGCGCCAGCAGCGAGTCCACGTCCGTCGTGGCGACGACGCCCATTGGCTCGAGCCCGGCCAGCGTCCCGGCGTCCTGGCCCTCCTTCTTCTCCGAGTGCACCCAGCACCCGGCCAGCTCGAGGTCGGGATGGGTCACGACCCCCTCAATGGCTGCCCGGCCGACGTTTCCCGTCGCCCACTGAATGACCCGGTACGTCATGGTCCACCCCCGCGTTGTGCTGAACGGCCCACCCTAGGGGAAGCGCCGCGCCCCGCGTCAGGGTGCGAGGGGGGGACAGCGCGGCGGCCGTCCCGGCGGCTCGGTCCCGATGTTGCGGGAGAAGACCAGCGGCCCACGGCCCTCCGGGGCGGGCAAGGACCCGGCGACGCCACGATGCGTTATCGTCCGAACGGCGAGGGGTGGCGTTCCCGCCACCCCCAACCGAGTGACGCGATTACGGAGGCGCTGCGTGGTGAAGGCCGACGAGAACCGGACGTCGCGGGACGTGGCCCGGGTCGTCCTCTCCGGGGCGACGGTCGTCGACGCCGACGGCGCAAGACCGCAGACGACGGTCGTCATCGAGGGGCGACGCATCGCCAGGGTGCGCACGGGCACGCCGGTGGAGGTTGGTCCCGACGACCGCGTGCTCGACCTGGGCGGGCGCACTGTCATGCCGGGCATGGTCAGCGCGCACTTCCACGCCACCTACAACGAGCTCGGCTCGAAGACCGCGCCGTTCGGGCTGGAGGAGCCGCCCGCGCTCCAGGCCGTGCGAGCGGCGCACCATCTGGAGCTGCTGCTCCGGTGCGGCTTCACCGGTGCGGTCAGCGCCGGGGCTCCGTTCGCCATCGACGCATCCATGAAGGCGGCCATCGCCGAGGGCCTGTTCCCCGGGCCGCGGTTCATGGCGGGCAGCCGCGACGTGAGCACGACCGGTCACGCGGGCGACAAGAGCTTCCCGTGGTACTGGGATGTGGGCGCCCGCGGCGCCATCAACCGCTCGGACGGCCCGGCCGAGTTCCGGCGAGCGGTGCGTGAGGAGATCAAGCAAGGGGCGGAGATCATCAAGATGTTCGTGACCGGCGGCCACGGGACGGTGGCGCCGGCCGAGCAGACCGAGATGACGCCCGAGGAGATCACGGCCGGGGTGGAGGCGGCGCACCAGCGTGGCGCGCTCGTGCGGGGCCACATCGCCAACCGTCAGGCCTTGCACATGGCGCTCGATGCCGG
Source organism: uncultured Acidimicrobiaceae bacterium (assembly GCA_963807675.1). GTDB lineage: Bacteria > Actinomycetota > Acidimicrobiia > Acidimicrobiales > RAAP-2 > Bog-473. The sequence goes on along the minus strand of CAWECP010000012.1, from coordinate 1,064,516 downwards.
CATCGACGTGGTCGACCACGGCGACGGGCTCGACGAGGCGGCGATCGAGCGCATGGTGGAGGCGGGGACGTTCCTGGTGCCGAGCCAGCTCTTCCCGGCCCGCTTTGCCGAGATGATGGGCGGCGGCGCGGGCGGCCTCGGCTTCACCGCCGCCATGGCCGAGGACATCGAGCGGGCGCTGGCTGCGTTGCCCGTGGCCAACGCGGCCGGCGTGAAGTTGCTGATCGGCGACGACTACGGGGCGATCAGCCTGCCCCACGGCCGCTACGCGGACGAGCTCGAGTTCTACGTGAAGGAGGCGGGCATCCCTGCGTTGGACGTCATCCGGTGGGCCACCGTCAACGGCTTCGAGCTCATGGGCCGCGGGCACGAGCTCGGCTGGGTGCGCGAGGGCTACCTGGCCGACCTGCTGGTGGTCGACGGCGATCCGCTGGGCGACATCGGGGTGCTGCAGGACCAGGCACGGCTGCTGGCCGTCATGAAGGGCGGCACGCTCGTCAAGGACGACCTGGAACGCGTGGCGGGCACCTGACGGCGGTACCCTCCCGCCATGATCATCATCGCCGGGTCGCTGAGCTTCGACCCATCCGACCGCGGGGACGTGCTGGCCAGCCTGGACGAGGTGACCGAGTCCAGCCGCCGCGACGTCGGCTGCGTGGAGTACTTCTGGTCCGAGGACCTCGAGTCGCCCAACACGTTCCGCTTCTTCGAGGTGTGGGAGTCCCAGGAACGGCTCGACGCCCACCTGGCCCAGCCGCACGAGGTGGCGTTCGGCGAGCGCAACCTGTCCCGGATCACCGGCGCGACGGCGAGCACGTTCGAGGCGACTCCGATACCGACCCCGTCGTTTTGATCGGCAGCGTCCGGGGACCGCGGCGCGGTGAGCACTCTTCCGGCCCGCGCCGCGCACCTGGCCGGCCGGGCCGTCGATGCGTTGCCGCCCGGCCCGCGCCGACGGGTCCGGAGCGTCCTCGGCCGTCCTGGGCCAAGGGAGGTCACACTGGCCGAGCTCGACGGCGAGCTGGCCCGGGCCACCGCGCTCATGGCCACCAGTCCGGACGAGGCGCACGCAGTGTTGGGCTCGCTGGTGCTGACCATGCCTGCCACGCCGCCCGACGACCCTTTCTCCGACGCCTACCGGGAATGGACGTGGGACCTGTACCGGCGCATCTCGGGGCGGGAGGGCTACGACACGGCGCACGAATGCTCGCCGTTCGACCTGGCCGCGGCGGTGATGCGGCCATTCCCGTACCAGAGCGCGTCACTGGCGCTGGTGGGGCGGGACCTGGTTGCACGCGGGCACGTGCTCCACTGCCTGGCGCAGGGAGAACCGCCTGGTCCCGATGGCGTGCGGCGGGTGGTCGAGTTCGGACCGGGGTGGGGCAACCTGACCCGCGATCTGGTGGCGACCGGGCTCGACGTGACGGTGGTGGAGCTCGACGAGAAGTTCTGCCGGCTCATTGCCCAACGGTGCGAGGGCGGTCCCGGGCCATCACCGTGGTGCAGGGGGACATGCTCGGCTTCACACCGGAGCGGCGCTTCGACGCCGCGGTGTTCTTCGAGAGCTTCCACCACTGCTCCGACCACCTGGCCATGTTGCGTCGGCTGCACGACATCGTTCGACCCGGCGGAGCCGTCCTCTTCGCGGCCGAGCCGGTGCAGCCACTGGACTACCCGTGGGGCCGCGGCTCGACGCTGTCGGTGTGGTCGAGCCGGACGCACGGCTGGCTCGAGCTCGGCTTCGACATCAGGTATTTCGACCAGGCCCTGGTCCGGACCGGCTGGAGGGGCGAGCGCCGCCGGCTCGGGCGCGGGTTGGGCGAGGCGGACGTGATAGTGGCTCGGCCCGGCTGAATCCCCAATCGCCGGCTGGTTCCTGTCCACGTCTCGGACTCTGACGACAAGCTCTCGGGCACTACGATCCCGAACCTGGCCGGCGGTCAAGGAGAGGAGGCGCTGTGAACAGCACACGATCATGGCGCCGGCTTCGTATCTGACCCACCGGTCCGACTCCGGCGCCTATCTCGAGGAGCCTGATGTCAACCAGTCAAGTCCGTATCTTGCAGATTGCGGGACCCGCCGGGGTCGGCAAGACCACGCTGGGTTGGGAAATAAGCGTGCAACTCCGCCGAGCCGGTGTTTCGCACGTCGTTCTGGACAGCGACGAGCTGGACCGAGTGTGGCCCTTGTCCAAGAGTGAGCGCGACTCACTCAACCGGGCGAACCTGTCCGCCTTTTGGGCCAATGTCTCGGCGCTCGACCAGAGCCGGTTGATTCTGGTCGGCGTGTTCCTCCGCCCTGGCGCTGATGGCAACTGGATCGCCCGCGCGCTGCCGCACTCCGTTGTCACTCGTATGGTGCTGGAGGCATCCGATGTCGAGCTCGAAAGGCGACTAAGGACCCGAGAGATCGGCTCTGGATTCGCAGACCAGCTCAGGCGCACATTGGACCAGGCTCACCAATTCCGCGATCTTCGACGCGGAGGAGATGACGTCGTGATCACCGATGGCCGGGAGGTGCGTGACGTGGCCCACGAGGTGATCGAACGAGTCGGATGGGTCGACACGAACGGCGAGGACCCGTTTGGCAGGGCACCCTGAGCCTGCAGCATCTGGCACCCGAGTTTCCACACGCCTGGGCGGCTACGACCAGGGCGTGGCCGTGACCGAGCCCTCGGGTCCGATGGTCGGCGGCACGGCCGGGCAGTTGGATGGTGCCGGCTCGGCCAGCGTCGAGTATCCGGCCAGCGTGAGGAACTCTTCGAACGAGCGGGTAGGGCTCGCGAGGTCGAGGAAGCCCATGAGGTCGTTCGCGTTCGCGTCGCGAAAGGTCATGGCCGGCAGGTTCCACTTGCGTTCCATCATGGCGAGGATCGACGCGTGGTCGTACAGAGCGTGCGTCACACCTCTGGGCCTCGCATAGGGGGACACGACGAACGCCGGCACCCGGAAGCCGTAGCGAGTGAAGCCGTCGTAGGCCTCCTGTCCGGGCTCGACAACCGGTGCGATCGTGTCCGGGGCCAGGGCCACGGGAGGTTGCACGTGGTCGTAATACCCGCCGTGCTCGTCGTAATTGACGATGAGGAGCGTCGAACTCCAGTTCGGCGAGCTGGCCAGCGCGGTGACGACGTCATAAATGAGCTGCTCGCCCACGACGATGTCCTGCGGATTCTCCTGCGACTGGGTGTCGTAATCCTCGTCGAGGAAGCTGAAGGCCGGCAGGGTTCCGGCGGCACAATCGGAGAAGAAGTCGTCGAAAGACTTCTCGTAGAGAGCGGTGAGTGCTGCGTCGTTGTCGGGATACATCTCGGCCGTGGTGCCCGTCGGGTAACTGGCGGTGTAGTTCACGAAGGAGATGTCGAACGCTGCGAGGAGATCGAAGATCGTGCCGTTGGCCGGTACGGGCAGCAGCAAGTCCTGGATGGTGCCCCGCAGATCCACCCCTGAGGTCGAAAGGTCGATGTCGTCGACCATCCCCGAGGACGTCGCTGCGATCAGGTAGCGCCGATTGGGGTCGGTCTGGCCGAGCAGCGATTGGAACCACCGGTCGGCGAGCGGAAACGCGTTCGCCAAGCAGTAGAGCACCGGGAGGTCGTCCTGGTTCCAATAGGCCATTCCCACCGGGCCCGCCGGCGCCGGCATCCCGTAGGACACGCAGGTGACGAAACCGTCCATTCTGCCGCCGTCATACTGCTCGTGCGAGGCGGACCATTCCTGGGTCGGGGAGCCCGAGTGCTGGCAGGTGGTTGCCATGTGGTAGGCGTTCTGCACCAAGCCCGCCGTGAGGCTCGGGTTGCTCGCCACGACTCCATTCGGGTTCCAGCTGGGCCAGGTGGAGGGATCCGACGAGCTGATGGTGAACCCGTCCACCCCGCGACTCGCCGGGAGACAGCCGAGGAAGTTGTCGAAGGAGTGGTTCTCCATCATCAGCATCACGATGTGCTCGATCTGCGGCATCGTGTCCGTACCCGGTGGCAGGTTCGGAAAGGGAAGAGAACCGGGGTAGCGCAGGGACGTCTTGCCCAGTGCCCCCAGCGCCGCCGAGACGATTGCCTCGCTGTTCGGTACGGACGCAGCTGTGTCCCTGGTCGAAGACTTCCTCCCACCTACCGCCGCTCCTGCGGTGAGGGCACCGGCCCCACCAAGGAGTGCACGACGGCTGATCTGACGGTCCATGCCAGTGAAAACTCCACAAATCGTCCCCTATCACGGGATCGCCAACATCAGTCACATATCGCCACAGCTGGCGAGCAAGAAGGTGTCCGCAATGTGACGAATGGGAGAACGGGTGACCATCCCCGGTTGGCCGGACGCTGCGCTCCGGATGGGGCATGGCCACACTCCGATCCGGCGAGAGAGAAACTGTCGGCCGTGACCCAACCGCTTTCGACTCGCTACACCAGGACCGCAGAGGGGACCTACCTCGCCTACCAGGTCTCGGGCGATGGCCCCTTCGACTTGGTGCTGCCCATAACCGGGAGCGCAGCGATTGAGCTGATTTGGGAAGAGCCGGCCGTGAGCGCGTTCATCTCACGTCTGGCTTCTTTCTCCCGTCTCATCACCTTTGATCCGCGGGGATTTGGCAGCTCAGGTCGACTGGACGCGGGTGCCGTTCCAGCCGTGCAGGCTTGGAAGGACGACATTGGTGCCGTCATGGACGCAGTCGGAACCGACAGCGCGGCCTTCCTTTCGTGGGGGGAGAGCACTGGTGCGACGATGTTCTTTGCGGCGACGTACCCCGAACGAGTGCGGAGCCTCGTTCTCGTCAATGCCTATGCCCGATATGCCCGTGATGAGGAATCCCCATGGGGACTGAACGCCGATCTCATTCCGGCCTATGTCTCGGCACTACAGGAAATCTGGGGCACGGGCGCGTGCACCGAGGTCCTGGCGCCGAGCATGGTCCAAACGGAGAAGGCACGACAGCACTGGGGGCGCATCGAACGCCTGACCGCGAGCCCGGATGTACTGGCGGAAAGCGCCCGCGCCGTGATGGACAGCGATGTCACTGCAGTGCTGTCAGCGATACAGGCGCCAACGCTCGTGATCAGCAGACAAGGAGATCGCCACGTCCGCTGTGAGCACGGTCGTACTGTCGCCAGTCGTATCCCAGATGCCCGCTTCGTCGAACTGGCTGGGAACGACCACTTGCCTTTTGCCGGGCGAAGTGAGGAAATCCTGGACGAAATAGAGCAGTTCCTTACGGGCACCAGGCCCGTGCCGGTTCTCGATCGCGTGTTGCTCACGGTCCTCTTCACCGACATCGTTGGGTCAACGGAACACGTGGCAAAGCTGGGTGATCGACAGTGGCGGGAGCTGCTCAACCGCTACGACGACTCGGTACAGCTCCAGCTGGAGCGTTTCCGAGGTCACTTGATAAACACCACCGGAGACGGTACCGTCGCCACCTTCGACGGGCCGGCGAGAGCAATCGAGTGCGCCCAAGCCATTGCCGAAGCGATCAAGGGTATCGGCCTAGATCTCCGTGCTGGTCTCCATACCGGCGAGGTTGAACTGCGTGGTCAGGACGTGGCTGGCGTGGCCGTGCACATAGCAGCACGCGTCTCCGCACTGGCGGTCGCGGGTGAGGTGCTCGTCTCTCGCACAGTGACCGACCTTGTCGCGGGATCAGGCATCGGATTCGAGGACCGTGGCGATCACCAGTTGAAAGGCGTTCCAGGAACCTGGCGATTGTTCTCCGTCAGGTCCTCGTCCCACGGATAGCCACGAAGGCTCGACCGAGTGCCGAGCGACGGTACTGGCTCCGTCTCCTTCGCCGACGGAGCAGAGGACTCAAATGCGCCGCTTCTCGGGCGCCGGGTTGTGAATCGATGCGACCTCGGCGTCGAAGATCGACATCTCGGGCGGTCGGACGGCTAGGGCAGCCGCCTCCCGTACGAACTCCCCTGATGCCGGGACACGGAAGTGAGCCTCGAGCGCCTCGGCGTCCTCCCATTGCTCGATGAAGACCACCCGCAGATCGTTCTCGACGTCACGGTGAATGCTGTGCAGCAGACATCCGGGCTCCTGGCGGGAACGTTGAACGTGCGCCAGGCCCAGCTCCAAGATCCGATCGATCGTGTCCGCTCGGGCTTCGACGCTGCCCGTTACGATCACCATGTCGGAAGGGTAGCGAACGGCATGGTTTGTCGAGTCGTCAGGCGACGACGCGCAGCGGGATGAGAGGCGCTCGGCACGGGCCCGGAGCCTCGAGCGGCAAGATGATCTCAACCGCCCATCGACCAGGCGGAACGGCATAACCGAGCCGGGGAACGGTCGATGCCGTACCGATGAGGATGGGGATCTCGACGGATCCACCCGCCGGCGCACGAAATCGGACGAGAGGCAAGGTCTGAGCCCCCGAGAACGCCCCAACGACCTCGTTTGTCTCGGGGTCCACCACCAGTGCCGTCAGTTGGCCGTTCGTGGTGGCGACCACCTCCGCACCTCCTTCGTTGACGAGTCGAATCCTGCTGCCCAGATCCGCTCCCGATTTCACTTGCAATTCCTCGTCGACGGAGATGTGGAGCTCTTCCGGAAGCGGCCAGGCTCCCGGTCTCGCTGGATCGGCGGTGAGCGGCCACCGTGAATCGGGAAACGCACAATCCGGGAAATGAAGGAATCCAACGGTGACGTCGACTGCGTCGCCGTACTGCTTCCGCAGTCGGGTGGCGACCCGTTCACCGTCGGCCCGGAGCCTCACGTTGACCCTGCCACGGCCGGTGCCCCAACCGCTGAACAGCCCAGGCTCCGAGGACGTCGCCATCTCGTGGATTCCGGCGCGGATCTCCTCTAAACGAACACGGGTCCGTGGTGACGGTCGCACCTCGAGCTGATCCGGATGAGACACCAGGCGACGCAGGGCTTCTTCGTGACGTGGCGTGTCGTCTCCCGCGAACAGCGCCACGATCCGCACCGTCGGTTCGTTCTCGTAGCGAAGATCCACCCATGCCTCTGGATGAGCCTCCCCGTAGGCGCGAACAACCGCGACGTCCGCTCGTAGCTTGCTCTGCTCCAGGCTGACCTCGTCTCGCATCTCGACCAGTTTGCCCCCGGAATGGCACTGGAGTTTCCGGTGCCCTCGTGTGCCGCGAGGCTGAGCCCGGGCAAGGAGCGCAGCCAAATCTCCGTGACGACCCTTAGTCTGCTGCGGGGAGTCGAGCTCCGGCGAGGCCGGGCCAGGGTTGCCCGTCGGGTCGCCCGGGCTTACGGTGGTGGCGTGGACGCGCCGCCCATCGACGGACTGTCTCACTTCCAGTTGAAGGTTTCCGACCTCGACGAGAGTGTGGACTGGTACAAGCGCGCCCTCGGGCTCACCGAACTGCGGGGCGAACCCGGGCGTTACGTCGCCCTCCAGTCGGCGAGCCGGCGGTTCCGGGTGGTGCTGTCCGCTGGAGGCCGCGCCGGCGCTCCTGGTGCGCTGGACCACATCGCCTTCGCCATCTCCGATATGGATGCGCTCACCGAATGGTGCGAGCACCTGACTGAAATCGGCATCCCGCACGAGGGCATCACGCAGAACATCGCTGGCCATTCGGTCGATCTGTTCGACCCCGACGGCAACAACATCGAACTGGTCAGCGAGCGGTAGCCGGGCGAGAGCTTCGGAGGTCGCGTCCAACCGCGCTCCGCTCTGGGTGCGAAACGCCTCACCGGCTTCGACCTGACGAAGGATTACGCCAGGCTGAGAATGCCGTAGGTGTTGCAGAGACCCAGCGCCTCGATCAACACGAACGCGAAGACCACGGTGAGCACGACCGGCATCTTCCATCGCCGGCCGCCCGACCGCACCACCGGGGGCATGTACCAGAGTGGGAGCGGTGCGCCGAACCGGGAGAGGTGGACGCCCATCGGGACCGCGTCGTCGGGGAGTGGTGCGTCCGGATCGGCCGCCAGCGCCAGTTCGGCCAGCTCGTCATCGGTGATCTCGACGTCGTAGTCCGAGGGGCAGCCGTTCACGTCGTCCAACCTACCGTGCTCGGGAGACCAAGATGCCTCGGTTCGCCCAACGGGCACTCACCCCACCCCGCCACGGGCCGCCGCCCAAGGCCAGGGTCGCCGTCGCCGTGATCAGCCGGGAGCCGGAACGGACCGGGTCGGCAAGGCGTCTGGAGCGTGTGATCAGTCCGAGACCGCGCTCGGCCGGTCCAACACCCAGCGCGTCGTCACCTGCACGAAGTTGATGGAGCTGGGTGCCGTCTCGTGCGAGAAGAGATAGGCGAAGCCGGCACGCTGCAGTGTCCGGTTGGGTGCCACGTTGAAGGCGTTGGGCTCGCAGTACAGCCGCTGCAGCTCGAGCACCCGGATGTAGGTCGCCGCCGACTGCCTGACGAACTCCGTGCCGAAGCCCGACCGGCGTTGCGGTTCGCGGACGATGTGCAGGTGCATGAAGGCCTGCTCGCCGTATTCGATGTGATCGGCCGAGCTGAAGCCGACCACGTCCCCATCGAGCTCCCACGCCAGCAGGTAGCTCAGGCGTTCCGGTATCGGACGGCCGTAGTCCTCCTCGTACTGGGTTCGCCAGGCCTCCCGCGCCGGCAGGAGCGCCCGGTCGACCCCGAGTGTGCGGAGATACTCGTCCGACGCATCGTGGAAGTAGTCGATACGCAGATCGACCTCGTCCAGGCGCATCTCGCGGACGGTCAGGCGCGGTTGGTCGCTCATGACGTCAACCCACCATCACCACGAAGCCAGGTTCTACACCCTCTCCTGCGTCGGCATCGACTGGTGCGCCGGCACGGGGTAGATCGGCATCGAGGATGCCACGTTGTAGATCTCGGCGTTCGTGCACCCCTTGGCCAGAATGTTCGCCATCTGGTCGTCTGCCGTGCTGGGCAGTGTCGGCACCGAAGTGGTCTCCTGACCCATGTGCAGCGCCGAGGTGAGGTCGCCCGACACCCGCCGGCGCCAGGCCGAGATGTTGGGTGCCATCACCCCGAAGCGCTCCTCCAGAAAGCGCAGTTGCGACGTGTGGTCGAACACCTGCGAGGCCACGTGCCCGCCCCGGCTGAAGGGCGACACCACCAACATGGGCACCCGGAAGCCCATGCCCACCGGCCCGCGGATGCCCTTGGCGTCCGCCGGCAGCACCCCCTGGGTCAGGAACTCGTCCGCCGTCCGCGCCGGTGGCACCGGCGGCGGCACGTGGTCGAAGAAGCCGTCGTTCTCGTCGTACATGTGGAACAGCACGGTCTTGGACCAGACCTCGGGGTTGGACGCCAGTGCCGCCACCAGCTGACTGGTGAACCACTCGCCGAGCGCGGACGGTGACGACGGGTGTTCGTCGTAGCCGGCGGGCGGCAGAATCCAGCTCACCGCCGGCAGCTGCCCCGAGGCCACGTCGGACATGAAGTCGGCTGGATACTGCGGCAGGAACGCCTTCTGGTACAGGGCCGAGCTCGGGTTCTTGTACTGCGAGAAGTAGGGGAGGATGGCGTCGGTCGCCACCAACCCGTACTCCTCTATGAACGTCGGCGCGTAGATCGTCCCCGTCGGGTTGTACACCTTCCAACTCACGCCGGCGTCCTCGAGCACCTCGGGGATGGTGTCCCAGCTGACGCTGTACACGGCGTCCGGCGAAGAGCTCGAGATGAGCACCGGCCCACCGGCCTGCCCGGTCGGATCGATGGTGCCCGACAGCGACATCAGCCGGTTCGGATGCGTCGGCCCGAGCACCGAGCAGTGGTAGTTGTCGCACAGCGTGAAGGCGTCGGCCAGCGCATAGTAGAAGGGAAGGTCGCTGCGCTCGTAGTAGCCCATGGTCAGCACCCCGTGCTCGGGCCCCTCGAACTCCGGCCGCACGTGCGTGCTCACGAAGGCGTTGTTGCTCCCGTTGCCCCGGCTCAGGTGCTCGCCCTCCCAGCTGTGGTCGAGGTCGTCCGTGCAGGTGCCGATGGCGAGCGACGAGTCGAGATGGAACGGCAGCAGCGTGCGGTCCCGACCTCCCGGCCACTTCTGCGCGAACACGCCGAGATCGCCGCTCGGGTGGTCGTCGAACCCGCGCACGCCCGGGTACACGCCGTAGTAGTGGTCGAACGACCGGTTTTCCTGCATGAAGAAGACGACGTGCTCGATCGCCCCCAGGTCCGAGCCCGCCGGTTTGGTCCTGGCCGCCGCCCGCGCGATCGCCGCCCCGGCCCGGGCGGTGTCACCTCGGCTGGCCGCCGCCAGCACCGCCGCGCCGCCGGTCGCCAGCGCGGCGGCCAACAACGTGCGGCGGTCGAAGCGGGGTGTGCCGTTGTTCACGTCACACCGGCTTCACGTCAGGCCGGCGCGATCAGTTCTGGGTCGTTGTTGCGCACGTTGCCGATCCGCGGCCCGACGGGATGGTGCTCAATCGTGCCCGCCGGCAGCGGCTGCAGCAATGCACGCAGCTCCTCGACGTCCTCGTTGGCGGGGTCGAGCCACAGGTCAAAGGTAGACGGGTCGAGGAGCACGGGCATGCGGTCGTGGATGCCCTCCATGTCGGGGCCGGCCGTGGTGGTGATCACGGCACAGCTACGGATCAGCGGCGCGTCCTCGGGCAGGTTCTTGTCACGCCAGCGCTCGGCCAGGCCGGCGAAGGCCATGAGTGCGCCGTCGGTGCGGGTGAAGAAGTGCGGCTGCTTGGCGCCGCTCTTGGTCTTGCGCCACTCGTAGAAGCCGTCGGCGGGGACGATGATCCGTCGCTTCTCGAAGGCCTCGCGGAAGGAGGGTTTGGTCAACACGGTCTCTCGGCGCGCGTTGATGAGGCGGCTGGCCGACTTGGTGTCCTTGGACCACCAGGGGATGAGGCCCCAGCGGAAGGTCATGAGGGTGCGCTCGGGCGGGCCGCCGTCCTTGGGCGGTCGGTCCCGCACGCCGAGGACCTCGTCGGTCGGGGCGACGTTCCAGCTCGGTGCGTGCTCGGCGTCCTGGCCCTCGGCCAGGGAGGCGTGGAAGTAGTGGGCGATCCGGGCCGGTTCGGTGTAGAGGGCAAAGCGTCCGCACATGTCGGCTGCATTGTGGCGTCACGCCGCCTGTTTCCGTGCATCGGCTCTCTGAACTGGGCTTTTAGGTCCCCGAGCGCACCGCGCACGGTGTCGATAAGGTACGAACATATGTTCGCCTTCCAGGCCGGTGACCCGTCGTCTCCCCGTTCCCGGGAGCTCCCCGCCGGCCTGGCCGACCGGGTCCGGCCCGCCACGCCGGTGGCCGGGCGGACGCTGCCGGTGCCCCGGCCGCTGGCCTCGCTCTTCCCCGGTGGGTCCTTGCGCCGCGGCATGACCGTCACCGTGGCGGGCCAACTCGGCCACGGCGCCACGACCCTGTCGCTGGCCCTCCTGGCGGCGGCGTCGGCGTCGGGGAGCTGGTGCGCCGCCGTCGGCCTGCCCGACCCCGGCGTGGTGGCGGCCGCCGGGCTCGGTCTCGACCTGCGTCGCGTCGTCTTCGTGCCCCATCCGGGCAGCGACTGGGCCGAGGCGGCCGGCGACCTCCTCTCCGGCGTGGACGTCGTGCTGGTGCGTCCCCCCGGTCGGGCCCGCCTGACCGCGGCGCGCCACCTGACCGCCCGCGCCCGTGACCGCCAGGTCGCGCTCGTCGTGCTGCTCGAGGGTGTCGCCGCCTGGCCGGTCGGCGGTGACCTGGTGCTGTCGGTGGGGGCGGTGGAGTGGGAAGGCGTGGGCCGCGGCCACGGCCACCTGCGCGGCCGCCGGGCCGAGGTGCGCGTCAGCGGGCGCCGCGCCGCCGGCCGTGTCACCGAGTGCTCGCTGTGGCTCCCCGCCGGCTCGGGCGAGGTGGCGGCAACGGAGGCGGAAGCAACGGAGGCGGAGGCAACGGAGGCAGAGGCAACGGAGGCAGAGGCAACGGAGGCAGAGGCAACGGAGGCAGAGGCAACGGAGGCAGAGGCAGTGAAAGCAGTGGAAGGGCCGCGCTCAGCCGGTCCCGACAACGGGCCGGAGGCGGCCTGAGCGGCGTGGTGGAGAAGAAGACGTGGAACGGTTGGTCGTCATCTGGTGTCCCGAGCTCCTCGAAGAGGGGGCCCGGGGGGAGGAGGCCCGGCGCTTCGCCCGGGTGGTGGCCAAGGCGGGCGAGCTGTGCCCGTGGGTGCACCCGGTCCGGCTCGGGGTGTGCGCCCTGCCGGCACGCGGGCCGGCGCGGTTTTTCGGCGGGGAGGAGGCGGTCGTGTCCCGCCTGGCCGCGGTGGTGGGCGAGGCGGCCGGAATCGGGGTGGCCGACGGGCTCTTCGCCGCCGTCCTCGCCGCGCGCGCCGAGCTGATCGTCCCGCCGGGCGGGACGGCGGACTTCCTGGCGCCGTGGTCGGTAGCCACCCTGGCCCGGCCCGACCTGGCCGTCACCTTGCAGCGGCTGGGGGTGACCACGCTGGGGCAGTTCGCCGCGCTGCCGGCGGCGAGCGTGTCGGACCGCTTCGGGGCGGACGCGGCGGCCTGTCACGCCGTGGCACGTGGCGAGAGCGGGGAGCTGGCCGGCCTGCGCGATCCGCGGTATCGAGCGGCGGCTGCGGGTGGCCCGGGGTGAGGACCCCGACCGGGGAGACGGGCCACCACCGCCCACCCAGCCCGGCTTCTTCGGCGGAGCGTCGGAGGCCGATCTCCGCGCGGCCCGCTCCTTCGTCAAGGTGCAGGAGCGCCTCGGCATCGACGCCGTGTTGATGGGGCGGGTGCAGGGCGGCCGGGACCCGGCCACCCAGTCGGTGCTGGTGCCGTGGGGCAGCCCCGAGGCCGACGCCGGCCCGGCCGGGGCGCCGTGGCCGGGGCAGCTGCCGCCGCCGGCGCCGACCGACGTCCTGCGCGCCCCGCCCCGGGCCGAGCTGATCGACGCCGAGGGGAACGCCATGGTGGTGAGTGGGCGCGGGCTGCTGGAGGCGCCGATCGACCGGCTGTCGGTCGGCGGCGGGCCCTGGGAGCAGGTGGTGGGTTGGGCCGGTCCCTGGCCGGTGACCGAGCGCTGGTGGTCGGTGCGCCGACGCCGCGCCCGCCTGCAGGTCGTCACGTCGGACGGCGTGGCCCGCCTGCTGTGCACCGAGCGCGGGCAGTGGCGGGTGGAAGCCCTCTATGACTGACCGCGCGCATGACTGAGCCTTACGCCGAGCTGCACGCGGATTCGGGGTTCAGCTTCCTCGACGGCAGTAGCGATCCCGAGGAGCTGGTGGCCGAGGCGCACCGGCTCGGACTCGAGGCCCTGGCGCTCACCGACCACCACGGGTTCTACGGCGTGGTGCGCTTCGCCGAGGCGGCGCGGGTGTGCGGCCTGCCGACGGTCTTTGGCGCCGAGGTGACGCTGGCGCCGGCCAGCCCGCGGACGGGCGAGCCCGATCCGACCGGCGCCCACCTCGTCATCCTCGCCCGCGACCCCGACGGCTACGCGCGCCTCTCGACTGTGCTGGCCGACGCGCATCTCGCCGGCGGGGAGAAAGGCAAACCTGTCTTCACCCTCGACGCCCTGGCCCGCGCCGCCGGAGGTCACTGGCTGGTGCTCAGTGGCTGCCGGAAAGGGGCGGTCCCCGCCGCGCTGATGGAAGCCGGGCCCAGCGCGGCCTCCCGTCAGGTGGGCACGCTGGTCGACGCGTTCGGGCGAACGAACGTGGCGCTCGAGCTGTGGGATCACGGGGACCCGATCGACACGGCGCGCAACGACGCGCTGGCGCGCCTGGCCGTCGAGTGGGGGGTGGACGCCGTGGCCACCAACAACGTGCACTACGCCACGCCGGCCGGGTTCCGCCTCGCCACCACGCTCGCCGCAGTGCGGGCGCGCCGGCCACTGGCTGAGCTGGAGGGGTGGCTGCCCCCGGCACCGGTGGCCTGTTTGCGCTCGGCGGCCGAGCAGACGCGGCGCTTCGCCCGCTGGCCGGGCGTGGTCGAGCGGGCGGCCGAGCTCGGCCGGGTCTGCGCGTTCGACCTGCGCCTGGTGGCGCCGCGGCTGCCCGACTTCCCCGTGCCCGAGGGCCTGGACGAGCAGGGCTACCTGCGCCAGCTGGTGCACGAGGGGGCCATGGCGCGCTACGGGCCGCCCGAGCGCGAGCGTGTGCCGGGGGCATGGAAGCAGATTGCGCGGGAGCTCGACGTGATCGGCCAGCTCGGCTTCGCCGGCTACTTCCTCGTCGTGTGGGACATCGCGCAGGTGTGCAAGCGGCTCGACATCTACTGCCAGGGGCGCGGCTCGGCCGCCAACTCGGCCGTCTGCTACGCGCTGGGCGTCACCAACGTGGACGCGGTCGACCTCGGGCTGTTGTTCGAGCGTTTCCTGTCGCCGGCACGTGACGGGCCGCCCGACATCGACATGGACATTGAGTCGGGACGGCGCGAAGAGGTCATTCAGTACGTGTACGAGCGCTATGGCCGCCGCCACGCGGCGCAGGTGGCCAACGTCATCACGTACCGGCCGCGCTCGGCCGTGCGCGACGTGGGCAAGGCGTTCGGCTTCACCCCGGAGCAGGTGGACGCCTGGTCGTCGGGGATCGACGCCGGGCACGGGCGCGGGCATTCGTCGGTGGAGGCGCTGCACGAGGTGGTGGACCCCGAGGCGGAGATCGATCCCGTGGCCGGCGGGCCGGGTGGCGGCGGCGGGCCGACTTCCGCCGGCGGCGGGCTGGGCGGGGTGCCCCCGCTGGTGGCCGAGCTGGCGGCCGAGGTGCTGGACCGGCCGCGCCATCTCGGGATCCACTCGGCCGGCATGGTCCTGTGCGACCGACCGGTGGTCGAGGTCTGCCCGGTGGAGTGGGGGCGCATGCCCGGGCGGTCGGTGCTGCAGTGGGACAAGGACGACTGCGCCGCCATCGGGTTGGTCAAGTTCGACCTGTTGGGCCTGGGCATGCTCGAGGCGCTGCACCGCATGGTCGACCTGGTGCGGGACTTCCACGGGGTGACTGTCGACCTCAGCCAGCTGCCCCAGGAGGACGCGGTCTACGACCTGCTTTGTGCGGCCGACACGGTCGGGGTCTTCCAGGTGGAGAGCCGGGCCCAGATGGGGACGCTGCCCCGGATGCGGCCGCGCCGCTTCTACGACATCGCCATCGAGGTGGCGATCATCCGGCCCGGTCCCATTCAGGGGCACGCGGTCAACCCCTATCTCCGCCGGCGCCGGGGCGAGGAGAAGGTGACCTACCTGCACCCGCTGCTCAAGCCGATCCTCGAACGCACGTTGGGCGTGCCGCTGTTCCAGGAGCAGCTGATGGAGATGGCCGTCGCCATCGCCGGCTTCAGCGCCGCCGACGCCGACGAGCTGCGCCAGGCCATGGCGGCCAAGCGCTCGGTGGCGCGCATGGAGAAGATGCGGGCCCGCCTCTTCGAGGGCATGGCGGCGCGGGGCGTGACGGGCGCCGTGGCCGACCAGGTCTTCGACGCGCTGGCGGCGTTCGCCAACTTCGGCTTCCCCGAGTCGCACTCGGTGTCGTTCGCGCACCTGGTGTACTCGTCCGCCTGGTTGAAGTTGCACTATCCCGCGGCGTTCACGGCGGGGTTGCTGAACTCACAGCCCATGGGGTTCTGGTCGCCCCAGTCGCTGGTGGCCGACGCACGCCGCCACGGTGTCGGAGTCCGGCGCCCGCACGTGAACTGCTCCGAGGTGGGGGCGTCGCTCGAAGGTGATCTGGCTTCGCCGGTGCTGCGGCTCGGGCTGGGCTCGGTGCGCGGGGTGGGGGAGGCGACCGCCGAGCGCATCGTGGCCGGGCGGCCGTGGTCGGGTGGCGAGGATCTGGTGCGCCGGGCGGGAGTGACCCAGGCGCAGCTCGAGACGCTGGCCGCGGCGGGGGGACTCGACCCCGAGGGCGAGGCGGCGGCCGTCGTGGTGCCGGGCCGGTCGATGACGTCGGTGCGGCGCCGGCTCTTGTGGGCGGCCGGGGCGGCGGCGCAGTCCACCCCGGACCGCCTGCCCGGCGTGGTGGTGGGGGCGGCGGCGCCGGCCTTGCCCGAGCCCAGCCTCTACGACTCGGTGGGTGACGACCTGTGGGCTCTGGGACTGGCACCCGAGCGCACGGCCATGCACCTGGCCCGGGAGCGGCTCGAAGCCATGGGGGTGGTGACGGCACTGGGACTCGAGCCGTACCGCGACGGGGAGCGGGCGACGGTGGCCGGAGTGGTGACGCACCGCCAGCACCCCGAGACGGCGCGCGGGGCGGTGTTCATCAACCTGGAGGACGAGACGGGGCACGTGAACGTGGTGTTCTCCCGGGGGGCCTGGGCGCGCTGGAAGCACGTGGCCCGACACGCACCGGTGCTGCTGATCCGCGGCCGGGTCCGGCGCGGGCAGGGCGCGGTCAGCTTCGACGCCGAGCGGGTGGAGGCGCTGGTGGTGGGGACGGCGGTGCCGGCGAGCCGGGACTTCCGCTGACTGGGTCGGGTGGCGCTCAGCACTCAGCACGGCACCGCCCGGGACAACGTGGCCCTCTTCGTGACCCGGGCAGGACGGACACGCCGATCGTCTGTGGGATCGGGGTCGGCGTGTCCGTTCCCGCCGAGGTCGCCGCGTCCGCCGGTTGTCGGATGGCGGAAGCGGTGTACTGCTGGGAACGACCCTTTGGATGGTCCGTGGCCCCTCAGGCTCGTGTCACCACGGGGATGGGTGACACGATCCTTTGGTTTTGGTCACGGGGACTTGTCGCCCTCCGCCGGGAAATCCTTGATAGGACTTTCGGACTGTTAGGCCGTTGGGCGCGCGACTCTTCCGAAAATTGTGCAACCGGAGCGTGCAGGAGACGTTCGACCGCCATCCGTTGTGATTGAGCACGGCGGACACATGTCACCGTGCTGTGGAGCCGTTGCCCGACCGCGGCATCGGCGCGGCGCGGCGCGTTTCAGCCGGGGCAGACTGGTCGACGTGACCGAGGAAGTGAGGCGGCGACAACGACTCACGCTCTGGGCGATGAGCGTGTCCCAGGGCATGATCCTCCTGGACATCACGATCGTCAACATCGCGCTGCCGTCCATCCAGTCTCAGCTGCACATGAGCGCCGGTCTGCTGGAGTGGGTCATCAGCGCCTACGCGTTGACGTTGGCCACGCTGATCCCTCTGGGCGGAACCCTGGGTGATCGCTACGGCCGCAAACGGCTCTTCCTCATTGGCCTCGTGATCTTCACCGTGGCGTCGGCGGCCTGTGCCCTCTCGTCCGTCGACGCCGCGCTCATCGGCTTCCGCGTCCTGCAAGGGATCGGGGGAGCGGTCATGTCGGCCCTCACGCTCTCCATCCTGTCGGAGGCGTACCCCCCGGAGACGCGGCCGGGCGCCATCGGCATCTGGGCTGCCGTCTCCGCACTCGGATTCGGTCTCGGACCGGTGATCGGTGGTGTCCTGATCGGCCTGTTCAACTGGTCCAGCGTCTTCTGGGTGAACGTTCCCATCGGCATGGCCGGATTCGTCATCGCGATCGTCGGTGTGAGCGAATCACGAGACCCGGCGGCCCGTCACCTCGACCCCACCGGCATCGTGCTCTCCGCCGCCGGGCTGTTCGGGGTGACCTTCGGCTTCATTGAAGCGGCCAATCGCGCCTTTGCGTCACCGGTGGTGTACGGCCCGATCCTGGTCGGCGCGGCGCTCCTCGCCGTCTTCGTCTGGTGGGAACACCGCTGCGCGTCGCCGATGGCTCCGCCCGCCCTGCTACGCGACCGGGGCTTCCGCACGTCGTGCTCGGTGTACTTCCTGGCCTACCTGGCGTTGGCCAGCGTCATGTTCTTCGTCACGCTCCTCTTCCAAGACGTCAAGGGATGGTCGGCGCTGCACACCGGCCTGACCTGGCTCATCATGAACGGACCCTTCATCGTGATGGCGCAGCTCTCCGGTCGGGCCCAACGCAGGTTCTCGAGCGGTCGCGTGGTCGTGGCCGGCTGTCTCGCCGCCGCCGGGGGCGTGTTCATCCTCAGCCTCGTCTCCTCATCGACACCCTTCGTGCTGGTCGCCGCGGGCTACCTGCTTCTCGGCGCCGGCTACGGCAGCCTGGTGCCCGGGATCACCGGCGTTGCGATGCGGACCGTCCCCGTGGGGAGCTCCGGTGTCGCGGCAGGGATCCTGAACGCCAGCCGGCAGGTCGGCACATCGGTCGGCCTGGGGTTCGTCGGGTTCCTCGGCGTCCGGGCTGCCCAATCCACGTGGACGTCGAGCATTGCGCAGCTGCCCGCATCTTCGCAGCGGACCGCCGGCGGTCTGACGCAGAACGTGACCAGCGGCGACGTGGCGGCGGTCACCGCCAAGCTGGGGCCGCACGCGGGCCAGGCCGCCACGTCGGCGTTCGTTCACGGTTACAGCGTGGCCATCACGGTGTGCGCGTTGGCCCTCCTGGTGGCGACCGTTGTCACCTACGCCGGTCTGCTGCGACCGCTCAAGGTGGCGGCGGCAGACGACGTCTCGCCGGCGACCTCGTGACCGGGCGGCCGGGAGCAGGTTCCGCGCCCGCATGCCAGACTGCCGGGCAACCGACTGGAAGGGGCAACCGTCATGATCCGCCTGAGTGTCCTCTACCCCGATGGGGAGGGGGCGACCTTTGACCACGACTACTACCGGGAGAAGCACGTGCCACTGGCGCTGCGAGCCTGGGGGCTCGAGTCCGGTGAAATCGACAAGGGAGTGGACGGTCCCTACGTCGCTGCCGTACACGTCGTTTTCGACTCCATGGAGGCGATGCAGGCGGCCATGGCCTCCGAGCTGCTCGGCGAGGTGATGGCCGACATCGCCAACTACACCAACATCACGCCCGTCCTGCAGACGAGTGAGGTCGTCAGCTGAGTTGAGCTACCGCTGAGGCGCGGACGTGTCGCGGATTTCGGCGCAGGGGTCGTCGAGTTGGCGAGAAATTCTGACCGGCCCAGGGCCGAATTCCCGGCTGGAGCGGCTGTCGTGCCTGGCTAAGGGGCGTTGTCAGGTGACGACGAGGCCCTTCCCCGTGATGAGCGGGAGATCGAGTGCGGTGACCAGACCGGGCTCTGCCGCGACGACCGCCGGTATGGCGTTGACCAGCCGCATGGCCGTGGCCTTCAGGCCAGCCGTGTTGTGGTCGCCGTCAGTCCCCATCAGTTGCAGGTCGAGCGTGTAGTTGGGCTCACCGGTTATCTGCACCCGGTAGCAGCCGTGGCCAGCCGGCTGCGGCCAGGTCGGGCCGAGGTCGTCGCGCAGCCGGGTGACGTGCTCCAGCACGACCACCGCCTTGTCGCCCACCAGTCCGCGCACCTCGAAGTGGAGCGCGGCTGCCGTGCCCTTCTCGATGGTGCCGGCGTCGACCTCGAAATCCTCGGGGGCCGCCTCGCGCTCGTACCACTCGGTCACGTCGGTCAAGGTGACACCAAGTCCTGTCGCGATCTGGCGCACCACGCTGCCCCAGGCCGAGATCAGGACGCCCGGGGACAGCAGCAGGGGCACGTCGTCCAGATCACGTCCGAAGCCCATGATGTCGAAGAGCACCATGGGCTGGTTGTAGGTGTTGTAGTTGAGGACCTCGGAGCAACGGACCTCTTCGATCCGCTCGCAGATGCCCGAAAGGACGAGTGGGAGGGCGTCGTTGGCGAAGCCGGGGTCGACGCCGTTCACGAAGAGAGAGACGCCGGCCCGCTCCGCCGCCGCGATGAGCGGTGCGGCCATGGCGTCGCCCGGCTCGGGATACTGCAGCATCACCGGGCTGGATGAGACGACGTTGATGCCCGCAGCCAGGAAGCGCTCGAGATCGGCCAGCGCCTCGAAGATGCGGTCGTCGGCCATGGCGGTGTGCAGGATGCAGTCAGGCCGCAGCGCCAACAGCGCATCGACGTCATCGGTGCCATGGACCCCGAGGGTGCGGCCGAGGCCGGCCAGCTCGCCGGCGTCGCGCCCCACCTTGTCGGGGTTGGACACGAAGAGGCCGACCAGCTCGAGCTCCGGCTGGGCGTCGATGCCGGCCAGGGCATGGCGCCCGACGTTGCCGGTGCTCCACTGCACGACGCGATAGGTCATGGTGTGTGGGGTTCCTTTCTCAGAGGTCCGGCATGGGCATCTCGAGGTTGGGCGATTGCAGCCCGCCGTCGACCTCGATGATTTTGCCGGTGATGTAGGCGCCGGCGGGTGAGGCCAGGTACAGGACGGCGGAGGCGATGTCGTCCACATGGCCCAGGCGCTTGAGCGGCGTGGCCTCCTCCATGGCGGTGCGCAGCTCGTCGCTCGACATCACGATGTCCAGAGCCGAGGTGGCGGTCGAGCCGACGCCGATGGCATTCACCCGGATGCGCGGGGCGAGGTCGCGCGACGCCAGCCGCGTGTACTGCTCGAGGGCACCCTTGACCGTCCCGTAGCCCAGGTAGCCCCGGCCGGCCACGTGGCCCATGACGGAGGAGATGCTGACGATGGCGCCGCCGGGATACTCGCCCTCGAGCATGCGCGGCACGGCGGCCCGTACCAGCGTGTGGCCGGCCGAGACGTTGAAGCGGAAGGCTTCCTCCAAGAAGCGCGGCGAGGTGTCGAGCAGGGGCCGGGGCATGGTGCCGCCCATGTTGTTGACCACGATGTCGAGTCGGCCGAGTTCGGTGAAGGCCGTCTCGGCCAGCGACGCCATGAGCTCGAAGTCGGTCAGATCTCCGGGCACGACGACGGCGCGTCGCCCTACCGCCTCGACTTGCTTGGCGACGTCGCGCAGTTGGTCCTCGGTGCGGGCGGCCAGTACGACGTCGGCGCCGGCCTCAGCCAGCGCGATGGCGGTCGCGGCGCCGATGCCGCGGCCGCTGGCCGTGACGACGGCGACCTGGTCGGTCACGCGGAATCGGTCGAGGATCATTCGGCGAATGTAGTTGGCAACCCCGCGGGGCGCACCGGGCGGTTCAGGCCGGGGCAGGCCCTGCATCGTTGGCGCCGCCGTCGTCCCGGGGGGCCGGCGTCCCGACCCGCGCCACCAGGTTGGCCCAGCCCACCTGGTCCTCGAGGATCGGGAAGGGCTTGGGCATGACCTCGGCCCTGACCTTGTCGGGCAGACTCAGATCACCGCCCGTGTGTCCCACGCTGAAGACACGCTCGGGCCGGGCCCGTCCGATCATCGACGTGCCCCAGCGCCACAGCGCCACGACCCGGGAGCCGAATCCGTTGAGGAAGGTCAGGTGTACGAACATCCACACGATCCACCCCGGGAAGCCGCTCAGGCGGAGGCGCAGGCGCGGCACATTCACGATCGCCTTGAAGCGGCCGATGGACGCCGCGGTTCCGAGGTCGCGGTACTTGAAGGGAGCGCTGTCGCCGCCCTTGAGACGCCGCTTGATCGTGTTGGCGGCGTGCAGGCCGCCCTGGATGGCCACCTCGCTCACGCCAGGAAGGTCGTTGAGGGCCGCCATGTCGCCAATGGCGAAGACCTCGGGGTGCCCGGGCAGACTGAGGTCCGGCAGCACGGCAATTCTCCCGGCCCGGTCCGTCTCGGCCCCCGTGGCCTCGGCCAGCAGGCCGGCCAAGGGCGAGGCCTGAACGCCGGCCGCCCAGATGACCGTGCCGGAATCGAATCGCACCTTCGCGCTGTCGGCGGTCTCCGTGTCGACCCCGAACGGATCGATGCCGACGACGCGTCGGCCCATACGCAGCTCGACACCCATTTTTTCGAGCTCGGTGCTGGCCCGGCCCGAGAGCTCGCCTCCGAAGGTGGCCAGCGGTTCGTTGCCGCCGTCGACCAGGATGACCCGGACCGTGCCGGGATCGATGTGGCGGAACTCGCCCTTCAGGCTGCGGTAGGCGAGTTCGCGGATTTGCCCGGCCAGCTCGACGCCGGTCGGCCCGGCGCCGACGACGACGAATGTCATCCAGAACCGCTGCAGCGGCGGGTCGCGCACCGAGTCGGCGATTTCGAGCGCTCCGTAGACGCGACGGCGGAGCTCCATGGCGTCGTCGATCGTCTTCATGCCCGGAGCGATCATGGCGAACTCGTCGTGACCGAAGTAGGACTGCCCGGCGCCGGCGGCGACGATCAGGCTGTCGTAGGCGTACTCGTTGACCTCGCCGGGGATGGCGGCCGTCTGCACGATCCGTTGCTCCAGGTCGAACCCGGTCACTTTGGACAAGACGACATCGACGTTCTTGCGACGGCGCAAGATGTGTCGCAGCACGGGTGAGATCGAGCCCGGTGACAGTACTCCGGTGGCCACCTGGTAGAGCAGAGGCTGGAACAGATGATGGTTTCGTTGGTCGATGAGCGTGATATCTACATGAGCGTGGGCGAGCAAGCGGGTGGCGGGCAGGCCGCCGAAGCCACCCCCCACCACGACAACTCGGTGTCTGTTGGCTTCGGCCACCTCCACTCCCTCCTCTGTCCCTTGTTGCTGTTACGCGGTCCTCTCGACTTCCTTGCCAAGTCGTCTCAAGGGCCATGGTGCTCGGAATGTGACGTCGCTGGTTCGGCACCATGGTTTGCGTCGGTCCGAGGCGGCAGTTGCCGGCGGCCCGGTCGAACAGCGCAGCGGAGACCTGGGCGAGTCGGGGCGGGGGAAACAGAGCCATTCGACGGACCCATCGGACGCAATGAGGCAGCTGTTCTGGCAATCCGACAGGAACGTGTACTCGGCTATCGGGGGGAAGTTTCCCGGTTGACCTGGGGGGGTGGCGTCCACGGGCACTGGCGCGGATGTTATCGGCGCAGTTGTGCCGGTGCCCCGGCGCCGTGACAGGACCGTGGCACCGGGTGGATCACTAACGTACGAGGCACGTGCGAGTTCGTGCCCGGTCGGGCGCGGCGAGGAGGTGGTGTCGTGGCTGGAGCGCTCGACGGCAAAGTGGCCATCGTCACCGGTGGCAACACGGGCATCGGTGCGGCGGTCGTGGTGGCGCTGGCCGACCAGGGGGCCAAGGTCGTCATCGACTACGTCGCGAATCCCGACGCCACCGAGGAGCTCGAGAAGAAGCTGGCCGCGCTCGGTGAGACCGCGATCGGCGTTGAGGCGGACGTCTCCAAGGTCGAGGACATCCAGCGCATGGTCGACACCGCCGTCTCCGGCTTCGGCCGGCTGGACGTCATGGTGAACAACGCCGGGATCGAGACTCGCACCTCCATCCTCGACACCACCGAAGCCCAGTACGAGAAGGTGTTGGCGATCAACCTCAAGAGCGCGTTCTTCGGTACGCAGCTGGCGGCCAAGCAGATGATCTCTCAGGGCGGAGGTGGCCGGATCATCAATATGACGTCCGTGCACGAGGACTGGCCGATGCCGGGGAACATCCCCTACTGCCTCTCCAAGGGAGGCATGCGAATGCTGACCCGCACGGCCGGCGTGGAGCTGGCCGAGCACAACGTGCTCGTGGTCGGAGTGGGCCCGGGCGCGGTGGCGACGCCGATCAACGCGCAGACCATGAACGACCCGGCCGCGTTGGCCAAGCTGAACGCGGCCATCCCCATCGGGCGCATGGCCCGACCCGAGGAGATTGCGTCGGTGGTGGCGTTCCTGGCCGGCGACGGCGCCAGCTACCTCACGGCGACGACGATCTTCGCCGACGGCGGGATCATGCAGAGCAGCCCCGGGCTCTGATCGACCGCGACCTCTCGGCGGGGCGGGTCCACATGACGGTCTCCGCTGTCATTTGCGTCCCGACGGTGTAGCAGCGGAGCGCGAAGGCGCGTCACCCGTCGCGGCGGACCTTGACGCCACTCCATCCCGCGCTGCAGGGTGTCGCCATGGGCCGCCTCCTCTCGAACACGGACCCGGCCCTGCGCCGGTGCTGGCATCCTGTGGCGCGGACGTCCGAAGTGGGCGAGCAGCCGTTCGGGGCCGTGCTCCTCGGGCAGCCCTGGGTGCTGTACCGCTCGGGCGGAGAGGTCGTCGCCTTCGTGGATCGTTGCCCGCACCGGCGCTGTCCGCTCACGCTGGGCCGGTGTGAGGACGGGGTGCTGCAGTGCGCGTATCACGGGTGGCGTTTTGACCGTTCCGGCCGTTGCGTGGAGATCCCCGCCCTCGGTGCCGGGTCCGTGCTGCCACCGGCGGCGCGCCTGACGTCGGCCGCCGCCGTGGCCGAGGCGCACGGCATGGTGTTCGTGGCGCCCGAGGAGCCGGTTGCGCCGCTCGGCACCCTGCCCGAGGCGGCCGACCTGTCGTTCATGGTGGGCGAGCTGCCGACGCTCAGGGCGCGGGCGTCGGCCGGGCTGCTGGCCGACAACTTCCTCGACGTGGCCCACTTCCCGTTCGTCCACGCCGGGACCTTCGGGTCCGACGAGGCGGCCGAGGTGCCGGCCTACGCGGTCGCCCGCGACGACTGGTCCTTCACCATGTCCTACGAGCACCAGTTCGCCCACCGGGAGGACCCGGGTGTGGCGAGCAGCCTGCGCCCGCTCGTGCAGACGCGGCGACTGACCTACCAGCTGTGCGCCCCGTTCCACCTACGGCTGCGCATCGACTTCGTGGACTCGGGCGGGTCCAACGTGATCGGGTTCTTTATTCAGCCCGAGACGGAGGAGACCTGCCGGCTGTTCACCACCCTGTGGCGGGACGACCTCGGGGGCGACGAGCGGCGCATGGCCGACGCCGTCGACTTCGAGGTGGCGGTCCTGCGTGAGGACCTGCGGATCCAGGAGGCGTACCACGACCTGGTGCTGCCGCTTGACCCACAGGCCGAAGTGCACACAAGGGCGGACCGGACAACGCTGGAGCTGCGCCGTGTGCTGGCCGACCTGGTGGGGGCGGCTGGCGGGTGAGCGCCGTCGTGCTCGTGGATCATCCCGTGCTGGCGCACCGAGTCACGCAGTTGCGCGACCGGGACACCGACGGGGACACCTTCCGCCAGCTGGTGTCGGAGGTTTCCGGCCTGCTCGCCTACGAGGCACTGCGCGACCTGGGCACGACCGAGGTCACCGTCGACACGCCGGTGGCGCCGGGAGCGCCGGGACGCCGGGTGTCCGAGGTGGTGCTGCTCGTCCCCATCTTGCGGGCCGGTCTCGGCATGGTGCAGGCCATTCAGGAGATCGTGCCGCTGACCGAGGTGGCCCACGTCGGGTTGCGGCGGGACGAGGCGACGTTGCGGTCCGACGTCTACCTCGATCGCCTGCCGCGGGACCTGTCGGGACGGCGGGTCATCGTGTGTGACCCCATGCTGGCCACCGGCGGGTCGCTGGGCCAGGTCTGCGGCCTGGTCGAGGTCGCGCGGAGCGGCCAAGGTGATGGCGCTGTGCATCATCGCCTCCGAACCGGGACTGGCACGCCTTCGCGGCGGCCCATCCGGGCGTCACGGTGTACTGCGCCGCCGTCGACCCCGACCTGAACGATGTCGGCTACATCGTGCCGGGGCTCGGTGACGCCGGCGACCGGCTCTTCGGACCACCGGACTGACCTGCGCCGCCGCGGCAGCGGTCGGCCCGTCACAGCCCGATGTCCTCGTGCCAGAGCTCGGGATTCTCTGCGATGAAGCGACCGAGCATGTCGACGCACTCGGCGTCGTCGAGCAGGACGACCCGGCAGCCGTGCTGGGCCACCCAGTCGTGGCCGCCGACGAAGTTGGTGGCCTCGCCGATCACGACCGTGCCGATCCCGAACTGGCGCAGCAGGCCGCTGCAGTACCAGCACGGTGACAGGGTCGTGACCATGACGCAGTCGGCGTAGTGCCGCCGGCGCCCGGCGGCCCGGAAGGCCGCCGTCTCGGCGTGCATGGAGGGGTCCCCGTCCTGGACCCGCCGGTTGTGCCCGCGCCCGAGCAGGCGTCCCGTCCTCGTGGAAGAGCGCGGCGCCGATGGGGATGCCGCCCTCGGACTGGCCGTGCCGCGCTTCGTCCACGGCGACGCCGAGCATCTGGCGGACCAGCGTTTCGGCGAGATCCTCAGCAGGGGACATATGCTCGGTGACAGACCCATGTCGGCCGCCGATCGTAGCTACACGACCACGGTGGGGAGCCAGACCGTCGAGCTCCCGCTCGTCCCGCTCAACGACGATCTGACGATCGCGCTCCTCATCTGCGTCGACCTGGGCGTGGCGTTCGCCGAGACGGCGGGCCGCGAGCTGGCCGAGCTGATGCGACCGGCCGATCCGGAGATCGTGGTGTCGGTCGCCACCATGGGCATCCCGCTCGCCATCGAGGCCAGCCGCGCCCTGGGCCTGGACGACTACGTCATCCTGCACAAGACGCCGAAGATCCACCTGGGCGAGAGCTGGTCCGAGCCGGTGTACTCCATCACCACCGACAAGCCGCAGACGCCTGCGCATGGACCCGGCCCGGGTCGGCGCCGTGCGGGGCCGGCGGGTGGCCGTGGTCGACGACGTCATCTCCACCGGCGCCTCGCTGTCGTCGGCCCTGCGCCTGGTGCGCCGCATGGACGCGGAGCCCGTCGTCATCGGCCGCCTCATGACCGAGGGCGGTGGCTGGAAGGAGGCGCTGGGCGAGGACGCGGCCCTGGTCCGCAGCCTGGGCTCCATGCCGCTCTTCCACCCCGACGGCGCCGGCGGCCTGGTCGAGGACTGGGACTGATTCGCCCTTCGCCTCGCGGTCCTCGCTCAGGTGGTCAGCAGCCCTCTTCTCGTGAGCGAGTTCCTCCTGGGCGTCGGCCTCCTTGCGCAGCTTGCGCCGACGCCAGCACCAGGTAGACGAGCGCGGCCACGCCCATGCCGAGGAAGATGCTGAAGTCTCCCCCGTAGTGGTAGGCGTCCTGCGTGTGGTCGGTGACCTCGTTCATCCAGCGCGGGACGCGGAAGTAGTAGGTCGGGTTCACGTAGAGCGCCGAGATGGCGGCGTACATGCCGACCACCTGGGCGACGAGGGCCGGCCAGAAGATGCCGCCCTTGCGCCAGTACAGCGAGGTCGCGGCCGGTCTTCTGCAGCTCGCTCGGCACGTAGCGGTACCGCCGCAGCGCCCAGTCGACCAGGAAGATGGCACACCAGGGCGCGATCCACACGATCACCAGGTCGACGAAGTCGGACAGGTACTCGGTGAAGGAGCCGCTGAAGATGGCCCACATGGTGATGCCGAGGGCGATGACGCAGTCGATGAGCACGGCGTGGTAGCGCTTGACCGGGGCACCGATGGCCTGGAGGGTGACGCCCGACGAGTACATGTCGAGGCTGTTGATGCCGAAGATCTGGACCACCGCGAAGAGGAGGAACACCACGACGAACCAGGACGGGATGGCGTGCTGGTGGGCGAAGGGGAGGAAGCCGCCGGCCCCCGTCCCGACGTTCGAGGACGAAGGTGCCCACCACCGCGCCGAGCGTCATGATGAGGATCTCGGGCACCGCCGTGCCGAGGAAGACCCACCCGACGATGCCCTTCTTCGAGGTGTCGGTCGGGCAGTAGCGGGTGTAGTCGTTGCCGTTCTCGGTCCAGCCCAGCCCGCTCAGCGCGATGGTGAAGGCGAGCGCCTCGGTGAACGACTGCCAGTCTCCGCTGGACTTCACGACGTGCAGGTTGGCGTGGGGGATGGCGAAGCCCAGCATGATGGCGAAGAGGACGACGAAGGGGACGATGAGCCAGCGCAGCGTCTTCACGATGGCGGCGTGGCCGAGGAAGGGCAGGATCGCCCTGGACGAGCACGGCCACGATGACGAGGATGACCTTGGCCGGGTCGCCGGGCAGGAACCCCGCCTTGATCATGAGGACGAGCCCGGCCCCGACGATGAGGATCAGGCCCTCGACCTCGAAGCCGATCTGGGTGAGCCAGTTGAAGACCGAGATGGGCCGCGAGCCGTTGGGGCCGAACGGCGCCCGGTTGATGGCGAAGACGGTCGTGCCCGTGGTCGGGCCCCTGCAGCGAGCAGAGCCCGAGGAGGAAGTAGGACAGGTTGCCGAGGACGATGACGAAGACCACCTGGGCGAAGGTCAGCCCGAAGGTCATGAGGATGGCGCCGTAAATGAAGTACTCGATCTGCACGCTGGCGCCGGCCCACATGCCGAAGATGTCCCTCGGCCTGGCCCAGCGCTCACTCTCGGGGATGAAGTCGATTCCGTGCTGCTCTACCGTGAACGGGTCCTCGACCCCCGGATCGTGAATGATCGCTAGGTCTTCGGCGATCGCCACCTCGTTACCTCCCTCGTTGTCGCCTCTGGGGTGCGCGCGAACGCCCCGAAGGCCAAACGAGGACCGGGCTGACGCCCAGGCTGCCCCCCGGCAACCGTCCTCGCTCTCGCATCCACGCGCACCACCCTGTCGGTTCGGTGCGCCTCCCTGACGAGCGACCGAAGGTGTGCACACACTTGTGTGCCGACGGGTGGCCGGTCAAGTACTTCTTCGGTCCGACGCACGCGGGGTAGAACGGCAGCCGTGAACGGGGCGCTCATGGTGTGCGGGACCACGTCGGACGCCGGCAAGTCAACTCTGGTGGCGGGGCTGTGCCGCGTGCTGGCCCGTCGCGGCGTCACGGTGGCCCCCTTCAAGGGCCAGAACATGTCGCTCAACGCCATGGTCACCAGCGAGGGGGGCGAGATCGGCCGGGCCCAGTGGCTCCAAGCCGTGGCGGCCGGTGCCGAGCCCGAGGTGGCCATGAACCCGGTCCTGCTCAAGCCCATGGGGGACCGCTCGTCCCAGGTAATCGTGCTTGGCCACCCCGTCGGCGTACGGGAAGCCGCCCCCTACCAGGACTCCAAGCAGGCGCTGGTGGACGTGGTGGACGGTGCGCTGGCGTCGCTGCGCGCCCGCTTCGACGTCGTGGTCTGCGAGGGCGCCGGAAGCCCGGCCGAGATCAACCTGCTCGACCACGACATCGTCAACCTCGGACTGGCCGTACGGGCCGGCCTGCCCGCCATCGTCGTGGGCGACATCGAGCGGGGTGGGGTCTTCGCGCACCTCTTCGGCACCGTCGCCATCCTGCCGGACGAGTTGCGGCGGGCGATCGGCGGGTTCGTCATCAACCGCTTCCGGGGTGATCCGGCCTTGCTGTCCGATGGCCCGGCCCAGCTCGAGGCCCGCACCGGCATCCCGACCTTCGGCGTGCTGCCGTTCCTCGAGGGCCTCGAATTCGACGCCGAGGACGCGCTGGTCCGGTCTCGCACACCGGTGTCCGCGCCGGTCGACGCCCTCGATGTGGCGGTCCTGCTGGTGCCTCGGCTCTCCAATTTCACCGACCTCGACCCGTTGGTGGCCGAGCCCGGCGTGCACGTCCGCTGGGTGGCCCGGGCCGACGAGCTCGGGCACCCCGACCTCGTCGTGCTGCCTGGCACCCGGGCGACGGTGTCGGACCTGGCCTCGCTGCGCCAGCGCGGCCTGTCCGACGCGGTCGCGGCCCTGCGAGCACGTGCCGATCCACCGATGATCCTCGGCATCTGCGGCGGCTTCCAGATGCTGGGGGTGACGATCGAGGACGCCGGTGGGGTCGAGGCGGCGGTGGCCCCGGCGTCGGTGTCGGGTCTGGGTTGGTTGCCCGTCCGCACGGTGTTCGAGGAGGACAAGTGGACCCGCCTGACCACCGCCGTGGACGCCAACGGTCGCCGTGTGGGCGGCTACGAGATCCGGCACGGGCGCATGGTCGCAGCGGGTGACCATCGGGCGTGGCTGGAGCCGGAGGACGGGGACGACCTGGTCAGCGCCAGCGACGCCGAGGGGACGGTCCTGGGCACGACGCTGCACGGCCTTTTCGAAGACGACGGCTTCCGCCACCGCTTCCTGGCCGAGTTGGCCGGGCGACGGGGCCGCACGTGGGCGGGCTCGCACGTGTCGTTCGCCGCGGCGCGTCAGAGCCAGATCGACCGCATCGCCAACGCCTGTGAGGAGCATCTCGACCTCGAGGCGCTGTGGCGCCTGGTGGAGTCCGCAGCGTCCAGGTAAGGAGCTCAGCTCTCGAGCTGGGCCCGCATGAACTGGACCGACTTCTCCTGCACCTCGCGGGCCTGCGACTCGATGAAGCGCTCGACGATCGGCCCCGCCCCGAAGATCTTGACCTTGGCCTCGAGCGCGAACGTCTCCACCGTCTTGCCGTCCTCGACGGCGAAGGCGATGGCGCCCTCGATGTGCGTCTTATCGGCCATGGTGCCCGGCGTCATGGTGAACGTCGCGGTCGACGTGGCGGGGTCGAAGGTGCTCACCTCGGTAGTGACGACCTCCTCGCCGAAGATCTTGCGCACCGGGCCGGGCATGTTCGGCTTCTGCCCGTAGCGGAGGGTCCGGACCAGCCCGCCCTCCAGGTCACCCTCCTGGGAGACCACTTCGGCCGACGTGGAGCCGAGCGCTTCGAGGTGGAGCCGCACCACGAAGTCCGGGTCGAAATAGAGCGCCCAGAACTGTTCGGGCGTGCACGTCCAGTCGTACGAGAGGTTGAGTTTCATGGCGTCAGGTCGAAGAGCATGTGATGTCCGAGGTCTCCCATGAGGTCGATCATTATGTGCATGGAGGTCACGCGCCAATGGCCGTCCACCGACTCGTAGCCGTGGCGGTAGCGGCCGGCGATGACCGGCTGCAGCGCCAGCTCGCCCGGCACGGCCTGGAACACGGTGAAGTAGGACCGGCTCGAGGCCGTCCTCGCCCCCGCCCCCCCGCCCTCGTCGTCCACGTCGACCATGACGTTGGTCATCACGTGCTTCGTACGCGGCGTCCCGTCCTCGTAGCGCCGGGTCGTCCGGGCGTAGAGGGCCTCAATGGCGTCGCGCCCCCGCACCGCGTCGCCGAAGCCCTCGAAGGTCAGCGTCGCGTGCTCGAACAGCTCGGCCACCCCGGCGAAGTCGCCCAGGTCGATCCGCTCGGCGTAGGTGTAGATCAACTTGGTGATGGCCTCGCCGGCCGTCTCGGGCACGGCGAGAATCATGGCACCGATCACTGGCCGAGCAACCGTCCCATGGCGCCCGCCAGCCGGCTGGGCCGACCTCGGCGGGCCTCGCTCCGGTCGGCCAGCTTCATCGTCCACAGGCCGGCGTTGACGCCGAGCCAGCGCAGGGGCTCGGGCTCCCAGCGCGGCGAACGGTGCCCCACCCAGGGCAGCCCGGTGAGCGGCGTGTCGGCCCCGGTGATGAGGTCGGCCAGCGTGCGGCCGGCCAGGTTGGTGGTGGCCACCCCGTCGCCCACGTAGCCCCCGGCCCAGGCCAGGCCCGAGTCGCGGTCGAAGCCGACCGAGGAGTGCCAGTCGCGCGGGATGCCGAGCGGGCCGCCCCAGGCGTGGGTGAAGCGGGCCTGGCGCAGGTCGGGGAAGAGCTCGGTCAGCGTCTGCCGCAGCAACGCGTGCACCGACGGCTCGTCGTCGAAGGATTCCCGCACCGCTGAGCCGTAGTGGTACGGCGCACCACGGCCACCGAAAGCGATGCGACCGTCGGCGGTCCGCTGCCCGTAGATGATCTGGTGTCGGTGGTCGGCGAAGGTGGCGCGGCTCTCGAGGCCGGCCGCCTCCCAGAAGTCCGCACCGAGGGGCTCGGTGGCCACCATGAGGGAGTACACGGGAACCAGGTCGCGCCGGTGCCCTGGCAGGGTCGGCGTCCAGGCCTCCGTGGCCCGCACCACGACGTCCGCCTGCACCGTGCCGCCCGTCGTCGTCACGACCGCGGGCCCCGGCGACCCGGGAGGCGACGGCCCGATGTCGGTCACCACGGTGTGCTCGTGGATCCGCACGCCCCGCCGTTCGGCGGCCTCGGCCAGGCCGCGGGCCAGGAGCGCCGGTTGCAGTGCGGCGCAGTGCGGTGTGAAGGTGGCCCCGATCACCCCCGCCGCGCCGACCAGCTCACGCGTCTCCTGCGGCCCCAGCCAGCGCACGTCGTCGTCGCCGAACCCGAGCGCGCGCGCCTCGTCGACCTCGGTCAGCGCCCGGGCCCGCTGCGCCTCGCTCCGCACCAGGTCGACCGTGCCCCCCTTGGTGAAGTGGCAGTCGATGCCCTCGGCCGCCGCCGCCGCCCCGACTACGTCGACCGTCTCCTGCATGGCCCGACGCATGGCGCGCATGGCCGTCGGGTCCGTACCGGCGGGCCAGGGCGGTGTCGGAGGTGGCGAACAGCGCCGAGCACCAGCCGCCGTTGCGCCCCGACGCTCCGAACCCGGCCACCTCCCGCTCGAGCACGGCGACGCGCACCGACGGGTCGGCCACGGCCAGCGACAGGGCCGTCCACAACCCGGTGAAGCCGGCGCCCACGATGCAGACGTCGACCTGGATGTCCTCGGTCAGCGCCGGTCGCGGCGGCAGCGGGACCGGCACCGCCTCCCACCACAGCGAGAGGCGCTGGTACCCCGATGCCGGCGGTGCTACATCCGGCGCCACGCCTCGGACAGCACGTCACGCAGGGTCGACGCCATGAAGTCGATCTCCTCCTGGCCGCAGATAAGCGGCGGGGAGAGCTGCACGACGGGGTCACCCCGGTCGTCGGCCCGGCAGATCAGTCCCGCCTGGAACAGGGCACCCGACAGGTAGCCGCGCAGCAGCCGCTCCGACTCCTCGTCGTCGAAGGAGAGGCGAGACTCCTTGTCCTTGACCAGCTCTATCCCGTAGAAGAAGCCGGCCCCGCGCACGTCGCCCACGATCGGCAGGTCGTAGAGGCCCTCGAGCGCCGAGCGGAACGCCTCCTCGGTCGACTGCACGTGCTGCAGGATGTGCTCGCCCTCGAACACGTCGAGGTTGGCCAAGGCGACGGCGCAGCTCACCGGGTGGCCGGCGAAGGTGAAGCCGTGCAGGAAGGACGCGCCCGGGCGGAGGAAGGGTTCCATCAGACGGTCCGAGGCGATCATGGCGCCGAGCGGCGCGTACCCCGACGTCAGGCCCTTGGCCACCGTGATGATGTCGGGCTGGTACCCGTAGCGGAGGGCGCCGAACCAGTGGCCCAGCCGTCCGAAGGCGCAGATGACCTCGTCGGAGACGAGCAGGACCCCGTGGCGGTCGCAGATCTCGCGCACCCGCTCGAAGTAGCCCGGCGGCGGTGGGAAGCACCCGCCCGCATTCTGCACCGGCTCCAGGAAGACAGCGGCCACCGAGCTCGGACCCTCGCGCTCAATGGCCCGGTCGATTTCGTCGGCCGCCCACCGCCCGAAGGCCACCTCGTCGTCGGCGAACACCTCGGCCCGGTAGAAGTTGGTGTTCGGGACCTTGATCGCCCCCGGCACCAGCGGCTCGAAGGGCACCCGCAGGTCCGGGATGCCGGTGATGGAGAGCGCCCCCATGGAGGTGCCGTGGTAGGCGATGTAGCGGCTGATGACCTTGGTCCGCTCGGGCTGGCCCATGATGCGGAAGTACTGGCGCGCCAGTTTCCAGGCCGATTCCACCGCCTCCGACCCGCCCGTGGTGAAGAAGACCCGGTTCAGGTCGCCCGGCGCGTAGCCGGCCACCCGGTCGGCCAGCTCGATGGCCCGGGGATGGGCGTAGGTCCACAGCGGGAAGTAGGCCAGCGTCTCGGCCTGCTTGGCCCCGGCCTCGGCCAGCTCGGTGCGCCCGTGGCCGATCTGCGACGTGAAGAGGCCGGCCAGCCCGTCCAGGTAGCGCTTGCCGTGCTGGTCCCAGACGTAGGCGCCCTCGCCCCGCACGATCACGGGCACCTCGTGGTCGGCGTAGGACCCCATGCGGCTGAAGTGCATCCACAGGTGGCGCTTGGCCTCCTCGCTCAGCTCGGAGTTCTCCGGGTTCGTCGTGCTCATCGTTCTCGCTCCTCCACGCGACGGGGGGCGGGGCAACCGTTCACCGCGTGCCCCAGGTGTAGGTCTGCTTGGCCAGCTTCAGGTACAGGAAGGTCTCGGTGGCCCGCACGCCCGGAATGGAGCGCACCGAGTCGTTGAGGACGTGCAGCAGCCCTTCGTCGTCCTCGCACACGATCTCCGCCAAAATGTCGAAGGACCCCGCGCACATCACCACGTAGTCGACCTCGGGCATGGCGATCAGCTTCTCGGCCACCCGCCGGACGTCGCCCTCGACGGAGATCCCGACCATGGCCTGCCGGGTGAAGCCGAGTTGCAGTGGGTCGGTGACAGCGACGATCTGCATGATGCCCATTTCGCGCAACCGCTGGACCCGCCGCCGCACCGCCGCCTCCGACAGGCCGACGGCCTCGGCGATGGCGCCGTAGGGCTGGCGGCCGTCGCGCTGGAGCGCCTCGATGATGGCCCGGTTCGGCCCGTCGAGCAGCGTCCCGGCGCCCGATGTGGCTTCGTTCTGGGCGCCCGCCTCCACCGGCGCGTCGGCGTCGGGCATCTCTGCTCCCTCGCTATCGGTATTGGTTATTGGTATTGGTCGTATGGCCCAGGGAAAAACCCGGGATGTGCGAATTGTGTCATCTCGGCGACCTCAGTCAAGCAGAATCCGTCGCGATAGGGTCCGGAACGTGCGAAAACGCTTGTTGACTCTGGGATCTTCTGTGATTCTGTAGCTACGGGCCACGGTCCACCGGGTCGGGTCGGGTTGGGCGAAAGGAGCGGCATGCGCAAACTGCAGAATTTCGTCGGGGGCGCCTACCGCGACGCCGAGGATGGCCCGACGGCACCGCTGATCGACCCCAGCACGGGGGAGGCGTTCGCCGAGGCGCCGGTGTCTGGGCCGTCCGACGTGGATCGAGCCATGCGGGCGGCGGCCGAGGCGTTCGGGTCGTGGAAGCGCACCACCCCCTCGGAGCGCAGCCTCGCCCTCCTGCGTATCGCCGACGCGATCGAGGCCAGGGCCGAGGAGCTGGTCCGGGCGGAGTGCGAGAACACCGGCAAGCCGTTCCAGCTGACCATGGACGAGGAGATCCCGCCCATGATCGACCAGATCCGCTTCTTCGCCGGTGCGGCACGGCACCTCCAGGGCCTGGCCGCGTCGGAGTACATGGCGGGCCACACCTCGTTCATCCGGCGCGAACCGCTCGGTGTCTGCGCCGCGGTGACGCCCTGGAATTACCCGATGATGATGGCGGTCTGGAAGTTCGCCCCCGCCCTGGCGGCAGGGAACGCCCAGGTGCTCAAACCCTCGGACACCACCCCGGTGACCACCCTGCTCATGGCCGAGATCATCGCCGAGCACGTCCCGCCCGGCGTCTTCAACGTCGTGTGCGGCGACCGCGACACCGGACGGGCGCTGGTGGCGCACGACACGCCGGCCCTGGTCTCGGTGACCGGCTCGGTGCGGGCCGGCATGGAGGTGGCGGCCGCCGCGGCGCCGACGCTCAAGCGGGTGCACCTCGAGCTGGGCGGGAAGGCGCCCGTCATCGTGTTCGACGACGCCGACGCCGCCGCGGCGGCCGAGGGCATCGCCGGCGCCGGCTACTTCAACGCGGGCCAGGACTGCACAGCGGCCACCCGGGTCCTGGCCGGGCCCCGCGTGCACCAGGACTTGCTGGCGGCGCTGGTCGAGCAGGCCGAGGGCACCACGGTCGGGGGCACCGACAACGAGGGGGCCGACTACGGGCCGCTCAACAACGCCAACCAGCTCGAGCGGGTGCGCAGCTTCCTGGAGCGCACCCCGGCCCACGCATCGGTCGTGACTGGTGGCACGGCGGTGGGCGAGCGCGGCTACTGCTTCGCGCCGACCGTGGTCGACGGCCTGCGCCAGGACGACGAAATGGTGCAGAACGAGGTCTTCGGGCCGGTCATCACCGTGCAGGAGTTCAGCGACGAGGCCGAGGCGCTCGAGTGGGCCAACGGCGTGCAGTACGGGCTGGCCTCCTCGGTGTGGACGCGCGACCACGGGCGGGCCATGCGCCTGGCGCGCGACCTCGACTACGGGTGCGTGTGGATCAACACCCACATTCCTCTGGTGGCGGAGATGCCCCACGGCGGCTTCAAGCGATCGGGCTACGGCAAGGACCTGTCCGAGTACGGCTTCGAGGACTACACGCGCATTAAGCACGTGATGAGCTACATCGAGGAATAAGAGGAATAAGAGGAGTAGCCATGATCGTCGGGATCCCCACCGAAGTGAAGGCCGACGAATATCGGGTGGCGATAACACCGGCCGGCGTGCGCGAGCTGACCTCGGCCGGTCATACGGTGCTGGTGCAGAAGGGGGCGGGCGACGGCTCGTCCATGCCCGACACCGACTTCGAGCGCACGGGCGCCACCATCATGGAGGACGCCGACGAGCTGTGGGCCGCCGCCGACCTGGTGTGCAAGGTGAAGGAGCCGGTGCCCGAGGAATACCACCGCCTCGGTCTGCGCCAGGACCAGACGCTCTTCACCTACCTGCACCTGGCCGCCTCACGCGAGTGCACGAACGCGCTGATCGCCGCCGGCAACGTCGCCATCGCCTACGAGACGGTACGCCAGGAGGACAACACGCTGCCGCTGCTGGCCCCCATGAGCGAGGTGGCGGGCCGCATGGCCCCGCTGATGGGGGCGCACCACCTGATGCGTCCGGGCGGCGGAAGCGGCGTACTGGTCAGCGGGGTGCCCGGCGTCCGCTGCGCCCGGGTCGTGATCCTCGGCGCCGGCGTCTCCGGCTTCGCTGCTGCCACCATCGCGGTCGGCCTCCACTCGGAGGTCTTCGTGCTCGACAAGAACCTCGACCGCCTGCGCGAGGTGGACCATCACTTCCGCGGGGCACTCGAGACGATCGCCTCGTCGGCCCACGCCATCGAAGAGGTCTGTGTCGACGCCGACATCGTCATCGGTGCCGTCCTGGTCGTCGGGGCCCGGGCGCCCCGCCTGGTTCCCGACTCGTTGGTCGAGAAGATGCGGCCCGGGTCCGTTCTGGTCGACATCTCGGTGGACCAGGGCGGCTGCTTCGAGTCGACCCACCCGACGACGCACTCGAACCCGACGTTCGAGGTGCACGGCTGTGTCTTCTACTGCGTGGCCAATATGCCGGGGGCGGTGCCGCACACCTCGACCCACGCCCTGGCCAACGCCACCTTGCCCTACACGTTGAGCATCGCCTCCGAGGGCTGGCAGAAGGCGGTGCGGGCCAACCACGCCCTGGCCGAAGGGGTCAACGTGGTGGACGGCCACGTCGTCTACAAGCCGGTGGCCGACGCCCACGGCATGGAGTACGTGCCGCTGGCCGGACTACTCGACTGAGCTCGAGACCGGGGCGGCCTCGCCCGGCCCGGTCTCGCGGCGTTTGGGG
The DNA here is from genome assembly GCA_963807675.1 of uncultured Acidimicrobiaceae bacterium. Taxonomy (GTDB): domain Bacteria; phylum Actinomycetota; class Acidimicrobiia; order Acidimicrobiales; family RAAP-2; genus Bog-473. The sequence goes on along the minus strand of CAWECP010000012.1, from coordinate 1,027,725 downwards.
GTCCGTCTTCGTCCTTCGCCTTGGTCCGGTGTCCCGGCTCAGCCGAGCTCGGACCCCACAATGGAGACGAAGGACACCATTTCGCCTGGGTAGCCACCCAGGTTGTGGACCATGGCCCGCCCCCGGTCAGCCGTGGCGATCCGGCGGTCCTCGGGCGCCTCGCCACGGAGCTGCAGCCAGCACTCGAAGAACATGCGCAGGCCCGATGCGCCGACGGGGTGGCCGAAGCTCTTCAATCCGCCGTCGGGGTTCACTGGCAGGTCGCCGTCGAGGGCGAACGTCCCCGCCAGCACCTCCTTCCATGCCGTGCCCCGCTCGGCGAAGCCCAGGTCCTCCATGAGGACCAGCTCGGTCGGGGTGAAGCAGTCGTGCACCTCGGCCATGGCCAGCTGGCGGCGCGGGTCGGTGATGCCGGCCTGCGCGTATGCGTCGGCCGCGGCCGCCTCACATTCGGGGAAGTGCGTGTAGTCGTAGCCGGGGTCGTTCAGCCCCGACCCGCTCCCGGCGGCGAACGACAGAGCCTTCACGTAAATGGGCTTGTCGGTGTACTTCGGTCGCGTCCTCCGCCCGCACCACGATGGCGGCGGCCGCCCCGTCGGCCACCCCGGCGCAGTCGAACACCCCGAGCGAGCCGGCCAGGCGGGGCGACGACAGCGCCTGTTCCTTGGTGATCTCGCGCCGGAACTGCGCCCGCGGGTTGCGCGCCCCGTTGTAGTGGTTCTTGACGGCGATGGACGCCAGCACCTCGTTCATGATGCCGGGGTCCACCCCGTACTTCTGCGCGTAGGCCGGGGCGACCATGGAGAACATGGCCGCCGCCGTCAACGTCCGTGCCGTCCCGTCGCCGGGCGGGTTCACGGCGTTCAGCCCTTGGAAGCCGCTGTCCTTCACCTTCTCGGCCCCCACCGCCATGGCCACGTCGTAGGCCCCCGACGCCACCGCGTACACCGCCGCCCGCAAGGCCTCCGAGCCCGTCGCGCAGTAGTTCTCCACCCGGGTCACCGGCTTGTTCCGGAGTTGCAGCGGGCGGGCCAGCGTGATCCCGCTCATCCCGCTCTGCGCCGTGCCGAACCAGTAGGCGTCCACCCCGTCCTTGCTGATTCCGGCCGAGGCGAAGGCGTCCGTGCTGGCGTCCACGATCAGGTCGTCGAGCCCCTTCTCCCAAAGTTCGGCGAAGGGCGTGCAGCCCATGCCGACGATGGCCACCCGGTCCCGAACCCCGTGCGAGCCCATCAGGCCCCACCTCCTCTGTCCACGTCGGCGTCGGCGTCGTCGCCGGCCCCGGCCCGCACCGGCCGCGCCTTCCAGAAGTAGTCGTGGATGCCGTCGGCGCTGAAGAGCCGCCGGAAGGTCATCTCCACCCGGCTACCGGCCTGGATCTCCTCGGCGTCGGCATCGGTCAACTCAACCGGGTAGCGCCCGCCACCGTCGAAGTCGACCACGGCGAAGACGACGGGCGGGCTGGGGGAGTAGGCCAGGCGGTCGATGGTGCACGTAACGACGGTGCCGGTGGCGTCCGCCATGGCCACGGGCTCCATGTCGTCGACGGCGCCGCCCTCCATCGACACCCGCGACGGCGGCAGGTGTAGGGCGCCCGACGAGCGGTCCCTCGAACCCACGAAGCCGAACTTCCACTCCTCGTTGCGGTGGGCGGCCGTGCTCGATACGCGGGCGGGCTCGGGTCGCCTCGGCGGCTCGGGCTGGAGCTGGCCCCGCCACGACAGGAACTTGGCGTAGGTGATGGGCGCGCCGCTGGCCACCTGCTCGGCCACCGGCCGCGCCGGGTGCCACCCCGCCAGCGCCCCGGTCGTGCGCAGGACCACCGCGTCGGCCCCGTCGGCCAGGTGCACCACGAGCACGACCGTCCCCGCTGGCGCCGCGCCGCCGGCCATCGACTCGAGGGCCGAGGTCAGCACCAGGAGCGGGTGGGTCACCCCGCTCTGGCCGACGCTCGCGGTGAGGTCGTCCGCCACGACGCCGTCTCCGAGCCCTAGCTTCCTGGTCAGGCCCGCCACGGCGCGGCCGTGCATGCCCGTGATGATCAGCCGCCCGACGTCGCCGGGCTCTAGTCCGGCGGCCTTCATGGCGCGCCCGACGGCGTCCTGCCCCAGGGCCAGGTAGCGGTTCTCGCCAAAGCGCTCCTCCCACAACCTGGAGGTGCGGTCTCCCGGGGCACGCCAGCGGTCGGTGAACTCGTCGGTGGCCGAGGCGATCGTCACCAACTCGGCCAGGACGTCGGGCCCGTCGCCCACCAGCACGGCTGCCCCGGCGTCCCCGCCGGCCGCCTCGTCACCGCTCGTGGGCAGCCCGTCGCGTAGGTCGGCGGCCACCACCAGGGTGGTCCCGCCGCAGCGCAGCGCCGAGAGGAGGCCGCCCATGCCCGAGCGCAGGGCGCCCCCGAAGTCGTAGGCCGCCACGTCGCCGGGCAGGCGGAGGGCGGCCGCCACGGCCGCCGCGTTCGTCTTGTCGAGATACGCCGGCCGCGTCGTGGCGAACCACAGCGCTTCGGGGATGCGCCCGGGAGCGCCGCGCAACGCCAATCGGGCCGCCTCCACGCCGAGCGTGGTCGTGTCCTCGTCGTGCGACGCCACCGCCCGTGTCCCCTTGCCACCGCCGCTCCCCATGAACGAGGCGATGTCCGCCCGGGCGAGGCGCCGGTGGGGCACAGAGCCCGCCGCACTGATGATGCCTGGCACGGCGGACGAGCCTAATGGGTGCCCACACGACGTCTGACTGGGCGTCAGTGGAGACGCAACGAGCAGCGGGGGTCCGGATCGGAGCAGACTGTTTTCTATGGGTTCTACGGCGGACCAGCCCCAGCCCCAATCCGAGCCTCAGCCGCAACGCCCGCCCGGTCCGGGCGGAGGCGAGCTCTCCGTGCGGGTGGCCGACGCCGACCGGGACCGCACGGTCGCCCTGCTGCGCGAGCACGTGGTCGCGGGTCGCCTGACCCTCGACGAGTTCTCCGACCGAGTCGGCCGGGCCCTCGGGGCCACCACCCGGGCGGACCTCGAGGCGGTCATGACGGACCTCCCCTCGGCCCAGGTGCCGGCGCCAGAGACCGGCGTCGAGGCCGTCACACCGCGCAAGAGGCGGCGCTGGCACATCGCCGTCATGAGCGGCCACGACACCAAGGGCCGCTGGCGCATCAGCAGCCAAACGAATGCCATCGCCGTCATGGGCGGTTGCGACCTCGACCTGCGCTACGCCGAAATCGAGGGCCCCGAGGTCGTGATCACCGCCTTCGCCTTCTGGGGCGGGATCAAGGTCATCGTGCCCGAGGGTTTCGACGTCGAGCTGACCGGGTTCTCGTTCATGGGCGGGCGCAGCCTCAAGATGCGCGACGTGCCCCTCATTCCGGGCTCCCCCCGCATCACCGTGCGCGGCTTCGCCGTCATGGGGGGCATCGACGTCCGCAGCCGCTCCGGCCGCTCTGGTGGCTCCGGCCGCTCCGGTCGGCGCGCCCGGGCCATCTCGGAAACGGCTGCCGCCGCCGTCGCGTCAGCGACTCCGTCTACGCCCGGGCTGGAGTCCGAGTCCCCGCCCGTGCCCGACCCCCCGCCCCCGCCCCCGCCCGTGCCCGACCCCCCACCCGCCGCCCGTGCCCGACCCCCCGCCCCCGACCCAGCCCCTCGTCCCCGACGAGGCCGATCTGCAGGCCGTCCACGACGACATCGCCACCGACGGCACCGTGACCATCCTGTTCTGCGACATGGTCGACTACGCCGGCATGACCGAGCGCCTGGGTGACCGGGCATCCCACCGCCTGCTGTCCGAGCACCACCGCATGGTGCGCCAAGCGCTGGGCCACCACGGCGGCCGCGAGATCAAGGTCCAGGGCGACGGGTTCATGATCGCCTTCGGCGGAGTCGCCCGGGCCCTGCGCTGTGCCATGGAGATCCAGCGGGCCGTCGACGCCTACGAGCCCGAGCCCGACGGCGAGTCCATCGCCGTGCACATCGGCATCAACACCGGTGACGCCCTGGTCGAGGCTGACGACTTCCTCGGCCACGCCGTCATCGTGGCCTCACGGTTGGCCGACGTCGCCGCCCCCGGCGAGATCCTCGTCTCCTCCCTCTCCGAGCAGCTGGTGCAGGGCTCGGGCGAGTTCACCTTCTCCGGGCACCGGGAGACCCGCCTCAAGGGCATGGCTCGTGCCCAGCTGTCCGCCACCTTGTCCTGGGCGGACCAGCCCTAGCCCCGATGGCCGCCGGCACCGAGCCCGCATCCGTGCCCCAACCCGAGTCGGCCCTTTGGCAGGAGGCGGGGCTCTACGACCCCGGCGCACCGGACGCACCCGTGCGGCTGGCCCTCCTCGAGTACCTGACGGAACGCGGCGCCACCATCCCCGAAATGGTCGAGGCCCACCGACTCGGCTCGTTGCCCGGCGTGGCCGGCAATCTCGTCATTCGCCGATACCACGACATGGTGCCGGTGTCCGAGATCGCGGCGCGGAGCGGCCTCGCCCTCGCGCGCGTCCTCCGGGCCCTGCTCGCCGCCGGCGTCCCGGCCGACCCCGACACCGAGGTGGCGTCCGATCTGGTGGGTCTCATGGCGGCGTTCGAGCGGGGCTCGGCACTCATGGGTGACGAGGCCATCTTGGCCTTCACCCGGGTGCTCGGGAGGGCGGCCACGAACATCGCCGAGGCGGCCATCGCCCTCTTCTTCGCCGAAATGGGACCCGGCACGGTCCGCGCCGGGTCGGACGAACTGGCCCGGGCCCACCAGGCCGAGGCGGCGACCACGGCCTTCACGTTGGTGCCCGACGTCCTGGCCCGCATGGTGACGGACGCCTTCGTGCGGGCCGAGCAGCGGGCCGAGCTGGCCCGTATCTGGCCGGAGCAGACGCCGTCCGACCACGACCACGGCCACGCCGCGGGCGACGGCCCCGTCGCGCTCGACGGCGGCAACGGGCCACGGCCACCCATCCCCGGACCCACCGAGGTGGTCGCACTGGGCTTCGTCGACCTGGTCGGCTCCACCGCGTGGGCCGAGACTCTGGACCTGCGCGAGCAGAGCCTGGCCCTGACCCGGTTCGAGTCGGCCGCCTGGTCGAGTGCCGTCCTGGCCGGCGGCCGCGTCGTCAAGACGATCGGCGACGAGGTGTTCTTCGCCGCCCCCACTGCGGCCGACGCTTGCCGCATCGGGCTCGACGTGTGCCGGGCCGCCGACGACGACCCCGTTCTTCCTTCCGCTCGGGGCGCGGTCGGCGTCGGGCCCGTCACCCCGCGCGAGGGCGACTACTACGGGCCGCTGGTGAACCTGCTCTCCCGCCTGGTCAAGGCGGCCGAGCCCGGTCACCTCGTCGTGACAGAAACAGCCGCCGCCGAACTCCCCGACGACGCCTTCGTCCTGCACCCGCTCGCGCCGGCCGCCCTGCGCGGCATCGACCGGCCGGTCAAGGCCTTCACGGTCGAGAGCCTGAGCCTGGCCCAGGACCGGGACCGGGACCGGGACCAGGCTCAATGACACCGGGCCACCCACCAAGCCCCGACTCCGCCGTGAGCTAATCTGACGACCCGTCAGATCAGCAGCGCAGCCGCCCACGCCGCGCCGCCGGCCCTCCCGGAGGTCACCAGCCATGGACTTCGAGTTCTCCGAGGAGCAGCTCGCGTTCGTCAAGGAGGTCGAGGCCTTCCTCGATGCCAATGACGACCCCGAAGTGTTCGACCTGACCCGGGAGAACATGGCCCAGATCGTCGACACGCCCAAGCGCCGCGCCTTCATGGCCACGCTCGGCCAGCGGGGCTGGCTGGGCATGACCTGGCCGAAAGAGTACGGCGGCTCCGAGGGGGAGGGCGTCTACGAGTACCTGCTCAACGAGCAGCTGGCCGGCCGCGGCGGTCCCCAGATCGGCAAGGGCGTCGGCATCGTCGGCAAGACGATCATCCGCCACGGCAACGAGCGGCTGAAGGCCGAGTTCCTCCCCAAGATCCTGCGCAACGAGGTCGAGTTCGCCGTGGGCTACTCGGAGCCGAACGCCGGATCCGACGCCGCCTCCATGCAGCTCAAGGCCACCCGGGACGACGGCGGCTGGATTCTCAACGGCCAGAAGACCTGGACCACGTCCGCCCACTTCGCCGAGTGGTACTGGGTTGGGGGGCGTACCGATCCCGAGTCCAAGCACGCCGGCATCACGCTGTTCCTCGTCCCGATCGACCAGCCGGGAATCACGGTCAACGCCATCTGGACCATGGGCGACGAGCGCACCAACGAGGTCTTCCTGAACGACGTCTTCGTGCCTGACGACTACGTCGTGGGCGAGGTGGGGCGGGGGTTCCAGTACATCTCGGAGGCGCTCGACCTCGAGCGCTTCACCATGTTCACCTTCTCGCCCATCGCGCAGCGCTTCGAGCTCCTGGTCGAGTACGTCAAGACGACCACCCGCGACGGCGTCCTCCTCAAGGACGACCCCGTCATCCGCCAGCGCCTGGCCCAGCTGGCCACCCAGCTCGAGGTCGCCCGGGTCATGGGCCTCAAGTTCGTCTACGAGTCCTCCAAGGGCGGCGCCGCCCCCACCGCCGAGGCCTCCGAGTACAAGCTCTTCGCCACCGAGCTGTCCAAGCGCTTGGCCAACGCGTCCATGGACATCGCCGGCCCGGGCAGCCAACTGCGTGTCAACACCCCCGAGGCCCCGATGGCCGGCCGATCCGAGTCGACCTACCGCTACACCGTCATCGACACCATCGGCGGCGGCGCCTCCGAGATCCAGAAGAACATCATCGCCCGGCGCAAGCTCGGCCTCCCGAAGAATTTCCGAGTGCCCGCCGCGTCGTCCTCCCCGCATCGGCCCGGCGGCACCGGCCCCGTCTCCGGCGGCACGGGCTCCCTCACCGGCGGCACCCGCCCCCGTACCGGCGGTACCGGCCCCCTCGCCGGCATCACGGTGCTCGACTTCTCCACCGTCGGTCCCGCCGCGCGCTGCACCCATCTCCTCGCGGGCTATGGCGCCCGCGTGGTCAAGGTCGGCCCCGTCCCGTCGGCCGACGCATCGCCCATCGAGCCGCCCTTCTTCGCGCTACAGCGGCCACCGCGGCATGCGACGCGTCCAGCTCGACCTCAAGGACGACGACGGGCGTGAGGCCTTTCTCTCCCTGGCGGCGGCGGCCGACGTGGTGGTCGAGAGTTTTCGCCCCGGCGTGGTCGACCGCCTGGGCATCGGCTACGAGACCGTTTCGGTCCGCAATCCGGGCATTGTCTACTGCTCGACGAGCGGCTATGGCCAGGACGGCCCGCACGCCCACTGGGCCGGGCACGACCTCGACTACCTGGCCGTCGGCGGCTTCCTCGCCATGAGCACGCCCGGACCCGACGGTGCGCCGCCGTTGCCCGGCGCCACCATCGCGGACGCCGCCGCCGGCGGCATGCAGGCCGCCCTCGCCATCACGGCCGCCCTGACCGCTCGTGCCACGGCGACCTCCTCATCGGCTGGTCACGGCTGTTACCTCGATGTCTCCGTGGCCGACGGCGTGCTCTGGCTCATGTCGCTCGCCATCGACGAGCAGCTCGCCCTCGGCGACGACATCCGACCCGGCCACGACGTCCTCTCCGGTCGCTACGCCTGCTACGGCACCTACCGGGCCGCCGACTCGAAGTGGCTGGCCGTCGCCGCCATCGAGGCCAAGTTCTTCGCCAACCTCTGCGCCGCCCTCGGTTGCCCCGAGCTGGCCGCCTCCCAGCTCGATGACGAGGCGCAGCCCGCCATCCGTGACACCTTCGCGACGGCCTTCGCCACCCGCACGCGCGACGAGTGGGTCGAGCTCCTCGCCGGAGCCGACACGTGCGTGGCGCCCGTCCTCGACGTCGCCGAGGTCGCCGCAGATCCCCAGTTCGCCGTGCGCGGCGCCGTCGTCACGGCCACCCATCCCGCGCACGGCGCCTTCCGTCAACTCGCCCCCCTGCTGGCCGGCATGGACCGCGGCGCAGCCCCCGACCTGCCCGCCCCCGCCGTCACCGATACCGAGCACCTGCTCAAGGAGGCCGGAGTGGACGGCGGGACGGTGGCTCGTTGGGTGGCCAAGGGGGTGGTGGCATGACGCCGGGCCCAGACCGAAACACGGACCCCATGACGGCTGCCCTCGACCTGGTCGGCAAGGAGCAGTACCACGAGGTGGGTGAATTCCCGGTCGAGCAGGGCTACGTCTGGACGTCGTGCGCCTCGGTCGAGAACGGCAACCCGCTCTTCTGGGACCCCGAGGTGGCCGCCGCCCTCACCGACGGTCCGATCGCGCCCCCGACCATGGTCTCGGTCTGGTTCCGGCCGCACCACTGGGCGCCCGGGCGCACCATGCAGGCCCTCCCGCTACAGGTGCATTTCGACCTGAAGGAGGTCTTCGGCCTGCCCGAGGCGGTGATGACGGACAACACGATCGAGTTCCACGCGCCGGTCCGCATGGGCGACCTCCTGCGCACCCATCAGGTCCTGCGTTCGGTGAGCGAGGAGAAGACGACCAAGCTCGGCACCGGCCGGTTCTGGGTGATTGACGTCGTCTACACCAACCAGGACGGCGATCTCGTCGCCGTGGAGTCCTACACGGGCTTCGGCTACCAGCGGGGTGACGCCGCGTGACCACCACACCCGTCGCGCCCGGCCTCCTCTTCGACGACGTCCACCCCGGCGACGAGCTGCCGGCGCTCGACTACGACGTCAACGCGAGCACCGTCGTCCTCGGCGCGTTGGCCACTCGCGATTGGCGGCCGATGCACCACGACAAGCATTTCGCGGTCAACCGCAACGGCACGCAGGACATCTTCTTGAACACGCCCAACCAGGCGGCCTGGTTCGAGCGCTACCTGACCGACTGGACCGGACCCCACGGCCGGTTGGGCCGGGTGACCTTCCGCATGAAGGGATCCGTCTTCCCCGGCGACACCATGTCGCTGCGGGGCGTCGTCGAGTCCTCCGAGGTCGACGACACCGGCTGCGGCTTCGTCACCGTGGCGGTGACGCTGTCCGTCGCTGGTGACGTCAAGACCACCTGCACGGCTCGCATCGCCCTCCCCCGTGCCGCCGACGACAACCCCTGGGTCCGCTCGGGTGACCGGTGGCGACCGTCACCCGCGCGACCATGACGTTGTTGGATCCGATCACGAAAGAGGGCTGAGTGCTCGACCTTGAATTCGACCAGGAGCAGGAGCTGCTGCGCCAGACCGCGCGCGACGTGCTGGCCAAGCACTGTTCGCTCGAGGTGGTGCGAGCCATGGAGGACGACCCGGTCGGGTATTCCGCGCCCCTGTGGTCCCAGCTGGGCGAGCTTGACCTGATCGGCTTGTTGCTGCCCGAGGAGTACGGCGGCTCCGGCATGTCGCTCATCGAAGGGGTGGCTCTGTACCAGGAGCTCGGCCGTGCCCTGGCGCCGACGCCCCACTTTGTCAGCGCCGTCATGAGCGGCGGTGTGCTCGCCGCCGCGGGGAGCCCGGCACAGAAGGAGCGCTGGTTGCGCGCCATCGCCTCGGGCGAAGCCGTCATCACCCCGGCCTGGCTCGAGCCCGAGAACGGCTTCTCTCCTCGCGGCGTGACCGCCACCGCAACAGGCACCGCCGAGGGCGGCGGCTTCCGTCTGCACGGTCTGAAGCGTCACGTCGTTTTCGCCTCGGCGGCCGACCGCCTGTTGGTCCTGGCCCGCACCGGCGACGCCCCTGATGCCGTCGACCTCTTTCTCGTGGACCCCTCGGCACCCGGCGTCTCCTTACGTCAGCAGTTCTCCATCTCCTCGGACACCCAATACGAAGTCACCCTGGACGATGTGGCGGTCTCCGAGGAGGACCGCGTCGGCCCGGTCGGCAGCGGGTGGGCTACTTGGCAGCAGGTGCTCGAGCCCGCCCTGGTCCTGCTGGCCGCACAGGCGGTCGGCGGTGCGCGCTATGCCCTCGAGATCACCACGCAGTATGCGCTGGACCGGCACCAGTTCGACAAGCCTCTCGGGGCGTTTCAGGCCCTGGCCCACTACCTGGCCGACGCCGTCACCAACCTGGACGGGGCCGAGCAGCTGGTGCACGAGGCGGCCTGGGCGGGCGCCAACGGTCGACCCCTCACCTCGTTGGCCCCGATGTCCAAGTTGTTCGCCTGCTCGACGTTCCGCGACATCACGGCCATGGCCCAACAGCTGTTCGGCGGCATCGGGTTCACCCTCGACTTCGACATCCAGCTCTACTTCCGCCGGGCCAAGCAGCAGCAGATGATGTGGGCCAACGACCGCGCCCTCGAGGACGCCGTCGCCGCCGCACTGCTCGACTGACAGACGCCGGCTGCGCCGCGCGGCGACAGCGCTGCACTACGTTGCGGCCCCGATGGCGCCGCGTCCCGACGATCTGAGCATCGAGCAGGCGCGCCGCATCTCGCTGTCCGCCCAGGGCCTACGCGGCGCCCGGGCGGGAGGCGGCATCGCAGGCATGCTGCGCCGATTGGGTGCCGTCCAGCTCGACACGATTTCGGTCCTGGCGCGCTCGCATGAGCTCGTGACCTACGCCCGACGAGGGCCTACCCAGCGGACGCGGATCGACCAGGCCTTCTGGGGTCCGAAGAGCTCGACGTTCGAGTACTGGTCGCATGCGGCCTGCGTCCTCCCGCTCGAGGACTGGCCGGCCTACGCGTTCAAGCGGCGCGGCTCGCCTCGCCAAGGGCAGGCGGTGGCACCGCCTCGAGAACCAGGAGAAGAGCATCCGCGACGTGCTGACCCGGCTCCGCGCCGAGGGTCCCCTCACGGCCAACGAGCTCGGTGGCGCCAAGAAAGGCGGTACCTGGTGGGACTGGTCCGAGAACAAGATCGCGGCCGAGTGGTTGCTCGACATCGGCCAAATCGTCTGCCGACATCGCCGGGGGTTCCAGCGCGTCTACGACCTGGCCGAGCGCGCCATTCCTTCTCACCTGCTGGACCAGGAGTGGTCGGACGGGGAATGCGCCGCCTACCTCGTAGCCGCCGCCGCCCGCTCGCTCGGCGTGGCGACCGTGGCCGACCTGGCCGCGTACCACGGCATGCTGCAAGCGGAGGTGCGCCACGCGCTGGCGTCTACCCAGCTCGTCGAGGTCCGCGTGGAGGGATGGAAGGCGCCCGCCTACGTCCACCCGGCCACGTTGGAGGGCCTGAGCCGTCGCGGCGCAACGCGGAGCGCCCTGCTCTCGCCGTTCGACTCGCTGATCTGGTACCGCGGCCGCGTCGAGCGCCTGTTCGGGCTGCGCCACCGTCTCGAGGCGTATACGCCGAAGGCGGAGCGCAAGTTCGGCTATTTCGCCATGCCGGTACTGGGCGGCACCAACATCGTCGGGTTGGTCGACCCGGGCCGCCTGGACAACGTGCTGGTCGCCAAGCAGGTCACCCTCTTCGACCCGGGTTCGACCGAGCACGTGGCGCGGGCGCTCAACGAAGCGGCCTCGTGGGTCGGTGCCACCTCCATCGCCGTGCAGCGGGTCGAACCGGCGTCGGCCCGGGCCGGACTCCGGGCGCTCATCGACGCCCTGTGACTGCAGGCTGATCAGGTCCGGAATGTCTCGGCGAAGGCGGCGTCCGTCGGTCGCGAGTTGAGGGAGGGCTCCGCCGTGTGAGCCGAGCACGCGTCAGCATCAGTCCCCGGCGTACTTGGCCGCGATCTGCTCGAACGCCTTGACGTTGCCGGAGTACGGGCCCGTCTGGGCCGGGTGGTGCAGGACGAACTCGTCGAAGCCGAGCTCGGTGTATGGGCCCACCAGCGCGTCGAACTGGTCGACCGACGTGATGAGCGGCTCGACGGGCGTCCAGAGGATGACCCGGCCGGGCGCCGCCCGCCCGGCCACCCGGCTGGCCACTTCCATCACTTCGACCTGTTGCCGCACCGCCTCCAAAATCGTCTCGGGGGTGCGCGGCCCGCGACCAGGGCCGATGGTGACCCACTGGTGGCCGTAGGTGGCGGCGAGGCGGAGCCCCGTGGTCGCGCTGGCTGCCACGGTCAGGGGAAGCGGACGCTGCAGCGTGCCGGGCGTGCTCGGTGCCTCCACGGCTGCGTAGTGCTCGGTGCGCATGGACGTCGACGTCGCGCCGTCGGCCGTGAGCATGGCGGAGAGAATCCGCAGGAACTCCTCGAAGCGGGCCATGCGTTCGGCCGGCCGCCAGGGCTCCTGCCCGAGGACGGTGGCGTCAGGACCCTCGCTGCCCGGACCGAGGCCCAGGTCGAGCCGCCCGCCGCTCAGGTCGTCGAGCGCGATGGCATCGCGAGCGAGTGTCACCGGGTGCCGGAAGTTCGGTGTGGCCACCAAGGTGCCGAGGCGCAGGCGGGACGTCACGCCCGCCGCGGCCGCCAACACGGGGACCGCCGCGTGCCAAGGCCCGTCGGGCATCCCGCCCCAGCGGATGTGGTCGTAGGTCCATCCCGTCGCGAACCCGACGTCGTCCGCCCACTCCCATTGGCGGCGGGCGTCGGCCCACCGGTCGCTGGGGAGGATGACGAGCCCGACGCGCACGGCCTCGAACGTAGCGGTCCCGGCTACCGTGGCGCGGTGGCCAACGAGTCGGAGACCCGGAGGTGGAACCACCCCCGGTGGGTGGCCACGTGGCCCGAGAGGGAGCGCCTCACCGACGGGGTCACGCCCCACGTGGTCAAGGCGGCCGACGCCCGCTCGGGTCACCGGATCTTCGACGTCGGGTGCGGGGGTGGCTCGCTGGCGATCGCCCTGGCCGAGGCGGTCGGGCCCGACGGCGAGGTGGTGGGGCTCGACATCTCGTCGGCCTTGCTCGAGTTGGCGCGGCGCCGAGCGGCCGAAGTAGGTCGTTCGAATGTCCGCTTCCTCCATATGGACGTGCAGACGGGCACGCTCGAGCCAGGACCGTTCGACCTGGCGGTCAGCCAATTCGGGGTCATGTTCTTCGACGAGCCGACGGCCGCCCTCGCCGCCATCAAGAATCGGCTCGCGCCGGACGGGCGCTTCGTGTTCGCCTGTTGGCAGAGCGTCGAGCGAAACCCGTGGCACGTCGGCACGGCACTACGGCCCCTGCTGCCGCCCCCGGCCACGCCCCCGCCGGGGAAGAGCCCGGTCGGCCCGTTCGCCTTCGGCGACGAGGAGTACGTGCGCGAACTGTTGGAAGCCGCGGGGTTCGGGGCCGTCCGCGCCGAGGGGCACGAGGCCACCGTGGGCGGCCCGGCCCAGGCCGTCACCGACCCGTCCCTCTTCAGCCTCATGGGCGTGCCTCCCGACCGTGAGGAGGAGGCTGCCGCCCGACTGGAGGTACACCTGGCTCGCTTCGCCGTGGGCCCGGGCGAGTTCGAGTATCCACTCGCCTTCATGGTCTACGAGGCGATGGCCTAGTCACGCGTCGGCCGGTTCGTCCCGAGGTCATGGCCGGCTACAGCGGCACCCCACTGCCCAAAAAGCTCGGCATCGCCGAGGGCTCGACGCTCGCCCTGGTCGGCGCGCCGGCGGGGGTCATCGAGGGGCTACCTCCTGGCGTCACGGTGAAGCGTCAGGCACGCGGCTCAGCCGATGTCGTGGTGGCCTTCTTCACCCGTCGAAACGACTACCAGCGCCGCGTCGACGCTCTTGGCCGGATGGTGTTCCCCGCTGGCGGATTGTGGGTGGCTTGGCCTAAGCGCGCCTCGGGGGTGGAGACGACGATGAACGAGGACGTCGTCCGTGAGGTTGCCCTGCCCCTAGGCCTGGTGGACAACAAGGTGTGCGCCATCGACGAGACGTGGTCCGGGCTGCGCCTCGTCTGGCGGGGAGAGCTCCGATCCTGATCTGCTACTCACCCGCGCCGCGATTCACAAGAGCCCGAGTCGCGACAGCGGCCAAATCCGCAGGTCGACCTTCCCGACGATGGTCGACTCGGGCACCGGTCCCCAGTAGCGGCTGTCGCACGACTGGGTCCGGTTGTCACCCATGACGTAGACATCGCCGGCGGGGATGTAGAAGGCCCGGTGCAGCGCGTAGGGCTCGCTGGAGGGCCCGGGATAGGTCTCCTCGCGCACCGCCGGGGGCAGCCAGGGCTCGGCGAGCAGCTTCCCGTCGATGTAGACGCGGCCCTCGGAGAGCGAGATGGTCTGGCCGGGCAACCCGATCACGCGCTTCACGAGGTTCGCCACGGGGGGGCCGGCGCAGTTCTCCTCTGGCGGAGTCGCGAACACAATGATGTTGCCGGTGTCCACGCCGTGCAGGTGGTAGCTCAGCTTGTTCACCACGATCCGGTCGCCGATCTGAAGGGTCGGCTCCATGGAGCCAGAGGGGATGGAGTAGGTGGCGACCACGAAGGTGCGCAGCAAGACGGCGATGACGACGGCCACGACGACGACGCCGACCAATTCGAACGCCCACCGGAACGAGCGCTCTTCGCCCGGGCCGCCGGCGGAAGGCTCCTGATCAGGACTCTCGGAGGATGCGTCGGCCGGAGGCTTGTCGACGTCCATGGCCCGAGAAGTATGGCCCGTGGAGCGGCCCGCTGGTCGACGTCCGGCTTCGTCACAAAGGAAATGTCACGCGCTCGGGACAGAATGGAGGTCGTGGTCAATGCGGTGATCTTCGACTTCTACGGGACCCTGGCCCACTGGGCGGATCCCAACGCGGACTACGGCAATGTGTTCGCGGCGCACGGCTACACGCTGGAGGGAGCGGTCGCCGACGCCTACTTCACGCGCTACGACGGCGTCGAGCACGGCGAGCACTCAATCGACGAGGCGGCCTACGAGAGCTGGGTCAGGTCACGGCTCCGGCAGCTGGCCGAAGCCGCCGGTGTCGCCGAGGAGGACGCCGAGGTGGTCGTCGACGCACTACGCCAACTCGACCAGGGAGCGATGGTGGCGTATCCGGAGGCGTTCACGACGCTGGAGTCGTTGCGCCAGGCCGGCCTGGCCGTCGGCGTCTGCTCGAACTGGGGCTGGGAGCTCGATGCGTATCTCGAGGAGGTCGGCCTGCTCCACCTGGTGGACGTGGGCATCACGTCGGCCCGGGCTGGGTCACGCAAGCCGCACCCCGGGATCTACGCCAAGGCCTCGGCGGCGCTCGGCGTCGCTCCCGCCGACGTCCTCTTCGTCGGCGACTCGTGGGAGCCGGACGTGCGGGGCCCCCGCCGCATGGGCATGCGCGCCGCGCACGTCTGGCGGCAGGCGGAGCGAGCCGGGCGGCCCGCGCCCGCCCTCGAGCCCGGCGATCATCGTGTCGAGGACCTGACCGGCGTGCTCGACATCATCGAGGTCGCAGTCAGCTAATGGCGGCGCCCACCGGCGGGCGGCCGTTCTCCTCCAACCCGGCGGCCAGGGTGACCCGGTCCTCATCACGGAGAGGCACGAAGCGGATCTCCGTACTGTCGAGTGGACGCCACCAGACCGGCTCGTCGCTCACCCACGCTTCCTTCCTCAGGCCCACCTTGGTCACCTTCCCGGTGGCCGTCACGGGGAGCGATGGCGAGACCCGCACGTAGCGGGGGACCCATTTTGGTCCCAGGTCCGGTTGTTCTTTGAGCCATTCGGCGAAGGCATTCGGGTCGAAGGGGTGTCCCGGCAGCGGCTCAATGGCCACCATGACCTGGTCGCCCGCCCCCGACGCCGTGTCGGGTACCGGGTACACCGCCACCACGGAGAGGTCGGGGTGACGCGAGAGCACGGTCTCCACCGGGCCGGCGGCGAAGTTCTCCGAGTCGACCCGGAGCCAGTCCCCGGTCCGCCCGGCGAAGTAGTAGAAGCCCTCCTTGTCGACATAGCCCAGGTCGCCGGTCCAATACCAGCCGTTGCGTAGGCGGTCGCGCTCGGCGTCGTCGCGCCGGTAGTAGCCCTCGAACTTGCCCCGGCCGCTGCGGTTGACCAGCTCCCCGATGGCCTCGCCCGCGTTGAGGAGGCGGCCCTCGGCGTCGATCTCGGCCGGCGGGCACTCCTCGCCCGTCTCGGGGCTGATGACGGCCAGGTCGATCCCGTCCACCGGCTTGCCCACCGCTCCCCGGGGCATACCGAGCACCGGGTTGATGGAGGCACCGCCCTCGCTCTGGCCGTAGCCCTCGATGAGGTAGCACCCGAAGCGCGCCCGGAAACGCTCGCGGTCACGCACCGAGGCCTCGGTCCCGAACGCGCTCTTCAGCGTGTTGTCGGCGTCGTCGGGCCGCTCCGGCGTGGCCAGGATGTAGGCGATCGCCTTGCCGACGTAACTGAACTTCGTCGCCCCGAAGCGGCGGACGTCGTCCAGGAAGCTCGACGCGCTGAAGCGGGGGCGGGTGGCGATCGCCGACCCCATGAGGACGACGGGGCCCCACAGCGCCATGAGCGCGTTGCCGTGGAAGAGGGGCATCGGGCAGTAGCAGACGTCCTCGGCGGTATAGCCATAACCCGGTCCGGCCACCTCGGCGATGCCGGCCAGCCTGCCCTGGGTGCAGCGGACCGCCTTGGGCACACCCGTGGTCCCCGAGGTGAAGATGAGAAGGAAAAGAGCTTCCTCGGCCATTTCGTCCGCGTGCGCAATGAGGTCAAGGGCCTCCTCGGAGCCGGTGAACTGGGCCAGCAGGGCGCCGTAGCGCTCGGTACCGGTGATGAGCACGTGGTCGTCGTCCACGCCGAGGAACAGCCCCCTCAGCTGCTCGGCGCCCTCGGCGTCGGTCACGATGAGCGCGCAGTCGGTGGCGCGCACGTCCGCGGCCAGGGCCTCACCCCGTCGCGTCGGGTTGATCCCGACGATCGCCGCCCCGGCCAACGCCGCCCCGTTGAGCCAGAACAGGTACTCGGGTCCGTTGGGCAGCAGCACGCCGATGTGGGGCAGCGCGTCGCCCAGGAGCGACCGGGCCAGGGCCCCCCGCGCCGCGCCTTCGGTCACCGCCTCGCGCCACGTCCAGGTCCCTCTGGCGTCCAGGACGCCCGTGCGGTCGTCGTGGGCCCGGCCCGCCAGCATGGCGGCCACCGTCGTCACGACAGGCTCCACCCCGGGGACCGGCGCACCAGCCCCCGGTCGATCTCGTCCACACGGGCCGCCCCGCACAGCGCCATGGTGCGGCGCAACTCCGTCTCGTACCAGCCCAGCAGCCCCGCCACGCCGTCAGCGCCCCCTGTGGCCAGCGCCCACAGGGACGGCCGGCCGACCAGCGCCGCCCGTGCCCCCAAAGCCAGCGCCTTGACCACGTCGGGCGAGCGCCGGATGCCGCCGTCCACGTACACCTCGGCCCGCCCGCCCACCGCGTCGACGACCTCGGGCAGGATGTCCGCCGTCGCGGGCGCGTCGGCCAGCTGTCGCGCCCCATGGTTCGACACCACAACCGCCGCCGCCCCCGCCTCCACACAGCGCACGGCGTCGTCCGCCCGCTGCACACCCTTCACGACCACCGGCAGCGCGCTGAGCCCGGCCAGCCACTCGATGTCGTCGGGCGTCAGCGCCGGATCGAACTCGTGCGTCACCACCGCCATGAAGCCTCCCTCCCGAGCGCTTGAAGTGCTGTCGCCCGCCAGGTTGGGCAGAGCCAGGTCGTCTGGCAGGTGCACACCCAGGCGCCATTCGCGCAGGCGCAACCCCGATACCGGCGCGTCGACGGTCAGCACCAGGGCAAGGTAGCCGTGCGCCGCCGCCCGGCTCACCAGCTCGGCCGTGCGCGCCCGCTCCCGCAAGATGTACACCTGCATCCACCGCGGGCCCTCCGCCGCCGCGGCCACGTCCTCCAGGGAGCAGGTGGCGAGCGAGGAGAGGATCAGCAGCGCCCCCGCCGCGGCCGCTCCCCGCGCGGTGGCCACCTCCCCCTCGGGGTGCGCCAGCCCCTGGATCGCCGTCGGCGCCACGGCGACGGGCGAGCTGACCGGGGTCCCGAGGAGCGTCGTCGCCGTGGAGACCTCGTCGATCCCGGCCAGCACCCGCGGGTGTAGCTGCCAGTGCGCCCACGCCGCCACGTTGCCCTCCAGCAGGCGCTCGTCGTCGGCCCCGCCGGCGTAGTAGGCGTAGGCCATCTCGCCGATGGCCCGCCGCGCCTCGTGCTCCAAGTCCTCCAGGTTGAGGTCGGTGACCAGGGGCGCCGACGCCGCCAGCTCCAGGCCGTCGGTCTCGGGGTTGTGTCCCGAAGTGCCGGTGCTGGCAGGATGAGCGGGCACGGCCGCATGGTAGGCGGCGTCCGTGCCCCAGCCGCAACCCACAACCCACAACCGACAACCACCCGCCACCACCGGAGGTGCCGTGCGTTTCTCGTATGCCGAGTCGATGACGGACCCCTCCTTCTACCTGCCGCTCGCCCAGGCGGCCGAGTCCGCTGGATACGACTCCATGGTCGTCCCCGACTCCATCTGCTATCCCGAGGTCTCCGACACCACGTACCCGTTCAACCCCGACGGCAGCCGCGAGTTCCTCGAGGACAAGCCCTTCCTGGAGCCGTTCTCGCTCATCCCGGCCATGGGCGCCGTCACGGAGCGCCTCCGCTTCGTGACGTTCGTCATCAAGCTGCCCATCCGCCAACCGGTCCTCATCACCAAGCAGGTCAGCTCGACCGCGGTGCTGACCGACAACCGCCTCCTGCTCGGCGTGGGCACCAGCCCGTGGCCCGAGGACTACGCCATCTGCGGCGTCCCCTGGGAGCGCCGGGGCACCCGCATGGACGAGGAGATCGCCATCATGCGCGGGCTCATGGCCGGCGGCTTCTTCGAATTCCACGGGGAGGTGTTCGACCTCCCGTCCATGAAGATCTGTCCGACGCCGAGTCTTCCTGTCCCCATCCTGATCGGCGGCCACCACGAGGCTGCCCTCCGGCGGGCCGCCGTCGACGGTGACGGGTGGCTGCACGGCGGCGGCGACCCCGCGCTGCTCCCCGGGCTCCTCGAGCGCCTCGCCGCCCTGCGCCGGGAGCACGGCACCGAGTCGAAGCCCTTCGAGATCCACGTCATCTCCGCCGACGCGTACAGCCCCGACGGCGTGAAGCGCCTCGAGGAGCTCGGTGTGACCGACGTCATCGTCGGCTTCCGCTGGCCGTACGGCACCGAGCAGGACAGCGAGCCGCTCCAGACCAAGGTCGACAGCCTCCGCCGCTTCGCCGACGACGTCATCGCCAAGGTCCGCTGAACTCCCGCCTGACCTTCAAGACCCGCGGAACCGGCACAATGGAGGACGCCATGCCAGAAGATGTGCCCGACGTCCGTGAGCTCGGCATCCGCTCCCGAGCCGCCGTGTCAGCCGGTGATCGCGACGGCTGGCTCGCCCTGTTCGCCGACGACGCGGTCGTGCAGGACCCGGTCGGACCGTCGCCTTTCGACCCGGAGGGCACGGGTCACCACGGGCGCGCCGCCATCGCCGCCTTCTACGACAACGTGATCGCCACCAGCGAGGCCGTCGAGTTCGAGATGTTCGAGTCGTACATGTGCGGAGACGAGGTGGCCGACGTCGGCATCATCCGCACCACCCTGGCCGGCGGCGGGCACCAAGCCGTCGTCCACGGCGTCTACGTCTACCGCAGCGACGGCGCCGGCAAGATCGCCTCCCTGCGCGCCTTCTGGGAGTTCGACAAGCTCGAGCTGATCGAGCTGGGGGACTGACCGCGAAATGGGGGAGCGCATCATGGTCCGCACCGGCCTCTTCACCGATGCTCATCCGCCGGCCCTGCTGGGCAGCCACTGCCCGCACTGCGGGTCCACCCTGTTCCCGCGCACCGACACCTGTACCTACTGCGCCACCGAGGGCCCCGAGGCGGTGGAGCTCTCGCGCGCCGGCTCGCTGTGGGCCTGGACCGCGGTGACCGCCCCGCCTCCCGGCTACGCGGGCGACGTCCCCTACGGCGTGGGCGTGGTCGAGCTGCCCGAGGGTGTGCGCGTCATCGCCCGCCTGACCGAGAGCGACCCGACCGCCCTCTCCTGCGGCCAGACGATGGAGCTGCGCGTGGTGCCGCTGCACCAGGGCGCCGACGGGAA
This sequence comes from uncultured Acidimicrobiaceae bacterium, assembly GCA_963807675.1. Classification (GTDB taxonomy): domain Bacteria; phylum Actinomycetota; class Acidimicrobiia; order Acidimicrobiales; family RAAP-2; genus Bog-473. The sequence goes on along the minus strand of CAWECP010000012.1, from coordinate 1,007,913 downwards.
CGACATCGTCACCTACGCCTTCGCCCCAACGACCGCATCCCGAGCCGGCTCGTGAGCGGCGTCGCGGTCGTCGGCGTCGGGATGCACCCCTTCGGGCGCTTCGACGGCGTCTCGACCACGGACATGGGCGCCGCCGCGGTCCGGGCCGCCCTGGCGGAGGCCGGCGTGGGCAAGGGTGGCTTCCAGGCCGCCTTCTGCGGCACGGCCTACGGCGGGGTGGCCACGGGGCACAAGGTGCTCAGCCGCCTCGGTATGACGGGCATGCCGATCGTCGATGTGGAGGCGGGCTGCGCCAGCGGGGGCGCCGCGCTCATGTTGGCGGCCGCCGCCATCCGGGCCGGGCAGTACGACACCGTGCTCGTCTTCGGGACCGAGAAGATGCCCAAGGGCATCATCCGCTCCTCCTTCTTCGACCCCTGGCAGGAAGAGGCGGGGCTGGCCGCCACCCCGTCCTTCTTCGCCCTGCGCGCCCAGCGGCTCTGCCTCACCTCGGGCGTGACCAAGGACCACCTGGCCCGGGTCGTCGTGAAGAACCGCCGCCACGGCACGGCCAACCCCGACGCCATGTTCCAGAAGGAGACGTCGGTCGAGGAGGTGCTGGCCTCGCGGGTCGTCTGCGAGCCCCTGCACCTCTTCATGCTGTGCTCGCCCAACGAAGGCGCCGCCGCACTGGTGCTCCGCCGTGACGACCTAGCTCCGACCTCACGCGCCGCCTCGGTCACGCTCGCCGCGGCCGTGCTCCGCTCGCACGTACCGGGTTCGGTGCTCAGCGAGTCGACCCCCTTGTCCGGGCTGACCGACGACACCGTGCCCGCCCCCACCACGTTGGCCGCCACGGCCGCGTACGACGAGGCGGGCGTCGGTCCCGACGACCTCGACGTCGTGGAGTGCCAGGACACCGACGCCGCACGCGAGCTCCTCTCGTGCGAGGAGCTCGGCCTGTGCGAGCCCGGCGGCTCGGCCGCTCTGCTCGACTCCGGCGCCACCGAGCTCGGCGGGCGCCTGCCGGTCAACCCGAGCGGCGGCCTGCTCTCCAAGGGTGAGCCCCTGGGCGCCTCTGCCCTGGGCCAGGTGGTCGAGCTCGTCCACCAGCTGCGCGGCGAGTGCGGTCCCCGGCAGGTCGAGGGTGCCCGCACGGCCCTCTCGCACACGGTCGGGCGTGGTGCCAACGCCGGCGTCGTGATTTTGACCCGCTGAGGACCGGGACCGTCGGGCCAACGGACCAGTTCCCAGTTCTCGGGCCCTCAGCCGCCCAACGCGTCGAGTGCACGCGGGAGATCGTCGAGTGTGGTGACGACGGCATCTGGCCGCTCGTCACCGTCGGGCAGCTTCTCGAACGTCCCCACACCCTCGCCGTCGCGGTCGAGCCACACGGCGGTCCAACCGGCCCGCTTCGCCCCTACGACGTCGTTGAGCGGATGGTCGCCGACGAGGACACACGCCGCCGGACCGACGCCCAGCTCGCGCTCGGAGACCTCGAAGATGCCCTTGTCGGGCTTGACCACGCGATGGTCCTGGGCGAAGACCACCGAGTCGAAGTAGCCCCCCAGGCCGATCTTGTCGGGCAGCCGGCTCCCGTTGGACAGCAGCCCGAGCCGGTAGCGAGGTTGCAGCGCGTCGAGGCACGGGATGACGTCGGGGAACAGCGCCGGGTCCCGGTCTCGGTGATCGAAGTACGTCTTGGTGAGCTTCTGGGCCAGTTCGGCGTCCGCCGCCTCGTCGCCACCCCCCTCGGCCCGGCGCAGGCGCTCGAGAGTGCGGGTGAAGCCGAGCACGCGGAGCCGGGCGAGGTTGAACTCGATCCCGACCAGCTCCTCGGCCACGGCCTGGCGGTCATTTTGGAGCTCGGCCACGGACAGCGCGTCGGTGAACGGGCCCGGATGGGCGGTGCGGAGCTCGTCGAGGACGACGACCAACGCATCGTGCATCACCCGCTGGAAGTCCCACAGCGTCTGGTCCCCGTCGAAGAGGACGGCCTCGATCACACGCGCATCAGGTGGCTGCGACCAGCACGACCTTGCCCAACTTGCCGCCGGCCGCGAAGCGCTCGTAGGCATCCTCGGCCTCCGACAGCGGATAGGTGTCACTCACCGGGACGGTGAGGCGGCCGGCGGCGAGGGCGGGCAGCACGTGGGCCGTCACGGCCGCCACCACGTCGGCCTTCTCGCGCCGGCTGCGGGCGCGCAGGGTGGAGCCGCCGATGCGGGCGCGCTTGGTCATGAGCTGCATCAGGTCGATCTCCATGCGGCCGCCCGAGCCGACGCCGATGACGACCACGCGGGACCACGTGGCCAGGTGCGGCAGCACGTTGGTCAGACTCGCCTGGCCCACCAGCTCGAGCACGACGTCGTAGGGACCAACGTCGCCCTCGTCGCCCGGGGCGATGACGGCGTGAGCGCCCAGGGCCCCTACGGCGTCTCGGTGGTCGGGGTTGCGCACGGTGGCGGTGACGATCGCGCCCGCCTCGGCGGCCAGCTGCACCCCTGCTGTACCTACCCCACCCGCGGCGCCGCTCACCAGGACGCGCTCGCCCATCTTCAGGCCGGCCTGGCTGAAGAGGGCGTCGTAGGCGGTGGAGAAGGCCTCGGGGAACCCCCCGGCCTCGGCCCAGGGCAGGGAGTCGGGGACGGCCAGGGCATGGGCCTCGTCGACGAAGGCCAGAGTGGCCTGGGCGCCTCCGCCCACCACGGCCATGACCCGGTCGCCGGGCGAGAAGAGGGTGACCGAGCGGCCGACCGACACGACCTCGCCCGCCAGCTCCATGCCGGGGATGTCCGCCGGCCAGCCTGGTGGGGCGGGGTAGAAACCGGCCCGCTGCACCAGGTCCGCCGAGTTCAGCCCGGCGGCCTTCACCGAGACGAGCAGCTCGGTGTCGCCCGGGACGGGGTCGGCGCGCTCCTCCCAGTGGAGCCGGCCGTCCCGGATCACGACGGCGTGCACGCCGACACGTTAGGCGGCCCGGAGCGGGCGGCGGGCGGGGCCGGTAGGGTCCGGTCATGGCTCTTTACGACATCCCCATCCACACGCTCCAGGGCGACGACACGTCGCTCGGCCAGTACAAGGGCAAGACGCTGCTGCTGGTCAACGTCGCCTCCAAGTGCGGGCTGACGCCGCAGTACGAGGGGCTCGAGCGTTTACAGAAGGAGTACGGCGATCGTGGTTTCAGCGTCGTCGGATTCCCGTGCAACCAATTCATGGGTCAGGAGCCGGGGACGGCGGAGGAGATCGAGCAGTTCTGCTCGACCACCTACGGCGTGACCTTCCCCCTCATGGAGAAGATCGACGTCAACGGCGACGACCGGCACCCGATCTACTCCGAGCTGACGGCGAAGGCCGACGCCGACGGCGAGGCGGGCGACATCAAGTGGAACTTCGAGAAGTTCCTCGTGGCACCGACCGGCGAGATCGTGGCCCGCTACCGGCCGCAAGTCGAGCCGGAGGACCCGACGATCGTGGGCGACATCGAGGCGCAGCTGGCCGCTTGAGCGGCGCTTCCCCCGCGATGGCGGGCTCCTGGTCGGGGCCAGGGCCAGGGTTGGGCTCGGCGTCGGAGTTCGGCGCGTCCATTTTCGACATGGACGGGTTGCTGATCGACTCCGAAGTGTTGTGGCACGAGGCCGAGATCGAGATTCTCGGCGGGCTCGGCGTGCCCTTGAACACCGACGGTTGCCGCACGACGAAGGGCATGTTCGTCCACGAGGTGACCCGGCACTGGTACGGGCTGCACCCGTGGACGGGGCCGGCGCCGGACGAGGTGGCGGTGTCGGTGGTCGACCGGGTCATTGAGCTGGTGTACGCCAAGGGTCGGCTCAAGCCCGGGGCCGAGCACGCCCTCGACCTGTGCGCCGGGCGGGGGTGGCCGCTGGCGGTGGCGTCGTCGTCGGAGTACCGGCTGATCGACGCTGCGTTGGGTCACTTCGCTCTGCGGGGTCGGTTCGCGCTGGTGCACTCGGCGGAGGAGGAGGCGTACGGCAAGCCGCATCCCGCCGTCTTCATTTCGGCGGCGACGAGGTTGGGCGTGGTGCCGAAGCGGTGCCTGGTGTGGGAGGACGCGCCGGCGGGGGTGGTGGCGGCCAAGGCAGGGTCCATGGCCTGCATCGCCGTGCCCGAGGCGGGCGAAGCCGGGAGACCGGCCTTCGGCCTGGCCGACCTGGTCGTCGACTCGCTGCTGCAGGTCGACGACGCGGCGGTCGACGCGGTGGCGGCACGGCACTTCGGCTACGCCGACGCTGGTACCTGAGCGACTAGGACTGACCGAGGGAGCGATTCCGGGGGCTGGCGTGCCGGTCAGAGCACCCGTTCGAGCCGGGCCGCCACCTCGCGATACCGCGCCGTCGGGATGAGGTGGACGCCGTCGAAGGCGCCCGAGTCGCGCAGGCCGGCGACGAGCTCGCAGGCCGCGTCGACGCCGGCGTTGCGGTCGCCCTCGAGCCGTTCCAGCAGGCCAGGGGGGACGGTGAGGCCGGGGATGGACAGTCCCCGGGCCATGGTCACACTCGGGACGACGAGCACGCCCGCGTAGACGGGACAGGAGACGTCGACCTCATCGCGCCAGGCCAGGAAGGCGTCGAGATCGAAGCCGATCTGCACGAACAGGAAGTCGGCCTCCCGCTTCCACCGGGGCAATGGCCCGAGCCCGGTGACGGCGCCGAAGCGCATGCCGGTTCCGGGGGTCAGGTCGGTGGTGTAGGCACGTCCCTCGCTGATCATGGTGCGCACGGTCAGCTCGCTGGTGCGCGAGCCCGCGAGCGGCTCGTCCCCGTAGACGCAGAGGAACTGGTCGACGCCGTAGGCGGCGGCGGTGAGCATGTCACGCCGGAACCCGAGCAGGTTGCGGTCGCGGCGCGTTGAGGCAGGCGATGGAGCGGCCGCCCATGGCCTCCACCTCGTGGGCCACCGCCACGCTCGAGACGGTGGCCCGGCCGATGTGGTTGTCGGGGATCAGGAAGGTGGTGGACACCAGGCTGAGGACGCCGATCTGGTGGCGCACCCGCTTGAGGTCGGGCGTGGTGGCGGGCTCTATCTCGCAGATGAGCTCGAAGGACGAGGGGCTCATGGTCGGATCAGGCTAGGGACTTCGTGAAGCGGATGATGCGGACCGGGACCGGGCGGCCCCCCGCGTCGACGGTCGGTCGTCTCCATCCGGTGGAGGAGTAGAGGGCGACGGCCTCGGGTTGGCGATCGCCGGTCCCGAGCTCGAGCTCGCTGAAGCCGAGGGCGCGGGCCGCGTCCTCGAGGGCGGCCATCAGCGCCCGGGCGACGCCTCGGCCGCGCCATGCCGGGTCGACCCAGAGCCGCCGGACCTCCGCGGTCCCGACGCGGACGCCACGCACGCCGACCCCGCCAATCGGCTCGGGGCGGCCGGCGACGCGGGCGACGAGGAAGGCGCCCGACGGCGAGTCGAACGTGCTGCCTGTGAGCCCCAGCTCGTTGGCGGTCAGGCCGCCATAGCGCACGACGAGCTCCGCCTCGGCCTGTGCGACCACCCAGCGCGGGCCGTCCTGGCCCGCCGGCTCCCGGCACACCGCGACGCCTGCTGGTAACGGGGAAGTGGCTTGATGCACACCCTCTATCCTTTCCGACGTACCGGAGAACGCCGTTCCCCGGTCCCGACCATCCCGCCGCCGTGTTCACACCCATCCCCCCCGACATCGACTTCGTCGCACTCGAGCAGGCCGAATTGGCCCGCTGGTCGGGGCACCGCGTCTTCGAACGGTCCATCGAGCAGCGCAAGGGGGCTCCGCCCTGGGTCTTCTACGAAGGGCCCCCCACGGCCAACGGCATGCCCGGCCTGCACCATGTGTGGGCCCGCGTCTACAAGGACCTGTTCTGCCGCTTCCGCACCATGGACGGCGCCTACGTGGCCCGCCGGGCCGGCTGGGACACGCATGGGCTGCCGGTCGAGGTCGAGGTCGAAAAGAAGCTCGGGATCACGGGGAAGCAGCAGATAGAGGAGCAGGTCGGCATCGCCGAGTTCACCCGGCTCTGCCGGGAGTCCGTCTACTCCTACGTCGACGAATTCGCCCGACTGACCACGCGCATCGGCTACTGGGTCGACATGGATGCGGCCTACTGGACGCTGAGCCCCGACTACATCGAGTCGGTCTGGTGGCACCTGCAGACGATGTTCGACCGGGGATTGCTCTACGAGGACCTCAAGGTGGTGCCGTACTGCCCGCGTTGTGGCACCGCGCTGTCGAGCCACGAACTGGGCCAGGCCGACGTCTACCGCGACGAGGAGGACGAGTCGGCCTACGTCCGACTCCGTCTGCTCGACGCCGACCCGGACCTCGTCGGTGCGGCGCGGTGGCTCGCCGTGTGGACGACGACACCCTGGACGCTCCTGTCCAACACCGGCGTGGCCGTGAATCCCGAGCTGATCTACGCCGTGGTGGACCAGACGGTGATCGCCGAGGAGCTCGTCGACGACGTGTTGGGAGTGGGCGCGCGGGACCGCATCACCTCCCGGTTTCCGGGCGCAGCGCTCCTGGGCCTGCACTATCAACGGCCCTTCGACGACCTGCCGGCCCCGCACGGAGCCGACGGGTGGCGCGTCGTCCCCGCATGGTACGTCACCACCGAGGAAGGCACCGGCCTGGTGCACATGGCGCCGGCCTTCGGTGAGCTCGACCGCCAGACCGGTCGCGAGCACGGCCTGCCCTCTCTCAACCCAGTCGGTCCCGACGGGCGGTTCACGTCCGAGATCCCGTGGCTGGCCGGGCGCGACGTGCGCGAGGCCAACCACGACATCAACGACCGGTTGGAGGCGACCGGCCTTTTGATCCGGCGCCAGCCCTACGTGCACTCCTACCCGCACTGCTGGCGATGTCGCACCCCGCTGATCTACTGGGGCAAGCCGAGTTGGTACATCGCCACGTCGACGTACAAGGACGACCTGCTGGCCGCCAATGCCACGGTGGATTGGCACCCGGCGTACATCCGCGACGGCCGGTTCGGCGAGTGGCTGGCCAACAACGTGGACTGGGCCCTGTCCCGGGACCGCTACTGGGGCACCCCGCTGCCCATCTGGCGCTGCGGGCGCGGGCACCTGCGCTGTGTGGGCTCCCTTTCGGAGCTGTCAGACCTGTGCGGCCGGGACGTCACCGACATAGATCCGCACCGACCCACCATCGACGAGGTGACGTTCGTCGTGCTCGACCTGCGCCTCCGAGGGCGACGACGGCGACGCCCCGTCGGTGGCCCGGCGGGTCGAGCCGGTCATCGACGCCTGGTTCGACTCGGGCTCCATGCCGGCCGCGCAGGTGGGCTACCCGCATGCTCCGGGGTCCGAGGAGGCGTTCGTCTTCCCGGCGGACTTCATCTCGGAGGCCATCGACCAGACGCGCGGGTGGTTCTACTCGCTCCTGGCGGTGAACACGCTGGTGTTCGGCGAGAGCCCGTACCGCCACGTGGTGTGCCTGGGGCACATCGTCGATGCCGAGGGCCGCAAGATGTCCAAGTCGATCGGGAACATCATCGACCCCTGGAGCATCCTCGACACCCGCGGCGCCGACGCCATGCGTTGGTGGATGTTCAGCCAGGGCTCACCCTGGACGCCGACGCGGGCGACGCTCGGGGCCATCGACACGGCCATGCGCGACATGCTCCTGACCCTGTGGAACACGTTCAGCTTCTTCACCACCTACGCGTCGCTCAACGGCTTCGACCCGTCCGACCCCGCGGTGCCGGTCCCGCTCGAGCGGGGTCCGCTCGATCGCTGGATCCTCTCCCGGTTGGCCAGCACCGTGGTGGAGACGACGGACTCCCTGAGCGACTACGAGCCACTGCCGGCGGCCACCGCACTGGGTGGTCTGGTCGACGACCTCTCGAATTGGTACGTGCGGCGGAGCCGGCGCCGTTTCTGGCGCACCGACCCCAACGCACCGCCGGGCGACACGTTGGCGGCGCAGGCGACGCTGCACACGGTGCTGACGACACTGTCGATGCTGCTGGCGCCGTTCTGCCCGTTCGTGGCCGACACCCTGTGGCGGCATCTCACGGAGGCAGACGAGGACGAATCGGTGCACCTGGCCGATTGGCCCAAGGCGGACACCTCCCACCTCGACGCCGAACTGGAGGCGCAGATGGCGCTCGCCCGCCGGCTGACGTCGCTCGGCCGAGCGGCCCGGGCTGAGGCGTCGGTCAAGGTGCGCCAGCCGCTGTCCCGCGCCCTGGTGTTCCTCCCGGCCGGGTCACCCGAGATCCTCCGGGACATCGTCGCCGACGAGCTCAACGTCGACGAAATCGACACGGCCGACGAGCTGAGCGAGGTCATCCAGTTCGAGCTGGTGCCGAACTTCGGCACCCTGGGCCCGCGGCTGCGCGAGCGAGGGCAGGGGTTGAAGCCGGCGCTCGCGGCCCTCGACGCCTCCGCCGCGGCAGCCGCGCTCGAAGCCGGCGAGTCGGTGACGATCACGCTGGCGGGCGAGCCCGTCGAGCTGACGCCCGACGATCTCCAGCTACGGGTGCGGGGTCAACCGGGCTTCGCGGTGTCCCGCGAAGGCGGGGAGGTGGTGGCCCTCGATCTCATGGTCGACGAAGGGCTGCGCCAGCGAGGCCTGGCCCGCGACGTGGTGCGCCTGGTGCAGGACCTGCGCAAGACGAGCGGGCTCGAGGTGTCCGACCGCATCCGGCTGTATGTGGTCGGGCTGGACGGCATCGCCGAGCAGCTCGAATTCATCGCCCGAGAAGTCCTGGCCGTCGAGATCCTGACCGAGCCCGGCCCGGGCGCGGCGACGCCGCTCGAATTGGAGGAACTCGAGGGACCAGTCGAAGTGTGGCTGGAAAAGGTGGACGCTTAGCCCGACGGGCCGGCCCGCGTCTGCTTGCTCCCGAGCCTGCGGCCCGCCTGGGTGCTGACCCGGGTCCAGAGCGGTGACGGGCGCGAGGTCATGACCCGGCCATGGGGGCCGGTGAAGATGATCTCGACGTTGGCATCTCCGCTCAGCGACCAACCTTTGGAGTGGACCAGGGCATGGTGGTAGGCGCACAGCGCCACCAGGTTGTCGAGATCGGTCGGGCCCTGGTCGCGCTCCCATTCGTCGATGTGGTGGGGCTGGTGGAAGACCACGTGCGTGCAGCCGGGAAACCGACAGTGCCGGTCCCGGCGCATGATCTCCCGGCGCTGGGCGGGCGTGGCGTCCCTCGTCGCTCGGCCCTCATACATGGTCTGGCCGTCCGCGTCGTCGACGGCCACGACGACCGCTCCCTCGCACGCCAGGCGCCGGGTCACGCCGGCAGAGATCAGCCCGCCGCGTTCGAGCTCGCCGAAGAGGTCGGACTCCGCACCATCGTGGTCGATCAACGCCTCGAGGGGGACGTGGGCCACCACCAGGTAGACCCCCTTGGCCCCACCCAAGGGCCGACCGCCCGAGCTTGCCCCGGCCATGATGTCCATGAAGGCGTCGCCCTGACGCTCGTCCCACGGCGTCGTCCCGTCGGATGGGATCTTCTTGGCCTTCGCCTCGACCAACGCCTGCACCGTCGTGAAGTCGACGGCCGGCAACTGGGCCGTCATGGTGCCCGTCTTGGCGTTGAAGCGCACCGAGCGGCGCTCAGGAGCGGCGTCGGGCTTGGGAGGCGGGGCCGTGGCCCGGGCCAACTCGCCCAGCTCTATGACGCTGCGGCCCCGGGCGGCTTCGGCCAGCTCGGCGTCGGTCTCGGGGGTCGCCACGTCGGCCAGCACCCGCACCTGGTCGAAGGAGAGCTCACCCGCGCACAGCCTCTCGGCCAGATGCGGGAGGTCGAAGAGACGCTGGGCCACGCGGGCCTGGGCCCGTGCCGTCGGTACGGACGCCCCCGTCTCGGCCACGATCCACGACTCGCCGGAAGCCGCCCCGTCGTCGCGCCAGGCGTCGCGACGGTCGAGCTCGCCGAAGTACACGGCAAAGCGCCCCGACCACGCCGCCGCCTGGACCGCGGCCGCCTTCGCCTCGGCGCGCACTTCGTCGGTGGACATCTTGGCCAGCCCGGCCGCGCCGGGCGCGGCCGGGCACGAGGTTGGCACCGCCGGTCCCGTCGTCGACGTTGTCGTCCTCATCGCCGGTGAACGGTCGGCGGCGGGAGACGGGGCGCGTCGGAGAAGTCTCGTCGAGAAGCCGACGACGCCGCTCAGCAGCCGGCGTCGAGGAGCTTCGACAGGACTGAACGCAGCGCGGCTCGCTCGGTGCCCGACAGCGGCTGCATCAGGTGCCGCTCGATGCCGTCGATGTGCGCCGCCACGGCCCGCCCCAGCACCGCCTGCCCTTCGGGCGTCAGCACCACGTGGATGCTCCGCCGGTCGTTCGGGCAGTTCTGCCGCGCCACCAGGCCGGCCTCGACCATGCGGTCGACCAGGCGCGTGACGCCGCCGGTGGTCAGGGCCACGTCGGTGCTGAGGCGGCTCATGGTGAGGCGCCCTTCGGGAGCGGCGCCGACGTGGATGAGGACGTCGAAGAAGACGAGCGGGATCCCGACCGTCTCCTCCAGCTCGCGCCCGAGCGAGTCGGTGAGCCGGCGATGGGTGCGGATGAGCAGGCCCATCATCTGGATGCGGTCGTCGTCGATCTGGCCCAGGACGCCGCAGGTCCCCCCAGCGTCCTGCGCCTCGTCCCGACCCTCTGAGCCCGTGCCGGGCATGGTCACCGTTCCCATAGCGCTCCCTCAGTCTCCCCCGGTTGAAGGCCGACTGCACAGTTTCTGATTGACAAGTATCTGTCTAATCAGATATTATACTGTCAACAAGCGGTTCGAGCAACCAAGGAGACCCAAAATGACCAGTACAAGCACCACGACCACCCTTCCGCAGGCAGGGACCTACACGATCGACCCGGCCCACACCGAGGTCGGTTTTATCGCCCGGCACCTGATCGGCACCAAGGTGCGAGGCCGTTTCACCGACGTCTCGGGCACCTTCACCGTGGCCGAGAACCCCTCGGAGTCCTCGCTGGAGGCGCTGGTGGCCGCGGCCAGCATCCACACCAACCAGCCCCAGCGTGACGAGCACCTGCGGACGAACGACTTCCTCGACGTCCCCAACTACCCCACGCTGAACCTGAAGAGCACCGGCCTCAAGCAGGTGGACGACACCCGCTGGGTCCTGACGGCGGACCTGACCATCCGCGGCGTGACGAAGTCGGTCGACTTCAACCTGGAGTTCCTGGGCGAAGGCCCGTCCATGGTGGAGGGCAAGACCGTCGTGGCGTTCTCGGCCTACGGGGAGATCGACCGGCGCGACTTCGGCGTGAGCTTCAACCACTCGCTGCTCGACGGCAGCGTGGTCGTGGGCAACAAGGTCGTCATCGAGATCGAGGTCGAGGCCAGCCTGGCCGAGTGACCTCATCGGTGTGAGCGGCAGCACAGCGGCGCCGGCCCCGGAGGGGGTCGGCGCCGCTGGGTACGCTGGCTCGCCATGCCGACACCGCCAGGGCCCGGAGGGCTGCACGCCACCAGGCCGGTCGAGGTCCGCACCGCGGGGAGCTCCAGCCCCGACGAGACGTATGTCGTAGCGGTCGACCTCGGCACCGGTGGTCCCAAGGTGGCGGTGCTGTCCGCCACCGGGCGGATCGCCGGTCACGCGTTCCAGCCGGTCGGTATGCGCCTGACGGACGACGGCGGCGCCGAACAGTCCCCCGACGACTGGTGGGCGGCCATCGTCACCTGCGCTCGCCGGGCGCTGGCGGACAGCGGCGTCGCACCGGAGCGGGTGGTCGGCGTGGGGTGCACCTCGCAGTGGTCGGGCACCGTCGCGGTCGACAAGGACGGCGCGGCCATCGGGCCCGCCATCATCTGGCTGGACTCGCGGGGCGCCCACGCCGTGCGAGAGACGGTCCGCGGCGCGCTCACGGTCCAGGGCTACGCCCCCTCCAAGGCGGTGCGCTGGGTGCGGCGCAGCGGAGGCATCCCGAGCCTGTCGGGCAAGGACCCCGTCGGGCACATCCACTTCCTGCGCGAGCAGCGCCCGGAGGTCTACCGGGCCGCCGCCGTGTTCCTGGAGCCGGTCGACTACCTCAACCTGCGCCTGACCGGGCTGGCCCGGGCGTCGCACGACTCGATCACGCTGCACTGGGTCACCGACAACCGTGACATCAACGCGGTGGCCTACGACGACGCCCTGATGGAGCTGGCCGGCCTCGACCGGGCCACGTTGCCGGAGCTGGTGCCGACCGGGAGCGTGCTCGGCGGGCTGACCCCCGCCGCGGCGTCGGAGCTGGGACTCCTGCCGGGGACCCCCGTCGTGGCCGGCACCGGCGACTTGCACTCGGCGGCGGTCGGCTCGGGCGCCGTGGCCAACTTCGACGGTCACCTCTACATCGGTACCTCGAGCTGGGTCAGCTGCCACGTCCCGTTCAAGAAGACGGACCCCCTGACCAACATCGCCTCCATCCCCTCGGGCCTCCCCGGCCGCTACGTGATCGCCGACGAGCACGAGACCGGTGGGGCGTGCCTGACCTGGCTGCGCGACAACGTCCTGTATCCTGGCGATGCCCTGGCTGCCGACGCCGGCGTGCCGCCCGACGGCGTCTTCGGCCTCCTCAACGACGTGGCGGCCTCGGTGCCGCCCGGCGCGCACGGCGTCCTGTTCACCCCATGGCTCAACGGGGAGCGGTCGCCGGTCGACGACCACACCATCCGGGGCGGCTTCCACAACCTCTCGCTGTCATCGAGCCGCTCGGACATGGTGCGGGCCGTCTTCGAGGGCGTGGCGCTGAACTCGGCCTGGCTGCTCGGCGCGGTCGAAAAGTTCTGCAAGAAGGAGTTCTCCTCGCTCGCCTTCGTGGGAGGCGGCGCCAACTCGGATCTGTGGTCCCAAATCCACGCCGACGCCACCGGGCGCACCATCCGCCAGGTGGCCGACCCGGTGCTGGCCAACGTGCGGGGCGCCGGCCTGCTCACGCTGCTCGCTCTGGGCCACATACGCGAGTCCGACATTCCGGGCACCGTCCGGGTGAAGGCCACCTACCAGCCCGATCCGACGTCGGCCGCCGTCTACGCCGACGTGCTCAAGGAGTTCGTCAACCTGTACAAGGAGACGAAGGGGATCCACAAGCGGCTGAACGGGCGCCGCCTGCAGGCTTCGCCCTAGTCCGGACGAAGACCTCACTCGCCTCCCCGCCGACCCACCACGGAGCGTCGCGGCCCGCCCCGCCGCCGCCGGCCGGTGCCCTTCGTCACGACCAGGGCCAACGACGTGGTGACGTACCCCGCCAACTCGGTACGGAGGTGGACGTCGGAGTACGGCGGCACGTCGACGTGCAGGTCCTCTGGCGTGGTGCCCTCGCTGTAGTCGACGTCGATGTCGTGGCCCAGCTTGCGCAGACGGGCGACCAGCGCCTCGATGTCACGGCGCCGGTAGAACACCGTCCCGCCGGCCTCCACCGTCACGTCGTTGGAGGACACCAGATACTCCGTCGTGTGGACGGCGACGCCACCGGGCTTCAGGCAGTCCATCTGCGCCACCACGAAGTCCGCCCCGGCCGCCAAGGTGCCCAGGTGCTCCAGGGCACACGACGACCACGTGAAGTCGAAGCCGCCTGTGCGAAGGTCGCGGGGAATGGCGTTCATGTCGACGGCCCGAAAACGCACACGGCGGGCGAACTCGTCCTCGGGGCACAGCCCGGAGCGGTTGAGGTTCTCGAGTCCGCCCGCCCATTCCGACGACGAGTCCGTCCAGCCGCTCATCACCGCCGCGTCGTGCGGTTGGTCGGTGGCGACGACGGCGCACCCGTCCGCCGCGAACAGCGCCGTCAGGGGTTCCTGCCCCACCCCGAAACCCAGGCCCGTGCGCCCTGGGTCCAGCAACCCCCGCTCGTGCAGCGCCTCGGCGATGAAGAGCCACTCCCACATCTTGCGGTGCAGCATGACGTCTCGTCGCTCCTGGTCCGACGCGGCCCACACCGGGCGCAGCCGTTCCGCCCACACCCGCAACGCCGGCGAGCGCAGCGACTCAGCCGAGCACAATTGCGAGCGCAGCACCATGACCGGGCGACCTTACCGGGGCCGGGGCGCCCGACCCGGGTCCGGAACAGAAAGGCCGCCGATCCCTACATCCGCTCGAAGTTCCGGGCCAGCTCCCAGTCCGTCACGTGGCGGTTCGAAGCCAGCCATTCCTGCTCGGCCGTGTTCAAGAGGTGATGGTGCACGTCCGCCCCAAAGGCCTCGAGCGCCACCGTCGAGGAGCGCAGCGCCTCGATCGCCTCCACCAGCGTCGTCGGGATGCGGGGCACGTCGGTCGCCTCGTAGGCGTTGGCGGCGTACGGCTCGCCCGGGTCGAGCTCGTGGTCGATGCCGTACAGCCCGGCGGCGATGGACGCCGCCAGCACGATGTACGGATTGACGTCGGCCCCGGGGATGCGGGACTCCACCCGCCGGCCGGCCCCGTGCCCGACGACCCGGAAGCCGCACGTCCGGTTGTCCTCGCCCCAGACCGCCGCCGTGGGCGCCCAGCTCCCGGGCACGTAGCGCCGGTACGAGTTCACCGTCGGCGCGGCGCACCAGGCCAACTCCCGGGCGGCGTGGATCTGCCCGGCCAGGAAGTGCCGTCCCAGTGTCGACAGCGCGGCAGCATCGGAAGGGTCCGCCATGAGCGGCGCGTCCGTCTCGAGGTCCCACAGGCTCGTGTGCACGTGGCACGACGACCCGACGTCGTCCATCGTCCACTTGGCCATGAAGGTGGCCGCCCGCCCCTCCTGGGCCGCGATCTCCTTGATCCCGTTCTTGAACACCAGATGCCGGTCGGCCGTCGACAAGGCCTCGTCGTAGGTGACGTTGACCTCGTGCTGGCCCCGGCCCGCCTCGCCCTTGGAGAACTCGACCGGGATGTCGGCGCCCACCATTTCGTTGCGGATGCGACGCAGGACGTACTCCTCGCGCGCCGTCTGCAGCAGCTGGTAGTCCTCGATGGTCGACGTGTGCGGCGTCAGCCCCCGCCACCCGGCCTCGGCCGCGGCCGCGTAGGAGTCCTGGAACAGGAAGAACTCGAGCTCCGTGGCCGAGCACACGCGCAGTCCCCGTTCGGCCGCCCGCTCGAGCTGGCGCCGCAGCATTTGGCGGGGTGACACCTCGACCGGGGCACCCGCCTCGTCCTGCAGGTCGCAGACGACCATGGCCGTCCCGGGCAGCCACGGGATGGTCCTCGCCGTGGCGTAGTCCGGCAGGCAGACGACGTCGCCATACCCGGTGTCCCAATTGGTGAAGCGGTACCCGGGCAGCGGGTTCATGTCGACGTCGACCGCCAGCAGGTAGTCGCACGCCTCGATCCCGTGCTCGGCCACGTGTGCGGTGAAGAAGTCCGCCGTCACCCGCTTGCCCACCGGACGCCCGTGCATGTCGGGGAAGGCCACGACGACGGTGTCGATGGAGCCGTCCGCGATTCCCTCGTCGATCAGCGCCCGGCCCGGCATATGGGCCGCCATGTTGACCGCGCCCGGCGCCAACGTCCAGCCCCGTTGCACCCCGCCTCTTTTGTGCGTTTGTACGCTGGGTCCCATGATCCCGCTCATCGGCGTCTCCACCTACGTGGTCGAGGCCAGCTGGGGCCGCTGGCAGCGCCGGGCCGCCGTGCTGCCCGACAACTACTTCGAGCTGGTGGCGACGGCCGGGGGCCGGCCCCTCCTGCTGCCCCCGCCCAGCACCGCCCCCGACGGCCCGGGCGCCGCCGCCGACGAGGTGATCGCCGTCCTCGACGGGCTCGTGCTCACCGGGGGCGGGGACGTCGACCCCCGGGCCTACGGCGAGGAGCCCGCGCCCGAGGTCAACGGCGTGGACGAGCACCGCGACGCCAGCGAGCGGGCGCTGCTGGCCGCCGCTCTGCGTGCCGACCTGCCCGTGCTGGCCATCTGCCGCGGCTGCCAGGTCCTCAACGTGGAGCTGGGCGGCACCCTGCACCAGCACCTGCCCGACGTGGTCGGCCACACGGACCACCGCAGCGCGCCCTACGTGTTCGGCGATGTCGAGATCGGCACCGTGCCGGGCACGCTGGCCGCCGGCGTCTTCGGCACCACGCCGACGGTGCGCTGCTCGCACCACCAGTCAATCGCCGCCCTCGGCCGCGGCCTGGTCACCACCGCGGCCACGACGGACGGCGTGATCGAGGCGGTGGAGCTTCCCGAGGCCCGCTTCGTGCTGGGCGTGCAGTGGCACCCCGAGGAGGGGCTGGACCGCCGCCCGTTCGACGCGCTCATCGAGGCGGCCCGGGCCTACGCCAAGGAGCGGGACCACACGACGCGGTCCGTGCGCCGCAGCGCCTGACCTGGCTGGGCACATCCTCTGCCTGGCCATCGGTCCCACCGGCGTCGGCATGGTCGCCCTGCGCCCTGCGCCCTGCGCCGTACGCCGCCCACGTCCCGGACACCAACCGGTGCCCGGTGGCGCCGGGTAGTCTGCCGCCATGCCGAAGAGCGGTGGCCGCAAGGTCGTCAAGCCCGTTGCCGCCGCCGCGGTGACGCTGGGCACCATCGCCAGCATCTGGTGGTTCGCGCTCAAGCCCCGCCGCCGGGCCAGGAACGAGCAGGGGATCACCTCCGAGAAGCGCTGAGTCACCGGGGCCTGGCGGCCCCCGCCGCCCGCCCCTGCCCTCATCGCCGCGGCGGCAACCCCTCCACGAGCGCCGGCAGGCACTCGCTGATCGACCCGAACACCAGGACGTGGGCCAGGCGGTCCATGTCGGTCGGCTCGCCGTTCACAATGACGACGGCGGCGCCGTGCCGCACGGCGATCGGCACCAGCCCGGCCGCGGGGAAGACACCCAGCGTGGTCCCGACGGCCAACAGGAGGTCGCACTGGGCCGCCGCCGCCTCGGCCCGCACCAGGTCCTCGGGCACCAGGCTCTGGCCGAAGCTGATGGTGGCCGACTTCAAGATGCCCCCGCACACGTCGCCGTCCCACGCCTTCAGGCACGACGGGTCCTCCTCGCCGGACCGCACGCGCTCGTGCACCGTCTCGGCCGGTTGGCGGTCGCCGCAGCGCATGCAGGCCACCTGGCGCGTCGTGCCGTGGATCTCCACGATCAGTGCCGGATCGGAACCGGCCGCCTGGTGCAGCCCGTCGATGTTCTGGGTCACCAGCGTGTGCAACCGACCGCTGCGCTCCAGGTCGACCAGCGCCGAGTGGCCGGCGTTGGGCGACGACGCCCACATGGGCGAGGTCAGACGGTTCTGCCACGAGCGCTTCCGCAGCTCGGGGTCGGAGAGATAGGCCTGCAGGGTGGCCTGCTTCTCGGCGCCCGGGTTCTTGGTCCACACGCCCTGTGGCCCGCGGAAGTCGGGGATGCCCGAGTCGGTCGAGATCCCGGCGCCGGTGAGCACCACCACCCGGCGCGCCTGGCCCAGCAGCGCCCGTGCCCGTGCTTGTCTCGTCTCGACATCGTCGGCCATGACCCGGCCATGGTGGCACGATGCGGACCTACGCTGCCCCGGTGCCCAGAGCCAGGGCCGACGCCGCTCCCACCGTCGAGATCCTCCATGCAGCCGACGCCGCGGACCGCCAGCGCCGCGCCGCCGGCGCCCTCCTGGCCCGCGGCTGCCGGGCCGGTGACCGGGTGGTCTTCGCCCTCGGCTCGTCGCCCGATCTGATCTGCGCCGTGCTCGGCGCCGCCCGGGTGGGACTGGTGCCGGTGCTGCTCAACGCCACCCTCACCGACGCCGAGCGCGACCGGCTGGCCGACGACGCCGAGCCCGCCGTCCGTGTCCTCGACGGCCCAGCCCTGGCCGCCCTCATGGACGGCACCCCCACCGACCTGGCCCCGCACCCGCTCACCCGGCCCATGCACTACACGTCGGGCACCACGGGCCGGCCCAAGGGGGTGACCACCGGCCCGTGGGACGAGGCCACGGCGCGGGCCGTGGTCGAGGACGAGTCGTCCGTGTGGCACTTCGACCCGGCGGACCTGCACCTGGTCTGCTCGCCCATGTACCACACGGTGTGCGTCCGCTTCTGCACGAACACGCTGCTCGCCGGCGGCTCGCTGGCCGTGCTCAGCCGCTTCGACGCCGCCCTCGCGCTGCAGGCGCTGCGGCGCCATCGGCCCACCACCGCGTTCCTGGTCCCGACCCACCTGCAGCGGATCTTGCAGTGTCCCGAGCTGGGACCCGACGAGGTGTTCGACTCGCTGCGCCTCCTGGCCCACGCCGGCGCCCCGTGCCCCGAGCCGCTCAAGCGGGCCACCATGGCTCGCGTCCCGCCGGGCCGCGTGTGGGAGTTCTACGGCTCGACCGAGGCGCAGTTCACCGTGTGCTCGCCCGAGGAGTGGCTCGAGCACCCCGGCACCGTCGGCCGCGCCCGCGCCGGCCGCACGCTCTCCGTCGTCCCGGTCGACGAAGACGGCGACGGCGAGGGCGAGGGCGTCGCCGGGTCCGCCGGGTCCGCCGAGCCCGGCACCATTTGGGCCACCATGCCCGCCTTCGCCCGCTTCAGCTACTGGCGCAACGAGGAGGCCACGCGCCAGGCCTGGCGGGGGGACGCCTGCACCGTCGGCGACCTCGGCACGCTCAGCCCCGACGGCTACCTGTACCTGACCGGGCGGCGCCACGACCTCATCATCAGCGGCGGCGTCAACGTCTACCCGGCCGAGGTGGAGAACGTGCTGTCCGCCGTGGCGGGCGTCGCCGAGGTGGCCGTGTTCGGCCTGCCGGACGAACGGTGGGGCCAACGGGTGTGCGTCGCCTTCGTGGCCGACTCCGCCGACGCGGAGGATGCCCTGCGGGCCGCCGCCTCGGCCCACCTGGCGCCCTACAAGCGGCCCAAGTCGTACTTCCGGGCCGAGGACCTCCCGCACACCGCCACGGGCAAGCTGATCCACCGGTCCGTGGCCGAGCACCTGGGGCTCGATACCGGCGTCGGGCGGTAGGTTCGACGCATGCCCTTCGCCACCATCAACCCCGCCACCGGCAAGACCGAGAAGGTGTTCCCGACGCTCACGCCCGAGGAGGTGGACGCCTTGCTCGACCGGGCCGTGGCCGCCTACGCCGACTACCGGACCACCACCTACGCCGAGCGGGCGCGGCACCTGATCACGGCGGCCGAGCTGCTCGAGGGCGAGGTACCCGACGTCGCCCGCATCATGACCACCGAGATGGGCAAGACGTTCGCCGCCGCCAAGGCCGAGGTGTCCAAGTGCGCCGCCGGTCTGCGCTGGTTCGCCGACAACGGCGAGCGGCTCCTGGCCGACGAGCCGATCGCCACCTCGGCCTCGACGTCGTACATCCACTACCAGCCCATCGGGGTGGTGCTGGCCGTCATGCCGTGGAACTTCCCGTTCTGGCAGGTCATCCGCTTCGCCGCCCCCGCCCTTATGGTGGGCAACTGCGGTCTGCTGAAGCACGCGTCGAACGTGCCCCAGACGGCGGCGGCCCTCGAGGACCTGTTCCGCCGGGCCGGTCTCCCCGAGGGCGTGTTCACCAACCTCTACGTGGAGTCGAAGGACGTGGCGGCGATCATCGAGGACCCGCGGGTGGCCGCGGTGACGTTGACGGGCAGCGAGCGCGCCGGCATGTCGGTGGCCGCCGCGGCGGGGCACGCGCTGAAGAAGAGCGTGCTCGAGCTGGGCGGCTCCGACCCCTTCATCGTGCTGCCTTCGGCGGACCTCGACGCGTGCGTCCGCACCGCCGTCACCGCCCGCGTGCAGAACAACGGCCAATCGTGCATCGCGGCCAAGCGCTTCATTGTGGTCGACGAGGTGGCCGACGCGTTCCTGGCCAAGTTCACCGAGGCCATGGACGCGCTGGTCGTGGGTGACCCCTTCGACCCAGCCACCGAGGTCGGCCCCATCGTCACCGAGGGCCAGCGCGACGAGCTGGTCGGCCAGGTGGAGGCGGCGCGCGTCCAAGGGGCGACCGTGCACGTCGGCGCCAAGGTGCCCGACGGCGACGGCTGGTACTTCGCCCCCACCGTGCTCTCGGGCGTGACCATGGACATGCCGGTGGCCCAGGAGGAGATCTTCGGCCCGGTGGCCATGGTGCTGCGGGTGCCCGACCTCGAGGCCGCGCTCGAGGCGGCCAACGCCACCACCTTCGGGCTGGGCTCGAGCGTGTGGACGTCGGACCGGGACGAGGCGCAGCGCTGCATCGAGGGCGTCGAGGCCGGGGCCGTCTTCGTCAACGCCATGGTGGCCTCCATGCCCGAACTCCCCTTCGGCGGCATCAAGCGGTCCGGCTTCGGCCGCGAGCTCTCCGAGGTCGGCCTGAAGGAGTTCGCCAACGTGAAGACCGTGTACGTCGCGTGACCTTGACTCGACGCCGTGAGGGGCGAGGGCGACGAGCGGTCGCTGACCGGGTTCCGCTGCGACGTCTCGCCCGAGCCGTGACGTAGGGCGGTGCTCACCTACCTGGACTACGCCGCCACCCAGCCGCTGCGGCCCGAGGTCGCCGCGGCCATGGCCGAGGTGCACGCCGAGCTGCTCGGCAATCCGACCGGGAGCCATCCGCCGGCGCAGCGGGCGCGCCGCCTGCTGGAGGAGGCCCGCGACGAGGTGGCCGCCTTCCTCGGCCGCGACCCGGGCCAGGTGGTGTTCACCTCGGGTGGCACCGAGTCGGCCAACCTGGCCGTCCTGGGCACGGTCGACGCCGCACTGCGCGAGCGCGGCGAGGCCGTCGTCCTGGCCTCGGCGGTCGAGCACCCGGCGGTGCGCGAGTCGTGCCGGGCGGCGGCGCGCCTGGGTGCCGATGCCCGGGAGCTGCCGGTCGACCGGGGCGGCGTGCTCGACCTCGACGCGCTGGATCGGGCGCTGTCGCCACGGGTCGCCCTGGTGGCGATCATGGCGGCCAACAACGAGACCGGCGTGGTGCAGCAGGTGGCCGACGTCGTCGCCGCCGTGCGCCGGCGCGCCGCGCACGCCGCCGTCTTCAGTGACGCCGTGCAGGCCGCCCCGTTCCTCGACGTGGCCCGGGTCACGGCCGGCGCCGACCTGGTCTCGCTCAGCGCGGACAAGGTGGGTGGCCCGGTCGGCGTGGGCGCGCTGGCCGTCCACCCCGACCTCGCGCTCTCGCCGCGCCAGCACGGCGGGGGCCAGGAGCGTGAGCGGCGCAGCGGGACCCAGGACGTGGCGGGTGCCGTGGGCTTGGCCACCGCCTTGCGCCTCACCGCAGCCGAGCGGGCGGCGACCGCGCCGCGGGTGGCGGCGCAGCGGGACCGGCTGGCGGCCGGGCTCCTCGACGCGCTGCCCGAGGCGCACCGCACGGTGCCGGCGGGCGTGGCCGTGCTCCCGGGCCACCTGCACCTGTGTCTGCCGGGCCTCGAGCGCGAGGAGATCTTGGTGGCGCTGGGCACCGAGTCGGTCTGCGTCTCGGGGGGCTCCTCGTGCGCCAGCGGCGCGCTCGAGCCCAGCCACGTGCTGGCCGCCATGGGGGTGCCGGCCGACCTGGCCCAGGGCGCCCTCCGCTTCTCGCTCGGCTCGCGCACCACCGACGCCGACGTGGACCGGGCGCTGTCCGTGGTGCCGGCCGCCGTGGCCTCGCTCCGTATCCGCGCCTGAGCAGCCCGGTGGCACACTGTGGCCATGCGTGTGCTGGTGGCCATGTCGGGCGGCGTCGACTCGTCCGTCGCTGCCGCGCTCCTGGTCGAGCAGGGCCATGAGGTGGTCGGCGCCACCCTCAAGCTGTGGGGCGGCGAGTCCGACTCGGGTTGCTGTTCCGTGGCCGACGTCGAGGACGCCCGCCGGGTGGCCCAGCAGCTCGGCATCGACCACCACGTCTTCAACCTGACCGAGGACTTCGACCGCCACGTGGTCGGGCCCTACGTCAGCGAGCACGGGCGGGGGCGCACGCCCAACCCGTGCATCGAGTGCAACCGGACCATGAAGTTCGACCGCCTGTTGCAGCGGGCGGCGCGGCTGCGCTTCGACCGGCTGGCCACCGGCCACCACGCCCGGGTGACCGGTGAGCGCGTGTACCGCCTGCGCCGGGGCGCCGACCCGGCCAAGGACCAGTCGTACGTCCTCTCGATGCTGGGGCAGGACGCGCTGGCCCGCGTCGTCTTCCCGGTGGGGGAGCTGACCAAGGACGAGGTGCGGGCGCAGGCCAGGCGGCTCGGGCTGCGCACGGCGGCCAAGCCGGACAGCCAGGACGTGTGCTTCATCGGGAGCGCCGAGGGGCGCCAGGGGTTCCTGGCCCCGCGGTTGGCGATGCACGCCGGGGCGGTGGTCGACACCGACGGCCGTCCCGCCGGGACGGTGGACGCGGTGGAGCTGGTGACCGTGGGGCAGCGGCGCGGCATGGGCCACGGCGGCGACGGCCGGCGGCGCTACGTGACCGCGGTCGACGTGGCGGCGCGCCGGGTGATCGTGGGCAGCGCGGCCGAGGTGCTGCGCTCGACGGTGCGGCTGACCGGCCCGTCGCTCACCTGGGTGGACCGACCACTGGCGGTGGGGGCGCGGGCGGTGGCGCAGGTGAGCGCCCACGGCCGGCCCGTCCCGTGCACGCTGGTGGAGGCGGACGACGGCGCAGAGGGCGGGGCGCCGGCCGGCCTGGCGGTGCGCTTCGACGACCCGCAGCGACCGGTGGCGCCCGGCCAGACGGTGGCCCTCTACGACGTGCTCGAGCCCGACGCGGTGGTCGGCGCGGGCATCGCCGCCTGAGCGTGGCCGGGCGCGAGGACCGGGTCGCGCCGGAGGCGGCGGCGCGCGCCGCGGAGCTGCGCGCCCTGATCGGCCGCGCCAACGAGCTGTACCACGTGCTCGACTCGCCCGAGATCCCCGACGCCGAGTACGACCTCCTGGTCATCGAGCTGCGCCAGCTGGAGGCGGAGCACCCGTCGCTCGCCACACCGGACTCGCCCACGCACACGGTGGGCGCGGCGCCGTCGGGCCTCTTCCAGGAGGTCCGGCACCGTGTCCCCATGATGAGCCTCGACAACGCGTTCGACGAGGACGAGTTGCGGGCGTGGGGGGAGCGGCTGCGCCGGGCCGAGCCGGACCTCGACCTCGACACGCTCGCCTTCTCGAGCGAGCCGAAGGTCGACGGCGTCGCCATGTCGCTCACCTACGAGCGCGGCCGGTTCGTCCAGGCGGCCACGCGGGGTGACGGCGTGACCGGGGAGGACGTGACGGCGAACGTGGCCACGGTCGAGGACGTGCCCAAGCAGCTGGCCAAGGCCGGCGGTCCCTACCCCGAGCTGCTGGAGGTCCGGGGCGAGATCTACATGCCGGTGGCCGAGTTCGATGCGATGAACAAGCGCCAGGCCGACGCGGGCGAGCGCCTCTTCGTCAACCCGCGCAACTCGGCCGCCGGCGCACTGCGCCAGAAGGACCCGAACGTGACGGCCCAGCGGCCTCTGCACTTCTGGGCGTACCAGGTCGGCGTCGTCGAGGGCGCGCCGAAGGGCAGCGCGTGGCCGGCGGCGACGCAGAGCGGCACGCTGGCCCAGCTGAGGAAGGCCGGCCTCCCGGTCAGCCCCGACGCCCGCCGGGTCGAGGGCATGGCCGCGGTCGTGGCGCGCTGCCGCGAGCTGGAGGCAGCCCGCCATGCCCTGGCCTACGAAATCGACGGCGTCGTCACCAAGGTGGACGACCTGGCGTTGCACCGGGTCCTCGGGGCCACCTCGCGGGCGCCCCGCTGGGCCATCGCCTTCAAATTCCCGCCCGAGGAACGCACGACGCGCCTGCTCGACATCATGGTCTCGATCGGCCGCACCGGGCGGGCCACGCCCTTCGCCCGCCTGGAGCCGGTCTTCGTGGGGGGCTCGACGGTCGGCGTGGCGACGCTGCACAACGAGGACCAGGTGGCGGCCAAGGACGTGCGGCCCGGCGACCTGGTCATCGTGCGCAAGGCGGGCGACGTGATCCCCGAGGTGGTCGGCCCGGTCAAGAGCGGGCCGGGCGTGCCGGCGCGGCGCAAGGGCAAGTGGAAGTTCCCGACGGCGTGCCCGGCCTGCGGCCAGCCGCTGGTGCGCCTGCCCGGCGAGAGCGACACCTACTGCACGAACATCGACTGCCCGGCCCAGCGCGTGCAGCGCATCTCGCACTACGCCTCCCGCTCGGCCATGGACATCGAGGGACTGGGCGAGGAACGCGTGTTCCAGCTCGTGGGTGCGGGGCTCATCGACGACGCCGCCGATCTCTACGACCTGACCGTCGAGCAGCTGGTGGCCCTGGAGCGCTTCGGCGAGGTCTCGGCGCGCGAACCTGGTGGCGGCCATCGAGGCGTCGAAGTCCCAGCCGCTGAACCGGCTGTTGGTGGCGCTCGGCATCCGCCACGTCGGCCCCACCGGGGCCCGGGCGGTGGCGCGCGCCTTCGGCACGCTCGAGGCCATTGAGGCGGCGGGCGCCGAGAAGCTGGCGGCCGTGGACGGGGTGGGCGGCGTCATCGCGGCCAGCCTGTCGGAGTTCCTCTCGGCCGAGGTCAACGAGGGTGTGATCGGGCGGCTGCGCGCCGCTGGGGTCGGCACGGCGGAGCCGGGGACCGCCGGAACGGGGTCCGGCGGGGCGGTGGCGGCGGTCGGCCCGGAGCAGACGCTGGACGGCAAGACGGTGGTGGTCACGGGCGCCGTGCCGGGCTACACCCGCGAGGGGGCGGAAGAGGCCATCATGGCGCGCGGTGGGAAATCACCGGGGAGCGTGTCCAAGAAGACGTTCGTGCTCGTCGTGGGCGACGCGCCCGGGCGCGAGCAAGCTCAAGAAGGCGGAGGAATTCGGCATCCCGACCCTCGACGCGGCATCCTTCGAGTCGCTGCTCGAGACGGGCGAGCTGCCGGGTTGAACGCCTGGTGCAGGTGCGCTGCCGAACCGGGCAGCAGGTGAGAAGGCGTCCACCGGCGATGCGTGCGGGAAAAGTAGCGTAGGGACTGCCCCGATGCCCCTGATCTCAGATTCCATCGGCCGGGTCCTAGGGAAGCGGTACCGGCTGCTCTCCGCACTGGGCACCGGCGCTTCGGCTCACGTCTTCCTGGCCGAGGACGTGTCGCTGCAGCGGCACGTCGCGGTCAAGGTGCTCCAGCCGGGGCTGGCCACCGACGAGTCGTTCCTCAAGCGCTTCCGGGCCGAGGCGCGCTCGGTCGCCTCCTTGAACCATCCGCACGTGCTGCGGGTCTTCGACTGGGGCGACGACGCGGACGGGCCGTATCTGGTGCTGGAGTATCTCGGTGGGGGCTCGCTGCGGGACCTGCTGGACCGGGGCGAGCGCCTGTCGCACTCGCAGGCGGCCTCGCTCGGGACCGAGGTGGCCCAGGGTCTGGCCTACGCGCACGCCCGGGGGCTGGTACACCGCGACATCAAGCCGGCCAACCTGTTGTTCGACGAGGAGGGCCGGGTGCGGGTGGCCGACTTCGGCGTGGCCCGCGCGCTGGCCGAGGCGGCCTGGACCGAACCGGCCGGGGCCATGGTGGGGACGGCCCGGTACATCTCGCCCGAGGCGGCCGAGGGGAAGCCGGTCGACGGTCGGGCCGACGTCTACTCGCTGGCGCTCGTCCTCTACGAGGCGGTGACGGGGACGGTGCCCTTCGTCACCGACACGACCATGGGGACATTGGCGGCGCGCATCGGGCAACCGCTGCCGCACCACCCGGCGTTGGGGCCGTTGGACGACGTGCTGGCCCGGGCGGCCGCACCCGAGGTCGGGGCGCGCCTGGACGCGGCGGGACTGGCGGCCCGGTTGGGCGCGCTGGCCGCCGCGCTGCCCACGCCGTCGGCGCTGCCCCTGGTCGTCCCGCACCTCGAGGACTCGGCGCCCATCGCCGGGTTCCGCGCGCCCGGCGTGTCGGAGCTGACCGAGGACCCGGGCGGCCAGACGGCGATCGCCGTCGGGCCGGCCAGCGCGGCCGCGGCGCCCGTCGGGACCAAGGCGGGGCCCGGCCAGATCTTCGACGCCGAGCCCAACGGGGCGGGGACGACCGGGGCCAGCGGGGCGCTGATCGCCGGCAAGCCGAAGCGGGGCGGGCCCGGACGGGCCCGGTGGCGGCGGAACTGGTGGATCGCCGCGGTGGCGGCGGTCGTGGTGCTGATCGCCGGCGGGCTGGCGGCCGCCTTCGCCACCAAGGCGTTCACGCCGTCGCACCCGACGCCGGTCCTGGTCGGCCTGCCGCTGGCCCAGGCCCGGGCCGACGTGGCCAAGGTCCACATGTCGCTGCACCTGGCGGCGCCGGTCAAGTCGATCACGGTGGGGGCGGGGAGCGTGGTGTCCCAGAGCCCCAAGTCGGGTGTGTCGCAGAAGCAGGGCTCGACCATCACCGTGGCGGTGTCGGACGGGCCGCCCAACGTGACCATCCCGTCGCTGGCGAACATGACGTGCGCGCAGGCGGCGGCGGCGCTGCTGAACCTGCACTTCAAGTCCGTGTGCGCCCCGGGCGCCTACAACGACAACATCACGAACGGCGTGCTCGACATTTGGACGATCGGCTCGACGCAGAACCCGACCGAGGCGCCCTACGGCGCCACCATCACGCTCGTGCCCTCGCTCGGCCACGCGCCGGTGTCGGTGCCCAGCATCCCGACGACCTACACGTTCGCCCAGGCGCAGGCGGCGCTGCAGGCGGTGGGGCTGTCGGCGACGCAGGCCAACACATCCTCGGCGACGGTGGCCCAGGGCGACGTGATCTCGACGACGCCGGCCAGCGGCGCGCCGGCGCCCTACGGCTCGGCCGTGACGGTCACCGTGTCGACCGGGCCGCCGACGACGACCGTGCCGAACGTGGTCGGGG
Source organism: uncultured Acidimicrobiaceae bacterium (assembly GCA_963807675.1). Taxonomy (GTDB): domain Bacteria; phylum Actinomycetota; class Acidimicrobiia; order Acidimicrobiales; family RAAP-2; genus Bog-473. Next base: position 981,312 of record CAWECP010000012.1, on the reverse strand, counting down.
ACTCGGTGTCGCAGGCCACCACCGCCATTGAGGGCCAGGGCCTGACCGTGTCGGGCGTGCAGGGCAACCCGAACGGCACCGTGGTGGGCACGCAGCCGTCCGTGGGCTCGACCGTGGACACCGGCTCGTCGGTCGAGCTCTTCACACTGACGGGCCGCCGGCGGTGGCACTGCCCTTCGACCCGACCTGCGACCTCTGTGAGGCGGCCCGCCTGTCGGAGTGGCACCACGAGGACGACGTGTGCTGGGTGGCCGACTGCGAGGTGTGCGGCGTGCCCATGGTGGTGTGGAAGTGCCACGGGCCGGTGCCGCCCGACGACGAGGTCGAGCACATGCTGGCCCAGCTGAGCCGGGTGGCCGACGCCCGCTTCGGGACAGGGGAGTGGTCGGTCGACCGCGTGATGCGCCAGATCCCCAACCATTTCCATGCTCACGGCCGCGACCCGAACTGGTGGTACAGGCTGCGCGGCCTGCGCTGAGGGACCCCGAGATTGGGCGCCGGTAGGGTGGCCCGACGTGGAGGTGACCCCGGTCGAGCCGTCCGACGCGCTCCTGACCCTTCACGCGACCCCGGTGGCGGGGCCATGGGGACGCTCGGCGACGGCTCGGTCGAGACCAACTGGTTCGCCCTGCTCCACCGCAGGGTGACGGCCCGGGCCGAGCGCAGTCCCCGCTACCAGTGGTGGTCGCTGGTGGCGCTGCTCTCCGGCCTGCTGTCGCTCAACATCACCTTCACCGTCTTCGTGGTGGCCCTGCCCACCGTGAAGGCCGACTTCCACACCAACTTCTCGGTGCTCGCCTGGGCCTCGACAGGTCCACTGCTGGCCTTCGGCGTGGCGGCGCCCTTCTTCGGCAAGTTCGGGGACCTCTTCGGCCACCGCCGCCTCTACCAGTTCGGCCTGCTGGGGGCCATGGTCAGCGCCGTGTTGACGGCCACGGCGCCCGACGTGGGCATGCTGCTGTTCGCCCGGGCCCTCGACGGTGTGCAGGGGGCGGCGACGGGGACGGCGTCGATGGCCATCATTCTGGAGCTGTTCCAGCCCCGAGGAGCGGGTCAAGGCCCTCGGGTGGTGGTCCCTGGTGGGCGCCGGCGGGCCGGTCCTCGGCGTGACCCTGGGCTCGCCGGTGATCCAGTACTTCGGGTGGCGGACGCTGTTCTGGGGCCAGCTCGTCCTGCTGGTCGTGGCGTCGGTCGTGGTCGCGCTGCTGCTGCCGGCGGGACGGCGGGCCCGCGACGCGCCGGCGGCGCGCGCTCGAACATCTGGGCGGGCATGGACTGGGTCGGCAGCTGGAGCCTGGCCGGCGCCGTCACGGCCGCCATGCTGGTGCTGAGCATCGGGCCCATCGTCGGGTGGACCTCGATCGGGGTCGTGGCGGCGGGCGTGGCGGCCGTCGGGCTGGGCGGGCTGTTCGTCTGGCGGGAGCACACCTTCGCCACGCCGCTCGTGCCGACGACCTATTGGCGCCGGCGCAACTTCATGTTCCCGATGGGCACCAAGGGCTTCACCAGCTTCGCCTATTTCGGCGGCTTCTTCCTCTTCCCGCTCCTCATGGAGCAGGTCTACGGCTACAGCGTCTCCCAGGTCGGGTTCCTGTCGGTGGCGCCGCCCTCTGGTCTTCGCGGTGAGCGCCCCCATCGCCGGGCTACATGACGGTGCGCACGGGGGAGCGCACGTCGACGCTCTTCGGTACCACTTCCCTGCTGCTCTCCATGGTGCTGTTCGCCACGCTCGCGGCCGTCGTCGGGGCTGGTGGTCGTGGTGCTGGCGCTGGCGCTCTCGGGCCTCGGCATGGGCGTGTCCATGCCGGCGACGTCGGCCACCATGTCCAACGAGCTGGTCGAGTCGGAGTACGGGGTGATGAGCGCGGCCCAGCTATTGGCCAGCCAGGTGGGCGAGGTGGCCGGTATCCAGATCGTGCTGACCATTCAGGAGTCGATCGCGCGCCATGCGGGCCTGGCCGACGTGCACCACTCGACTGCGCTGCTGCACAGCTTCAGCGTGCCCTTCTGGGTCGGCGCGGCCGTGGCCGCGCTCGCCGTGGTGTGCGCGCTGTTCATACGACCGCTGCCTCGTCGGACGCCGGCCCGGGAACTGGTGGTCGACCCCGCCTGAACCCTGACCCCTGGACGGGATCGCGTTGGCGGTTACTCGGTGATATCGCGCAGGCGCGCGGCCAACTCGGCCGCGTTGGAGTCGGCCGCGGCGGGCGCGGCCTGCAGGGCCATCAGCTTGGCCATGTCGCCCTCGACGCGCACCTTGCCGGCCATGAAGGCCTGCATGCCCGCCTGCGGGTTGCCCTCGATGAGGATGGCCTTGGCCGTGTCGTAGTCGACGGTCACCTTGAGGTCCTGCTCCTCGAGGTGGCCCGTGTCCAGCACCAGCTCGCCGCTCGAGGTGTCCATGTGCGCCAGGACGTCCTCGTCGGAGAACGGCACCTGCGTCACGACCAGGTTCATGCGGACCGACGTGCGCGACGGGGGGCGTCTTGCCCTCGTACTCGGCGCGGATTTTGCGGGCTTCCTCGAGCCACTCGTCGCTGAGGAACGGGTACGACGGCATTGCATGCTCCTTCGTCTTCATTGGTTCACGGTCCAGTACCACCTGGCCGCCGGAACCCTACTCGCCGCGCCGGTAGGCTGCCGGTCCGTGATACCCCCGTCATCGCCGGTGCCGAGCCCTATTCCGCCACGGGAGACGGCCGCGGCGCGCTGGTCCTGCACGGGTTCACCGGCAACCCCCAGTCGATGCGCGGCCTGGCGCTGGCGCTGGCCGACGCCGGGTTCACGGTCGAGATGCCGCTGCTCCCGGGGCACGGCACCGGCATTGAGGACATGCTCCCCACCCGTTGGAAGGACTGGTCGCGACGCGGCCGAGGCAGGCGTACACCGAGCTGGCGGCGCGCAGCGACGCCGTCGTCGTGGTGGGGCTGTCCATGGGCGGCAGCCTGAGCATCTGGCTGGCCGAACACCACCCGGAGATCGCCGCCATCGCCGTGGTCAACCCGCTCGTGGTACCGCCCGAGAAGGGCGCCCTCGACTTCATTGAGGCGATGGTCGAAGGCGGCGACGAGGTGGCGCCGGGCATCGGCTCGGACATCGCCCTGGAAGGCGCCGTCGAGTCGGCCTACCCGGGGTTGCCGCTGCGGGCCGCGCTGTCGCTGTTCGAGGGCGTGGCCGAGGTGGAGGACCGGCTCGAGTCGGTCACCTGCCCGGTGCTCGTCTTCACCAGCCTGCAGGACCACGTGGTCGACCCGAAGTCGAGCGCGCAGCTGGTGGCGCGGGCCAAGGGCCCGGTGGAGCAGGTTGTGCTGGAGCGCAGCTACCACGTGGCCACGCTCGACTACGACAAGGACGAGATCGAGTCGCGCACGGTGGAGTTCCTGTCCGGCGTGCTGGCGACGTGAGCGACGCCGGCGCACCGGCCCCGGTGACGCTCAGCCGGGACGACGTCGTGCACGTGGCCAGGCTGGCCCGGCTGGAGCTGACCGACGAGGAGGTGGACCTCTTCACCGCGCAGCTGCGCACCGTGCTCGACCACGCGGCCGACGTGGCCGCGCTCGACCTGTCCCACCTGGAGCCGTCGTCGCACCCCATCGCGCTCGAGAACGTGCTGCGGGCCGACGTGCCGCGTCCCAGCCTCGACCGCGAGGAGGTGCTGGCGGAGGCGCCCTCGGTGGAGGACCACCGCTTCCGGGTGCCGCGGATCGGCAGCGAGGCGCCATGACGACGACGGCCCTGGCCACGGCGGCCGCCGTGCGCTCGGGGGAGCGTTCGGCCCGGGAGGTGACCGAAGAGGCGCTGGCGGTGGTGGCCGAGGGCGACGACGAGCTCCACACGTTCCTCACCGTCCTCAGCGGAGAGGCCCGTGCGCAGGCGGACGCGGTCGACGCCGAGGTGGCGGCGGGCCGCGACCCCGGGCCGCTGGCCGGTGTGCCCGTCGCGCTGAAGGACAACCTGTGCACCCGGGGCGCGGCCACGACGTGCGGGTCGAGGATCCTGGAGGGCTGGCGGCCCCCCTACGACGCCACCGTGGTGGCGGCGCTGCGGGCGGCGGGCGCGGTGGTCCTGGGCAAGACGAACATGGACGAGTTCGCCATGGGCAGCTCGACCGAGAACTCGGCCTTCGGCCCGACGCGCAACCCGCACGACCCGGGCAAGGTGCCCGGCGGGAGCAGCGGGGGCTCGGCCGCCGCGGTGGCGGCCGGCTTCGTCCCGCTGGGCCTGGGCTCCGACACCGGCGGCTCCATACGCCAGCCGGCCGCGTTGTGCGGCGTGGTGGGCATGAAGCCGACCTACGGGCGGGTGTCGCGGTACGGGCTGGTGGCGTTCGCCAGCTCGCTCGACCAGATCGGCCCGTTCGCCCGGACGGTCGAGGACGCCGCGCTGCTGTTCGACGTGCTGGCGGGGCACGACCCGCTCGACAGCACGTCGCTGCCGTCGGTGCCCGAGCCCACGCTGCCCTCGGTGCACGACGGGGCGGAGGGGGTGCGGGTCGGGCTGTGCCGCGACCTGATGGAGGGGTGCGCGCCCGACGTGGCCGCCCGCGTGCAGGAGGCGGCCGACGCGCTGGCCGACGCCGGGGCGAAGGTGGAGGAGATCTCGGTGCCCGAGTTCGGCTACGGGCTGTCGGCCTACTACCTCATTGCGCCCGCCGAGGCGTCGTCCAACCTGGCCCGCTACGACGGGGTGCGCTACGGCCTGCGCGTCGACGGCGAGGACGCCGCGGCCATGAACACGGCCACCCGCACGGCCGGTTTCGGCGACGAGGTGAAGCGCCGCGTCATGCTCGGCACCTACGCGCTGTCCGCCGGCTACTACGACGCCTACTACGCGCAGGCCCAGCGGGTGCGGACGCTGGTGATGCGGGCCTTCGACCGGGCCTACGAGTCGGTCGACGTGCTGTTGGGCGCCACGGCGCCGACGACCGCGTTCGAGCTCGGGGCCAAGGTGAACGACCCCATGGCCATGTACATGAACGACGTGTGCACCATCCCCTCCAACCTCTCGGGCCACCCGGCCGTGTCGGTGCCCTTCGGCACGGGCGACGACGGGCTGCCCGTCGGCGTGCAGGTGCTGGCCCCTGCGCTGGGCGAGGCCATGCTCTTCCGGGTGGCGCGGGTGGTGGAGGCGCACGCGCCGATGAGCGACTGGGAGCTGGTGGTCGGGCTCGAGGTGCACTGCGAGCTGCAGACAGAGACGAAACTGTTCTGCGGGTGCCGCAACGCGTTCGGCGACGAGCCCAACGTCAACATCTGCCCGACCTGCCTCGGGTTGCCGGGCGCGTTGCCCGTGCTGAACGAACAGGCCGTCGAGCTGGCCATGCGGATCGGGGCGGCGCTGCACTGCGACATCCGGCCCTCGGTCTTCTCCCGCAAGAACTACTTCTATCCGGACCAGGCCAAGGACTACCAGATCAGCCAGTACGACCTGCCGTTGAACGTGCAGGGCTGGCTCGAGCTCCCCGGCGGGTTCCGGGTGGGCGTCACGCGGGCCCACATGGAGGAGGACACCGGCAAGCTGACCCACATCGGCGCCAGCGGCCGCATCAACGCAGCGGACTACGCGCTGGTGGACTACAACCGCTCCGGGGTGCCGCTGGTCGAGATCGTGAGCGAGCCCGACATCCGCTCGGCCGCACAGGCGCGTGCGTATGTCGCGGAGCTGCGGGGGATCCTGATGGCGACCGGCGCGTCCGACGGCCGCATGGAGGAGGGCTCCATGCGGGTCGACGCCAACGTCTCGGTGCGGCCGGTGGGGTCGTCGGCCTACGGGACGCGCTGTGAGATCAAGAACCTCAACTCGCTGCGCTCGCTCGTCCGGGCCATCGAGTACGAGGCGGCCCGCCAGATCGCCGTGCTCGAGGGCGGTGGCACGGTCGACCAGGAGACGCGGCACTGGGACGAATCGACGGGACACACCGAGTCGATGCGTTCCAAGGAGGAGGCGAACGACTACCGCTACTTCCCCGAGCCCGACCTGGTCCCGCTGGCGCCGGACGTGGCTTGGCGCCACCGGGTGGAGGCCGGATTGGGCCCGATGCCGTCTGACCGGCGTCGCCGGCTGGCCGACGTGCTGGGTGGGTCGCCGAGCGATGCCGAGGTGGACCAGATCAAAGCCGTGGTCGACCTGGGACTGGACACCCTGGTGACGGCGGCCACCGGAGCCGGGGCACCGGCCTCGTTGGCGTTGGCCCGGGCCGCCAACGAGGTGGCGGCGACGGGAGACGCCGGGTTGAGCCTCGAGCCCGGCCCCTTCGCGACGCTGGTGACCCTGGAGTCGGGGGGCAGCTCTCGGCCACCCAATCCAAGGCGGTGCTGGCCGCGCTGATCGAGCGCGGCGGGGGCGACCCGGCGGCCCTGGCGAGCGAAATGGGGTTCGAAGCGCTGGGCGCGGACTCGCTGGCCACGGTGTTGGACGAGGTGATCGCGGGACACCCGGACGAGTGGGCGCGCTTTGCCGAGGGTGAGGACAAGCTGATGGGCCTGTTCACCGGGGAGGTCATGAGGGCGACCTCGGGCAAGGCCAACGGCAAGGAGGTGGCGGCGGAGCTCCGCCGCCGTCGGGGCTAGCCGGGCCGGTCGACCGGCCCGAACAGGTAGCGATCGAGCGTGGGCCCGGCCCATCGCGCGATCTGGCGGGGCGACGCGGACGACAGTGGCGGGACCCGCATGATGTAGCGGGTGAAGGCCAGGCCCATCAGCTGCGACGAGACGAGCGCCCGTCGCTGCCGGGTCATGGCGGCGCTCTCACCCTCCTTGACCGGGTTGTGGGTCCAGACGCGCTCGGCGACGAACTCGCGCATGGAGTCGGCCACGCTGGGCGACACCGCCATGGCCGCCACGTAGGAGGCGAACGACGAGCCGGTGCCCTCGGCCTTGTCCCACATGGAGAGGAAGCCGCTGATGATGCCCGCGCCGAGCGAGGTGCTTTCCGCGGAGGCGCCCGCCCCCACCTGGCGCGGGTCGAAGGGCAGCCCCATGGCGGCGACGAAGAGGCTGGCCTTGCCGTCGAAGTAGTGGTGGACCAGGGCCGGGTCGACCCCGGCCTCGCGCGCCACGGCGCGCAGGCTGGCCTTGTCGTAGCCCTTCTCGGCGAAGACCCGCTTGGCGGCGTCGACGATCTCGCCCCGGGTGTCCGCGTTGCCGGGCCGCCGTCCGGCCGCGGCGGCACTCATGCGGCACCCGCAAAGAGGCCGGTCACGGGGTATTCACCAACGGGGAATTCTGTGGTAAAACTCATCAGTGGTGAATAGTACGCCGGAAATGCTGCCGCGGTCGGGCCTTTTGTGAGCGGCCAGACCGAAGCGACGAACCTGGGGCGGATCGGCGGCTGGTGCTACGACCACCGGCGGGCCGTGCTCGTGCTGTGGGTCATCGCCATCATCGGCGTCACGGTGCTCGCGCAGGTGGTCGGGACGGACTTCAAGAACAAGTTCACGGCGGGGAACACGGCGTCGCAGCAGGCGACGAATATTTTGCAGGAGCGCTTCCCGTCCAAGTCGGGCGACACGGCGGACATTGTTTTTCATACCACGACCCCCATCCCCGACAACGAGGCGGCGATCGGCCAGGTCGTGGTGAGCGTGCGGCCGCTGCCCTACGTGGAGGGCGTCACGAGCCCGTTCTCGCCCGCCGGTGCGCACCAGATCGCGCCGCACGGCAACATCGCGTTCGCCCAGGTGCAATTCACCACCGATACGGCGGACATCCCGACCGGGGCGGTGAAGCAGGTCATCACGACCGCGCAGGCGGCCGCCCACCCGGGCTTCCAGGTCGAGCTCGGGGGGGACCCCATTTCGTCGGCCGTCACGGCGGCGCCGGGGCCGAGTGAGGGCATCGGCATCACCGCGGCCATCCTCATCATGCTGCTGGCGTTCGGCTCCGTCGTCGCCATGGGCCTGCCCATCATCACGGCGCTGGCCGGTCTCGGCGTGGGCATCGCCCTGCTCGAGCTGGTCACCCACCTGCTGGTCGTGCCGAACTTCTCGCCGGAGATGGCCATCATGATCGGCATCGGCGTGGGCATCGACTACGCGCTCTTCATCGTCACCCGGTACCGACAGGGAATCTTCGAGGGGCGTGACCCCCGCGACGCCGTGGTCACGTCCCACATGACCGCCGGGCGCTCGGTGCTCTTCGCCGGCAGCACCGTGGTGATTTCGCTGTTCGGCCTCTACCTGATCGGGCAGGCGTACATGATCGGCCTGGCCACCGCCTGCATCGCCGCCGTGCTGATGGTGCTCCTGGCCGCCCTGACGCTGTTGCCGGCCATGCTCGGGTTCGCCGGCGGCGCCATCGACAAGCTGCACCTGCCGAGGCTGCTGCAAAACGGCGGGCCGCCCCCCGAGAACGGCTTCTGGCACCGCTGGAGCCGCTACGTGCAGCGGCGGGCCTGGCTGACCGGCACCGTCGCCGTCGTCATCCTCGTCGCCCTGGCGCTGCCGATGTTCAGCATGCGACTGGCCTTCACGGACGCCAGCAACGACCCCACCTCCCTCACCACGCGCCAGGCCTACGACCTCCTGGCCCAGGGGTTCGGCCCGGGGTTCAACGGCCCGCTCGTCGTCGCGGCGGACATGCAGGGACCCTCTGACGTCGGCACCGTCAACCGGCTCCAGCACGCACTCGCCGCGCACCACGAGGGCATCGCTTTCGTGACGCCCGCCGAGTTCAATGCGTCCGACACCGGGGCGGTCATCGTCGTGTACCCGACGACCTCGCCCCAGTCGTCGCAGACCGAGCAGCTGGTGCAGACGCTGCGCAACGAGGTGATCCCACCGGTCGTGGCGGGGTCCGCGGTGGACGCGCAGGTGGGCGGGGAGACGGCCGCCTCCATCGACGCCGCCAATTTCCTGGGCCACCGGCTGTTCATCGTGATCGGTGCCGTCCTGGTCCTGTCCTTCCTCCTCCTGATGATGGTGTTCCGGTCGCTGGTGCTCCCACTCAAGGCCGTCATCATGAACCTGCTCAGCGTGGGCGCGGCGTACGGCGTGATGGTGGCCGTGTTCCAGTGGGGCTGGGCCGGCAGGGTCATCGGCATCGGAGAAACGGGTCCGATCGACCCGTGGATCCCGGTGGCGCTGTTCGTCGTGCTGTTCGGGCTGTCGATGGACTACGAGGTGTTCCTGCTGTCACGCATCCGAGAGGAGTGGCTGCGGACGCACGAGAACTCGACGGCCGTGGCCGACGGCTTGGCCATCACCGGCCGCATCATCACGGCGGCGGCGGCCATCATGTTCTGCGTCTTCGCCTCGTTCGTGATCAAGGATCCGCTTCACATCCTGAAGGTCTTCGGACTCGGCCTGGCCACGGCGGTCCTGGTCGACGCCACGCTGGTCCGCATGGTGCTGGTGCCGTCGATCATGGAGCTGCTCGGGCCGGTCAACTGGTGGATGCCCCGCTGGATGGACCGCTCCCTCCCGAAGATCGGCGTGGAGGTCACGCCCACCCCGCTCCCGTCGCCCGCCTGAGCGCCGCGGCGGCAGCCGTATGCTGATCCGCCATGACATCGGAGCCGGAGACGTTGGGCACCTTCGTATCCCTCAACCCCGGGCGCGACGTGCAGCGGGTGGGCACCGCCGCCTTCCTCGGTGAGGACGTCGGCAAGATCCACGATCCCGTGTGGGGGGTGATCGGCAACCTCGGAGACAGCCAGTGCTACCTGGGCGTGACGCAAAAGGTGGAGGCCGTGCAGACGGCCCTGCACCGTCGCATCGCCGACGACGACCTGGCCGTCCGCCTGATACCCCCCGCGTTCACCCTCGGCGTCTCCGACGGCCAGCTCAACGGGACGCCCGAGATGCGGTTCTCCCTGGTCGGCCGCGAGGTCGTCCACGACGTGGTCGACGTGCACCTGGCGGCGAACAAGGTCGCCGGGCTGGTCGCGGTCGTGGCCTGCGACAAGCCCCCGGTCGGGACGGTGGCGGCCGTGCTCGAGAACAACACGCCGGCGGTCGTCCTCTCCGACGGCCCCATCAGGCCCGGGATCGATCCCGAGACGGGGGCCCGGATCGACCTGGTGTCGGCCTTCCAGGTGGCCGACCAGAACGCCGAGGTCCGGGCCCGCTACGCGCTGCATGCGTGCCCCGGCCTCGGCAGCTGCGGAGGCATGTTCACCTACAACACGATGCAGACCTTCATCGCCGTGGTCGGCCTCGAACCGCTACACATGGTCTCGCCGGCGTCGGACGATCCGCGCCGGCTGACCGAGTTCCCCGAACAGTTGGTCGACTGTCTGGTGACCCAGACGAGCCGGGGCATCCGGCCGCGCGACATCGTCACGCCGGCGTCACTGCGCAACGCCATGACGGTCGCCACCGCCATGGGGGGCTCTACGAATGTGCTGCTGCACAGCGTCGAGATCGCCCGCGCCGCGGGCATCGACCTGTGGAAGGACGTGCTCAGCCAGGACGACTTCAATCGGCTGGCCCGGCGCTTGCCGGTGCTGGTCAACCTGCGGCCGTTCGGCGACTACTCCATGGTGGACGTCGACGACAAGGGCGGGCTCCAGGTCATCGTCCAGGAGCTTCTCGAGGCCGGGTTCCTCGACGGGGACGCCCTGACCTGCACGGGCGAAACGCTGGCCGAACAGCTGCGACGACTGGCCCCGCCGCCACCGGATCAGGACGTGATCTACCCGGTCGAGAAGCCCTTCAAGGACACCGGCGGGCTCCGATTGCTGCGCGGCAACCTCGCTCCCGATGGCGGGGCCATCCTCAAGGTGGCCGGCGTCGAAGGTGGCGTGAAGGACGGCGTCTTCATCGGCCGAGCCCGGGTGTTCAACAGTGAGCGCTCTCTGATCGCGGCCCTCGAGGAGCAGCCCGACACCTTCGAAGACAACGACATGGTGGTGATCCGCTACGAGGGGCCGCGGGGTGCACCCGGGATGCCCGAGCTGCTCGACCCGACCTCACGGATCACCGCGCTGTGCCGTCAGCGGCACATCACGATCGCGCTGATGACCGACGCACGCTTCTCTGGGGGATCGGTCGGCCTGGTCATCGGCCACATGGCGCCCGAGGCCCTCCTCGGGGGGCCGATCGCGCTCGTCGAGGACGGCGACACCATTGTGGTCGACCTGAACACCGATCGCCTCGATTGCAGGCAGTTCGAGGACGCCGACCTGTTGGACCGGCGAGCAGGCGCCTGGCGAACGGCGGCCGAAGGCAACGGCGGCGTCCACCCGGATGCGGTGGCGGTCACGGACCGGGTGCTCGCCCGCATGCGCGCCACCGCCCTCCCGGCCCTTCTCGGCGGTGGCATGGCCACGCCTTCGCCCTCGCCGACCTGACCGTCCCCGGCGTCAGGCCTGCGGCTCGACGATGCCGTGGTCGAAGGCGAAGACGATGGCGGCCGCCCGGTCCCGGAGGTCGAGCTTGGTGAAGATGTGCCCGATGTGGCTCTTCACGGTGACCTCCGAGATGTGCAGCTCGTCGGCGATCTCGGGATTCGACAGTCCCCGGCCGATGAGGGCAAGCACCTCCCGCTCGCGTTCGGTGAGCACCTCGACATCGGGTGCGTCCTGACGTGCCGGCGCCGCCGATCGGTAGGCGGAGAGGACGCGGGCCGTCACGGTGGGGTCGAGCCAGGCGCTGCCCTCGGCGACCGCCCGTGCCGAGCGGATGAGGTCCTCGCCCGGCGCGTCCTTCAGCTGGAAGCCCGATGCCCCGGCGCGTAATGAAGCCGACAACACCTCGTCGTCATCGAACGTCGTCAGAATCAGCACGGGTGGGGCGTCCACGCGTGCCCGCAGCCGCTCCGTCGCCTCCGGGCCACCCATGCGCTTCATGCGTGCGTCCATGATCACGAGGTCCGGCCGGTGGGCGTCGACGGCGGCCTCGACCTCGTCACCGTCGCCACATTCCGCCACCACGTCGAAGCCTTCCCGCGGCGCCAGGATGCGGCGGAGCCCCGTGCGCACGAGCTGCTGGTCGTCGACCAGGAGCACCCGGATCATGCCGGCTCCGGCTCGCTCCACGGGATGTGCGCGTCCACCTTCCACGTGCCTCCGCCATTGCCGGCCGCGACGGTCCCGCCGAGCAGCGCCACCCGCTCCGCCATGCCGCGCAGCCCGTTGCCGCCCGCAGGACCGCCAGGGACCGCCGCCACGACGGAGTTGACCGCGCGGATGGCCACCTCGTGCTCGTCAACCGAGACGCACAGATCGACCGGGGCGCCTGGTGCGTGCTTGACCGCGTTGGACAATGATTCCTGCACGAGGCGGTAGGCCGTCAGTCCCGGGGTGAGGGGGACCGCGCCGAGGCTTCCGTCCAGGCGAAGGCGCACGTCCAACCCGGCGCGTCGGAAGCCGTCGATGAGCTCGGGCAGGTCTGCGGCGCTCGGAGTCGGCGGCGCGGCGCCGTCGGTGGCGCTCCCGAGGAGGCCGACCGTGCGATGGATTTCTGCCATCGCGGCGCGCCCGGCGGCCTCGGCGTCTCCCAGGGCCGCCGTCGCCTCGTCGGTGTCGCCGGCCGCCAGGGCGAGGCGGGCGCCGCTCAGGTGCAGCATGCTCACCGCGAGCGAGTGGGCGATCAGGTCGTGGATCTCGCGCGCCAGGTGCCGGCGCTCCTCTTCCTTCGCCTGCTCGGCCAGTTGCTCCTGGGCCTCGACGAGCTCGGTGGCGATGCGCGTCTGCGTCCGGAACGCCAGACCGCCCATCCAGCCGATCGCAAACCCGAATACCCAGATGAGGTTCCCGCTCCGGTGCTGGACGGTGGTCGAATAGAGCATGCCGGCCACGCAGATGGCCAGGACGACCGCACCGAACCTGCCCCCGGCGGTCGACGTCATCTCACCGATCAGCATCACGAGGAGGAAGGGGGCGAAGTCGATGGTGACGTAGTACCAAGAGCCGAGCGCCCACACCCCGGCGATCACCACGGCCGACCACGTGACGAGGACCGGGTAACGGAAGCGGGTCTCCTTTCCCATCGGGGGGAGTCCGAACATGTCCAGGAACCAGGGGACGGCCACGGCGACGAGCACGGCCAGCCCCCAGTTCGGCGAGGTGAACTCGCTTCGCTGAAAGGCCAGCACGACGATCACGCTGATCGTGAACGCGCCGATCACCAGCGGCAGGCGCGCCGGCCACCGCAACACGGCGCCCGTCGGGTCTGGCGCGCAGATGACCCCGTCGACCTGCTTCACCGGGGCCAGCCTAGGAGGAGACTCCGGCGGCGTCATCGGGCCCAGGGCGGAGGGGCGTCCGCCCTTGGACGGAGACGGCATGGACTGCCCGGGCACGATGACAGCACCCCCCCATTTCCGTACCGTGAAGGTCATGGACGGAAAACTCGCAGAGATGGCAAAAAGCACGGTCTTCGCCCGGTGCACGCGGCGCGAGCTCGTCGTGCTCGGGCGCTTGTTCGAGCTGGCGCGGCTGGCCCCCGGTGCAGCCCTCCCGGCCGGCGACGGGCGGTGGCTCCACGTGGTGCTCGAGGGCACGGCGCTCTCCGTCGTCGAGGGAAGGCCGGACGGCATGCTGGGCGAGGGGGCGATATGGCCGGGTTCCGGGCAGGGGCGGCCCCAGCACGACCTCCGGACCGAGACATGTGTCGTCGCGCTCACCGAGGTGACGCTCGCGAGCGTCGCAACCCGATGCCTGGGCGCGGTGACGCGCTGCAGCCCGGAGGTGGTCGCCCGACTGACGCGCACCGACGGCCTGGCCATACCGGTGACGGACGACGTCACCACGTCCGCCGGCCACGAGGACGAGAACGAGTACGTCGGGGTCGGCTCCCATGGCTGAACACGCGATAGAGGTCCAGTCGTTGCGCATGGCCTACGGGGAGCACGAGGTCCTCGACGCCCTGGACCTGTCGGTGCGCTGCGGCGAAATTTACGCCGTCCTCGGTCCGAACGGCGCGGGCAAGACCACCACGCTCGAGATCCTCGAAGGCTTCCGGCAGCGGAGCGGCGGGAGCGTCCTCGTCCTGGGCGAGGACCCAGAGCGCGCCGGCGCCGAGTGGCGGGAGCGCGTCGGCATCGTGCTGCAGACGAGCACGCCCGAGGCCGAGCTCACGGTCGAGGAGACATTGCGGCTCTACACCGGCTTCTACGCGCGACCGGCGCCCGTCGCCCGCCTGCTCGAGCTCTGCGGACTCGCCGACCAGGCAGGGGTGCGCAACAAGCGTCTCTCTGGTGGCCAGCAGCGTCGGCTCGACGTGGCCCTCGCGCTGGCCGGCAACCCCGAGCTCCTCTTTCTCGACGAGCCCACCACCGGGTTCGACCCGGCGGCGCGACGCTCGGCGTGGGCGATGATCGCCGGGCTGCGCTCGCTCGGCACCACGATCGTGCTGACCACGCACTACCTCGAGGAAGCCGAGGCCCTGGCTGACCGGATCGCGGTGGTCCACCGCGGCCGTCTCGTCGCGGAGGGGACACCGACGGACCTGGGCGGGCGCGACCGAGCGGAGACCGAGATCACGTTCCGGATGCCGGCTGGCGTACCGGTGTGGGCGGGCGCGGCTGCGACGGGCGACGGTCGCTTCGTGGTCGGCACCCGAGAGGTGACGCACACGTTGTTCGAGCTCACACGCTGGGCCGTCGAACGCGGGATGGAACTGGGCGACCTGGAGGTCAGCCGGCCCAGCCTCGAGGACATCTATCTCAGGCTGACGAGGGAGGCCGTGACAGCATGACCAGTTCGCTCGACGTCCTCGATACCGGAGCGGTGGCACAGCCCGCGCCGCGTGTGGGCAGTCGGCTCTCGATGGTGGTGCACCAGGCCCGCTACGGCGTGCTTGCCCTGGCCCGGAACCGCGCGGCACAGGTTTTCGTCTTCGCCATGCCGATCAGCTTCCTCGTCCTCTTCGTCGCCATCTTCGGCAACGGAGGCTCAAAGGTCACGGGACAGCCGGTCAGCGCGTCGACGTACTACGTCGCCGCCATCACCGTCTTCGCCATCGTCGACGTCTCGTTCATGTCGCTCCTGATCGCGGTGGTTGAGGCTCGCGAGTCGGGTGTCCTGCGCCGGCGGCGGGCGACGCCACAGCCGGCATGGACCATCGTCACGGGCCAGGCCGTCGTGACCCTGCTGACGGCGGCGGTCTCGGCCGCGTTGCTGCTCGGCGTCGGCCGCGTGGCCTACGGAGCCTCGGTGCGGCCCGGGGCACTTCCTGCGCTGTTCGTCTCCGTCGCAGTCGGTGTCGCTGCGTTCTCCTGCCTGGGCTTCGCCGTGGCCGGACTCGTGCGCTCCTTCCAGGCGGCGCAGCCGGTGGCGATGGCCTGTGCCCTCCCCCTCACGTTCATCTCGGGGGTCTTCATCCCCTGGGCCTTCATCCCGCATTGGCTCCAGCACGTCTCGGCGGTGTTCCCCGTCCGGGCCCTCGCGGTCTCGGTGCTCGATCCCTACATGGCCCGGGGCGCCTCGAGCCCGTGGGACCCTGCGGCCCTGGCGGTGTTGGTGGCATGGGGCGCCGTGGGGGCGGCCGTCGCCATGCGCCGATTCGGCTGGGCGCCCCGGGACGTGTGACCGGGATGGTCCGGCGGCCGAAGCGGGAGCCCGCCGCTGGGGGCCGGGGTTGTCCACGGGCGGCGGCCATGCCACAATGAAGCCCTCATGCACGCACTGAGCCGCCGTCCGCAGATTCTGGTACTCGTAACGTAACGGCGCGCCCACAGCACATTGCGCGCCGTTCGACCTCCCGCACCGGGGGGTCGTTTCAATTTCCGGACCGAATCGATCGATCAAACGAGCAGGGGAGCAGCGATGAAACTCACAGGGGCCCAAGCCCTCATACGGAGCCTCGAGATGCAGGGCGTCGACGTCATGTTCGGCCTGCCCGGTGGCGCCATCCTGCCCGTGTACGACCCGATCATCGACTCGTCCATCCGCCACATCCTGGTGCGCCACGAGCAGGGGGCCGGGCACATGGCCGAGGGCTACGCCATGGTGACGGGCAAGCCGGGGGTGGCCATGGTGACGAGCGGCCCGGGGGCGACCAACGTCGTGACGCCCCTGGCCAACGCCTACATGGACTCGACCCCGCTCATTGTGGTGTCGGGACAGGTGGCGACGCCCGCCATCGGCACCGACGCCTTCCAGGAGTGCGACATCACCGGCGTCACCATGGGCATCACCAAGCACAACTGGCTGATCAAGAACGTCGAGGACATCCCCCGGGTGGTCGCCGCGGCCTTCCACGTCGCCACCACCGGGCGGCCGGGCCCGGTGCTCATCGACCTGCCCAAGGACATCTCGAACTCGATGATGGAGTGGTACTGGCCGTCGTCGGTCGACGACCTCGACCTGCCCGGGTACCACCCGGTGACCTTCGGCGACCCGGTGCTGGTGGGCCAGGCGGTCGAGCTCATCGCCGCCGCCCACCGGCCGGTGCTCTACGTCGGCGGGGGCGTGCTCAAGGCGCGGGCGTCCGAGGCGCTGCGGGTATTGGCCGACCGCACCGGGATCCCGGTCGTCACCACGCTCATGGCCCGGGGCGCCTTCCCCGACTCGCACCCGCAGGCGCTGGGCATGCCCGGCATGCACGGCCACTACACCGCCGTGACGGCGATGCAGCGCAGCGACCTGCTCATCAACCTCGGGGCCCGCTTCGACGACCGGGTCACCGGCAAAATCAGCGCGTTCGCTCCCGAGGCCAGCATCATCCACGTCGACATCGACCCGGCCGAACTGGGGAAGGTGCGCGTCCCCGACGTGGGCATCGCGGGGGACTGCCGGCTGGTGATCGAGGAGCTGCTGCTGGCGCTCGACGCCGCCCGGGCCGACGACCGGCCGCTGGTCCAGGACCTGGCGCCGTGGTGGGCCCAGATCCGCGAGTGGCAGGAGCGCTTCCCGCTGCACTACTCCGAGGACGACGGCGGCGCCATCAAACCCCAGAACGTGGTCGAGCAGCTGCGCGACGCGGCACCGCCCGACACCATCGTGGTGGCCGGCGTGGGCCAGCATCAGATGTGGGCCTCGCAGTACTGGAATTTCGAGCAGCCCTACACGTGGGTCAACTCGGGCGGCGCCGGCACCATGGGCTTCGCCGTGCCCGCCGCCATCGGGGCCAAGGTGGGGCGGCCGGACCGGACCGTCTGGGCCATCGACGGCGACGGCTGCTTCCAAATGACGGCGCAGGAGCTCGTCACGGCCAGCTCCGAGCAGATCCCGGTCAAGATCGCCATCCTCAACAACGCGTATCTCGGCATGGTGCGCCAGTGGCAGGAAATGTTCTACGGCGAGCGCTACTCGGAGGTGTACCTCTCGCCCGACCTGCCCGACTACGTCAAGTGGGCCGAGGCGATGGGGTGCGTGGGCATCCGGGCCGAGACGCCCGAGGACGTCGGGCCGGCCATTGAGAAGGCCAACTCCATCGACGACCGGCCGGTGGTGGTCGACTTCCGGACCGACGCCTTCGAGAAGGTGTTCCCGATGGTGGCCGCGGGTGCCTCCAACGACGACATCGTCGTGCACCCCGAGCAGCAGGCGGCCCGGTGACGCCCGCCCAGTTGACCGCCCTGGCCGGGGGGAAGGCGTCCGGGCCACGCCACCACATCCTGTCGGTGCTGGTCGAGAACAAGGCCGGGGTGCTGGCCCGCGTGGCCGGCCTGTTCAGTCGGCGCGGCTTCAACATCTATTCGCTGGCCGTGGCGCCGACGGACGAGGACGAGCATTTCAGCCGCATCACCATCGTGGTGGACGTCGAATCGGCCCCGCTCGAGCAGGTCATCATGCAGTTGGACAAGTTGGTCAACGTCGTCTCCATCGGCGAGCTCTCGCCGGCCGTGGCGGTCGAGCGCGAGCTGGTGCTGGTGACCGTGGCCGTCGGGCCGACCGAACGTCAGCAGGTGATTCAGCTGGTGGGCGTCTTCGGCGGCGAAGTCGTCAGCGTGGGCGCGGAGCGCCTGACCGTCATGCTGGCCGGGCGCCCCGAGAAGATCGACGACTTCGAGGGCCTGCTCGAGCAGTACACGGTGATCGAGCTCCAGCGGACCGGCCGGGTGGCGCTGCCTAAGCTGGATCGCCACTGAGGCCGGCCTCTCCCGGCCCCGACCTAGTCCACCCAGACCGAAGACACGCCGAAGACACAGAGACACAGACCGAGAAAGAGCTGACGCCATGGCCACGCTGTACTACGAATCCGACGCCGATCCGACTCTGATCGCCGGCCGCAAGGTCGCCATCCTGGGCTACGGGTCGCAGGGCCACGCCCACGCGCAGAACCTGATGGAGTCCGGCGTCGACGTCCGGGTGGCGCTGCGCGAAGGGAGTTCCAGCCGGCGCAAGGCCGAAGAGGCCGGTCTGCGCGTCCTGTCGCTGGGCGACGCCGCCGCCGAGGCGGACGTGATCATGATTTTGCTGCCCGACACCGAGCAGAAGGCGGCCTACGACGAGTTCGTGGCGCCCAACTTGAACGACGGCGACATGCTCATGTTCGCCCACGGGTTCAACATCCGCTTCGGGCAGATCGTGCCGCCGCCGGGCGTCGACGTGACGATGGTGGCGCCCAAGGGCCCCGGCCACCTGGTGCGCCGGACCTACACCGAGGGCGGTGGCGTGCCGTCGCTGGTGGCGGTGCACCAGGACGCGACGGGCAAGGCGCGTGACCTGGCGCTGTCGTACGCCCACGCCATCGGCGCGACGCGGGCCGGCGTGCTCGACACCACCTTCGACGAGGAGACCGAGACCGACCTCTTCGGCGAGCAGGTAGTGCTGTGCGGCGGGCTCACGGCGCTGGTGACGGCCGGATTCGAGACGCTGGTCAACGCCGGCTACCAACCCGAGTCGGCCTACTTCGAGTGCCTGCACGAGCTGAAGCTGATCGTGGACCTCATGTACGAGCAGGGCATCGCCGGCATGCGCTATTCCATCTCCGACACGGCCGAGTACGGCGACCTGACCCGGGGTCCCCGGGTGATCGACGAGGCCGTCCGGGCCCAGATGCAGACCATCCTCGACGACATCCGCAGCGGGGCCTTCGCCGAGGAATGGATCGCCGAGAACAAGGCCGGCCGGCCCCGCTTCACCCAGTTGCGCGAGGCGGGGAAGGCCCACCAGATCGAGTCGGTGGGGCAGGAGCTGCGGGACATGATGCCGTTCATTTCGGCCGGCAAGACCCGGGTGCAGGACGCTTCAGGCGGCTGAACTGGCCTTTTTCATGGCCGCCCGTGGGGTGGTTGACGTGATGTCAAAGTGATGTCATATTGACATTATGAAGATGTCACGGGTCGTCGACAGCCTGCGGGCTGACGTGGCGGCCGTGGGCGAGCTGGGCGACGACACCGTGGCCGAGGTGGCCGAGCGCATCGCCGGCGTGCTGACGCGGTCGGTGCCGGGGTGGGTTCTGGACCTGCTTTCGGAGGCGACGGCCGCGCTGTCGTCCGAACTGCCGGAGGGCCGGGTGGAGATCCGGGTGACCGGCGACGACATCGACCTGGCCTACGTGGCCGACGAGCCCGCGCCGGGCAGTGAGGACGACGGCGAACTGTCGGCCCGCATCACCCTGCGCCTCACGGAGGGCCTGAAGGCCCGCGTCGAGCAGGGCGCGGGCGAGGAGGGCGTCTCGGTCAACACCTTCATCGTGCGCACGCTCGAGCGTGGCGCGGCCCAACGCGCCCGGTACGGCGGCGCCAGCCGGGGCGGGACGCGCCTGCGTGGCTACGGCGTGACCTGAGACCTGAGACGCAGAGAGCAGAGAGCAAGAGAGGAACCTGATCATGGAACGCACATTCGAGACCCCCGGCCCGGTGCGGCTCTACGTCGAGAACGAGGTCGGGACGGTGACGATCACCGCCCGCGAGACGGCAACGACAGAGGTCGCGTTGTTGCCCGACACGCCTGCGGCGGAGGAGCTGGTCGAGCGGGCGACGGTCGAGCAGCGCAAGGACACGGTGATCGTCAAGCTGCCACGCCTGCACGGCATGCGGTTCCTGCGCCGCAACGGCGTGACGATCCGCATCGTCCTGCCCGAGGGCAGCAGTGTCACCGCAGTGACCGGGTCGGCCGACGTCGACGTGACCGGGTTGCTCGGCGCGGCGGACCTGAAGACGGCCAGCGGCGACGTCACGACGGACGACGTCACAACGGGCGTGCGGGCCAAGACGGCCAGCGGCGACGTCACCGTGGGATCCGTCGGCGGCGAGCTCCGCATGTCGACCGCGTCCGGAAGCCTCCGTTGCTCCCGGGTCGGCGGGCGCGCCACGTTCTCGGCGGCCTCGGGGGATGTGGAGATCGGCTCGGCCGGCGACCGGGTGGAAGTCCAGGCCACCTCGGGGCAGGTCCGCCTGGGCGAGCTGGAACGCGGCGCGCGCGTGATCAACGTCTCGGGCGACGTCCGGGTGCTCGCCCTCAGCGAGGGTTCGCTGCACGTGCGCTCGGTGTCCGGCGACGTCGCCGTTGGCGTGGCCGAGGGAGTCGAGCTGCACGTCGACGTGGAGACCGTGTCGGGCCAAATCCACTCGGCCATCCCGCTGGGCGACCAACCCGGCACGGCATCGCGTACCGGCAAGAAGGCCGACGTCAGCGTGCGCAACGTGTCGGGCAACGTGGAGATTGAGCGGGCGTTGGAACAGGTCGCCTGACCGGCTACTCCCGGTCGTGGTGACACACCGCCTCCAGCATGAACCCGAACGGGTCGAGCCAGAAGGTGGCGTAGTAGGGCGGCGGGTACTGCGGCCATTCCTGCGGGGGGTGCAACACCGCGCCGCCCACCCTCACGACGTGGGCATGGACGTCACGGACGGCCCTCCGGGTCGGCACGGCGAAGGCGAGGTGCTGGAGTCCGGGGCGCTCTCGTGAAACGGGCCCTGCCTCCGTGGCCTGGTACAGGAACAGGTAGGCACCCCGCCCGGCGCCCGCCGGCATGAAGGCGACGGTGTCGTCGGTGCTCAGAAATGGCTCGTAGCCGACGAGCGGCATGAGCGCGTCGTAGTAGACGGCGGCCGCGGCCAGGTCCGGGACGTTGACCCCCACGTGCCCGAGCATGGGCCCATTCTCCCCCGGTGTCCCGGCGATCGGTACGACGCAAGCGGGTACATTCGGGTGGCGAGGAGGCCCACGGCATGGAGCAGACCAGGCTGAACGAGCCAGCCGAGTACTCGGCACGACGCGAGGAGCTCCGACAGGCCGAGGTCGAGCTGATGCGCCAGCGGGAGAGGGTGGCCGCGCTCCGGCGCCGGCTGCCACCAGGGACGCCGGTCGCGGACTACGAGTTCCTGGAGGGCCCGCTCCGGCTCGACGACGGCGACGACCCGGTGACGACGGTGCGGCTCAGCCAGCTCTTCTCGTCGCCCGAGCGCGCCCTGGTCGTGCAGCACGTGATGTACGGCAAGCGTCAGACCTCTCCGTGCCCGATGTGCACCATGTGGGTCGACGGGCTCGACGCCGTGCTGCGCCACATCGAGCAGCGGGCCGACTATGTCGTGGCATCGGCCGCCGACCCCGTGGCGCTGCGCGCCCACGCCCGCGCTCGGGGATGGGACCATGTCCGCCTGCTCAGCTGCGGCGACAACAGCTTCCAGTTCGACTTCTGTGCCGAGGACGAGGAGGGGAACCAGAACTCGACCGTGTCGGTGTTCATGCTCGATGCCAACGGCCAGCCGCGCCACTTCTACTCGAGCCACCCCCAAATGGCCGACGACATCAACGAGCGGGGCGTCGACCTGCTCTCGCCCGTGTGGAACCTGCTGGACCTGACCCCACAGGGGCGAGGCGACTGGTACGCCGACCTGGAGTACTGACGTGCCCTTCGTGCGACCCTCCGACATGCTCTCGGGCACCCCGCTGCCTGGTTGGTCGGGGCGGTTCCTCCACTCGGAGCACATGACGTTCGCCCACTACGACATCGCCGCCGGCGCCACGCCCCTGCACGAGCACCAACACGAGCAAGAAGAGGTCTGGCACATCGTTGAGGGCGAGGTGGCGTTGACCATCGACGGCGAGGAGCAGGTGCTGTCGGCCGGGTGCATCGCCGTGGTACCGCCGGAGACGCCCCACTCGGTGCGGCCACTCGGCGCCTGCCGGGTTGTCGTCGCCGACTACCCACTGCGGAGCAGCCTGCCCGGGATCGGGATGTCCTCGCCGGCCTGAACCCGGAGGGCGCGGCCAGACGGCTCGCCTCAAGGGCCAGACTTGACCCGTGCCTCGTCGGTCTCCGTGGTGGCTCGCGTCCCTGTTCGCTCTGGTCCTGGCCGTGGTCGCGGTGGGCGTCACGCCGGGGAGCGGCTCGGCGACCACGCAGGATCGGCTCCCGACCCTCCGTTCCCCGATGTTCGGTGGTGCGAACGTCAGCGGCGCGCCGGCGGTCTCGGGAGCCATTCGGTCTCCGGGTGGCCCTTATCTCTACGACCGTTACGGGCGGGTGGTGTTCTTCCACGGTGTCGACGCCGTGTACAAGTACCCGCCCTTCGAGCTCTACGCCGACCCGGGGAAGCCTTGGAATTTTTCGGCGGCTGACGCATCGCTCATGGCCAGGCTGGGCTTCAACGTGGTGCGCCTGGGCATGACGTGGAAGGGCCTCGAGCCGGGGACGGCGCCCGCCAACGACCCGGCCATCTGCGGCAAGGGCGCCGGTGCCACCCCGCATCAGTTCAACCAGGCCGTGCTCAACCGCTACATCGCGCGACTGGAGAAGACGGTGGACCTGCTGGGGCGCTTCCACATCTACACGGTCCTGGACATGCACCAGGACGTCTACAACGAGATGTTCGAAGGTGAAGGCGAGCCGAACTGGGCCGTGTGCACGGACGGCGTGCCGAGCGTCGACCCGCCGGGCCGTTGGTCCCTGGCCTACGCCACGAAGGCAGCCGGCATCGCCTTCCACCACTTCTGGACGAACGACGTGCGGGGCGACCTGCAGGGCCAGTACGACCAGGTGTGGGGTGACGTGGCGCACGCGTTCCGGGAGAACCCGTGGATCCTCGGCTACGACCCGTTCAACGAGCCCTTCTCGACCTCGCTGGTGCGTTTCGGAGACGCGCATTTCGACGCGCAGCTCGAGTGTTTCTACACGGGCACCGCGCACATCGGGACCCCTTCGCACGGCGCCCTGCCCCTCAAGTGCCCGAGAAGCGACCCGGCCGAGGGCGTGATTCCGACCATTTTGGCCAACGACCCGACGCACCTGATCTTCGACGAGCCCGACAACTTCGCCAGCCGGGGGTTCCCCACCTACCTGGGGCCGATGGATCTTCCCAACCTGGTCTTCAACGTGCACATCTACTGCGCCGCTCGGAGCCCGGTCACGGGTAACCCGACCAACATCTTCCTCTGCGCCGCGCAGGAGACGCATTCGCTACTCGTGCGCTCGTTGGACCGGCCGGTCATGGCGTCGCCGCAGCAGCGGGGCGGGCCGGCGTGGATGGTCACGGAGTTCGGCGCCACCGACAACTCCTCCATGCTGGCGGCCATCACGGCGCTGATGAACGCGCAGCCGGTCAGCTGGATCTACTGGTCGTGGAAGTACTACGGCGACCCGACCGGCAGCACCTCGGAGTCGCTCGTCAAGGCCGACGGGCACCTGCGCACGACGGCCTATGTCCTCAGTCAGGCGTATCCGCAGGCGGTGGCGGGCCGTGCGATCTCGTTCGACTACTCGCCGACGACCGACTTCTTCCACCTGAGGTACACGGCCAACCACCGCGTCCACGCCCCCACTGTGATCTTCCTTCCGACGCAGCTCCACTACGCGCACGGGTACTGTGCGCGCACGACGGGCGCCCGCATCGTCTCGTCCCGGGGCAGCGACCTGCTCGAGGTGGCGAACCGGTCTTCCGCGGGGCTGGTCACCGTCAGCGTCACGCCGGGGCGCTGTCCGGCGCCGGCCCGGGCCCAAGCCCACGGAGGGCATGCCTAGGGTGGACGCATGTGCCGGAACATCACCACCCTGCGCGGGCTCGAGCCCGTGGCCACGCCCGAGGAGATCGAGGCGGCGGCGCGCCAGTACGTCCGCAAAGTGAGCGGCGTGCAGGCCCCCTCGCCCCAGACGGAGGAGGCGTTCGAGCGTGCCGTGACCGAGATCGCCGCGGTCACGACGGCGCTCTTGGACTCGCTGCCGCCGCGCAAGCAGCCGCCGCCGACGCTGCCACCCTTGCGGAGACTGGCAGCTGCGAAGGCCGGGGTCACGGCCAAGAACTGAATATGTCTTGACAGTTATATACGGCTAGGGAAATACTGGCTGTGTGACGGCGACGTTCGAGGTCCTGGCCGAGGAGAGCCGTCGTCGGATCCTCGATCTCCTGGTCGAGGAGGAGCGCCCGGTGGGTGACCTGGTGGCGCTGCTGTCGCTCAGTCAACCGGCGGTGTCCAAGCACCTCAAGGTCCTGCGCGATGCGGGCCTGGTCGAGGCGCGCACGGACGCCCAGCGACGCATCTACCGGGTGCGGCCCCAGCCGCTCCGCGAGGTCGACGAGTGGCTGGAGCCCTACCGGCGCGGCTGGGCGGCGCACCTCAACGCGCTGGAGCGTCACCTCGCGATCATGGAGGGCGCCGACGAGGAGCCCTGGTCGTGACCGCCGGCGGGGAGTTCGGCTCGCTCGAGCGCGTTGGCGACGTTTCGGTTCTGCGCTTCCGACGGCGGCTGGCCCATCCTCCGCAAAGAGTGTGGGCGGCGCTGACCGACGACGAACACCTGGCCGGCTGGTTCCCGACCACGATCGAAGGGGCGCGGGCCCCGGGCGCGCCGCTGCGGTTCTCGTTCCGCCAGTCCGAGGGGGACCCCTTCGACGGCGAGATGAGGGTCTTCGAGCCGCCCTCGGTCATGGAGCTGCGCTGGGCCGACGACGTCCTCCGCTTCGAGCTCGAACCAGACGGGAGTGGCTGCATCCTGTCCCTGACCGTGACCTTCCCCGAGTACGGCAAGGCTGCACGCGACGCGGCGGGCTGGCACGTATGCCTGGAGCAGCTGGCCCACGCGGTCGGCGAGACCGCCTTGCCATGGGAGCCACCGGACCGCTGGCGAGAGGTCCACGCCGGCTACGTGGCGCGACTAGGCCCGGAGGCCGCGACCGTCGGCCCACCCGAAGCGTGGGAGCGGGCGCACGGCCCGGCGGAGAACGCCGGTCAGTGAGCTGACAGGCCGACCGGTAACTCGAGCAGGCCGCGCAGGGTGAAACCGGGGCGCCACTGCGGTGCATCGGCGAGGAGCTCGATGTCGCCGAAGCGCTCCAACAACGCGTTGAACGCGATCTCGCCCTCCATGCGGGCCAGGGCCGCTCCGATGCAGTGGTGAATGCCCCAGCCGAAGCTCAGGGGGACGTTGTTCTCGCGCCGCAGGTCGAGGTCGTCGGGGTTCTCGAAGCGCCTGGAGTCGCGGTTGGCCGCACCCTGCAGCACCACGATGCGGTCGCCCCGTTCCAGGGGTTCACCGGCCAGGTCGGCCGGCTCGAGCGCCGTGCGCAGGTTGAATTGCACCGGGCTGTCGAATCGCAAGAGCTCCTCGACCGCCGTTGGCGCAATGCCAGGGTGGGCGCGCCAGTCCTGCAGCTGGTCCCGGTGGGTGAGGAGGGCCAGGAGGCCGTTGCCGAGGAGGTTCGTCGTCGTCTCGAAGCCGGCGGCGAAGAGGAGGATGGCGGTCGAAGCGACCTCTTCGTCCGTCAATTGGTCGTCGTTCTCCCAGGCCTCGACGAGTGAGCTCAGCAGGTCGTCACGTGGGCTCCGTCTCCGGTCTTCGAGCAAGGCGAAGAAGTACTCGCCAAGGGCCCCGATGGCCTCAATGGCGGCATCGACCTCCTCGGAGGCCAGGACCGGCTCGATGCCTCGCGCCGCCGCCCGGACCAGAGGCTGGAGGCCGGACCAGTCCGTCGACGGCACGCCGACCAGCTCGCCGATGACCGCCATGGGCAGTGGCAGCGCGAAGTCGGACATGAACTCGACGTCACCCTTCTCGGCCATGCTGTCGAGCAGGCCGGCGACGAGGGCGTGCACAGCCGGCCGCAGCCGATCCATCTGCCGCGGGGTGAAGGAGCGCGAGACCAGACGCCGCAACCGGGTGTGGTCGGGTGGGTCGGCCAGCAGCATGTTGTGCTGCGACACCTCGAAGAATTCACCTCGGCGGGTCCCGTTTTCGCCGAAGATGCCGGCGGACGCGCCCTCCATGCCCATGCCCCGGCCGAGCCGGGGATCGCGCAGCACGCCCTGGCATTCGTCGTAACCGTTGACGACGTAGGGCCCGAACGACGTCCGGCTGACCCGGGCCTCTTCGCGCATGAGCGCGTAGTACGGGTACGGGTTGGCCTGACCTTCGGGGGTGATCAGCACCTGCAGGAGCCACCCGTCGAGGTCCGAGCTCTGCGCGATCGTCATGGAGTCCGCCTCTCGTTTCCCGCCTGACGGGGCGGGGACGTCGCCGCCAGGTTGTACACCAACGTGCCTCCTGAGCTGTTGAAGGTCAAGCCGAGGACGTTCCCCCCGTGGGCTGGGACGTTCCCGACTCCATCTCCCACGGCTCGGGACCGGAGGCCACCACATAAATTGACCCCGGGCGGAGTCGGTAATCATCGGAACGGACCATCGCTCCAGATCGGATCTCACATGGGCATGAAGGGCAAAGTCGTCGTCGTCACCGGGTCCAACGTCGGGATCGGGTTGGAGACGGCGGTCGCAGTGGCGGCGCTCGAGGCGACGACGGTGCTGGCCTGCCGGAACCGGGCCAAGGCGGAGGCCGCGGCCAAGGAGGTGACGCGCCGGACGTGGAACGACGACGTGCACGTGGTCGACCTCGACCTGGCCGACCTGGCCTCCGTGCGCGCGGCGGCGGACGACGTCCTCGGGCGCTGGGGCCGGCTCGACGTGCTCGTCAACAACGCGGGCGGGACGTGGTCCCAGCACCAGCTGACGGCGCAGGGGTTCGAGTACACCTTCGGGGTCAACCACCTGGGTCACTTCTACCTGACGAGCTTGTTGCTCGATCGCCTACGCGCCAGTTCGCCGGCGCGGATCGTGAGTGTGACGTCCGTTGGCCACCACTTTGCCCGGCATGGCATGCGCTTCGACGACCTGCAGAGCGAGCAAGGCTACGACGGCATGGACGCCTACTGCCGTTCGAAGCTGGCCAACGTCCTCTTCACCCGGGAGCTGGCCAAGCGCCTGGAGGACACCGGTGTCACGGCCAACGCCGTCCACCCGGGTTCCGTCCGCAGCGGCTTCGGCATGGACGGCGACCTCACCGGCTTCATGGGCTTCGGACTGAAGCTGGTGCGGCCCTTCGAGATCAGCCCCAAGCGCGGCGCCAAGACGTCGATCTATGTCGCCACCTCGCCCGATGTCGCGGGCAAGACCGGCGTGTACTGGGTCCGCTCCAAGCCCGGACACATGAGCCGCGCTGCTCGTGACGACGGCACCGCGGCGCGCCTGTGGGAGGAGAGCGAGAAGCTTCTCACCTCGGCTGGATACGCCGTCGGCTGATCTCGAGGTTGAGGCTGAGGCTCCTCAGGTATCGCGGGTCATCATTCGCCACGCCCCGATGGCGGTCCAGAACACGATCCAGCCCACGATCACCAGTGACGCCACCAAGGTGGACTCCGGTATCAGCGACAGCCCGCCGCCACCGCCGCCGCCGGGGCCGCCGCCGCTGAACGGCGTCGGCAGGTTGCCCGGCTCGATATGGAGCATGGCCACGCCCACGATCCCCCGCTCGACGTTGAGCAGGTGCGAGATGATGTGGCGGCTGAAGATCGGCGTGAAGATCAACTCCAGCACGACGAGGAGGATCACCGGCACCGTGCGCTGTCCCATCAGCGAGGACAGCCCGAGGCCCGACCATGAACCCGATGGTCGCCTCGAGGGCGATCCACAGGCCGACGTCGACCATCAGCGAGGTCGACGGGACCGTGAAGTTGGCGCTGTAGTCGGCGTAGTCCTGGTTGGCCACCGTGACCGCGAACGCCCGGATCTGCGCCGGTGAGGAGGACGTGACGGGCACGGTGACCGTGCCCTTCGGTGTCTGGATCACGGAACCCGGCGGCGGACCGCTGGTCTGGCCGCCGCCGCAGGGCACGCTCGGCGGCGGGTTCCCGTTCAGCCCCGGCCCTCCGTTGTAGTTGAAATTGCAGATGACCTCGTCGGCGTGCGACGCCGCCCAGGTGTCCAGGGCAGGGCGCGAGAGCCCCTGTGGCACGTTGACCCCGTCGTAGTTCAGCTGCGTCGGGGCGGCGAAGACGCACACGGCGCAGACGATCGTGTAGCCGACCGCCACCATGGCGATGACGATGGCCAGCCCGGCGGGGATCCGGGCGAGATACAGGGCCATGCGGGAACGGCCGGTGATGACCAGGTGGCGGAACATCCCCTCGGTGAGGTCGACCGATCCCGCCGTGCAGCCGACGACGGCCGCCACGATGAACCCGAAGACGTACATGAAGCCGAGCACCAGCGTGGTGAAGATGGTGTAGCCGCCGGCCGGCCCGTAGGACTTGGGGGCCACGGCGTGGGAGATGAGGCGCACGGCGAGGAAGACGACGGGGATGCCGATGTTCACGGCGATCAGGGCGATCATCAGGCCGCGCCGCTTGCGCAGCTCCATGAAGCGTGTGGTGACCATGCCCCATGTCGGGATCCACGAGCCGCGGTGATCGCTCCGCGCTTCCGCCGGAACCGTCTCGGGAGCCGGACCCGGACCCGGTGCGCCGATGTCGGAGATCGTCGTCATTCTGGGTCCCCCAATCGGCTCGTTACGGACAGGAACCACTGCTCGAGCGAGGCCTGGATGTGCTGGAGTCGGTAGACGGAGATCCCGCCCTCCACCAGGAGGCGGTTGATCTCCGCGATGGCATCGCGCTCGGTACCCTCCGGCAGTGAGATGGCCAGCCCGTCCGGCCCGGCCTGGACGTGTGCGCCGAACGCGGTGCCGTCGAGCAGGTGCAGCGCCCGGTCGGGGTCGGAGCACTCGACCTGGACCTCGAAGGACGACGCCGGCGAGCAGCTGGGAGATCGGGCCCTGGCGGATCACCGTGCCGTGGTCGACGATGGCCACGGCGTCACAGGTGCGCTCCACCTCGTCGAGCAGGTGGGAGGACAGCACCACGGTGCGGCCCTCGGCCACGAGCGACTTGATCATGTCGCGCATGTCGAGCATCCCCCCGGGATCGAGGCCGTTCATCGGCTCGTCGAGGATCAGCAGTTGCGGATCTCCGAGGAGGCAGGCGGCGACGCCCAGGCGCTGGCGCATGCCCATGGAGTACTTCGACACCTTGTCATTCGCGCGGTGCAGGATGCCCACGCGTTCGAGCGCCGGCTCGATGCGGCCGCTTGGCCGCCGGCTCGCGGGCCGCCGCCAGGATCTGCAGGTTCTGGCGGCCGGTCAGGTGGCCGTGGAAGCGGGGCTCGTCCACGATCGCCCCGACGCGGGCCAGGGCCAGGTCGCGATGCCGCGGGACCCGGTGTCCGAGGAGTGACATGGTGCCGGAGTCCGCGTGGGTGAGGCCGAGCAACACCCGGATGAGCGTGGTCTTGCCGGCGCCGTTGGGGCCGAGGTAGCCGAAGGCGCAGCCGCGGGGAACGAGCAGCTCGACGTCGTTCACGGCGATGTTCTCGCCGAACCGCTTCGTCAGCCCGTGGGTCTCGACGGCCCAAGGGCTGCCGCCGCCGGTCACTGGCCGGGCGTCCGGCAAGGTTGCTGTGGTCATATTCCGGCCCGCCCTTCTCGTTTCATAGGCTCATGGCCCCCCACTCCGAACCACGTAATACCCGGTATACTACGGGGAAGGTGGCTGGTGCGCCATGGCGCCCCCACCCGTCTCGCGATGGGGTTAGCACCAGTCTTTGGCGGCCCCGGGCGGCAACGTCCGGTTCACAGGGGAGCTGCCCCCAGCGCGGGCGCCGGCGCGCCGCAGGCGCCCGGGGAGCTGGGTCCGGGGCCGCGCTTCAGTTGGCCAGTGCGCCCACCACGTGGGTGATGCAGCCGCACAGGGACGCGACGTCGTCGGGCTCGATGGCCGGGAACATGGCGATGCGCAGCTGGTTGCGGCCCAGCTTGCGGTAGGGCTCGGTGTCGACGATCCCGTTGGCGCGCAGGACCGCCGCCACCGTGGCGGCGTCGATGGCATCGACGAAATCGATGGTGCCCACGACGTGGCTGCGGTCCGCCGGGTTCTCGACGAAGGGCCGGGCGAAGCCCGACTGCTCGGCCCACGTGTAGAGGATCTCGGCCGAGCGGTCGCACCGCGACGCCGTCCACTCCAGGCCGCCGTGGTCGTTCATCCAGTCCACCTGCTCGGCCAGGAGGAAGATGGTGGCCAGCGCCGGCGTGTTGTACGTCTGGTCCTGTACCGAGTTGTCGACCGCCGTCTTCAGGTCGAGGAAGGTCGGGATCCAGCGGCCCGAGGCGGCGATCCGCTCTACCCGCTCGAGCGCGGCCGGCGACATGAGCGCGATCCACAACCCACCGTCGGAAGCG
Organism: uncultured Acidimicrobiaceae bacterium; assembly: GCA_963807675.1. Classification (GTDB taxonomy): domain Bacteria; phylum Actinomycetota; class Acidimicrobiia; order Acidimicrobiales; family RAAP-2; genus Bog-473. The sequence goes on along the minus strand of CAWECP010000012.1, from coordinate 950,978 downwards.
AAGCACTTCTGCGGGGCTAGGTAGTAGGCATCGAACTGGGCCGGGTCGACGCGCAGTCCACCGGCGCCCGATGTCCCGTCGACCGCCACGAGGCCACCGCCGTCGGACGGCAGTGCGGCCCCGGCGGGACGGGCAATCGACATCGACACCCCGGTGGACGTCTCGTTGTGCGTCAATGCGTACAGGTCGACCGAGGCGTCGGCCACTGGCAGCGGGTGCGTGCCCACCTCCGACTCCACCACCTGGGGGTCCTTGAGGTGCGGCGCTGCCTTCACACACCCGGCGAACTTGGACGAGAACTCGCCGAAGCTCAGGTGCTGGCTCTGCTCCTCGATGAGGCCGAAGGTGGCGGCGTCCCAGAAGCAGGTCGTGCCGCCGTTGCCCAGCACCACCTCGTAGCCGTCGGGGAGCGAGAAGAGTTGGCGCAGGCCGGCGCGCACGCGGGCCACCTGTGATTTGACCGTCTTCTGGCGGTGGCTGGTCCCCATGTAGCTGCCGGCGACCTGGGCCAGCGCCTCGATCTGCTCGGGCCGGACCTTGGACGGGCCGGAGCCGAAACGGCCGTCGGAGGGGAGCAATTCTGCGGGAATCGTGATGTCGGGGGTATCTGGCACGTATGGAATCATGGCACCCGTGACGACCGCCAAATCCCTCACTGCGCTCCGCCGGATCTCGCGCCGGGCCGCCAATGTCGCGCCCTCGGCCACCCTCGCCGTGGATGCCAAGGCCAAGGCGCTGCAGGCAGCCGGAGAGCACGTCATCGGGTTCGGGGCCGGTGAGCCGGACTTCCCGACGCCCGCCCACATCGTCGAGGCCGCGGTCGAGGCCTGCCGTGACCCGGCCAACCACCGCTACACCCCGACGGGCGGCATTCCGGCCCTGCGCGAGGCCATCGTGGCCAAGACCAAGCGGGACTCGGGCCTCGAGGTCACGGCCAGCCAGGTGTTGGTGACCAACGGCGGCAAGCAGGCGGTTTCCAACGCCTTTGCGGTGCTGTGCGACCCGGGCGACGAGGTGATCGTGCTGGCGCCGTACTGGACGACCTATCCCGAGTCGATCGCGCTGGCCGGGGGGACCCCCGTCGTCGTCTCCTCGGACGAGACCACGGGCTTCCGCTCCTCGGTCGAGGACCTCGAGGCGGCGTGGACGCCCAACACCAAGGCTCTGCTGTTCGTGTCCCCGTCCAACCCGACCGGCGCCGTCTACCCGCGGGACGAGATCGAGGCCATCGGGCGCTGGGCGGTGGAGAAGGGCATCTGGGTGTTGACCGACGAGATCTACGAGCACCTCGTCTACGGCGGCGTCGAGCACCACTCGATGCCCGTGCTGGTGCCCGACCTGGTCGACCGCTGCCTGGTGGCCAACGGAGTGGCCAAGACGTACGCCATGACGGGGTGGCGCGTCGGATGGCTCGTGGGCCCGACCGACGCCATTACGGCGGCCACCAACATTCAGAGCCACGAGACGTCGAACGTCGCAAACGTCTCCCAGCGCGCCGCGCTGGCCGCGGTGTCCGGTGGCCTCGAGGACGTGGCCATGATGCGCCAGGCCTTCGATCGCCGGCGCCGTGCCATCGTCACCATGCTGAACGACATCGACGGTGTGGTCTGTGTCGAGCCCGAGGGAGCGTTCTACGCCTTCCCCTCGGTCCAGGGCCTGCTCGGGCGGAGTATCCGAGGTCAACGTCCGGCGACCAGCGCGGAGCTGGCCGAACTATGCATCAACGAGGCCAAGGTGGCGGTGGTGCCCGGCGAGGCGTTCGGCGCACCGGGCTATTTCCGCATGTCCTACGCGCTGGCCGACCACGACCTGAGCGAAGGCGTTTCCCGGCTGGCCGCACTCTTTGCGGAAGCGCAAGACTGAAGGTCCACATCAGGCGGGGGGAGTGAGGAGACCACCGCGGTGGCACGGGTACTGGTAACCGAGAAGATCGCGCAGAGCGGCCTGGACCTGCTGGCCGAGGCCGGCCACGAGGTCGATGTGCAGGAAGGACTGAGTCCCGAGCAGCTGCTGGGCGTCATCGCCGGCGCCCACGCGCTGATCATCCGCTCCGCCACCCAGGTCACGGGTGACGTGCTGGCGGCCGGCACCTCCCTCCAAGTGGTCGGGCGGGCCGGCGTCGGACTCGACAACGTCGATGTCACCGCCGCCACCGAGCGCGGCGTCATGGTGGTCAACGCGCCGACCTCGAACATCTTGTCGGTGGCCGAGCAGGCCATGGCGCTCCTGCTGGCGCAGGCGCGCAACATTCCCCAGGCCCACGCCGCGCTGGTGGCGGGGCGCTGGGAGCGCTCGAAGTGGGAGGGCGTCGAGTTACACGGCAAGGTGCTCGGCGTGGTCGGCCTGGGTCGGGCCGGTTCGCTGGTGGCCCAGCGGGCCCACGCCTTCGGCATGGAGCTCATCGGTTACGACCCCTTCGTCTCGCACGAGCGGGCCCGGGCCATGGGCGTTCGCCTGGTGAGCATCGAGGAGCTGGTGGCGGAGGCGGACTTCGTCTCCATCCACACGCCGAAGACCCCCGAGACCGTGGGCTTGTTCGGCCGCGACCTCCTGGCCAAGTGCAAGCCGGGGATCCGCATCGTCAACACGGCTCGGGGCGGCATCGTCGACGAGGCGGCGCTGGCCGACGCCATCCGCGACGGCATCGTGGCCGGGGCGGGCCTCGACGTCTTCGAGAAGGAGCCCGCCACCGAGTCGCCCTTGTTCGAGCTGCCCTCGGTGGTGGTGTCGCCGCATCTGGGCGCGTCGACCGAGGAGGCGCAGGACAAGGCGGGCGTGACCATCGCCGAGCAGGTGCTGCTGGCCCTGGCCGGCGACTTCGTGCCCTACGCCGTCAACGTGGCCGCCCGTGACGTCACCGACGTCGTGCGCGGCTTCATGGGCCTGGCCGAGCAGCTGGGCCGTTTCTTCGTCGGACTGCACGACGGTCTGCCCGACACGCTCGAGGTCTCCTACGAAGGCGAGCTGGCAGGGGAGAGCACGAGCATCCTCACGCTGTCGGCGCTCAAGGGGATCTTCGCGGGCACCACCGAGGAGCCGGTCTCCTATGTCAACGCGCCGCAGCTGGCCGAGCAGCGGGGGCTGGCGGTGCGCGAGTCCTCCACTTCGACCTCGGCCGACTACAAGTCGCTTATCACCCTGCGTTCGGGCTCCCACGCGGTGGCGGGGACGCTGATCACGACGGGCCTGCGCACGGATCCCCGCATCGTCATGGTGGACGAGCACGGTGTGGAGGTGCCGCCTTCTCCCCACATGCTGGTGGTGCGCAACGACGACCGGCCCGGGGTGATCGGTGTCGTGGGCACGGCACTGGGGGCTGCCGAGGTGTCGATCTCGTCCATGGCCGTCGGTCCGAGTCCGGAATCCGGCACCGCCATGATGGTGATCACGACCACCACACCAGCGCCCGACGTCGTGGTGGAGCAGTTGCGCGGGGACGAAGGGATCCTCGACATCCACCGCGTGACGCTCTGACCGGGCTCGGCGGGCGAGACGCCGTGACCGACGCCGGCCCCGGCCCGTCGTGGGCCGCACTGCCCGAGTGCTGGCGGGCGTCCTTCGAGGAGGCCTGGACGTCGTGGGCGTCGGGCTCGGCGGGCGTCGGCTCGGTGGTCGCCGACGCGGCCGGCGCCATCGTCAGCCGGGGCCGGAGCCGTGTCTTGGACGTTCCCGACGGCCGATCTCCGCTGGCCGGGACCTACATGGCCCACGCCGAGATGAACGCGCTCGCCTGCCTGCCCGTCGACGACTACACCGGCTACACCATCTACACCACGTTCGAGCCCTGCCTCATGTGCGCCGGGTCCATTCGGCTCTACGGGGTGCCCCACATCGCCTACGCCGCCGACGATCCGGTCTGGGACGGACTCCACGAGGTCTTCGCGGCGGTGCCGGCCATCGCCCGTCGACTGGCCACGCGCAGCCGGCTCGGCGGGCCCTTCGGAGCGTTTGCCCACGTGCTGCACCTGTCGTGGCTGGCCACCTGGGCGCCGGCACCGGTCACGGCAGCGCATGCGTCGCTGGCGCCCGGCCATGTCCGAGCGGCGACGCGGGTCAACGAGTCGGGCGAACTGCGCGCGCTGGCCGACTCCGGAGGGACCGTCGTCGAGGCGGCTGCGGCGATCTGGCCGGATGTGATGGCCTTAGGCGGCCAAGCGGAGCCGAACTAGAGCCAGTCAGGACGCATCCGGCTTGCGCGGCACCGCGGGCCAGGTGTCGAGGCTCCCGATCAACGGCTCGCCGCCCTGGGCGGGGATGGCCCGTTGCGGCGCGCGGTCGAGCAGGATCTCGCGCACCACCGCCAGCAGGGCGATCACCAGCGCGGCGCGGAACAGGGTCCACAGCAGGCGGCGCATCCCGACCACGGTAGCGTGCCCGCCCATGGCCACCCTGCAGCACATCGCCCCCATCTTCCCGACGACGGACATGGAAGCCATGCGGCGGCATTACGAGGCGCTGGGCTTCGCGGTGCACGTAGATCAGGGCGGTTACGCCACGGCCTCGCGTGACGGGATCAACCTGCATTTTCGGCACGACCCGAGCCTGGGGCCCGATACGGAGCGGGGCGCCTGCTACATCGGCGTGGACGACGCCGGCGCGCTGCACGACGAATGGCGAGCGGCGGGAGTGGGCCGGACGGGCGACCTCTTCGATCCGGGTTTCGGCGTGTGGGAAGCGGCGCACACCGACCCCGACGGCAATCTGGTCCGCTTCGGGTCGCCGCTCCCCGGGCGCCCTTGACGCTGGCGCGGTTCAAATGAGACAATTGGTGGCGTTATGAGGGCGACCATCTCCGACCTGCTGCTTACCTGACGGCGAACGCCACATCGCGTTCGCTCGCAACCTCCTGCGCCAAACGGCCAGGGGGTTTTTTGTTGGGTCGGCGCCGGAACGGACTGAAGAAGCAAAACAAGAAGTACAGGACACAGAACACAGAACACAGAAGAAGGGAAACCGAAAAAATGGCCGAGGGACAGAAGGGGAGTGGTGGCGACGTGGAGCGGGGTCACCTGACCCTGGACATGCCCTGCGCCCCGTCGCCCATGCCCTTCGACAAGTACCGCTCACACGTGCCGCTCGTGCTGCACGACCGCACCTGGGCCGACCGGCCCTTCACCAAGGCCCCGCGCTGGGCCAGCGTGGACCTGCGTGACGGCAACCAGGCGCTCATCGACCCCATGGACTCGGAGCGCAAGCTGGCGCTGTTCCAGACGCTGGTCGACGTCGGCTTCAAGGAGATCGAGGTCGGGTTTCCGTCGGCCTCGCAGACCGACTACGACTTCCAGCGCCTCATCATCGAAGAGGGGCTCATCCCCGACGACGTCGAGATCCAGGTGCTGGTGCAGTGCCGCCAAGAGCTGATCGAACGCACCTACGAGTCGCTGGCCGGGGCGAAGTGGGTCTGCGTGCACTTCTACAACTCGGTATCCGAGTTGCAGCGGCGCGTCGTGTTCGGGCTGGACAAACCCGGCATCATGGACATCGCCGTCAAGGCGGCTGAGTTGTGCAAGAAGTACGAGGCGCAGGTCAGCGGCACCGACATCCGCTACGAGTACTCGCCGGAGAGCTTCACCGGGACCGAGCCCGACTTCGCCGTGGAGATCTGCGAGGCCGTAATGGACGTGATCGAGCCCACGCCCGAGCGACCCATGATCCTGAACCTGCCGGCCACGGTGGAGATGTACAGCCCCAACGTGTACGCGGACGTGATCGAGTGGTTCGGCCGCACCATCAAGGACCGCGACAGCATCGTGCTGAGCCTGCACCCCCACAACGACCGCGGCACGGCCGTGGCCGCAGCCGAGCTGGCCGTCCTGGCCGGCGCCGACCGCGTGGAAGGGACCCTGTTCGGCAACGGCGAGCGCACCGGCAACGTCGACATCGTCACGCTGGCCATGAACCTGTTCAGCCAGGGCATCGACCCGACGCTCGACTTCAGCGACATCGAGAAGGTGCGCCGGACGGCGGAGTACGCCACCCGGCTTCCCGTCCATCCGCGCCACCCGTACGCCGGGGACCTGGTGTACACCGCGTTCTCGGGCTCGCACCAAGATGCGATCAAGAAGGGCATGGCCGCCGTCGGCCGGGACTACGACGAGTGGGAGGTGCCGTACCTGCCCATCGACCCCAAGCACACGGGGCGCACCTACGAGGCCATCATCCAGGTCAACAGCCAGTCCGGCAAGGGCGGCGTGGCCTACGTGATGGACACCGACCACGGCCTCGACCTGCCGCGGCGGCTGCAGGTCGAATTCTCCAAGCGTGTGCAGGAGATCACCGAGGCCAGTGGCACGGTCATCCGGTCAGGCCAGATGCGCGACGTGTTCGAGGAGATCTACCTGCCCGAGGACGCCGGGCTTCGCCTGATGACGAGCGAGGTGTCTACCGGGCACGGCCACACCAGCGTCACGGCGCAGCTGCTGGTCGACGGTCAGCACCGCACCGTCACGGGCGAAGGCAACGGCCCCATCGACGCGCTCATCGCCGCGCTGAAGGCCGATCTCGGCATCGTGTTGGAGGTGAAGGACTACCACGAGCACGCGCTCACCGAGGGCTCGGGGGCGTCGGCCGTCGCCTACGTGGAGGTGGCCGGGAGCGACGGCTCGACCTGGTGGGGCGTCGGGCGGGACTCGTCCATCCTCGACGCCTCGCTCAGCGCGGTCGTCTCGGCGGCGAATCGGGGCCGCACCGGGTGATCCGGCCGGCGGTCGAGACGGACGTACCCGAGCTGCTGGCCATGACCCGGGAGCTGGCGGAGTTCGAACACCTGGCCGACCAGGTGGTCATGACCGAGGACGACCTGGTGCAGGCGCTGTTCGGCCCGGACGCCATCGTGTCCGACACCGTGGTCGACGACGGCGGCGGGTCATTGGCCGGGCACGCTCTGTGGTACCGGACCTTCTCGACCTTCCTGGGCAAGACGGGCATCTGGCTCGAGGACATCTACGTGCGCCCCGAGCACCGCCGCCAGGGCCACGCCGCCGGGCTCCTCACTTACCTGCGCGAGCAGACGGAGGGTCGCGTCGAGTGGGACGTGCTGGAGTGGAACGCCCCGGCCATCGACTTCTACCAGCGCATGGGGGCCCGGCCGATGGCCGACTGGACCCGTTACCGCTGGTACGACGCGTAGCCGACCGCCTCTTTCCGCCGGACCCCTTGACTGCCGGCCTTCAGTAAGTTATCACTTACGGTAAGTGGTAGCTAACTCTCTTGCCCTGGGCGCGCTGGGCGACCCCACCCGGCGGGCGATCTTCGAGTACCTCGGGGAGCGCCCGGCGGCCGTCGTCGATCTGGCGGCGCGGTTGCCCGTGAGCAGGCCCGCCGTGTCCCAGCACCTGAAGGTGCTGAAGGGGGCCGGCCTGGTGCGTGACACCCAGGTCGGGACCCGACGCATCTACAGCCTCGACCCCGACGGGCTGGCCGGGCTGCGCGACTACCTGGACCGCTTCTGGAACATCGCCCTGCATTCGTTCAAGGCCCGAGTCGAGGAACAGCAACAGGAGGACACCCCATGAGCAACCCCACCGCGGTCAGTACCACGCTCGTCGTCGAGGCACCGGTCGACCGGGCCTTCGACGTGTTCACCCGGGACATAGGCAGCTGGTGGCCGCCCGAACACCACATCATCGAGGCGCCACTGGCTTCCATGGTCTTCGAGCCTCACGTGGGCGGCCACGTGTACGACGTCGGTGAGGACGGCAGCGAATGCCGCTGGGCGCGCGTGCTGGCCTACGAGCCGCCGCACCGGGTCGTGTTCAGCTGGGACATCAGCCTGCAGTGGCGGATCGAGCCGGACCCGGCCCGGACGAGTGAGATAGAGGTGCGTTTTGTTCCTGAAGGCGAAGGCCGGACTCGGGTCGAACTCGAGCACCGGCACCTCGACCGCCACGGCGAGGGCTGGGAAGGCATGCGAGAAGCCGTCGGTTCGCCCGAAGGCTGGGGAACCTCATTGCGCTGTTTCGCCGCTCGCCTCCAAGGCGCGCCAGTCGGGGACGGCTCTTAGCCGTACCCGCCGCTCGGGATGTAGGGCGACGGCGGCCCGTCCATGCCTCGCACCATGACCGGGCCGTAGGGCTGCAGCTCTATGCCGGCCTGGACCACGACGCGGATCGCCCACTGCTGGGCCCCCGTGAGCCAGTTGACCTCCACCGTCTCTCCCGTCGGCACTTCGGCCAGCGCCGCTCGTAGCACCAGGGAGGCCGACTCCTCGTTGCGGGCTCCGAGCGTGATGACGCGGTCGTCCGCCGCCACGGCGTAGCCCTGGTCGTCGTGCAACAGGAGGCGCGTACCGGCCTGGGTGAGCATGGCGACGATGTCGACCGGGCGGGCCGACCCGCGCACCTTGCGGTCGATGCCGGTCACCGCGTCCAGTTCGCGCTCGGTCACCTGATCCGGCTCGTGGCGCACCACCTCGGCCGGCCGTTCCACCGCGCCCGGACGCAGCACGCCCCAGGCCGCCACGACGGGGTGGAGCACGAAGCCGAAGCTGGTGTAGAGCGCCATCGCCTTGGGGTCGCGCGAGCACTGGATCGTCCCGGGACTGTGCGAGTCCCCATGGGACAGGGCCAGGCTCAGCAGCTGCCGGCCCACGCCGTGCCCCTGGCGACCCGGCACGGTGCCCAGCTGCGACAGCATCCAGTAGTCCTCGCGCACGAAGGACTGCGACATCCCAATGACGGCCCCGTCCTCCTCCGCCACCCACGAGCCGTCGGGGTCGGTGCCCAGAAAGTGGCGGGTGCGGTCGATGCGGCGCCGCTCGTCCCGAATGGAGCTGCCGGTGGTCGGCAGGCCGTGGCGGGCCAACATGGCCAGCAGTCCGCTGTCAAAGGCCGCCACGGCGCCCGGCACGTCGGCCTCCGTCATGGGACGGAAGGTCACCATGGGGCGGTCACGCCGAGGGCAGGAAGGCGGGGCGCCGGCGCTCGTAGGCCGTGATGTCCTGCTCGTAGCGCAGGGACAGGCCGATGTCGTCCCACCCGTTGAGCAGCCGCTCGCGGGTGAACTCGTCGAGCGGGAAGGTGCCGGCCAGCCCGGCAGCGGGCGCCTCAATGGTGCCCCGGGCCACGTCGATGGTGATCTCCAGGGACGGGTCGGCCGCCACCGCGTCGAGCAGCGCCCGGTCCAGCTCCTCGGAGACCTGCACCGGCAGGAGTCCCTGCTTGGTGCAATTGTTGCGGAAGATGTCGGCGAAGCGCGACGAGACCACCGCCTCGAACCCGTAGTCCATCAGCGCCCACACGGCGTGCTCGCGCGAGGAGCCGGTGCCGAAGTTGTGCCCGGCCACCAAAATAGTGGCGCCGACGAACTCGGCGTTGTTGAGCACGAAGTCCCGGTCGTCGCGCCACTCCGAGAAGAGGCCGGCGCCGAACCCGGTCCGCTCGACCCGCTTCAGCCAGTCGGACGGGATGATCTGGTCGGTGTCGACGTCCGTGCGGTCGAGCGGCACGGCACGCCCGGTCACCACCACGACGGGGCGCATCAGTCGAGGTCCTCGGGCGTGGCGAAGGTGCCGGCCACCGCCGTGGCGGCGGCGACGGTGGGAGAGACCAGGTGGGTGCGCCCTCCCCGACCCTGGCGGCCCTCGAAGTTGCGGTTGGACGTCGAGGCGCAGCGCTCGCCCACGGCCAGCTTGTCGGGGTTCATGGCCAGGCACATGGAACAGCCCGGCTCACGCCACTCGAAGCCAGCCGCGGCGAACACCTTGTCGAGGCCTTCATCCTCCGCCTGCCGCTTCACCCGATGTGAGCCCGGCACGGCCAAGGCCCGCAGGCCGGGGCGCACTTTGCGGCCGTCGAGCACGGCGGCGGCGGCGCGGAAGTCCTCGATGCGTGAGTTGGTGCAGCTCCCGAGGAACACCGTATCGACGGGGATGGCGCGCATCGGGGTCCCCGCCTCGAGGCCCATGTAGGCCAGCGCCCGCGCGGCCGCTTCGCGGTCGCCCGGGTCCTCCATGGCGGCGGGGTCGGGGACCGATCCGCTGACCGGCACCACCTGGGCCGGGTTGGTGCCCCAGGTGACATGCGGTGTGATGCTTGCCGCGTCGATCACGACCTCCTTGTCGAAGGTGGCTCCCTCGTCGGTGGTGAGGGTGCGCCAGTACTCGACGGCGTCCTCCCAGGCTGCACCGCTCGGCACGTGGTCGCGCCCGCGCACGTAGTCGAAGGTGGTCTCGTCCGGCGCCACCAGGCCGGCCCGCGCCCCGCCCTCGATCGACATGTTGCACAGCGTCATGCGGCCCTCCATCGACAGGCCGCGAATGGCCGAGCCGCGGTACTCGATGACGTGGCCGATGCCCCCACCGGTGCCGATGGTGCCGATGATGGTCAGTGCCACGTCCTTGGCCGTCACGCCCGGCGCCAGCTCGCCCTCCACGGTGACGGCCATGGTCTTGGGCCGCACCTGGGGCAGTGTCTGGGTGGCCAGCACGTGCTCGACCTCGCTCGTGCCGATGCCGAAAGCCAGTGACCCGAAGGCGCCGTGCGTCGAGGTGTGGCTGTCGCCGCACACGATGGTCATGCCGGGCTGCGTCCAGCCCTGCTCGGGCCCGATGATGTGGACGATGCCCTGGTTGACGTCGCCCATGGGGTAGCAGGTGATGCCGAACTCCCTGGTGTTGTCGTCCAGCACCTTCAGCTGCAGCGCCGAGACGGGGTCGGCCACCGGGCGGTCGATGTCGAGGGTGGGCACGTTGTGGTCGGCCGTGGCGACGGTCAGCTCGGGTCGGCGCACGGAGCGGCCGGCCAGGCGCAGCCCGTCGAAGGCCTGCGGTGACGTGACCTCGTGTACCAGGTGCAGGTCGATGAAAAGGAGATCGGGCTCACCTTCCGCCGCATGGACGACATGCGCGTCCCAGATCTTCTCGCTGAGTGTGCGCGGCGCCATCAGCGAGTGACGTCGACGATGTGGACCTTGAGCATGCCGCCCGGGGCCCGGTACTCCACCGCGTCGCCGGCGACCCGCCCGACCAGCACCTGCCCGAGTGGCGAGGAGGGCGAGATCACCGGCAGGTCACCCTGGCGCTCCTCGATAGAGCCCACGAAGAAGGCCTGCGTGTCGTCTTCGTCGTCGCCGTCGTAGCGGAGGGTCACCGTGCTGCCGAGCGAGACGGACCCGTCGCCGGAGCCGGCGTCGTCCACGATCTCGACCTCCTTGAGCATCGCTTGCAGCTGGCGGACGCGCGACTCCATCTTCCCCTGGGCGTCCTTGGCCGCGTGGTAGTCGCCGTTCTCCGAGAGGTCGCCCAGCGCACGGGCCGCCTCGATCTGCTGGGCGATCTCGACCCGGCCCCGGGTGGTCAGGTCCTCGAGCTCGGCCACCAGCCGGTCGTGGGTGGCCTGGGTCAGCTTGGTCGTCTCGGTCTGGTTGGCGGGAGCGTTGGTCACGGCGTGTCCTTCGGAAGGCGGGTGCGGGCGGTGGAGGGCACCGCGCCGGAATCACAAGGCTAACCGGGCCGGGACCGGCCGTCGGCCGGCCCGGCACCCTCTGTTGACGGCGCCGGTCAGCCTGCGAGAGACTGGGGTGGCCATGCGCCCTTCCCAGAACCCGGTAGGCATTATCCACTAGGCGCGCCCCACTCACGCGCGCCGTCGAACCGTCCACTGAGTGGGCGGTTTTTCAATTTCGGGAACCTTCGGCAACCAATCGCCACACGTCACACCACACGAGAGGATGTACAAGAACAGTGAGCACCGCCAGGACCTCGCATCGAGTCGCCGTCATCGGCGGCGACGGCATCGGGCCGGAGGTATGCAGCGAGGCGCTGAAGGTCGTGGCCGCCTCCGGCGTCGAGCTCGACGTCACCCACTTCGACCTGGGCGCCGCCCGCTACCTGCGAGACGGTGTCGTGCTGCCGGACGAGACGCTGGACGAGCTGCGCGGGTTCGAGGCCATCCTGCTGGGGGCGGTCGGCCCGCCCGTGGGCGACACCAGCGTTCCGCCGGGGACCCTCGAGCGGGGGCTCCTGCTCCGCCTGCGCTTCGAGCTGGACCTCTACGTCAACCTGCGCCCCTTCACCGGCGTGCCCGGCTCCATCGCGGCGGGCACCGACTTCGTCGTCGTGCGCGAGAACACCGAGGGCACCTACGCCGGTGAAGGAGGCTTCCTGCGCAAAGGGACGCCGCACGAGGTGGCCACCCAGGGTTCGGTCAACACCCGCATGGGCGTGGAGCGCTGCGTGCGCTTCGCCTTCGAGCTGGCGGCCCGCCGCCGCAACCGCCTGACCCTGGTGCACAAGACCAACGTGCTCACCTTCGCCGGCGACTTGTGGCAGCGCACGGTCACCGACGTCGCCCGCGACCATCCCGACGTCACCTGGGATTACAACCACGTGGACGCCGCGTGCATCTACCTGGTGGAACAGCCCGGGCGCTACGACGTGATCGTCACCGACAACCTCTTCGGCGACATCCTCACCGACCTGGCCGGCGCGGTGAGCGGCGGCATCGGGTTCGCCGCCTCGGGCAACCTGAACCCGGCGCGCACCGGGCCGTCGCTCTTCGAGCCCGTGCACGGCGCCGCGCACGACATCGCCGGCCAGGGCATCGCCAACCCCCTGGCCGCCATCCATTCGGCCGCGCTGATGCTGGAGCACCTCGGGGAGGCCGATGCCGCCGCACGCATTCTCAAGGCCCTGGCCGCCCAGTCCGATTCCTTGTCAACGTCCGACGCACAGCTGTCCACGACCGCCGTGGGCGACGCCATCGCAGAAAGGCTGTAACCGCCATGCCCATCGACACGACCGAGAAGATCTGGATGGACGGCGAGCTCGTCGATTGGGCCGACGCGACCGTGCACGTACTCACGCACACCATGCACTACGGCTCGGGCGTCTTCGAGGGCATCCGCGCCTACCCGACGAGCCGGGGTGTGGCCGTGTTCCGCCTGGGCGACCACATCCGACGGTTGTTCGCCTCCGCCAAGATCTTCATGATCGACGTCCCCTTCTCGGTGGAGCAGATCATCGAGGCGTCGCGCCTGGTCGTGCGCGTCAACGAGCTCCACGACGGCTGCTACCTGCGTCCCCTCATCTACCTCGGCTACGGCGAAATGGGCCTCAACCCGCTGCCCTGCCCGGTCAACGTCTCCATCGCCGCCTGGCCCTGGGGCACCTACCTGGGTGACGAAGGCATCGCCAACGGCGTGTCGGTCAAGGTCAGCTCGTGGAGAAGGCACGACCCCAACGCGGTGCCGACGGCGGCCAAGAACACGGGCATGTACTCCAACTCGTCCCTGGCCAAGGTGGAGGCGCTCAAGGCGGGTTACGACGAGGCCATCCTGCTGGCGCCTGACGGCAACGTCAGCGAGTGCACCGGCGAGAACGTGTTCATCGTGCGCGACGGTGTGCTTATCACGCCGCACACGGCCGACTCCGGCGCGTTGGCCGGCATCACGCAGCACTCCGTCGAGACCATCGCCCGCGACCTCGGCTACGAGGTGCGCCACGAGTCCCTCATCCGCACCGACCTTTACCTGGCCGACGAGGCCTTCCTGACCGGAACGGCGGCTGAGGTGGTGCCCATCCGCTCCGTCGACGACCGCCCGGTCGGCCCCGGCCACCCCGGCCGCATCACCAAGGACATCCAGCAGACCTACTTCGCGACGGTGCGCGGCGAGGTGGACCAGTACAAGGAATGGCTGGACTATGTCGACTGACCCCGAGGGAGCCGACGCCGACGCCGGTGTCGAGCACAGGCACGGCGCGATGCGCCACACCCACGCGCACGGGCACAGCGCGCACGGCCATGACTTCGACATGCCCGAGTTGCCCGAGGCCGTCGACATCTTCGACACCATTTTGCGCGACGGCAGCCAACAGGAGGGTCTGTCGCTCACCGTCGACGACAAGCTGCGGGTGGCGGAGCAGCTCGACCACCTCGGGGTGACGTTCATCGAAGGGGGCTGGCCTGGCGCCAACCCCAAGGACGTCGAGTTCTTCGAGCGGGCCAAGAAGGAGCTGAGCCTGGGCACGGCCACGCTGGTCGCCTTCGGGTCCACCCGTCGGGCGGGCGTGAAGCCCGAGGACGACGCCGTCCTGGCCAACCTCATTGACGCGGGCGCGCCGGTGGCCTGCATCGTGGCCAAGTCGTGGGACCGGCACGTAGCCGAGGCGCTGCGCACGTCACTGGACGAGGCGGTGGCCATGGTGGCGGACTCCGTGCGCCACCTGCGCCAACACGACCTGCGCGTCTTCCTCGATGCCGAACACTTCTTCGACGGCTATCGCAACAATCCCGAATTCGCCCTCGCCGTTCTCGGCGCGGCCGAGGAGGCCGGGGCCGAGGCGCTCGTGCTGTGCGACACCAACGGCGGCTCGCTGCCCGACGACGTGGGCCGGGCGGTCTCCGACGTACGGGCCCGCACCAGCGCACAACTCGGGATTCACTGCCACAACGACGCCGGCTGCGCCGTGGCCAACTCCCTCGTGGCCGTGCAGGCGGGGGTGACCCAGGTGCAGGGCTGCATCAACGGCTACGGCGAACGGGCAGGCAACACGGACCTGTCGGCCGCCATCCCCAACCTCTCGCTCAAGCTCAACATTCGCACCATCCCGGCCGACCGTCTGGAGCGGCTGACGCCCGTCGCCCATCACATTGCCGAGCTCGTCAACATCGCGCCCAACCCTCAGCAGCCCTACGTCGGCAACTCCGTGTTCGCCCACAAGGGCGGCCTGCACGCCAGCGCCGTCGCCCGCAGCGCCGACCTCTACGAGCACGTCGAGCCGGACTGGGTGGGCAACGGCACCCGTGTCGTCGTCTCCGAAATGGCCGGCCGCTCCACCCTGGCCATGAAGGCGGCCGAGCTCGGGCTCCAACTCGACGGCGAGGTCATCGGCCGCGTCCTCGACGAGCTCAAGCGCCTGGAGCACGAGGGCTACCACTTCGAGGTGGCCGACGGGTCGCTCGAGCTCCTGCTGCGGCGGGCCACCGGCTGGACGGCCGACTACTTCACCGTGGAGTCGTTCCGCGTCATCACCGACCACCGTGACCGCGCCGAGGCGGCGCTCTCCTCCAAGCCCATGTTCGGCGTGCTGACCGAGGCCACGGTCAAGGTGCACGTGGGCGGCGAGCGCATCGTCGCCGTGGCCGAGGGCAACGGACCGGTCAACGCGCTGGACGGCGCGCTGCGGAGCGCCATCGGCTCGAAATTCCCGGCGCTCGAGACCATCCATCTCACCGACTACCGGGTCCGCGTGCTCGACACCGGGCGCGGCACGGGCGCCGTCACCCGCGTCCTGGTCGACACGACCGACGGCGAGCAGACATGGACGACCATCGGGGTGTCCGAGAACATTATTGAGGCAAGCTGGCAGGCGCTCTACGATTCGATCGTCTTCGGGCTCCTGCACTCCGCCTGACGCGCCGGGGGCAGGGGGAAACGCACGGGGGATCGCGCATGACCGTCTTGACACGTACGGCGGCCCGGCTGTTGAAGCTGGCGCCCGCACAGACGACTGACGTCTCGTTCGAGCGGGACCTGGCGGCCAAGATGCCCGACGGCGCCGTGCTGCTGGCCGACCGCTGGTTCCCGACCAGCCCTCCGAACGGGCTGCCGACCATGTTGATCCGCTCGCCCTACGGGCGCAGGATCATGGGCCCGTTGGGCCGTCTGTACGCCGAGCGCGGCTACCAGGTGGTGATCCAGAGCTGCCGCGGCACCTTTGGCTCCGAGGGCGAGTTCGTTCCCATGCGCACCGAGCAGGCCGACGGGCACGCCACCTTGGAGTGGGTGGCGGCCCAGCCGTGGTTCGACGGACGGCTCGTCATGTGGGGCGGCAGCTACCTCGGGCTCACCCAGTGGGCCGTGGCCGAGGACGCGCCCGGCTATCTGAAGGGCCTCGCGCTCCAGGTCACCTCCTCCCGGTTCCGCGACTCGGCCTCGTACCCCGGGGGGTCCTTCGCGCTCGAGACGGCACTGACCTGGATGCACCAGGTGAAGCACCAGGAGCTCCGCCTGCGCCAGGTGGCGCGGGCCCAGCTGCGCTCGCCCAAGGTGGTGGCCGCAGCCGGCGAGGTGCTGCCACTGGGGCGCTGTGACGTGGCCACCATCGGCGAGGAGGCCCCGTTCTTCCAGGAGTGGCTCGCCCACGGCGAACCGGGTGACTCCTGGTGGGACGAGATCGACTTCGGGCGCCGGCTCGACAACGTGCCGCCGGCCAGCCTGGTCGGTGGTTGGTACGACCTTTTCGTCACCGCCCAGGTGGCCGACTACGAGGCCCTGCGCGCCGTCGGCCGGACGGCCCGGCTGACCATCGGCCCATGGACGCACACCAGCCCCGGCCTGCAGGGCGAGACCATCCGCGACGGGCTCGAGTGGTTCGATTCGCAGCTCGGTGAGCGACGCGGACGGGCGCACCGCGCCCCAGTACGTGTCTACGTCATGGGGACGGGCGAGTGGAGGGAGTTCTCGCTGTGGCCGCCGGCCGGCGAGACGCAGCAGTGGTTTCTCGGCCGCTGGGGCACGCTGGGAACGGAGCCGCCGGCGGAGAGCGCGCCGGACCACTTCCACTACAACCCGCACGACCCGACGCCGGCAGTGGGCGGCGCCGGCCTCAACATGCGCACGTCCGGGCGCAAGGAGCAGCGCCCGCGTGAGCACCGGCGTGACGTGCTCACCTACACCAGCCCCGTCCTGACCGAGGACCTCACCGTCATCGGCCCGCTCACGGCCACGCTCTACCTACGCTCGTCGCTCGAGCACACCGACTTCTTCGTCCGCCTGTGCGACGTGACGCCCAAGGGCAGGTCGTACAACGTCAGCGACGGCATCATCAGGCTGAGCCCCGGTTCGGTCACCAAGGAGGAGGACGGGACGTTCCGCCTGGAGGTCGCCATGGGGCCGACGGCGATCACGTTCCGCCCCGGGCACCGGGTCCGCCTGCAGGTCTCGAGCGGCGCCCACCCCCTCTACGCCCGCAACCCGGGGACGGGTGAGCCGCTGGCCACCGGGGCCAACCTGCGTTCGGCCGACCAAGACGTCTTCCATGACGCGCGGCGGCCGTCGTCGATCGTGTTGCCCAAGGTCACGCTGTTCGAGTAACGGAATGGGTCCGCCGCACCCCCGGGGGGTAACCTCCCGCGCATGACGCAGCCGACCTTTGTCCCGATCGCCGAGGCCGACCAGGTGCGACCGGCCATGCACATGGACGTGCCGGGGCCGTGGACCACCTCGCGTCCGGCCGAGCTGGTCGTGCCGGCCGTGACGCGTGGGCGGACCACGGGGACGCCGGGGCCCGACGCGGGCTTCGCGCTGCGACTGGCCAAACGCTTCGAGCACGAGCTGCACCTGCAAGAGGGCGAGTCGGAGCATGACGTGGAGCTGGGCGTGGCGCTGGTGGGCGCCAAGCGGGCCGCCCTCTTCGGACGGGCGCCGTGCGTCTACGACGTGCGGTTCGCCCTCAACCTGTGGGGCTTCCTCGACGATGTGCCGGCGGGGATCGGGGCCACGCGCCGCGCCGCCTTCTCCTCCATCTCCCACGACTACGTGGCCCAGCGGGCACTGGTCGACTCGGTGCCCGACGAGACGTTGCGGCTGAGCCCGGAGGAAGCCCGGGACGGTGTGGCCGCCGCCTAGGCCTAGGCGCGCCATGAGTACCACGTTCGGCATGGGCACCACCGGGGCCATCGACCGGCTCGAGATCGAGGCGGGCAGCTTCACCTTCAGCGGGCGAGCCTGCGGTCCCCACGAGGGGAGGCGGGTCCTGCTGCTGCACGGTTTCCCGCAAACCTCGTGGGCCTGGCGCGACGAGCTCTGGGCGCTCGGGAGCGCGGGCTACCGCGCCGTGGCGCCCGACCAGCGCGGCTACTGCTGCGGCGCCCGCCCGAGCGCGGTGGACGACTACGCCACCGAGCGACTCCTGGGCGACGTCATGGCGCTGGCCGACTCCCTGGAGATGGACACGTTCGACCTGGTGGGGCACGACTGGGGCGGCATGCTGGCCTGGCTGGTGGCGTCGCGCCATCCCGGCCGCGTCCGCTCGCTGAGCGTCGTGTCGACACCCCACCCCCTGTCACTGCGCCACGCGCTGGGTGGGGACGACCCCGACCAGTCGGCTCACGTCGAGGCCGTCGACGCCTTCCGCACCCCCGAGGTGCCCGAGCGGTTGCTGCTGGGCGCGGACGGCTCGGGCAGTGGCCTGACTACCCTGCTGGCCGAGTCCGGGCTCGACGACGACGACATCCGCATGTACGTGGCCGCGCTCACCGAGCCGGGCGCGCTCACGGCCGCCCTCAACTGGTACCGCGCCATGGACGCCGGCGCGCTCACCGACCTGCTGCCGGTGAGCGTCCCGACGCTCTACGTGTGGTCGACCGGCGACCGGGCTTTCGGGCGCGCCGCGGCCGAGGGCACCGCCGAGCACGTGCTCGGGCCCTACACGTTCGAGGTGCTCGAGGGCGTGTCGCACTGGGTCCCGGAGATGGCGCCCGCGCAGCTGTCTGCGCTGCTCGTCCAGCACCTCTCGACGGCCTGACCGCTTCGGCGCGAAGGGCGCCGAACGGGCGTTCGGAGCCCGGCGCGACTCTGCGACAATGGGCGGGTGAGCACGTCGTCCTTCGACCTGACCGATGTCCAGCGGGAGTTCCAGGCCACCCTGCGCGCGTTCTGCGAGGAGAAGGTGGCCCCCCATGCAGCCGAGGTCGACCGCAACGCCGAGTTCCCGTGGAAGTCGTTCGAGGCGTGCAAGGAGATGGAGCTGCCCGCGCTTGGGATCCCAGAGGCCTACGGGGGCGCCGGAGCCGACACGGTGACCCAGGCCATTGCTGCCGAGGAGCTGGCCCGGGTGTGCGCCTCGACCTCGCTGACGATCCTCATCTCCAAGCTCGGCATGACCCCGGTCCTCAACTGGGGGAGCGAGGAGCTCAAGCAGGCCTATGCGCATCGCGTGGCGACGGGCGAGATCCAGGCCAGCTACTGTCTGTCCGAGGCCGACGCCGGAAGCGACGTGGCCGCCATGCGGGCGCGGGCGGTGCGCGATGGGGACGACTACATCCTGACCGGCTCGAAGTACTGGATCACCAACGCCGGCATCTCGGACATCTACGTCGTCTTTGCCAAGACGGACACCGACGCCGGCGGGCGGGGCATCTCGTGCTTCCTGGTCGAGAAGGAGTGGGGGATCCGCATCGCCAAGCACGAGGACAAGCTCGGCCTGCGTGGCAGCCCGACCGGTGAGGTCGTCCTGGAGGAAGTGCGCGTGCCGGCCTCGCACCGGATCGGCGACGAGGGCCAGGGCTTCAATATCGCCATGCACACTCTCGACCGCAGCCGTCCCACCATCGGCGCGCAGGCCGTCGGCATCGCCCAGGGCGCCACGGACTACGCCGCTGCCTACATGAAGCAGCGCCACGCCTTCGGCGGTCCCATCGCCGACCTGCAGGGGCTGCGCTTCATGCTGGCCGACATGGCGCTGCGCACCGAGGCGGCCCGCGCCCTAGTGTACCGCGCCTGCGCCATGGTCGACGACGACCCGGCCGGCGAGTTGACCAAGTTCGGCGCCATGGCCAAGGCCTTCGCCTCGGATACCTCCATGCAGGTGACGATCGACGCGGTGCAACTGCTCGGTGGCTACGGCTACACCAAGGACTTCCCGGTCGAGCGGTTCCTGCGCGACGCCAAGGTGACGCAGATTTACGAGGGGACGAACCAGGTGCAGCGCGTCGTCATCGCGCGGGAGATCCTCAAGCACATTTAGGAGGGGTCACGGTTGGCGCCCGGCGACCAGGCCCAGGCAGACTTCCCGGGGCCGGCCCGGAGGGCCGGTGCTAAAGTTAGAACAGGTTCTAAATTAGGCCCCGGGCCCGGGCAGCCGGGCGGCGGCCGGGAATCGCAGCAGGAAGGACGTCGGTCATGGCGCAGCCGGTAATCATCGAGGCGGTCCGCACCCCCATCGGGAAGCGCAACGGGTGGCTCTCGGGGCTGCGGGCCCCGGACATCCTCGGGGCGGTCCAGGTCGAGGTGGTCAAGCGGGCGGGCATCGACCCGTCCTCGGTCGAACAGGTTGTCGGCGGGTGCGTCACCCAGGCCGGGGAGCAGGGCTTCAACGTCACGCGCACGGCCTGGCTGCTCAGCGGCCTGCCGTACGAGGTGGCCGCCACTACGGTGGACTGCCAGTGCGGGTCGGGTCAGCAGTCCAACCACTTCGCGAACAACCTCATCGCGGCGGGCGCCGTGGACGCGGCGATCGGGTGCGGTGTCGAGGCGATGAGCCGGGTGCCGCTCGGGGCCAATGCCAAGGCGGGTGCCGGTCGGGCCATCCCCGAGGACCTGCCCTACGACATGCCCGACCAGTTCACGGCGGCCGAGCGCATCGCAAAGAAGTACGGCATCACGCGGGCCGACGTCGACTGGCTCGGGCTCGAGTCGCAGAAGAAGGCCGCGGTCGCCGTGACCGAGGACCGCTTCGCCCGTGAGATCGTGCCGGTGGAGGCTCCGATCGTCGGTGAGGAGGGCCCGTGGGGCGAGCACTCGGGCGAGAAGATCGTCGTCTCCAAGGACCAAGGCCCACGCGAGACCACGGCCGAGGGTCTGGCCAAGCTGAAGCCCGTGCTGCCCGACGGCATGCACACCGCCGGCACCTCGTCACAGATCTCCGACGGCGCGGCCGCCGTGCTGTGGATGTCCGAGGACCGGGCCAAGGCGGAGGGCTTCAAGCCCCGGGCCCGCGTGGTAGCCCAGGTGCTGGTGGGCTCCGACCCCTACTACCACCTCGACGGCCCCATCGCGGCGACGACCAAGGTGCTGGCCAAGGCCGGCATGACCATGAAGGACATCGATCTCTTCGAGGTGAACGAGGCCTTCGCGTCCGTCGTCTTCAGCTGGGGCAAGGTGCACGAGGTCGATTGGGACAAGGTCAACGTGAACGGTGGCGCCATCGCGCTCGGCCACCCGGTGGGCGCCACGGGCAGTCGACTGATCACGACGATTCTGCACGAGCTCGAGCGACGCGACGCCACTTACGGCCTGGTGTCGATGTGTTGCGGCGGCGCGTTGGCGACCGGCACCATCATCGAGCGGATCTGAGCCCTTCTGCCGCACCTTCCCATTTCGGCGCCTACCTCTGGAGGGGACCGTGTCATCGGTATCGACTGAGCACCTGACGTACGAGCGCGACGGCGCCACGGCCATCGTGACCATGAACCGGCCCGAGGCCAAGAACGCGTTGAGCCTGCCCATGCTGGTCGGCATGAAGGACGCCTGGGAGGAGATCGACGCCAACGACGACATCCGCTGCGCCATCCTGACCGGCGCCGGCGGCACGTTCTGCGCCGGCATGGACCTCAAGGCCATGGGGGGCAGCGACGCCGAGAAGTACCAGCCCCGCATGCAGGAGGACCCGGACCTGCACTGGAAGGCGCTGCTGCGCCACTACGACTTGCGCAAGCCCCTGATCGCCGCCGTGGAGGGATGGGCCGTGGCCGGGGGGACCGAAATCTTGCAGGCCACGGACATCCGAGTGGCGGGCCAGAGCGCCGTCTTCGGGGTGTTCGAGGCCAAGCGGGGACTGTTCCCGCTCGGCGGCTCGACGGTGCGGCTCCGGCGTCAGATCCCCTACACGCTGGCCATGGAGCTGCTGTTGACGGCGCGCGAGGTGCCCGCCGACGAGGCGTTGCGCATCGGGCTCATCGGCCACGTGGTGCCCGACGGGGCGGCTCTCGAGAAGGCGCTGGAGATCGCGGGCGTCATCGGGCAGAACGGCCCGCTGGCGGTCGAGGCGATCAAGCGGAGCGTGCGCGAGACCGAGGGCATGTCCGAGGTCGATGGCCTGGCCCGCGAGCTCGAGATCGGCTGGCCGGTTTTCGCCAGCAACGACGCCACCGAGGGGCAGAAGGCCTTCGCCGAGAAGCGGCCGCCCAACTACACGCGCACGTGAGCGAGACGAGCCAGGAGCTCGACCCGCCCGCCGGCGGGGGCTATCCGGGGCTCGACGGCCCGGCGGTGACGGCGGGCGACCAGCCCATGAACCGGCTGGCGGCGGCGGTGCGGCGCATCAATGCGGTCGTGGTGGGCCAGCCACCCGAAGACGACGAGATCTCCGAGGCGGCGGAACAGCTCTCGGCCGTGGCGGACCGGCTCGAGGCGGCCGCGTCGGTGTCGAAGCGGCGCCGCAACGAGCCGGGTCCGGGCGGGTTCCCGGGCATGCATCCGCAGGACTACTTCCACACCAGCCCCGTGATCGGCTTCGCCAACCCGGTGGCACCCCCGGTCGAGGTGTGGGCCGTGGAAGGCACCGACGGCGGGCGGGAGATCCGGGGGCGGGTGACGTTCGGCTACGCCTACGAGGGGCCGCCGACGTGCGTGCACGGCGGGGTGATCGCCGAGCTCTTCGACGAGCTGCTCGGCCTGTCGAACATCCTGTCCGGCCAGGGGGCCATGACGGGGACGCTGAAGATCCGCTACCGGCGTCCGACGCCGCTGCTGGCCCCCCTCGACCTGGCGGCGCGCACCACGGGCCAGGAGGGTCGAAAGGTGTTCGCGTGGGGCGGCATCTTCTACCGGGGAGAGCTGACGGCCGAGGCCGACGGCATCTTCATCCACGTTCCGCCCAATCGCATGCTCGACATCGTGACGGGCAACGCGCACGGGGCCGAGGCGCCTCTGGTCGACCCGGACTGGCAGCGCATGATGGAGGAGCGGCGGGCCCGAGGCTCCTGACCGACCGCCGAATTCCGGAGTTACGGTGACGGCACGCTGGCCGCGGTGCGGCTCGGGTGTCCCGTCAGCGCCGAGCCCGAGCCAGCACCCAAAAGCGCGTCGACGGGACGCGGATGGGGTCGCCGTGCAGCTGGAGCAGGGCATCGCGACACCGCGGGACGGTGAACCCGGGCACGGCCCATGGGACGTTCGAGAGGTACCAGGCCAGCGCACCGATGTCGCCGAAGGTCGTCGTGGCGACGCCCTCGCCGCTGCCCTCGATGGCCAACCCGGCTCGCGTCAACTGCTCGACGACGAGCGCCAGCGTGAGTTCCTCGAGGACCGGCGGGTCGAGACCGAGCAACCGGTGGAACTCGCCCGAGCCCGTCGTCGCCTGCTGGGTCAGGAACACGCCCCCGACCCGTAGGACCCGGCGCACCTCGTCGGGGACGAAGGCCTCGTGACGATTGACGACGAGGTCGAACGCCCCGGCCCGAAAGGCCAGCCGGCCGCGACGGCCCGGCAGTTCCTGCCCTTCCTGGTCGACGTTGTCGATGGCGCCCTCGTCACGCACCACGGCGATGCCGAGCGGCTGCAGCCTGGCGGCGGCGACCGGGACGTTGGGCGCCCAGCTCTCGGTGGCGACGACACGCGAGCTCCTCACCAACCCGCTCAGCCACTCGCCGCCGCCGGTGCCCATGTCGAGCATCGTCGTGCCCGGGTCGACCAGCTCGGCGACCATGCGCTCGAGGGACCACGGTGGAGGCTCGAGGGTCAGGCGCCCGCCGAGCAGCGAGAAGTCCCAGCCGCGGAACGGGACGTCGGTGGCCCGTTCGAGCAGTTCGTCGGCGGTCGACGCGGCGCCCCGAGTGGCGCTCACCGGTCGGCGGCGCCCGGTCGCGGGTGGAGCGGCGAGGACGGCGACGGCGACGGCGACGGGGCAACACCTGACACCACCTTGATCATCTGCAGCGCCGGGTTGTCGGGGTTCCACAACTCGGGGAACTCCTGGAGCGGCCGGAAGCCGCTCGCCACGTAGAACGCCCGGGTCTTGGCGTAGCCGGCGTCCTCACGGCGGGCGCTGAGCGTCTTCACCTGCAGGAACTCGACACCACGCTCGGCCAGCCAGGACTCGGCCGTCGCCAGCATCGCGAGGCCGAGGCCGAGCCGATGGCGCTCGGCCCGGACACCCATGACGTAAATCTCCGCCGCGCACTCGGTGTGCACGACCAGGGTCAGCAACCCGACGTCCCGGCCGTCCACGGATGCCACGACCGTTGGGTTGGCCTCCGCCGCAGCGATGTAGTCCTCCACCGACTCGGGGATGCCGAACCACATGGGCAGGGTGGCCAATACCTGGCGGCAGACCTCGCCCGACCCATCCATCTGCAGCCGGATGCGGACGTCGGAGTGATCCGTCACGCTTCCAGCATGGCAAGCGTTCAGCCCGTGCTCTGACCGCCGGCCTCGGTGGCGTCCCGGTTCAGTTCCTCCCGGATCTCAGCTCGTCGCAAGACCGACGGGGCGTACATGGCCACCAGCCTGGCCACGAGGACGACCAGGAAGATCTGCCCCATCAAGGCCTCGAGCGCCGCCGTCGTCCGGGGCAGGCCCGGCGCCGGCGTGAGGTCGCCGTAGCCGACGGTGGCCATGGTGATGTAGCTGAAATACACGAAGTCGGAAGGCCCGTGCGGCCCCGGCTGTGCGAAGTAGGGCCGGTTGGCCGCCAGCTGGAAGCCATAGTCGAACGTGGCGAAGATGAGGCCGATCAGCACGTAGATGCACAGCGCCCCCATGATCGTCTCGCCCGTCACGGTGCGGTGCTGGAAGTTGCGCCAGCCGATGGCGAACGGCGTGCTGAGCACCAGGACCGAGGTCAGCAGGACGATGCCGCCGTCCGCCTGGGTGTGCCCCTGCAGGATCACCACGACGCCAGCGACGAAGGTGAGCCCGGTGGCGACGATCACGGCGACCATGACCCGTCGCGGGACGCGCGACGTGTAGAAGGCCAGGAGCGTCGTCACGCAGAGCCAGGCCACGCGGACCAGGAGCGCCAGCCGGGTGTTCCAGTTGACGGTGAGCAGGACGTAGTAGACGATCAGGAAGACGAAGAGGAGCCCGTAGGAGTCAGGCGCCCGCACGATCGCGCCGAGCACCTGACGGCGTGACGCGGCGATGGGCTCGGCCGAAGCCTCCGTTGGGGCCTGGCTGTCCATGAGGCACCATCTTGGCCAGCGCGGACGTCGATCGGTGGGATCCGACGCGCGCCGGTCGGATCACCCGGACATGGTCGGAGCCCTTCTCATGCTGGCCGCCCGGCGCGAGGAGGGGCTCAGACCGCCCGCTCCCGCCCCTGCCAGTAGGGATCGCGCAGCTTGCGCTTGTAGAGCTTGCCGTTGGGGTCCCGGGGCATCTCGTTGGTGAAGTCGATGGACTTGGGCGTCTTGAACCGGGCCAGCTTGTCGGCACAGTAGGCCAGGATCTCCGCCGCCAGCGCGTCGTCCGCCTCGACGCCCTCGGCCGGCTCTATCACCGCCTTGACCTCTTCACCCCAGTCCTCGTTGGGGATGCCGAACACAGCGGCGTCGCCCACCTTGGGGTGCGACAGCAGGACGCTCTCGATTTCGGCCGGGTAGATGTTGGCGCCGCCCGAGATGATCATGTCGATTTTGCGGTCGCGCAGGAACAGGTAGCCGTCCTCGTCGAGCAGGCCGACGTCACCGACGGTGAAGAAGGCGCCGATGCGGTTCTTCTGCGTCTTCTCCTTGTCGCCGTGGTACTCGAAGTCGGCCGACTGCATCGCCATGTAAACCGTGCCGATCACGTTCGGCTCGTCGATGCGGTTGCCGTCGTCGTCGAAGATGGCGATTTCGCTGATGGGCCACGGCTTGCCCACGGTGCCCGGCTTCTGCAGCCACTCCTCCGCTGTCACCAGCGTGCCCCCGCCTTCGCTCGCCGCGTAGTACTCGTCGATGGCGTTGCCCCACCAGGCGATCATCCGGTGCTTGACGTCGACCGGGCACGGGGCGGCGGCGTGGATCATGTGGCGCAGCGAGGAGACGTCGTACTTGCCCCTTACGTCGTCGGGCAGCGCCAGCAGGCGGTGGAACTGGGTCGGGACCATGTGCGACGTGGTGACCCGGCGCTCCTCAATGAGGCGGAGCATGTCCTCGGGCAACCACTTGTCCATGAGCACCACCGTGTGACCGAGGTGCAAGGAGGCGCTGCCGAAGCGCAGCACGGCCGTGTGGTACAGCGGCGAGCCGATGATGTGGACGTTGTCGTCCTGGGGCTGGATGTTGAAGAGGAAGAGGATGCCCGACAGGCCGAGTGCGGCCTGCTCGGGCGTGACGCCGAGCAGCTTGCGGTAGATGCCCTTGGGGTTGCCCGTCGTCCCCGACGTGTAGTTCATGACATCGCCGATGGTGCGCTCCTCGGGCAGCGTGTCCGGCTGCGCGTCGCGGACCGCGGCGAAGGAGGCGAAGCCGGGCACGGCCCCCACCGCCAGGCGACCGGAGGTGTCGAGCCCCACCTCGTCGGCCGCCGCCACGGCGACCTCGGCGAAGCGGTCGTGGGCGACGAACGCCTTGGCCCCGGAGTCCTCGAGGATGTACGCCACCTCGGGCGCCACCAGGTGGTGGTTGATGGGGACCAGGTACCAGCCGGCCTGCAGGGCGGCCAGGTAGACCTCCAGCATCTCGGAGCCGTTGGGCAGCAGGGTGGCCACCACGTCGCCCACGCCGAAGCCCTGGGCCCGCAGCGCGTGCACCAGCTGGTTCGAGTGGCCCAGGAGCTCGCCTGCCTTCACCTCGTCTTCCTCGGGCGTCACCAGGGCCAGGTAGTCGGGGTCATCCTGGGCCAGGGCCCAGAAGCCGAGGTCTCCCATCAGCTGTCTCCTTGCAGGCTCGCGAGCAGAGGGCAAATGGCGGCCCCCGGCCTGTGCAGACTAGAACGTGTTCTAGCTTTTCGGCAATTTTGCGCAGGTCCGGCGGACGTCGGGCCCTGACACCAGGAGCGTACGAGATGGCAGGGTTCCTCGAGGGCAAGGTCGTCGCGGTCACCGGCGGTGGCGGCGGCATCGGGCGGGCGGTGGCGCTGGCCGCGGCGGTCGAGGGGGCCAAAGTGCTCGTGGCCGACTACGGGGTGTCGATGGCCGGGGAGGACCCGACCAGCGAGGTGGCCGAGGCCGTGGTGGCCGACATCACCAAGGCGGGCGGCGACGCCCTCGCCGTGGCCGACGACATCTCGAACATGGACGCCGGCGAGCGTCTCATCACCACCGCCGTCGACACGTACGGCCGCATCGACGGCGTGGTGGCGGTGGCGGGCATCTTGCGCGAGCGCATGCTCTTCAACATGTCCGAGGACGAGTGGGATGCCGTCATCGCCACGCACCTGAAGGGCCATTTCACCGTGTTCCGCGCCGCGGCCGCCGTCATGCGCAAGCAGGAGAGCGGCGCGCTCGTCGGGTTCACCTCCGGGGCGTTCCAGGGCAGCGTGGCCCAGGCCAACTACGCCGCCGCCAAGGGCGGCATCGTGTCGCTGGTCCGCTCGGCCGCCGTCGGACTCCACCGCTACGGCGTGACGGCCAACGCCATCGCCCCGGTGGCCCGCACCCGCATGTCGGCCAACGTGCCCTCCGAGCTGGCGGAGATGGGCGAACCCGAGGATGTGGCGCCGATGGTGGTCTACCTGCTCAGTGACCGGGCCAAGCACGTGACCGGGCAGGTCTACACCGTCGTCGGCTCCAAAATCGCCGTGTGGAACCAGCCGGCCGAGGTGCGGGCCATGTGGGCCGAGGGTCGCTGGACGCCCGAGGAGATCGCGCAGCGGCTCGACGCCAACGTCGGGCAGGAGCGCATGGGCATGATCGAACGCCTGGAGCAGATGCGGCTGGCCGCGGCGTCGGGGGAGAAGCCCAACGCCTGACCCGAGGGTGTGACGCTCAGGTGACGCGGTGCAGGCGGGGCCGCGGCATGGTGGTGGTGTGGACCTCGAGCGCGTTCCCCTCGTGGTGGGCGGCGACCACCGTGGCGGCGCCGAACTGCTCCTCTTCGAGGACGCGGCTCATGCTCGTGCCCCAGGCCACCGCCGAGCGCGTGATTTGCCGTTCCGGGTGCTCCCACGGCGGGATGAACACCTCGATCTGGTACATCGGCTCGAAGGTGACGACGTGCGTGGGGGTGTCGCCATGAGCGGCGAGCCACTGCTCCTTCTCCTCTTCCGACCAGATCTTGTCGTTCATGATCGGCGTCCCCTGCTGGACAGTGGCCATCGCTGCTCACCCCCTCGTATTCGGGATATCGGCAGCCTGCGGAGGGCCCTTGAGACAGCGACCGATGCGCAACCAAACTCCCACCGGTGCGAGGGGGTCGTGTGGCGGGATGCTCCAGGCCGAGGTGCCTCCTAGGTGCCGCCGTGGCGCTTGGTGCCGCCGAGGTGCCGCCGAGCGCCGCCGTGACGCCGACGGGGTGTGGACGGGTTGCGGCGGGATCCACCACGGGCCCGGACAGATTTCCTAATTTGCACCGTGTCCCGTCGGGCGCCGAGCTGTTCTCCTCATGACGGGCGGGGTCGGATTCGAGGGAAAGGGGAACGGCAATGAACGCACGACTCGACGAAATCATCCTCCGCCTGGGAGCCGAGTCCATTCCGGAGGTGCGCCCCTGGCGCGAGGCCGGATGGATCTTCCGGGACGGCTGCGCCGTGGCCATCGAGCGCCAGGGCGAGCACACGCGGGCCCGGGCGGCCTGCCTCACGCACCGGCACGAGCAGTAGCCCGAGCCGCGCCACGTCGCGCCGAGCCGCATCCGGCACCGGCTTTCAGGCCGGCTGATCGGCGCTCTCGGGCGTGTCGGAGGGATCGGCCGCGCCGACCTGGTCCGGCAGCGGCGGCGGCTCCGGACCGTGGTGCACCCGCAGCCACACGCGCCAGCGCAGCCGCGTGCGGAGCAGAATCACGGTGCCGCCGATGACCAACAGGATGCCCGCCAACTGGACCAGGTCCGAGCCGAGGCGGCCGTCCTCCCCGAGCCAGAGGTGCTCGTCGAGCGAGCGCTCTATGCCCCACAGGATCATTCCCGTGCCGAGAACGATCCCGGGCGGGTAGCCCACCCGGGGCGAGCCGTCGGGCCAGCGGTCCAGCGCCCGTTCGATCAGGATCAAGATCAGGTAGACGGTGAAGTCCTCCAGCGCCTGGAAGATGGGCACCGGCAGGCGCTTGCCCGGCTGGCCGGCGTAGTACATGCCGAACCACTGGTGCGTCGGGTGCCCACCGCCGGCCACCATCAGCTGGGGGCCGAGGAGGCGCCCCGCGGCCCAGCACGCCAAGAGCACGGGGAGCACGAGATCGAGGGCCCGGCCGAGCGGGAGCTCGGGGCAGCGGCGACGGGTGAGGAGGATGCCCGTCGGCACGGCGAAGAGCAGGCCGCCGAACGACGAGAGCCCGCCGTGCCAGATGGCGAACACGTCGCCCGGGTTGGCCGTGTAGTAGCTGAGGTTCGTCAGCACGTGGAGCGCCCGGGCGCCCACGACGGCCGCCAGAATGATCCAGAGGAAGACCGGGACCAGCCAGTCGGTGGGGTAGCCGTTCTTCTTGAGCCGCCGCTCGAAGTAGACGAAGCCGAACCAGAACGTCAGCGCGAGCCCGATGCCGTAGGTGTGGACCTGCAGCGGCCCGATGTGGAAGACGACGGGGACCGGTTTCATGAGGCGCTCGATGCCAGGTTAGGACCACCCGACGGAGAGGGTGGAGCGGGCGGCCGGTCCGGGGCGCTGCGGTGGGTTCGGTTGGGCCGTGGGTGGCGGGTGGCGGGTGGCGGAAACGGAAGCCCGGCCCGGCTACGGCCGGCCGGCGCCCACGAAGCCGTCGCCCAGGCGGAGCGCGGTGATCCAGACCGAGGCCCCGGTGTAGGGCGCCTCGATCATCTCGCCCGGACCGATGTACATGGCGACGTGCTCGGAGCCACCCGGTCCGTAGAAGAGGAGGTCGCCCGGCTCGAGGTCGCTGATGGGCACGGGGGCCGAGTCGGCCATCTGGGCGCCCGAGTAGTGGGGCAGCGGCACGCCCACCTGGCCCCACGACCAGGCGGTCAAGCCCGAGCAGTCGAACCCCGGGTCGGCCGAGCCCTTGGGTGACTCGCCCCCCCACACGTAGGGGACGCCGATCTGGCTCTCGGCCGCCTGGACGGCGCCCGCACCCCCGGCGGCGGTGGGTGGCGGGGCGGCCTCGTTCAGGCCGGCCAGGTCGCTGCTCGACGAGGAGGCGGCGGCGGCTGCGGCGGCGGCTTCCTGACGTTGCTGCGCGGCCTGGGCGGCCTGGGCGGCCTCGGCCTGCTCCTGCTGCTGCACCAGCTGCGCGATCTGACCCTGCTCCTGGTTCAACGCGGACTGCTGCTGCTCGATCGCCTGCTGGTTCTGCGCCACCGCGTTCTGTTCCGCGGTCACCTCGGTCTGCGCCTGCCCCTGTTCGCCCTGCAGCTGGGTCTCCTGCGCGTTGAGCGAGTTCTCCGCGCGTGTGCAGGTTGTCGACGGCCAGGTTGATGTCGCCCTCGGCGATCTGGTCGTACTCGGTGCTGGCGCCGATCGTCTGGTCGTTGCCGGAGAAGAGCGGGTTCTGCGCAGACGCCGTCCCGTCGGAGATGTAGTTGGCCACCGCCGCCTTGGCCAGCGTGGCCTTGTCTTCGGACACCGTCTCCGCGTCGGACGCGATGGTGGCCTTGGTCGAGTCGATGCTCGAGTCGATCTGCGACAGGTGGTACTTGGCCTCGTCGTACTGCTGGCTCAGTGCGGACATCTGGTTCTGGGCCTGCTGCAGCGACGCCTCGATGGCGGCCGCCTTCGCCTTGGCGTCAGAGATAGCGTCGCCCGCTGCAGGGCGCGCCAGGCCAAACACAGTGCCGGACAACACTGTGACGACGGTCAGAGCGGGGACGGCTACCCGCTGGAGCGCCGAAGCACTCCGTCCTGACCGCGGCGCGGAGTGGTTGACCCGCTCTACGTCAGTCACGATGGCGCTCATTCTTATCGGGGCTCTCCAGGGGTTTCAAACACCCTCGCCCTGAAATGGGCGTTTCCGGTCGTACTCATGGTAGGAAGATGCAGGTGAGCGAAGAGTTGCGGAAGTTCGAACTTCCGGTGAACAGGTAGGGAGAACGACACGCGCCGGCACGAACTACGGTCCTGCGCCATGGGTGAGATGATCGAATTCGCGAGCAACGGTTCCGTGGCAGGCGGTTACCTGGCGGTGCCGAATGGCGGCCGCGGGCCCGGCGTCATCGTGATCCAGGAGTGGTGGGGCCTGGTCGACCACATCAAGGACGTCTGCGACCGCTTCGCCGCAGCGGGCTTCGTGGCGCTGGCGCCGGACCTCTACCACGGGCAGCAGGTGCCGCCGGGGGAGCCCGACGAGGCGGGCAAGGCGATGATGGCCATGAAGCTCGACCAGGCCGGCCGCGACCTGAGCGGCGCCGTCGACGAGGTGCTGCGGCGGAGCTCGGGCGACCACATCGGCGTCATCGGCTTCTGCATGGGCGGCGGGCTGGCGCTCGTGCTGGCCACGCAGCGCCCCGACGCCGTGGCCGCCGTGGTGCCGTGCTACGGCGTGATTCCGTGGCCCGACGCGCAGCCCGACTACGCCGCCATGTCGGCCAAGGTGCTCGGCCACTACGCCGAGAAGGACGGCTTCTTCCCGCCGGAGGCGGCCGACGCGCTGGGGGAGCAGCTACGCGGCCTGGGCAAGTCGGTCGAGATCATCGTCCACCCCGACACCGACCACGCCTTCTTCAACGACACGCGCCCCGAGGTGTACGACGCCGCGGCCTCGCAGCAACTGTGGGACAGCTCGATCGCGTTCTTCCGTGAGCATCTGAGCTGAGCCGCCCCGTCGGCCGGTGCCGGTGCGGTGCGGGGGCCGGACCGGACCCGCCGGGCGCAGGGCCGCAGTGCATCCGCCC
This sequence comes from uncultured Acidimicrobiaceae bacterium, assembly GCA_963807675.1. Classification (GTDB taxonomy): domain Bacteria; phylum Actinomycetota; class Acidimicrobiia; order Acidimicrobiales; family RAAP-2; genus Bog-473. The sequence goes on along the minus strand of CAWECP010000012.1, from coordinate 919,398 downwards.
GAAAAGGGGGCGCAAGGCCGTTTGTTACCCTGGCCCCATGTCCGCACGCTCACGTGACCTGCCCCGTCGCTCCTGCCTGTCGACCCCGGGTTCCAGCGAGAAGTTCCTGGCCAAGGCTCCGACGGTGCCCGCCGACATGACCTTCCTGGACCTCGAGGACGCCGTCGCCCCCCTCGAGAAGGAGGCGGCGCGGCCCAAGGTGGTCGACGCCATCAAGAACCTGCCTTGGGACGACCGGGTGCTCTGCGTGCGGGTGAACGCCTGGGACACCGAATGGACCTACGGGGACGTGATCGAGGTGGTCGGGAACGCCGGCGAGCGGCTCGACGAGATCATGCTGCCCAAGGTGCAGTCGGCCGCCGAGGTGCAGGCGCTCGACCTGCTGCTGACCCAGGTGGAGAAGAAGTCGGGACTGCCGGTCGGGCACACCGGCATCGAGGCGCAGATCGAGACGGCGCGCGGTCTGATCAACGTCGACGACATCTGTGCGGCCTCGCCGCGGCTCGAGACGATCATCTTCGGCCCGGCCGACTTCGCGGCCAGTATCGAGATGCCGGTGCTCACCGGCGGCGTCGACATCCCCGAGTACCCCGGTGACCACTTCAACTACGTCTTCAGCCGCATTTTGATGGCCGGTCGGGCCAACGGGTTGCAGGTGATCGACGGGCCGTTCCTCAAGGTGCGCGAGATGGACGCGCTACGCGAGTACTCCATGCGGGCCCGCATGCTGGGTTACGACGGCAAGTGGGCCCTCACCCCCGACCAGGCCATCGTCTTGAACGAGGTGTTCTCGCCCACCCAGGAGCAGTTCGACCACGCCTTCGACCTCCTCGAGGCGTACCGCAAGGCGACCGAGGAGGACCGCAAGGGTGCCGTCATGTTCGGCGACGAGATGATCGACGAGGCCAGCCGCAAGATGGCGATCAAATTCGTCAGCCGCGGCGAGCGGGCCGGGCTGAGTCGCAGCGCCACCTGACGCTGACCGACCCCGCCCCTGGCCGCCCTGGCTGCCGAGAGAGCTCGAGTCTCAGCCGATCAACCGATCAACCGATCAACCGATCAACCGATCAGACCGCCGGGCGATGACCTTGAGCGCCAGCGTCTCGTCCGCGCCCTCGAAGATCGACAAGACCCGGGCGTCGACGAAGTAGCGGCTCACCGCGTACTCCTCGGCGTAGCCCATGCCGCCGTGGATCTGCATGGCCTCGCGCGTGACCCACTCGGCGGCCCGGCACACGTAGGCCTTGACCATGGACGCCTCGAGTGCGCCCTCGCCCTGCGCCATCAGGCGGGCGACGTGGTACGAGCTCTGGCGCGTGGCCTGGATGAGCACGGCCATGCGGCCGAGCTTGGCCTGGGTCAGCTGGTAGTCGCCGATGGGCGCGCCGAAGACCTTGCGCTCGGCTGCGTAGGCGGCGGCCGCCTCGTACGCGGCCTGCATGACGCCCAGGGCACGCGCCGCCGTCTGGAGCCGGCCGTTCTCGAACCCCTGCATCTGGAGGTAGAAGCCTCGGCCCAGGCCGTCGGGGCCGCCGACCAGGTTGGCCTCCGGGACGAACCAGTTCTCGAAGGCCAGTTCGTAGGAGTGCATGCCGCGGTAGCCCAGGGTGTCGATGGGCCGGCCCTCGAGGCGTCCCGGCGCCAGGTCGCCCGGCCGCTCCGGCGCGTCGTCCTGGGTCTGCGTGAAGAGGAAGCCGTGGCCGTCGCCGCGCGGCTTCTCGACCACGAACATGGAGATGCCGCGGTGGGCCAGCGAACGGTCGGGGTCGGTGCGCGCCAGCAGCATCAGCACGTCGGCCCGGGCGGCGAAGGTGCACCACGTCTTGACGCCGTTGACCACCCAGCCCCCCGGCACCGGCGACGCCGCCGTCACGATATTGGCCACGTCGGAGCCGTAGTCGGGCTCGGTCACCGCCACCGCGGCCAGGATCTCGGCCGAGGCCAGCCGGGGCAGCCACTGCTTCTTCTGCTCCTCGGTACCCCCGTACACGAGGGCGCGGGTGAGGATCTCGGGCCGGGTGATGAGCGAGCCGCCGACGCCGAGGGAGCCCCAGCTGAGCTCCTCGGTGGCCACCACCATGCCCATGTAGTCGCTCTCGCCGCCCGAGGCGAAGCCGCCGTACTCCTCGGGGACCGAGAGCCCGAACCCGCCGAGCTCGGCCAGGCCCTCGATGACCTCCTCGGGGATGTCGAGGTTCTCCCGGTGTACCTGCTCGGCGTGCGGGCGCACCTTGTCCTCGGCGAACCGGTGGAACGTCTCGCGCACCAGCTCGAAGTCCTCGCCCAGGTGCCGCGGGCCTTCGACGTTGGCCAGGCCGGCCAAGACGGCCGGGTCGCGCTGGGCCACGACGAACGAGGCCACCGGGTCGGCCCAACCCGGCTCGACCCCCCACAGGACCTCTCGCCCGGCGACCCGCCCGGCCAGGTCGGCCAGGACGTCGGCCACGAAGGCGGCGGCGATGGCCGCCTCGTCGTCCCCCTGCTCGCCGTACAGGAGGACGGCCCGGGCCGTCGCCACCGCGGCGGCCGCGTGCGCGACGTCGTAGGCCACCACCTGGTTGGCGTCGACGCCGCCGCGGTCGCGCACGGCCGCGCAGGCCCGGTCGACGAGATGTTGGGCCAGGTCCACCGCCTCGGCGGCGCCGGCGAGCATGGGTGCAGGGGGCGTCGTCACGGGATGCGACGCTACCGGCTGACTTCGGTGCCCTCTTTTCGGTGCGTTTCCGTGTCGGCGGGCCAGCCCGTTCAGGGCCGGCGGCCGACGACCGTGACCAGCGGCGGCAGCACGACCGGGTCGTCGCCGGGGTCGACCCCGGTGAGCGACTCCAGGTAGCGCGCCACCGGGCCCGGCCCCACGCCGGCCGGTGCCTCGGCCCAGGCGTCGACCACCTCGAGGCCGGCGTCGCGCACCAGCGCGGGCAGCAGCGCGCCGACGTCGGGGTGCGGCGCGTCGGGCATGGAGAGTGGCGACCCGCCGATGCGCCCGGCCGACGTGATCGGCTCCTGCGCCACCACCCACCCGCCGGGCCGCACGGCGCCGGCCATCATGCGCACCACGGCGAGCGGCTCGAGGACGTGCAAGCAGCAGGAAGCGGCAGAACGCGAGGTCGACCTCCTCGGGCAGGGAAAGGTCCTCGCCCGCCTGGGTGAGCGCGATCACCTGCGCGTGCGCGGCGGCGGCGCGGGCGACCTCGTCGCGCGCGGCGGGGTCGCTGTCGACGGCGTAGACGCGGCCGTCCCGACCCACCATCTCGGCCAGCGCCACCGACACGTCGCCGCCGCCCGCCCCGACGTCGGCACAGCGCCAGCCGGCGCCGACCCCCAGCCGTTCGAGCGCCGTGGCCAGCGGACGGCGGTACACGTCGTCGCGCAGGCCGGTGAGTTCACTCACCGCGCTCGTGCTGCGCTCTCCGTCGCTTCCATGGCCCCGCACTGTAGAGGGCGACGGGACTGGGGCCCGCCCGCCGGCGGCCAGCGTCGCCCACCGCCGCGGCGACGGGCCGACCGCCGCCAGCATGCACACGAGCGTCGCCATGAGGGCCGGCCACCACAGGGCGATGTGGTGCACCTGGCGGTCCCCGAGCACCATGCTGGCCGCCAGGGCGGCGGTGCAGAGGCCGAAGCGCAGCGTGCTGCGCCGCAGCGACAGGGCCAGGCACAGCGCGGCCACCGGCCAGAGGTAGTACCAGTTGAGCTCCGTCTCGAGCACCACCCGCAGGGCGAAGCCGATGGCTGTCACCGTGAGCACGGTGGCGAGGTCGTGGCGCCGCCGGCACACCAGCGCGCCCAGCGCGGCGCCGAGGGCGACGGCCACCAGGCGGGTGGGACCGCCGCCGTGGAGGCCGGGCCCGAGCGACGGGGCCAGCCCGCTCAGCGGGGTGAGGGAGTTGTGGGCCAGCTCGACGGGCTGGTGCACCAGCACGAACACCGTGTGGTGGGCCTGGCCGAGCAGCGGCGGCACCAGCACGACCAGGCTCGGCACGAGCAGGCGGGGCCACAGCCGCGCCGCGTCGCGCCAGCCCAGGCGGGCCAGGACGGGCACCACGCCGATGACGGCCAGCGGCTGGAAGGCCATGGCCACCCCGAGCAACAGCGCCGCCCGTGCCGCGCCGGCCGTGCCGCGACGTTCCATGGCCAGCGCGGCCCACACCACCAGCGCCAGCGCGACGCAGTCCTCGGGGTGCCCCCACCCACCGACCACGTTGCCGACGCCGAGCGCGCCGGCCAGGGCCAGGGCGAGGCGCGACCGGCGAGACAGGCGCCACGAGCGCGCCACCGCATCGAGTGCGAACAGCGCGGTCGACGCCAGCAGGACGGCGGCCGGCCCGGTGACGAGCCACATGCTGAGGGGTTCGCCCGAGAGGTGGTGGTCCGACGGCGAGAGGCCGAGCAGGTGCCCGAGGGCGATGACGGGGACGAGCACGCACCTCGAGCGCCGGCGGCGAGACCAACGCGGCGTCGTTGCCGTAGATGAGGCCGAAGCGGCCGTGGAGGATGGCCGACGAGCTGTTGACCAGGCTCAGGTAGTCGCTGGGGGCGAGCAGGGTGTGGCGGCCGATGTGCAGCAGCGGGTGGCCGAGCAGGCTGTAGGCCATGACCACGACGAGCAGGGCCGTCGTGGCGACGACGGGCGCGGCGCGGTGCTCCGCCCACGCCGAAATGCGCTTCATGAGCCCCTCCTGGGCAAACTCCGGCGCGTCGTCCCCCGGACTTCCCGCTATTCCTCTCGGCACACCGCGGCTGGCCTATAACCTCGGCTCCCGTGAAAGTGACCATGTTGCTGTGCGACGCCGCGCAGGTGTCCGACGGGAAGCTCTACATCCTCGGCGGCGGCTGGAGCATGACAGGCCCGGACCCCGTCCCCTCCGCCGTCGCGTTGAAGATCGACGTCGACTGGCACGAGGCGGAGGCGTCCCACCACTGGGAGCTCTTCCTGGAGGACGCCGACGGCCGGCCCGTGCTGATGGAGACGGCCGAGGGGACCCAGCCGGTTGAGGTGCGGGGTGAGTTCACCGTGAGCCAGCCGCCGGGCATCCCCGAGGGGTCGCCGATCGACGTGGCCCTGGCCGTCAACCTGGGCCCCATCCCGCTGGCGCCCGGCACCCGGTTCGCCTGGCGGCTCACCATCGACGGCGAAGCGCTGCCCGGGGCTTCGCTCGGTTTCACCACCCGGCCCCGCCCGGTGGTGTCCGAGTGACGGTCTACGACCGGCCCTTCGGGCGCTCCCTCGAGGACTTCGTCCCCGGTGACGTCTACCGGCACTGGCCGGGTAAGACCATCACCGAGTACGACGACCACCTGTTTTGCATGATCACCATGAACCACCACCCGCTGCACACGAACGCGTGGTTCGCCGAGCACGAGACGGTGCAGGGCAAGAACGTGGTGGTAGGCAACCTCGTGTACTCGCTCGCCCTCGGCATGAGCGTCCCTGACGTCAGCGGGTCGTGCATCGCCAACCTGGAGGTGGAGTCGCTCCTGCACCGCTCGCCCACGTTCCACGGCGACACCATCTACGCCGAGACGCGTGTCCTGGAGGCCGTGCCGTCGAAGTCGAAGGACGATCGCGGCATCGTGACGGTCGAGACCAAGGCCTTCAATCAGCGCGGCGAGGAGGTCTGCTACTTCCGGCGCAAGCTGATGGTCTGGAAGCGGGACTTCCTGCCGGCGCGGCAACGGCCCTACGGCGACGACATCTGGGACTAGGGCCACCGCCCCGCGGCCGCCCTCGGCCGACCGGGCGCGTCGCTTCGGTGAGCGCCTGCTCGACTGGGGGGCGGCGCACCGGCGCGACCTGCCGTGGCGTCACACCCGCGATCCGTGGCGCATCCTGGTCTCCGAGATGATGTTGCAGCAGACCCAGGTCGAGCGCGTCGTGCCCTTCTACGAGCGCTTCGTGGCCGCGTTCGCCGACCCGGCGGCGTGCGCCCGGGCGCGCCCGGCGGAGGTGGTCCGGTTGTGGTCGGGGCTCGGCTACAACCGGCGGGCCCTCAACCTGCACCGGGCGGCGGCGCGAGTCGTCGACGTGCACGGCGGGGTCATGCCGCGGGAGGACGCGGCGTTGCGGGCGCTGCCCGGGGTGGGTCCCTACACGGCGCGGGCGGTCCGCACGTTCGCCTTCGACGAGGACGTGGCCGCCGTGGACACCAACGCCACCGCGTGCTGGCCCGTTGCATGGCCGGGGGTCCGCTGCGCGTCGCGCGAGGCGAACGAGCTGGCGGACCGGCTGGTGCCCGCCGGCCGGTCGTGGGAGTTCAACCAGGCCATGTTCGACCTCGGCGCGACTGTCTGCACGGGCGCCCGCCCGGGCTGCCCGGCGTGTCCGCTGCGCCGCCAGTGCGCCTGGTACCGCGCCGGGATGCCCGGTCCCGACCCGTGGCGGGCCAGCCCGGTGGCCCGGCGGCAGGGCGCGTTCGCCGGATCGGACCGCCAGGGCCGGGGTCGGCTGCTGCAGGCGCTGCGTCAGGGGGGCGTGCGCGCCGGGGAGCTGGCGGCGGCGTGTGGCTGGCCGGACGACCGGACGCGGGCCGAGCGGGTGGCCGCTGCGCTGGTGGACGAGGGCTTCGCCCGCTGGCGCGCCGGTCCGGAGCCCGTTCTCCGGCTCTGCTAACTGGTAGTTAGGTCCCCGACGCCTCTCGACATCCCATCAGGTGTTCAGGAAGCCGAGGACGCGGCGCGTTCACCTCGACGGGCTTCTCGAGGTGGAGGAAGTGGCCGGTGCCCTCGACGACGTCGTACTCGGAGCCATCGGCCAGGAAGTCGAGCGGGGCGCCGACCGAGGAGAGCAGCATGCAACCGTCGTCGGCCCCGTGCAGGTAGAGCGTCGGTCTCGGCGTGGGCAGGAGGGTGGCGGCCTGCTCGTCGGCCAGCTCGGGGACGTGCGTGGAGGGGTCCCAGACGCCGCGGTAGTAGCTGATGGCCGCGCAGCGTGTGGTCGGCGTCACCGATCGACTCCTTCACCTTGACCAGGTCCCAGCTGCCGTCGTAGCCCGGTGACCACAGCGCCCACAGCCCGTCGATGAACTCGTAGTCGTTCATGGGAACGGCCAGCTCGGCTACCGGGTGGAGGAAGACGAACATGTACCAGCTGCTGCGTAGTTGGGCGAAGGTCAGCATTGACGCGCCGATGGCCCCGGTCGGCGGCACGGCCAACGTGGCGGCGCGGCGCCAGCGGTCGGGCTGGTGCGCCACGGCGCCGTAGGTGGCCATGGCGCCCCAGTCGTGGCCGACGATCACCGCGTCGGCGCCGGCACCGAACGCCTCGTGCAGCGCGTTGACGTCACGCACGATCGCGCCCAGCTGGTAATGACCGTCGGGCGGCAGCTGGGTGGGGGCGTAGCCACGCAGGAACGGGGCGACCGCGTGGAAGCCGGCACGGCCCAGCTCCGGGAGCAGGTGGCGCCAGGTGTGGGCGGTGTCCGGGAAGCCGTGCAGGCACAAGGCGAGCGGCCCGTCGGGCGGCCCGTCCTCGAGGTAGGCGAACTCCAGTCCGTCCGCAGTGATCGTCTTCGGTTCCATGGGCGCAAAACGTACTTCCCGGGGGGGCAGTAACGTCGCGTGGATGAACGTCACGTTCTACGGGGTGCGGGGGTCGTGCCCCTGCTCGGGGGATCGCTACCGGCGTTACGGGGGAAACACCTCGTGCCTGGTCATCGACATCGAGGGGGACGACCCGCTCATCGTCGACCTGGGCACGGGCCTGCGGGCGCTCGGCGACGTCCTACACAAGGAGGTGCGGGCGCTCGGTACCCCGATGCACGCCACCGCGCTGCTGACCCACCTGCACTTCGACCACATTCTCGGGATCCCCTTCTTCGGGCCGTTGCACGACCCGGGCGCCCGCCTGACCGTGCACGGGCCGGCCCAGCCCAAGGGCTCCCTGAAGGACGCGCTGCACGCGGCCGTGCAGCCGCCGGTCTTCCCCATCCACATGGAGCAGTTCCGCGGCGAGCTCATCACGGTCGACACCAAGGACGAGGACTTCTCGGTGGGACAGGCCAAGGTGATGGCGCGGCACGTCCCGCACTCCGGGCCGACGCTCGGCTACCGCATTGAGGCCGAGGGCCGTTCCGTGGCCTACATGTCCGACCACCAGGCGCCCCTTGACCGCCGCACCATCCCCGATGCCGTGCTCGAGCTCTGCGCCGGCGTGGACCTGCTGGTGCACGACGGCCAGTACACCGACGACGAGTTCGCGGCCAAGGCGGACTGGGGCCACTCGACGGCGGCCTACGCCGTGCACGTGGCGGCCGAGGCCGGTGCCAAGCGGCTGCTGTTGTCGCACCACGACCCCTCGCACACGGACCGGGAGCTGGACCGCATTCTCAACGCGGCCCGGCGGCTGCCCGAGGCCAAGCTGGTGGAGGACGTGTCCTCGGCCCACGAGGCCCAGACCATCGACCTCGGCTCCGCCTAGGTCCTGCGTCGATGACGGGCCTCGATCAGGCCCGGTTCCGCGAGGTGCTGGGGCACTTCGCCACCGGGATCACCATCGTCACCGCGCTGGAGGAGGGTGTGCCCGTCGGCTTCTCGTGCCAGTCCTTTGCCGCGTTGTCGCTCGACCCGCCCATGGTGGTGCTGGCACCCGCCCGCAGCTCGACCAGCTGGCCCCGCATCGCCCGGGCTGGTGCCTTCTGCGTCAACATCCTCAGCGAGGATCAGGAGGAGGTGTGCCGGGCGTTCGCCGTGTCGGGCGGCAACAAGTTCGACGGCATCGGCTGGTTCCCCGGGTCGGTGACCGGCTCGCCGGTGATCGACGGCTCGCTGGCCGTCGTCGAGTGCGAGCTGGGGCAGATCTTCGAGGGTGGCGACCACGAAATCGTGACCGGGCTCGTGGTGGCGCTCGACGTCGGGGACGGCCAGCCCCTTCTGTTCTACCGAGGGGGCTTCGGCCGCTTCGTGTCCTGACCGCGGGCGCTGCTACCGTTCCCGCCCGTGCCCGAGCTGACCCCTTCTTCCGTCATTGAAGACGTCGTGCTGGTCCGCCCTGACGTGCACGGTGACGAACGCGGGCGTTTCGTCGAGACGTACCGGCGCAGCTGGTTCGGCGAGGGCGGGCGCGAGATGGTCCAGGCCAACCGCTCGGAGAAGCAGGCCGGGGCGCTGGTGGGGTTGCACTACCACCTGCGCCAAGCCGACTACTGGTATGCGCTACGGGGGACGGTGCGGGTCGTCCTGCACGACCTCCGCCTGGGATCCCGGACCGACGGCGCCACCGAGGTGATCGATCTGGACGGCGCCACCGACCAGGGCGTCTACATCCCGCGCGGGGTGGCGCACGGCTTCGCGGCGCTGACCGACGTCCTGCTGACCTACCTGGTCGACAACTACTACGACAACTCGGACGAACTCGGGCTGGCCTGGGACGATCCCGAGGTGGGGGCGGACTGGGGCCTGACGTCGCCCATCCTGTCGTCGCGGGACCAGAGCAACCCCCGCCGAGGCGACATCCCCGACGACATCCGGCCGCGCCTCGGCATGTAGCCCCGGCGCCCGCCGGGGCGTCCGGGGAACCAGGTACGTGCACATGGTGAGGGTGCGGTCCGGCGCACCCTTCGCGTCCTGTTGAATAGGGGGCGGTGCTGATCGGTGGGATCGTCGCTGTCCTGGTCGTCGCGGGCCTCGTCGCGGCCGTCCTGACACGCCGCCGCTCCGACGACGTGCACTCGGTCGAGCACTACCACCGGCAGCTGCACACGCTGCAAGAGATGCGCGAGCACCCGTCCGCGGACGCCGCCGGGAACGGCCATCAGGAAGGCTCGGCCTATCCGGCCAGCACGTTCCGCGTGTCGAGCTCGTCGACCGTCCGGCTGACCGACCCCGACCGTCCCCTCCTCCCGCCCGTCCCACCCCCGCCCGTACCCAAGGCGGGGGATCCGGTCGTCTTCGACGAAGACGAAGAGCCGGCAGAGGCCGGGACGCCGTCGCAGGCCGACACGCCGGCGCCCACCAAGAACTTCATGCGGGACGACGACCGCGCCCTGCACTCCATCGACCACCGGCCGCGCAAGTTGGGCGCGCCGTTGACCGCCGTCGCGGTCGTGCTGGTCCTGATCGTCGTACTGATCGTCACCGGGCTGCACACGGCGACGCCGTCGCACCACGGGAAGTCCTCCACGGCCACCACCACGCACGTGACGACGCCGACGACGGCGCACCGCACGCACCGCCCGAAGACCACCACGACCACGACCGCGCCGCCGGTGGTGTCGTTGCCCAAGGCCACCTCGCCGCACGCCGCCACGTACCAGGTGGCGTCGGACAGCTTCTCACTCGTGCTCTCCGCGTCGAACGGTGAGTGCTGGGTGGATGCGACGACGGCGAGCGGCACGAGCCTGTTCACGGGAACGCTCTTCACCGGGCAGTCGCACACGGTGACCGCCACCGGTCCGGTGACGGTGGTCGCCGGTGCGCCCGCCGCGTTCGCGGCGACCGTCAACGGCGCCGCGGTGTCGTTGCCCTTCGGGTACCAGGCGCCTTTCACGTTGACCTTCCAGACGCCGGGGTCGGCGTCGCCGCCGACCGGCTCGTCGGGGTCGGGGCCGACGGCGACGGCGACGGCGACGGGTTAGGCCAGGCCCAGGGCGTCGAGCAGGAAGGCGAAAACGGTCGCCTCCTCCTTCCACGAGTCGTAGCGCCCGGAGGGCCCGCCGTGGCCGGCGCCCAGCTCGGTGCGCAGGACGACCCTGGTCAGGGGCGTGGTGGCCCGCAGCTTGGCCACCCACTTGGCCGGCTCCCAATACGAGACCCGGGGATCGTTCAGTCCCGAGGTGACGAAGAAGTCGGGGTAGGAGCGCGCCGAGCCGTCGGCATCGGTGGCCGAGACGTTGTCGTAGGGCGAGTAGCCGAGCATGCGCCAGTACGCCGTGTCGTCGGCCAGCGGATTGCCCCACTCCTCCCACTCGCCGACGGTCAGCGGGAGGGTGTCGTCGAGCATGGTGGTCACGCAGTCCACGAAGGGCACCTGGGCCACCAGGGCGCGGAAGCGCTCGGGCGCCTGGTTGGCCACCGCGCCGATGAGCAGGCCGCCGGCAGAGGCGCCCCGGCCGGCCAGCGCTCCGTCCCGGGCGATGCCGCGCTCGGCCAAATGGCCCGCGCAGGCGACGAAGTCACTGAACGTGTTGGCCTTGTTCGCCATGCGCCCGCCCTCGTACCAGGCCCGCCCCATCTCCCCGCCGCCGCGCACGTGCGCGATGGCGAAGACGACGCCGCGGTCGAGGAGCGAGAGGCGATGGTGGGAGAACGACGGGTCGATGGACACCTCGTAGGCGCCGTAGCCGTAGAGCACGCACGGCGCGGGGAGGTCGAGGCCGCGGCGGTGCACGACGGAGACCGGCACGCGCGTCCCGTCATCGGCGGTGGCCCATTCGCGGTAGGTGGTGTAGCGGGCGGAGTCGAAGTCGCCCAGCACGGGCTCCTGCTTCAGCAGCGTCTCCACCCGATCTGCCAGCCCGATCTGCAGGACGCTCGCGGGTGTCACCATGGAGGTGCGCCCGATGCGCAACGTCGGCGCGTCCGTCTCGGGGTTGGGCCCGAGCCAGGTCGACGAGGGGCTGTCGATGGAGGGGACGATCCAGGCGTCGGCCAGCGGGTCGGCGCCGAAGGGATCCGGCCCGGCGCCGGCCAGGGGCAGGACGCGCACCTGCGTCTGCGCGTCGGTGCGCTCGCTCAGCACGAGCACGCGGGCGAAGGCGTCGACGTCCTCGACCCGCACACCGGGGCGGTGGGGGACGACCTCGCGCCAGGCGTCGGCACCCGAATTGGAGTCCGGCGCGGTGTCCGGGGCGGCCAGGACCCGGAAGTCCTGGGCATCGTCGTTGGTCAGCGCCACGAACCAGCCGGGGCCGCCGGCGGCCGGGGTGAGGTGGTCGAGGGCGTACTCGACCCCCTCGCGCCGGGGCATGACCACGGCCGGGGCCGAGAGGGGCCGGTCGGAGGGGAGGGCCCGCCACTCGCTCGTGTTGGTGCTGTGCAGGCCGACGAGCACGAAGGCCTCGTCGCGGGTCGAGCCGGTGCCGAGGGCAAAGCGGCGGTCCTGCTCCTCGTAGACGAGCACGTCCTGGTCCGGGTCGCCGCCCAGCCGGTGGCGCCAGAGCTGGTACGGGCGGAGGGCGTCGTCGAGCCGGACGTAGAAGACCTGGTCACCCGCGGCCGACCAGGCCAGCCCGTAGCCGACCTCGGGCACCATCTCGGCCGCCACGGCGGGTGAGGTCTCGGCGTCGAGGGGCTTGAAGCGCAGCTCGTACCGTTCGTCGCCGGCACGGTCGGTCGTGTAGGCCAGCCAGAGGTGGTCGTGGCTGACGGCGGCGCTCCCCAAGGCGAAGTACTCCGAGCCGGCGGCCAGGGCATTCTCGTCCAGCAGGATCTGCTCTTCGTCGCCCGGCTCGCCCGCCGGGGGGAGCTCGTCGGGGCCGCGGGCGGGCCGGCGGCAGTGGATGGCGTAGTCCTTCCCCTCCTCGGTCCGCGTGTAGTACCACCACGGCCCCCGGCGGGTCGGGACGGACATGTCCGTCTCCTTGATCCGCGCCTTCATCTCGTCGAAGAGCTCGTCTCTCAGCGGGCCGAGCGGCGCCAGGACCTCGTCGGTGTAGGCGTTCTCGGCTTGCAGGTAGGCCAGGACCTCGGGATCCTCCCGGTCGCGGAGCCAGTACCAGGGGTCCTGGCGCTCGTCGCCGTGGGCGACGATGACGTAGGGGCGCTGGGGGGCCTCGGGCGGGGTGGCCATGGCCGAGAGCCTGCCACGCCTGGCGACACGGAGGTAGCTCCGTCGCAGCGTTTCGGCAGGCCGGGGCAGTTGTTACTATCTCCGTAGGGGAAATTCCCCGATCCCCTCCCCCATAGGGGCGATCTCAGGAGCGCAATGGCGACAACGGATCTCGACCTCGGTCGCTACCAGCTCGGGTGGAGCGACAAGGAGGACTACGTCTTCAAGCCCAAGAAGGGCCTGAACGAGTCCATCGTGCGCGAGATGTCCGAGATGAAGGGCGAGCCGGACTGGATGCGGGACTTCCGGCTGCGCGCCCTCAAGCACTTCGAGCGCAAGCCGATGGCACCGTGGTTCGCCACGCAGATGCCGAATCTCGACTTCGACGACATCTTCTATTACATCAAGCCCACCGGCGGGCAGGTGGACAAGTGGGAAGACCTGCCCGACGCCATCAAGAGCACGTACGAGAAGCTCGGGATCCCCGAGGCCGAGCGCAAGTACCTGTCGGGGGTGACCGCTCAGTACGAATCGGAGGTCGTCTTCCACCGCAACCGCGAGGACCTCGAGGCCCAGGGCGTCTACTTCTGCGACATGGACACCGCCGTGCGCGACTACCCCGAGCTGGTGCGCAAGTGGTTCGGCAAGCTCATCCCGCCGAACGACAACAAGTTCGCCGCCCTGAACTCGGCCGTGTGGTCGGGTGGCTCCTTCATTTACGTGCCGCCGGGCGTGAAGGTGGACATGCCGCTGCAGGCCTACTTCCGCATCAACGCGGAGAACATGGGCCAGTTCGAGCGGACGCTGATCATCGCGGACGAGGGGTCGCAGGTGCACTACATCGAGGGCTGCTCGGCCCCGGTGTACACCACCGACTCGCTGCACTCGGCCGTCGTTGAGCTGGTGGCCCTGCCGGGTTCTCGCATCACCTACACGACCATCCAGAACTGGTCGACCAACGTCTACAACCTGGTGACCAAGCGGGCCCGGGCCGAGGCCGAGGCGCACGTCGAGTGGATCGACGGCAACATCGGCTCGCGCCTGACCATGAAGTACCCCTCGGTCTACCTCATGGGTCCGAAGGCCAGCGGCGAGGTGCTCTCGGTCGCCTACGCCGGGGCCGGCCAGCACCAGGACGCCGGCGCCAAGATGTTCCACGTCGCTCCGGAGACCACCTCGACCATCGTGTCCAAGTCGATCTCCAAGGACGGCGGCAAGACGACCTACCGGGGCAAGGTGCACGTCGACCCCAACGCCCATGGCGCCAAATCCTTCGTGCGTTGCGACGCCCTCCTGCTCGACGACGAATCGACGTCCGAGACCAAGCCGTACATGGAGGTGGGCGAGCGCGACGCCCGCATCGGCCACGAGGCCACCGTCTCCAAGGTCGGCGACGACCAGCTCTTCTACCTGATGAGCCGGGGCCTCTCCGAGAGCCAGGCCATGGGCTTGATCGTCAACGGCTTCATTGAGCCCGTGACCCGGACGCTTCCCATGGAGTACGCCGTCGAGTGGAGCCGCCTCATTGAGCTGCAGATGGAAGGCTCAGTCGGCTAGCCCGACGGCAATCCTTCCTGCTGCGTGGCACCATAGAACCATGCCGATGCGCGAGGAGTGCATCCACTTCCAGAGCCGGACCTATGCCTCGGGAGAGGCGGCGCGGTTCTGCGTCCTCGACCTGGCGCCCGAGGCTCCGTGGCGTTGCCCGGAGAACTGCCCCTCGTACCACCGCCGCATGGCCGACGTGGGTTGGGTGCACGGCAGCCTGGTCGAGCCGGCTATCGAGGAGGAGCCCGGCGGGGGCGGCGAGAACGTGGCTGAGCTGCTGGGTTCGGCCGAGGACATCGTCAACGAGGTCGCTCCGGACATCCTCGAGGAGGTCCGGGCCGAGGACGCCCGACGGGAGAAGTCGGCCAACCGCTGGTGGCGCCGCAAGCGCTGACCACGGGCGACGCATTGTCGCTCCGAAGTGTGGCGTGGATGTGCACGTGGACGTGGACGTGCACGTGAGCGGCGTCCAGCGTCAGCGGGTGAGAGCTCTACGTACCGGGTCGCTGACGTCGTAGGCCCGGCTCGACGAGGGCATCGAGCCGTTCGAGCCGCTGTCGGCCTCGACTCAGCGGTCGTCCCGTGGGTCTCAGCCGCCCGCCCCCGAGCGGCCGCGGCGTCGCAGCGTGGCGTCGACGGCCACCGCCACGATGAGGACGACTGCGGTCGCGATGTCGGTCCCGGCCGTACTGATGTTCAGCAGAGCCAGGCCGTTGGTCAGGGTGGCGATGACGAGGCCGCCGAGCAGCGGGTGGATCGGCTTGCCGTAGCCGCCGAACAGGCTGGCCCCGCCGATCACGGCCGCGGCCACGGCGTAGAGCACGTAGGTGCCGCCGTCGAACCCGACCGAGATGGAGCCCAGCCGCGACGCGTACACCACGGCGGCGAGGCCGGCCGTGAAGCTGCAGAGCGCGAAGGCGATGATGCGGATCCTGTCCACCTTGATCCCCGCCCGCCGCGCTGCCTCGGGGCTGGCGCCAATGGCGTAGATGTACCGGCCGAGCCGCGTCCGGGCCATCAGGAACGACTGGGCGACCAAGATGACCAGGACGACGGGGATCACCCACGGGACCCCCTTGACGGGTGTGACGACGCCCCGGTTCAAATTGCAGATGTACACCAGCACGATGCCGGCGACGGCGACGGCGGCCACCGTCATGAGCGTGATGCTGAGCGGGGGCACGCTCAGCCCCTGCGCCCGGCGCCGCGTCGTGCGCAGGATGGCGGTCAAGGCGTAGAGGCCCACGACCACGACGAGCAGGATCCACCCTGCCGCCGGCGTCATGCTGCCGCTCACGAGGTCGTCGATGACGCTGTTGGAGACCGTGATCACCCCGCCGACGGCGCCCTTGTCGACGTCGAAGACGTAAATGAGGACGCCCTGCCAACCCAGGAGGCCGGCCAGGGTGACGACGAAGGAGGGGATCTTGAGCTTCGTGATGATCAGGCCCTGGAAGGCGCCGATCACGGCACAGGCGGCCATGCCCACGATGATCCCGGCCCACCAGGGCCAGTTCTGCGGCGCTCCGATCAGTGCCAAGGCGATGGCGGCGCCCACCGCGCCGACGAAACCCACGGAGAGGTCGATCTCGCTGAGAATCAGGGCATAGAGCTCGGCCATGCCCAGAAGGATGAAGAAGGTCGCCTGAATGAAAAGGTTGACGATGTTGGCCGAAGTGAGGAAGGCGCTCGACTTCACCTCGAAGAAGATGCAGATGACGATGAGCCCCATGATGATGGGGAGCGCGCCGCTCTCACCCCCGCGGATTCGCTTCCCCCACGCTCGCAGGTAGTCACCGAGCGAGTCGGCCAGGACGTCCGGCGCGAGTACGACGAGCGCATCGGGCGCGATGGCGCTGCCAGGGGTGCCGGCGTTGTCCGCTGCCCGGCCGTCCGGGCTGTCACCTGAAGCGACGGGGGGTTCGTCGACTTTGTCGGTCATCGCCCGATCACCCCGCCACCCGGGAGGACTCGCCCGTGGTCATGTAGTCGACGACGACCTGGCGGTCGAAGTCCGCCGCCGGGCCCTCCACCACCATTTGGCCTAGGTAGAGGACCGCGATGACGTCGGCCACCTCGAACACGTCGTTGAGGTTGTGCGAAATGAGCAGCACGGCCGTGCCCTGGCTGGAGAGCCGCTTGATCAGATCGAGCACCTGCTGCGTCTGCGCCACGCCGAGGGCGGCGGTGGGCTCGTCCAACATCACGAGCCTGGCCTCCCGCATGACCGCCTTCGCCACAGCCACCGACTGACGCTGGCCGCCCGAGAGCGACGCCACCGGCTGGCGGATGGAGCGGATGGTCGTCACGTGCAGGTCGGCCAGCGTCTGGCGCGCCGCCAGTTCCATGGAGGTCTCGTCCAGCAGTCGGTGGCGCAACCTCTCGTGGCCGAGGAACATGTTCTGGACGATGTCGAGGTTGTCGCAGAGGGCGAGGTCCTGGTAGATCGTCGTGATCCCGAGCGCCTCGGCGTCTTTGGGGCTGTGGACGTGGACGGGCTTGCCGTCCCAGCGGACTTCACCCTCGGTGGGCTCCCACAAACCCGAGATGGTCTTGATGGCCGTCGACTTGCCGGCCCCGTTGTCGCCCACCAGGGCGGTCACCTTGCCGGCCTCGACCGAGAGGTTCATGTTGCTCAGGGCCCGGACGGCCCCGAAGACCTTGCTCACGCCCCGAAGCTCCAGCAGTGGCACACCATCGGTCATGTTGGAACCCCCTGTGGCGGACGACGGCTCGAACTGATGCGAGGAACTCAGGGTGGCAGACCCCCGCCCGGCGCCCGGGCGGGGGTCTGCTCGCCAGTATCTCCGTGAGCCGACACTACCCAGCTGGGAAACACCCAACCGGGACGGGCGGTCCGCGGGCTGTTAGCCCTTGATGCCCGCCGCCGTGCAGTCGGCGGCGTACGAGCCGGCGCAGAGCTGCGACGCCGGCACGAAGTTATCCTTGATGATGGTGGCGTTCATGTTCTTCGGAGTGACCCACTCGGGCGTCTCGAGGACCGACGGGACGCTCACGCCCGCCGTGGTGTCCTCGGTCTTGCCGTTCACCAGCGACGACGGGGGTGTCTTCCCGGCTCGCAGGTAGAGGGCGAGGGCGACGGCCGCCTGGGCTTCCAGGAAGATCGGCTTGTACACCGTGCCGCACTGGTAGCCCGAGAGCACGTTCTGAAGTCCAGTCAGCGTGGCGTCCTGCCCGGTGGTCGGGAAGGTCTTCGGCTTGATGTGGAGGGACTGCAGGTACGTGATGATGGGCGCCCCGGTCTCGTCATTGGGGATCAGCGCCGCGTTGGTGTTCGGGTGCGCCGTGTAGACGGCCTGGAACTCCGTTTCGGCCGTTGGTGGGTCCCACGTACCGGCCGTGTGGGCCACCACGGTCCACTTACCCGACTTGAAGAGGGGGTTGATAACCGAGTCGTAGCCCTGGGCGAACAGCGTCGCGTTGTTGTCGGTGACCGCACCGTGCATGACGACGACTTGCGGCTTCTTGATGTGCCAGGCGGCGACACAGCTCACGAGGCCCTCTCCCATGACCTTGCCCACCGTCACGTTGTTGAAGCTGACGTAGTAGGCGCGGCTTCCGCCGAGCGTGAGGCGGTCGTAGTCGATCACCTTGACGCCGCGAGACTTGGCGTAGCTCTCGATCTGCGCACCCACTCCCGAGTCCAGCGGGTCGACCAAAAGTACCGTGGCACCATTCGAGATGTCGGTCTGCGCGTCCGTCAGCTGAGTGGCGTCACTGCCGAGTGCGTTCTGCACCACGAACTGGGACGAGCTCAGGCCGGCGGTCGTCAGGGCCTTGGTGATGTCCGGTTGGTCGAACTCCACGTAACGAGTCGAGCTGACGGTGTCCGGCAGGATCGCCGCCACCTTCCCCTTGCCGGCCGCGGCCAGCGACTTGAACTGCTTCATAACGGTGAAGCTGTTGTTGAACGATGTGGTCGAGATATTGGACGGTAGGGTCACGCGTACCGAGGCCGAGGCCTCGCCACACACCGCGCCGACCAGCATCGCCGACAACGCGAGGGAGAGCCCCCCGAGCATGCCTGCCCTGCTGAAACGCACATTGCCTCCTTTGGTCTGGCCCACCGGGTCAGGCGGGCCGTCTACTCCCTTGTTCTTGCATTTCTCGTGTCACTACACCGCATACGGGTGTCTACCCGAAAAGGGGTCGTTCTATTGCAGTTTTGTTTCAGATTCACGCACCTTACAGACCAGGGGGACCCAATGCTGGGCGAGGGCTGTGAAAAATTCCGGGCGGCTGCCGGAGCGATCAGCGGGGCGTGGACGGGGTCGAGCGCTGATTCGTCAAGCAGGCGACGAAGTGGCTCGAACGCGGCACGCATCGACGCGGTCGAGGAGCCCGAAGCCGCCATCACTCAATGGCCCAACGGGTGGACCGGTCACCGGGAACGGATCCCGAGCCTTTCGTCCCCCATGAGAGCGCGAAGGAGACCCGCGAAATCGTTGCCGCTTACCGCCGCGCGGATTACGCGACTCAGGTCGTTAGCGCCCGGTGAACTTGGGCTGGCGCTTCTCCATGAACGCCGTGACCGCCTCCGTGAGGTCGTGCGAGGCGAGTTGTCCCGCGTTCCAGGTGGCCACGTACTCGAGGCCCTGAGTCACCGTGCGCCCCTCGTTGGCGGCCAGCACGGCCTTGGTGCCTTGCACGGCCAGGGGCGAGTTGGCCGCGATCTCCGCCGCCAGCGCGCGGGCCGCCTTGAGGACACCGGCGGCGTCGCCGGCGACGTCGTTCACCAACCCGATCTCCTTGGCCCGCTCGGCCGTGATGTCCTTGGCCGTGTAGGCCAGCTCGGCCAGGTGGCCCGCGTTGATGATCGACGGCAGCCGCTGCAGGCTGCCCAGGTCGGCGACGATCGCCATCTTGGCCTCGCGCACGGAGAACACGGCGTCGGTCGAGGAGAGGCGGATGTCACAGGCCGCGATCAGGTCCACGCCGCCCCCGATGCAGTACCCGTGCACTGCGGCCACCACCGGCTTGGGGCACTGCGCCACCGCCGTGATGGCGTCCTGCAGGCGCAGCACCTCATGGCGCGCCCCCGCGCCCGCGCCGCCATCGAAGGCGGCGACGAGCTCTCGTCCCGGTTCTCGCCGCCCCCGCTGAGCACGCTGCCCATGGCCTTGAGGTCGAGCCCGACCGAGAAGTGCGGCCCCTTGGCGGCGACGACGACCACGCGCACCGCGTCGTCGTCGCTCAGCGCGCCCATGGCTCGAGGCAGGTCGCGCCACAGGTCCACGCCCATGGCGTTGCGCGCCTCGGGCCGGTCCAACCACAGCGTGGCCACCGTGTCGTCCACCTCGATGCTCAGCACCGGTGACTCGAAATCCGCGATCTTTCCCATGCGGGCAGGCTAACCGCCGGGTGGGGCCCGGGCGGGGGGCCAGTAGAGTGCATGGGCCGCAATCGCACTTGAAGGAAGGTTCCCCTCTGCCCACGTTCACCCCCGAGGCTTCGGCCGCTCTGCCCGGTCCGGCCTGGATACGTGACCGGCGTGCCGTCGGCTACGACGCCTTCGCGTCCACCCCGCTGCCGTCGGAGAGCGAAGAGGTCTGGCGCTACACGCCGATCGACCACCTGGTGCTGGACGACTTCACGCCGGCGCCGCCCGACGGGACTGCGCCGTGGCAGGCTCTGGAATTGCTGGCCGCGCTGACGGCCGAGCTCGGCTCGACCGCCGGCAGCGTGCTGGTGCTCAACGGGCACCCCGGCGAGTGCACCCAAGCAGATTCCGGCGCCTTCGCCTTCGGGGGCGCCGGAACGGTGGCGACCTCGCCCGAGCTGCTCGGTTCGGTGCAGCAGGGCGGCGACGCACTCGTCCGCCTCAACGATGCCTTCCTCTCCGACGCCATCTTTGTCGACGTCCCTGCCGGCACCGCGGTGGAGGAGCCGATCCTCGTCGTTCACTGGTGCGACGCCCCCGCCGCGATCTTCCCCCGCACCGCCGTGCGTGCCGGCGAGGGCGCGCGTGTCTCGGTGGTCGAGGTCTTCGCCGGACCCGACACCGGCGAGCGGTCACTCGTGGTGCCGGTCACCGAGCTGTTGGCGGCCGAGGGTGCCTCCGTCTCCTACGTATCGCTGCAGGTGCTGCCCGACGCCGCTTGGTCCATCGCCCGCCTGGCCGCGCGCGGCGGGGGAGCGTCGGCGCTGCGCACGTTCACCGTCGGCCTCGGCGCGTCCTACGACCGCATCAGGGCGGACGTGTCCGTCGACGGCAAGGACGCCCACAGCGAAATCCTCTCCGCCTACCTCGGTGACGGTAGCCAGGTGCACGACATCCGCACCCTGCAGGACCACGCCGCCCCCAGGACCACCAGCGAGCTGCTGTGCCAGGGCGCGGTGGCCGGGTCGTCGCGCTCGGTCTACAGCGGCCTGATCCGGGTGCACCGCGGCGCAGTGCGCTCCGACGCCCGCCAGACCAACCACAACCTCGTGCTCAACGAGGGCGCCCATGCCGACTCGGTGCCCAACCTCGACATCTTGGAGAACGACGTCAAGTGCTCCCACGCCTCGACGGTCGGTCCGGTCGACGAGGACCAGATGTACTACATCGAGTCGCGGGGGGTGGAGCCCGAGGTGGCCGAGGGCCTGATCGTGCGGGGCTTCTTCGACGCCATCATCGACCGAGGCCCCGTCCCCGAGGTCACCGCGCTCCTCGGGCGTGAGGTGCACGACCGGCTCGATACGGCGCTGGCCGGACGGGTGGCCGCGGGTGCCTGAGACCGTGGCCCTGTGCCAGACCGACGAGCTGAAGCCCGGGGAGGCCCGGCGCTTCGACGTGGCCGGGCACCGCATCGCGCTCGTGCGGATCGGCGATGAGTTTCACGCCCTCGACGACGAGTGCAGCCACGAGGATTACTCCCTCTCCGAGGGCGAGGTGTGGGCCGATGAATGCCAGATCGAGTGCCCGCGCCACGGCAGCACCTTCGACCTGATCACCGGCGAGGCATGTTCGCTGCCGGCCACCCAGCCGGTCGCCGTCTACACCGTCGAAGTGGCCGACGGCACCGTCTTGGTGGTGCTGCCGTGAGCCGGACCGGCGCCGGCGCCGGCGCCGGCGAGCACGTACTCGAGGTCACCGGCCTGCACGCCTCGGCCGGCGGCAAGGAGGTACTGCACGGCATCGACCTCACCGTGCGTTCGGGCGAGGTGCACGTCATCATGGGCCCCAACGGCTCGGGCAAGAGCACGCTGGCCCACGCGCTGATGGGCCGGCCGGGCACCGAGGTCACCGCGGGCAGCATCCGCCTGGACGGCGCGGAGCTGACTGGGCTGCCCGCCTGGCAGCGGGCTCAGGCTGGGTTGTTCCTGGCGTTGCAGCACCCGGTCGAGGTGCCGGGTGTTGGCCTGGCCGCGCTGCTCACCGCGGCCCACGCCGACACGGCCGCGGCGCCGCTCGCGGACCGCATGGCCGACGAGGCCAAGGCGGTCGGCCTCGACCCCAGGCTCCTCGGGCGCGCGGTCAACGTCGACCTCTCCGGCGGCGAGCGCAAGCGCACGGAGATGGTCCAGCTGGGCGTCCTGCGCCCGCCCATCTGCGTCCTCGACGAGGTGGACTCGGGACTCGATGTCGACGCGTTGGGCGAGGTGGCGCGGCGCCTCCAGTGGGCCACTACAGAGTGGGGCGTGGGCATCCTGGCCATCACCCATTTCAACCGGTTCCTGGTCCAGCTCGAGGCTGACCTCGTGCACGTCATGGTCGGCGGCCGCATTGTCGCCACCGGCGATGCCGCGCTGGCACTGCAGCTGGAGCAGACCGGGTACGCCGGCTACGGCCAGGATCCGTAACACACTCGCAACACCTTCGACCACGCGCCGACCTGCCCACGCCACATCGGTCGACTGACCCCAATTTCGACACCGTGGTTGGTACCGTGGAGCGTCATGGCAAACGGTCGTCCGACGGGCGACGGTCCGGGCCACACCCCGCGAGGACCGCGTGGCAAGTCCGCGAACCAAGAGGGGCTGTCCGCGCTCGGCCGCCAAATGCGCGGCGGTAATGATGAGCCAGGGAGCGTGGCCAACGAGGCAGGTCTGAGGAACCTCGGCGCGCGCGTCGACGCGGCCAACCATCGGCAGAAGAGCCCTATCCGCCGCAGCGGCAAGCCGAAATGGAGCGCCCGCAAGAAGACCGTGGTCGCCGTACTGACGGTGATCGCCCTCCTGGTCGTAGCCGTTGGTGGCGGCTACGGGTACCTGTGGTACCGCTACGACCAAATCAACAAGGTCCACATCGCCGACGAGGTGTCCGCCGCGAACGGTGCGCCCTTCACCCTCCTCGTCATCGGCTCGGACTCCCGTGTCGGCATCACCGGCGCGGGAGTCCAGGCCTACGGGTCGCCCTCGGTGGTGACCGGACAGCGCAGCGATGTCGTGCAGCTGTGGCGGGTGACGCCAGCCACCAAGACGATCCAGGTCCTCTCCATCCCGCGCGACACGGTGGTCACCATGCTCCCACCGGACTCCAACCAGTTCGGCACGTACAACCGCATCAACTCGTCTTACAACTCGGGCGCGAACCAACTGGTCAAGACCATCACCGCCAACTTCGGAATTCAGATCAACCATGTGGTGCAGGTCGACTTCTCGGGCTTCCAGGCCGCGGTCAACGCGCTGGGCGGCATCTACCTGGACTTCCCCTACCCGGCCAAGGACTCCTACTCCGGCCTCGATATCACGACGCCCGGCTGCCAGCTCCTGAACGGCACCCAGGCCCTGGCCGTGGCCAGGGCCCGCCACTACGAGTACTACCAAGACGGCTACTGGCAGTACGACCCCACCAGTGACTTCGGGCGCATCGAGCGCCAGGACGTGTTCCTGCGCTCCCTTATTGCCGAGGCCAAGTCGAAGGTGAACCCACTGACCGTCAACGCCTTCATCGGGTCGATCCACGAGGGCGTCACCATCGACGACGGCTTCAGTTTCAACGAGCTGGTGGGGCTGGCGCTCGATTACCACTCGTTCAACCCGGGCGCTTTGCAGGCGCAGACGCTGCCCACCCTGGCGACCAATGGCTTCGGCGACCTGGGCGACGTGCTGACGCTCGACCAGCCCGCCGCCCAGGAGACGCTGGTCAACATCTTCGGCTCCAGCCTGATTGCGCCGACCAATCCGCCGCCAGGTGCCGACGGCGTGCCCCAGGCGCCGCCCGCGGTGGCGCCGGCCGCCGCGACCGCTCCTTCGGCCTCTTCGGGGTCGTCGTCCAATTCCGGCTCCACGGGGGCCGCCCCGGTGGCCACCACCACGACGACCGTCCCGCCGTCGTTCAACCCGACTCCCTGCACCCCCAGCTGAACAGCCGTCCGCTCGACCACGGGTTGCTCGTCCCCGATCGGCGCCAGCCATTCGGCTCGTCCGGACGTGGCGGACCTCACTAGGATGCCCACTTCGTCTCAACCCCGTACGTAGGAGCCTGAGGAGGAGCCACACGCGCAATCCGTACCGACGAAAACGCGGCTCCGCTCGTGGCTCACGGTGCCTACTAACGGAGGAGCGTGGCGAGACGAGCGTCTCGAAGGGGAAATGATCTTCCAGAAACGAAGAAATCGAGTCGTGGTCGGTGTGCCCGCCCGGATGACCGCCCTGAGTCGTCATAGCGGGCATGGCCGGGTATGGACCGAGGTGCTCGAACGGCTCAGTCGGACGACCGACCTCGTCGTCGGCACGGATCAGACGGCCGACGTCTGGCTCGACAGTGGGCATGACCCGGATCCCGAGATCGACGGTCCCGTCGTCGCTTGTGCATACGAGGTGAGTTGGGGCACGCCAGAGTTGGACGCCGAATTTCCCCCAGAGACCCTCCGGAAACTCTCGGGTGCGACGGAGCGGGCCATGGCCCGTGCCAGCCATGTCGTCACGGGTGCTCACACTTCCAAGGAGCAGCTCGTTCGCTACTACGGACTTCCACCTACGCGGGTCCATGTGTACCCGTTCGGGGTGGATCAAGAGCTGTTTCACCCCCGTCGAGCTCCCGAGGGACGGGCGCTCGTTCGACAGCGCACCGGCGATGACCGTCCGTACCTGATCTTCACGGCGGCGATCAGTCCGAGGAAGAACCTCAAGGCGGTACGGGAGGCGCTGCAGAGACTGGCCGATCGCGGTCTGCCCCACGCCCTCGTGATCGTCGCGTCGGACCCACCCGGCGACTTCGACCGGGAAGCGCTACGCCAGGAGGCCTTTGCTGAACTCCCTGGTCACGCGGGACGGATCCTTCCATTCCTCGATCCCTCCGACGAGGAGCTGGCGAGTCTGGTGGCCGGGGCGACGGCGGCGTGCCAGCCGAGTCGATTCGAAGGGTTCGGCCTCCCCGTCCTCGAGGCCATGGCGAGCGGCGTCCCTGTCGTCGTTTCGGATCGCGCCGCACTTCCCGAGGTGGTCGGAAGGACGGGATGGGTGGTCGAGCCGACGAGCGAAGGAGTCGAGCGGGCCCTGTTGGAGATCATCGAGGATCCGGTTCGAGCCCGGCGCATGGGTGCCCGAGCGAGGAGGCGAGCCGAGACCTTTACCTGGGATCGGACGGCGAACGGCTGGCTTCGTGTTCTCCGTGTCGCCGCAGGGAAGGGAACGTGACAGTGACGCAGTGACCGGTTCGTCCGGATGCCAAGGCCCGGAGTCCACCAGAGGCCTACGGACCTGGCGGGTCTTGTACCCAGTCCAGCGCGCTTTGGTACGGCCCGAGTTGCTTGGCGATCGACCGAGCCGATCGTCGCACCGACGCCGTGTTGAGCACGTCCATGAAGGACGGCAGGGGTAGCCGATCCGGAACCAGGTCACTGCGCAAGAAGAAGGCGTTGATGCCGAATCGTTCCGTGCCGACGAACTGGTAGCCCAGTTCGCGTCCGAGATCCACCATCGCCGGCAACGAGGTCCCGGCAAAGGGGATGTCGGCGGGCCGGACGAAGTCCGGGTCATAGGCGAGCGTGAGACGTTGTTCTCCCAGCGCCGGGTTGGTCTCGATCACCACGACCCTCGGGCGAAGGTCGGAGAGGGATCGCCATACCCAGTAATCCATGCCGTCGAGGTCGATGACCAAGAGATCGAGCGGGTCATCCACCTCGGCCGCCTTCAGGAGCTCGGAAGCCGAGTCCACGGAGACCCAGGCCTGCCGAACGACCGGCGGGTCGAACCAGCTCTGCCGAGACTGCGCATAGAACTCCTGCGCAATGCGGACGTTCGTCTCACCACCATCGACCAGGAGGCCGTGCCAAGCGTGATTAACGATCAGGTTCGCCGTATTGCACTCGATCCCGTCACCCGCACAGAGCTCAGCGGAGACCCGGTCGCCGTGTCCCAGCAAGGAGAAGAGGTAGAGGAGAATCCCGTCCTCGCCGTTCTGCGAGAAGAACGTGGCTTCGGATTCCATCAGGCCCGGTAGGGGGGTATCCGATCGAAGCCGTTCCTGATGCTGCGCCGCGAGCAACAGTTGGACCGCCTGATCGACACCCCGGTCGCGTCGCGGGTGGGTTCCGCAAGCCACCTGAGTAAGGAGGTACTCGGTCCGCTGAGCGACTCCGTGCGCGTCAACGACGGCTTCGTCCCTGGAGTCACCGTCGGCCACTGCGTCGATCCTAACGAAGTGGCGAATCGACGGCCTTGGCTGGCGCGGCCGCGAACGCCGAGGCCATGAACCGAGCGGCACCGACGGGTCGACGACCTGGTGCGGCGCGGCGCTGGTCGCGCCACGGTCTTCGGCTGCATTGCTCTCCCCTCACGGAGCTCACGAGCTCACGGAGCACTCCGCTTTGAGAAGGAACTTGTCACGGAACGAGCGGGGCCGGGCACGCCACCCCGACAATCACCGGCGCCGTACACGGGTCCCCCCACCCGCCCCGGCCCGCCGCCCTCAGCTCGCTTCTGCGGCCACCTCGTCCAGCCCCTGGGCCAGCGCGTTCCAGCTCAAGGTGGCGCACTTGATGCGTACGGGGAACTTCACCACGCCCTGCAGCGCCGCCAGCTCGCCCAACGCCTCCAGGTTGACCGGCTCCGGCTCGGCGCCGTCGTCCTCGTCGTCCAGCCCACCCCCCAGGCCCAGCCCGTCGCCGTCGGGCCCCAGGGTCGCCTCGTGGATCGACATCATGCCCTTGAAGGTGCCGATCAGCCGACGCACCTCGGCCAGCTCCTTGCCCTTCACGGCGGCCGACATGAGCGAGGCCGAGGACTGGCTGATGGAGCAGCCCGACCCACCGATCTTCAAGTCCGCCAGCTTGCCGTCCTCGACCAGCAGGCTCACCACCACCTCGTCGCCGCACAGGGGGTTGAATCCCTCCACACGGTGGGCCGGTGGCGACTCGAGCTCACCGCGGTTGCGGGGGGATCGGTAGTGGTCGAGGATGATCTCGCGGTAAAGCTCTTCGAGGTCGGCCATTAGCCGAACAATCTACCGGCTTCCACCAATCCTTCGATCAGGACCTCGATGTCGTGCTCGTCGCTGAACAGGGACAACGAGGCCCGGGCCGTCGCCTGCACCCCCAAGCGCCGCATCAGTGGCTTGGCGCAGTGGTGGCCCGGCCGCACGCAGACGCCGAACTGGTCGAGCACCTGGGCCAGGTCGTGCGCGTGCACATCCCGATACGCGAGCGAGATCACGCCGCCCCGGTCGGCACCCGCCGGCGGGCCGAAGACCCGCACGTCGGGACCCAGTTTCTCGTCCAGCCGGGCCAGGGCATGGTTGGTGAGGGCCAGCTCGTGGGCCCGGATGCGGTCCATGCCGATCTCACCCAAATATCCGATGGCCGCCGTGAGCCCGATCGCCTCGGCGATCGGCGGTGTGCCCGCCTCGAAGCGCGCCGGCGGAGGCGCCGGCCGGAACGAGTCGAGCTTCACGTCCAGGATCATGCCGCCGCCGCCCAGGAACGGTCCCATCTCCTCCAGGAGCGAGGCCCGGCCCCACAGCACCCCGAGTCCCGTCGGGCCCATCATCTTGTGGGCCGAGAACGCGATGAAGTCGACGCCCAGCTCGCCCACCGATACCGCTGCGTGCGGCACCAGCTGCGCGCCGTCGGCCACCACCAGCGCACCGGCGGCGTGCGCCGAGTCAGCGATCACCCGCACCGGGTTGATCGTCCCCAGCACGTTGGACATGCACGACACCCCGACCACCTTCACGCCGTCGACCAGCCGGTCCAGGTCGTCGAGCACGAGGCGCCCGTCGCCGTCGATCGGGATGTAACGAAGGTCCAGGCCGCCCAGCTCCTCGGACAGGATCATCCACGGCACGATGTTGGCGTGATGCTCCATCTCCGTCAGCAGCACGGCGTCACCCGCCCGCAGGTTGGCGCGGCCCCAGGAATGGGCGATCAGGTTGAGCGACTCCGTGGTGTTCTTGGTGAACACCACCTCCCGGGCCGCATCGGACGCCCCGATGAAACGACCGGCCACCAGCCGGGCCCGCTCGTACAGAGCGGTTGACTCCTCGGCTGTGGCGTACACACCGCGGTGCACGTTGGCGTGCGTGGTCTCGTAGTACCGCGTCATCGCGTTGATCACCGCGTGCGGCTGCAGCGCCGAGGAGGCCGAGTCCAAGTAGACGATGGGCCGCCCGTTCACCGTGCGCGTCAGCAAAGGGAAATCCTTGCGCAGCGCCTCGGTGTTGAGCGGGGCCGGCGCGGGGGCCGAACCAACGCCTGGATCGCCTGTCATCGCCACTCCTCGTAACCCAAAGTTTCAATCTGCCGTGCCAGCTCCGGGCCTCCGCTGGCCACCACCTGGCCGTCGACCAAGATGTGCACCACGTCGGGCACCAGCTCCTCGAGCAGCCGCTCGTAGTGGGTGATGGCGAGCACGCCGAGCTCCGGCTGCGCCTCGCGCACCGCCCGCACGCCGCGCCCCACCACGCGCAGCGCGTCGATGTCGAGTCCGGAGTCGGTCTCGTCCAGAACGGCGACGACCGGCTCGAGGAGCGCCATCTGCAAGATCTCGTTGCGTTTCTTCTCGCCGCCCGAGAACCCCTGGTTCAGGTGCCGGCTGGCGAAGGACGTGTCCATGCCGAGGCGTTCCATCCACTCGGTGATCAGCACGCGCACCTCGAGCACCGACACGTCGTCGCCCTTGCGCGCCGCCATGGCCTGGCGCAGGAACTGCGTCACCGACACGCCCTCGATGGTCTCCGGGTACTGGAAGGCCAGGAAGAGGCCCGCCTTGGCTCGCACGTCGGTCGCCCACCCGGTCACGTCCTCGCCGTTCAGGCGGATCGTCCCCTGCGTGACCGTGTACGCGGGGTGCCCCAGTAGCGCGCCGGCCAGCGTCGACTTGCCGGCCCCGTTGGGCCCCATGAGCGCGTGCACCTCGCCGGCGCCGACGGTCAGGTCGACGCCGCGCAGGATGGGGCCGTCCTCGGCGGACACGTGCAGGTCCGAGATCTCGAGCAGCGGGGGGGTCGCTCCCATGCCCTAAAGCTTACCGTTTTTGTCAGGTTTTTCTGCCAGCTCGCCGCCTCCGTCCGCCGGACCCCGCCAGGCGGCCCTCACCAGCCCCGGTCGACCCATTCCTGCAGGTGCGGGGACTCGTCCCCGACCGTGGTGGCGACGCCGTGACCAGGGAGGACCTTGGTGTCGGGACTGAACTTGGCGAAGATGCGCCGGTCGATGGACTCGATGATGGCGTCGAAGTCGCCCCCCTCGAACGAGGTGTTGCCCGGCCCGCCCGGGAAGAGCGTGTCGCCCGTGAACAGCAGGTTGGTGCCTTCGACGGCGAAGCAGATGGAGCCTGGGGTATGGCCCGGCGTCGTCAGCGTGCGGAGGCGCAGGTCGCCCACCGAGAGCGTCTCGTCGTCCTCCAGAATGAGGTCGTAACTCGGCAGCATGCCCGCGTCGGCGCTGGTCACGGCCACCGAGATGCCCGCCTCTCTGACCGCTGGCACGGCCTGGATGTGGTCCCAGTGCCCGTGCGTCTCGACCACCTGGTTCACCCCCAGGTCCCGGCAGATCGGCAGCAGCGCCTCGTGCTCGTTGGCGGCGTCGATCAGCATGGCGTCACCGGTGCGCCGGCAACGCAGGATGTACACGTTGTTGTCCATCGGCCCGACGACGATCTGGTGGACCTCGGCCCGGGCGTCGCTCCAGATCTGCTCCAGCTGTCCCATGTCCCCAGCGTGGCACAGCTGCCGGCGTCTGGTCGTGCGAGCCCCCGGAGTGGTAGACACCTGCCTGAGAAGCGAGAACACCACCGGCGGGGCTGCCGGGGGAGAGGCAGAGGAGCCCTGGGATGAATTTCGCCTTCAGTGACGAGCAGGAGGAGTTGCGCGCTGCGGTCCGCCGGTTCATGACCGAGAAGTCGCCGGAGACCGAGGTGCGGCGGCTCATGGATACCACCGAGGGCTACGACCCTGCGGTGTGGAGCCAAATGGCCGACCAGCTGGGGCTGCAGTCGCTCACCATTCCCGAGGAGTTCGGGGGCTCGGGATTCACCTATGTCGAGCTGCTGGTTGTGCTCGAGGAGATGGGGGCGGCCCTGCTGTGCGCCCCGTTCTTCTCGTCCGTGGCCCTGGCGGCCAACGCACTGCTCACCTCGGGCGACGACGAAGCGAAGAAGAGCTACCTGCCCGGGATCGCCTCGGGCGAGACCATCGCCACCTTGGCCATCACCGAGGACAACGGCAAATGGGACTTCAGCGGCATCGAGCTCGCGGCCACACAGAAGGGCGACGGCTGGGTGCTCAACGGCCACAAGATGTTCGTGATCGACGGACACATCGCGAACCTCATCATCGTGGCCGCACGCACGGCCAAGGGCGTCACCCTCTTTGCGGTACAGGGCGACGCCGCCGGACTGACCCGTACGCCGCTGCCCACCATGGACCAGACGCGCAAGCAGGCGCGGCTCGAGTTCGCGGACACGCCGGCCGCGCTCATCGGCACGGACGGCGGCGCCGAGGCCGGGCTGTCCAAGACGCTCGACCTGGCCGCCGTGGCGCTGGCGGCGGAGCAGGTGGGCGGTGCGCAGCGCGTGCTCGACGCCTCGGTCGAGTACGCCAAGACGCGCATTCAATTCGGGCGGCCCAT
This sequence comes from uncultured Acidimicrobiaceae bacterium, assembly GCA_963807675.1. Classification (GTDB taxonomy): domain Bacteria; phylum Actinomycetota; class Acidimicrobiia; order Acidimicrobiales; family RAAP-2; genus Bog-473. The sequence continues at coordinate 889,131 of CAWECP010000012.1, read as the reverse complement.
CGGCAGCTTCCAGGCCATCAAGCACAAGTGCGCCGACATGCTGCTCGAAGTCGAATCAGCCAAGTCCGCGGCCTATTACGCGGCCTGGGCGGCCGCCGAGGACTCCGACGAGCTCCCGGTCGTGGCCAGCTTGGCCAAGTCGTACTGCTCAGAGGCCTACTTCCACGCTGCGGCGGAGAACATCCAGATCCACGGGGGGATCGGCTTCACCTGGGAGCACCCCGCACACTTGTACTTCAAGCGGGCCAAGTCGTCCGAGCTGCTCCTGGGCGATCCGTCCTATCACCGCGAGCTCCTGGCGCAGCGCATAGGGATCTGACGTGCCGGGGCCATTCCGGCTCCGTCCCGGGCCTGCGGGTGACCTGTCGTCGTACGCCAGTGCCACCAGCCCCGGCGCACCCGTCCGCGGGCACGTTCTCCTCTGCCACGACCTGCCCCGACCAAAGGGCTCGGCGGCGGACGTCGCCGTCACCTATCCGGCCCTGGCCGACCGTCTGTCGCGAGAATCGGGCTGGCACGTCGTCACGGCGACGCTGCGTGGCGCCGGCGAGTCGTCGGGCGACTTCTCCGCTCTGGGCTGGCTCGAGGACCTGGCCTTCCTCGTCACCGAGGACTTCCCCGAGCCGGCGGCGCGCTTCGTGGTGGGCTTCGGGTTCGGAGGCGTTCTGGCGCTGCACCTCGCGGCGCGTGACGAGCGCGTGGCGGGCGTCGCCTGCCTGGGCACGCCGGCCGACGTCGCGCCGCTGACCGGTGACACCGACGCCTTCTTGCAACATTGCCGGCGCACCGGGGTCATCACGACGGCGGGTTTCCCGGCGTCGGTGGAGGCCTGGGCCAAGGAGCTTTCGATCCTCCACCCGGCCGAAGACGCCGCGCTGTTGAAGGGCCGGCCCCTGCTGATGGTCCACGGCTCCGAAGATCCGGACGTCCCCGTGGCCGAGGCCCGGAGGCTGGCCGATGCCGCCACCGGCCCTTCCGAGCTCCATGTCGTACCCGGAGCCAGCCACTGGTTGCGCGCCGATCCCAGAGTCATCGCCATCCTGGCGGGTTGGCTCGAGCGCCGGCACTAGCGGACCTCTGCGTCTGCCGCCGTCTACCAGCGCCCCCGTCGTCTCTGCTGCCCCCTGCCCTCTCTCCGCCCCCCGCCCTCTCTGCCCTCTCTTCCGTCTCTCACCGTCTTGCGTCCTCGGCCGTGACCCCGGTGCGAAACGCGCTCATGTCCCGAGCGGCATGTGCCGACTAGTCGGAGGTGGGCCAATGGACTGTGTTGCCGGTGTGGGGTTGGGACGTCGTGGCCGTGGTGGTCGGATCGTGCCTCCTTGCCCTGGCTCACCATCGTCACGCCCAGGGTGTCGACGCCGTGGCGGCGGCGCCCGCCCTCGCCCGTCCGGAACCACAGCCGCACCACGTCCGTTGGCTCGGCGACCCCGAGCCCGCCTTCCACTTCGCGCTGCCGGCCGACGCCGGTAGGGCCGATCCCGCTGCGACTGTTCCGGCCAACGTTACGGAAACGACCGGGCCGGTGATCCCGTGGGCGGCACTGCGCGCGACGCCGCCGCTGGCTCGATACTCAACGCTCGATCGATCGCATCACGCAGGGCGCGGGCCGCGCGCTGCGGGTCAGCGGCCTGGGTCAGATGGCGGACGACCACGAAATGGCGGATACCGTGCGCAGCGAGGGTGGGAATCTTCTCGGCCGTCACGCCTCCGGTCACGAATACGGGAACCGTGGAGCGTGCACTGGCAAGACTGACGTACTCCAGCCCGGTACCCTCGCGGCCGGGCTTGGTCGGCGTCGCCTCCACGGGACCGGCCGAAATGTAGGTGACGTCCTCGTCGGCCGCGCCGGCCAGATCGTCTGGCGAGTGCGTGGACAGGCCGACGATGGCCTCAGGCCCCAGAATGCGCCGGGCCAGCCAGACCGGTGCGTCGTCCTGGCCCACGTGGACGCCGTCGGCGCCGGCGGCCAGCGCCAGGTCGGGCCGGTCGTTGAGCACGAAGGGCACTCCCGCGGCGCGGCACACCTCGGCCACCACCCGGGCCCGGTCCAACAGCGGCCGGGCCTCGAGCTCCTTCTCGCGCAGCTGCACGACATCGACGCCGCCGGAGATGCAGGCCGAGACGAAGGCCGGCAGGTCCGGCCGGTCCGGCGTGCACAGGTAGAGGCGGCGGCCCGAGAGGTCGGGACCCGCGGTCACGCGCCGGCGCGCGCCTTGGCCTTCAAGGCCTTCTTGGTTTCGCGGACCTTGGCCAGGGCCTCGGGGCTCGTGATGTCCGCCACCGACAGGTACGACCCGTCGGCCCCATAGGGGTTCGTGGCGTCGCGCCAGCCGTCGGGCTGCACGCCGAGCTGCTTGCCCAGCAGGGCTGCGAAGATCTTCGCCTTCTGCTCGCCGAAGCCCGGGAGCTCCTTGAGCCGGCTCAGGAGCTCGTCGCCCGAACGCACGCCCTTCCAGATGGCGTCGGCGCGGCCGCCGTACTGCTCGGCCACGGCGCGGCAGACCGCCTGCACACGACCCGCCATAGACCCCGGGAACCGGTGTAGCGCCGGGCGCTCCTTGAAGGCCGCGGCGAGCTCGTCCGGGTCCATGGCCGCGATCGACGCCGCGTCCAATCGCCCGCCGAGCCGGCGGGCGAGCTCGGCGGGCGACCCGAAGGCTTTCTCCATGGTCACCTGCTGGTCCAGCACCATCCCGATGAGGAGGGCGAGCGGGTCCCGGCTGAGCACCGAATCCGCCTCGGGGTCGCCGGTTATGTGGAGCTCCGTGTGTGCCATGCCCAGATCTTGTCACGATGCCTGCGGCGAATGAACGTGCTCCCACGCCACGGCGCGGGCAGACTCGGTGCATGCACATCCCGGCCAAGGTGGACTACGGCATCCGCGCGCTGCTGGCCCTGGCCGCCGCCGGCACCCCCCAGACCGCCGAGTACCTGGCCGGCGAGCAAGGCCTGCCGCCGCGATTCCTGGGCGCCATCCTCGCCGACCTCCGCCGGGCCGGCATCGTGGCCAGCCAGCGAGGGGCCGAGGGCGGCTACCGGCTGGCGCGCGAGCCCGACGTCATCACCATCGCCGACGTCATCCGCGCCCTCGACGGCCCCCTGGCTGAGGTCAGGGGATTCCGCCCGGAGGCGACGAGCTACGACGGCGCGGCCGAGCACCTGCAACAGGTCTGGGTGGCGGTGCGGGCCAGCCTCCGCTCAGTGCTCGAGAAGGTCACCCTGACCGACGTGATAACCGGCAAGCTTCCCGCCAACGTGCAGAAGCTCGTCACCGACCCCGATGCCTGGATCGCCCACTGACGCCGGCGACGGCGGATGCGTCAACGTCTCGGAGGCCGAGTACCTCTGGTTCGTCGACCGGGCTCTCGACCCCATGGTCCGCATCGTCAAGGAGCTCGGGGACGAACTGGCCAACGAGCGGCCGCGGCTGCGCGACGCCAACTCGGCCTACGTCATCCTGACGCACTGCCTCGGCGTCATGGAGTACTGGGCCGGCGGGACGGTGGCCGAGCGGGCGTTCCAGCGTGACCGCCTGGCCGAGTTCACCGCCCGTGGCGACGTGGCCCCGCTCGTTCGACGGACGACCGAGGCCCGCCGGCAGCTGGCCAAGGACATCGCCGGGCACGACTGGGCGGCCGCGCCGGCGAACGTGCGGCCGGACCCCGAAGACCCCGCGCCTTACGACCTGGCCAAGGGCGCCGTCCTCCTCCACATCCTCGAAGAGCTCTACCAGCACCTGGGCCAAATGGAGATCACCCGCGACCTGCTGCTAGCGGACCATGAGCGACGGACCTGAGGTCGCTCCGGTCGCTCCGGTCGCCCCCGTCGCTCCGGTCGCCTGCTCGCTCGACGTGGCGGCGCTGGCGGGGCGCATCGACGAGTGGCGCGCCCTCGTGGCGTCCTCGGTGGTGTCGTTGGAAGCAGATGCGACTTCGGTGCGCCTGGTGCTCGAGGGGTCGGACGCCACGCTGGCCGCGGCCGCCGGGTTGGGGCAGCGCGAGAAGCAGTGCTGCGCGTTCTTCGACGTCGGCATCGAGCTCGGGCCCGATGCTCGCACCCTTTACCTCCGCGTGCCGCCCGAGGCCGAGGAGGCCATGGCCGACTTTGTCGAACTGCTCAGGTCGTGAAGGGCGCGTCCCGGGAGGTATCGATGCCGAAGTCGGCGATGGCGCCCTTCACGACGGAGGGGGTGACGCGCCCGCACCGGGCCAGCTGCTGGAGCACGGCGACGACCAGGTGGGCCGCGTCCACCTCGAAGTAGGAGCGCAGCGCCTCGCGCGCGTCGGAGCGGCCGAACCCGTCTGTGCCGAGCGACAGGTAGGGGCGGTTGACGAACCGCGACACCTGGTCCGGCACGGCGCGCATGTAATCGGTGATGGCGACGACCGGGTCGGGTCCGGTTCCCAGCGCCTCGGTGATGAGCGCGGTGCGCGGCGACTCCTCGGGGTGGAGCCGGTTCCATCGCTCGACCTCGAGCGCATCGGTGCGCAGACGGGTCCATGAGGTGACGGCCCAGGCTTCGGCGGCCACGCTGTAGTGCTCCGCCAGCAGCCGCTGCGCCTCGAGCGCCACGCTCCACATAGGCCCCGAGAAGCAGAGCGACGCCCCGAGGTCGCCCGGCACCTCGGGCGCGGCCGCGTAGCGGTAGACGCCGTCGACGATGCCCCGGCGCACCGCGGCACCTTCGTCCCCCTCGGGTAGGGCCGGCATCGGGTAGGTCTCGTTGTAGAGCGTGAGGTACCAGAAACGGTCCTGGGGGTCGGCACCGAGCATCTCGCCGATGGCCGCGTCCACAATCACCGCCACCTCGTAGGCGAACGAGGCGTCGTAGACCAGGGCGGCCGGGTTGGTCGAGGCCAGCAGCGGTGACTGGCCGTCGTCGTGCTGGAGGCCCTCGCCCATGAGCGTGGTGCGGCCGGCGGTGCAGCCGGCCAGGATGCCCCGGCCCCGCACGTCGCCGAGCGACCAGGCCAGGTCGCCGACCCGCTGGAAGCCGAACATCGAGTAGAAGAGGTACACCGGCACCATGGGCTGGCCCCAGGTGGCGTAGGCCGTGGACAAGGCGATGAAACTGGCTAGCGCCCCGGCCTCTGTGATGCCCTCCTGGAGCACCTGGCCCGAAGAGCTCTCGGCGTAGTGCAGGGGCAGGTCGGCATCGACCGGCACGTAGTTCTGGCCGTCGGGCGCGTAGATCTTGGCCTCGGCGATGATCGCCTCCAGGCCGAAGGTGCGGGCCTCGTCCGAGACGATGGGGGCGACCAGGGAGCCGACCGTCGGATCGCGCACCAGGTTCCGCAATAGGCGGGCGAAGACCATCGTGGTCGAGACCGACTGGGTGCCCGAACCGGCCGCGAACTCCTCGAACACCTTGGCGTCGGGCCGCAGCGCGGGTGCCGGCCGCACGACCCGGACGGGGACCGGCCCGTCGAGGACGCGTCCGCGGGCCCGTAGGTACTCCATGGCGTCGGAGCCCTCGGCCGGGCGGATGTAGGGCGGGTCGCCCTCGAGCGCCTCCTCGGGGATGTCGTCGGTCAGGTACAGCCGGTCGCGCAGGGCGCGCAGCTGCGCCTTGCTCATCTTCTTGATCTGGTGGGTGGCGTTGCGGGCCTCGATCTCGGGCCCGAGCGTCCACCCCTTGATCGTCTTGGCCAGAATGGCAGTGGGCGCACCGCGCTGCTCGGTTGCCAGCTTGTAGGCGGCGTAGAGCTTGCGGTAGTCGTGCCCGCCACGGGGGAGCGATACCAGCTCGTCGTCGCTGAGATGCTCGACCATTTTGCGCAGGCGGGGGTCCGGGCCGAAGAAGTGCTCCCGGATGTAGGCGCCGGACTCGACGGCCAGCTTCTGGTACTCGCCGTCGAGCGTCGTGTTCATGCGGTCGAGGAGGACACCGTCGACGTCCTGGGCCAACAGCGCGTCCCAGCGCGAGCCCCAGATCACCTTGATCACGTTCCAGCCGGCGCCGCGGAAGACGGCCTCGAGCTCCTGGATGATCTTGCCGTTGCCGCGCACCGGTCCGTCGAGTCGTTGCAGGTTGCAGTTCACGACGAAGATCAGGTTGTCGAGGTGCTCGCGCCCGGCCACGCCCAACGCGCCGGTGGACTCCGGCTCGTCCATCTCGCCGTCGCCGACGAAGCACCAGACGCGGCTGGCGCTGGTGTCGACGAGGCGGCGCAAGTTGAGGTAGCGGTTGACGTGCGCCTGGTAGATGGCCGAAATCGGTCCGAGCCCCATCGACACGGTGGGGAACTCCCAGAACTTCGGGAGCGAGCGAGGGTGGGGGTAGCTGGGCAGCCCGTCGCCCGCCACCTCGTGGCGGAAGTTGTCCAGCTCGGTCTCGGTCAGCCTGCCCTCGACGTAGGCCCGGGCGTAGATGCCGGGCGAGGCGTGACCTTGGAAGAAGACCTGGTCGCCGAAGCCACCGTCCGCCTTGCCCCGGAAGAAGTGGTTGAAGCCGACCTCGTAGAGCGCGGCCGAGCTGGCGTAGGTCGAGAGGTGGCCGCCGATGCCTTCGGTCCGCGTGTTGGCCCGGGTCACCATGGCCGCCGCGTTCCAGCGGATGTAGGCCCGGATGCGGCGCTCCTGGTACTCGTCCCCGGGGAACCAGGGTTCCGCGTCGGCGGGGATGGTGTTCACGTAGGGCGAGGACACGGTGGCGGGGAAGTCGACCTGCTTGGTGCGGGCCCGCTCGAGCAGCTTCATGAGGATGTAGCGGGCGCGGGACCGGCCGCGCGCGTCGACGATGGCATCGAAGGAGTCGAGCCATTCCTGCGTCTCTCCCGGGTCCGTGTCGGGGACCTGGTGGCTGATCCCGTCGAACAGCATTGCTCCACGGTACCGGTCGTGGAGGGAGTCCCACGACCACCGGTCCCGGGTGTTACACATTTGTCATGGATGCCGACAACGGTGTGGTGGTGGTGTACACGGACGGCGCCTGCCGTGGCAATCCGGGCCGCGGGGGGTGGGCCTGGGCCGTGCCTGGTGGCCCCTACGCCTCGGGGGCCGACGCCCACACGACAAACCAGCGCATGGAGATCACCGCCGCGCTCGAGGCGCTGCGTGCGCTGACGCCGGACGCACCGAGCGCCATCGACGTCGTCAGCGACTCCACCTACGTCGTCAAGTGCTTCACGGACCGCTGGTGGCAGGGCTGGCTGCGGCGCAACTGGAAGAACTCCCAGAACAAGCCGGTGGCCAACCGCGACCTGTGGGAGCCCCTCATTGAGCTGGCGCTGTCGCCTGACGTGCCCGTCAGTTTCCGCTGGGTCAAGGGCCACTCCGGGGACCGCTGGAACGACCGCGTCGACGAGCTCGCCACGACGGCGGCGGACACCGGCCGCGGCGAACGCGGGTAGGAAACGGCGCCCGGCAGGCTGCCTCGAGAAGGTGGGGCGAACGGTAGGCTGCCCAGAGCACGCGCAGAGTACAGCAGCACGCGGAGTACAGCACGACTCGGCCCGGTGCGATCGGGAGTTCTCGGGGGAGCCGAGCGCGTCGGACGGACTTCGTTGGGACAGGAAGAGGACGAGCGATGGCAGGCGAGGAAGAGTTCGACATCGTCGTGATCGGTGGCGGCCCGGGTGGTTACGCCACCGCCCTCTACGGCGCGGTGGCGGGTCTCTCGGTCGCCATCGTCGAGCGGGACAAGGTGGGCGGGACCTGCCTGCACCGCGGCTGCATCCCGGCCAAGGAATTCCTCGAGACGGCCGCCGTGAACCGGACGATCGAAGGATCCAAGGAGTTCGGCTTCGACGTGACCGGGGTCTCCATCGACTTCGCGCGCAGCCAGGACCGGAAGAACGCGGTGGTGGACAGGCTCTTCAAGGGACTCCAGGGCCTGCTCAAAGGGCGCAAGGTGACCACGCTGACAGGGACCGGGACGCTCCAGGCCGACCACCGGGTTGAGGTGGTCGACGGCGAGGATGCCGGCAGGGTGATCGTCGGGCGCAACGTGGTGCTGGCGGCCGGATCGGTGCCGCACGTGCTGCCCGGGTTAGAGGTGGACGGCCGCTGGGTCATGACCTCGGACGAATTTTGGATCTCAAGAAGCTCCCGGCGTCGGTGGCCGTCGTGGGTGGCGGCGTGATCGGCTGCGAGTTCGCCTCGCTCCTGGCCGACTTGGGCTCCAAGGTCACCATCCTCGAAGCGCTGGACAGCATCTTGGTCGGGTGCGACGACGACATCGTCCGTCTCGTCGGGCGAGCGTTCAAGAAGCGTGGCATCGACATCGTGACCGGGGTCGTGGTGGAGTCGCACACGCCGTCAGAGGATGGGACCTTCACGACGCTCAAGGCGGACGAGCAGAGCTGGGACGTGGAAGCGATCGTCGTGTCGGTGGGGCGGCGCCCCCGCACCGAAGGGTTGGTGGCCGACGGGGTGGGCGTCCAGATCAACGAGCGCGGCTTCGTGGTGGCCGACGAGTACCAGCGCACCGGTGTGCCGGGCGTCTGGGCGGTGGGCGACATCGTTGCGGGTACTCCGCAGCTGGCCCACATCGGGTTCGCCGAGGCCATCGTGGCCGTGAAGGGCATGCTGGGGGAGCCCGTCGTGCCCGTCGACAACGGCAAGGTCCCGTGGGCCATCTACTGCCATCCCGAGGTGGCGTTCTGCGGCATGACCGAGGCGCAGGCCAAGCAGGCCGGTCTGGAGATCATGACCAAGAAGGATCCGTTCGGCGGCAACAGCCGGGCGCAGATCATCGGGGACACCGACGGGTTGGTGAAGATCGTGGCCGAGAAGCGGCCAGACGGCACGGCCGGGCGCGTGCTGGGTGTGCACATGTGTGGCCCGTGGGTGACCGAGCAGCTGAGCGGCGGCTACCTGGCCGTCAACTGGGAAGCGTTTCCTGATGAGGTGGCGCAGTTCATCCAGCCGCACCCGTCACTGTCCGAGACGTTCGGGGAGACGATGTTGGCGTTGACCGGAAGGGGACTCCACCTTGGCTGACGTGATGATGCCGCAGCTCGGCGAGACCGTGACCGAGGGCACGATCACCCGCTGGATGAAGGCGGTCGGCGATGAGGTGGCGCGAGACGAGCCGCTCTTCGAAGTATCAACGGACAAGGTCGACTCCGAGGTGCCCTCGCCCGCGGCCGGCGTGCTCACCGAGATCCTGGTCCCCGAGGGCGAGACCGTCGAAGTTGGGGTGCGCCTTGCCGTGATCGGCGATGGCAACGGGGCGGCCGCGTCGGCTGCGGCGCCCGCGACGGCGCAGGCCCCGGCCCCGGCCCCGGCCCCGGCGGCTCCCGCGGCCGAGGCTCCTCCCGCGCCCGCTCCTCCACCGCCCGCACCGGTTGCGGCCCCGGCGGCCGAGCCACCCGCAGCAGCCGCTCCAAACGGTCCGGCGCCAGCGCCAGCGCCGGCTGCCGCGCAAAGGACCGACCCAGTGCTGTTGTCTCCGGTGGTGCGGCGGCTGCTGTCTGAGAATGGGATCAGCGAATCGGAGGTCACGGCAACGGGCCCAGGTGGGCGCATCACGCGCGAGGACGCGCTGAAGGAGATCGACGCCCGCCGCGCCGCCGCGCCGCCGGTGGCGCCGCCAGCTCCGGCTCCGGTTCCCGCTGCAGCTCCGCCACCTCCAGCTCCGCCTGCGGCCCCGTCGCCGCCTCCGGCTCCGCCGGTGGTCAGCGCCCCAGCTGCTCCGCCTGTCTCCATGGCCTCGTTCCGCAGCGCCGGCGACCAGGTGGTGCCCTTCTCCAATATGCGCCGCCGCACGGCCGAGCACATGGTGCGGTCGAAGGCCACGTCGCCGCATGCCTTCATCGCCAACGAGGTCGACTTCGAGACCGTCGAGCGCGTCCGCACCGCCTGGGGCGATCGCTTCCGGGCCGAGGAGGGCTTCGCACTCACTTACCTCCCGTTCGTCGCCCGCGCCACCGTGGAGGCGCTCCGCGACTTCCCCATGCTCAACGCGTCGGTGGTCGACGACTCTCTCGTGGTGCACTCCGAGGTCAACCTGGGCATCGCCGTGGACCTCTCGCACGAGGGCCTGATCGTGCCCGTGATCCACCGGGCCGAAGAGGTCACCCTGCGAGGTGTGGCCCGGCGCATCCGTGATCTGGCCGAGCGGGCCCGCGGGCGCCAGCTGAACGCCGACGACATCGCCGGGGGCACCTTCTCCATCACGAACGACGGGCCCTTCGGCACCTACTTCACCGTGCCGATCATCAACCAGCCTCAGGTGGCGATCCTGGCCACCGACGGCATCGCCCGCCGGCCCGTCGTGGTTACGCATGCCGACGGGTCGGAGTCCATCGCCATCCACTCGACCGGCATCCTCGGCGTGAGCTGGGACCACCGCGCCGTCGACGGCGCTTATGTCTCCTTGTTCCTGCGGCGAGTCGCGGAGCTCCTGGGCAGCCGCGACTGGGCCGCCGAGCTCTAAAGGTCGCCCCGGGTGCTGCGCATCCGTTCGCTGGGCACCGTCTCCTACCACGAGGCCTACGCGCTCCAGCACGCGCTGGCCGCCGAGGCCGAGGACGACTACCTCCTGATTTTGCAGCACCCGCACACCTACACGCTGGGCGCGCACGCCGACGACTCCCATGTGCTGATCGACCCGGCCACCGTCGGCGCCGTGCTGGAGCGCACCGATCGGGGCGGAGACGTCACCTACCACGGTCCCGGCCAGCTGGTGGCCTACCCGATCGTCACCGTGCCCGACGACCCCTCGTCGGGGCCGGCGCACGTCCACCGCCTGGAGCAGGTGGTGGTGGAGACGCTGGCTGACCTCGGGCTGGTCGGGACGCGGAGCGTGGCCGAGTATCCAGGCGTGTGGGTGGATGCCGACGGGCCCGACCCGCGCAAGATCGCCGCCATCGGCGTGCGCACGATGCGGGTGCGCGACGGCCGCCGGCGCACGTTGCACGGGGTGGCGCTGAACGTGACCTCGGACCTGTCCATGTTCGGGCACATCGTCCCCTGCGGCATCGCCGACCGCGGAGTGACCTCGTTGCAGGCCGAAGGGGTGGACGTGACGATGGAGGCGGTGGTCGAGGCCTTCGTGGCCCGGGCCAGCGCCGCGTTCGAGTCGGGCCAGGTCGAGCGCGCCGACGTCGTGACCGGGCCGGCCTCCTCCAGAGGCGTCGAGGGTGAGGGCGCCAGCGTCCGCGAGCGCCCCCTCCTGCGGCGCCTGCGCCAGGCCGGCGTTGCGCCCGAGGACGGCCTCGACATCGCGCAGCGCAAGCCGCCGTGGGTGCGGGTGCCGGTGCGCCTCGGCGCGGGCTACCGCCAGCTGGGGTCGACCATCCACGATCTCGGCCTGGTCACCGTCTGCGAGGAGGCCGGGTGCCCGAACATCTACGAGTGCTGGTCCGACGGCACGGCCACCTTCATGATCAACGGGGAGCGCTGCACGCGGGCCTGCGGCTTCTGCCAGGTGGACACGCGCCACCCGCTGCCGCTGTCACCCGACGAGCCGGTGCGGGTGGCTGAGGCGGTGGCGCGCATGGGTCTGGGCCACGCCGTAGTCACCTGCGTGGCCCGTGACGACCTGGCCGACGGGGGGGCCGGCGCCATGGCGGCCACCATCGGGGCTATCCGGGACCGCACCCCGGGCACGACGGTCGAGGTGCTCATTTCTGACTGTCGGGGCGACGTCGCCTCGCTCGACCTGATCTTCGAGGCGCGTCCAGACGTGCTGAACCACAACATTGAGACGGTGGCCCGGCTGCAGCGAGCCGTCCGGCCCTCGGCGGGCTACGCCCGCAGCTTGGGCGTCCTGGCCCGGGCGTCAGCCGCGGGGCTGGTCACCAAGTCTGGCCTGATGGTAGGGCTGGGCGAGCGCGAAGACGAGGTGGCAGCCACCATGGCCGACCTGCGCGGGGTCGGCGTCTCCATCGTGACCATAGGGCAGTACCTGCGCCCGAGCCGCGACCACCTCCCGGTCTCGCGCTACTGGGCGCCCGAGGAATTCGACCGGCTGCGCCAGGCGGGCACGTCGCTCGGTCTGGCCCACGTCGAGGCGTCGCCCTTGACGCGCTCGAGCTACCACGCCCGCGAGGCGGCGGCGACCGCCGCCGGCAACGTGCGCGCTGACGCGTAGCTCAGCTTCGTCCTCGCCTCGCGCGACCCCACAGACCGTGAGTGGCCTCAGGTCTTCCTCCATGGAGCCACCTGCAGTCGGGCCGGAAGAGCTGTCGTCGCACCACGGTGCTCGAAGTTCAAACGAGCGCCGGCCGACGATCTCTGCCTCAGGTCGACGCGACCGTCCAGAGCGGCGACGGCCGCGACGTCATGACGCGACCCGTCGGTGCGACGAAGGTCAGCTCCTCATTGGGGTTCCCCGACAACACCCAGCCGTGCTTGTGGATCAGGTCATGGTGGTGGTCGCAGAGCACGCACAGGTTGAGAAGGTCCGTTGTCCCCGCGTCGCGTTTCCACCACTTGAGGTGGTGCACGTCGGCGAACACGGCATTGGCACAGCCAGGGAACCGGCAACATCGATCCCTTCGCCAGGCCTCGCGCCGCTGGGTCGGCGTGGGAGTGCGTCGGGTCCGGCCCTCGTACATCGTGTGACCCACGTCGTCGTCGACGGCCACCACAATGGTGGCGTCGCAAGCGATCCGCCGCACCGTCTCGATGTCGATCAGTCCCCCGCGCTCGAGGTCGCCCGCCAGCTCCGACGCGGAGCCTGACTCGTCGATGAGCCCGGCCAAGGGCGTGTGCAGCACGACGAAATAGGGACTGCGGGCGGCGCCACCGTCGCCACCACCAGCCGAGGCCCGGAGGATCTCCAAGAACGCGTCGCACTGCCGTTGGTCCCAGCTGGTCTCGCCTTCGGCGGGGATCTTCTTGGCCCGAGCCACGATGCACGCCTTCGTCTCGGCATAGGACGCCTCCGGCAGCTGGACCGTCATGGTGCGGAAGGTGTCGTTGAAGCGCAGGGAGCGGGCCTCACGATCCCGCTCAGCCTTGGCGCGGGAGGGAGGATTCAGGGACCGGACCAGCTGGGTGAGCTCGTGCACCGTGCAGTTGCGAGCGCGAAGCGCCAGCTCGCGGTCGGTCTCGGGCGTGGCCACCGCGGCCAGCACTCTCATCTGGTCGAAGCTGATCTCACCTCGCCCGAGGGCCCCCGTCAGGTGGGGGAGGTCCCACGCCTGCTTGGCCACTTGGTCGTAGGCCCGCGCCGAGGGCACCGACTGGCCGAAGCGCTCCACCTGCCATTTCTCAGAGGAGGTGGCGCCGTCGCGGCGGAAGGACTCTCGCCGCTGCACCTCGCCCAGCACCTCGAGGATTCCGGCCTCAGCCGTTGCCTTGACCCGATAGAAGTGCTCGAGCGCCTGCTCGAGCTCCTCGGCGGACATCTTGGCGACGCCAGCCGACCCCAGGGGTGCCTCGCTCGGAGTGGTGACTTTGGATGCCATCGCCGGGTGAACGGTCGCACCCGTCTCGCTCGACACGACAAATTGCGAGCGGCGGAAAATTATCCAAGCCTCAGCGGCTTACCTCGCTGGTAGTCCCATCCGACTCCGTCATGGACGGGCTGTGATTTCGCATCGAGTCCGATTGTGTGCGCAGTCCCCGCCGGGCCCGGCTCGCCGTCCGCTCGGCGTCCTCGGCCTCGTCGAGGGTCGTCGGTTCCGGCGCATATCCGGTGTGCTCCACGAGTCGGGCCAGGCGGTGCACGTCGGACAGGACGGCGTCGAGCTGGTCGAGCCCGGCCGTTGACCCTTTGGGCAGTGGGTCACGGGCTGATCTCGCCGCGTCGACGAGATGATCGGCATGCCGGGCTGGTGAGCGCCCCGGTGGTCGGGGCGCTCCGGCCCGGCGCAGGGCACGGTCCACGGAGCGCCAGGCGGCGGTGACCCGTCGAGCCGGGGGTCGCCGCCTCCGGCGCAGTCGCCGCAGCCAAAGCACGAGGACCGCGGCGCAGGTGGCACCGAGGGCGACCAGCACGACGACCAGCGCCGTCGAAGGACCAGAGTTGGCCGTCTCGCCGACGCTCGGCGTCGCGCTCGTCGCGGTGGAGCCCGGCGATGACGACGACTGGGCGGAGGAGGGCGCCGGAGCAGACGTTGTCGGTGGGGCCGTCGGCGTTGGAGCAGCGGTCGTCACGGTGACAGGCGCGGCCAGGCTCGGCGCTGCGACCGGCACCTGCCCGATGACCCCTTGCGGGCTCTGCTCGTCCGAGATGTGTCCTGGCGTCGGCTCGAAAGAGACCCAGCCGAGTTTGTAGCCCAGGTAGACCTCGGGCCAGGCGTGGGCGTCGCGCCCGCGCACGATGGTCAGGTTGCCGGAACGTTGGCCGGCGGTGAAGCCGACGACCAATCGGGTCGGCAGGCCGAGCGAGCGGGCAAGCACCGTGAAGGCCCCCGCGAACTGCTCGCAGTCCCCGCGGCGCGTCCGGGTCAGGAAGGCCACCAAGGGATTGGTGCCCGCCGGCAGGTGGGGAGGCGTGAGCGTGTAGCTGAAGCGCCCGGACCGGAAGTAGTCGACCAGTGACTCGGCCTTGGTCAGCGGTGTGCCGCCGGCTGCCGAGGCCTGGAGTGCGATGGCGTGCACCAGGTCGGGTTCGGCGGGCAGGGCCAGCGACTGCGCCTGCTCGGCCGGCGGGAGCCCCAGGTCCGAACCGCCGTCGGCCGCCAGAGCGGAAGGGGTTGGGGGCCCGGCGGCCAGAGCGGTGTAGGTCGTTCCGGGTTTGGTGGGAGTCAGTGCCACGACACCGTTGGCCGTGATGGTGGGCGGCGGGTTGCCCAACACGTCGAGGACGCCCGGGGGGACCGGGAGCAGCCGGCTCGACAGATGCACCACGGTCACCGACGAAGAGAGAGTGGACGAGGACGACGTCGGCACCACAGTGACGGTGCCGACCGGGCCGGATCGGCCCGACACCGTGCTCGTCACGTCCGACCCGGGCACGAACACTCCGTTGCGCAGCTCGCTCAGCACGGCCACCGGCCAGTAGGTGGGGACGGCCGCGTGCGCGGTGAAGAGCACGACGTCAGGGTCGTTGGCCTCGAGGTCGACCAGCCGGGAGACCAGCGAGAGGCCGGTGGGCGCCACGGCTGGCGTCCCGAGAGCGGGGGTGGCGGGAGCGATGGGGAGAACGAGTACGACGGCGGCCGCGGCCAGTGCGACCAGAGCCAGCGCGAATGGCGCCCGCGCCCGGTCCCGCGCCGCCCGATCCGTCTCGGCTGAAGTGGCCACGGACAGAAGAACGACGACGCCGAACGCGAGGACCAGGAGGGCATCACCACCTCCGCCGCGGCGGGCGGTGACCGACCAGGCCACCAGGACCAGCGTGCCGGCCAGAGACGCCAGGGACGCGCCCCGAGCCACCGCCGCAGAGCCGAGCAGGAGCCGTTGGAACAACGCGACGAAACCGACCAGGAGCGACGCCAGGAAGATGGCGCCCGACGCCGCGTGGAGCGGCACGACGAACGCCTGCAATTCGGGCCGGGCACTACGCAGGGCGTCCGAGGCGGCGTGGAGGTGGCGCCCCGCCGGCAGCCCGGCTGTGCGTGGCACCGACCACCACAGACCAACGACGACCAAGGCGAACGTGCCCGCGACGACGGCCAGGGCGGCGGGTAAGCGGAGCCGCTGGACCACCGCCGGGACCAGCCACCCGATGCAGGCGCACCCAACCAGTGGCCCCGCCAGCCTCAACGCACCGGGGTCGATGAACAGGCGCGCGACGGCCAGTGCTCCCAACACGGAGGCCAGCAGCTGGATGGCGTCGCGCGCCACGGGGACGCGCTCGTGCGGTGTCACGCTGCCACCACCACAGCGGCGACGGCGCGCAGCGAAGCGGGCAGGGTGGATGCTCCCGTCGCCGTCGTGACCACCGTGCAGGGAGCGGCATCCAACCGACCGCCCACTCTCCGGCTCGGGCGCATGGTGGAGAGCACTGACAGCGCCTGCGCGGCACTGTGGGCGTCGGGTGTGACGGTGTTCGTATATCCCGACATGGTGGCGAGCTCCACCGAGAGATGGTGAGCCGACGCCTCGGTCAGCAGGCTGACGGTCATCCCGAGCATGGACTCGAACGGCTGACGCCGGTGCGTGCCGGCGCGGTCGTCGATGACGATGCGCACCACGCCCCGAGCTTCGGCACCGAACTCCTTCACGTACGGCCCGTCGCTCCGTGGCATCGTCGGCCAATGCACCAGATGCAGGCGGTCGCCGGGCACGTAGGGGCGGAGCCCGACGAGCTCGCCGTCGTCCTGTCGAGCGCGAGAGGTGAGGTGTGGCGAGAACTCGTCGCTGCCACGGGCTACCGCGGCGGCGGCGAGCGACGCGGTGACGGGCGCCGGATGCACGAAGACGGTCACGGCCGGGAGGATGGCGACGGTTGCGCCGCACAAGCCGAAGTGGTCACCCACTCGTACCCGGCCCGACCCAACGTCGAACCGGCCGCGCCACCGCATGCGCCGTGTCGCCACGGTCGTCTTGCTTTCTCCGGGCGCCAAGCCGGGAAACGGGCGCAACGACGCCGTGGTCGGCGCCAGCAGACGCGGCCGCGCGGACCGGCGCCACTCGATGCCCACCGGCGGGGTACCCCGGCCTCCGCGGTTGGACGCCACCACCTCAATGGAGATCGACGCGCCCACGGGGACGAGCGAGGGCGTGGCCCGCACGTGCAGCGACAGCGATCGGCAAGACCGCGCCCGTCTCAACGTCACCGCGGGCGCCACCAGCAGCGGGACCCAGGCCAGGGCGGCCAACGCGTAGGGACCGTTCGTCCTGGTCACCACACCGAAGAGGAGCAGCGTCACCCCCGCCGCCGCCACCCCGGCGCCGCGGGGCGTGGGTCGCAGCCCGCGGATCACCGGTCAGTCCCGGTCGGGCGGCGCCTCGTCGCCCAGGGGCACCGGGACCAGGTCGAGCAACTCGCGCACGATGTCCGCCGGGTTGACTCCGGACACCTCCGCGTCGGGGCTCAACTGCAGTCGGTGGGCGAGGGCCGGCTCGCACGCGATCTCGACGTCACCCGCGGTCACGAAGTCGCGTCCACCCGCCACCGCCAGCGCCGAGGCGGCGCGGATGAGGGCCATGGCCGCCCGCGGCGATGCGCCCACGGCGACCGAAGGATGACGGCGGCTCACTTGCGCCAGCGCACCCACATAGCGGCGGCACAACGGTGACACGTGCACGGCGGTCACCGCGTCCATCAACCGGCGCAGTTCGATCGTGGACACGGCGGGCCGGACGGCGTCCACCACGGCGGGTCGATTGGCCCGGGCGAGCAGCGCGTCCTCTTCGTCCGGGTCGGGATAACCCAAGGACAAGCGAAGCAAGAACCGATCGCGTTGGCCTTGGGGGAGCGGGGACGTCCCGGCGGCGTCGTAAGGGTTCTGCGTAGCGACGACCATGAAGGGGTCGGGCAGCGGATGGCTGATGCCGTCCATGCTGACCTGGCGCTCCTCCATCGCCTCGAGCAACGCGGACTGCGCCCGCGTCGAGGCGCGGTTGAGCTCGTCGGCCATGAGAACGTTGGTGAACACCGGCCCGGGGCGGAAGACGGGCTCGTTCCCGTCGTGATCGAAGACCATGGCGCCGACGATGTCGGCCGGCAGCAGGTCGGCCGTGCACTGGACACGGTGGAAGTCGAGACCGAAGGAGCGCGCCAGCGCTTTGGCCAACGTCGTCTTCCCCACACCGGGAAGGTCCTCGACGAGAAGGTGGCCGCCAGCGAGCAGGCACCCGACGGCGAGGCGTGCCGTGGACAGCTCGGTGAACAACACCGAGCGCACCGAGTCGACGATGGCGCCGAACGCCGCCGCGGGTGGCACGCCACCGTCGCCGTCGGCCGGGGCTGGTGCGACGTCGGGCTGCGCTCGAAGGTCGGCCATCGCCGCAGCCTAAGTCCTCCATCCGGGGAGAACCGAGCGACGCCGCACTGGCCGTCTGAGGCGGGGGTACCATGCGGCCACGACTTCGGCTCCCCGCTCGACGCTGGGCCGAGCGAGGCAACGGAGCAAGGGGGTTGCCATGCCACACCGACAGGGGGCGGGTCCCGGCTCGAGGGGTGACGGCAACGACGGCCTGTGGCTCGATGACGCTGCAGAGCCCGACGGGCGACGTCCGAGCGGCAAGCGGGTCGGGTTCATCGTTGCCATCGCCGTGTGCCTGGCTGCCGTGGGCACTCCTATCGCGCTCGCGCTGAGTTCGAGCGGACCGGCGGCAGTGGCGGCGCGCGGGCACCACCATGCTGCGCACCCCCGGCTGGCCCAGGGGCCGGCCGAGCATGACGTGCTGTCGGCCCTGAGCACGACGACGGACTCGGGCAGCTTCCAGTTCACCTACTCGCTGACCTCGACCCCGCCGACGTCCGTCAGCAGCGACTCGAGCGAGACACCGGTCTCGGGCACGGGCATCATCGACACAAACCCGACGGCCATGGCGGCATCCGCCGCCGTGGGGAGCACGAACCCCCAGGTCACGGGCAACGGCCTCGACGTCGGAGTCCGGGTGGACGGCACCGACTACTGGGAGGTCGGGTACGCCGACAATGGCCTGACGCCGGCAGCGGACGACGCCAACACGAGCGGCTCGCCCCTGTCGAGCTTCGCCGGCTTGGTCGAGAGCACGCTGGGCCAGCGTGACGGCGCCGTAGCGATGTTGGGCATGGCCAGCCCCACCGGCTATCTCGATCTCACGCTGCCGTCTGTCAGTGGCGCCACGCAGGAGGGCACGGGAACGGTCGACGGTGTCGCCGTGACCAACTACGACGTCACGGTGGACCCGAGCCAGCTCGCCACGAGTCCCGGCACCACGCCGGAAGAGGCGACGACGATCGACAACGCCGTGGCCGTGCTCGACCAGCAGGGCTTCACGGGCACCACCGTGGTGGTGGGCATTGACGCCAGCGGGTTCATCCGCGAGGCCGTCTCGACCACCCACTTCGCTGACGGCGGCACGTCCGTGCTCACGGCGACGTTCTCCGACTTTGGCTGCGCCGGCACCGCGCTCATGCCGGGCCAGACGGGCTCGACCGGCCCGGCGGCGGGCTGCGTCAGCCCGGACACGGGCACCGCACCGACGACGACCACAACAACAACCACCACCACGTCGTCGAGCGTCCTGACTCCGAGCAACGGCGCGGTGGTCACGACTCCGACCACGTTGCCGACCACCAGCACCACCTCGACGGAGCCGGCCAGCACGACCACGACGCTGCCACTCACCACCACGACCACAGTCGCGCCGACCAGCACGACGGCACCGTAGGGATCGGCCGTGTTCCGCCCGGGAGACTCCGACGCCGACCGCACGGGCGAGTCCGTCCCCCTGTATGTGGAGGACGAGCCGCAGGCTGGCGCGCCGAGCCGCCGCCGCCGCGGTCCGGTCGTTGCGGTGGTCTGTCTCGTGTGCGCGGCGGCGGTCGCCGTCCCCGTCGGCTTGACGCTGGCATCGGGCGGAGACGGACGCGCCAGCAAGGAAGGAGCGGGTCACGGCGATCGCACCGCCATGGCATCGGTGTTGTCGGCGCTGAGCGCCACCACCGATTCGGGCAGCTTCAACGTCACCTACCAGTTCTCGGGCCCAAGCTCGCCGACGAGTTCACCGACCACCACCCCCACGTCGCAGTGCACCAACGTGGTCGAACCGGCGAGCGGGCAAACCGCGACCGGCCCCGGCGAGGTGACGCAAGAATTGTGCGGCGAAATCTCGGGCACCAATGCGCAGGGCGGCGAACCCATCACCGGTCAAGCCATCGTCGACACCAACCCGTACGCGATGGTGGCCACATCGCAGGTGCCCGGCCTCGGAACGGTGACGCTGCGCACGGATGGCAACGACATCTGGGAGTTGGGAGGCGCCGATTACGGACTCTCGCCTGGTTCCACGACCGGCGGTGCCGGCTCGCCCCTCTCCGGATTCGCCGGCCTGGTCGAAGGCACACTCGGCCAGCGCGAGGGCGCATCGGCGATGCTCGGGCTGGCCAGCCCCACCGGCTACCTCAATCTCGATCAGCAGGAGATCACGGGTGCCGACTTCACCGGGACGAGCACGGTCGACGGCGTCGCCGTCGACCAGTACCGGGTATTCCTCGATCCCTCGGAGGAGGCCGATCTCCCCGATCTGACGGCGGAGCAGTCGACCACCATCAGCCAGGCCCTCGCCGTCCTGGCCCAGAATGGCTATCTCGGGGTCAGCACGGTGGTCTCCATCGACGCCAGCGGCTACATCCGCCAGTCGGTCTCCACCGCCAAATACTCCGACGGCTCGACGTCGATGGGTGAGGCGACCTTTTCCGACTTCGGCTGTGCCGGCACGGTCCTCATGCCCGGGCAGCAGGGATCATCCAGCCCACCCGCGGGGTGTGTGAGCCCCGACACGGGAGCCGCCCCTGCGTCGGCGTCCACGACGTCTACCGCTCCGACGACCCCGGTGGGCGGCCCGCTCTCGAGCACCCCGACGACGATTTCGGTCGGCCCCCAGATGACGACCTCCACCACCACCACGCCCGCGACGGAGTCGCCGACGAGCTCGACGACGACCACCACCACGACTACCACCACGACAGACCCGTAGGGACAGGCCGTGCCGTTGCGCTCCGCTTCGAGTGATGTCGACCCCGGTGATGAGTCCGTCCCTCTGTACGTGGAGGACGAACCAGACTCCGGCTCAGCCCGCCGACGCCGGCACGCCCCGATTGTCGTTGCCGTGGCCTGCCTCGTGTGCGCGGCGGCGGTCGCCGTACCCGTCGCCTTGACGCTGGCGTCGGGCGGAAGCGGGACTGCTGGCAAGGGCGGGGCGGGACGCGGCGACCATGTCGCCATGGCGTCGGTGTTGTCCGCGATGAGCGTCACCACCGACTCGGGCAGCTACGACATGACCTACAGCGACACTACGACGTCGCCCACCCAGTGTCCGCAAGCGGGTACCGGGTCGAGCTCTTTGTCAGCCGCGAGTTGTTCGGGCCTGCTGTCCCCCACAACCGGGCATGGCACGGTCGATACCAACCCCTACGCCATGGTGACGGTTACGGATGAGGGACCCCTTGGGACGATCACGCTCTACGACAACGGGACGGACGTCTGGGAGTTCGGTGGCGGTGACTACGGTCTCGCCGGGCCGGACCAGGCTGGACTGGGCGCACCGCTTTCTGGCTTTGCCAGCTCGGTCGAGGGCACGCTTGGCCAGGTGGCGGGAGCGTTGGACATGCAGGGTCTGGCCGGCGGCACCGGGTATCTCGACCTCGAGACCCAGGAGATCCAAGGCGTGCAGCCAGCCGGCACGGGGAGTGTCGACGGCGTGCCGGTGACCATCTACAAGCTGTCCGAGACCGGGCTTCAAGACCCCGACACCAGCGGTCTCACGCCCGAGCAGATCTCCACCATCCGTGCCGCCGACGCCATCATCGAGAGCAGCGGCTTTGCCGGGAAGACGACGTGGGTCTCCGTTGACGGCGAGGGCTACATCAGGGAACAAAAAACCGAATACACCCTCCCGGACGGCTCGACGGTGACCGGCGACACCGTCTTGTCGAACTTCGGCTGCGCCGGCACGGTGCTCATGCCCGGACAGCAGGGCTCGTCCGGCCCGCCCCCCGGGTGCGTGAGCCCCGACACGGGAGCCGCACCGGTTGCAACGTCCACCACGTCCACCACCTCGATGGCTCCGACAACCCAGGTGACCGTCCCGCTCTCGACCACATCGACGACAATTTCGAACGGGTCCCAGATGACCACGTCCACGACCAGCGCCGCGACGACCGGCGGCAACAACTCACCGACCACGACTACGACCGCCACGAGCACGACCACGTCGTCGTCCCCACCCCCCTGACCGGCGCGCCCCGGGTGCGCACCCGCTTAGCCTGAGGGGGCCCTCGACCGGCTGCGCCTGACCAACCCGAACGAGACGAGCGCCGCCACCGCCACCCCCGCCCCCAAGACGATCCAGCCGAATGCGTCGCCTCGCGGAGACGACCCCGGAGCCGTCGTCGTCCCGCCCGGCGCGGACGCCATGGCGGCGTGCTGGGCCTTGGCGAGCACGGCGGCGTCCGCCGGCGTGATCGGCTGTACGGCACCCGAAGCGGAGAAGAACGACAGCAGGTCGACGTAGACACCGGCGCGCATGGTGATGGCCTGCCCCACGCCCTCCGCGCTGGTGGAAGCGAAGTACTTGACCGTCCGGGCCCCCGGGACGCCGGCCACGGGGCCCGACTTGAGGATCTCGCCGGAGTCGAGCGAGCGCTGCACGGCTGCTAGGAAGATCTGCGCCGGCGCGGACGACGGGAACTTGACCAGCAGGTCCTGCACCTCGTTGCTGCCCCCGTCGTCGGCCCACTCCCGCTGGTAGGTGGCGATCGATGTGCCGAGCGAGGCCAGCGCGCCCGAGGCCGCGGACGGGTCGGGCGCGCTCGAGGCGAACGAGCCGGCGTCGAGCGGGCCCTCCGAGGTCACCGCGTAGCCCGGGCCCAGCTCGCTCAGCACGACGGTGGCCAGGGCCGACTGGGGAGCCGTGGTGCTGGTGCTGGTGCTGGTGCTCGTGCTCGTCGCCGCGCCGGAGGACCCGGCGCCCAGGCCTATGAGGAGACCGAGGCAGCATCCGACACCGAGGCAGAGGTCGACGGCGGCCGCCCGGGCCAGGCCGGCAGCGCCCCCACCCGGCCTCGTCCTCATGCGACGAAGTACTTGGCCTCCGGGTGGTGACAGACGATGGCGTCGGTCGTCTGCTCGGGGTACAGCTGGAACCCCTCACTCACGGTCACGCCGATGCGGTCCCCTCCCAGGAGCTCCACCACCTTGGCGTTGTCGTTCAGGTCGGGGCAGGCCGGGTAGCCCCACGAGTAGCGGCCGCCCCGGTACTGCTGGCGGAACAGGCCGGTCAGCGTCGGGCCGTCCTCCTGAGCGAAACCCAGCTCCTCTCGAATACGGCGGTGCCAGTACTCGGCCGTCGCCTCGGCCATCTCGACGCTGAGGCCGTGCAGGAAGAGGTAGTCCTGGTAGCGGTCCTCGCCGAACAGGCGGGCCGTCTCTTCCGAGGCCCGCGACCCGATGGTGCACAGCATGAACGTCGCGAAGTCCTCGTCGCCCGAGCCAACCGGCCGGAAGAAGTCGCTGATGCACAGCCAGGGCTCCTTGCGCTGGCGCGGGAAGGTGAAGCGCATCCACTCCGACGAGCGCGTCTCGTCCTTCCAGATGACCAGGTCGTTACCCTCCGCGTTGGCGGCGAAGTGGCCGTAGGCCACCTGGGGCACGAGCAGGTCGGCCTCCTTGGCCTTGGCCAGCTGCTCGCGCAAGGTCGCCTTGACCCGGTCCTTGAACTCGGCGTCGTTCTCGCCGTTCTCGGGTCGGAAGCCCCACTGGTTCCGGAAGAGCGCGGTCAGGTTGATGTACTCGGCGATGTCGTCGAGGGGGATCCCCTTGGCCACGCGAGTGCCCACGAAGGGCGGCGGGAAGAGCGGGTTGTCGGCCGCCACGTCGGAGCGGGCCGGCTGGCCCTCCACGAGCGACGTGTCAGGATCGAGGCGGCTGCGCTTGGGCACGTTGCGCTCGGAGATCTCGCGCCCGAACAACGGGTCCTCCTCGCCGTTGCGCTTCAGCTCGACCAGGCGGTCCATGGTGCGCAGGCCCTCGAAGGCGTCGCGCCCGTAGAAGAGGCGGCCGTCGTAGACCTCGCGCAGGTCGCGCTCGACGTAGGTGCGGGTCAGCGCGGCGCCGCCCAGCAGGATCGGGATCGTCGACATCGAGCGATCGTTCAGCTCGATCAGGTTCTCGCGCATGATGAGCGTCGACTTCACCAGCAGGCCGCTCATGCCGATGGCGTCGGCGTTGTGCTCCTCGACGGCGGCCACCATTTCGTTGATGCCCACCTTGATGCCGAGGTTGACCACCAGGTAGCCGTTGTTGGTCAGGATGATGTCGACCAGGTTCTTGCCGATGTCGTGCACGTCGCCCTTGACCGTGGCCAGCACGACCGTGCCCTTGCCACCCTGGTCCGTCTTCTCCATGTGGGGCTCGAGGTAGGCGACGGCCGCTTTCATGGTCTCGGCCGACTGCAACACGAAGGGCAGCTGCATCTCGCCCGAGGCGAAGCGGTCGCCCACGACCTTCATGCCGGCCAGCAAGATGTCGTTGACGATGTCGAGCGCGCCCAGGCCGTCCCCGAGCGCCTGCTCGAGGTCGCCTTCGAGCCCGTTGCGGTTGCCGTCGATGATGCGCTGGCTCAACCGCTGGTCCAGCGGCCAGTCGAGGTGCTCGTCCGGCGGGCCCGTGCTGGCCTTGACCCCCTCGAACAGGCTCAGCAGCTCCTGCAGGGGGTCGTAGTCGTCGGTGCGCCGGTTGTAGACCAGGTCGAGGCAGACCTCCTTGGCCCGCTCGTCGATCCGGGACAACGGAAGGATCTTCGACGCGTGCACGATGGCCGAGTCGAGGCCGGCCTCCACGCACTCGTGCAGGAAGACCGAGTTGAGCACCTGGCGGGCGGCCGGGTTCAGGCCGAACGACACGTTGGACAGACCCAGAATGGTCGACACCCCCGGCAGCTCGGCCTTGATGGAGCGGATGCCCTCGATCGTCTCGATCCCGTCGCCCCGGCTCTCCTCCATGCCGGTCGACAGCGGCAGGGCCAGGGCGTCGAACAGCAGGTCCTCGGGGGCCAGGCCGTAGCGCTCGACGGCGATGTCGCGGATACTCCGCGCCGGCGCGCAGCTTCCACTCCCGGGTGCGCGCCTGGCCCTCCTCGTCGATGCACGTGCACACGACCGCGGCCCCGAACTCGCGAGCCAGGCGCAGGAAGGTGTCCAGGCGGGTGCCGGGTTCGTCGCCCTCCTCGAGGTTGACCGAGTTGAGGATGGGCCGGCCTCCGATCCACTCCAGCGCGGCGCGCACGACCGGCCCCTCGGTGGAGTCGACCATGAGGGGCACGCTCGACTGCGTGCACAGCCGCGACGCCACCTCGGTCATGTCGGCCACGCCGTCGGCGCCCGTGTAGTCGACGCACACGTCGATCAGGTGCGAGCCCTCCTTGATCTGGTCGCGCGCCATGGCCACGCAGGTGTCCCAGTCGCCGGCGAGCATGGCCTCGCGGAAGGCCTTGGACCCGTTGGCGTTGGTGCGCTCACCCACCACCAGGAACGAGGTGTCCTGCTTGAAGGGCACCGACGTGTAGATGGAGGCCGCCGCAGCCTCGTGCACCGGGGTGCGCACGGCCGGCACCGCGCCGGCGCAGCGCTCGACCACCGCGGCCAGGTGGTCCGGCGTGGTGCCGCAGCACCCGCCGACGGCGGCCACGCCGAACTCGGTGACGAAGCGGTGCAGGTGATCGGCCAGGCCCTCGGGCGTGAGGTCGTAGTGCATCTGGCCGTCGACCACCGACGGGAGGCCCGCATTCGGGATGCAGGAGATGGGGACGCGGCTGGCCCCCGACAAATGGCGCAGGGCCTCGCTCATCTCCACCGGTCCGGTGGCGCAGTTGAGGCCGACCACGTCGACCTGCATGGCATCGAGCACGGTCAGGGCGGCGCCGATTTCGGTGCCGGGCAGCATGCGGCCGGTCAGCTCAATGGTCACCTGCGTCTGCAGCGGCACGATCCGCCCCAGCGCCGTCATGGCCCGGCGGGCGCCGTTGATGGCGGCTTTGACCGACAGCAGGTCGAACTGCGTCTCGATGAGGAGGAGGTCGACGCCGCCCTCGAGCAGCCCGAGCGCCTGCTCCTCGTAGGCGTCGCGGAAGTCGGCGTACGAGATCTGGCCGAGCGTCGGGAACTTGGTCCCGGGCCCCATGGAGCCGGCCACCCAGCGCGGCCGCTCCGGCCCTGAGAACTCGTCACGCACCGAGCAGGCCAGCTCGGCCGCCCGGCGGGTCAGCTCGCGGGCCCGGTCGGCCAACCCGTACTCGGCCAGCACGACCGACGTGGACCCGAAGGTGTCCGTCTCGACGACGTCGCAGCCGACCTCGTAGAAGGAGCGGTGCACCTGGGCCACCAGGTCGGGCCGCGTCTCGACCAGCACCTCGTTGCACCCCTCGAGCTCGGGGCCGCCGAAGTCGTCCGCCCCCAGACCGAGCAGCTGCAGATTGGTGCCCATGGCGCCGTCGAAGACGACGGTGCGCTGCCGCAGCGCCTGCAGGTACGGGGACGCGGACGGGTCGAGGCGTCCGAGGAGTTCGGGCGAGGGGGCCATAAGCCTTCAAGATTACCGGCGCCTCACGATGCCTCCTGACGGCCCCGGTAGCATCCCGCGTGGTGCCACCCAGGATCTACACCAAGCGGGGCGACGACGGCACCACTGGCCTGCTGTTCGGCGGGCGGGTGGGCAAGGACTCGTGGCGGATCGAGCTCAACGGCGCCGTCGACGAGGCGCAGTCCGTCATCGGGGTGGCGCGGGCGGAGACCGAGCCGGGCTCGGAGGCGCACGACCGCCTGACCGCCCTGGCCCGCGACCTCTACGTGCTGATGGCGGAGGTGGCCACCGCGCCGGAGAACCGGGCCAAGCTGAAGGCGGGGTCGACCTTGGTGACGCCGGACATGGTGCGTGCGTTGGAGGCCTCGATCGACGACCTGCGCGAGCGCTTCGACATGCCGAGCGACTTCACCATCCCGGGGGAGAACCGCACCGCCGCCGCGCTCGACCTGGCCCGTGCCGTCGTGCGCCGGGCCGAGCGGCTGGCCGTGGCCGAGCCCCAAGACGGTTCGTTCGTCCTGCCCTATCTCAACCGGCTGTCGGACCTGCTGTGGGCCATGGCGCGCTGGCAGGAGGGGCCGGAGCACCTGCTGTCCAAGCGCGTGGGTTGACGGTTTCGGCGCCGGTCAAGATCGTCGCAGCGAGAGGAGGTGCGCGCGGTCCTCGGGTGTCAGGTAGCTCCCTCCGCCGAAGAGCAATCCCTCGTCGAGGTAGCGCGTGGCGTGCCCGTCGGTGACACCGTTCAGTTGGATGATCCCGACTCGACGGTGTTCCGGCTCATGCACCACCACCGTTCCCTCGTGGTCGCGGGTCAAGGGTCCGAGGCTGGCCACGAAGCTGTGCCGGGCGCTCAGGGCGACGTACTTGCCGCTCGAGTAGGCCAGATAATTGAAAGCGGTTTGCTCGGCGACGTGGAGGATGTTCTCCGCCACTCCTTCGTGGCAGCGAAAGAGACGCTCGATTTCGGCCGCCCACTCGTGCCAGAGCGGGTTGTCGCGTCGCATGGCGAACGAGGCCATTGAGAGAATGGGTCGCAGGGAGAGATCGGCGGAGACGTCGGCGCCGTAGAACGCGTCGTAGACTGCGCTGACGTTGTCCCGTATGAATTGGGCGGGGAAGTCGAACAGCGGGTAGTAAGCCAGATCGAGCAGTGGGGTCACCACGGCGCAGTCCCGGCGGTCTTCGGCCACGTCGAAGATCAGCTCGACCGAGCCGAGGTCCTGTACCCAGCAGTCCGAGTCGAGCCAGAGGATCGTCTCCCATTCGGGCAGCATCTCGGGGAGGAACGGGCGTATCAGGAGGGCGCGGTGATAGTGGGCCCGAGCCAGGTCCGTGACCCACCGGTCGACTGCGCTCGGCACGGAGACGATCCTGACCGCCGGCGAGGTGGCCTCGAGCCACTGCTTGGTCCGATCGGCGTTCCCGAAGTCGACGAACGCCAGATCGTAGGGGGATTCCCGCAACGACAACCACAGCCCCTTCGCCAGCGGCAGGTAGTTGTCGTCACTTGCGCTGACGATGACCCGTGACATGCGTCGAGCCTAAAGCGAGCTCCGGGCGCGACAGGTGGCTCAGGGCGTCGCACTCACCACCGGCCGCGATGGATGCGCTCGGCGCGCCGCGGCCGGGCGCGGTCCAGCGAGGCCGACCGGTGGTCCTGCCCGTCGGGATGCCCGAGCACCACGGCGCAGAACAGGCGCCAGCCGCCGGGGACGTCGAGCCGGCGCGCCAGCTCCTCCTCACCCCGGAAGGTGCCGAGAATGCTCGCGCCCAGTCCGGCGTCGACGGCCCCGAGCAGGACGGCCATGACGCCGAAGGCGGCGTCCCCGTACCAGTAGGGCATCGCCCACGCCTCCGTCTCCTCCCCCAGCCCGGCGTCCCTCTTGTCCGGCTCGGCGTAGCGGGCGACATAGGCCTCGGGCGAGGTGTAGGCCAGCAGGACGACCGGGGCCCGCTGCAACCCCTCGATCCAATTCCGGTAGGCGCGGCGCCAGTCCTCGTCGGTGGTGGCCTCGAAATAAACGGAGGTCTGCGCGGTCCCCTCGAGCACGACCCAGACCGTCCCGCCGGTGTTGCCGGCCGTCGGGGAGCGCAGCGCGGCATGGAGCAACCGGTCGACGACCCCGGCGTCCAGCGGCTCGGAGGAGAAGCTGCGCACCATGGCGCGCCGCCGGATGGCCTCGTGGAGCTCCATGGGGCCGCAGTCTCGCACCGGGGAGGCGACGGCCCGGCCGGCAGGGAATAGTTGACCCCGCTGGTAGTGTTTTACGGTTCGAGGCCGGCCGATCGGCCGGTGTGACCCGGAGGTACGCGTGGCCACTCCCCGAGAGCTTCTGAACCAGGCGAAGGCATCCATCCGCGAAGTCGAGCCACCCGACGCCGAGGCCCTGCTGGAGCAGGGTGGCGTGACCTTCCTGGACGTGCGCGAGCCCGACGAGTACGAGCAGGGAGCCATCCCGAACGCCGTGCATCTGCCCCGGGGGCACCTCGAGTTCCAGGTCGAGGGCAAGCTGCCGGACAAGTCCGGCCCGATCGTCGTCTATTGCGCCGGCGGGGTGCGGTCGGCCTTCGCCGCCAAGACGATGCAGGACCTCGGATATTCAGATGTGCAGTCCCTGATCGGTGGGTTCAACAAGTGGAAGGACGACGGGCGCCCGTGGAAGGCGCCGGAGGCCCTGACCCCGGCCCAGCGCAACCGCTACCAGCGCCACCTGCTCCTGCCCGAGGTGGGCGAGACGGGCCAGCTCAAGCTCCTCAACTCCAAGGTGCTGCTCCTGGGCGCTGGGGGCCTGGGGTCGCCGGCCGCCCTCTACTTGGCCGCCGCCGGCGTGGGGACGTTGGGCATCATCGACATGGACGTCGTCGACGAGTCCAACCTGCAGCGCCAGATCCTGCACAACATGGACCGGGTGGGCGAGCGCAAGGTGGACTCGGCCAAGAAGACGCTCACCGCCCTGAACCCCGACGTGAACGTCGTCACCTACGACGTGCGCCTGGGCGCCGACAACGTCCTCGAGATCATCGACGGCTATGACGTCATCGTCGACGGGACCGACAACTTCCCGACCCGCTACCTGGTCAATGACGCCGCGCTGCTGAAGCGCATCCCGGTCGTGCACGGTTCGATCTTCCGCTTCGAGGGGCAGGTCACGGTCTTCGATCCCTACCGCGGGCCCTGCTACCGCTGCCTCATCCCCGAGCCGCCGCCGGCCGAGCTGGCGCCGTCGTGCTCCGAGGCCGGGGTACTTGGAGTGCTCCCCGGGATCATCGGCTCCATTCAGGCCATCGAGACCATCAAGATCCTGCTCGGCCTGGGGGACACGCTTGTTGGGCGTCTGTTGTCCTACGACGCGCTCGAGGAGTCCTTCCGCACCTTCAAGGTCCGCCAGGACCCGGCCTGCCCGGCCTGCGGGCCCGACGCCGGAGAGATCGTCATCGCCGAGTACGACGATCTTTGCATGCCACACGTGCACTGAGGCCCCCTCGCCCGTTATCCCAGGCGTAGGGATGCCTGGGGGACGGGGGGCAGGGAGTCATGGCCGAGGACGGCGGGGGGGCGCGGGGGGAGCTGTGGACGCTTGGGCGGCGACCGGCCCTTGACGGGGTGCGGGCATTGGCCCTGGTCCTCGTCCTGGCGGCCCACGCCTTCTTCCTCTGGAGCGGGGATCCCATCATTGGGGGAGGGGAAGCCGTCACCATCTTCTTCGTCCTGTCCGGCTTCCTGATCACCTCCCTTCTCCTCGAGGAGCACGAAGTCAACCGACGGATCTCGATCGGCTCCTTCTACCGGCGACGGGCGCTGAGGCTTCTTCCGACGCTCTTTGCCATGCTCGCCGTGGCGTTCGTGCTGTCCCGTCTCATCTACTCGGTCCGGGTCGGCTACCCAATGTGGCGAGCACTGGCCACGACGGGCGCCGCCTTCAGCGGCTTCTACGACATGACCCTCAGCTCGTTCTCGTGGGCGAACGGCTGGGGCATCGACCAAATCTGGTCACTGAGCGTCGAAGAACAGTTCTATTTTCTCTGGCCGCTCGTGCTCGTCCTGTTGCTGCGGTGGCAGCCCAAATGGGTCGGCGTCGCCACGCTGTCGTTCGCCATCGAGGCCTGGGCACTCGGCGTGTTGGCCGACGTCGTCAAGCACAACGTGTGGTACGCCTACTTCTCGACCCCGACCAACTTCTTCGGGCTCATGTTCGGTTCGTTCGTGGCCTGGAAGATGCACACGGGGTGGAGACCGCGTTGGACGACACCGGCCACCCTGGTGGCCCTCGTCCTCTTCGCCTGGGTGGCCTTGCGCATCCATACGACCAGCGCCAGCTGGTTCGTGTGGGCCAATCCTCTCGTAGCCGTCGGCGCGGCGGCGTTGGTGCTCAGCGTGCTCGACCAGAGGTCACCATTTGGCCGGTTGTTCTCGCTCCGCCCCTTCCGGTATGTCGGACGAATCTCCTACTCCGTCTACGTCTGGCACTACCTCATCCTCACGCTGATCGTGGCCCTGCTCCCCATGGCGAGCGCCGCAGAGAAACTCCTGATCTTCTGCCTGGCCACGGTGGTGGTATCCGTGGCGTCGTTCAAGTTCATCGAGGCACCGTCGATGCAGTCGGCCAAGCGTTTCTCTCCTCGCCGCGGCAGGTCGGTCGTCGGCAAGGTGGAGCGAGCCATTCAGCCGTGCTTCGTCGGCACCGACCCGCCTGTGCTCGTCGGCGCCGGAGCGAATAACCCGCCGGGCCTTCCCTGGGCCCGCGAGGACCGACGCCTAAGCTGGCGCCACGCCGCCGACCGATCTGCTCACGCGCCCGGCCCCCGAGAGCGACGCGCCGCCGCTGCCGCCGCTCGAGCTGCCCGCGCTGACCTCGCGGCGGGTGAAACGCAACCGGCGCATGTGGGCGACCGGTCTCCTCGTCCTGGCCCTGCTGGCCGTGGTGCTGTTCACCCGGGGCAGCGGCCATCCCTCGGCAGCCAGCGCCAGCCACGGGGGAGCGAGGCATCACCACAAGCCGCCCCCTCGTCCGGGCGTCAATCCGCGTCTCGATCCGGACTGGGACGGGAACGGCCAGCCGGTCACCTTCGCCTTCGGCGGCGACGTGCACTTCCCGGTCGGCACTAACCTGGGGGACCGCCTGGCCGCCGACCCGACCGACGCGTTGGGGCCGACGGTGCCCCAGCTGCTGTCGGGCGTCGACTTGTCGATGGTCAACTACGAGTCGGCACTCACCACCGACGGGACGTGCCCTGACGCCCAGCCCAAGCAGTACGTCTTCTACGCTCCGCCGTCCATCATCAACGCCTTCCAGGGTGCCGGCGTGACGCTGATCACCGAGGCCAATAACCATGGCGAGGACTGCGGCATGCCGGGACTGGAGGACGCCCTGGCCGCCAGGGCCCAGACGGGCTACACGATTTTGGGCATCGGCCAGAACGCGCAGCAGGCCTTCATGCCGTACGAGACGACCATCCACGGCGAGCGCATCGCCATCATCGCCGCTACCCAGGTGATCGACTCGGACCTGCAGACGGCCTGGACGGCCACGGCGACCCAGCCGGGCCTTGCCTCTGCGTACGACGTGAACGACCTGGTGGCCGAGGTGGAGGCGGCCCGCCTGTGGGCCGACACCGTCATCGTCTACCTGCACTGGGGCACCGAGCTCGATGCCTGTCCCAACCCACTGCAGGAGCCGCTGGCCCAGGTGCTGGTGCAGGCGGGAGCCGACATCGTCATCGGCACCCACGCGCACGTGCTGCTGGGCGGCGGGTATCTCGGCTCGGCTTACGTCGATTACGGGCTGGGGAACTTCGCCTTCTACGACAACTCGCCGCCGGAGAACGCCAGCGGCTCGCTGATCATCACCGCCACCGGCCGTCGCATCGACTCGGTGGTGTGGCGGCCGGCCGTGATCGTCGACGACCTGCCGCAGCCGCTGACGGGTGCCGCCGCCACCCAGGCGCTGGCCGCCTGGAACCAGGCGCGCTCGTGCACCAACGTGTCGGTCACCCCGGGTGCCTCCGTCGCCTCGGACCAGACCGAGACCTCACCCGCGCCGGCGTCTGCCGTCCAGACGCTGTCGGTGGACGCCGGCGATTAGCTGGCGGCCGTGCCCTGAGCTGGCTCACCAGCTAGACAGAGGGCATGACCCTCACCTCGGAGTCGCAGACCGCCCACGTGAACGACGCCGACCTGGCCTGGTCGGAGCGGGGGAGTGGACCTCCCACCCTCGTGCTGTGCCACGGCTTCACCGGCTCCTCGCACGACTGGGCGCTCGAGGTCGACGAGCTGGCCGAGCGGCGCCGCGTGGTGACCGTCGACCAGCGCGGACACGGGCACTCGACCAAGTTCGGGACGCTCGACGCCTACAGCATCGATCAGCTGGCTTCGGACCTGGCCGCGTTCATTGAGGTCGTGGGCGGGCCTCCGGTGGACCTGCTGGGCCACTCCATGGGGGGACGGGTCGTGCTGACCATGGTGCTCGAGCGTCCTGACCTGGTCCGCTCCCTCATCCTGATGGACACCAGCGCCTGGTCCTTCCAGCCGCCCGACGAAGAGATGAGAAAAATGGTGACGGAGTTCGTGGCGGCGTTCGATCCGGAGCGCGGCATGCCCACGCTCGCGATACGTGGGCCGGAGGACGATCTGATCGATGCGGCCGTCCCGGCCCCATGGCAGAAGGAGAAGGACGAGATCCTCGCCGGCACGGACGCCTACGCATT
The DNA here is from genome assembly GCA_963807675.1 of uncultured Acidimicrobiaceae bacterium. Lineage (GTDB taxonomy): Bacteria > Actinomycetota > Acidimicrobiia > Acidimicrobiales > RAAP-2 > Bog-473. The sequence goes on along the minus strand of CAWECP010000012.1, from coordinate 856,348 downwards.
CAAGGCACTCGGGACCGAGCTGTGGGCCGACGTCGAGGACGGCCCGGGGTCGCTCCGCAGGCGGCTCTCCTCCATCGCGTGCCCGACGACGGTCATCGTCGGTGAGCACGATCACTCGCTGGTCGACCAGGCGCCCGAACTGGCGGCCGAGGTGGGCGACGGTCGGCTCACGCTGATCCCGGGCGCCTACCACTCGCCGCAGCTGACGCATCCAGAGGCCTGGCGCGCCGCCGTCGAGGCGCACCTCGAGTGGGCGGGAGCGGGGGCGTGACCGACACCGCACCCCCGCAGGCGAGTGACCGGATTGAGCTGCCGGGCTCCGGCGTGGCCATACCGCCGTTGGGCGTGGGGACCTGGGCCTGGGGCGACAAGGGCACCTGGGGCATGGGCGGCTACGACCAGTCGCTCACCGAGGCGACCATCAAGGAGGCCTGGGACGCCAGCATCGAGGCCGGCGTCGTCCTCTTCGACACGGCCGAGGTGTACGGCGGCGGCGAGAGCGAGCGCATCATCGGCCGCCTGCTCGCCGCCGAGCCCACGGTGCGAGGCCGCGTGGTCATCGCGTCGAAGTGGATGCCCATGCCCTGGAAGGTCAACGTCCGCGCCGCGCTGGTCTCGGCCGCCCGGCACTCCGTGGAGCGGCTCGGTGTCGAGAGCATCGACCTGTACCAGATCCACGGGCCGCTCTCGCTGCGTTCGCACGGCGCGCTGGCCGACGCCCTGGCGGCGGCGCACGGCGAGGGACTGGTGAAGGCGGTCGGGGTCTCCAACTACTCCAGCAAGGAGACCCGGTCCATCGACGCCGCCCTGCGCCAGCGCGGCCTGCGGCTGGCCAGCAATCAAATCGAGTTCTCGCTGCTCCGCGCTTTGCCGTGGCGCGGCGGCCTCATCGCCACGTGCGCCGAGCTCGGCGTGGTGCCGCTGGCTTATTCTCCGATCGGGCAGGGGCGCTTGACCGGCAAGTACTCGGCCGGGAACCCGCCGCCGGGCAAGCGCAACTTCTCGTCCCACCCGATGGAGGAGGTGGACACGATCGTGGCGGTGCTGCGCACGATCGGGGAGGCCCACGGAGGCAAGACGCCCAGCCAGGTGGCCCTGGCCTGGCTCATCGCCCGGGGCGCGGTGCCCATTCCGGGGGCCAAGAACCGCAGCCAGGCGGAGCAGAACGCCGGCGCCCTGGGCTGGCGCCTGACCGACGACGAGCTGGCCGCCCTCGACGCGGCGGCACTCGACGGCAAGCGGGGTATCTCCCAGCGCGTCTGGCAGCACGGCTGAGCCGGGCGGTACGGTCCCCGGTGTGATCGCCGCGCTCGACGACGGGGGGCTGCCCCCGCTGGCGGGCCACCAGTTGTTCTCCACCCAGTTCGAGTTCGTGCCGGTGGCCATGATCCTGGCCGCCCTGGTCATCTACCTGTGGGCCGTGCGGCGCAACAACGCCCTGCACCCGCGCCACCGCTGGTCGGCGAAAAAGACGGCGGCCTGGCTGGGGGCGCTGTTCACCACGGCGGTGTCCATCTTCAGCTTCATCGGCGTCTACGACGGCGAGCTGTTCTGGGTCCACATGATCCAACACCTGCTCCTCATCATGGTGGCCGCCCCGCTCTTCGCCATCGCCTCGCCGCTCGAGCTCTCCTGGCGCTCGACCACCGGCACGGCGCACATTGCGGTGACCGAGCTGCTGCGTTCCAAGGTGGCCACGTTCTTGGGCCACCCCGTGGTGTCCTTCGTGCTGTACGCCGTGTTGATCCCGCTCAGCCACCTGACCAGCTGGTACAACCTCACCCTCGAGCACGAGAGCATCCACAACGCCGAGCACCTCGCCTTCTTGGTGGTCGGCTACCTGTTCTGGCGCCAGATCTTCGGCAACGACCCCAACCGCTACCGCATGCACCCGGCCCTGCAGTTCTTCTACCTGTTCCTGGCCATCCCCATCGACACCTTCACCGGGCTCTCGCTGGCCGGGGCGACGCACGAGTTGTTCCCCGCCTACTGCGCCACGGCGCGCACCCTGGGATGTGCCGGGGTGTCGGTGCCGCACCCGTGGGGGCCCTCCTACGTGGTCGACCTCCACGTCGGGGGCGACATCATGTGGGTGGTGGGCGACACCCTCATGCTGTGGCCCATGATCCCCGTGGCGCTCCGCTGGATGCACATGGACGAGCGCAGGGCGGTCCGGGTCGACCGCGAGCTGGACGCGCAACTCGAGGGAGAGACCGATCAGCCGCCGAGGTCCATCAGCTCCACCCGCACCCCGTCGGGGTCGGCGCAGTAGACGAACTCCAGCGACGTGCCGGCGAGGTCGATGACGGTGCGGCTCGACTCGACCACGGATCCGCCGAACTCCACGATGCGGGCGGCCACGGCCGCCACGTCGTGCACGCGGAAGGAGAGATGGGTCAGGCCCAGCTGGTACATCGGTCGACGTTCGCCCGGGCCGAGAGGGGTGGGCTCGCTGAAGGCCAGCAGCTCTATGGCCGTGGCGCCGCGCCGGATGAACTGCGACGTCACGGCCACGTCGTCCAGGTCCATGAGGCGAGCGAATTCCGCACCGATGGTGTGGGACTCGGCCTTCTCGAAGCCGAGGGCGTCGCAGTAGAAGCGGAGCGACCGCCCGAGGTCGCTCACGCAGATGCCGAGGTGCGAGAACGTTGCGTCGGGAGTGTCATCCACGCCCGTAGTCTGCCCGTTCCGTGGCCCGCTTGGCCCCCTGGGACGGAACCTCCGTAGTCTTTGGTGGTGACACCGCCGAAGGATCCCCAGAGCAGCGCCGAGCGACGCACGGACTCGGGCATCGAGATCCGGCCCGTCTACCGCGCCGGGGACCTCGACGGCTGGGACGCCGGGGCGCAGCTCGGCGAGCCGGGCGCCTTCCCCTTCACCCGCGGCGTCCACCCCGAGATGTACCGCTCCAAGCTGTGGACGATGCGCCAGTACGCCGGGTTCGGCTCAGCCGAGGCGACCAACCAGCGCTTCAAGTTCCTCCTCGACGCGGGGCAGACCGGGCTCTCGTGCGCCTTCGACCTGCCGACGCAGATGGGCTACGACTCGGACCACCCGCGGGCCGAGGGCGAGGTGGGCAAGGTGGGTGTCGCCATCGACTCGCTGGCCGACATGCGGCTGTTGATGGCCGACCTGCCGATGGACAAGGTCACGACCTCCATGACCATCAATGCCACCGGCGCCATTCTGCTGCTGCTCTACCAGCTGGTGGCCGAGGAGCAGGGCGTGGCGGGCGACAAGATCGGCGGCACCATCCAGAACGACATTCTGAAGGAGTACATCGCGCGGGGCACCTACATCTATCCCCCGCGGCCGTCCATGCGGCTCATCGTCGACACGTTCGCCTACTGCGCCGCCAACCTGCCCAACTGGAACACCATCTCCATTTCCGGGTACCACATCCGCGAGGCCGGCTCCACGGCGGTGCAGGAGATCGCCTTCACGCTGGCCAACGGAATCGCCTACGTGGAGGCCGCCATCGCTGCCGGCATGGACGTCGACGCCTTCGCACCTCGGCTTTCCTTCTTCTGGAACGCGCACAACAACCTGTTCGAGGAGGTGGCGAAGTACCGCGCGGCGCGCCGCATGTGGGCGCGCATCATGACCGAGCGCTTCCGGGCCAAGGACGACCGCTCGAAGATGTTGCGCTTCCACACCCAGACGGGCGGCTCGACGCTCACGGCGCAGCAGCCGGAGAACAACATCGTCCGGGTCACCGTACAGTCGCTGGCCGCCGCCCTGGGCGGGACGCAGAGCCTGCACACCAACGGCTTCGACGAGGCGCTGGGACTGCCCACGACGAGAGCGGCCAAGATCGCCTTGCGCACCCAACAGATCGTCGGGTTCGAGTCGGGCATCGCCGACACCGTCGACCCGCTGGCCGGGTCGTACTACGTCGAGTCGCTGACCGACCAGGTGGAGGAGGCGGCCGATGCCTACCTGGAGCGCATCGAGAAGATGGGGGGCGCCGTCGCCGCCATTGAGGAGCGCTTCATGCAGGAGGAGATCGAGGCGGCCGCCTACAGCTTCGCCAAGGCCGTCGACGACGGAGAGAAGGTCGTCGTCGGGGTGAACCGCTTCACCGACGACGAGGGGGACCCGGCCGAGGTCTTCCCCATCGACATCAAGCTGCAGCAGATGCAGATCGACCGCACGCGCGGGGTCCGAGCCGAGCGCGATCAAGCGGCGGTCGACCGGGCCCTGGCCGGCGTGGCCGAGACGGCCCGGGGCGAGGGCAACCTGCTCGTCCCGATGAAGGCCGCCCTCAAGCAGCTCGCCACGCTCGGCGAGGTGTCCGACGTTCTGCGCGCGGAGTTCGGCGTTTACCAGCCCGGGGGCTGACCACCATGGGGCAGGGATCCTTCTGGCCCGTCTTCGACCTCGCCGTGCGCACGCCCCGCCTCGAGATGCGGCTGCCGCGCGAGGACGAATTCGAGGCACTGATCGAGCTGGCCGATCGCGGCATCCACGATCCGGAGACCATGCCCTTCTTCATCGCCTGGACCGACCTCGAACCGACGGAGCGGGCGAGATCGACGGCCCCGTGGGTGTGGGGCCACCGGGCCAACTGGACGCCGGACAAGCGGACCTTGACCGCAGTGGCCTTCGTGGACGGGCGGCCGGTCGGCGTCCAGGACGTGAGCGCCGAACACTTCCGAGCCCTGCGCTCGGTCGAGACAGGGTCGTGGCTGGGCCGGGCCCACCAGGGGCAGGGGCTGGGCCGGGAAATGCGCCAGGCCGTTCTCCATCTGGCCTTTGCCGGCCTGGGCGCAGAGGAGGCCCTCAGCGGCGCGTTCGACGACAACGCGGCCTCCATCGCCACGTCGCGCTCGGCGGGCTACGAGGACAACGGCGAGGGCCGCGCCAGGCGACGGGACGGCTGGCGGCGCACCGTCCGTTTCCGCCTGAGCCGGGACGCCTGGGAGCGGGGCCGGGGCGACGACATCGAGATCCTCGGCCTGGAGGGCTGTCTGGACCTGTTCGTGGGGCCGTTGCCGGCATGAGGGGGGCGGTGACCACCGCCTCGTCGCCGCTCGACCAGAGGGAGCGAGGTCGTAGAACCGGTGAGATCTTCCTAGGTACTGTGGTGAGATGCTCCTCCTGGCCGTGAGCTTTTGCCAAACCGGCGCGTCCCGAAGAGACTGATTTCATGGGCATTGAGGAAGCCGTCACACGCCTCTGGCGGTACTGCCATACACCCGAGGGCAAGAAGATCGTCCGCTATGGGATGGTGTCGGCCGTTTCAGTTGTCGTCGCCTTCACGCTCCTGACGGTTGTTTACGGGGTCCTGCAACTTTGGAGCGAGGTGCCGAGCGCGCTCTTCTGCAACGTGGTGGCGGGCTTCATCAATTACTTCCTCAACCGCAAATGGGTGTGGGGGAAGTCGGGCCGGTCGAGCCTGTCGAAAGAAGTCATTCCCTTTTGGGTCATGACGATAAGCGGAACCGTTCTCGCTCTGTGGACGACCTCAATGGCCCACAATTTCAGCGACGCTCATCATCTCAGCCACTTGTCGCGCACTGCGGTCGTCGTCGGCGCAAATCTCTTTGCTTTCGGGATCATCTGGGTCGTGAAGTTCATCGTCCTCAACCGCATCTTCCAACCGTCCCCGGCGACCAAAGTGGAGGTGGATATCGAAGCGGGGATGTAGGGGCCGAGGTGGTGTGGGTGAGTCAGGCGGTGACCACCGCCTCGTAGTGCTCGACCAACGGGAACGGGTCGTAGAAGTGGTGGAGCGCGGCGCGCCAGTCCGGGTAGGCGGCCGAGCCCCGGAAACCTTCGGTGTGGTCCTCCAGGCGCTCCCACTCGACCAGTAGCAGGAAGCAGCTCGGGCGCTCCACACAGCGTTCGACCCGGAGCGAGACGAACCCGGGGCTGGAGGCGACGATGGCCTTCGCCTTCTCCATCGCTTCGACGAATTCGTCCTCGCGTCCGGCGATGACGTCGAGCAGGGCGTGCTCGGTGATCACGCGCGGGCGAGGAGGCGCTCGCGTAGGGCGGGGTCGGTGGCGGCGTCGATCGCCGTCCAGGCCAGCGCCACCGCGCCGTCGCGCACGGCGGCGTCGGCCGACGCCGTCACGCAGGCAGCGGCGAACTCCCGCTGGTGGTTCACCGCCCCGTTCGTCTCTATCCCGATGAGCGGGTGGATGGTGGGCACGGCCAGCGAGACATTGGCCATGTCGGTCGAGAACGTCGGCAGCGGCGTCCCCGAGTCGTCCGCATCGAAGTGCCGCCCGAGCGCCTCCGCGTTGGCCCGGTAGGCGCCCAGAAGCTCCGGGTCCGGCTCCATGTGCGAGTAGACGGGGGACAGCTCCTCGTACTCGAGGGAGCAGCCGGTGGCCGTCGCCCCCGCCTCGAAGCAGGCCTCCACCCGCGGCCGCAGCGCCGCCAGCCCCGCGGCCGTGCGCGAGCGCACCATGTAGCGCGCCGTGATCGAGGCCGGGATGACGTTGGCCGCCCCCGAGCTCGCCCTGACCACGCCGTGCACCTGGTCTCCGGGTGGCAACTGCTGACGCAGCAGGCCGATGGCGACCTGGGCCACGGTCAGCGCGTCCTGCGCGTTGACCCCCTCCCAGGGCGCGGCCGACGCATGAGCCGCCCGACCGGCGTAGTGCACGTCGAAGTGGGCCACGGCCAGGCAGGTGGCGGTCAGCCGCTCGGTGGGCCAGGGATGTGCCATCAGGGCGGCGTGCACGCCCGAGAAGGCGCCACGCTCGAGCATCAGGACCTTGCCGCCGCCCCCCTCCTCGGCCGGCGTGCCGAGGACGCGCACGGTCAACCCGACGTCGTCGGCCACCGCGGCCAGGGCCAGGCCCGCCCCGACGGCCATGGCCGCGATGATGTTGTGCCCGCAGGCGTGGCCCACTTCGGGCAGCGCGTCGTACTCGGCGCACACCGCGACCACCAGCTCGCCGCCGCCGGCCTTCGACTCGAGCGCCGTAGGCAGGTCGTACACCCCCTCGGCGACCTCGAGGCCGCCCGCCCGCAGCGTCTCGGCCACGGCGCGGGCCGAGACGGACTCGCCGAAGCAGAGCTCGGGGTGCTCGTGGACGAAGTGGCTCAGCGAGACCAGGTCGCCGACGACGCGGTCGACGACCGCGGCGGCCGCTTCCTTCGCCGCCAGGGTGGCCGTCACCTACTCAATGACCGCGACGACGTCACCGGCGCCCACGGAGTCCCCCGCGCTCGACGCGCACCTCCTTGACCACGCCGTCCTTCTCCGCCGCCACCGCGTTCTCCATCTTCATGGCCTCGAGCAGGCAGATGGACTGGCCGACCTCGACCACGTCGCCCACCGAGACGAGCACCTTGACGATGGTGCCCTGCATGGGGACGGTGACCTGGCCCGACCCCGTGCCCGACACGGCGTGGGCGGCCGCCCGCTTGGGCCGCACCCCGGCCCGCCCCGGCGCGGGCGCCGTGCCCAGGTCGGGCACCCACAGCCGCACCGAGAAGCGCCGGCCGTCCACCTCGGCCGTCACGTCGCGCTGGACCAGGGGCACGTCGTCCTCGCCGGGCGCCTCCGGGGCGCCGGCGACCGGTGCGGTCGAGAGGTTGCTCAGGTCGAGCGTCTCCTCCACCCATTTGGTGGAGTGGGTGGCCGCCACGAAATCGGGGTGGCTGAGGATGGCCACGTCGGCCGCCAGGGTGGTGGCCACCCCGCTCACGCGCGTCTCGGAAATGGCGCGCAGCATGCGTCGTCGCGCCGCCTCGCGGTCGGGAGCCCACACAATGAGCTTGGCGATGAGGTTGTCGTAGTACTGCGAGACGGTGTCGCCCGACTCGTATCCGCTGTCGAGGCGCACGCCGGGGCCCGAGGGCTGGTGGAACGAGGTGATGGTTCCCGGCGAGGGGGAGAAGCGCCCGCCGCTGGGGTCCTCGGCGTTGATGCGCACCTCGATGGCGTGGCCGTCCCGGCGGATCTGGTCCTGGGTGAAGTCGAGCGCCTCGCCCGAGGCGATGCGGATCTGCCAGGCCACCAGGTCGAGGCCGGTGACGAGCTCGGTGACGGGGTGCTCGACCTGGAGCCGGGTGTTCATTTCGAGGAAGTAGAACTCGCCGTCTTGGAAGAGGAACTCGACGGTGCCGGCGTTGTAGTAGCCGCAGGCCTCCGAGACCTTGACCGCCGCCTCGCCCATGGCCCGGCGCACCTCGTCGGGAAACGCGGGCGCCGGGCTCTCCTCCACCAGCTTCTGGTGGCGGCGCTGGGCCGAGCAGTCGCGCTCGCCCAGCCACAGCGTGGTGCCGTGGGTGTCGCCCAGGACCTGCATCTCGACGTGGCGCGGCCAGGCCAGGTAGCGCTCGAGGTAGATCTCGGGCCGGCCGAAGTAGGCCTGCGCCTCGCGGGCGGCCGACTCCATGGCCTCCGCCGCTTCGTCGGGCGAGGCCACGACCTTCATGCCGCGGCCGCCGCCGCCGTAGGCCGCCTTGATGGCGACCGGCCAGCCGTGCTCCTGGCCGAAGGCCACCACCTCGTCGGGCGAGGTCAGCGGCTCGGAGCGGCCGGGCACGCCCGCCACCCCCGCCTTCTCGGCGGCCAACCGCGAGCTGATCTTGTCGCCCATGACCTCGATGGCCTCGGGCGGCGGGCCGATGAAGGTGACGCCCAGCTCGGTGATGGCGCGGGCGAAGTCGGTGTTCTCGGAGAAGAAGCCGTACCCGGGATGGACGCCGTCCGCCCCGCTCTGCTCGATGGCCTTGAGGATGGCCGCCGTGTTGAGGTAGCTGTCCGCCGCCGTCTCGCCGCCCAGGGCGTAGGCCTCGTCGGCCATGCGGACATGCAGTGCGTCACGGTCGAGGTTGGAGTAGACGGCCACGGTCCCGATGCCCATCTCGCGGCACGTCCGGATGACCCGGACGGCGATCTCGCCGCGGTTTGCGATCAGGATCTTCTGGAGCACGCTGGACCTTTCCTCCGCTCGTGGGCCATCACAATTGCACGCCTCGTATGGTGTCCGCCATGTGGAGCGGCGAATGGCAGATCCGCTGGTTCGAGGAGATCGACTCCACGAATTCGTACCTCCGTGACCAGGCCCGCCATGGTGCCCCCGACGGCCTGGTGGCTGTGGCCGACCACCAGACGGCCGGCCGCGGGCGTCTCGACCGACGCTGGGAGTCGCCGCCGGGGGCCAACCTGCTGGCGTCGGTCCTGCTGCGCCCCCGGTGCCGCCCCGACGACCTGCATCTCTGCACCGGGGCGCTGGCCCTCGCCGCCGCCGACGCCTGCCGGGAGGCGGCCGGGGTGGAGCCGGCGCTCAAGTGGCCCAACGACCTGCTGGTGGGAGGGGCGAAGCTGGCGGGGGTCCTGGCCGAGGCCGAGTTCGACGGTGCTGTGCTGGCGGCCGTGGTAGCCGGGATCGGCGTCAACGTGGCCTGGCCCGGTCCGGCCGGCGCCGGGGGCACCTGCCTGGACGACCTGGGCGGAAGGGCGCAGCCGGTGGACCGGAAGGTCCTGCTCGAACGCCTCCTGGAGGCGCTGGCCGCCCGGCGTCCCCTGCTCGACGACGAGGCGGGGCGCCGGGACCTGGCCGACGAGGTGCGCCGGCGTTGCGCCACGGTGGGCCAGCAGGTCCGGGTCACGCTGCCCGCCGACGAGCTGATCGGAACGGCCGTGGCCATCGACGACGAGGGACGCCTGGTGGTGGAGACGGCGGGCGGTCCGCACCGCGTCACGGCGGGCGACGTGGTGCACCTGCGACCCGGCTGACCCCTCGGAGAAGGCGTTCTGGCCTGGGCTATCATGACCCGACTATGCGCCTTCTCGTGACGGGAGGTGCCGGTTTCATCGGGTCGAATTTCGCCCGTTACTGGGTCGAACAGCACCCCAAGGACCATGTCGTCGTCTACGACGTCCTCACCTACGCCGGCAACCGCCCCAACCTGTCCGACATCGAGAACCAGATCGTCTTCGTGCAGGGGGACATCTGCGACCCCGAGGCGGCCGAGAAGGCCCTGCGGGGCGAGGACATCGACACCGTCGTCCACTTCGCCGCCGAGTCCCACAACTCGCTGGCCGTGCTCAACCCCGGGCTGTTCTTCCGCACCAACGTGCTGGGCACCCAGACCATGCTCGAGGCGGCCCGCCAGGCCGGGGTGGCCCGCTTCCACCACGTCTCGACCTGCGAGGTCTACGGGGACCTCCCGCTCGACGCCGACGAGGCGTTCACCGAGGAGTCGCCCTACCGGCCCCGCACGCCCTACAACGCCTCGAAGGCGGGGGCGGACCACGCCGTGCGGGCCTACGCCGAGACCTACGGGCTGCCCATCACGATCACCAACTGCGCCAACAACTACGGGCCCTACCAGTTCCCCGAGAAGCTGATCCCGCACTTCTGCGCGCTCGCCCTCGACGACCAACCGCTCACGCTCTACGCCAGCACCGAGAACCGCCGGGAGTGGCTGCACGTGGTCGACCACTGCACCGCCATCGACGCCGTGCTGACCCGGGGCCGGGTGGGGGAGACGTACCACGTCGGCAGCGGCGTGGAGGCCTCCATCACGGAGGTGGCCGACCGAATTTTGGCCGCGCTGGGCAAGCCGGAGTCGCTCAAGACGATCGTCCCCGACCGCCCGGGCCACGACCGGCGCTACGTGCTGGACGCATCGAAGCTGCGGACCGAGCTGGGCTGGGCGCCGTCGGTCGAGTGGGAGGAGGGGTTGGCCGACACCGTGGCCTGGTACGCCGCCCACCGGGACTGGTGGGAGCCGCTGGTGGCGCGGGCCCCGGTCGCCGAAGGCGCCTGGGGGTCCGGGAAGGGTTGAGCGGGTGCGCATCCTGATCACGGGGGCTGACGGGCAGCTCGGGCGTGACCTGCGCGACTGCCTGGCCGGGACCGTGCCGAGCGGAGGCCGGCGCTGCGCGCTGTTGGGCCCCGAGGGTCCGCGGCCCGGGCTCGGGCACGAGGTGCTGGCTACCGACATCGACACCATGCGCGTCGACGACCGCGACGCCGTCCTGCACACGTTCCTGTCCTTCCGGCCCGAGCTCGTACTGCACGGCGGTGCGCTCACCGCCGTCGACCTGTGCGAGACCGAGGTCGACCTGGCCTTCGCGGTGAACGCGACCGGGACCCGGAACGTGGCCGAGGCGGCCGCGCGGGTGGGCGCCCACGTCGTGTACGTATCGACCGACTACGTCTTCGACGGCAGCGGGAGCCGGCCCTACCGCGAGTGGGACGCACCGAACCCGGCCTCGGTGTACGGCGCCTCCAAGCTCGCCGGCGAGCGCGAGTGCCGCCCGGGGTCCACCATCGTGCGCACGAGCTGGGTGAGCGGTGCGCACGGAGCCAACATGGTGGTCACTGCGCTGCGCCTGGCCGGAGAGGAGGGCGAGCTGCGCTTCGTCGACGACCAGCAGGGGTCGCCCACCTTCACCGCCGATCTGGCGCCGGCCATTGTCACGCTCGGCCTCGACCGCCGACCCGGCGTCTTCCACGTCACCAACGGGGGCGCCACCACCTGGTGGGGCTTCGTCCGGGCCGTGCTGGCCGAGGCCGGTGGAGACCCCGAGCGGGTCAAGCCGATCGCGGCCGCCGAGCTGGACGCGGCCCGGTACCCGGCGCCGCGGCCCGCCAACTCCGTCCTCGACAACATGGCGCTGCGCCTCTCGGGCCTGCCGGCGCTGCCCCCGTGGCAGGACGGACTGGCCCGGCTCGTCCCGGCCCTCCGAGCGCAGCGGGCGGCGGCGTGAACGCCCGCGAGGCGCGCTCGGTGGCCGTCATCGGCGCCGGCTACGTCGGCCTGCCCACGGCGGCCACGCTGGCCCACTTCGGCCATTCGGTGGTCCTGGCCGAGCGAGAGCCGAGCCGGCTGGCTGCGCTGCGGGCCGGTCGCATGCCCATTGTGGAGGTCGGGCTGGCCGACCTGGTCGCCGAGAGCGTGGCGGCCTGGCGACTGACCTTCACCGACTCGGCCGTCGACGCCGTGGCGGGGGCCGAGTTCGTGTTCCTGTGCGTGCCCACCCCCCAGAGCGCCGACGGGTCGGCCGACCTGTCCTACGTGGAGGCGGCGGCCAAGGAGATCGCGTCGCACCTGGAGCCCGGCGCCATCGTGGTGAACAAGTCGACGGTGCCCGTGGGCTCGGCCAGCATGGTCGAGCAGGTGATCGGCCGGCCCGACATCACGGTGGTGTCGAACCCCGAGTTCCTGCGCGAGGGCACGGCGGTGCTCGACAGCCTCAAGCCGGACCGCATCGTGGTCGGGGCGGACGACGCCCGGGCGGCGGCCAAGGTAGGCGACCTGTTCTCGACCACGTCGGCCCCACTCATCGTGACCGACGCCACGACGTCGGAGACGATCAAATACGCCTCCAACGCCTTCCTGGCCACGAAACTGAGCTTCGTGAACGCGCTGGCCGGTCTGTGCGAGGAGGTCGGGGCGGACGCCCGCGACGTCCTGCTCGGCCTGGGCTACGACAGGCGCATCGGCTTCGAGTTCCTCCGCCCCGGGCCGGGCTGGGGCGGCTCGTGCCTGCCCAAGGACACCCGGGCCCTGCTGCACATCGGCCGCGAGGTCGGCTACGACTTCTCCCTGTTGGCCGGGGCCATCGCCTCCAACGACGGGCAGCTGAGCCGGGTGGTGGGCAAGGTCGAGACGGCCTGCGGCGGCTCGGTCGACGGGGCGACCCTGGCCGTGTGGGGGCTCACGTTCAAAGCCAACACCGACGACCGGCGCGACTCGCCCAGCCTGCAGGTGGCGCACCGCCTGGTGGAGCTCGGCGCGACCGTCCAGGCCTTCGACCCCACCGTGGACGCCGAGGCGGACATACCCGAGGACCTGCGCGGGCTGGAGCTGCGGGGCGACCCCTACGAGGCGGCCGCCCGCGCCCGCGCCCTGGTCGTCCTGACCGAGTGGGACGAGTTCCGCTGGCTCGACTTCGCCCGCGTCTTCGCCGTGATGGCCGAGCCCTCCATCGTCGACGCCCGCAACCTGCTCGACCCGGCCGCGGTGCGGCGTATGGGCTTCCGTTACACCGGGATCGGCCGCCAGTGAGCCGGGTCGTGGTGGCGGGCGGGGCGGGGTTCCTGGGGTCACACCTGTGCGACTGCCTCCTCGCGCGGGGCGACGCCGTCGTCTGCCTGGACGACCTGTCGACCGGCACGCGGGAGAACGTGGCGCACCTGCTCGGCCACGACGGCTTCAGCCTCATCGTCACCGACGTGAGCGAGAAGGTGGAGCTGGAGGACGAGTCGACGATCGACGCCGTGTGCCACCTGGCCTCGCCGGCGTCGCCACCGGCCTACCTGGCCCGTCCGTTCGACACGCTGGCCGCGGGCAGTGAGGGCACCCGCCGGCTGCTCGCGCTGGCCCGGGAGCACGACGCCCGGTTCCTGATGGCGAGCACGAGCGAGGTGTACGGGGACCCCGAGGTACACCCGCAGGTCGAGTCCTACCGCGGCAACGTCGACCCGACCGGGCCGCGCAGCGTCTACGACGAGGCCAAGCGGTTCGCCGAGAGCCTGACCATGGCCATGCACCGCGCCCACGGGGTCGACGTGGGCATTGCGCGCATCTTCAACACCTACGGGCCCCGGCTCTCGCCCGGTGACGGGCGCGTCGTCTCCAACTTCATCGTCCAGGCCTTGCGGGGCGACCCGCTGACCGTCTACGGGGACGGGAGCCAGACGCGTAGCTTCTGCTACGTGGAGGACGAGATCGCCGGCCTGCTGGCCCTGCTGGACTCCTCGCTGACCGGGCCGGTCAACATCGGGAACCCCGACGAGCGGACCATGCTGGAGCTGGCCCACTTCGTGCTGGACGTCTCCGGCTCGAGCTCCGACATCGTCTTCGAGCCGCTGCCGACCGACGATCCGACACGGCGCTGCCCGGACATCACCTTGGCCCGGACCGAACTGGCATGGGAGCCCCACATCGGCCTGACCGAGGGGATCGGGCGCACCATCGAGTACTTCGCAGGGAGGGTGGCACACCCATGACCGACGCCGAGGTGACGCAACCGGCCGAGCGCACCTACCGGACGCTGACCGTCATTACGCCCGTGTACAACGAGCGCGCCACGGTGGCCGAGGTGATCCGCCGCATGCGCGCCGTCGAGCTGCCGCTGGTGCTGCAGATCATCGTCGTCGACGACGGCTCGAGTGACGGCTCGGACAAGGTGCTGGCCGCCCTCGAGGATTCCACGGTGCGCGTGATCTCGCTCCCGAAGAACCAGGGGAAGGGCGCGGCGATCCGCTCGGGGCTGGCCGAGGCCAAGGGTGACCTGGTGCTGATTCAGGACGCCGACCTGGAGTACGACCCGAACGACTGGCCCAAGCTGCTCGACCCCATTCTGCGCGGCAAGGCGCGCGTCGTCTACGGAAGCCGCTTCACCGGCGAGCGGAAGAACATGCTCCCGTTGCACTGGATCGGCAACCGCATGCTGTCCCTGCTGACCAACGTGCTGTACAGCTCGACCCTCTCGGACATGGAGACCTGTTACAAGCTCTTCGACGCCGAGGTGCTCGAAGGCATCACCATCGTGTCGAACCGCTTCGAGTTCGAGCCCGAAATCACGGCCAAGGTCCTCCGTCGGGGCTACCGCATCTACGAGGTGCCCATCTCCTACGCCGGTCGCGAGCCGGGCGAAGGAAAGAAGATCACATGGCGCGACGGCTTCGGCGCCGTGAAGACGCTGATCAAGTTCCGCTTGGCCCGGGAGTACTGAGCACGGCGTGGCCGGCATCATCGGCGCCGTCGTGGTGGACCATGACGCCGGCCCGCTGCTCAGGGGTTGCGTGCACTCGTTGTTGACCGAGGGCGCCTCGTCCGTCGTGGTCGTCGAGAACGGCGCACCCGGCAGCGCGGCGGCGGCGATCGAGGAGTTGCTGGTCGAGGGGCCGCTGGCGCCTGTTCACCTGGTGCAGCCGGGGCGCAACCTCGGCTTCGGTGCCGGCGTCAACCGGGGGCTGGCCGCGCTCGCCGGGGCGTCCCCACCCGATTGGGTGCTGGTGTCCAATCCCGACCTGGTGGTGCACCCCGGTGCGCTCGACGCGCTGCGCCGGGCCCTCGAGGCCAACCCGGCCTGGGCCGTGGTGGGGCCGCGCATCTACGCCGAGACGGGGGACGTCTACCCGTCCGTCCGCACCTTCCCCTCCTTCACCGACGCCGCCGGCCACGCGCTCCTGGCGCTGTTCAACTCGGACAACCCTTTCACCCGGCGCTACAACCCCGGCACTCCCGAGGGAGAGGCCGTGGCGCCGGCGGGCTGGGTCTCGGGCTCGTGCTTCCTGGCCCGGCGGAGCGCACTCGAGGAGCTGGGCGGGTTCGACGAGGCGTACTTCATGTACGCCGAGGACATGGACCTGTGCTGGCGGGCCCACCACGCCGGCTGGGGCGTCGGCTTCGCCGGCGGCGCCGAGGTCACCCACGTCCAGGGCGTGAGCACCGCCCGCCACCCGTACCGCATGATGATGGCCCACCACCGCTCCGCCCTGCGCTTCACCCTGCGCACGACGTCGGGCTGGCGCCGGGTCGCCCTGCCCCTGGCCGTCCTGGTGCTCGGCGTGCGCATGGCCATGGCGGCCATCCGGCTCGCCGCGTCCAGGTAGAGGCCGCGTGCCGAGGCATCGCGGCTGGCTGCTGGTCGCGCTGGCCGCCATCGTCGCCTGCGTCCTGGCGCTGGCCGCCGCTGCCGCGGTGAGCGGTCCCGAGAGGCCGCTGGTGCGCGTCGAGCCCGAGGTCCAGTTCGCGCTCCCGCCCGCGTCGCTGGGGTGCTCCGGCAGCACCCCGCTGCCGGGCGGCGGCGTGCGCGTGCCGCTGACCGTGAGCACGGTGGCGGGCCAGACGGCCGAGTCCGTGAACGTCTGCATCGGTGGGCAGGGCCCCTACCCCTTCGTGCTCGACTCCGGGGCCGGCGAGTCGACCATCGACGCCAAGCTGGCCACGCACCTCCACCTGGCCGCGGCCGGTCCTTCCAGCCTGTTCGCCGGCGTGGGCTGCACCGGCACGGCGCGGCCCGTCCAGGTGCCGTCCTGGTCGATGGACGGCGTCGCCCTGGACCCCCAGCAGCTCACCGCAGCGACGCTGCCCCAGATCGGTGGCCGGGACGAGCCGGACGGCCTCCTGGGATCCGACGTATTGAGCCGCTTCGGTGCCGTGCGCATCGACTTCGCCGCCGGCGCCTTGACCCTGCCGGGTTCCGAGGGCGCCCCCCTGAGCGAGACCGCCTCCTACACGGGGCCGGTGGGGGCGCCGCCCACGACGCTGACGCAGGGCCAGGGCACCACCGTGCCGTTGACGGTGTCGCCGGTGGAGGGCGACATTTCGCTCAGCGTGCCGGTGCGCTTCCATGGCGGGTCGCGGCGGAGCTTCGTGGTCGACACCGGGTCGTCCCAGAGCGTGGTCGCCTCGTCGGTGGCCCGGGCCGAGTCCCTGACCGGCACCGACTTGGCGCAGCGCCAGGCGACGGTGTGCTCGACCATCACCGTCCCGCTGGTGCACAGCGGGACGTGGTCCGTGCCCGGGCAGGCTCTGTTCCCGCAGCTGGTCGGTCAGACCGACTTTGGCGTCATCAGCGCCGGCGGCACCGAGGGACTGCTGGGTTCCGACCAGCTCAGGCGCTACGGCTGGGTCGTGCTCGACTACGCAGGGGCGCAGATGGTGCTGGGGTGATTAGCCGAAAGAAGGCGCATGGGCTAAGTTCGAAGGCACCGGTGGGACGTAGTTTGCACCAACCCCGTATCGGAATCTTGATCGTGGCGTACAACGCCGCGCTCACGTTGCAACGCGTCCTCGATCGGATACCGGACTCGTTCCGCCAGAAGACCACCAAGGTTTTCATCTGTGACGACCACAGCCATGACTCCACGTATCTCGTCGGGTTGGGGTACAAGCAGCTGACCCCTGAGCTTCCGATCGAGGTCATCAGGAACCCGCGCAATCTCGGGTACGGCGGCAACCAGAAGCTCGGCTACCGCCTCGCCATGGAACACGACCTGGACATCGTCGTGATGTTGCACGGTGACGGCCAGTACGCCCCCGAGTGCCTCGAGGACATGGTCGCCCCGCTGCAGCGTGGCGAAGCGGACGCCGTCCTCGGCTCTCGAATGATGGAGAAGGGCGCGGCGCGTCGAGGCGGAATGCCTCTGTACAAGTACCTCGGAAACCGGATCCTCACCAAATTCGAAAATGCGATGCTAGGCACATCGCTCACGGAGTTCCATTCTGGCTATCGGGCGTACTCGGTGAAGGCTCTGAGGCGCATACCGTTCGAGCACAATTCGGACGACTTCGACTTCGACACCGAAATCATCATCGAGCTTCATGCCGCGGGTCTGCGGATTACCGAAGTTCCGATCCCCACCTACTACGGGGACGAGATTTGCTACGTCAACGGGATCAAGTACGCCAAGGACGTCTGCCTCGACGTCATCCGCTACCGCCTCGGCCGACTCGGCTTCTCGTCGGGTGGCTTGGTGCCGGCGGTCGACGACCCCTATCCGTTCAAGGATGGGCCGGCGAGTTCCCACAGTCGCGTCCTGCGATGGCTCGCTCAAATGCCGTCCTCGCGGGTGCTCGACCTCGGATGTGCCGCTGGGCACGTCGCCGATAGCGCGAGCCGCTACGGGCACACCTTTACGGGGGTGGATCTGATTGAGCATCCGGGGGTACACGGCCGGGTCGATCAGTTCGTGCAGGCGGATCTCAATGACGGCATCCCGACTTCGGTGGGCCGCAACTACGACGTGGTGCTCGCGGCAGATGTGCTCGAGCACGTGCGCGAACCCGAGCGTCTCCTCGATCAGATCGAAGAAGTCATGGCCCCTGGTGGTGTCCTCTTCGCATCGGTCCCGAACTTCGGACATTGGTATCCACGCCTCCGCACGGCCACAGGCACGTTCGACTACGACGAGCGAGGCATTCTCGACCGGACCCACTTGCGATTCTTCACTCGCAGAAGCTTCGTACGCATGGTGAGCAAAAACGGGTTCGAGGTGTTGCGTTCGGAGGTCACGGGACTACCGGTGCCGACGCTTGTCTCCAACCGCAGGCTGGCTTCGGCCTTGAGCCGAGTCGACCGGGCGCTCGTCGCCATCCGGCCCACACTCTTTGGCTATCAGTTCCTCTACGAGCTGCGGCCGCAGACGCGCGACGTGACTCACGCTTCACCTCACGCTCTGGCCAAAAGCGGCTGAATCCCTCCCATGGCAGTAACGGAGGTTCGCTCAGACGAGCCGGTTGGATCGGTCACGGCAGCGGACGATCCCGGAGGGTCAGCACGCACATTCGTAGTCAGGAATGCTGACCGCCTAGCGACGTTGGGAGTCGTGCTGGTCAGTATCGGCACGGCCGCCTGGTTCACACGAGACTTCTATTTCTTTCAAGACGACTTTATCTTTTTGCGTCAAGCCCAGCAGTCGACTCTCTCGCTCGGCTATCTGCGCCTGGATCTCTTCCAGCACTTCTCTCCCGTCTCACGCCTCCTCGATATGGGCCTCGCCCGTTGGTTCCACGACAGCGTTGCGGCCGCGCATGTCGCTGAGCTGGCTCTCTTCGCCGCCTCCGTGCTCGCTTTCGGGTGGGCTATCACCGAACTCGTCGGACGACGCTGGTGGCGACACCTCCTCACCCTGGGCTTCGGTCAGTCGCTGGCGCTGGTGCATCTCCTCGTGTGGTGGACCGCCACGGCAAACGTTCTGCCGGCCACCCTGCTCGGCCTCCTGACGATGGCCTCGTTCCTGCGTTACCGACGTTTGCATGATCGGCGGTGGGTCGTGCTCTCGTTGGCCTGCTACGCCCTTTCGCTCTTCACCCATGAGACGTCGTGGCTCGTGCCGGGCTACCTGTTCCTCTTGGACTTCTTGGTCTTCGCGCCTGACAGACGTCTCCGCCCGGCGTTGGCGTGGTCATGGCGGCACGGCTGGATCTGGCTCTCCTACGGCGTCTTGACCGCCCTCGCGATGGCCAACTACTTCGTCTTCTACTACGCCACCTTGCGACCGAAGCCGACACTTAGCCAGATTGCCCAATACATCGGCGTTCAATTCACGCAAACGGTCGCACCTAGCGCAGTCGGGTTACGGCCCCTCACAACGGGTTGGACCAATACGGCAGCCCTCATTGTCGACGCGCTTGTCTTGGTCGCGATCGTCACGGTGAGCATCTATCGTCGTCCCGCCGCATGGCGCGTCTGGGTGGTGTTCGCCATCGGCTTTGTCGCCAATTCGATCATGATCGGCGCAAATCGGGTCGGTAGGAACGGCATCGACGCCGTGGGCAAGGAACTCTTCTACGTGCAGGCCCCTGCCTACCTCTTCCTGCTCTGTGTCGGGGCGGCCTATTCCTATGACCGCTCGGGGACGCCGTACGTCGTGGGTGGACACGCCTTGGAACAAACTCGAGTGCCGACGCACTCTCGGCAGTTGACGGTGAGCTCGCAGCGCATTTGGCAGGCGGCGGTGTGCCTGTTGGCGATCGGATTGTACGAAGTGGCGTTTTTCGGCAGCGCAGCGACGATGACCACCAAAAACGAAGCCAACCAAGAGAGCCAAGTTTCGAGAACTTACTTCACGAAGGTGCTTGGACAGATCGACTCAGCCAGTCAACACGGCCGACCTGTCGCAATTCTTCCCGATGCTCCTGTGTCGCCGTCGATCATCTCTCCAGCGTTTGCACCGTACAACATGCTCAGCTTCGCTCTCCCAGTGATGAACACGCAGGTCACCTTCAACCAGCTCGGCGAGGAGACCTTCCATGTGGGCCAAAACGGAACCTTGATCCCGGTGAATTTCCAGAGGCTGTCAGGAACACCACGGGGCTTGCCGATCGCGGGCTTCACCACTGCTCCGAGGGTAAGGCAGTCTGAGGAGTCGACCGGCGCGGGTGGTCGGTGCTTTGCGGTGGGCCACTCAGGTGCGACGGTCGACGTTCGGCTGTCATCGCCTCTCTCGCCGCCTCGCGCCGCCTGGCTGCTCGTCGGCCTGACGAGCTCATCGAACGGGTCGGTGGACGTGTCGACGCTGAGCAAAGGAGTTCAGGCCAGCGCAGGTGTCATCGACGTGAAGGCGGGAGCAAGGTCAGGCAGCTATCTTCTGCGACTAGCGCAGCAGCGTCTGGATGGGCTCCAAATTATCGACGGGACTGCGGGCCAGACACTGTGCATCTCGTCGGTGGACGTCGGCATCCTCTCGCCGTCGGGGTAGACCTCCCGACCAGCCCTGCGCCCTGCGAAGGTGTCGGGTGCCCGCCGGCTTGGCCGCCGCACGCCTTCCTGGTCGTCCGAACCCATTGATGGGCCAGGGTTCCGTGGCACCCTCGCGACGCGTCGAAACGCGGTCGGATCAGACCTTGGTCGGGTATCCCACGGTACGTTCGAAGGGCAGACCCATACCGGCAAGGGTGCCCGCAAGGGCCTCGGCGGCAATCACCGGCTCGCCGATGTGGACCAGGTTCGGGTCGCGACCAAAGAACTCAACGACGCTGTGGATGAGCTCTTCGGAGGGTGCAAGCGGGATTTGGTGCGTCATTCCGAGGAAGTGGCTGAAAGCGACCAGCTCACCGTCGCGCAACTCGATACCGACGACGGGAACGTTCACGTCCCAGTTATGGCGCGGCAGCTGACCGAATTCGATGACGTAGCCCCACTGCCTTGCCGCGTCGATCATGACCTTCGCCGAGGCGTCACTGTGGAGATTCGAGAGCAGTTCTGAGTTGATGAAGGCAGAGACTTGCGATCGGAAGAACGGGTAGCGGAGATCGATGATGTCCTCGTTCTCGGGCACACTGGTGTGGCCCGTCGGCAGCAGCCCCGCAGCTGTATTCGAAACCTGACCTCGGTGGTATACGAAGCACGATGGCGCCAGTGTCACCCGGTACCCGAGGCTCTTGCTGCGCAACGTCCAGTCCGTCTCTTCGCAATAGCCCCTCCCGAAGACCGGGTCCATCAGCCCAACTCGTTTGAGCACCGGAAGGGGGATCAAGATGCAGAAGGAGATCCCAGCCGGAACGTCCAGTGCCGTGGGGCCGAAATTCCCCCACAAGGATGCGGCAACCCAGTCGACCGTGTCCTGATTGCCCAGGTTCTTATCGGGGTCGTCGTTCGGCAAGGAATAGATCGAAACATTGTTCGACCAGGCGGTGACGGAGCCGATGGCGGAATCTGTACGCGCCACCTCGACCATCAGGTCCGGTAGTCCCCGACAGAAGAGGACGTCCGAGTTGGCGATGATGACGTAGTCGTATTCCTTCTCGAGCGCCCATAGCAACCCCAGGTTCACGTTGCGAGGGATGCCGAGGTTACGGGGTGACCGGTAATAGCCCAGGCCGAGCTCCGCGCACGTGGCCTCCACTTCCTCGCTGAACCCAGCCTCGGGGCTTGCATCGTCGAGCACAAGGACGTCGACGGTCGTCTTCTTCGCCGCCATGCGCGCCGCCGACTGGAGGCAGGAGAAAACGACCTCTCGGCCGTTGTAGACGGTGATGGCGAAGAGGAGCTTCGCCTTGTTCGCCATGCTCAAACCCGCAGCGCGTTGCGCATGTTCCAAATTTTGCTGGCGATGCGGTAGGCAGCCGAAGTGCGCATCGCGTCGTACAACGTCTGCAGCTCTCGCTGTGTCTGTGCGGCTAGGTCGACCTCTCGCTGCAGTGTCACGACTTGACGCTCAGATGCAATAAGGCGCCTCGTGAGATCGACCACACGCGCATTTGCGAGGTCGAAGTCGCGGAGCGCCTGTTCGAGTGAGACCTGGTCGATGGCGCGTTGGAGTGAAGCGTCGCTCGGTTCCTTGGTCTTTTGGCCTGCGGGGGTTTGGTCTTCCATGTCGCTCCTCACGGTGCGGCGCTCACACACTGTTGCGGGACGGACGTGCCAGCAAGGACTGATATGCCCTGACGGTGGCCGCCGCGGCCGCCGGCCAATCATACTGATCCTCGTGGAGCAGCAGCGCTTCTACCTGCGCTTTGACCACGGCCGGGTCGTCGAGGAGCTGGAGACATGCGTCGGCCAGCGTCTTTACCTCCCAGTCGACCGGAGCCACCGGGAGGTCGTCGAACCTCTCGGCAAACGGGCCGAAGGGAACGACGACCGTGGGCGTTCCGAAGGCTGCCGCCTCATGGGGGATCAGTCCGAAGCCCTCGGCTGACGTCGGATACAGCACCAGTTCTGCGTGCTTGAGCAGCCAGTTCCGCTCCTCTGATCTGACGTCGGGAATCACGAACGCCCATTCTTGGGGTAACCCGGCCTCGACCTCCGACTGCCGCGAGGATCCATAGGGAACCAGTGCGCCGGCCATGACCAGGTGCAGAGGGTGCCCTTTCTTATGCAATGCCTCGACTACTCGCACCGCGACATCGCGGTTCTTGTGGGTGTAGTTGGTTCCCAGGACGAGGATGAATTGCTTGGCCGCAAACCCTCGTGCGAGCAATTCGTCAGGTAGCTGCAAGGGCTCGTCCCCACGAAGGTGGCGCGTCCCGTTGGGTATCACGAAGACCCTGTCGTCGTCGATGGCGAGGCGTTCGAGTCGGATCTGGGACCGGGCGTCGTCGGAGATCGCGACAATGCCGTCCACGGTGGCCGCCCACTTGCGTATCGATTGGCGGTACTCGAACCAGTGCTCGCTGACGTTGAAGTAGTACGGCGTTTGGAACGCGATCAGGTCGTGAATTGTCACAACCGTTCGCCGGGCCTTGGTCTGCCACTGGGACAGGTCCACTTCGTTCGTCTGGAATGGGCAATGGATGATGTCGACAGGTGGGAAGACCGAAAGATCGCCCTGGGGGGCGAAGCGGGCGTCAACCTTGGGGTGGGCGAGCACCTCGGTGGCGTAAGCCGGAACGGGCCCCGCCATGGCGACGCCCAGGTAGCCGACCTCGTCGCGCTCAGCCAGAGCCTGAACCAGCGCGAGGAACGTCACTTGTGTCCCCATCTCTTTGTGGCCCAGGCAGGAGCCATCGAGGATCACGCGGATGCCGAAGACGACCGAGTGGGCCCAGGCGAGAGCCTGGCGGAATGGTGCGTCCTGTTCCGTCACTTCCTTTGGCGCTCGAAGGAGCGCCGGGCTCCTCAGGTGGAGCCACTGCCACTCCGGATCGGCCAAGCCCGCGTCAGCCGGGTAGCGGTCCGGCATGTCGAGGGGCCGCGTGACGAACGTCGAGGGGTCCAGCAGGTCGATCATCCCGCGGGCACGCAGCCGCGTCCCAGATTCGGCGATGGACACCCAGGCGCTGTCACCATGGTTGGGGAACTGAGAGAGAAGGGAGAGGCCCTGCGAGCTGAAGAGCACCGCCGGTCCCACGGGATAGGGGATCGGTGCCGGACCGTACGAAAAGGGAGTGATGCGCAAACTGCGGGTCACCGAGATCTCGTCCAAGTTGTGCAGTTGATGCGTGTTGATGACGTCCGGTAGGGGAAAGCCCGCGTACCCGGCGACGTTGCTCAGGAAGGAAACGCTGGCGACGCGGAGGTCATCCCGGACCAGGTTCAAGGCCCGAGTCAGGAACTCGTCGGGGAAGAGCGCCGGCGCCCACACCAACAAAACATGGCTTCGCCGCCAATGCCCGCGGATGTCCTCGACCAGTACAGAGGACGACGACAGGTGCCGGACTTCGACTCCCGTGAGCGCAGCCTCGAGGTTGCGGCACGTGTCGACCGCAGCGGCACCGGCCACGATGCGCAGGTCAGGCTCGGCCCGAGTGAGTGACGCGAACGTCGGCAACCATGCTTCATACGGCTCAGTGACGAAGACCGCGGCGACGGCATCTTGCGCCGAATGGTCATTCGGGGTGCTGTCGGGCGGTGGCGCGTTGCGTCGTGGCGCGGATCGACGGGCCGGCATCTTTTTGCGTCCGCTGGATCGGTCAGCTGCCGGCGAGTTCGGCACGAACCCACGCCATCAGCGACTCGAGACCATCGGAGAGCGACCACCTGGCCTCGTACCCGAGCAATCGCCGAGCGGCATCGATTTCACACGAAGCAGCCCGGACATCGCCGTCATTGTACTGCCCGGTGATCTTGGGCTGCGGTGCCCCGGCCAGTTGCGCTATGGCCTGTGCCACCTCGGCGATGGTCGAAGGCGTGCCAGAGCCCACGTCGGCCACTCGGTACGCGGCACCCGCGGCCGTCTCAGCGTCCGTGACGGCCGAGGCCACCGCGGACACCACGTCGTCGATATAGACGAAATCGCGCACGATGTTCCCGTCCTCGTACACGGGGATGACCTCGCCCGCCAAGGCCAGCCTCGTGAAAAGGGACAGGACACCGGTGTAGGGATTCCCCAGTGACTGCCCGACCCCGTACACGTTCTGGAGCCGCAGAACCGTCAACCCGCCGCCCATGCCGGCGGCCCAGCTGCGACAGATATGTTCCTGCGCGAGCTTCGTCGCGCCGTAGACGCTGGTCGGTTCGGTCGGGGTCCGTGCCGCAGCGCTCCTCACCGGCCGTCCCGGAGCGCCCGAGGGTGACGGCGGGTCCCACCGTGCCTGTTGCAGCTGCTGGTGTGTGCGGACGAGCGGTCGGTAGCGCTCCCCGTGGGCCTCCCATTCTCCCTCGCCGTAGACCGCCCTCGAGGACGTCAGGACGATGCGTGAAGGCACGTGCTCGGCGCGTGTGAAGGCATCGAGCATCTGAGTCGTGCCGACGCAGTTGGCCAACCCATGGCGGGAACTCTCCCGCAAGGACTGGCTGGTGCCCGTCTCAGCTGCGAGGTGCACCACCGTGCCGGGGCGCTCGAGCTTGAGAAACGCATCCCAGGCGACAGGGTCCGTCACGTCAAACGGCAACAGCTCGGCATTCTTGGGCAGTCTTTCGGGTCGGCCCGGTTCGGTGTGGACCTGAGGATGCAGGGCGTCGACCACCACGACGCGAGCCCCCCGCCTGATCATCTCTCCCGCGACGCCACAGCCGATGAAGCCGGCCCCCCCGGTGATGAGGACCGTCTCGTCTGCAAGCATCCGGGCAGCCTACAACAGCGTCATGATCTACCTCTGCGGCGGGATCACCATGGAGCTACCCGACTGAACTGGTTTTTCTCCGTTCGAGTTGACCCACGTGAACCGAGGCGCACCGGCGAAACGGCCTCAGCCGGTTTGGTCGGAGTCGCCGGGTTGGCGTTCTTGGTCAACGGGTTCCACAGCCGTTGCGTCGGAACCCGTCGCGACGAGCCCCGATATGGGCACGACCCGAGCCCGTCGTGCCGCTCGGGCGCCCACGCGACGGGCCACCTTTCGGCCATACTCCCGCTCCGGGAGCTCAACCCACGAGTAGCTCCCCCACGCGAGCGCGATGGAGATGACGAAGATGGCCACGATCTTGAGCGGCAGATGATCCAGGTTGGCCGGGGCTCCCGCCGTCCCGATCCCGTAAATGCTCAGGATGACCGGGAAGTGCCACAGGTACAGGCCATAGCTCCGTTCGCCCATCCACACCGCGGGGATCATGTGACGCGGCAACGACGTTGAGATCGGACGCGCCGCGTACAACAGTGCGGGCACCGCAAGCAGGCAGACGCCATAGTCGAAGAAGGTGAACGGGAACCAGTTCGTATAGGACGATCCGGTCACGACGCCCCGGAGGTACACGAGGCTGGGAATGAGGAGAGCGAACAGCACGAAGAGATTGGGGCGTGGACTTCGCCACCCGAGCAAGCGCGTGACGCGATCGAGGTGACCCTTCATGGAGGCCCATCGCAGCGCAATCCCCAAGACGAAGATGGGGAGGAGCCCGATGAACTGGCGGGCCAGGTACAGCCGGGCAAGGCCACTGTCGAAGCCCGCCGGGAAACGCCATTCCTGAAGCCATTGTCCGTGGAAGACGACGATGAGCCGGTACCCGACGCCGATGCCGGCAAGTCCGAGCGACCACAGCACGGGACGCTTCGAAATCAGCCACGCCAGCAGGGGCAGCGAGAGGTAGAGGATCATCTCGATGGTGAGCGTCCAGAGGGACCCGTCCGCGTTCAAATTTGTTGACGTCGTCGGCCACAGCCACTGAGTGAAGGTCAGAAGCGCGAGAAGTTGCTTGAGGCCCGCCGGCGTGAAGAGAAGGGTGTGCTGAACGAAGAAGAGCACAAGAATGCCGACACAGACGTAATACGCCGGTGCAATGCGGAAGAATCGCCGCACGTAGAACTCGCGCGCCGTCCGGCGTGGGGTCGACCAGAAGAAGTCTGCCAAGAGGAATCCCGATAAGAGGAAGAAGACGTCGACACCCCAATTACCCAGGCCCGGGACGATACCGAAGCCGTAGCTCTCCGAATTGTTCGCCAAGGCCCAGCAGTGTTCGATCACGACCGCCACCGCGGCGAGCGCGCGCAACGCCTCTATCCCCGGATACCAAATGCGTACTTCGGCCTCGGGATGGGTCTCGCCTCCGACCCGCCATCTCGAGTGGTCTGCCACAGGGGCGAGAGTAGTTCACCGACCCTTCAATCCGAGGATGCGTAGAGCGCAGTCGGATGGCCACCCCGAGTTCTCGCCCGTGGTTTGCTGCACTGCAAGTTTCGTGCGATGACGCTGGTCCAGAGGAATCGTTCTGGTTGGCCGGGGCGGCCCAGCGGCCTGCTGGTCACCCTCGACTTCGGTGCCCAAGGGCCCGAGTGCCGGGCGACCGCACGTAGCGATGTCGATCTCGCAGCTGTAGAGTTCTACGTTCCATGCGGCGCGCTCTCTCCACCACAATGTCCTGGGCTCTTTTCGCCTCAGCCCGTCGGGTGCCGTGGATTGGCTGTCCGGGACTGGGTCATGCCTGACTCTCGCCCCGCTCGCGGGCGGCAGCTGTTCGGCTCGGGTACGGGAACTCTCGCCCGTAGGCTTGGTCTCGGTACAGCAACGTCGTCGGTCGCGCCGGCCCCCCGGCCACTCGAGTGGGACGAGTTCGAGCCGGTAGATGTCGACGCGGGGCAGTTTTGGATCAGCCGACGTGACGAGGTCATGCGCCCGTTCATGAGCAAGGCCGGCACATGGGAACCCGAGGAGGGACGGCTCCTGTGCTCGCTCATCCGACCGGGCGAGCGCTTTCTGGACATCGGAGCCAACGTTGGGTACTTCTCCGTCCTCGTCGGAAAGGCGGCGCCGGGCGTGTCGGTCGACGCCGTCGAGCCAGATCCCAACAACGTGCGGGCGCTCGAGTTCAACCTCTGGGTGAACCGCGTCCAGGCCCGCGTGTGGCCGTTGGCACTCGACGACAATGATCGCTCCCTGCTGCTGTCCGGCCACGAAACGAACCTCGGTGACCTTCGGTGCAATCGGGTCGTGACGAGCTCGAACGGCAACACCCCCACATCGCAGACGGCGGAGAGCGACCCGCTCCGGTCGTGGGTAGTCCCCGCCGCATCGGGGAACGAGCTGTTCGCGGGCCGCGCCTTCGATGTCATTAAGGTCGACGTGCAAGGGTGGGAATTCGCCGTCCTCTCGGGGTTGAGCGACGTGTTGGACCGATCGCCGGGTGTTCGGATTGTGGCCGAGTTCCAACCAAACATCCTTCGGTCACAGCACCGTGTGCCCCAAGAGGTCCTGGCGTCGTACCGGCAGCGCGGGTACCGGATCCGCTCACAAATCGGTGATCAGCTGCTGGAACACTCCGATGCGCAGATCGTGGAGCTGTGTGACACCGCGGGAAGCAACGGGGCCGTCAACCTGCTCCTCGAGCGATAGCCACCTCCGTCAGCCCGAGCCGTCGGGCGGGCCGAGCACC
This sequence comes from uncultured Acidimicrobiaceae bacterium, assembly GCA_963807675.1. Taxonomy (GTDB): domain Bacteria; phylum Actinomycetota; class Acidimicrobiia; order Acidimicrobiales; family RAAP-2; genus Bog-473. The sequence continues at coordinate 828,726 of CAWECP010000012.1, read as the reverse complement.
TGACCATGCGATAGCCAGGCGGGTGTGGCTTCCTGGCCATCACTCCGAATGTTCCCCGTCAGGCTTGTTCCGAAAGCAGTAGAAGGAAAAACCGTGCCATCCGATGGACCGGTAGGGAAAGAACGTCAATTCTGACGCCTCGCTGCGGAACTCCTCGAAGGCCCGATACTCGCCAGAGACTCCTTCAGGTGACCAACAGAACCAGTCATCGAACGCGAGTATCGAACCCGGTACCAGAGTGTGTCGCAGATATCTCAAGACATCTTTGGTAGAAGAGTAGAGATCGCAGTCGACGTAGGCGAAGGCCACCTTGCCGGGCAGCGATTCGGTCTGTCGGAGCGACTCCGAGAACCATCCGGGGACGAGCCTCAAATCCGTTTCCGGTATACCCATCGAGGTACAAATCGATCGAAACTCCGCTTCGGTCACGGCGAACCGCCCGGGCACCCATGCCGGATGGGAGTTGTCGCCGACGTCCATCGACTCGGGCAAGCCCGCGAACGAGTCGAACGCCCAGAGCCGGGTCGACAGACCGAGTTGACGGGAGGCTTTCCAGGCGGCCCAGATCGATTTCCCTGCCCCGGAGCCGAACTCTAAGTAGTCACCTTCGATCCCATTTACGGAGAGCGCAGTGAAACATCCGGCGAGGAACTCAAAACGATTGTGCAATTCACGCTCGAGGGGATGCATGGTGCCGGGTGGCGTTCCACTTCGTCCCTCAGCCGCGCCGTGCCGTTCGAAGTGCTCGAATGCATCGATGCCCGCCTCAGCAACATCGCGATGAACCATCAAGTAGTAATTGGCATCGAAGTCATCCCGCAATTGATCCATCGACGCGGATTGTATCGTGGCCGTTCTGGACCCGATTTACCGCGATGCCGTCAGGCAGACCGGCGACCATGCGCCAAAAGACCCCTGCGCAATCCCGCCGAGTTAAGTGGTCCGACTGCGAGCCCGCTACTCGGGCCCGGACAACCCCAGCATCTCGGTGACGCCGTGGTCGCGTCCAGCCGTGTAGCCGCCGTCCACCGCGAGGGCGTGGCCGGTGACGAAGGAGGCATCGTCGGACAGGAGGAAGGCCGCCGCCGCCGCGATCTCCTCCGGCCGGCCCAGGCGTCGGCCCAGCTTGTGCTCGCGCAAAATGTCGGCGCGTGCCGCATCCATGCCGGGGCCGAAGATCGACTCCGTCATCGGTGTCTCTATGAACCCGGGGCAGATCGCGTTGACTCTGATGCCGCGGCCGGCGTAGTCGATGGCCATGTTCTTGGAAAGAATGACGACGCCGCCCTTGGACGCGCTGTAGGCGCTCCCGCCGGCCGTTCCCTCCAATCCCTCGACGCTGGCGATCGTCACCACGGAGCCCCGCTGGCCGTCGGCGCGCGCCGGCTGGGACAACAGCTGCGCCAGGACGTGCTTGGCCGTCAGGTAGGTGCCGGTCAGGTTCACGCCGATGATGCGGTCCCACTCGCCCGCCGGGAGCAGGTGGACCGGGCCCCCGCCGGCCACCCCGGCCGCGTTGACCAGGCCCTCGACCGATCCGCCGAAGGCGACGGCCGCCGACACGAGCGCCTCGACCGAGGCTTCGTCGGCGACGTCGGTGCGGGTGAAGGCCCAGCGGTCGGCCGCTCCCGGCGTCGGCGGGCGCCACGTCACCGGCTGGCTCGGCGATGTCGGCCCCCATGACGCGGGCGCCCTCCTCGAGCAGCCGGGTCACCGTGGCCCGCCCGATGCCCGAGGCGGCGCCGGTCACGATGTACGTCCGGCCGTTCAGTCCACGCATGGCACCCTCCACGCTCACGTTGGTTGCGCCCGGGTGAGCCGGGCTGATAGGAGCAGGGCACAGTTCTAGCCCGGGCCGTCCCCGGGACCGCCTTCCGGGGGGAGCCCACGCCATGAAGTTCGCGCTGTTCTACGAAATCCCGGTCCCGCGCCCCTGGGAGCCCGAGAGCGAGCTCCTCGCCTACCGCAACACGCTCGAGCAGGCCATCGCCGGCGACCGCTTCGGCTGGCACGCCTTCTGGACGGTCGAGCACCACTTCCTGCAGGAGTACTCGCACTGCTCCAACCCCGAAGTCTTGTATGGCGCCATCGCGGCGCGTACCGAGCGCATCCGGCTGGGCTACGGCGTGCGCCTCATGCCCAAGCCGTACAACCACCCGGTGCGGACGGCCGAGTCGGTGGCGGTCCTCGACCTGCTCTCGGGCGGCCGGGTCGACCTGGGGACGGGGCGCTCGGCCACCCGGGCCGAGCTCGAGGGCTTCGGCGTCGACCCGGGCGAGAGCCGCCGCATGTGGCAGGAGGCGATCGAGCACGTCGTCGGCTGCTGGACGAACGACGAGTACGAGTTCGCCGGCGAGTACTGGCAGATGCCGAAGCGCCGGGTGCAGCCCAAGCCGTGGCAGAAGCCCCACCCGCCCCTGTGGGGCGCCACCACCAGCGACGAGGGCCACGCCCAGGTGGGCGAGCTCGGGCTCGGCCTGTGTTCCTTCGCGGTCGGGTCTGCCCCCGGCGGAGGTCCAGCGCAAGATCGACGTCTACCGCGAGGCGGTGGAGCGCTGCACCAGCCCCATCGGCGCCTTCGTGCACAACCAGGCCGCCACCTTCACCATGGCCATCTGCGCTCCCGACCGGGACAAGGCGATGGCCGAAGCCCGCGAGTCCTTCGAGTGGTACCCGAAGACGGGGGCCCGTCAAATCGCCACCCTCACCGACTGGATGGCCGAGCGCAACGAGTCACTCGGCACATACGCCTACGCGGCCGACATGAAGAAGACGGACGAAGAGGGCTTGCTCGACCTGATCAGTCTGGAGTACCTGATGGACGCCAACGCGTGCGTGCTGGGGACGCCCGAGGAGTGCCTCGAGGCCTGCCGCCAGTACGAGGCGGCCGGGGTCGACCTCCTGCTCTGCCTGGTCAACCCCTACAAGATCCCCCACGAGACGGTCATGCAGACCATCGAGCTCATGGGGACCAAGGTCATTCCGGCCTTTGACTAGTCGGCGCGACGCCAGGCGACCCCCCGTCATCGGGCAGGCTGAGGGGATGCTCCGGAGCGCAGGGACCCGCCGGGCCGCGCTGGGCATGCTGGTGGCCCTGGCCCTGGCCCTGGCGCCGGCCGTCCTCGCACCGGCCGGCGCGGCGGCGGCAGCCAAGTCCACCAAGTCAACCAAGACGCCACCCACGTCGAAGCTGGTGCAGGTCGGCCACGGCACCTTCTGGGAGTGCAACGCCAAGACCACCCAGATCCTGGTCGGGGTCAACACGCTGACGTTGCACCCCGGGTCGACCCTGAACATCGACTTCGTGGTGCGCAACGAGGCCGCGGCCGAGTGCAATTACGTCGCCCCCTATGCCGGCGCGGCTCCCGGGCCTACCTCGACCGCACTCCAGGCCGGGCCGTGCGGCTCCATCGGCTACGAAGTCGTCGGCGCCCATCGCAAGAACGTCTGGCCGGGCCCCCAGGCCTTCAACTGCCCCGCCCTGGGTTTCGCACAGCTGCAACCCTCGGCCACGGTGTCGGGCGCCGGCACCTGGAACCAGGACAAGCCCGGCAGCTCCCACCGCGTGCCGACCGGCAACTACACCCTCGTGATCGACGGGCACTTCGACTTCCCGCTGCACGTCGTCTCCGGCTGAAGGGCCTAGAGCGGACGACGGACCGGCCCACCGGCCCGCCGCCGGCGGTTCAGGGCACCAGCGCGATCTTCCCCACCGTGCGCCGGCCCAGCAGGTCCTCGAGCGCCCGGGCCACCTCGTCGAGGGGGTACGTGGTCGGGTGCACCGGATCGATCGACCCGTCCTCCACCAGCGCCAGCAGGTCGCCCAGCAGTGCGCGCTGCTCGCCTGCGTGCTGCATGGCCCAGATGCCCCAGTCGATCCCGATCACCGTCCGGTTGCGCAGCAACACCTGGTTGAGCGGGACGCTCGGGATGGTGCCCGAGGCGAAGCCGACGACCAGGTAGCGGCCGCGGTCGCCCAGCGCCCGCAGCGAGGGCTCGGCCAGCTCGCCGCCGATCGGGTCGACCACCACGTCGACCCCGGTGCCACCGGCCCAGGCCCGCGCCGCGTCCTTCACCGCCTCCGTGGCGGGATCGAACACGGCCTCCGCTCCCGCCGCCCGGGCCGCCTCGCGCTTCTCGGGCGACGAGGCCACGCCCAGCACCCGGCAGCCGAGCGCCCGGGCCACGCCGATGGCGGCCAGGCCGACGCCGCCTCCGGCCCCGAGTACCAGCACCGTCTCGCCCGCCTGGACGCCGGCCCGGTCACGCAGCGCGAAGAGCGACGTGCTGTAGCTCTGGGAGAAGGTGGCCGCCCGTGGCGCGTCGAGGACGTCGGGCACCACAACCACCGACCCCGCCGACACGGCCACCTTGGTGGCGAAGGCGCCCAGTCCGGCCGAGACCAGCACCCGCTGGCCCGCGGCCAGCCCGGTCACCCCGTCGCCCACCGCGGCCACCCGGCCCGCCGCCTCCGTCCCTGGGACGAAGGGCAGCGCCGGCTTTATCTGGTACTGGCCGCCCACGAAGAGGGCGTCGACGAAGTTCACGCCGGCCGCCTCGACGTCCACCACGACACCGCCGGGAGCGGGCTCGGGGTCGGGCCGCTCCTCCACCCGCAGCAGCGAGGGCGGCCCCAGCTCGTGGCAGACGACGGCACGCACGGGCCGTCAGGCTACTTTCGCCCGGTGGACGCCATCCGGACCGCCCGCCCCGGCGAGCTCGCCCTCCTGCCGCCGCTGGAGGCGGCGGCCGACACCGTCTTCAGCCGCCTCGCCATCGGCCCGCTCCCCGACCCTGGCTCCGTGGAGGACCTGGCGGCGGCCCTGGTCGTCCTGGTGGCCGGCGACCCGCCGCACGGCTTCGCCAGTATCCGCGCCCTGGCCGGTGGCGCCCACCTCGAGCAGCTCTCGGTCCACCCCGACCATGGACGTCGGGGCATCGGCCGCGCCCTGCTGCGCGCCGCCGTCGACTGGGCCGCTGCCGCCAGCTACGGCGAGCTCACCCTGGCCACCTACCGCGACGTGCCCTGGAACGCGCCCTTCTACGCGTCTGAGGGCTTCCAGGAAGTGGGCCTCGTCGACGACTGGCTGGTCGCTCACGGCCTTACCCCAGAGGAGCCGGTGATGCGCGCCGGCGGCACCCGAGTCCTCATGGTCCGCTCATTGTGAGCTCGCCGAAGCGGAAAGTGGCAGCCGACGTCGCGCCGGTAGGGTGACGCGCGTGGTACCCCGGACGGTCAAGCGCATGGTTCCTGCATCGGTGAAGGCCCGGCTGCGTCATTCCCCGCCGCCGCAGACGCAGCCGTCGCCGCCGCCGATTCCGTCTGAACCATCAGACGGGTCGCAGGCCGGCGAAGTGCAGGTCCTGCGATCGCTCCTCCCCGGGGACTGGCCCAAGACCCTTGTCGAGGTCGGCGCCCACAATGGAGTGACCCACTCGAACTCGCGGCCGTTCGTCGAAGACGGGTGGGCGACGATTGCCGTTGAGCCGCACCCGGTGATGTTCGAGCGCCTCGTCGAGGTGAGCACAGGCTTCGACGTCCGGTGTGTGAACGCTGCCTGCAGCTCCGAAAGCGGTGTTCTCCCGATGTTCCTCGGAAAGGACGACCCCGAGACCACGATGTCGACGCTCTGCACCGACGACAACCCCTGGTTTCACATGATGCGTGGCCACGAGACGATCGACGTGCAGGTGCGCACCTTGACCGACATCCTCGAGGAGGCGCACTGGCCGGGTGACTTCTCGACGCTGCTCGTCGACGCCGAGGGCATGGACTACGAGACGTTGGTCGGACTCGACTTCGACCGTTTCCGCCCACGCATCGTCGTGACAGAGGAGTACATCTCGAATCCAGCCAAACACCGGGCCAAGTTCCGGCTCCTGATGGATCGGGACTACACCTTCCATTCGATGGTCGGCTCCAATACCTTCTGGATCGCCAACGAGCACGTCGAGGCGGCTCTGGGCCTCTAGCTCTAGCCAGGCAACCTGCCGTCTCCCGTGAGCTCGCTGTAGCGGAAGCAGCCCACCAGGTGGTCGTTGACCAGACCGGCCGCCTGCAGGTGGGCGTAGCAGACGGTCGGTCCGACGAAGCCGAAGCCGCGCCGACGCAGGTCCTTGCTCAAGGCCTCCGATTCGACTGATATCGCCGGCAATTGCGCCATGCGGCGCCACTTGTTGACCACGGGCCGCCCGCCCACGAACCCCCACAGGTAGACGTCGAAGGACCCGAACTCAGCCTGCACCTCGAGGAACAGCCGCGCGTTGCGTACGGTCGCCTCCACCTTGGCCCGGTTGCGGATGATGCCCGGGTCCAGCAAGAGCTTCTCCACCTTGGCCGGCGTGAAACGGGCCACCTTGGCCGCGTCGAAGCCGGCGAAGGCCTTGCGGTAGCCGGCGCGCCGCTTCAGGATGGTCGACCAGCTCAATCCGGCCTGCGCGCCCTCGAGCACGAGGAACTCGAAGTGAGTGGTGTCGTCGTGCTGCGGGACGCCCCATTCGGTGTCGTGGTAGGCCACCATCTCCGGGTCGGTCCCCGCCCAGTCGCAGCGCGTCAGGTCGTCTTCCGAGCTGCCGCGGGTCACGAAGGCACCCTAGGACGGGCCTGTGACGCCGTGGCCCGGTAGAGCACATGGCGCCGCAGCGCGCTGCCCTCGGGCTGGCTCGGATGGTCGAAGTCGTCGCCGGGGTCGTGCGTCATGCCGATGCGCTCCATGACGGCCTGCGAGCGCGCGTTGAGCGTCGTGGTAAAGGCGACGATCTCCTCCAGCCCGCCCTCGCAGAAGCCGAAGCGGAGTGACGCCGCCGCCGCCTCGGTGGCGTAGCCGTGGCCCCACCAGTCCGGGTGCAGGCGCCAGCCCACCTCGACCGCAGGGGCGAACGGAAGTTCGGGCCGGACCCGGTGCAGACCCACCATGCCGACGAAGGGCGACCCGCCGGCTACCTCCACCGCCCACAGTCCCCAGCCCTCCCGCTCCATCTCGGCGCCGTAGCGGTCGATCATGTCGTCGCTCTGCTCCCGCGTCGGCGATGACCCCAGCGACTCCACCACCAATGGGTGCGTGTTCAGCTCGAAGAATGGCACCAGGTCCACGTCGGTGAACGGTCGCAGCACCAGACGCGGTGTCGTGACGACCACCCCGGGCACCCCGGGCACTCCGGGCCCCCGCCTCCGGGCACACCCGGCACTCCGGGCTCTCCCGGCACGCCCGGCCTACGCCTCCTGCGCCTTCATCGCCGTCTCCGCCGCCCAGCGATAGTCCGCCTTGCCCGAGGGCGAGCGCTGCACCTGCTCCACGAACACCACCTGCTTGGGCAGCTTGAAGCGCGCGATGTGCTCCGACGCATGCGAGACGATGGAGGCCTCGTCGACCTCGCCGCCATCGTCACCCACGGCACCCTCGGCCAGCTGCACCACGGCCACCACCTCGGAACCCCAGCGCTCCGACGGACGTCCCGTCACGACCACGTCGGCCACCGAAGGGTGCCCGGCGATGGCCCGCTCCACTTCCTCGACGAAGATCTTCTCGCCGCCCGAGTTCACCGTCACCGAGTCGCGCCCCAGCAGCTCGACCACACCCGAGGCCAACCACCGAGAACGGTCCCCGGGGATGGAGTAGCGGACATCGTCGATCACCGGGAAGGTGCGCGCCGTCTTGGCCTCGTCCCCGAGATACCCCAGCGGCACGTTCCCGGTCTGTGCCAGCCACCCGATGCCCGAGTGCCCCGGCGCCAGCACATGGGAAAGGGTCTCGTCGACCACCACCGTCCCCGGCCCCGGGAGGAACGACCCCACCTCCACCCCGTCGACCGAGGTCACGTGCATCTGCGCGCCCGTCTCTGAAGAGCCAGCCGAGTCAGAAATCACCAAGTTGGGCAGCCGCTCCAGCGCCATGGCCCGCACGGCAGGCGTGAGCGGTGCGCCGCCGTTCCCGACGCCGAAGAACGACGACAGGTCGTAGGACTTCTTGTCCAGTTGCAGCAGCAGCGGCCGCAGAATCGCATCGCCGACGATGGTCATGGTGTTGACCTGCTCGCGCTCGACCGTCGACCACACGTCGTCGGGGTCGACACGCCGCGGGTCGTTCGGGAAGACGAGCGTGGCGCCCTGGGCCATGAGCATGAAGCAGGCCCACTGCGCTGCGCCGTGCATGAGCGGCGGCAGCACCAGCAGCTTGAGCGGGATGCTCTCGGCCAGCCGCTCGGTCAGGCCCTCGTAACTGGTGACGACTTCCCACGTGCCCACCTTCCGCCCGCCCATGGCGGCCATGAAGATGTCGTGCTGCCGCCAGAGCACGCCCTTGGGCATGCCCGTGGTGCCCCCCGTGTAGAGGATGTAGAGGTCGTCGGGGGACGGCTCGACCGGTGCGCCGGCGGGAGAGGATTTGGCCAAAGCCTCCTCGTACCACTCCGCATCGGGGAGGAGGGGGTGCCCCGAGTCGTCCTCGACCTGGAGCAGGACGTCGGGGGGCGAGTCCAAGGTGGGCAGCACCTCGGCCAGCGTCGGGGCGAGCGACGAGTGCAGGATCATGGCGCGCGGCCGGGCGTCGTTGAGCAGGTACCGAAGCTCCTCGCCCACATAGCGGTAATTCACGTTGAACGGGGCGAGACGGGCGCCATAGGACCCGAGCATGCCCTCCAGGTATTCGTTGCCGTTATAGAGCGCGAGGGCCACGTGGTCCTGCCCGGACTCCCAGCCCCGCAGGTCCCGGCGTTCCGTGTGCACAATCAGGCCGCGCCCGTGCAGGTAGGACGCCAGGCGCTTGGCGCGCTCGGCCACCTGCCCGTAGGTCAGGCGGCGGTCGCGCCAGACGATGCACGACTGATCGGCCAGCGACTCCACCAGCGTGTCGAAGGCCCTGGCCAGGTTGAACAGCACGTTGGGCGGTGCCGGGGACGTGGTCGCGTCGGAAAGGGCAGGCGGGTCGGCGGCGGGAGGCACGGCCCCGCACTGTACCGGCGGCTTCGCGGTCTCCGCGGTGCTAGGAAAGGACACCGGAGGGAGATACGTCCGGTGAGATCGCCGAACAAGGAGGCTGCCATGTCCGCTTCGTTGTGCTCGATCGGGGCCCGGATGGCGCGCCTCGCCGCCGGCGTCGCGCTGGTGGCGGGCATGGCGGTCACGGCGACCGTCCTGTCGTCCGCCTGGGTTCCGGCGTCGCCGGCCGGAGCCTCCGTGTGCGGCCTGTCGCTTGGCCCCGTCCAGCTTGAGGGCGCCCTCGGCAGCCAGATCTTCTCGGTCGAGGCCATCCCGGCCAATCCCGCTCAGGCGTGCAACGCGGTGATCTCGGTGACCGGCACCATCGTCACCGCGGGCGGCAACCACCCCACCAACGTGGTAGGAAACGGAGCACCCTCGAACGTCACGGTCACCCTCCTGCCCGACCAGCCGCCACCCGACCTCGTGTGGCAGTGGTCGCCGCGTTGCGCCTCACCTTCGAACCTGGCCTACGACTTCGTCGCGTCGAGCCCCACGGCGGGCACGACGTCGGTGCCGATCGGGACCACGTCGCCCTGCAGCGACTTCGGCACCATCACCAGTTCGACGCTCAATGCACCGATCGTCCTCGTCCCCAACCCCGCCGAGTACGTGGCCATGGCGGCCACGCCTCACAGCCAGGGCTACTGGTTGGCGCAACGGGGCGGCGGCACGAGCCCGTACGGCAACGCCGGCGACCTAGGCATGTCCTCCGGCAGGGCCGCCGTCGTCGGCGTGGCCGCGGCGGGCTCGGGCGGCTACTGGATGGCCGCCACCGACGGCGGCGTCTTCTCCTTCGGCACGGCGCCCTTCCACGGCTCCATGGGCGGCACCCCGCTGGCCGCGCCCATCGTGGGCATAGTGGCCACACCCGATGCCAGCGGCTACTGGCTCGTGGCTTCGGACGGCGGCGTGTTCGCCTTCGGCGACGCCGGATTCTGGGGCTCGGTGCCCGGCGTGCTCGCACCCGGCCAGTCGCTCAACCAACCGATCGTGGGGATGGCGTCCAGCCCCGACGGTAAGGGCTACTGGCTCGTGGCCCGCGACGGTGGCGTGTTCACGTTCGGCGACGCGGTGTACCAGGGGTCGATGGGCGGCCAGCACCTCAATGCCCCAGTGGTGGGGATGGCGGGCGACACCCAGGGCGGCTATTGGCTGGTCGCCTCGGACGGCGGCATCTTCGGGTTCGACGCCTCCTTCGAGGGCTCGCTCGGCTCGACGGTGCTGAGTGCGCCCGTCACCGGCATGGCGGTCACGAGCGACGGCGGCGGCTACTGGCTGCTCGGTGGCGACGGCGGCGTCTTCGCCTACGGCGACGCGCCGTTCTGGGGCTCGGCGGGCTGATCCGCCCCGGCTCCGACACCGGGCGCCGGCCGGGTCGATAGCCGGACTTCGGCAAAGATGATCGTGTGGACGCGCGCAACCCAGCCACCGGAGCCGTCATCCGCACCGTCGAGGGCCTCAGTGCCGAGGAGACCGACGCCGCCATTGCGCGGGCCGCCGCCGCCTTCACCTCGTGGCGCGCCGTCGCGCCGGGGGACCGGGCCCGCCTGTTGCGCCGCTTCGCCGGCTCTGTCGACGCGCACCTCGAAGAGCTGGCCGAGCTCGAGGTGGCCAACGCCGGCCACGTCATCGGCAACGCCCGCTGGGAGGCCGGCAACGTGCGCGACGTGCTCGAATACTACGCCGCGGCACCCGAGCGCCAGAGCGGGCGCCAGATCCCGGTGCCGGGCGGCATCGACGTCACCTTCTACGAGCCGCTCGGGGTGGTCGGCGTCATCGTGCCCTGGAACTTCCCCATGGCCATCGCCGGCTGGGGCTTCGCCCCGGCGCTGGCCGCCGGCAACACCGTCGTGCTCAAGCCGGCCGAGCTGACGCCGCTCAGCGCGCTGCGCCTCGGCGAGCTGGCGCTCGAGGCCGGGTTGCCCGAGGGCGTGCTGCAGATTCTGCCCGGCAAGGGCAGCGTGATCGGCGAGCGCTTCGTCGCGCATCCCGCCGTGCGCAAGGTGTGCTTCACCGGTTCGACCGAGGTGGGGCGTTCCGTCATGGCGGGCTGCGCCCAGCAGATCAAGCGGGTCACCCTCGAGCTGGGCGGCAAGAGCGCCAACATCGTCTTCGCCGACGCCGACCTGGAGCTGGCGGCGGCGCGGGCACCCTCCGGCGTGTTCGACAACGCGGGCCAGGACTGCTGCGCCCGCTCGCGCATTCTGGTCGAACGTTCGGTCTACGACCGTTTCCTGGCTCTGCTCGAGCCGGCCGTGCAAGGCGTGGTCGTGGGCGACCCCACGCAGGAGTCGACCGAGATGGGCCCGCTCATTTCGGAAGGCCACCTGGCCACGGTGGCGTCCTTCGTGCCCGCGGGCGCGCCGGTGGCCGTGCGCGGCGCCTGCCCCGACGGCCCGGGCAACTGGTTCGCGCCGACCGTGCTGGCGCCGGTCCTCCCCACCGACCGAGCGGCGGTCGAAGAGATCTTCGGCCCGGTGGTCGTCGTCATCTGCTTCGAGGACGAGGCGGACGCCGTGCGGCTGGCCAACGACACGCCCTACGGCCTGTCCGGCTCGCTGTGGACGCGCGACGTCGGGCGGGCGCTGCGCGTGGCGCGCGCCGTGGAGACGGGCACCCTGTCGGTCAACTCGCACTCGTCGGTGCGCTACTGGACGCCCTTCGGCGGCGTGAAGCAGTCCGGCATCGGGCGCGAGCTCGGGCCCGATGCGCTGGAGGCGTTCAGCGACGTGAAGAACGTGTTCATCAGCTCGGAATAGGAGACCCATGAGCGACACCACCTTCTACGCCCGCCGCCTGGTCGATCGCGTCGCCGTGGTCACCGGCGGCGCCAGCGGCATCGGCCGCGCCATGTGCGAACGCTTCGCCGCCGAGGGCGCCCGGGTGGCCGTGGTCGACCTGGACGACGACGCCGGAGGCGCCGCGGCGGCCGCGGTCGGCGGCTTGTTCGTCCGGGCCGACGTGACGTCCGCCGAGCAGGTAGAGGAGCTGTACGGGGCGGTGGCCGCCGAGCTCGGCGGCCTCGACATCTGCTGCAACAACGCGGGGATCAGCCCGCCCGACGACGACTCCATCCTCGAGACCGGCCTCGACGCGTGGGAGCGCGTGCAGCGGGTGAACCTGACCTCCGTGTACCACTGCTGCAAGTACGCGCTGCCACACCTCCTGGCACGCGGCAAGGGGTCGATCATCAACACGGCCTCCTTCGTCGCCGTCATGGGGGCGGCCACCAGCCAAATCAGTTACACGGCCTCCAAGGGCGGCGTGCTGGCCATGTCGCGCGAGCTCGGTGTGCAGTTCGCCCGCCAGGGCGTGCGCGTCAACGCGCTGTGCCCGGGGCCCGTCAACACCACGTTGCTGCAGGGGCTCTTCGCCAAGGATCCCGAGCGGGCGGCGCGGCGCCTGGTGCACATCCCGATGGGCCGCTTCGGCGAGGCGTCGGAGATCGCGGCGGCGGCGGCCTTCCTGGCCAGTGACGACTCGTCGTTCATCACGGCGTCGACCTTCCTCGTCGACGGCGGCATCTCGGGCGCCTACGTCACGGCTCTGTGAGTACGGCAAAAAAAATGGCTGTGACGGGAGACCCTAAAACTGGGTGCTAACGGGCTCCGACGGTGTGGCACTAAGCCGGCCGATCTGGGCAGTTTGGGGCCGCCAGTGAAACTCGGCCATGCCCGTCACTACTTCGGTACTGGCACAGGTCCAATGGAGTTCCCTGGACCGATGTCACTGCAGCCGTTCTGGACGGGCAGATCCTCGAACCGTTGGGTCAAGAAGGTCTGCGCCTGCTCCAAGAAAGGCAGGCCGGCACTGGCGTGGCTGAGTCCGTTGTAGATCTGAAACTGGACCGGGACCCCCGGTGACAGTAGGTGTACGCGAGGTCCTGGACGTCCTTGTCCACCATCACGCCGTCACCGATCGAATCCGATTGGCCAACCCCGATGAACAGCGGCGCCTGCGGGGTGCCCGTCCGGCTCATGACGAGGTGGTCGAGGATGCGGACGAAGACCGGGTCCTTTTCGATGTCCTGGTATTTCGGCTTGAACATCTGCTCGATCGTGAGACCGACGAAGTCAGCGACGCACCGGGTCTGATTGGCGTCAACGGCGGCGATTCCCTGGGGCGTGAGGTACTGCGTGAAGTCGGAGATGTCGAAGGCCCGGGCCAGGCTGTCCAGGAAGGCCGGAATCTGCCCGGTCCAACCCGAAGCCGGATGGTCGATGTAGGCGAGGTTGTGGAACAGGTCGACCGGAACACCGCCTGCGGCCACGCCCACGATGTCGAGGCCGGGGGCATAGGTGTGGGCCAGCTCGGAGGCGAACTCCGTGGCGATGGAACCGCCCGAGTAACCGACCATCCCGACCGGCGTGGAGACCTCTGGCACGCCGAGCCACTTCTCGGCCGCCCGGATGGCATCGAGGGTCTCGTACCCGCTCTGCTGCCCAGCCCCATAGGCCAAGTCCTCTCCTTCGTAGTCTGCGGTGACCACGGTCTCGCCGGCGGCGACGTAGCGCTGGATCAATGGCGATTCGCCCTCAGTGCCGAGCTGGAGGGTGTAGCTGGGATCGCACTGCGCCCCGAGGGCGTCGTAGGCAGTCTGGTAGGAAACCAGTCGTGGGCAGCCGACGCCGCCTCGTCCAGCGGCTGGAGCACGGTGGCCACCGAGACGGTTTTGCGACCGAGCTCGTCGGTGGTGACGTAGAGGAGCTGGGTTGACTTCTCCGACGTGGTTGGCCCGCCGTCATAGGCGACCGCGATAGTCCGCGTCCGCAGGATCGTCCCAGGCGTGTCGTGGGCGAGCGCTCCGCTCCAGCGGTAGAAGGGATCGGCCGTGGGCAGTAGTGGGCCCGACGCCCCCGTGCTCGTCGCTGGGACGAGTCCGACCGCCAAGCCCGCGAGGAGAGCCGTGGCCAGGGTGCCGACGACGATCCGGCCGAGGACAACGCCGGCCGTGACAAATCTCTCTCGGCCGATCATTGCCACTCCTCCTACAGGTCACCACAGCCCAAACGCTCTAGGACCATCAAACAGGGCGTCAAGAGCTTCGCACGTCGAACCCGCGACCCATTGGCGCCATTCGCAAGGGTGCAGAGTGTCCAGATCGGGCCGCCCCGTGACGGGGTGAACTCAAGCAAGCGGGTCTGGGCGGTGAGTGGCCCCGGGACCGGCGTTATTGGGGCAGTATCGGTAGCCTCGTCTCCGTGTCACAGGACTATGGCTGGCAGCAGCGGTGTGACGGGTGTGGTTACACACGAAACGTCCACATCCTGAAGTCGGATGGCACGGCCTCCATCGACGACTTCGAGCGGCTCCCACCGCGACCGTGCCCGGAATGCGGCGGAACGAGTTGGGCCATGACCGAGCGGGACCCCGACGGGCCACCGGGCTGACCCCGGCGGACTGGGCACGGCGTTCAATCCCGGCGTAGCCTTCTGCTGTGACCACGATGGCTGACCGACTCCAGGTAGCTCGAACGAAGATCGATAGTGCGCAAGACGCCGTACAGAGCGACGACGGAGCGTCGCCCGTTCTTGCAGCCGTGGTCAACGAGTTCGCCAAGAAGGCGGAGAAGGCCGTTAGGTCGCCGGACGAACGCGGGGCCGTCATCGAGCTCGAGCAGGCTGGTGACAGTGCCAAGGCAGCAGCAGAGGCGGACCCCGGCGTTTCGCCCACAGCCCGAGACGCGGTCCTAGAGGCCCATCTAGCGATCTGTATTGCGAAGAGCAAACTCGATTCCTGACCCTGCTCTGAAGGCAGACACGACCAGCGTGGGTTGCCGCCCGTCTCTCGGCGTTTCGTGATGCGCTGGTGCACAGAATCAAGCGCGTTTCTGAAATTCCCGGCCCATTGCCTCAACTAGAGTTCGTCCCGGCGGAGGAGCTCGACCGGGTCTTGCATGCGCACCATTCCGAGGTAGCCGCCTCCACGAGGGATGCTGTCGTGAACGGCATAGCCGAGCAGTTCCTGTGCTTGGCGGGGGAGCTTGGCTGCGATCGTCGGCGGGACCGCCAGGTAATTGTTCTCCTCGGTCCGCAACCACCCCAAGCAGTAGCTGAGGTGCGCCCCCCGTCGAGGGATCTCCGTGGTGTTGGACCCTCCAGCGTGGATGGTCCCGCCCGTGTAGACGACAGCGGAGCCGGCGGGCATCTCCGCGTACGCAATCTGCTCCGCCTCGGTAGGAAGATGCACGAACTGCTCGGCTGGCGACAAACTCCGATCCGGCCAGCGATGGCTGCCGGGGACGATGCGAGTGGCCCCGTTCTCACGGGTGAAGTCGACGAAGGCGATCACAGTGGCCATCTGTAGCTCAGGCGCTGGCTTAGGCACGTCACTCCAGACCGCCTCGTCACGGTGGAGCAACTGTTCGTCAGCCCCTGGTCCGCGTTGGAGGAGGTGGCCGAGATTGAGCTGGTAGCGGGCGCACGACGGAAGCAAGATGCGGTCGCACAGGGCCAAGAGCAACGGGTGGCACATCACCTCGGTGGCGAACGTCGTGGAGATGGCGCAGGCACCCGTGACCTGCTTCGTGTAGGGACCGTGGAACGCCTTCATGATCGGGTTGAACAGTTCCGCGTCCGGATCGGCGGCGTCGAGGACTGCCCCGACTTCGCTGTTGACCCGGACGACGACTTCGGCGCTCAGCAACCCTTCCAGGATCACCGCCCCATCACGCTCGATAATGGCGTGGACGGCGTCGGGGTCCGCGGTCAGAGCGCCAAGGTGCTCGATCGTGGCCATGGCAGTCATACGAGAAATGACACCCTCTCTTGGTGGTGTGCCGACGATAACGCATCGACGCGCGCCGGTCGTATTGAGCGGGTGGACTCGGAAACGGGGTCTGCTGCGCAGTGCAATTCCGGGTAGCCACGAGCCGGCGTACGAGGGCATTTATCCCACCGTTCGGTGGTGAGGTCGGTTGAAAATCCCTGGGTCTGGGATCAGATGATCCCCGGCTGGATCTACCGCGCGTAGGAGAGTGCTTCGGCCTTTTCGTCGAATCCCGCGATCTCAAGGATCCGCCCGTCGCGGACCGTCAGCACCTGAAACCGAAGGGACGTACCGCCACGCTCGCGTGCACCTTCAGTGCCTCGCACACTGAGGCTAACCAGCAGTTGGTGACCGAACACATCCACATCGAAAACGCTGCCTCGAACGCCCCGTTCTTGAGCTTGTCGGTACCAACTCAACACCTGGTTGCGGTTCTTGCACGTCGGGTTTCGAGCACCAGGGGCTCCCCATGTCACGTCCGGGTCCAGCAGCTCGGCGAAGGCCGTAAAGTCCTCCGCCACCAACGCTTTCCTCACTTGCTCGGCCAACTCGTCCACGGTTCGATCCACAGCGCAGCAGCCTACGACGTCAGAACCTTGTTGAGTGCGGCTCTAGTGTTCGGCCTGTGTGGAGATGCGGTGTGCCGACTGCGGGTGCTCGTAGACCGAGGGTGAGGTCGTCGAGCGATGCGGAGATCCTCATTGCTGTTGCAAGGACCTCCCCGACAGACAGCTTCAGGTAGACGCCAACTCGACCTGACAGGGGTGGCACTCCGTGCCGGCGGAGTGGGGCAGCCTTCGCGCACCCGACCGGTATTGGCAAGTTGCGGATGGCCTATGGGGTCGGTTGCCTCGGGTTTGCAACAATGGCCACCAGAGGGATCGGCCGAGACGTTTTCGCTTGGTACGCCTCATACCGCCTGTTGTTGGTCCCGTTCATGAGTTCCCAGAGCCGTGGATAGTCGGGATCCGTCGAGTCGATGACCGTGGCCCTTCCAGGGAACCGCCTGCGACCCACCTGGACTTCGACTTCCGGTCTGGCGCACAAGTTGTGGAACCAGGCCGGTGCATGATCCTTTCCGTCGTTCGAGGCGGCCACAATGATCTTTTCCCCGTCCCGCGCGAATACCAGAGCCGTCAACCGGGGCTGGCCCGTTCTGCGTCCGACGGTGCGCAAGAGGAGGGTCCACGCCCCGATCATGCCTGCACCGACCCGGCCATCACTTCGGGCATAGATCCATCTGTGGAGTCGCAACATTGCTACGGGCCCACTCTTGGGTGCGGTCAGCCTGTTCATGGTTCTGGGGATGAGCGGCGGCAGCTTGTCGCCCCCGACGGTGAGATCGGTCTTCGTGTTCATCGTTACCTCGCTCTCGTGTTCCTGGCGTTCGGTGTCTTGTTTCGACTTGCAGCGGAGCGGGCCTTCTTCGCCGGATGGGTGGGATGTCGGGCGGCGAGCGTCGGCATCATCAGGGCCAAGACCTCCTCGGTTCGTTCCCAGAGGTCCTTACCGCCCGAGTCCAGGAGCGACAGTGAGTCGATTCCGACGATCCAGGCAAAGATCGCCCGAGCCGTGGAGAGGGGATCGAGACGCGCGAACTCTCCCGAGCGAACCCCACGCTCGATCAGGTCGGCGATGGACTGCACTCCGAGCGCCTGGAACGACGCGTACTCCGAGCCGGGGCCGGAACGGACGCTCAGGTCGGCTCCCAGGCGGACGACACAGTGCATGGTGGGGTCGTCGGAGATCAGCCGCGCTCGGCGCCGCAAGGCACTACGCAGCTCGTCGCTCGCGGAAGCACCCGGTTCCGCATCTGCCCCGAGTCGAGCGATCAGCTCCTGCTGCTTGGCCCGGAAGGCGGCGAGGGCGACTTCCTCCTTGTTCGAGAAGTGGAAGTAGAACGCGCCTTTGCTCATCCCACTGGCGAGGATGAGATCGTTGAGGGAGACGCCGTCGAAGCCATTCTCGGCAAAAGCCCGGGCTGCGGTGTCGATAATGAGCGAACGCGTTCGCTCGGCGCGCTGTTGACGGGCCCCCGTAGTGCTCGTTGGCATCAGCAATAGTAAAACATACCGATCGGTCGGTTTACAAGCCAAGTCCGACCGCCCGACATGCCGGATACCGGACGCCCGCCGCCTGAACCCCCTAGCCCTGTTGTGCCTGATTCGGTAGGTGGCAGTGGTCGCGCCACCGAGACACTGCCCCAATCGGGCTGAAGTGGGGCAGGGTCCGGGTCCGCAGCCCAGCCGACGTTAGCCCCCGCTTCTAGGGTCTCCCATCATGGGTGAGATGGCGCACCCTAAATTTGGGGCTCGTGGTCGCGCCCCCGTTGACTTGCTGGCGTACCCTGATCCTGGCGACCCTACGAGACGCTCTGGTAGATGGCCGCGGGACGCGTGATCTCGGCACGATCCGCACGATCCCTAGAAGGGGCTTGCTGATAGCTAATGGGGATGTCTAACCCGCACCCACCGCCACCCTGGGGATAGTCCTGGGAGCCAAAGGAGTCCCTCTCGATAAGCGGCATTTCAGCGCGGTTTCTGGGTCAGGTCCAAGAGGTGCCCAGCGCAAGGGAGTCAGTGGCACGCCTCAACAACCGACCTCCGCCGGATGAATTGCGCAAGTGGCAGGCCCCCCACACGTCAGCGGGATCGAGGGAGCCGATGAAGGGCCCAGCGCTGTACTCTCTAAGCCTTAACCGGAGGGACCACATGGGCGATCGAATCGACGAGCTCAGCGACGCTCGATCGGCTTACGACCGCCGGGATTAGCGTCAATACCGTTCAGTTAAGCCACAACCGTGTAGTTTGGGGGTGTGCCCCGCCACGGTTGGAGGAAGCCGGTCTCGGACCGGCGGTTCTCGGACCTGGTGTCGGTCGGGGTGTTGACCCGGACGTTCCCGCCGACGTTGGTCGACGAGGTCGTCGCCGATTGCGGGCGGACCGAGCAACGAAGCCGGTCCCTGCCTGCTCGGTCAATGACCTACTTCTCCATCGGGATGGCCCTTCACGCGGAGGGCTCCTATGAAGATGTGCTGGGGCTGCTGAGCGACGGCTTGTCGTGGACGTTGGGCGAAGAACCGATCGTCTTGCCGTCCAAGTCGGCCATCTTCCAGGCTCGCTCACGCCTGGGTTCGGAGCCCCTCGAGGTGCTGTTCTCCAGAGTGGCGGTCCCGTTGGCGACAAAGCAGACACCTGGTGCGTTCTTGGGCGGCCGACGGGTGGTGGCCATCGATGGGACATGTCTCGACATCGCCGATACCCCTGACAACGACGCCCACTTCGGACGTCCAGGTGTCAACAAGGGCGAGCAGGCGGCGTTCCCCCAAGCTCGGGTCGTCGCGCTGGCCGAGTGCGCGACCCACGCCATCTTCGACGCCTGCGTGGGGAAGTACACGACACCGGAGAACACACTCGCTCGTGAGCTGATCGAGCGCTTGGAGGCCGGGATGCTGGTGCTGGCCGACCGGGGGTTCTGCGGGTTTCCCCTGTGGTCACGGGCCGTGGCCAGCGGTGCGGACCTGCTGTGGCGGGCCAACAGCACCATGAAGCCTCGTTTCGTCGAGGCCCTCGGCGACGGCTCGTGGTTGGCCGAGTTGCGCCCCTCGGGCAACGCCGGCCGACGGGCCGAGCCGCTGCACATTCGTGTCATCGACTACCGGATCGACGACGGGCGGGCCAACGACGAGCACTACCGGCTCTTCACGACCATCCTCGACCCCGGTGACGTCTCGGCCCTCGATCTCGCTGCTGCGTACGCGCAGCGCTGGGAGATCGAGAGTGCCTTCGACGAGCTCAAGACACACCAACGCGGTCCGCGGACCGTGTTGCGATCCAAATCGCCCGATCTCGTGCTCCAAGAAATCTGGGGACACCTCTGTTGTCACTACGCCATCCGCACGTTGATGTGGGAAGCGGCGGACAACGTCGGCGTCGATCCCGACCGGGTCAGCTTCGTTACAGCTCTTCGCATCGCTCGCCGCTCGATTGCACTGGCGCGCGATTTTTCCCCCTCGGGGCGCTGAGCGAAGCTGGCGACACGCCGTCGCCCTTTTGGTTCGACGGCTCAATCCGGCCCGGCGCCTGCGCACGAACCCGAGGGTCGTCAAACGCAAGTACGTCAAGTGGCATGTGAAGCGGGCCAGACACCGATCATGGCCCCAACCGACGGGACCACCCCGAGCGAGTGTTCCTGGCGCGCCCAGTCCCTAACTGAACGGCATTGGGATTAGCGTGGGGCGTTCGACCTGCTGACGGCGGCTGAGAGGCGCTTGCCGCTCGCGCCGGAAGATGTCGAACTGCTGGCAGAGGCGGCACGGTGGGCACGTGAGTACGGCGCCATGTTCGACGCCCTGGAGCAGGCCGAGGCTCGCTACGAACGCGTCGGCAAACGAGGCCCCGCGGCGGGAGTCGCATTGTCGCTGTGCCGTGAATACTTCGTCCGCAACAGCCTTTCTGAGGCCGGAGGCTGGCTGGGTCGTGCCTCTCGCCTGCTCGAGGACGAGCCCGAATGCTCTGCCCATGGCTACCTGCAGTGGGCCCTCGGCCGGGCCGCATGGGCCGACGAAGATTCAGTGTCCGCCCTGGACCGCGCCCGCGACGCGAGCGCAATCGGTCGTCGGCTGGGTGACATCGATCTAGAAGCCTTCGGTTTGCACGACGAGGGGCATGTGCTGATCGCTCGGGGCGACGTCGACGCGGGTCGCGCCTTGGTCGATGAGGCGGCTGCCATGAGCGGTGCCGCCAGCAACCCATACACCACCGGAATGGTCTATTGCGGCGCGATCTGGGCCTACCGCAACATGGCCGACTGGCGACGTGCCGGTGAGTGGACCGACGCGTCGCTGCGATGGTGCGAGCGAGAATCGTTGAGTGGCTTTCCCGGTCTCTGTCGGTTCCATCGCGCTGAGGTCCGCCGTCTTCGCGGGGAGCTCGACAACGCCGAGCGAGACGCCCTCGATGCCATCGAAGAGTTGATGCCAGCCAACCTGATCGCGACCGGATGGGCCTTGACCGAGCTCGGTGAGATTCGGCGGCGAAGAGGAGATCAATCAGAGGCCCGAGACGCCTTTCGACGTGCCCAGGAGCTCGGCGGACTGCCCCAGCCGGGACTGGCGCTGTTGCTGTTGGACGAAGGCAAGCCTGACGCTGCTCTCGCCAGCATTACCGACGCGTTGGCCCAGATGGTCGGCGTCCACCAAGAGGACCGCGGCTCAGTTCTACCCGCAGCGGTGACGATCGCCTTGGCAGCCGGTCGGGTCGACCAAGCCCGTGATGCTCTCGCCGAGCTGGAGTCATGGGGGAAGGCGTTCCACACCACTGCCGCCCTCGCCTCTGTCGCCGAAGCGCGCGGCCAGGTCGAATTGGCTAATGGCGACGCAGAGGCCGCGATCACCTCGCTGCGGGAGGCGTGCCGGCTGTGGTGCGAGGTCGACGCGCCATTCGAGGCGGCTCGTGCTCGGCTTCTCATCGCCGGAGCGCTGCGAGTCAGTGGCCATGAGTCCAACGCCACGGGGGAGCTCGAGGCGGCGCTGAGCGCGTTCGAACGTCTCGGCGCGGTCCGAGAGGCAGAGCGGGTGCGCTCGATGCTCCACTCGGCCCGGCGGAGCCGGGCTGCCTGTACCCTGATGTTTACCGACATTGTTGATTCGACCAGGCTTGTCGAGGTCCTGGGTGATGACGCGTGGGGAAACCTACTGGACTGGCACGACCGTACCCTTCGTCAGTGCTTTCATGCGCACAACGGTCGTGAGATCAACCATGAAGGAGATGGGTTCTTCGTATCGTTCACCGATTCCTTCGACGCCGTCGAGTGCGCTATTGCGATCCAGCGCACCCTGGCCGATCACCGTCGTGAGCATGGCTTCGCTCCACAGGTGCGCATTGGTGTCCACGCCACCGAAGCTGTCGACCTTGGCGATGACTACTTGGGCAAGGGAGTCCACGAAGCTGCCCGTGTCGGTGCCGCCGCCGGCACTGGAGAGATCCTTGTGACCGCGGCCGTCATCGATTCGGTCACCGACCACTTCCACGTTCGTAACCGCCGTGAACTCGATCTGAAGGGGCTCTCCGTCGCACTCGACGTCGCAAACGTCGAGTGGCAGTAGCCACTTCCGAGCGCCGTCCGGCCATGCCGTTGCCATCCGCCGGTTTGGAGCCATCATTGGATCGGACAGATCGGCGCGAGATGTGCCGATACCGGGCGGGTTCTGGGTATCCCCTACCGCCATACATGAAGGGGCGCACTGTTCGGGTTGGAGGTGCTTGCGGGCGGCCAACTGTTGCCAATCAAGCGTCAGCCCAAGCCCGTGGAGAGCAGCCACGGCTCGTCGCGCAGTGCGACCCGCTGGACCGAGCGGTGCTGAGGATGATGGCACCCACGCATCTAGGATGAGCGTGATTGCGCTCGGTCAGGGAGGCCAGGATCGCATGTCACACCTGGCGGCGACGACCAAGCACAAGAGTGGAGTGCCGCGTTTGCGACGGCGTCGACCGACGGGATGGAGGCCTATGAAGAGGCCCTCGTAGGGTCCGTGTTCACGCCCTAGGGTGAGTATCTCCTCCACGCTCTGGCGGTCACCGGCGGAGAACGACTGCTGGACGTAGCCACGGGACCCGGCACCGTGGCGCGGCTGGCCTCTGCTCGATTGGGCCGATCCGGTCACGTGCTCGCGACCGACCTGAGTGCGGCGATGCTCGCAATTGCCGAAGCGAAGGGGACTGTCGCCGACGGATCCCCGATCGAATACCGTCTCAGCCCTGCCGTGCCCCTCGCCGCTGCAGATGCCTCGTTCGACGTGGCCTGTTGCCAGCACGGGCTCCAGTTCTTTCCCGACCGCCAAGGTGCGTTGGCGGAGATGCGTCGGGCACTACGAGCTGGTGGCCGAATGGGTCTGGCCGTATGGTCCGGTGGCGAGACCTGCCCTCCGTTCGCAGCCCTCAGGGACGCCATCGGTGAGGTCATGGGCCTCGAGGCAGCGGAACGCTATTCCCGAGGACCGTGGCGCCTGCATGCGCCACGGTCCTTGGCGGACATGGTGACTGTCGCAGGGTTTGGCGAGGTATCCGTAGACGAGATAGCTCGGCCCGTACGTTTTGAGGGCGGCGCAGCTCAACTTGACCGCAGCTTGGACGCTTCAGGATTGGCAGCGGAGATTCGCGTTCTGAGCAGCGAGATGCGGGCTGACTTGGCCGCCGCTGTCGCCGACAAGCTGCGGGGCCTGACCGATCGCGGTGGAGCCATCACCTCGCACCTGACATCGCAAATCGTCTTGGCCATTTGCCGCAAGTGAGTTCCTAACGCGCGAGTGACGTCACCATTGAGGCTGCCCTGGATCGACGGAAGTGGACCCACCTCGCGTTAGCCCCCGCTTTTGGGGTGCGCCATCACACCAATTTGCCGTACTCACGCCCCTGTGACGTTCCCGCCCGGCGGGCGTGTCAGCCCCCGAGGCTCGTCCGCAGCTCCTCGAGGGCGAGCCTGAGCTCGGCCACCTCGGACCGCAGGCCGGCCAGCTCCGATCGCAGCTCGTCGTTCGGGTCGCCGCGGGGATCGTCGACGTCGCCGGGCGCCGCGGCCGAGCGTGCCTGGGCACCGGCACCGGCACCGGCAACAGCACCGGCACCACGGGCGGCGATGCCGACGTCGTGCGTTGCCACGGCGACCAGGGGGCTGGCCCACCGCTCCTCCTTCTGGCCCGGCCGGCGCCCGACGTTCGTGGCGAGCGGCTCGTCGCGCGAGTGGAGGAAGTCCAGCTCGTGGTCGACGGCGTCCAGGCCGTCGAAGCGCGCCATCCGCTCGGTCCGGAGCCGCAGTTCGCCCACTGTCTGCGGTCCGCGCAGGAGGAGCACGGCGAGGATGGCGCACTGAGGCGCGTCGAGCCCGAGGGCCTCGTCGAGGACGTGGCGGTAGCGGACGACCGAGCGGCCGTGCGAGGGCAGCACGTAGCGGACGAGGCGCAAGTCCTTGAGCTCACTCAGCGCCGACTCCACGGTGTCCTCGCCGTAGCTGACGACCGGTTCCCGGTTCGACGTCTGGTTGCAGGCTGACATGAGCGAAGCGAGGGTGAGCGGGTACTGCTGGGGCGTCGTGAGGGCCTTCTCGACGAGCGAGCCGAGGACCCGTGCGCACTCATGGCTCAGCTGCATGGGATCGCAGCATACGGAAGGGAATGCCCCTCACCGGTGCCGGCGCGACAGGCAGGGGCGCCGGCGGCAGGCCGGTTCAGCGCGCCGGCGTGCTCGTCCAGGCTTGGGCCAGGTAGGGGCCGTCGGGGCCGAAGCCCAGGTGGGCGATCTGCACCGGCCGGGGCGGTCCGGGCGCGGGCAAGGTCGAGTTGAACGGCGTGTAGAGCAGCCAGTAGCCGTCGTCGTTGCTGAACACCGACTCCTCGCCCGGGCCCTGGCCCTGCGCATTGGAGGCCAGCAGCGGCGTGGACGAGGTGTCGATGCACGGGCCGAGCGGGCCGGCGCAGCGGGCGGCTCCGATGGCGTAGCTGGCCTGGTTGAACCAACCGCCCGAGTAGAAGATCCAGTACTCCCCGTGCACCAGCACGAGCTGCGGCGCCTCCACAATGTGGTTCTGCCAGGGCTCGTCCGGCACCATGATGACCGTCGGCGTGTCCAGCAACCCGAGCCCGTCGGCGCTCAACGGCTGGCTCCAGATCTGGGTGTTCACGGTGGGCAGGCCGGTCTGGTCGGCCCGGGCGTTCTGGTCGGACTTCCAGATCATGTACGGCTGGCCCGTGCTGTCGACGAACACGCGCGGGTCGATGGAGCCGCCGAGCGACTGCTGGCAGATGAACGGCGTCGGCGAGGCCAGGTAGGGGCCGGTCACCGCCGTGCTGACGGCGTCGCCGATGCACATGGTCGCCGGCGTAACGCCGGCGAGTTGCGAGGTGAAGTACAGGACGTAGTGGTTGCCGAACTGGGCGACGTCGGGCGCCCACATTTTGCCGGGGATGGACCACGGCGGCGGGTCCGGCAGCGCGTCGCTGACGGCACCCCACTGGCCCATGGCGGGGCCCGAGCGCACCGGCACGTTCTGCGGTACGTCGTCCTGCGACGTGAAGAGGTAGTACTCGCCGCCCTGTACGTAGACGAAGGGGTCGGGCTGGTCGGCACCCGCGGCGACCGTGTAGCCCGGCGCGGACGGGTCGGCCAGCTGTGGCGGCTCGTAGTACGCGGTCTGCAGTCCGAGCGCGCTGTCGCCCACCGCCGCACCGAGGGCATTGGCCGAGGCGGCGAGCAGCGGCGACACCGCCGACTCCCGCGCCGTGCGGGCGCTGGCCGTGGGCACATCGAGCCCGCTGAAGCCGGCCAGGGCGAGCGCGAGCGCGCCGAGCGCCGACGCCGCTCCGATGGCAACGGTGATGCGGCGGCGCCGCGTCCGCTTCAACATGGGGAAGAACTGGGGACGGCAACGGCGGGAGTTGGGGATGACGGCCAGAAAGATGGGGACAACCCCTGGATTTCGCGAAATCCCATTGACCTGGCGTGACGACAAGCGCAATCTGTGTTCAGTTCGGAGACGAAAGCCCGCCGAACCTCAAGCGAGCACCGCAAGGTAGGAGCGAGGGAAGCCCAGAGGGAAGCCGCAAGGCGGAACCGAGGGAAGCCGAGAGAACACTGCAAGGTGGGATCGAGGGATGGGAGCGAGCCCCGCAAGGGGAGCGTGACCGGAGCGGGCTGGAAGGTCCGAATCAAGGTGGTCCGTGGTGTGCCACGACGGCTTCCCTGGAGCCGGCGGGGTCGCTTCGGGCGGGGGTTGTCCGACACGATTCCCGTCCGGGGCCAGCGGGTCATCGCAGGCGTAGCCCCGAGGAGCACGGGAGGCTTAGGCCGAACGGTTACTCGGGGTTGCGTCGCGTCCGGGCCCAGGTCGTCCCGGCCTGCGCCCGCGCCGGTCAGGTCCGTCGTGGTGGCGTTCCCCTTCCGAACCCCCATGACCCGGTAACGCCGGAGCGGGGGCGATCCTGCGGGCGCCGCCGGGGGGCGTGCCCGGGCCGGGGCTCAGGCTCGGGCGGTCAGGGCGGTCAGCGCAGCGAGGTCCACAGGCTGGCCGGTCGCTCGCCGGCCGCCACCTGGCGCTGGAGCTCGGTCTGGACCAGGGAGAGGTCGTCGGCATGCGTGACGCCCACGCAGCGGCCGGTGGCCTCGAGCACGACGAAAACGCTGGAGGCGAGCGACTGGGCCACCACCTCGGGCAGCAGGACCTCGGCCTCCTCGGAGGCTCCCGGGGCGGCCTCCATGGTCGCCTGCAGCACCTTGTGGAAGGCCGGGGTGAAACCCCAGAGGTTCATGGAGACCCGGACGTCGGGCGGGAGCGAGGCGGGCTCGCGGCCGTCCCCGGCCACGTAGCCGCCCTCGCGGGTGGCGGCGACCTGGCGACGCTCGTCGACGCCGAGCAGCCGGCCGTCGGGGGCGACCCGGCAGATGCCGCGGGTGACGGCCGAGAAGCCGATGACGGCGTCGGCCAGGCGGTAGCCGACGAGGGCGTTGGCCTCCCCGCGGGCGCGCAAATGGCCGGCCAGCTGGGCGCAGCCGTCGCGCCCGTACACGTCGTCGGCGTTGCAGACGCCGTAGGGGGCGTCGCCGACGTGGTCGGAGGCGCTCAGGACGGCGTTCACGGTGCCGAGGGGCGCCGGCTGGGTGGCGAAGCGCACGTCGACCGTACCGGGCCAGGTGCGCTCGACGTGGTAGCGGACGGCCGGGCCGGTGCTCGGGCCGAGCACCAGGACGATGGTCTCGAAGCCGGCGGCCAGCGCGTCGGAGGCGACCAGGTCGATCACCGCCTCACCGTGCGGTCCCACGGGCGCCAGTGGCTTGCAGCCGCCGTACCGCTTGGCCCGCCCGGCCGCCAGGATGACGAGCGCGAGCCCGCCCCCGCCCGCCCCGCCGCTCACGCGCTCCAGCGGAAGACGGCGCTGGCCCAGGTCATCCCGCCGCCGAAACCGGTCAGCAGCAGGTTGTCGCCGTCGTGCACCCGGCCGTCGAGCAGCACGTCGTTGAGGGCGAGGGGAATGGAGGCCGACGAGGTGTTGCCGTAGCGGTCGATGACGACGGCCGTACGCTCCTCGGGGATGCCGAGGCGCTGGCAGGCCGCTTGGATGATGCGCAGGTTCGCCTGGTGCGGCACCATCAGGTGGATGTCGTCCGGCCCGAGGCCGGCGTCGGCCATGGCCCGCTCGGCCGATTCCACCACCACGCGCACGGCGCGTCGGAAGACCTCTTTGCCGTCCATGAACAGCGTGCCGCCGTGCTCGCACTTGAGCAGGTGCCGGAGCGACCCGTCGGAGTTCATGTTCCAGCTGAGCAGGCAGCCGGGGCCGTCGACCGGCTCGACCACGACGGCGCCGGCGCCGTCGCCGACGATGATGGCGATTTTGCGGTCGTCCATGTCGGTGATCTTCGACAGCGTCTCGGACCCGACGAGCAGTACCGGGCCCGAGCCGACGGCGATGAGGCCGGCTACCGTGACCAGGCCGTAGACGAAGCCCGAGCAGGCCGCGTTGAGGTCGAAGGCGCCGCCCTTCATGCCGATGCCGTGCTGCACGCTCGGCGCCGTGCCCGGGACGATGCCGTCGGGCGTGGTGGTGGCCAGGATGAGGTGGTCGATCTCGTCGGCGGTGCGACCGGCCTTGGCCAGCGCGGCCTGCGCCGCCTCAATAGCCAGGCCCGACGTGGTGCCGCCGATGTGGCGCTCGCGGATGCCCGTGCGCTCGACGATCCACTCGTCGCTGGTGTCGAGCCGCACCGCGAAGTCGGCGTTGGTGACCACCTTGTCCGGGACGGCGATGCCCCAGCCCGTGATGCGGATCCCCTTCACGCGGCCGACCCGGCGCGCACCGCGTGGATGCACACGATGCCCGCGTCGCCGTAGATGATGCCGCCCGTGTTGACCGCCACCCCGAGGCGGGGGTTGCCCACCTGGCGCCCTCCGGCCCGGCCGCGCAGCTGGGTGGCCAGCTCGACCACCTGGGCCAGACCGGTGGCGCCCAGAGGGTGGCCCCGCCCGACCAGTCCGCCGCTCGGGTTGACGACCAAGCCCGGGGTGTCCACGGAGGTGGCGCCGGCCTCGGTGGCCGGCCCCGCCTCGCCGGGGCCGAAGAAGCCGAGCGACTCGAGGGCGTAGATCTCCTCGGCCGCGGTGGCGTCGTGCAGCTCGACCATGTCGGCGTCGTCGGGGCCGAACCCGAAGTCCTCCCACGCGGCCTCGGCGGCCTGGGTCAACCGGTCGTGGTAGTCGAGCAAGCCGTTTCCCGAGCGGGCCACCGAGCCGATGATACGGGGCGCCGAGGCGGGGGCTTTGACGGCGGAACCGCCGATGACGACGGCCGCCGCGCCGTCGGTGAACGAGCTGCACATGAGGCGGGTGAGCACGCCGGCCACCTGCGGGGAGGCCAGCACCTCGTCGACGGTGGCCGTGCGCTGGCACTGGGCCAGCGGGTTGCGCGCGGCGTGGCTGAAGGCCTTGGCGGCGGCGGCGGCGATCTGCCGGACGGTGACGCCGACGGCCTCCATGATGCGTTGGGCCCACACGTTGTTGAGGCCCATGAGGATGCTCCCAGCGGGGTTGTCGTCCGCGTGGCGCCGCTCGTGCAGGTCGTAGCGGTACTCGGCCGGCAGGCCGTCCTCTATTCCCGCCATGGTCTGGGCCCGGTCGCCCGTCCACATCTTCTCGACGCCCAGGGCGAGCACCGGGCGGTCGGACACGGCGGCCGCCATGGTGGCCAGGTGCAGTGCCGAGCTGCCGCCGGCGCACGAGTTGTCGACGTTGATGATGGCCGCCTCGCTCAGCCCGGCCTTGCGCAGCCAAGTCTGCCCGCGCACGCAGCCCTGGTCGCTCAGGCGGTGGGCCATGGCGTTGCCCATGATCACCAGGCCCAGCTCGTGGGGGGAGACGCCGGCGTCGCCGAGCGCCTCGTGCACCACCTGGTAGGCCATGGTGTCGGGCGCCAAGTCGCGCCGGCTCATGTCGGACATGCCGGTGCCGAGGATGGCGACGTCGGTGGAGCTCACGCGTGGGTCTCGGCCAGGACGCGGGGCTGCGCCTCAGAGGTGAAGGCGGCGGACAGCAGCGCGAAGTGCTCCACGGCCGGCGAGCCGGCCACCATGACGAGGATGTGGCGGGCGCCGGCGTCGGCGAAGCGGCGCAGGGAGGCGGCGCAGGTCTCGGGCGGGCCGGCCACCAGGTGGCGCCCGAAGGCCTTGGGCGGGAGCCGGTAGAGGTTGGAGAGCCAGGCCGCCCCGCGCTCGGGGGCCGCCTCGTCGTCCCCCACGTAGGCGAAGACGACGACGCCGGCCTCGACGGCGTCGGGGGCGCGTCCGGCCTCGGCCGTCTCGCGACGGAGCTCGGCCAGCGCAGGCCCGTACTCGTCGGCCGTGAGGAACAGCGGGACCCACCCGTCGCCCACGGTGGCGGCCCGGCGTCGGGCCGCCACGCTCGAGCCGCCGATCCACAGGGGGACGGCCGGACCGGACGGCTCCTGGACGTAGTCTGAGGGCGCGTCGCCGCTCGCGGCCCAGGAGGCACGCAGCTCGGCGATGCCGAGGTCCATCAGGCGGCCCCGCCGGTGGTAGTCGATTCCGGCGCGGGCGTACTCGCCCTCGTGGATGCCGACGCCCAGGCCGAGCACGAAGCGGCCGCCCGAGAGGAGCTGGAGGGCCGTGGCCTGCTTGGCCACGGCGGCGGGACGGCGCAGGGGCAACTGCAGCACGCAAGTGCCCAGGGTGGCCCGGCTGGTGGCGCCCGCGGCCACGGCGAGCGTGGTGAGCGACTCGCCCATGGGGTGGGGCCAGAACAGATGGTCGACGGCCCACAGAGAGTCGGCCCCGGTGGCCTCGGCGCGTCGGCAGAGCTCGGCCACCTCGGCCGCCAAGCCGGTAGTACTAGAGGTACTACCGCTGGGCGCGACGAGTTCTCCCTGCGTGGTGGGGGGGAGGATCAGCCCGAGCGACGGAGGCGGCGCTCCACTTCCTACCGGGGTCACACCGACATAGTACGCCGGTGTCGGCGGGCTGACTATTCCGTCGCCCCCGGTCCCCGGACCGGGCCGCCGGCCTCGGGGGGCGCGTCCACGACGGCCAGCGTGCAACGCGCCTCGCAGATGGCGCGGCCGAGGTCGTCGGTCAGCGCGATGCGCCAGACCTGGATGGTGCGGCCGACCCGGATGGGGGTGGCCACCGCCGTCAGGTGGCCATCGCGCAACGAGCGCAGATGGCTCGCGTTGAGCTCGATCCCGACCACGCCCTTGTCCGGGCCGGCGTTGAGCGCGCCGCCGAAGCTGGCGGCCGACTCGGCCAGGAGCGCCGAGACACCGCCGTGGAGGATGCCGTAGGGCTGGTGCACCCGCCAGTCGACGGGCAGCCGCAGCACGACGCGCTCGGGGCCGGCCTCGACGGTCTCGACGTCGAGCAGACCGTGGATGCCCGTGGTCTGGTCGGGCAACGAGGACGCGGCGCCGCTGCCGGGCAGCGGGGGTGTGGTCACCGCCGGACTTTAGTGGTGCACCGATAGGGTGAGCGCGTGGCCGAGGTGGTCGACCTGCGCAGCGACACCGTCACCCGCCCGACGCCCGCCATGCGACGCGCCATGGCGGAGGCCGACGTGGGCGACGACGATTACGGCGAGGATCCGACCGTACGCGCCCTCGAGGAGGCATTCGCCGAGCGGGTCGGCAAGCCGGCCGCGCTGTTCGTGGCCTCGGGCGTGATGGCCAACCAGGTCGCGGTTCGGGTGCTGTCGTCGCCGGGCACCGCCGTGGTGGCCGGCCGTCGTCAGCACGTGGTCGCCTACGAGTACGGCGCGGCCGCATTGAACTCGGGGGTGCAGTTCATCGCGCTGGACGACGCCGACGGCATGTTGCGCGCCGACGACGTGTGCCTGGCCCGCCAGGCGTCGGAACACCACCAGCCCGCGGTGTCGCTCGTGTGCATCGAGAACACGCATATGGCGGCGTCGGGCGCGCCGTGGACGTCGGCCGGCCTACGCGCGCTCGCGGAGGCGGCCGGGCCGGTGCCCATCCACATGGACGGTGCGCGGCTGTTCAACGCCGAGGCGGCCACCGGTGTGGCCGCGGCGAACTGGGCGGCGGCGGCCACCACGGTCATGTGCTGCTTGTCCAAGGGGCTGTGTGCGCCGGTGGGCTCGCTGCTCGCCGGCGCCGAGGATGTGATCGCCGAGGGTCGACTGGCCCGCAAGCGGCTCGGGGGCGGCATGCGCCAGGCGGGCGTGCTCGCCGCGCCCGGGCTGGTCGCCCTGCGCGACATGGTGGAGCGGCTGCCCGAGGACCACGCACGGGCGGCGCGGCTGGCCGGTGCGGTGGCGGAGCGCTGGCCCGACAGCGGCCTCACGCCGGCTGCGGTGCGCACCAACATCGTGACCTTCGGGCACGGCGAGCCAGACAAGCTGCTGGCGCACCTGGAGGGCCACGGGGTGCTGGCGCACTCGATCGCGCCGGGGGTCATGCGCTTCGTGACGCACCGCGACGTCGACGACGCCGGGGTGGAGCGGGCCCTGGCGGCGCTGGGGGACGCGCCGTGAAGGTGCGCGTCGGCATCGAGCGCGGGCGGCGAGAGCCTCGACGCCGAGGGCATGGCGGCGCTCGGGCGGGGCATTGCCGAGGCCGGCTTCGACTCCCTCTGGCTGCCCGAGGTCCTGACCCGCCCCGGCCCGGACCCGCTGGTCGGCCTGGCCTGGGTCTCGGGCGCCTGCCCGACGCTGAAGATCGGGACCACCATGCTGCTGCCCGGGCGCAACCTGGTCCGGCTGGCCAAGGCGGTGGCCACGCTGGACCGCCTGTCGGGCGGCCGCTTCCTCCTGACCTTCGTGCCAGGTCTGGCGCTCGATGGCGAGCGCAGCGCCATCGGCCTCAGCACGCCCGACCGGGCGGCGCAGATGGACGACGCACTGCCGGTGTTGCGCCGCCTGTGGGCCGGCGAGGAGGTCAGCCACGACGGACCGGCCGGGTCGTTCGTCGGCGTCTCCGTCTCGCCGCGGCCGGCCCAGGACCCCTTCGACGTATGGCTGGGTGGCAACGTGCCCTCCGCGCTGGAGCGGTGCGGCCGTCTGGCCGACGGATGGATCCCCGCCTTCTGCACGCCAGCCGACGCCGCCGAGGGCAAGGCGGCGATCGAGACGGTCGCGGCCGAGCACGGGCGCGCCATCAGCCCGGAGCACTTCGGGGTCAGCTTGGCCTACGCGCCCGAGGGCACCGACGTGTCGTCGCTCGCCTCGACGCCGCTGGCCCGGCGGGCCCGGGGCCGGCCGCTGGGCGAGCTGATCCCGGTCGGGCTGGCCGGGCTGCGCGCCATGGTCGAGCGCTTCTGCGAGGTCGGCTTCTCGAAGTTCATTGTGCGGCCCATGGCCCCGCCGCCGGAGTGGCGCGGCGAGCTGGAGCGGCTGGCCGGAGCGGTCGGGGGCCTGCAGACGTGACGCCGACCGACGCCGCGCGGCGGGAGACGGCGCTGGCCTTCCTGAGCCGCCACGACGCCGGCAGCCACGCCGCACCTCTTCGGCGACCTGCTCACCCATCTGCTGGGCACCGAGGCGCTGGTGCGCGACTGGGGCGGGTCGGACCGGCTGGCGTTGGCCGCCCTCGGGCACGCCACTTACGGGACGGACGGCTTCGAGCCTTACCTGTTGCCGGTGAGCGAGCGGGCGCAGCTGGCGGCGGCCATCGGGGACGAGGCCGAGGCGCTCGTCTACTTCTACGCCTCGTGCGACCGCGACACCTTCTACCCCCAGCTCCAGGACGAGGCGCGTCCTGTGGGGGAGCTGACGTTCCGCGACCGCTTCACCGGCGACGAGCGGCGGCCCGACCCCGAGCTGGTGACGCTGTTCGTCGACCTCACCTACGCCAACGAGGGGGAGCTGGCGGCCAGCTCGCCCGGGGGGCCGGCCGAGTGGACGTGGCTGGCCGACTTCCGGCGACGCACCGGGCGGCTGGCCTCGCCCGGCTTCGCGGACGGCCTGCACCTGCTGGTCGGCTGAACAGGCCGCGGCGTCCCCGTACGCTGCTGCCGATGCCCGAACGACCCCTCACGCTCATGGCGGTGCACGCCCACCCCGACGACGAGGCGATCTCCACCGGGGGGATCCTGGCTCGCTACGCCGACGAGGGCGTGCGGACGGTGCTGGTCACCTGTACCAACGGCGAGCTGGGGGACGCGCCGGGGGGCGTGAAGCCGGGCGACCCGGGCCACGACGAGCGCGTCGTGGTGCCGTTGCGGCGCCAGGAGCTCGAAGCGAGCTGCCGGGTGCTGGGCGTGTCGGACCTGGAGCTGCTCGGGTACCACGACTCGGGCATGGTGGGTTGGCCACAGAACGACGCGGCGGGCTCGTTCTGGCAGACGCCGGTCGAGGAGGCAGGGGAGCGGCTGGCCACGCTCCTGCGCGCCTACGAGCCGCAGGTGGTGGTGACCTACGACGAGAACGGCTTCTACGGGCACCCCGACCACATTCAGGCCAACCGGGTCACGCGGGCCGCCCTGGCCCAGTGGGGCGCGCCGGTGAAGCTCTACTACACGGCCCTGGCGCGCTCCCGGCTCCGAGGCTTCACCGAGATGCTGGCCGAGGCCGGGATTGACGGGCCGGGGCCCGAGGTCCAGGAGAACCCCGACTTCGGCACGCCAGACGAACTCATTACGACGACGATCGACGTCAGCGCGGAGGCGGCCCGCAAGTTCGCGTCGCTCCAGGCGCACGCGAGTCAGAGCGACAACATCTTCTTCCTGCAGATGGGCGTCGAGATGTTCTCGCGGGTCATGGGCTCGGAGAGCTTCGTGCGGGTGCTCGACAGCACGAGCGCCCCGGTGCCCGAGGACGACCTCTTCGCCGGGCTGCGCTGAGGCGCCGCCGGGGCGGTACCGGGCCCGGTACCGGGCGAGGATCCTCAGCTGGGGAAATCCCTGCGGCGACCTGGCCCGTACCCGTGTGGATGGGAGAATTACTCGTGGACTCGGGCGAGCTGTCGGACGAGGCCCTCCTGGCCGGCATGGCCGTGGGGGATCAGGCCGCTGCGGTCACCTTCGTGCGCCGCTACCAGAAGCGGGTGTTCGGCCTGGCCTACTCCATGACGAGCGACGCCGGGGTGTCCGAGGACGTGGCCCAGGAGGCCATGGTCAGGGTCTGGCGCCATGCCCCGGTCTTCGACCCCCGACGGGGGTCGGTGGCCTCGTGGGTGCTGACCATCACGCGCAACCTGGCCATCGACGCCCTCCGGCTGCGCCGGGCGACGCCGACGGACCCCGACGACTTCACGCTGTCGGCGCTCCAAGGGACCGAACACCTGCCCGAGGACGCGGCGAGCCGGGGTGACGTGCGCCGGACGGTACGGCGGGCGCTCGAGGTGCTGCCGCACGAGCAGCGTCGGGCCGTGGTGCTGGCCGCGGTCTACGGCCGGACGGCGCTCGAGATCAGCGAGTCCGAAGGCATTCCCCTCGGGACGGCCAAGACGCGCATCAGGACGGCCCTGATCCGACTGCGCGGGGCGATCGAACAAGCAGAGGGGGTGAGCGGCGAGCGATGAGCGAAGACATGAGCAAGCGAGGATGCGAGGAGTACGCCGACGATTTGGGAGAGCTGGCGCTGGGTGTCCTGACCGGGCGCGACCGGGCGCGGGTGCTGTCCCACGTGGAGGCGTGCCCGCGCTGCGCCGAAGAGCTGGAGCAGCTGTCGCGGGCGGCCGACGCCGTGGTCCAGGTGGCGCCCGAGGTGGAGCCACCGGTCGGGTTCGAGACGCGGGTCTTCGAGCGCATGGGCGTGGCCGATGTCCGCCCGCTGCGGCGGCGCACCCGTCGCTACTGGATGCCGGCGTCGGTGGCCGCCGCCGTGGTGGCCCTGGCCGTCGGCCTCGGGGTGACGTTGACGTCGTCCCCGCCGCCGCCGTCCACCAGCGCGCAGGGCGCACACCACCACGCGCTGCTGGCGGGCGACCTGCGCGAGGGCGGCCAGGTGGTCGGCCGCGTGGAGACGTTCGGCGGCACCAAGCCCTGGATGCAGATGTCGTTGGAGGACTCGACCGCCCGCGGCCCGGTCCGGTGCCTGGTGGTGACCGACGACGGCATGACGCACTGGGTGGGCACCTTCGTGGCCCGCGAGGGCTACGGGGCGTGGTCCGCCCCGCTGCACGTGAACCCCAAGGACGTCCGGTCGGCCGAGGTGGTGTCGGCCAGCGGAGCGGTGATCGCCACCGCCACGCTGGCCTGAGGCACCCCGATCAGTACCGGTAGGTGTCGGGCTTGTAGGGACCTTCGACCGGCACGCCGATGTAGTCGGCCTGCTCCCGGCTGAGCGTGGTGAGCTTCACGCCCAGCGCGCCGAGGTGCAGGCGCGCCACCTTCTCGTCGAGGTACTTGGGCAGCACGTAGACGTCGTTGACGTATTGGCCGGTCTGGGTGTACAGCTCGATCTGCGCCATGGTCTGGTTGGTGAACGAGTTCGACATCACGAAGCTGGGGTGCCCGGTGGCGTTGCCCAGGTTCAGCAGCCGGCCCTCCGAGAGGATGATGACGGCATGGCCGTCGGGGAAGACCCACTTGTCGACCTGCGGCTTGATGTTCACCCGCTCGACCCCGGGCGTCTTGGCCAGGCCGGCCATATCGATCTCGTTGTCGAAGTGGCCGATGTTGCCGACGATGGCCTGATGCTTCATGGCGGACATGTGGGCGGCCGTGATGATGTCCTTGTTGCCGGTCGTCGTGATGATGATGTCGGCTTCGGGCAGGATGTCCTCGAGCGTGGTGACCTGGAAGCCCTCCATGGCGGCCTGCAACGCGCAGATGGGGTCGACCTCGGTCACAACGACGCGGGCGCCCTGGCCGGCCAGCGACTGTGCGCAGCCCTTGCCGACGTCGCCGTAGCCGCACACGACGGCCACCTTGCCGCCGATGAGCACGTCGGTGGCGCGGTTGATGCCGTCGATCAGGGAGTGCCGGCAGCCGTACTTGTTGTCGAACTTCGACTTGGTCACCGAGTCGTTCACGTTGATGGCGGGGAAGAGGAGCTCGCCCTTCTTGGCCATGTCGACCAGCCGGTGGACGCCGGTGGTGGTCTCCTCGGTGACGCCCTTGATGCCGTTGGCCATGGAGGTCCAGCGCCCGGCGTCCTCGGCCAGGCTGCGGCCGAGCAGAGCGAGCACGACGGCGAACTCCTCGGAGTCGGCGGTCGAGGGGTCGGGCACGACCCCCGCCTTCTCGAACTCGACACCCTTGTGCACGAGCAGGGTGGCGTCGCCGCCGTCGTCGAGGATCATGTTGGGCCCGGCCTCGCCGGGCCAGTGCAGCGCCTGGTCGGTGCACCACCAGTACTCCTCGAGCGTCTCGCCCTTCCAGGCGAAGACCGGCACGCCCCTGGGGTCGTCGACCGTGCCGTCGGGCCCGACGGCCACGGCGGCGGCGGCGTGGTCCTGGGTGGAGAAGATGTTGCAGCTGGCCCAGCGCACCCGGGCGCCCAGGGCGGTCAGCGTCTCGATGAGCACGGCGGTCTGCACCGTCATGTGCAGCGAGCCGGTGACGCGGGCGCCGGCCAGCGGCTGGCTGGCGCCGAACTCGGCGCGCATGGCCATGAGGCCGGGCATCTCGTGCTCGGCCAGCTCGATCTCCTTGCGGCCGAATTCGGCCAGCGAGAGGTCGGCCACCTTGAAGGGGAGGGGGGTCGTCATGACAGCTCCTTAGATTGGATTTCACGTGCGCGGGCGCGCAGGCCTGAATTAGCGGGCCATACGGCGAAGGCGCAACGCACGTGCTCCGACCTCTGTCGGAGGCCGTTACCCGACCCCAACAATAGGCGGTCCAGCTCTGGAAATGAAACCCCTGGACTACCTGGCTCGATGACCCGCGCCCAGCCGCCCCTGGCGCGTTCACCGCGCCGCCGGGATCCAACGAGGCCAGGCGCTTCGCAGTGGTCGTGGATTGGCTTCTCGGCAAGTCCGTTTCTACTCAGACTCAGAGGTGGTGGCGGTAATCAACTTGTTGGGTCAGACAGTGCATTGGACTCGCCTCCACGGCGGAGAAACCAGACGTGACATCCTGCCATTCATGCTGCGTCAGCCAGATCGATTACGGACAGAACGCTTCCGAAAGTACGACTGCAACCCACGCGAGCGCCAACGTGAAGAGGCTCGACACTTTCTCCGACGAGATTCTCTCTGCCGAACCCGGCCACGGACGCAGATCCCGTCGGTCCCTGGAGTTGCTAACCCTCAGTCGTCACGTGTGACCCTGGAAGGGGCAGGCGTCCATTTGGATGGAAACCACCGTGCCGGGAAGAACCACGCTGCCCGATGCGGGGGTCTGGCCCAACACCGTCTCCGGGGGTTTGGGTGTCTTCGACGTCGATGACGTGTTGCTCGCTGGTGTGACGGATGTGGTTGGGAGCGTTGTTGTGGTCGGGACTACTGATACGCAGGTCCAGGTGAGGCCGGCCAGATGAACCTGTTTCGCGGCCGTCAAAAAGGTGAGGCCGATGATGCTGGGTACGACCGCGCCATTGGGATAGCAGCCCGACCACGTGACACCGACGAGAGATCCTCGCGGCCGAATGGCGCCGGCGTCCAGCGGTACGGCGCCGACGCTCGGTGTGGGCTTGCTACCTGGAATCGAGAGCGCTGTGACGACACTCTGGCTGGCAAGGTTCCCCTTGTCGCAGGGCAGGTTCAGGGGGACGGTGAAAAACCCCGCAACTTTTAGGTAGAAGCGGGCGGGTGTGATCTTGAGGCCGATCACATTGGGCACCGCGGCCACTCCAGGTGCCGAGTGGTGCGTCGTGGGCGTGGCGGGAAGCGTCGTGGTGGTCGTTGTGGTGCTGGTGCTGGTGCTGGTCGGAGCTGCGCGGCGAAGCGCTACGAGTGGGAGATACCGGGTTGCTGCAGGAGGCGACTGCACACGCCACCACCAAGAGTGTGGCGATTCCCGCGGCGCGTGAAAGTGGCCGAACGGTACGGCCGCGACGGGTCCAGACCCACTTCAATCTGACGGGTAGTCCCGAGTGGGTGTGGCGCTTGGGATATTGGCGTTCAGTCACTTCAAGATTGTGGACGGTCGCGACACCGCCCGATCGCGATTACAGGAGGATGGTTCCCCTGGCCGTCGATAAAAGCCTAATCCACCTTTTGACGGCGGACATAGGAGCGCGCCGACGTCGACAGGATCGACGTCCGCCTTACCGACCGACCGGCAGTCGACGAGATCGACGAGTCCCGGCGGGCGGTCATTCCTCTCGAGGGTCGGGGAGCTACCCGGCTGAGGTCGATAAACGAAACTCGGGCCGAACGGATGAATCCGACGGCTAAGCACCCCGCCTTCGTGCGCGGGCGGGGTGCCCTCGGGACCTCGCGTGACCGTGGCGCAGATCACGGACCCGCCCAGGGCAGCGCGACTTCGGGCGAAGTTGGTGCGGGTCGGTAGCAGCGGTCCGGCCGTGAGATGCGGTCGTCGCCCGACGTGACGCTTCCATCATGTGTCGTCGAGAGCTGGGGGATCTAAACCGAAGTTCCGACATGGCGCCGGGTGGAGGTCAGCGGCTTTTCGGGATGACTCTCCCGCGTTCGCGCTGGAAATCACGTTGTGCGTGAGCCGTCTTACCGAAGTCGAACCCTTGGGTCCGTCCCTCGAACACGACGGTGGGGGGCATTCTGGGGGCCGAGTGGGCGACGGCCTGCCCGACCGTCACTTCGGCTCGATCGACGCAGAGGCCCTTCGGCCGGCTGCAGCGAGCCCTCGACCTCGGTTGCCCGAGTGCTTCGACGGACAGGCGCACCCCTGCGCCGCTCAGGCAGAGGTGGGGCGGGGTCGCCAACCCTGCACAATGAATCGGAAAGGCTCTCGGACAAGGGCAAGCTTTGCTCCACCGGCAGCAGGCCGCCGTGAGATTTCTGCATATGGGCAGGTAAACCAGAAGGA
This sequence comes from uncultured Acidimicrobiaceae bacterium, assembly GCA_963807675.1. GTDB lineage: Bacteria > Actinomycetota > Acidimicrobiia > Acidimicrobiales > RAAP-2 > Bog-473. The sequence continues at coordinate 790,077 of CAWECP010000012.1, read as the reverse complement.
CTGGCTTTCCGGCGGCTCAAGAGCGACACGAAGAACAGGATGTCGAGCGTGCACCATTTCCTGCACCTACGGACCAGGTGGCTGCCGACAGAAAAACCACGGCGCACCGTGGCAGTATCTGGCTCCGAAATTTGGCAGTCGGTACTCGGGGGTGAGCCGCACAAGGTTGTCGCCATAGGAGGGCCTCAATCCGCCAGGGCCCTTAGGACTTCCGACGTCTTTTCCGCGGTTCCGTAGGATCAGGAGGTGGGATGAAGAGATTGCTGCCTTCGTTAACGATTCTGATCGTCATTGGTTCCACTGTGCTTTCGCAGACGAACGCCTGGGGAGCGCAGGCACCGCGTGTTTACAACTGGGGGTATCCTTGGGGTGATCCGTATGGCCTGCAGTACTACGGCTCGACGTTGGTGGACGGCATTCCCGGCACGACCGTGCAGATCTCCACGTCGAACTCAGCCTCTTATGCCCTGACCAAGAACGGTGAAGTTTGGGCGTGGGGCGTGGGGCGTGGGGGCGCCCTAGGGAATGGGGCCGAGCCCAAGTCGACGATAACGCCGGTGGAGGTCAAATTCCCGAGTGGGGTCAAGATCGCCTCACTTCCGAGCCCAATGCCCTTCGATACCGGCATGGCGATCGACAGCAGCGGAAACATCTGGGGTTGGGGTGCAAACGTGGAAAGCTCGCTGTGCGTGCAGAAGGGCAATTTGCTCTCCCCAGTAGAGCTGCCCCTCACGCACGTCACCCAGGCCAGTGGCGCGGGTGGACATGCCCTCTACCTTTCAGATGGGAAGCTCTTCGCTTGCGGTGCGAACTCGAGCGGCGAGCTGGGCGATGGCACGATGATCTCCTCGGCAAACCCGGTGCGAGTGGTCGGTTTGCCCGACGAGTCAATCCGATCCATCGGGTCGTCATGGGAGAACTCAGGCGCCGTGATGGCCGATGGTTCTTACTACGATTGGGGCTACAACCATGCCGATCAACTCGGCAACGGCACCACCACGAACAGTGACACCCCTGTCCGGGTACCCCTCCCAGCGAAGATTCGACAGCTCTCCCTGGGCGGCAGTGCCCCAGGGAATGGCCAGACGGTGGCCATACTCACGAACGGATCCGTGTGGTCCTGGGGCCAGGACCAATATGGGCAGCTCGGCAACGGAGACGTGTCGAGCAGCTCTGGTCCCGTCGAGGTTGATGTCCCAGCGCGACAGTCCTTTGTACGTGTCGTCTCCGGCGGAGCGACGGTGTATGGGATCGCTAGCTCAGGTGCAGTTTGGGTTTGGGGGCAGAACAACGTCGGCCAATTTGGGTTCGGCGCCTTGACGATGAGCGACCGGCCGATCAAATCTGGCATCACGCTGCGTTGCATCTCTTCCACGGCGGCCAACGTGGAGGGCTTGAGCGAGCCAGACATGAGTTCGGTCAGCTGCAGCCCCTAGTCGCCTTCGACGGTCGGTGTCCACACCTCGTTTGCTGAGTAGAGCCGCTTCCAAATTCGGCTACCGGCTCGAGCGCAAACGAGCTCGACCTTGAGGCTCTTGCGATCGCGGCTAGATCCGCTCGGTTGCAGTCCGGGCGGACTCGGTTTGACGCCAGGACGGTGGCGGCGGAGCCAAGCGCTCGATCAGACTCGAGCACTTTGGGTCAGATTCAGCTACGCCCCCGAGGGACTTTTATCTCTACCCTGGCCCCATCGACACCGGCCCTCCGGGCCTGAGGTTCGCTGAACGGCCGATCGTCCATTGAGTGCTGTACAGGCGATCATCGAGCAGCTCATCGGGCGGCTTCCTCCACGTTCATCGTGCGTCCGCCGCAGCTTCCCATGTCAAGACAAATCATGTGGCAGGCATGGCCTCAGGGCGGATCTGCGCTAATGGCCCAGATTTAGAAGAGCCGATCTGGAGGGCGACGGTACCGCGCTGGATCATCGGGGCGCTCGTCGTTGCGTGGACGGAGTCGCCGCTTCCAAACATCGGCCTTGCCGGACGCAGTGAGCGGAACCTGGGAGCCATTCCTGGATAAAGCGCTCGCCCAGTAGCTCTGCCACCGATGCGCCTCCGCGATTCCTGAGCGCAGGTCATAAGCCTTCTGAGCTGAGGCCTGCCCGCGAATCGGACCCTGGCGTTGATCATCCGTTGATATGAACACCGGCCGATAGATACCTACGGCGCAGACGGACTCATGTCGCTTGCTGTGAACGCCCGTCCGATCGGAACAACGTGCAGTTGCCCGCCGGTTTCGGAGTGGTGGCTTGCGCAGATGGGTCATTAATCGGACTCGGCGAGGTGTCGATCAGTGATTGTCGAGAAGGGCAAACCCCTTGTGAGAGGGGGACGCAAAACCACGGGACTCTCCCCGAGTTAGCCGGGTCGCCGAAATCCAGCGGTCACCGTGTTATTCCGTGCGATCCGTTCTTGGGGCGGAAGGGAATCATGCGGCCACACCTGAGACTCCGGACGCTACGGCCCCGCCGGATCTTCGCGTGCGGGCCCTTCTTCTGGCTCTACTGGGCACGACAGGCATCATCTCTTTGGGTGTGGACACGGCACTGCCATCTCGATCAGATGCGGCCACAGAAATATTTGGATCCTACGGTGCGGGCCGGTTGATGGCGGTCGATCCCAATGGCGGTTACTGGATCGCATCCTTCCTAGGCACGGTAACCCCCTACGATGGAGCGCCGACGCTAGGGTCACCCGCCTCCCTTGACATCCATCTGTCCAAGCCCATTGTGGGGATGGCGCCCACGCCGACTGGGCGGGGCTACTGGCTGGTGGCTTCGGACGGGGGCATCTTCAGTTTCGGTGATGCCACCTTCTACGGCTCCACGGGGTCCAGCCATCTCAACGAGCCGATCGTGGGGATGGTAGCGACGCCGTCGGGGCGGGGCTACTGGCTTGTCGCTTCGGACGGGGGCATCTTCAGTTTCGGTGATGCCACCTTCCACGGCTCCACGGGGTCCATCCATCTCAACGAGCCGATCGTGGGCATGGCAGCGACCCCGACGGGGCGTGGCTACTGGCTCGTCGCTTCGGATGGGGGCATCTTCAGCTACGGTGACGCCACTTTCTACGGCTCGACTGGGTCAATTCGTCTCAACGAGCCCATCGATGGGGTAGCCGTCACTCCGGACGGCGACGGCTATTGGCTCGTAGCCTCAGATGGCGGCCTGTTCACATTTGGCGATGCGCCGTTCTATGGTTCGCTCGGAGGAAGCGGGGACACAGTCCTCGGCATGGTCGTTACCTCATCGACTCCCGGGTACGACCTCCTGGAATCAAATGGCACGGAAAGCGCTTTCAGAGCGCCTCCGAATGACAGTGCCTTCTCGGTGCCAGCGACTCAATCGGTTGAAATCGGGGGTGGCACTCAAGGAGCGGACTGCCAACCGACCCTTCAACCGACGGCATCGGTCGACACCAGCCTCGACACCCTTTTCGCAAACGAGACCGGACCGGGCTGGCTCGGTGGAGACATGGCGTACTCGACGGAACTGCCGAACGGGCAAGAGTCTTTTGTCTTCTCCGACACGATCATCGGCACCGCGGAGTCGAGTGGTGCCGCCAGCATCACCGGCATGCCGAACAACAGTGAGCTCGTCGGTTCGATGCAGAACCTCAGTACCGACATCGGCGGCACCTATGGATCTCCAAGCTCACTGATCCCTGACCCAACTGGCAACGACCATTGGTGGACCACTTCAACTTACGTTGAAAATGGTAACCAGTTGGTTTACGTGAATGAATTCACTCCCGTATCAGGTGGTGACCAATTCACGGGTCGCTCAGGTATTGCCGTTCTGTCGGTTTCCGGTGCGGGCCTGCCTTCCTACAGTTCGGTCACGCCTCTCCCGACTGATCCCGATACGCAATGGGGCAATGCAGTCGTTCAGAACGGTTCCTACACCTATGTCTATGGTCTCGACAGTAACCCCACCGCCGGCACCTTCTACGGCATGAAAGTCGCTCGCGTTCCTACCGGCGAGTCGTTGCAGACTGGCGCCTGGACATACTGGAACGATTCGCAATGGGTCAGTGGTGAGGCCAACGCCGTAGCGATCAACACTGGAGCTCAACTCAGCGGCGTGATGGCACAAGCAGGTGGCAACGGCTACGTGGCGTTGTCGATTCCAGGTGGCGCGTACAACGCCTCGGCCGTCACGCTGTCCTATGCCTGCTCACTCACCGGGCCTTGGAGCACGCCACAGGTGGTGTATTCGATCCCACAGATCGCCCAATATCCCGGTGAGTTTGCGTACACTCCGACGTTCCACCCCGAACTCACCGGTCAGGGCGGACTCGTGGTTTCATACGACATCAACAGCACGGTCTCTGGGGCCATTTTCCAGGACATCCATCAGTATCAGCCACAATTCCTGGTGCTCAACAACAAGTGACCACAGTTCGCGTCCGTACCGCACCCTCCCATTCGACGCCTGCGGACAGCGGCCGGCCCGCGGAGGGACACCTAACAGCGGCGAACAACTAGTGAGTCCGGTCGACACGTTCCCGACCAGCTCAATCTCGCCTATTTCACTCGCGGTGATCTGATTCGTACTCGCGTGATCTGATTCGTATTCCGTGATCTGATTCGCATTCGCGTGGTCTGCTTCGCCTTATAGCGTGAAAATCAACAGACCGTCGCGGGAGCGAGGTCGAGCGCAAAATTCTGGCTACGAGTGTGGACTTGAGCCGCCGCCCATTGGCTTGCGCCATGACGCCTCGCTAGAGTACGCCTTACTTAGTTGGGGAACGGAGGGGGGGAGGGCACGGGGAACGAATGAATTGCGGCTCGGCGCTGCTGCCGGGGGTCTATGTCGGGGCGGGGTCACGCGGTGCTCATGGCACCGAACCTGCCACCGAGCGACCCTCTCATGTTGGATGAGCGACGGCTCAGCTTCGAGGATGAAGCCACCTATCTGCTGAACGGAGCCGGGAAGGCTTTCAAAGGGTCGGTGCGACCCAGGAGCATTCTGTTTGTCTCCTGGCGAGACCTGGCGAACCCTCTAGCTGGGGGGTCCGAACTTCTCATCCACCAGTTGGCATCAGGGCTGACCCAACGGGGCTATGAGGTGACGTTGCTCTGCGGCGGCCCTACCGAAGCGCACTCCCTCTACCGTGTCGTCCATTCGGGGGGACAGTACTCGCAGTACTTGCGAGTCCCCTTTCACTACCTCCGATCATTTCGATCGACGGACTTGGTCGTTGAGGTGTGTAATGGGATGCCGTTCTTGGCGCCTCTGTGGCGACGAGGTCCAACCCTCTGCATGGTGATGCACGTCCATACAGAGCAATGGCGCTCCCGATTCCGCCCACTTGTGGCGGCGTTTGGACGTCATATCGAGTCAGACGTGATGCCTCGTGTCCATCGAGGAAATCTCATCGTTACGATTTCTGAGTCGTCTCGATCGTCTCTCTTGGGAATTGGGATCCCCCAAGAGCATGTTCGAACACTCCCCCACGGGGTCGCCGAACCGCCACCTCTTTTTGACAAGTCGCCGTTGCCCCGGTTCGTCGCGGTGGGTCGAGTCGTGGGATACAAGAACATCGATCTTCTCATGGAGGTGTGGGAATCGGTCAAGCGGGAGACAGGAGGCGTACTGACGATCGTCGGCGACGGACCGGATCGGGAAAGACTCGAGAGGAAGAAGGTCGAGGGCGTCGAGTTCACTGGCTATGTATCGGAAGAAGACAAGCACCGGCTCGTAAGTGAAGCTCGGATCCTTCTTCATCCGGCTTCATGGGAAGGCTGGGGGCTAGTCATCACAGAAGCGGCAGTGAGAGGCACTCCAGCCATAGGTTTTGACGTCCCAGGCGTCCACGATGCGATCCAGGACTTCGAAACCGGCCTGTTGGCGGCCGACCGAGAATCCTTCACGAGACACTGGATCCGACTCGCTCAAGACGAAGACCTCTATCAGCAATTGAGGGAAGCCGGAATCAAGCATGCATTGAGCCATCCCCTGAACACCATGGTCACCAAGTTTGAGCGCTTCGCAGCAGAAGCCGTGACGAGCCATGGCGGTCGATCATCGAGGGACCGGATCCGCGTCGGCTTCAACAAACAGGGTCCGGGAGCACCGATTGAGGGCTATCGCCAATGAGGGACGCGTCCTTACACAGGCTCTACGAGAACTCGGCTACCCCTCTTAGTTCGGGCCTGGGGCGCGCCCAACGCCAGGCGGACATGCTTGCCCGGCTCGCGTCAGCGGCGGGACATCAAATCACAGCCGTGGACGTCGGTTGTGGAGACGGCATGTGCACCGAGCTCGCGCTGGATGTATGTAACGCCACACCGAATGCCTCGGTAAGCATCGTTGGACTCGACTGGTCGATTGCAGCCTTGAACCGAGCACGTGCCCGCGGCGTACCAGTAGCCCGCGCTTCGGCCGATGAGGGTGGACTGCCCCTTGCTTCGTCGAGCATCGATGTCGTCATCATGAGTGAATTCATCGAACACCTCGTCGACCCAGACAACGCGCTGGATGAAGCATGGCGAGTACTGATCCCCGGAGGGACTCTCCTACTCTCCACTCCAAATCTCGCCGCATGGTACAACCGGGCGCTGCTCGCATTAGGTGTTCAACCTCTGTTCACAGAGGTCAGCATGCGAGGAATCCATGGGCGTCCAGGCAAGGAGGTGGTTGGACACCTACGACTCTTCACTCGTCGAGCCCTGTTAAGTCTGCTCAGGGCAATGGGATTCGTCGATATCAAAATCAAGGGAGCTCCGTATCACGACGTTCCAGGGCCATTCAAACCTCTGGATCGCCTGTTCTGTCACACGCCGAGTCTGGCCTCGAATCTCCTCGTCGCGGCCCAAAGACCCGGCTCACCATTTTCGGGTTGGACGAAGCCACCCATCCGAGCAGGAATACGGCCATGAGGCAGAGATTCGATTGACCTCGTCCCCGCTTCCAAAAACTCGAAGTGCCAGGTCCCAGCCAAACAGGGCCTCCATCGGTCGATAGCTCTCTTCAAGGCTTTCAGGGAAGAACAGTCCGACCCAGACCGCTTCTACCGATTGTTGGCGGACGACGCGGTGACGCAAGTCAGCCGTCATGTTCCCATTAGAGGCGCAGTCGTGTTCGATATCGGTGGTGGCGTCGGATATTCAACTGATGCATTCCGAGCAGCCGGCGCTCGATGCGTGCTCGTAGACCCTGAGGTGCTTGCTCTTCAGAAGGGCAAGAAAGAGGCTGTCGCCGGTGAGGCCGCTGGCAGGCCGCACCGGGTAGCCGTCGCACCAGGTCGCACTGTCCCGAGCGGAAGCGTAGTCGGAGATGGATTTCGGCTTCCGTTCGCCGACGCCACTGCAGACGTGTGCTTTTCCTCCAACGTGCTCGAGCATGTCGACAATCCGCAATCCTTCATCAGCGAACTTGTACGGGTGACAAAGCCAAACGGGATCATCTACGTCTCGTTCACGAACTGGTACTCACCTTGGGGCGGGCATGAGATGGCTCCCTGGCACTATTTCGGGGGAGATTGGTCAGCCGACCGGTATAGACGGCGTACCGGTTACGACCCGATTCATGTCTTTGGGCAGAACCTCTTTCCCGTGCATGTCGGCCCACTCCTGCGATGGGTTGACCGTTGGAACAAGGCTGAAGTCGTTGACGCGATTCCCCGCTACTGCCCGAGTTGGTGCAATTGGATGGTCCGAGTGCCTGTTCTCCGAGAGGTGACGATATGGAACCTGCTGCTGATTCTCCGCAAGCGTCCGCTCGTCAGCGGTGAGCCCTCCGAGGGGTGTCCGACGGAACCAGCTCTAGAGGCAGCACGACTAAACGGTCAGGCAGGATGGCACACGAAGAACCGCCTCAAGCGGATGGAAGAAACGCCATTGCTCAGGCCACCACCCCCGCTTCGACACCCCTGGCGCCATAGTCTTCGACGCGCCAAAAATCTTCTCGGGCATGATCCGATCTTCTTGCCCGTTCTGCTCCGATTGACACCGCTGAGTACCAGTAGGCAGATAACGGGATCCACCGATCTCGTCATAGAGGGATTCCCTCGATCGGGTAACACGTTCACCGCATTTGCAATAGAGGACGCCTCCAACCACGAACTCACCATTGCAAGTCACGTCCATCAGCCGAGCCAGATCAAGCTTGCGCTTGCTCGCCGTCTGCCCACGGTTTTGGTGGTTCGAGATCCGGTTTCGGCGCTCGCCTCTTATCTCGTGTACGACCATAGGTTTTCAGCATCAGAGGTCATCGTAGAATATTGTTCCTACCATAGAGAGCTTGTTCCCTATGCAGAACGGCTGCTCATATGTGAATTCGATGAAGTTACTTCGGAGATATCGTCAGTGATACGTCGAATCAACCTCCGGTATTCCTTGCAGATCCCCCATTTGACGAAGAACCTTCGAATGTGGAGCCAGTTCTGGCCCAAATTGAGCGCAGGCACAAACTCGTTCACCCGGCTTGATCCGGTCCAATCGGCTGCGAGCCCTCAACCTGATCGACGCAAGATCACTTTGAAAATGAGAGGGAAATTGCTCAATCCTGGAAATGCGGCGCAGTTGGCTGATGCCCAAGCGCTGTTCAATCTTTCCGGCATCGTGTCACGGCAGAGGGAGATCGTTGCCAGAAAGACTCAAATGGGAATGGGTCTTTCGAGAGTTTCAATCGACAACGTCGCAGTCGTTGCTGCTCATCACGGAATGCAGTGAGCCGGATAGAAATTAGTCTTTCTTGCTCCTCATAATTTCGCCTCTCGACGAGTCCAACATGAGCCACCAATTGTCGGCGGGAATCCTTCTCGGAGTCGTGTCTGCGGTGGCTGCGAATGTCGGAGTCGTGGTCGAGAACTCGCCATTCGGCGGATGCCTCTCCTAAACGCCCTAAAAAGTCGTGAGATGCTTCGAAGGTTGATTGGCAATCCCGTGTGGGTGATTGGATTCAGCACGATTGCGGCCGGCCTGATTATGCAGGTGTTAGCTCTATCGTTGGCCTCCATATCGGTTGTCCAAGCCGTAGCGCCCACCGGGACGGCGTTACTGCTTGTGCTGTCCCACATCTTCCTGGGTGACCGCCTTCGGCGTGCGGAATATTTCGGAATCGCAGCCCTTGTCGTGGCGCTCGGCCTCCTTCTGCTTTCGCTAAATTCTCATTCGGACAAGGCCACTGGATCAACAAATTAGTCCGCATTGCTCGCCATCACGATTCCCACCCTTTGTGGAAGTTTGGTGTGCTTCCTTGTCGCTAGTCACGTACAAGGCTCGGCACAGCACCGCAGGAGATTGAAGGCACCCCTCTACGGTCTCGCTACCGGACTCTCGTACGGATGCGCAGCTCTGGACATGAAAGCGATGTCGACTGTTTTGCAGCGTTCGGGAGTTCCGCGGGCGTTACGCGAAATTGTTACACAACCGGCGTTCTATATGTTTCTTGCCACCTCTCTCCTCGCGTTCTTGATGTTTCAGATGGCACTGCAACGAAGCATCACGTCGGTATTCGTTCCCGTTAGCAGCGTCATGTCGACGGCCTTTTTTATTGTCGTGGGAGATGCGCTATTTCACGAGCACCTTCCTCGTGCTCCCCTCTCCTTGTCGCTGCGTTTGGCGTCCTTTGTGATGCTGGCCGCTGGCCTCTTGACTTTGACGGTTGTCAACGAGGTCGAAGACCCTGAAGAAGAGGGCGACGCCCCCGGGTTAAGGAGCTGGTCCTCCGTCTCCCGCGCAAGCGTAGATTGGGCGTCCGGGGCGACGGAAAAGCTCGGACGATGAGGGCCTCGAGCCTTCGCTACCAGTTCCAGAGCCAGCGAGTGACCACGGTCGTCAGGCCCGAACCAACCCCTTTTTGGGTTAGCGAGCCACAGGTGCCCTCTCGGGTTCGGTTGAGCGACCTCTTGGTGGGGTCGATGCAGATACCCCTCCCGCCACGGCTCCGGTGACCGTGGGTACGGCAGCTCATCGTCGCGATGCCCTCCCATCACGCCCACCGTCGCGAAGTCACGGCCACCGGCGGCACTCCTTCGTGCCGGGGTCACCGCATCCTCTTGCTGTCCATCGTGCGGCCGCGCTCTGTATCTTTGCGGGTCGGGGGAGTGCCGGCATTAGGCCAAAGTGCGATGTTGTCGTCCGGCACGTCGATCTCGGGTGAATTCGCAGGTGGTATTCAGGGTAGGGTTTTTTGCGCCAAGATGTCTAGCTTGACGGATTGGCCGGTGAGGGATGCGACATGGTGATGGCGGTCGGCGAGGCTTCCAATATTGACCGCTTACCCATAGGGCGGCTGAGTGCCCATTTTCTTTCACGTCCAGACTCTGGAGATTTCTTCCGGTTGCGATTTGAGAGAAGTTGCAATTGACTAGCACGCAGACTCGCGGGCCTGAGCCGACATACGAGCCCCGGCTCTGAGCGCGCCCCTGAACCCTCCCCAGCGCCGCAGACCGCGTCGGAGCAGCGGGCCTCGAGGTGGTGGTTGGCTGGTGCCTTCATCCTCGCTCTTGCGGCATTCGTGCCGGACTCGTTCGGCAAGCAGGTGTTCGACACAAAGATCGACCTTACGGTCGATCCGTACACCTTTCTTCATAACCTTGTATACCTTTGGGATCCGAACGGTTGGTTCGGCTATTTGCGGAACCAATCCACGGGATATGCATTTCCGACAGCGCCCTTCTTCATTGTGGGTCATGTCCTCGAGATAGCGCCTTGGTTGGTCCAACGAGCCTGGATGGCGATCGTGGTCGCGGCTGCGTTTCTGGGGAGTTGTCCGCCTGGCCGAAGAGCTGTGATTCGGGTCACTCGGTCCGAGATTGGCGGCGGGAGCAGCCTTTGCGCTGTTACCCACCTTGACGATCCTGGTTGGATCGGTAACTGCGGAAGCGATCCCTGGAGTTCTGACCGCATGGGTCACTATCCCTCTTGTGCGATACAGCCGCAGCGGAGCTCCGGATTCGCGGCGCCGCTCTTTTGGGGGTTGCGGTTTTCTTCATGGGCGGGGCAAATGCCGCTGACACGCTCTACGCCCTCATCATCCCGGCGCTCTTTCTGCTGACCCATTTACCTTCCCGCGCAAGCGGTCTCTCATCGGTTGGTGGGTGGTATAGTTGGTATTGCGAGCGCGTTGTCGGCCATTCCCCTTGTGTTTTTTGCAAAGTACGGTTTAAATTTTCTTCCCTTCGTGGAGCCGTCGGTTTCGGCCACTTCTGGTCGCGCAGCGTCAGTGCTGTCCGGTCGAGCTTCTGGACGGCTTATGTGAACATCAACGGGCTCGGCTGGAACCAAGCGGAGATCACCATCACCAGCCTTTCGATCGCCATTTTTGGGGCCCCTTGGTTGGAGCGGCCGGTCTGTTATGGAGTGGCACGCAGAGAGATTCGAGAGCGTCGCTTTTGGTAGTGAGTCTCGGAGTCACGGCCCTCGTGGCCCTGCGGCATATGGGGACCGTTCGGTGGTCCGGGGAGCCGTTTCTTATTGCCGATTTTGAATGGTTAACTCACGCCTCTCGGAGCGTCTACAAACTTGAGCCGGAGATTGGCCTTATACTTGCGCTCGGTGTGGCGCGCACTTTTTCAAGGTCGACCAACTGGAGACCCCGACTCTGGCGCTGAGCGCATGGCGTATAGCCGTCGGAGTGGTGAGCGTCGCAATACTGCATCGTGGCGACTCCGTATTTGATGGGGCGAGCAACCAACAACTATTGGTTTGCCGGCCTTCGTCTTACTGGTACAAGGTTAGGACTATTTGGCTGGAGAATCGCGAGGATTTCCGCATTGGTTCTGCCCGCTTTGAGCCATGGCGAATCTGTGTGGGGCTTGACCATAGATCAGCCCTTGGGGGCTTCGCGAGCTCACCGTGGGCGGACGATCAGGCGGTTCCTTTGGCGGGGCGGGAAGTTCAAGAATGGTGGATTCCATGGGCTGGCGCTGCGAACGGGGACGCCGTCCCCAGCGTTACCCGCATTCCTTTGAAGATCCGCATCATGTACGTCGTTCTTCAGAATGATACAGAATCGCACTCTCGATCGCCCTCACCTTTGCAGGTCCATCAAGTCCTGGGGGAGTCGGCCTTAACCGTACACGATCGGACCAGCGATTTAGATGTCCGTCCTCGACGCTCCGACATTGTCGCTGATCAAGACGGCATACCAAGTCCCGTTCCCGGCGGTAGAGATATACGAGGCACCGCCCCCACCGAATTCAGCCGTCACCTCTCACCAATGCCACCTTGTCCGCCTCGTCGGCTGCACTGGTGAGCGGTGGACCCGAGGCGATCCTCCAGTTGTTAGACCGAGGCGTGATCGGCGCCAACCAAGCGGCGGTTTGGCTGGGGACCGGCACGGTCAGTATCAGGACCCCTCTTTGCGGTCACGGACGCTTTCGTCGTGAGGATACCGACTCAGGTCGTAAATGACAACAGTTCCTATACGTTGACCGCGACGGGCCAACCTCGAATCAGAGTGGGCTTGCGATGCGCCTGCTTCGCCGAGGCAGCTGCTGCCCCTCCCGGGCATCCAACATCGACAGTCACCGTTCTGAAGGGAGCGAGCGGCATCACCAGTTCGTCGGCCAGCTCTGCCTTTTACAATCTTCCCGAATCAACCCTGACAACCTATTGACGGGCAATCGTCATCAGGCTGGATTTCCGGAAAGTCCAGCGGCTCCGTTGGGGCGTGAATAGAGTACAATTTGGATCATCCGTGAATCAGAGAGGGACTCAAATCAAGTTCTTGGCCGGGCGGGGCCATCCGCAGGTCACTCGAATCCGCGTGTCGACCAATAGTGGGGTAGGTTGTCACTGACATGGGTCGCACTGGTCATTCGCAACTGGAGAATGTTCCCACTGGAAACGCCCACTACATTCATGTCACGCTTATTTCGTGAGAGGACCGAAAGGTCAGGGCAATGGTGCTGGTGTCCAGACCATTTCGATTCCTGGCGTGCACGTCCAACTGCTCCTGAAGCCGCCCGAAGAATCAACGGGGCTGCGGCAGGGAACTTGGACTTCCCGTTCCAGCGCCAGCTTCGATCCTTTGACCGTCCGGAGCCCTCCTGAACCAGTCATCGCACGTCATTCAGCGCTCCACGACGAATGTCGCTATGGTCACGGGGCAGGCAACGCCAGTACCGGGCGGACCCTCGACGGATTGATCGGTTCTTCTGCCTTGAGGATCACGGCATCTTCGACATTCGGAAACTTGCCCGAATTTCGTCCCGAGAACTGATCGACGAATGGGAACACCGCGTGGATCGCCACGTCACGCAAAGCCAGCCTCCACCTGCAATGGCCGCAGCCGGTGAGTTTGTCGAGTCTGGTGATAGTCGATTCCGATCTGTTTGCCGCCTCACCTGAGGAGGTGTTGATTCGAGTTGGCAGGTGACCGTTTGATTCATGTTGGTCCATCAAATGCAACGACGGTCAGTTTTGCTCCGCTCGAGACCAACAGCGTGACCGTGAGTTTTCCGAAGGTGCAGACACGCAAGATTTCCAATGGATTAGGTCAGAAAACGCAGGCACCGGTCGGTTTGGCCCAGCTCAGGTTCCCGGCGTCGGCCTCGTATCAACCAAAGGCACCCGACCTGGCGGCGAACTTCTCGGCGCCGTGCGGCTTCGGTCCGCCGATCGTCGTTGATGGGACCCGATACGAAACCAGTATCGGACCCGTAAACGGAGGCCCGAGCCCGACGTTCGGCGATCTGCTCGCACTGAAGCCGATCATTTCACCATTTGTGATCCGCACAAGTCGTTGACACTGAATGGCGGTTCGCACGAGCTCGTCGCGCCAAGCAGCGGGGTGCCTTTCGATATCTCCTGCTGACCCTGAAAGAGATAGGCACTTCCGGGACCGTTAACCGGCCTGCTGCTGTCCGGCCGCGCGGGTCCTGAACTGGGCGCAAGGTCGCGGATATAGCGATCACCTCTGGACCTGCGACATACCTAGAAGTACATCAGAACTTCAATACAGGCTGGAATGCCACTCTCGACGGGAAGACGCTACTCCTACCGCCTAGATGGCTGGCAGCAGGGCTTCCTGGTGCCGCCGGCCAGGCGGAACATACAAATGACGTTTGACCGGAACGAACCTATTTGCTGGGACTGACCGTTGGGGATTAGCCATGATTCTCCTCCTGCTGATCGGTTCGGTGTCATCGGCAAGCGTCGCGGTGCCGGCCTTGGGCCTTCGCCCCCTGGAACAAACAGCTTCCACTATGGTCTCAATAGGACTCGTTCTGGCGCGGTGTTCGTCATCGGTGGACCAATCGTTGTGATCGTCCCCATATTGCTGTTCATCGGAAGTCGGCGACCGGCATGGTTACCGTGGGTTGCCGTCGTCGGCATGACGGCCGCGGAGTCGTGGCCGCGCTCAACCCCGGGGATGGGGCGCTCTCCCATTCGGTGCCTTCAGTGCTCCGGCTCAGGTGTGCGCCCTCATTGCCCTGACAGCCGTGCTTGTGCCGATCGCTAAGTGGCGATCCACGGTCGAAGAGGAGCAGGTCTCTATGCCGAACCGGGCGATCCTGATATCGCGTTCGAAATGACAGGCGAGCCGGCGAACGGGTAACCGATGCTCTCAGGAGCTGAAACGATGAAACGCTCGTCCCGACACGGCTCGTGCCCAGGTCTTGCTCAACCTCGCCTACGTCGTAAGCCGGCTTGAACTCCAAGTCAGAGGATCAGGCGATCTCAGGCTCGGTGATGGGAAGGGTGCGCCAGGCTTGTCGAATCATGGAAAGGACGCCCCGCTGCAGAGCCTTTCCGCACTTGGTTTGGACGTAGGGCGCCGTTCCGGGTCCCGAGAAGTAGAGGCGGATGCCATCATTCGCCCGACATACTCCGCCATCGACGTCCGTTTCGATTTTCCGGAAGGAGTTATGTATGGAGATATGTTCACATTTGGACTCCTTCGAAGACTGCGTAGCGTCCTGCAGCAGTGCGTTAATTTGGTAATGAGAGGCGACTGAGGCAGCTGGTTCCTGCTGCCCGTAGGAGCGTCCCAGGATTCATCCAGGGCACCGATAGAAAGTAAATGGGCGCGGAGATGCCGCCCTGAGTCCGCCGATGAGGCTATGGATTTGTTGCTCACCATTAGTCATATGGAAGCTGGCTCAGGGATGTGATCTGGCCATTGATGAGATGCTGAAAAGAAGCCGCCATCCCAGCTCGACGACTATGACTTGCGGTTTGAAAATGCGAGCGTCTTTGGCCCAGAGTTCTATTTCGTGGTCACAAATGGGATTCATTGAGGTGACCTTGCCAGAGCTACCACGCTGTATCCGGTAACAAATTCGCATCCGTTAAATGAAGCATTAAAGATCAGCGTCCCCCAGTCCTCTTGATTGAGCGACATCTGAATCCCCATTGTGAGTGCAACCGAGTCACCGACGACAAGCGCGCGTTTTGGTGGGCAGGTAGTGAAGACCTGGTAAGTGACGAAGCCGCGCCGTGGAAGGCGGACCGCACACGAAGGACCGTGTCCCTTCCACGGGAAGCCAGTCTGGCTGAGGCCGCGCCGCAGGAAGCGCCCCGTGGGACGTCGAGGCGAATGCGCTTGAAGCCGGTTGAAGTCCGACGAGCGCCACCGCGATCGCCAAAATAGCGAACACCTGGCGGGAACTCTTGAACCAGCGGCGGCTTTTCATGCGGAGAGAATATTTCATCGACGGTTGACGACTTCCTCGTGACCGGACCCGCCGAGAAAATGATGCTCGCGATGAGCGACGCTTACCTGGGGTGTCACCGCTTCGGTGTGCTGAGTGTGCGTCTCGACCACCCCCAGGCATGCTCCGTCGAGGACCGGAGCGGTCGTCGGTCCACCGTCGGTATCGGGGATGCCTGGCACCTAGAGTACTGGCCTGCGTGGACCAATCCGACCGATCGGCCGGGGAATGCGATGGAGGCCGGTGGTTTTTGATTGGAATGCCTTTGGCATCGAGGTGGCTGCCGAAATCGGGCAAATGGAATCGAATGACTGGTGTTGTTGTAGCTCGTTGGTCACACACATTGTTTTGACCTCCGAGTGGCGAGGTAGTCGCCCGTTGGTTCCCGCACTCTTCGGTGGGCGGCACTGGATCTTTGGATGTGGCCGTTTGCGCCTCGCGCTCGGGCGGAAAGAAGCGGAACTGACGAGGGGTGGTTCGGTGACCAGCAGCCGACCCAAAAGCGATGGCTTGGCGCTTCAAGGATCTACTCCTCGGGCACCGGACCGGACGCCGACTATACGGCCGGATGGCATTTCGGTGGCGTCGCCCATCTGACAGCATCGTACAACCCAGATTCCAGAGGGCGGCGAGGACACCAGTTGGGTTCACGCCCGTCCCAAGGTCCCAGAGGGTGCCGAGCCTCAGTCCGTCCTCTCCGTCCGTGCCGCCCCCGAACGACGCCTTGGGCGGCCTGTTGGCTGCTACCAGGGATGAAGCTCAAGGTTGCTATGGCCAGGGTCTTCCTCGGCGGCGACTGACCGCGATGTGGCCGGTTGTGTCCCCCGAGTACGATCTCGACGGCCGGCCGCGCACCGGAGGGTACGCGGCCTTGACGCAACTTACGGAAGTCGAGCCCGGGAGCCAGTTCAGACGGTGAGCCGGATGTGGTGGCGCCGCGCCGTGGGCCGATAGCGCTCCGGATGGCGCCGTTCGCCGCGGTCTGGTTCGTCCTCCTGCTGCCGACCCTGCGCACCATGGCCCGGGGCTGGCGCCCCGTTGGCGACGACGCCGCGATTGCGCTCCAGGCATGGAACAGTTTCAGCCTGCACGCACCGTTGGTGGGCCAGGCCACCGGCGCCGCCACGGGGACCGGCGGAGTCGAGAACACAGGCGACCCCGGTCCGCTTGAGTTCTGGCTCTCGGCGCCTTTCGTGCATATCGACCCCGGCCAAGGAGCACTCATTGGTGCCGTGCTGCTCTGCGGCGCCGCCCTCACGTTCGGTATCTACGTCCTGCAGAAGTCGGCTGGTCCGTGGATCGCTCTGTCCTCGCCCTGGTGGTTGTCGATCTGGCTATCGTCTCACCGTTTCCCTTCGTCGACCCGGTGTGGAATTAGATTTCGCGTCTTTCTGGTTCCTTTCCTTCCTCGCAGTGGCGTTCGCAGTGGGGCTTGGGAATCTGCGTTACTTGCCGTTCTTGGTTTTCATCGGTTCCGTCACAATCGACTCGCACCTTCTCTTCCTCCCTTCGACCGCGCTGACTTTGATCGCCGCAGTTGTGTGCGGGCTGTTGGTCCGACGGCCGAATGACTTCCGATGGCTATGGTGGACAATCGGCGTCGCCGTCGTCTGCTGGATCGGGCCGCTCGCCCAGCAGCTTTTTGGCTCACATCCGAACGGCACCGCTCTCCTCCACAGTCTCGGGTTCGGTTCGGGCAAACCGGTCAAAACCCTCAGTTCGGTTCTCGGACTCCGCGCTCTGGCCAGGGCGGCATCGCCGAAGGCCGTGTGGGCGACTCCGAGGCCGACCCAGCCCTTCGCCTCCTACAACGACGTCCTCCACAACGGAAACCTGATCTACCTCTTGGCGTTTGTCGCCTTGGTTGCCGTGCTTGTCCTCGCATGGCGACTCAAGAACACGTACCTCCTGAGCCTGTCCGCCGTGACAATCGCGTCTGCGATCGGCCTCGTTGCGTTGTACGCCCGTATCCCGGCGGATTACACGCTCTCCTTTCAATGGATCAGTCTGGCTGTGTGGATCGTCGGGATCTGCATTGGCTCACCATCGGCTCAGCGATCGTGACTTGGGGTCCGAACTACCTCACCATCGACTCGCAGATCAGAGTGTCGAAACGGGCCGTCGGATCTCCGTGCTCGCCCTGATTGTGATCGCCACGGTTGCTGCCACCATCGTCGTGATGTTCCCCTACGGCAGAAATGGTCAGCGCTTGGACTTCGTCGCGATCGGCGCGTGCAGGACGAGGCCCAGATCGTCGAGAAGGAGGTTCCAAAGGGTGATGTCGGAATAACCGTCCGCTACTCGGGGACGGACTTCTTGCAGACCGTCGAAGATGAGCATGGCACCGCATATCTGCTTCAGACAGCCGGATGGGTCCCTGGCTTGCCTCGGGGTTCGGACGGCCTCCTTCACTCCCCCGTACATTCCGACAAGCCCTTTGTCGTGTTCTATGACCACCAGACATCTCTGACTGGCTACAGGATCTTCGACCACTACTCGCCCTTCGAAGTGCTGGCTCCGCCGCACTCAAAGAAGTTGAGCAACTTGAGGAATATCGTAAACAATCTAAAGAAATGTCTTTGCTGACAAGGCAGGAAGCCGGCTACCGCCTCCTGCGAGCCTGAGCCGTCTGTTGTGCCCATCCCGCGGCTTCGTGACACTGCTGGAAGAATTCACTGGCGCAATGCGAGACGCGATGGTTTAGCGCCATCTCGTCTATGACAGAGCTGCGATTTCCTGGCTCGAGAATCGCCAGCAGAAGCACCGCACTTGTCCTGCCGGCCGTGACTCACGGCGAGTATCCCTCGGGTTGGAAAAAAAAAAAAAAAAAAAAAAAAAAAAAAAAAAAAAAAAAAAAAAAAAAAAAAAAAAAAAAAAAAAAAAAAAAAAAAAAAAAAAAAAAAAAAAAAAAAAAAAAAAAAAAAAAAAAAAAAAAAAAAAAAAAAAAAAAAAAAAAAAAAAAAAAAAAAAAAAAAAAAAAAAAAAAAAAAAAAAAAAAAAAAAAAAAAAAAAAAAAAAAAAAAATTCATTGGTGCCTCGCCATATTCAACCCGGGGACCGGGCGCCTACCCACCAAGGTGCGTTCAGCGCTGTGACGCAGGTTTGTGGCGTCCTTGCGCTGTCGGCTGTGCTTGTTCCGGTCGCTTACTGGCGATCCAAGAGACGAGAGAGACGCGACTTCGTCGCCGAGCCTGCGGACCCACCGTTCGTTGTGATTGGTACTGCCGGCGACGCGCTCAAGGATGAGCCCGTCCACACAGGCAGTGGAGATTAGGTAGCGCGTTCAGTTGGTGAGCAGCAGGAATTGGGGCTGGTATTCGTGAACGTCCTGAAGCACGCTATCTGAACTTGTGTTGTTGATGTTGTACGAGACGACGACCCCGCTCTCGGACAGTTCCGGATGAAACGTGGGGCTATAGGCGATTTCGTTTGGATACTCAGCAATTTGAGGAATGGTGTACACGGATGACGGCGGGCTCCACGGACCCGTTGGCGAACACGCATAGGACAGAGCGACGGACGTGTCATCGAAGACTCCTCCAGGAGTCGACACGGCAACGTAACCGGCGCCTCCTGCTTGCGGCTCAACTCCGGTCAGGATTGAGCCGGTGTTGATGATCGCGGCGTTCTGTTCGCCACCGACCCAGCTAGAGCCGTCCCAAAAGTTCCAGGCGCTAGTGTCGAGGGATTGGCCCTGGGGCACTCGAGCGATCTTCATGCCGGAGAACGTCCCGGACGATGGGTTGGTCACAAGGCCGTACACGTAGACGTACGACCCGCTTTGCATTACCGCGTTGCCCCACTGCGTGTCGGGGTCTGTGGGCAGCGGGGTGATCGACTGGAGCGTCGGAAGCCCTCCTTGCGGAAGCGACATCACCGCGATGCCCGACCGTCCGGTGAATTGTTCGAACGTGCTTCCCGAAACGGGCTGGAATTCGTTGACGTAGATCAGTTGGACCCCGTTCTCGACGTAGGTCGATGTGGTCCACCAATGATCGGAATCCGAACTGTCGGGTATCAGGGACGTGGGAGCACCATACGTACCGTTGATGTCGACGTCGAGGTTGGGCATGAATCCAACCATCTCGCTGTTGTTGGGCATGCCGGTAAGGCTCGTGGTCTGACCATTTGGCTGTGCCGTCCCGACCAATGTGTCAGAGAAGACAAAGGACTCCCTCTTATCCGGCAATTGGGTCGAGTACGTTCCGTCCGCTCCGAGCCACCCAGGTCCCATCTGATCAGCGAACAGCTCAGTCAGATTTGAGTCCACAGACGCCGTGGGCGAGACGGTGGGTTGACAGTCGGCGCCCTGAACGCCGCCCCCGATGCCCGCACTCTGTGAGGCGGTGTTGTCGAGCGGAATGTCGTCTGTCCCCGAAGGAACAAAGGCGCGCGCTGATCCGTTCAGATAGACGAGTGAGTAGTTGTCTGCCGACGGATCGACGATGATGCCCAGCGCGGGATATTCACTGCCTACGGTCGAACCGTAGAACGAGGCGTCGCCGAAGGTGAAGATGCCGCCATCGGCGGCCACAAGCCAGTAACCCCCACCGTCGGGTGTAGAGGCCATGCCAACGATGGGCTGGTTCAGGCGGATGCCGCCCGTCGACCCGTAGAACGGGGCGTCGCCGTAAGAGAAGATGCCGCCATCGGCTGCCACCAGCCAGTAACCCCCACCGTCAGGTGTCGAAGCCATGCCAACGATGGGCTGGTTCAGCCGGATGCTGCCCGTCGACCCGTAGAAATGGGCGTCGCCGAAGGAGAAGATTCCACCGTCCGACGCCACGAGCCAGTACCCCCGTCTGTCCGGTGTCGTCGCCATGTCGACGATCGACTTGTTCAGGTGGATGGACCCGGTAGATCCGAAGAACTCGGCATCGCCGTAGCTAAAGATCCCTCCGTCGGAGGCGACCAACCAGTACCCCCGACCGGTCGATGTGGCGGCCATTCCCACGACTGGCTGTGAGAGGTGGATTCCGGACGCAACGGGGGATCCCAACGACGGCGCACCTCCGAAGGTGTTCAGACCTCCCGCATACGACACCGTCCAGTAGCCGCCGTCGGGATCGACAGCCATGAGCCGGCCGCCGCCGTATTGACCGAGAATGGTCGTCGACGCGCCGGCGGGGGTCGGCGGGGCCGTCAATCCGGCGCCGAAGAACAAGGTGAGTAGCGTGACGAGGGCGATCAGCGAGCGGGCGTGCGGGAGGGACGTGAGACGCCTTAGGCCGACACTGGTTCCGGATCGTTCGCAT
The DNA here is from genome assembly GCA_963807675.1 of uncultured Acidimicrobiaceae bacterium. Lineage (GTDB taxonomy): Bacteria > Actinomycetota > Acidimicrobiia > Acidimicrobiales > RAAP-2 > Bog-473. Next base: position 769,214 of record CAWECP010000012.1, on the reverse strand, counting down.
CTTTCCCTTCAACCTCGGAGAGGCTGGGCCGCTGGAAGAGCGAACAGTGGCGGATCGCTATTTCGGCGGCCCGGCTGACTCAGGGAGTCCCGCGGCTTTTGCGTCCCCCTCTCGCGAGGGTTTTGCCATTCTCGACAGCTAGTGATCGACAAATCGCGGGGCCGGGTTAACGGGGTCAACCCAATCCACCACACCGAAACCGGCGAGCAACCGCGCGTTGTTTCCTCATATCGCCCGCTTTGACAGAGACCCCAGCCGGTCAGTTCAGCTGCCGGATTTTGAAACAACGGATGATCAACGGTCGTTGGCGCTCCGACTTGCGGACTCGAGCTCAGGTTTTGAGAGGTTGGGGCGGTAGGGGTTCCGAGCCGGTCATTTGCCTCGGGTGGAGCCCTTCGAGTCCCGCTCCCTGCCCCCAGGACAGGATCCTCCAGGCCGGGTTACCGGCAGCAACTGCTCCGAAGACATCCCAGGCCGTAAGCCGTCAAGCGGCAGCTCCGAATTCTTCGGTCTGCCAAGCAGCTCGTCGTAGAGCGACCCCTCGCTCGAGGCAGTCGTGCAGGATGCCGACCCACCGGTTGGCCAGCTGCGGAGGGCCTGACGGTGGGTCTTGCCTCGTGCTCGTAGCTCGTCGTAGTAGCGCCGGGCACCCGGCGATGTGGTGAGCGAGCAGAAGGCCCACCGGTCGCAGGCGTCGCCGAGGCGTCGGTTTCGGGCGAAGCGGGCCAGCACCACCGCGGCTCTGGCCCGAGGCCTTGGTCACCGGTGACGTGCCGGCGTAGTTCTTGCGAGACTTGGGACCGGCAGAAACGAGTCCGGTCATCCCCGAACTCGCCCAGCACCCGGGCGCCGAGGACCGTCCCCATTCCTGGCAGGGAGAGGACGATCTTGGCGTCCGGGTGCTGCTCAAAATGCTCCGACAGCGCCGTCTCGAGCTCGGCGATCTGCGCGGTTGAAGCCCGACGATCAGCGCCACCGCCGACCGGGTCACCAGCGCCGTGGGCCTCGGCGATCGCCCTCGGGGCCTCGAGCTGCTCGGCCCGCAGCGCCGCCTGGATCTCCTCGGCCCGGCGCTCGATGTTGCGCTGCCGGCCACCCCGGCGCAGTGCCGAGGCGATCTTCGAGCGCGACAGCCCCCGGCCGAGCTCGGGCGTCGGGGCGATCGGCCAGGACCGCCAGGGCGTCGGTGCTGGCCAGATCGGTCCCGAAGGCGGCCAGGGCCCCCGGGTAGTACTCCCGCAGTGACGAGCGCAGCGCGTTCAGCTGGCGCTGGCGGCTCCAGATGGCGTTCTGGTGCGCCCGGGCCAGGATCTTGACCCCCTCGACGAGCTCGGAGTCACCGGCGATCGGGCCGGTGGTTGTGGCGGTCGGTGCGCACCAGATCGGCCAGCACCTTGGCGTCGCCGGGATCGGACTTTGCCCCAGAGACCGCGTGGCGGTCCCGATAGCGAGACGACGCCATCGGGTTGATCGGCGTAGACCTCGTAGCCGGCCGCCGAGCAGCGCCCTGACGACCAGACCGCGGTCGATCTCGATGCCGACGACCACCGCCTCGTCCTCGTCGGCGTGCTCGGCGACCAGCTCGTGCAGCTCGCCGATGCCCGGCCACGCTGTCGGCCACCCGACGTTTGCCGAGCACCGTCCCCGTCCTCGTCCATCACGCAGACATCGTGATGGTCCTCAGCCCAGTCCACTCCCACAAAGAGCACCTGCTCCTCCTTCTCTGCTCGTGAGCCCGAGGAGATGCGCAGCGACCTAATGGATCAGTGCTCGAGGCACGACACCCCACCAGCTGTCAGTCTCCTCACCAACCCGACGGGGCACGATCTAGCGCTAGAGCTCAAGGCCCGGGTCGGATCAGTGCTCCCGCCGGGCGGCTCGGAGACCAGCTTGCCCTTTAGCAAGCCTCCGCCCTAGATCGGATCTGGGCGGCCGTATCGATGGCAACGTGTTCGGGCGCCGCGTCGCCGGAGATAGCCCGTCCATTCCGTAACGGCTGCTATCGGTTCGTGATGCAGACGCCCGTTGGATTGCGCAGCAGCTACACCAGCCGGTCCATTGTGGGAGCGTCGGCGCTTCGCGAAAATCTCGGTCCAGCTCAGCCATTGTCGTACTCGGCAGTTGTTGCGCGACTACAACGATTGCGCTGCACGCCGCCTCGCTTCCGCATTTGCGCGGGTCTCCTGACTTGCCACCGCGCCCGGTGTGCGCCAACCCCGCTTGCGCCCGGAGATACCGCAACAAGGCGTTGCGCGAGGGTTGCACGACGGTTGACAGCAGCGAACGGGCGGACGAACTCCTTGACCCCCTGCATCAAAACCGTCAGCGTCGAACTCGGACCGTCGTGACGTGCGGAACGTGAGGCGGACAGCGCCACGAACGTGATCGCGGTGGAGGGCGACTGGGCTGAGGGGGGACGTGAGGGGGGATCGAGGGCGGTTGGTGCGGTGCCGGCTGGGACCGTGGATCCGTCTCGCGCTCGCGTTGGTGATGCTGGCGGGTGCGGTGATGGCCGTCGCGGGCATGCTCTCGGCTTGCGCGTCCGCAGCGGCACCAGCGCCGACGACGTATGGCGCCGGGCGCCTGATGGCAGCCGATCCGTCCGGGGGGTACTGGACGGCAACTGCCGCGGGGGGCGTTGTGCCGCACGGCCGCGCACCCGAACTCGGCTTCCCCGCAGACTCCGGGTTGGCGCTCAACGAGCCCGTCGTGGGCATGGCGGCGACGCCCAGCGGTGCCGGCTACTGGCTGGTGGCCTCCGACGGCGGGATCTTCTCCTATGGCGACGCGCACTTCCTCGGTTCAACCGGGGCGCTGCATCTGAACCAGCCGATCGTGGGCATGGCGGCGACGCCCAGCGGTGCCGGCTACTGGCTGGTGGCCTCCGACGGCGGCATCTTCTCCTTCGGCGACGCCCATTTCTACGGGTCGACGGGCAGCATCCGGCTGAACCAGCCCATCGTTGGCATGGCTTCGACACCTGACGGTGGGGGTTACTGGCTGGTGGCCTCCGACGGCGGCATCTTCTCCTACGGCGACGCGGAGTTCTTCGGTTCAACCGGGTCGCTGCATCTGAACCAGCCGATCGTGGGCATGGCGGCGACGCCCAGCGGTGCCGGCTACTGGCTGGTGGCCTCCGACGGCGGGATCTTCACGTTCGGGGATGCACCGTTCTACGGCTCGCTCGGCGGCAGTGGGTTGACCGCCCTCGGAATGGTCGTCAGCACCTCGAATGGCGGATATGAACTCGTGAAGGCCGACGGCAGCGACAAGGTCTTCGCTCCCGCGACCACGCCCACAGGAAGCGCAGCACTGGGTTCCGCGTCGACCTCGTCCACCACGTCGACATCGGCCACCCCCACCACCACGTCGACTATCCAGCCGTCGTCATCGCAGGCGCTGGGCATGACGACGGGTTACTACGAAGCACCCATTGTGGGGGGTCCGACCAGTGCAGATTGCGCGCCAACAGCCGTCCCGTCGGCCACGGCCGACACGTCGCTCGACTCGCTCTTCGACAACCAGACCGGACCCGGCTGGCTCGCTGGTGACATTGCATACTCGACAGCTCTGCCGAACGGGCAGGAGGCCTTCGTCCTAGGTGACTCGCTGCTCGGCACCGCCCAGCCCGGTGGCGCGGTGTCGCTCAGCGCCTTCGTCCACGGGAGCGAGATGGTCGGGACCATGCCCAACCTCACCACCGACGTTACGGGGTCGTACTCCGACCCTCAGCCGCTGATCCCGGACACAGCGCCGGACACGTGGCAGGCGGGAGCCACCTACATGGAGAACGGAGAGCAGCTTATCTTCGTCAACCAGTTCGCTCCCGTGCAGGGGAGTCTCTTTAACACGTTTACGGGATCATCGGGCATAGCTGTGATGTCGCTGTCGTCGGGCGAGCCCACGTTCAGTTCCATAACGCCTCTGCCCACCGATCCCGTAACGCAATGGGGCGTCGCCCTGACCCAGAGCGGTGGCTACGACTACGTCTACGGCGAGTCCTTTAACACTTCCACGGACGTTTGGTATGGCATGAAGGTCGCCCGCGTGCCGGTTGGCTCATCTCTCGATGCCAGCCAATGGACGTACTGGAACGGGTCCGCCTGGGTAGCCGCCGAGGCCCATGCCGTGGCCGAGCCGTTCCCGTTGAGTACCGGCGTCATCCCCCTGAAGAACGGCAGTGGGTTCATGGGGGTTGGAGTTGGTGGCACCTACGGGCAGGCGATGGAAGTTGCCGTGACCTTCGCGTGCTCGCCGACCGGCCCGTGGAGTACCCCACGGATCATCTACTCCATCCCCGAGATCACGGAATATCCGAACGAATTCGCCTACATGGCCAACTTCCACCCGGAGATCTCCGACGACGGGGAGCTCGTCACGTCCTACAGCGTCAACTCCTTGAACGGGCTGTCGGCGGTCAAGCAGAACGACCATCTCTACCAGCCCCGATTCATTGTGATCAAAGGCTGAGGTTCTCCGGCCAAGGATGACGGTGCCCCCGGATGGGATCCGGATGACCCCGGGATGTCGTGGCGGATGTCGACGGAGTCCCGACGTGTCCGACGAAGTCGAGACAGGGGGTGGACCATCAACTCGGTGCTGGTTTCCATCGGTGATTGCGCTTCGACCTGGACGGCGACTTTCGTCTCGTTCCAAGGTCCCAACCCGCTCCAAGAAGAACCTCCAAGACCCCATCAACCCGAGTTCCCGCAGCTGAGCAGCTGAGAAGCCCCAGTCGGGCGACGGGACTAGCCGAGATCAGGCTTGTTATTCGAAGCGACGCGGCATCGCGTGATGGTGCAGTACGAACCCTTCGTCGACTGGTACTCACGCTCTAAGGACCAACCAAATTCGTCGGACCAGCGCTGGACGACCTGCCTCTCGGAGGGTCGGTCGAAATCGTCCAGGAAGATCCGGGCGTTTGGCGCCAGGTAGTCAGCGCACACAGGAAGCAGGCCGAATCGTCCACCACGTGATCGACGCGATCGGGCCGTCGCAGATAACCAGCGTCACATCATCGACCGGGGTATCGAGATCGTACCAATCGAAGTTCCCGAAACTGCGAAGTCCTCGGACTCGGTAGTCGACGTCTTCCGCCCGCGCCAGCCTGAGAGACAAGCGCACATGGCGAGCCCACCAGGAGGAATTCTCGAGTGACACGACCGGGTTTCCGGTCCGTTGCGAGATGGCACCGATAACAACCGTGCTCAGCCCGCTGCCACATTCGAGAACCGATCCTTGAGTTGTTGCGGCAGCCTTTGCAACCGCAACCAAGTACTCGACTGCTCCCGAATTCGGGTTCGCCCAGGCCCAGCGGAGCCGCCGCAGTACCCGGAGATCGCAAATTTCTTCGATCTCCATGGTCCGCATTCTCAACAAAAGGATGGCGAGCACCGGTCTCTTTGCTGTCCGCGCCAAAGCTCTCCAGAGGCCCCGGAGCGCGTTGGTCCTGACCTCCTGAGTCTCACTTTCCTCGTCCCGTGTCCCGTGATCAGTCATGCAGCCTCCCATCAGCTCGCAAATCGAGCCGCTCGATCCCGCACTTAGCGGGGACAACCATTTACGTGAAATCCCGCAAATCGACCAAGCGTTCTGGTACAGAGGAATCTCCGGAACTCGTCGGATCCTGGTCGGCAGGACGAAACAGGCCCCGACAGACAATCAGGGCGACGATGGCCGATGCAGTGTTCCCAAGGAGCCACGCCCAGCTTGCCCCCTCAATCCCGAACTCGACCACGAGGATTACTGCGGGAAGCAATATCGATACGACGAAGAACGATGACAACCCGATGTTCCGCCGTTGCTCGTGGCGTACCCTCGTCGCGGCCAGGATGACCGTGAACACGGCCCATGGGATTACCGCCACGCCGAGAGCCGGGAGGATGTTTGCGCCTGCGTCATACGAAGGCCCGTACAGCGCCGGAATCACCCTTGAGCCCAGCGTGCAGACAATGGCCAAGAGAACGGCGAGCGCGAGCCCAAATCTGATCGCGGCCCGAGTCTGTGTGAGGAGGTGTCCGCTGCGATTCCCCTCGACAAGCAGAGCTTGACCGATGGCCTGCACAATGAGAAAGAGCACCGTTGCGATGGTCCAGGCGACATAGAACGATGCGTTCTCTCGAGCCGACACGATGAGAAGTACGATGACGGGAAGAGCGTAGAACGGTCCCTGCATAGCCAGCTGAGCCGCCCCGTTCACGGCGGCAAAATTGAATGCTCGTTTCGTGTCGCTCGGCAGCGGACTCAAAGGAAATACATATCGCACACTACCTAAGTCCGCCAGGACCCACGCCAGAATCCCGCAGAGAGCTGGTGCGCCAGCCGCAACGAGAAAGATCCCGAAGGTTGACGTCGTAACGCTGTGTACGAATATGAATGGCAGTCGGATCAGAAGAATAAAGACGGCTCGCGCAACGACCCATGTTCGCCGACCTTGGCTGGTCAGACGGACGTCGAGAACTGTGCCGATCGAGATTCCCGCGACGATGACTCCGAATATAAAGACCGAGGCAAAGACACCGACGTCAGAGAGCGAATGGAGCTCCCGAGGAACGATCGCAAAGTAGATGGCCGCGCCGACGAACGAACTGGCGACAGTAAGGACGAGCGCCCAGTTGAACAGTATTGAAGGAGCTCTTCTCCCCGTGACCCCGTATCGGGCTACGGCGATGGGCAACCCCAGTCCGGTCGCATAGTTGACAAACTGGATCGAGCTGAAAAGCGCAGCAGCCTGGCCGACTCTGGTGGCCGGAGCGACGCGGGCGATGAGAACCCAGAAGACGAACCCGCCAAAAGCAGCGATTGCAGCGGCCGTGGAGAGCGAAAACGAACTGCGGAGCAACGGAAGGTTGTTCCGCAGGAGGGAGGCGTTCCGTTCGCTGTTCCCCGTGAGGACCGTGCTCACGGTTCTGATCCGACAAGTTGACCCAGCCAACTGCGCAGCTTGGCGGCCTGCTTGGCACCATCGAAACACTCTTCGGCGCGAGCCCGGTTCAGCCTCCCCAGCTCCTCTCCTGAGTCACTCAGGGTGGCCACGATCGCCGCCGTCAGCGCGCCCACGTCTCCTTGAGGGCAGATGGGATTCCAACCGGGGATGACCTCTGGGACTGCCCCCGAATCGGTTATCACGATGGGCAGGCCACAGGCCATCGCCTCAACCGACGCGAAGCCAAACTGTTCCGCCCAGAATGGCCGCGTCTTGGGCGCGATGATGAAGCTCCGCGCCTCCTGATACACGCTGGGGAGCTGGTCGCGCTGCACCTTGCCCCGGTACTCGATGAAGCTGGCCCTCCGAGCCTCAGCGACCACTTTTTCTCGCAGGGGCCCATCACCGACGATGACCAAGCGAAGGTCGGGAATTAGTGCCTGTGCCAGATCGGCGGCAGCAATGATGTCCAGTATTCCTTTGTCCGGACGGAGCTCACCGACGAAGAGCAGGACTGGGTCTCTGGCTATGCCATTCTGTCTCGGGGAGAACCTTTTGATGTCCACTCCCGGCGCGATGACTTCGCACTTGGCCGGGTCACTACCCATTGCAATCGCTGCGAGCCGTCCCATCTCCACACTGCACAAAATGGCATCGGCCGAACTGCTCACGGACCGGCTGAACTGCCGCCAAGGGGGCAAGGAGTACAGCGGGTAGGGGTTCGGAACTTCGGCAACGGTCACGATGTGTGGAACGCCAAGACGCTTCGCCAGTCGGTTCGCCTGGATGCTGCTGGGGCTGTGCAGCTCAAGAGAAAGCACGCAGTCGACTGGTCCCGGGTCGAGGTCCCTGAAGTTGTGATACCAGCTCAAGCCGGCAGTCCAGCGCTCCGGTGCCCCGAGGTAAGGCAGCCTCCACGCGGGCAGGCGTATGACATTCGGCGCCGCCTTGCGCGACTCGTGGCCGACCAACACGACCCGAGAGTTCGGCATCTGCTGATAGCAGGCGATCCTCGGTTCGGATACCTTCGCAGCAGCCAGGCATAGCAGCACATTGAGAGTCGACTCGACCTGAGTTGTCAACCGATCTTTCTCCGCGTATCGCTTCACTGTCATCCGTCCTCCTTGGGTTCCCCGTTCACCAATTCGACTCGATCGCCTGCTGCTGATGGACCACGGATGATTCCCAGGATGTCGTGGCGGATGTCGACGGGAACCCCGACGCGTCCGACGAAGTCGAGATAGGCGGCGCCCGCACCTTCGTATTTCTGGTCCGGCGTGCAGTCGTCGACCACGATGACGCCGCCCGGCGCCATGCGGGGGTACACCGCCTCGAGGGCCCGGAAAACGGGCCTCGTCAGGTCGACATCAATAATACAGAAGGTGATGCCGTGGTAAGGGCTGAAGTCGAACGTGTTCACATCCGCCTCGATCGACGTCACCCGTGAGATGTGGTTGTTCTTCATGGTTTGGTCGAACCACTCCTTGCGATAGGCGCGGAACACGTACTGGTATTGGGCCGACTGATGGCCTCGTTCGACCTCCACATCGATGTCCGTCTGGGTGAACCCTTCGAACGTGTCGAGGCACACGTACTGGCGCGCGTCGCCCAGATCGTCGAGGTGCTTGTTCAGAAACACGGTCGTATGTCCAGCGGCACAACCAATTTCGAAGATTGGTCCCTCTAACTCGCTCGTTTCAGTGAGCAGGGTGATCAAAAGGGCAAGATCACGGGGCCGGAACATGTAGTCGTACCGGTAGAACAGCGTCCGGTGCAGGCCAGTGTGGTACGCGAAACCTTTGACCGCCTTGGCGAGATGCATGCGCGTCGGGGCGAGTAGTGAGCCGACCGGGCCGCTGGCGTCGGCCCAATCGTGCTCGGGAACCGTCTGTGTCATTGACCTTCCTCCGCTGCGATCGGCGTCCACCGTGGCATGACGCTGAGCGAGGCCGTCGCTCCGGCTGGTTCGAGTTGTGGGCCTGGGTCGGTTTCACGTTCGGCCCGTCCCACCACCCCCGGCTCCGAGGCGCCGCGGCCGCTGCCCTTCTGTGCTCGGCGTCCCCAACTTCGCCAACGGCCGCGTGGAGTGCCGATCGGACCCTCGAAAGAGGCGTCGAGAAGCACCGCCTCCCATCGGTCGATTGCATGGCTCCAGCTGAGGTCCAAAGCCCTGCGGCGTGCCGCCTCCCCGAGCTCCTCGCGCGCCTCGTCCTCTATGAACTCTTCGATGGCTCGACCCAGCGCCTGAGGGATCTCGGCGTCGTTGCGCGGAACGACGAGACGTCCCGTGATGCCGTCGACGACGGCGTCCCTGATGCCGGGTGCGTCGATGGCCAGGGTGGGCGTGCCGAAAGCCGCTCCCTCCAGGACGGACATGCCCCAACCTTCGTGGTGGGCTGCACTGACCACGGCCCAGGCGCGAGCGAGTAGGTCAGCCTTCTCCGCCTCGTCCACGCGGCCGAGCACGTCGACCCGCGGGATCGACCGCGCCTGCTGTCGCACGTCCTCGAGCAGGGGGCCGGCCCCGGCGACGACCAGACGCCCCGGGATGTGGGTCTGGGCCAGCTCCCAGGCCTCCAACAGCAGGTCGATCCTCTTGTGTGGAACCAGGCGGTTCAAGGAGAGGAGCAGCGGTTCGCATGATCGTGCACTGCTGGGGCCCGGAGGGGTGTCGATCCCTGACTCGATCACCGTGATCGACTCTGGCCGCACGCCGATCGCCGCCAAGGATTGCGCCGTGGAACGCGAAATGGCCACGTAACGCCTGTTCCGGTAGACGAGGGGCATGACGTTGCGTTCCACGGAGCGGCACAAGCTGGCGACGGGGCGCGGAAAGCGGGTTGCCCACTGATCCGTGTGCACGTGGTGCACCAGGCACAGAGAAGGACGCCGTCGCCACAGGGGCGAGAAGTACGGCATGCCGTTCTGCACGTCGATCAAGATGTCAGCGTCGCGGAAGCGACGGCTGCCGATCACCGGCGCCCGGAGATATTGCGAATAGGTGCCGCCGGCGTCCACGACCTCGAATGGATGCTGCGACACCGGTCCTCCGCAGACCAGCGATACCCGGTGACCCCGCTCGTGCAGCCCACTGAGCACTCGGTCGAGCAGGACCTCGGCCCCTCCGGCCAACGGGTGGGCAAGGTCGCGCCAGCTCACCGCCACCACCCTCAGGGGCCGTCCTGGAGCGGCGCGCACCGGACCGTGGTGCTCTCGAGTGGCGACGGTCATGCTCGCGCTGCCTCCCGGTATCCCTCCGCCAGCCCCGAGGCAATAGCCTTGACAGTCTCCATTCGGGCAGCCAACGGGGCCCTGACCCGGAGACAGGCCACCGCCGATGCCACGGCCCACAGGGGCACGAAGATCAGGAGCTTCGTATACCGCGGCAGCCCGTGGGAGTGGCGCCGGTGCACGCGGACTCGGGCCCGGGCCATGACCCGTGCCCGCTCCCGGCCGTGCTCGATGGTGCTGCGGACGAGGTACTTGCCTGGATTCTGCGAGACGTTGCCGTAATGGCGGACCCGCGCGTCGCGCACCACGATCCGCTCGAGCCCGAGCGCGGCCACCCGTTCCGCAAGGTCGTACTCCTCGCCGCAGAACGCGAAGGCTCGATCGTCAAGGCCTCCGACGCGTTCGAGGACCTCGCGCCGGAGCGCGTAGACGTCGGGCATGCAGTCGGTCGGCCACCGGGGACGCTGGTCCAACGGCTCCGCCTCGCCGATCGAGTTGCAACGGGCGATGCCGGTCCATTTGGACATCTCGAGGCCGGCGCACCAGATGGTTCCCTGGTCGCCCGAGTAGATCACGGGGCCTGCGAGGCCGACGTGCGTGTCGCTGCAGGCCCGCGAGAGCACTTCGATGCAGCGGTCGTCCACTTCGTTGTCGTCATCGACGAAGATGCAGATTTCCGAGTGACTGGTCCTCCAACCGACATTGCGGGCTCCGGCGGCATTCATTCCCAGCCCCGCCTGGACCAGCTGCACATCGGAAGGGAGCACATCTGGATCAACCGAGCCCTCGGGGTCGTTGTCGACCACGATGATCTCTCCGGGCGCCACAGTGCCGGATTGCAGGCTGTCGAGGAGTCTCCGTAGCAGATGCGGGCGCCGGAACGTGGGGATGATCACGGCAACACTGTCGGGGGGAGCCTCAATCCCCTCAGCCCGCTCCGCGTCTGTGCTGGAGGAGGGGAGGGTGGAAACGGTCTGCGCGAGCGACAACGGGTCACCGGCTTCGGCGAAGAGCTGCATCACTGGTTCGGCGTTGGTCATCGGCCGACTCCTTCTCATGCTGTTGCCCATCGACAGCATGGTCGTGAGGGCTTGGCTCCCCAGGACGACGATCGAGAACTCGAGGGGGCTGGGTCGGAGTGGCCAGGCCAGCAGGATGACGGCGATACCCAGAGCCAGCGGGGGCCACGGATGCCGGACCCCTCGAGCGATCCCGGCGCTGATGGCGATGCCGGTGACGCCGGCGAGCGCCATGGACAGGCCGAGCAGGCCCATTTCCACCGGGTCCGCTGGAGACCGTCCCAGCACGGCGGCAATCAGGTGACCGGCAGCGACCAGGGCGACTGCACACACCACGCCGAACGCCAGCGCGGCCGACGCGGCCCCCAGGACGAGCCCGCGATCGGGCCGTCCGCGCACAGAAGGGAAGATGACCGGGCCGATCGCCAGCAGCGCTAGGTAGACACCCTTGGAGGGAACGGCGGCCAGGTCGTAACCGGTCGCCCCGTTACGGCTCAGCACGGATGGGGCGAGCAGCAGGTCGAGCTGGACGAACAGCCCCAGAAGAGCGAGCGAGGCCGAGGTGGCCGTGACGGGCGTGCGCGGCCGGTCGTGGAGGGGGACGTCGCTCCGCCCTTCGGGGACCACCAGGAGCGCGATCACGGTGCCGGCGCACAGCCCGAGAGCGAGACCCGTGACGCCGAGCAGAATCCCGGCCGACGCGCCCAGCACGAACCGAGCCACGCCCTCGATCACGAGGTTCATACCCAACGCGTCAAAGCGATGGTGGCCAAGCAGCGCGCCCTGACGTTCCGCCAGGGCAATGCCCACGACCATCTGGATGGTGACGATGGCCGTGGCGAGCACCGCAACGTGTAGCAGCCAGGCCAGGAGCGGTGCGACGGCGAGCGAGACCGCGGAAATCATGAGTGCCGAACTCAGTCGGAGTGCGGGCCGCGGGCGCCCGTCCGCGACTAACGACGCACTCCGCAGCGTGGTCCCAGCGGGAACGAGGGATACCACGAAGGCGAGGCCGAGGAGAGCGGCCACCGACGTGAATCCCGATCGGGATGGGTGGCGGGACAGCACGGCCAGTAGAGCGACGGTCGATGCCCCGTAGACCAAGGTGCCGACCCAGAGCACGGCACCGCCGGTCGTCGTCGGCCTCGCCGCGTGTTGAGCGGGATCGCGCAAGGTCTGCAGCGCCATCAGATTTCGTCCTCCCAGGACGGGTTGCCTGTCGGCATGCTTGCCTGAGGCTCGACGTCGGGCACCAACAGCCCGGCCAGGACCGCGCTGAGGGCGATCGCGGTCAACGCCTGGGCCGGCCAGCCGAAGGCGCCGAGGCCGGTCGGGGGCGCCGCGCCGGGTGTGGCGGCAACGGCGATGCCGGCTGCCATGAAGGCACCGGCGGCGATGACCGCCAGAAGGGTGCGGCCCCAGCGGCGTGCCGCGTAGGCCAGGGGGATGAGCGCCAGGGCGAGAGGCCCGCAGACCAGGGCGAGCAGAACAAAGCAAAGAGTCCCGACCACCACCCGAGGCAGCGGTGGTCGCTCGGGCGCTGGTGGCTTTCCGCGACGGCCCCGCCGGACCAGGGCGAGGACTGCTAGCGCGGCGACGAGGAGGCCTCCGACCAGCAGCGCGATCCGGTACCAGGTGTCCGCAGGATAGCTCATGTCGACCGTCCCGCCTGCCCCCGCCGGGACGATCCAAGCCTGCTCCCACCCGTCGAGCCGCACCGCGGTCAAGGGCCGGCCATCCAACGACGCCTTCCAGCCCGTGTTGTAGTTCTGCGCCACGGCCAGGTAGGACCCCCTTCCTCGACCGACCCGGACCTGGCGACTGGCTGTCCCCCAGGCTCCGACGATGCGAGCTGGACGGTTCGAGGGGAGGCTCGACACGGTCGTCGGCAGCAATTGCAGCGTGGTGACTTTGAACGCCCCGTCAAGACGTCCGGCCTGAAGGACATGGTTGCCATTCGCCAGCGTGACGGGCCCGTTGCAGACCAACAGCCCCATCGGTTGAAGGTTCTCGAGTTGGCTCAACGTCCCTCGCACCGTCGTCTCGAGCTGGCGTCCGTCGAGCCGGAGCGAGGGTCCACTACCGCACGGCAGGTCGACGGATCGGTTCGCCGGCGCGGAGGCTGCAACATGGCCCAACGCGGGGATGCTGAGCTGCTGTATGCCGACGGGGAGTAGGAACCTGGTCGATGTTGCCGGGACCCGCCCGATCTTGCGTGCCACCTTCACGAACCGGACCGTCAGCGAGTCGGTGGTCATGGGCGGGAAGCTGATGGTGCCGCCGCGTGTGGGGACGCGCTCGAACGCATGGCCCGTGGGGCTTGAGATCTCCACCTCGCGAGGCGCGGCCGCCTGTCTGGACGGTGTGAGGATGACGGAACCCACCGTCCGGGCGCCGGTCCAGCGGACCGTCAAAGATGGGTCGTTATCGCCCTGCCCGGCGATCCAGGGCTGGCCCGATCCGGTCAGCAGGTTGCTCGCGTTGAAGCGCGGCAGTTGTCCCAGAACGGACGAGGACGTGATCTGCACGTTCGAGCTGACTGGGGGAATCAGAGCCGAGAGCGCGGACCCGGGGGTCGGCGTCGCCTGTCCGAGCACGCTCACTTTCATGGCTGCGGGAGCGCTGAACCGGCGGATCATCAGCGGGTCATCGTCGTTGGTCTGCCCGAGACTGAGGTTGGCGTTGGTCAGCGGCGAGTTGAAGGCAAGCATCACCTGCCCGCCGCGTTGGGCGAAGGAAGCAGACTCGTCGCTTGGGACGCTAAGGGCTTGGGCGTAGCGGACTCCGGGGATGCCGATCGACGTCAATCCGGCTCCGAGGGGGAACACGCTCAGCGGGCGGCTACGCGCCCGCGTCACCTTCGTCAGCGTCACCCGGAGCCAGTTGCTGGTCCCCGGTCGTACCGACACCGTGTTGGCACCAGGATGGATCATGCGTTCCACGGAACCTTGCGCGGTAGAGATCTCCACACCGGTCACCGCCGGGCGCTGGGGCCCATCGGCCAGCGGCCGCACGGTGATGTCCCGCAACGCGACCGGGTGGCCGAAATCGATCTGGACCCACTGGCCAACCGAGTTGTTCTTGGCGTCCGCCACCCAGGCCGTCGAGAGATTGTTGTCAAATGCGGCCGATGGCCCTTGGGCGGAATCAAGGGCGAGCGGCGTCGAGGAGAAGGACGAAGCCGAGACGCTGGCCGCACCGAGTGGCTTCAGCACGGTCTGGTGTTCCACGCCGCTGACTACGGCCAGGTTCTGCGGGACGCCCTCCTGGGCAATGGGGCTTCGCTGGCCAGGGCCCAGCACGTAGGAGTCGTTGTCGCGGATGGCGCCGAACGCCAAGTCGCGGCGTTGGTTGCCGTCGGTGTCCGCCCAGGTGGCACCCGGCGAGGTCGTGGCGGCGGCGCTGCCGATATCGCCAGCCAGAAGGGCGGCGCGGCCGTCGAGGAACTGATCTTCGAGAAGGACGAGCAGGGACGCTGGGGAGCCGCTCACCACGACGGGATCTGAGATCGGGTAGATCCGCACCGCCGGCGAGGCCGGCTCGACGCGATAGATCTGGACCGAGCGCAAACCTCGCGTGGCCGATGACGAGTCGTAGACCGACAGGCCACTGGGGTTCGCCTGCGCCTGGGAGACCACGGGTCCGAACGACGCGACCAGACGCAGCCCGGCTGTCTCGGACAGCACCTGCCTGACCTGCGCCGGCGCCGGCGCCTTGGTGGCGGCCAGGTCCAGATCGTTTCGGACGACAATGTAGTCATAACCCGCCCGGGCAAGGAACTCCGCCATGCCGGGGTCGGGAACTCCTTGGTCGAGCGAGGACTCCAGGGTGTCGAGGATCTGGTCGTTACCGTTGGACCCCACCGGCACCAGCGAGCGCACGCTCCACGAGGTGTCGCTCAACACCTCGAGCGGCTCGTCGAGGGGTCGTCCCCAGGTGTATTCGCCGAAGTCAGCACCCGGGGCGATCAGCGCCGTACCGTGGTCTTGATGGCTGTCGAGCCAACCGGCGGCCTGAGCCCAGTAGGCGGGGATGGCACTGAAAGTGCCACTCGGGTAGAGCTCGCCATCCCAAAAAGGCGTGGCAGCGAGCACGATCGCGCCGACGGCGGCCAGGGCGAAGACGGGGCGGAACCAGCGCGTTCCTCGCGACCGGGCCACCACGCCCGCGCCGCTCCGGTCACGCCGGCGCAGATGCATCGGCGACGACACCATGCTGGCAAAGCCGAGGGCCAGAGGGAGCGCCACGTCGGGGGAGAACTTGCTCACATTGCGGAGCTCGGCCAGCGGGCCACTGAGCAGATGCTGGACCGGCGTGGCGATCGGACCGCCAAGCGAACCGTCGTAGCCGATCGCGATCACGAGCACGCCGACCGCGAGGGTGGCGACGAGGAAGAGCCGCTCCGGTATCCGCCGGACTAAACCGGCCAGACCGATAGCGACGACGGCGGTCGTCCCAAGGATGGGCGCGACCTCCGACACGAGAGTCCACGCTCCTCGGATGAGCGGACCACCGATAGTGAAGTAGTCGGTCCAGTAGGAGGCGCCGCGCAGCGACTCGAAGAGGGAAGTGGTCGACGTGGTGACCTGTGCGGTCTCGGTGTAGGGCAGGTAGTTGTACCCGAGGCGGCTCTGGATCGACAGCGCCGCCACCCACCAGGAACAGGCGAGGATAAGCGCGACGACCCACCAGACGACGAGGGCACGCCGACGCGGCCCGGTCTGCCGTGAGAGAAGCCAGACCGCTCCGACGGGCAGCGTCGCTAGCACGACCGTCGCATTGGCGCCGCCCATCAACGCGACGGCGAGGCCCGACGCGCAAGCGGCGCGGCGGGGCGATCCCGCAGTGGCGCCGTGCACTAGGGGGACGAGGACCCAGGGCAGCAGGACGACGGCCAGCAGAGTGGCCGACGTGGATGCCCAGGTCACGACGATGGGTGCCACGACGTAGACGAGCGCACCGAGCACGCGGCCGGTGCGGTTGCCAATCCGGAGCGCTTCCGCCAGCCGCACCATTCCCCAGAATCCGGTCGTGAGCAAGAGGGCTAGCCAGACGCGCTCTGCGCACCACACGGGAACGTGGAGGAGGTGGGCGGCACCGAAGTAAACCCCCATCGGGAAGATGTAACCGAAGTCGAGCGTCGGGATGGAACCGCTCCACATATTCTGATTCCAGAGATGCAACGCACTCGCCATGTACGAGAGGGGCGTCAAGACGAGCGGCAGCTTCGTGTCCGAGACGATGCGCCCCGGGTCCTGCAAGAAGGTCACTGCCAATGCCCCTATGCCCGCACACACGAGCACCCACCGGCTGAGTGGATCGGTTGGGCCGATGCCAGCGCTGGCGCGACTGGCCGGCGACGGGTCTCTGGGTTCGAAGGGGAAAACCGTGGCCTCGACCGGGTGTGGGTCGACGGGCGACACCGCCCGCATCGCCGACGGGTCGTCCCTGTTGTCAAGTGGCACGCGCGGATCGGTCGTCATCGTCTGGAGTCGCCCCTCGACGGGCGACGGATGTCACGAGTCATGCGATGGCGCGAGCAGATCCGAAGTCGGCCTGTCCCAGCGTTTCGAGCGTGAGTTCGACGTGCTGCAGGCGATACGACGGCACCTTTGCCTGTATCTCCCGCACCAGGTGCGCCGCCACGGTCGGAGGGACGCAGGGGAACAGGGCGACGGCACCGCCGTCCCACGACAGCACCGTGTCGACTGCCCGGACGCGGGAGCGCAACAAGGCTGCGCCCTCCCAGGGGTCCGTGTCTGTCAGACGCGACGCCGTGGATCGGCGCGTCTGTCTGACGCCGCCAACGTGTACGGCTGATATCGATCAGCATTTCCAGCGAGTCCTTGATCACATGCACCTTGCTGCCGGACACCTCGGTCCAGCGCACGGGGACTTCCTCCGTGCGCAGACCCAATCGGGCGGCACGGGTCAGCACCTCAATGTCGAACGCGAAGCTGTCCACCTGCGCCCCGTGGAATAGCAACTTCGCCACCGAGCCGTGGAATGCCTTGAATCCGCATTGGGTGTCTCGCATAGGCAGGTCGACGGCGCTGGCGACCACCAGTCCGAACGTGCGTGTCATAAGCAGCCTGAGCTGGCTCTTGTTCCGGACGGTCGACTCGTCAAGCGCACGGGAACCGATGGCAAGGGGGCTGGCGCGCAGCGCCTCGATGAGGGGGACCAGATCTCCCGGGTCGGTTGCCATGTCGGCATCCATGTAGGCGATGATCTCCCCGCGTGCCTCGACTACCCCGGCGCGCACAGCCGCACCCTTCCCGGTGTTCTTGGGTAGGCGGATTACGACTCGCCGCGGCAACGCCGCCAGATGACGCCGCGCCACATCCGCAGTGCCGTCGGTGCTGCCGTCGTCCACCACGATCACCTCGGTTTCATCACGCGGGATGACGTCGAGCAACCGGGGCATCCCGTCGGCAAGCCTCCTCGCCTCGTTGAAGGCGGGGACAACCAGGCTGAGTCGGGGGGTTCGCACACCTTGGTGAAGCCCCGTCAACCGGTAGTCATCGGTGGTTCGCTCGATGATCACGATCCTCCGTTCCGTGTACCTACCGGTGCGCCGCCCGAGGGGAGGCTCATGACCTCCGGAGGAAAGGGCAGGTGGACCTGCCGTGTGCCGGCGAGACTCGTCAATGCCCGCTTTGCGTCACCCGTAGACCTGCGCATGACCAAAGCGAGGTTCCACGTTGCGAGTTCGCGCACTCCGGGGATCCTTACGAGCGGCCACGTCCAGTGCGGGTAGTACCGGGGAAAGGCGTCCAGGATCTCAACCTCAGGAGTCGACTGTGCCCACTCCAGGACGCGATGGATGGAGAGTTTGTACAGGCTTACTCCGTAGAGGTTCTTCGGAAGCCGCCCGTGACGTCGTTGGTAGCGTCGGACCGCCCACTGACCACCGAGGTAGTGCCAGGGCGAGGTCTCGTGCCCTCCCCAGGGGGAGAGCCAGTTGGTGAAGCTGACGAAGACGATGCCGCCAGGACACACAGCCCGCACCATCTCTCGGAGCATCTGCTCGGGATCGTGCACGTGCTCGAGGACATTCGAGCTGTATGCGATGTCGAACGTCGCTTCGAAGACGGGGAGAGAGAGGGCGTCTCCTTGAACGCCGTTCCGCAACCGCCGGCCGTGCTCGACAATTTGTGACCAGTCGTATTCAACCGTGAGGGTCGAAGACCCGGCGTCGCCGATGGCATCACCCACATAGCCGGACGCTCCTCCGATGTCGAGAACGCGCGCTCCGGTGAGTTCGCAGTAGCGCGAGATCTCTGTAACGGTGTCGTCGGCTAGGAGCCGATAGAACGCCGTTGGGTCGTCCTGCTCGTTGGAGAAACCCTTGAACAGCTGAATTGAGCGTGCGATACCGCGCTTTCTCATCGTCCTCCCGTCATGTCATGACCTCCCTCAAGGCCGAGTAGCCGCTGTGACGTATCCCCCGCTGTCGTTCATGCACGGTGTGCCCAGCGCACCCCCGCGGTTCCGCATGGCCGTCGTCGTGGTCGGCGATCTCGGCCATCCAACGATGGGTTCTGACGCTGTATGTTTGGCATCGGTACTCAGCTCGATGTTTGGCATCGGTACTCAGCTCGCCAGGCAGTCACTGTCGGCCGACTGCGTTGCCGCCACGAGGTATTGCGCGGTGACCTGGTGCTCGAGAGTTTGACCAACGCCCGGCTGCGCCTTGGACCAAATGTCGAGAAGGTCGCTGGCCGACGCATTGGCGAACGTCTTCTTCAGCAATGCGATCGAAGCGCGGTGAAGTTGCTCGCGAAGACGGAATACGCCACCGCCATTGCGCCAGACCGATTCCAGGTCGACGAGGGTCTCATCGACGTGTGGGTCCTTGGCAAACGGCAGGTCGATTGTCTGGACGGAGCCTGAGGAGCCCCTGCTGTTGACAGTCTCGAGCACGTTGAAGAGCGGCGAGTGGTCCCCTCGAAGTGGGTCGAACGTGCCGGGAAAGATCTGGTCTACATAACCCGGCTCGTAACCGGAGAACGAAATTGCGGATCCGCTGTTCTCCTCTTCGATTAAGTCCAGGGCGAGTTCGAGCAGGTCGTGGGGCCAGCCGATGTCCGTGATGGCGGCCACGGTCGGAGGAGCAGCCGACGGCGGTGCCGACGACGCCATGAGCAGTTGTGCGGCCTCGCGGGCCGACTGGGCGTAGAACGCGATGCCCGGTGCAT
The DNA here is from genome assembly GCA_963807675.1 of uncultured Acidimicrobiaceae bacterium. Classification (GTDB taxonomy): domain Bacteria; phylum Actinomycetota; class Acidimicrobiia; order Acidimicrobiales; family RAAP-2; genus Bog-473. Next base: position 749,838 of record CAWECP010000012.1, on the reverse strand, counting down.
GGAGATGGATTGGCTCTCCCGCCCTGGCCCAGCGATGAAACCGCTGGTAGACGAGGGAATTGTCGACGACATGGGTGAAGCGGACGGTGGCGCACGAAGTGCCCCAGCGCGCCGGACCCTGTGCGACCAGGTACTCGGCCAACTTCTTCGAGGCGGTATACACCTCCGAGGCGAAGAACCGCAGCGCCTTGCCGGTTGAGGCGGTGACGACCCGGGGTACACCCGTCTCCCCGGCAGCAGCGAGAACGGACATGGTCCCGAAAATGTTCGAGGACAGAGTCTCGGCCACGCGGCGTTCAGCCAGAGCGGGCTGTCGTTGACCGGCAAGATGAATCACCACTTCCGGTCTCTTCAGCAGGAACGTCGTCCGCACCCGTGAGATGTCACGGACGTCCACCATGCGGTAGTCCACCTGGCGGACCCGGCGCTCGGGGGTGGGCAGTCGCCGCGAGATGCTGGTGAGATACTCGACACCCTCATTTTGCAGGTATCGCAGCAGGGTCGTTCCGATGCAACCCGTGCCGCCTGTGACGACAACCCGTGACGGAGGAGGAGGGACGCACTCGCGGAAGCCGCTGATCGAGCGGTCGCGAGTGCGTCGGAACTCAGCAAGTGCGACCCCGTGGTTGCGCCGCGTTCGCAGCATCTCCTGTGTGAGCGCGCGCGAGGTTGACACGAGTGAGTCGTCAAGAGCGTGACTTGCCATTCCGGCAACGTGCCGCACAAGCGAGCACTACCCCGCGACGAACCTAAAAAACATTAACTACTCATAAATCGGGTTTCGAGGTGCGCAGTTCACTTGTGTGTAAAACGCACGTCACGCGACGCGGGTTGCGGCAAGCAGCGATGCACCTGACAACAAGACGGAAACACGAGTGTCTCGCATAAAGTGTGTGTTAACGGGTCCCAAGAGGTCTCCCGTAGCACGAATCATTTGCCTTCTGTCGTGTCGGTTGTCGAGAAGTCTTCCCGCGTCGCGAGTGTGCGGGTCCGGCCGGGGCGATCATTTACGCATCTTTGATTTACACGAAGATGTGCGTGAAACGTCTTCATACGGCGCGCTTGTTGAGTTCACCCCCCATTCCGGCGAATGCGATTTGCAGTCGGAACCGGTTCATCGTCACCCGTCCACGATTGCGGGCCCGCCAGCCTCGTCGTGCTTCTTACCCGCCTGAACGAGGGATGCGCTCCCACCACCAGCAGGGCGCGCGAACGAACTCAAGACCTGTTGTCCTCGACACCCGGGGTGCCACGTGCGGTACTCCGCTGGATGTCCGGGGGATCTTGGCCGGTTTCGGGGTGTGGATGGGTCGGTATCGCCAGCCGACTGCGACGCTTCACTGATTCGACCTTGAGGACGAATCGCCGTTGCGGACGGCCACGTCGTCGCCACGCGATTGGCTCCCGGCTCTGCGCCTCCCATCTCTTCGATACAGAAGGATTCGCGCTGGTAACCGCTGTCGCAGACGTTCCCCGCGTGTTGCTTGGCAGCCGTCTCCAACTGCGTGGCCTGCGGCACGCCCTGCACCCGCCAGTGGCGGCCGTTGCAACGCTTTCTGCGTCCGTCCGATCCGGTCTCGCCCTCCAGTAGGCCGGGGGCGATAACAGAGGCTTTCACTTAGGCCGACGTGAGGCTCGCCCGGCCACCGTGGGTCGAATCTGCGGTGGCGGGGACGACCCTTCGGGCGGCTCTCCCGGTTGAGCACCGATCGGCCGGCACGCTTGCTGGCCGTACGGGGGCCGGCCCGTTCGTTGGTAGCGTCGGCGACGTGGCCCCCGTAGCTCAGGGGATAGAGCATCGGTTTCCTAAACCGTGTGCGAAGGTTCGAATCCTTCCGGGGGCGCCACTTCCGGGGGCGCCTTCCGGGGGCGCCTTGTGACCTGAACCCCTTAGCGGGCTGAAACAGGAGGGCGGACCTTCTTGCCAGCTGTGATCTGGATGAAGTGGGGCTGGTACAGGTGGTCGTTGTGTTTCAGCGCCGAGAGCCCATCCAAGGAGTTGATGTTGTACGAAGCGACGAGTCCGTCGCCCCTCAGCTCAGGATGGAACGTCGCCATGTAAGCGGTCTCGTTGCGGTACCTGGCAGTCTCGGGGATCGAGTAGACGTTGACCCCCGGGCTCCACGGACCCGTCGGTGAGCAGGAGAAGGCCAGGTACACCGAGTAGTCGCTTCCAGAACCGTCCGTTCCCACCCCCATAAACCCGCTGCCCCCCTTGAGGGGGATGACTCCGTTGACCAGAGGGATCCCCGTGACCGCGGCATCGGACTCTTGGGACACCCAAGCCGATCCATTCCAGTAGGACCACTGCGAGAAGTCGAGGGTGTGCCCTATCGGCGGCGCGGGCGACCTTCAACCCATGCCAGACGTCCGTCCTCGTGTTGAAGTCAATGCCGTAGATGTAGTCGAAGCCGCCACTTTGGAACAGGGTGTTGCCCCACTGCGTCGTCGGATCGGTCGGTACGTCCTCCAGTGATCTGAAGGTCGGGGTGCCGGAGGCCAACGACATGATCGCGATGGCGGATCGGCCGGTGTAGTTGCCGTAAATGCTTCCTTTCACAGGCGCATCCTCGTTCACGAAAACAAGTTGACGCCCGTGCTCCATGTACGTCGCGCCAATCTGCCACCCGTCGTTCGCCTTGGTATCGGGGATCACTGGTTTCGGGGCTCTTGAGGTGCCCCCGAGGTCTGGCTTGAGGGCAGGCATGGAGCCGACGAGCTCGCTGTCGTGAACCATTCCTTTGAAGGTGTCGATGCGACCGTCAGGTGCAGCAGTGCCTATGAGGGTGCCGCCGAAAACGAATCCCTCTTTGCCGCCCGGCAGGGCGGTGGAGTAGGTGGAGTCGCCGCCGAGCCATCCCGGGCCGTCTTGATCAGCGAAGAGTTTGTTGAGCGAAGCGTCGGGTCTTACCGTCGGAATCGTGGTCGGAGCGCAGTCGCGGCTGGAAGGACCGCCCTGGATGTTGGCTTCATAGAGGCCGGTGGTCAGGCCTCTCGGGGTTGGGGCTGGCGTGACTGTCGTCGTGGTGGTCGACGTGGCTCCGGCGGACCGAGCGGGAGAGCATCCCCAGCAGACCTGCATGCAGAACGAGCAGACGAGCAAGGTTCCGAGCGCAACTGGGTCTTGAGCCCAGCGCCAGGAACGGTAGCGCTGGGCTGGGGCACTGCTCCCCCTCACCGACCGCCCTACAGCCATTCCGCCTCACCCTTGCTGAGCCTGGTACTAATGACCGTCAAGCGTAAGGGGGGTGACAGGTCGACGGCCATCAGCGTCGATTTCTGCAACCCTTATCGCGTGATGTTTGCCCTTCTCTCACTGGCGTTCACAATTTTTGGGCGTTCCAATCGTCTGGATTAGGAGGGGCGCGTCGCCAACCAGGACGCCTGCTCTCGGACGAGGGAACGCGAGTGACATCGGCGTCGTCGGCTCAGATCGCCGCGCCGAGATGGTCGAGTCGGGCGCGAACACCAGCCGGAGCGTGAACACCCAGGCCAGGGCCGGTCCTGAGACCGACCCCTCGGATTCAGCGAGGATAGCGAGCGTCAACGCGCAACTTGGGTTGCCAGAATCTGGGCGCCGACCTAGCCCCAATGCCGTTCAGTTAGGGACTGGGCGCGCCAGGAACGCTGGCTCGGGGTGGTCCGGTCGGTTGGGGCCATGATCGGTGTCTGGCCCGCTTCACATGCCACTTGACGTACTTGCGTTTGACGACCCTCGGGTTCGTGCGCAGGCGCCGGGCCGGATTGAGCCGTCGCACCAAGAGGGCGACGGCGTGTCGCCAGCTTCGCTCAGCGCCCCGAGGGGAAAAATCGCGCGCCAGTGCAATCGAGCGGCGAGCGATGCGAAGAGCTGTAACGAAGCTGACCCGGTCGGGATCCACGCCGACGTTGTCCGCCGCTTCCCACATCAACGTGCGGATGGCGTAGTGACAACAGAGGTGTCCCCAGATCTCTTGGAGCACGAGATCGGGCGATTTGGATCGCAACACGGTCCGCGGACCGCGTTGGTGTGTCTTGAGCTCGTCGAAGGCACTCTCGATCTCCCAGCGCTGCGCGTACGCAGCAGCGAGATCGAGGGCCGAGACGTCACCGGGGTCGAGGATGGTCGTGAAGAGCCGGTAGTGCTCGTCGTTGGCCCGCCCGTCGTCGATCCGGTAGTCGATGACACGAATGTGCAGCGGCTCGGCCCGTCGGCCGGCGTTGCCCGAGGGGCGCAACTCGGCCAACCACGAGCCGTCGCCGAGGGCCTCGACGAAACGAGGCTTCATGGTGCTGTTGGCCCGCCACAGCAGGTCCGCACCGCTGGCCACGGCCCGTGACCACAGGGGAAACCCGCAGAACCCCCGGTCGGCCAGCACCAGCATCCCGGCCTCCAAGCGCTCGATCAGCTCACGAGTGAGTGTGTTCTCCGGTGTCGTGTACTTCCCCACGCAGGCGTCGAAGATGGCGTGGGTCGCGCACTCGGCCAGCGCGACCACCCGAGCTTGGGGGAACGCTGCCTGCTCGCCCTTGTTGACACCTGGACGTCCGAAGTGGGCGTCGTTGTCAGGGGTATCGGCGATGTCGAGACATGTCCCATCGATGGCCACCACCCGTCGGCCGCCCAAGAACGCACCAGGTGTCTGCTTTGTCGCCAACGGGACCGCCACTCTGGAGAACAGCACCTCGAGGGGCTCCGAACCCAGGCGTGAGCGAGCCTGGAAGATGGCCGACTTGGACGGCAAGACGATCGGTTCTTCGCCCAACGTCCACGACAAGCCGTCGCTCAGCAGCCCCAGCACATCTTCATAGGAGCCCTCCGCGTGAAGGGCCATCCCGATGGAGAAGTAGGTCATTGACCGAGCAGGCAGGGACCGGCTTCGTTGCTCGGTCCGCCCGCAATCGGCGACGACCTCGTCGACCAACGTCGGCGGGAACGTCCGGGTCAACACCCCGACCGACACCAGGTCCGAGAACCGCCGGTCCGAGACCGGCTTCCTCCAACCGTGGCGGGGCACACCCCCAAACTACACGGTTGTGGCTTAACTGAACGGTATTGGACCTAGCCCACTATCGCCTGCTCGGAACGCTGGCTAGGTACGATCTCCACATACTCAACGTCGGTTCTGGTTCCCCCCGCCGGCGCGACACTGGAAGAAGGCGGATCAACGATGAGCCGCTTCGCGAGTACTGCCCGGCTGTTAGAGGCGATCAAGCGAATCGAGCAGACCGGTGAAGAGGCACAGAGAGCCATCGGTGAAGGGATCGCTTCGATTGACGTAGCCCGGGAGCGGCTTGCGGCCGATGTGCCCGTTTCGGAGGTCGTCGCGCGACCTCATCGCGCAAGGCGGTCGCGATGCCCGTCTGAGGTCCTCGGCGGCAATCGACGCGTACGAGCACGCCGTCATGGTGTACCGAGTCTGCCTGATCCGTGCGATGGTTGATGAAGAGAAGTTGAGTTTCGCCCAGGTGGCCCGTCATATGGGCGTATCGCGGCAGATGGTCGCCCGGTTGTACCACTACGAGGAGTCCCCGCATTCGGGTGAAGGGGTGGCATCAACAATGGGTGCGCTCGACGTGACATGAGGTTCACGCACTCTGGCAGTAGGCCTCGGATCGCGTCTCCCTACTGTTCGACCCTAGAGTCCTATCGACTTCGCATGCGGTGAGGTCTTTCCCGGTCGCGCCCGCCCTCCGTGTTCTGGACTGCGGCTGTGCCCGGCTCCGAATCCGAGAGCCAATCGAACTCGATCCCGACACGGACGTCTCCCCCGGAAGTCGGCACCGCGTTCTTGATCGTACCTTCGAGTCGGATGGTGACCGAGTCTCCGACGGCGCGGACATCCACGGAGATGTGTCGTCCTAAAAGCTCGGACCGCGAAGGTGCGTGAACGTCATTCCGAGACCGAACATCGAAATGTCGATGGCCCGGCACGCTCGTGCCTCCGCGGCGGACTCGTCCTCAATGTGGCAGATCCCTTCCCAGCCGGCAGGCTGGCGTGGGACCCGACGGCGGGGGTTCATGATGGACTCTCCTTCCTCCGGATAAGCGTCGGGAAGCCGGTCTGGTATTGGATGTCGCTGCAGGGCCTCTGCGCCGGGTCGAACCAGAGTGAGCTCAATGCTGTCAACCGGATCCGCTTTGTTGGCGGTCGCCGCAACCATCAGGCATTGCCACCCCTTTGTTTCGGACAGCTTCTATCTCGATAACCGCGGTCTGTTCTGCCGACCTCGGTCTGAGTCTCGGTACGCAACCCAGGGGTGCCTTTAGCCTGCTACGTCCGGTTTCCTTGATTTGTCAAAAAGGGATCTCGATCGCGTCGGGCCGAGGTCATCAGCGCGTACAGCGCGGGGTTTTCTGGATCTCGTACACGGGCGCGGCCGCCAGCGGACCAACGTGCCCTCTGCGGAGCCGTGGCTCATGCCGCCCAGAGCGTGGGGGCGCAGGATCGACCCCAAGGGCTGCGTTTTTACCGCGCTGGGCACCGGATTCCATGGTGGTCGTAGCGTCTGCTGGGCGACCGGAAGACTCGGTGATCACAGCGCGCTGCTTTGCCTACCACGCGCCATGACGAAGGCCCACAGCGGGACGATCGGTCAGGTCAGACGACCAGCAGGTGAGACGCGCATCTCCGAAACACCACAAGGTCCCGAGATCATGGAGGAAGTTCATGCCCGAAGACGTCACTACACCATTCGAGATAGCCCTTTCGTATTTCATTGTTTCCGACGATGTGGAACGCTCTTGTCGGTTCTACACCGAGGTGCTCGGCGGCACGGTCATCCGCTCGGGTGAACCGTCGTACGTGGCGCTCGCCAACAGCTGGCTCATCATCAACGTTGGTGGTGGACCGACGGACGACAAGCCTACGGTCACGCTCGAGACGCCACCTGATCCGAACCGCACGAGCAGCTTCATGAACATACGGGTCTCGGATATCGAGGCCGTCTACGCGGAATGGAGCGCGCGCGGGGCCAACTTCCTGACCCCACCCAAGCAGCACCAAACGGAAATCCGTTGCTACATACGCGACCCCGATGGCTATTTAATCGAGGTCGGCCAAACCACGCTGCCGGGCGGCTGGAACCAGTTCCTGATCCAGCCATGATACCGCAGGCTCGGGTCGCGACCCACAACAAGTTTCAGGCGACGAGGTAGGTCTCGTAGATCACACCACCGGCCTGCCGGCCACCGACGCTGATGAAGATGCCCTTGTTGAGCCAGTCGAGCTCGGGGGCTGCCGTCACGATCTGGGTCGATGTCCTAAACGTGTACTCGCTCGCGTCGACGTCCTCGCCGCGCCCGAGACGTGCGAGCACCTCGGCGCTGCCGTGGCGAACGCTTCGCGACTGGACGTAGAGGAGATCGCCACCATCGGTCTCGAGTGTGTAGCGGATGTCGCCGAGAGCGGTCCCGTCGGGCAGGATGATCTGCCAGTCGGCGCTCGCGCCTGGTTGCAATATCCCCCTGAGTTCGGGACCGCTGAACGTCCCGCCTGTCAGAGGCACGATCCGGCGCTGACCCTGCGCTGTCTGCCCGAACTCGAGCGGCGCTCCGAGGGTGGCCTCGAGACGGTAGGTCATTGTCAGACGAGGGGTGGGAAGCTGGTTGCTCATGCTGGGGACATTCCCCATCCTCGGCACTCCGAATCTGTGAGCCAGCGAGAGTTCACAAACGAAAGGAGAAACCCATGAGCAGTCAGGTGCCTCACGTCACCGATCCTCCGATCCCCTCCGTTGGAGGCAAAAGGGTCGCGATCGTCACCGGCGGCTCGCAGGGTATCGGCGCGGGGGTCGTAGCCGCCTTCCGGCACGCCGGGTACGCAGTGGTCGCCACGGCGCGCTCGATCGCCAAGGCCGACGAATCGGACTTCATCACAGTTGAAGGTGATATCACACAAGCGGAGACTGCAGAGCGCGTAGTGGAACAGGCTGTTGAGCGTTTCGGCCGCGTCGACAGCCTCATCAACGACGCCGGCGTGTATATTGGCAAGCCCTTCACGGACTACACGATCGAGGACTACTCGTCGATCACTGACGTGAACCTGACCGGATTTTTCTACATCACGCAGCGTGTTATTCGGCAGATGGTGGTCCAAGGCACCGGACACATCGTCAACATCTCCACCAGTCTTGTCGATCAGCCCGATAGCACGAGGCCGGGTGCACTGGCGTCACTCACCAAGGGGGGGCTCGCCGCGGTGGCTCGCTCACTGGCCATCGAGTACGCGTCGCGGCGGGGTACGGGTCAACGTAGTCTCGCTGGGAGTCATCAGGACCCCCATCTACGACCCGGCGTCCTACGAGGGCATGGCCTCTCTTCACCCCCTGGGCCGGGTGGGTGAGATCAGCGATGTCGTCGACGGGATCCTCTATCTCGAGCGGGCTACGTTCGTCACGGGGGAGATACTGCACATCGACGGGGGTCAGGCCGCTGGGCACTGACCCATCAAGTGAGGGCCACCGCCCAGCCAGTGGGCGCCCGGCTCGTTATCACCGATCTCGGCCAGTTCAGCCAACCTGGCCCCTCAGGATTATCCAGCGCGATCCTGGAGACACGCCTCGCGGGCTTTAGCGCACGGTCGAGTCGGTTTGAACGCACAGACGCGAGTCGACGACCAGGCCGAACGCGACTGGAGCGATTTGGTTGGACGGATTCCGACAGGTTCGACTATGTCCGGGCGTCCGCACACGTGTCGGTGCTTAGGGTCCGCCATAGGATAAACCGCGCGATATAAGCTCTGTGTGTGGAGGCATCGGCAGAGGAACTCGCGTGGTACTTCGAGACGGTGCTCCCGCACCTCAACGAACGTCAACGTCGTGTCGTTGTTGGGGCATCGGCATCGTTGCTCGGACGTGGTGGCAAGACCAAGGTGGCCGACGCTGCAGGCAATGAGCCGCAACACGGTGATCCGTGCCACGAGTGAAGTCGAAGAGGGCGTCGAGCCCTCCGATCGGCTACGGGCAGATGGCGGCGGAGACAAGCCGGCTATCGATAAGCAGCCCGGGCTGCTTTCCGCTCTCGACGAGCTGGTACATCCATCGACGCGGGGCAACCCGATGTCGCTGGCCCGCTGGACGTCGAAGTCCACCTATGAGCTGGCCGACGAGCTGGTGCGTCAGGGTTACGCCGTCTCAGCGGAGCTCGTGCGACGCCTTTTGCACCAGCTGGGGTACTCACTCCAGGCCCCCTCCAAACAAAAGGAAGGCACCCAGAGCCCCGATCGAGACGCCCAGTTCAACTACCTCGACGAGACTGCCAGGACGTTCATCAAAGACGCGCAACCCGTCATCAGCGTCGATACCAAGAAAAAGGAGCTGGTCGGCGAGTTCTCCAACGGAGGCGCCGAATGGCACCCGATGGGAGAGCCGACCCGGACCAAGACCCATGACTTCATCGACAAAGAGCTCGGGCGTGCCGTGCCCTACGGCGTCTATGACATTGACAACGACGAAGGCTGGGTATCAGTTGGCGACACCGGCGATACCGCCAGCTTTGCCGTCGAAGCCATCAGACGTTGGTGGCGCTCGATGGGCCAGGCCCGCTTCCCCGACGCGCACAAGCTCTTGATCACTGCCGATGCCGGCGGGTCCAATGGGCATCGGGTCAAGCTGTGGAAGGTCGAGTTGGCCAAGTTCGCCCGAGAGAGCGGGCTAGAGATCACCGTCTGTCACTACCCACCAGGGACGTCGAAGTGGAACAAGATCGAGCACCGCATGTTCAGCTTCATCTCCATGAACTGGCGGGGACGACCGCTGGTGTCGTATCGGACCATCATCGAGCTCATCTCAGCCACCACCACCAAGAGCGGCCTCAAGATCAAAGCCGAACGTGACTGGAACCACTACGACACCGGAGTACAGGTGAGCAAAGCCGAAATGGCGGCTCTGCCCCTCATCCGCCACGACTTCCATGGCGACTGGAACTACACACTGGCGCCCGCATCAAACGCGTAATCAAAATCGCGGCGGGCCCTTAGCGCCCCCTGCACCGCCGAGCCCTGTAAGCGGAGAGCGACCCGTCGCCTTCCACGATCGGGCATCCATGCCGGCCGGCCACGTCTATTGTGATCAGGAGTGAGGCATGCGCCCTCAACGGAAGGTGCCGACACTTGGGCACAACGGCCTCGCCGCGCTTGATCAGCCTGTGGTCACGGAGCCAGACCACCACAATGTCAAGAAGCTCCAGCTGTGGACGTTCTGTGGAAGTCCATGCCCAACGTCATCCATGACCAACATGATCCGCACCTTGTCATCGCCTAACGAACGCATCGTGTATACCCTCGCCAAGACCAGCGAGTCGCCCGATCCCCGGGCCTCCGCCGGCGAGCTGGTGGCGGCCCGAGGCGAGCTCCCGTGATTGGCGTGGAATCCGGAAGGTGAGTAGATGCGGCTCTTGATGGTGGCTTTTCCGGGTGCCGGAAAGGGCACCCAGGCAGAGATGTTGGCTGATCGGTACCGAATCGCACACCTGTCGAGCGGGGCATTGTTACGTGATGAGGTCAACAATGGCACGAAGATTGGGAGGGTTGCAGCCGACTACTTGAAGCGCGGAGATCTCGTACCGGACGAGCTCGTTTTCGAAATGTTGGTTGCGCCGGTTCTCGAGGCGGTTCGCAACGGTGGCTACGTTCTCGACGGCTTCCCGAGGACGTTACACCAGGCAGAGGTGGCGTACTCCGTGGCGCAGGAGATCGAGGAGGTCGAGCTGCAGGCCGTCGTCTATCTCAGAGTCGGTCGTAACGAGCTACGCAAGCGACTGCGAGGCCGCGCGGAGCGCGAAGGACGTGCGGATGACGATGAGGTCGGGGTAGCCCATCCTTTCGAAGTGTTCGAGACTCAGACGGAGCCGCTCCTCGCCTTCTATGCGCGACGTGGCATCCTCCTCGAAATCGATGGAGAACAGCTCGTCGGGGACGTGTTCCGTGACATTACAAGCGCCGTAGATAGCCTTCTGATCTAACTGGTTTCCTGATTGAGAAGCTCGCGCCAGCCTTCCTGTTGAGAGTCCTCGCGTTCGCCGGCCGCCCCGTCCGTCTTGCCTGAGGAAGGGAGCCTCCCTCCCCCCCCCCCTCCCCCCTCTCCCCCCTCCCCTCCCCCCCCCCTGGTTTCCTGATTCAGGTACCGGCTCAGTTTCGAGTCGCTCTCCGCCCCGGTCAGCGTCTTGCGTCTTAGGAAGGAGGGGTCCGCACCGTGACGATCGAGCCGGTGGCCATGGGGCCGGCGTTCCCGCTCTGTGCTGCGCAATCACGACCATTTCCGGCCAAGATCGCATGCGAACCTGAGTAGATGGATCTGGCCGAGCTCCTGACTATTCCCGGGATGAGAGAGGAGTGCATCCTGCGCTCCAACGTCGGCTTCATGGCTCTTCACGGCGGATCGCAGGACCGCGGCACCGAGGAGATCGCGCTGCGGGCCGCCGAGCAAGCCGGCGCGTCCTACTACGCCATCGTGCACCCAGCCTGGCTGCGGGTCCATCTCACGTCACGTTTGCACGACCCCGACCACTCGGCGCCTCTGCGAGCTTTTCTGAGACACGTGGACGTTGCCATTTCAGTGCACGGGTTCGGCCGCGATGGCTTCTCTCTCTGGTTGGATCCAGAGCGCGGGCCTCATTGTCGAACCGTACGGGCCGGCGATTCGAGGAAGACAGACCGGACCGTTGCGGGGGATCATCGTGGGAGGGATGAATGTGGAACTGCTCGAGGCGGCGCGCCAGCTGTTCCAGCGGCGCTTCGCCGGCTACCACGTCGCCGACGAGCGCGTACGGCTCGGTTTCCATCCTGACAACCCGGTCAACCTACCGTCGGCCCATGGTGTCCAGGTCGAGCTACCCCCAGGCCTGCGCGGAATCGGCGATTTCGGAGAAATCTTGGTTCCTCGACAAGACGGGGTCGTCGGCGACGTGGTAGCTGCGCTCGTCGAACTGGCGACACGGGCCACCGAGTTGTTGCGCACGAGTTCGGCGTCGCGCTCGATGGCGCGAACGAGCCACAGCGTCTCTTCCTCTTGGACGGCTCAATGATCCCGCTGGGTGATCCTTCGAGCCGCTGCCTCGGCCGCAATTTCGAGAGCGAATAGCTCTTCGCTCGTGGGTCGATTTGGGCATCGAGTCGGGAGAGGTCTCAGCGATCCATCTGCTGGCGCCCGAGGCTCACGATGAACGGCCAGATCCGGGGCGCAAAGACATTGCCTCCGGTGAAGGTGAAGTGGATGCCGTCGCCCAGGCGGACCTGCTGGCCGTCCATGAATTCCTCGTACTGCCCTCCTGGACAAGCCATCGCGTTGAAGTTCAGGAGCGACGTGCCCGGCGTGGAGGCCGCGACCCGGCGCACGATGCCGTTGTAGATGGCCAGGCGGGCTCGGGAGTCCTCGGGCCACGGCTGACCGTCGGGTTGCTCGCCGGTGTCGTAGCAGGGCGCCGTCATCAGGACGACCGTGGCTCCACCGGAGCCGGCCACCTGGACGGCGTACCGGAGCTGGTGCTGGACGTAGGCGGCGTAGGTCGGGTTCTCGATGTTGGTCCAGTGCCCGTCGTAGGTGCGGTTCGAGACCTCCCAGCGACCGGCCAGGATCATCACCACGTTCGGATGGTCCTTGGCGATGTCCGCCTTCCACAGCGCTGGCCACTGGGATCTCGGCGGCGCTCCCCGGCACTGGACGGCCATGGGAGCGTCCACACCCTTTTCCTGGTACTCGGCGCCGTCCGTGACCCCGCAACCCAGTATCCCGCCGTTGAACGGCTGGATGCCGTAGTCCCGGGCGTATTCGTTGAGGCCGATGTCGAGGGTCAGGGCGGTCGAGTCCCCCACCACCAGCGCCCTGACCGGCGGCCCGGTGCCGAGCGCGGCGGCGGGGGGAGGCGCCGCCGGCGCCTTTGCCGCCACCGCAGGAACCGACGTCGCCGCCACGAGAGCGGCCGCGGTGCCCAACACCGCCGCGGGTGTGATCGCCCACGAGCGCCAGCCGCGTCAGGAGTGTGCCCTGCCGGATCGGTCGCTCAATCACGTAGAAGGACGCCGTGGCGACCACCAGGGTGACGGCGACGCGCACTGCGAACAGTGGGTAGCCGGACAGGCCGGTCCGGGCATGGTTGACGTAGATGAACAGCGGGAAGTGCCAGAGGTACATGCCGTAGGAGATGCGACCGACGTAGCGCAGCGGGGCAAGCGAAAGGCAGCGGGCCAGGACGGAGCGCTGCGAGCACACGACGCTGAACAGCACCGCCGTGGTGGAGAGGGCGGCCAGCAAGAAGCCCCCGCGGTACGCCAACGCGTCGTTGTAGGAGACGACGGTCCACAGCAGAGCACTGGAGGCGACGCCGGCAGCCCGACCACGAGTGCGGCCATCCGCCCGCGTGCCGTCCGCACGGCCCACGCGGGGTCCCCGCCCAGGCCGCGACGGAGCCGGATCGGTCTCGACCGGCTGATCCCGTCCTGGCGCCGACGATCCGCCCACAACGAGAGGGACACCGCCAGCGCGGCACCGACGAGCAGAGACTGCGCCCGCGTGTCCGTCCCGTAGTACAAGCGGTTGACGTCGCCGGGGGAGTACAGCACGGCCATCTCGATCGCCGAGGCCAGGGCGCCGACGACGCACACCACGAGCAAGACCCGCTTGCTCCTCCAGAGCTTGAAAACACCTAGGACGACCAGCGGCCAAACCAAATAGAACTGCTCCTCGACCGCCAATGACCAGGTGTGGGTCAGTGGAGAGGTCAGCGCGGTCTGGTTGAAGTAGTTCGAGCCGGCCACGATGAAGTGCCAGTTGGCGTAGTAGAAGAGCGCCGAGAATGCGTCGCCGCGGAGTGTCGGGTACGTTCCCGCCGGGACCACGAAGGCGGCGAAAAGGGAGACGCCGAGCAGCATCACCAACAGGGCAGGGAGGAGTCGACGAGCCCGTCGGGCCCAGAAACGCCCGAGACGGATTGTCGATGTCCGCTGCCATTCCGAGATCAGCAGCGACGTGATGAGGAAACCCGACAGTGCGAAGAACGTGTCGAGTGAGTAGAAGCCACCAGACGTCAGGAAGACGCCACCGTGGTAGCCCATGATGACGATGATGGCGACGCCGCGGATCCCGTCGAGGGCGGGGATGTAGGAGAGGCTCGGGCCGTGACGGGGTGCGTCGGGATCGATCGATCCAGCCGAAATCTCCGACGTCACCGCTATCTCTTCGGCGGTCGCGGTGAGACGGGGTCAGTCATCAGGTCCCATGGCAGGGGGCATGACGCGACGGTACGTCATGGAGAGCTGATCAAGGTGTCAGCGTAGGCTCGCATCCGGTGATGCTGGCGATGTGATGGAGGAATCGCCACCCGTGTAATTTCGAGTTCCAAGGCGATCCAAGATGCGCCCTGCCGACATCTCATGGGGTGGATTCGCCGGCTACACCGACGCCATCAAGCGATTCGAAAGGTAATAGCAGGCCCCACTACTTCCGCACCACGCAGGAGACATTGATGGGCGGCTGCCCTGGTCGGATGCGTGGGGCAGTTCCAGCCAGCGCAGGCTTCAGGTGCTTGGTCTCGCGAGCGCCGGATTTGGGAGGGACCCGCGTTGGAGAGCACAGGGGGCTCTGAGAATCGGAGGTGTCTGACGCCTGTCGATTCGGAGAAACCCTGTGGAGCGCGACCTTACGCGTGTCTGCGAGCTGTTGGTTGGTCTGCCCGCGTCACGGTGCTCAGGCTCAACCTTCGTCAGGCGGCCCGTGAACGTCGGGAACTGTCCCAGGTGGACGCGGCACCGGAGTCCCGGGGGCTGCGAGGACCAGGTCGGTGCGAATGGGGCAAGACCTCAGGTACAGGCGGGCGAACGGCGATTAGGTGTCAGGTGTCAGGTGTCAGGTGTCAGGTGTCAGGTGTCAGGTGTCAGGTGTCAGGTGTCAGGTGTCAGGTGTCAGGTGTCAGGTGTCAGGTGTGTGTCATGGGGAGGCTGACCCCGCGCCTATCTTCAATCCCTCCACGTTCCATGCGGTGGAGGAGACGCAACTCAACGTGATGCCCGTTTTGGCCGGCACGTCGCTGGACGCCATGGCGCCGAATCCGAGTTGGCCCACGTTGTTCTGCCCCCAGGCCCAGACCGCACCCGACCGTTCGATTGCGTACATGGTGGAACCGCCGGACATGATCTGAACAAAGGACGTTCGTGGTGGGAGGTCAACCCGCGTGGGACCAGAGCTGCTTGACCTCTTCCCGTTGCCAAGCTGGCCATATTGATTCGAGCCCCATGCCCACACGGAGCCGTTCGTCAGAATGGCCACAGTTTGGCCATTCTCATAGGCACTGCCACCCAGGAAGAGCTTTCGAACCTTCAATGGCAGAACGACCCGGACAGGAATGTCTCCGTTCGTCGTGCTGCCGTTCCCGAGTTGGTCGGCGTGATTGAATCCCCAGTCGTAATAAGAACCATCGGCCATCACGGCGCCCGAGTCCTCCCAAGACGACATGACCGCTCTGATGGGCTCGTGTGGCAGGCCGACCACAGCCACAGGGCTTATCGACGCGACCGTCGTGCCATCGCCCAACTCGCCCCCCGCGTTTCCGCCACAGGCGAGGATCTTCCCGTCCGACACGTAGAGCGCATGCACGCCGGCGCCGGTGGCCTGGGTGACGTGCGTCAACGGGAGCTTCACCGGGACGTCCAGGTCTGCTGTCGTCACGCAAAGCGGGTTCTGCAAGTTTGCACCCCAGCCCCAGACGTTTCCCCTGCTGTCGATCGCCATACCAGTGTCAAAGGGCATCGGACTCGGGAGCGAAGTGATCTTGACGCCCGTCGGGAATTTGACCTGCACCGGTGTCGTCGTGGTTGCCGATGCCGTTCCATTGCCGAGTGCGCCCGCCTGCCCGACTCCCCACGCCCAGACTTCGCCGCCTTTGGTCAACGCATACGAGGTCGAATTCGACGCGGAGATCTGCACGATCGTTCCGGGCACGCCGTCCACCATCGTCGGGCCGTAGTACTGCAGGTCCCACCCTTTGGCGGAATAGGGATACCCCCAGGTATAAAGCTGCTGCGTTTGCGCCCCCCATGCATTCGTCGACAGCAGCGCCGTAAAACCAACGACCGTGGCTATGGCCGCCGAAAGTAGCAGTCTCTTCATCTCACCTTCCCCCACGTGCACCGCGCCCCTGCCGCGGAAGGAATTCGGGACCTCAGCAAGAGGGGACACCGAATCCCAGAGCGGCAAACGCAGTACGACCTACCACCGGAATAGACCTACAGATTCTGGTGGCAGATACTGCCACAGCGCGCCGCTGTCTTTATTTCGGCGGACCGACCCTCTCCACAAAGAGCACCCGAAGGTCGCTGGCTGCGGCGAAAGAAGGTCGCACCCACTGCCGTGGTGCTTGAGCAGCCCATATGCGTCGATTTTCGACGCGCTTTCCTGCGCTTGCAGCAAGAACGTGCCTCGCTGTCCGAGCGACTTCGCCACTGGGCGTGTCGCGACGATGGCGCCTGCGCCTCCCTCGGGCTCCGCCAGCGGCGGTCGTCGTGGTCTTTCTGGTGGGGAAGGTCACATGTCTGCGTGTGGCACACCGAAGACGACAACCGGTACCGGCGCAGTGAATGGGGTGAGCATCCACCCACGCTCTACGAGTACACGAGCTCGCAGCCAGTCAGCTGGGCGAGGGCTCAACGCGGTTCGAGGCTGAGTTGGCCAAGTGCGTTATGCCGGCAGGTCCCGGCGCGAAGGCAGATCGACAACGAGCTATGCCATGCTCAGCGCATGAAAACCCGCCGCCCAATCGGGAGCTTGCTCATTGGGTTCGTCGCCGTCGCCGTCGCGATCGCGCTCCTCGTGGTTGGGCCTGACGCAGCGTTCGTAGCATTCGCTTCGTCATCTCACTCGGGGTTTGCGGCAGCGCAGCCCAGATTTCCGTGGAAGGGTCACGATTCGCCCTGCCGTGTCCTACTGCCCAGTTCGAGCATCACCAGCTACGGAGAATTCAGGACCTGCCCTCCGAAACGTGTGCTTCTCATCGGTGACTCCGTTGCTTTGACCATGGCCATTCAAATGAGTCTCAACCAGGAGGACTGGGGGACCGTCCTCGATGACGCGTCGTTGATTGGATGCGGATTTGTCACCGGGTACCGCGTGGATTATTTGGGGACGTGGATTCCGATGGATGCTCATTGCGATCACGAAGTAACGACCTGGACAGCCGATGCTCGGCGCTTCAAGCCACAAGCCATAGTTCTCGAAATGGGATGGTGGGATTCACTCCGGCACCTGATCAACGGCAAGGTCGAATCACTGGCGGAACCCCGATACGACTCCATGGTCGAGCAGCGAATAGTGGACCTGATCCATGGCATCAGATCGGCATCCGCAGCACCGATTTACTTCCTGTCGGTTCCCTGGATGGATCCCCCTGCCCAACCGAATGGGCAGCAGGAGCCGGGCGCCTCAGCGGCCTCTCACGACAAAATCAACAGTCTCATCGAGGCGGCGACGCATTCCTCGAATGGGATTCGTTTTGTCGATGTCTCGCCCTACATAACTCCGTCTGGGCACTACCAAACGGACGTCGATGGCGGAGTATGCCGGGCTAGTTCGGATGGCGTCCACCTCTACTACGGTCCCCCCAATACCTTCGACTACGTGCAGACCCGCTGCGGCATGGCCCTACAGAACGGGATTCTCTCCATGATTCGCCAGAACCTGGCGAAGAAGTGACCCTGGGCGACCCGCGGTACGGCCCTCCGTTCTCTCGCCATGCGGTCCACGCGACACCGCGCCCAGCGCTCAGCCGAGCTGACTCGACGTGTCAGCCCCCTCGGCCGTCCCGTGCAGCTCGACGCGCACGTTGACCTCCGGGTAGACGCGCACCATGAGCATGCTGGGCGGCTTCATTCCGAACTCCCGGATGTCGAAGTCGTCCTGACCCGAGAGGACGGCGCTCTCGCCGTCGATCGCAATTTCCATCTCGTGCTTGAAAGACAGGGTCTTGCCGTGGAAGGAGATGTCTCCGGTCATCACATACTGCGGATGCCCGACACCCGCTTCTACCTGCACCACCCGCCCGTTGATCGTCGGATAGCGCCGTGCGTCGATGCGCCGCCGGAGCTCGCGGTCGTAGAGGACGTTCCCCGATGTCAGCCGTTCCACCGCCAGCTGGAGCTCGCCCGAAACGGGCTGGTCGAGGTCCAGCGAGCCGTCGGACCGGGTGGCGGCTTCGAACCAACCGGTGATTCCGCGGGTCTCCGTGTTGATCGGGTGCAGGCTCGATCGAGCGCTGACCCAAACACACGAGCGCACCGAATCGAGCTTGTAGCGAACCATGCCGACCTTCCCGTTCCCATGGCCCCGCCTGCGTCCGGACCACCGTCGCCAAGACCCGCATACTGGCATAAAGTCCCGTCGTGGCCCGCCTCGAGATCCCGCCGGGAGAGGGCGGTGACGCCGTCCAGCTCTGGTCGCTCCAGCCCGAGCTCGGGCGTGCGGCCACCCGGCTGGTCGACGCCGCCTACAACAAGAGCATCCTGCCCGTCCGCGTCCGCGAGGCGGCTCGCATGCGCATCGCCCAGCTGAACGACTGCACCGTCTGCCTCGCCTTCCGGGCCGACTCGGTGCGGGCCCACGGCCTCCACGAGGACTTCTACGAAGCCGTGGGATCGGGCGGCGACGGCAGCTTCTCCGAGCAGGAGCGCCTCGCCGTCGAGTTCGCCGAGCGCTTCGCCCTCGACCACGCCAGCATCGACGACGCGTTCGTGCAGCGGCTGCGCGGCGTGTTCAGCGACCCCGAGGTCTTCGACCTGACCGTCTGCGTGTCGGCCTTCCTCGGCCTCGGGCGCACCTTGCGCGTGCTCGGCATCACCGAGACGTCGCTGACGGACGTGTAGTCAGTCGGCCGCGTCGAAGGCGGCGTCGCGCTCGCGCACGGCCCGGCGCAACCCGACCTCGGCAATGCGGTCCGAGAAGGCCAGCGCCTCCGGTGCCCGGTGGCCGATGGCGTCGTTCAGCGCGGCGAAACGCTGCAGCTGCGACCTTCCCATCAGCTCGACGCCCGCATTGACCACCCGCTTGTTGGCCACCAGCAGGTCCCGGCCGATCAGCGCCATCCGCTCGGCCAGCTCGAGCACGCGCCCGTCGAGCTCGTCGGCCGGCGCCGTCGCCACGACCAGCCCGAGCTCCCGCGCCTCCTCGCCGGAAATGGTGTCGCCCGTGAAGAGCAGGCGCTTGGTCCACTGGGGTCCGAGGTGGTACAGCCACATGTTGGTCGGCGGCACGCCCATCGACCGCACCGGCGGGAAGCCGATGCGCGCGTCCTCGGCCGCCACCACCAGGTCGCAGTGCAGGGCCAGGTCCGTCCCACCCGCCAGGCAGTTGCCCTGCACCTGGGCGATGACCGGGATGGCGCAGTCCCACAGGCGACCCCAGCCCCTGGCCAGCGCCAGCATGGCCGTCACGTCCCCCTCCAGCGCGTCGTGCGGCTCGAAGTCCCCCGGGTCGGTGTCCTCGGCGATGAAGCCGTACCCCGAGGAGAACGATCGCCCCGTACTCCGGATGACGAGGACGCTCGTGCCCCGGTCGGCCTCGGCCTCCTCGACCGCCCGCAGGAGCTCCCGCACGCAGCGGGGGGTGAGCGGGTTGTGATGGTCGGGCCGGTCGAGGGTCAGGCGCCGCACGCGACCGATCTGCTCTGTCGCCAGGGTGGTGAAGCTGGTGCTCACGGTCCGCTCCTCTGCTCGACTCCCCGCACGAGCTCGGATTTGAGCACCTTGCCGCTCTCGTTGCGCGGGAGCGCGTCGACCACGGTAATGCGGCGCGGCACCTTGTAGTCGGCCAGACGAGCCAGCAGGAACGCCCGCAGGTCGTCGGGCGCCACGGGCCGGCGCAGGGCCACCCAGGCCGCGACGTCCTCGCCCAGCACCGGGTGGGGCACCCCGGCCACTGCGGCCTCCGTCACCTCCGGGTGCTCGAAGAGCGCCGCCTCGACCTCACCCGGCACGACGTTGTGACCGCCCCGGATGACCATTTCCTTCTGGCGCCCCGTGATCCACAGGTAGCCTTCGGCGTCGAGCGACCCCAGGTCCCCGCTCAGCAGCCAACCGTCGACCCAGGTGCGCGCCGTGGCCTCACGGTCCCCGTGGTAGGTCCTCGGCGGGCGCGTCCCGCCGATGGCCACCTGGCCGACCTCCCCCGGCCCCAGCGGCGCGCCGCCCGCGTCGAGTATCCGCACCTCGACGCCCGGCAGCGGGAGCCCCACCGAGCCGAGGTGGCGCCCGCCGTCGCCCAGTGGCAAGGCCGTCACCGCGCCGAACTCGGTCATCCCGTAGCCGCACAGCACGTCGGCCGCCGGCAGGCGAGCGCCGAGCCGGCGCAGCGTGGCCGTGGCGATCGGCGCGCTGCCGATGTTCACCACGGCCAAGCTGGACAGGTCGGCCGTCTCGAACCGGGGCCGCGCCACAATCAGCTCCACCATGGCCGGCACCAGGAACGCCGCCACCGGTCGCTCCGCCTCCACCACGGCCAGCCAGCGGTCCGGGTCGAAGCGCGGCAGGAACCACCCGCTCAACCCGCCGCGCAGCGGCCCGCAGACCAGGAGCGAGCCGCTGGTGGTGGCGAAGGGCGACGACGACAGGAAGCCGAGGCCGAGCCAGGCCGACGGGACGCGCTCGGTCGACGACAGCCCGCCGTGCGTCACCGTCACGCCCTTGGGCTCCCCGGTGGTGCCCGACGTGTAGAAGATGTCGGCCACGTCGTCCGCCGACGGGCCCGGCTCCAGGTCGTCCTCGTCGTCGGAGAAGAGGCCGGCCCAGCGCTCGCTCCCCTCGCCGTTGACCGCGGCGACCAGCGCCGCGCCCGCCGCCGACGCCGGCGCCGCGGCGGCGTCGCTGCACAAGAGGGCGGCGGGTGCCGCGTGCCGAAGAATCCGGTCCAGCTCGCCCGGGCCGAGTCGGGCGTGGAGCGGCACGGCCACCCCGCGCGCCTTGTGGATGGCCACATACGACACCAGCCACTCGAGCGGCTCGTCGTCGCCGATGACCAGGGCCACCCGGTCGCCGGCGCGCAGCCCGCGCCCGGTCAGCCCGCGGGCCAGGCGGTTGGAGTCGCGGTGCCAGGCGCCGAGGGTGAGCGCCGAGCCGTCGGCCAGGTTCCGCCAGGCCACGCCGTCCGGCCACTGCCGGGCCAGGTGCGCCAGCAGCTCGGTCTGCAGCAGCGTCACGGCCGGGTCGGCATCAGTAGGCGTTCCCGCCCTCGAGGATCCGCCGCGGGTTGTCGACCAGCATGGTGGTGACGTCGGCGTCGCTGATGCCGCGGGCGCGCATGGCCGGCAGCACCTGGTCGGAAATGTAGGTCCAGCGCCAGCTCTCCGAGGCGTCCATCACGTGCTGGGGGAACCAGTCGACGAAGCACATGGCGTCGTGCGACAGGACGAGGCGCTCGGCGTAGCCGCGCTCGCACAGCCGCGCCACCGCGTCGACCCGCGCTTCGAGGGTGATGCCCGGCAGCCCGAAGTGGTCGAAGCCGAGATACGACCCGCCGTCGATCAGCGCCAGGTGGTAGTCGGTGTTGACGGTGCCCCCGCTGTGGCCGATCACCACCCGCGCCAGGTCGACGCCCTCGTCGCGGAAGATGCGCTGCTGCTCGAGGCCCCAGGGCTCGGGCGGCGTCGGCGTGTGCGTCGTGATGGGCACCCCCGTCGCCCGGTGCGCCCGGGCCACGGCACGCATGACGCGCTCGACCCCGGGCGTGATGCCGTTGCGGTCGGACGCGCACTTGAGGATCGCGGCCCGCACGCCGGTGTCGCCGATCCCGTCGGTGATCTCACGCACGAACAGGTCCACCATCGGCTCGGGCCCGCCCAGAACGGTCCCCGGCCCCCGGAAGTGGAAGTACATCGGCACCTCGTTGTAGGTGTAGACGCCCGTCGCCACGACCACGTTGATGTCGGGCACCTCCGCCGCGATGGCCGCCACCCGGGGGATGGAGCGGCCCAGGCCGACCACGGTCAGGTCGACCAGCGTGTCGATGCCGCGCTGCTTCAGCTCGCGCAGCTTTTCCACCGCCCGCGCCCGCTGCGCCGACTCGTCCCACTCGGCCGACGTCTTCTCTATGTCGGGGCTCAGCACGAAGATGTGCTCGTGCATGAGCGTGGCGCCGAGGGCGCCGCCGTCGACCGGGCCCCGCACCGTGTTGACCTGGGACATCATCCCCCCTTGTCGACCGCTCCGCCCGGGCCGCCGCCGACCGATCGTAGTGGTGGTCGCCGATTTCGGGCAGGGGTCGTGCGGCACAATGTCACAGGAGGTCCACAGCGGGCCATGCGACGGGGTCGATGCCGGCATGGTGCGATGTGGGCCGTTCCGAGAGCAGAGGTCCCTGTCCCATGGCACTCCCCAGCGAGCCGAGCACACCGGAGACCCGGGAGAAGGCGCAGTCGAGGGTGCGCCGCCTGACCCGGGGCGCCGTCATCGCCGCCACCGGGCTCACCGCGCTCATCGGCGTCGTCGTGGCCGAGGAGCACCCCGGCTCGAGCAGCCCGGCGAAGGGGTCCGGCACCTCGAGCTCGACGTCCAATGGCGAGAGCTCGAACACCGGCAGTTCCGGCTCCGGCTCGACGTCCGACACCACCACGACGACCACGGCCGGCTCGCCGGCCCCCACCTCCACCTCCTCCCGGCCCACCGTGACGTCCGGGGGCACGTCGTCGTGACGGCCACGTCGACCCTCGAGCACGTGCTCACGGCGCGCTCGTTCCGCGCCATCGGCACGACGGCCACGGTCGTGGTGCAGGACCCGGCCCTGGCGGGTGCGGCCGAATGCATCCTCGCCCGCGCCATCGAGGAGATCGACCTCGCCTGCAGCCGCTTCCGCGACGACTCGGAGCTGGCCATGCTGCACGCCAAGGCCGGCCGCACCGTGCCCGTCGGCGCGCTGCTCTTCGAGGCGCTCGAGGTGGCGTGCGACGTGGCCCGCCGCACCGGTGGCGCCGTCGACCCCACCGTCGGCAACGCCCTCGCCGCCCTGGGTTACGACGCCGATCTCGACGAGGTGCGCCGGCGCCCGCCCGCGCCGCCCGGCGCCCTCGGCCGGGTCGCCGGCTACCAGCACGTCCAGCTCCATCCGCGCACCCGTTCCGTGCGTATCCCCCGAGGTGTCCTTCTCGACCTCGGCTCCACGGCCAAGGCGCTGGCCGCCGACCGCGCCGCGGCCCGCATCGCGCACGTCGTCGGCGGGGGGGTGCTGGTGAGCCTCGGTGGTGACATCGCCGTCGCGGGCCCGCCGCCCGCGGAGGGGTGGGCCGTGGGCATCGCCTCGGAGTCCTCGACCCCGGCCGACCAGGTCGACCAGGTCGTGGCCATCCGAGGGGGCGGCCTCGCCAGCTCGGCCGTCGCCGCCCGTACCTGGACCACCTCGGTGCGGCGGGTCCACCACATCGTCGACCCCCGGACCGGGGACTGCGTCGAGCCGTACTGGTCGCTGGTGTCGGCCACCGGCGGCTCCTGTGTCGAGGCGAACCTGGTGTCGACGGCCGCCCTCGTGTGGGGCGCGCCGGCCCTCGATCTCGTGCCCCCGCTGGGCCAGGCCGCCCGCCTGGTCCGCGCCGATGGCCGCGTCTTCTCCCTCGGCGGCTGGCCGGTGGGGGAGGCGCCGTGAGCAGCTCGACCGCGCTCTGGTACGCCACGCGGGCCAGCGGCCTGATGGCCCTCGTGCTGCTGACGGCGACCATGGTCCTGGGCCTCACCACGACCACCCGGGCCCGGGCGCGGAACTGGCCCGGGTTCGCCCAGCAGGAGATGCACCGCCGCATCTCCATCCTCGCCGTGGTGTTCCTGGCCCTCCACGTCCTGACCAGCGTCCTCGACACCTACGTGCACATAGGGTGGGCGGCCATCGTCGTCCCCTTCACATCGGAGTACGGCCGGTTCTGGGTGGGCGTCGGGGCGATCGCCCTCGACCTCATGATCGCCGTCTTCGTCTCCTCTCTGTTGCGCGCCCGGTTGCGGCCGGGCACCTGGCGGGCCATCCACTGGCTGGCCTACCTGAGCTGGCCGATCGCGCTCGCCCACACGTTCGGCATGGGCACCGACTCGCGGGAGGCCTGGGTCATCGCGCTGGGGGTGCTCTGCGTCGCGTCGGTGTCCGTCGCCCTCGCCTGGCGGCTCCGCCAGGCGTCCCGGCAGGTGGTGGCGCGCCAGGCCCACAGCTCGGTCCCGGTGGCACCGCCCAAGCACCTGGCGCTGAGCCCACGTGGCAGGGCAGGCTCGCATGGCTCCTAGCGTGAGCGAAGCTCTGCCCACGACGGTCCCCTACCGCCTCCTCGGCCACCCCACCGACCTGGCCGGCCACGTGGCCAGCCTCGGCCCGGTGCCGCTCCCGGACGCGGCCGGGCGGAGCTGGCGGGAGGCGTTCGTCTCCGCCCTCGAGGCGTCGGGGCTGGCGGGCCGGGGCGGGGCCGGGTTCCCGGCCGCCATCAAGCTCGCCGTGGCCCACGCCGCCGGCCCCGGCGGGACCGTCGTCGTCAACGCCATGGAGAGCGAGCCGGCCAGCGACAAGGACAAGCTGCTGCTCATCCGGTCCCCGCACCTGGTGCTCGACGGCGCCCAGCTGCTGGCCGCGGCCAGCGGGGCCGGCCGGGTCGCCGTGTGCGTGCCCGAGGGCCGCCACCAGGTGGCGTCCGCCGTCTCGGTGGCCCTGGCCGAGCGCGTCCGGGCCGGCTGCTCGCCCGTCCCCGAGGTCCTCCTCCGTCCCCCCGACCGCTACGTGGCGGGGGAGGAGTCCGCCCTCGCCTCCTGGATCGAGACCCGCCGCTCCCTGCCGACGTTCCGGCCCGACAAGGGCAATGCCCTGCGTATCGGGCGCCGGGCCGCGCTGGTGCACAACGCGGAGACGCTGGCCCACGTCGCCCTCATCGCCCGCACCGGCCCGGACGCGTTCCGGGCCCACGGGCCGGTGGAGGATCCGGGCACCTCGCTCGTCACCATTTCGGGCGCGGTGGAGCACCCGGGCGTGGTGGAGATCGCCCGCGGCACCCCGCTCGTCGACATCGCCGCCCGGGCGTCGATGGTGGGCGCACCACAGGCGTTCCTGGTCGGCGGTTACGGCGGCGCCTGGGTCGGCCCGGCGCACTTCGCGACGCCGTACGCGTCGCTCTCGCTGCGCGCCATCGGCGCCACCGCGGGCGTGGGCGTCGTCGTGGTGCTCGGGTCGGACGCCTGCGGCGTCACCGAGTCGGCCCGCGTCGCGCACTACCTGGCCCAGCAGAGCTCCGGCCAGTGCGGTCCGTGCGTCTACGGGCTGCCCGCCATCGCCGACGACATGGCGCGCCTGGCCCGGGGCCAGGCCGACCCGGGCCTGCTCGTGCGGCTGCGCCACCGGCTCGACCAGGTCGACGGCCGCGGCGCGTGCCGCCATCCCGACGGCGCCGTCAACCTGGTGCGCAGCGCGCTGGGCGTGTTCACGGCCGACGTGGCCGCGCACGCCCGAGGCGCCGTGTGCCCGCACTGGAACCGCCCGTCGCAGCTGCGGTTCCCCGATCCCTCCCGGAAAGCGTGACGTGATGCGCATCCTCATCGACCCGGTCGCCTGCGACGCCTACGGCTTCTGCGCCGAGTTGCTGCCCGAGGCCATCACCCTCGACGAGTGGGGGTACCCGATCGTCGACGGCCGGCCGGTCCCGCCCGAGCTCGTCGACGCGGCCCGGCGGGCCGCCCGCGACTGCCCCCGGCGCGCCATCACCCTGCAGGAGCGCCGCCGCGGTCACTGAGCCGCCCGGCCACAATGGCCGGGTGAGTCCGAGCACCGCCCCGCCCGGCCTGGTGATCCGCCCGGCCACCGAGGCCGACCTCGAACGGGTGGTCGAGCTGTTGACCCTGGGCGCCCCACCCGGTGGTCGGGCGCCCGACGAGGACCCCGGCGACCTCGAGCCCTACCGCCGGGCCCAGCGCGAGATCGAGGCGGGCGACGGCGCCCTTCTGGTGGCCGAGCTCGACGGCCGGGTCGTCGGCGTGAGCGAGCTGATCGTGTTCCGCCACCTGCAGGCCAGGGGAGGGCGATGCGCCGAGATCGAATCCGTGCACGTGCACCCCGACCAGCGGGGGACGGGTGTGGGCGCTGCCCTCATGCGCGACGCCATCGAGCGGGCGCGGGCGCTCGGCTGCTACCGCGTCCAGCTCACCTCGAACGCTCTGCGGGAGGATGCGCACCGCTTCTACGAGCGCCTCGGCTTCGTCCCCTCCCACGTCGGGTTCAAGCTGCCCCTGAGCTGAGGTTTCGACCCCTGGCGCCGGTCCGGTCGAGACCGGTTGCCTTCCCGTTGTAATTGCGTAATCTTGTAATATGACCAATGACAGAGCAGGGTTCAGAGGGCCGAGAGGGCGCCGGCGGGCCGAGAGCCCCCCGCCGTCTGGGCCCGAGCAGGAGCGCCTCATCGGGGCCTGGTTCAGCGGGCGGGTGCCCGAGACCTGGTTCGAGGGCAGCCCCACCATCGAGATCGACGGCGACGAAATCCAGGTGGTCGGCAGCCTGCCGGCGCCCCAGCTGCCCGAGGGGGCGGGTGAGGACGAGGTGCGGGTGGCCGAGCAGGCGCGCATCAGCGGCTTCCGCGAGGAGAGCCGGGGCGCCCGCATCCGCATCGCGGACGAGGCCCAGCCGGCCTTCCGCCGGTCCGTGTCGTGGGGCGCCCAGTGCGGCGGCTCCCGGGTGCTCTTCACCACGGCCGGCGTGCCGGCCATGACGCGCCTCGGCATGCGCGACCGGCGCGTCCTCGACACGCTGATCGACGCCGGCGTGGCCGGCAGCCGGAGCCAGGCGCTGGCCTGGTGCGTGCGCCTGGTGGCCCAGCACGAGGCCGACTGGATCGGCGAGCTGCGCCAGGCCATGTCGAAGGTCGAAGAGGTCCGCAACCGCGGGCCGCGGGGCGGCGACACCACCGACTGACCGCGCCGACATCACCACCCGTCCCCACGGGCGCGTGTCACCATGCGGCATGGATCATTACCACCAGGTGCAGGAAGACCTACGCCAGCCCTACCGGCAGCTCCGTGAGGCCATCCCCGAGGTCATGGACGCCTACCGCGCCATGGGCTCGGTCATCATGGCCGACGGCGCGCTGCCGGCCAAGACCAAGGAGCTCATTGCGTTGGCGATCTCCATCACCCGTGAGTGCGACGGCTGCGTGGTGGCGCACGCCCGGGGGGCCGTCCGAGCCGGGGCCTCCAGCGAGGAGGTGGCGGAGATGATCGGAGTCACCATCCAGATGAACGGCGGCCCGGCCACGGTCTGGGGGCCGCGGGCCTTCGCCGCCTATCACGAGTTCAGCGCCGGCTCCTGATCGCGCCGCTCGGGCGGCAGCCGGACGACGCGCGGCGGCGGGTCGTCGAGGTGGCGCGGCCACAGGTGGCGGGCCAGCACCACGTTCGTCTCGCCGGCGTAAATGAACAGCTGCGAGCCGAGCGAGAGCCAGAACACCAGCCCGAGGACGGTGGCGAAGAAGCCGTAGAGCTCGGTGGCGTGGCGCAGGGCGTGGCCGACCAGCAGCCCGCCCGCGGCCTCGAGCAGCGTCCAGCCGATGCCGCCGATGATCGTGCCCGGGAGCAGCGCCGTCCACCCGGTGCCGTCGGGGGCCAGGATGTGCAACGCCAGCAGGTAGGCGCCCAGGTTCACCGCGGTCGCCCCGACCAGCGTCATCATCCAGTACAACGCCGAGTCGTGGTGCACGCCACCGATGGTCGAGAGCCCGGCCAGCACGGCGCTCCCCACCACCGCCGCCGCGATCGTCCCGAGCAGGAACAGCCCCCGCAGCACCCGCGGCCCCAGGCCGGCCTGCTTCTGGCGCGGCACGTCCCACATGGTGGCGCTGGCCTGCTGCAGGGTGTTGGTCACCCCGAGCGACCCCCACAACAGCCCGATGAAGCTGACGACGAAGGCGAGCGGCGTGGCCCGGTGCAGCGCCGAGATGTTGGATGCCAGCTTGTCGCCGATGACCGGGAACTCGGCCAGGGCCGAGTGGATCACACGCTGTTCGGCGTCGGGGTTGTTCCGCAGGACGATCCCGGCGATGGTGACGAAGAGCAGCAGGAGCGGGAACACGGCCAGGAAGCCGTAGAAGGTGACCAGGGCCGAGAGCGAGCCGCCCCGGTCGTCGCCGTGCTTCTTGAGCACCGCGACCGGCACCGCGGTGAAGGCTCGACGGCGCTGCCCCTCGTCGAGCCGGCGGAAGAGCTTCCGCCAGAGTCCCGTCAGGTGGACACCGGAGTGAACGTGCACTCGAGGTGCTTGATCCCGTTGATGAAGGGGGAGAGCAGCCGGTCGGGCTCGCTCGACGCCTCGATGTCGGGCAACCGCTCGAAGAGGCGCCGGAACATGACGTCGATCTCCTGACGGGCCAGGTGCGCGCCGAGGCAGAAGTGCGGCCCGGCGGCGCCGAAGCCGATGTGGGGGTTGGGCGTGCGGCGCACGTCGAAGGTGTACGGGTCCTCGAACACGTCCTCGTCCCGGTTGGCCGAGTTGTAGTACATGATCACCCGGTCACCTTCGGACATCTTCTGGTCGCCGAGAACCGTGTCCTCCGCGACGGTGCGCCGCATCCAGATCACGGGCGAGGCCCAGCGCACGATCTCGTCGATGGCGGTCGGCGCCAGCCCGGCCGGGTCGGCCTGCCACAGCGCCCGCTGGTCCGGGTGTTCGGTGAGCGCCAACAGGCCGTGGCTGATGGCGTTGCGGGTGGTCTCGTTGCCGGCCACGACGAGCAAAATGAAGAACGACGCCACCTCGGCGTCGGTCAGCTGCTCACCGTCGACGTTCGTGTTGACCAGGGCCGAGGTCACGTCCTCGGTCGGCTGGTCCTTACGGTACCGGGCCAGGTCGAGCATCAGCATGTTGAGCTGCTGCGCCGCCGTCATGAAGGCCACCATGGGATCGCCCCCCTCGGGGACGTACTCGGGGTCGCCGTTCGAGAGGATCACGTTCGAGGCGTTGAACACCGTGTCGTAGTCCGCGGCGCCGATGCCCATCATGTCGCAGATGATCTCGAGAGGCAGGCGGGCCGCCACCTCGACGGTGAAGTCGCACCCGCCCGTCTCCGCCACCCGGTCGATGACGTCCTTGGCGATGAAGTCGATGCGGTCCTCGATCGACTTGATCATGCGCGGGTTGAACGCGGACGACACGATGCGCCGCAGCCGGGCGTGCCGCGGGTTGTCCATGTTGATCATGGAGCCGAAGAACTCGTTCATCTCCTCGGGCAGATCGATGACGGAGGTGGCGCCCTTGCCCGACTGGAAGATCTCGGGATGACGGCTCGCTTCGGTTATGTGGGCGTGTTTGGTCAGCGCGTAGAAGCCGTTCCCCTTGGTGATGACGTAGGCCAGCGCCTCGGGGATCTCCGGCTCGTCGAAGTGGGGGATGGGCCGCTCGCGCCGCAGCGTCAGGAAGGCGCCTTCCCGTTCGTCCCATGGCCGGGCCCAGAACTCCATGTCCGAAAGGTTGATGTCGTCGACCGCCAGGACGGCACGTGGTTCCATGCGACCAACCCTACCCACCACCGTAGGCTTCGATCATGTGCGACACGCTGTGCGCCCCGGGCCCGGGCGGCATGGTGTTCGCCAAGAACTCGGACCGGCCGCCCGGTGAGGTGCAGGTGGCGTGGCCCTTCGGCCGCCGGGCCTCCGCCGGTTGCACCCTGCGCACGCAGTACCTCAGCATCGGCGACACCGGCGCCCACGCCACCTTCCTGTCGTGCCCGACCTGGCTCTGGGGGGCCGAGCACGGCGTCAACGAGTACGGCGTGGCCATCGGCAACGAGCGGGTCGCCACCACCCACGACGCCGCGGCCGCCGCGCCGGCGCTGACCGGGATGGACCTGGTCCGCCTCGGCCTCGAGCGCGCCCGCAGCGCCGCCGAGGCCGTCGACGTCATGACCGGGCTCCTCGTCGAGTGCGGGCAGGGTGGCGTCGCCGACGCCGTCCACCAGGAGGCCTACGACTCCTCCTTCCTGATCGCCGACCCGCACCAGGCCTACGTCCTCGACACGGCGGGCGCCGACTATGCCGTCGCCCCGTTCCCGGGCGGCACGGCCATCTCCAACCGGATCACGCTCGGCACCGCCTGGACGCGCGCCTCTGCCGCCCTGCGGCCGGGCGACGACTTCGGGCGCTTTCGCGACGCCACCGAGCACACGGCCTATGCCGATGTCCGTCTGGCGGCCAGCCGGCGCTTCCTCGACTCGGCTCGGCGCGGCGGGCTCACGGCGGCGGCCACGGCGGCCCACCTGCGCGACCACGGCACCGGACCCTGGGGTGCGCCGGGCGCCGGGGGACCGGTCGTCCCGCCTCCGGCCGGGGTCGGCGACGACTTCAACGGCGTCACCGTCTGCATGCACGTGCGCCGGCTGTGCGTGACCGCGGCGTCCATGATCGCCGAGCTCCCCTCGCGCCGGCGCGCCGCTCCGCGTCTACGTGGCGGCGGGCAGCCCGTGCGCCAGCATCTTCGTGCCGGCCTTCCCGACGTACGGCCGGCGGCGGAGCGCGGGACTGCGCCGGCGACGCGTGCCCGAGGACGACCCCGATGCGTTGGCCGAGGTGCGCGCCGCCCTGCAGCCGGTCGAGGACGAGCTGTGGGCCGACGCCGACGACGTGCTCGGGGTGCCGGGCCGCTGGGCGGCTGCCGGCGCGTCCTGGGGCCGCCGCGCGCTGCACGCCTTGCGGTCCTGTATCCCCTAAATCGGGCGGTCGCGGCGGTACGCTGCGGCGGCTACCTGTTATCCGTTATCCGTGCGCTCCTACTCGCCAAGGAGGACGTCATGACCTATGCGTTAACCTCGGACGACATCGCCGTCGGCGATGTCGTCACGACACAGCTGGAGAAGATGTGGGGCTGGTACCTGGCCGGCGGCATCATCTCCGTCATCTTCGGCTTCTTCGTCATCAGCTGGCGCCATGCCACCGTGTACGCCGCCATCTACTTCGCCAGCGCGTTCTTCATCGCGGGCGGCGTCTTCGAGATCGCGGGGTCCATCCGAATGGCCCGCCAGCGCTGGCTCAACCTGGTCTTCGGCCTGTTCTGGGTGGGCGCCGGCATCGTCGGCTTCGTCTGGCCGCACATCACCATCTTCGTGGCCGCCATCATCATCGGCTGGTCCTTCCTGGTCCTCGGGATCTTCGACATCGTCACGTCTCTGCAGAACCACCATCTGCCCTTCTGGTGGGCCTATCTCATCCGCGGCATCGTGGCCATCGCCCTTGGCCTCCTCTGCATCCGGCACCCCACCGGCACGCTCGAGGTCGTCATGGTCATGATCGGGATCCTGGCCATCCTCTTCGGCGTGGTCGAGATCATCGGCGCCATCTCGGCCCGCCATGCCACCCGGTACTGGGAGGCACTGAAGAAGCAGCAGTCGACCCTCTAGGCCGGCCCGGCCCGGCCCGCGTCGGTGCGTCTCGCCAGCTTCTCCGTCGCCGGGGGTGCGGTGCGCCCCGGGCTGATCGTCGGCGACGAGATGGTCGACCTGGCTGACGAGCGCACCGGGTTGCCGCCCACCATGCGCGAGGTGTTGGCCCTCGGGCCGGCTGTGTTCGAGCGCGTCCGCGCCGCGCCGGCGAGCGGCGCCACCCGCTACCCGTTGGCCGAAGCCCGCCAGCACGCCCCGGTTCCCGACCCGCCGGCCATCCTCGCCATCGGCATGAACTACCGGGCCCACGTGGCCGAAATGGGGCGCGAGCCGCCCGAGTGGCAGTACTGGTTCAACAAGCAGCGCACCGCCGTCGCCGGCCCCGGTGACCCGATCGTGCTGCCGGCGGTCTCGGACATGGTCGACTACGAGGGGGAGCTGGCCATGGTGATCGGCCCGCGCTGCCAGCACGTGCCCGCGGCGCGGGCGTTCGAGGTGGTGGCCGGCTTCACCGTCATCAACGACGTCAGCGCGCGCGACTGGCAGTGGCGCACGCCCACCTTCACCATGGGCAAGTCCTTCGACACCCACGCGCCGTGTGGCCCCGAGCTGGTCACACTCGACGAGGTGGGTGACCCCGGCGCCCTCGCCATCCGTACCTGGGTCAACGACGAGCTGCGCCAGGACTCGACCACGGCCGACCTCATCTTCGGCTGCCGCGACATGATCGAGTACCTGACCACCGCGTTCCCGCTCGAGCCGGGAACCGTCATCGCCACCGGTACGCCGGCGGGCGTGGGCGCCGGGTTCGACCCGCCCCGCTTCCTGGCCGACGGTGACACGGTGCGCATCGCCATTGAGGGGATCGGCGAGCTCACCAACCCGGTCGTGCAGGGGGGACCGCCGCTGCCCGTCGGTTTGGGCTGACGGCCGGCCCGGCGGGCCGGCCGGGCCTCAGCCCTGCTGGAGCTGGCGCAGGTGGTCGGCCAGGTTGGCCATCACCTGCAGCGCGAACTGCGGCGTCTCACCGATCAGGAAGAGGAACCGGTGCTTGTCGATCACGGCCAGCTTGGTGTCCTCGACCGCCACCGCCGTTGCGCTGCGGGGCGACTTGTCGACGAGCGCCATCTCGCCGAACGTCTCGTCGGGGCCGAGGGCGATACAGCCCCCGTTGGCCAGCTTCAGCTCGACCTTGCCCTCGATCACGCCGAACATCTCCTCGCCCACGTCTCCCTCCTCGAAGATGACCGCTCCCGCGGGCACCTCCCGGGTCTCCTTGGACGCCTTGAACACTCCGAGAACCTTCACGGGCTCGCCCTCCCTGTTCGCGCATCGACCGGGTTTTCCCTGGTCAGTCTGGATCCTAGCCAGGGGCTTCGCGAACGGGAGGTGAACCTTCCGGCCCGGCATGGGTCACACCGGTGGGCGGGCACGGCACAATAGAGGGGTGCCAGACACCGCATCCGACCTGACCGACGGCGAGCGGGCCGACCGCCTGACCAAGCTGCAGGGGATCATGGACCTCATGCGCCCGGCCGTGCAGGCCGACGGTGGTGACCTGGTGCTCGTGCGGGCCGACGTCGAGACGGGCGTGGTGGAGGTGCAGCTCCAGGGAGCGTGCAGCTCCTGCGCCATCAGCGGCGCCACCCTGCAGGGGGGCGTCGAGCGCATCTTGCGAGATCGCCTGCCCTGGGTGACCGAAGTCATCGGCGACGTCGACGAGTCGCTCAGCTTCGAGGAGAGCTCGGTGCTCGGCTCGGGCGGCTACGTCCCCAGTCTCTAAGCGTCCCGCCGTCCCGCCGTCCCGCCGTCCAGCCGAATCCCCCTCCGCCCTGTCCTGGGTCCCCGGATGATTAGTTAGCACAACTAACTATACTGGAAGCATGCAGCCCCAGCCCCAGCCCCCGACCCAGCTCCTGGCCGACGCGCCGCCCCAGGGAGACGAAGAGGTGGCCACCCGGCTGCGGGTCGCGGTCAACCGGCTCCAGCGCCGGCTCCGCCAGGAGTCTCTGGGGGGTCTGTCCCCGGGCCAGGCCTCCGCCCTGGGTTCGGTGCGGCGCCTGGGCCAGCCCACCCTGGGCGAGCTGGCCGCGGTGGAGCAGGTGCAGCCGCCGTCGATGACGCGGATCGTGGCCTCCCTTAGTGACGCCGGCATGGTCCGGCGTGAGGCAGACCCCTCCGACCGCCGCAGCGCGCGGGTGCGCATCACGCCGGCGGGCGAGCGGGCCATCGAGCGCATGCGCACAGCTAAGAACGCCTTCCTTCGGCGCCGGCTGGCCGAACTCGACCCCGACGAGCAGGTGCACGCGGCCGAGCTCGTCGCCCTCCTCGAGCACCTCCTGGTCGACCCGTGAGGCGTCGGGTCCGCGAGGCGGGCCGGCGTACCTTCCGCGCGCTCTCCGTCCGCAATTACCGCCTCTACTTCACCGGGCAGGTCATTTCGGTGTCCGGCACCTGGATGCAGACCGTGGCGCAGGCCTACCTCATCCTCTTCCCGCTCCACGGCACGGGCCTCGACGTCGCCATCGCCACCAGCCTGCAGTTCCTCCCCTTGCTGCTGCTCGGCCCCTTTGGCGGCCTCGTCGCCGACCGGCTCGACAAGCGCAAGGTGCTCTACTGCACCCAGGCATCGGCCGGCATCCTGGCCCTGATCTTCGGGCTCCTCGTGGTGACCCACAGCATCCAGATCTGGCAGGTCTTCGCGCTGGCCACGGGGCTCGGGGTCGTCAACCTGTTCGACAACCCGGCCCGCCAGACCTTCGTGTTCGAAATGGTCGGCAACGATCTCTTGCCCAACGCGGTGAGCCTCAACAGCGTGCTCATGAACTCGGCCCGGGTGATCGGCCCGGCCATCGGCGGGGTCCTGATCCTCACCCTCGGCGTGGCCACCTGCTTCATGGTCAACGCCCTGTCGTACGTGGCCGTGATCGTGGCGTTGTCGATGATGCGGGCGTCCGAGTTGAACCGCCGTCCGGGCGTGGTCCGCGCCAAGGGGCAGGTCCGGGAGGGATTCCGCTACGTCTGGCGTACGCCGGATCTGCGGATCCTGCTGTCCTCCATGGCCATCGTCGGCGTCTTTGCGTTCAACTTCACGGTGACGCTGCCGCTCCTCGCCAAATTCACCTTCCACGGCAGCGGTGCGCTGTACAGCGAATTCTTGGCGGCCATGGGAGCAGGCGCCGTCCTCGGGGGCCTGTTCACGGCTCATCGCAGCCGCCCCTCCATCCGGATGCTGTCCTTCATCGCCGTGGTCTTCGGGGTGGCCATCCTGGCGGTCGCGTTGGCGCCGACCGAGACGGTCGCGCTCGTCCTCCTCGTGGTGATGGGCGCGGCGTCCATCTCCTTCGTGGCCACCAACAACGCATCGCTCCAGCTACGGGCCGATCCGGCCATGCGCGGCAGGGTCATGTCGCTCAACGCCATCGCGTTCCTCGGCAGCACGCCCATCGGGGCGCCCCTGCTCGGGTGGATCAGCGACGTCAGCAGTCCCCGCGTGGCGCTGGTCGTCGGCGGCGCGGCGACCTTGCTGGCCAGCATCCCGCTCTTCGCCCTGGCGGCACGGCACCGGCGGTCGGTGCCGGGCAAGGGCCAGCTCGACGATTCGGGTGCTGTCGAGTTGGATGGGATGGCGCCGCTGGTGCCGCTGCCCATGACACAGGTGGTGGACCCGCTGGTGCAGCGCCGGACGAGCTGAGCCACCCGTACGGCGGCGGCCGCGGCGGACGCACAATGGGCGGGTGCTGATCCGACGGGCGACGCCCGGCGACGTGATCGCGGTGGCCACGGTCCATGTCAGGAGCTGGCAGGCGGCCTACCGCGGCCTCATGCCCGACGAGGTCCTCGACGGCCTCTCTGTGGAGCGGCGGGCCGACATGTGGCGATCCATCCTCCAGACCGGGCTGGCCGGCCACGTCGTCCTGGTGGCCGAAACGGACGGAGCTCGCCAGGGCGGCGATGCTTTGTGCGGTTTCGTCCACGTCGGCCCGGCGCGCGACGCCGACCTGGGCCTGGATACCGCCGAGCTGTCCTCCATTTACCTCCTCCCGGAGGCCTGGGGGTGTGGGTCCGGGCGCGCCCTCATGGCGGGGGCGGTCGAGGCCATGCGCGAGGCCGGCTACGCCTCGGCCGTGTTGTGGGTGCTCGTCGGCAACGAGCGGGCCCGGCGCTTCTACGAGATCGCCGGCTGGTCGTGCGACGGCACCGAGAAGTCCGAGCGCTTCGGCTCGGCCACCCTCACCGAGACGCGGTACCGGCGTTCGTTGTAGAGGACGGTCAGGAGGGTCGTCACCGCGGCTGCACGAATGGGCTGGGCTGCCCGACATCCCGACATCCGTCGATTTCTTTTTGACGTCTGCTCCCGGTGCGACCGTTCATTCGTCGATGGTCCGTACGAACACATTCGCCGCCAACGACAACCTGGCCGACACCGCCGATTTGACGTTGCGTACCCTGGCCGCGCTCTCCAACGCCGAACTACGCGAGTGGGCCAGTGCCGAGGCACGCCAGGTGGCGGCGCATCAGGGCCGTTTCGTGGCCTTGGTGGGCGAGTTGGACCGGCGGCAGGGCTGGCGCGACGAGGGAGCGACCTCCTTGTCCCAATGGATCGTTGAGGCCACCGGGTCCGCGCCGACGACGGCGCGGGCTCAAGCCAAGGTGGCCGAGCGCCTCTTCGACCTGCCGGCCCTGGCGGGCGTGTTGCGCGCCGGTGAAGCCTCTTTCGACCAGGTGCGCACCGTTGCGGGCGTGGCCCGCCCCGAGAGCGACGCCACTTGGGCCGAGCTGGTCCGCACCCGCTCGGTGCGCGAGCTGTCCGAGGCAGCCCAGGCCGAGTCGGCCCAGGCCGGACGCTCGTCCGACGAGAGCCGGCGCTCGGTGCGCTTCAACGAGGCCTGTCGCACCATGGTGGCCCAGCTGGCACCCGAGGTCTTCTCCGAGGTGCGCGCCGGGCTCGAGGCTCGGGCCGCCCAGCTGGGCGACGGCGAGACGCCGCTCGATGAACGTCTGGCCGATGCCTTGGTCGAGGCGCTGCGCGTCGGGGGGCACCGGCCCGGGCCTGGCGCGGACGACCCCTACCTGGTGGTGGCGCACGTCCGGCTCTCAGACCTTTTTGAAGGCGGCCCGGACGGCGACGACGTGGTGGCCGAGCTCGAGCGTGGCGGCCTGATCAGCGCGAGGACCCTGGCTCGCCTGGCCTGTGACGCCACCATCGTGATCGGCGTCGACGACGACGAGGGCCACACCATGTACGAGGGGCGCCAGGTCAGGCTGGCCACGGACACCCAGCGCCGCGAGATCCTGCGCCGGGACCGGCACTGTCGCTTCCCAGGCTGTGGACATGTGGCCTTTTGGATCCCACACCACATCAAACAATGGCGAGGGGATCGGGGGACGACGGACGTCGACAATTTGTGCTGTCTCTGTTCGTATCACCATCACCTGATCCACTCCGAGGGTTGGACCATGTCCGGGGACGCCAACGCAGAGCTCACATTCGTCGGCCCGAGCGGCCGGGTCATGACCTCGCGCCCGTCGCCGTTGTGGACCAGGGTGACGGGGCCGCCGCGCTCCAAACGCTGACGAGTCCTACTCCTCGAGGAGCCCTCGCCGCCGCGCCACCGCCACCAGCTCCAGCTGGTTGTGGACGCCCAGCTTGCGGTACAGGTTCTTCACGTAGCCGCGCGACGTGTTGACGGAGATGCCGAGGCGGACCGAGGCGGTCTGCAGGTCGATGCCGTTGACCAGCAGCCACAAGATGTCGCGCTCGCGGCGGGTCAAGCCGCCCGGCTCGTGTTGTCTCCGGCCCGACGAGCGGGTGCTGGCCGGGCCGCACAGCATGCGAACGGTGTCCTTGTCGGTGGTAAAGCCGTGGCCGGTGAGCGACGGGATGACCTCGACCACGCTGGCCAGGTTGGCCGTCTTGGGCAGCAGGGCCGACGCGCCCGCGTCGACCGCCGCCCGCACGAGCGCCGCCTCGGGCGGATGCTCGGAGAGCAGCAGCACGCGCGCGTCAGGGACGACCTCCAGACAGGACCGCGCCATCTCGATCCCGTCCCCGTCGCCCAGCTGCGCATCCATGACGATCACGTCGGCCGCCACCTCGTCGCACACGCGCCGCGCGCCCTCGGCGTCGGACGCCACGCCGACGCACGCCATGTGCGGCGACGCGTCGATGGCCAGGGCCAGCGCTTCGGCGAACACCGGCTGGTCGGCCACGACCAGGACCCGGATCGCCTCGGCGGTCACGGGCTCGCCGGCGCGGTACGGGCCCTACCTGCACTCGGGCCGCGTCCAATTGAACTCCATGCCCGCCACGCCATGTCTCTGTCTATTCCCAGAAACGCCCGGAAACAGGTATGCCCAGGTCGTGGCCTTCGAACGCAGCCCCGGGCTACGCCGGTTTCGGCTCTTTCGGTAGGCCCAGGGCGCGCTCGCCCACGATGTTGCGCTGGATCTCGGCCGTCCCGCCCCAGATCGTCTCCGAGCGCGAGAAGAAGAACAGCGACTGCAGGTTGTTCACCGGGTAGCTCGCCTTGGCGCGCCGGGCCCCGGGCAGCAGGGTGTCCTCGCCGTCGTCACCCAGCAGGATCTGGCCCTCCATGCCGTAGAGATCCATGGCCAGGAGCATCGTCTCCTGGTGCGCCTCGGACCAGAACATCTTGTTGCACGCCCCGAGCTTGGCCGTGGTGTGGGTGTCGTTGAGCGCGTCGGTCAGGGTCCGCCAGCCGTTGATCTGCATGATCTTGATGTTCGACCACGACCGGGCCAGGCGTTGGCGGATCAGCAGGTCGCGGTCGCGCCCCTTCTGGCGCGCCAGCTCCAGGATCTGGTCGAACTCCTTCTGGAAGCGGCGGTGGCCGGTCGTCGCCGACGTGCCCCGTTCGAAGCCCAGCGTGGTCATGGCGACCTTCCAGCCGTTGTTCACCCCTCCGACCACGTTGTCCTTGGGGCAGCGCACGTTGCTGAAAAAGACCTCGTTGAACTCGGCCGACCCGTCGATCTGCTCGATCGGCCGCACTTCGACCCCGGCCTGCTTCATGGGCACGAGGAGATAGGAGATGCCGGCGTGCTTGGGCACGTCGGGGTCGGTGCGGGCCAGCAGGAAGATGTAGTCGGCGTAGTGGGCCTGGGTGGTCCAGACCTTCTGGCCGTTGATCACCCACTCGTCCCCGTCCAACTCGGCCCGCGTCTTCACGCCGGCCAGGTCGGACCCCGCGTCGGGCTCGCTGAACCCTTGGCACCACGCGATCTCCCCCTTCAGGATCCCGGGGATGAACTGCTGCTTCTGCTCCTCGGTGCCCCACTGCAAAATGGTGGGACCGACCAGCGTGTCGCCGAAGAAGTCGCCCCGGAGCGGGGCACCGACGCGGGCGAATTCCTCGTTGAGCACCACCTGCTGCAACAGGGTGAGTCCCTTGCCCCCGTACTCGGCCGGCCAGCTGGCGCAGATCCACCCGCCGGCGAAGAGCTTGGCCGTCCATTCCTC
Source organism: uncultured Acidimicrobiaceae bacterium (assembly GCA_963807675.1). Classification (GTDB taxonomy): domain Bacteria; phylum Actinomycetota; class Acidimicrobiia; order Acidimicrobiales; family RAAP-2; genus Bog-473. The sequence continues at coordinate 711,037 of CAWECP010000012.1, read as the reverse complement.
GTTGAACTCCTTGCGCTCCTCCGGAGTCATGGAGCGGCCCTCCTCGCCCCAGTCCTCGGGCAGGTTCTCCTTGAGCCAGCCGGCGATCTCGGCCCGGAACTCCTCGGCTGCTGGTGGATAGGTGAGGTCCATGGGCTCGACGGTACCCGGCCCCGTGAGCAGGCGAAACCGCTGCTCGCAGCCACGCCGGCCACGGCGCACGCCGGTAATGTGGGGGCGAGGCGCTTCGGAGCGGCTTTCCTGCGCCGCGAAAGAGGACAAGGAGGTGTGGCCATGTCGAAGGGCGAACCCCCAAGTAGGACCGCCGGCGCCCGCCGCACTCCGTGCCTCGGCTGATCACACGTCGGAGCACACCGTGAGCCCCCGACGGGGGTCATGTACGGAACCAGGCGCCGGTCGCTGAGCACCCCGGCGGGCCACCAGGCGCCCGCCGGCAACCGACCTGACCCGATTCGTTCTGAGCCCACAGGAGGTGACTCCATGGCCACGCCACCGCCGACGAGCACACCCGCTCGCTCCGGCCTCTTCAACGGCCGCCCACGCGTCCCCGGACGCGGCCCACACCAGCGGCGGAGGCGCACCCGACGCATCCTCGCCTCCGAGGGTGTGTTCGACTCCATCGTGTCGCTGGCCGGCCTACTCGGTCGCCCCGTGCGCAACCAGCAGGGCCAGGAGATCGGCCGGCTGGTCGATGTGGTGGCGCGCTGGTCCGACGGTCAGATGTACCCGCCGGTGAGTGGCCTGGTCATCCGCGTCGGCCGTCGCGACGCCTTCGTTCCGGCGTCCGCCATCGACCGCATCGGCCACGCCGAGGTGCTGTTGCGGTCGTCACGGCTCGACCTGCGCGACGTCGAGCGGCGCGACAACGAGGTGCTGCTGGCCAAGGACGTGCTCGATCACCAGCTGGTCGACGTCGAGGGCGTCCAGGTCATCCGGGCCGCCGACCTCTACCTGGCCGAGGTCATCGGGCGCATCCGCCTCGTAGGCGCCGACGTCTCCACGGCCACGCTGCTGCGGCGACTCGGCCCGCGCCGCTGGCGCCCGCGCCCCACGCCCGACCGGGTCATCGACTGGGCCGCCATCCAGACGTTCGCCGAGCCCACGGGCGAGGTGGGAGCGGCCACCCAGGTGCGCCTCAAGACGACCAACGAAGGCCTGCACCGCCTGCGTCCCGGCGAGCTGGCCGACCTGCTCGAGGACCTGCGGCGCGACGAGCGCCAAGAGCTGCTGGCTGCTCTCGGGCCCGACGAGGCGGCCGACGCGCTCGAGGAGATGCAGCCCGAGGACCTCGTGCAGCTGCTGCGCGAGTCGGATCCCGTCGAGGCGGCTCGCCTCGTCGCCGCCATGGAGCCTGACGAGGCGGTCGAGGCGCTGCGCGACCTGCCGCTGGCGCTGCGCGCCGAGGTGCTGCGCCACATCCCCTCGACGACCGCGCTCGCCCTGAGGCAGCTCTTGGGCTACGGGGAGGACGAGGCCGGCGGCATCATGACCACCGCTCTCGTGACGGCCAAGTCGGGGGACAAGGTGAAGAAGGTCACGGACCGCCTATCCGAGGCGCGCGACCACGACGTGGACCTCGACGCGGTCGCCGTCGTGGACAGTGACGGCCGCCTCCTGGGCGACGTCGAGGTGCTCGACATCCTGTTCGCCCTGCGGGCGTCGTCGGACACCCGCATGTCGGCCCTCCTCGACGAGGAAGACGTGGTGACCGTCCACCCCAAGACGCCCATCAACGACGTGGCGAACCAGCTGGTGGAGACGCGCCGTCGTTCCATGGTCGTGGTCGACGACGACGGCCGGCCGATTGGCCGCATCCTGGCCGACGACGTCCTCGATGCCGTGGTGCCCACCAGGGGCCGGTTCCACTTCCCGCGTCTGCTGTCTTGACCCCGCCGCGGCCCGGCCCCGGGCGGTTGCCGACCCCCTGACCACGGCTTCGGCCGCCGCCGGGGCCACCCAGGCTCGTCGCGGCCACTCGCCGGCCGGTGCCGTTTGCGCCGGACCAGGGCATTCGGAGAGGCTAGGCGGCCACCGAGCGCCTAATCCGGGACGTCACCTTGCCAAAAACCCCCCGCCAGAAGTGGATCGAAACCAAGGAGTCCTGGGAGCGCTCGCGCCATATTGAGGTGCCCGCCCCGATTGCCGCCGCCCCGCCTCGCCCCGGCGGGGTGCGCGTCGCCTACCTGACCTACCGGGGCAATCCGCGCTGTGGGGGCCAGGGGGTCTACAGCCGCCACCTGACCCGCGAGCTGTTCGCCCTGGGCCACTCGGTCGAGGTCTTCGCCGGTCCGCCCTGGCCCGAACTCGACGAAGGCGTCGGCTTCACGCCGGTGCCCGGCCTCGACCTGTACCGGGACCCCGACCCGTTCCGGGTGCCGCACCGGCGCGAGTTCACCTCCCGGGAGGACTGGATCGAGTTCGGCATCATGTGCACGGCCGGCTTCGGCGAGCCGCTGGCCTTCTCGCTGCGGGCCCGCCAGCTCCTGGCCGAGCGCCGGGACGAATTCGACGTCGTCCACGACAACCAGTGCCTGGGCAACGGCATGCTGGGCATGGTCGAGGACGGGTGGCCCCTGCTGACCACTCTGCACCACCCCATCACGGTCGACCGGCAGCTGGCGCTCTCGCACACCACGAACCCCTGGCAGAACTTCACCACGCGACGCTGGTTCGGGTTTCTGGGCATGCAGGTCCGGGTGGCCCGTGCACTCCCGGCGGTCGTGACCGTGTCGCAGAACTCCCGCCTCGACATCGCGGCGCAGATGGGCGTGCGCCCCGAGCGGTTGACCGTCGTTCCTGTCGGCGTCGACCACACGGTGTTCCGGCCCATGAGCGACGTGAGGCCGGTGCCCGGGCGCATCATGGTCACCTCGAGCAGCGACGTCCCCATGAAGGGTCTGGTTCCGCTGCTCGAGGCCGTGGCCAAGCTGCGCACCGAGCGCGACGTCGAGCTGACCGTCATCGGTCGGCCCACCGAGGGCGGGCGCGTCGACCGGGCCATCGCCCGGCTCGGGCTGTCCGACGCCGTGCGCTGCGTAAGCGGCATCAGCGACGAAGAGCTGGCCCGCCTCTATGGCGAGGCCCAGGTGGCGGTGGTGCCGTCGCTCTACGAGGGGTTCTCGCTGCCGGCGATCGAGGCCATGTCGTGTGGGGTGGCCGTGGTGGCCACGACGGGCGGCGCCCTGCCCGAGGTCGTCGGCACCGACGGTGACACGGGGCTGCTCGTCCCGCCCGACGATCCCGGTGCCCTGGCCGGTGCCATCAGCCGCCTGCTCGACGACCCGGAGCTGCGCGCCCGCCTGGGCGCCGCCGGGCGGGCGCGGGTCGTGCGCCGCTTCACCTGGCAGGTGACGGCGGCCGGCACGGCTGCCTGCTACCAGGCACTGCTCGACGGCCGGCCGCTCCCCGGCGCCCCGTCCGGCCAGCCGCCGGACACCCTCGTTCCCCCCGAGCGGGACGCGGCCTGATGCTGACCGTCGACTACAACCGCCTCGGGGTCGGTCCCGGAGACCTCGTGCTCGATCTGGGCTGCGGGTTCGGCCGACACGCCTTCGAGGCGGCCCGGCGCGGCGCCTCCGTCATCGCGCTCGACGCCGGACCCGACGAGGTGGCCCAGGTGCGGGCGACCCTGGGCGCCATGGTGGAGGCCGGCGAGCTGGCGGCCGATCATCCCGCCACGGCCGTGCAGGGGGACGCGCTGGCCCTGCCCTTCGCCGACGCCATGTTCGACCGCGTCATCGCCTCGGAGGTGCTCGAACACATCCCCGACGACGTCGCCGCCATGCGCGAGCTGGCCCGGGTGCTCAAGCCGGGCGGAACCATGGCGGTGACGGTGCCGCGTTGCGCCCCCGAGGCCATCAACTGGGCGCTCTCCGACGAGTACCACGACACGCCGGGTGGCCACGTACGGATCTACCGGCGCTCGACCCTGGAGCGGCGGCTCGGCTCGGCCGGGCTCGTGCCCACGGGCCACCACCACGCCCACGGCCTGCACTCGCCGTACTGGTGGCTGCGCTGCGTGGTCGGGCCGAGCAACGATGCGCACCCGGCCGTGAAGGCGTACCACCAGATCCTCGTGTGGGACATCGTCAAGGGCCCCTTCGTCACCCGCACGGCGGACCGGGTGCTCAGCCCCCTCATCGGTAAGAGCCTGGTGGTCTACCTGACCAAGCCGGCCGCAGCGGTGTCGGGCATGCCAGGCGCCAAGCCCAACCTCCCCCGCGGGGTGCCGGGCCGGCGCGGTCCGAACACACCGACCCAGGGAGCGGCCGCATGACCACCGAGGACCTCCGATCCGTCACCACCACCCTGCCCGAGGTGCCGGGCATCCTCTCGAGTGCCGACATCATGGCCACGGGCCACGCCATCGCCGAGGTGCAGCGCCACGACGGCATGATCCCGTGGTTCGAGGGAGGGCACTGCGACCCGTGGAACCACGTCGAGGCGGCCATGGCCCTGACCGTGTGCGGGCTGGTCGACGAGGCGGTCGAGGCCTACCGCTGGCTGGCCCGCCGCCAGCTGCCGGACGGCAGCTGGTTCAACTACTACCAAGAGGACACCGTCAAGGACCCCCGGCTCGACACCAACGTCTGCGCCTATCTGGCCGCGGGCGCCTGGCACCACCACCTGATCACCGGCGACGTGGAGTTCCTCGGCGAGCTGTGGCCGACCATTGAGGCGGGGATCGACTTCATCCTGCGCTGGCAGCAGCCGGACGGCTCGGTGCGGTGGTCGCTCGACTCGGCCGGGCGTCCGGAGGGGTACGCGCTGCTCACGGGGTCGTCCTCCATCTACCACTCGCTGCGCTGCGCCGTGGCCGTGGCCGAGTGCCTGGCCAAGGACCGGCCCGACTGGGAGCTGGCGGCGGGACGGCTGGGCCACGCCGTCGCCCATCACCCGGGCGCCTTCGCCCCCAAGGTGGAGTTCGCCATGGACTGGTACTACCCCATGCTCTCGGGAGCGGTCGAGGGGGAGGCAGGTCGCCGCCGCATCGCCGACGGCTGGTCCACCTTCGTCATGGAGGGCCTGGGCGTGCGCTGCGTGTCGACGGGAGACTGGGTCACCGCGGCCGAGACGGCCGAGTGCGTGCTCACGCTGGACGCGCTGGGCATGGACGGGCCCGCGCTGGACCTCTTCGCAGCCGGGCAGAACCTGCGTCTGCCCGACGGGTCGTACTGGACCGGGATGGTCTACCCGGGGGAGGAGACCTTTCCCAACAACGAGCGCACCACCTACACGTTCGCCGCCATGGTGCTGGCCGCCGACGCGCTCTCGAACACGAGCCCCGCCGCGGGCCTGTTCCGCGGCGAGTGCCTGCCGGCCGCCCTCGACCTGGCCGAGCCGCACTGCGGCGACGCCACCGACGGGTGCACCGTCTCGGACCCGCCCCGTCGGGCTAGCCGAGGCTGAGGCACCCGGCCCGGCCCGGCTCAGCCGGTGGCCGGGCTGACGCGGCGCAGGACGCGCAGGCTCCCGCACCCGCCGTCGTCGACGAACTCACCCGAGTCCAGCGCGGCGCAGTAGAGCTCGTAGGGCGGGCGCCCGCCGTCGGCCGGGTCGGGAAAGACGTCGTGGATGGCCAGCCACCCGCCGACCGCCACGCGGGGCGCCCAACCCCTGTAGTCGGCCCACGCCGGCTCCTCGCCGTGGCCGCCGTCGATGAAGCACAGCGCCAGCGGCCGGTCCCAGCGCTCCGCCACGGTCGGCGAGTCACCGACCACGCCGACGACCGATGCCTCCAGGCCGGCGGACGTGATGGTGCGGCGCCAGTGCAGCAGCGTGTCGATGCGGCCGACCTCGGCGTCGACCAGATCCGACTCGTGGTACTCCCATCCGGGCTGGTTCTCCTCTGAGCCCCGGTGGTGGTCGATGGAGAAGAGCACCGCACCGGACGCCTCCGCGGCGGCCCCGAGATAGACGGTCGACTTGCCGCACCAGGCCCCGATCTCGACGAACGTGGGAGGGACGGCGGCGTGGCTCCCGGCCCGTCGGGCGGCCCGGTAGAGGGCCTCCCCCTCGTCGTCGGGCATGAAGCCCCGCGTGCGCCGCGCCAGGTCGAGGAGGACCTCCACGCGGCTGGTGGCGCCCGGGACCATCTGCTCCATCGCCGCGCGCCATCAGGCGTCGGGCGAGGAGGTGGCCGCCCGGAGCGATTCGGCCAGTGCCGGCCGCTCGCGCGCCGCAAAGGCCACGTTCACCTGCAGGCGCTCCACCGACTGCGCCACGCGCCGCGGCCCCGACGCCAGCGGGTGGTCGCGCAGGAAGGCGACGGCTCCGTCGGCGAAGTCGGCGTCGGCACACAGTGCCGGCAGCGAGTCGAGCATGCGCGGCGGCGCGTTCTTGGGGAAGCGCTCGAGCATGGCGTCCCAGGTCTCGGTCATGCGGATCCACACGGCCTGGCAGGCCATCGGGTTGGCCAGGAGCGCCCCGATCACGCTGAACCCGTTCTGGCTGCGCACCTCGGTCATGGCCAGGTCGAAGGTGCGCAGGCACAAGTCGACGTCGGGGAAGGTGGCCAATGCGCCGAGCGAGCGCAACTCCTCCTGGGGCGTGGAGGCGGCCCGGTAGCGCTCCAGCAGCGCGTCGTAGTCGCCGGGGCGCACCAGCTGCGTCACCGCGGCCACAGTCGCCGTCTCGATGTCGGGCGGGATCGGCTCGCCCGAGCCCCCGCCGATGGGCGAGGCGTCGAAGCGGCGGGCCGCCTCGGTCCGCACCACCTCGTCCCTGCCCACGGTGCCCAGGAGGGTGATCGCCATGGCGCGCAGCGTCGGCGTGCGCTCGCCCTCGCCCGGCCGGGCGTCGAACCCCAGGTACTGGTGGACCGGGCCGATGAGCGCGGCCACGGCCTGGTCTAGCGCGCGCTGCGGTCCTCGGGCAGCGCGATCCGGTTGCTCAGGTTCAGCGCCGCCGCCACGGACGACCACGGGGCGGGGTCGGACTCGAGGCCGAGATACGAGGCCAGCCCCAGGAACTCGCGCAGCACCGACTGGCCCGCCAGTGTGGTAGCCCAGGTGTCGGCGAGCAGGTTGGCCCGCTCGAGCAGCGTGAGCTCGGGCAGGTGCGTGGCCAGGGCCAGGCGGTGCTCGGGCTCGTAGCCGACGCGGAACACGCCCCAGCCCCCGGCGTTGACCACGGCCAGCCCGGCGTCCGCCTCGGGCACCCGCGTCGGCTCGGCCCCGAGGACGAAGTGGACCGCCGCCGCGCCCGGTTTGCCCTCGGCGGGCAGGGCGCGCACCGCCACGGGCACGTTCCAGGAGGTCCCGATGGACGACGTGGCGCCCGGGGCCACCGGGCCCAGCTCGAACGGATGCTGGCTCAGGACGTCGCCGTGCAGCGTGACCAGCGGGTGGCCTCCCTGGAGGATGAACGTGTTCATGACGTCGCGCACGGGTTCCCCGCTGGCGTCCTCCAGCGCGTCCCACAGGTCGGTCGTCACCGTGTTGCCGTAAGCGTGCGCCTTCAGGTACGAGCGCACGCCGTCGCGGAACACGTCGGGCCCGATGTACTGCTCGAGCATGCGCAGCACGCTGGCGCCCTTCTCGTAGGTGAGCAGGTCGAACATGCCCTCGGCCTCCTTGGGCGGGCCGACCGGGTATTCGATGGGTCGCGTGGAGTGCACGGCGTCGACGGCCAGCGCCGCCTCGCGCGAGGGGGCGAAGCTGACCCAGCGCTCCCAGGACGGCCGGAAGGCGTCGACGCACAGCATCTCCATGAAGGTGGCGAAGGCCTCGTTCAGCCAGATGCCTTCCCACCAACCCATCGTGACCAGATCGCCGAACCACATGTGGGCCAGCTCGTGCGAAATGACGTCGGCCACCCGCTCGAGCTCCGTGCGTGCCGCCTCGGTCGGGTTGACCAGCAGCGCGGTGTCGCGGAAGGTGATGCAGCCGAGGTTCTCCATCGCCCCCGCGGCAAAGTCGGGTATGGCGACCAGATCCACCTTCTCGCCCGGGTAGGGGATGTTGAAGTACTCGGTGAAGAACCGGAGCGCGAACGCGCCGACCTCCAGGGCGTAGCCGCCGAGGCCGGACTTACCCGGCATCGTCACCACGCGCAACGGAACGCCGTCGACGTCCACCGTCTCGGTGGCCTCCAGCTTGCCGACCACGAGGGCGACCAAGTAGGTCGACATCTTCATGGTGGGAGAGAACCGCACCCGCCGCTTGTCGCCGATCTGCTCGGAGGCCACGACGGGCGAGTTCGAAATGGCGTCGACCTCCGGGTCAACAACCAGGGTGATGTCGAACACGGCCTTGCGGTCGGGCTCGTCGAAGCACGGGAAGCAACGCCGGGCGTCGACGGACTCGAACTGAGTGGTGGCGATGGTCTGGGTCTCACCGTCGGGTCCGGTGTAGGTGGAGCGGTAGAAGCCGCGCAGCTTGTCGTTGAGCGTGCCGGAGAAGCGGCAGCTCACCGTGCACGGTCCCGGCACGATCTCGGACGACGGGCGGAAGACCACCTGCTCGAGGTCGTCGTGGAACTCGACGCCGCAGGAGAGCGCGGCGCCGTCCGGTGTGACGACCTCCACGTCGCTGATCACGAGCTCGGCCGCGTTGAGCACGATCTCTCCGATCGTCTCGTGCACGACGGCCTCGATGACGAGGGTGCCCGTGAAGGTGGCGGACGCCACATTGGGCTCGATCTCCATGCGATACGTCTCGGGCTCGACCGTGCGGGGCAGCCGGAACGCCTGTGAACCCTGTTCGCCGGGGATGGCGGTCGTGGAAGCCATCCGGGCAGGCTACTCGCAGCGCGCGAGTAGGTTCGCTCCGTGCCATTCGACGATACGACGATCCAGACCCCGTCCGCCTCTTCCGTCGTGGGGCAGGGCGAGCCGACACGACCCCTCGATGTGGTGGCCATCGGGTCGCCGCTGCTCGACGTCATCGCCTTGGTGAGCGACGACCAGTTGACACAGGTGGGTCTGGACAAGGGATCGATGACGCTCATCGACCTGGCCACCGCCAACGCGGTGCAGGCGTCCATGGCGGAGCCCCGGTTCGTCTCCGGGGGTTCCGTGGCGAACACGACGGTGGGGATCGCCGAGCTGGGTGGGACGGCCGGGTTCGTCGGCGCCGTGGCCGACGACGAGGTCGGCCGCACCTACGCCGAGAACCTGCGCGCCGCGGGCGTCGAGTTCGAGCCGCACGTGAGCGAGTCGGCGGCGGGCGACAACCTGGGCACGGGCCGCTGCGTCGTCCTGATCACGGGCGACGCCGACCGCACCATGGGGACGTATCTGGGGGCGGCCTCCACCATGTCGCCGGCGGGTGTGCCGGAGGACTTCGTCGGCCGGGCGTCGATCTTGCTGCTCGAGGGCTACCTCTGGGACGTCCCGGCGGCCAAGGAGGCCATGCGGCACGCCGCCGCCACCGCCCATGTGGCCGACGGTTCCGTCGCGCTCTCGTTGTCCGACCCCTTCTGCGTGGAGCGGCACCAGCGGGAGTTCCTCGACCTGCTGGTCGACGACGTCGACATCCTGCTCGGCAACGAGGAGGAGGTCACCATGCTGTTCGGCGCGACGTCGTACGAGAGCGCGCTGGCGGCCGCCGAAGAGACGGGGCTGCTGGTCGTGATGACCCGCGGCGCGCGGGGCGCCACGGTGTTGACGGCCCGGGGACCACAGGAGGTGCCGGCCGCAGAGGTCGAGCGAGTGGTCGACACCACGGGCGCCGGCGACCTCTTCGCGGCGGGGTTCCTCTTCGGCCTCACCCACGGCATGGGCCCGGAGGAGAGCACGCGGTTGGGCGGCCTGTGCGCCGCCGAGGTGATCTCTCACACGGGCGCCCGGCCCGAGGCCGACCTGAAGTCCCTGGCCACCGGCGCCGGCCTGCTCACCGGTTGAGCGGGGCGCCGTGAGCCTGTCGATCGGCATCGTCGGGTTGCCCAACGTGGGCAAGTCGACCCTCTTCAACGCCCTGACGCACAACAACGTGCTGGCGGCGAACTACCCCTTCGCCACCATTGAGCCCAACGTCGGCGTCGTCGCCGTGCCCGACGAGCGTCTCGAAGAGCTGGCGTCGCTGTACGAGGGCGCGCCCGTCGTGCCGGCCACGGTGACCTTCGTCGACATCGCCGGGCTGGTGCGTGGCGCGTCACAGGGCGAGGGGCTGGGCAACAAGTTCCTGGCCGCCATCCGCGAGACCGACGCCATCTGCCAGGTGGTGCGGGCCTTCCACGACGACGACGTGGTGCACGTCGACGCGCGCATCGACCCGGCGGGCGACATCGAGACGGTGAACACCGAGCTGATCCTGGCCGACCTGCAGACGGTGGAGAATCGCCTGCCCAAGCTGGTCAAGGAGGCCAAGGCGGCGCCGGCGCAGAGGCCGACGCTGGTCGCGGTGGAGACGGCCGCCGGCATCCTCGGGGAGGGCCGCACCATCTCGAGCGCGGCGGCGCGGGGCGAGGTGGACCTGGCTCTCCTGCGCGACCTCCACCTGCTGACGGCCAAGCCCTTCATTTACGTCTTCAACGTGGACGAGGCGACACTGGGCGACGGGGTGACGGCGGCCGACCTGGCCGCCAGCGTGGCGCCGGCCGCCTCCGTCGTACTGTGCGCGCAGATCGAGGCCGAGGTGGCGGCGCTCGACCCGGCCGACGCGAAGGAGCTGCTGGCCAGCTACGGGCAGGCCGAGTCGGGCTTGGAGCAGCTGGTGCACGTCGGATTCGCCACCCTCGGTCTGCGGACCTTCCTCACGGCCGGCCCCAAGGAGGCGCGGGCGTGGACCATCCACATCGGCGACACGGCGCCCAAGGCGGCCGGGGTGATCCACACCGACTTCGAGCGGGGCTTCATCAAGGCCGAGGTGATCAGCTTTGACGACCTGATGGAGACGGGCTCGGTCGCCGCGGCCCGCAGCGCCGGCAAGGCCCGCATGGAGGGCAAGGAGTACGTCATGCACGACGGGGACGTGGTCGAGTTCCGATTCAACACCTGACGATTGGTAGACCCCCTACAGGTATGTTCGACGTACGTCGGCAATCACAAAGACGAGAGCATCGTTGCGGATACGTCCATGTCCAAGAGCCCGAATTAGTCCATAGGTAATGTCGCCTTCCCGGCTCGAGGCGTTCAGCGATGGCGTGTTTGCCATTGCGGCCACTCTTCTCATCCTCGATGTCCGCGTGGGCACCGGCGATCTCGGTGCTGGCTTAACGCGTCTATGGCCGAGTTACGCCGCCTATGCGGTGAGCTTCCTCACGATCGGCATCATTTGGATCAACCACCACACCGTGTTTGCGCAGATTCACCATGTCGACCGGCTATTCCTCCTCATAAACGTCACCTTCTTGATGACGGTGGCCTTCATTCCGTTTCCGACCAGCCTGATCGCTTCACAGCTTCGTGGAGGCGATCTCGAGCCGGCCGCACTCACGTACGGTGCGACACTGACGATCACCGCAATCTTCTTCAACATCCTGTGGTTCTACGCGTCATCGGGTGATCGCCTCCTACGAAAGGATGCCGATCCCAGGGTGGTGAGCGGTATCTCGCGCAGCTACTTACCAGGACCCTTCCTCTATCTCCTGGCCACGCTGACCGCCTTGCTCAGCCCCAATGCCAGCGTCATCCTCTTTGGGCTCATCACCGTCTTCTACATCGTTGAGAGCTCGATTTTCGGTCGTTCGGGCGGCCATGGGGGTCCTGCGACCTCAGCCTCGTGAGGAACTTGGCCGCCCCAAACGTTGCCGCCCGCACTGGGCTTGGCTGATCGAGCTCCTCGGCTTCGGGCGAGAACGTCACACTCCGGCACTACCCTTCCGACCGTGCAGGAGGCGATCGATTCGGCGGCGGAGATTCGAAACCGCCGGTTGCCCTTTTCCGGTGTGAACAACTTTCGAGACCTCGGTGGATACAGCACCGAATCGGGCGCCGCCACCCTCTGGGGGCGCGTCTTTCGATCCGACAGCCCCCACAACTTCACGGCAGCCGATCTCGATGTGTTCGACGCCCTGGACATCCGCGTCATTTACGACCTGCGGCGCGATGCAGAGCGTGAGGCAGATCCGGGACCGCGTCCATGTGTTCATAGGGAGCTGCCGAGCGGACCGGTCTTCGCCACCGACATGAACACATTGAGGGAGAGAGGTGACGGAGAGCAGTGGCTCTTCGAGGATTACTGCAGAATGCTCGAGGTGGCCGGCCCGGTGTTTGGCGACCTGTTCTCACATTTTTCGGAGTGCGAAGGCCCGGTGATGTTTCACTGCATGGGCGGCAAGGATCGAACCGGAATGACCGCTGCCTTGCTGCTCAGCTGTCTCGGCGTTGATCGTGAAACCGTATTGGACGACTATGAGCTCACGTCTCGCTACAGCGGACCTGACCGGATACCACACGTCGTAGATCTGTTCGTGTCGGAAGGAATCGCGCGGGAAGCCGCCCTGGGGATTCTCAGCACGCCGCGGTGGGCGATGGAGCATGCCTTGGATCGCCTCGACTCCACCTATGGCGGAATCGAGGGATATCTCTGTGGATTCGGCGGAATGGACCCGAGGGCGATCGAATCCCTTCGGTCTCGGCTGCTCAGCTGAAGGGGGCCACGCCCGTGTCGCAAGGATGCGGTTGGGGAGAGCCGGCGCATCAAGGTGGCGGTTTGGCTCGGTGTGCGTTCCTTTGCGGGGGTGCTTCCTCTCGCGACCGCCGAAGTTCCGGAATCAGCACGCGTCGAACCCCTGATCCTCGACGGGCGTCAGGTGTTCGGGTTGATGTTCAGGTTGGGGTTGGCGACCGTGAACGACGTCGTGATCTGCTTGCCCTTGGCGTTGACGACGTACCACAGGCCGCCGTCCTGGTCGACGCCCTGGCCGGTGACCATGCCCGGCGTGACGTCCATGTTGTAGGTGTAGAGCGGGTGGCCGCCGTAGGAGATCTGGGTGGAGCCGTCGGGCCGCGCCAGCGTGCCGACCAGCGCGGTGTTGAGCCCCTTGCCCACCTCGATCGGGCCGGACTTTATGAGCGGCGGCCACTGGAAGATGCAGGCCGTGTCCACGCAGGCCGAGTGCGTCGGCGTGTCGGGCACGAAGTCGTAGAGCGTGTTGCCGCCGCCGGTGGCCAAAATGAGGCCGGCGGGCGAGCGTTGCAGCGTGAGCGTCAAGGAGGTGTCGGTCGTCGGCGGGGCGTTCAGCGTCGTCGTGTTCGAGTTGTTGCCGCAGGCGGCGAAGATCAGGGCGGCGACGAGGCAGACTCCCGGGACGACGAGGGCAGGGCGGCGCATCACGAGGTGGCGGGGATGGTGGTGCCCAGCACCCAGCTGATGGACGACAGCGCGTCGCCCAGCGTCCAGTCGGTGGGGAGTGGATGGTGCAGTCCGTAGACGCCGCCGGCGTCGAGCAGGGTGGTCAGCTTGGGGCTGAGCTTGCCGCCGAGGTTGGGCGCGCTCACGTCGACGAAGCGCTCGCGGCCCTGGGCGTCGACGATGATGTAACCGTCGGTGTGGTCGACGTCGTAGGTGAGGGGTTTGCCGGTCCACCAGTCGGCATGTGGCGGCTGCTCCTCGGGCACGATCTGGTAGGCCACGCCGAAGGGCTTCCAGAAGGCGGCCACCTGGGCCGGCGTGCCGGTCCAGAGGTCCCAGTCTGCGCCGAACTCCTTCTGATAGGCGGCCAGGCGGGCCACGGTGTCGCGACCGGGGTCGACCGTGGCTTCGACGAAGACGACCTTGTCGCCCTGGCCGGCGGCCTGCACGTCGTGCTGGAGCGTTCCGTAGGCGGCCGTGATGAGCGGGCACTCGTCCTGGCACAGGGTGAGGAAGGGGGCGAGCACGACGACCTTGCCGCGCAGTTGGGCCAGTGAGACGCGCTGGCCGTCCTGGTTGACCAGCGTGGCGTCCTGGGGCGTGGGCCGGTCGAGGATCAGGCCCTGGTTGGCCGGTGGCGCCGCAGGGGACGCCGAGCCGCCGCAGGCGGCCACGAGCACGCTCAGCGCGGCCAGGGCGGCCACGGCCAGCGCCCGGCGGGAACGGGGGGGACTCATATGTACCGTCCATCCCTAGCGGGCGGGCGGGCGTAAATGCCAGTCAGCCCCCCGCTGGGCTGGGGGTTCGCGGCCTTCGCTCAGTCGTCCTCGTCGCCCGGGGGCAGGAAGGTGAAGGGCAGGTCGGCCAGCGTAATGAGCGTCGAGGCGATCCAGCGGGTGAGGCCGTCGAAGACGGGCGTGACGGTCGACGGGTCCTCGAGCTGCTGCTCGGAGAAGCGGACCGAGCCCTCGTAGGTGGCCTCGACGGCCCAACGCGGGCTGTCGGTCGTCCCGCCGCCGTCGGCCTCGGCGTGCACCTGCTCGATGGTCGTCGCCGTCCGCACGAGGTCGGCCGGGTCGGCCAGGGGCCCATGGGCGGGCAGCGCCGCCATCACTTTCTCGGTGTCGGGCGCCTCGGCCATGCGCTGGACGCGCAGGGCCACCTCAATGACCGCCTCGGGCAGCTCGTCGGGCGGCTCGCCGATGGACCAGCTCCGGTAGGAGGTCTGGCTCCAGGTGGGCCAGTCGACCGAGACGTCGGCCCGCACCCGGGGTGGCTGCTCCTCGCCCGGCAAGCTGTAGGAGGTCTCCCAGGACACGTCGCCCAGGAAGACGTCGACCTGGAAGCGCTCCTCGACTGCCTGGCGTTGCAGGAGCGCCCGGTCGAACGAGCCGCGGATGGTGCCGATGACGTCGACGAGCACATGGTCGAACACTTCGCACGAGGATAGGCCAGTGGCGGCTGTTACCGTTCGGCGCATGAGCGAGGGGTCGGCGTGGCTGAAGCGGCGGGTGATCTCCTACGCTCACCAGGGCGGCGCGTGGGAATCACCATCCTCCACCCTGCACGCCATTCGTCACGCCCTCGAGGCCGAGGCGACGGGCATCGAGCTCGACGTGCACGCCACCGCCGACGGCGAGCTGGTGGTGTGCCACGACGCCACGGTCGACCGCACCACGCCGGCCCGCGGCACCATCGCCTCCTTCACGCTGGCCCAGCTGCGCGAGATGGATTTCTCCTATTGGTGGATCCCCGGCGCCGACGTGACGCCCGGCCAGCCCGCCACGGCGTATCCCTACCGCGGGCGGGCGCCAGCCGACCGAAATTTCGGGATCGCCACGCTGCGCGAGGTGCTCGAGGAGTTCCCCGGCGTGGTCCTCAACCTCGACATCAAACAGACGGCGCCGGTTGTCGTGCCCTACGAGGAGGCGCTGGCCCGGCTGCTGGCCGAACACGAGCGGTCCGACGACGTCATTGTGGCGTCGTTCCTCGACCCGGCCCTCGACACCTTCCGGACCTTCGCCCCGGGCGTGCCGACGTCGGCGGGGACCGCGGCGACGGCCGAGGCGTGGCGTGCGGTGCAGGCAGGCGAGCCCGTGCCCGACAGCCCGGCCGTGGCCTTCCAGGTGCCCGAGCGCCAGGGCGACCTCGTCGTGGTGGACGAGCGCTTCGTGGCGGCGGCGCACGCGGCCGGCAAGGCCGTGCACGTGTGGACGGTCAACGACACCGAATCCATGGAGCGGCTGGTCGGCCTGGGGGTGGACGGCATCATTTCAGACGTGCCGACCACGCTGCGCTCGGTGCTGGGGTCGACCGGAGTGGCCTGGGACGGGACCTGAGGTGGCGGCGCGGCGGCGCCGGCTCAGCCGCGGCCGCAGTTCGGCTTCTTGCCGTGGTTGGCCTTCTTCTTCGTGCGGAGCTTGCGCTTGACGGTTCTCTTCGACATGGGCCGCAGAGCCTAGTCCGCCCCGACGGGGCCCCGGCCGGCGGCCGGAGGTGATCCGGTAGCCTCGCTCAGCATGCGGTCCGGTTGGCTGCTGCGTGACGGTGACGTGGTCTGCGCGCTCGAGATGACCAGCTCGCCGGCCGAGCGCAGGGACGCGCTGCGGGGCCGCTCGGGCTGGGAGGGTGCCCTGCACGTGGCGGGCGTCCGCACGGTGCACACCGCCGGCATCCGGTTCCCCATCGACGTGGCCTTCCTGTCCGGCGACCTGAAGGTGCTCCGGATGACCCAGCTCAAGCCCTGGCGGGTGGCGGTGGGCGGACGCGGCGTGTGCAGCACGGTCGAGACCGAGGCGGGGTCGCTCGAGCGCTGGGGCGTGCGGGTGGGCGACCAGCTCGAGGTGCGCGAGGCCGAGGCGGGCCCGTCGGGCAACGGCTCTTGACGCCGGGGCGCGGCCGTCTGGTGCTGGTGGCCACGCCGATCGGCAACCTGGGCGACCTGGCGCCCCGGGCCCGCGAGGTGCTGGCGGAGGCCGACCTCATCTGCTGTGAGGACACCCGGCGCACCCGGGCCCTGCTGTCGGCCCTGGGCATCGCCGGAGGGGACCGGCTGCTCTCGCTGCACGGGCACAACGAGGCGCAGCGCCTGGCCCGGGTCGCCGCCGCGGTGGCCGGCGGGGCGATGGTGGCGGTGGTGAGCGACGCCGGGACACCGGGCATCTCGGACCCCGGCGCCTGGCTGGCGGCCCAGTTGGCCGCCGACGGTGAGACGGTGAGCACGGTGCCGGGCCCCTCGTCGGTGCTGGGCGCGTTGGTCGTCAGCGGGTTGCCGACCGACCGGTTCTGCGTGGAAGGCTTCCTGCCGCGCAAGGGGGCGGAGCGACGGCGGCGCGTCGGTGCCCTGATGGCCGACGCGCGTACGACGGTGGTGCTCGAGGCGCCGGGCCGCGTGGGCTCGACGCTGGCGGAGCTGGCGACGATCGACGCCGGGCGTCCGGTGGCCGTGGTGCGCGAACTGACCAAGCTCCACGAGGAGGTCTGGCGCGGCACGCTGGGCGCGGCGGCGGCCGCATTCTCGGAGCGGGAGGTGCGGGGCGAGGTCGTGCTCGTGGTCGGCGGCGCGCCGCCCGCAGAGCCGCCGAGCGACGGCGACGTGGAGGCGGCGGTGCGGGACGCCTTGGCGAGCGAGCCCGGGGCCGGGCCGCGGCAGGCGGCCGACCGAGTGGCGGCGTCGTTGGGTGTGCCGCGCCGGCGCGCCTACGAGGCGGCGTTGCGCGTGCGCGGCCACGTCGCCGGGTCCGGACCGCCCTGAGCGCGCCGGTACGCTACCCGCGGTGCCCCACTACTACCTGACCACGCCCATTTACTACGTCAACGACGCCCCGCACGTGGGTACGGCGTACACGACGGTCAACGCCGACGCCCTGGCGCGCTGGCACCGGCTGCTCGGGGACGAGGTGCGCTTCATGACCGGCACCGACGAGCACGGGGCGAAAATCGTCGAGACGGCCGAGGCGAACGACGCCACACCCAAGGAGTGGACCGATCGCACCTCGGCGCGCTTCGTCGAGACGTGGCGTGCGCTCGACATCTCGTACGACGACTTCATCCGGACCACCGAGCCCCGCCACTACGCGGTGGTTCAGGCGTTCCTGCAGCGCATCTACGACAACGGCTTCATAGAGCTGGGGACCTATTCGGGCCTCTACTGCATTTCGTGCGAGGACTACTACACCGAGGACCAGCTGGTGGACGGGAAGTGCCCGGTGCACGGCCGACCGGTGGTCGAGATGCAGGAGGACAACTACTTCTTCAAACTGAGCGCCTTCGAGCAGCGCCTGCTCGACTACTACGAGGACCACCCGGACTTCGTGCGCCCGGTCTCCAAGCGCAACGAGGCCCTGGGCTTCATCCGGGGCGGGCTGCGTGACGTGTCGATCACGCGAACGTCCTTCACGTGGGGCGTGCCCGTGCCGTGGGACAGCGGCCACGTCTTCTACGTGTGGTACGACGCGCTCATCAACTACCTCACCGTGGCCGGCTACGGCGGCCCCGACTTCTCCTCGTGGTGGGACGCCGCGCACCACCTGATCGGCAAGGACATCTTGAAGTTCCACTGCGTGTGGTGGCCGGCCATGTGCCTGGCCGCCGGCATCGAGCCGCCGGCGGAGATCATGGTGCACGGGTTCCTCCTCATGGGCGGGCAGAGGGTGAGCAAGACCATGATCGCCAAGGCGATCATGGGTGAGGGGGACGCGGAGCGCCCCCTCAACGTGACCGAGGTGTCGCCCGTGGCGCTGGCCGAGGAGCTCGGCGTCGACCCGCTGCGCTACCACCTCCTGCGCGAGGTGCCGCTGGGCGGCGACGGCGACTTCTCCTTCGACGGCATCGTCGCCCGTTACAACGCCGACCTGGCCAACAACCTCGGCAACCTGGTGTCGCGGGTGACCACGGTGGTGCACTCGAAGTGCGGCGGGGTGGGCCCCGCCTGTGACCCTTCGAGCGACCTCGCCCCGGTGGCGGCCACCGTGTTCGACGCGGCATCGGCCGCCTGGGCGCGCTGGGCGCCCCACGAGGCGCTCGAGGAGACCTGGCGGCTCATCGGGGCGGCCAACGCCGAGTTGGAGGCGACCGAGCCCTGGAAGATGGAGCCCGGCCCGGAGGTGGACGCGGTCCTGGGCGACGCGCTCGAGGTGCTTCGCATCGTGGCCGTGCTGGCCTCGCCGGCCATGCCCTCCACGGCGGCCGAGGTGTGGCGCCGCATCGGGGTGCCGGGCGACCCGACGACGGCCCGCCTGCCCGGTGACGCCGCCTGGGGCGGCTACGTCGGCGGGGCGGCCGTCGTCAAGGGGGAACCCCTGTTCCCTCGCCGCAAGGCCTGAGCGTGCCGGGCTGGTTCGACTCCCACTGCCACGTCCAGGAGGAGTTCCTGGGCGAGGGGGCGGGCGCGGCGGTGCTGGCCCGGGCGGCGGCGGCCGGGGTGGACCGCATGGTGTGCATCGGGACCGACCCCGCCACCTCGGCCCAGGCGCTGGCCGTGGCCCGCGCGACCGCCGCTGCCGGTACGGACCCACGGGCCTGGGCCTCCGTCGGCCTGCACCCGCACCAGGCCAGCGAGGGCGTCGACGAGGTGGCGGCACTGCTCGAGCGCGAGCTGGCCGTCGGCGACGGTGCGGTGGTGGCGGTAGGCGAGTGCGGGCTCGACTACTACTACGAGCACTCGCCTCGCGACGCGCAGCGGCGAGCGTTCGCGGCGCAGATCGCGCTGGCGCACGCGCACGGTCTGGCCCTCGTCATCCACGCGCGCGACGCGTGGAGCGACCTGTTCGACGTGCTCGACGCGGAAGGCGTGCCCGAGCGCACCGTGCTGCACTGCTTCACCGGCGGTGTCGCGGAGGTCGAGCGGTGCCTGCGCGTCGGCATGTACGTCTCGTTCAGCGGCATCGTGACGTTCAAGAACGCGGCCGATGTGCGCGCCGCCGCAGCGCGGTGTCCGCTCGACCGCATGCTCGTCGAAACGGACAGCCCGTTCCTCGCACCCGTGCCGCACCGGGGCCGCACCAACGAGCCGGCCTACCTCCCGCTGGTCGGCGCCGCCGTCGCCGAGGTGAAGGGGTGCCGGCCGGACGACGTCATGGAAAGGTCGGCTGTCGCGGCTTCCTTGATGTTTTCCACAGGGGATGTTTGACCGCTGCTGGGCCAAATACAAGAACCTCGTGACCT
The DNA here is from genome assembly GCA_963807675.1 of uncultured Acidimicrobiaceae bacterium. Taxonomy (GTDB): domain Bacteria; phylum Actinomycetota; class Acidimicrobiia; order Acidimicrobiales; family RAAP-2; genus Bog-473. The sequence continues at coordinate 691,634 of CAWECP010000012.1, read as the reverse complement.
GGGTGTTTAGGTTTGAATTCAACAAAAAATAGCATCTGAACTGGGACTTCACCTAAATATAACTATCGGTACCATGTGTGACCTGCGGAAATAACGCGGCATGAGGCCGTCCCCCTTTTCCGGTTTGCGCGCTTCGCGATTCCTCTCCTAGGTTCTTTTGAAACCCCTCGCCACCCGTACGTCGGCGCGGGTGCACTGTGTCCCCGGAGAAGGGTGGAGCCCTGCGGAACCAGAGCACTGGGGGGAGGCGCCTCGGCGTTGCCGTGATCGTTTGCGGCGCGCTGTTCGGATTGCCTCTCCTTTTGTTGCAGAACACGACGGCGCACGCCGAGCGCGTGACGACCGCGGCAGCGGCTGTGCACCACGGCAAGAAGGTGTACCCGTCGTCGCATCTCGACGGCGTGGAGCTGAAGTCGCATTTGGTGGCGTACCAAGAGGTGGCGACGACCACGCCGACCACCGTGGCGCCGACGACCACGACCACGCCGCCGCCGACGACCACGACGACGGTGCCACCGACCACCACCACCACGACGCTGCCGCCGCCGCCTCCCACCACGACCACGACGACCGCGCCGGTACCGGTCGACACGAGCTCGGAGGTCGGTGACGCAACGTGGTACTCGGAGGCCCCGGACGGTTACTGCGCCAGCCCCACGCTCCCGTTCGGCACGGTGCTCACCGTCACCGACAACGAGACCGGCGCGTCGACCACGTGCACGGTCGACGACCGGGAGGCCGCGGGGTACCCGCACGTGGTCGACATGTCCCCCGAGGGCTTCTCGCAGCTGGCGCCCCTCGGCCAAGGAGTGGTGGACGTCACAATTGCCTGGTGACCCATTCCGGAGCCGACATCGCCCAGCTGCTGGCGGCGCACGGACTCCGTCCCAGCCGGGCCCTCGGCCAGAACTTCGTCGCTGACCCCAACACGGTCCGGCGCATCGCCCGCCTGGCCGGCGTGGGCGTGGGCTCGCAGGTGCTCGAGATCGGCGCCGGCCTGGGCTCCCTGACGCTGGCCCTGGCCGAGACCGGGGCCCGCGTCGTGGCGGTCGAGACCGATCGCCACATCCTGCCCGTGCTGCGCTCGGTGGCCGAACCCGCCGGCGCCGAGGTGGTCGAGGGCGACGCCATCACCCTCGACCTGGCTGCGCTGCTGGCGGCGCGCGGCGGGGGGACGTGGTCGCTGGTGGCCAACCTGCCCTACAACGTCGCCACCCCGCTGGTGCTGCGGACGCTGGTCGAGGTGGCGGCGGTGACCCACCTGCTCGTCATGGTGCAGCGGGAGGTCGGCGAGCGCATGGCGGCCGTGCCGGGCAGCGGCGCCTACGGGTCCGTCTCGGTGCGGATCGCCTACTTCGCCCGGGCCGAGGTGGTGGGGCGGGTGCCCGCATCGGTGTTCATTCCGCGGCCACGCGTCGAGTCCGTGCTGGTGCGCCTCGACCGGCGGCCCCAGCCGGCGGTGGATCCGGCGCTGGTCTCCTACGACCGGCTCGCCTCCGTGGTGCGGGCCGGTTTCGCCCAACGGCGCAAGATGCTGCGCCGGTCGCTGACGGGCGTGGTGGCGCCCGAGGCCTTCGACCGCGCCGGCGTGCGGCCCGACGCCCGGGCCGAGGAGCTCGACGTGGCGGCCTGGGGCCGCCTCGCCGCCACGTCGTGAGCAGGGTGCTGGCGCCGGCCAAGCTGACCGTGACGCTGCGGGTGACCGGGGTGCGCTCCGACGGCTACCACGAGCTGGACGCCGAAATGGTCACCCTCAGCCTGGCCGACGAGCTGGTGATCGACGAGGGCGGGACGGGGCTGGTCGTCGAGGCGTCGGCCGGGGCCGGTGCCGAGCGGCTGCCGGTGCCGGCGGACAACCTCGTCACGCGGGCGCTCGAGGCCTGCGGCCGGCGTGCCGGGGTGCGCCTGACCAAGCGCATCCCCCTCGGCGGGGGCCTGGGCGGCGGCTCGGCCGACGCCGCCGCCGTGCTGCGCTGGGCCCGCTGCGACGACACCGCCGTAGCGGCTCGCCTGGGCTCCGACGTGCCCTTCTGCCTGACGGGCGGCCGCGCCCGCGTCACAGGGACGGGCGAGCGGGTGAAGCCGCTGCCCTTCGTGGCCCGCGAGTACCTCTTGCTTCTGCCCCCATTCGGCGTCGACACCGCCGCCGTCTACCGGGCTTGGGACCGCCGACCCGACGACGAGGGACCCAACGCGCTCACCGCAGCGGCGCTGGCCATCGAGCCGCGCCTGGCCCGCTGGCGCGACGCGCTGGGCCGGGCTGTGGGCACGGAGCCGGTACTGGCTGGGAGCGGGTCGGCGTGGTTCGTCGAGGGCGGCCCGGCCGAAGCCGGCACGGCGGGCTGGCCCGAGTTGCGGGTGGGGGAGGAGGCGGGCCGGCTGGTGCGGGCGCGCACCGTGCCCGCGGGGTGGGAGGGCGACTGAGAGGGATCGGCTCCTTGCTACTTGCCGGCCCGGCGCTGCCAGCGGGTGGCCTTCAGCATCTTCTTGTGCTTCTTCTTGCGCATCCGCTTGCGGCGCTTCTTGATCAGTGATCCCATGTCGAGCGGCAGGCTAGCGGTCCGGGGGGCCGACTGCCAGGTCGGTCCCGCACACAGGAGGCAGGGCATGAGCTTCGAGATCGTGGGTCTCGACCACGTGCAGCTGGCCATGCCGCCGGGGCGAGAGGACGAGGCGGAGTCCTTCTACGCCGGCCTGCTCGGGTTCGAGCGCCTGTCCAAGCCGGCCCCGCTGGCCGCCCGGGGCGGTTGCTGGTTCGCCCGGGGGACCACGGCCGTGCACCTGGGCGTGGAGGAGGACTTCCGCCCCGCCCGCAAGGCGCACCCGGCCTTCGTCGTGCGCGACCTGGCCGACCTGGAGGCGGTGCTCGGCGCGGCGGGGGTGGCGGTGCGGCCCAACCCCGACCGAGAGCCCGGGCTGGGCGCCTACGTGGACGACCCCTTCGGGAACCGCATCGAGTTCATGGCGGCGGGCTAGAGCGCGCCCTGCGTCGCGTCACCTCTGCTCGGCGTCGTCGGGCCCGGCGACGGTGGGCAGGCGCAGGGACAGGCGAGCACCGCCACCGGGGTCGTTGTCGGCCGCGACGGTCCCGCCCTCCTCCTTCACCACTTGCGCCACGATGGCCAGCCCCAGGCCTGAGCCGGGTAGACCGCGGGCGGACGGGGAGCGGTAGAAGCGGTCGAAGATGTGCGGCAGATCGGCTTCGGCGATGCCCGGCCCGTGGTCACGCACGACGACGGAGCCGTTGCGGCACTCGACCGACACCGTCTGGCCCGGGGGGCTCCACTTGCGCGCGTTGTCCAAGAGGTTGTCGACGGCGCGGCCGAGACGGTCGGCGTGGCCCTGGACCCAGCAGGGCTCGGCCACGAGCTCGAACGTCACGTCCTGGGCCCTACCGTGCGTGTTCTGCACGGCCACGGCGTCGCTGAGGAGGACATCGAGGCGGAGCGGCTCGCTGGCGGAGGGCAGCTGGTCGCCGCGCGCCAGCTCGGCCAGATCACCGACGATGTCGGTCAGCTCCTGCAGCTGCACGAGCACGTCGTCGACGAGGATGGAGCGGTCCTCGTCGCTCAGCTCGTCCACGCGCCGGATCACCTCGAGGTTGGTCCGCAGACTGGTCAGCGGCGTGCGCAGCTCGTGGGAGGCGTCGAGCACCAGCTGGCTCTGGGCCTGGCGCGACGAATCGAGCGCCTCGAGCAGCCGGTTGAACGTGCGGCGTAGGCGACCGAGCTCGTCCTGGCCGCCGGGGGAGAGGCGACGCGAGACGTCGGTGGTCTCCGCCACGTCCTCGACCGAGTCGGTGAGCGAGTTCAACGGCACCAGCGCGGTGCGCGCCACCAGCCAGCCCAGCACGACCGCCAGCAGAACGCCGCCGAAGGCGACGACGCCGAGGAAGCCGGCCAGCTTCTCGAGCTCCGAGTTGGCGTTGAGCAGGGTGGCGATCTGCAGCGCGCCGCCGTACACCAGCTCTCCGGGACCGATGGTCGTGCCGGCCGGCAGGTGCTCCACCAGCTCGCGCATCTGGTTCCCGTCGACATTGACCGTGGTGTAGAACGTGGGCGCCAGCCCCACGGCGACCAGGCGCACTTCGCCGGTCACCGGGAGGCCGCCAGTCCCGGTGATGACGGTGCCGTTGGTGTCGATGACCTGGCCGAGGGTGGCCGTGGTGGCCCCGATGTCGTCGCCGGAGAGGAGCCTCTGCGCCGCCGTGGTCAGCGAGTTGTCGGCCGCGTCGACCAACGCGTTGCGGGCCACGACGAAGGCGGCGCTGCACGAGATCACCACCGCCAGCACGACAGCGACGGTCGTGGCCAGGACCAGGCGGGCGCGGAAGGTCACGTGTCGCGCAGCACGTAGCCCACCCCGCGCACGGTCTGGATGCAGCGGGGCTCGCCGCCCTCCTCGAGCTTGCGGCGCAGGTACCCGACGTAGACGGCGAGCGAGTTGGTGCCCGAGTCGAAGTCGAAGCCCCAGACACGGTTGAGCAGCACCTCGCGCGTGAGCACCTGGCGCGGGTGCCGCAGGAACATTTCGAGGAGGTCGAATTCGATGCGGGTGAGCGCGAAGGTGCGATCGCCCCGCTGGCCCTCGCGGGTGGACAGGTTGAGGACCAGGTCGCCGACGCGCAGGAGGCCGCCGTCGCCCTCGAAGCGGCGCCGGAGCAAGGCGCGCAGGCGGGCCAGCAACTCGGCCAGGGCGAAGGGCTTGACCAGGTAGTCGTCCGCCCCCGCGTCGAGGCCCGCCACGCGGTCGTCGACAGCGTCGCGGGCGGTGAGCATCAGGACCGGGGTGTCGTCGCCGGCGTTGCGCATGCGCCGGCACACGCTCAGGCCGTCGAGGTCGGGCAGGCCAAGATCGAGGATGAGCGCGTCGGGCGGCGTCTGCGCCAGCGACTCGAGCGCCTCGCCGCCCGTCGGGACGGTGGCCACGTCGTAGCCCTCCAGACGCAGCGCCCGGTCGATGGAGCGGCGGACCGCCTGATCGTCGTCCACCACCAGGATGCGCACGACGCGAACCTACCGCTGCACCTCGTCCCGGCACGGGCGGTCGCCGTGCCTAACCTTTAGCCGGCGATCGACCCATTCCGGGGTAGTTCAATCGGCAGAACGTCGGCCTTTGGAGCCGGATGTTGGAGGTTCGAGCCCTCCCCCCGGAGCGTCAGCGGCCGGCGGCCCGGTCGCGGGCGGCCAGCTGCGCCAGGTAGGCGTTGTAGGCGGCGAGCTCGGCGTCCTCCTGCTCCTCCTGCTCCTCCTCTCGGCCCGTGCTGCTCGGCCGGGCCGGCGCTGTTGGTCGCGGGCGTGCCGTCCGGGGCGGCGTGGAGCAGGCGCCACCACATGTAGACGGCGTAGGCGGCGAAGAACGGCCACTCGAAGACGTAGGCCCAACTGAGCTCGTTGCCGCCGGTGGCCCGGTAGACCTGCCAGACGCACAGGGCCAGGAACGACGGCACCACGATCAGGATGACCGCGTGCAGTTTGAGGGCGCGCCGAGAGAGCCAGACCTTCTTGTCCATCATCCGCTGCCGAAGAGGAAGTCGTCGATCAGCGCGGCCAGCTCGAGCGGGCGGTCGCCCTGGATGCTGTGTCCGGCTCCCTCCACCCCCTCGATGCGCACGCCGGGCTGGCGGCGGCGCAGCTCGGCGATGTCGGCGTCGTCGACCACCGACCAGGCCAGCCCCTGCACCAGCATGATGGGGACCCGGAGGCCCGAGACGGCCTCCCACCAATCGCCGAAGTCGGGGTGGGCGGCGCCCGCAGGCTCGGTGCGGAAGCGCGGCGTAACGCCAGACCCAGCTGCCGTCGTCGCGCTGTACGGCGTTGTGGAGGATGCCGCGACGCAGCGAGGACTCGGAGCGCCCGGGGTTGTGCTCAATCGTGCGGGCCAGAATGTCGTCGAAGCGGTCGAAGCTGGCGGGGCCGTTGACGAAGTTGGTCACCGGCGCCGCCTTCTCCGCGTTGACGCCCGGGGTGATGTCGACCAGGACCAGGGCGCGCACGAGCTCGGGCGCCTGGGCCGCCAGGGCAATGGAGGACACGCCGCCGAGGGACATGCCGACGACGCCCCGCGCGTCGGGCGCCAGCTGGGCCACCACCGCGGCCAGGTCGCGCCCGTTGCTGGCGGCGGAGACCAAGCCCTCGGGCCCGCCGTCGGAATGGCCGTGGCCGGGCAGGTCGACGGCGAGGAGCGGGCGGCCCAGCGCCAGGGCCACGGTGTCCCAGGTGTGCGCGTTCTGGGCGCCGCCGTGCACCAGGACCAGCTCCGGCGGGCCGGTGTCGGCCCCCCACACCAGGCTCGACACCTTGCGGCCCGGCTCCACCTCGACGTCCACTCGGCGCACGTCGGGTGGGCCCGGGAAGGGGAGTCCGTACTCGGCCGCGTTCTCGTGGAACAGGCCGAACTCGTCGTAGAAGATCAGCTCCGGCACGCTATGAGTGTCCCATACGCACGCCGGCCGTCCCGGCGGGCTAAGAATGCGGCGATGCACGAGCGCCGCCTGTCCGCCGTGGTCCTGGCCGCCGGCGAGGGCACGCGCATGCGCTCGGAGCGGCCCAAGCCGCTGCACCTGCTGTGCGGGCGCCCGATGGTCCTCCACGTGCTCGACGCCATGGCCGAGATCGACGTGCACCGGGTGGTGGTCGTGGTCGGCCACCGGGCCGAGTGGGTGACCAAGACGCTGGTGCAGCTGGCCCCGCCCACCATGGAGATCGAGTTCGTGGAGCAGCTGACCCAGGCCGGGACGGGCGACGCGCTGGCCGTGGGGCTGACCGGCCTGCCCGACGACGACGACGAGGTGGAGGACGTCGTGGTGCTGCCGGGCGACACCCCGTTGCTCCGGCCCCAGACGCTGGCCACGCTCGTGCGGGCCCACCGGGCCGAGGACGCCGGCGCCACCCTGCTCACGGCCGTGGTCGAGAACCCGTCGGGGTACGGGCGGGTGGTACACGGCAAGGACGGCGACGTGGTGCGGGTGGTGGAGGAGAACGATGCCACCGAGGAGGAGAAGGAGATCGAGGAGGTCAACACCTCCATCTACTGCTTCCGGCGCTCCATACTGGCGCCGACGCTGCGCCGCCTCACCCCGGCCAACGCCCAGGGCGAGTACTACCTGACCGACGCCGTGGCCGTGCTGAGCAGCGCCGGCTACACGGTGCGCTCCCTGGTGCTGCCCGACTCCATGGAGGCGGCCGGGGTGAACGACCGGGCCCAGCTGGCCGTGGCCGAGGCCGAGCTGCGCGACCGCATCAACGAGCGCTGGATGCGCCGGGGCGTGACCATGTGGGACCCCGAGCGCACCTACGTGGATGCCTCGGTCCACCTGGAGGCCGACGTCTCCCTGCTGCCGGGCGTGATCCTGCGGGGCCGCTGCAGCGTCGGGGCCGGGGCCGAGATCGGGCCCAACAGCGTGCTGACCGACACCACCGTCGGGCCGGGCGCGGTGGTGGCCGAGAGCGTGTGCAGGCTGGCCGTGATCGGCGAGGGCGCGCGCGTGGGGCCTTTCAGCGTGCTCGAGCCGGGCGCCGAGGTGGCCGACGGGGTCGAGCTGGCGCCGCACACGGTGCTGGCCGGGCCCGGGCCCGACGGGTAGCGACGCGGCGGGCCCGACGTGAGGCAGGCGGCGGGCCGTTCGGCCAAAGGATTAACCCGGTCGTTTAGAGCGGGGCAGGCCGCGCCCCGGCGCGGCGGCACAGTAGCGTGGCGGACGTGGAGCTGATCCCGCGGCGTCGCCTCGAGTTGGTGTCCGGGCGCGCCCACCCGACCCTGGCCCGCGACATCGCCGGGCATCTGGGGGTCGAGCTGGGCCAGGCCAACCTGCGCGAGTTCGCCAACGGGGAGATCTACTGCAAGTACGACATCTCCATCCGCGGCTGCGACGTCTTCATCATCCAGACGCACGCCAGCCCCGTGAACGATTCGCTCATGGAGCAGCTCATCATGATCGACGCGGCCAAGCGCGCGTCGGCCAAGCGCATCACCGCGGTGTGTCCGTACTACGGGTACTCGCGCCAGGACCGCAAGTCGACGGGGCGCGAGCCGATCACGGCCAAGCTGGTGGCCGACATGCTCTCCGCGGCGGGGGCCGATCGTGTGGTCAGCGTCGACCTGCACTCGGGGCAGATCCAGGGGTTCTTCGACACGCCCTTCGACCACCTGGTCGCCGCCCCCGTCCTCGAGAGCTACATGCGCGAACACTTCGGCGAGAACGTCGTGGTGGTCGCCCCCGACGCCGGCCGGGTGAAGGTGGCCGAACGTTACAGCCAGCACCTGGGGTGCGAGCTGGCCCTCATCTACAAGACCCGTCCGTACGGCACCTACAACGAGGTGCGGGCACGCCACGTCATCGGCGAGGTGGAAGGCCGCCACTGCGTCCTGATCGACGACATGATCGACACGGCGGGGACGATCTGCGCCGCCGCTGAGCTGCTGGCCGAAGCGGGCGCCTCTGACATTTGCGCCATGGCCACCCACGCCGTGCTCTCCGACCCCGCGGTCGACCGCCTCAAGGCCGCCCCGATCTCGCGGGTGGTGGTGACCGACACCCTGCCGGTGGCCGAGGACCGCACCTTCGACAAGCTCGAGGTGCTGTCGGTGGCCAAGATCATCGCCGACGCCATCGACGCCGTGTTCGAGGACACGTCGGTGTCCGAGCTCTTCGGCGGGGACAACCTGGTCTAGGTCTCGGTGGCCGCTGGTCGGGGACCCGGCCGGGCGGCTACGCTGGTAAGCCGTTCGCCGGAGGCCCAGCGCCGTCCGCGACCGCCGCTCTCGCCACCCTGAGGAGATGCCGTTATGGCCGAAGTCGTTCTTGCCGCCGAGGTTGGGCGCCCCATCGGCTCCCGCGCCGTGCGCCGGCTGCGGCGCGAAGGGAAGATCCCCGCGGTCATCTACGGGCACGGGACCGATCCGCTGCCCGTGGCCGTGGTCGCCCGCGAGCTCCGGGTGGCGCTCAACAGCGAGGCCGGGGCCAACCAGCTGCTCTCCCTCGACACCGGGACGGGCACGTATCTCGCCCTGGCCCGCGAAATGCAGCGCCACCCGGTGGCCCAGACGGTGACCCACGTCGACTTCGTCATCGTGCGCCGGGACGAGGTCATCAGCGCCGACGTGCCGATCGTGCTGGTGGGCGAGGCCCTCGAGGTCCAACACGGCGACGGCCTGGTGGACCAGCAGATGTTCACCCTGGCCATCAACGCCCTGCCGACCGCCATTCCCTCCTCCCTTGAGGCTGACATCAGCGAGCTGACCATCGGCGGCCAGGTGCGCGTGTCCGACCTCACCCTGCCCGAGGGCGTCACGACCGACGTGGACCCCGAGACGGCGGTCGCCATCGGCCAGCCGCCGCGGGTGGTGACGCTCGAGGAGGAAGAGGGGGCCGAGGGCGAGCTGGAGGAGGGCGCGACGGCGGAGACCGCCGCCGAGGCGACCGGGGAGGCACCCGAGGCCACGGGCGAAGAGGGCTAGGCCCTGCGCCGCCCCTTCGCCCGGTCGGAGCGCCGGGGCACGCCGGCGGACCTGCTCGTGGTCGGGCTGGGCAACCCCGGCCCGGAGTTCGCGGACAGCCTGCACAACGCCGGCTCCGACGCGGTCGAGCTGCTGGCGCAGCGCCACGGTGCGACGCTGCGGGCGGAGAAGGGCGTGGCGGCGCGGGCGGTCGTGGTCACACTCGGCGGCAGGCGGGTCGCCCTGGCCGTCCCCACCACCTACATGAACGAGTCGGGCGTGGCCGTGCGTGCCTTGGCCAAGCGGTTCGGGATCACCGACCCGGCTTCCATCGTGATCGTGCACGACGAGCTCGACCTGCCGCCCGGCGCGGTGCGCCTCAAGCCGGGCGGCGGCCTCGCCGGCCACAACGGGCTGCGTTCCATAGAGTCCCACCTGCACACCTCCGACTTCCTCCGGGTGCGCATCGGCGTGGGCAAGCCGCCCAGCGCGGCGCAGGGGGCGTCGCACGTGCTGCGGCGGCCGCCCAAGGCGGTGCGCGAGGCGCTGGGCACATCGGTGGAGGTGGCCGCCGACGCCGTGGAGCGCATTGCGGCGGACGGCCTCGACGCCGCCATGCTGTGGTGCCATTCGCTGCCCGGTTGATGCGATGACGGCGCCCGGCGAGACCGCGACCACCACGGTGCCCGCGCCCGCGCCCGCGCCCACGGCGGGCAGCCTGGCCGCCCTGCCGCGCCTGCTGCGCGGCGATGCCGCCGTCGCTGCTCTGCTGGGCGCGGCCGACGCCACGGTGGCGGTCCCGGAGTCGGCCCAGGCGATGGTCGTCGCCGCGCTGGCGGCCTTCAGCGAACGGACCTTGCTGGTGGTCACCGCCACCGGCCTCGACGCCGAGCGCCTGGGCGACGACCTGGCCTGCCTGCTGGCACCGCCGGAGGAGGGCGCGTCGGGACCGGTCGCCGGCGCACTGAGCGGCGCGGTGACCGTGCTGCCGGCGTGGGAGACGCTCCCCTTCGAGCGGGTCAGCCCCGAGACCGAGACGATGGGCCGGCGCCTGGCCGTGCTGCACGCGCTGACCACGCCGGGGGGCGACGGCGCGCTGCCGCCCCCGCCGCGCGTGATCGTCGCCCCGGTGCGGGCGCTCCTGCAGCGGCTGGCCCCGCTCGGCGCGGACGCGCCGATCGTCGTCGGACGCGGCGATCAGGTCGACCTCGACGCGCTGCTGCACGAGTTGGTGGCGAAGGGCTACCGGCGCGAGCACCAGGTGGAGTACCGCGGCGAGTTCGCCGTGCGTGGGGGGATCGTCGACGTGTTCCCTTCCACGTCCGACGTGCCGGTGCGCGTCGACCTATGGGGCGACGAGGTCGACCGGCTGACCGCCTTCGCGGTCAGCGACCAGCGCTCGTCGCACGACCTGGCGTCGGTCGTGCTCTACGGCTGCCGGGAAATGGTGCCCACGGCCGACGTGCGGGCGGCGGCCGAGCGCCTGGCGGTGCGCCGGCCCTGGGGCGCCTCGGTGTGGGAACGGCTGGCCCGCGGCGACCAGTTCGACGGCATGGAGTCGTGGCTGCCCTTCCTGGAGCCCGACGAGCGCGTGCTGCCGGACCTGTTGCCGGCGGGCGCCCAGGTCGTGCTCGTCGAGCCGCGCCCGATCAGGGACCGCGGGGCACAGCTCCTCGACGAGGAGGCGGCGCTGGCCGAGACGCTCGCCGCCACCTGGGGGGCCAAGGAGGGCGAGGAGGACCCGTTCCCCCGCCTGCACGTCCCGTTCGACCGCCTCCTGCGCCAGACGGCGGCCGGCGTGGTGTCGCTCCCCCCGGTGGCCGAGGGCCCGTCGACGGCGGCGCTGACGGTGCGGCGGTTCGACCCGGTGGCGGGGGACCCGGTGCGGCTGGCCGGCGGGGTGAGCAGGCTGGCCGGCGAGGGCTACGCAGTGACGCTGTGCGCCGCCACCGCCGCGGGGGCGCAGCGGCTGTCGGCGGCCCTGGCCGAGGAGGGCGTGCACGGGCCGGTGCTGGAGGCGGCCAGCGGCTCGCCCGGCGTCGCCGTCGTGGCGGCGCCGATCGCCAACGGGTTCATTTTGCCGGAGGCCAAGGTGGCCGTCCTGTCCGAGACCGACGTCACCGGCCGGCGCACGCCGCACCGGCGGGCCCGCCCGCGGGCCCGGGCGGCGGACGGGTTCTTCGACGACCTCGAGGCAGGGAGCTTCGTGGTCCACCGCCAGCACGGCGTCGCCCGGTTCGAGGGCGTGACGACGCGGACCATGGGCGGGACGACCCGCGACTACCTGATTCTGCAGTACCGGGGGAGCGACCGCCTCTACCTCCCGGTCGACCAGATCGAGGCGATTACGCCGTACTCGGGCGGCGAGTCGCCGACGTTGTCGAAGATGGGCGGCGCCGACTGGCAGCGCACGCGCGCCAAGGCGCGCGCCGCCGCGGCGGAGGTGGCGGCCGACCTGGTCGACCTGTACCGGCGCCGCCTGGCCGTGACGGGTCACGCCTTCGGCCCCGACACGCCGTGGCAGGCCGAGATGGAGTCGGCCTTCCCCTACGTCGAGACGGACGACCAGTTGAAGGCGATCGCCGACGTCAAGGCCGACATGGAAGAGGCGCGGCCGATGGATCGCCTGGTGTGCGGCGACGTCGGGTTCGGCAAGACCGAGGTGGCGGTGCGCGCCGTGTTCAAGGCGGTGCAGGACGGGACGCAGGCCGCCGTGCTGGCGCCCACCACGCTGCTGGCCAGCCAGCACGCCCAGACGTTCGCCGACCGCTACGCGCCCTACCCGCTGCGCGTCGAGATGCTCAGCCGGTTCCTATCGCCGGCCCAGCAGCGGGAGGTGGTGCAGGGCCTGGCCGACGGGAGTGTCGACGTCGTCGTCGGCACGCACCGGCTCCTGGCCCAGGACGTGCAGTTCAAGCGCCTCGGCCTGCTGGTGGTGGACGAGGAGCAGCGCTTCGGCGTCTCGCACAAGGAGGCGGTCAAGCGCATCGCCGAAGGTGTCGACGTGCTGACGTTGACGGCCAATCCCATTCCGCGCACGCTCGAGATGGCGCTGACCGGCATCCGGGACCTCTCCATGGTGAACACGCCGCCGGCCGATCGCCGGCCCATTCTCACCTACGTCGGCGAGCAGGACACCTCGGCCGTGAGCGAGGCGCTGCGCCGCGAGCTGCTGCGCGAGGGCCAGTCCTTCTACGTGCACAACCGGGTGTCCGACATCGATCGGGTGGCCCGTGACCTGCGCCACCTGGTGCCCGAGGCGCGCGTGGCCATCGCGCACGGACAGATGGACGAAGGAAGCCTCGAGACGGTGGTGCTCGACTTCTGGGAGCGGCAATACGACGTGCTGGTGTGCACCACCATCATTGAGTCGGGCATCGACATGCCGTCGGTCAACACGCTCATCGTCGACCGGGCCGACCTGCTGGGCCTGGGCCAGCTGCACCAGATCCGCGGCCGCGTCGGCCGCGGCGGGCAGCGGGCCTACGCCTACCTATTCCACCCGGCCGACCGCATTCTGTCCGAGCAGGCCTACGAGCGACTGCGCACCATCGGCGAGCACACCGAGCTGGGCTCGGGGTTCAAGATCGCCATGCGCGACCTCGAGATCAGGGGCGCCGGCAACCTGCTGGGGTCGGACCAGTCCGGGCACATCGCGGCGGTGGGCTACGACCTCTACGTCCAGCTGGTGGCCGAGGCGGTGGCCGAGGCCAAGGGGGAGGCCCGACCAACCCCTCCGACGGTGTCGGTCGACGTGCCGGGCGACGCCCACCTGCCCAAGGACTACGTGGCGGCCGAGGACGCGCGGCTCGAGGCCTACCGCCGGTTGGCCGCCGCCACGACCATGTCCGACGTGGACGACATCGGCGTCGAGTGGGCGGACCGCTACGGACCGCTGCCCGAACCGGCGCTCGGCCTGCTGGCCCTGGCCCGCCTGCGCGCCAGCGCCATGGCGCGCGGGATCACGGAGATCACGATGAGCTCGGTGCGCCCGGGTGGCACGCGGCAGCCCGTGGTGCGGGTGTCGCCAGTCACCCTGGCCGCCAGCGCGCAGGTGCGCCTGCGCCGTATCGCACCCGGGGCGACGTGGCGCGAGGACATGCGGCAACTGCTCGTGCCGGTGCCGGCCGGGGAGCCGGGGGCCGACGCCGTGCGGCGAATTGTGGAGGACCTCATCCCAGCAGGCGATTCCGGTGCGCCGGGCGGCACCTTGTAGCATGCGCGGCGCGTGAAGCGGCTCCTCCTCCTCCTCGTCCTGCTGGCGGGCGGCCTGACGTGGGCGGCGCTGGCCGTCCCGACCAACGCCGCGGTCGTCAACGGCACCACCATCAGCCAGCAGCAGCTCAACACCGACGTCAGCGCGGTCGCCGCCAGCGACGACTACCAGTGCTATCTGAACTCGCAGGAGTACCTGGAGTCGAACGGCCAGTCGGCGCTCCCGCCGGTGACGGGGGCCGGCACCGGGCAGGACGGCTCGACCAACCTGACCGCCACCACGGCGTTCGTGGCCACCTATCTCGACACGGAGATCGGCGACACCATCATTCTCCAGCTGGGCGCGGCGCACCACGTGACGGTGTCCCAGGACGACCTGAAGACGGCGCGCCAAAACTACGAGTCCCACATATCCGGGATCATGCAGGAGGTGGGGCAGACGGCCGAGGGCGAGAACTCCAAGTTCAGCTGCGGCCTGAGCGGCTCGAGTCTCACGGGCGCCGAGGTGTTGGCGACGATGCCGGCGTCGTTCGTGAACCAGCAGGTGCAGGTGTACGCCACCGCGACCGTGCTGCAGGAGGTGCTGGCCGGCGTCGGCGCCAGTGGCGCCGACCTGCAGCACTACTTCTCGCAGCACCAGTCCGAATTCGACACGGCCTGCTTCACCGTGGGGGTGTACAGCTCGGAGCAGGCGGCGCAGGAGGCGGCGGCCGCCGTGGCGTTCGGGCAGTCGTTCTCGACCCTGGCCGCCGCGACGACCGGCGGCGGCCCGCAGGGGTGCGACGTGCTCTTCGGCGTGTCGAGCCAGCTCGGGTCGGGCGCCCACCTCGACACGCTGGCCGTGAACGCGGTTTCGCAGCCGATCTCCTACAACGGCAGCTACCTGCTGGTGCAGATCACCAAGCTGACGCCCAACGACTTCGACAAGGTCACGTCCTACGTGCAGGCGGCGGTGGAGGAGGCGGGCTCGACGGCGACATCCAAGGCCATTGAGGCGAAGGAGCGCCGCTCGGACGTGAGCGTCGACCCGCGCTATGGGGAATGGTCCTCCGGCGTGGCGCAGATCTTCACCCCCTTCACCCCGGAGAAGTCGGACGTGCCCAACGCGTCGGCCAACTCCGTCGAACTCGCCACCTCCGCGGCCAACCCCTTCGGCGGGTAGCCGTGCCGCCGCCCCGCCGCCACATCACCGTGGTGGGCCTCGGACCGGCCGGCCCCGAACTCCTCGGCACCCGGGCGGCCGAGCTCCTGGCCGGCGCGCCGCGGCCGTTCCTGCGCACGGCGCGGCACCCGGCCGCAGCAGGGTGGCCCGCCGCGGCCACCTTCGACCGCCTCTACGAGTCGGGCGCCACCTTCGACGAGGTGTACGCCGCCATGGTCGAGGAGCTGGTGGCGGCCGCCGAGTCGGGGCCGGTGGTCTACGCCGTGCCGGGCTCGCCGACGGTGGCCGAGCGGAGCGTGGAGCTGCTGCGGGCCGACGACCGCGTCGAGGTCACGGTCGTGCCCGGCCTCTCCTTCCTGGACCTGGCCTGGGCCGCCCTGGGCATCGACCCCCTGGCCGCCGGCGTGCGGCTGGTCGACGCCGCCGCCTTCCCCGGCGTGGCGGCCCGGGAGACCGGCCCGTTCCTGGTCGCCCAGGCCTGGTCGCGCCACCTGCTCTCGGACATGAAGCTCGGCGCGCCCGGGGGCGACGAGCGGCCGCGGCCACGCCCCGTGCTCCTGCACCACCTCGGGCTGGAGGACGAGGTGGTCGTCACCGTCGACTGGTGGGAGCTGGACCGCACGCTCGAGCCGGACCATCTGACGTCGGTCTACGTGCCGGCCGGCGGCGGCAGCGCGGTGGGCCAGGAGATGGCGCGCCTGGCCGCGTTGATGGACACGTTGCGCGAGCGCTGCCCCTGGGACCGGGCGCAGACGCACGCAACGCTCATGCCACATCTCGTCGAGGAGTGCTACGAGGTCCTCGACGCCCTGGCGTCGCTCGACGGCGGGGATGACGTGGCCTACGCGGACGTGGAGGAGGAGCTGGGTGACCTCCTGTTCCAGATCGTCTTCCATGCCCGGCTAGCCGACGAGGGCGGCCACTTCGACCTGGCCGACGTCGCCCGGGGCGTGCACGACAAGTTGGTCCACCGCCATCCCCATGTGTTCGGCGACGTCGAGGTGGCCGGGGCCGATCAGGTCCTGGCCAATTGGGAGGCGATCAAGAAGGACGAGAAGGGGAGGCGCAGCGTGACCGAGGGCATCCCCACCGGGCTGCCGGCGCTCATGCTGACGAACAAGCTGGCCCGCAAGGCGCGCGCCGTGGGCGTGGATCCCGACGGGTCCGACGTGGCGGCGGCGGTGGCCGCGCTGGAGGCGCTGGCCCGCGGCGCGGCGAGCGCCGAGCCTGGTTCCGACGACCCGCTCGCCGGCGGCGCGGACGAGCGGAGCCGGCAGGTGGGCGAGTGCCTCTTCGTCGTGGCGTCGCTCGCGCAACGGCTCGGTGTCGATGCGGAACAGGCGCTGCGTAACCGCGCGTTGTGGTTGCGCGACGAGATCGTCGCGGCGGAGGGCGTCCCCAATGACGAGAAGCGCAACCGCTAGCCTTGTGCCCCGGTGTCCCACCAGGGCGGACGCCTGAGGAGTGATGTCGTGAGCACCATTGAGCACGTGATCGGGCGCGAGGTCCTCGACTCCCGCGGCAACCCGACCGTTGAGGCGGAGGTGCTCCTCGACTCGGGCGCCCGCGGCCGCGCCATCGCTCCCTCCGGCGCGTCGACCGGCATCCGCGAGGCGGTGGAGCTGCGCGACGGTGGGCCGCGTTTCGGCGGCAAGGGCGTGCGGCGCGCCGTGGCGCACGTCAACGGCGAGATCGCCGACACCATCCGCGGGCTCGACGCGCTGGACCAGCGCGCGGTCGACCACGCGCTGATCGACCTGGACGGCACGCCCGACAAGGGACGCCTGGGGGCGAACGCCATGCTGGCCGTGTCGCTGGCCAATGCCAAGGCGGTGGCGGACGACCTGGAGCTCCCGCTCTACCGCTCTCTCGGCGGCGCCAACGCCCACGTGCTCCCGGTGCCGATGCTGAACGTGCTGAACGGGGGCGCGCACGCCAAGAACACGATCGACTTCCAGGAGTTCATGCTGATGCCGGTGGGGGCGGCCTCCTTCAGCGAGGCCCTGCGCTGGGGCGCCGAGACCTACCACGTGCTGCGCTCCGTGCTGGCCGACCGCGGGCTCTCCACCGCGGTGGGCGACGAGGGTGGCTTCGCGCCGGACCTGCCCGAGAACGAGGACGCGGTGAAGCTGCTCATGGAGGCGATCGAGCTGGCCGGCCGGGTGCCGGGCGAGGAGATGGCGCTGGCCCTGGACCCGGCGACGAGCGAGCTCTGGGACGACGGCACCTACGTGCTGGCGGGCGAAGGGCGCAAGCTCTCGTCGGAGGAGCTGGCCGACTACTGGGTCGACCTGGTCTCGCGCTACCCGATCGTGTCCATTGAGGACGGCATGGCCGAGGAGGACTGGGACGGCTGGCGGGCGCACACGGCGTCTCTGGGCCGGCGCATCCAGCTGGTGGGCGACGACGTGTTCGTCACCAACGCCGAGATCCTCGAGCGCGGCATCCGCGAAGGCGTGGCCAACGCCATCCTCGTCAAGCTCAACCAGATCGGCACCCTGACCGAGACGCTGGAGACGGTGGCGCTGGCCAACCGGTCCTCCTACGCCACCGTGATTTCGCACCGCTCTGGTGAGACCGAGGACACGACCATCGCCGACCTGGTGGTGGCGGTCAACGCCGGGCAGCTGAAGGCCGGCGCGCCGGCCCGTTCCGACCGGGTGGCCAAGTACAACCAGCTCCTCCGCATTGAGGAGGACCTGGGCCAGTCGGCCAGCTTCCCCGGTGGCGCCGCGCTGTCGGGCGCGGGGGGACCCCGAGTTGGCGCGGACTAGCCGGACGGGGCGGGCGCGGGGACGGAAGGCGGCCACAGGCGCCGGCCGCCCGCGCCTGGTGCTGCTCGGTGCCCTGCTCGCCGCCGCCGTCGTCCTCTTCGCCTGGTTTCCCGCCGGCTCGCTCCTCAGCCAGCACTCGAGCCTCACGGCGACCGCGCAGCAGCTGGCCACGCTGCACGCGCAGGACGCCGCCCTGGCCCAGGAGCAGAAGAACCTCAGCGACAACGCCGAGATCGGGCGCATCGCGCGCGAGCAGTACCAGCTGGTGAGCCCCGGCCAGCAGGCGTACGAGGTGCTGCCGCCCACGGGCTCGGCCGCCGCGGGCACGCCCTACGCGGGCGACCCGGGCACGGCCAGCCCAGTGGCGCCGTCGGCAACGTCCGAATTGCCGCCGGGCGCTGTCACCACGACGACGACGCTGGCCGGCCCGCACGCCAAGCGCCCCGCTGCCGATCCCGCCGCGTCGAACCCGGGCTTCTTCTCCCGCATGCTGCACTCGCTCGAGTTTTGGCGCTGATCCCCGTGGTCGTGGTCGTGGGCGGCCCGGCCCGGGCCGGCGACGCGGCCGCGGTGGCCCGACTCCTCGGGCGGGATCCCGGGGGGACGTTCACGGTCGTCGTGCGCCGGGACGACGGCTCGCCGGTGGTGATCGCCAACGAGCCCTTCCTGCGCGACGGGACCCCGATGCCGACCCGCTACTGGCTGGTCGACCCGGACCTGCGAGCCGAGGTGGGACGGCTGGAGGCGTCGGGCGGCGTGCGGGCCGCCGAGGCCGAGGTCGACCCGGCCGCCGTGGCCGACGGCCATGTGCGGTACGCCTCGGCGCGCGACGCGCTGATCCCGCCAGGGTGGACGGGTCCCCGCCCGAGTGGCGGGGTGGGCGGCACCCGCCGGGGCGTCAAGTGCCTCCACGCCCACCTGGCCTGGTGGCTGGCCGGGGGCGACGACCCGGTCGGGGCCTGGACGGCGGCCCGCCTGGGGCTGTCCCGCCCGGCCGGGTGAGCCTCGCCGTGTGCTAGGCCACAGTCGTGAGCCCCTCCGCCGCCGTCGCCGCCCTCGACTGCGGCACCAACTCCACCCGGCTGCTGGTGGCGGAGCCGGCCGGCGGTGCGCTGGCCCGCGAGATGCGCATCACCCGGCTCGGGCAGGGCGTGGACGCCCGCCACCGGCTCGACCCCAGCGCCATCGAGCGGACGCTGGCCGCCCTGCGCGAGTTCCGGGTCATCATGGACGATGAGGGCGTGGGTCGGGCGCGGCTCGTCGCCACCTCCGCGGTGCGGGACGCGGCCAACGGCGCGGACTTCCTCCGCGCCGCCGCCGACGTGACCGGCGTGGAGGCGGAGCTGCTGAGTGGCCGCGAGGAGGGGCGCCTGTCGTACGCCGGGGCCACGTCGGGGCTGCCGGCCGGCGCGGGACCGGTGCTCGTGGTCGACATCGGCGGGGGCTCCACCGAGCTGGTCACCGCGGCGGGCGGCGAGGTCCGGTCGGTGTCCATGGACATCGGCTGCGTCCGGCTGACGGAGCGCTACCTGCCGGGTGACCCGCCGACGCCCGAACAGGTCAAGGGCGCCGTGACGGCCATCGGCGCCGCGCTCGACTGGGCGGAGGGTGAGCTGCCCGACCTGCGCCGGTTGCAGGGCGACGCGCGCCTGGTCGGATTGGCCGGGACCGTCTCGACCCTGGCGTCACTCGAGCTGGGTCTGGTCGAGTACGACCGCGAGCGGATCCATCACTCGGTGCTGACCCGCGCCATGGTCGGCCAGTGGTGCGACACCCTCGGTGCGCAGACGATCGCCCAGCGGGCAGCGTGGCCGCCCATGCCCGACGGGCGGCAAGACGTGATCTTCGGCGGGGCGCTGGTGCTGCGTGAGGTGATGGACCGATTCGAGCGCGACGAGTGCATCGTCTCCGAAGCCGACATCCTCGACGGCCTCGTCATGTCGATTCTCACCTCTTGAACGGTGCCGCGTAGGGTGACGGCCTCGGAGTGCACCCCGTTGGGCGCCAGCGCCTCTCCGTTGTTGACGCACAACGCAAAGATGTGGAAAGCCAACGACGAGGAGAAGGCGGCGAGTGCCGCGTCACGGGTCCAGGTGAACCAGCTCGAAGCCGAGCTGGCCGCGCGGCGGTCGAGCTACCTGTACTCGAGGGTGCGGCGAGCCGTGGACGCGCGGGCCGTGCGCCGCGTGCGGGCCAACCGGCACGTGGCGAGGCTCGAGCGCCGCCTCCGGGGCTAGAGCACGCCCAGGTCGCGCAAGGCGCCGTCGATCCCGTCGACGAACGCCTGGGAGGACCAGGCTTGGCTGCTCTGGCGGATGTGCGCGCTCAGCTCGGAGGAACCATGCGGATCGCGCAGCAGCCCGGCCACAAGGCGGGCACACTCGTCGACGGAGTCGAAGGCGGTGGCGCAGCCGAGCCGGCGCACCACGTCGAGCGGCCCACCCCGGCCGTAGACCACGGGGATGCAGCCGAAGCTGGCGGCCTCAATCGGCGTGATCCCGAAGTGCTCCAGCATTTCGGGGAACTCGTCGGCGTCCACGCCGAACCCGGCGGCGTGGACGAGCACGGCCGAACGCTCGTAGAGCGCGGCCAGGTCGGCGCGTCCGATGTTGGGGTAGAAGGTGCACTCGAGGTCCTCGGCGGACGCCTGGAGCTCGTGGAAGCGACGCCTCCCTTCCGGGCTCGGGTGGATGGCGCCGGCCAACGCGAGGTTGACGCCGGTCACGCCCAGGTCGACGAGACGCCGGAAGGCCTCGATCACGACGTCCTGGCGCTTGTTGTGGCCGCCGGAGAAGAACCGCCCGACGTTCAGGACGGTCCGGCGCTCGGGCCAGGGCAGCCCGGCCGTGGCGCCCGGCCAGGTGGCGTGGACCGAGATGAGACGGATGGGCGGCGCATCGATGCCGTAGTGCCGCAGCAGGCCGTTGACGTGGCGCCGGACGAACTCGGAGTAGACCCAGATCTCGTCGTAGCCGCTCAGGTAGTCCCATCGGGCCTCGATGACCTGGTCGGACACCCAGAAGGGGAACTGGATGAGGTACGCGCTACGGGCACCGAAAGACGGGATGGCCGGCAAGATGTTGTTGCCGACGACCAGGGAGAAGCGGACCTCGTCGGCGTCGAGCTCGTCGAGCGGCGCGGTCGCGCCGACGACCTGGCTCAGCCCGAACGTGGCTTCGAGCTGGCGCATCCGCGTCGTGCTGTAGCGGTGCTCGGTCGCGAACACGACGTTGGCCGTGCCGACCAGCTCGGCGAAGTGGGCGGCCACCTCGAAGAGAAACCGTTCGCCGCCACCGGGCACGACCGGGTACGACGAGTACACGGCGAGCTTGTCACCGGGCGAGAGCCGGCCGCTCGGCCGGGGTGCCGACGACGCCGACGCCGGACGCTGCGGTGATGGCAGGCCGGCCAAGTGGCCCGTCTGACGGGCCAGGAGCCACGGGCCCCATTTCTTCACGAACCGGGCCCGGTTGATTTCCGAGATGTCGTGCAGCTGCAGGCTGCTGTCGGACGTGGTCTTGCTCTCGACGTGCACGACGCGGGCGAGCGGGTTCACCATGACCTTGCCGCACTGCGTCCAGAGGTTGAGGCACAGGTCGGTGTCCTCGTAGTACGCCGGCTCCCATTCGTATCCGAACCCACCCACTGTCACGAAGTCGGCTTTGCGGAGCATGAGGCAGGCGGCGGAGCAGTAGTCGACGGGGCAGGGCGTGTCGTAGTGATCGGGGCCCCACACCGAACCCTTGCCGACCTGCACGGCGTCGCCCGTGGGCAGCACGACGCCGCCCACCTCCTGCACCCGGCCATCGGGGTAGAGGAACATCGGCCCGACGGCCACCACGGTCGGGTCGTCACGCATGGTGGCGGCGAGCGCCTCGATGCAACCGGGCTGGACGAAGGCGTCGTTGTTGAGGAACATGACGTAGTCGGTCTCGGCGTAGTCGACGCCGATGTTGTTGCCCTCTCCGAAGAAGCGGTTCTCCCCGACCTCGACCAGCGTGAAGTCGCCCTTCCGGTGCCGTTGGCGCAGGAGGTCGAGCTCGTCCTCCTCTGAGCCGTTGTCGACCACGATGACGTCCCTCACGAGGTCGCTGCCGGCCCGGGCCAGCGCATCGAGGCACTCGAGGGTGATGGCGGCCCGGTTGTAGTTGAGGACGATGACCGAGACGTTGGCGTGGAAGGGGTCGGCTGTGGTGACCAAGGGAGACGCCAGGGCTAGAGCGCGGAGTCCGGTTGGTGCCGGCGGGCCAGGAGGCGCGAAAGGAGCCGGAGCGGGGCCGTGAGCCGCCACGAGCTCGACACTCGCATGTCGTCGATCACGCTCCGCGCGTCGGCGGCCCGGCCCGCATAGGCCAGCACCTGCTGGTGGTGCTCCTCGAGCAGCCGGTCCTTCTCCTCGATCTCCTTGGTGTACTTGGTGGCCGAGGTCGAGATCTTCGCCGAGAGCACATCGAGGCGGTCGAGGAAGTCGTGCAGCAGCTGCTCCCGTTCGAGGCGCGCCGACTCGAGCTCCTGCCGGGCGCCGGCCAGCTCGAGGGAGAGGTGCGAGGCGAGCTCCCGGTAGGCGCGCATGGCGGAGAGGAAGGCCTCGCGCTCCACGTGCTGATGTTCGAGGAGCCGGCCCACGAGCACCCGCGTGTCCGCCGGGGCCAGCGGCTCTTCACCCACCAGCTCGACCGGCTCGACCCGCTCCAGCGCCAACAGGCCTGCCATGGCGGCGGGCGCGTTGCGCAGCGCGTCGATCGCGGGCACGGCGCCCTCCACGGGAGCCTGGGCCACCAGCGCCCCACCCTTGAACCCCAGGGGGATGCGGACCGCCGGATAGCGGTCGGCCAGGAGCTGCGCCGTCCGGGCGAAGACGGACGACGAGTCGGCCGCGGCCGAGGTCACGACGATGGCCGTGCCCGGGGTGGCGAGGCCGGCCCAGGCCTCCACGTCGGGTGGCTCCCCGTCGGCCAGGTCGAACAGGGAGAGGTGGAGCAGGTCGACGCCCGGCCCGCCGGCCAGCGCGGCCAGGGCGGCCGACTGGTCGTCGTGGCTCTCGAGGCGTCGCCCGAACCGCTCGGTGCGACGGTCCGCCCAGGCCCGGAACGCGTCCTCGCCGGCGTCGGGGCGTCGCAGCCGGACGGCGATCCCACGTGCGTCGGTGACGGCCTCGCAGGCCGCCTCGACGGCCCAGGGCAGCGAAGCGGCACCGCCGGGGGCCAGCTCGACCGTCAGCGCAGGCTGCAGGGTCGTCACCAGCCAGGACACCAACGGTGCGAAGAAGGGCCGCGCCTCGCCGCTGCCGGCGCGCTCCTCGCTCCGCAGGAGCTGCTCGAAGACGGCCACCTCGTGCGGTGGATCGCCCGTCGCCACGGAGACCTCCTGGCTCGACGAGCCCGTGGGCGCCGTCACGGGGCCGTCCACCGCAGGCGCATGGAGATGTCGGTCATGGCGAAAGAAGAACGTGACTGGGACCTGGTCGTTCGGTCACCGCAACGATGGGCCCGACGCGGGTGGTCTCGGCACGTCGAGTGCATGATAGCCGCCCTCGTACTTCGGCCCCGGCCCGGTCGCTCGACACCGCGGCCCAGCGCGGGCGTCGAACGGCGGCTCACGCACCGTCGAGCAGTTGCCGCAGCCGCTCGACACCCCGGGCCGGGTCGCCGTGCTGCGCGTCGGCGTGGCGTCGCCCGCGCTCTGACGCGGCCCGGCGCGCCGGAGCGTCGAGCAGCGCGCCGACGGCGTCGACGAGCTCGCCCGCATCGCCGTAGGTGGCGGCGGCGCCGGCGGCGGCCAGGGCGGCGACGGGGGCGCCACCGCTGGCCGCGACGACCGGGGTCCCCAGGCGCAACGCCTCGATGCACTCACGCGCCACCAGGTGACCGGGACCCAGGTCGACGCAGACGGCCGCGTGCGCGAGCAGCCGCCACAGGTCCATTCGGGTGTCCACCGAGACCCGGCCTCTCAGGGCCCTGGCGCGCCATGCTGAGGCGACCGCCTGCTCGACGAGGATGACGTGCTCGTCGGGGAACGCCGCGCTGAGCCACGCCACCTCGGCGGGCGGTTCGTCCTCGGTCACCGTCCGTCCGGAGAGGACGAGGTGATAGCCGGTGAACCCGAAGCCGTGGTGGCGATGCCGTCCGGCCATCGGGTTGACCGGGACGTAGACGCCGACGCTGCCGTCTCCCGTCACCGGCAGGGGATGCCAGCCCGGGTCGGGCGCTCCGCCTTCCGCCGCCAGGAACCACACCGACGGTGGGCGGATGCTCGTGTTCCGCAGCAGCGCGGCGATTTCCGGTGTCAGCTCGTCGACGAGGACCGCGCCGTCCGGCGGCCGGCCAGCGGGCCAACGGGGCGGCCGGCCGAGCGACTCCAGGTCGAACGCGCCGTCCGGACCGCCCGTCTCGCCGGCGACCAGGACCGACACCGGGCCACGCCGCGACGCCGCCCCGGCCAGGGACCGCATGACGAAGGCGACCTCGCTGGTGCGCTCGTGCCAGCGTTCGCTGATGACGACCGTGGGCCGTTCACCCATCTGCCGGCTGCGCCTGCCCCGCCACCAGGCGCCGGAGCAAGAGGACCTCGGCTCGCAGCTGCGTGAGGTCGCCGCCGAGTGCGTCGCCGAGGTCGGCCGTGACCGCGCCCTGGGCGGCGAGCCGATCGCCCAGGAGGTCACACTGGGTGGCCAGGGCGTCGGTGGCCCGGGCCAGCGCGAACAGGAGATGACGGTCGGTGCGGCCCGACACCCGACCCGCCCAGGCGCGCAGGGAGGACCGCATCGACGCGGCTGGAGCCGCCGTACGACCGGCCCAGACGGCGCGGAACGTCTGCAGCGCAGGGACGTCTGCCACGTGTCCGATGGGTGGGGCGGCGTCGGCCGGCTGCCGCAAGGTGCGCGGTGGCACGACGTCGGTCAGGTCTTCGTGACGGTCACGTACCATTGGTTCCAAGCTTCCTCTTCGTCGTCGCCCGCCAAACCACAGGACTGGTCCGCTCGAGTGAGATGCGCGTTGAAGTAGCGGTCCCCCCGCGCAATGTAGCCCTTCCACCGGTCGAGGAACCGGACGATGTCGCCGACGCCACCGGCCGTGCCCCGACTCGGCGACTCGTAGTGGATGAGCTCGGCACGTGGCTCGTACACGGTCCGGTACTTGTGGGTCATGGCGCGCAGGCAGTAGTCCACGTCGTTCAGGTCGACGCCCAGTGTCTCGTCGAAACCTTCGAGTTGCTCGAATACCTCCCGCCGCGTGACGAGGCAGGCCCCAGTGACGGCCGAGCACTCGCGGGTCGCCGTGGCCAGGTCCAGGTATCCCGGATCTTCCTCGGCCAACCCGAGCAGGGGGTGGCCGGCGGCACCCGTCATCCCGACCACGATGCCGCAGTGCTGGAGTCGGCGATCGGGATAGAGCAGCCGGGCGCCGACCGCGGCGACGTCGGCCCGGACCGCGTGGGCGCAGAGCGCGCCCAGCCAGCCGGGGCGTTGCGCCTCGATGTCGTTGTTCAAGAAGAGGAGGAGGTCGCCCCGCGCCAGCCGGGCGCCGGCGTTGTTGAGTGCGGCCCAATTGAACGGGCGCGGGTCGCGCAGGACCCGGACGTCGGACCGATCCGCGAGGCGCTCCACCAACGTGAGGGTTTCCGGGTCGGACGATCCGTTGTCGATGAGGACGAACTCAACGTCGCAGTCGCCCGTCGTGGCGGTGACGGAGTCGACGCAGACCCGGAGGAGCTGCGGCTCGTCGCGGAACGGGACGAGGATGCTCACCGAGGGCGGCGGGGGCGAGGCCGCCGACACCGACACCGTGTCGTCGCGCCGCGTCGACGGGTGCTCGGCCTCCACCATCAGGTCGCGCCCGGTCACGTCGGCCGACGACTCGCGGTGGCACAGCACCTCGGGCAGATGGATCACCGACGCAGCGCGCCCGCACACGTCGAGTGCACATTCGTGTTCGAGGAAGGGCGGATCGATCGCAGCGTACGGACCGACGTCGCGCAGGAGGGCGGAGCCGATGGCCAGCGGCCGCCCGACGTACCCGGTGGAGCGGAGGAAGTCGGGCGAATAGTCGGGTTTGAGCCGTGGCATTTCGGGCGTACCGTCTTCGCGCTGTGTGTCCTCGTCGGCGTACACCACGCCCTCCGGTGTCACCGTCCCGCCGAGCAGGGCGACGGCGTCGGGTGCCCAGACGTCGCCGGGGAAGAGGAGCGCCGCCGGTTCTTCCGCCTGGGACCTCAGGCCCTGCCGCAGCAGCTCGGGCTGCGGCGTCCCCGGCGCGACGAGGACCCACCGCAGGCGGCGGCGGGCCCGCCACGGCAGGCTCGAGCGGACGTGCGGCTCTAGCTCGGCCTGCCGCGGGCCGGTGGCGACCAGGGTCAGGAGCCAACGAGGCGTGGTCTGGGCGCGCAGGCCGCGTAGGGACCGAGCCACCGACGCCGCCGGCGCGTCGCCGACCGGCATGACGAGAACAAGCGGGGACCGGCCGGCTCGGGGGGCCCGGCTCGCACGCTCTGCCTCGCGCCGCTGGACCCATGCGGCGAAGGCGTGCGAGTCCTGCGAGACGTCGGGGGGAAGCGGGGGGAGCTCCCTGGGGGCAAAGAGCACCCGTTCCACCCTCGGCAATCTACCGGACGCCCATTTCGCCCCCCGGCGCGTTGGCGCAGCTGAGCGTGGACCTGCCACGATGCGCCGGTGCCGACATCCGACCGTCTCCTCATGGGCCCGGGACCCTCGAACCCGTACCCCGCGGTCACCATGGCACTGGCCGGTCCGATCCTCGGGCACCTCGATCCGGAGTTCCTTGCGCTGCTCGACGGCACCAACGACCGCCTGCGCCAGGTCTTCGCGACCTCGAACGCCCTGACCCTGCCCATCAGCGGGACGGGCTCGGCGGGCATGGAGGCGGCCTTCGTCAATTTCGTGCGGCCGGGGGATCCCGTGCTCGTCGGCGTCAACGGCGTCTTCGGCGAGCGCATGTGCGAGGTGGCCGGCCGCCTCGGCGCCGAGGTCGTCCGGGTGGAGGCGCCCTGGGGCGAGCCCATCGACCCGCAGCGGCTCCTCTCCGCCCACCCCTCCCCGTCGGTCATCGCCCTCGTGCACGCCGAGACGTCGACGGGCGTGCGCACTGACATCGCGCCCGTCGGCGCGGGCAAGGGAGGCGCCCTCCTGCTGGTGGACACGGTGACGTCCCTGGGCGGGATAGAGGTGGCCGTCGACGACTGGGGCGTCGACATCGCGTACAGCGGCACGCAGAAGTGCCTCGGCGTCCCACCGGGTCTCGCCCCCTTGACGGTCTCGGCGCGGGCACTGGAGCGGCTGGTCGAGCGGCCCTCGAGCTGGTATCTCGACCTCAACCTGCTGGCCCGCTACGTCAACGATCCTTCGGGCAGCGGCCGGGTGTACCACCACACGGCGCCCGTGGCGATGGTGGCGGCGTTGCACGCAGGGCTCGGCACGGTGCTCGACGAGGGCCTCGACGCGGTCCAGAAGCGCCACGCCGACTGCGGCCAGCTCCTGCAGGACGGGCTGGTCGGGCTCGGGCTCGAGCTGCTGGTCGCCTCGGAACACCGACTGCCCCAGCTGACCACGGTGAGGATCCCCGACAGCGTGGACGACGCCGCGTGCCGGCACCAGCTGCTGTCGACGTACGGGATCGAAATCGGTGCCGGCGCCGGCCGATTGGCGGGGCAGGTCTGGCGCATCGGCTGCATGGGGCACACGGCGCGGCGGCGCAACGTCTTCGCGCTGCTCGGGGCCCTGGGCGAGGTGCTCGGGCGGTGAGCGCGCGGGCCGTGCGTCACGCACCGCTCGAGCTGCGCGGACACCGGGTGGTCCTGCGCTCCCTGACCGAGGACGACTTCCCGGCGTGGCACGAGGTCCGCACCCGCTGCGCCGACTGGCTGCTGCGCTGGGAGCCGCGACCCAAGGGCGCCCCGGTGCCGTCGGAGGACCGCCCGAGTTTCGCCGCCCGCTGCGGCATCCGCGAGCGCGAGCGGCACCTCGGGACGGGCTACGGCTTCGGCATTTTCGTCGGCGAGCGCTTCGCCGGCGAGGTGACGCTGTCATCCATTCAGCGGGGCCCGTTCCAGAGCGGGTTCATCGGCTACTGGATCGACGAGGCCCTGGCCGGCCGCGGGCTGGTGCCCGAAGCGGTCGTGGTGACGCTGCGTTTTGCCTTCGAAGCCATCTCCCTGCACCGGGTCGAGATCTCCATTATCCCGCGCAACGTGGCCAGCCGGCGGGTGGTCGAGAAGCTGGGCATCCGCGAGGAGGGCATCGCGCAGCGCTTCCTCGAGATCGACGGCGTGTGGGAGGACCACGTGCGCTACGCCATCACGTCGGAGGAGTGGGCCGTCCGCGCCCCCGGCCTGGCCGCGGAGTGGCTGGGGAGCTGAGCTAGGCCTCGCTGGAGCTCAGGACCGACGGCGAGTGGCGGAAGAACTGCTCGACGTCGTGCTCGTAGGTGTACGACATCGGCTGGCGGCCCGACTGCCGCCGCAGGCGTAGCGCCCTGATGAAGGTGCGCACCGCGCCGGCACTCGTCGCGTTGTAGGTGAAGCCAGTGGCCTCAAGGCGGCGCGTGTCGACGCCCCGCCCGTAGCGGAGCAGGTCCTCGAGCTCGGGAGGCAGGTCGAAGAGGCGGGCCATCGGGCGGATCTTAAGGAGGCTGTAGGGCGAGACGGGCACCAGCCGCGTGCCGCAGATGCTCGCCACTTCGCTCCACGGCAGCCGCCCTTCGGCCGCGACGTTGTAGAGGCCGGGGATGCCGCCCATGGTGACGTGGACCAGCGCCCGCACGACGTCGTCCTCCTCCACGAACTGCAGGAGGGGGTCAAATCCGAAGATGGCGGGGCACACCGGGCGGGACAGGTTGCGACTGATCGGTGTCGACAGGTGGTTGCCCAAGACGTTGGCGAAGCGCAGCACCGTCACCTTGGTGCCGGGGTTGTCCTCCGAGAAGTCCCGGACGAAGCCCTCCGCCTCAATGAGGGCCCGCTCGACGGCGTTCTTCGCGGGGCTGGTACGCGGCATGTCCTCGGTGAACGTATTCGGGTCGCTGGCGGCCGAGCCGTAGACGAGCGTGGACGACTTGACCACGATGTGCCGGACGGGCGACCCCGCCGCTCCGGCGGCGGCCAGCAGGTTCATGGTGCCGATCACGTTGATTTCGTGCATGGTGCGCCGCGGCACAGTGGCGGAGTTGGTGATCATGAAGGTGTGGAGGATCGTGTCGACCTGGGTCGCCTTCACGATCCGGCTCAGAATCGAGTAATGCTGGTCCGCCCGAACGAATTCGGCCCGCTCGAAGGGGACCGAGGGCGCCCGCGTCCCCATCCCGAGGATCACGTCGATGCCCGGGTCCGACTCCAGGGCTTGGATCATGCGGCCGCCCCAGAAGGTGTCGGCTCCCGTGACCAGCACACGCGTCGCCATCAGCCGGTCACCCGAACCAGATGCTGCGCCGGTCGCGCAGCATGTCGTAGACGACGTCTTGGAGTTGGTTCCGGATAGCCTCCGACTCCTCCATGATGCGGCTCTTCGAGTAGCGGTCCCGGTCGGCGGGCACGTCGAAGGAGATGGGGTCGAGCACCCGCAGCTTGAACTTGGCCGGGAAGGGCATCACGATGCCGAGTGGTCCCATGGTGAGCAGGTTGGCCGTAATCGGTGCGTAGGGGACGCCCAGCGCGCGGGCCAGCGCCGGCAGTCGGAAGACCACCGGCATCGCTTCCTCCGACCCCACCACCGCGATCGGGACGACGGGGACGCCGGCGCGCATGGCGATCTCCACGAAGCCGCCGCGCCCGAAGCGCCGCAATTGGTAGCGGTCGGTGTACGACTTCGACGGACCCTTGGTTCCCTCCGGGAAGACGAGAGCTAATTGGTTCTGTTCTCGCAGGAGCCGGTACGCGTTAGCCGGCCGGGCGGATACACCCCCGGCGCGGGCCCACAGCGTACCCACCACCGGAACGGTCCGGAAGAAGTAGTCGGCCAGCCCGTACACGGGGCGCTCGAGCTCCTTCTCGATCCCGTGCATGATGACGGGCGCGTCGGAAGGGATGGCGCCGGCGTGGTTGGCCACGAGCAGCGCGCCCCCTTCGGTCGGGATCTTCTCGAGGCCTTCCCACTCGGTGCGGAACCACCGCGAGTAGATGGGGTCGTAGAGGGCGCGCACCAGGGCGCGCGTCCGCTCGGACCGACCCCATTCGTCGACGTCCGACAAGCGCGGATCGTCCAGGTCTTCGGCATCCCCTGCCGGCAGACGGATGGGGACGATGGCCGTCGAGCGATTCTTCTCGCCCACCACCGCACGCCCGCTGGCCATCGGTCCATCGTACCGACCCCGCGGCCCGGGTTTCCCTGGGGCGTCAGGGTCGGGCGGCCCCGATGAGGCCCTCGGTGAAGATGGGCGAGTAGGAGACGGTGGATCCCGTGTACGGCGCCTGAATCACGGTGTCGGTGCCGTACGGCCCCGAGCCCGTGTACATGACGACGTGGTCGACCTGGTCGTCACCGTCGAGGTTGTAATAAAAGAGCAGGTCACCTGGCTCGAGCGCGTCGAGCGAGACGTGCGGGAGCGCCGGCCATTCCGCCTCGGTCGTCCGCGGGATGGTGACGCCGGCCTGCCCCCAGGCCCACTGGACCAGTCCCGAACAGTCGAACCCGACGCCGGGCTCTTCCCCACCGAAGACGTAGGGCGTGCCCAGCTGGGAGACGGCGGCCTGGACGGCGGCCATCTGCTCCGAGTCGCCCTGGGAGGTGCCGGCGATCGGTCCCTGGTAGGCCGCGGGACCGGCGGCCTGATTGGCCGCGTCGGTGGCCGCCGCGCCGTCCGTCGATCCGCCCACGGCACCGGCCACGGTGGCCGCGGTGGCCGCGGCCTCGGCTGCGGCCTGTCGCGCGGCGGCGCTGGCGGCGGCAGCCGCCGCCGCGGCCTCCGCCCGTGCCTCCTCAATGGCGGCCTGCGCCACCTCCTGGGCCAGCTGGCCCTGGATCTGGTTGAGCGTCGCTTGGGTGGTCGCCGCCTCCTGTTCGTTGGCCGCCGCCAGCGTCTTGGTCTGCGCCGCCTCCGCCTGAGCCTGCGCGGCGACCTGCTGCTGCTGCACTTCCTCGGTCTGCAGCTTCGATTCGGACTGTTGCAGGGCGCTCTCGTCCTTCTGCAGGTCGCCGACGATCTGATTCGTGTACTGGGTGCGCGCCAGCTGGTCGTTGGCGGACGAGTTGAAGTACGCGCCGTACCCCGACTCGGGCGTTCCGTAGATGTAGGCCTCGACGGCGTCGTTGGCGACGAGCCGCTTGTCGACGACGACCGCCGATTTGGTCCGGACCATGGCGGCGTTGAGGGAAGCCAGCGCGTTCTGCGCGTCCTGTGCGTTCTGTTCGGCCGTGTCGTACTTCTCGTCGAGGATGGAAGTCTGCTGCTCCTCCTGCGCCAGGGTGGCCTCGATCTGCGACACTTGCGACTCCGTCGCGTTGATCTGTGACTGGTTCGGCGCGGGACCGGGGAGCGTCGTCGACGTGGTGGCGCCGGCTCCGGACGCGACGACAGGAGCGATCAACGCGCTCAGGAGCCCGGCAATCATGGCCGCCCGGGCGACCCGCGTCTTCCCGCGCGCAGTGTTCCGACAATCCACTGCACTCACCTGCAAAAGCGTAACGGTTCCACGGTTGCAATTTCGGCACCCCGTCGTGGCCGCCCGGTTGCACCCGGTGTTCGCGTGGACTTCACGTTCGGGGCCCGATTGACCCCGCCGGCATCCGTTCGTAGGGTCGTCGGCGTGAACGGCGTCGTCTCCGTGGCCCAGGGACGCCTGCGCGGCGTCCGCCGCGGGGATCTCTGGTCATTCTCAGGCATCCCCTACGCACGGCCGCCCGTCGGCGAGTTGCGCTGGCGCCCCCCGCAGGCGCCCGAACCCTGGGACGGTACCCGGGACGCAGCGGCGTTCGGCCCCATCGCACCCCAGCCGCAGGCGGCCGTGGGCATCACGAGCGCGTCGGACCCCGCGTCGTCGGAACCGCAGAGCGAGGACTGCCTGTCGCTGAACGTATGGACCTCGGCGCTGCCGGACGAGGCGGCGCCGGCGCCCGGCCGCCCGGTCATGGTGTGGATCCACGGAGGCGGGTTCACGTCGGGCAGCGGCTCGGTCTTCCTCTACCGGGGTGGCCGCCTGGTGCGCCGGGGTGACGTCGTGGTCGTGACGCTCAACTACCGGCTGGGAGCGCTGGGCTTCCTCGGTCACCGGGGCCTGGCCGGCCCGGACGGCGCGGTGGGGAACTGGGGCCTGCGCGACCAGGTGGCCGCCTTGACCTGGGTGCGCGACAACATCGCGGCCTTCGGCGGGGACCCCCACAACGTGACGGTCTTCGGGGAGTCTGCCGGCGGCTTCAGCGTCTCGACGCTGTTGGGCACGCCGAGCGCGTCTGGGCTTTTCCGGCGGGCCGTGGTGCAGAGCGGCGGCGTGCAGGTGCACACGGTCGCCGAGGCGGAACGCTCGGCCGACCGGCTGGTGGCGGTCCTCGGGTTGGCATCGTGCGACCGTGCGTCGTTGTTGCGCGTACCGGCCGAGGAACTGGTCGCCGCGACGGAGGAACTCGGGAGGCGGCGCCCCGATCCGGGCCTGGTGCCGTTGCCACACCTGCCGGTGGTCGACGGCGTGTTCTTGCCCGCCCACCCGCTGGCCGCGGTAGCGACGGGCGCCGCGGTCGGCATCGACCTGCTGATCGGCACCAACCGCGACGAGCTGACGCTGTTCGGGATCGGCAACCCTGCACTGATGGAGATGGACGAGGAGGGCGTGGAGCGCTGGGTGGCCAACGCGGTCCCGGACATGCCGGCCGCAGAGGTGCTCGAGGCCTACCGGGCCGCCCGCGCGGCGCGAGGTGAGCAGACCGAGGCCAGGGACATGTGGGTCGCCATCGGGTCCGACGTGGTCTTTCGCTGGCCGAGCCTGCAACTCGCCGCCACCCATGCCGCCCGCGGGATCGCGGGCGTTCGCCTACCTCTTCGACTGGGAGTCGCCGGCCTTCGGCGGCATCCTCGGCGCCTGCCATGGGCTCGAGCTGCCGTTCGTGTTCGGGGCCGTCGACGAGCCGGTCGTGCAGATGTTCTCGGGCGCTGGCCCGGAGGTCGAGACGCTCTCGGTCCAGATGCAGGACGCGTGGCTCGCCTTTGCCCGGTGCGGCGACCCCTCAGACGAGGGCCTCGGGCCGTGGCACACCTGGAATCCCGCCGATCGCTCGACGATGGTCTTCGGGGCGCGGACGCACCTGGAAGCGGCGCCGCGTGACGAGGAGCTGGCCGTCCTCGAGCGCCACCGTCCGCTCGTGGCGGGCGTGCCGGGGTAGCTCATCCTCCCGAAGGCTCGCCGGTACGCCGGTGCAGCCGCAGGGGGAGATGGCGGATGCCGGAGTGGCGGTTGCTCCGGGTCCATACGGGCGGACCGGCCAGTTCGAACGACTCCACGGTGCGCAGCACCTCTTCGAGCGCGACCCGGATCTCGAGGCGCGCCAGGTGCGCCCCGAGGCAGAAGTGGACGCCGTGCCCGAAGGCCAAGTGGGGATTGGGATCACGCCCCAGCGCGAAGCGTTCCGGGTCGGGGAAGCGCCTCGCGTCGCGGTTGGCCGACCCCTCCCACACGACCACCTTCTGTCCCGGCTCGATGCGCCGACCGCCGAGCTCGCAGCGGACGGTCGCCGTGCGGCGCTTGGAGGGCGACGGCGTCGTCCAGCGCAGGATCTCCTCGACCGCCGCGTCCAAGCCCAGCACCCCGGCGCGCAACTGCTCGAGCTGGTCCGGCCAGTCGACGAACGCCAGCATGGCTCCGGCGATGGCGTTGCGGGTGGTCTCGGCACCGGCGGAGAACAGGAGGGAGAAAAAGGCGGAGAGCTCGTCCTCGCTCAGCCGCGCCGGCTCGGTGTCGGGCAGCTCGGCGTGGATGACGGCAGAGAGCATGTCGTCGCTGGGGCTGGCGCGCTTCTCCTCTATCAATTGCATGCCGTAGCCGTACATGTGGTCGAGCGCGGCCTGGCGCTGCGGGCTCATGGCCAGGAAGTCGCTTTCGTCGGGGAGGTCGAAGATGTGCTCGACGGCCCGGAAGAGCAGGTGGCGGTCCTGCTCGGGCACGCCGAGCAGGAGGCAGATGGCTTGCATGGGCAGCTCGGCGGCCACATCAAGGAGGAAGTCGCACTCGTCGCCCACCCCCTCGAGCAGCGCCCGCATGCGCCGGCGCAGCTCGTCCTCGAGGTCCCGGACGGCTGCCGGCGTGAGGCCACGCGTCACCAGGCGCCGGATGCGCGCGTGGCGGGGGTCGTCCATCATGTTCAGGACGATGCCCGCCACCGGCAGGTCCTGAATGATGGTCCCGCCGTAGGGCCGGTCGCCCCCGGTCTCCGAGGAGTACGTCATCGGGTCGTTCAGGACGGCCAGCACCTCGTCGTAGGTGGCAACGGACCAGAAGCCTTCCCCGTCCGGCGTGTGCCGGGTCGGCGCGTGCCACCACACCGGGGCGTCCTCGCGGTGCCGGCGGAAGATGTCGTGCGGGAAACCCTGAGCGAACGTGTCGAGGTCGGTCAGATCGACCCCGCGCAGATCACCGGACACCTGGCCATCCTCACGGCGGGCGCCACCGGGGTCAAGATGGTGGTACCGGGGGCGTAGCCCAATTGGCAGAGGCAGGGCGCTTAAACCGTCCCAAGTGAGGGTTCGACTCCCTCCGCCCCCACCCTGATGGACGTCGAGCGACGTCGATGGCCCCCGTTGCCGGGACAGCCTCAGTTCCCTATGACCACCAGCACTCGATTGGGTCACCGGCTCCGAGCACACGGACGTATTCGCCGAACTCGCCGACGCCGACTACGGCAGATTGAGCACGCCCGCCGAGGTTGGCCAGGTAGTCGACGTGGCTGCCGACAGAGTTCAGGCCCAGATCCATCGTCACCACGGTGACGTGGGTGCCACCTGCCTCGCGCCAAGCATCTATCTCCCTGGTGAGTTCGGCTACGTCGGCTCCACTCAACGCGACGTAGTCCCCGCCGAAGTCTTGGACCGGCCTGCCGAGATCACCGACACGATCACGCAGTTGTCTCCAG
Source organism: uncultured Acidimicrobiaceae bacterium (assembly GCA_963807675.1). GTDB lineage: Bacteria > Actinomycetota > Acidimicrobiia > Acidimicrobiales > RAAP-2 > Bog-473. The sequence continues at coordinate 656,983 of CAWECP010000012.1, read as the reverse complement.
GAGGCGATGGCGCGATCGACCCCGCCACCGAAAAAGATGAAGCCGTCCGCGAGCCTGGCGGCCCGGTCAAATGCCTTCTCGCCGGATCCACCGAGCCAGATCGGAATGGGCCTCGTAGGCTTCGGCACGAGCGAAGCCCTGTCAATTCGGTCGAAACGACCTGAGAAGTCGACGACCAGCTCAGTGAACAACCGGCGGAGTAGCTCTATTTGCTCCTCCTGCCTCGCACCGCGGGTATGAAATTCTTGGCCGAGCGCCTCGTACTCGACGTAGTTCCAACCGATGCCCACACCGAGGCGCAGCCGACCGTCTGGGAGAAGATCGACATCGGTCGCTTGTCGGGCCACAAGTGCCGTCGGGCGTTGCGGCAGGATGAGGATCCTGGTGGTGAAGGAGATTCGCTCCGTGATGGCAGCCAAATAGGCGAACATGACGAACGGATCGTGAAAAGGGTCACGCTCGGTATAAGGGCCCGCCAATGGTGGTGTTCGGTCGGCGTGAACGGCTCCGAGTACGTGGTCGTAGGTGAGAATGTGATCGAAGCCCAAGTCCTCGACCGCTCTTCCGAATTCGCCAACGGCGGCCGGATCGCCTCGAAGTTCGGTCTGGGGGTATGCGACACCAATCTCCATGAGCAGCAGCTTCCCATAAGCGGTTTCGAGCTGACTCCTGCGTCGGGTGCGCCGACGCAGAGGAGGCGGCCCACCCTTTCGGGCGGGCGCTGTGGAACACTGAGCGGGTGGACGACCTGCGACCGTTCGTCTTCGACGTCGGGGCCGTCCCCGGCGTGAGGAACGAGGACATGCTGGCCGGCGCCTCCGGTGCCGAGGAACTGTTCGAGCTGCTGGGTCGGGATCTCGTCACCCGCACGCTGGTCCAGACGGACCGGCTCTGCGTCTACCACGAGACCGCCAAACCCGGGGAGCGCGTGAAGCCTCACCGGCACGGCACCTACCAGGTCAACTACGTCCTCCGCGGCGAGTTGCGCTTCGGCAGCCAGCGGGTCACCGCCGGGATGGGCTACTTCTCCCCCGACGCCCTGTACTCCTGGACGGCCGGGGACGACGGAGCCGAGTGGCTGGAGATCCACTCGGGCCTGGGAGGCATCTACACCGACCGACCCGACACGTGACCGGATGCTGCGAACGCCGGTCGTGCGCCGTCTCGCTCGGCACGTACCCCGGGAAAAGCAGTAGCCCGGTCATCGAATTCGGAGCGGCAACTCGAATGCCCACAAGGGCCCGTGACCTTCCTCCCTTGAGGCCAGGAAACGGCGACCGAGAGTGGAATATCGGACTCAGATCCTAGGTTGCACCGCACATGAGTGGTGACACGATGCAAGCCGTTCGCTTCGATCACTACGGGGAGATTGACGTTCTCAACGTGGTGGAGGTTCCCCGTCCACGTCCCGGGCCGGGGCGGATTGTCATCGATGTGGTGGCGGCCGCCATCAATCCCGGTGAGACGTCGATCCGAAGGGGACTGCTCGACAAGCTCTGGCCGGCCACGTTCCCGTCCGGGCAGGGCAGCGACCTCGCTGGTGTGGTCGCAGAAATCGGTGAGGGGGTAGACGGTGTCGCCGTCGGCGCCGAGGTAGTCGGCTGGAGCGATGAGCGGTCGAGCCAGGCGGAGGCAGTGAGTCTGCCCGCCGATCACGCCGTGCCAAAGCTGCCAAGGGTGCCGTGGGAGGCCGCCGGCTCCTTGTATGTCGCCGGCACCACGGCATGGGCGACGGTGAAGTCCGTTGGGGTGAAGCCCGGCGAGGTAATCGCCGTCTCCGCCGCTGCTGGCGGGGTGGGATCGATCGCCGTCCAGTTGGCCCGCCGGTTGGGGGCGACCGTAGTGGGCATCGCCGGAGCTGGGAACTCAGACTGGTTGGAGTCAATGGGCATCACGGCCGTCAGCTACGGCGACGGCCTTGCGGAGCGTCTTCGCGCTGCAGCAGGCGGCGGGATCGACGCCTTTATCGACTGCTTCGGGGGAGGCTATGTCGACCTTGCTGTCGACGAACTCGGTGTCAAGCCGGATCGAGTTGACACGATCACTGACCGGGAGTCGGGAGCACGACATGGAACCCACGTGGACGGAATGTCAACCGTCGACGATGTAGGGAGCGTCATCTCGGAGCTGGCGGAGTTGATTGAGCTGGGAGAGCTTGAGGTTCCGATCGCAGCCACCTTTGCCCTGCGTGACGTGCGTGCAGCGTATGAGTTGCTCGAGCAGCGGCACACCCGAGGGAAGATCGTTCTCGTCACCGGCGAAGGCACGCGGGCGGGTACCTGAGTCGGACGGACGGCCAAACCTCCCTGCCCTTTGGCATCCCACCGTGCCAGGCTGAGTGCAAATCGATCATCGCTTACTTCGGTCGGAAGTGGACGAAGACCCGTCCGTAATTGTGAGAGTCCTTCTCGACTCGGTCATAGAGCGCCTTGATGTCCTTCTGGTCGAGGAATCGCAGTACACGCTTTTTGAGCTGGCCGCTTCCCTTGCCTGGGATGATCTCCACCAACCGAACCTTCTTCTCAATCGCTTCCTCTATAACGCTTCGCAGGGCACGATCGATATCCTCGCCTCGGTTGTAGATCTCGTGCAGGTCCAGCTTGAGCTTCACGGCTTATGGTCTACTCCGGCCTCCGCCAGGGCGGGAAGTGGATTGCAGCCATGACGGCCAGCTCGGAGAGCGAGAGGCACCTCCGCGTGAGCGTATGTTCTCGCTCCATGGAGCAGCTTCTCGCCGATCTGGTCGGTCCGGATCTGCGCGTGCTTTTCTGCGGCATCAATCCTGGGACACTCTCGGGCGCCCTCGGCCTCCATTTCGCCCGCCGGGGGAACCGGTTCTGGAAGTTGCTTTGTGCCGGAGGGTTCACCGAGTCCGTTCTCTTACCCGCCGACCAGCACACGCTGCCCGGACTCGGCGTAGGCATCACGAACCTTGTGGGGCGGGTGACAGCGGCCGCCAGCGAACTCGGTGCTGCCGAACTGCGTGAAGGCGCAGCGCAGCTCGAGGCCAAGGTGGGGAAGCTGCGGCCTCGCTGCGTCGCAGTGCTCGGGCTGCAGGCGTACCGGACGGCCTTCCTCAGACCGAAAGCCGTAATCGGTCCCCAGCCCGAACTCCTGGGCGGCGCCCTTCTTTGGCTCCTACCCAACCCGAGCGGCCTTCAGGCCCATTATCAGCTGCCCGAAATGAATGCGATGTACAAATCGCTGTTCGTCGCCACTGAGGCCGCCTGACGGGATTACCTCGTTCTCGGTGGCGGGACGATTCGCCCGATCTCACTTCGACGCCGCGACGTGCCCCTTGTTGATACGGGGGCTCGGCGGCGGACCATCCAGTCGGCTTCGTCAGCGGCAGTAGCGCGCTTCGGGCCTGGTCGTCTCTCCCTACGGACCACGGGCCCCGCCAGACGGATTACTCGCCCGCCGGCCAGGGGCAACATCGGGTCACTTGTCACCGAAGGGGAGTTCGCCCCATGACACCCCAGGACCCCGACCGTTCACCGAGGTGCCTGGTACCAAGGTCGATATCGCCGTCATGGGCCCTGTCACGGTCCGCGGCGCCGCCCACCCGTTCCGGCGCTCGGCCTCGCTCGAGCTCGCGGTGTACCTGGCCTTCCACCGCCGCGGCGTGCGCCATGCCGAGTGGTCGGCCGCCCTGTGGCCCGATCGGCCCGTGGCCGCGTCGAGCGTGCACTCGACGGCGTCGGACGCGCGCCGCGCCCTGGGCCACGCGGCGGATGGCAACAGCCATCTGCCGCGTGGGACCGTCCTTCGCCTGGGTGCCGGCGTGGCCACCGACGTCGAGCGCTTCGCGGCGCTCGGCCAATCGGACGACCCACGCCGCCTCGTCGAAGCCATGCACCTCGTGCGCGGGCCCGTCTTCGCCGGGTTGCGTCACGTCGACTGGGCCATCTTTGACGGCACGCAACCGACCGTCGAGATGCTGATCGTGCGTACGGCGGTGCGCGGCGCCGGCCTGCTCTCCCGCCTCGGGCGCGGTGAGGACGCGGAGTGGGTGGTCCGGCGCGCCATGGCGGCGTGCCCGTTCGACGAGCGCCTCTACCGCGCCCTGTTGCGCGCCGCGGCCGTTCAGGGGAACCGGGTGGGGCTGCATTCGACCATGGGCCAATTGCTCACACTGGCCGGAGACGCAGCGGCGGACTCGCCGTCGCCGCAGCGGCGCCGGAACCACTCCCTGCTCCAGTCCCTCCATCCCAGCACGATGGCGCTCTACCACGACCTGCTGCGGGAGTTGCCTGCAGCCGGGGGTACCCCGCCAGGCTGTAGGGTTGCCACCCGCCATGGCGAGAAGCTCCTCGGGTAGATCGGTCGCACGCGCCGCCGCAACGGGTGGTGGCACCACCTATCGCGGGCAGATGCCGGTCAACTGGTATGCCGCGCTGGTGGTGATCGTCCTGATCGGGCTCGTGTCTGTCGCGGTGGCCAAGTACCACTACAACCAGAACCCTCCGGTTGTCGAGCCGACGACCAACACGACATGGCACGCTGCGCTGGCCTTCGACATCTGTGGCACCACGCAGCCCGCACTGGCCGCATCGCCCTCGACCGCCACCACCGGTCTTACCACGACGGGCGAAGGGGTCCTCTTGATCCACCCCAAGGACGCCAGCGAGGCCGGCAACAACGCCACGCTGGGCAAGTTCGCCGACGGCTACACCGGCCTCACTCTCACCAACACGACGCTGAAGTACCCCTCCGCCAGCGTGCCCTTGTACAAGAACGGGCAGAAGTGCGGAAAGGGGACGCCGGATGCCGGAAAGGTCGGCGAGGTGGAGGCCCGTTGGTGGGTCATCACGACGAAGACGGAGAACAACCAGCTGGTGCAGACGGGTGGTCTCACCACGGTCAAGTCGGCCGACCTCAAGTTCGTGAACCGCCAGCTCATCACGGTCGGCTTCGTGCCCGACAACGTGCAGCTGCCCAAACCGCCCGGCACGACCATCACCGCCCTGTTGGAGACCCTCGCCGGCACCCAACCGGTGGCGACTACGACCACCACCGCGCCGTCGGCCGCCACGACGACGCCGACCACCGCGGCGTCGACCACGACGACCACGAAGCCGCCGTCGACCACGACCACGACGACGAAGTAATGAAAGCGGTCGTCCTCGTCGGCGGCGAGGGTACGAGGTTGCGTCCCCTGACGCTGTCGACGCCCAAGCAGATGCTCCCGATCGTCGGCGTGCCCATGATCGAGCGCGTGCTCGGGCACCTGGCGTCCCACGGGGTGGACGAGGCCGTCCTGTCGCTCGGGTACCTGCCCGACGCCTTTATGGAGGCCTACCCGGACGGGCACGCCGCCGGCGTGCGCCTGACCTATGCCGTCGAGCCCGAGCCGCTCGACACCGCGGGCGCCGTCCGCTTCGCCGCCACCTTCGCCGGGGTGGACCAGACCTTTGTCGTCGTCAACGGGGACGTGCTCACCGACCTCGACCTGATCGCGCTGATCGAATTCCACCGCGACCGGGGCGCCGAGGGCACCATCGCGTTGCACCCCGTCGCCGACCCCTCCGCTTTCGGCGTCGTCCCCACCGACCGGGACGGACGGGTCACGGCCTTCGTGGAGAAGCCGCCGCGGGACGAGGCGCCGACGAACGAAATCAACGCCGGCACCTACGTGCTCGAGGCCTCGGTGCTCCGCCGGATCCCCGAAGGGGGCCGGGTGTCGATCGAGCGCGAGACCTTCCCCGCCATGGTGCGCGACGGCGGCCTGTTCGCGCTCTCCGACGGGGGCTACTGGCTCGACACCGGCACGCCGTCGGCCTACCTCGAGGCGAACTTCGACTACGTGAACGGGAGGCGCGGCGCCGACGTCGCGCCCGGGCTGACGCGCCGGGATGGCCAGGTGCTGACCCAAGGCGAGAGCGAGCTGGCCGGCCAGGTCGTGGGCCCCTCGGTCGTGTTCGCCGGTTGCCGGGTCGAGTCCGGGGCGCAGGTGGCCCGCAGCATCTTGGGTCCGGGCGCGGTGATCACGGCCGGAGCGGTCGTGAGGGACTCGGTCCTCATGGAGGGCTGCCACGTCGCCGCGAACGCCAAGGTGGCCGGATCCGTCATGGGCCCCCGTTCCGTGGTCGGCCAGCGGGCTGACATCCGTCCGGTGTCGGTTCTCGGGGCCGACGCGGTGGTGTCCTCCGGAACGGTGGTCGACGGCGAGCGGGTCTCGGGCTAGAACAGGCCGCGCCATGCGAACGCTCGTCACGGGAGGTGCGGGCTTCATCGGGTCCAACCTCGTGGATCGCTTGCTCGTCGAGGGCCACGAGGTCGACGTGGTCGACGACTTCTCGACGGGGTCGCTTTCCAACCTCGCCGACGCCCGAAGCAGTGCCGGCCGGGCGCTCACCATCCACCATCTGGACATATCGGTGCCCGCGGTGGTCGAGCTGATGGCGCGCCGCCGCCCCGAACTGGTGTTCCACCTGGCCGCGCAAGCGGACGTGCGGGTCTCGGTGCAGCGCCCCGCCTTCGACGCCACCGTCAACGTGGTGGGCTCGCTCAACATCCTCGAGGGCGCACGTCAGGCCGAGAGCGAGCGCGTCGTCTTCGCCGCCAGCGGCGGCACCCTCTACGGCGAACCCGACGCCGAGGACCTGCCGGTGCGCGAGTCCCATCCCCATCATCCGCTCTCCCCGTACGGCGTGGCCAAGAAGGCGGTCATCGACTACCTGGTGGCCTACCGCGCCCTGCACGCCTTGGAGTTCTGTGCGCTGGCCCTCGGCAACGTGTACGGGCCCCGCCAGGACCCGCACGGGGAGGCGGGTGTCGTCAGCATCTTCGCCCAGCGGATCCTGCGCGGCCAGCCCGTGACCATCTTCGGCAACGGAGAGCAGACACGCGACTTCGTGTTCGTCGACGACGTCGTCGACGCCTTCGTGCGCGCCGCCACCCGGGGCGGCGGGCTCGTGTGCAACGTCGCCACGGGGCAAGAGACGTCGGTCAACCGACTGCTGGACACCATGGCCGACGTGGCGGGCGTCGAGGTGACCGCCAGGCTGGCGCCGCCACGACCGGGGGAGCTGATGCGGTCCAGCCTGGACGTCGAGCGGGCCGCCATTCAGCTCGGCTGGCGCCCGTGGACCCAGCTGGCCGACGGCACGCGGGCCGTGCTCGAGCACATCCGGGGTCACCTGGACTGACCGCCCCGGCGGACCTCCTCAGCGGAAGAGGTCTTCGTCGGCGGGCCGGATCACCTCGGCGCGGACCGACGCCGGACGCAGCCACTCGGCGGGCACCCCGCGCACCACGGCGACCGGCACGCCGCGGTCCTTGCCCATGACCAGCTCGGCCGCCGAGGCCAGCTCGTCGGCCACGCAGACCTCGGTGGCGACCAGCTCGCGGCCGCCGGCGTCGAGGGTGCCCTTGAGGTCGACCACGGCGGCCACGCCGGCGCAGCCGATGGCGACGTCAGTGACGCCGCGGCGCCAGGCGCGGCCGAATGTGTCGGACACAATGACCCCGACGTCAACGTCGAGGCACGCCCGCAGCCCGGCCCTGATGCGCCGGGCCGAGCGATCCGAGTCCTCGGGTAACAGCGCCGCCGTGCCGTCCGCCACGTTGGAGAGGTCGACGCCGGCGTTGGCGCACACGAACCCGTGGCGGGTCTCGCTGATCACCAGCTCGCCCCGGCGGCGCAGCACCCGGACCGACTCGCTCGCCACCAGCGCCTGCTTCGCCGCGGGATCGGCGTGGTCGAGGGCCACCAACCTGCCCTCGGCCTTGGACACGATCTTCTGGGTGACGACGACCACGTCGCCGTCACCCAGCTCCGTCCCCCCGGGGCGCGCCGGTGCGAGCGCATCGGCGATGAACCGGGCCAGGTCGGTGCCCGCCGCCACCTCGCCCAACCCGGTGACCGGGAGCACGAGCACGCCCTCAGCGTCCGGCACCGACCACCACCCGGGCCAGAGCGGCTGCCCGCTCCGGCGAGCTCATGACGGTGTCCGTCACGACGCAACGCACGCCCTCGGCCTCCACGTCGGACGCGCCGGCGGCGTCGGCGTCGTCCACCACCAGCGTGCTGACCCACGGCGCGTACAGGCGTGCCACGCCGACGACGGACGACTCGGTGCCGAGCTCGGCCATGAGGCGGTCGGCCGGGCCCTTCAACGCGGCGCCCGCAATGATGGGCGAGACGGCGACCACCCGGTCCCGGCGCCGCACGAGCGCCTCGCGCACGCCGGGTACGGCGAGCACGGGCCCAATGGAGACGACCGGATTCGACGGGCACACGACGATGACCTCGGCGCGCTCGAGGTCCTCCATGACGCCCGGCGCCGGGAGGGCGGCGGGCGCGCCCTCGAAGCGGACGCCGCTCACGGCCACCTCGTGGCGCAGGCGGACGAAGTAGTCCTGGAAGCCGACCTCGGTGCCCGCCGGCCCGAGCGTGGTGGCCTCGGCCAGCGTGACCCGGGTGCGCAGCGGGTCGTCGGTCACCGGCAGCAGCCGCACGGGCACGCTGCGCCGCTCGGCCAACAGCGCGGTCACCGCGCTGAGCGGTGACCCGGCGCGCAGGTGGCCCGTCCGGAACAGGTGGGTGGCCAGGTCTCGGTCGCCCAGGCGGAACCAGTCCTCACCGCCCAGGCGGGCCAGCTCGTCCATGACGGCCCATGTCTCGCCGGCCACGCCCCAGCCCGTGTCGCGGTTGTCCATGCCGGCGAGGGTGTAGGTGACGGTGTCGAGGTCGGGGCTGATGTGCAGGCCGTGCAGCACCATGTCGTCGCCGACGTTCACGATGGCCGAAATCTCATCGGGCGGCACGACGCGTACGAGCCCCGAGAGCATCCGGGCGGCCCCGACGCCGCCGCACAGGGCCACCAGCACAGGGCGAGCTTAGGAGGGCTGACCGGGCCGCCGGTGCGGCGGGCCCCTGGTACCATCGCCGCCCGCCATGTCAGCGCGCCTTGCCACGGACCGGCACGACACGGTCGTGTCCGTCCTGCGCGAGGCGGCCGTCGTGCACGGCGACGTCGAGGCCTATGTCGAGCCGGCCGGGCCGGCGCGCCCCCGCCGGCGCCTCACCTTCGCCGAGTGGGACCGCGCCGCCGCCGGCGTCGCCGGGTGGCTGGCCCGTCGCGGCGTCGGCCGGGGCGACGTCGTGTGCCTCATGCTGCCGTCGTCGATCGACTACGCCGTGCTGTACGCGGCCCTGCTGCGCCTGGGCGCCATCACCTCGGGCATCAACCCCCGCATGGGCGCCGCCGAGGTTGCCTCAATCGTGGACCGCGCCTCGCCCGTGCTCGCCGTGATCGACCCGGGCACGCCCGGCCCCGACGTGGGCGCGGTCGCGGTGGCCGACCGGGCGGAGGCGGCGTCGGCCTGGGAGGGCGATCCCCCGGCGACCTGGCCCGACCTCGCGCCGCACGACCCGGTGGCGGTGGTCTGGACGAGCGGCACGACCGGCCACCCCAAGGGTGCCGTCTTCGATCACGCCAACCTCGCTGCCGTGGCCGACGGGACGGATGTCCTGAGCCAGCCCGGCGACCGCCGGCTCTCACCGCTGCCCTTCGCGCACGTCGGCTACATGACGCGGGCTTGGGACGAAATCGCCCACGGCATCACCACGGTCATCACGCCGACGCCGTGGCGGGCCGACGACGCCGTACGCATCATGGCCGAGGAACGGGTGACCGTCGCCCAGGGAGTGCCCACGCAGTGGGCACTCATGCTGGCCAGCCCGGAGCTGCCCGCCACCGACCTCGGCGCGCTCCGCATCGCCGCCACCGGCGCGGCGCGCACGACCGCGGAAATGGTGGGCGAAATGCGCCGCCGGCTGGGCGTCCCGGTCGTGGTGCGCTACACCTCGACCGAGACGTCGCTCGGGACCGGCACCACGCTGGAGTCGAGCGACGAGGAGGTCGCCCTCACGGTGGGGCGCCCGGTGCCCGGCGTCGAGCTGTCCATCGTCGACGACGAAGGGCGGCCCGCCCCACCCGGATCGGTCGGCCGGGTCCGCCTGCGCTCCGCCGCCGCCATGCGCGGCTACTGGGGGCGGGGTCCCGGAGCCGGGCGCGCCGTCGACGAGCTCCTCGACGCTGCGGCCACGGCCTCGGTCCTGTCGCCCGATGGCTGGCTGACCACGGGCGACTTCGGGCTGCTCACGGAGAAGGGCAACCTGCAGCTGGCCGGCCGGGCCCACGAGCGCTACATCCGCGGCGGCTACAACGTCTACCCGGCCGAGGTGGAGGAGGTTCTGGCGTCGCACCCGACGGTGAACCGGGTCGCCCTCGTGGGCGTACCCGACGACGTCCTCGGCGAAATCGGGGTGGCAGTCGTGGTGGCCGAGGGGGGAGCCACCCCTGACCTGCAGGAGCTGCGCGCGCACTGCGCCCGTGCCCTGTCGGACTACAAGGCTCCGGACGCGCTGGCCGTCGTCGACGAGCTGCCGCTCACGCCCATGATGAAGGTCGACCCGGGGCGGCTGGCCGCGCTGGCCGAGCCGGCAGCCGACGAGCGGCGCCGCCGCCTGGCCCCGAGTCGTGGTCCCGGCCCTCAGGTGCTAGGCAGTGGCCCCAGCGCAGCGGGCGACGAGAAGGAGCGTGCATGAGCCCCACCACCAGAGTCGGCGAGTCGGACCCAAGCCGCGGCACGACCCCCGAAATGGTGACCCCCGGGCGCTACCAGGGGCACGTGGCCGTCGTCACCGGCGCCGGTTCGGGCATCGGGCGCGCCACGGCCCGCCGCCTGGCCGCCGAGGGTGCGGCCGTGGCCTGCCTCGACGTGGCCGACGACCCGGTCCTGGCCGTGGCCCTCGAAATCAACGAGGAGTCGGCCGATGCCGGGGGGCGTGCGATCGCGCTGCGCTGCGACGTGACGGACGAGGACGCGGTGGCCGCCGCCGTGTCCCAGGCCCGTGAGGAGCTGGGCCACATCACCAATCTCTGCAACATCGCCGGCATCGGCGGCTTCGCGCACACGCCGGAGCAGTCGCTGAGCGGCTGGGAGAAGATCATCGCGGTCAACCTGACCGGGACGTTCCTGATGTGCCGTGCCGTGCTCCCGGGCATGATCGAGCACGGCGGGGCCATCGTGAATACCGTGTCGACGGCCGGCGTCATCGGGCAGCCGTACTCGGCCGCCTACTGCGCGTCCAAGGGCGGGGTGAACCTGCTCACCAAGGCCCTCGCGGTGGAGTACATGGCCCGCGGTGTGCGCGTCAACGGCGTGGCCCCTGGTGGCGTGGACACGCCCATCATCCACAACTTCGGACCGCCAACCGACGCCGACTGGAAGTTGATTGAGCGGATCATGACCCCGCTCGGTTTCGCCTACCCGCACGAGATCGCCGGTGCGTTCGCGTACCTAGGCTCGCACGAGGCGGATTACGTCACGGGCGCGATCCTCTCCATCGACGGAGCGATAACGACCTGAGCAGTTCAATCGCGGGTGATGAAACAGAACAAGTTATGCACGCCTGAAGGATCGATTGCCGGATCGGAACTCAATACCAGCCTCCCGCCCTTTGCCTCGACCGCTTCAAGGACCGAGTCCCTGCTGACGGCGCGCATGGTCATCTCAGGCCTCCAAAATTTGAGGTGCCGATAGAGGACCTCTGGGGGAACTCCGAGTCGGAGCAGCCCCTGAGCTAGGCGGGTCCGTGGCCGGAGGGCCGATCTGAATCCCACGCGGGGATGCGCGGGTGGCATTTCCACTGGAAGTTGAAGCAGTAGAAGCCCGCCCTGAGCGAGAACGCGCACGAACTCTTCAATGTAGGTGAGAATGTCACGATCAGAAGCAAGATGTTGAAGGACCAGAAGGCAACAGACGACGTCGAACCGGCCATCTTCAAATCTGTGCAAATCGGTGTCGTCGTGAATGAGAAAGGTCAAATTCCCTTGTTCGGCGTTGTACTCGTGAGCAAGTCTGATCATTGAAGGCGCCACATCGAGCCCAATTACCTGGTCAACGTGTTCACCAAGGGCGCGAGTCAGCCGTCCCACTCCACAGCCGAAGTCGAGGGCCCGACGGGTGGCATGAGGAAGCCCGAGTTCAGACGCGGTTGACCAGAGGGAGTGAATGGTCTCATGGCCGGTGTTGAAGAACTCATCGAGATCCCATCGACCGAACTCCTTGCCGTCGATCGTGATTATCGCCCACAGCGGATCAAGTCGTCCCCACTGCTCCCAGGAGGATTGTGTCGATTTCTCCATAGGCGAACAGTATCTGATCCCGATCACGTCAGACCTTTGCTGCGCCATGCGCTGTTTCTTCAGCGGAAGTCTTGAGGAGACTCCGGATGAGTGATCCAACGCCGCGACAGTTACCACTCCGCGTCGCTCTCGATGCAACCCCATTGTTGGGGAACCAGACTGGCGTGGGTACCTTCTGTCGAGAAGCGCTCAATGCGTTGGCGGTGCGCAACGATCTCAGTCTGCGGGGCTTTGCCGTCACATTGCGCCGACAGCGCATGTTCGAATCCCTTCTGCCCAGGAACGTCGCCCCGGTGCGGCGTCGCATGCCACCTCGACCTCTTCAGGCTCTGTGGAGAAGGCGAGACGAACCACCGATCGAATGGTTCATCGGCCATGTGGACGTTGTACACGGAATGAACTTCGTGGTTGGGCCGACCAAGGAGGCTGCTGCCGTTCTCACTGTGCACGACCTCACGCCTCTCCGCTATCCCGAAATGTGTACGAGGGCATCGCTGGCTTATCCGGATCTGATCCGACGGGCGTTGAGCCGAGGGGCGTGGGTCCACGCAGTCTCAGAATTTGTCGCAAGCGAGGTGATCGAGTCCTTCGAAGTCGATCCCTCCCGGGTTCGAGCGATCACGCATGGGGTCCCTCAACTGCCGGAAATCGAAGCGAACGCTGCTCGGACGATCACTTCTCGCTATCTTCCGGCCGGCATATCTCGTTACGTTCTCGCGATCGGCACGGCGGAACCGCGCAAGGATTTGCCCAGTCTCGTGCGCGCTTTCGATGAATTGGCAGCAAGCGAACATGACGTCGCGCTCGTGCTGGCCGGTCCAAAAGGGTGGGGAGACACAGCTTTGGAGGTCGCGGTGCAGGCGGCGGCAGCTAGGGCGAAAGTGGTGCGTACGGGTTGGGTCGATCAGCACACGCTGGCCGCCCTACTGAGAGGAGCGTCGGTGCTTGCGTATCCATCGATCTACGAGGGCTTTGGCTTTCCCCCCCTCCAGGCCATGGCGGCTGGCGTTCCGGTCGTTGCCACTCGGGCTGGGTCATTGCCTGAGATACTGGGTGACGCGGCGATTCTCGTCGACCTTGGCGATCATTCTGCGCTGGCTTATGAATTGAGACGAGTTCTGACCGACGATGACTTGCATCAGCGCCTGAGCGAGGCGGGAGTGTCTCGATCGGCCTCCTTTAGTTGGCAGCGCTGCACAGAGCAACTGGTGAAGCTCTATCAGGATGCGGCGGTAGCGCGAACCCTCTGATTCCATGCCATTCCAGATACGAGGTCTTCCCTTTGCATGACCACCAAGCAACCCAGGAGTCGCTCAGGGTGGCCGTGGACGCGCTCCCCCTCCTCGGGCTCCCGACCGGCGTCGGAGCCTTCTGCCGGGGCGCGCTCGCCGCGCTGGCGCACCGACCGACTGTCGACGTCCGCGCCTTCGCCGTGAGCTGGCGCCGGCGCGGCGCGCTCGCCGCCCGGCTGCCGGCCGGTGTCGGCGCCCACCAGCGACCCATGCCGGCGCGCCCGCTGCACGCGTTGTGGGCCCGGTCTGACCTGCCGCCCGTCGAGTGGTTCATCGGCCCGACCGACGTCGTGCACGGCACCAACTTCGTCGTGCCGCCGACGGCGCGCGCCGCCGCCGTCGCCTCGGTGCACGACCTCACGCCGCTGCACCACCCCGAGCTGTGCGACCCCGCCACCCTGGCCTATCCGGGCCTCATCCGCCGGGCCTTGCGCCGGGGCGCCTGGGTGCACACCGACTCCGAGTTCGTGGCGGCCGAGGTGGTCGAGGCCTTCGGGGCCGTCCCCGAGCGCGTGCGGACGGTGCACCCGGGCATTCCGCACCTGCCTCAGATCGACGAGGCCGACGCCCGGGCCGCCCGGCGCCGGCTCCTGCCCGCGGGGAGCGAGCGCTACTGCCTGGCCGTGGGAACGGCCGAGCCGCGCAAGGACCTGCCGGGGCTGGTGCGGGCGTTCGGTGAGGCGGCCGCCCGCCACCCCGGCGTCCGGCTGGTCCTGGCGGGGCCACCCGGCTGGGGCGACGACGCCCTGGCGTCGGCCCTGTCCGCCTCATCGTGCCGCGACCGCGTGGTGCGCACCGGATGGGTCGAGCAGGCCGACCTGGCCGCCCTGCTGACCGGGGCCGCCCTGCTGGCCTACCCGTCGCTCTACGAGGGGTTCGGCTTCCCGCCGCTGCAAGCCATGCGCGCCGGGGTACCCGTCGTCGCGACGCGGGCCGGATCGCTGCCCGAGATCCTCGGGGATGGCGCGCTCCTGGTCGATCCCGGGGACCACGACGCGCTGGTGGCCGCGCTCGATCACTGCCTGGGCGACGAGGCGCTGCGGGCGCGGCTGATCGAGGCCGGGGCGCGGCGTGCCGCCCGCTTCTCGTGGGAGCGGTGTGGGGACGGGCTCGAGCGCCTCTACTGGGACGCGGCGGACGCCCGTGGCTGAGCAGGGACCAAAGGTGCTCATCGCGGCCGAGCAGCTGCGGCGCCGCGTGCCCGGCGGCATCGGCATCTACGCACGGGGGCTCCTCTCCGGCCTCGGAGGCTGCGCGCGAGACGGCCGGGACATCGACGTCACCCTTCTGGCCAGTCGCCCGCCCGGCCGCTTCTTCTCCGCGGCCACCACCGACCCTCTGGCCGGTTTCGGGCGACCCCTGCTCACCTCGCCGCTTCCGGGCCTGCTCTTGACGCCGCGCCTGGGACCACGGCCTGTCCCGGGCACCCGGGGGCTACGACGCCGTCCACTCGGTGTCCTTGGCCGCGCCCCGGCTCCGGCGTGGGAGCCCGGGCGCGCTGATCGTCACCGTGCACGACGTGGCGTGGCGCCGGCAGCCCGAGGCCACGACGCGGCGCGGCAGGCGCTGGCACGAGGCGGCCCTGCGCGGGGCGACCAACCGGGCGTCGGCGTTCGTCGTGCCGTCCCAGCTGGTGGCGGCCGACCTGGCTGCGTTCGGCGTCGAGCCGGGTCGCGTCACCGTCGTCCCCGGCGGCTCCGACCACCTGGCCGATCCCGATCCGGCGGCCACGGCGGCCCTGTTGCGCCGGGTCGGCATCGCCGGCGAGTTCCTCCTCACCGTGGGGACGCTCGAGCCGCGTAAAAACGTGGACCGGCTCGTGCGGGCGTTCGAACGCGTCCGCCGCTCGCTGCCCGGCCCGTGGCCGCTGGTGATCGTGGGGCCGGCGGGATGGGGCCCCGAACCCACCCGGCCCCCCGAAGCGGACGGCGTCGTCTTCACCGGAGGTGTGTCGGACCCGGTGCTGGCCGGGCTTTACCAGCGCGCCCGGGCCTTTGCCTACGTGCCGCTCACCGAGGGCTACGGGTTGCCCCCGCTGGAGGCCATGCGGATGGGGACGCCGTGCGTGGTGGCCAACGAGGTGCCGAGCGTGCACGACCTCGGCGCCACCGGCGACCCGCCGGCTCGCATCGTCGACCCGCTCGACGTCGACGACATCGCCGCCGGGCTCGACGCCGTGCTCACCGACGACGCCGTGCGCGCCGACCTGACGACGCGCGGTGCCGACTACGCGCTCAGCCGGACGTGGTCGGCGGTGGCGCGCCAGCACATCGACCTGTGGCGGGCACTCGGATGACCGGGCCTCTCAGCCTGACGCTCGACGTCTCGGCGGTGCCCGAGCGTCCCGGCGGCGCCGGCTACTACACCATCGCCATCGCCGCCGGCCTGGCCCGCCGCGACGACGTGGAGGTCACGCTGGTGGCCCGGCGCGGTGACGAGGCGCGCTGGCACGAGCTGGCCGGAGGGGCCACCGTGCGCCCCGAGGTGCCGGCGTCGCGCCCGGGCCGGCTCTCCTTCGAACAGGTCGGTCTTCCTTCGCTGCTGCGGTCGCTCGGCGTGGCGCTCCATCACGGGCCGCACTACACCATGCCGGCGCGCTCGCCGGTGCCGTGCGCCGTGACGATCCACGACTGCACGTTCTTCGACCACCCCGAGTGGCA
This sequence comes from uncultured Acidimicrobiaceae bacterium, assembly GCA_963807675.1. Taxonomy (GTDB): domain Bacteria; phylum Actinomycetota; class Acidimicrobiia; order Acidimicrobiales; family RAAP-2; genus Bog-473. The sequence continues at coordinate 640,870 of CAWECP010000012.1, read as the reverse complement.
CGTGCGCTCCAAGGCGGTGTTCTTCCGCCGGGCCATCCGCCGCGCCGCGCTGCGCGCCGGCGTGCTCATCTGTGTCAGCCAGGTGACGGCCGACCGGCTCCGGGCGTCGTGTCAGGTGCGGGCCCCGATCGTGGTGGCCCCCCACGGGGTGGACCACGACCGGTTCTCGCCCGCCGAGCCCGCGCCGGGGCAGGATCGCGCCGACCTGGAGGCCCTCGGCCTCCCCGTCGATCGCCCGCTGGTCGCCTACATCGGCACACTCGAGCCGCGCAAGGGCATCGCCCCCCTGGTGCGCGCCTTCGATCTGGTCGCCGAGCGGCATCCCGACCCCGTCCTGGTGCTGGCCGGCCAGACCGGCTGGGGCCTGGCCGAGAGCGAGCGGGCGCTGGCGGCGGCCCGCCACGCCGACCGCGTCGTGCGCACCGGCTATGTGCCCGACCCCACGGTGCCGGCCCTGCTGCGGCAGGCGGCCGTGGTGGCCTACCCGGCCCTCGAGGAGGGGTTCGGGCTGCCGGCGCTCGAGGCGCTGGCTTGCGGGGCACCGCTCGTCACCACCGAGGGGACGGCCATGGCGGAGGTGGCGGGCGCCGCCGCGCTCCTCGTCCCGCCCGGAGACGTGCCGGCGCTGGCCGACGCCCTGGTGGTGGGGCTGGCCGAAGGCCGCGGGACCGAGCGTCGTGCTCTCGGCCTGGCCGTGGCCGCTGAGCGGACCTGGGAGGCCAGTGTGGCCGCCCACCTCAGGGCCTATGACGTGGCGCTGGCGGCCCCGCAGTAGGGTTCCGCGCATGCGCCGCGCTCATCACCGGCGGCAAGGGGTTCGTGGGGCAGTGGCTGGCCGCCCATCTCAAGGACAAGGGTGACGAGGTCGCGGTCATCGACATCGAAACGGACGTGGCGGACGCCGCCGCCGTGCGCCGGGTCATGTCCGACGTCCTCCCCGAAGCGGTCTACCACCTGGCCGCCATGACCCACGTGGGCGATAGCTGGGAGAACCCGAGCCAGGTGCTGCGGGTCAACGTCCTGGGCACGGCCGAAGTCCTTGCCGCCGCCCGCGCCCTGCCGACCTCCGCCCGCGTGCTCGTCGTGAGCTCGGCGGAGGTCTACGGCGTGGTGCGTCCCGAGCAGCTGCCCCTCGACGAGGACACCCCGACGGAGCCGGCCAGCCCCTATGCCGCCAGCAAGTTGGCAGCCGAGTCGGTGGCGCTGCAGGCCTGGCGGGGCTACGGCCAGCCCGTCGTCGTCGTCCGGCCCTTCAACCACATCGGTCCGGGCCAGTCGCCCAACTTCTTCGTGCCGGCGATGGCCAAGCGCATCGTCGAGGCCAAGCGCTCGGGCCAGCGGTCGCTGCGGGTGGGCACGCTCACCACCCGCCGTGACTTCACCGACGTCCGCGACGTCGTGGCCGCCTACCGCCTCCTGGTCGAGCGTGGGGAGGCGGGGTCCGTCTACAACGTGTGCTCGGGCCGGGACGTGGCCATGGCCGACGTGGTGGCCCAACTCCTCCAGCTGGCCGGCGCCGACCTCGAGCTCGAGACCGATCCGGAGCTGGTCCGTCCGGTCGACGTGCCGGTGCTGCGCGGCGACGCGGCCCGCTTGCGGGCCGCCACCGGGTGGCAGCCTGACATCCCGCTCGCGACGACGCTCGCCGACGTCCTCACCTCGTGGGAGGCGGACTGACGGCGAGCGTCGTCGACGTGCGCGGGGGTGGCGCTTAGGCGTTGACGAGGTGGCGGATCTGGCTGCGCACCTCGCGGCCCTGCTCGCGGGCCCGGTTGGTCAGCTGCGTCACCGTGGGGGGCAGCCGGTCCTCCAGCGGCTGGAAGGTGGTCTCGACGAACTGCACGGCCTGTTCGGCCAGATCGTCGATCTGCGCGTAGCCCTTGGCCACGCCCTGGCGCACCTCGTCGATGGTCTGCTCCAGTGAGAAGTCCTGGGACAGCCGGTTTTGCAGCTCGAGCCGCTGCACCTGGGCCCGCTGGTAGGCCAGCACGCCGAGTCCGACGGCGACGTAGGCGGCGTCGCGGGCGAGGTCCGTGACGCCCTTGGAGAGGGTATTGATGTTGTTCGTTACGTCAGGCATAAGGTGCCTCCTGTCTGGTCGGTTCACTCTGTCGATCCGCACGCAGAGGACTGCCGGCGAGCCTCTGCGAACGGTTACTAGAGTATCACGTTTGTTAAACAGTAGCAAGCATAATGGACGTAATCCGTGCCTGAGGGGCACTTCTCGAACCCGATAGCCTCTGGCCCCTGATGGACGCCCAAGTGCCGGCCGTGGTGGCGGTCGTGGTCACGACCGACCCCGGGCCCTGGTTCGAAGAGGCGCTCTCCTCCCTGGCCGCCCAGGACTACGAGGAGCTCTCCGTGCTGGTCCTGGCCAACGGCGAGGACGGCACCGAGGTCATCCAACGGGTGGCCGCTCTCCTGCCCGACGCCTTCGTGCGGCACCTGCCGGGGCGGCCCGGGTACGGGGCGTCGACCAACGAGGCGCTCGGCATGGTCGAGGGGGCGGCCTTCTACCTGCTGTGCCACGACGACGTGGCGCTCGATCCTGACGCCGTGCACAGGCTGGTGGAGGAGTCGTTCCGCTCCAACGCCGGCGTGGTGTCGCCCAAGTTCGTCAACTGGGACGACCCGAGCATCTTGCTGCACGTCGGCATGAGCTGCGACAAGACGGGCGCCGTGGTCGACCGCATCGTCGACGGGGAGGTCGACCACGGGCAGCACGACGCCGTGCGGGACGTCTTCGTCGCCCCGGGCGGCTGCATCCTTGTCCGGGCCGACCTCTTCGCCGAGCTCAGTGGCTTCGACGCCGGCATCGTCGCCATGGGCGAGGACCTCGACCTGTCCTGGCGCTGCCAGGTCGCCGGCTCACGCGTGGTCGTGGCGCCCGAGGCGCGGGTGCGCCACCGCGAGGCGGTGGCCGGCGGCCTCGAGCCGTTGGCGGTACCGGCCGAGGGCGACGCGCGCCACCCCATCACCATGCAGATGCTGCAGCGTCGTCACGAGCTGCGCGCCGTGCTCAAGTGCTACACGAGGCTCTCCCTTGTGCGGGTCCTGCCCCAGGCGGCCGTGCTGGCCCTGGGCGAAATGCTCGTCGCCTTCCTCGCCCGCGACCGCGACCGGGTGCGCGCCGTCCGCCGGGCCTGGACCTGGAACGCCCGGCGCCTGACCGAGCTCTCGTTGCTGCGGGGCGAGCTGGCGGAGCACCGGCTCTTCCCCGACTCCGAGGTCCGCCGGATGCAGCTGCGCGGCAGCGCGCGCCTCTCCGGCTACTTCAGCCGGCTCTCCCATCAGGGGCTCGAGGCCGCGAACGCGGTGGCCGTCTCGCGTGAGCGCGAGCACGCCGAGGTGGCCCAGCTGACCGGCAGCGTGGGCCTGGCCTTCAGCGAGGACGCCGACTTCGACGACCTCGACGACCTGGGCCGGCGTGCCGGACGGGACCGCTTCGGGCGCCGGGTCCGCACGTCGCCCCTCAGCACCGGCCGCCAGCGCGCCCTGGCGATGGCCATCGCGGCCGTCGTCATCGCCGTGGGCAGCCGTGACCTGTTCTTCGGCACGCTTCCTCTCGTCGGCCAGCTGGCGCCGCTGCCGTCGTGGTCCTCGACGTGGCACCACTTCTTCTCGGGCTGGCAGTCGGCCGGCGTGGGCACGACGGCCCCGGCCGCGCCCCTGTTCGGCATCGCCGGCATCACCGGCACGGTGCTCTTCGGCGCCATGGGGACGCTGCAACATGTCCTTCTTCTCGGGTGCATCCCCGTCGGGGCCATCGGCGTGGCGCGCTTCATGCGGCCGCTGGTCTCGGCGCGGGCGCGCTGCGTTGCCGTCATCTGCTACCTCGGTCTCCCTCTCCCGTACGCTGCGCTGGGGAGCGGGCGTTGGGACGGGCTGGTGGCCTACGCCGCCTTCCCCTTCATTGCGCTGCGCCTGGCCCGCGCTTCGGGCCTGTCCCCCTTCGAGGTGGAGCCCGGCCCGCGCTGGCGCAGCCGGCACCTGGGCCAGGTGGCGGTGCTGGGCGCCGTCATCGCGACCGCCGCCGGATTCGCGCCGGCCGTGGTGCCCCTCGTGTTCCTGGCCGCCCTGGCGTGGCCGGTCGGCGCGCTCCTCGTGGCCGGGCGCGCAGCGGGCTGGCGGGTGATCGTGGTGGCAATCGAGGCGGTCGCCGTGGCCCTGCTCCTCGATGCGCCCTGGGTCATCGGCACCGCGCTCGCCGGCAAGGCCTCCGTGGAGATCTTCGGCCTGCCCATCGCCGGCGCCACGGCGCCCGACTGGGGTGAGGTCATCCGCTTCGCCATCGGGCCCGTCGCCCAGTCACCCCTGGTCTGGCTGCTGGTGGCGGGTGCCGCGCTGCCGCTCGTGCTCGGGCGCGCCGCCCGGCTGCAGTGGGCGGCCCGGTTGTGGGTCATGGCCCTGGGCTCGTGGACCCTGGCGCTGGCCGCATCGCGGGGCGACCTGGGCCGCTTCACGCCGTCGGAGTCGGTCGTGCTGGCGCCGGCCGCCCTCGCCGTCGCCGCCTGCGTCGGCCTCGGGATCTCTGCCTTCGAGAACGACCTGACCGGGCGCGTGTTCGGCTGGCGCCAGGTCGTCAGCGTGGTCGCCGTCGTCTTCGTCGGGGTGGGCCTCCTCCCCGTGGCGGCTGGCGCCGTCGGGGGGCGGTGGGGGCTCGCCTCGACGGGAGCCGAGCAGCCGCTGGCCTTCTTGGCCCGTCCGTCCACCGCCGGCGTGGCGCGGGTGCTGTGGCTGGGGGACCCCCGGGCCCTGCCCGTGGGCGGGTGGTCACTCGAATCGGGCCTGGCCTACGCGCTCACGCCCGAGGACCTGCCCGACGCCACCCAGGTCTTCACGCCGGCCGGCCCCGGCCCGGCCAGCCTGGTGGCTGACGCGGTGCGGCTGGCCGTCTCCGGCGGGACGGTGCACCTGGGCCGGCTGCTGGCGCCGGACGGCGTGCGCTATGTGGTCGTGGTCGACGGCATCGCCCCGCCGACATCCAGCTCCGGGACGGTGACCGCGCCGCCGCCCCCCGGTCTTCAGAGCGACCTGCTCGAGCAGGACGATCTGCAAGTGGTCCCGGGCGTGCTCGGCGTCCAGGTGTACGAGAACAGCGAGTACATGCCGGTCACGGCCACTCGCGACGCGGGGTTGGCGCCCGTCACGGAGTGGTCGTACCCGTTCGGGCCGGACGTCGTGGGCTGGCAGCCCGCGCTGAGCGCGCTGGCGGCCGGCACCTCCGCCCGGGGCGTCGTGGCCGCGGGCACGTTGTACGCGGGCTACGCACCCGCGGGCAGCTTCGCGTTCTCCGGCCAGGGCGGCACCGCCACCCGCCGCCCTGCGTTCGGGTGGGCGGCCCAGTACGCCGCGAAGGCGGGGCCGGCGCGCCTGGCGCTCAGCCAGTTCCCGCTGGTTCCCATCGGTGTGCTGCTCGAGCTCGCGGCCTGGGTGGTGCTGGCCGCCGCCATCATCGGCCGCCGGCAGCGGCGCGCGGCGCGGCATGCCGTGGTGACCGAAGAGGTCGCGGCGCCGGAGGTCGCGGCGTGAGCCCCGCCCACCACACCCGGGAGCGGCGCTGGCTCGCGCTGGTCCTCGTCGTCGTGGTCATCGGGCTCGTCGCCGGGGTGGCCGGCAACCGGGGCGCGCCCGTACCCGTCGGGGCGCTCGCGTTGCCGAGCGCCCAGGTGGCGGCGGCGGACGCCGAGTCGTCCGCTTGGTACTGCACCGGGCAGTCCACCGGCTCGGCCGGCTCGGGGGTGGACCCGGGCCAGATCGTGCTGGCCAACACGACGCCGCGACCGGTGGCGGCCACCATCGAGACGGTGACCGACACCGGCGCCACCGAGCAGGCTGCGGTGTCCGTCCCGGCCCACCAGACGGTGGTCCCGTCGCTGACCGCGCCGTCGTCGGGGAGCTGGGAGGCGCAGACGGTGACACTGGCGGGGGGCGGGGTTTCCGTCAGCCAGACCGTGGATGGGTCGTCGGGCTGGTCGGTGGCACCGTGCCAGAGCACGACGTCGGCGACGTGGTACTTCGCCGGGGGGTCCACCGAGGGCTCGGACGGGTTGAACCTGGCGCTCCTCAACCCGACGTCCATCCCCGTCGTGGTGGACCTGAGCTTCGTCACGCCGAGCGGGACGCTCCACCCCATCAATTACCAGGGCATCGTCCTGTCGCCCGGACAGCTCCAAGTGGAGAACGTCGCCTCGGAGGTGCAGGACATGTCCTCCGTGAGCACCGTGGTCGCCACCCGAACCGGGCGCGTCGTGGCGTCGGAGCTGCAGGTGTTCGCCGCTCCGGCGACCGGGCTCTCCCTCCTGCCGGGTGCCATCGTCCCGCAGGCGCAGTGGGTCATCCCCCAGAGCCAGGAGGCGTCGGGAGGCGTCTCTTCGCTCGACGTGTTCAACCCGGGGCCCCGGACCGAATCGGTCACCGTCCACCTACGGCTGTCGTCGGGCCAGCTCCACCCGCTGGCCGACCGGATCGCGCCCGACAGCACGTGGATCCTGCAGACGAGTTCGCAGACGCGCATTCCCGACGGCGCCACCTACACCACGTCGATCGACGCCAGCGGGGGCCCGGGCGTGGTGGTGGCGCGGCTGGTGGCCTTTCCGTCGTCGACCCAGACGCCGCTCGCCGGACTCGCCAACGCAGTGGACGGCCTCACCGCGTCGGCGGCGGCCGGCGAATGGGTCGTCCCGCCCCCCGGCGAGGCGAGCAGCCCGGCCGCCAGCAGCGCAGCGCCGGACTCTCTGGCGCTGGCGAACCAGTCCGGAACGGGGGAGCAGTTCGCCGCCGTCGCCCTCACCCCGTCGGGGACCAAGGTGCTCGCGTCGGGCACGCTCGGCGCAGGGGTCACGGCCGTCGTGAACGGTTCCGCGCTGTCCGCCGTCGGGTTCGACCCCATCATTGTGCGGGCTGGCGGGCCGATGGGGGTGAGCGAGGACGTGGGGCCGACCGCCGGCCTCGGCGTCGTCACCATGCCGGCCATCCCCCTGGCCAAGCAGATCGGGCTCTAGGCCGGGCGCCGGGCCCTGGCGGCGCGTCCGCCGCCCTTACAGGTTGTGACGCTGGTAGCGCCGCCACCCCGCCCGCCCGCCCACCACGAGCACGGCCAGGCACAGGAGCGCGAACAGGAGCGGGCCGGCCAGGCGGATGAGCCCGTCGACGCCGGAGAGGAAGCCGTCGATGCTGTTGTGCCAGGCGCGCACGACGCCCGACTCGGGGACGGGGCCGGGCGGCACCGGCGCCGTCGGTTCGTTCAGCGTGACCGCCAGCGTCGAGTACGACGTCTGGCTCGTCAGCAGCTGCAGCTGTCCCTGCAGCTGCTCGATCTGCGACTGAATGGTGTCGATCTGCTCCTGCACGGACAGGACGTCGCCCACGGTGGTCGCCTTCGACATGATGGTCAGGTACTGCTGCTCGCTCGTTTGCAGGGCGGAGATCCGCGCCTGCAGGTTGACGTACTGGCCGGTGACGTCGGTGGCGTGGGTCGTCAGGCTCGACGTGGTGCCGAAGGACTGGGCCTGCTTCAACACGGAGGAGAAGGTGTCCACCGGGACCTGCAGCGTGATGCTGCCGTAGGGCGCGCCGCCCGCGCCCGACTGCGTCTGCGAGCTGGCCACGAAGCCGCCCACTGACCCGGCGAGCGCCGTCAGCCGCGTCATGGTCCGGCCCAGCGCGCCCTTCCGCACGTTCAGGCCGAGCGAGCCCGTCTGCTCGATCTTCGACGACTGGCCGACGGCGCCGCTCGGCAGCGACGGTGCCGTGGGGACCGTGACCGCCGGCGTGCCCTCCCCCAGCTGTGCGTTGGACCCGTTGGTGGCGGAGGCAGGTGGGGCGGCGGCCTTGAACTCGGGGGAGGCGGACCCCGACGCAGCAGAGGGCACGGTCGTCGTGGGAGCGGGCTCGTGCGGCAGGCCGAGGGTGTGCGCCACACTGGCGCTCAGCCTCGGCGCGGCAGTGGGCCGCGTCAGCGCGCCGACCGTGCCGGCCACCACGAGCACCAGCACCAGGCAGGCGGCCACCGCCAGCGCCCGGTGCCGGCCGGCGGTGGCGGCCAGCCGGCGCGCCCGCCCCGTCCGAGCCCCTCGAGCTCACCGGGCGTCTCGTCTTCCGCCGCGTCCGCGTCGGACGGCGCGTCCGCGCCGGCGGCACCGGTCGCCCGCGCCACGATGTCGGCCGCGCCCGACGCGGGGACGTCGAAGGTCTCGCCGGCGCGGGCGAAGAGCGAGGCGAGCTGGTCGTCGTCGAGCATGGTCATGGGCCCGTCGTCTCCTCGGCCGCGGTCAAGTCCCCGGCTCCGGCCAGGGCGCACAGGGCGGGGTCGGCCGCCAGGCGGCGGCGCGCCTCGTGCAGGCGGGACTTCACCGTGCCCTGGCGCCGGCCGATGGCCAGCGCGATGTCGCGCTCGCTCAGGTCGGCGTAGTAGCGCAGGACCACGGGCACGCGCAGCGAGAGCGGCAGGCGTGCCAGCGCCGCCAGCACCACGTCCGTCACCTCGCCCTGCTCGGCCCGCGTCGCCGGGTCGGCCGCGCCCGCCGGCTCGGGCAGTGAGGCCAGCGGGTCGTCGGCGGCCCGGCGGTCACGGTGGGGGATCTCCTGGCGCAGCTTGGAGTAGCACGAGTTCACGACGACCCGGTAGAGCCAGGGCCGGATGCTCGGCACGCCCGAGAGGGAGTCGCGGAAGCGCCAGGCGCGCAGGTACGCGTCCTGCACCGCCTCCTCGGCGTCGGACCGGTTGCCCAGGATCAGGCAGGCGGTGCGAAAGGAGGCCACGTACCCGTCTTCGAGCCACTCTTCGAGCTGCAGCTCCACCATCCCCCTTCAGGACGCAGCGGGGAGCGGTTTGGTTCGGTGTCCCCGCCCGGGCGCACCGGCCCGGCGGGACGCACCCTCAGCGCGAGGCCGGGCCCTCCGGCGTACGGCCCTCGGTGGGGTCCACCGGCGGCGGCCACGGCGGAGGCGGCCAGGCCGCCGGCTCGCCGACGGGCGGAGCGGGCGCGGCCGGCACGGCGACCGGGTCGCTTTCGTCGGCCGACCCGTGGCCGTTCGCCGCTCCCGAGGCGCCTGCGCCGGCGCTGGCGCCGTTGCCCCCGTTGGGGCTGATGGCCTCGTGGAAGTGGGGGACCGACTTGGCGCCCTCGGTGTGCACCGGCGAGCCGTGGGCCTCGTCGACCAGACGGGCCACCTCGGCGCCGTCGATGATCTCGTTGTCGAGCAGCGCGCGGGCGATGGCGTTCAGCCCGCCGCGGTGCTTGGTCAGGATTTCGGTGGCCCGCTGCTCCTCGACGCGCAGGATGCGCTCGACCTCGTCGTCGATGACCTTGGAGGTGTCCTCGGAGTAGTCGCGCGTGTGCATCAGGTCCTCGCCCAGGAACACCTGCCCCTGCGAGCCCCACGCCATAGGCCCGATGGCGTCGCTCATCCCCCATTCGCGCACCATTTTGCGGGCCAGCTCGGTGTTGCCCACCAGGTCGTTGGCGGCGCCCGTCGACAGGTCGCCGTAGACGAGGAGCTCGGCGCAGCGCCCGCCCATGCGCACGCACAGCATGTCCTCGATGTACTGGCGCGGGTGGATGTGCCGTTCCTCCATGGGCAGCTGGTGCGTGACACCCAGCGCCATGCCGGTGGGGAGGATGGTGACCTTGTGCACCGGGTCGGCGTCCTCGAGCACGTAGGCCAACACGGCGTGGCCACCCTCGTGGTAGGCGATGCGCTCCTTCTCGGCCTCGGACAGCACCATGGAGTCACGGCGCTGGCCGAGCAGCACGCGGTCGCGCGCCGTCTCGAAGTCGGCCATGGCGATGTCGGGGCTGCCGCGGCGCACGGCGTGCAGCGCCGCCTCGTTGACCAGGTTGGCCAAGTCGGCGCCGCTCATGCCCGGGGTGCCGCGCGACACCACGCCGAGATCGACGTCGGCCGCCATGCGCTTACCCTTGCAGTGCACCTGCAGAATGGGCAGCCGCTCCTCGAGGTCGGGCAGCGGCACCACGATCTGGCGGTCGAAGCGTCCAGGCCGCAGCAACGCCGGGTCCAAGATGTCGGGCCGGTTCGTCGCCGCGATCATCACGACACCCTCGGCCGTGTCGAAGCCGTCCATCTCCGAGAGCATTTGGTTGAGCGTCTGCTCGCGCTCGTCATGGCCGCCCCCGAGGCCGGCTCCGCGCTTGCGGCCGATGGAGTCGATTTCGTCGACGAAGACGATGGCCGGCGCCTGCTTGCGCGCCGTCTGGAACAGGTCGCGCACCCGGCTGGCTCCGACGCCCACGAACATCTCCATGAAGTCCGAGCCGCTGACCGACATGAAGGGCACGCCGGCCTCGCCGGCCACCGCCCGGGCCAGCAGCGTCTTGCCGGTGCCCGGGGGACCGACCAGCAGCACGCCCTTGGGGATTTTGGCGCCGATCTCCTTGAAGCGGGCCGGGGTCTTCAGGAAGTCGACGACCTCGCTGATCTCCTGCTTGACCCCGGTGTAACCGGCCACGTCGTCGAAGGTGGTGGTGGGCCGGTCGCTGCTGAAGGTCTTGGCCTTGGAGCGGCCGATCGACATGATCCCCGACATCTGCCCCCGGGTCTGGCGGCCGATGAAGTAGATGAAGGCGGCGCCGATGGCGATGATGAAGATGTACGGGAGCAGGTCGCTCAGCAGGTTGGAGGACGGGGTCGGGAAGCTGACCGCGACGCCGTCGTTGCGCATCTCGGTGACGTCACTCGGGAGCGACGGGCTGGGCCCCTGGACTTCGTAGCTGGTGCCGTTCTTGAGGTCCCCGGTGATCTCGCCGGTGGAGTTGGAGATTTTGGCGGTCGAGACCTGCTTGGCCGCCACGTCCTTCATGTATTGGGTGTAGGTCATCGACTTGGCGTTGCTGGTCTTGATCGTGCCCACGGCCAGCAGGATGGCCACGATGCCGATGGCCAAGACCCCCCACAGCCAGCGCCAGCTCTGACCGCCCGACGGCGTGCCCGGCGGCTGGCTGCCGTCGGGCCCCGAAGGCGCGTTTTGGCGGCTCGGAGGCTTGTCCGTGCGCTGCGGGGTCACCCCGCCAGCCTAGGCGCCGTCCCTGCTCAGCGGTGACCGCCCCGTAACCGGCGATGTCCGGCCTGCCTGCACGCTGGGCGCGCCCTGGGCGCCGGTAACGTCTTTCCGATGTCCGATACCGAGCCCGGCGCGCCGGTTCCCGCCCCGACGGGGCCGCCCGCGCGGCCGCCGGGCCCGGTCCCGGCCGGGTACGTCCCCCGGGAGTGGATCGAGCAGGCGCAGGCGGCGCGGGCCGCCCAGGCCCAGGTTCGGGCCCAAGCCGAGGTGCCGGCCGCGCCGCCCCCGCCGCCGCCCGGGCCGCCGTGGGCCACCTCGGTGGCGGCCTCGCCGTACCCACCCAACCCGGCCTACCCGCCGTACCCACCCAACCCGGCCTACCCGGCCTACCCGCCCTACGGCCAGGCCCTCCCGCCGCCCCCGCCGGTGGAGGGCAACGCGCCCTTCCTCGATACGCCCTGGGTCCCCCCGCAGACCAAGCACCAGGGCTGGATGTGGATCGTCTTCGCCGTCGCCGGCTTCGTCGCCGGCCAGATCGGCGCCGTCATCTTCGGGCTGGCCGCCGGCGCCATCGCCGGCAAGGACGCCCACCAGATGCAGCAGATCGCATCGGCGTCCATCCCACCCGAGTGGTACGTCGTGTCGACCCTGCTCGGCCTCTGGATCGGCTTCATCGGGGCGCCCTGGCTGGCCAGCCGCACGCAGGGCACGCGCAACTTCGTGCGCGACCTCGGCCTGCGCTTCCGCCTCATCGACCTCGTGGGCATCGCCATCGGCGTGGGCGGCCAGATCTGCGTCGCCATCATGTACGCGCCGTTCCAGCACGACATCCACAACTTCAACGCGCCGTCGCAGCGCCTGACCGGGGGCTCCCACGGCGGCGGCTTCATCATCATCGCCCTGGCCACCGTCGTCTTCGCCCCCGCCATGGAGGAGCTCTTCTTCCGCGGCCTCCTGCTCAAGGGGCTGGTCCGGGTGTTCACCCCGCTCGGGACGGCCGGCCGGGCCCGGGTCGCCGGAGTCGTCCTGGCGGTCATCGTCGACGGGCTCCTGTTCGGCCTGGCCCACGGCGAGTGGGTGCAGCTGGCCGGGCTGGCCTTCTTCGGCATGATCCTGGCCACCGTGTCGTACCGCACCGGGCGCCTGGGCATGAACATGGTGGCCCATGCCACGTTCAACCTGGTGGCCATCATCGCCATCCTCAGCCAGGGCAACGGGGTCATCTTCCATTGACGTTGGAGGCGCGGCCTTCGGGGACGTGCCCCGGCGGCCCCTATGGTGGTGGCCGATGAACCGCATGGACCAGGTCTTCAAGGCGTACGACGTGCGCGGGACGGTGCCCGACCAGCTCGACGCCGACATGTGCCGGGCCATCGGACGCGCCATGGCGCGGTTCGCCGAGGCTCCCGAAATCCTGGTGGCCCGCGACATGCGCGACTCGGGCGTCGCGCTGTCCGCCGCCTTCTCCGACGGCGTGCGCTCCGAGGGCGTCGACGTGACCGACCTCGGCCTCGCCTCGACCGACTTCCTGTACTTCGCCTCGGGTTACCTCGACGCGCCCGGGGCCATGTTCACGGCCTCGCACAACCCGGCCCGCTACAACGGCCTCAAGCTGTGCCTGTCGGGGGCCCGCCCGATCGGGCGCGACACCGGCCTGGGCGACGTCGAGCGGGAGGCCGAGAAGCTGCTCGACGAGCCGGCCGGGCCGCCGATCGGCCAGCGCCGCGAGCTCGACCTCCTTCCCGAGTGGGCCGACCACGTCGTGTCCTTCGTGGACGTGGCCTCGTTGCGCCCGCTCAAGGTCGTGGCCGACACGGCCAACGGCATGGGCGGGCTCGTCGTGCCGATCGTCTTCGACCGCCTGCCTTTCGACGTGGACATCCTGTTCCCCGAGCTCGACGGCAGCTTCCCGAACCACCCGGCCGACCCCATTCAGCCCGAGAACCTGGTGGCGCTGAAGGAGGCCGTCCTGGCCCAGGGGGCCGACATCGGCCTGGCCTTCGACGGCGACGCCGACCGCGTGTTCCTGGTCGACGAGAAGGCCGAGTCCGTCTCGGGCTCCCTGACCACGGCGCTGGTGGCGGCCGCCATGCTGACCAAGCACCCCGGCGAGACCATCCTCTACAACCTCATCTGCTCCCACGTGGTGCCCGAGGTGGTGGCCGAAATGGGCGGCACGGCCGTGCGCACCCGGGTGGGCCACTCCATCATCAAGAAGGTCATGGCCGAGACCGGCGCCATCTTCGGCGGCGAGCACTCGGGCCACTACTACTACCGCGACAACTTCCGGGCCGACTCGGGCATCATCACCGCGCTCATCGTGCTCGAGCTGCTGAGCCAGAGCGGGCAGCCCCTCTCGGCCATGCTCGAGCCGTACCGGCGCTACGCCGACTCGGGCGAAATCAACACCGAGGTGGCCGACCCGGCCGCCACCGTCGCCGCCATCGCCGAGGCCGAACGGGCGCGCGGGGCCTCCCTCGACCTGCTCGACGGCCTGACGGTCGAGCACCGCGACTGGTGGTACAACGTCCGGCCGTCCAACACCGAGCCCCTGCTGCGCCTCAACGTCGAGGCCGCCACGCCCGAGCGGTGCGCCCAGCACGTGGCCGAGGTGCAGGAGCTGATCGCCGCCAACGCCGGCCGCCGTGCCGGCTCGAACTGAGAAGGAGAACCCTTCAATGAGCCTTGACCCGCTCCTGCTCGACGTCCTGGCCTGCCCGGTCGACAAGGGCCCTTTGCTGTGGTTCGAGGACGAGGACGTCCTCTACAACCCGCGGCTGCGCAAGAGCTACGCCGTGGTCGACGGAGTGCCCGTGCTGCTGGTTGACGAGGCGGCCGACGTCGGCGACGGCGAGCACGAGCGGCTGATGGCGAAGGCCGACAAGGAGCAGGTGCGGGCCACCGGCCCGGCCGAGGGGTGAGCGATCCGCCCTACCTTGACACCGTCGGGATGTGGGAGGCCGCGGCCGCCCTGCCCGAGCAGCTGACCGAGACGCTCGAGGCGGCCGGCCGCGCCTTCCCCGCCGACGCCCTGCCGGCGTCCGCCTCCATCCGAGCCGTCGCCCTGTTCGGGCTGGGCACGTCGGCGACGGCCACCCGGGCCGCCGCCGCGCTGGTGGCGCCCCACCTGCCGGTCCCGCTGTGGGCCGGATCCGGGCCCGCGGTGCCCGCCTTCGTCGGCCCGGGCACGCTGGTCGGCGCGGTCTCGACGTCGGGGGGCACGCCCGAGACGCTCGACGCGCTGCGCGAGGCGCTGGCGCACGGCGCCCGCGCCGTGGCCATCGGGGGCGACGACTCGTCCGCGCTGGCCCGGCTGGCCGCCGACGCCGGGGTGCCCTGGTGCCCGGTGGTACCGAGCGGGCCGGCACGCGCGCCGCGCTCGGCGCGGCCACCGTCGCCGTGCTGGTCGTGTTGGCGCAGTGCGGCCTGGCCCCCGAGTGCACCCGGACGGTCCCGACCGCCGCGGCCGCGCTGGCCCGTCGTCGCGACGCGTCCGCCGCGCCGGGGGGCGGCCGGCTGAGCTGGCCCGGCGCATCGGTCGCACCATCCCGCTCGTCTACGGGTCCGCCGGCATCGGCGCCGTGGCCGCGCGGTGGTGGAAGGCGCAGGTGAACCTCAACGCCAAGGCACCCGCGTTCGCGGCCTCGCTGCCGGGCCTGGCGCACGACGAGCTGGCCGGTTGGGGCCAGGGCGGCGACATCACCCGGCAGGTGCTGACGCTCGTGCTGTTGCGCCACGGCGGGGAGGACGAACACACCGGGCAGCTCTTCGACGCCGTGGCGGCCGCCACCGACGAGGTGATGGCCGCCGTCGTGGAGGTCCGGGCGGACGGCGACGACGACCTCACCAGGTTCTTCGACCTGGCGCTGGTGGGCCAGTTGGTGTCGCTGCACCTGGCCGGGCGCGAGGGCGTCGACCCGGGACCGGCGCCCGCGCTCGACGAGGCGCTGAGGCCTGCCTAGCGGCCGGAGCCAGAGGGCGCCACCGGCGCTCTCGGCCAGGCCGGCACCTCGCGCCGGCCGGCAGCGCGGTCAGGTCGGCCTCAGCTGAGCCGCTCGACGATCATGGCCATGCCCTGACCGCCGCCGACGCACATCGACTCGAGGCCGATGGTCTTGCCGGTGTCCTCGAGCGCGTTGAGCAACGTGGTCATGATGCGGGCGCCGGTCTGTCCGAAGGGGTGGCCGAGGGCGATGGCGCCGCCCTTGACGTTGAGCTTGTCCCAGCTGATGCCGAGGTGCTTGGCCGACGGGATGACCTGGGCCGCGAAGGCCTCGTTGATCTCCACCAGGTCGATGTCGTCGATCGTCATGTTGGCCCGCTTCAGTACCTGGCGGCAGGCGTCGATCGGACCGAGGCCCATGATCTCGGGGTTGAGGCCGGAGACGCCGCTGGCCACGATGCGAGCCAGCGGGGTGAGGCCGAGCTGCCTTGGCCTTGGTGTCGCTCATGACGATGACGGCGGCCGCCCCGTCGTTGAGCGGGCAGGCGTTGCCGGCCGTCACCGTCCCGCCCTCGCGGAAGACCGGCTTCAGCTGGGACAGCCCCTCGAGCGTCGTGTTGGGCCGGGGACCGTCGTCCTTGGTCACCACCGTCCCGTCGGGCAGCGTCACCGGAATGATCTCGCGCTCGAAGAAGCCGTTCTCCTGCGACTCGACGGCCCGGGTCTGCGACAGCAGCGCGAACTCGTCCATCTCGTCGCGGCCGACCTTCTCGTACTCCGCCACGTTCTCCGCCGTCTGGCCCATGGCGATGTAGACGTCGGGCAGGCCCTGGGGCGGGCTCCACGGCTCGGTGACCGCCGGCGCGCGCACCTTGGTGCGCTGCTCGGCGTCGGCGAACTCCGCGTTGTGCGGGCCGGTGTCGGAGGCGCCGTTCTTGTAGCGGCTGACGGTCTCGACGCCGGCGGCAATGAACACGTCACCCTCGCCGGCGCGGATGGCGTGCGCCGCCATGCGAATGGTCTGCAGGGAGGACGAGCAGTAGCGGTTGACCGTCACGCCGGGGACGTCCCCGAGCCCGGCCAGAATGGCCGCCACGCGGGCCACGTTGTACCCCGCCTCGCCGCCCGGCTGGCCGCAGCCGAGGATGACGTCCTCCACCTCTCCGGGCGGGAGCTGGGGCACCTTGTCGAGCACGGCCTTGAGCACGAGGGCGCTCAGGTCGTCGGGCCGGCAGTCCACCAGGGAGCCCTTGTTGGCCCGCCCGATGGGTGTGCGGCCGGTGGCGACGATGACGGCTTCTGGCATGGTGACGCGCTCCTCGTTTCGATCGGTGCCGGGGGACGTGCCCGGGGCGGACTGCAGGTTACTTGCCGGTACCCGGCCGCCTCACGGGCGTCCATTGGCCGGTCCCCGAGCCGGACTGTAACGTGTTCTCAGCGCGCCGAGCCCGGGGCCGGGCCGGCGACGACGTGGCGCTGACGTGGGCCGCTACGCCCCCGCCACCCGGGAGGGCCAGCATGGAGATTGCGTACACCGAGGAGCAGCAGGCGCTGAAGAGCGAGCTGCGTGCCTACTACCAGAGCCTGCTGACGCCCGAGGTCGAGCAGGAGCTGGCCCAGGCCGGCGGCATCGGCCCGACCGTGCGCAAGGTCGTCAAGCAGATGGGCGGCGACGGTTGGCTCGGCATCGGCTGGCCCACCGAATGGGGAGGCCAGGGCCGCTCCGCCATTGAGCAGTTCATCTTCTTCGACGAGTCCATGCGCAGCGGCGCCCCGGTTCCCATGTTGACCATCAACACGGTCGGCCCGACCATCATGAACTTCGGCACGCAGGAGCAGAAGGAGTTCTTCCTGCCCAAGATCCTGGCGGGCGACATCTCCTTCTGCATCGGCTACACCGAGCCGAACTCGGGCACCGACCTGGCCTCGCTGACGACCCGGGCCGTCCGCGACGGCGACGAGTACGTGATCAACGGCTCCAAGGTCTTCACCAGCCTGGCCGGCGACGCCGACTACGTCTGGTTGGCCACCCGGACCGATCCCAACGCGCCCAAGCACAAGGGCATCTCCATGTTCGTCGTGCCGATGGACACGCCGGGCATCCGGGTCGTGCCGATGAGGCTGCTCGGCGACCACAACATCAACTACACCTTCTACGAGGACGTGCGCGTGCCGGCCACGGCCCTGGTCGGGCGGCGAGAACAACGGCTGGACCCTCATCACCAACCAGCTCAACCACGAACGGGTGACACTGTGCTCCCCGGGCATCGTGGAGCGGGTCCTGACCGACGTGCGGGCCTGGGCCCAGGCCACCAAGCTGCCCGACGGACGGCGGGTGGTCGACCAGGAGTGGGTGCAGGAGCACCTGGCCCGCGTCCACGCCGAGCTCGAGTTCCTCCGCCTCATCAACTGGAAGGTGGCCTGGCAGGGCACCCAGGGACACCTCGACGTGGCCGACGCCTCGAGCATCAAGGTGTTCGGCACCGAGTTCTACCTGCGGGCCTTCCGCTTGCTCATGGAGATCCTCGGGCAGGCCGGCTACCTCACCCGCGGCTCGCCGGCGGCGGTGATCGCCGGTCGCCTCGAGATGTACGCCCGCTCCATGATCATCCTCACCTTCGGCGGCGGCACCAACGAAATCCAGCGCGACCTCATCGCGATCTTCGGCCTCGGCATGCCGCGGTCGCTGCGCTGAGCCGTCCGAGTCAGGAGCACCATGGACTTCAACTACAGCGAAGAACAAGAGGCCGTCCGCCAGCTGTCCGGGCAGATCTTCGGCGAGCGCGCCACGCACGAGCGCCTCAAGCAGGTCGAGGCCGAGGCGGGCGACGAGGGGCCGATCGACCGTGACCTGTGGCGCGAGCTGGCGGGCGCCGGCCTGCTCGGCATCCACCTGGCCGAGGACGTCGGCGGCGCCGGGCTCGACTTCGTGGCGGCCTGTCTGGTCATTGAGGCGGCGGGGCGCACGGCGGCCTACGTGCCGGTGGTCGAGACCATGGTGTACGGCGCCCTGCCGATCGCGCAGTTCGGCTCCGACGCCCAGCGCAAGAGCTGGCTGCCCGGCGTGGCCGGCGGCGAGACCATCCTGACCGCCGCCCTGGCCGAGCTGGTGGGCGAGGTCATCCTCCCCGGCGGCACCGAGCCGGCGACGACGGCCACCGCGCAGGCCGACGGGAGCTGGCGGCTGAACGGCACCAAGGCCTGCGTCCCGGCGGCCCTCGTGGCCGACGCCCTCCTGGTGCCCGCCACCCTCACCGCGGCGGACGGCACGACGGGCGGGGTCGGCGTGTTCATCGTCGACGCCGGCGTCGACGGCCTTTCGATGACGAAGCAGACCACGACGACCGGACGCCCCGAGGCCATCGTCGAGCTGACCGACGCGTCGGTCGGCGCCGACCGCCTCCTGGGTGAGGGCGCCGCCGACGGAGCCGCGGTCATCGCATCGATCAGCGAGCACGCCACCACCGCGCTGTGTGTGCAGGAGGCGGGCGCGTGCGCGGCCGCGCTCGAATTGACGGCCGAGTACACCAAGACGCGGGTGCAGTTCGAGAAGCCCATCGCCACCTTCCAGGCCGTCGGACAGCGCGCCGCCGACGCCTACGTCGACACCGAGGGCATCCGGCTCACCGCCTGGCAGGCGGCGTCGCGGCTGGCCGCGGGGTTGCCCGCCGCGGCCGAGGTGGCGGTGGCCAAGTACTGGGCGGCCGAGGGCGGTCAGCGCGTCGTGCACGCGGCATCGCACCTGCACGGTGGCGTGGGCGTCGACCGCGATTACCCGCTGCACCGCTTCTTCCTCCTCACCGGCCAGATCGAGCTCACCTTGGGCGGGGCGAACGAGAGCCTGCGCCGGCTCGGTCGGCTGCTGGCCGACGAGCCCGTTTAGCGCGCGCCGGTCGTTCAGACGGCCGGCGCCGACAGTCCGAGCCCGTAGCCGGCCAGGAAGACGCCCGCCTCGGCGTGGCGGGGATAGCCGCCGGCGAGGCGGTGGAAGGCCGGGGAGTGGTCGGGGTAGGTCAGGTGTGCCAGCTCGTGCGCCAGTACCGAGTCGAGCACCCACTCGGGGACGACGCGCAGCCGGTGCGAGATGCGGATGTCGCCCGAGTAGTACGAGCACGAGCCCCAGCGGGCCGATTGGTTGGTCACCCAGCGGACGGAACGGGGCCGGGCGCCCACGAGGTAGCGGTCGCTCAGCGCGAGGGCGCGGGCCAGGAGCGCCTCGTCGCCCATGTTGGTCTGCAGTCGCTGGCGCGACAGGAGGCGCTCGACCAGCCAGTCGATCGTCTTCTGGCGCGCCTCGCCGTTGAGGTGGGCGGGCAGCGACACGACGATGCGACCGCCGACCCACCGCGCCTCCGACGTCTTCTTGCGCCGGGTGCTGACGCGGACCTCGACCTCGGGAGGTGTCTCGGCGGGTGCCGTCGCATCGGCCGGATCGTCGGCCGGAAATCCGCCCTCCACGGGGCTGAAGACGTCGAACAGAGTCATCGGCGCATTGTGGCGCACCCGCGTGACCGCGCCGCGAATACCAGCTCAGAATCGCTGCATCGGGGAGTGCACCCGCCTACGATCGAGCTGCCCGCGTCCCCCTCGCGAGCAGACCCGGAGGTCGGACATGGCAGTTCTGTTGGCATCAGGTGGCGCCGTCATCCTCATCCTCGTCTACCTCGCCGTCATCGTCTTCGAGATCGCCGCGCTGTGGCATGTGTTCACCAAGGCGGGCCAACCGGGGTGGGCCGCCATCATCCCCATCTACAACGTCTGGATCCTGTTGAAGGTGATCGGGCGCCCCGGTTGGTGGCTGGCCCTGTTCCTCATCGCCCTCATCCCGTTCGTCGGCTGGCTCGTGGTGCTCGTCATCGGCATCATCATCAACCTGGACCTGGCCAAGTCCTTCGGCAAGAGCGTGGGGTTCGCCATCGGGCTGATCCTGTTGAGCTTCATCTTCGTACCCATCCTGGGCTTCGGCTCGTCGCAGTACGTGGGACCGGCTGCCGGAGCACCGAGGGCGATCGGCTACTAGCTTCGACGCGGCCGGCGGCCCGCCCGCCGCGGGAAACCGCTCAGCCGAGCACCAGCTCGGCCATGGTGCGCAGCGTGGCCGCGTCGCCGTTGACGAGCATGGTCGTGGCGCGCGACTCGCGCCAGGCCTCGAGGTCGTCGCGGATCTTCTCGACCGGGCCGACCAGCGCGATGTCCTCCACCATGGCGGTGGGGACGGCCGCGGCCGCGTCGTCCTTGCGCCCGTCGAGGTAGGCGTCCTGAATTTTGTGCGCGGCCTCCTCGTAGCCCATGCGCGCGAAGACGTCGAAGTGGAAGTTCATCTCCTTGGCCCCCATGCCGCCGACGTAGAGGGCCAAATAGGGGCGGAAGCCGTCGGCCGCCGCCTCGGTGTCGTCCGAGATCACCGTCGGCGCGAAGGCGAGCACCTCGAAGTCGGCCGCCGAGCGGCGCGCCCCGGGGCGGGCGAAGCCCTCGTCGAGCGACGCCTCGAACGACGACATGGCCTTGGGGGAGAAGAAGATGGGGAACCAGCCGTCGGCGATCTCGGCCGCCAGCGCCACGTTCTTCGGCCCCTCGGCCCCCAAGATGATCGGGATGTCGGCCCGCAAGGGGTGCACGATGGACTTGAGCGGCTTCCCGAGGCCGGTTCCGCCGGGATAGGGCAGCGGGTAGTGCGGGCCGTCGTTGGTCACCGGCTCTCGGCGGGCCAGCACCTGGCGCACGATGTCGACGTACTCGCGGGTACGCGCCAGCGGTGCCGGGAAGGGCTGGCCGTACCAGCCCTCGACCACCTGGGGGCCCGACACGCCGAGGCCGAGCACGAAGCGTCCGCCCGAGAGGTGGTCCATGGTCAGCGCGGCCATGGCCATCGCCGTCGGCGTGCGCGCCGACAGCTGGCACAGCGACGTGCCGAGGCGCACCCTCGTGGTGCGGCTGCCCCACCAGGCCAGCGGGGTGAGGGCGTCGGAACCGTAGGACTCCGCCGTCCAGACCGAGTCGTAGCCGAGGCGGTCGGCCTCCTCGACGAGCTCGACCGCGTGGGGGGGCGGGCCAGAGCCCCAGTAGCCGAGCTGCAGGCCGAGCTTCATGGTCTTCACGTGGCTCCTCCGATCAGAACTTGGCGACGATGTCGTCGGCGAAGCGGTGCACCGCGTCGAGGCGGGCCGTCAGGGACTCGTCGTCCGGCGTGCCGTCGCGCACGGCGCCCATCCAGGGCGCGCACACGAAGTCGAAGACGCCGGCGTCGGCGAAGCGCCGGTAGAGGTTGACGCTGGGCATCTCGTTGATCGACAGGTAGATCGTGAAGCCCTCGTCGTCCCGATCGGCCCGCTTGAGCGCCTCGCGGAGGTTGGCGACGTGGACCCACGCCTCCTCCTCGCTGTAGGCGCCGGCCGCGATCCAGCCGTCGCAGAGTGTCGCGGCCCGCCGCAGGGCCACCGGGGAGTGGCCACCACCGATGATGGGCACCGGCTCGCTGGGATGGGGCTCCATCTGGCATTCGGGCACGTCGTAGTAGTCGCCGTGGAATTCCACCCAGCCCCCGCGCCACAGCGCGCGGAGGGCCACGATCATTTCGTTCAGGCGCTTGCCCCGGTTGTCGAAGTCCTGGCCGGTCTGGTCGAACTCCTCCTTGCACCAGCCGACGCCGATGCCGAGGCGCAGACGGTTGGCCGACAGAAAGGCCGTCGTGCCGACGGTCTTGGCCACGGTCATCAGGTCCCGCATCGGGGCGACGTAGACACCGGTGGTGAAGAGCAGGTTCTCCGTCGAGCCGGCCAGGGCCGAAATCAGGCACATGGGATCGGGCCACGACGTCTCCTCGGCGAGCCAGGGCGGCGAGCCGTCCTCCTCCTTCGAGTAGGTGTAGCGCGACAGGCGTTGCCGCGGATTGAAGAGGTGCTCGGAGACGTACATGCCGCCGTAGCCGAGCTGGTCGGAGGCGTGGGTCAGCGGGATGACCTGGCTGCTCGGCAGGAAGGCGACGGACTGGTGGAAGCGGACGCCGCGGTCGGCCACGCCGGCCACCTCAGCGGGCCCGGGCGGGGAGCGGGGTGCCCCCGACCGGTGCCGAGGGCGCGAAGGCGACCGGGATGTGCTTGGTGCCATTGATGAAGTTGGACTGCAGCCGCTGCACCTCGCCGTCGAGGCGGATGTCGGGCACGCGGTCGAGCAGGCGGTCGAACATCACCATGATCTCCATGCGGGCCAGGTTGGCGCCGAGGCAGAAGTGCGGCCCGCCGCCGCCGAAGGCGATGTGGTTGTTGGGCGACCGCGTGATGTCGAAGGTGTCCGGGTCGTCGAACGCCGTCTCGTCGCGATTGGCCGAGGTGTGCCAGAAGACGATCTTGTCGCCCTCCTTGATCTCCTGATCGTTGAGGACGGTGTCCATGGTGGCGGTGCGGCGGAAGTGCATGACAGGCGTGACATAGCGCAGCATCTCTTCGACCGCATTGGCCAGGAGCGTGCGGTCCTGGCGCAGCTTCTCCCACTGGTCGGGGTGCTCGAAGAAGGCCGTCATGGCCCCGGACATGAGGTTGCGGGTCGTCTCGTTGCCGGCCACGATCAGGAGCAGGAAGAAGAGGTCGAGCTCGAGCTCGTTGAGCTTCTCGCCGTCGACTTCCGCGTCGATCAACACCGAGATGAGGTCCTGCTTGGGCCGGAGCCGGCGTTCGGAGGCCAGCTCCTCGGCGTAGCCGTAGACCTGCATGAGCGCTTCGTCGGGTGCGGAACCGGGGACCTGGTACTCGGGGTCTTCGGCACCGATCATGCGGTTGGACCAGTCGAAGACCATGCGCCGGTCCTCCTGGGGCACGCCGAGCAGCTCGGCGATGACGAGGAGCGGGAGCTCGGCCGCGATCTGCTCGACGAAGTCGGCCGTCCCACGTTCGCAGACCGAGTCGATGATGCCGTCGGCGTACCCGATGATCTGCTGCTCGAGGTCGCGCACCATTTTGGGCGTGAAGCCCTTGTTGACCAGGCGCCGGTAGCGCGTGTGCATGGTCGGGTCCATGTTGAGCATCAACAGCTGCTGCTGGGCCAGCATCTCGTCGTCCGACTCGTGGAAGAGGGCACCACGCCGGGCCGAGGAGAAGTGCTCCCAGTCCCGGTTGACGTGCACGCAGTCGTCGTAACGGGTAACGGCCCAGAAGCCGCCCCGGGGGGCGATGTCCTCGGTGTGCCAGTAGACGGGGGCCTCGCGGCGGAGCTCGGCGAACCAGTGATGGGGCACCCCGGCGACGAAATTGCGACCGTCGATGAGGTCGATCTCCTCGAGGCTCAAGGCCCCCCCTTTCGCGCACCGCAACGGCGAGGGCGGTGCCTGCCCTGACGGGCAATTTCTAGAACACGTATCAGTGGATCATAGGCACGGCGCCCGGGCGCAGAGCCCCCACGAGCCCGGTTCCTCGAGCGGGCCAGGGGTTGACATCCAGCAGATACAAGTAGATACTTGTACAAGTAAAGAGTTGTGAAGCCCAGACCCCGGAAAGGATGTCCACCATGACCATCGCCAAGCCCAAGACGGCCACCGACTTCGAGTCGGCGACGACGCTCGCCGCATCCCCGGAAGCCGTGCTGGCGGCGCTGACCGCGCCCGAAGCCGTGACCGGATGGTGGGGACCCACCAGTGGCGCCACCGGCGAGGGCGGCTCGTTCTCCGTGTCGTTCGGGGACGGGCGCCGGATCGACCTCGTCGTCGTGTCGGCATCGCCCCGGCAGGTCGTGTGGGACGTCGAGGCGGCTCCCCACACGACCGAGTGGGTCGGGACGACCATCGTCTTCGACCTGGCGCCGGCCGGACAGGGCACCGAGGTGCGGTTCCGGCATTTCGGGCTCACCCCCCAGCTCGAGTGCTTCGACATGTGCCACGCCGGCTGGACGCACTACCTGGCCAGCCTGGCCGCCTACGTCGACCGTGGGGCGGGCGAGCCCTATCGGGAGGTCTGACCCGGTCCACCCGGCGTGTGTCCAACAGAATGGGACCGTGATGCCGGCGGCCGACGATCCGCAGCGCCCCGCAGGACCCGACGCGGTCCTGCGGGCGCTCGCCGATCCGCACCGGCGCGAGATCGTCAGGCTGGTACGCGACACCGAACTGCCGGCCGGGCAGATCGCCGCGCATTTCGCCCTGACCCAGCAGGCGGTCAGCCAGCACCTCACCGTGCTCCGGCGGGCGGGGCTGCTCGAGGAGCGGCGCGAGGGGACCCGGCGCCTGTACCGGTTCCGGCGCGACTCGCTCGAACCGGTGCGCGACCTGCTCGACGAGTTCTGGCCCGAGGCCCTCGGGCGGCTCAAGCGGGCGGTCGAACGCGACCACCCGAGAAACCCGAGAAGAGGAGCGACGTAGCCATGTCGACAGGGACACCCGAGCCGATCACGGTGAGCGTGCGCATCGCGGCGCCGCCCGACGTCGTGTTCCCGTACTTCACCGACCCGGGCCTGGTGACGAAGTGGCTGGCGGACACGGCCGACCTCGACGCCCGCCCCGGCGGCGACCTCTGCCTCGTCGTGGAGGGGAACCCCGCCCGAGGGCAGTTCGTCGAGGTCGAGCCGCCGCACCGGGTGGTCTTCACCTGGGGCATCGAGGGCAACGAGGACCTGCCGCCCGGGGCCAGCACGGTCGAGGTGGTCCTGGAGGCCGAGCGGGGCGACACGGTGGTGACCCTCACCCATCGCGGCCTGACCGGGGACTTCCGCCCGTCGCACCGGGCCGGTTGGACGCAGTTCCTGGGTGCGCTCGCCGCGCCTCGTCGAGCCGGCCCGCTGATGGAGGGCGCCGAAGTGCAGACCGATCAGCTCTTCCGCGAACGGGTCTCGACCGGGAACCTTCCCTCCGACGCCGAGGTGCAGGCGGTGGTGACGGCGGGCTACGAGCGCTTCCGCCATCTCGACGACGGGACCGTGCCCGACTACATCCCCGCCCTGGCCGCCGCCCCGCCCGGCGCCTTCGGGGTCTGCATCGCCGGTGTGCACGGCCGGGCCTTCGCCGTCGGGGACGCCGAGCAGGAGTTCACCATCCAGAGCATCTCCAAGCTCTTCGTCTTCGCGCTGGTGTGCGACGCCCTCGGGCCGGAGGAGGCGCGGCGCAAGCTCGGCGTCAACAGCACCGGCCTCCCCTTCGACTCGGTGATGGGCATAGAGCTCAACGCCGACCGCACCATGAACCCCATGGTCAACGCCGGCGCACTCGCCGCCTCGAGCCTGGTGCCGGGGGAGACGGGCGACGAGAAGTTCCAGAGCATCGTGGCCGCCCTCTCGCGGTTCGCGGGCCGGCCGTTGGCGATGGACGACGACGTGTACGAGTCCGAGGCCGCGACCAATTTCCGCAATCGCGGCATCGCCCACCTGCTCTACGGCTACGAGCGCATGTACTGCGATCCCGACGTCGCCACGGACGTCTACACGCGCCAGTGCGCCCTGCGCGTCAGCGCGCGCGACCTGGCCGTCATGGGGGCCACGTTGGCCGACGGCGGGGTCAACCCCATGACCGGTGAACGGGCCATCGCGTCGAGCTGCTGCAGGCGCGTGCTGGCGGTGCTGGCCACCAGCGGGCTCTACGAGCGCTCGGGCGACTGGCTCTACGACGTGGGTCTGCCCGGGAAGAGCGGCGTGAGCGGGGGACTGGTGACCGTCTCGCCGGGCAAAGGCGGGGTCGGGACGTACTCCCCGCCGCTCGACGAGGCGGGGAACAGCGTGCGGGGCCAGCGCATCACGACGTTCCTGTCCGAGGGTCTGGGCCTCAACCTCTTCGCGTCGGCCCCGCCGGCCTCTCGGCCAGGGCCACGACCCGGGCCTGAGGGAAGGCGGCCTGCTCGCCCTTGTTGACCCCCGGACGCCCGAAGAAGGTCGCGTTCTCGGTGGTGTCCGCCACGTCGAGACACGTCCCATCGATGGCGATCACCCGACGTCGGCCCAACCAGGCCCCGACTGTCCCCTTTCTCGCCAGAGGAACAGCCACCTTGTTGAACAGCACCTCGAGCGGTTCGGGTCCGAGTCGTGAGCGGGCCTGGAAGATCGCCGACTTCGAGGGCAAGGTGATCGGCTCCTCGCCAGAGGTCCACGCCAGGCCATCGCTCAGCAGCGACAGCACGTCCTCGTATGAGCCCTCCGAGTGCAGAGCCATCCCAATGGAGAAGTAGGTCATCGCTCGTGCCGGCAGCGACCGGTTCCGCTGCTCGGTACGTCCGCAACTGGCGACGACCTCGTCGACCAAGGCCGGAGGAAACGTCCGCGTCAACACCCCCACCGAGACCAGGTCCGAGAGCCGCCGGTCCGACGCCGGCTTCCTCCAACCATGGCGGGGCACGCCATCAAACTACACCAATGTGGCTTAACTGAACGGTATTGGGCCTAGGCCCGGCCCCTGCGGGCCGCCGCGCGGAGCCGGGGCGGAGCGGCGCGGCGGCCAGGCCGGCGCGGCCGCCGGCCGAGGACCCGGAGGACCGGTCTCCCGAAACGAGAACGTGTTACAGTTTTTGTGAGCGCGGCCTTGACTTGCAGGGACCGCCCGAAGGTGCGCGAGGCTGCCCCACGATGTTCCTCGAAGAGAGTCCTGACCAGCAGCAACTGCGCGCCGAGCTGCGTCGTTACTACGCCGAGCTGCTGACCGACGAGGTGCGGGCCGGGCTGGTCGAGGGGGGCGAGGGCGGCGACGCCTGGCGCGAGGTGGTGCGCCAGGTCGGCAAGGACGGCTGGCTCGGCATCGGGTGGCCGGTCGAGTACGGCGGTCAGGGCCGGCCGGCGACCGACCAGTTCATCTTCTTCGACGAGACGCGGCGGGCCGGGGCGCCCTTCCCCTTCGTCACCATCAACACGGTCGGGCCGACGATCATGCGCTTCGGCACCGAGGAGCAGAAGTCGTTCTTCCTGCCCCGCATTTTGGCCGGCGAGCTCAACTTCGCCATCGGCTACACCGAGCCCGAGGCCGGGACCGACCTGGCCTCGCTGCGCACGCGGGCCGTGCGCGACGGCGAGGAGTACGTCGTCAACGGGGCCAAGATCTTCACCTCGGGCGCCGACATGGCCGACTACGTCTGGCTGGCCACGCGGACCGATCCCGACGTGCCCAAGCACAAGGGCATCTCGATCCTGTGCGTCCCGACCAGCGTGCCCGGCTTCGAGTGGTCCATCATCAACACCGTCGGCGGTCTGACCACGACGCAGACCTTCTACGACAACGTGCGCGTGCCCGTGGCCAACCGGGTGGGGGAGGAGAACGAGGGCTGGCGCATGATCACCACCCAGCTGAACCACGAGCGGGTCGGGCTGGCGGCGTGGAGCGGGCTGTCCATCTCGCTGTACGAGGAGGTGGTCAAGTGGGCGGCCCGCCAACCCACCGACGACGGGCGCACCCTCATCGAACAGGGCTGGGTGCAGATGGACCTGGCCCGCTGCCACGCCGAGCTCGAGGCCATGTGGCTGCTCAATTGGCGCATGGCGGTGCACGTGGCCGAGGGCGAGCTGACGGCGGCGGAGTCGTCGTCCATCAAGGTCTTCGGGACGGAGCGCACGCTCGACGTGTTCCGCCTGCTGGCCGGCGTCATCGGGGCGGCGGGCTATCTCACCCCGGGCTCGCCGGGCGCGCTGGTGCGGGGGCGCATCGAGGCGTCGCAGCGCCAGGCCCAGGTCAACACCTTCGGCGGGGGCGTCAACGAGGTGCAGCGCGAAATCGTGGCCACGGCCGGGCTGGGCATGACGCGGGGGTCGCGGTGAGCGCCGGTCCGGGTTCGGGCTCGGAGCGCCTCGAGGAACTGGCCGGCTTGCCCGACCATTCGGCCGAGCTGGCCGAGCTGGTGGGGCAGGTGTCGGGCGCGCCCAACCTGTCGTGGGACGCGGTGAACGTGCCCATGATCCGCCACTGGGTCGAGGCCATGGGCGACGAGAACCCGGTGTACCTCTCCGACGAGGCGGCGCAGGCGGCCGGGTACGACTCGCTGATCGCGCCCCCGTCCATGCTGCAGGCCTGGATCATGCGCGGGCTGAAGGCCTCGAACGAGGTGGAGGCGGCCCGCGAGTCCGGGGCACCGCAGGGAGACGGGCCCAGCAACCGGATGATGGCGCTGCTCGACGACGAGGGGCTGACCTCGGTCGTGGCCACCAACTGCACCCAGAGGTACGGCCGGCCACTGGTGGTCGGCGACCGCGTGCTGGTGCGCTCGGTCATTCAGTCGATCTCGGATCCCAAGCGGACGGCGCTGGGCACCGGGCGCTTCGTCACGACGCGCCTGGACTACGTGGCCGTGCCCGACCAGTCCGTGCCGCCCGGACCGCAGTCGGAGGAGCAGGTGCAGGCCCTCTACGACGCCGGCGAGCCGGTGGCCACCATGCTCTTCCGGATTTTGAAGTTCCTGCCGGTGGCGCGCCGGGCGCCCCGGCCGCCGCGCCCGCACCCCGCCCTGACCCAGGACAACGCCTTCTGGTTCGCGGGGGCGCAGGCGCATCTGCTCCTGATCCAGCGTTGCGTGTCGTGCGGCACGCTGCGCCACCCGCCGCTGCCGGCCTGCGGCGTGTGCGGCTCGCTCGAGTGGGACACGGTGGAGTCGTCGGGCCGGGGCACGCTGTACTCCTACGTCGTGGTGCACTACCCGCAGGTCCCGTCGTTCGAGTACCCGCTGCCCATCGGGCTGGTGGAGCTCGAGGAGGGCACCCGGGTGGTGGCGAACCTCGACGGGGTGGACCTCGATGACATTCGGATCGGCATGGCGGTGCGGGCCGAGTTCGTCGACTGCGATGACGAGCTGTCGTTGCCGGTGTTCGTGCCGGCCGGCTCGGGAGGGGAGCGCTGATGGAGTTCGGCCTCAGCGAGGAGCAGCTGGCCGTCACGGAGACGGCGACGGGCCTTTTTGCCGGGCTGGTCGACCCGGAGCGGGTGGCCGCGGTGGAGTCCACGCCGGACCGCATCGACCGCGACCTGTGGCAGGCGTTGGCCGGCGCCGACCTGCTCGGGCTGGCGGTGCCGGCAGAGCACGGCGGTGGCGGCTACGGGCTGACCGAGCTGTGCCTGCTGCTCGAGGCGCAAGGCAACGCGGTGGCGCCCGTCCCCCTGTGGGCCACGCTGGTGCTGGGCGCGCTGCCCATCGCCCACTTCGGCTCCGCGGCCCAGCGGGCGCGTTGGCTGCCCGGCGTGGTGCGCGGCGAGGTGCTGCT
The DNA here is from genome assembly GCA_963807675.1 of uncultured Acidimicrobiaceae bacterium. GTDB lineage: Bacteria > Actinomycetota > Acidimicrobiia > Acidimicrobiales > RAAP-2 > Bog-473. The sequence goes on along the minus strand of CAWECP010000012.1, from coordinate 611,759 downwards.
GACCGCGGCGCTGGCCGGGAGCGCGACCAGCCCGACGTCGTCGCCGGCGGTGGCCGCGGTGGCCGACGGCGACGGGTGGGTGCTCGACGGGACGGAGCTGGTGGTGCCGCAGGCCCACGTGGCCAGCCGGGTGGTGGTGCCGGCGCACACCGAGGGCGGTGCGGTCGTGGTGGCGCTGGTGGACCCGGCGGCGCCCGGCGTGGCGCTGGAGCGCGCCGTGACCACCAACCGCGAGATCCACCCGCACCTGCACGTGACCGGCGTGCGGGTCGGGCCCGACGACGTGCTGGTGGGTCCCGAGGCCGGGCGCTCGGCCCTCGACTTCATGGTGACGTCGTCGACCATTGCGCTGTGCGCGTTGCAGGTGGGCGTGTGCGAGGCGGCGCTGACGCAGACGGCGGCCTACCTCAACGGGCGCCACCAGTTCGGGCGGCCGCTCTCGACCTTCCAGGGCACCATGCTGCGGGCGGCCGACGCCGCCATCGACATCGAGGCCATGCGGGTCACCTGGCAGAACGCCGCCTGGCGCTTCGACTCCGGCCGCGACGCCGCCGACGCGGCGCGGGTGGCCAAGTGGCAGGCGTCGGAGCGGGGGCAGCGCACGGTGGCCGCCACCCAGCACCTGCACGGGGGCATGGGGGCCGACGTCACGTACCCGATCCACCGCTACTTCCTGTGGGGCAAGCAGATCGAGCTGCTCCTCGGCGGGGCCAGCCTGCAGCTCTCGAGGCTCGGCGCGTCGATCGCCGAGCGGGCGCTGGTGGAGGCGTCGTCGTGAGCGCCGGCCCGTCGGCGGCGGGGCCGACGTTCTTCGACGTGTCGGTGGGCGACGAGCTGCCCGTGCTCGAGCTGCCCATCACGCGCACGCTCATTGTGTCGGGCGCCCTCGCCAGCCGGGACTACCAGGACGTGCACCACGACCAGGTGCTGGCCCGGGCCCGCGGGTCCAAGGACATCTTCATGAACATCTTGACCACCAACGGGCTGGTCGGCCGCTACGTGACGGACTGGTCGGGGCCCCGCAGCCGGCTGGCCGAGATCGACATCCGCCTCGGGGCGCCCAACCACCCCGACTGCACCATGACGCTGACCGGCTCGGTCATCGAGAAGGGGCCGCTGGGCGACGACGGCACGACCGGCATGGTGAAGGTGGCCGTGCGCGGGGCCAACGACCTGGGCGACCACGTGAGCGGCACCGTGACGGTGATCTTGCCGCTCGGCGACGGCGGGGACGGGGGCGCAGCCTGATGCCGCACGCGTACGCCGGCCGTGTGGCCATCGCCGGCATCGGGGCCACCGAATTCTCCAAGGCGTCGGGGCGCTCCGAGCTGCGCCTGGCCGTCGAGGCGGTGGACCAGGCGCTGAGGGAGGCGGGGATCGCGCCGGCCGAGGTGCAGGGCATGGTCACCTTCAGCTCGGACACCAACCCCGACATCGACATCGCGCGCAGCCTGGGCATCGGGGAGCTGAGCTTCTTCAGCCGCATTCACTACGGCGGCGGCGCCGCCTGCGCCACCGTTCTGCAGGCGGCGCTGGCCGTGGCCTCCGGGGTGGCCGACGTCGTCGTCTGCTACCGCGCCTTCAACGAGCGCTCGGGCAACCGCTTCGGCGCCGGTGTGCAGGGCCGCGCCCCGCTCTCCAACGCGGAGAACGCGCACATGGCGTCCTACCTGCCGGTCGGGCTGTTGACGCCGGCCTCGTGGGTGGCCATGGCGGCCCAGCGCTACCTCTACGCGACCGGAGCGACCAGCGAGGACCTGGGCCGGGTGGCGGTGGCCGACCGCAAGCACGCGGCGACCAATCCCAAGGCCTGGTTCTACGAGCAGCCGATCACGCTCGAGGAGCACCAGGCCAGCCGCTGGATCGTCGAGCCGTTGCACCTGCTCGACTGCTGCCAGGAGACCGACGGCGGCCAGGCGCTGGTGGTGACCTCACTGGAGCGGGCCCGCGACCTGGCCACGCCCACGGTGGTCGTGCGTGCGGCGGCCCAGGGATCGGGGGCGGGTCAGGACATGATGACGAGCTACTACCGCGACGACCTGCTCGGGCTGCCCGAGATGGGCGTGGTGGCCCGCCAGCTGTGGGAGACCTCGGGCCTGGGCCCCTCCGACATGCAGGCGGCCATCCTCTACGACCACTTCACGCCCTACGTGCTCTACCAGCTGGAGGAGCTCGGCTTCTGCGCCAAGGGCGAGGCCAAGGACTTCGTGTGCGACGGTCGCATCGAGATCGGCGGCGCGCTCCCGCTCAACACCCACGGGGGGCAGCTGGGCGAGGCCTACCTGCACGGGATGAACGGCATCGCGGAAGGCGTGCGGCTCGTGCGCGGCACCTCGGTCAACCAAGTGGCGGACCTGGAGCACGTCGTGGTCACGGCGGGCACCGGCGTGCCGACCAGCGGGCTGATCCTGGGCGTCGACCGCTGACGCCGCCGGCGGGCGTCCCCGCCCCTCGCGCACCGGGGCGGCCCGGGTTGCGACGACTGCTTGAACCGCCCCGCCTTTTCGAAGACGCTCAACGACTTGGTTCAGCCCGGTGGCTCGGGGCCAGTCCCCCGGCCCAGCTCCGTGAGGCCGCCCCAGCAGAAGGCGGTGAGGAGCCCCAGCGCCTCGTCGGCGCCGACCGCGGCGGGCTCGGCCCGCCAGACCAGCCCCAGGCTCTCGGCCGCCCCCTGGATGAGGGCGGCGACCAGCCGGGGGTAGGGCTCGGGCACCCACGGCTGGGACAGGCGGAGGGCGTCGGCGATGACCTCCCGCAAGGAGTCCCGCAGGCTGTCGTAGGCGTCGTGGACGCCCGGGTCGGTGACGTTGAAGGTGGCCGCCTGGTCGCCCACCTTGCCCAGCCAGAAGGCCAGCCCTTCCCGCAGGGTGCCCCGCGGGTCTGCGTCCAGGTCCGAACCGGCCAGCGCCCCGCGCAGCTCGGCGGCATAGGCCCGGCCCTGGCGGTCGATGAGGGCCTGGAAGAGGGCGTCCTTGGAGGAGAAGTGCTGGTAGAGCAGGCCCTTGGCTATCCCGGCCGCCTTGGCCACATCCTCCATGCGGGTCGCCTCGAAGCCCAGCCGCCCGAAGACCTCGCTGGCGGCATCGAGGATCGTCTCCCTCCTGGCCTCCCTGGTCAGGCGTGGCTTGGCCATCTCTCACGCTCCCGGCTGGTGGCGGTGTGCAGCACGCCAGTGTACAAGGGGGTTGACCCGGTGGTGACCGATGAGTCACTATCTAAGTGACCAGCAGGTCACTTTCGAAGGCGGGGAGGCAGAAGGATGACCGCGACGTTCAAAGCCGTCACGGCTGAGGTGCCCGAGGGCGAGGAGGAAGGGTCCCGCCCCGACGCCTTCGAGGCGCTGGTGGCGCGCCTGAGCCAAAAGTCGGTGACCAAGCACTTCGACGCCTATGCCGACGTCCCCTGGGACGAGGAGGCCTACCGGATCGATCCGGAGGATTCACGCTGGGAACTCTCGGCCGACGATCCGCTGGGGGCGACGGAGTGGTACCAGGGCCTGGCCCAGCCCACCCGGGCCCGCCTCGGCCTTGACTCGGTGGCCTCCAAGATGAAGATCGGCCTGGTGTTCGAGAGCGTGCTCAAGCGCGGCCTGCTCGAGTACGCCACGACCCTGCCCAACCGATCACCTGAGTTCCGCTACGCCTACCACGAGGTGATCGAGGAGGCCCAGCACTCGCTGATGTTCCAGGAGTTCGTCAACCGGAGCGGATTCGACGCCCGGGGCCTCGGGCGGGCCGACCGGGCCGCCGCCCGCTTCATCGTCAGCCTGGGTCGCCGCTTCCCGCCCCTGTTCTTCACCTTCGTGCTCGGAGGGGAGGATCCGATCGACTACGTGCAGCGTCGCGAGCTGCGCAGCGGTCGCCCCATCCATCCCCTCCTCGAGCGCATCATGCGTATCCACGTGACCGAAGAGGCCCGCCACCTCTCATTCGCCCGCCACTACCTGAAACGGGCTGTTCCCTCCCTCGGACGGCTACGGCGGGCCGAACTGGCCGTCGGTGGTCCTTTCGTTCTGGCCATGATGGCCCAGATGATGCTGCGGCCATCGCGCCAGCTCGTCCGTCGCTACGACATCCCCCGGGCGGTGATACGAGAAGCGTTCACCGAAAATCCGCAGCACCATTCGGAGGCGCTGGCGTCCATGGCCAAGCTGCGTCGGCTGTGGGGCGAGCTCGGCCTCACCGGTACGGTCTACCGCCGGCTGTGGAAAATCCTCGGGCTGTGGAACGAGGACTCGGTCACGACCGCCGCTGCCGGCGCCGAGGTGGGCGCCTGATGGCCGACGCCTGGGAGCCGGGGGCACCCTCGCTGCGGGCCATGGGCCCTGGCGCGATCGGCGGCGCCGTCGTCCCCTTGGCCGTCTACTACGCCGTGCGGTCGCACGTGAGCGGGGACGCGCCGGCCCTCATGATCGCCGGCGCTCCCGCCGCGGCCTGGGTTGCCTTCGAGTGGACGAGGAAGCGCCGGATCGATCCCATCGGCTGCATCGTGCTGTTCGGCTTCATAGCCGGCATCCTGGCCTCGATCGCCCTCGGGGGAAGCGCCTTCGTGCTCAAGGTGCGGGACTCCGCCTTCACCGCCCTCTTCGGGCTGGCCTGCCTGAGCTCGCTGTTCTGGAGTCGCCCGCTCATGTTCTTCATGGGCCGGGCCCTGTCGGCCGGTCAGGACGCGGCCAAGCTCGCGGCCTACGACGAGCTCTGGAAGATGCCCAGCGCGCCCCGCACGTTCCGGCTCATCACCGTGGCCTGGGGTGTCGGCCTCCTCATTGAGGCCTCGGCCCGGGTCCTGTTGGCCCTCGCCTTGCCCACCGGACCCTTCCTGGCGGTTTCGCCGGTGCTGGGCGCCGTCGTGATCGGCGGTCTCTTCGGCTTCACCGTCTGGTACAGCCGTCGCGCCCGACGCCTCGGCGAAAGTGCCTTCGCCGACCTCGGTCTCACCTACCCCTCCGTTCCGGTGGGCGAGGAGCCGGTGCCGGCCACCGAGTAGACAACCGACTGATGGCGCGACGCGGTGCGGTCTGACGTGCTCCGGGACGACGAGGCCGTACCGGGGCAAGGCCGGACACCGAAGGACGCCGGGGACGGCGCCTCGCTTCACTCGTTCCTTCTCGACCTCACGGCGCGGCTTGCCGTTGTCGAGACCAGTCCCCGCGGCCGCGCCCGTGGCCCGAAGGGCGAGACACACGGCGGCGCAAACTCCCAGCCGAAAGCCCGCCGGCGAAGTCTAAGGTCGGGGTCGTGAGCCCAGGGAAGACCCTTCCGGCGATCGGCGTCGACATCGGCGGGACCGGCATAAAGGGCGCACCGGTCGACATCGAGACCGGCACCCTGCTGGCCGAGCGCCTGCGCCTCCTCACCCCGTCCCCGGCGACGCCCGAGGCGGTGGCCGACGTCGTGGCCGAGCTCCTGACCCAGATCGGCGTCGAGGGCGCCGTGGGGCTCACCCTCCCGGCGGTCGTGCGCGACGGCGTGGTCGAGACGGCGTCGAACATCGACCAGACCTGGATCGGCATCGACGCCGTGCGGCTCTTCGCCGACAGGACGGAGCGAGCGGTCTCGGTCGTGAACGACGCCGACGCCGCGGGCGTGGCCGAGTCCCGTTTCGGGGCGGGGAAGGGCGCCACGGGCGTGGTCGCCGTCATCACGCTGGGCACCGGGATCGGCAGCGCCCTCATCGTCGACGGCACCCTGGTGCCCAACACCGAGCTCGGCCACCTGCCGCTGCACCACGGGGACGCCGAGGACTGGGCGGCCGAGTCGGTCCGCGAGAGCGAAGAGCTCTCGTGGAAAAAGTACGCCCACCGGCTGCAGCTCTATCTCGAGCTGGTGGAGCGCGTCCTGTGGCCCGAGCTGATCATCATCGGCGGCGGGGTGAGCAAGAATTCGGACAAGTTCCTGAACTTCGTGGAGCTGCGGACACCGGTGGTCCCGGCCCAGCTGCTGAACGACGCCGGCATCGTCGGGGCAGCGCTCTTCGCCCCGAGCGGCTGAGCGCCGGACCCATCCACCGGAGAGGTGACGTGAGCACGACGGCCACGAAGACGGACATCGACGCCCTCTCCGTCAACACCATCCGGGGGCTCGCCATGGACGAGGCCCAGAAGGCCGACTCCGGTCATCCGGACCGGCGCATGGACCGACCGAAAGGAGACCAGTGAAGGCCACCGAGACACTCCACGAGCGGGGTCAGAGCCTCTGGCTCGACAACATCACCCGTAGCCTGCTCGACGACGGCACCATCAAGAGGTACATCGACTCCTACTCGGTGACCGGGCTGACCTCGAACCCCTCCATCTTCGACAAGGCCATCGGCTCGGGTGACTACGACGACGCCATCCGGGCCAAGGCGCGCAAGGGGCTGTCGGACGAGAATCTGTTCTTCGAGCTGGCCGTCGAGGACCTGCAGCGGGCGGCCGACCTGTTCGGGCCCATTCACGAGCGGACCGACGGGGTGGACGGCTGGGTCTCGCTCGAGGTCTCGCCCCTGCTGGCGTACGACACCGCCAAGACGACCGAGGCGGCCAAGGCGCTTCACGCCGACGCCGACCGCAAGAACCTCTTCATCAAAATCCCGGGGACGCCCCAGGGGCTGCCCGCCATCACCGAGGCCATCGCCGCCGGCGTCCCGGTCAACGTGACGCTGCTGTTCTCGGCCGACCACTACCGGGCGGCGGCCGAGGCCTACCTGGCCGGGGTGGAGCGCCGCGTCGCCGCCGGCCTCGACCCGGCGGTCGGCTCGGTGGCGTCGGTGTTCATGTCGCGCTGGGATGTCGCCGTGGCCAAGGAGGTGCCGGCGGAGCTGGCCGACACGCTGGCCCTGGCCGTCGGGCTCGACGTGTACCGCGCCTACCGCCAGCTCATGGGCTCGGACCGCTTCCAGGCGCTGGAGAACGACGGCGCGCGCATGCAACGCCTGCTGTGGGCGAGCACCAGTACCAAGGACCCGGCCGCGTCCGACACGCTGTACGTGCACGGCCTGGCCGCTCCCTTCACGGTCAACACCATGCCCAACGAGACGCTCGAGGCCTTCTACGACCACGGCGAGGTCGGCGACCCGCTGCCGGCCGACGGGGGCGACGTCGACGCCCGATTGGGCCGCTTCCACGACGCCGGGGTCGACCTGGGCGCGCTGGCGGCCAAGCTCCAGAGCGACGGCGCGTCGTCGTTCGTCGACGCGTGGAACGAGCTCATCGGCCGGATCCAGACGCAGAGGTCTGCACTAGGTTGAGACTGCCTCGCCACCGAGCCCCCACGGAGGAAGGAGTGCCATGCCGGATGCACCGCTGCCGCTGAGGAAGCGCCCCGCCTTCGCCGCGCTGGCCGACCACCACGCGGCGATCGAGGGCCGCACCCTACGCGAGCTCTTCGACGCGGACGCCACGCGAGGGGAGCGGTTGACGGCCGAGGCCACCGGGCTCTACCTGGACTACTCGAAGAACCGGGTGACCGACGAGACCATGCAGCTGTTGGTGGAACTGGCCCAACAGTCCGACCTCGAGCAGCACCGCGACGCCATGTTCGCCGGGGAGCGGATCAACGTGTCCGAGAACCGTTCGGTGCTCCACGTGGCCCTGCGCATGCCCAAGGGGGCCACCTTGGTGGTCGACGGCGTCGACGTGGTCGCCGAAGTGCACCAGGTGCTCGACCGCATGGCCGCCTTCTCCGAGCGCGTCCGCTCGGGCGCGTGGAAGGGGCAGACGGGCAAGCCGATCCGCAACGTGATCAACATCGGCATCGGCGGCTCGGACCTGGGACCGGTGATGGCCTACGAGGCGCTGCGCCACTACACCCGGCGCGACCTGGTGTTCCGCTTCGTCTCCAACGTGGACTCGACCGACTTCGTCGAGGCCACCAGGGACTTGTCGGCCGACGAGACGCTCTTCATCGTGTCGTCCAAGACGTTCGGGACGCTCGAGACGCTGACCAACGCCAAGTCGGCCCGGGCCTGGGTGCTCAATCAGCTGGGCGGTGACGAGTCGGCCATCGCCAAGCACTTCGTGGCCGTGTCGACCAACGCCGAGCGGGTGGCCGAGTTCGGCATCGACACCGACAACATGTTCGGCTTCTGGGACTGGGTCGGGGGGCGTTACTCCATGGACTCGGCCATCGGGCTCTCGACCATGCTGGCCGTCGGTCCGGACCGGTTCACCGAGATGCTGGCGGGCTTCCACGCCATGGACGAGCACTTCCGCACGGCACCCCTGGCCCAGAACCTGCCCGTGCTCATGGGTCTGCTGGCCGTGTGGTACGTGAACTTCTTCGGGGTGCAGACGATCGGGGTCATGCCCTACGACCAGTACCTCAAGCGCTTCCCGGCGTACCTGCAGCAGCTGACGATGGAGTCGAACGGCAAGCACGTGACGCTCGACGGCACGGTGGTGGACTACGACACCGGACCGGTCTACTGGGGCGAGCCCGGGACCAACGGCCAGCACAGCTTCTACCAGCTGATCCACCAGGGGACGCGGCTCATCCCGGTCGACCTCATCGGGTTCGGCCAGACGCTGAACCCGCTCGGGGAGCACCACGACATCCTGACCTCCAACGTCTTCGCCCAGGCCCAGGCGCTGGCCTTCGGCAAGACGGAGGCCGAGGTGCTGGCCGAGGGCACGCCGGCCGAGGTGGCGCCCCACCGCGTCATGCAAGGGAACCGCCCGACCAACGTGCTCCTGGCCGAGAAGCTCACCCCCTTCACGCTCGGCACGCTCGTGGCGCTCTACGAGCACAGCGTGTTCACCCAGGGGACCGTCTGGTCGATCGACTCGTTCGACCAGTGGGGCGTCGAGCTGGGCAAGAGGCTGGCCGTGGCCATCATCCCCGAGCTCGAGAGCGAGCAGGAGCCCGCCTTGGCGCACGACTCCTCGACGAACGCGCTGATCCGCAGGTACCGGACACTCAAAGGCGAGGAGCGACACAATGCCGACTGACAAGCCCATGCAGCTGGGCATGGTGGGGCTGGGTCGCATGGGGGCCAACCTCGTGCGGCGCCTCATGCGCGACGGCCACCGCTGCGTCGTCTACGACGTCAATGCCGACGCAGTGAAGGAGCTCGCGGGCGAGGGCGCCACCGGCGCCTCGTCGCTGGAGGACTTCGTGGCCAAGCTCGAGAAGCCCCGCGCGCTCTGGCTCATGCTGCCGGCCGCCATTGTGCAGTCGACGCTCGAACAGCTCATGCCGCTGCTCGAAGCCGACGACGCCGTCATCGACGGCGGGAACTCCTACTACCGCGACGACATCACACGGGCCAAGCAGCTGGCCGGGCACCAGCTGCACTACGTCGACTGCGGAACCAGCGGCGGGGTGTGGGGGCTCGACCGCGGCTACTGCCTGATGATCGGCGGCGAGACGGACGTGGTCCAGCGCCTCGACCCGTTGTTCAAGACGATCGCGCCCGGGCAGGGCAGCGCCGAGCCGACGCCAGGCCGGACGCGCACCGGCGGCACGGCGCCGGACGGCTACCTGCACTGCGGGCCGAACGGGGCCGGCCACTTCGTGAAGATGGTCCACAACGGCATCGAGTACGGAATGATGGCCTCCATCGCCGAGGGGCTGAGCATCATCGAGCACGCCGATGCCGGCACGGGGACCCAGGAGGAGGACGCCGAGACCACCCCGCTGCGCGACCCCTGGGCCTACCAGTACGACATCGACGTGGGCGAGGTGGCCGAGGTGTGGCGGCGCGGATCGGTGATCGGTTCCTGGCTGATGGACCTTACCGCCGACGCCTTCGCCCGCTCGCCGGACCTGGACGACTTTGCCGGCCGGGTGTCGGACTCGGGCGAGGGTCGCTGGACCGTCCTGGCGGCGGTGGACGAGGGCGTGCCGGCCTCGGTCATCACGGCCTCGCTCTTCGAGCGCTTCGAGTCCCGTGGCCTGGGCGAGTTCGCCGACAAGATCCTCTCGGCCATGCGCAGCGAGTTCGGCGGCCACGTCGAGAAGAAGCAGTAGGCCGCCCACCGGTGCAGCACCAGCTCGAAACCCTGGCCGACCCGGCGGCCGTCGCCCGCGCCGGGGCGGCCTTCGTGGCCGAGCGGGCGCGCCAGGCCGTGACGGCCTCGGGCCAATTCCACTTCGCGGTGAGTGGCGGGCACACGCCGTGGGCCATGTTCGCCGAGCTGGCGTCCGAGACCGTCCCCTGGGACGCCACCGTCATCTACCAGGTGGACGAACGGGTGGCGCCCCCCGACGACCCCGACCGCAACCTGCACCACCTGCTCGAGGCGCTCGGCTCGTCACCGGCACGCGTCGTCCCCATGCCGGTCAACGACGCCGACCTGGAGGCGGCGGCGGCCCGCTACGCCGGCTCGTTGCCGGCGCACTTCGACCTCGTCCACCTGGGCCTCGGCCCCGACGGGCACACGGCGTCGCTCGTGCCGGACGACCCCGTCCTGGCGGTGGAGGACCGCCTGGTCGCGCTGACCCGGCCCTACCAGGACCGGGTGCGCATGACGCTCACCTACCCGGCGCTGGCCCGGGCGCGCCAGATCCTGTGGCTGGTCACCGGCGGGGACAAGAAGGCAGCGCTGGCGCGGCTCCTGGCCGGCGACACCGGCATCCCGGCGGGCCGGGTGGAGGCCGACGCCTCGCTGGTGCTGGCGGACGCGGCCGCGGCCGAGGCCTGAGGCGGCGGTGTCCGGGCCGCGTCGCCCCGACGGCTCAGCCGAAGTCCGTGCGCTCGACCGTCTGGCCCCGTCCCACCAGCACGGTCGCCACCAGGTCGGGCGGGAACAGGCCGTGACCCACCACGCCCGGGGTGGCGCCCAGGTAGGCGGCCAGCTGCGCCGGATCGTCGACGGCCTCCCGGTAGTCCGCGATCACCCCGCCGTCGGGACTGCGCGGGACGTCCCGCAGCGTCACCGTCCCCAGGTGGCGCAGCGTCGCCTGCAGCCCGAAGGCGAGGAGCTCGAGCGGGATGGGCGCATGGAGGCGTTCCACCGGCTTGGAGGAGTCGGCGATCACCACGAAGCGGTCGGCCGCCGCCGCCACGATCTTCTCCCGCGTGTGGGCCGCGCCGGCGCCCTTGACCAGCCAGCCGTCGGGCGCGATCTGATCCGCCCCATCGATGGTGATGTCGAACCGGTCGATGTGGTCGAAGGCCTCGACCTCGAGGCCGAGCTGGCGTGCCGCATCCTGGGTATGGGGCGAGGTGGCGACGCAGCGCAGGCGCAGGGAACGACGGGCCAGCGCCGGCAGCAGGAAGGCCACCGTCGTGCCCGTGCCGAGCCCCACGGTCATGCCGTCCTCGACCAGCTCCGCCGCCGCCTCGGCGGCGGCCCGCTTCTCGCCCTCGATGCTCATGGCGCCGCGGGGGCGTGCCGTGGCTGAGGGCTGGCGGACCGGCCACGCGGGACAGCGACCCTCGGCACGACAGGGAGGATAGAGCACATGGCACTCGGTTACGCCCAGCCGCTGTACCTGCTCGCGTTCGACCATCGCGGCTCGTTCGAGCACGATCTCTTCGGGGCCACCGAGCCGGTCTCCGACGAGGTGCACGCGGGCATCGTGCAGGCCAAGGAGATCATTTACGACGGGTTCGTGGAGGCGCTCCGGCTCGGCGTGCCGACGCAGACGGCCGGCATCCTGACCGACGAGCAGTACGGCGCCGGCGTGGCGCGCCGCGCCCTGGCCGAGGGGCACCTCCTGGCCATGCCGGTGGAGCGGTCGGGCCAGGCCGAGTTCCAGTTCGAGTACGGGGACGACTTCGCGGCGCACATCGAGTCGTTCGATCCCACCTTCGTCAAGGTGCTGGTGCGCTACAACCCTGACGGCGACGCGGCGCTGAACCGGCGCCAGGCCGAGCGGTTGGCCCGCCTGACGGCTTGGCTACACGAGCACGGACGCCTCTTCCTCTTCGAGCTGTTGGTGCCGCCGACGCCCGAACAACTGCAGGCGGTCGGGGGCGACGAGCGGCTCTACGACCGCGACGCGCGGCCCGGGCTGGTCGTGCGGGCGATCGAGGCGCTCCAGGCCGGCGGTGTCGAGCCCGACATCTGGAAGATCGAGGGGCTCGACACCGCGGCGGCGTGCGCCGGGGTGGTGGAGGCCGCCCGGGCCGGCGGGCGCGACGGCGTGGTGTGCATCGTGCTCGGCCGCGGGGCCGACGAGGCCCAGGTGATCGAGTGGCTGCACGTGGCGGCATCCGTGCCCGGCTTCGACGGCTTCGCGGTGGGCCGGACGATCTGGGAGGACGCGCTGCGGGGGTTCATCGCCGGCTCGGCGGAGCGGAGCGAGACCGTGCGGACCATTGCGCAGCGCTACCTCGAGACGTTCGAGGCGTTCACTGGTCGCACCTGAGCGCGCAGCGGGAGGACACGTGGCCGACAACCCCATTCGACTGATGCTGGCCGACGTCGACGGTACCCTGGTCACGTCGGAGAAGGTGTTGACGGACCGGGCCGTCGCCGCCGTCCGGCGTCTGAAAGAGGCGGGCATCCTCTTCGCCGTGACCAGCGGGCGGCCGCCGCGCGGGATGTCGATGCTCATCGGGCCCCTCCAGCTCACGACCCCCATCGCCGCCTTCAACGGTGGGTTGTTCGCCCGCCCGGACATGTCCGTGATCGAACAGCGGACCTTGCCCGACGACATCACCCCGCAGGTCATCGATCTGCTCGAGGCGCACCGGGTCGACGTGTGGGTCTACCGGGGCGCGGATTGGTTCGTGCGCGACCCCAAGGCCCCCCACGTGGACCGGGAGGCCTGGACGGTCAAGTTCGAACCGACCGTGGTCGCCGACTTCACCTCGGTGTCGGACGGGGTGGCCAAGCTGGTCGGGGTGAGCGACGACCACGACGCCGTGCAGGCGGCCGTCGACGCCGTGCACGAGCGTTTCGGCGACCACGTCTCGGCGGCACGTTCGCAGCCCTACTACGCGGACGTCACCCATCCCGACGCCAACAAGGGGGGTGTCGTCAAGTACCTGTCGGCCACGTACGGCATCGACGGCAGCGAGATGGCGACGATCGGGGACATGCCCAACGACGTCCTCATGTTCACCCCCTCGGGGCTGAGCATCGCCATGGGCAACGCCAGCACGGAGGTCAAGAACGCCGCCAAGCGGGTCACGACCTCGAACGACGACGAGGGCTTCGCCAACGCGGTGGAGCGCTACGTCCTGACCGACTGAGACGAGGAGTGAGCACGACCGTGGTTGACAGCGCAATGAACGAGGCCGACGTCCTGGTGATCTTCGGGATCACCGGGGACCTGGCCAAGAAGATGACGTTCCGGTCGCTCTACCGCCTGGAGCGGCGGAAGATGCTGAAGTGCCCCATCATCGGGGTGGCCCGCGAGAAGTGGTCGAGCGACCAGCTGTGCGACCTCGCCCGCCAGGCCATCATCGACAGCGGCGAGCAGTTGGACGAGAAGGTGTTCGCCCGCCTTCAGGCTCGGTTCTCCATCGTCTCGGGTGACTACACCGACGACGCCACCTACGCCGCCCTGGCCACGGCGATGGCGGGCAAGCAGCAGCCGGTCTTCTACCTGGAGATCCCCCCGTCGCTGTTCGGACGGGTGGTGGAGGGCCTGGCCGGGGCCGGCCTCACCGCTCGGGCCCGGGTCGTGGTGGAGAAGCCCTTCGGCCACGACCTGGCGTCGGCCCGCGCCCTGAACGCCGAACTGCGCAAGCTGCTCGAGGAGTGGCAGATCATGCGCATCGACCACTTCCTGGGCAAGGAGCCGGCCATGGACATCCTGTTCCTCCGGTTCGCCAACTCCATCGTCGAGCCGCTGTGGAACCGCGACCGCATCAGCTGCGTGCAGATCACGATGGCGGAGAACTTCGGGGTCGAGGACCGGGGGAGCTTCTACGATCCGGTTGGCGCGCTGCGCGACGTGGTGCAGAACCATCTCCTGCAGATTCTCGGGCTGGTCGCCTCGGAGCCTCCGGCCACGTCGGACCCCGACGGCCTGCGCGACAAGCGCGTCGAGGTCTTCCGGGCCATGCCCGACGCCGACCCGGCGCACTACGTGCGGGGGCAATACGACGGGTACCTCTCGGTGCCCGGCGTGGCGGCGGGCTCGCAGACCGAGACGTTCGCCGCCCTCAAGCTCGAGATCGACAACTGGCGCTGGTCCGGCGTGCCCTTCTTCATCCGGGCCGGCAAGGCGCTCGCCGAGCGGGCGACCGAGGTGCGGGTGATCTTCAAGCGTCCGCCGCGGGTGGCCTTCGCGTCCAACGTGACGCCCGACCCCGACGAGCTCGTCCTGCGCATCGACCCGAAACCCGGCGCCGACCTGATTGTGCAGGCCAAGAAGCCGGGCGCCCAATCGACGCGGACCGTCGACCTCTCCTTGATCTTCGCCGACGAGCTCGGCGAGGCACCCGAGCCCTACGAGCGGCTGCTCGGTGACGCCCTGCGGGGCGACGCCAGCCTCTTCACGCGGGAGGACAGCGTCGAGGAGACCTGGCGTATCGTCCAGCCGCTCCTCGACGCGCCGCCACCGGTGCAGACGTACGCCCAGGGGTCGTGGGGCCCGGCCGGGGCCGACAAGCTCGTGGCGGGCCACCCGAGTTGGCGCGTGCCCTGGCTGTAGGCGGCGGCGGATCAGATGGGGCGGCTGCCCACCGCGTCCTCCAGGGTGGCCGCCTCGTCGGGCGTGAGCACGCGGTAGGGCCCGCCCTTCTCGGCCTGCCACAGAAGGGCGTCGGCGCAGTTCCAGCGCTCGGCCCGCAGAGCGCGTTTGAGGACCTTGTTGGTGGCGGTCAGGGGCAGGCTGGCGCTCATGCGCACGAAGCGCGGCGCCCACTTGGTACCGAGGTCGCCCTGGGCGGCCAGGAAGGCGCGCAGGACGCCGGGGTCGAGGGAGTCGACGCCGGGGCGCAGCTGCACGGCCGCCATGACCTGGTCGCCGACCACCGGGTCGGGCACGGCGTAGACCGCGGCCAGCGTCACGTCGGGATGGCGCTGCAGGATGCGCTCGATGGGAGCCGAGGCGAAGTTCTCGCCGTCGACGCGCAGCCAGTCGTGGTCGCGGCCGGCGAAGTAGAAGAAGCCCGCCTGGTCGCGGTACGCCAGGTCGCCCGTCCAGTACCACCCCTCGCGCAGGCGGGCCCGCTGGGCCTCGTCGTTGCGCCAGTACCCCTCGAAGCCGGCTCCGCCCCCCTTCGACACGAGCTCGCCGATCGCCTCCTCGGCGTTGAGCAGCCGGCCCCCCTCGTCGAAGTGCGCCGGCGGGCACTGGTCCCCGGTGGCGGGGTCGAGCACGACGGTCCCTTCGGGCGCCACTCCCAGCGCGCCGGGGGGCGTGTCGGGTGTGCGCACGACGGTGGCTCCGCCTTCCGTCGACCCGTAGGAGTCGGTGACGGCGACACCGAACCGCTCGGCGAAGCGGGCGACGTCGTCGATTGAGCCCTCGTTGCCGAAGGCGCGGAGCAACGGGTTGTCGGCGTCGTCAGGCTGCTCGGGCGTGGCCAGGATGTAGGCCAGTGGCTTGCCCACGTAGTTGAAGTACGTGGCTCCCGCCCGGCGCACGTCGGGCAGGAAGCCCGAGGCGGAGAACCGGCCGGTGGAAGGCAGGGCGAAGGCGGAACCGGCCATGAGCGCGGGTCCCCAGCCCGCCATCAGCGCGTTGGAGTGGAAGAGCGGCATGGAGAGGTAGCAGACGTCCTCGGGTACCAGCGCGTACATCTGGGCCACGATGCTGCCGATGCGGGCCAGCCGGCCCTGTGTGCACAGGCACGCCTTGGGGGCACCCGACGTTCCGGAGGTGAAGAGGAGGTAGCCCAGGGTCTCGGGCGTCACGGACGGGTCGGCCACCTCCCTCGCCCCGGTGCCGGCGAACTCGCCCAGGCGCCCCCCCGCCTCGGCCGTGTCGAGCACGAGCACCCGCGGGTTGTCCGCCGTGACGGTACCGAGGCTGTCGCCGAAGCGCGCCCCCTCGACCTGAGGCAGGCTGGGCGAGTCGGTGACCAGGAGCTGGCACTCGGTGTGGGTGAGGTCGCGCACGAGCTCGTCGCCCCGGTGCGTCGGGTTCGCCCCGACGACCACCGCGCCGGCCAGCGCGGCCGCTTCGAGCCAGTAGACGAATTCGGGCACGTTGTCGAGCAGCACGGCCAGGTGGAAGGGGCCGTCGACCCGCCGGGCGCGCAGCCAGGCCGCCCGCTGGGCCGCCCGGGCCACCACCTCGGCGTGGCTCAAGCGGAGGTCGCCGGCCACCAGGCCGAGCCGGTCGTCGGCCGCCCTGGCCAACACGCCCCGGGCGATGGTCCCGGGCGCAGGGCCCGACTCGGGCGGCGCTTCAGCTGGGGTCACTGCAACTCCAAACGTCTCTGAACTGGGCTTAAAGGCCCATTATTGGAACACGTTGCACTTTAGCCGGTCCCGTGTTACCGTCCCAGGACCGCCCGCGGAACGGACCGCGGCCACCCTACGGGAGGACGGGCACACCCCATGGAATTCGGGATCTTCAACAGCGTGTGCGTGCTGCCCCGGTACGTCGAGCAGCACGGTGCCTCTGCCGAGCACGACCGCATCATGGACGAGGTCGCCTACGTCGAGGCCGCCGACAAGGCCGGGTTCAAGTACGCCTGGGTCACCGAGCACCACTTCCTCACGACCTACTCACACCTGTCGGCCAACGAGTCGTTCCTCGCCTACG
This sequence comes from uncultured Acidimicrobiaceae bacterium, assembly GCA_963807675.1. Classification (GTDB taxonomy): domain Bacteria; phylum Actinomycetota; class Acidimicrobiia; order Acidimicrobiales; family RAAP-2; genus Bog-473. The sequence continues at coordinate 595,164 of CAWECP010000012.1, read as the reverse complement.
CGGCGGCCCGCACCGACAACATCCACCTGGGGTCGGGCATCTTCAACATCACGCCTCCGGTGAACCACCCGGCTCGCATCGCCGAACGGGTGGCCATGCTCGACCACCTCTCCGGGGGGCGGTTCGAGTTCGGCACCGGCCGCGGCTCGTCGACCACCGAGCAGAAGGGCTTCGGGATCGAAGACTCCGAGCTCACCCGGGAGATGGTGGCCGAGACCCTCCCGCAGATCGTGCGCATGTGGAAGGACGAGGACTACAGCTACGACGGCAAATTCTTCTCCATGCCGGAGCGCAACGTGCTCCCGAAGCCCTACTCCAAGCCCCACCCACCCATCTGGATGGCGGCCGGCTCCCCCTCGACCTTCGATCTGGCGGCCGAGCTGGGCGTCGGCGTGCTGTGCTTCGGTTTCTCCACGCCGGATCAACTCACCCCGCTGGTGAGCCGGTACAAGGAGAAGATCGCCGGCTGCACGAACCCGGTCGGCGGCTTCGTGAACAACAACGTCATGATCACGACGCAGATGGTGTGCATGGAAGACGGCGCGAAGGCGCGCAAGACGTTCCTCGAGGCCGACTCGAGTTACTTCATGAGCATCCTGTTCCGTTACCTCGACACCTTTCCGCGGCCGCCGGGCATTCCCGAATGGCCCGAGACCATCCCGCCCATTACGGCCGACCAACTCGACGCGGCCATCGCCGCGGGGGCTACCGCCGTCGGCGATCCCGACGAGGTGAACAAGGTGGTGGAGAGCTTCGCCGCGACCGGGGCGGACCAGCTGTCGTTCGGCATGCTGTCGACCTCCATCTCACGTGAGTCGTGCGAGGAGGCGGTGGAGACCTTCGGCAAGCACGTGCTGAAGAACTTCGACAAAGATCCGGTCCACAACACGACCAAGCAGCGTCTGGCGGCCGGAGGCAAATAGCACCTGGCATCGCGATCACGGGCTGATCCCGGCGGCCGTCACAAGTGGAAATCGCCGGCAGCGAGCCGGCGGTCGATCTCCTCGGCCACCGCGGCGGGCCGGTGCGTGCCCGCGTCGACCCGGTGGCGCTCGTCGACCCCGTGATCCTCGAACTGGGTCCACAGGTCGCCGACCACGTCGGCGTCGCCCAAGGCGCCCGCATGCACTGGCTCGGCCCGCCGGTCCTGCACGCGTTGTTGGACGACGCCGATGGGCGCGCGCAGCACGGCGTAGTTCAGCGTGACGCGCGGCGGCTCGCAGGCGAGGGCGAAGAGGTCGAGCATGAAGGGGTAGAGGATGCCCTCGGCCACCGTGAAGTAGCCACCCTGCGCAAAGGCGGAGACGGCCGCGGCCGCCGCCGCGAGCACCACGCGGTTCTGCTGGTGCGCCGCGGCCTTCCAGGGCTCGACGGCGCCGCGTCGCAGCTTGGAGAAGAACCAGTCCAGGTCCAGACAGGCCGCGGGCTCGTGCCGGTCGGCCACGAGGGGAGCCACAGTGGTCTTGCCACTACCGGGTGAGCCCGTCAGGAGCAGCAGGGTCCCGGGTGCCATGGGTGCATCATCGCGTACGCCTCGTCGACGATCGTGGCCGGAGGTCGCCCATGGAGGCCGCCAAACCGTTCAGATAGCCTGCGGCCACGTCGGTCACTCGAAACCCCCTCATGGCAACGGAGTCGGCGGGAACGACGATGCCGGCACCCGGCGCGGAGGTGGACTAGCGGTGGAGGACCGGTGCAGCAGCTTGGTCCACCTCGAGCTGGGCGACGCTTCGTCCGACGCGTGCGCGGCTCGGGCCGACGCGCTGGCAGGCGCCCCGGGTGTGCGCCGGGTCACCTGGTGGGAGAACTGCGCGCGCGGGCGCACGGACTTCCCCATCCGCGTCCGCGACGGTGCGGCGCTCGTGATGGTCGAGGCCGGCGACGGCTTCGCCGTTCCCGAGCCGATGTCCGGGACGTCGGAGGCTCACTGCTTTCGTCGCCATCCCCGCCCGAGCCAAGGCGTCCTCAGCGGCGGGCCGACGTTGGGCCTGCTCGTCGTGTGGATCACCCCGAGAGCCCCGGAGCTGGGCTCCAGCCTGCGGGACTGGGGCGACTTCGTTCACATCCGCCACATCGCGGCGGCCGGCATACCCGGGTTCACGCAGATCTCGGTGTATGAGAACGTCACCGGTGCCGACCCTCTCTACCTGCACCTCTACGAGTTCGACAACCCCGATGCCGAGGCCACCTTCTCGACCATGATCGACCACGTGGCGCCGCGCTTGGGCGGCATCGACAGCGCCGCCTACGCCGAGTGGGCCGACTGCCGGCCAGCGGGCGGGCGCATCATTTATTGCAACAGCTTCCGCCGGCTGGGCGAGGTGGTCGCCCCCGGATCGTGACCGTCGACCACGGTCAGGCGCCTACGCGCCGCCGTGGACGCTCTCCGCCAGGGCGGGCGACGAGGGGCGGGCGGGCCGTGGACCGACAGCCGGGTGGCCCGGGAATTCATCCCGAGAAGTGGGGGAGCGTCACCCAGGACGGCCGGCTCGGCTCGTGGTAGACGGCCTGCTCGGCGGCCCGCAGGGTGGTGGCCGTGGCCGGCGGCTCTTCGGTGCCGAGATTGCGGGCGTAGACGGGGTGGGCGCCACTGGAGACCTGGACCCGCAGACGGTGACCGGTGGCGAAGGTGTGACCGACGGGCCACAAGGCCACCGCCGCCCTGAACGTCCCATCCGGGTTCCTGCGGATGGACGCAGGGTCGAAGCGCCGTAGTCCGTCGCACACGTTGACGGACCGGCCGTCGGGCGACACGTCGCAGATCCGTACGAAGAAGTCCGTGCGGTCCAGGCTCGAGCCCACGTGCAGCACCGCCTCCACCGGACCGACGAGCTCGAGTGGCTCGCCCAGCTCGTCGGAGGTGTAAACGAGGACGTCGGGTCGGGCCTCCAGGGGCCGGTTGTCCACGGTGCCCCCGGTAAGCATGCCGATGCCGCCCATCGACGGCGTCGGGTCGGCGGGGTCGTAGCGATAGCGGTCGGGCTCCGACGGTGCTTCCGGCGGTCTGGGGGAGAGGTGGCCCCCTGCACGCAGGTACCAGCGGGTCGGCTCTGCGGGAGGGGGCCAGGCCGGCAGATCGCGCCATTGCCCGCCTTCGCCCTGCACGTGGACCTTCACCGGGGTGGGTGCCAGCAGTCCCTCCCGGTCGAGCAACCAGGTGTCGAACCAGTCCAGTGGGGCGTCGGTCATGCCGCCCTCCCCGCCGCCGCCAAGGTGCCCGCCGGCGCCGATGCGCAGATGCACGGGGGCGGGCGAGGCGCGTAGGACGGCGTAGTCCTCCACCACACCGGGCAGCGGGTAATCGTGCCAGCCGTCGACGAGCAGGGTCGGCACTGTCCATTCCGCCAGCAGGGGCCGGAAGTTCACCGGATCCCAAAAGGCATCCCCGGCGCCGCCGTGCGCCAGCTGGTCCCGGTAGAGCTGCAGGTCGAAGCCGGTGAGCCGTTGGACGACCTCACCAAGAGGTAGGTGGTCGAAGCCGGCCTTCAGCTCGGCCATGCGCCGCTCGATGCCCTCGGGGGAGATGTCGGTGGTGGGGATGGCGCTGGCCTGGTTGTTGAACTGGGTGGCGCCCGCGTCCCAGGGGATGATCACCTCGAGGGCCAGCGAGCCGCCCGGGTACCACGAGTAGGCCCGCACCGAGGTCGACAGTGCGACGGCCATGGCCTTGAGGTGCGGCGGCTTGGTGGAGGCCAGCGCCCACTGGGTGAAGCCCATGTAACTGCCGCCGAACGTGCCCATGCGGCCGTTGAACCACGGCTGCGAGGCGATCCAGTCCGCGGTGTCCCGTCCGTCGCCTGCTTCGGCGAAGTAGCTGTGCGTGCCACCCGACCCGTCCGTGCCCCGGCACGCCTGCAGGACGTACCGGTAGCCGCGGGCGGCGAATTCCGGGCCCATGGCCGAGGCGAAGTTGACCCTGCCGTACGGCGTGCGCTCCAAGATGGTGGGGGCGTCGTCGATGCCCACGGGGTGGTAGACGTCGGCCAGCAGCACCGTCCCATCCGACACCGTGACCTTGACGTCCCGCTCGACCTCGACTTCGTTGGTGCGCTCCCGCATGCCGACCCCTTCGCGACCGGGCCCCGGAAGCCGGTGGCCGACAGACCCTAGGTCAAGTCTCGTTGGCTTGGACCCCACCCTTCACCGACCGGGCCTGAGTCCACGGCACATTCCGACCGGGTACGAATCAGCTTCTCAAACCCCGGGACCCCGAGGCGACGGTATGGAGGGCACGACTCACCTCAGGTGAGCAACTCGAGCCACGTACGGTTGTGCTCCACGCGGAGGGACGCGTGATCACCGGGGAGCTCGCGCTGAACGACGGCTCGGTAGTAGGTCCGGCCCTCGGGATCGTCTGTCAGAACCACGACGCCGTCGCCGGTCGACGGGCAACCGATGACGAAATGGTTCGCATCATCGTTCAGCCCCCATTGCCACCCGTGAGTAGGTGGACCGAGTTCGATGCCCCAGCCTGCGCCCCAGGCCAGCTCTTCATCGATGCGCCAGAGCGGCTGCCAGCGCCCATCGTCGAGCCGGAGAACGTGGGCCAAGAACCGCCCGTAATCGGCAGCGGTGGTCAAAAGCGGCCGGTTGCCGTGAAAGCCGGGTTCGGGATCGGCGAGACAGCTTCGATCCATGCCGAGAGGTCCGAAGACCCGCTCTCCGGCCAGCGTCGCGATCGGCACACCGGTGCGTCGTTGGAGATGCTCTTGGAGCAGGACGAAGCCTTCACCGGAGTAGCCCCACTGCTGGCCGGGTGGACGTAGCGGCTCGAGAGGGTGTCCGTCCGGGCGCCAGTTCGGCAGCCCCGTGGTGTGCGTGAGCACGTGGCGAACCGTGATGTCGCCGAGGACGGGCTCGTCGAGGTCTTCGATGAGCTCCAACGCCAGGTGGGCCATGACCTGCTTCGCAAGCGACGCCGCGTTCATCACCGCCGTGTCGCCATCGACCCGAACGGGCTGCCAGTTGCGCACAACGCCGACCGACCTGCGCATACCCGTTCACGCTACGCCCATGAACGCCTGCGAGCAGGCGGGCGGGAACGGCAGCGCGCACCGGTGCCAGGACGACGAAGAAAGGGCTCGAAGTCCCAGACGCGCTCGCTCCGTTTGGGAGATGATGTCGTTATGGAAATCCCAATCCAGCACGTCTCGATCCACGGTCATGACGTGGCGTACCGCGTGGGAGGTAGGGGGCCTGCCCTCCTCCTTCTCCACGGCATCGCCGGTAGTTCTCGGACCTGGCGTGACGTGATCCCTCTCCTGACGGATCGCTTCACGGTGATCGCTCCGGACCTCATCGGTCACGGACTGTCCGAAAAGCCCGTCGGGGATTATTCGCTGGGTGCATTCGCCAGTGGGATCCGTGATCTTCTCGAGGTGCTCGACATCGAGCGGGCATCCGTGGTTGGCCAGTCGTTTGGCGGCGGGGTGGCCATGCAGCTCGCCTACCAGCATCCTGAGCACTGCGATCGTCTCGTGCTCGTAAACAGTGGCGGTCTCGGGCGAGAAGTGAACTGGATGCTTCGATTCATGACGGTGCCGGGGAGCGAGTACTTGATGCCCTTGATCTTCCCGGGATTTGTTCGTGACTGGGGAGACAGCCTGTTGCGGTCGATCAACGACCGCGGCATCCGTCTGGGTCGCATCACCGAGATGTGGAGCGCGTACGCGTCGCTGGCCGAGGCGGAGAACCGTCAGGCGTTCGCCCGCACCATCAGATCTGTCATCGACCCCGGCGGTCAGACCGTGAGCGCGATGGATCGCCTCTACCTGGCTTCCTCGATGCCGACGTTGATCATTTGGGGAGACCGGGACGACATCATCCCGGTGAACCACGCGCATGCCGCACACGAAGCCATTCCCGGGAGCCGGCTGGTGATTGTTGAGGGCGTTGGCCACTTTCCTCAGATTGAGGCCCCGGAACAGTTCGTCACGGCTCTGGTCGACTTCATTGACTCGACGGAACCCGCTCGTCTCGGCGCCGACGACCGTCAGCGGATGCTGAAAGAGAGATCTGACTCGTACCAGCACTAGCGATCATGCCCGTATGCATGCTCGGCCCGGGTTCGCTCCCACCCTTCCGGCATGATTCGTACTGCGATGGTCCCCTAGGGCGATGGGGACCACATTCGGGCGATCAGGTGATGCCCCGCCGGAGAACGAACGCCGCGTGTACGCTCCGCTTGCCAGACGAGGAGGTGTCCGTCGAGCTCGTTCACGAATTTGACGTTTCCGGCTCTCTAAAGCCACCTGTGGCGTTCGGGAGCCGAATGTTCTTGGAGATAGCCGAAGGGAAGGTGAGGGGGGAGCGACTGAACGGCACTCTTCTGTCGGGTGGCGGCGACTGGATCGTCTTGGGCTCGGACGGGTGGGGACAGATTGACGTGCGAGGCCAGATAGCCACCGACGATGGCGCGTACATCTACACCCATTACATCGTCGGATTGCTCGAGTTGAACGACAGCGTCATGAACGCGACAGCAACCGGTTCCGCGACCGACTGGAACGACCAGTACTTCCGTACGACGCCACGATATGAAACCGGAGACGAGCGCTACCGCTGGATGACGACGAGCCTCTTTCTGGCCGAGGGCCATCTGTTGGCAGGCGGTGGCGTCGAATACCGCGTGTTTAGGGTCACCTGAGCAGTACGGGGTCGCCAATTCCTCGTGGATGAGCTCGGCGAGTGCAACCGCCGGATACCCGTGGCCAGGACCACGCGAGCGATCGGTGGATATCGCTCGGAGCCGGCGAATGGGATGTCTCCACAATTACGATCTTGGGCGTGCGCCGCGCTGTTTGAATGGTCTCCATGACTCTCTATGCGTTGGGCGAAGAACGGCCGCGAATCCATCCCGAGGCGTACATCCACCCCGAGGCGGTTCTGATCGGTGAGGTGCTGATCGGAGCGAGTTCAAGTGTCTGGCCAGGGGTGGTCATCCGTGCTGACAACGGTCCGATCGTCATTGGCGCCCGGACTTCCATTCAGGACGGCGCCGTCATCCACACCCAATTCAGGAACCAGACCCGGATCGGGGCCGACTGTGTGATCGGGCACCTGGCACACCTGGAAGGCTGCCTTCTCGAGGACCTTGTGCTCGTTGGCTCGGGCGCAGTCGTCCTCGAAGCGGTCACGTGCCGCTCAGGTTCACTCGTCGGGGCCGGCGCTGTCGTCTCGCCCGGGACCGAAGTCCCAGCCGGCGCAATGGCGCTCGGGGTTCCAGCCCGCATCCGGTCGGGGGTGGTCAGTCGGGATTCGGTGAGAGTCAATGCGGAGGCGTACTCTTCGAGGCATCTGCCCCAGCATCGCGACGGCAGTCACGAGGTGTCCTTAGCGGATTGCCTCGAGCCATGATGGAGGTCGATGCCGTTGTCCGGGTCCGAGGGTCCGACGTCGTGCTCAGATCGGTCAGGTTGAGGGTGTCGTTGGCTCTTCTTTGTCGCCGCCCAACGCCGCTGTCAGTCCCCCCAAGTCGGCAACGGTGACGGTCAGCGCTGAATGGCCGCTTCGTCGAAGTGGCGACCGCACTCTTTCTGCGAAGTGAATGCACACACCTCCGTCGTGGTTCGTTCCAAAGGTCAGTCCGTCGTCAGCACGAGACATGCGAACTCCAACCGCTGTCCACCAGCGGTAATTGCGAGTGATGTGAGCACCGGTGATGTTTGCCAGCGGCGTAGCGATCTTGAAGAGGCCGAAGGTCGCTACGAACGTGCCTTTGTCACTCAGTGTGACGCCGTCTTTTGCGGGCCGGAGCAAGAAGGGCAACAACACCGGCAGGTAGCGCTTGTCGATCTTGTATTCGTAGTGTGTGGTCACCTTCGACACGATAACTATGTTCGTTGACTCGACGCCGTAGATGCGCCCACGACCGCAAGGGCGGCACTGACACAAGTCGCAGCAGAGAGTCCGCGGGAATAGGTTTTTGGCTCGTGGCTCGTGGCTCGTGGCCCGGGGTTCGGCCGAGGTCCTGGTAGGCGGCTATGACGACCTTGCGCTGTTTCCTCTCATCTGCCGATGCGGAGTCAGCTTCCGCGCCGAAAGAGTTGGTATCCACAAGAGCGTCGACTCCTCGCCCACGGGTGCAGCTCAGTCGCACCCGTCGTGGATGAGGTCGAGGTCGGCGAACTTGTTGCCGTTGGGCAGGTTGAACTCGTAGCCGGAGCAGAAGTAGAAGGACAGGTTGTCGTCGCGGTTGAACGTGTGCATGACCCAGTGGCCGTCCTGGTCGGGGCCGATGTAGTGGATGACCGGTGAGAGCAGCGTGTTCCCCGCCCCGGGGTCGTGCTTGAGGTACTTGTCCAACCAGGCCTGCACGTAGTAGCTGGCCATGTCCATCCCGTCGATGGTGGCCGGGAGCACCGGTGGCGAGTCCGTGTAGATGAGGTGGGTGGACGCCCGGGGGACGATGACCATGGAGTCGATGCCCGCCTTGAGCCAGGTGTCGAAGCCGGTCTCCTCCTCCCGGGCCGGGTTCGGGGCCTGGTCGAGGTCCGGTGGGGCCAGCGTGCCGCCAGGGGCGGCCGGGCAGGGCTCGAAGGAGGAGCAGCTGGCCTCGAAGTAGGGCTGGGGCTCGAAGCCGTACTCGGACTGAATGGCCAGCGCGGGCACCTTGGGAACGACCGGACCGGGCAGCGAGCCCGTCTCGGCCTGGTCGTCGCTGATGGCGTCGGCGGTGGCCGTGAGCTTGTCCAGTGCCACCACTGTCTCAATGCGAGGGTCGACGCCCTGGAGGTAGGTGGCGATCACCGCACCGGTGGAGTGGCCGATGAGGGCCAACCTGGTGGTGCGCCCCGGCGTGACGGTGCTGGTGTCGGGGCTGTGGTTGAACATGGCCCACAGCGGGTTGTACCGGTTGACGGCCAGCGTGCCGGCGTCGGGGTCGCTGTAGGGAGCAGAGGGCGAGGAGAGGAAGAAGGTGATGGCGGCCTCGGTGGAGTCGACGAAGTTCTGGTCCTGCTCGGAGGGGAAGCCGTCGCAGGCCGTGTCCTGGCCGGGGCCCTCGGGGGCGGTCGCCGGGTTGCACGAGGGCAGGTCGGGATCGGTGGCGGCGAGGCCGCCGTTGTGGGGCAGGGTCTCGCTCTGGCCCTGCCCCTGCACGTCGAAGTCCATGACGACGTAGCCCCGCTCGGCCAGGTCCTCGGCCAGCCAGTCGTACTCGTCGCGGGACGCCTGAATGGACCCGGGGACGATCACCGCCCCGGGGAAGGGGCCGCGCAGCAGGGCGCCGGTGTAGGGATCGCGGGCCCCGGGCAGCGGGGCGAACATGGACCCCCGCAGCGAGGCGCCGTCGGCGGCGGTGAAGACCACTGAGACCTCCTGGCCCCGGTTGCCGGCCCAATCGGCGCGGTCGGGGTCGCCGGCGGAGAAGCCCGGGACCAGGCTGCCGGCGGTCAGGGAGGGGCGGGTGGGGTTCTGCGCCTGGGTGGCCGCCTGCCCGGCGTAAAGGGCGAGGGCACCTTCCCAGAAGGCGGGGAAGTAGGCAGGGTCCTCCAGTTGACTGAGGGGCCGGCCGAATGCCGCCTCCATGTTGGCGATGTCGCGCTGCATGTAGGCCGGGGATCCCGGGGTGGGGCCGGATGACGCCGCCGCCAGGGCGGGCTGGGAGAAGAGGAGGGTGGCCGCCACAAGGACGGAGGCGGCCAGGGCCGATTTGCCCAGCCTGAGTTTGGTGGTGGTCACCCATGGGGAACGTCGCGCGGGCTGGCAACTTCGGCGGCAATGTAGGCGCGCAGCCCAGAGACGATCATCCGGTTCCCGACCCAGCCGACCAGGGGGAGGTAGAGCCTCGGCCTTCTCGCACCAGGGCGCGTGCTGGCGCCCCGGTGACGACCCGCCCCAGTGACAGCTCACATGTCGACGGCACACTCACCGACGAGAACCTCAACGGCAGCGAGGAGGAAACGTCCACCTCTCCGGCGCGGCCTCAATTGACCAGTCGAGTCCGTCCGCACCTCGGCATCGACCGGTCGCCCTTCACCACGACCCTTGTCGAGGGGTTCGAACATGACGACCTCTGATACGCCATAGCCAAGGATGCCCCGGTCCCGGCAGCGAGAACGGGGTACCTTCAACGTTTACGCTCCAAGGATGGCCCGGCCAAAGGATCAACCGAACCCACCCCGCGTTCCGGCTGATCTGCACTCGCAACGCGACCTGAGGCTGACCGGGGACTCTGATTTTTCGCGGTTGACGATCGAAGGTGATTTCTCTGGCGCCAACTTGTCGGGGATGAAGATCGAGGAATCCCACATACGGCATTCGGCCTTCCTGAGCGCCGACCTCGGCCGGCTCCGACTGGTTGATGTCCTGGTCGAGGACAGCGACTTCGCGGGGGCCGAGATGCCGGAAGCATCGTTCACGCGTGTCACATTCAGGAGTTGTCGCATGTCCGGCGCGTCGATCGCACAGGCCCACTTGCGTGACGTCACCTTTTCTGAGTCCAAGCTTGACGACGTCAACTTCCGAATGTGCCAGGGAGACCGGGTGACGTTCGATGACGTCAACCTCCAAGGAGCTGACTTCTACGCCGCGGACTTGACGTCCGCAAGGTTCTTTGATTGCGACATGAAAGAGACCGAAGTGTCTCAGGCCATCCTGCCGCGGGCCCGATTTCACGGCTCCGTTCTCTCCGACATCAAAGGGGGTGAGTACCTGAGAAATGTCGTAATCGATAGCGCACAAGTGTTGCCGCTCGCTGTCCGGGTCTTTTCCGCGCTCGACATCCGAGTTGAGGACGAGAGGGACGCTTCTGACTCTTGAACCCGTTGCCTCGCCTGCCTGCTACTGGCACCTGTTGGTTATGCTCACATTCAGGCGTTCGGGGCAGGACTCGTGGGTGGATACCATGACCCCATGCGGGGACGCATCCTGAACGAGAACGCGGGGAATGCGGTTTTCGATGGTGGTCCGCTGGACGGGAGGGAGCATCGCGTGGAGCCCGACACTGCCGAGCTTCTTGTCGAAATGGAGGACGGATCCAGGTACCTCTACGCCGCGTGCGACAGGGTCCAGAAACTGTCTGATGGACGGATCGTGCCGGCCTTTGCGTATCGGGGACGACATTACCCACTCCGTTCCTCTGGCAGCTAAGCCGCCCGCCGGGCGATAGGTCGTAGTCCGATCACTCGCTGGGACCGCTCCTGTCGGCCCTTTCCGGATGGTCACTTCAGCCAGGTCCCGGCTTCTACTCCGGCCAGTCGAGCTGCAACGTGGGGACGCCGACGGATCGACCGTACGCCTCGGCACCTGCCCGACCTTCGGCCTCGCCACGCGGATAACGGAAGATCCGGCCTGCGAACACGACGAAGGTCTCCTCGTCGGTGCGGAAGTCGCAGTACCAGCCTCCTGACGGGTCAATCGACCGACTGAGTGCCTCCGAAAGATCGGCCACCGCATGGTCGTCTGCCTCGAACTCGATGAACGTCCATGTCAGGGGCTGTCCCGCGCTCACGTCGCCGGCATCACTCCTGCTGATTTTGCGAACCTGGAATTCGACGCCCTCGACGGGGGCGTCCTTCGAGAGGCTCTCTGCGATCAAAATACCGGATGCGCTCATGTCGGCAGTGTGGTCGCTGGGTGTAACGAGGTGACGACCAGGGCCGGGAGAGAGCGACGGGTGCGGAACGTCAGGGTGGCCCACCAGGTCACAGGCCACCGTTCGCGCAATGCTCACAAACAGTTCACCGTTGGATCCTTCGCTGCATCCCGTTTCCCTGCTGATGCCATTTCCCCTGCCCCGCCCGCGTCTGTCAAGGCGAGATCTGCTCCGGGGCGGGATGCTGTTCGCCGGCGCGGCGGCCAGCGTCTCGCTCTCCAGGCCGACGGCCTCGTCTGCCGCTGTCTCGAAGGCCCTGGCCACCGAGCCGGCCGGTTCGGATCTCGGCGCAATTGAGCACGTCGTGTTCCTCATGCAGGAGAACAGGTCGTTCGACCACTACTTCGGCACGTTCCCCGGGGTTCGGGGATTCGACGACCATCCCGCCGGGTCCTACGGCGTCTTCGCGCAGCCGTATCCCGCCAATCAGAACGACCCCCCAATCGGAGTCGTGCTGCCGTATCACCTCGACACAGCCGAGTCGGCGGCCGAGTGCACCAGCGACCTTACGCATGCATGGGGTCCGCAGCATGCATGTTGGAACGGCGGAAGGATGAACTCCTTCGTCGAGGTCCACACCTCCACCGCGTACGAGGGACCGGTGGCGGGTCTGCACACGATGGGTTACTACACCCGGGCGGATCTTCCGTACTACTACGCGCTCGCCGATGCATTCACCCTTTGCGACGGGTACCACTGTTCGGTCTTGGGCCCGACGCACCCCAACCGGCTCATGTCCTTCTCTGCCACGATCGATCCAGCCGGAATGCACGGTGGGCCCGTACTGATCACCAACGGCTCCCCGGACGCCATGTGGAGCGTCGATTGGCCCACCATGCCCGAGGCGCTGGAGGACGCGGGCGTGTCCTGGAAGGTCTACTCGCCGCCCGGTGCCTCCCCGGTCTACGAGGCCAACTACAACATGGGCACGGGGGACGCGGTCCTGCCGTACTTCAAGAACTACCAAAGCGTCTCCTCGCCCCTGTACCAGAAGGCGTTCCTGCCCACGTATCCAGGAGACTTCGCCAAGGATGTCCTGACCGGGGAGCTGCCGGCAGTTTCGTGGATTACGGCCGAGGACGGATACGACGAGCACCCTCCGGCGCCCGCCGCGTGGGGGGAGTTCTTCACCTCCACGGTGCTCGAGGCACTGACCGCCAATCCCGCCATCTGGGCCAAGACCGTGCTCTTCGTGATGTACGACGAGAACGACGGCTGGTTCGACCATGTTGCCCCACCTGTCCCGCCCCCTGAGACGCCCGATGAATACGTCACGAAGCAGCCATTGCCCGCCGAGGCCGAAGGCATCGCCGGGCCGATCGGGCTCGGGTTCAGGGTGCCGCTGCTGGTCGTGTCCCCGTTCAGCCGCGGTGGCGTCGTGTCCCACGGGACCTACGACCACACCTCTCAGCTCAGGTTTCTCGAGACCCGGTTCGGCGTGAAGGTGCCCAATCTCTCCGCTTGGAGACGGCAGGTCACGGGTGACCTCACGGCCACGTTGAATTTCGGCCGGTTCGAGCCCGCCGTACCATCGCTGCCGCCGACCTCGCCGTTGCCTGCGGTCGTGGTGAACGAATGCACGGCCGGGGAGGACTTCGAGGTCGGTGGGGGAACGACGCCGATGCCCGCCAACCCTCAGCAGATGCCGACCCAGGAACCGGGCACTGTCTGAGCGACTCCACTGAAGCGAGCTGGGGTCTCCAGCGACTGTTCTGCGTGACGACCGCCTTCGCCGCCGCGAACGGTCACGCTGGTGGCCGTCACACCCTCGGCCGGTGCGGCGCGACAGCCGCCACCCGGGGGCTCGCCCCGCGGTGCCATGCTCTGGTGCACATCGAGCGCTCGGGGGTCAGGCCATGGCAAAGGTGGAGTTCGGGGGGAAGATCGGTCGCGACTGGCGGGATTCCGAACCGTGGTGGCCTCCGGTGCCCACCCCGCCTGACGGCGCGCCGAACGTCGTGCTCGTCGTCCTCGACGACGTCGGCTTCGCCCAGCTCGGCTGCTACGGGTCCGACATCGAGACCCCGAGGATCGACGGCCTGGCCGCCGAGGGGATCCGCCTGACCAACTTCCACACCACCGCTCTGTGCTCGCCCACCCGGGCCTGCTTGCTCACCGGCCGGAACCACCACCGCAGCGGCATGGGTCGCGTGGCCGACCTGGCCATCGGCTTCCCCGGCTACTGGGGCCGGCCGCCGCGGGAGAACGGCTTCCTGTCCGAAATGCTGCGCTCGGCCGGCTACGCCACCTACGCCGTCGGCAAGTGGCACCTGAGCCCCGAGGAGGAGACGAACATGGCCGCCTCGCGCTCCACCTGGCCGCTCGGGCGCGGCTTCGACCGCTGGTACGGATTCCACGGCGGTGAGACGCACCAATTCGTGCCTGCGCTCTACCACGACAACCACAGTGTCATGCCGCCGCGCACGATCGAGGAGGGCTACCACCTCAGTGGGGACCTGGCCGACCGGGCCATCGAGTTCCTGGGCGACCTACGGGCCGTGTCCGCCGAGATGCCGTTCTTCCTCTATCTCGCCACGGGCGCCTGCCACTCGCCCCACCATGCCCCGGCGGAGTGGATCGAGCGCTACCGGGGCCGCTTCGCCCAGGGGTGGGACCGTTGGCGCGACGAGACGTTCGCCCGTCAGCTGGCGCTGGGCGTGGTGCCCGAGGGTACCGTCCTCACGCCGCGACCCGCGTGGGTGCCGGCCTGGGACACACTCGACGAGCGGCAGCGTGCCCTGGCCGAGAGGTTCATGGAGTGCTTTGCCGCCTTCTTGTCCTACACGGACGAGCAGATCGGGCGGGTGCTCGACTTCATAGAGGACCTGGGCGACACCGACGACACCATCGTCGTGCTGGTGTCGGACAACGGCGCCAGCTCAGAGGGCGGCCAGGAAGGCACCATCAACGAGGGCCGTCTGTCGAACTTCGAGGGTGCGAGCGTCGGCGAGATGCACAGCCGCATCGACGAGATCGGCGGGCCGCTGGCCCACAACAATTACCCGTGGGGCTGGACGATGGCCGGCAACACGCCGTTCAAGCGCTGGAAGCGCGAGGTGCACGAGGGCGGCGTGGCCGATCCCTGCATCGTCCGGCTGCCGGCCAGCCGTCGCTCGGGTGGCGGGAACGGCCTGCGCCGGCAGTACGCCCATGCCGTCGACATCGCGCCGACCGTGCTGGAGCTCGTCGGCATCGCCCCACCGAACGAGATCGACGGGATTGAGCAGTCGCACCTCGACGGCACGAGCTTCGCCTACGCGCTGGGCGGCGGAGGCGAGAACGAGCCCGGGCGCCACGTGACCCAGCACTTCGAGATGCTCGGCTCGCGGGCGATCTATCACGACGGGTGGAAGGCCGTGACCTATCACCCGGTCGGGCCCATCTACGGCGACGGGCTGAGCGTGAGCGCGCCCTGGGACGACGATGTGTGGGAGCTCTACCACGTGGCCGAGGACGTCTCGGAGGCCCATGACCGTGCGGCCGAGCGCCCCGACAAGGTGGCCGAGCTGGTCGCCCTGTGGTGGACCGAGGCGCAGCGCAACGACGTGCTACCCCTCGACAACCGGGTCCTCGAGGCCATGGCCCACAAGCACGATCGCCGTCGAGACCAGGAGACCTACCGGTACTTCCCGGGCGGTGCCCAGGTGCCCGAGTGGGTGGCGGTCGACGTCCGGAACCGCTCCCACCGCATGGCGGTGACCGTCGACGTGTCCGACGGCGCCGTCCCCGAGGGCACGCTCCTCGCCCTCGGCTGCGCGCTCGGCGGCTGGTCGCTGCACGTGCTCGACGGCAGGCTCCGCTACCTCCACAACCTGCACGGTCAGAAGCTGTACGAGGTCACGGCGGAAGCCACGCTGAGACCGGGCCGTCACGTGGTCGAGTTCCGCTTCGAGAAGGACGAGGGTCTCGGTGGTCAGGGGGCGCTCGTGGTGGACGGCGCCACGGTGGGCACCGGCACGGTCGACCGTTACACGCCCGTCGCCTTCAACGAGGTCGGCGTCGGTCTGACCTGTGGTTACGAGTGGGGGCCGGCGGTGGGGCGCGACTACGTGGCGCCGTTCCCCTTCAACGGCACCATCGTGCGGGCCGAGGTGTCCGCCACCGGCCCCGTCGTGCGCGATCCGGTGGCCGAGGTGGCCGCCATCCTGGCCATGCAGTGAGCGAAGACCTCGGGCGTTTCCCGACGTCCCCGCTCCAGGCCGCTCACAGCAGCGTGCTGGCCTCCGCATTGACGATGCCGGCCGCCCAGCGGTAATCGGGCTTGCCGCTCGGCGCTCGCTCGATCTGCTCCACCACGTGCAGCCGGCGGGGCAGCTTGTACCCGGCGATGGTGGTCCGGCAGTGCTCCTGCAGTGATTCCAGCGTGGGCGCCTCGTGCCCCACCCGGGGCTGCACGATGGCCGCCACCGTCTGCCCCCAGCGCTCGTCCGGCGCGCCGCACACGATGGCGTCCATGACGTCGGGGTGTGAGCGCACGGCCGACTCGACCTCTTCGGGGAAGATCTTCTCGCCCCCCGAGTTGATGACGATGGAGCCGCGTCCGAGGAGCGTGATGGACCCGTCCGCCTCCACCGTGGCGTAGTCGCCCGGCATGACGTAGCGCCGGCCCTGCACCTCTACGAAGACCTCGGCCGTCTTCTTGGGGTCGTTGTAGTAGCCCTGCGGGATGTCACCCGAGCGGGCGATCTTGCCGATGACGCCCGACCCCGGTTCGACGAGCTCGAACTGTTCGTCGAAGACGACGGTCTGGCCCAGCAGGTGCACCGTCGGGCCGCTCTTCATGGCGGTGTTCCCCTTGGTCACCACCGTCATACCGTTGTTGCCGCCCTCCGAGGAGCCGACGGCGTCGGTGATGACGATGTTGGGCAGATGGTCGAAGAAGTCGTCCTTCACCGGCGCGCTGAACAGCGCCGCCGACGACACCACGGCCAGGAGCGACGACAGGTCGTGGCTCGTCCCCGGGTCGTCCAGCGACTCGACCAGCGGCTTGCCCATGGCGTCGCCGGTGATCATCACCGAGTTCACCTTCTCCTCGTCGACCAGCCGCCACACCTCGTGCGGGTCGAACTTGGCCATCAGCACGATCTTGGAGCCGACGAAGCTCTGACCCATGACGCACCACTGCGTCGCCCCGTGCATGAGGGGAGCCACCGGCAGGTGGGTCATGGCGCCTCCCGCGCCCTTGGCCACCATGACGGCCGGATCGGTCACCCGCCCGTTGGTCACCGGGTCGGTGCCGCCGCCGAGAGCGTAGAACACGTCCTCGTGCCGCCACACGACTCCCTTGGGCATGCCCGTGGTGCCGCCCGTGTAGAGGATGTAGAGGTCGTCGCCCGAGCGCGGCTCGAAGTCGCGCTGGTGGGACTGGCGGAACAGGGCCTCCTCGTACTCGATGGCCCCGGGCGTCAGATCGACCGTGGAGCCGTCTTCGACGACGACGACGACGTGGCGCAGCTCGGGCAACTCCGGCAGCAGGGCGGCGACGAGCGGGGAGAACTCACGCTGGTGCACGATCGCCTTCAGGTCGGCGTTCGTCAGCAGGTACCGGAGTTCGTCGTGGACGTAGCGGTAGTTGATGTTGATCCAGATCGCTCGCAGCTTGAAGACCGCCCAGGCGGCCTCGACCCACTCGACCGAGTTGTAGGCGTAAATCCCGACGTGGTCCCCCGGGCCGATGCCCCGCCCCTGCAGGAAGTGGGCCAGCTGGTTGGCTCGGGCCTCCATTTCGGCGTAGGTCCGCCGCTCGCCGTTGGCCACCAGGTACTCGCGGTCGGGGTAGGCGTCGACGGCGGCCTCGAACAGGTCGGCGAGGTTGAACTCCACGGCCCGCAGATTAGAACACGTTCTCGTTCCGCGGGCAATCGGCCGTGACCCCCGCTCTGGGCGCCCACCGCCCCGTGCCGGGAGGGGACCGCCGCGGCGGACCGACCCCCTCCCGCCGGGCTCTACCCGGAGATCCCCACGATCGGTTTGTTGAGCACGAGCGAGCCGGTCGAGCCGTAGAAGGTCGGGCCGTTCGTCGTCGGGTAGGTGAAGACCCCGCCGTCCGAACCGCTCAGGTAGTAGCCGCCGGCGACCGCGGTCATCCCGACGATCGGCTTGTTGAGTTTGATCGAGCCCGTTGAGCCGTAGAAGGCCGGACCCCCCGTGGTCGGGTAATTGAAGATGCCGCCGTCGGAGGCGACCAGGTAGTAGCCGGCACCGCTCACAGGGACGGTCATGCCGACCACCGGCTTGTTGAGGGTCAGCGACCCCGCCGAGCCCTGGAACGTGGCGTCGCCGTAGGTGAAGATGCCGCCGTCGGAGGCCACGAGGTAGTAGCCCCGGCCATCCGGCGTGGTGGCCATGCCCACAATCGGCTTGTTCAAGTGCATGCCCCCGGTCGAGCCGTAGAACTGGGCGTCGCCGTAGTTGAAGATGCCGCCGTCGGAGGCCACGAGCCAATAGCCCGCGCCATCGGGGGTCACCGCCATACCGACGATCGGCGCGTTCAGGTGCGTGCCCCCGGTCGAGCCGTAGAACTTGGCGGATCCGTAGCTGAAGATGCCGCCGTCGGCGGCCACGAGGTAGTAGCCGTCCCCAGCGGGCATGACGGCCATGCCGACGATCGGCTGGTTGAGCGGCGACCCGCCCATGGAGCCGAGGAACGGTGCGCCGCTCCCGTAGGAGAACACGCCGCCGTCAGATGCGACGAAGCGGTAGCCCGAGCGGGCGATCGGTGCGGTGGCTGCGAAGACGCTGCTGCTCGTGCTGAGCGTGCTCGTGCCGAGCCCGACGCACTCCCAGTTGGTGACGCACGACACCGCGGCCAGTCCGGTGGTGTCCGCGCCGGCCTGGTTCGGCGTCGTCGGGATGGTCCACGTTGTGCCGTCCCAGGCGAGTGCCTCCGTGTTACTGCCCGTTGACCCCACGGCCGAGCATGAGGTCATGCTGAAGCAGTCGATGCCCAGAAGTGTGTTGTCCGCCGTGCCCGCATTGGGGCTCGCGACGATCGACCAGCTGGAGCCGTTCCACTGCTCGACCAGCGTCTGGTACACGGTGGTGCTCAAGCCAGCGCCGACTGCCGTGCACCAGGCGGTGCCGATGCACGAGACGCCGTAGAGGTTGACACTGGTCTGCCCGGCTGGGTTCGGGGTCGACACAACGGACCAGGCGGTGCCGTTCCATTGCTCGGCCATGCTCGCGTCGCCCCCGTCCGAGTTGCCGACGCCCATGCACACCGTCGACGACGTGCAGGAAACGGCGTTGAACTGCGGGCCGCTGCCAAGACCAGTGGTCGGGACGGTCTGGGACGTCCAGGTGGTCCCGTTCCAGCTCGCTGCCGTCGGGGCATACGTGCTGGAGCCGCTGGCGATACCCACCGTCATGCAGAAGGTGGTGCTGGGGCAGGACACCCCGCTCAGACCGTTGTTCGTGAAGCCGGCCAGGTTGGGACTGGTCACGACGGTCCACGAAGACCCGTTCCACTGCTCGATCAGTGTGTTCGAACCCGAGAAGCCCACCGCCATGCACAGCGTTGCGGTGGCGCAGCTCACCGCGGAGAAACCACCTTCTCCGCTGAGGGACGGTGTCGTGACCAACGTCCATGCCGAGCCTGTCCACTGCTCAATCAGCGGCTCGGTGAGACCGCTCACGCTCTGGTTGCCCACGCCCACGCAGAACGAGGCGTTCGCACAGGAGACGCCCCCGAACGAACCGTCGGTCACCGCCGGGGTGCTCGTGGCGGCGGTCCAGGTGGACGCGGTGACGGTGGCCGGCACGGTTGGGTTTGCCGCACCTCCGGGCGCAGCAGCGAGGAACAGCCAGGCGCCCATGAGCGCGCAGGCCAAGACGGGAGCCGCAATGCGGAAAGCAGATTTCACGTGAACCCCTCTGACTCGGGACGCGGGGGAGCGCTCCCGTAATTGTGGATTGGCGCAAACCCTACTGCGGTGCGTTCCGGAAAAGGGGGAAATGTCTCGGTTTCGCGCCGGAACGCCCGTTTCGTTCCTGCGTTCCGTCGCGTTGCGGGGCGATGCGTCGCGGGGCGATGCGTTGTGAGGGTTAGTCGAAGAGTTCGGGCTCGCTCTGCGAGATCTCGTCCCAGAGCGGTTGGAACGAGAACCATCCCGCTCCGTGCGAAGCCGACCGGTCGCGGGTGTAGCGCGCTCCTTCGTCGGCGATGAGGAGCGGCGTGCCGGCCGCCTCGGCCAACAGCTGGGCCTGGCACGAGCGCTCCATGGTGATGAACCACCACGCCGCTTCGTCGACCGAGTGGCCCACGGTGAAGAGCCCGTGGTTGCGGTGGATCGTCGCCTTGTGCGGACCGAGCGCGGCCGCCAGTGCCTTGGCCGCCGCCTCCTCGAGGACGATCATGCCACCGCCTTCCTCGCACACCGTGTGGTCCTCGAAGAAGACGCAGGCGTCCTGGGTGATGGGGTCGAGCGGGCGGCCCAGGGACGACCACGCCTTGCCGTAGACCGAGTGCGCGTGCGCCGCCGCGACGACGTCGGGTCGCGCCGCGTGCACCGCCGAATGGATGGCGAAGGCGGCCGGGTTGACGGGCCGGTTGCCTTCGACCACCTCGCCGGTGTGGCTGACCAGAATCAGGTCCGACACCCGAATGTGGCGGAAGCTCATGCCGAAGGGGTTCACCCAGAAGTGGTCCAACAGCTCGGGGTCGCGCGCCGTGATGTGGCCCGCCACCCCCTCGGAGAATCCGAAGCGGCCGAAGAGGCGGAGCGCCCCGGCCAGTTTCTGCTTTCGGTGCAGCCGCTCCTCCTCCACGGAGGCGAAGGCGGGCGGAGTCGGCACGACCAGCTCGCGTCGGCTGTCGACTTCCTCGGTCTGTTCTGACATGACATCGGCCATGACGCCGAAATTAACCTCCCGCCCATGGCCCACCCAACCGCCGCAACCCGCGACATCGCCGCGCCCGCCGAGAAGGTCTGGGCGCTCGTGGCCGACCTGCCCCGCATGGGGGAGTGGTCACCGGAGAACCAGGGCGGCCGGTGGGTCAAGGGGGCCACCGGTCCCGCCCTGGGCGCGGTCTTCCGGGGCAACAACCGGCGTGGGCTCCGGCGCTGGTCGACCACGGTCACCGTGATCGCCTGCGAGACGGGCCAGGTGTTCGAGTTCGCCGTCACCACGGGCCCGCTCCAGGTCGCCCAGTGGCGCTACGAGTTCGATGACATCGACTCCGGTTGCCGGGTCACCGAGTCGTGGGTGGACCAGCGCAAGCCCTGGTTCACCTTCGTGGCGCGGGCCATGGGCGACCACAGCGCCGAGCACGCCCAAAAGGAGATGGAAACCACGCTGGCCAACCTGGCCGCCGCCGTTGAGTAAGCCCCGATAGGCCGCCCGGCCGCCCCGGCCCGGCCACCCGGGACACCGAACTCAGCTCTGGAGCCGCCGCACCACGTGTCCGGCCGCCGCCGCGTCGCCGGGGCCACCCCGCTCCCTCAGCCGCGCCACGACGGCCATCCGGTGCGCCTGGTCGACGTTGCCGCCGTACTTGAACTTGGCCGACACCCGCTCGACCCGGATCTCGATGCCGAGGATGCCGCGCAGCTGGGCCGCGTGCACCTCGGCCGGGTCGCCCACTTCGAGCTCGGGTTGGAACACGGCCAGCTGGCGCCGCAGGATGGCCGCCACGGTCCCCGGCGCCCTGCGCTCGTCGTGCACCACCGCCGTGCCGACCAGCTGCACCGCCCCGTAGTAGGTGGTCGGGATGCCCAACGCCGGGTCCTCCGCGTCGAGGGCCTTCCAGGCCGACGGAATGAAGGCCCAGTCGTCGGCCACGCTCAGGACGACCCGCGGGTTCTCGGCCAGCGCCTCGAACACCGGGTTGGCCCGCACCAGGTGCAGCCATACCGTGGTCCCGGCCAGCACGAACTGGGTCGGCACCACGACCGGCACCTCCCGGTCCGGCCCGCCGCGGGCCACCAGGTGCCCGAAGGGGTGGGCGGCGACGAAGGCCCGCCATTCCTCGTCGCCCAGCGTGGCGTCGGACGGGGCGATGAACATGTCCCAGTCTGGCCCAGGCGGCCGCCGGCTCAGTCGGCCGCCGCCTCCATCGCCTCTATCGACTCGGCCTGGTGGCGCTTGTAGTCGACCTTTCCGTTCGGCGCCCGCCCGATGGTGCTCACGCAGCGCACGCGGCGCGGCGCCTTGTACGGGGCCAGCCGCTCCTTCACGTACCCGATCAGCTCGGCCTCGTCGGGCAGGGGCGCCCCGTCGGCCGGCTCGACCACGGCCACGATCTGCTCGCCGTAGGTCGGGTGCGGCACGCCCACCACCACGGCGTCGCGCACCGCCCGGTGCGTCTTCAGAGCCTCCTCGACTTCCTCGGGGAAGATCTTCTCGCCGCCCGAGTTGATGCAGACCGAACCCCGGCCCAGCAGGTGGATGGTGCCGTCGGCGTCGACCTGGGCGTAGTCGCCCGGGGTGGAGTACCTGATCCCGTCGATCTCCTTGAACGTCCGCTCCGACTTCTCCGGGTCCTTGTAATAGCCGAGCGGGTTGCGCCCGCCCAGCGCCAGCACGCCGATCTCGTCCGAGCCCGCCGTCACCTCGCGCCCGTCCTCGGTCAGCACCTTGACGTCGGGCCCGAGCGTGAAGGACGCCGTCTTGGCCGCCGCCCCGCCGCCCGAGACGGACATGCCCATGCCCAGCGCCTCGGACGAGCTGAAGGCGTCCACCAGCAGCATGCCGGGATGGTGGGCCAGCAGCGCCTGCTTGACCGGCTCGCTCCACATCGCCCCCGAAGAGATGACCATGACCAGCGAGCTCAGGTCCCAGGCACCGGGGTGTTCGTCCAGCGCCGTGAGCAGCGGCCGCGAGAACGGGTCCCCCACGATGACCAGCCCGTTGACGCCCTCGCGCTGGACGGTGTCGAGCAGCTCGACCGGGTCGTACTTGCGCGACTCGAGGAGGCAGATGCGCCCGCCCTCGGTCAGCACCGTGTTGGCGGTGAAGCCGCCCGTCCCGTGCATGAGCGGGCAGGCGGGCATGAGGACGGCGCCGCCCGGGCCGGCCGTGAGCGCCGCCCGCACTCCCTCGAGCCCGCCGTTGACGTCGTAGTGGCGCACGCCGCCGTCGATGAGCCGGGCGAACAGGTCGTCCTGGCGCCACATGACACCCTTGGGCATGCCCGTGGTGCCGCCGGTGTAGAGCATGTAGAGGTCGTCGCCGCTGCGCCCCCACGGCGCGCGCACCCGGCCCACGGCCGACTTGACGGCGTCCTCGTACGGCGTGGCCCAGTCCGGGCACGGGCCGGAGCCGTCGTCCACCCACAGCCAGCCCTTGACGCTTGGCACCCGGTCGAGGATCCGCTCAATCCGGTCGGCGAACGTGCCGTGGAAGGCGACCGCCACTGCGTCGGCGTTCTCCCACAGGTAGCTGAGCTCGTCGTCGCCGTAGCGGTAATTGGTGTTGACCGGTACCAGCCCGATCTTCATGGCGGCGTACGTGGTCTGGATGTACTCGGGGCAGTTGTACAGGTAGACCGCCACCTTGTCCTGCTGGACCACGCCGAGGTCCAGCAGGAACTGCGCGATGCCGTCCGCCCCGCCGTCGAACTCCGCCCAGGTCAGGTTGCGTTCACCCTGGGTGATGGCGACGAGGTCGGACTGGATGTCGGCCACCACCTCCCAGACGTCTGCGTAGTTCCAATCGGTCATGTCGCTCCATTCGCCGCCCGTGGCCACCTGGCCGCCGCACGTGCACCGCTCGTCGTCGTCCGCCGGCAGCCGCCGGCTCCCCCCGCCCCCGGACCGAAGTGCGTGATGCGAGACGCCGAGAATACGCTCCCGCCGTGGACCTCGGCCTCCCCGGTGACGACGACCCCCGCCGGCTGGCCGTCCGGGCGTGGCTCGACGCCCACCCCCACCCCACCGGCCGCCAGCTGGCCGAGGCCGGCTACGTGGCCCCCCACTGGGCGGCACCCTACGGGCTCGACGCCGACCCGCTCACCCAGCTGATGATCGACGAGGAGCTGCGCGCCGCCGGCGTCCGCCGCCCGATCAATCCCATCGGCATCGGCTGGGCCGGCCCCACCCTCATGTACGCCGGTACGGGGGAGCAGAAAGAGCGCTGGGTGTGGCCCCTGCTCAGCGGCGAAGAGTTCTGGTGCCAGCTCTTCTCCGAGCCCGGCGCCGGCTCGGACCTGGCCTCCCTCACCACGAGGGCGGTGCGCGACGGCGACCACTACGTCGTCAACGGCCAGAAGGTCTGGAACAGCTACGCCCACATCGCCAAGTGGGGGATCTTGCTGGCCCGCACCGACCCGTCGCCGGAGAAGCATCTGGGTATCAGCTACTTCGTCTGCCCCATGGACGCGCCCGGCATCGACGTGCGGCCCCTGGTGGACATGACCGGTGAGCACGCGTTCAACGAGGTCTTCTTCACCGACGTGCGCATCCCGGCCGACCACCTCATCGGCCCCGAGCACGGGGGGTGGGACCTGGCCAAGGTCACGCTGGGCAACGAGCGGGTGTCGCTCTCGGGCGAGGGTGCGCTGTGGGGCATGGGTCCGACGGCCGACGACCTGGTCGACCTCGTCCGTGCCGCCGGCGGCGCCCCGGACCCGACCACCCGCGACCGCCTGGTCGACGTCTACATCGAGAGCCAAATCCTGCGCGTCCTGCGCCTGCGCATGGTGTCGGCGGTCCTGGCCGGCAAGCAGCCCGGGGCGGAGGCCTCCGTACGCAAGGCGATCGCCGACGCCCACGGACAGCACGTCATGGGCGTCGGCCGCGACCTGGCCGGGCCGCACGCCATGCTGGCCGGCTCGAGCCCGGTGGGCGGGTGGGGCCCGGAGGGCGCCGTGCTGGGCGATCACACCTGGTCCAGGGGTTTCCTCTATGCGCCCGCCCTCACCGTCGGGGGCGGCACGGCCGAGGTGCAACGCAACATCGTGGCGGAAAAAGTTCTCGGTTTGCCGCGAGATCCCTGACCCAGGACCGTTCTCATCACGACGGGCTCGCCCCCTTCGGCGCGGCCCGCGCTGGGAAGATCAGGCTCGCGGGAGGGCCAGAGAGCGGGAGGTTCCATGCGGAAGGCGTTTCGTTCCGGTGTCCTTGTAGTGCTCGGCCTGGCGGCGACCGCCGCCCCCGTCCTCGCCTCCGCCGCCGCGGCGCCTGCCGCCTCGGCGGCGCCAACCCATGCGGCCCAGCACCACTACGTGCCGGGGCTCTACCACGTGCCCGTCATCGGGAAGCACGCGCTCCCCGGCCTGGGCTCGTATCTCGGACTGGGTGACAACACCGTGCGCCACGCCACCGCGGTGTCGTCCTCCAACTGGTCGGGCTACGCCGACGTGAGCGAGACCTACGACTCGGTGTCCGCCAGCTGGACCGAGCCGACCGTGAACTGCAGCAGCGGCACCTTGCTGGGCAGCCTGGGGAGCGGCGCGCTGGGCGGACTCAGCACGGGGTCGTTCGGCTCGGTCGGAACCAGCCTGCTCGGTGGACCCAGCGCGGCGGCCGCCTTCTGGGTCGGCCTCGACGGCTACAACTCGTCCAGTGTCGAGCAGCTCGGGACGGACTCGGACTGCGACGGCAGCACCCCGACCTACTACGCCTGGTACGAGATGTACCCCAACCCCTCGGTGGACCTCAGCAACCCGGTGAGCCCGGGCGATTCCTTGACGGCCTCGGTGGTCACCAGCGGCACGGACTACACGCTGTCGATCAAGGACAACACCAAGGGTTGGAGCTACTCGACCACCCAGTCCGGTGACTTCGACCGCTCGTCGGCCGAGGTCATTGCCGAGGCGCCGTCGGAGTGCACCGAGGTCCTCTGCTCGGAGATCCCGTTGGCCGACTTCGGGCAGGTGAACTTCACCGGCTCGGCGGTGTCCGACTCGTCCGGGACCAGCGGCGGCCTCTCCGCCTTCCCGGCCGACGAGATCACCATGGCCAGCAGCACCGGCTCCACGGAGGCGACACCGAGCAGCCTCAGCGACGCCGGCGCGGACTTCTCCGTCACCTGGAACAACTCATAAGGACGCGGTAGACGCGAACCGCGCGTTGGTTGCGCGGTCCTCAAGCCGCCGACCCTCAGCTGAGCGGGCGGTATCAGCCTCCGGGGACAGCGGCCCGGTGCCCGCCAGCTGAGGCGTCGGCTCTGCGGCGCGCCGTGGTCGCTCAGAGTTCGAGCGGCCCGGCGTGGGCGAAGCCCTGCCGGATGCCCTGCCCGGCCCGCGCCGTCAGCTGCTCGGGCTCGTAGAGCATGAGATAGGCGTTGCGGGCGTGGTCCCGCGACCGGTTCCGGAAGACCTCGGCCAGCTCGGCCGGGTCGTCGGACTCGTCCTCGTGCACGAACACCTCGAGGATGGGGGTGTTGGTCATGAGCTGCGCCATCATGATCCCGGTCGACGCCTCGTGGGCGCACACCTTGTCGACCTTCTCCTTGCCCGGCATGCCGAGGGCCACCACAATGCGGCAGCCGTCCTCTTCGATCAGCTTCTTCGCCTGCACGGCCAGGTCCTTGAACCCGGGCACGGTGCGCCGGACGGTAGCGAAGCGGGTGCCGTAGCCCGGGCACTGCGCCAGCTCGTCGAGGGCTTCGCCCCCCATGTCGTAGCGGGCGAACATGGTGTCGACCACGCCGATCAGGTCCATGGCCCCATTCTCGCGCATTGGCCCTGTTGCTCCCGCGGCGTCCAGAATCGGGCCATGAGCGGGACCACCCCCACCTCGTCGTGGGTCGAACGCGACGCCGCCGTGGTCTGGCACGGCTTCACCCAAATGGCGGCCTACGCCGACAACGGCCCGCTGGTCGTCGAACGGGCCGAGGGCCGCGAGCTCGTGGACACCGCCGGCAACCGCTACCTCGATGCGATCTCCTCGCTGTGGGTCAACACCCTCGGCCACCGCGTGCCCGAGCTCGACGAGGCCCTGGCCGCCCAGGCGGGCCGGGTGGCGCACTCCACCATGCTGGGCAACGGCAACACCGTCGTGGTCGAGCTGGCCGAGGCACTGGCCGGCGTCGTCCCCGTCGACGACCCGCATTTCCTCTTCGCGGCCGACGGCGCCGTCGCCGTCGAGCAGGCGCTCAAGATCGCGTTCCAGTACTGGGTCAACCGGGATGTGCCCGGCCGCACCCGGTTTCTCGCGCTGGGCGACGCCTACCACGGCGACACCATCGGCTCGCTCTCGCTCGGCGACGGCGGCGTGTTCAGCGCCGTGTTCGAGCCCCTGTGCTTCCCCGTCGTGCGCACCCCCGGCTACGCCGAGGCGGGCTGGGCCGCCAAGGCCTGCGCCGCCGTCGAGGCCCACGCCGGCGAGCTGGCCGCCGTCGTCCTGGAACCGCTCGTCCAAGGCGCGTCGGGCATGCTGTGCGCCGAGCCCGACGACGTGCGCCGGGTCGGCCGGGTCTGCCGTGACGCCGGCGTCCTGTTGGTCTGCGACGAGGTGGCGACGGGCTTCGGCCGCACCGGCACCCTGTTCGCCTCCGAGCAATGCGGCCTCCGCCCCGACCTGCTGTGCCTGGGCAAGGGGATCACCGGCGGCTACCTGGCCATGTCGGCCACCGTCGCCTCGGGCGACGTCTTCGCCGCCTTCCTGGGTGCCGACCTCGGTCCCGAGACCTTTTACCACGGGCACTCCTACGGCGGGAACGCGCTGGCGGCCGCCGTGGCGCTGGCCCACCTGCGCCTCGTCACCGCGGGCGACGTGCTGGCCAACGTCAACGAGCGCGCCGCGCAGCTGGCGTCGCTGCTGGCCGACCGCGTGGTTCCCCGGCCCGAGGTACGTGCCGTGCGCCAGCGGGGCCTCATGATCGGCATCGAGCTGGCGCCGCCAGAGCCCGGGCTGCGCTGGGGCCGCCGGGTCTGCGCCGGCGCCGTGGCGCGGGGCGTGCTGCTGCGGCCGCTGGGTGACGTGGTGGTGCTCATGCCCCCGCTGACCACGACCGCGGCGGAGGTCGTTCGCATCATCGAGGCGCTCGAGGGCGGCCTCGACGACATCGCATGAACGGCACCGCGCCAGCCACGCCCGGCGGAACCTGGCCCGAGCGCATCCGGGCCCGGCTGGCCCGGGTGGTCGACGAGGGTCGTTGGCGCGAGCCCCGCACCTTCGACGCCCGCGGCCCGGTGGGCACGCTCGACGGGCGCTCCGTCGTCTCGTTCGCGTCCAACGACTACCTCGGCCTCAGCGTGCACCCCGCCGTGGTCGCGGCCGCCCACGAGGCGATGGAGCGCTACGGCGCCGGCGCGGGGGCCTCCCGCCTGGTCACCGGCAGCCGTCCGGTGCACGCCGAGCTCGAGTGGGCGCTGGCGGCGTGGAAGGGCGCCGAGGCGGCGGTCTGCTTCCCGACCGGCTTCGCCGCCAACCTGGGCACGCTGGGCGCCCTGGGCGGCCCCGGCGTGCGCGTCCTCTCCGACGAGCTCAACCACGCCAGCATCATCGACGGCTGCCGGCTCTCCCGTTCGGTCCTGGCCGTCTACCGCCACGCCGACCTCGCCCATCTGGAGGAGCTGCTCGTCGCCGGGGCCGGCACACCGACGATGGTGGTGACCGACACCGTCTTCTCCATGGACGGGGACGCGGCGCCGCTCGACGGGCTCGTGGCGTTGTGCGCCCGCCACGATGCCCTCCTCGTCCTCGATGAGGCCCACGCCGTCCTCGGCCCCCACCTCCCGGCGACGCACGACGGCACCATCGTGCGCGTGGGCACGTTGTCCAAGACGCTGGGCGCGCTCGGGGGCTTCGTCGCCGCCGGCCCCGACGTCGTCGACCTCCTCGTCAACCGCGCCCGCCCCTACATCTTCTCGACCGCGCTCCCGCCGGCCGACGCCGCAGCCGCCTTGGCCGCGTTGCGTGTCGTGTGTTCTGAGGAGGGGGCTGCCCTGACGGGCCGCCTCGCCGCCCTGGTCGACCGCGTGGCCGAGGCCGGCCTCGTGCCGCCCAGCCATCGGAGCCCCATCATCCCCGTGGTCTTCGGCCCCGAGCAGGCGGCGCTCGACGCCTCCGCCGCCCTGCTCGACGAGGGCCTGTGGGTCCCGGCCATCCGGCCACCCACGGTGCCGGCCGGCACCAGCCGGCTGCGGGTCACGCTGTCGGCTGCCCACACCGACGAGGACGTGAGCCGGCTGCTCGACGCGCTGGTTCACCTCCGCATGCCCTGCCACCCGCCCGTGTCGGCGTCCGCGATCCGCTGAGCCGGGTGCCTCCGCAAGGTCCGCGCCCTCGGCGCGTCGTCACCGTCGTGGGCACCGGCACCGACGTCGGCAAGACCTGGGTCGGCGCCCGCCTGCTTTCCGGCCTGCGGGCCGCAGGCGTCACCGCCTCGGCGCGCAAGCCGGCGCAGTCCTTCGACCCCGCCGACGACCCGGACGGCCACGACGCCGCCGTGCTGGGCGCCGCCACCGGTGAGGCGCCCGAGGTCGTCTGTCCGCCGCACCGGTGGTACGAGGTGGCCCTGGCGCCGCCGATGGCGGCCGACGCGCTCGGGCGGCCCTCCTTCTCCGTCGCTGAGCTCTCGGCCGAACTGGGCTGGCCCGCGACCGCTCCGCCGCCCGACGTCGGGTTGGTGGAGACCGCGGGCGGCCTCCGCTCCCCACTGGCGGCCGACGGCGATTGCCTCGCCTTGTGCGCCACCCTGGACGCGGACCTGGTGGTGCTCGTCGCCGACGCCGGGCTGGGCACCATCAATGCGGTACGTCTCACCGTCGACGCGCTGAAGTCGTTGGCAGTGCCCATCGTCGTCGTGCTGAACCGCTTCGACGTCACGCTGGCGCTGCACGTCCGCAACGCGGCGTGGCTGCGCACGCAGGACGGCCTGCGCGTCTTCACCATGCCCGGCGACGAGCAAGAACTGGTCGACCTGGCCCGCCCCTGAACCACCCGGGGTCGTTGGCCGGAGCAGGCCCGGGGCGCCGCCCTTTCCGATCCGCCGAAACTGGGCGTGCGTGGGTGCGCGTTACGGCACTTGCTTGTAGACCTCGAAGCCGGTCTCAACCGGTGGGGCCGTGAACCCTCCCTCAATTCCCCGCTGCATCAGGGGCATCAGTGTCTCGTCACGGAACTTCACCCAGCTCTGCTCGGAATCTTGAATCGCCATCACCGTCCAGCCACCCTCTGACGGACCGGCGGCATGAAAGAGCTGTCCCTCTGGGAGTTCAAACTCCCCGGGGTGAACTGCTTGCAGCACGGCGTCGTACTGCTCCTTCGTCCCGCCAGGAAAGAAGTGAATGATCCCGTAAGGCATGGCGACCCCTCATGCGTTTCGACTAGCCGCAGCGTAGCAAGGCCCTTCGTTCGAAGCGACGTCGAGTCCTCAGCTCACGCGAAGCAGTGGTTCCCTGCTCCCGCCCGCCGGGACGAGTCCGCGTCCTTAGCCCGACTCCGGATCTAACGTCAGGACCGTGGCCCCCAGTCCTCGTGTCCGTCCAACCGACGAAGACCACGAAAGCGCGGCTCGCCTCGGACTGCTCGGCCTGAGAGCAGGCCAGGACCCGGATTCGATCATGGAGCAGTTGAGCGCCTTGCATCCTCCCCACAACACGTTCCCGGCCGAGGTCCTGCTCGAGCTGGCTGCCGAGGCCATCACAGAGTCCCGGGCGTCGCCGGGCGAGCCGATTCAGTACGAAGGGATGCGTGACCGCTATCTGCCCGGGTACCACTTCCGTGGCAAGACCCAGCAGCACAAGAGCCACTACGCCCTGATGGCTGCCGCCATGATCCGCGCCGGCGTCTACCCCGATCTCCTCGACGAGGCGTCCGGCTGGGGCATTGAGGATATGTGGGAGTACGCCTACTACGCCCTGGTGCTCTACGCCCGGGCTGCTGCCGACCGAACCGGGCGACCACCCGAGGCCGTCGCAATGGCGATCGCTGAGCGACGGGGTATCGATCTGGGGCACTCCTAACCGCCAGCCACGAAGGCCACCACGACCTCGCGGCAAGGCGGTCGAAGACTCTTCGGAACCGGCGGGTTCGTTTTCCGGCCGGCCCCCGACCCTCCGGCAGGGATACGGGCGGGTGCCGTGCGGACGATCTGGGACTCACTCCAAGCCGCTGTGTCGAGGATGGTCGGAGACAGCCGTTCCCTCCAACGATTTGCGGATGAGTCCCGATCGCTGGGTGGACGATATCGACAACTCGAGGATCAGGCGGGAGCAGCGCCGATGCGCAACGGGACATCACCGAAGGGGTCGAGGTGGTAGGCCAAGGAAACGCGGTGGTACCCGTCGGCGATGTCACCACCATCATCCGTGGAGACGATGAGCACTGGACTTAGTCGTTTGCCAGAGACGGCGTTGAGCAGATCACGGCGCACACCGGGGTCGTCCAAAGGCAATGCCACAAGGCCGCAGGCGCGCAAGATGTCGTTGGCCCGGCGACGGGTGACCTCAGCCTTGCGAAGGCGTCCGACGGCAGCCGCTGCTTGTTTCTCGTCGAGTTTCAATGACAGATACGCCAATGCGGCGTCGAAGTCGTGCGGGGCCACGTCGTCGAGCCACCGCAAGCCGAGCGACTCGCTGCCCGCGGGACCCGTGCCCGCCTTCGCCTGCTTTGCATCGTTCTTTGCCATCAACAGACTCCATTCCTCGGTTGGAACTGCTTGCGTGCGGCCCACGTGGCGCGGGCCCCCGCACCGCTGTGGTTCTTATTCTCGCCTAGGCACGAAGACCTGTCGCTGTCGAAATGCAGCAATCTGGCCGGCGGTCCGCAAGCGGACCGCCGGTTAGCGCAGGACATGCGCCAATCGACCGGCGATCAGGTTCTACCGGGCGGCACACGACGAGAATGGTTCGTTGGGACCATCGTTGTTCGGACCAATGTCGCAGAAGTCTTGATGGCGTACACCCTCCGATGTCGAGACCGTTGCCGTGGTGACGTCGGTTTGGGACGGCCACCAAGCTGCGTAGAAGCCATGGTGGACCGTTGCTTGAACTCGAACTCCATTGGCCAGATTCAACGTGACTCCGGTGACGCTGGGTCCGGCGTGTCCGTACGCGTACGTCACTACCGAGTGCCGGCCGACGCGCATGAATCCGACACCAGGTACCCCAATCGAGTGATCAGATGTCGCCGGAAGTGTTTCTCCGGTTCCGCCGCCGGCGCCGATCACCCTAGAGGAGCGCCACAGACAGATGCCCTCACCCGAGGTTCCGGCATACACGATCATGTCGTATGGACCGCGCGAGTCGATCAGCGCGAGTGGGGGTAGGGATCTGGAGATTTGCTTGAAGAGCTTGGTTGCTCGCTTGTAGAAACTCTGGCATGCGGATTGGGCAGCTCCGAGTTGCGAGGTAGGGGGCGTCGTCGTCGTCGTCGTCCATGCCGCGAAGGCACTTGGCGATCCCGAACCAACCAGGTCCACTGCAATCGCCGCCACTCCGACGGCCACCACGCACAGGCCAATCAGCACCGCACGCTTCAGCCGATGGGGCGGGGCGGGCGATACCGACGTGTAAGCGTCTCGGGGTGGCTCCTCGGATTCCGCGGTAAAGACCGCCGCGAGCACCGCGTCCTCTTCGGAGCGAGTCCACCAGTCGAGGGCGTGTTGAAGCGGATTGGCCTGGCTGAGAATCGACATGGCGTCGACGTGCGTTCTCTTCACGGGACCTCCCTTGCCGGTCGGACGGCAGCACCATCGGTCTGTAGTGGATCCTCCAGCTGGGTCTCGAAGAGCCTGGCGAACCTCCTCCGAGCTCGATGGAGCCGCAGGGACGCGAGCGCCTTGGAGCAGCCAAGCGCAGTGGCGAGCTGTTCCGTACTGAAGCCCTGCCATGCCACCAGCGTCACCACGTCGCGGTCCTCTGGCCGCAACCGAATCAAGGTCTCCCTAATGGAGCTATTGAGGACCAGCGACTCGGCGATGTCACGAACCGATGCGTTGCTCGTGAGGGCAGCGGCCGCCAGGCGATGTCCAAGTGCCCTTCGACGGGAATCGGCCCGCCGTTGTTCCGCCAGCACCCGTCTGGCTACTCCGATCAACCAAGGAAGAGCGTCAGCGGGAACCTCGTCGAAGCGCCTCCAGGCCACGAGGAAGGTGCTCGATACGATGTCAGAGGCGTTATCCCGTCCGGACCTGGTCAGCACATAGGCCAGGAGATGGCGCACGTTGTTCCTGTAGAGAACCTCGAATCTCGCTCGATCGTCCTGGTCCACAGCCCGTCTCCGAATGCTCCCGCACAAGTAATGGCCGGGTCACCGAAGATATTTCACTTGGGAACGGGGCCCAATTCTGAGGAAGTCAGAGTCCCGGTCATTTCGGGCAGACTTCCCGATGAGGCTGCGCTCTCGTCGGATGCCAGGTCGATTGTGGATCGACCCAACGACGGTCTGCACGACTGGTGGATCCGTCACTCGAGCGGAGAACTTTCTGGGACATGACGTCGGCGTCGAACGCTTTACTTATTCGTCAGAGACCTCATGACGCAGCATCTCTATCTCTTCGACGACCTGCTTACGGCGCTCCACGGTCACGGAATCGATGCTGAGATCCAAGACCCCAATGGCCTGGTTCTGCGACAGCTCGAAAGGAGGTCCCATGAGGACGATTCGGGCCGATTTTCGATCCGCAGATCCCCTCAAGACCTCAACCACCTCACCGAAATGATCGATGCCCCACAGGACACCTTCGAGCACTTCGAGCCGTTGGCTCCTGTCACGGCCCAGTGCGACTGCCAGCGCTCTGGGGAACGTCGAGTCAAGGACTGGGTTCACCAATAGGGTGCGTTCGCCCAACAAAACGTCGACGCGCTGCACCACCTCTTCCGGCGTGATGTCCAGCCCGGCCAAGACTGCCTCTGTCGTCTCGTCTTCTTGTTCGAGAAGTGCAATGAGCAGGTGCGCCGTATCAATTCCACCGTCTGCTCGGACCCACGAGATTCGCAGAGACCTCTCCATGATTCTCATAGTGGCCTTGGAGAAGGGTCCCGAGCCTGACCCCCGTCCAGTCTGTGGGCGGTCGTGTTCTTCGATGACCTCACGAGCTCGGTCGTAGTCAGCGCCAGTCTCGAAAAGTGCCAAGGCAGCAATGCCCTCACCTTCTCGCAGCATGCCCAAGAGGAGGTGCTCGGGGCCGATGGAGCTGTGGTGCAGGTTCCGGGCCTCTTCCTGCGCGAGAACAAGGATCCGGCGGGCGCCATCAGTGAAGTGCTCGAACACTCGCACCAGGGTGCCAGACGCGTTGGCTGGCTGCACGCGACGCCTAGGCGTTTCACCGCCTGGCCGAGTCCCCCCTGTCGGAAAGCTCGTTCAGGTGTTCGGGGTCAGCACGACAGCTCGATTGGCACGGACGAAGTCATGAGCACTTCCTCTCGCTCTTGGTTGAGAGGGGGCGTCGTGGATAGGGGAGTGTGTCTTGCAACCTGGTTGCCGGGGTCAGGAGTACGACCTCGGTGATTTCCTCGTACGGCCGCGCTGATTCAGCCCCCCACTCGGAAGTCGAGCAACAGGTAACCGGACGGAGAGGTGACGTGACGAGTCAGAGTCAGCCGCCTCGACAAACCCCTGTCGAAAAGCTTGCGTCCGTGCATCTGCAGGGCCGGGGCGATGACAAGGCGTAATTCGTCCACCAGGCCCTGTTCGAGTAGCGATTGGGCAAGCGCGATGCTGCCGTGCACGCCGATATCACCGCCCGACCGATGCTTGAGCTCAGTGACGAAATCGACAAGGCCACCGTCGACGACGGTCGTCATGGCCCACATCTCATCCGGCGGCGTTGAGGTGACAACGAATTTCTCGACGCCGTTGATGAAGCTGGCGAACGGCTCGATGTCACTGGTGGGCCAGAAGCCGGCCCAGTCGTCGTAGGTTCGGCGCCCGAGGAACACAGTGTCTTGGGTGGCGATAACGCGGCCGAGGTTTTCCCGCATTGCGTCATCGAAGTCGGTGACGAACTTGTCGGGATGCTCTGCCACCCCATCGAGCGACAACAATTCGTAGGCGACCACCTTGCGCACGACGTCATCTCCTTGTCCAGTGTGCGGATGATGGTAGCGAAGTCCTTCCGCCCCAAACTCATCGCCATAGTGGACCGCGAGATTCAGCATCGCATGCCTGGCCGATCGGTCTCTCCACCAGGCCGGCGTTGGTGCTCGTTGCGTCGCCACCCGACGAAATCGCTTGAGCTTACGTTGGATAAAAGACCGCCAACTACCGAGCTTCGCCATCAAGAGCCGAATGCATCTCGACATTCCAATCCTCGGTCCCGAGGGCCCGAAGCTGTCGCTCGGCAATGCGCCATCCCTCGGGAAGGCGGACAACGGAGTCGTGGTAGTAGCCCCACAGCCGAGGTGTCGTTCCGTCCGCTCGCTGGTGCCAGGCGTACACGGATGTGCACACGGACGCGTGATTGAGGTCCTCGAACGTCACGAGGACGTTCGCGTTGTGGTGGCTCGTTGCCGGATATCCACCATCGGGATGTCCGAACATGCGCCGGAGACTGGCCCTGGATCGCACGAGCGGCCAGCTCGGTCCGTAGTCGACCACACAGTCCTCGGTGAAAAGTTCGACGACCTCGTCGTAGAGCCTGTGATCGACGCAGTACGAATACCGATGAACGAGGTCGATGATCTGGTCCTTGTCGATCAACCGCTGCAGAGCGGCAGCGTTGTCATCGTCCATCGCTCCTCCTAGGCCTGATGCGCCACTTACGCGCAACAGTTTCTCCCATCCTGAGCCTTTGGCTCCGGCGTGCCGGAGGGGGAGGCACTCCTTCCCAGTTATCGATACCCCTGGGTACTGAAGTGTCCCGGCATGCCCGCGGCGAACTGGGCAGCCTGGCCACCTTGGCAGTTCCTTCCGTGGTCCCTGTCGTTGAGCTACGAACTCTTCGGCGGTCGGTGCTCCTTCAGTCCAGCGACGAATTGAGCCAGCTGTGTTTTCGTGATGCCCTGGGCCATGACCACGATGTAGGCACCATGTTCGACCCACGAGGCGTTCGAGTTGGTATTGCCGCCGTAATAGCCAGGCTGGAACGCGCTGCTCAGTTGCACGTGCCGACCACCGAGGGTCTCCAGACTCCCCAGTGGGGGAGAGCCAAAGCGGAACGCCGTCAGCCGAATGCTCTTGGATTCGGGGTCGTGGTAGCCGTAGTAGCTGAGGGAGAAAAGGACGGGGTTCTGCCGTGGCTTCGCAGGTGTTCCGTGAGGTCCCACGCTCACGATTTCGCCGACCCCACCGCCGATACTGAGTCCTCCGACTGGCTCCACCCAACCGCCACCTGATGCGCTGAATCCGGGAGGCAACCAGGTCGGGAGCAGCACGAAGCCCGGGTGGGCGCTCGCGCCGGCCAGGTAGGGGGCGTGGGAGCGACCAGACGCGCTGCCTGTCGATGGAGACGGGGTGCGGCTGCCGCCTCCACTCTCTGCCACCAGGAGACCTGCGGCAGCCATGAGGACCACCGACAGCGAGACCGTCGCGGTCCGGGCTGTTCGACGCCTGTGGCGACGCCGTGCTTCCTTGATGACGTCCGTTTCTGGATGGACTTCGCTCTGCCGTTGTCGGCTTTTGGGCTCGGCGACAGCTCGCGCTTCCGTAAGGGTCATCCCACGCCTCGACGGGAGGTACGGCGTTCAGGCCGTTCCTGGTCGCTAACCACAATGGTGATACTCTGCTTGTCACCATGGCTCTTGTCAAGCTTGACCGAGACGACCCGTTGCACCTGCACGAGCAGGTGGCCGCGGAGATTCGGCGAGACATTGCGAACGGAGACGTACTTCCAGGGCAGCGACTGCCGCCTGCAAAGGACATGGCAGTCGTCCTCGACGTGCATCCCAACACAGTGCTCCGTGCTCTCCGTCTGCTCCGAGACGAGGGGATCCTCGAGTTCAGACGGGGTCGAGGTATCACCGTGGCAGCAAAACCCGAACGAGGGATCGTGTCGGCGCAAGCACAAGAGCTCATCGCGCTCGCCCGGCGGTTTGGCTTTGGTCGAGAGGAGATCGTCCTCTTGATCCAAGACCAATTCTCATAGGTCGCCGCAATTGGCCGCCATCAGCTCCCGGCTCCGGCGGTGGCGCCTGTCAGGCCTTGATCGTGTCGGTGCGTGGCGGTCCAGCCAGAACCGACGGAAGGTACTCGAGCAGTTGGATGCGACCATCGAACGTGCGGCTACTGATCATGTCGAGAGCTACGTCGGGATAACCGTCGTAGATCCGCTCCCGTCCGGTGCTCCCGGTAATCACGGGAAAGACAACCACCCGGAAGCGGTCCACGAGACCGGCCTTCAGGAGCGTGCAGCACAGGGTGAGGCTGCCGATGGTGCGCATCGAATTGGAGGCCTTGTCCTTCATCTCTCGCACGGCCTCAACGGGATCCTGAGTCACGATCTGCGTGTTCGCCCAAGAAAGGGGCTCGCTCAACGTGGTCGAAAAGACGACCTTCGACATGCGCCCCAGGGCGTCGGTGCCCGGCTCGCCGGTCGCGGCGAATCCTGACATCAGGCGGTACGTCGTTGCGCCCATCAGGATGGTGTATTCCGCTTCGGGCTGTTCTCCCAACCATGCGAGGTACTCGGGTCCTTCCAGTCCCCACCAGCCCGGCCAGCCGTCCGCGGCCGCGTAGCCATCGAGCGAAGTGATGAAGTCGATAAGGAGTTCCGGCATCGCGACCTTCCTGGGATGTTAATGATGTGCTTCCGGCTTCGCTGCGAAGTGAGGAACGACGGTTGGGACGCGCAGCGAGGCGAGAACCATCGCCACGGAGCACGTCATCCGGCTCCACTCGCCACGACGGTCCGTTCGGCACCGGGGCCCAGAGAGGCGCCGACGAGCAGCCCCGAGCTGGCGACCTGGGGCAGGGGGCTCGCACCGATCCGAACGGCTAGCTCTGGGACTGTCACAATGTCCTCCTGGGCCTGAACCACGGTCGGGTGGCACCATGACCCTGACGATGCCGCCGCGACTTGCGGCTGTCACCAGGAATATTCGGGACGCCATGTTGTGTGGAGGTCAGGATGCGTGCATTCGCTGTCCGTCGTTTCGGTGAGCCTGCGTCGGTGCACGACCTACCCGTTCCGACCGCCGATGCGGATGTGCTCATTCGGGTACGGTTCGCGGGAGTCAACCCGCTGGACAACAATCTCCTGGGACGGCTGACCGCAGCGTCGTCCTATCCGTTCGTAGTGGGCATTGACTTCGCCGGCGTGGCCGAACGCGTCCCGGCCGGGGCAAACGGGCTACGCGCCGGCGACCGTGTGTTCGGCATGGCGCGGACGCACGGTTCCTATGCTGAGCACACCGCCGTCGGCCCTGCGGCCGCGATGGAGCCACTGGCGCGTATCCCCGACGGTGTGGCCGACGACCAGGCCGCTGCGCTACCCATACCGGCGGTCACGGCGCTACGGACGGTTGAGTTGCTCGAGGTCACCGCAGGCCAGCACGTCGTGGTGATGGGCGCGACCGGCGGGGTCGGCGGCTACGCGGTGCAGATGGCCCGGTCCCGCGGCGCACACGTCATAGCGACCGTCCGCGGCGACGCCGACGAGGCGCGTCGTCTCGGGGCCGAGGAGGTGTACGACAGCCAGGCCGTTGACGTGATCGATGCGCTGCGCGCCGATCATCCAGAAGGCGTCGATGCCGTCCTTGACCTGGTCAACGGCCCAGACGCCATCCGCCGCGACGCCGAGGTCATCCGGTCCGGAGGACGCCTGGTCTCGACCATCTTCGCTGCAGACGAAGGCTGGTTTGCTGAGCGTCAGATCACCGCGCACAACCATGCCTCCAATAGGAATCCCCTGATTTCGCCTCAAGGGCTGGCCACGGTCGCACGGATGCTCGCGGACGGCACGATCACAGCACGTATCCGTTCCACCGTTGACCTCGCCGCCGCGGCGCAGGTACTGGACGACCTCCGCCGTGGCGGCCTGCGCGGCAAGGCCGTCATCCGCCTCTAGATTCGACCTCAGCGGGCCCGGGGGACCATTCACGAGATGTCACTGCGATCGGATTCGGGTCCGCTACCCAACCGGCATCCCGGCACACGGAGACGCGCGTAGGAGAGCGTCGTGGTTCGCCCTGAGGGTACCTGCCGGGCCGATTACTGGGCCGTTTCGGGATTCGTCATGCCTTGTCCGCCGCCAATTGCTTGGCCGTCAGCGTCCACCTCCTTGTCGAGATGGCGCAGCTGGCCCGAACTCACCCCCTTCACCAGTTGGTCCAGGACCTGCGCTCGATCCGATTCCGGCAGTGCCTCGATCGCCTCGAGCACCTTCTCACCGATCGCCTCATCCGAGGCGTCGGGACCTAGCTCCTGACTTACCTTTGAGATCAACTCGGTCACGTCTTCCATAGCACGCCTCCTCAACGCAAAGGCTACGGCGCTGTGGCACAACGCGACCACGGATCTGACCCGTCCCCCCAGCCACGGTCGGCCAGCGGGTGAATTCGCCTGTCTGTAGCGCGGGTCGCCAGCTGGCCCAGGGAGAACCGTGATGACGGGGGCCGGGTGCCCGCGGAGAGGCGTCAGTTCCTTGCGAAGATGCGGAGGAAGAACAGGAAGACATTCAAGATGTCGAGGAAGATCGACGCCGCCATCAGCGGTGCCGAAGCGATGTCCTTCGAGCGTCGAAGGCGCTGAAAGTCGAACATCGTGAGT
Source organism: uncultured Acidimicrobiaceae bacterium (assembly GCA_963807675.1). Taxonomy (GTDB): domain Bacteria; phylum Actinomycetota; class Acidimicrobiia; order Acidimicrobiales; family RAAP-2; genus Bog-473. The sequence goes on along the minus strand of CAWECP010000012.1, from coordinate 556,032 downwards.
GCGGCGAAAATGACCAGGCCGAGTACGGCGTAGATAAGTGTGCCCTGTGGGATGCGTACGAAGATCAGCACGATGCCAAAGATGATGAGGGCCAGTAGGGCGAAATAGGCAACCCGGGCCAGAGCGGTGAGATCGCGGCGTATGAGATACCCGGCGGTCCCGAAGCCGGCGATGAACAGCGCGGTGGCGCCTCCAGCCTCCCAGACGATCGCGGGATCGGTGGCGGCGTAGTAGGCGAGGAGGGGCGCCGTGGCCAGGCCTATCAGAACGCCGAAAGCGCCCAGGAGAAAAGACGTGGCAGGGATGGAGCGCCGGGCGGTGATGTTCATGGAGAACAGGCAGACGATGGCCAAAATAAACCAAACCCATCCGAGCGCCTCGGAGAAATTGCGCCCGGCGTAGGCCCCGAGGGCGAAGAGCCCGGCTGTCATTGCGACATAGGCCATCGTCTGGCCAAACAGAGAGAGGCTGCGATCCCGGGTTATCGCCCGGCTATCCCCGAAATCCATTGCCTCGCTCATGACACCTGTCCTCTGGCTGCACCGACGTCTTCCCGGCATGGTACGGCACCAGGCTGCCCGCGATGGGCTCTGCTGCAACGATGACCATGCACCGAATCCCGAAGAGCCACATGGCTCGAGCACCCCAGCCCGACGTACCAGGGCAGGCCCACGGCGACCGGGTGGACTGATGGGCACACTTGATTGTTGGCCCAGCGCAAGCCCCATCCGAGACTCCTCACAGGCCTCATGCTCGTACATATCGTCGTCGCGGTCTTCACTTGGAGAGACATCTGGCACCGAGACCCAAGCCAGATTCGTGGCCCAAAAATGGGTGTGGCGCCTCGCCAGCGCAGCGCAAATGGGCAACTCGCTCGCCTACTGGCTCTTCGCACGCAAGTCGGCCGGCCCTCAGGACGGTCCCTCTGGCGCACCATCCCGGACTGGGATACCGGCAGCAGCCACGTCGGCCGATGCGTCAGGTTCCCGCCAATCGATGCAGGTAGGCCGCGGCGACCGCCCTTGACTCGGGGTCACGGAGCGCCGTTACCAGTGAGTCGGCGTCGTTCCAGGCGCGAGCCGTGTTGACCATGCCTTCGGTGACGGCGTTGACGTGCCGCTTCGTCGCGAAAAGGGTCAACAGTGACTTACTTTCGAGGTGACTGACGAGGGTCTCTACCGACGCGTCGAGCTCGGCTACGGGGACAACCTGGTTGAGAAATCCCGCGGCGCGTGCCTCAGCTGCGCTGAACGGCCGACACGTCATCACCAGCTCCTTGGTCATGGCGGGGCCCATCTCGCGGACAAGACGGGGAATCCCACCCCAGGCGAGAGGTATCCCGAGATCGACCTCGGGGATCGAGAAGCGGGTGTCCTCAGCGGCGACGCGCAGATCACACGCTGCGGCGAGGACGAGCCCTCCACCCACACAGTGGCCATGCAGTCTCGCCACCGTGACGGCTCGCATCGACTCGATGGCATCCGCCATGACGCGCCCGGCGTCAGCCGCCTCGCGGAGCGCGCCGGCTGACGGCGCCGAACCGTCACCCGTGGAGAACGCAGCCAGGTCGGCGCCGGCACAGAACGCCCGCCCGTGGCCGCTAAGGACGACCACCTTCACGTCGCGCCTCGCGTCGAAGAACCGGGCCGCTTCGACCAGTTCAGTGAGGGTGATCGTGCTGAGCGGGTTCAGTTTGTCGGGGCGGTTCAGGGTGATGGCACCCCGGGCATCGCTGAAGCTCACCTCAATGGTGGAGAAGTCCATGTCCACCAATCCAACTCTGGCAACGGCCGTGGAGCAAGATGGTCCACGAGACCCGCTGTAACCGAACGTCGCCCGCCCGGCAACGGGGCAGTCAGTGCAGTTCCAAGATCCGCCTCAACATCGCCTCCGCATCGTTGGCCATTTGGCGAACGATCTCGGCCGCTGATTGCGATTCCATGATCAGATCGATGGCTTCACTGGCCCAGACGGCCACGGCGCGCATGTCACCCGTGCGTTCGGCCTCACGATAGGCAGCGATCACCTCCTTGTTCCCTTCGAGCTCCGTTTCTCGACCGCGCCACTCCTCGAGGAAGTCGTTCCGGAGCGTTCGGCCGCTGTATCGAGACGGCCACTGGGACTGCCGAGCGATGTCGAGCACCCGGCTCCTCTCGGTGTCTTCGCCACGTCCATTGAGGATGGCCTTGACAACTTCGGCATCGACCAGAGCCTCCGTGCTCGCCTGAAATCTCGTCCCCACGAGCGCTCCGGCGGCCCCCAGGGAGAGGGCAGCGGCAAGCCCTCGACCGTCTGCAATGCCTCCGGCCGCGAGTACCGGTACGGGGTGCACCAGGTCGACCACAGCCGGCACGAAGGGCAGCGTGGCTCGAGTTCCACCGTGGCCGCCCGCTTCCGTGCCTTGAGCGACGATTACCTCAGCTCCGACCTCGAGAGCCCGGCGAGCTTCGACCATGTCAACGACCTGGATGATCAGCCGAGCATCAGACGCGTGGATGGCACCGGCAAGTACCTCCGGATCGCCAAATGAGAGCATTACCGCGCTTGGTCCGTGTTCCAAGGCGCGCTCCACGGTCGTCAGTTCTGTGGCCCAGCTTTGGAAGCCGATTCCCCACGGCTTGCTGGTGCCGGTGGCGACCAGTGCGGCTTCACGGTTCATCCACTCGACATCGCCACGTCCAACCCCAACGAGACCGAGCCCACCCGCATTGGATACGGCTGCGGCAAGAGCGCCTCCGGCCGACCCGCCCATGGGGGCCAGAGCAATCGGGTGTTCGATCTTCAGCAGCTTCGTGAAGCTCGAACTCAGTGCCATGGGGACAGTCTTCCCTCGGGCAGTACGCAGATCCAGCTATGGCGTGGGTACCACATATCGGTCCGAAGACTCCGACGGGACGGTGACGCCGCCATTGCGGAGCGGGCCAACGCCACACCATCGACGGGTGACCTGCCTCGCCCCCGTTGGGCCACCCGGACACGTACGGAACTGACCGGTCCCGGCCAGATGGCGTTGCCGGGAGTTCGAGTGCCCACCTCCGACGCGCGCGTGCGTACAAACATCTACGTGGATCGATGTCGAGCGTGACGTCTCGGGTCAGGAGGGTCAGACGCAGGAGGCTCGTTGATACGGCTTACGTACCGTTGAACCCATCGAGCTTCGAGTGGTAAGGATAGGTGGGGGTGGGGATTTGTGAAGAACAGATGTTGACCGTTATTCGTTTCTTCGTTGGTGTAGCTATCGGCGCCGCTCTCGGCGTCTCGATGTTGCTGATCGGTGGAATCACCGGGCAGCCCCCTACGCCGGCGTGCCCCGGTTGCGCAATTTTGGCCCCTGGACTCCAGTGTCCCGGAGGAGGTCAGGCCGTCCAAGGTGGCGAGATTTGTTGAACCCCAACCTTTGAAAACGCCTCCGTTGGACGGATTTCGCCCGCGGCGTACCCATCTCACCCGTTTGCCACTCAGGCGGATCGCAGCTCCGCGTGGTCGCGGCAGCGGGCAGACCATCCCGTCGGAGTGACGGTGACCGTCAGCCGGCGTCCGCACTCGGGGCAGAAGCGCGGGGGGTCGAGCGGGCGCCCGCAGCCGGCGCAGTCGATGGTCGCGCGGCCACAGCCGGTGCAGTGGGGAGGGGTGGCCGGATCGGGCCCGTCGCGCCCGGCGTCGATCACCGGCGGGCTCAGATGGCGGCGGTGAGGGCGCCGATGGGCATGCGCAGGTCCTCGAGCATCTGGAGGTCCTCGCCGGCCGAGCGACCGAGCGTGGTCAGGTAGTTGCCGACGATCAGCGCGTTGATGCCGGCTGTCATGCCGATGGCCTGCAGGTCGCGCAGCGTCACCTCGCGCCCGCCGGCATAGCGCAGAATCACCGAGGGCAGCGCCAGTCGGAACAACGCGATCCAGCGGACGGCCTCCCAGGCGCTGAGGATCGGGCGGTCGCCGAGCGGGGTGCCCGGGCGCGGGTTGAGGAAGTTGAGCGGTACCTCGGTCGGCTCGAGCTCCTGCAGTTGGGTGAGCAGCTCGACGCGCTGGGCGTCCGTCTCGCCCATGTTGAGCAGGGCGCCGCAGCACAGCTCCATGCCGTGCGCCTTGACCAGCCGGCAGGTCTCGGCCCGCTCGTCCCAGGTGTGCGTGGTGACGATGGAGCCGAAGAACGAGCGCGCCGTCTCGACGTTGTGGTTGTAGCGGTGCACGCCGCCCTCGGCCAGGCGGCGGGCCTGGTCCCCGCTCAGGATGCCGGCGCTGACGGCGACGTTGAGCCCGGTATGGTCGCGCACGAGTGGAACGAGGTCGAGGATGCGTTGCAGGGTGCGCTCGTCGGGCCCTCGCACGGCGAGGACGAGGCAGAACTCCGAGGCTCCGAGCTGAGCCGTCTCCCGGGCTGCGGCCAGCACCTCGTCCGGGTCGAGGAAGGGGGTGGCCTTGACCGGCGTGTCGAAGCGCGACGACTGCGAGCAGAAGTGGCAGTCCTCCGGACAGCCTCCGGTCTTGGCCGACAGGATCCCCTCGATCTCGACCTCGGGGCCGCACCAGGCCAGCCGGACCTGGTGGGCCAGGGCGGCCAGGTTCATGACGGCGCCGTCGGGCAGGGCGGCCAGCGCGGCGAGCTCGTCGCCGTCGAGCAGGCGGCGCTCGTCGAGGAGGGCGGCCTCGGCTCCGGCGATCACGGCCCGGTCCGCCGCGCCGAGGGCGGCTTGGGGCGGAGGCGGCGGGCCGCCGGCAGGCGCAGCCGGGCGGAAGGCGACAGGGCTGGAGGTGGTCACGGCGCTCACGGTAGTGGCAGGGTTGGGGCCGCCGGAAGCTGACCGAGCGCACCGGCCGATGGGGAGGATGAGATGGCCTGGGATTTCTCGACCGAGCCGGAGTTCGAGTCGAAGCTGGACTGGATGCGCGGCTTCGTGCGGGAAGAGGTGTTCCCGCTCGAGACGCTGGACCTGACCTACGACCAGATCCGGGTGCTGATCCGGCCGTTGCAGGAGCAGGTGAGGGCCCAGGGGCTCTGGGCGGCCCACCTGCCGCCGGCGCTCGGGGGCATGGGATTCGGCCAGGTCAAGCTCGGCCTGATGCACGAGATCCTCGGGCAGTCGCCGCTGGCCCCGGTGGTCTTCGGCAACAACGCACCCGACTCGGGCAACGCCGAGCTGCTGGCCGTGGGCATTGAGGCGACGGGCGACGAGTCCCAGCGGACGAAGTGGCTGCAGCCGCTCCTCGACGGCGAGCTGCGCTCGGCCTTCTCCATGACCGAGCCCAACACCGCGGGCTCCGACCCGACGCTGCTGACGACGTCGGCCGTGCGCGACGGCGAGGAGTGGGTGATCAACGGGCACAAGTGGTTCACCACCAACGGGTCGGTGGCCGACTTCCTGATCGTCATGGCGGTGACCAACCCCGACGTCCACCCCTACTCGGGGTCGTCCATGATCATCGTGCCGGTGGACACGCCCGGGGTCGACATCGTGCGCGACGTGGCCACCATGGAGGACCCGCACACGTCCTTCGGACGGTTCGGCAACCACGCCGAGATCCGCTACGTCGACGTGCGGGTGCCGGCGGGGAACCTGGTCGGCCGCGAGGGCTCGGGTTTCGCCCTGGCCCAGCACCGCCTGGGGCCGGGCCGGATCCACCACTGCATGCGCTGGCTGGGCCAGTCCCGCCGGGCCTTCGACATGATGTGCGAGCGCGCCGTGTCGCGCTACGCGCACGGCTCGACGCTGGCCGAGAAGCAGACCATTCAGAACTGGATCGCCGACTCCATGGCCGAGATGGCCGCCGCCCGCCTCATGACGCTGCAGGCGGCCTGGAAGATGGACCAGGAGGGGGCGCCGGCCGCCCGGGTGGAGATCGCCATGATCAAGTACTTCGGGGCCAAGGTGCTCTACGACGTGATCGACCGGGCCATTCAGGTGCACGGTTCGCTCGGGTTCTCGTCCGACCTGCCGCTCGAGTCGATGTACCGGGCCGCCCGGGCCGCCCGGATCTACGACGGGCCCGACGAGGTGCACCGCCAGACGGTGGCCCGCCAGGTGCTGAAGGGCTACACGGCGCACGAGGTGCCGACCGAGCACATCCCGACGCGGCGGGCCGAGGCCCAGCGCCGCTTCGCCGACCTGCTGGAGACGCTGACGGTCGATGCGTAGCGGCGCGTGGCGACCCGGGGGTCGGCTGCGGTCGTTTCGGGCCTTGGCTGTGCCGGCGGTGTTGGCGCGCGCTGGCGCTGGCGCTGTCGGCGTGCGGGGGCCCCTCGTCGCCGCAGAGCGCCGGCACGACGTCGAGCTCCAGCCGGAGTTCGACGAGCGCCCGGACGACGTCGACGACGACATCGACCACGACGACATCGACGGCGCCGCTCGTCGACCACGACGTCGGCCGCCTTAGCCACGACGATGGCCACGCTGCGCCGTCGTCGCATGCCCGACCACGTACGCCATCTCGGTCACCACGACGACGACGTTGCCGGCATCGGTCTCGGTCAGCGTGCCGGCGGCTGCGGCGACCAACCTGGTCGTCTACGGCGACGACAACGGGATCATGATGATGATCGGACCCAAGGGCTGGACCTGCCACGCCGCGTACGGGGCCGATGGGAGCGGCGGCCTGCTCATCTCGCCGCCCGGCGAGTCCGTCCCGTCCGATCCCGACGGCGGGTGGCACCTGCCGGCGTCGTCGACGGCGCTGGCCATCGTGGGCTACGAGGTGGGGGCCAGCACGGTGCAGGCGGCGGCGCTCGCCTGCCCGCTCTTCAGCGCGGCGGCTGCCGTGTACAAGCAGACCTTTGGGCACGCGTGCACGCCCCACCCGACGGCGGAGTCCGTGGTGGCCACGGGGTCGACCGAGGTCGAGGTTCGAGGACCCGGCGGGCGTGGCGGGTGACGGGATGCCCTCAGGTGGTACGAACCCGGCTGACGGGGTCATGCTCTACCTCCCCAGCTACCCGGGCCGCTCCGCCGGTTACCTGGCCACGTGCACGCTGCCGGTGGCCCAGGCATGACGTGTGCACGGCCGTGCTGAACGACTTCGTCGGGGTCTACGGCTGATCTCGGGCTCGATTATTCCGGGGCGTGGCACACGGCTTCGACGTTGTTGCCGTCGGGATCCCGGACGAAGGCGCCGTAGTAGTGCTCGGGTGGTACTGGGGCCACAGCTGCGGCTCGTGCAGGCCTCGGCGCCGGTGGCTCGGGCGGCGTCGAAGAAAGCCCGGACAGCGGACCGGTCGGGCGCGGTGAAGGCGATGTGCGTCTCGCGGAAACCGTCGCCGGTCCGCTGGCGGCCGATCCAGAAATCAGGGGAGGGCGGCATGCCGTAGCCGATGGCGTCTTCCGACCTCCATGACCCGCTGCCCGCCGAGCGGGGCGAGGACGGCGTCGTAGAAGGCGGCGCTGCGTTCGAAGTCGGCGCACTGGATGGAGACGTGGGCGAGCATGGGACGAGTCTGGCAGGGACCGATCGGTGTCGTTGCGGCGCCGCCGTAACGGCCCTCTAACCTGCGGCGGTGATCGCGACCACGGATTGGGCGACCGTCGCCACGTTTGCCACCGCCATCGGGACGCTGGTGCTGGCCGTCGCCACCTTCGCCGCCGTCCGCTCCTCGAACCGCTCGGCTCGGATCGCCGAGGAGGCGTTCCAGGTGAATCTGCGCCCCGTCCTGGTCCCGTCCCGCCTCGATGACCCGATCCAGAAGATCCGCTGGGTCGACGACCACTGGGCCCGGCTGGAGGGGAGTCAGGCCAGTGTCGAGTTGGTCGATGGGAGCATCTATCTCGCCATCTCGGTGCGCAACGTGGGCTCAGGGCTTGCGGTGACCGTTGGATGGTCGGTGCTGACCGAGCTCGCCAGGACCATCGACGTCCCGCACGCGGCGCCCGAAGACTTCCGCATGCAGACACGCGATCTCTACGTCGCGCCCGGCGACATCGGATTCTGGCAGGCCGCCATCCGGGAGGCGGAGGATCCCGACTACGCCGTGCTGAGCCGGGACATCCGCGACGTGCAGCCGTTCACGATCGACATCCTCTACGGCGACCACGAGGGCGGCCAGCGCACCATCACCCGCTTCGGGATGATCCCCCTGCAGACGGACGACGCCACCAAGTGGTTCCCGAACGTGGCTCGTCACTGGAACCTGGATCGGCCCGACCCGCGCTAGGCGGGCCGCCGGCCTGGCCCCGCCCGGCCCGCACGCGGTGGGGCATCGTCAGGGGCGCAGGCCCCGCAGCATGGACGTGCAGACCCGGTCGAAGCCGGCGTCCTGGTCCTCCACGAAGCCGATGCCGAGGAGCTCGAGCGAGACCCAGCCGTGGATGCTGGACCAGATCAACTGCGCCGTCTCCGTCGGCGGGCCCTCGGCGATGACGCCGGCCGCCATGGCCCGCTGCACGGCCGCGACGAGGCTGTCAAAGGCCCGGAACGCCACCTCGTGCGCGCCGTCGGTGGGCTCGTAGCCCGGCACGGTGCGCAGGAACATGAGCTGGTACGCCATGGGGTGGGCCAGGGCCAGCGCGCGGTAGCGCCGGCCCCCCTCGCGCAGGGCCTCGTAGGGGTCGTCGATGTCGGCGATGGTGGTCAAGGCCTCGCCGAGCCGCTCGAAGCCCTGCTTGAACAGCGCGTCGATGATCCCGTTCTTCGAATCGAAGTGGTTGTAGACGCCCATGGGCGCCACCCCGGCGGCGGCAGCGATCCGTCGCACCGAGAGGGCGTCGGGGCCTTCGGTCTCGAGGATGTCGGCGGCCGAGTTCAGGAGCGCGTCGACCATGTCGGCGCTGGGCGTCCGGGTCCTCGTCGCCGCCTTGGCCCTGGTGGGGCGTATTTCGCTCACCGCTCTAGCCTACTGAAGAACATCGTGCTATAACAATAGCACACTGTTCTACTCATAAGGAGCCGGCGCCGTGAGCCTTGGACCCGACCTCGACCTGACCGCCACCGCCACCTCGTCGGCGGCCTCGGACCGCCGCTGGCTGGTCCTGCCCGTCCTGTGCCTGTCCGTCTTCCTGGTCGTGGTGGACAACACCATCGTCAACGTGGCCCTGCCCACCCTGAACCGTCAGCTCGGCGCCTCCATCACGTCGCTGCAGTGGATCGTCGACGCCTACAGCCTGGCCTTCGCCGGTCTGCTCCTGGCCGGGGGCGGCATCGGCGACCGGCTCGGGCGCAAGGGCACCATGCAGGTGGGGCTCGTCTTCTTCGGGTTGTTCTCGGCGGCCGCGGCGGCGGCGCACTCGACGGGGACGCTGATCAGCGCCCGGGCGCTCATGGGAGTGGCGGCCGCCTTCATCTTCCCGGCCAGCCTGGCCATCCTCACGAGCATCTTCCCCGACCACGCAGAGCGGCAGAAGGCGTTGGGGATCTGGGGGGCCACGTCGGGCATCGCGGTCGCCTTCGGTCCGGTGGTCGGTGGCGCCCTGCTGGAGCACTTCTGGTACGGGTCGATCTTCCTGGTGAACGTGCCCATCGTCGTCGTGACGCTGGTGGCCGGTCAGGCGTTGATCCCACGCCTGCCCAAGATGGCGTCACACCGCTTCGACTTCCGGGGCGTGCTGATCTCGACGGTGGGGATCACCAGCCTGGTGCTGGCCATCATTGAGGGGCCGCAGTGGGGATGGGCGTCCGCCGGGACGCTGGCCTGCTTCGCCGTGGCCGCGGTGTTGCTCACCGTCTTCACGTGGCTGGAGCTGCGGACCGAGGGACCGCTGCTCGACGTGCGGGTGTTCCGGATCCCCCGCTTCACCGGTGGCGCCTTGTCGATCTCCGTGGCCTTCTTCTGTCTCTTCGGGTTCATCTTCCTCATCACCCAGTACTTCCAGTTCGTCAAGGGCTACTCGACGCTGTCGGCCGGCGTGCACACGCTGCCCTTCGCCGTGGTGGCGGCTGTGGCCACGCCGCTCGCCGCGGTGCTGGCGCTCAAGATCGGCACGCGCGTCGTGGTCACGACGGGACTGTTGCTGATGGCGGGCGGGCTCGTCGTATCCGCTTTCAACTCCATGGCCACGACGGCGTACTGGGGTCCGATCATCGTCTCCATGGTGCTGTTGGCCCTGGGGCTGTCGTCGATCATGGCACCGACCACCGAGGCGGTCATGGGCGCGGTCCCCGACGAGCAGCGGGGCGCGGCTGCCGGCGTCAACAACACGACCCGGGAGCTGGGCGGCACGCTGGGCGTGGCCGTCTTCGGCTCCATCTTCGCCTCGGCCTATGCGCCACGGGTGATCAGCGCCTTCAAGCCCCTGCCCATTCCGGCCGGGCCGAAGGCGGAGGCGCACCAGTCCGTGGCGGCGGCACTGGCGGTGGTCAAGCACGCGCCCCACTCGGTGCAGCCGTACCTCGAGAACATCGCGTTCACGGCCTTCCACAGCGGGTTGCGGACGGCGTGCCTCGCCGGGGCCGGCGTCGCCGTGGTCGGGGCGTTGATCGTCTTCCGGCTGCTGCCGGGTCGTCAGGGTGTGGTGGCCGCGGACGTCACGGTCGCCGAGGAGCCCTGCGGCGAGCTGGTCGCGGCCACCGCCTAGCCATTGGGGCTGCCCCTTTGGGGCGCAGTCGTAGACGGCGTGAGGACATCGGCCGGCGCCGTGAAGACGACCGAAGGGGCACACTTCCGGGTTGCGCCGGCAGCAGACCTAGGAGAAGGCGAGGCGAGCGTGGCGGACGCCGGCGATGACCGGGCTCGGCGTGCGCTCGACCGGGCCGGCCAGGGAGAGCGTTTCGAACCGGTCGAGCAGCCCGGAGAGCACGACCCGACCCTCCAGGCGGGCCAGCGCCGCCCCCAGGCAGAAGTGGGGCCCGAAGCCGAAGCTCACGTGCGGGTTGGGGTGGCGGTCGACCCGCAGCCGCGCCGCGTCGGGACCGAACACCTCCTCGTCCCGGTTGGCCGAGGCGTAGACCAGCAGCACCGGATCACCCCCGGACACCGTCACGCCCCGGATGGTGGTGGTGGCGGTGGACGTCCGCATGAACGAAATGACCGGCGTGGTCCAGCGCAACAGCTCTTCTACGGCGCTCGGAAGCAGCGACCGGTCGGCCCGCAGCGCCGCCCACTGGTCCGGGTTCTCGGCCAGGGCCACCAGGCCCCCCGAGATCAGGTTGCGCGTGGTCTCGTTCCCCGCCACCAGCAGCTGGATGAGGAACATGGCCAGCTCGGCCTCGCTGAGCTCGTCACCCGCGCCGGCCGGGTCGTGCCCGACCGTGGCCAGCACGGACACCAGGTCGTCCGCCGGTGTGCGCCGGCGCTCCTCGGCCACGCCGATCAGGTACTCCCACATCTCGAGCTGCAGCTGCGCCCGCTCCTCCTCGGAGCGTTCCGACTCGCCGGGGATCACCGCCTCGGACCACTCGAAGAAGCGCGGCCACTGCTCGCCGTCGACCCCCAACAGCTCGCAGATGACCTGCAGCGGGAAGGGGATGGACAGGGCTCCGACCACGTCGAACGGCCGCGCCACGCTCGATGCGCGTCGAGCAGCGCCTGGGCCTTGGCCGTGACGCCCGCCTCCATCAGCCGCACCATGGAGGGCTTGAACCCGGGCTGGACCAGGCGCCGGTAGCGGGTGTGCTGGGGCGGGTCGGTGTGCATCATGGTCGGCGGCGAGTCGTAGGTCGTGCCGATTTCGTCGACCAGAATGCCCCGCGGACGAGCAGAAGCCGACCGGGTCGGCCCCCATGGAGGAGACCTCGGGATGGGTCATGACGGCCCAGAAGCCGCCGCCCTCGCGGTCGACCCAGCACACGGGCGAGTGGCGCCGCAGCTCGGCGTAGAGCGCGAAGGGATCGCCGCCCGAGTACAGCGCCGGGTCGAGGAGGCGGCGGGCGTCCGCGGCGGCGGTCGTCGGGGTCACGCGACGAGTCGGGCCGGCGTCAGACGATCAGGCCGTTGGGGCGGGGGTCGCCCTGCGCCTCGAGCAGCGCGTAGTACGCCTCCAGGGTGCTGGGCCCGTCGGAGACCGACTCGACCGACCCGTCCTCGGCCAGGTTCAGGAGCGCCCCCTCAATGATGAAGCACACGTCGGTGTCCTCCGTGTTGTCCTCGGGCACGTGCAGGGTGTGCACCGAGTTGGCCGGCTCGAAGAGGTACGAGCCGGGCGTGATGTAGAAGTCGTACTCGAGGTAGTGCCAGCGCCCGGCGGACGTGAAGGCGTCCACCGAGCCCGTGTGGCGGTGCCGCTGCAGCTGCACCCCCGGCTTGAAGCGGTTGAGGATGACCCAGGTGCCGCGGAGCGCGTCGAAGCGGACGACCTTGAGCAGGACGCCGATGCCGGTGTCCGCCCAGGGCGCGTCGTCCTCACCGACGAGCCGGACCGTGTCGGCCGGGTTGGCTGGGGTGTCGATCGCCATGGCGGGTTCCTCTCGTCTCGTACCGGGTCGGGTCGGGTTCAGGCGGCTAGTGCAGCGAGCGTATCGAGGTCGAGGGCGGCCTCCAGGGCGGCGGCCGTGCGCAGCACCACCAGGTCGCCGTGCTGGGGCCCGACCAGCTGCAACCCGATGGGCAGGCCGTCGCGATCGGTGCCGCAGCAGACGGTGGCCGCGGGCGACCGCGTCATGTTGAAGGGGTAGGTGAACTGCACCCAGTTGGCCGTCTCCTCGCCGTTGACCGAGCCGGTCATGGCGCCGGCGCCGGGTGCCGTGGCCGAGCAGGTCGGCGTCACCAGGATGCGCGTCGTGTGGAAGAGCTCGACCAGGCGCAGGTTCATCAGGTGGAAGCGGTCGATCACCTGGAGGAGCTGGACGGCGGTGGTCGACTCGGCGCTGGCGAGGAGGTGGCGCAGCAGCGGGTCGACCTCCTCCCAGCGCGGATGGCCCATCAAGGGCTGCAGAGAAGCGCAGGGTGCAGGCCGCCGTCATGGTGAGGAAGTCACCGACGGGGTCGTCCTCGAAGACGGAGTCCAGGACGGTGACGCTCGGCGCCGAGCGACTCGAGCACGCCGACGGCGCGGTCGCAGGCCTGGCGCACCTCGGCGTCCACGCTGGCGTAGCCGAGCGTGGGGGCGTAGGCGATCTGCACCGGGACGTGGGGGTCCTCGAGCGCGGCCAGCCACGACGCCTCGGGCCGGGGCAGCGAGCGCAGGTCGGTGGGGTCGGGGCCGACGGCGACGTCGAGGGCCAGGGCGACGTCGCGCGATGCGGCGGGCCATGGGGCCGTTGGTCGAGAGGTCGATCCAGCCGGGCGGGGTGGGGCCGCCGGCGGGCACGCGGCCGAGGGACGGCTTCATGCCGGAGAGGCCGCAGCAGGCCGACGGGATGCGGATGGAGCCGCCGCCGTCGGAGCCCGTGGCCAGCGGGACCATGCCGGCGGCCAGCGCGGCGGCGGCACCGCCCGAGGAGCCACCGGGGCCGCGCGAGGGGTCGAACGGGTTGCGGGAGGGGCCGAAGACGGAATTGGTGGTGTTGCCCATCCAGCCGAACTCGGGTGTGTTGGTCTTGCCCACCACGATGCAGCCGGCGGCGCGCAGCCGGGCCACGAAGGGGCTGTCGGCCGTGGCCGGGGGATCGTCGGCGTGGAGGGCCGAACCGAAGGTGGTGGTGTAGCCCGCGGCGTCCTGCAGGTCCTTCACCCCGATCGGGATGCCGGCCAGCGCGCCCGGGTCGGCACCGCCGGCGATCCTGGCGTCGAGCGCGTCGGACTCCGCCAGGGCCCGCTCCCCGTCGACGGCGACGAACGCGTTGTAGATGGGGTCGAGGCGCCCGATGCGATCGAGCGCGGCCTGGGTCAGCTCGCGTGCGCTCACCTCCTTGGCCCGCACGGAGCGGACCAGGTCGGCCAGGGGGGTGGTGCGGAAGTCGAAGTCGTTCACTCTGCTCGGCCTCCCCTGTGGCTGCGGGCGGTGCCGGGTGGCCGACGCCCTACGGCGCCGACGGCGACAGGCCGGCCACGGCGTCGGCCAGCTCGATCCCGACCGGGATGATCATGGGCGCCGGGATGGTGATGCCGTGGTCGACGTAGCGCTGCACGTGCGCCTTGCACTCGGCCACCGAGCCGTGCACGACCAGCTCGTCCACCACCGAGTCGGGAATGGCCTCGAGCGCGCCCTTGCGGTCGCCGGCCGCCCAGGCGTCCCACATGGGCTGGAGGGCCGGGCCACGCCCCAGCCAGCGGTGGAACTCCGCGTAGGCCTCGACGTTGAGGTAGGCCGTGATCATGCGCCGCCCGATGGTGCGGGCCACGCCGGCGTCCTCACAGACGATCACGAAGATGCGGGCCACGATCTCGCGGGGCGCGCCCTCCGGCCGCCTTCTCCACCTCGGCCACCGAGGTGGCCACGTCGGTGGCGCTGAGCCAGTTCAAGATGGCGCCGTCGGCCTCCCGCCCGGCCAGGTGCAGCATGCCCGGGCGGAGGGCGGCCAGGTAGATGGGCGGCAGTTGCTCAGGGATGCGGCGTCAGGCGGAACCCCTTGACGCGGAAGGTCTCGTAGTCCTCGGTCACCTTCTCGCCGCTGAAGGCCACGCGCAGGAACCGGAGCGTGTCGCGCACCCGCCGGTACTGGTTCTCGAAGGCCAGACCGTTCCAGTTGGCCACGATCACCTGCGACGAGGCGCCCAGACCCACGGCGAAGTGGCCCGGGGCGGCGTCGGCCATGGCGGCCAGGCTCTGGGCCAGCAGGGCGGGGCCACGGGTGTAGGCGGGCGTGATGGCGACGCCGAGGTTGAGGGTCGGCTCCCAGGCGGCGGCCAGGGCCAGCGGCGTGAAGCCGTCGGCGCCGTCCACCTCGGCCGACCAGATGTCGGTGTAGCCGAGCTCGCGCAGGCGGGCGAACCACTCGCGGTGCGCGTGCAGGGGGATGCCGTCGAAGGGAACCGTGATGCCGGGCCGGGCCGGCGGCGTGCCCGCGGCGGCGCTCACGCCTTCAGGCGCTCCTGCTCGGTCGGCTCCTCGGTGCCGAGGGCCTGCGGCTGCTGGTCGGGGTCGGGCTGGAACTCGGCGTCGTCGACCACCAGCGCCAGCTCGGTCTGCTCGTCGACGGCGACGTCGGACGGCACGGGCACGCCCCAGCGCCGCATGCCCTGTTCCATGCGGCGGATCACCGTCTCTATCACCTGCACCCGCCCGAAGCGCTTGTGCTCGCCGCTGATCACGTCCCAGTGGGCCAGTGGCCCGCAGGTGAGCCGGAGCATGTCGGACACCGCCTCCTCGTACTGGGCCCGCTTCTCGCGGTTGCGCCAGTCCTCGTCGGTCAGCTTCCACGACTTGAGCGGGTCCTCGCGGCGCCGCACGAAGCGGCGCAGCTGCTCCTCGTCGGAGAGGTGCATCCAGAGCTTGATGACGACCATGCCCTCCTCGGCCAGCGTGTGCTCGAAGTCGTTGATCTCCTGGTAGGCGCGGCGCCACTGCACCTCGGTGGCCAGGTTCTCGACCCGCTCGACCAGGACCCGGCCGTACCACGAGCGGTCGAAGATGGTCATGCCGCCCCAACCCGGGAGCGGCGGCCAGAAGCGCCACAGGAAGTGGTGGCGCAGCTCGTCGGGCGTCGGCGCGGCGAAAGGGGCCACGTGGACGTGGCGGGGATCGAGCGGCTCGACCAGTCGCTTGATGGCGCCGCCCTTCCCGGCGGCATCCCAACCCTCGAACACGATGCAGATCGGCGGCCCGAGCCTGCCCTCGTTCAGCTGTCCACCGTTGATCAGCCGCAGGTGCAACAGCCGGCGCTGCGCCTTGCCGAGGCGCTTGGTCTCCTCGTCCTTGGAGATGCGCAACGAGAGGTCGACATCCTCGAGGCGGGCGTAGTCGGTTGTGCCGACCCCGTCGTCGTGGCCGTCGTCGTGGCCGCCGTCGTGTGGCCGCCCCGGGTGGCCACCGTGATCGTGCTTGCTCACGTCGCCTGTTGTAGTCGATCCGCCGCCGCGGCGGCGACTGCCTCGGGCGGTTCGGCGGGTCCGGCGCCGGTGACCGCTCCCACCGCCCCGACCACCCGGCGCACCACCTCCTCCTCGCCGGCGATGACCAGCAACTCCTGGTTGGACAGGTGGCCGACCCGGCCCACCTTGCGCCCCGACGGGTCGAAGATGCCGATCCGGGCCCCCACGTAGCGCGCCGAGTCGAAGGCCAGGGTGGCCACGTGCCGGCGCCGGCCGGACCGGTCGGGGCCGGCGCACATGGCCTCGAGCTCGTCCACCGCCAGCCACGACTCGTCGTTGTAGGACAGCACCAGCAGGTCGCAGTCCACCGCGGCCACCACCGAAGCCAGCGCGTCCGGCATGGTCCGCTTGGAGTTGAAGGCCGAGTGCGTCGAGGGGTCGCGGGCGTCCACGCGCTTGCGGGCCACGCCGTAGGCCTCCGGCGCGTCCCAGGCCACCAACGTCTCCCACACGTGGTAGTTGGTGAAGTAGCGGTGCTGGTTGTAGGGCGGGTCGAGGTAGGCCAGGTCGAAGTGCCCGAGGGCCGTCGCCAGCGTGACGGCGTCGCCGTGGACGGCCCGGCCGGGACCGTCGAGGAGTTCGGGCACCCGCAGCTCGAGCGGGTTGAACGACCGCGCCGACCACTGCTTGACGTAGGCCATCTGCACGCCGGTGGTCGAGTCCACCCGGTCCGCCGCCTCGATGAGCGACGTCAGCAGCAAGGGGTACAGAGGCGACCCCGCATACTCCGACTCGATGCAGTCCCGGGCGGCGTCGATCCGCCTGGCGTTGTCCGGTTGGAAGTAGCGGGCCTGGCGGCTGAACATCTCGGTGACGTAGCCGTCGGTGCCCCGGAGCGCGTTGAGGCGGGTGACGGCCTCGCCGAGCGCGCCGGCATCGACGGCGGCGGCGTCCGTCTCGACGTAGGTGCGGGCGAAGGCGTGGGCGTAGCGGGCGCTGTCGACGGCGGTGACGAGCGCGCCCTGTGCCTTGAAGGCCTGGGCCACCCGGGTGGTGCCGGTGAACAGGTCGAGCGCGGTGCGGGCGCCGCTGGCCGCGCCGATGCGGGCGAGGACGGGGATCAGGCGGCGCTTCGAGCCCAGGTACTTGATCATGCGGGGCGCCGGTCCATGCCGGGCCCACCCTACGATGGGCGGCCGTGGCGACCGGGGACCATGGAGAGGCCGGCGCGCCGGGCGTGGCCGAGCAGGAGGACTCGCACTGGGTGCGCTGGCACGCCCCTTACGAGGACCCGGCGTCGAACCTCTCGCTGCGGCTGCGCACGGTGCAGGCCATGGTGCGCCGGGTGCTCGACGAGGCGCCGGCCGGCTCGCCGCTCCGGATCGTGAGCCTGTGCGCCGGGCAGGGGCGCGACGTGATCGACGTGGTGGCCGAGCACCCGCGGCGGGACGACGTCTCGGCCCTGCTGGTCGAGCTGGACCCGGCCCTGGTCGCCTTCGCCCGCGACCGGGCGGCCACCGCCGGCGTGGGCGACCGGGTGCGGATAGAGGAGGGCGACGCCTCGCTCGCCCACTGGTACGCGCCCATGGTGCCCGCCGACCTGGTCCTGGTGTGCGGCGTGTTCGGCAACATCAGTGCCGACGACATTGCGGCGACCATTCGCGCCATGACCGGGTTCTGCGCGCCGGGCGGCCACGTCGTCTGGACCCGCCACCGGCGCCCGCCCGACGCCACGCCGGCCATCCGGGCCGACTTCGCCACCGCCGGCTTCACCGAGCTGGCCTTCGAGGCGCCCGAGGGGACGATCATGACGGCCGGCCATCACCGCCTGGACGGGCCGGCGGGACCCTTCGATCCCGCGTGCCGGCTCTTCGACTTCGTCGGCGACGGCTGCCTCCCGGCCTAAGCCCGCCGGCCCCGGTCCTCGCCGGCGACCCCGCCCGTCACGGGAGCACACGGGGCGCACGGTGACGGCGTACGCTCCCGGGCAGGAGTCGGCCGAGCGGACCAGGAGCACTTCGAGGAGGCAGCGATGCAGGAGACCATTCACGGGACGACGATGCCGGTGTTGGAGCTCGCGCTCGACACGGGGGAGTCGGTCGTGTCGGAAGTCGGCGAGTTCAGCTGGATGTCGGACTCGATCCAGTTCGCCACCAACACCGGCGGCGGCATGGCCGGCAAGGGGATCATGGGCGCGGTCAAGCGAGCCGTCTCGGGTGCCTCGTTCCTCATGACCACCTACACGGCGCAGGGCGGCCCGGGCTCCATCGCCTTCGCGTCGAAGGTGCCGGGGCACATCTTGCCGATCGACGTGGCGCCGGGGAACGAGTTCATGGTGCACCGCCACGGGTTCATGGCCGCCACGCCGGGCATCGAGATCTCCATGGGCTTCCAGCAGTCGTTCCGCGGCGGCATCTTCGGCGGCGAGGGCTTCGTCCTCCAGAAGATCGGCGGTCAGGGCCGGGTGTGGATCGACCTGCAGGGCGAGGTGGTCATCTACGACCTGCAAGCCGGGCCAGTCGATGCGGGTGCACCCGGGGCACGCCGGTCTCTTCCAGGCCTCGGTGCAGTTCACGACGCAGAAGGTCCAGGGCATGGTCAACCGCTACATGGGTGACGACGGGCACCACTTCGCCGTGCTCACGGGCCCGGGCCGCATTTGGCTGCAGTCGATGCCGACCCCCATCCTGGCCGGCGTGATCTACGAGAACCTGCCCCGAGACGACGGCGACCACCACGACCACCACGCCGTCGAGGGGGCGGCCGCCGGCATCGGCGGCGCCAAGCTCATCGGCGACCTGTTGCGATAAGCCCGACCAGGGCTCCGTCAGGCGCCCGGCGCCGGCTCGGGCTGGTTCCACTCGATCCAGCCGCTGCCGGGGCGGCCGTCGTCGGTCCGGCAGCGCACCATGGCCCGAGGGAAGCGGCTGGTGCGGCCGTCCTCGTCGTTGCGCAGCAGCACCGGTCCGAAGGCGACGGGCGTGACGTCGATCCCGAGGTCCTGGGCGGGGGCGGCGGCGATCTCGATCCGCCCGCTGGTCGGGAACCCGTGGTCACCCAGCTCCTCGCTGACCGTCAGCGCGGTGGCCGGGTGCACCTCGGCCGGCGGGGTCTGCACGTAGCCGAAGAACACGGGCACGCCGGGCAGCATGCGGATGTCGGCCAGGTGGACGCGCGTGCCGTCGTCGAGGCGCATGGAGTTCCAACACCAGCCGAACGCCCACCAGTCGCGCACGCCCCAGGAGTGGTCGCGCTGGCCGTGCCCCTCGACGGTCAGGGTCTCGCCACCGACGGTGACGGTGCCGGCGACCAGGCAGGGAATTTCGTAGCGCGTCGTCAGGTCGTAGTGGTAGGGGACACCGTCGGTGGTCCAGGTGAGGTCGAGACCGGCATCGACCGGCTCCCCGCCGCCGCCGTCGTAGGCGTCCTCGGGCCGGGCCAAGCGGCGGGCCGCCATGCGGGGCACGGCGAGGCGGAATTCCTCGAGCGGACGGAGCAGGTCGATCTCCACCTCGGCCTGCCCCGAGGCGGTGGTGAGACCGGCGCCGGCCGGGACGGGCATGTGGTAGTCGACCGAGCAGAGGCCGGGCTGGCCCGGGCGCACGATCCAGCCGGTCCACCAGGCGACCCCGAGATTGGGGTAGAGGCCCAGGCGGAACCAGCCGCCGAAGGAGCCGTCGCGCTGCACGAAGTCGCAGTAGTACGACTCGTTCCACAGGTCCTCGGCGTCGGGCGCGTGGCGCGCCTCGTCGGCCGGGTCGACGGCGTGCTCGCTCACCGGTCCGTCCCCGCGTGCATGGCGGAGGCGCCCGGGGGCCCCGGGACCTCGACGATCGGATCGTCGCGGTCGTCGAACTCGGTGCGCAGCGCCTTCGACATGACGGCGTGCATGAAGTAGAGGGTGGTGATGTAGGTCAGCTCGAGCACGGCCACCTCGTCGAGGTGTCGCCGCAGCTCGGCGAAGACCTCGTCGGGGACGCGGCCGTGGTCGTACACGAGGCAGTCGGTGTAGGCCAGGACGGCGCGCTCGGCCTCGCCGTAGGTGCCGGCGGGGGCGACCGGCCAGGCGGGGATGTGTGCGATCTGCTCCTCGGGCATGCCGAGTTCGCGCATGGACTTGGCGTGCTGGGAGAACACGAACTGGCTGCCGGCGGCCCAGCCGGCGCGGATTTGGCCGAGCTCGCGCAGCTTGGGATCGAGGACGCGGTCGGGGGACTGGTAGAGGCCGAAGCCCTTCACGCAGTGGTCGAGGATGTCGGGGCTGTTGGCGAACACCGTCCACCAGTCGCCCGTCGTCCCGTCCCAGCGACCGGGCTCGGCGACCGGGTCGCGACCCTCGAAGAGCCACTCGTACATGGTGGTGACGATGGGCGCGGTGGCCTCGCTCTTGGGGACCTGCCGGAGTCGGGGCATCAGGCTCGAGAGCTTGGGCCTAGACGGGGGTGGGCGTGCTGGCGACCGGAGCCCCGGCGTCGACGGCCCGCGCCGGCGTGTGCGAGACATCGGACAGGGTGAACTCGCGGATCCAGCAGGCGAACTCCAGCAAGATGCCGTCGGGGTCCTGGAAGTAGATGCTGCGAACGTACACACCGGAGTGCATGGCGTCGCTGATACCCCACTCCGAATCGTCGTGGTTGGCGATTTCGGTGCAGTCGATGCCTGCGGCGAGCAAGCGGTCGCGGTACTCCTCGATCTTCTCGGGCGCCACGTCGAAGGCGACGTGGTTCATGGAGCCGATCGCGCTCGTGAGGTCGCCCTGGTCCGGCCGGGCCGCCGGTGCGCTGATGCCGGGAACGCCGTCGGGCGCGTTGGGGAACCAGAAGAAGGCCAGGCAGTCGCCGCCGCCGCAGTCGAAGAAGAAGTGCTGGCCCATGCCGGCCGGCAGCTCGATCGTCTTGACCAGGGGCATGCCGAGGATGTTCGTGTAGAAGTCGACGGTGCGCTCCATGTCGCGGCACACGAGCGCCAGGTGGTTGATGCCCCGCAGCTCGAATCCGCCCGTCTCGCCTGTCATGTTCGTCGTGCCTCCCTCGCTACAGCCGGCCCTGCCCCGTGTCGCTGCCGCACCACCCGACACCTTAGGCCGCAATCCTGCCGTCGCCCCGGTCCGTACCACCCTCCTGCAGGTCACGGACGAAAGGACGACTGAGCATGGAGTTCACCACGGCGTTGGCGCGACGGTCACACAGGAGCGGCCCGGCGGGAGTGGGTGCCCTGGTCGCCGGGGCGGCGGCGCTGGCCGCGCTGGCTCTCGGAATCGGTGCGTCGGACGGGGTCGCCGGGGCGACCGGCTCGCACACTCACGCCAAAGTCACGACCATCCACGTGTCGACGACCACCATTGCTCACGTGGGCACCGTGCTCACCACATCGTCCGGCCTCACGCTGTACCACTACACGTCGGACCCGCTGGGCCATACGACCTGCACCGGCGCGTGCGCCAAGATCTGGCCCCCGTTGACCGCCGCCAAGGGTGACCGCGTGGCGGGACCGAAGGGGGTCAAGGGGCTGTCGGTCATCGACGTCGGACACGGGCGTTGGCAGGTGGCGTTCCACGATGTCGCTCTGTACCGTTTCGAGGGCGACGCCAAGAAGGGTCAGGCCAAGGGACAGGGTTTGGAAGGCTTGTGGTTCGCGGTGCTGAAGAGCGGCATCCCGACGACGCCGTCCGCCACGGCGGCGAACACCCCGACCACGCAGCCGGCGACACCGACCACCACGACGGCCCCGGCCGCGCCGTCACAGACGCCGGTCATACCCAGCCCGGCCACCACGCCGCCGGCCACCACGCCGCCGGCCACCACGCCACCGACCACCACCCCGACGACGCAGCCGCCGACCACGGCGGGTGGGGGCGGCGTTGCCTTTTGATCACCGCGCACCTCGCCCCCCTGCGGGGCACCCGGTGCGGTCCGCGCCTGGGCCGTGATCGGCGCCACCGCCCGAGAAAGGGGTTGGCCCGGCGTGTGAGCGTGCCGTGCGGGCCGGCGACGCTCGCTCAGGTCGAGGCGATGCCCACCATCGGCGCGTTGAGGTGCCGCCCGCCCATGGAGCCGTAGTACTGGGCGTCGCCGAAGGTGAAGATGCCGCCGTCCGCGCCCTGGAGCCAGTAGCCCGCTCCGTCGGTCGTCACTGCAATGCCGACGATCGGTGCGTTCAACTTGGCACCGTACTCGGACCCGTACGGTGCCGCGTCGCCCTCGTCAGCCACGTTGCCGTTGGCACTGCTGAGCCAGTAGCCCTGCGAGTTGTGGGTGCCCGCCAGGCCGGTGATGCGATAGCCGCCCGGGGCGGAAGACGGTTGCCCCTCGTACGGTGCATCGCCGAAGTGGAACACCTGGCCGTTGGCGTCGACGAGCCAGTAGCCACCCAGCAGGTAGCTGGGCGCCGCGCCCGTCACCGCTGAATCGAGATCGTCGCCGCCGGTCGAACCGTAGAACGTCGCGTCACCGAAGGCGAACACGCCGCCGTCGCTCGCGATGAGCCAGTAGCCATGTCCGTCGAGCGTGGGGATAAGACCAATGATCGGCTTGTTCAACTTGATGGAGCCCGTCGACCCGTAGAAGCCGGCGTCGCCGTAGTTGAAGACGCCGCCGTCGGCGGCCACCAACCAGTAGCCCCGGCCGTCCGACGTGGCCGCCATGCCGACGACCGGCTGGTTGAGCTTCATGGAGCCGGTCGAGCCGTAGAACTGTGCGCCCCCGAACGAGAAGACGCCACCGTCGGATCCCACCTGCCAATAGCCCGGTGGCGGCGGTGGCGGGAGGGGGCAGGTCGGGCTGGACGCGGCAGCCGTGGCGAGCTCGGGCCCCAGCGCCGGCGTACCGTCGGAGCCGAAGGTGAGGGAGGCCAGATACATCGGCCGGAATCCACAATCGAGGTAGCCGATGGTGGTGCCCTGCCAGGCGGCTAGGGCCATGACCAGCTGGCCGTCGGGGAGCGTGTACACGTCCGGGCCCCCGGGGCCCGACATGCCGGGCTGGCTCGTGAGCAAGGGATTCGACGTCGTCGCGTCCGTGCAGGCCGGACCAGGGGTCGTGGAGCTCGGTCCGGGACAGGTGGCCCAGCCAATGGCGTAGGTGTTCGCACCTTCGTCGCTGCCCGCGTAGAACAAGTAGTAGTTGTCGACCGTGGTGTTGCCGGATTGGGTCTGGGTCTCGACCATGTCCGGCCCTTCGATGATGGTGCTCTGCCAAGCTTGATCGTCCTGCAGGAGCTCGGAGATCGAACCCGATGTCGTCGTGAGGTCCGAAGACAGCTCGACGGACCAGATCATTGTGCTCGTGCCGACGTGGTTGCCGTCGTTCTTCCAGATGAGCCATGAGTCGCCTGTGGCCGGATCGGTGAAGATGTCGGGGTCGATGCTGCCCCCGTACGGCCCATTGTCCACCGTCGTGCCGGTGTCGATCCCATCCTGGCAGACGACCGGCGCGGCGTTGTGGTCGGAGTAGGGGCCGAGCGGGAGGAGCGAGGTGGCCACGCCGATGCACTGGTCCCCCGTCGACGCCTCGGTCGCCGTGTAGTACATGACGAAGGTGTCGTCCGAGCTGTCGTAGGCGACGCTCGGCGCCCAGGTGTTTCCTTCCTCGGCCCACGAACCGAGGTGCGGCAGCGCGTCGATGGATGTGGCGATCCAGTTGACGCCATTTGTCGACGTCGACACCTGCACGTTGATCTCGTTACCCGTCGGGGCGAAGCTCTGGGTCGCGAAGGCGTAGTACACGCCCTCCCAGAGCAGGACCGAAGGGTCGGGGAAGTCGCCTGCGTGGACGGGCGACCAGTTCGACGCCGCGACGGGCGTGGGTGCGGCGAAACCGGCCGCGGCGGCGCCGATCGTGCCGATGAGCGCGGCGGCGAACAGCGAGAGCGTCAGCCGCCGAAGAAACGGCACAGGACGGAGGTTGCCGGTGCGACCGATCCGACGTTTCGGGCCGCTCAACGGTGGGGGGGACACCAGCCTCCTTGTCGCGCTCCTGCGTTACCAGCCTCCGTCCGTGACCGAATGATAACGGACCCTGGGACGAGGACGAATTCGGGACCAGGTCGTTTTCACCGCGGAGCGATTGCCGACGAGGTGCCGCTTCCAACTACGGTGTGCGACCGCCGGGCCGGAAGCGGTGGGATGAGACCACCGCTGTCTGTCGATGCTTCGGCCGAAACCTGCCAGGCCTGCCGGAGTGGATCGGCACCAACAGAAAGGCGCCATGCCCACGTCACGCCGCCCGATCGCCGATTTCGGTTTCAAGGTCTTGAATTCGGCGCACAGGGCGGTCCTGCGCCTGAGCGGCGGGCGCCTGCTGGCCACCATGCGCGGCATGCCGGCGGTGGAGCTGCACACCGTCGGACGAAAGAGCGGTCTGCCCCGCTCCTCCATGTTGACGTCCCCCGTCCACGACGAGAACCGGGTCGTCCTGGTGGCATCGAGGGGCGGCGCCGACGGGCACCCGTCGTGGTACCTCAACCTGACGGCCAACCCCGATGTGGAGGTGACCCTGTACGGCGAGACCCGCACCATGCGGGCCCGGACGGCCACGCCCGAGGAGAAGGCGGCGCTGTGGCCGCAGATCGTGGCCGCCTACAAGCCCTACGACGGCTACCAGGAGCGGTCGAGCCGGGACATCCCGGTCGTCATCTGCGAGCCTCGCCCGGCCTGAGCGCGCACCCGGCGCCAAGGACGGCAGGGGAGCCGGACGGTACGATGCGCGGCATGTCGATAGAGCCCGCCGATGACGCCGCCTTCGACATGAGCATGGCCGTCTCCCAGCTGGCCTCGAACAGCACGGACCTGCGCATCATGCTGAAACTGCTGGTCGGGCAGCTGGCCAGCGTGCTGGGTGACCGCATGACGGTCGATCGCGCCGGCCGGTTCCGCAAGTCCGAGGAGATCAGGTCGGTGCGCATCGAGCTGGGTGACGACGCGCTGGAGGCGGCCGTCGAGGGGGCATCGGTGCGCTGTACCATCGGCCACAGCTCGGGCGGCATCCGCATCCGCAGCGAACAGGTGGGGATGGACGTCTGGCTGACCCGGCTCCTCACGACTCTGCAGGCCGAGGCCGCTCACAGCGAGCAGGCCCGCATCGCGCTCGAGAACATTGTGATCGGAGGATCCACGTGACCGACTCATCGCCGGGGGTGCCAGCACCCCTGGAACCGCACGACCTGCCCAAGGACGCCGCACACCGGCTCGAAGAGCTGGAGCACGGACTGTTCACGTCCGACCTTTCGGTCAACGAGTTCCTGCTGGTCAAGGAGGCAGGGTTCCACCCGCTCGGCTTCGTGATGGGCTCGTCGATCTACCACATCGGGATCCAGACCCGTAAGTGGGGCGAGAGCCAGGAGCTCTCCAAGCTGACCGAGGCCATGTACACCGCCCGCGAGCTGGCCATGACGCGCATGGAGGAGGAGGCCGAGGAGCTCGGCGCCGACGGCGTGGTCGGGGTCCGCCTCGACGTCAACTACTACGAGTGGGGCAACGACTCGGCGGAGTTCATCGCCTTCGGCACGGCCGTCAAGGCAGAGGACGGGACCTCGTACCGCAACGCGCTGGGAAAGCCGTTCACGTCGGACCTCTCCGGCCAGGACTTCTGGACCCTCATGCAGACCGGACACGTCCCTCAGGGCCTGGTGATGGGGACCTGTGTGTTCCATATCGCGCACCGAAAGCTGACCCAGGCGCTCGGCTCCATGGGCCAGAACGTGGAGCTGCCCAACTTCACCCAGGCGCTGTACGAAGCCCGCGAGCTGGCTATGACGCGCATGCAGGACGAGGCCGGCCGGCTCGACGCCAGTGGCATCGTGGGCGTCCGCCTGGAGGAGAAGTCGCATCAGTGGGGCTCACACACCATTGAGTTCCTCGCGCTGGGCACGGCCGTGACCAAGCGGAGCGGCGAGGTCACGCTGCCCAAGCCCATCACCATCATTTCGCTCGACAACTGATGACCGACGCCGCGGCACCCGAGACGGGCGGGGATCTGCCCGAGGCGGCTCTCCGCCGCCTGGAGTCGAGTGCGTTCTCCTCCGGTCTCAGCGTGCCCGATTTCGCCGCCTGCCTCGAGCTGGGCCTGCAACCGGTGGCTCTGGTGCAGGGCTTCTGCGTCATGCAGTGGGGGTGGTACGGCCCGGGATCGGGCTATACCCGCGGCATGTCTCCCTACGCCCCCCAAGCGGCCGACGGCTATTCGGAGACCTACCGCTGCCCGCACGGCTACGTGTCGGCCGAGCACCGCAGCTGGGGCCAGAACCTCGAGCAGCCCTGGGTCGAGAACGCGTGGGCGAGCGGCTACATGACGGCCTACCGGCGGATGCTGGAGGAGGCGCGCACCCACGAGGCCCACGGTGTCATCGGCGTGGTCGATCGCGTCTCCAGCGTGGCCGACTCGGGGACGACCGAGTTCCACTTCCTCGGCACTGCGGTCAACGTGGAGGGTGGGCCGCCGCCCGCCGGCGGCGCGCCCTGGAGCACCTACCTGGCCGGCCAGCGCCTGACCAAGTCGATCGAGGCGGGCTTCATGCCGGTCTCGGTGGTGGCCGCGCTGGCCTCGGTGCGCGTCTGGGCCTTCTGCATCACCGAGTACCTCATGGAGGGATCCATGGGCTGGGGCTCCACCATGGGGCCGCAGCTGGTGGAGCAGGTGAGTCGAGCCCACATGGCGTCACGGCAACTGGCGCGCAAGCATGTCCGCCAGCAGCTGGCCGGCGACGAGCTCCACGGGGCGCGCATGGACGTGGTGGGCCGCGAGTTGGCCCAGGGCGACGAGGTCATCGACTGCACGCTGCGGGGCAACCGGGTCCGCCGCTTCAAGGACTACGACCCGCTGCCCTTGCCCCGGCCGACGGTGCGGCTCGGATGAGCGCGGACACCGACCCCGTCCCGGCCGCCGCCGGCACGGCCCTCGACGTGCGGGCCGAAATGCTGAAGGGCGCGCGGACGCTGGCCACCGCCCCGCCCCCGTCGCAGGAACGCGGCATCACCTCGGACTTGTCGGTGGACGAGGCCCTGCTGCTGCACGGGGCGGGGTGGGAGCCACTCGACCTGGTGTGCGGCGTGGCCGTCGTCTCGGTGCCTGTCGGGGTGTGGAACTGGGGCCGGGGCTCCATCGGCCTGGCCTCGGACGCCCACAACATGGCGGTCGAGCAGGCCGCGCAGCAGCTGCGAGGCGAGTGCTCCAAGGTACGGGGCCACGGCGTGGTGGGGACCCGCGTCGACGTGACCGTGCACACCAAGCACATCGACGTCGAGCTCGTCGGTACCGCCGTGAAGCCCACGGGGCGGCGGGGTCGGGGCGACGACGCCAAGGAGGCCATGCCGTTCGTGTCCGACCTCTCGGCCCGCGACTTCACCTTGCTGTTGCGTGCCGGCTGGATGCCCGTCGGACTCGCCTTCGGCGCCTGTTTCGTCTACGCGCCCCGGCGCACGGCCGGTGCGGCCATGCGGCAGTCGACGCAGAACGTCGAACTGACCAACTACACCGAGGCCATGTACTCCGCCCGCGAGTCCGCCATGGAGAGGATGCAGAGCTCGGCGCTGGCCGCCGGCGGCCAAGGGGTGGTGGAGGTCAAGGTCACCGAGGGGCCCATGCACTTCGCCCGGCACGCCATCGGCTTCACCGCCTGGGGCACGGCCGTGCGCCTGGTGGCCGAGGCGCACCAGTTCGTCAAGCCCGACGTCGTCCTGCCCCTCGACGACGCCGTGGTCACCTTCCAGGCGGAGAACCTGCGCAGCGCCGGGCAGGGGCGGCGCCGGTGAGCCCGGCCCGGGACTGGGAGGCGTGGGCGCGGGCATTCGAGTCGGTCCACGGGCCCGATGCCTTCGCCGCCTTGTTCGCCGAGGGCGGCCGCTTCCGCGACCCGGTGACGCCGTGGACGACCGACGTGCGCAAGGTGGCGACCGACACCGACACCCTCTTCCCCGACTGGTCGCAGACGGTGGAGCGCATCCGCGGCGACGACGACTGGGCCGTCTTCGAGTGGACGGGGACCGGCACGTTCCGGGTCGAGGGCGGTCCGGGCATTGCCATCACGATGGAGGGAGCGACGGTGATCGACGTGGACGCGGCGGGCCGGGTGACGGCGTGGCGCGACTACCTCGACACCAATGAGCCGACGCAGCAGATTCAGGCCGGGCTCGAGCGCGGCCTCGAAGGGGGCTGAGCCGGCCCTACGCCTCCTCTGCCACGGCCTTGACGTGCGCCAGGCGGGCGTCGCGGGACTCGTCGAGCTCCTCCGCCACCCTCTCGTCCTCGGCCATTTCGGCGTCGATGTCGGTCTCGGCAAAGCCGATGACCCCCATGTCCTCGAAGGCCGCCCGCAGCTTGGGCCCCCACAGGCCGACGTCCTTGAGGATGGGCACGATGCGCATGAAGAGGAAGGAGCGGAACACCCGCAGCGTCTCGCTGTTCTCGACGTAGGTGCCGATCTCGGGCGGCAGTTCGAGGCGCTCCCACACCTCCTCGCCCAAGAAGCGGTCCCGCATCAGGTAACACGCCTCGATGCAGAAGGCCTCCCGCTCGTCGCGCTCGGCTTGCGTGAGCTGGGGGTAGTAGTCGCGCAGCGCCAGTCGCCCGAACATCACGTGGCGGGCCTCGTCCTGCATCACGTAGGCGTTGAGCGCCTTGGCGAGCGGCTCCTGTGCGTTGTTGCGAATGACGCCGAAGGCGGCCAGCGCCAGTCCCTCAACGAGGACCTGCATCCCGAGGTAGGTCATGTCCCACCGACTGTCGGAGATGACGTCGTCGAGCAGGCTCTTGAGGTACTTGTTGAGCGGGTACACCAGCTGCACCTTCTCGTGCAGGTAGCGGCTGTAGACCTCGACGTGTCGTGCCTCGTCGATCACCTGTGTTGCCGCGTAGAACTTGGAGTCGACGTCGGGAACGGTCTGCACGATTTTGGCGGTGCAGATCAACGCACCCTGCTCGCCATGCATGAACTGGCTGAAGCGCCATGCCTCCACGTGGCGGCGCAGCTCGCCCTTGCGCTCGTCGGACATCTTCTCCCACCATTCCGTGCCGAAGATCGGGTTGATCTCGTCGGGCATCCCGACCGGATGGGTCAGATCGACGTCCAGGCTCCAGTCCAGGCGGTCGCTGCCGATCCACTGGCGCCGCGTCCCCTTGTCGTAGAGCCGCAGCAGCTGGTCCCGGCCGCCCGTGTAGTTGAAGTCGAACACGGTGGTGGCGGGGGACTCGACGCCCCACTTGGGATCGAAGGCGAGGTCCGAATCGATCGGCGGGCTGGTGGTCACGGCGCCCCCTTGTGGCGTGCGGGCGCCTGGCGGGCGCCGTCCTCGCCCCCGAAGCTACCCCCGTCGCCGGAGCCCGTCATTCCGTGGGTCGTCCGCGGACTCAGCGGAAGTCGAGTTCGGCAGCAAGGTGGGCTAATGGTTGGCAAAATGTCACACCCTGCGACGACACTGAAGGCATGGGAACGGGTGAAGACCAGGCCTTCTACACACGTGGCGTCGTCTTCCAGCTAGATCCCACGCCCGCCCAGGAGCGGCTCTTGCGCAGCTACGCCGGAGCGGCACGCTTTGCCTACAACTGGACCATCGATGAGGTCTTGGCGAACCTCTCAGCGCGGAAGGCCCAGCGCGACTGTGGTGTCGCCGAAGCTGACCTGCCCCCTGTCCTGTCATGGTCGGCCTACGGCCTCTCCAAACTCTGGAACGAGGCCAAGTCCGATACAGCGCCTTGGTGGCAAGAAGTCTCCATGCACGCGTTCCGGTCCGGAGTCCGCCAAGCGGCTGACGCGCTGGGGAACTTCTCTGACTCGAAGAGGGGTGAACGCAAGGGAAGGAGGGTCGGGTTTCCACGCCGCAAGAGCCGCCGTCGATGCACACCCTCGGTCTCCTTCGTCGAGATCAACCACCAGCTGTCGTGGCTGAACTCTGACCGTCACGGGGTCCGCCTTATGCTGCCCCAGTCCACGCCTGACGCCGAAGTCAAGCGTCGGAGAGAGCACCTCGGTTGGATCCATACGGTCGAGTCGACCCGGCGCCTCTACAACCTGGTCGATTCAGGCCGGGCCACCATCCAGAAGGTCACGATCTCCTACCGCGGCGGGCGCTGGCAGGCAGCGTTCTCCGTGCGCCACCTGGGCAGACCACAGTTGCCTGCGCAAAGCCGGACTGCCTCCGGGCGGGTAGTTGGGATCGACGCCGGCCTGGTGCACCTGGCCACCCTGTCCGTTCCGGTGCGGGGACTGACTGATGAAGACGGGCACGTGGCCAACCCCGCTGTACTCTCTCAGCGCCTGCGCCATCTCAAAAGACTCGATCGGGCCATCGCTCGGTGCGAACGGGGGTCGAAGAACCGGACCCGGCTCCTTAAGCGCCGCTCTCGGCTGCACGGGACCATCACCAAGACCCGGGCCCTCGAGCTGCATCGCGTGACTAACCATCTCGTGCGGCGCTTCGGGGTCATAGGGATCGAGGACCTCAATCTGGCGGGAATGGGCTCCCGCAAGGGACGGCTCGGTCGTTCAGTGGCTGACGCCTCCCTCGGAGAGCTACGCCGGTAGCTCACGTACAAGACAGCCGATCGTGGTGCCGCCTTGGTTGCCGCCGATCGTTTTTACCCGTCGTCGAAGACCTGTTCGTCCTGTGGTTCGGTGAAAGCCAAGCTGGACCGCGGAATGAGGATCTTCGACTGTGAACGCTGCGGCGCCGTTCTCGACCGAGACGTCAACGCAGCACGCAACATCGCTCGAGAGACCGTCCGGCTTCTGGGGCAGCAAGAGCAGACGCCTGTCGCCGGGCTACGACCGGAGACACAAAACGCCGACCCGAGGCCGCGTAAGACCCGAGGTGCTCACGCACCGACGGCAGCGGCCGCCTGAGGGCGGAACCAAGCAGCGCCGGCCCTCTCGATCACTCGCGAGGGGCGGCGTATAGGACTTGGACGGGGTGCTGGCAATGGCACCCGGTTCACAGCAGGAGTTGGACGGTTTTACCATCCATCCATCCCACCTTGCTGCCGAACCTAGCGGAAGTCGAAGGCCACCTTGATGGCGCCGCTCTGCTCCTGTGTGGCCAGCGCGATGAAGGCCTCGCGCCACTGCTCGAGGCGGAAGGTGTGGGTGAGCAGGCCCGTCATGTCGATGCGTCCCTGCTCGGCCAGGCGCAGGTAGTGGGCGATGCCGTGCAGGCGGATGCCGTCGACCTCCTCGACACCGAAGGCGTTGGAGCCCACCCAGGCGATCTCCTTGAAGTAGAGCGGTGACCATTCCCAGCGTTCCGGCGCGTTCACGCCGCTCTTGACCATGGTGCCGCGCTGCTTGAGCAGGCGCACGCCCACTTCGGACGTCTCCGTCGTACCGACCGTGTCGTAGACGACGTCGATGCCGCCGGGGTGGGCCATCGGGAGACGGGTGCCGGGGAACTTCTGCAGCACCCCGCCGGACCACGTGGCGGCTTCCTCGAGCAGCTGCTCGACCGGGTAGGGGTCCACCGCGGTGGCGCCCAGGCGCCGGGCCAGTGCGGCCTGCGCGGGGAAGCGCGCCACGGTCATGACCTCCACGTCGGTATACAGGGAGCGCAGGATGGCGGTGGCGCAACTTCCCAGCGCGCCCCCCGTACACGAGTGCCTTGCCCCCGGGCGGTGGCGGGTGGCGGGTGACCGAGTGCAACGACACCGCGAAGGGGTCGCCCAGGACGGCGACCTCGTCGCTCACGCTGTCAGGAACGGGGATGAGCATCGACTCGTGCGCCGGCAGGTAGTCGGCGAATCCGCCGGGCGCGTCCTTCGACGTCCCCGTGTGGATGCCGGCTGCCACCGGGCCCTCCGCGAAGTGCCAGCACAGGCTGTAGTCGCCGGACTGGCACGACGGGCA
The DNA here is from genome assembly GCA_963807675.1 of uncultured Acidimicrobiaceae bacterium. Taxonomy (GTDB): domain Bacteria; phylum Actinomycetota; class Acidimicrobiia; order Acidimicrobiales; family RAAP-2; genus Bog-473. The sequence continues at coordinate 524,439 of CAWECP010000012.1, read as the reverse complement.
CGGCGGGTCGACACCGCGCGGCCCGCACGAGAGCCACGGGTTGAGGACGACGCGCTGCCCCACTTCGAGCGTGGTGACGGCCGGCCCGACCTCCGCGACGTCGGCCACGACCTCGTGCCCGGGCACGGTGGGGAGCGAGAAATAGCCATTGAGGGCGCTGTCGCTGAAGTCGTCGCCGAAGTCCGAGAAGACCATTTTGGCGTCGGACCCGCAGATGCCGGTCAGCCGCGTCTTGGCCACCGCCCAGTCGTCGCGGATAGGCGTCGGGTGCTCGAGGTCCTGCAGCCGCATCGGCACGTGCGACAGCCCGACCAGCAGGCGGTTGGACTCGTCGGGCGGAGTCCAGCGCTCAGGCTTCACGCCGTAGAGGAGACCTTGCATGGTTCGCTCCTATCTCATCAGGCCCAACAGCCCGACGGCGTCGATGACGCCGCTGTTGCTGGGGTTGGTGGCGCTGACGATGATCCCGAGGACGATGAGGGCGGCCCACCCGAACCCCACGACGATGCCGGCGATGGCGAGCCCGTCACCGCGCTGGGTCCCGTGGGACTGCTTAATCTGCCCGCGGGCGACGAACCCGAGGACCACCCCGGCGATGAGAGGGATCACGAGGATGCCGGCGCACGAGCAGATCAGCGAGGCGATGGCCAAGCCGTTGGTCTTCTGGGCCGGTCCCCCGTAGGCCAGCGGTTGACCGTAGGGCGCGTAGGCGCCCGGTTGCGACTGTGGTCCGTACGGCGCGCCGGCGTAGGGCGGCGGACCGGGGGACATCCCGGCGCCATAGGCCGGCGTGTGGACCTGTCCCGGCGGCGTCGACCATGGGGCCGGGCCGGTAACGGCCGGACCCGTGGTCGGCGGACCGGTCCACAGCTCGGGCGGGTACCACTTGCCGTCGGATGCCAACCACCATCCGGGACCCTGTGCGGTGTCGCTCATGTCGTGATCGTTTCCTGCGCCGAGTAGTGCAGCGAGCATACGGGCCGCACCATCCTCCCGCCGGGTGGCTCATACGACATACGGGCAGTGGCGACAGCCCGACTCGCAGCAGTAGCCGCGCCGCGCCAGGTAGACGGCGGTCAGGACCGTCAGTGCGGAACGGGGGTCGACGTACGTGTCGACCCCGCGGCCGACTGCGGCGGCGTGCGCGGCGACGATGTCGTCGTAATCGGGGTCGGCGGGTGACAGCCGGTCCGGGTGGGGCTGGGCCAGCGGCCGCTCGGCCAGTGGCTCGTTCAGGCTGCTACCTCTTGGTGGCCTTCCGGGCGGGAGCCCGCTTGGCCGGCGCCTTGCGCGTCGTCGTGGCCCGCTTGGCCGGGGCCCTCTTGGCGGCGACCTTCTTGGCCGGCGCCTTGCGGGCCGGGACGCGTGCCGCCACAGGAGCGGTGGACTTGCCGGCGGCGGCGACAGCGCCGTCTTCCGTGGGGAAGGCACCCTTCTTCAGCTTCGGTGCCTTGGCTGGAGCCAGCACGGCGTCCTTGAACGCCTTGACCGGCGTGATGCGCGCCTTCTTGGACGCCTTGATACGAATGGCTTCACCCGTGGCGGGGTTGCGGCCCATGCGGGCCGGCCGGTCGACCTTGACGAACTTGGCGAAGCCGGGGATTGAGACCGGTTCACCCTTCGAGACGACGGCGGTGACGACATCAGTGAAGGCGTCAATGACATTGACAATCGTCTTCAACTCGACATCGGCTTGGACTGCGACAGCTCTGGCTAGTTCTCGCTTGTTCATGGCGCACATCATGGCCCACGCGCACCGTGGCTGCACAAGTTTTTCGGGCCAATTTCTTCTGATTTCCTTCTTCCGAGGCCCGGTCCGACCGCAATTGGGCGCCGCCGGTCAGGTGGGGGGCGCCAGCTGTCCCCAGTACGGCCGGTCGTCCCGGCTCTTCTGGAGCAGGATGATGACCGTTCCCCACGGGTCGTGGCACCACGTCGTCTTGAGACCGGCCACGTCGGCGATCCCCGTGGTGAGGAACTCCACTCCCCGCGCTTCGAGCTCTGCTCTGGTGGCGGCGATGTCGTCGCACAGCATCCCCACGTGCGTCATGCCGATCCGGGTCACCGATGGCCGTCCGGTTCCGACGGGCGCGACGCCGGCCGCCGGGTACTCGATGAGCTCAATGACGCGGTCCTCCGTGCGGAAGCCGACGATGGCCGCGGTCACGACCACGGGGGAGGGAAGCAGCTCGCCCATGTCGCGCTCGATCTGCTCGCCCTCCATGCGGTACGGCGGCGACAGGACCTCGAGCCCGAGCACATCGGCGTACCAGCGGGCGGCGGCGCGCACGTCGGGCACGCAGACGGCCGTGTGGGCGAGGCCGGTCAGCACGCGCTCAGCCCTTTGAGTCCGGTTCGATTATTCGGACCAGCGGGCGATCTCGTTCTGAAGGCGCTTGTTCCACCGGCGCGTGTAGCGCTTCGCCTGGCGGTTGACCTTGCGCAGGACGATGATGCTCACGAAGACGAGCGGGGCGAACAAACCGGCGACGGCACTGAGGCCCGCAATCCGCACTTGTTTGGTGGCCGAAGGCGACCCATCCATGTGATTAGTGCTACACCAGGGGAATCTCATGGCGCCAGTGCCGAAGGGCACCGGCATGTGGTGAGCATCAAGCATGAGCGAGCGCAGATGACCGAAACCGGCCCAGGGGAGGCGCCGACAGGCGACGCGGCCGACGCGTCGGGAGCGGACTCCGCACCGGGTCCGACCAGGAGGCGACCGCGGGCTCGCCGGACGCGTGGGGTCGTGACGTGGGTGTTGATCGTGCTGGCGTCGCTGCTGATCCCGATTTCGGTGATATCGGCCTGGGCCATCCGTACCGTGACTAACACCGATCAGTACGTCGCCACCATGGCGCCGCTGGCCCGCAACCCGGTGATCATCGACCACCTGGCGCGGAAGGCGACGAACGAGCTCTTCCAGTCGTCCAGCGTGAAGGACGCGGTCACCTCGGCGCTACCGGCCAGGGCGAAGCCGATCGTCCAGCCGATCCTGACCGAGGTCGAGGGCTACGTGTACGGCCTCGCGGTGAAGGTGCTCGAGAGCGAGCAGTTCGGCCAGCTGTGGGACACGCTGAACCGGCACACGCACGACACCGTGGTCGACGTCCTGACCGGCAAGCAGACGTCGCTGACCAGCAACCTGAGCAAGGGCGGCCAGGTCGTCGTCAACGTCACGCCGATCCTGAACAACATCATCGACCAGGCCAACCAGCGCGGGATCACCCTGTTCAACCCGATCAAACCGATACTGACCCAGGGCAACCACCTCGGCGTCACCGTCGTCTCCAAGAGCCAGGTGTCCAAGTTCTCGGCCCTGTTCAACACGCTGGTCACGCTGGGGTGGGCCGTCCCGGTCACCGCGCTGGTGCTCGGGATATTGGGCATCGTGATCGCGGTCGACCGGCGCCGGGCCCTCCTGCGCATGTCGGTCGGCGTGGGCCTCTTCACCCTCGTCCTACTGGGCGGGCTGTCCTACGGACGCACCACCTTCCTCAACGAGGCGGCCAACCAGCACTTCGACCGCAACGTCGGCGCCGCCGTATGGGACACCCTGCTCCGCTTCCTGAAGGCCGACCTGCGCTGGATGCTGCTGGTGACGGTCCTGGTCGCCCTGGTCGCCTGGGTGTTCGGGCCGACGCGCTACGCCGTCTGGATCCGCCGCCTGGTGGCCCGGGCCGCCCGCTGGCTGTGGGCCCAGGCCAAGGCGCTCAAGGCGGGCGCCGGGCGGGCCGCCGGTGGCTCCGAGGGCGCCCGCCGCACCGGAGGCTGGGTCCTGGAGCACCTCACCGGCCTGCGCCTGGTCGGCGTCATGGTGGCCGCGCTGTTCCTTCTCTTCAGTGGCAACCTGACCGGCTGGGCCCTGCTCACCATCCTGATCGTGCTGGTGGTGTACCTGGGACTGCTCCAACTGGTGGCGCTCTGGTCGCGGCGCATCACCGCAGGAGCGGCCAGCTCGGGAGTGGCCTGAGCCGGAGGGCAGGCTCGCGCCGCCCCCGGCAGAGGTCCCGGGCGTGAACGGGGCCTTCGTCACTGGAACGAAGTGACCTTCGTCCCTGTTGCCCAGGGACCGTTCACCGCAAGACTCCGAAGAGACGCGGGAAGAGGAGATGTCCGACATGGCACTGCTGGCGACGATGGTGGGATCGGTGACCCTGTTCGGTGGTGGCCTTCTGGTCTGGTACGCCCTCTGGCACCGCAAGGTGGAGAGGTGCTTCGAGGCCGTCCCGGTCGACGGACGGCGCTCGGTGCACGTGCTGCGGCGGGGCGCCGGTGCGGAGCTGGACCGCCGTCGCTAGGAAACGTACGCAGCACGAGGAGATCCCGGCCGGCGCCGGCGGCCGGCAACCCGTTCGCTCCCATCGGAGATCTGCTCGGATTCTTAGCTGGCTTTTAGGGAGCTCCCCTAGTCTGTAGGGCGTGGGTATCCGCTGGCGCCTGAGTTTGGTGGCGATCCTCGCCGCCGCGGTGCTGGGCGGCCTGGTGCCCCACGGCGTCGTTGCCGGCACCGAGACCGCAGCGACCCAAATGGTGCAGGCGGTCGAGAGGCCGCTCACCGGGCCGCTCAACTGTGCCGACGCCACCTGCGGCAAGGGGGCACCCGCACCCACCGCTCCGTCTCCCGGGGTGGCGCTCGCCGCTGTCCTCGGCGCGTGCGCGCTCGTGGCGGCGGCCTCGTCGGGGCTGCGCCGCCGCGCCGGGGCCACGTCGCCCTGCCGGCCGGGACGCGCGACCCGCTCTTTCACCCGCCCCAGTTCTCCTAGCTCCGCACGCGGCGCACCGTCGCACCCGCCTTCGGGCGCGGCGGCGCCGTTCCCGCCATCACGGGGGGCCCTCGTCCGGCCCCCATACCGAGCTTCCGAGCGCGTGCGCACGGCGCCGCCTCGGCGATATCAGGAGAACACCAATGCCGAAAGCCACCAACGGGCCGTCGCGACCGACGCGGTCGGCTCCCAAGAACGCATCGAAGACCACCAACAAACACGCCTCCGGCTCCGCCGGGAGGACCTCGACCAAGCAGGGGGGCGCCGCGTCCGCCACGCTGGCCCGACGCCGACAGTCCGGCTCGGCGCCGCCGGCGCCGACCACGTTCCGGTCCCGGCACCGCGTGCTGGCCGCGCTGGTTCCCGTAGGCCTGATCGTCGCGGCCATCGCGGCGATGGTCGTCATCAAGGCGGCCGGCGGGCCGGCCAGCGCCGTGGTGGGTTCGTCGCACCTCCAAGCCGCGGGCACGAGCTCGACGGACGATGCCGGCACGACGCCGCTGTCGCCCGCCGTGCTGGCAGCGCTCTCCGTGCCGGCCTCGACGCTCGACGCCGTGGGCAGTGTCAGCTCTGACGTCCCGCCGAGCCGGACCAGCGGCAAGGCGGCCATCAGCCGCGGGAGCGATGGCAAGCCCCTCATCACCTACGTCGGCGCCGAGTACTGCCCGTACTGCGCGGCCGAGCGGTGGGCGGTGGCGGTCGCGCTGTCACGCTTCGGGACCTTCTCCGGCCTGTCGGGGACGCATTCCTCGAGCTCGGACGTCTACCCCGACACGCAGACGCTCTCGTTCTACGGGTCGAGCTACTCGAGCTCCTACGTCGACTTCCAGCCGGTCGAGGAAGCGACCAACCAGGAGGTCGACGGCAGCTACCCGACGCTGCAGACGCCGACGGCCGCGCAGAGCACCCTGCTCAGCACGTACGACCAGCAGGGCAGCATCCCGTTCGTCGACATCGCTAACCGGTACCTCATCACCGGTGCCAGCTACTCCCCCCAGGTGCTGCAGGGCCTGTCGCAGTCGCAGATCGCGGCGCAGCTGGCTGACCCGTCGAGCCCGGTGGCCCAGGCCATCGACGGCACGGCGAACGACATCACGGCGGCCATCTGCTCCGTGACCGGCAACCAGCCGAGCAGCGTGTGCGACTCCCCGGCCATCGCCGCCATCGCCAAGACGCTGGGGGCGTCGTGACGACGGCCACCGCCACGAGGAACACGAACACCATCAGGCGTGTCCCGGCATGGGCCGTGGCGGCCTCGCTCGGCCTTTCGTTGGCCGGGGTGGCCATCGCGTCCTACCTGACCGTGACCCACTACACCGACCCGGCCGCGCTGGCCTGCCCCGACACGGGGGTCGTGAACTGCACGCTGGTCACCACGAGCCCCGAGTCGGTGGTTTTCGGCGTCCCGCTGGCCGTCCTCGGCCTGGTGTGGGCGGCCGGTATGGCCGCGCTGTGCGGCCCGTGGGCGTGGCACGCCCGGGCGGCCTGGGTGGACCGGGCACGCCTGGTCGGGTCGGGGGCCGGCGCCGCCATGGTCGTCTACCTGGTGTACACGGAGCTGTTCCGGATCGGCGCCATCTGCCTGTGGTGCACGGCCATCCACGTGACGGCGGTGTCGCTCTTCGCCGTCGTCCTGGCCGCCCGGACGGTGGCCCGGGGGGCCGCGCCAGCGCCGACCTGAGAGAGGACCTTCGCCCCTACTCGCCAGCGGGCCCGATCTGCACAATGGAAGCACAACGCCCGAAGGCGCGGAGACCGGGAGCGGGCGAGGCGTGGAGGAACGTGAAATGAAGAAGCGAGAGCGCGCGGCCGAAGCGGGCGGGGCCATTGTGGTGGCCCAGGAGTGCGAGGCCTTCCTGAACGGCACGCTGGCCGAGTACTGGGAGGACAAGGGGATCGTCGTCCCCGTCTGGGCATGGACCAACCTGCTGGCGCACGGCAGCCTGGCCCAGATCGCGCACAGCGTGTCACGGCCCGGCCGCATCCGCCGTTGCGGGCGCACCTGGGCCATCGCCCGCGCCTACATGGCGTACGAGGTGCTCGACCTGGTTGACGCGGAGTTCACGCTGGCCGACATGCAGGCCACCATCCTCGTCCCGCTCGAGCTCGAGATGGCGGCGCGTTCCGAGGTCGACCGGTGGTCACCGCGACAATGGCTGGACACGGTTGACTTCGCCATCCGCAACACACACCTGACACTGGAGTTGTAGTAGCGACCGGCCGCCGCGGAGGCATCGCCCAGGCGCCCGCTTGCGCTCAGCGACCAGCCTGGCGGTCCACCCAGCGCTCAACGGTGCCGGCCAGGGCGGGCAGCGGGAGGGTGCCGGCCCGCAGGACGGTGTCGTGAAAGGCACGCAGGTCGAAATCGTCGCCGAGTCGCTCCGAGGCCCGGCGGCGCAGGCGGACGATCTCGCGCCGACCCACCATGTAGGCCAGGGCCTGGCCGGGGTAGGCGATGTAGCGGTCGACCTCCGATTCGACCTCGATGCGCGGCATGGGCGTGTGCTCGACCAGCCAGTCGACGGCCCGCTTCCGGGGCCAGCCCATGGCGTGCAGGCCGGTGTCGACCACCAGCCGACTGGCGCGCCACGAGTCGGCGGCGAAGAGGCCCATGCGGGCCAGGTCGTCGGTGTAGAGGCCCATTTCGTCGGCCAGCCGCTCGCTGTAGAGGCCCCACCCCTCGGCACAGGCCGTGTCGAACAGGACGCGCCGGGCGGGGACCAGGTCCTTGGCCTCGAGGGCAATGGTCAGCTGGAAGTGGTGGCCCGGCACGGCCTCATGGAAGGCGATGTCCTCGGCGACGTAGCGGTACCGCTCCTCGGGCTTGGACGTGTTCAGGAAGTAGGTGCCCTTGCGGGAGCCGTCGATGGCGCCCGGCATGTAGTAGGCGGCCGCCATACCCGCCTCCTCCGCCTCGGGAACCGGTTCGACGACGCAGGGCTCGTCGGGGACGAGGCCGAACCACTTGGGCGCCTCCGCCTCGGCGGCCGCCACGACGCGGCGGGCGTGGTCGAGCATCTGCTGCGGGTTCTCGTAGCGCAGCGAGGTGTCGTTGCACATGCGGTCGAAGATGTCGGCCATGTCGGTGGTGCCCCACAGGCGGCTGCCCGTCTGGCGGAGCTCCTCGCTGACCTGCTCCACGATGTCGCGGCCGACGGCGTGGAGCTCGTCTGGGGTGTGATCGGTGGAGGTGTGGAGCCGGACCAGTTGCTGGTACATGCCGTCTCCACCGGGGAGATAGGAGATGCCCGGGTGGTCGTCGTCACGGGCGGAAGGGAGCACGCGGTCGCGTAGCGCGTCACGGTAGGCGGCCAGGGCGGGGCGGACGTCCTCCTCGATGTGGGCGGCGAGGTCGGTCAGGAACTCCTTCTCGCCCGCGTCCACGTCCTTCCGGGCCATGCGGCCGGCGGTCGGATCCTTGATCATGAAGTCGAGCTGGGCGATGGCCGACTCGACCAGCCGGGACACCGCGGTGCGGCCGGCCTTGGTCCCCTCGACGTGCCGCTGGGCCGCGGTGGCCAGCATGCCGGGCAGGGCATGGAGGCGGGCGACGTAGCCGTCGCGGCGCTCTGGCGTGTCGAGCGGCACCTTGGGCAGCATGGTGAAGACGTTGACGACCGGAGCGGCGAAGGTGTCGCAGATGGTGAACTCGACCATGGGGACCGTGGCGGCGCCGGCCATGCCGCGTGCCATGTGGCGGACGAAGTCGAGTGTCTGCTGATCGACCTCGTCGAGGCCGCCGGGGTCATGGTGCTCCGCCCGTGTCGCGATGGAGGAGAGCCGTTCGGCCGCGATCGCCTCGGCGTCTTCGCTGAAGTCGGTCAGCCGGTCGTCGTAGCCGGCGAACCCGTAGATCGATCCCACCAGGGGGTCGGCATCGAGGGTGGCGTCGAGCAGCTCGGAGGCGAGGTCGTCAGGGGACATGGTCGGAAGCTACCGTGCGTCCCCGCGTCGTGGGCGCGTGATCGTCGTCGGGCCAGCCCCGTCACGCGAACGCGTTCGTGCCGGGGGGAACGGCAAAGATGGCGAGGTGGCGATCCAGATCGTGTACGAGACCCATTCGCTCAGCGAGGACAACGAGCACGGGCGGGCGACCGGGTGGCTGGACGGCCGGCTCTCGGACGAGGGCCGTCGCCAGGCGGCTCGCCTGGGCGACCGGAGGCGGGAGGATGGCCTCTCTGCGGTCTTCAGCTCCGACCTCGGCCGAGCCCGCGAGACCGTTGCCATCGCCCTCGCCGGCTCGTCGCTACCGGTGCTGCTCGACTGGCGCCTCCGGGAATGCGACTACGGGTTGTTCAACGGCCGTCCGACCGACGAGGTGCACGGCGGCCGGCTGGCGCATTTGGACGACCCTTATCCGGGGGGAGAGAGCTGGCGACAGGCCGTCGAGCGTGTCGGGGGCTTCCTCGACGACCTTCGCCTCCGCTGGGACGGGCAGCGGGTCTTGGTCGTGGGCCACGCGGCGACTCGCTGGGCCCTCGAGCACTGGCTCGGCGGGGTTCCGCTCGAGACGTCGTTGGTGGCCGAGTTCGAGTGGCAGGAGGGCTGGGAGTACCGGCTGGCTTGAGGTCGCCCGGTCGTCCCGCGTGAGTCGAGGGGCGGTGATACCCGACAGCATCTCACCCCCGATCACCGCCCCTCTGTTGCCACATGATGACGGCGCGAGGTGGCGACGAGTAGAGCCGGAATGCCTGGACTGGCACAACGGGCGGACAACTGGCGCACGCTGGCCCGGGTGCGGGGTTCGTATGGCCAGGCCTGCATCGAACCGGGCACCGGGTCCGAGCGACGTGGCCACCAGAGCGTCGGGCCCCAAGAGCCCTACCATTGCCTCCGTGCCGCCCGATCTGATGCCGGCAGCCGTCTACGTGGGCGACGGCAGGATCGCCGTGGAGGAGGTCCCCCGCCCGGAACCCGGACCCGACGAGGTGCTGGTCGAAATTGCCGAGTGCGGGATCTGCGGATCCGACCTGCACATGGTCCTGGAGCGTTACGCCCGACCTGGTGCCATTCTGGGCCACGAATGGTCCGGGATCGTGGCCTCGGCGCCGAGAGACTCCGGCTGGTCCGCCGGTGATCGAGTGGTTGGGAACCAGAGCCCTGGGTGTGGCGCCTGCCGGCCCTGCCGACGGGGACGTCCCTCGGTGTGCCTCAATCGCCCGTCGGCGGCCTATCTGGGCTACCGAGGTGCGTTCTGCCGGTTCAAGACCGTCGGGTCCGACGGCCTGATCCGCGTTCCCGACTCCCTGCCGACCCGGGTGGCGGCGCTGACCGAGCCGACGGCGATCGCCCTGCACGCCGTGCGGGTGGGCGGCGTGGCGTCCGACGACCGGGTGCTGGTCACCGGGGCCGGGCCGGTCGGGCTGCTCATCATCGCGGTGCTCCGCGCGCAGGGGGTGTCCGACGTCACGGTGAGCGAGCCTTCACCCGTTCGGCGCCAGCGGGCACTCGACGTCGGAGCGACCGAGGTGGTCACGCCCGACACGCTGGTGGAACCACCGCTCGGTGCCCCGGTGGCGGAGCCCTATGCGGTCATTTTCGAGTGCTCGGGACAGGGCAGCGCCGTGGAGGCCGCCCTCGGCCAACTGGACTATGCGGGCACCCTGGTGATCGTCGGTACCGGGTTCACACCGCCCCGCTTCAACCAGAACCGCTTGATCATCTTCGAGCTCGAGATCGTCGGTGCCTACAACTACAACGACGACGGCTTCCAGCCGGCGGTGGACCTGCTCGACAGCGGAACGTTGCCACTCGACTCGTTGATCGAACCCGACGACATAACACTCAGTGAGGTGATGGAGACGATGGAACGGCTCTCCCGGGGCGAGATCCCCAGCAAGGTGATGGTGCGACCCGTGGCTTCGCCATGAGCCCGACCTCATTGGCCCCCCGCATCAACCACGTGGCGATCAGCGTGGATGCCGACGTCCTGAACGAGGAGGGCCGGGCCGCGCTCCTCGACTTCTACTCCGAGGTCTTCGGATGGACCGAGGGAGACAACAGCACGGAGAAGGGCAACCCCCTGATCCTCCTCACCGGGTCCTGGCGGCAGTTCCTCTACCTGCTGCCGGCGAAGGACGAGTACATGGTCACTCCGAACATGGACCACTTCGGGATGGAGGTGTCCTCCATGGAGGAGTTGTTGGAGATTCTGGAGCGGGTCAAGGTGTACCAGGGCAAGGACGACCGCGTCCGGATCACCGACGTCGGGACCATGGTGACCCAGCACAACGACGGCCAGCACACCCTCACCAACGTCTACATCAAGTTCTTGATCCCGCTGTGGATCGAGCTCCAGCACATTGAGGGACGTACACAGGACTGATCAGCGGGCACGGGGCCGCCCAAGCCCCCCCCCGGGGGGGGGCGTGACTTTCGGCTCATCAGGTCTTCGTTCCTGGCCTCTGCACCGGTCTCAGCGAGGTTGGCGCAGTACGGACACGGTCGCCTCGAAAACTGGATTAGAAAGCTCCCGGGACTTCAGAGAGAGCCGACGAGGGCTGACGACGGATGTGGCATTTTCGTAGAGCGGTGCCGCTCAATCGGTTGGCTGGCGCGGGCTCACGCGGGACGGATGAGCGGCACGTCGACCGGGAAGGAGAGCTCCTCTCCGTACCCGTCCCTCTCAGCTTCTTGTGGCTGGTGCTGGCGCGTGCTCACGGTGCTGGAAGCCGTCAATGATCTTTTCGGCGTCGCAGGACCACACTGGCTTTACGACAACTGGGTCCACAACGCAATCCTTGCCGTCTGTGCGGCACTCGTTCTGGGTCGTGCCGCATTCGAGCCGATTGCCCGACGGGCCTGGATGGCATTCGGAATCGCACTGTTACTTTGGTTTGTCGGCAGCGTCGCTTGGAGCATCGCCTACGGCGGGAAACCCGATCGTTCCGTATCCGACGTTCGCAGACGTTTTCTGGTTGGCCTGGTACCCGCTGGTCGCGGTCGGCATGGTGTATCTGATCCGAGTCCGCATCCCTCAGTTCGAGCTTCATCGTTGGATGGATGGGATTGCCGTCACCCTGCTGGTGTTGGCGGCTGGGTTCGCCCTCGTGATCCAACCCGCGGCAGAGCACAAGACGGTGGGGGCGCTCGCCACGTTCGTCGCGTTCGTCTACCCGGTTCTCGATGTGCTGCTGATCGGGGCTGTCCTCGGCGTCTATGGGCTTCTTGGCTGGCGGCCCGACACCATGTGGATCCTGATCGGCTTGGCCGTCGTCAGCACCTCCGTCGCCGACGCCGTCTTTGCGGTGCAGGAGGCCGAGGCCCGGGCCGTCGTGTCTGGAGACCGCTATGAATTCGTCTGGACGGCGGGCGCGGTCCTGATCGCCCTCGCCGCCTGGGCTCGGGCACCGAACGCGGACGCGAAGGCCCAGAGGCCGTCATCGGGATGCGAGCGGTCGCTCTTGCCCTCTTTGCGCAGGCCCTGGCGATCGGCATTCAGATTTATGCGGTCTTCAGAGAGATTGGGAGGAGTGAGCGGATCGTCACCATCGTGGTCCTGGTGGTGGCGTCGGTGCAGATCATCCTGACCCGACCAAAAAGGCGGGACGACGACCGTTCCCGACGGGCCGAGGCGGCCCGGATGGTCCCGCTCGAAGACCTCCCCGAAACGTGACCCGCGTGCCAGGTTCGGACGTCGCCGGGCGCACACTGTCGGCAGACGGCTGGTTCGGCTCGTCCCGTGGGCCTGAGTGCGGCAGTGTGCCAATGATCAGGAAGCCATATCGGCGGCTCCGTACCAGCGACGCAAAGCGATTCCAGACCAGATCACCTCGACGACCCCAAACGGCCACGCCCCAGAGAGGAATCCGTAGGCGCTGGAGAGCAAGCATCCGAGGGCAAAGAGGAAGATGAACTGTCTGCCCCTCTTCTCCAAGGCGTACATGGCCATCATGAACGAAACGGCGCAAACCCCATAAATGGTGACGCTGACGCTGGACATCTACTCATTCAAGCGGACGGCGGATGCGTATCCGAGCTCGGGACTCACGTCCTTAACGGAGTTTTCACGAGCGGAGGCTCCAGGGCGTCAACCGGTCGCAGGTCCGACGCGGCACGCCGAGTAGTAGAAATGTGAGCGTAGGACCCCCTGCGGCGTACCGTCCTCGCCGACGCGAAGTAGCGGACACGGATCGTGGCATGCTCGCCCCGACGGAGCGGGGGTGCCCAACCGGAGGCCGCTACGCATCTGGGACTCACGGGGGAGCACCGGAGCTTGCTGCGCCGCATCCGGACGAGTCGACGACCCTCCATCCGACCAATGGGGCGCAGCGGATGGTTCGGCTGCTCGACGGAGGGCTGCGCAGGCGTCGGCGTCAGGGCCGTTGGAAGTGGTGCCGAGTGCGGCTGGTACAATATTTATGTGCTGAAAGCAACTATCGAGACGGATGCCGAGTCGGGCCCGGCGGCCCGTCACGTCGACCGGTTCGACGAGGCGTTGCAGACCGTCGCCCGGTCGATCACCCAGGTCCGCCTGCATGAGCGGCTCCTGCGATTGGCGGGGGTCCGGCTCGACCGGGCCGGAGCCACCCTGCTTTTCAAGCTCTCGGCCAAGGGCGACTCGCTCCGAGTCACCGACCTCGCCGAGATACTGGGAGTCGACACCCCGACGGTGACCCGCAAGGTCCAGCAGCTCGAGCGCGACGGGATGGTCGTTCGCCAGACCGACCCCGACGACCGCCGAGCCTCGAGGATCCGCCTCACCCCGGCCGGTCGCCGGACCATCGAACGGGTGCGGCGGGCCCGCCGGGCCTGGCTCGAGCAGCTCTTGCGGGATTGGGACGACGACGACCTGTCCGCCTTGGCCGACCTGCTCAGTCGTTTCGCGGAGGACCTCGAACGAGACCTGGACGACGCCCGTGACTGAGCTGGCGACGGCCCCGGTCGATGAAGTCGACGAAGAGGCCGCCGGCGCCGAGCACCGCCGGATCCTGGTGATCCTCGGCGCCCTCATGATGGGGATGGCCCTGGCCGCCCTCGACCAGACCATTGTGGCGACGGCACTCCCCACCATCGCCGGCGACCTGCACGGGCTCAACCACCTGTCGTGGGTGGTGACGGCCTACCTCCTGACCACCTGCATCTCCACGCCGCTGTGGGGAAAGCTGGGCGACCTCTACGGCCGCAAGGCGCTCTTCCAGCTGGCCATCGTGATCTTCCTGGTCGGCTCCGTGCTGTCCGGGCTGTCCCAGTCCATGGCCGAACTCATCGGCTTTCCGGGCGATCCAGGGGATCGGGGCCGGCGGGCTGATGGTCGGGGCCCAGGCCATCATGGGCGACGTCGTGTCGGCCCGGCAGCGGGGCAAGTACATGGGCTACTTCGGCGTCGTCTTCGGCGTCACCAACGTGGCGGGTCCGCTGCTCGGCGGCTTCTTCACCGAGCACCTGTCATGGCGCTGGATCTTCTACATCAACCTGCCGCTCGGCATCGTCGCCCTCTTCGTCGTGGCCGCCGTGCTCCACCTCCCGGTCAAGCGGGTACCGCACAAGATCGACTGGGCCGGAACCGCCTTCCTCTCCGTCGGCGTCACCTGCATCATCTTGCTCACCACCTGGGCCGGCTCCGAATATGCCTGGGGTTCGCCCGTCATCATCGGCACGGGACTCGTCGCCCTGGCGTCGCTGTGCATCTTCTGCTTCATCGAGACCAGGGCCTCCGAGCCCATCATCCCGCTCTGGCTCTTCAAGAACCGGACCTTTACCGCCACCTCGGCCGTCGGGTTCATCATCGGCTTCTCCATGTTCGGGGCCATCATCTACCTGCCCCTGTATCTCCAGATCGTCCACGGAGCCTCGCCGACCCTTTCGGGCCTCGAGCTCCTGCCCATGATCGGCGGGATGCTGATCACCTTCATCTCGAGCGGGCGCATCGTGACCCGCACCGGGCGCTACAAGGTGTTCCCGATCGTGGGCACGGCCGTCCTCTCCTTCGGCCTGCTCTCGCTCACCCAGCTTGGACCGCATACCCCCTACGGGGAAGTGGCGGTCTTCATGTTCATCACCGGGCTCGGCATAGGCCTGGTGCATGCAGGTGCTGGTCGTCGCCGTGCAGAACGCGGTGCCGTACTCCGCGCTGGGAGTGGCCACGGCAACTGCGACGTTCTTCCGGACCATCGGGGGCGCCTTCGGGGTGGCCGTCCTCGGTGCCGTCTTCGCCAACCGCCTGATCTCACAACTCAAACTGCACGCCACGTCGGCCGAGCTGAAGTTGGTCAGCGGCTCGAACGTGACGGCCAACCCTGCCCAGATCGACCATCTTCCCGCCGCCCAGCGCACCTTTGTCGTCAGTGCCTTCAGTCACTCGGTCGAGACGGCCTTCTTGGTCGCCGTGCCCTTTGTCGTCCTCGGCTTCATCCTGAGCTGGCTCATCAAGGAGATCCCTCTGCGCACGACGACGTTCGTCGCCACGCATCGGCCCGACGGTCAACAACCGCAAGGCGAGCGAGGTGGACGGGGACGGTTGACGAGTCCCCCGTGCCGACGCCGGTGGCCAGCCCAGGCTGGGAGAGCCTGTAGAAGAGTCACCGGCTGCCGGACCTCTTCGCGTGGCTCTCTCGATTGAGATCAGTCCGTGAGCGGGACTGCCCAGTTCCCGGGTAGAGGCGCCCCGACTCGCACCTCGGGGCTGGGCAGGTCCCAAACATTGCCGGCCTCGGGGTTTCTTCGTGACATCAATGGCCTTGCCACAATTGGCTCATGGTTAGCCCGACACATCTCCCGAGCGCAGACGAAATCGCGTCGTGGCCACAGTTCACCAAGGAGAGTCCCCTCGGCCTTCTGGTGAGTGGGTGTCTCCTGGGCCGACCATGTGGAGTCGACGGATCATCGTACGGAGCTCCCTTCCCACACACAGACCGACTGGTCCGACTCCCCAATCTTCATGTCGTGGGGTTTTGCCCCGAGGACTTTGCATTCGGCACGCCGCGACAGACACCGGACATCCATGGAGGCAACGGATTCGATGTGCTCGATGGCACGGCTCGAGTCTTGAGTGAGCGTGGCGAGGACTGGACCGACGGAATGCTGGCCGCCGCCAAAGAGATGTTGACACTTGCGCAGGACAATGGCGTACGACTCGCCCTCCTCATGGACATCAGTGCTGCCTGTGGTTCGCAGGTGATCTACGACGGATACCGTTCGCGAGGCACCTATCAACCAGGTCAAGGGGTCTGTGCCGCCCTTCTCATCAGGAATGGGATCAACGTCCTGAGCCAGCGAGATCACCGGACTCTCGATCTACTGCTCAGCAAGCTCGACCCGACACACACGCTCAATCCGAGTAGTCGGGATCACCACCAAACGAAGTGGTACATCGACACGTTTCGACGACCCGAGTCATCCCCTCTCCATGGGTGGAGTTGACCCGTTTGGCCGGGACGACGTGCCACCCAAGGAGGACTTTCGGGTTGTTGTACTGGGTGAGCACCTGATCGAGAACCGTCGACTGGTTCGAGTCACACGAGCTGGAAAAGACGATCTCCTCTTCGACGCCCCCGGGGGCATTCAAGTCTCTTCGCGCAGTTAGCGGAGCGAAGTCGCGGAACCGATTCAGGAGAAGTAGTCGTAGTACTCGAGCCCGAGGTGGGTGATGGGTTCCTCGCCGGCCAGGAAGCGCAGGGTGTTCTTGAGCTTCGTCAGCTGGATGAAGAGGTCATGCTCGGGGTACACGCCGGGGGCGCACTGCGGCGATTTGAAGTAGAAGGACAGCCACTCCTGGATACCGCGCATCCCGGCCCGCTGTGCCAGGTCGGCGAAGAGCAGCAGGTCGAGGACGAGTGGCGCCGCCAAAATCGAGTCTCGGCAGAGGAAGTTGACCTTGAGCTGCATCGGATAGCCGAGCCACCCGAAGATGTCGATGTTGTCCCATCCTTCCTTGTTGTCACCCCGCGGCGGGTAGTAGTTGATCGAGACCTGGTGCTCGATGTCGCCGTAGAGCTCGGGGTAGAGCTCGGGCTGCATGATGCCCTCCAGCACGCCGAGCTTGGACTGCTCCTTGGCCCGGAAGCTGTGGGGGTCCTGGAGGACCTCTCCGTCCCGGTTCCCGAGGATGTTGGTGGAGTACCACCCCGAGAGCCCAAGCAGCCGGGCCTTGATCATGGGGGCCAGGACCGTCTTCACCATGGTCTGACCGGTCTTGAGGTCCTTGCCGGCGATGGCGGCCGAGTGCTCGGCGGCGTACCGGGTGAGCGCCGGCGTGTCGATGGACAGGTTCGGCGAGCAGTTGATGTACGGGATACCCAGCCCGAGGGCGGCGTAGGCGTAGAGCATGCTCGGGGCGATGGCCCGGTCGTTCCGGTCGAGCGCAGCCTCGAAGGCCTCGAGGCTGTGGTATGCCTCGTGATCGGGGAGCAGTGCCTCGGTCGACCCGCACCAGACCATGACGCCTCGAGCCGAGCCCTTGGTCTCCATGAAGGTCACGATGTCGGACCGGATCGCCTCGACCCGTTGGCGATGGGTGGCCTCGGGGCGCGTGTTGTCTCCGTGCACCTGGGAGACGTAGGCCGGGTCGAACACGGCTGGGAGGGGTCGGATCGTGCGCAGGTACGCACCGACGCGCTCGATCGACGGCTGGTCCAGGACCCCAGCCCGGCTGGCGGCGACGAAGGCGTCGTCGGGGAACGGGTCCCACGCGCAGAAGTCGAGCTGGTGGAGGGAGGCCAAGGGGACCAGGTCGCCGATCCGGGTGACCCGCTGCTCGTCACGGCGGCCCAGGCGGACCGTCCCGAACTGGGAGAGGGATCCGATCGGCTGGCCCGAACCGCCCCTGATCGACTCGACGCCCGCGATCAGCGTGGTCCCGACGGCGCCGAGCCCCACGCAGAACACGGCGAGCTGGCCGTCAGCCGGCGCGATCTGGGGTGGGCTCGGGCGTGGACCCTGCGACACGTGCTCGCTTGACGACATCGGCTACACCCGTTCTTTCGGAGATGGTACCTGTGGAGGGTCGAGCCGGTAGGGCCTCCCCTGCCAGGTACTGGACGCGAGGAGCCGATGATACTGGCGGCCCTGTCGGGCACAACTGGCTGGATTTTGGACCTTGTCGCGTCCGGTCATCGACGCCTCGGCATTTCTAGATCGCACTCGCCCGATCCAGACCGGACGGAGCCGCTCTTGCAGCGCACGCGGATTCAGTTGCGACCCGTCCCAATACGCCGCCGCGTCCGCAAGGCATTTCCGCACGTAGGATCCGGCAGTGAAGGCGATCCCCTGGTGGGTGGTGGCGGCGGCCGGCGCGGCTCCGGCGCTGCTCATCGGCGGCTTTTTCATCGCCACAGCGGTTCAGCCAGCTTCGTACAGCCCGGTTCGCGACACCATCAGCGAACTTGCCGGGCATGGAGCGACTGACTGGTGGGTGATGACGTCAGCCATCGCCGGGGTGGGCCTCTGCTATCTGCTCGCCGGGGTCGGACTGCAGCCCGCAGCACGTGTGGGCCGCGTCCTGCTCGGTGGAGGAGGTGTGGCGGTGCTGTTGATCGCTCTCTTCCGGCAGCCGTATCGTGGGTATTCAGTCCCGCACGAGCTCGCCGTCATCGCAGCGGCGTTGACCTGCTGTACATGGCCGGCCTTCGCTTGGCATCGGCGACACCCTGCGCTCCTGTTGACGCGTGCTCCGAGCATCGCAGCGGCAGGAGTCTTGCTTGGTCTTGCGACGTGGTATGCAATCGAAAGCCGTGGCCCCCTGCTGGGGATCGCCGAGCGTTGCGCGGCCGCCGCGCCTGCTCTGTGGCTGCTCGCCGTCGTTGTCACAACTCGGCAGGCACTCAAACAAAATGCAACGAGCGACCAACAGCAGGGAGGCGAATACATCGCATAAACGCTCTGCTCTCGCACGGGCGGTGGCGAGGCGTTCGTCGCGCGAAGATCGTCGGGATTGATAGCGTGGGATTACCAGGCCTCCGGAAACCGGTGAGGACCGCCTATGGCACCGCCACCAGCGGGATGCTCGTGCCGGGTGAGACCCGCGCCCGCCACTCCTGGCGGATGGACATGGGTCCGCACCACGGGTTGGCCGGCCGTCTCCATGTCCGCGACGACGTACTCGAGCAGCGCGGTGCCGTGGGGAGATGCCACCACCACGTCGTGGCTCAACGCAGTGGCCCTGCGTAGACATTGCAGTCGGAGGACGTCCCCGGCCGCCTGGCTGTTGGGAAAGATCCCCGAGTAGGACAGCCTGAGCTCCTCGAGTGATTCGCTCACGTGGGCCGACTCGGGTTGGTCCAGCGGGAGGTCCACGTAGAGGGCGTCGACGCCCATCGGAGAACAGGCGAGAGCGCTCTGCGTCGACCCGGGCCGTCAGGTCGCTTCCCGCCTGGCTCACGGTCAGGACGGCGACGTTGTCACCGGGTCGAGTCTCGACGCGGAGCTGCGAGCTTGGGGGCAGATCGCTTCGAACCGGGGCCTCGGCGAGTTGGGCCCGAAAGTCACAGATCTCGATCGTGTCCGCCACGATCTCCCGATGACGGGTCGGTGCGTAGAGCTTCCGCTCTTTGCCGGGCCGGAGGCGGAGGAAGAACAGAGCGGCCGACTGCCGACCGGGACTCGGAGCCGACACGCTGTTGTCGACTGACTCGGGAATGAAGCCGAGCAGGAACCCTGTCTCGTGCCCGCCGAGGTCGAGCAGGGCGCGCTGGCTGTAGGGATGGGCGGCGGTGGCTTCGCTGTACATGCCGACGAGTCCGCGCGTCGCCGCCCACTCGATCAGATATCGCTTGACCGTCGTGAAGATGTGCCGCCCTCGGGCGGCTGGCAGCGTCAGCGCTTGGCCGGCGTGACCGACGACATCCTCTGGGGCAGCGAGCGAGAGGCCGGAATGGCACAGCAGCTCACCGTCGGTCGTCTCGGCGATGGCGGAGATCAGGAGGCCGGCCGAGATCCGCCGCGCCACCTCATCGGCGTCGTAGGCCCACAGAACGGGATAGGTCTCACCGTAGACCGCCCGGACGGCATCGCCGAGGCGGGCCGATTCGGCGGCGGCGAGCATGCGTATTTGGATGTCACCGACCCAGACGGGGTCCGGTGTCGGGGGCTCACCGGCCGGCGCCATGGGGTCATCGTAGGCAGACCCGTTGGCCGAACTTCGATTGTCACATGGCAGCCGTTATTCGAGTTCTTTCCAGTGCTCCCGGCCAAACAGCCGACCCCACCGAGCCGTGAGGGACGGACCTTCGTCGTGAGCGGTGTCCGGATGCAGGACCAGAGGCCCGTTAGGAGCGGGAAGCGAGTCGACCTCGTCGTCGGAAATCGTGCATCGAACGGCTGCCGTTGTGATGTCCTCAATTTGGTCACGATCGACGAATCGCAGACCGTGGTGGTGCGATTTGACGGCGATTCCGTCGAAAAGATCCAGCTCCGGAACCTGGAGCACGTGTTCTACCTTGCCGAACTCCGTGCCCGAAGAGGTGAGGACCGGAGTCCCAACTTCGAGCGCCTCATACGAGATGGGCCGTCCTTGTTCCACGGGTCCTCCTTTGCATGAAGGAATGTAGCGGTCTCCCAGTGCTGGTCACCTCCAAAAACCGAGAGCTGCTGGCCGAGATGGGCTGCGCCTGGTCAACCCTGGAGTTGTGGCCGCCCGTGTTCCCGATTGCCGGGTGGGGCGCTCGTGGCGTCCGTCAGGACCGCTGAGGGCCTCTCAAATGTCCTGAGGCGGCACCCGAGCAGCTGCAGTCGCTTCTGTACTGCGGACCAGGAGACCATTGGGCTGACAAATGAATCGGTTCAACTCTGGTCGAGCCGAACACCTGCAACTGCTCGCCTCAGTCGCGCGAACTCGTCTATGGCCGCCGACCTGCTGTGTACCCCTAACTTGCGGTAGGCATTCGCCAGGTGTGACTCCACGGTCCTCACTGAGAGAGTCAGGCAGAGCGCCATTTGGGAGGCGGTTGCCGTCTTCTCCAAAAGCTCAAGAATCTCCACTTCTCGACTCGTCAAGCTGGAGAGAAGCGTGCTGGCCGTGCTGGCATGGGCGGCCAGCTCCCCCTCGAGCAATTTGCGCTCCGTGATGTCTTCGAGAATCCAAAGGCAGTGCGGCGCGCCGTTCTCGTCCTCGATCACCGATGCGGTGACGCTTGAAACCACGACCTCCTGATTTCTCGATTCGAGCCGACTCTCGATCCTGCAGGTTTTCGTTGGTTGCTCCTTGAGCTGGAGGCCAACGGCGAGGACTGGTCCGCGGTCGTCGGTGTGAACGAATGAGTGAAATGCCGAACCGATGACCTTGTCTGACGGCTGGCCTACCAGAAGGCAAAAGGCGTCGTTGACATCGATGACCGCGTGGTCGAAGTCCGTGAGAACGATCCCCAGCGGGCCCTGGTTGAAGACTCGGCGGAAGCGCTGCTCGCTTTGGCGCAACTCTCTTTCGGCGGCTACCTGCGTCCTGATGTCGTGAGCCGAGACAACGAAGCCGCCGACAGTTTGATCCTCCAGCAGATTGACAAACGTGAACTCGAAGGGTACGGGCTCCCCGGCCCCATGGCGCGTGAGCTGAATGCGAACCCTCAGAGGATTCGAGGCCGTGGCGCCTTGCGAAGCTGCGTGGAGCGAGGCGAGGAAAACTGGTTGATCCTCCTCGACTACGAGGTCAATGAGCTGTCCACCTTCGATCATCTCCGGGTCGTGTCCAAGGATCCGGCTGAGTGCTCCGGAGACCGAGTCCACCAGGCCTGACTGCGACAGCAGGATTGTGATGTCGGGGGAATTCTGAACCACGGTCCTGAACGTCGCCTCTTTGTTACGTGCCACCTCAAAACGACGTCTCTCGGTCAGGTCTCTCATGCAGAACAACACGGCACTGGGTTCGTTCGACCAGCCAATAGGCGCTCCGATCACCTCGAGAAGGCGCCAACCTGTGGCAGTCCTTGCTCGTACCTCGATGAGAGTTCCGACGTCCTTGCGCTGGACGCTCTCCAACGAACGGAGCACGAGTTCCAGGTCGTCCGGATGAACGAGATCGAGGGCGGGAAACCCAATTGAGTCACGTAACGACCGGCCGAACAACTGTTCGGCTGCCTTGTTTCCCCACTGGACGTGGCCGAACTCGTTGAGGACGAGCACGCAGTCCGGTAGTTCGATCAGAAGTTCAGTCGTGTTCACGTCGCCAACCTGGAACCCCGCCATTGCTTTTCCTCATCGTGGCACTTGCGCCGCCCATTGTGCGTCATGGGTTTACGTAGAATTTCTCAGTAGGTACGGGTGAAAAACCCGTACCGCGTGATGTCAAGGGCACCTGCGAGGCGGCCGATTCAGTTAGACGAAGATCCAACAGGCGGATAACGGCATTGTGACCTGGAGGTCAACGAATGCGTGCCGGCGCGTCCGAAAACCAGGCATTGGCCACCATTTCACAGCTCTTCGGAGTTGGAACGAGCGGAGCATGAAGATTCAGGGAAGACTGAAGTTCACCCGGAAGGTGAAAGTCCTGTCGGCCACGCTGGGCATCGTGGTGGCGGGTGCCGGAGCTTACGCGGCAACGAACTGGGTCGTCGGCTTGACCGGCGGTTCGTCCGGTGAGGGCCAGTCGGCGACGATCTCGAACCTGAGCATCACCGCTGTGGCGTCTCCCTCGGCGACCAACCTGCTCTATCCCGGAGGAACCGGCGACGTCGTCGTCACTATCAGCAATCCCAACCCGTACCCGGTCACCATAACGGCGATTCAGCTTCCGACCAGCACGACGTATGCCACGGGGTACACAACGAGTGCTCTGACGACGACGCAAACCGGCTGCCTGGCTGCCACACCGAGCGACGTGATCTGGAACTTCTCGACGGGAACGAGCGGGAGCTCTCATACCCTCACCACACCACTCATGGTCGCGGGCAGCGGGCAAGCGAACAACCCACTCGCGGTCACGTTCACCAACGACGCATCGATGACCGCGGCCTCACCCGCCGCGTGCGTCAACACCTACTTCTCCATGCCATCGATGACCGGCATCACGGCGACGGGTGGCGCGGGCACGGCCACGATCAGTCCGGCCACCGACAGCTGGACCAGCTGATCGGATGGCGTAGCAACCAGGCACCCGGTTAGATGGCGAACGTGGCTAAGCGGACGCCACAGACAATCGCATTCCTCGTGGCCGCCTCGCTCCTCTTTACAGGCGGGATTGCCGGCGCGACGAAATGGACGACCGGCCTCACGTCCGGCTCGAAGCCTGCGCAGTCACATTCGACCGGGATCAACCCACCGACCGGTGGCGGTGCGACGAATCCGACGACCACCAGCCTTCTGATCAGTTGGATCGCGCCGAGCACCGGAGCTCCTGCTTCTGGCTACACGATCACACGCAACGGCTCGCCCGTCCCCAGCGGAAGCGGCTGCTTCGGCACGATTTCGGCGGCATCGTGCACCGACAGCGGTCTCGCGGCAGGAACGACGTATACCTATAGCGTGAGTGCTGTCGCGGGCAGCTCGTGGACGAGCAGCGCCGGTACTTCGTTCCAAGGGACGACGACCTCATCCGTCACCCTCAGCACCGCCGGCACCCACACCCTCACGGTGCCCGCCGGAGTCACCTCGTTCACCTTCACCATGAAGGGCGGTGGTGGCGGTGGTGGCGTGACCGGAGCAGCCGGTGGAGCGGGCGGCAGTGTCTCGGGGACTATCACCATCCCGAAGAGCAGCTCGGCCACGACGTTCACGGTCATCGTGGGAGGTGGCGGCGGCGCAGGCAGCGGCATCACCGGGGGCGCCGGCGGCGCGAGCGGCACCGATTGCGCGGCCGGGGGTGCCGGGGGCAGTGGCACGGGCGGTTCCTCCGAGGCCGGCGGCGGTGGCGGCGGCTCCACCTGTATCTACTTGGCCGGTGCGCCCGCCGGGACGATCGTCCTCGTGGGTGGGGGTGGTGGGGGCGGCGGTGCCAGCACCACGGGTGTGGGCGGGAGCGGTGGTGGCGGCCCGACGGCCAACCCCGGCACCAACACCGCGGGTTCGGGCACCACGAGTGGCAACGCCGGCGGTGGTGGGGGTGGCGAGGTCGCGACGACAGGGACCCCGCAGTACACCATCACGTCCACTGGCGGCACGGGCGGCACTGGCGACCAGAGCCCAGGCGGAGGCAACGGCGGCACCGGCACCGGTACGAACGCGGGAGGCGCCGGTGGCGGTACCCAGACCTCATCAGGCGACGGCGGAGGCGGCGGAGGCGGCGGGGGTCTCGCCTCCGGTGGCGGCGGCGACGGTGGCAACGGTGGGACGAGCGGTGGCGGCGGAGGTGGCGGGGGTGCCTACACCGGTGGTACGGCTACCTACGGTGTGAGCGTTTCCTCCGCCAGCAACGGTGGCGGCGCCGCCGGCGGCGGTGCGAGAGTAGGTGGCACAGCCGGTTCTGTCACCTTCACGGGCACAGGCCTTACCGGCTCATGAGTGTCGAGGTGGCCGTTCGACCAAGACAAGAGCTCGGTGCACGGTCCGATCATCGACGCCAACGAGTGCCGGGTCCGGCGCGACAAGGTCAACCAGAACGGCACGGTGACCCGGCGCTACCGCGGCCGGCTCCGCCAATCGATCACGTGCTCGACTGTCTACCAGCAACTCCACTCCAGCTCTCCGGCCTTGGTCGACCTGTCAGCTTTCACTACGTCGTCCGGCGCCTTGAGCGAAGCTCGACTAGCGCAGCGAGCTCAAGATCGTTCATCGGCAGAATCTTGTCCTCCGGGTCTCCGTTGCCCCACGACCGGCGAGCTGGGCAACGCAGGACCCGTCGAGTATCGGCTGATCTCAGGTCGATCAGATCGGCGGTTCTGCGCCGCTCCGGTCGCCGGATCCGCTTCTACCCCTGGTCCGAATTACCCGGTCGATGGCCCCCATTCGGGCCGGGTGTGACATGGACCAGGTAACTGGGCTCGACCGCTTCGAGCCGGTGCCAGACACCGCGTGGCACGACGTATGCGTCGCCTGACCGCAGCAGAACCCTCGTCTCGACGCCGACCGCCCGCACGTCACCGTCGTCAAGAATCAATGCGATCGCTCCGCTCACAAGGTAGAGGAACTCGTCGCCGTCCGGATGGACCTCACCACCATGCGGTCCAGGCCCTTCGATGTTGGGGATTGCTCCGATTGTGTATCCGTCGATCCGCCGTGGCGGTCCCGGCGGAGCAGATCTGATGGTCATGGACCAGTCTCGAGTGATGTCCGCAACGCTCCCTTCGAAGTGGATCGGCGACGCTTTCTGGGCAGTTGTCATGCGCCCAGATTGCCCGTTCTGAGGCCACCACGCACGCGAACTGAATGCCTGCGGCCTTAACGGTTTACAAAAGGGGAATCCTTTGGCAACCTGGTCTAGCTAGCCCGGAGAACGAAACGTCACACCGAGCCGGCGAACTGCGACACCTTCGTTCCCGCGAGAATGACGGCGTGGTTGATACCCGGTCCGTAGTCGTGTGTGCGCAATGCGAAGTCCACTGGTACGTGGACGATGAACCCGCAGGATGCACCGCTTCGGAACACGATCACCAGCGGTTTGACCTGCACGTGCACAGGTCCCTCGTCGTATTGCCAGGTGGGACCGAGGTCATTGCCGTGTCATTTGATGCCCCGGATCCTTATGCCCGCGACCTGGTTCCCGATTTTGGGCTCTATCTCGACCCGAAGTGGGCTCCTCCGTGGCCCCACACTCACCTCGACTGGCCCGATTTCGGTGTGCCCAGTGATCCCGCTGCAGTGGTCTCTGCCCTGAAGTCGCTTCTGGAACGCTCCCGCGGTGGAGAACGGGTTGAGGTCGGGTGTCTCGGAGGACATGGACGAACTGGCACGGCATTGGCTTGCGCAGCGGTCCTTTGCGGAATCCCCTCCAGCGATGCGGTGAGATGGGTGCGTGAGAACTACTGCACAAAAGCCGTCGAATCGGGGCAGCAAGAGGCGTTCGTAATCGGCCTTGGCGCTTGACCTCCGTCATGCCTTCAGCAGGTGAGTAACACGTACTCGGCGAACCAGAGCAATTCTCCAACGCCCACCAAAGCTGATGATCGCTGCCTTCGGGTAATGAAAGAGCAGATCGGATAACTCAGACCGTGCGGATCAGACCCTTGACCTGTGCGAAGTTGAGTCCCAACGGGTGGTGTACGAGGTCGTGAGGTGCAACGTCCCTCGCGTCAACCTGTTGTCTGATTGCTCATCCTATGTTGCGCTGTCGATGGCTGACCTCCTCTGCGGCGTCGATGGCCGGCCTCGGGTCCTCGGGTGAGGGCTCGAGCTTCTTCTGAGCCTTGAGCGACTCGGCCGACATGTAGCGACGCGTGATGGCCCACTCGTCGGTCTGCTCGGCGAGCAGTGCGCCGACGAGGCGGATGACGGCCCCTCGGTTGGGGAAGATCCCCACCACGTCGGTGCGCCGGCGGATCTCCTTGTTGAGCCGCTCCTGGGGGTTGTTGGAGCGGATCTGGCGCCAGTGCTCGGTCGGGAAGGCGCTGAAGGCCAAGATGTCGTCGGCCGCGTCGAGCAGGTAGGTCACGACGTCGCAGAACCCGGCCTGGGTCAGCTTGTCGGTGACGTCGGCCAGCTGGCTCCAGGTGGTGTCTCGGTCGGGCTGCTCGAAGATCGAGCGCACCAAGGTGGCGATCATGGGCCAGTTGCCTTTGGCCACCCGAGAGGCCAAGTTCGCCATGAAGTGGGTGCGGCAGCGCTGCCAGCAGGCCTCGGCGAAGACCTGGGCGATGGCAGCCTTGATGCCCCCGTGGGCGTCGGAGATGACGAGCTCGACGCCGCCGAGTCCCCGGGCCACCAGGGCGCGCAGGAACGCCGTCCACGCCGCCGTGTCCTCGGTCGTCGCGATGTCGAAGCCGACGATCTCGCGCCGACCCTCTTGGTCCACGGCCGTGGCGATGACGGCCGAGACGTTCACCACCCGGCCCCCTTCGCGGACCCGCTGGGTCAGCGCGTCGATCCACAGGTAGCGATAGGGCCCCTGGTCCAAGGGGCGCTCCTTGAACTCGGTGACCACCTTGTCGAGCTCTCTGGCCATGCGCGAGACCTCGGACTTGGAGATCCCGTCGATGCCCATGGCCTTGACCAGGTCGTCGACCCTCCTCGTCGACACCCCCTCCACGTAGGCGGCACAGACCACCGACACCAGCGCCTGCTCGGCCCGCCGGCGGGGCTGGAGCAAGAACTCGGGGCTGTAGACGCCCCGGCGGAGCTTGGGCACCGCCAGCTCGATCGAGCCGACCCTGGTGTCCCAGGGCCGCAGCCGATACCCGTTGCGCTGGTTCTCGCGCTCGGGGGTGCGCTCGCCATAGGCGGCGTTGCACTGCATCGAGGCCTCGGCCGACATCAGGGCCTCGGCGAAGGCGGCCAACATGGCCCTGGCCAGGTCGGTGTCGCCGTTCGCTCCCTCGAGGTACTTGCCCAGCCAGGCCGACGCGTCGATAGTGGTGGGGACGTTCACCGTGATCCTCCTCAAGTCGTTGTGTAGGAACTGCTTCTTGAGGTTGACGCGGTGATCGTCGCGTCTGGGGGATCCTGCTTCAGCTCACCTGCTCGTACACCACTGGCTGGGGCTCAACCCTGTGCGATCGTCTCTGGCGTCAGCTCCATATCTGGGTGAGCAGCCGAGGCGTGAGCTGCGACATGCTGCATCAGCTCATCCTCTGTCTTCGTGGTCACCGCAAAAGGACAGTCCTGACCGGCATCTGAGCAGTTCAGCGAATACGGCATGTTCAACTCCTTTGAGTTGTCGGTGGGAATGAAGTTATGCCCCCCGGCGCCAACAGGCAAAGGGCATTGCAAGGCAATCCGTGTCCGCCTGGATCACAGGGAGTATCCCAGGGGTGCCTGATTGAGACTCGGAGCATACCGGCACCCTGTCCCGGCGCACCGGGACATCCGAATGCTCGGGCAGCAGATAGCCCCGGACTCTTCAGGGTCCGCTAGCGCTGAAGGGGCCTGAAGGCCCCTTCGCACGACGACTGCCGCTCCCTGGCTGTTGACCAGAGCAGCCCCGGGACTGGATTTCGGGCGGATCAGACAATTGTCGCGGCGCTCAGGGAACCTCGATGATGGCAACTGGCAACGGCATGCCCTTATGACGCATCAGAGAACGGTTACTTCGATCACGTCGGTACGCCGAATCGATCCGTAGACATGGGGAACCGTTTGGGTTCGCCCCGCGTTCCCAGCTCATGACAAGTTCCAAAATCAAGCGTCGTCGGATCGATCGTTAGCGCAACGACAGTCGATCCTGTTGGGAAGTAGGTCTCTCTAACGAAACTCATCTGCTGCTTGTCGCAACAGTGAACGAAAACGCTCCGGTCCAGGAACCGCGAGGAGGGACTCGTTTCGTCCGGAATCCCGTTTCTCGGCATCCATCAAGCAGAAAATCATCGACAACAGGCTGGGGTAGACATCCGGCGGCAGGTTTGGGAGAGCATGATCGAGTATCCCACTCGGTCTAGGCGGGGCACACCTGAGCGCGCGGGCGCTACCTATCGACTGCGGCTGCTTCGAGCGCGGAGGTGGTGCTCGACAGCAAACGCCGTGGCGCTCGCCCGTGACGACACGCCGATCTTCGTAAAGATGTTTGATAGGTGTCGTGACACGGTCTTGGGACTGAGGAAGAGCTCGGTGGCGATCTCGTTGTTGGTCAGCCCGGCGGCGACAAGCCGGAGTACCTCAGCCTCTCGCTCTGTAAGACCGGCGGGCAAGGTTGGCTTGTTGTCACCAAGTGCTTCACGGGCGTCGAGACGCGCGCCGATCTGGTCGAATAAGCGGGCGGCGGCGTCGAAAGATGCCGTGGCGCCTGTCTCGTCTCCTGCGGTGCGCAGCGCCTGGCCGAGAAGCGTGCGACCTGTCGCTTCCTCGTAGGGGACACCCAGTCCGTGCCAGGACTCGACGGCCTGCTGCAGAGTAACGGCCGCGCCCGGGTCGCCGTCGGCCAACATCAACCGGCCGCGGGTCGACTGTTCGGTGGCAAGCAGCGAACCCGTTCCGAAGGTGGCGACCGTCGTCTCGAGCTCCGACAGGGCACGATGTGCGGCATCGAGATCCCCCGCTCCTACCGCGATCTGCACCAGCATCGGCAACAGGCTCGCGCGACCGAGAGGACTTGTTTGCTGGGCCACGCAGCTCGTGATGATCGTCATGGCCTCCCCGATGCGACCCTGGGCCAGGCGGAGAAGCGCCAACCCACCACAAGGTGCCCCACTGACCTCCTGTGATCGGGCAAAGGCTCCCTCCGCCTGATCAAGCTGGCCGAGCCGGCGTCTGATGTCACCGACCTCGGCCCAGGCCGCTGCGCTGTTGGCAATGTGGCTCTCCCGGAGCTCCTCGCAGGCTCGGGCAGCCTCCTCTTCGGCGGCATCGAGCACACCACGCCGCTTGAGGACGATGGCCCGGTGCAGCCGACAGATGCCCGGGAAGATGGCGAAGGGATGCTGCTGAGCCCAGCGCAGCGTGGCATCGGTCCACTCGGCCGCTCGGTCGAAGTCGCCAAGTTCCTCACACGCGGCGATGAGGCTGCAGTACACCTTGCCCGTCGCAAAGGGCCCGAGCCGCCCTTCGACTGCGAAGAGCATCGCCTCGTCCAGGTGTGCCATGCCGTCATCGACATGACCTTGGTCGATGAGGATGCGCCCTTGGGTCTGCAGCGCCTCTGCTTCAAGGTCGGTCGACCGCAGCCGCCGCCCGAGGTCCAGCGCGGTCGTGGCGAGCTCGCCTGCACGGTCGAGGTCACCGGCGCCATGGGCCATCTCCGCCTCGCGAAGGAGCAGGTTTCCGAAGGCGACACTCTCGGTGTCACCGTCGAGGTCTCGCCGGGCCCGCCGAAGCCAGCCGCTGGCCGTGGCTGGGCGTGCGCAGATGGCGTGGTGTTCCCAGAGCCATACCGCGCACTGCCCCGCCCGGCGCCGGTCGTCCTGTTCGTCGTAGATCCGGTACGCGGCCTCACGCGCGGCGATGCACTCGTCGAGCCGGCCGAGCCACCACGCGGCCTCGGCCTCCGAGTCGAGCCGGTCCGCCTCAAGGTCTGGGGCGTCTACGCTGACTGCGCGGGCGGCATCCAGCGCGGCCTGCCAGTCGGAGCGGCGCAACGCGTCGTGGACCGACTCGAGCGGATCACCGACGCTCACCGTGGCGCCGCATCGATCATGTGACGATGGTAGTCAGCGCCCGGAGGCCGGCATCGGACGCGTACACGATTCCTCGCGATCGCCCGGGAAATGGAAATGGGGCGTTCGCCCCATCGAGGCCGGCGGTGGGACTTCGGAAAATGAGGTGGTCGGCCGACGACAGCGGCGTGGCGCTTCGCCATGATCATGGCGTGGTTCCCGCTGATGACCCTTGCGACGTGGCCGAGCTCATCCGAATCGGACACGACCGTGAGGCTGCCGAGCGGGGTAGCGAAAAGGAGGAGGACATGAGCGAGACCCTGAACATCGATGCCTTGACGGCAGTCAAGCAAAAGCAGCACGCCACGTGGTCCTCGGGCGACTACGCAGTCATCGGCACCACGCTGCAGCTGATGGGTGAGCAGTTGTGCGAAACGGTCGACGTGGCTGCCGGCTGGAAGATCCTCGATGTCGCCGCCGGTAACGGCAACGCGGCACTGGCCGCCGCTCGCCGCGGCTGCGAGGTGGTCGCCACCGACTACGTGGAGGGCCTTCTCGACCGGGCCCGACGCCGGGCGGACGCCGACGGGTTGACCATCACCACGAAAGTGGCTGATGCCGAGGATCTCCCCTTCGCGGACGAGACCTTCGATGCCGTCCTGTCCACTGTCGGCGTGATGTTCACGCCCGATCCTGGACGCGCGGCGCGCCAGCTCGTTCGCGTTGTTCGCCCCGGCGGCCGCATCGGACTCGCGAACTGGACCCCCGAGGGTTTCGTAGGTCAGATGTTCAAGATCGTCGGTCGGCACGTCCCGCCCCCCGCCGGCGTGCCGTCGCCTCTGCAATGGGGCACCGAGGCCGGAGTCGAGGCGCTCCTGGGTGCCGACTGTGATCTCGAGGTGACTCGGCGAAGCTTCACGTTTCGGTACCGCTCTGCCCACGACTACTTCGAGACTTTCAGCGCGTTCTACGGACCGATCGTCAAGGCGCTGGCCGCTCTAGACGAGAGTGGGCGAACCTCACTCCGCGACCAGCTCGTTGCGCTCGCCGAAAGACCACAACCGCAACGAGAACGACGCACTTACTATCGACTCCGAATACCTCGAAGTCGTCGCCATCCGCCACTGAACCGATCTCTTAGCGCCTTGACGAGCCTCTCCCTGTTAGCCGTCTAGCAGCCAATACAGAGCGCATAACACCGCTCCGCTAGAACGGTTAAATATCGCGACCGGCCGGGATTTCCGCCCCGGATATGGCTCGAGTACGGGATGCCCCCAAAGTGCCTGCTTCGTACGAAGACAGGGTTATGCGAGTGGTCCGTGACTATCTGAGCAGGGGGCATGAGCCCGGCAAAAAGCATAGGTCAGGGCATCCAGAGGCCGGCCGCGCGGACCCTTGACGGCCGAGTCGGGAGCGCCGGGTACGTTGACGATGGCGGTGGCGGAGCGCCGGGCGGACGGCCCGATTGTCCTTCTCGTGTCTCTCGGCACATTCTCGAACTGCTGTGTCTTGGGTGGTGGGTCGGGAAACCGCCAAACGACTCAGAGTGTCCCGTGATCGTGTGGCGTCGACGGCGACCGGACGACGAAATAGACCGCTAGCGACCAATCGAGCTGGCCGGCGCGCGGGAAAAACGCAGGGACAATCGAAGGGCCGAAGTCCGAGCTGAAAATTGCTCCTTCTGCCAGGCGAATTTCGTTCGTGGAGGCGATGGGACTTGAACCCACGAACCTCTTGACTGCCAGTCAAGCGCTCTACCAGCTGAGCTACGCCCCCAGTGGCGGAGACCAACGCTAGCAGTCGGTGCCGCACGCTCTGGTCCGTCCAGAGGGCCGTCGGGCCACGGTTCATAGCTTCCGCCGGCTCGGCAAACCCCGCTCAGAGCACGTGCCGGCCTCGCCTACCCTGGTGATATGGCACGGGCTTACGACGTCGAAGCGGTGGAGCGCAAGTGGCAACGCCATTGGGCCGAAGCCGGTACCTACCAGATTGACAACGACGACCCCCGCGAGAAGTTCTATGCCCTGTGCATGTACCCCTACCCCTCCGGTCCGGCGCACCAGGGGCACGTGCGCAACTACACCATCGGTGACCTGGCTGTTCGCTACCAGACCATGAAGGGAAAGGGCGTCCTCAGCCCCTTTGGCTTCGACTCCTTCGGGCTCCCCGCCGAGAACGCGGCCATCAAGACCGGCACCCACCCGCGGGTCTTCACCGAGGAGCGGATGGCGGAGTTCCGGTCCTCGCTGATCCGCCTGGGCGCCGTGTATGACTGGCGGCGGGAGGTGTGGAGCCACGATCCCGAGTACATGAAGTGGAACCAGGTCATCTTTCTCCGGCTCTGGGAGGCGGGGCTCGCCTACCGGGCCTTGGCCCCGGTCAACTGGTGTCCCGGCTGCAAGACCGTTCTGGCCAACGAGCAGGTCCTCTCGGACGGCACCTGCGAGCGCTCGGGTGACCTGGTCGAGAAGCGCAACCTCGAGCAGTGGTTTTTCCGCATCACCGCCTACGCCGACGAGCTCCTCGAGGCCATCGACGACCTGGAGTGGCCCGAGCGGGTCAAAGTCATGCAACGCAACTGGATCGGCCGCTCCGAGGGAGCAGAGTTCGACCTGGCCGTGGAGAACCGCCCGGAGCTCGCCGTGCGCGTGTTCACGACCCGCCCCGACACCAGCTTCGGCATGACCTACGCCGTCATGGCACCCGAACACCCGCTCGTCGACGAGCTCACCACTGATGCGCAGTGGACTGCCGTCGACGAGCTCCGCCGGCGGGCCGCTCGGGAGACCGACATTGAGCGGATGGCCGAAGGGGACGCGACGACACTCGGCAAGCGCGGCGCCTTCACGGGCACCAACGTTGTCAATCCCTTCAACGGCCAGCCGGTACCTCTCTACGTGGCTGACTACGTCCTCATGGGCTACGGGACCGGAGCCATCATGGCGGTGCCGGCCGAGGACGAGCGCGACTGGGCCTTCGCCACCCTGCACGGGCTCCCCATCGTCCGCACCGTCGAGCCACCCGAGGGTTGGGAGAAGGAAGGCGGCGGCGCCTACTCGGGTGAGGGCGTGAAGATCAACAGTGGCTTCCTCGACGGCCTCGACATCGCCACCGCCAAGTCACGCGCCATCGACTGGCTCGAGCAGCAGGGCATCGGCGAGCGCAAGGTCAACTACAGACTGCGGGACTGGCTCATCTCGCGCCAACGGTTCTGGGGTTGTCCGATCCCGGCGGTTTACTGCGACGTGCACGGCATCGTGCCTGTCCCCGAAGACCAACTGCCGATCCTGGCGCCCGACGACGTCGAGTTCCTCCCCACCGGCCAGTCACCGCTGGCCTACCACGAGGGCTTCTTGCTTACGACGTGCCCCATCTGCGGTGGCCCGGCCCGTCGCGAGACCGACACCATGGACACCTTCGTGGACTCCGCGTGGTACTTCCTGCGCTTCTGCGATCCTTGGAACACCGAGCGACCCTTCGACCCGGCCGCGGCGGATCACTTCATGCCGGTCGACCAGTACATCGGAGGGATCGAGCACGCCATCCTTCACCTCCTCTACGCGCGCTTCTACACCCGGGCGATCATCGACGTCGGCCTGGCACCCGGCTTGCCGCGCGAGCCGTTCAAACGGTACCTGGCTCAGGGGATGATCCGGATGGACGGGACCAAAATGTCCAAGTCCAAGGGCAACCTCGTGGCCCCGGAGCACTACTACGAGACCGTCGGAGCGGACGGGCTGCGCCTGTTCCATCTCTTCGTCGGCCCGCCGTTCGACGACATGGACTGGACCGAGCAGACCGAACAGATGATTGAGGGATGCGGCCGCTTTCTCGACCGGCTCTGGCGTACGGGAACCAGCGCGCCGCCGCTCCGCACGGGAGCGCAGTCCGAGGCCGACCAGGCAATCCGCCGAGCGGCCCATCGCGCCATCGCCGACGTGACACACGACATCGACCGCTGGTCCTACAACACGGCGGTGGCCCACTGCATGGAGCTCCTCAACGCCCTTCAGCACTACGGCCGTGGTAACAGCGGCAACGGCAAGGGCGACGGCGCCGGTCCCCATGCAGACGTGTGGAACGAGGCGCTCGACGCGTTGCTGAGCCTGCTCGCCCCGCTCATACCCCACCTCACCGCCGAGCTGTGGGAGCACCGGCACCCGGGTGAGCCGTCGATCCACCTCCAGCGCTGGCCCGAGTACGACCCCGATCTGGTGAGGCAGGACACGGTGACCATGATGATCCAGGTCAACGGGAAGGTGCGGGACCGGATCGACGTCGACGCCGGCATTTCCGAGGCCGACGCCGAGGCGGCTGCCCTCGCCTCGGCCAAGGTCACGGAGGCGCTCGCGGGCGCCACCCCCACGCGCGTGGTGTCGAAGCCACCCCGCCTGGTCAACCTCGTCGTCTGACGCCGACGACGCCGCCCAACGTCAGCTCGCTGAGGATGGCGTCAACCAAAGCCAACCCGGATACGTGAGACGTGCATGAGGATGGCCGTGCCACCCTGGAAACGATCGGCTCGATCGTTCGCCGTCGGCGCAGGAGGCTTCGGTCTCGTCCTCGGCTCGTGCCTCGTCTCCGGTTCCGCTCCTGCCGGGGCCGCCCGTCCGGAGGCAACTCGGATGGAGGCATCGTCACAGTTGACCGGGGTGTCGTGCCCGACGACCCGGTTCTGTGCCGCAACCGGAACGAGCTCGCAAAATGAATACGGCAGCACGATGAGCACACTGGTGGAGCTCTTCGGAGGGAAGTCCTGGTCGATACAGCCGAGTCCGACCGTGGGTACCTGGTCCGGTTTGTTCGGCATCTCTTGCCCGAGTCGCACGTTCTGTGCCGCAGTCGGCTACGTGTCCGTCGGTCAGACGACGAGCGCGGCTGACTACCCACGGGAGCAACCGCTCATCGAGACCTATCAACACTCGAAGTGGTCGGCGGTCCGCAGTCCGACCATCCTTGGCGGCGGTTCTCTGGGCTCGGTCTCGTGTGCGAGCACGCGGTTCCGCGTGGCCGTTGGCTCAAGGGGGAGCTCGACGCTGGTGGAGGTCTTCGACGGCAAGTCGTGGTCGGTCGTACCCAGTCCGAATGGGCCCACAACCTTCGGCAGTCTCCTCAGCGGCGTGTCCTGCACGAGTGCGGTTTCCTGTCACGCGGTCGGGTCCTACTACGCCTCCAAGACCGCCGGACAACGGCCACTCACCGAGTCCTACACGGGCGGCGGCTGGACACTCGCCAGCTTGCCGACGGCACCGGATGGCGGACAATTGAACGGCATCTCGTGCACCCGTTCGACTTCCTGCACGGCCGTGGGGGTGGGCTTCAAGGCACCCGACGGCACCAACCTCGCCTACACGGTCAACGGGAATATGTGGATGTCCGCTCCGGGCGCGTCCCGATTCCGGGGTTCGCAACCCGGCCTCGCCGCCGTGTCGTGTAGCTCAGCGCACTCGTGTGTGGCGGTGGGCAGCCACTACGGCGGCAACTCGAGCTACGTGACCACGTCCGAGGTCTTCAGTGGCGGCCTGTGGTCGCCACTGACCAGTCGCAACGTGGCCACGAAGGCCGTCGGCGACCCAGCCCAGTTCTGAGTCCGACCCCGTCTTGCACGGCCACTCATCCCCGGCCCATGGCAACGTTCATGTGGATCAGGCGCGACGACCCGGTGTCCGGAGACGCCCCGGCGTTTCTTGGCCCCGCCTCAGTCGTGGAACCCGGCCAGCACGTCCTTCCAGACGGCCGGGTCGACCTTGTACGGCGCGTAGAAGCTGAAGCGGTCGACCAGGCCCTCGTACCGCGCCCGCACCTCCGAGGCCACCTTCTCCAGCGGGGCCACCACCGCGAACGCCTCGAGCACCTCGTCGGTGATCAGATCGCCCATCTTCACCCACTCGCCCCGCTTGGACAGCGTGTTGAGCTCGGACTGCAGCTCGCCCCAGCCGTGCAGCTCGAGCACCGGCCGGTAAGCCGGCGTGGAGCCGTAGAACGCGATCTGCTGGCGCACCGCCTGGTCGGCCTTCTCGGTGCTCGCGTCGTCCGTGCCCGTCACGACGAAGCCGGGGTAGGACACCGTGAGGTCTGCCCGCGTCTTGCCCGCCTTCGACGCACCCCGCTCGAGCGCCGGAAGGCTCACCTCGCGCAGGTAGCGCTCGGTGGTGAAACCGTGCACCAGGAACCCGTCGGCCACCTCGCCGGCCGCCTCGGTCATGTGCTCGCCGACGCCGGCCAACAGGATCTTGGGGTTGCCGTACTGGTTGGGCCCCGGGTTGAAGAACGGCGTCATCAGCGTGTGGGTGTAGAACTCGCCCCGGAAGTCGAGCTTCTCGCCCGTCTCCCATGTCTTCCAGATGGCGCGGATGGCCAGCACCATCTCGCGCATGCCGCGGCGCCGGGTGCGACCACGGCATGGAGAAGCGCTTCGTGATGTGCGGCTTTATCTGGCTGCCCATCCCCAGCATGAAGCGGCCCTTGGTGAGCTCCTGCAGGTCGTTGGCCACCACGGCCAGCGTCATCGGGTTGCGGGCGAAGGCCACCGTGATCCCGGTGCCGAACTCGAGCTTCTCCGTCGCCCCCGCAGCGGCGGCAATGGGCAGGAAGGGGTCGTGGCTGGTCTCGGCCGACCACACCCCGTCGTACCCCTCCGCCTCGGCCGTGGCCGCCTGCACCGCGCTGCCGTTCGGGTCGAACCCGATGCCTCCGTCGATCTTCATGCCACGAACCCCTTTCCCGATCCGATCTCGTTCGATCCCTGCCGGTCAGCGCGGGAACGGGCTCACCCGAGCCCTACTGCTCCTCGCCCCGGAGGAACCGCTCCAGCTCGGCCGCGATCTCGTCGCCCGACGGCACGGCCTCCACCCCCATGGCGTTGCCCTCGGAGGCGTCGAGGTTCTCCTCGAGCTTGCGCACCATGGCCAAATGCTCGCTGTTGTCGGCGATCAGCTGGTCCACCTGCCGGCGCGAGCTGTCGGCCGCCCGGCGCAAGGCCGATGAGTCCAGTGACAGCTCGGCCACTCCGGCGAGCCCCTCGATCAGCGCCGCGCTCGCCTCGGGGAAGGGCATGCCGGCCACGTAGTGGGGCACCCGGGCCCACAGGCTCACCACCGGCGTGCCCGCGGCACCGAAGGCCAGCTCCAGCGCGGCCTGGACGCCCGCCGGCACCTCGAGCTCGCCCTGGACGATCCCCACCTGTTCGATCAGGTGCGCCGACTCCTGCGGCGCCGTCGCCGCCAGCTTCACCGGCCGCGTGTGCGGCGCCGGGGCCGGGAAGGCCCCCAGGCCCACCACCATGCGCACCCGCCAGGACCGGGCCAGCCCGACCACGGCGTCGGTGAACGAGCGCCAATGGAAGTCCGGCTCCGGGCCGACCAGGAACAGCATGTCGCGGCCGTCGGCGTCGGCGCCCTGGCGCACCACCGTGCGCGGCCAGGTCAGCTCGGTCGTGACGCCGTTGACGATGTGCGACACCGGCCGACGCGCGCGCTGGTCGAGGAAGTGCTCGCCGTTGAAGGTGACGATCGTCTCGGTCGGCCCCTGCCCCAGCAGGGCCGCGACGGCCGTGGTGGCGCCGAGACCGGCGTCCACCCAGCCCTCCAGAGAAATGACCAGCACCGGTTGCTGGAGGACCGGCTCGCGGTTGATCTCGAAGATCTCGGCCATCTCCGGGCTCATGACACCGACTCCAGCGACTCCGCGGCCAGCTCGAACAGGCGCGCCACCTGCGCCGGGAAGCCGTCGACGCTGCCCTGGTCGCCCGCGCCCGCCCCGGCCACGTACCGGGCGTACACGCCCTGCAAAATGCAGGCCAGCTTCCAGTAGCCGAATGCCGCGTAGTAGCCGACTCCCGAGATGTCGAGGTCCGACACCGAGCCGTAGCGCTCCAGCACCTCGGAGCGGGTCGAGAACCCGGGCGCCGTGGTGGGCGACTGCCCCAGCACCGCCATGGCATCGCTCGGGTCGGCCCAATAGACCATCAGCAGCCCGAGGTCGGCCAGCGGGTCGCCCAGCGTGCAGATCTCCCAGTCCAAGATCGCCCGTACCGACCCGTCGTCGGCCAGCACGACGTTGTCCATGCGGTAGTCGCCGTGCACGACCGAGGTGCGTTGCTGCTTCGGGATGCGCGCCGCCAGCTCGTCGCTCACCCGCTCGACCAGCCCGCCGTGGTCGACGCCCGCGACCTGCATCTGCTCGTACTGCGAGCGCCACCGCTTGAGCTGGCGCTCAATGTACCCCTCGTGCCGCCCCAGGTCGCCCAGCCCCACCGCGTCGGGCTCGACGTCGTGCAGCGCGGCCAGTGTGTCGGCCATCTCGTCGCCCACCCGGCGCCGGGTCGGCACGTCGAAGGCGGCCTCCGCCTGGGGTGCGCTGCGCAAGATGTGCCCCTCGACGAACTCCATGACGAAGAAGGGACGCTCGTTCACCGCCTCGTCGGTGCACAGGCCGACGGTGACCGGCACGGGGATGCCGGCCGGGCCTAGCGCGTGCATGAGCCGGTACTCGCGCGACATGTCGTGGGCGGTGGGGAGCACGTGGTGCAGCGGGGGGCGGCGCAGCGCCCAGGCCCGGCCGGCGGCGTCCTCGACCCGGTAGGTCAGGTTGGAGCGCCCGCCGGCGATCAGCGTGAACGTGAGGGGCGGCGCCAGTTCGGGCAGCTGCCCCGCGATCCACTCGGTGACCTGCTCCTGATTGATCCCCTCGGGTACCGCTGACACGGAACCGACGCTAATCGGTGCCGTGCCGGCGCCACAGACCGCCTGCCCAGCCCGCCGCGGGCAGCCGGTAGCGTCGTGTCGATGGACGTCACCGACCAGACCTTCACCGATGCCGTGCTCACCCGCAGCAACGACGTGCCCGTCGTCGTCGACCTGTGGGCGCCCTGGTGCGGACCCTGCAAGACCCTGGGCCCGATGATCGAGAAGGCGGTGGCCGACACCGGCGGTGCCGTGGAACTGGCCAAGGTCAACGTGGACGAGAACCCCCGGGTGGCCCAGACCTTCCAGGTGCAGTCCATCCCCGCCGTCTTCGCCATCCACAACGGACAGGTGGTCGACTCGTTCATCGGGGCGCTCCCCGAGGCGCAGGTGACCGCGTTCGTGCAGCGCCTGGCCCCGGCCGCGAGCGAGGCCGACCTCCTGGTCGAGGCGGGCGACGAGGCCTCCGTTCGCCGCGCCCTGGAGCTCGAACCCGACCACGTGGGCGCCACCGAGGCCCTGGCGCGCCTCCTCATCGACCGCGGCGACGCCGCCGAGGCGTTGGCCGCGCTGCAGCGCCTGCCGGAGACCGAGACCGGCCGTGCGCTCGCCGCCGAAGCGCGGTTGCTCGAGGCCGGCGTGGACGTCTCCGACGGCATCGAGTCCAAGCTCGACGAGCTGCTCGGGCGGGTGCGCGAGGACGACGCCGCCCGCCAGGAGTTCGTGGACCTGCTCGAGACCATGGGCAACGGCGACCCGCGGACCAACGAGTACCGGCGGGCCCTGGCG
The DNA here is from genome assembly GCA_963807675.1 of uncultured Acidimicrobiaceae bacterium. Classification (GTDB taxonomy): domain Bacteria; phylum Actinomycetota; class Acidimicrobiia; order Acidimicrobiales; family RAAP-2; genus Bog-473. The sequence continues at coordinate 485,160 of CAWECP010000012.1, read as the reverse complement.
GCGCGCCTCTTTTGATGCCGGTTCCCGCCGCCCACGCCGACGCCGACACCGACCGCGCCACCGCAGCCCCCGACGCTGTCGCACCCACGCTCGACCTCGGCGGTCGCCGTTACGACTTGACGCACCGGGCGCTCGTCATGGGGATCCTCAACCGGACGCCCGACTCGTTCTACGACAAGGGCGCCACCTTCGAGCTCGACCAGCTCTACGCCCGAGCCGAGCAGCTGGTGGCCGACGGCGCCGATATCCTCGACATCGGCGGCGTCAAGGCCGGTCCCGGCCCCGAGGTCACCGAGCCCGAGGAGCTCGACCGGGTGGTGCCCGTCGTGGCCGGCCTGCGCGCCCGCTTCGGCACGCCCGTCTCGGTCGACACCTGGCGCGCCGCCGTCGCCCGCGCCTCCTACGCCGAAGGCGCGGTCATGGGTAACGACATCAGCGGCCTGGCCGACCCCGACTACGTCACCGCCGCCGCCGAGCACGGGGCTGCGGTGGTCGTCACCCACATCCGCCTGGCGCCCCGCGTGGCCGACCCGGACCCGCACTATGACGACGTGGTGGCCGACGTGGCCCGTTTCCTCACCGAGCGCGCCGCCACGGCGCGGGACGCCGGCATCCCACCCGAGCGCATCGTGCTCGACGCCGGCCTCGATCTGGGCAAGACCGCCGAGCAGTCGCTGACCTTGCTGCGCGCCAGCCCGACCCTGGCCTCGTTGGGTTACCCGCTGCTCCTCTCCGCGTCCAACAAGACCTTCCTGGGCCAGATCCTCGACCTGGAGCTGACCGAGCGACGCGAGGCTTCCATCGGCGCGGCGGCCCTGGGCATCGCGTGGGGCTGCCGCATTCTGCGCGTGCACGACGTGCGGGGGACCCGCCGGGTGCGCGACACCCTGGCGGCGGTGAGCGAGGCGGAGTGAGTCCTCGCCACGCCCCGGTGTCGACCTACCTCGTCAAGGGCGACGACGCCTCGCTGGTGGCCCAGGAGGTGCGGGCGCTGCTGGCCGACGTGGTGGGTGACCGTGACCATGCGCTGGTTGTCGAGGAGATCGGCGGTGGCCCGGGCGACGAGCTCGCCGTCGGTGCCGTCGTCGACGCCTGCCTCACCCCGCCCTTCCTGATCGACCGCCGGGTCGTGGTGGTGCGCGAGGCCGGCCGACTGCTGACGGCCGACGCGCCGCGGCTCGTCGAAATCATCACCAACCCGCTCCCCACCACCGTGCTGGTGCTCGTGGGCGGCGGGGGGACCGTCCCCGCTCCCGTGGTCAGGGCGGTGAACGCGGGCGGCGGCGTCATCGACGTGACGACGGGCAAGGCGGGCGAGCGCAAGGCGTGGCTGCACGACCACGTGCGGGGCGGGCCGGTGAAGCTCGAGCCGGCCGCCGCGGACCTCCTGGCCGACCACGTGGGGGAGGACCTCGGCCGCATCGAGGGTCTGCTCGGCGCGCTGTCGGCGGCGTACGGGGAGGGCGCCGTGGTGTCGGCCGAGGACCTGGCGCCGTATTTGGGCGAGGCCGGCACGGTGCCGCGCTACGAGCTGACCGACGCCATCGACCACGGCGACCCCGGCCGCGCCCTGCGGGTGTTGCACCGCATGCTCGACAGCGGGGCGCTGGCGCCCATGCAGCTGATGGCGACGCTGCACGGCCACTTCGCCAACATGCTGGCCCTCGACGGCGACGATGTCGCCTCCGAACGCGACGCGGCCGCGGTCCTGGGCACGGCGCCGTTCGTGGCCAAGAAGGCGCTCGAGCAGTCACGCCGCCTGGGCGGCGCCAAAATCGCCGAGGCCATCAACCTGATTGCCAAGGCCGACCTCGACGTGCGCGGGGCGAGCGGTCTGGACGCCGATCTCGTGGTCGAAATACTCGTTGCGCGTCTGGCCCGCCAGACCCGGCCCACCCGCCAGACCCGCCCCCGCGCCGGGTCGCGCCGGTAGGCGTCCCGTTCCGCCGGCCCGTGGCAATCCGAGGCGGCGGCCCGCAGTCAGCTGATGGGCGAGGAGAACCACCAGCGGTGGTTCTCGGGGTCGCGTGCGCCGTACTCACGCAGGCCGTAGTCCTGGTCCGTCGGCTCGCGGTCGATGCGGGCACCGGCGGCCACGCTGCGCGCGTAGTGGGCGTCGACGTCGGGGACGAGGACCGACAGGCCCCCGTGCGACATGGCGGCGTCGCGAGGGGAGGCCATCTCGTGCTCCTCGGTCACGGCGTGCAGCCAAATCGGGGCGTCGCCGTTGCGCACCTCGGCGTGCACCACGGTGCCGTCGTCGTCCCGGTGGAGGCCGCCCGACGTGAAGCCGAAGGTGCGGACCAGGTAGTCGTGCGCCGCCTCGAGGTCCTCGTACACGAGCACGGGGATGACGGTGCGGGCGGCGGCGGTGTCGGTGCTCGGGGTCATGTCTGCCACTCTGCGCCGGGCACCGGCTCGGCGTCTTGGACAAACCTGACCTCGGGGTCCAGCTCGAGGTCGGCGGCGTAGGCGCCCGGCGTCATGCCGGCCAGTGTGGCGAAGTCCCGGGTCAGGTGGGACTGGTCGTAGTAGCCGGCGGCCATGGCCACGTCGGCCAGCGTGCGTCCCGGCGCGGCGTCGACCAGCAGCGCGGCGGCATGCTCGAATCGCAGCAGGCGGGCGTAGGCCTTGGGCGGCACACCGAGCTGGCGGCGGAACCTCTCGGTCACGTGGCGCCGGCTCCACCCCGTCTCGTCCATGAGCGGCTCGACGCGGGCGGCACCCTGAGAGGCCGCCAGCTGGCGCCGCAGCCACTCCACCTCCGGGGAGAGGGCCGGTTCGTGCTCGCCCTCGCCCAGCTCGGCGTCGAGCAGGTCCAGTCGCGCCGGCCACGACCCGGTGGCGGCCAGCCGCTCCACCAGCCGCCTGCCGCGGGCGCCCAGCGCGTCGTCGAGCGGCACGACGCCGTCGCTCAGCGCCTCGATGCCGCCGCCGAAGAGCGCCAGCGCGCCCGCCGGAGTCAGCTCGACCTGCACGCCCAGCTGATGCCCCCGCACGCCCGTCAGGCTCGAGCCGGTCTGGTTGCCCACCACGAAGGCGTGCAGGCGGCGGATCGGGCTCCCGACCTCCTGCTCGAACACGTCGAGGGCGTCACCGAAGCCGAGGATGAGGGCGACGCCATGGCGGGCCACCTCGCGCCGGAAGAAGCCGGACCCGGGCCACTCCTCGTACCCTACGTAGCGGTGCACCACTGCCTGGGAGCGGCCGGCTCCGGCACGCTGTGCCGTCTCGTGCACGCCGCGCTCGGACTCCCGGCGGGTCAGGACGAGTCCGTCCGCCATGTGACCCAGCTTCGCACGCCGGCCCGGCAGCCCGCGCACCGGGGTGCTGGACTTATCCCATGCTCGAAACCCCGGAGGAGCTGGATCGCCTTCAGCAACTGCTCGACGCCTCCATGGCGTCGGCCGGCCCGCACCTGCGCGACATCATCGGCGAGGAGCGCCGCATGAGTGCGCGGGCTTTGGCCGAACGGCTTCAGGGACTGTGCCTGCTCGTCCTGGCCACGGCCACCGCCGACGGGCGCCCGCTCACCGCGCCGGTGGACGGCTACTTCCTGCACGGCACGTTTTGGTTCAGCCTGGGGGCCGGAGCCGTCCGCACGCGCCACCTGGGCATGCGACCGCACGTCGAGCGCGACGCACCTTCCCGGCGAGGCCCTGGCGGTCACCGTGCACGGGACGGCCGAGCGTTTCGGAATCCGCGACCCGGTCTGCGCCGAGCTGCGTCAGGCCATGCTCGACGAGTACGTGCCCAAGCAGGGGCCGTCGTTCGGGGAGTGGCTCGAGCACGTCGACGCCGTGGGGGCGCGCATCGTCCCGGAGAAGATGTTCACGTTCCAGCTGGCCGGGTGACCCGCACCAGGCGGGGAGAGCCCGAGCTACTCGGCGGCCTCCGCGGCGGTGAACCGGCGCACCAGGCGGGACTTGTGGTTGGCCGCCGTGTTCTTGTGGATCACGCCCTGCGCCGCCGCCTTGTCGATGCGCTTGACGGCCAGGCGGAGCATCTCCGCCGCATCCTCAGCACCGCCCTCGGCCGCCGTCACGGCGCTCTTCGAGCGCGTGCGCATCTCGGCCCGCACGGACTTGTTACGCAGCCGGCGCTTCTCGTTCTGGCGGTTCCGCTTGATCTGGCTCTGGATGTTGGCCACGTGTCGATCCTCTGGGGCTTCTCGAAGGGGTCCGGCGGCACGGCGTGCGGCCTCCGGCGCGAGCGACCACTGTAGCAGGTGACGGCGCCATTTCGACTTGCGCCAGCCGGCACCGGGACGACCGGCCGGGACGGGCACCGGTCCGACCAGGGACGGCGACCGCGGCCGGTACGATCGAAAGACCGTGCCGCCTCCCGCAACCGTCCTTGGGCCCGTCGCGGTCGAGCGCATCCGCAACTTCTCCATCATCAGCCACGTCGACCACGGCAAGTCGACGCTGTCGGACCGCATCCTCGAGATCACCGGCGCTGTCGACCCCCGGCTCATGCGAGAGCAATACCTCGACTCCATGGACATCGAGCGGGAGCGGGGGATCACCATCAAGGCGCAGAACGTGCGGGTTCTCCACGCCGGCCACGTGCTGCACCTGATCGACACCCCGGGCCACGTGGACTTCGGCTACGAGGTGTCACGCTCGTTGGCCGCCTGCGAGGGCGCCGTGCTGCTGGTCGACGCCAGCCAGGGGATCCAGGCCCAGACCCTGGCCAACTGCTACCAGGCCATTGAGAACGACCTCGAGATCGTGCCGGTCCTCAACAAGATCGACCTGCCGGCGGCCGACCCGGTGCGCAGCGCGCTGGAGATCGAGCACGTGCTGGGCCTGCCGGCCGAGAGCATCCTGCACATCTCGGCCAAGACGGGGGAGGGGGTGCCCGAGCTGCTCGACGCCATCATCGCCCGCATCCCGCCGCCGACGGGCCACGCCGACGCGCCGCTGCGTGCGCTGATCTTCGACTCCTCCTACGACCAGTACCGCGGCGTGGTCAGCTCGATCCGCATCGTGGACGGCACGCTGCACACCGGGGCGCGGCTGCGCTTCATGCAGGCGGCCGCCGTGCACGACATCGAAGAGGTGGGCGTGCGCACGCCCGACGCCCTGCCCGTGGACACGCTGGGGCCGGGCGAAGTGGGGTACCTGATCGCCGGCATCAAGGATGTGGGCGAGGCCCGCTCCGGCGAGACGGTGACCACGGCCCAGCACGGCGCAACGGAGGCGCTGGCCGGCTACCGCGACCCCAAGCCCATGGTGTTCTGCGGGCTCTACCCGGTCGACGGCGACGAGCTGCCCGACCTGCGCGACGCACTGGAGAAGCTCAAGCTCAACGACGCGTCGTTCACCTTCGAGCCCGAATCCTCCCGGGCGCTCGGCATCGGCTTCCGCTGCGGCTTCCTCGGCTTGCTGCACATGGAGATCGTGCGCGAGCGCCTCGAGCGCGAGTTCGACCTGTCGCTCATCGCCACGGCACCCAGCGTGGCCTACCGGGCCTTCCTGACCGACGGCTCCGAGCTCGACGTGGACAACCCCACCGAGCTACCCGACGCGAGCCGGATCGACCACATCGACGAGCCGATGCTGCAGGCCACCATCATCACGCCGAGCGAGTACACCGGCACCGTCATGGAGCTGTGCCAGAGCAAGCGAGCCGAGATGGTGCGCATGGAGTACCTGTCGCCCGAGCGGGTCGAGCTCGTCTACACCGTGCCGCTGGCCGAGGTGGTCATCGACTTCTTCGACCAGCTCAAGTCGCGCACGAAGGGCTACGCGTCGCTCGACTACGAGCCCGACACCTACACCACGGCCAACCTGGTGCGCGTCGACATCCTGATCAACCACACGCCGTGCGACGCCTTCTCGACCATCGTGCACCGGAGCGAGGCCGACTCCTACGGCCGCCGGATGGCCGAGAAGCTGCGCGAGCTCATCCCGCGCCAGCTCTTCGACGTGCCCATCCAGGCGGCCATCGGTGGGCGCATCGTCGCCCGCGAGACGGTCAAGGCCAAGCGCAAGGACGTCCTGGCCAAGTGCTACGGCGGTGACATCACCCGCAAGCGCAAGCTGCTCGAGAAGCAAAAGGAAGGCAAGAAGAAGATGAAGAACATCGGGCGGGTCGAGGTGCCCCAGGAGGCCTTCATCTCGGCGCTGCGCCTCGGCGACGACTGACCTTTGGATCATGCCTTCGTGGCGCGGACGAGGACGCCGCGCTTGGTGAGCCACAAGGGCAGCGTCGGGGCCTCGGCCCGCGCCGGGTCGATGGAGTTGTGCCGGCAGTAGGCGCGCAGCTCCTCCCTCGTCTCGAGCGGGTAGAACGGCCCGTCCCAGCGCTCGGCGTCGACGTCTCCGAAGACCGAGGCCACCATGCCCGCTGCCTCTTCGGCGTCGAACGTGGTGGGCGCGTAGCCCTCGGGCACCAGCTCGGGGTCGCAATCGCGGTTGGCGCAGCAGGCGAAGTAGCGCCCACCGGGGCGGAGCACGCGGGCGGCCTCGGCGATGGCCGTGACGGGGTCGTCGAGGTGATAGAGGCACCACAGGTGGGTGACCTCGGCGAAGGTGTCGTCGGCGAAGGGCAGCCGTCGCATGTCGGCCCGGACGACCGGCCGGTAGGGATTGACCGACAGCTGGGCCGCCGACGCGTCGAGGCCGACCCAGTGCACGTCCTGGCCGAGCTGCGCCCGGAGGCGGCCTTCGCCACAGCCGGCGTCGAGCACCGGACCCGTCAGTTCGGGAGCCACCATTTCGGGCACGTCCCGCGGGGCCTGCCAGGAGCGCCAGCGTCCGGGGTCGGCGTCGTAGTCGGGGGGCAAGGCGGTCACGCCACCAGAATGCTGCCACCCACCGCGACCAGCGACCACTTCGCTGGCTCGACCGGTTGGCCGACCACGTGGGGCGACCGCCGAACCCTGGGGTACCCGCACCCTGGCACTCGGTAGACTTGAGTGCCAGGCACCGACCATGAACGCTCCCACCGACTCCGTCACTCCCGTCGCCGACGCCGAAGGGGAGCGCGCCCTCAACGGGCGCCGCGCCGCCATTCTCGAGGCGGTCGTCACCGAGTACATCGGCACGGCCGAGCCCGTCGGCTCTGCGCACGTGGCGAGTGCACCCGGGGTTCAGGTGTCGTCGGCCACCGTGCGCTCCGAAATGGTGGCGCTCGAGCGCGAGGGCTACCTCGTGCAACCCCACACGAGCGCCGGTCGCATTCCGACCGACAAGGGCTACCGCTTCTTCGTCGACCACCTGACCGCACCCGGCGTGCTCGGCCCGGCGCAGCGCCGCCAGGTGTCGAGGTTCTTCGATCAGGTGCACGGCGAAATGGAAACGGTCCTCGAGCGTGCCACCGGCCTGCTGTCCGAGCTCACTTCCTACGCGTCGGTGGTCGTCGGCCCGTCCCACGACACCGCCACCATCCGCTCCGTGCAGCTGGTGGGCCTGTCACCGGCGCACGCGCTGCTCGTCGTGGTCCTCTCCGATGGCGCGGTGGAGAAGCGGACCATCGACCTCGAGGCCGAGGTGGCCGAGGACGTCCTGGCCGATACCGGGGCCTTCTTGTGCGCCCACCTGGTCGGCCGCCCGTTGTCGGGCCGCTGGCCGGTGCCTTCCAGCGGGTCAGCGCCGGTCGACGAGCTGGCGGCCGCGCGCCCGGTCCGCCTTCGGCTCCATGGAGGGGGACATGGAGACGGACCACGTCTTCGTGGGCGGTCCTGCCCGGCTGGCCGAGTCCTTCGAGGCCGTCGAGACCGTCCGCGCCGTGCTGAGCATCCTCGAGCAGCAGCTGGTCGTGGTGAACCTCCTGCGTGACGTCCTCGACAGCGGGCTCTCCGTCGCCATCGGGACCGAGCACGGCTTCGCGCCGCTTTCCTCGTGCGCCGTCGTCGTCGCCCCGGTGTCGATCGACGGCCAGGACCTCGGCGCGGTCGGCCTTCTCGGACCCACGCGCATGGACTACCCGCGCGCGTTGGCGGCCGCCCACGTCGTGGGCGAGCGTCTCGGACAGCGCCTGGGCGGGGGGCACGATGCCCACCGCTGACGCGCTCGGTGACCTCTACGAGCTGCTGGGCGTCCGCCCCGACGCCAGTGACGAGGAGATCAAGCGCGCCTACCGGGCCCGGGCCCGCGAGCTGCATCCCGATACCAACCACGGCAACCCCGAGGCGGAGGCCCGCTTCAAGGAGGTGACCGTCGCCTACGAGGTCCTGCGCGACCCCGAGCGCCGGGCCCGCTACGACCGCTACGGACCCGAGGGCGTCTTCGGCGTGCAGGGTGGCGCGGGCGGGTTCGGCTTCGAGGGTGGCCTGGGCGACATCTTCGAGGCGTTTTTCGGCTCCATGTCGGGCGGCACCAGCCGCCGCCGTGGCCCGCAGGCGGGCGCCGACGCCGAGGTGCGACTCGGCCTCGAGTTCTCCGAGGCCGTGTTCGGGTGCCGCAAGGAGATCTCCGTCCGGCTGCCGGCGACCTGCTCATCGTGTGCGGGTCGCGGCACGGCGCCGGGAACGTCGGCCACGACCTGCGTCGACTGCCAGGGCGCCGGCGAGCTTCGCCGGGTGCGCCAGTCCCTGCTCGGCCAGGTGGTCACGAGCGTGGCCTGCTCGCGCTGCAGCGGGACCGGCGAAATGATCCCGCACCCGTGCGAGGACTGCCGCGGCGAGGGGCGCCGCATGGAGGAGAGCACCTTCAACGTCGAGGTGCCCGCGGGCGTGGAGGAGGGCTCCACGCTGCGGCTGGCCGAGCGGGGGGCCGCCGGTCAGCGCGGCGGTCCGAGCGGATCGTTGTTCGTCCACCTGGCCGTGGCACGCGACCCGCGGTTCGAGCGCCAGGGGGACAGCCTCAACACCACCCTGTCCGTGAGCCTGGCCCAGGCTGCGCTGGGCCTGGAGACGGAGGTGGAGACCCTCGACGGCCCGCAGCGGTTGACGGTGGCACCCGGCACGCAGCACGGCCACGTGGAGCGTCTGCGCGGGCTCGGCGTGCCGCACCTGCGCGGCCGTGGCCGCGGTGACCTGTACGTGCACGTGCTGATCACCACGCCCACCGGCCTGACGCCCGAGCAGGACGAGCTGCTGCGCCAGTTCGCCGCCTCGCGGGGCGAGGAGGTGTCGCCACCGGGCAGCGGGGGCGGCGAGGGCGTGTTCTCACGCCTGCGCTCCGCCTTTGGCTAGCGCAGGCCCGGCGTATGCCGCCGTTGCCGTGCGGGCGGCCGCGGCGACGCAGGTCTTCGTGGTTGACCCGGGCCGGGCCGTGGTGGGCGAGGAGGACGAGCACCACCTGACGCGGGTGCTCCGCCTGCGGGCGGGCGAGGAGGTCGTGGCCAGCGACGGCGCCGGCCGTTGGGCCCGCACGATCTGGCGCGGCGGCGCCGAGCTCGAGCCATTGCGCGACGGCAGGGGTGTGGGTGGCGACGGCAGCGTGCAGTCAGAGGCCCGGGCCGTACCGGCGCTGACCGTGGCCTTCGCGCCCACCAAGGGCGAGCGTCCGGAATGGGTGGTGCAGAAGTTGACCGAGCTGGGCATCGACCGGATCGTGCCGCTCCTCAGCGAGCGGAGCGTGGTCCGCTGGAAGGGACAGCGCGGCACGGCGACGGTCGAGCGGTTGCGCCGCGTCGCCCGCGAGGCGGCGGCCCAGTGCCGCCGCGTCTGGCTGCCGGAGGTGGGCGAGACCGTGCCCTTCGCGCAGCTGCCGTCGCTCGGCGGGGCGGGAGCGGTGGTGTTGGCCCAGCTGAGCGGCGACCGCCCGACGCTGGACCATCGCGTGGTGGCGGTGGGGCCCGAAGGTGGCTGGAGCGAGGACGAACTGGCCTCGGGGCTGCCCACGGTCGGGTTCGGGCTGAGCGTGCTCCGGGCCGAGACGGCGGCCGTCACCGCGGGGGCGCTCCTCGCCTCGCTGCGGACCGGTACCGTGGCCGTAGTGGAAGGTCCGCCTCGGTGAGCGAAGGGAATGGTCACGGGCGGGGGCCCGCTGCCGGTAATTTCTCCCGGGTGAGCCGCGTCGAGGACGGTGCATGACCGACTGCCTCTTCTGCAAGATCGTGAACGGTGAGCTGCCGTCCGAGATCGTGCACGAGACTCCCACGACGGTGGCCTTCAAGGACATCCACCCGGCGGCGCCCCTGCACGTGCTGGTGGTGCCTCGGCGCCACATCGACGACGCCTCGGTGGTGACGGCCGACGACGGCCCGATCCTGGCCGACATGATCATGGCGGCGCGCGCCGTGGCCGACCAAGCCGGTCTGGCCACGCCGGACCGGGGTTACCGGCTCGTCTTCAACATCGGGCCCGACGCCATGAACTCCGTGCTGCACCTCCACCTCCATGTGCTGGGGGGAGAGCCGCTGAAGGGGCACTTCGCCGCCACATGACCGCTTCATGACCACGACACTGCGCGCCGAGTGCTTCGTCCCGGGTAACCACCTCATGGCCGGCCTTCTCGGCACCCGCGACGAGCACCTGCGCCAGATTGAGCAGGCCTTCCCCGACGAGCAGATCGTGGTGCAGGGCAACCGGATCTCGGTGGAAGGCCCGGCGGCCGAAGTGGTGGTGCGCCTCTTCGACGAGCTCATCCTCCTGGTGCAGTCCGGCAAGGATCTCGACACGTCCACCCTGGCCCGGACCATCGACATGGTGCGCGAGGACATCCGGCCGAGCGAGGTACTCCGCTCCGAGGTCGTGCGGGCCGCCGGCGGCAAGACGGTGCGACCCAACACGGCCGGACAGAAGCGCTACGTGGACGCGATCTCCCAGAACGTGATCACGTTCGGCATCGGTCCCGCCGGGACCGGCAAGTCGTACCTGGCCGTGGCCCAAGCCGTGCACGCACTGCAGTCGCGCCAGGTGGCGCGGATCATCCTCACCCGCCCGGCCGTCGAGGCTGGCGAGCGCCTCGGGTTCCTGCCCGGCGACCTCATGGCCAAGGTGGATCCCTACCTGCGTCCGCTCTACGACGCGCTCTACGACCTGCTCGAGCCGGAGGGCGCGCAGCGCCTGCTCGATCGCGGGACGATCGAGGTGGCACCCCTCGCCTTCATGCGGGGGCGGACGCTCAACAACTCGTTCATCATCCTCGACGAGGCGCAGAACACGACGCCCGAGCAGATGAAGATGTTCCTGACCCGGATCGGCTTCGGTTCCAAGTGCGTGGTGACCGGCGACGTGACGCAGATCGACGTGCCGGGCGGGCGGTCGGGCCTGGTCGGCCTCGAGCCGGTCCTCGGCGGCATCGACGACATCGCGTTCGTCCACCTGACCCGACGCGACGTCGTCCGCCACAAGATCGTGGCCGACATCGTTGACGCCTACGAAGTGGCAGAAGGGCGGACGGGTCACACGCAGTGACCATCGACGTGTTCGCCGCCGATGAGCAGCAGGCTCATCCGATGGACGTGGCTCGCTGGGCCGAGTTGGCGCGCCAGGTCCTCACGGCGCGAGGGGTCAAAGGGGAGACCGAGGTCTCGCTGCTCTTCGTGGACGAGGATGCCATCGCCGCGCTGAACGAGCAGTTCCTCGGCAAGAGCGGTCCCACGGACGTCCTCTCCTTTCCCATCGACGAGGAGCCCGGTCCGACGGGACGCTCGCCGGACTTCGGGGGCACCGGGCCGGGCACCACCTCCGAGCAGGGAGCTTTGACGCTGCTCGGCGACGTCGTCGTCTGCCCCTCGGTGGCCGCCCGCAACGCGCTGGAGCACGACGTGAGCCTGGACGACGAGGTGGCGCTGCTCGTCGTGCACGGACTGCTGCACCTGCTCGGGATGGACCATGAAGGCGATGCCGAGGCGGAGCGGATGGAGGCGCTGGAGCAAAAGCTGCTCGACCGCTTCTACCGGGTGGGCCGGCGCGCGTGAGCGCCCTGACCTTCGTGCTGGCCACGTCGGGTTTCCACGCCGAGGATGCCATCCTCATCGTCGTCATCGCGCTCCTGCTGGCCGGGTCGGGCGTGCTGGCCATGGCCGAGACCAGCCTCGTGCGCATGAACCGCATCAAGGCCAAGTCGCTCGTCGACGAGAAGAAGCGCGGGGCTCGTCAACTGGCGCGCCTGGTCGAGAACCCGGCCCGGTTCCTCAACCCCATATTGCTGCTGGTGCTCATCTGTCAGCTCGTCTCCGCCACCCTGGTCGGCATTGTGGCGGAGCACCTCTTCGGCGCGCTGGGTGTGCTGCTCGGCATCGTCTTCGAAATCGTCGTGATCTTCGTCTTCTTCGAGGCCGTGCCCAAGAACTGGGCCGTGCAGCACTCGGACCGGGCCGCCCTGCTCAGTGCGCCGATCGTGAGCACCCTGATCCGCTTCCCTCCGATCCGCTGGCTTTCGTCGGTGTTGATCGGGCTGGCCAACCGCATCATCGGTGTCGCCGGCGAGGACCAGGAGGGCATTCACCAGACCTACATCACCGACTCGGAGTTGAAGGCCATGGCGGACGTCGCTCACGAAGAGAACGTGATCGAGAACGAGGAGCGCACCTTCATCCACTCCATCATCGACTTCGGCGACACGGTGGCGCGCGAGGTCATGACACCGCGTCCGGACATGATCACCGTCGAAGGCGACGTGACGGTGCGCGATGCGCTGGAGGCGGCGCTGGCTGCCGGGTACAGCCGCATCCCCGTGGAGGGCGACGGCATCGACGACATCATCGGCATCGCCTACGCCAAAGATCTGGTACGGGCCGAACGCGTCGGCAAGGCCGCGCAGATGGTGCGGGAGAGCATGCGCCCGGCCAAATTCATCCCCGAGTCCAAGGAGGTCTCCGACCTCCTGCGCGAAATGCAGGAGGAGAAGTTCCACATGGCGGTGGTGGTGGACGAGTACGGAGGGACGGCCGGGCTCATCACGCTCGAAGACCTGTTGGAGGAGCTGGTGGGCGACATCGTCGACGAGTTCGACGTCGAGGAGCCCACGGTCGAGCGCTTCGACGACGGTTCGGTGCTCGTCAGTGCGCTGTACTCGGTCGACGACGCCGACGACCTGCTCGGAGCGGATTTGCCGCACGGGACCTGGGACACGGTGGGCGGCCTCATGCTCGACCTGGTGGGACGGGTGCCGGACAAGGGCGACTCGGTGGAGGTCGATGGCTTCCGGCTCACCGCCGTCGACGTGCGGGGCCGGCGAATCGAGCGGGTCAGGATCGAGCCCACGGGCAGGGCCAAGGACTTCGACGGCGAGGGCGACGTCTCGGCCAACGGGCGCTAGGGGCGACGGTGCGGTCCGGGTTCGTGGCCGTGGTCGGCCGGCCCAACGTGGGCAAGTCAACGCTGGTGAACCGCATGGTGGGTACGAAGGTGGCCATCACGTCGTCGCGCCCGAACACGACGCGGCACCGCATTCTGGGCGTGCTGCACGACACGGAGGCCGACGCGCAGGTGGTGTTCGTCGACACCCCCGGCATCCACCGTCCCAAGAGCACGCTCGGCTCCCGCCTCAACGAGACGGCGACGAGCGCGCTCGGTGACGTCGACCTGATTTTGGTGATCGTGGACGCCACCGGGGCCGTGGGCCCGGGCGACCGCACGGTGCTCGAACGCTCGGTGCGCGAGCTGCAGCGGGTCGCGCTGTCGGTGTCGGTTGGTGGCGATGACGCCGACGAGGAGGGGGACGGGCCTCGTGGCCTGCTCGTGGTGGTCAACAAGATCGACCGGGCCAAGCCGGCGCAGGTGCTCGAGCGCCTGGCCGAGGCGAAGGAGGCGGTGGACGCGTTGGGCGAGCTGCCCGACGTCGAGTATTTCGCGGTCTCGGCCCGCACCGGCCAGGGCGTGCCGGAACTGACCGACTTCGTTGTCGGCCGCCTGGACGAGGGGCCACCGTTCTTTCCGGACGACGTCGTGACCGATACCCCCGAGGCACTCTGGGTAGCCGAGCTTGTGCGCGAACAGCTGCTGGCCAAGACCCGCGACGAGCTGCCCCACGCCATCACCTGCCGGGTGACCGAATGGGAAGGGCCTCACATCCGCGTCGAGATCATCGTCGAGCGCGACTCGCAAAAGGCCATCGTCATCGGCAAGGGCGGTGAGGTGCTGAAGGCCGTCGGCATCGCCGCCCGGGAGGCGCTTCCCGAGGGCACCTATCTCGACCTGCACGTCAAGGTGGAGAAGCACTGGCAGAACAGGGCCGAGATGCTCGATCGGCTCGGCTATTGAGGACTCACGGCTCGGCCCTGCAGCCGCTCTCGCTCGCTTGTACCGGGGTCGGGGGATCGGCGATTTGAAAACGCTAAACCCAGACGTTTAACTAAACGTCGGCGTTAAGCGATTTCGAACAGACATCCCCAGCCCCCAAGCCCCCAACCTCCAGCCCCCAGCCCCAGCCCTTTACGAAAACGGGCCCGACACTCCGAACGGACGACGCACATGACCGCATCGAGCCAACGACAGAAGGTCGACCCCAAGAAGTTCGTCGTCGGACGCCCCCATCCGCCGACCCTTTCCGAGGTGGCCGACGACGAGACACTGGGGCTCGTCTTCAAGGCACTGGACAACGAGGTCCGTCGCGGCATCTTGGGTGCGGTGCACGATTCGCCCAGAGGCCTGCGATCGAGCCACATCGCGGACCGCTTCGACATCCCCTGGCAGGGCGTGTCCCGCCATCTGCGGATCTTGACCGAGGCCCGGCTCTTGCGGTGTGAGGTCATCCCGAACGGGCGGATCTACTTCGTCGAGAGCGACATGCTGCGGGTGGCGGCGCGCTGGATGAAGCGAGTGGCGACGCCCGGTGTCCCGACGAGGGACGGCAAGGTGACCCACCACTACGACGACGAGTAGCGACGCAGACGCGGCAGGGCCAGTCCCGGCCGACGCTCAGCCTGCCCCGGAGTCCCCGTCGAGCGCCCGCCGCAGGAACGACTCCACCTCCGAAGGGTCCACCGAGCGTCGCATCGGCGGCAGTGCCGCCAGCAGCACCTGGCGGTAGGAGGCCGTGGCCAGTCGGGGGTCGAGCACGGCCACCACGCCCTTGTCGTCAGCCGTGCGGATGAGCCGGCCCGAGCCCTGGGCCAGCAGTGTGGCCGCCCTTGGCAGGTCCACCAGCGAGAAGGCGCTGCTGCCGGCCCGGTCGCGCCGCGCCTGCAACAGCGGGTCGTCCGGCCGCGGGAAGGGGAGCCGGTCGATGGTCACCAGCGACAGGGCCCGCCCGGGTATGTCGACGCCCTGCCAGAAGCCGAGCGTGGCGAAGAGGCAGGAGGTCTCGTCTCGCGCGAATTCCTCGAGCAGTCGACCCTTCGGCAACTCGCCCTGCAGCAGGAGCTGGTAGGGCAGCTCGCCGGCCAGTGCCACCGCAGCCGCCTCGGTGGCCCGGCGGCTGGTGAAAAGCGCCAACGTGCGCCCGCCCGCCGCCTCAATCAGGTGCGCCAGCTCCTCGTGCAGCGCCTCCTCGGCTCCCTCCGATCGCCGGTCGGGCAGGTGCCGCGCCACGTAGAGCAGTGCGTGCGAGCGGTAGTCGAACGGGCTGCCGACGTTGAGCTCCTCGGTGGCGAAGCCGTCGAGCCCGACGCGTTCGACCAGGCGTGGCGGGATGGTCGCGCTGGTCAGCACCGAGGTCACGTCGCCCCAGAGCAGCGCGGACAGCGCCGGCCCCACGTCGATGGGGGAGAGCCGCAGGCGCGCGTTGCGCCGCGTGCCGTCGACCCAGGCCACCTCGCCGTCGGTCCGCGACACCAGGCGGTGCAGGTCTTCGGCCAAATGGGCGGCCGCCGTGACGGCACGCGTCTTGCGGCTGCCGCGGTCGAGGTCCTCGGCGGCGTCGCCCAGGAGCGAGCTCTGCGAGCCGGCGCGCCGCAAGGCGTCGGTCAGCCGGCGCGCCAGGTCGGCTGACCGCACCAGCACCTCGGCCAGCTCGCGGTCGTCGGCCGACGATCCGGCCCGGTCGTCGAGCACCCGCGTGCCGACGCGGTCGCTCACCAGCGCGCCCAGCTGCTCGCCCAGGGCGCCCAGCGACTCCAACGTCTCGACGTGACGCTCCTCCACCAGCGAGCGCGCCGCCGTGACCAGGGCGCGGAAGCGGCCCGACGTCACTTCCACACCGAGGCTCGAGGTCATGACCTCCTCGAGCTCGTGGGCCTCGTCGAACACCACCACGTCGTGCTCGGGCAGCACGGCGCGTCCGCTGGCCAGGTGCGCGCCGTAGAGGTGGGTGTTGACCACCACGACGTCGGCCGACGCCGCCCGCTCGCGGGCCGCTTCGGCGAAGCAGCTGCCGCCCGAGGGACAGTTGAAGGCACCGGGGCACTCGCGGGGCCCGACGCTCAGCATGTTCCAGGCCCGGTCGGCCGGCTCGAAGCTCAGGTCCCCCCGGTCGCCCGTTGCCGACGTCTGCGACCACGCCACGAGCTGCCGGACCTGCTCGACGATCCCCTCGGGCGGTGCGGCGCCATCCTCCGCGCGGTCCGGGTCGGCCTCGCCGCCCTCGGCACCGCTCCCGCTCCCGCGCTCGTCGGGTGCGGCCCGCTGGTCACCCAGTTCGGCCTGCACGCCGCTCAGCCCCACCTCGGCCACGCGCTGGCGGCAGATGTAATTGCTGCGCCCTTTCAGCACGGCGTAGTCCAGGGGCGCCGGCAGGCCCAGTCCGGCCTCGACCAGCGGCAGGTCCTTCTCCGCCAGCTGGTCCTGCAGGGCCTTGGTCGCTGTGGCCACCACGACCTTCTGCCCGCTCAGCACCGCCGGTACGAGATAGGCCAGCGACTTGCCGGTCCCCGTACCCGCCTGGACGGCCAGGTGGGTCCCCGTCACCAGCGCCTCGGCCACCGCCCGGCACATCTCCTGTTGCTCGGGCCGGTGCTCGCCGCCGGCCATGTGGGCGGTGATTTTGTCCAGGCCCGCGACGGCGTCGTCGCCGGCCTCCCGTGCGTCACCCGGGTAGCCGCCGGGCGACCCGAGGGCATCGAGCTCGTCGAACCCGTCCGCGTCGTCGAACCCGTCGTCGTCCGCCGGGACGACCTCGGGACCCGGGTCCCACGACTCCACCATCACCCGATCATGCACCGCGCCCGTGACCGGCACGGGCCAAATCGCCGCTCATGTGGGGGAACGGTCGCCCCGCTGCGCCCGGGCACTGTCCGCCCAGGCCCGGCCCTCGGGTCGCCGCGCCTCCGCCCCGGCCGCCGGCTCGTCCGCCCGGGCGGCTAGCCCACGCGGGGCGTCACGTCGACGACTACCTCGGTCGACAGGTCCTTGAAGGCCTGCTCCCCGAAGCTGGTCCACATCTCCACCGCCGGCGGCGGCATGTGCTCGAGCATGCTGACCCGCTGTTCCTCGTTCATCCGCTCCCGGATGAGACCGAGGATCAGCCAGATCTTGTCCCCCTCGAAAGCGGCCATGCCGTGGGCGGGCAGCGCCCCCCACTCCATGGGCGAGAGATACTCCGCGGCCAGCGGGAGCGCATTGGTCTCCTCGTTCGTGAGGTGGATCTCCAAATGCGCGCCGAGCGCGACCAGACTCTCCTGGGTTGCCTGCTGGCTGGCGCTGCCGCCGCCCTCCCAGGCGGCCAGCGAGTCGCGCGCCGAGCCCAGCAAGTCCAGGGCCTCCTGGTGCTGCTCGTCCAGTTCGTCGATCAGCGCGCCCGCGCCGTCGCATCGGTCGCGCAGGAGCGGGAAGACGAGCTTCTCCTCGCCGTCGTGGTGCGCCTCCAGGAACGAGAGGATGTTCTCGTAGTAGTTGGCCACGAGCGCGACCCGCGCCGCGTCGTCTGCGGCGACGCTCCCGACGAGAACGGGCGCCGCTCCGAGCGTGTCGCGGAAGACGCCGTGCACCGCATACATGTCGGTGACGTCTGGACGTGGTGCTGCGGCTGAATCGGCCATGGGCCCTCCTAGCTGTTCGCCTCCCCCAGGCTTCCCAGACCCCGGCTCGGATACCTTACCCGCACACGTGTTGCCATGGCGGGCCCACCCGCCGGCCGGGCCGGCCGGCACGGGAGAAGTAGGTTCAGCGTTTGTGACCTCGGCCCCCTCCGAGCCCCCGCCCGACCCCGTCCCGCCGGAGCTCGACCTCACGCGCGTTCCCGTCCACGTCGCCTGCGTCATGGACGGGAATGGCCGCTGGGCCAGCGCTCGCGGGCTGCCGCGGACCGAGGGCCATGCTGCCGGCGAGGTCGCGCTGCTCGATGTCGTCAACGGCGCCCTTGAGATCGGCGTCAAGTGGATCACCCTCTACGCCTTCTCGACCGAGAACTGGCGGCGCCCACCCGATGAGGTGCGCTACCTCATGAACTTCAATCAGTCGCTGCTCATGCGCCGCCGCGACGAGCTGAACGAGAAGGGCGTGCAGATCCGCTTCGCCGGCCGGCGCGACTGGCGCGTGCCGCGTCGGGTGCTCAAGCGCATGGACGAGTCGATTGAGCTGACGAAGCACAACACGCGCATGGTCATGACGATGGCGTTCAACTACGGCGGCCGGGCCGAGATCATCGACGCCGTCAAGGCCATCGCCACCGAGGGCGTCCCCGCCTCCAAGATCGACGAGAAGACGATCCGCCGCCACCTCTACTTCCCCGACATGCCCGACCCCGACCTCGTCATCCGGACGTCGGGCGAGACCCGCATCTCGAACTTCCTGCTGTGGGAGATCGCCTACTCGGAGCTGGTGTTCCCCGAAACGCTGTGGCCCGACATGCGCCGGCGCCACCTCTACGAGGCGGTGGTCGAGTTCCAGCAGCGGGTGCGGCGCTTCGGCTCTCTCGGCCCCTGACCCGGCGCGCCCGCCGCCCGCCCGCATTCGGCCCCCTCACCCCCGATTGGCCCGCCACGACCCCGCCCCACCGGCCCCCGTCCGGACCATGGCCGCTGACCCGACCCGGCCCTCCCAGCTGCGAGACTGGGATGGATATGTCCGTCACCCGGATCGCCGTGATCACCGGGATCGCCTTCATCGCTGCCTTCGTCGTGGTGGTCGCGTTCGCGCTGCACGCCGGCGTCGTCATTGTGGTCGCCGTCGTGATCGCCGGCCTGGTGGGCGCGGGCAACCTGCTCTACGGCCGCCACTCGCACGGCGCCGCCGCCGTGGCGCGCACCCGCCAGGCCCAAGAGGCGCACGACCGGGCGGCCGACCTCGCCAATGACGCCCGCCGGGCCACGGCCGAGGCCGCCCGCCGGGACGAGCGCTACTGCCCACTCGACCCCGCCCACCGGACTCCGCCCCCGCAGCAGGCAAAGTCCGAAGCCGAAGCCGAAGCCGACGCCGACGCCGGCCGTTCCGAGCCGATGAGCCGATGAACAGATGAGCCGACGATGAGCCTCTTTCGCGACTGCGGCGTCGTCCTGCGATCCTACCGCCTGGGCGAGGCCGACCGCATCGTCGTCTTCTTGACCGAGCGCCACGGCAAGGTGCGCGCCGTGGCCAAGGGCGTGCGCAAGACCACGTCGAAGTTCGGCGCCCGGCTGGAGCCGCTCACGCACGTGGACCTGCTGTTGTGGCAGGGCCGCTCCGAGCTCGACATCGTCAACCAGGTCGAGGTGCTCCATTCGTTCCGCACCATCCGCGAGGACCTCGCCCGCGTGCCCCGGGGCATCGCCCTGCTGGAGGTCACCGACCAGCTGGCCCAGGAGCGCCACCCCGACCCCCGCCTCTACGCCATGCTGGTGGGCGCGCTGCGCGCGCTGGCCGACACGGCCTCGGACCCCACGCTGCTCGCGCCGTCGTTCTTCCTGAAGGCGCTCGTCCTCGAGGGCGCCGGCCCCGTGCTCGATGCCTGTGCCGTCTGCGACGAGTCCGACGGCGTCGTGGAGCTGGTCGCCTTCGACCTGGTGGCCGGCGGCACGCTGTGCCGGGCGCACCGCAGCGGGCGCCCCATGAGCCCCGACGGCCTCGTGCTGCTGCGCCGCATCCTCGGTGGCGACCTGGCCGCCGTGCTGAAGGGCCCGCGCCCGCCGGCGGCCGACGAGGTGGCCGAGCTGGCCACCGCGGCCATGGAGGCCCACCTCGATCGGCGCATCCGCTCGGTGCGCTCGACCGTCGGCCTTTGAACCCGTTCGGCGTCTACGTCCACGTCCCGTTCTGCCGGGAGCGCTGCGACTACTGCGCGTTCGCCACCTACACCGACCGCGACCACCTGATGGAGCGCTACGCGGCCGCTTGCGTCCTCGAGCTCGAGCGCGCCCGGACGGAGGGCCACCTCGTCCGCGCCACCTCCGTCTTCTTCGGAGGGGGCACCCCGTCTCGCCTCCATCCCGACCTCCTCTGCCGGATCCTCGACGCCATCCCGCGGGCGGACGCCGCCGAGGTGACGGTGGAGTGCAACCCCGAGGACGCCGACGCGGCGCACCTCGAGGCCTACCGCTGGGCCGGCGCCAACCGCGTCTCGTTCGGCCTGCAGTCGACGCACGACCACGTGCTGGTCGGCCTGGGCCGGCGCCGCGTGCCGGGCGCCGCCGCCGCCGTGTCCGCCGCCGTGGCGGCGGCCGGCTACCCGACCTGGAACCTCGACCTCATCTTCGGCGCCCCGGCGGAGCGCGAGGCCGACTGGGCGCGCACGCTCGACGACGTGCTCGGGCTCGAGCACCCGCCGCCGCACCTGAGCGCCTACGCGCTGACAGTGGAGCCGGGCACGCCGCTGGCCAAGGACCCCTTGCGCCACCCCGACGAGGACGCGCTGGCCCGCCGCTACGAGCGGGCCGAGGCGGTGCTCGGCGCGGCCGGGTACCGGTGGGAGGAGATCTCGAACTGGGCCCGGCCGGGCCACGAGTGCCGGCACAACCACCTCTACTGGGAGCAGGGCGACTATCTCGGCGTGGGGTCGGCGGCGCACTCGCATCGCGCCGGGGTGCGCTGGTGGAACGTGCGCACGCCCGAGCGCTACGTGACGGCGGTGGAGGCCGGGCGGCCCGCCGAGGCGGGGCGTGAGGTGCTGACGCCCGAGCAGCGCGCCTTCGAGGGACTGTCGCTGGCGCTGCGCACGCCGCGGGGCGTCCCGTGGGGGGCGCTGGAGCGGCCCGAGGAGCTCGAGGGATTGGTGACCGAAGAGGACGGGCGGGCGGTGCTGACGGTGCGGGGGCGGCTGCTGGCCAACGAGGTCAGCGCCAGAATCCGCTCCGGTATCCTGCACCGATGACCGAGACCCCCGAAGCGCCCGAGAACGCCGCGGGCGGGGCCGAGGGACCGAAGGCTGGCGCACCGAAGGCCGCTACGCGTAAGGCCGCTACGCGTAAGGCCGCGGCGCCGAAAGCTGACGCGCCGAAGGGCGGCGCGTCGAAGGCTGACGTGCCCAAGGCCGGCGCGCCGAAGGCTGACGTGCCGAAGGCCGCCGCTCCCAAGGCCGACGCACCCAAGGCCGACGCGACGCAGGCCGACGCGACGCAGGCCGACGCTACCGACGACCTCATGGAGAAGGTGGTGCGGCTGTGCCGGCACCGCGGCTTCATCTTCCCCTCGGCCGAGATCTACGGCGGCTTCCGGTCTACCTACGACTACGGACCGCTTGGGGTCAACATGCTGCGCAACGTCAAGAACGCCTGGTGGCGCGCCATGGTGCAGGAGCGCGACGACGTGGTGGGGCTCGACGCCGCCATTCTGGGGCCGTCCGCCGTCTGGGAGGCCTCGGGACACCTGGCCACCTTCACCGACCCCCTGGTCGACTGCAAGAACTGCCGCGAGCGCTGGCGCGCCGACAAGATCGACGGGGTCTGCCCCAACTGCGGCTCGCACGACCTGACCGAGGCCCGGGCCTTCAACCTGATGTTCAAGACGCACGCCGGCCCGGTGGAGGACGAGGGCCACGTGGCCTACCTGCGCCCCGAGACGGCCCAGGGCATGTTCACCAACTTCGCCAATGTGCTCGGCACCACGCGCAAGAAGCCGCCCTTCGGCATCGCCCAGGTGGGCAAGTCGTTCCGCAACGAGATCACGCCGCAGAACTTCGTCTTCCGCACCCGCGAGTTCGAGCAGATGGAGATGGAGTACTTCGTGCCGCCGGAGGAGGCCCAGAAGTGGTTCGACTACTGGCTCTCCGAGCGGATGGACTGGTATCTCGGCCTCGGCATCCCCGCCGACAAGCTGCGGCTGCGCCACCATCGAGCAGAGCGAGCTGTCCCACTACTCGCAGGGCACGGCCGACGTGGAGTTCCTCTTTCCTTGGGGCTGGGACGAGCTCGAGGGCATCGCCAACCGGGGCGACTACGACCTGACGGCCCACGCCAAGGCGTCGGGCGTCTCCCTGGACTACTTCGACCAGCAGACCAACGAGAGGTACATCCCCTACGTCATTGAGCCGGCGGCCGGGGCCACCCGGACGATGATGGCCTTCCTGCTGGCGGCCTACACCGAGGACGAGGTGGGGGACGAGCCCCGCACGGTGCTGCGGCTGCACTGGCGGCTGGCGCCGTATCAAGTGGCCGTGCTGCCGCTGTCGAAGAAGGAGACCCTCGAGCCGCTGGCCCGCAAGGTGCTCAAGTCGCTGCAGCCCCACTTCATGTGCGATTACGACGTGACCCAGAGCATCGGCCGGCGCTACCGGCGCCAGGACGAGATCGGCACGCCGTGGTGCATCACCGTCGACTTCGACTCGCTCGAGGACGAGGCGGTGACGGTGCGCGACCGCGACAGCACCGAGCAGGTGCGGGTACCCATCGCCAACCTGCTCACCGAACTGCGCCGACGCAGCGGCGACGAGTAGGCGCGGGAGTTGTCCCGTCCCGGCTCAGGCCACCCGGCGGTACTTGCGCACGGCCAGCGGGACCGTCACCACGAGGATGCCGGCACACCAGGCCAGCGCCTGCCAAATGGCGGTCGGGTCGTGCAGGCTGCCTCCCGTCATGAGCGAGCGCGCGGCGTCGACCACCTGGGTCACCGGCTGGTGCTTGGCGAAGGCCTGCAGCCAGCCCGGCATCACGCTCACCGGCACGAAGGCCGACGAGGCGAAGACGAACGGGAACAGGATGGGGAAGACCATGAGCTGCGCCGTCTCGGCGTTGGGGGCCGTCAAACCGACGAAGGCGAAGCCCCAGCACACGGTGTAGGAGAACAGCAGCACCACCAGGACGCCGCAGAGGAAGAGCCCGATGTCGGTGCCGATGCGGAAGCCGACGGCGAAGCCGACCAGGCTGATGATCAGCACGGTGAACACGTTGCGCACCAGGTCGGCCGTCGTGCGCCCGGCCAGCACGGCCGAGCGGGCCATGGGCAGGGCGCGGAAGCGCTCGATGAGGCCCTTCTGCAGGTCCTCGGCCAGGCCCACCGCGGTGTACATGGCGCCGAAGGTGACCGTCTGCACATAAATGCCCGGCATGAGGTAGTCGACGTAGGGCACGCCGGGGACGTGGATGGCGCCGCCGAAGACGAAGGTGAACAGCAGCACGAACATGATCGGCTGGACGGCCGAGAAGAACACGGTCTCGGGGGTGCGGGCCAGCGCCAGCAGGTTGCGCCAGGTCACCGTGAGCGCGTCCTGGACGGCCCAACCGATGCGGCTGCCTGCCTGGGGCGCCGGGCGCTCGACGGCGTTGCGGGGGAGGGCGATGGTGCTCATGCGGCGTCCTTTCCGTCGGTGTCGGCGGAGGAGGCAGCTTCCGCGGCGCGGCGCCGGTTGCCGGCCCGGCGCGCCGCACGCTCCTCGTCGGTCTCGCCCTCGGTCTTGTGCCCGGTCAGGCTCAGGAACACGTCGTCGAGGCTGGGCTCGCGCAGAGCCAGGCCGGCCACAGGGATGTGGGCGGCATCGAGCGCGCGCAGCACCTCGGCCCCGACGGCGGGGCCGTTCTCGACCGTGAGCTCGACGACCTCGTGGTCGATGACGGGCGCCTTGTCCGCCAGGGGAGCCAGCAGCCGGACGGCCTCGCCGACGACGTCGACGCTGCCGAGAGTGACCGCGATGACCGAGGTGCCCAGGTCGGCCTTCAGCTCGGCCGGCGTGCCCTCGGCGATGACGCGCCCGTGGTCGACCACCACAATGTCGCGGCACAGGCGGTCGGCCTCCTCGAGGTACTGGGTGGTGAGGAGCACCGTGGTCCCCTCGGCCACCAGGTCCTCGATGACCACCCAGAGGTCCTGGCGGCCCTGGGGGTCGAGGCCGGTGGTGGGCTCGTCGAGGAAGAGGACGGGCGGGCCGGCCACCAGCGCGGCGGCCAGGTCGAGGCGACGGCGCATGCCGCCCGAGTAGGTCTTGAGGACGCGGTTGGCCGCGTCGGTCAGGCCGAAGCCCTCGAGCAGCTCGTCGGCCCGGGCCCAGGACACCTTGCGGCTCAGGTGGCTCAGTCGGCCGACCATGCGGATGTTCTCGCGCCCGGTCAGGTTCTCGTCGACGGTGGCGTACTGTCCCGCCAGCCCGATGATGCGGCGCACGACGTCGGGATCGCGCGCCACGTCGTGGCCCAGGATGGCGGCCGTGCCCTCGTCGGGTTCGAGGATGGTGGACAGGATGCGGACCGCCGTCGTCTTGCCGGCGCCGTTCGGGCCGAGCAGGCCGAGCACGGTGCCGGTCTCGACCTCGAACGAGACGCCGTCGAGCGCGCGCACGTTGCCGTTGGGGAAGACCTTGACCAGGTCGTGCGCCTCGACGGCGATGGAGTCGGAAGAATAGGCCACTGAGAAAGAAACTTAGTGCTAAAGTTACTTAGGTGTCAAGACAACCGTCACGACGGGAGCTGGCGCAGCAGCTGCGCAACGAGATCATGGGGTACCTCGGCGCCGCCAGTGACTTCGACGAGGGACTGGCCAAGAAGCTGAAGCTGAGCAGGACCGACATGCGCTGCCTCGACCTTATTGGCCGCCTGGGGCCGCTCACCGCGGGACGGCTGGCCGAGGAGAGCGGGCTGACGACGGGGGCGGTCACCTTCATCCTCGACCGCCTGGAGGACGCCGGCATGGTGACGCGGCGGCGCGACACCGAGGACCGCCGCCGGGTGTGGGTGGAGATCGTGCCGGCGGCGCAGGAGCGCCTGGAGGGGCTGCAGAAGCCCGTGGCCGAGGACATGCGGCGCCTGGCCCAGCAGTTCAAGGAGGACGAGCTGGCCGTCGTGCGCGACTTCATGCGGCAGGCCAAAGAGGTGTTCCAGCGCCAAGTCCCCCGCAGCTGAGGGGCACCTGAGGCAAAGTAACCTGGCTGTGCCCGCCCCAGATCGGGAAGGGCGACCACCCCGTGCCCGCGCTCGCTACGCGGATCGCCCAGGAGGCCCGATGCCGTACGTCTTCGACTTCGACCACACGCACCCCCGCCCGCCGATGGAGCTCAAGGACCTCCTGGGCGGCAAGGGTGCCAACCTGGCCGAGATGACGTCGGTACTGAAGCTGCCGGTGCCGCCGGGCTTCACCATCTCGACCGACGCCTGCCGCGACTACATGGCGGGCGGCTGGCCCAAGAGCCTCGACGCCGAGGTGGCGGCGGCCCGGACCCGGCTGGAAGCGGCCATGGGCAAGGTCATCGGCGACGCCGCCGACCCGCTCCTCGTCTCGGTGCGCTCGGGGGCCAAGTTCTCCATGCCCGGGATGATGGACACCGTCCTCAACCTGGGCCTGAACGACAACTCGGTCGAGGGCCTGGCCAAGCAGACGGGCGACGAGCGCTTCGCGTTCGACTCGTACCGGCGCTTCATCGCCATGTACGGGCGCATCGTGCTCGAGCTGCCCGGCGAGGAGTTCGACGCGCTCTTCGATGCGGCCAAGGAGCTGGCCGGGACCACGTCGGACGCCAAGGTGCCGACCCAGCTGCTGCGCTATCTCGTCCACTCGTACCAGCAGATCGTGGAGCGCCACACCGGCAAGCCGTTCCCCCAGAAGCCCGACGAGCAGCTGCGCGGCGCCATCGAAGCGGTGTTCCGCAGCTGGAACGGGCCGCGCGCCATCGCCTACCGCGAGCGCGAGCACATCGCGCACGACCTGGGCACCGCGGTCAACGTGCAGGCCATGGTGTTCGGCAACCGCGACGACAACTCGGGGACGGGCGTGGGCTTCACCCGCGACCCGGCGACGGGGGCCAAGGGTGCCTACGGCGACTTCCTGGTCAACGCCCAGGGCGAGGACGTGGTGGCCGGCATCCGCAACACCGAGCCGATCGCCGAGCTGAAGAAGCAGTTCCCCAAGGTGCACGCGGAGCTGCTCGACATCTTCGGACGCCTGGAGTCGCACTACCAGGACATGTGCGACACCGAGTTCACCATTGAGCAGGGCAAGCTCTGGATGCTGCAGACGCGGGTGGGCAAGCGGACGGGGGCGGCCGCGCTCAAGATGGCGGTCGACATGGTGAAGCCGAGCGACCTCGGCATCTCGAAGGCGGAGGCGGTGTCGCGCCTCACCGAGGACCACCTCGACTCGGTGCTGCACCCGCAGTTCGCCGGCTCGGGCTACCCGGTGTGGGCCAAGGGCCTCGGGGCCAGCCCGGGGGCGGCGGTGGGGCGCATCTACTTCACGGCCGACGATGCCGCGGCGGCGGCCGGCCGAGGCGAACGGGTCATTCTGGTGCGCAGCGAGACCTCGCCCGAGGACGTGCACGGCATGTTGGCCTCCGAGGGCATCCTCACCGCACGCGGCGGCCTGGTGAGCCACGCCGCCGTCGTGGCGCGCGGCTGGGGCAAGCCGGCCGTGGTCGGCGCCGAGGTGTTGCGCCTGGGCGACCGCACGGTGACGGCGGGCGGCGTGACGCTTTCCGAGGGGGACTGGGTCTCGCTCGACGGCGGGGCGGGGATCGTGGTGTCAGGCGAGGTGCCGCTGACCTCGGCCAAGCCGCCGCGCGAGTTCGAGACGGTGCTGTCGTGGGCGGACGACATCCGCCGGGGCAAGCTGGCCGTGCGGGCCAACGCGGACACGGGCGAGGACGCGGCCAACGCGCGCCAGCTCGGCGCCGAGGGCATCGGCCTGTGCCGTACCGAGCACATGTTCCTGGGCGAGGACCGCCTGCCCGTGGTGCGCCGGATGATTCTGGCGCAGACGGCGGCCGAGGAGGCCGACGCGCTCGAGGAGCTGCGCCGGGTGCAGCGGCTGGACTTCATCGACATTTTGGAGGCCATGGACGGGCTCCCGGTGACGGTGCGCCTGCTCGACCCACCCCTGCACGAGTTCCTGCCCTCCACCGAGGACCTGGCGATCAAGGATGCCACGGTCGGGCTGAACCCCGAGGAGCGCCGCCTCTACGAAGCCGCCCTGTCGTGGCGGGAGGCCAACCCGATGCTCGGGACCCGCGGCGTGCGCCTCGGGGTGATCAAGCCGGGGCTCTACGCCATGCAGGTGCGCGCGCTCATGGAGGCGGCGCGCCAGCGGGTGGCCGACGGCGGGCATCCGGTCGTCGAGATCATGATTCCGCTGACGGTGAGCCGCGCCGAGCTGGCGCTGGCCCGGGGCTGGGTCGAGGACGCGGTGGCCGACGTGAACAAGGAGCGGGCGCCCAAGCCGTCCAAGGGGGCCAAGGCGGCCGCGTCGGGCAAGGCGGGGACGCTCGAGGTGACGATCGGGACGATGATCGAGACACCGCGCGCCGCGCTGCGGGCGGCCGAGATCGCCGAGGTGGCGGAGTTCTTCTCCTTCGGCACCAACGACCTGACGCAGATGACCTTCGGCTTCTCGCGCGACGACGTCGAGGGCCGCATGATGGACGCCTACCTGGAGTACGGCCTGCTGCCGCGCAACCCCTTCGAGGTGGTCGACTTCGACGGCGTGGGCGAGCTGGTACGGCTCGGGGTCGAGCGGGGACGGGCCACCCGGCCCGGGCTCAAGATCGGGGTGTGCGGCGAGCACGGCGGCGACCCGGCCTCCATCGGCCTCTTCTACGACGCCGGGCTCGACTACGTGAGCTGCTCGCCCTTCCGGGTGCCGGTGGCCCGGCTGGCGGCGGCCCAGGCCGTCCTGGCCGAGGGCTGACCGGGGACGCCGGCCGCCAGGGCTGGGGTGGCGCGGCGCCGCGGTACCGTCAGGGCGTGGGGATTCCGGACGAGGAGGTGGCCCAGGTCCGGGCGGCCTCCGACATCGTGGCCCTGATCAGCGAGCACACGCTGCTGAAGAAGGTGGGCCGGCGCTGGAGCGGGCTGTGCCCGTTCCACACCGAGAAGACGCCCTCGTTCAGCGTCAACGCCGAAGAGGGCATGTACTACTGCTTCGGCTGCCACGAGGCGGGCGACGCCATCACGTTCGTGCGGGCCATGGAGCACCTGGACTTCGTCGACGCGGTGCGGCTGCTGGCCGACCGGGCCGGCATCACCCTGCACGAGGACCGCGAGGCGGGCCGGGACCATCAGCGGCGCTCCGAGTTGCTCGACGCCATGGAGCGGGCGGTGCAGTGGTACCACGAGCGCCTGCTGCGCGCGCCCGACGCCGGCCGGGCACGCGACTACCTGCGCTCGCGCGGCTACGACGGCGAGGTGGTGCGGCGCTTCCGCCTCGGTTGGGCCCCCGACGAGTGGGATGCGCTGGCCACGTCGATGCGCCTGCCCACGAAGGTGCTGTCGGACTCGGGGCTCGGCTTCGTCAACCGGCGCGGGCGGGTGCAGGACTTCTTCCGCAACCGGGTGCTGTTCCCCATCTGCGACCCCTCGGGCCGCCCGGTGGCGCTGGGCGGGCGCATTTTGCCGCCGCAGCCGGGCCAGCCGCCACCGGAGCGCCCGGAGCCCAAGTACAAGAACTCGCAGGAGTCGCCCATCTACTCCAAGCGCCGCACGCTCTACGCGCTGAACTGGGCCAAGCAGGGCATCATCGCCGAGGGAGAGGTGGTGGTGTGCGAGGGCTACACCGACGTCATCGGCTGTTTCGAGTCCGGCGTGCCGAGGGCGGTGGCCACGTGCGGCACGGCGCTGGCCGAGGAGCACTTCAGCCTGTTGCGCAACTTCGGCAAGCGCATCGTGCTGGCCTACGACGCCGACAGCGCCGGGCAGAACGCCGCGTCGCGCGTCTACGAGTGGGAGCGCAAGCACGAGGTGGACGTGGTGGTGGCCGACCTGCCGGGTGGCAGCGACCCGGGCGACCTGGCCCGCAGCGATCCCGAGGGGCTGGCTCGGGCGGTGAAGGAGGCGCGGCCCTTCCTGCAGTTCCGGGTGGACCGCATGCTGCGGGCAGGCGATCTGTCGACGGCCGAGGGCCGGGCCCGGGCGGCCGAGGCGGCTCTGACGGCGGTGGCCGAGCACCCCGATGACCTGGTGCGGGACCAGTACGTGATGCAGCTGGCCGACCGCTGCCGGCTCGACGCGGCGAAGCTGCGGGAGCGCCTCGACCACGTGCGGGCCCACCCGCCCGCCGAGCCGAGGCGCAGCCGCCGGCGTGACGAGCCGCCGCCCCCCGAGTACCCCGAGGACGACGGGGAGTGGTTTGCCGGCGGGGAGGGGGCGGGAATCGCCCAGACGGACACATTCCGACCCGGCCCGGGACTCGAAGCGCTCAAGTTAGCGGTGCACCGTCCCGAAGATGTTGATGATCGTGTCCATGCGGTCCTGTTCACCGACCCGGTGCAGCGCCAGGCGTTCGTCGCGCTCTTGGAGAGCGACAGCGTGCACGACGCCGTTGACACGGCGTCGCCCGAGGTGGCGCTCCTGCTCCGTCGCGTCCTGGTCGAGGAACCCATGGCCGGTGACCCCGCGCTGGGCGACCCGGTGGACTCGGTGGTCACCGTTCTGGTGCGCGAAGCGGTCCGGCGCGCGCTGGCCGACATCGAGATCGAGTCACGTGCGGACGACGAGTCATGGCAGGCCGGAGCGGCCGAATCGGCGCAAGTGCTGCTCTGGCTGCATGAACTGGACGATTCCGCCGGTGGACGCGACGCAGCCGGGCGGTTGGTAGCGTGGTTGGCTGGGAGGGAGTGAGGTGACGACGTTGGCAGGGCGAGGGTGGTGACCGACGATTCGGCGGTAGCGATCGACGACGAGGGCGTCGACGCGTCGACAGCACAACCTCCGTCTGCACCCGATGTGCTCGCGTCGATCGCGCATGTCGCGTTGCCGCCCGGTGTGTCGCAGGTCCAATTCGACGCGGCGCTGGCCGCCGGGCGCGTGAAGGGGCACCTCACCCAGGACGAGCTGATCGAGGCGCTGCACACGGTGGAGCTCACTCCCGAGGTGCTGGCGACGCTCATCCTCCGCATCGCGGCGGAAGGCGTGGAGCTGGTCGAGGAGGAAGTGGAGACCGAGACCCTCACCGTCGATGTCGCGCCGCGCAAGAAGGCGAAGGCGGCCAAGTCCAACGGCGCGGCCGAAGGGCGTCGCGAGACCAACGGGAAGCGCGCCGGCGCGGCGGCCGAGTCGGTCGGGAACGCGGAGGACCCGGTCCACACCTACCTGAAGGAGATCGGCCGGGTCCCCCTGTTGAACGCCGAGCTCGAGGTGGAGATCGCCCAGGCCATCGAGGAGGGGAACGAGGCGGCGGCCAAGCTGGCGGCGCACGAGCTGGCGCTCAGCGGAGAGGGCCCGCAGTCGGACGTGCTGGACGACGCTGCGGTGCGCAGGTGCCGGCGGGTGATGCACAAGGGGCTGAAGGCGAAGGACGACCTCATTGAGGCGAACCTGCGCCTGGTGGTGTCGATCGCCAAGCGCTACCGCAACCGTGGGCTGGCCTTCCTCGACCTCATTCAGGAGGGCAACCTCGGTTTGATGCGGGCGGTCGACAAGTTCGACCACACGAAGGGGTTCAAGTTCTCGACCTACGCGACGTGGTGGATCCGCCAGGCCATCACCCGGGCGATCGCCGACCAGGCGCGCACCATCCGCATTCCGGTGCACATGGTGGAGACGATCAACAAGGTGGTGTGGGCGCAGCGCCAGCTGCTGCAGGAGCTGGGCCGGGAGCCGACCATCGAAGAAGTGGCGCACCGGGTGGAGCTGCCGATGGAGCGGGTGCGCGAGATACTCCGCATCAACCAGGACACGGTCTCGCTCGAACAGCCTGTGGGCGACGAGGACGACTTCAATCTGTCCGATCTCATCGAGGACAGGGGAGCGGTCGTGCCCGACGATGCGGCGACGCGTTCGTTGCTCGACGCGGCGGTGCGGGAGGCGCTGGGCCACCTGTCCGAGCGCGAGCAGGACGTGGTGCGCCTGCGCTTCGGGTTGGACGACGGCAAGATCCGCACCCTCGAGGAAGTGGGTAAGGAGTTCGGGGTGACCCGGGAGCGGGTGCGCCAGATTGAGTCGAAGACGCTGGCCAAGTTGCGCCGGCCCGACGCTGCCCACTTGCTGCGGGACTATTTGGAAGAGTCCTGATCGCGGCCGGCTCAGGAACTCGATAGCAGCGCTTCCTGCATGTCCGACGTGGCCTGCGGGATCTCGTTCGGACAGAGGTACTGGGCGGCGAATTCCAGCACGACGTATGACTCGAAGGCGGTCAGGCCGCGTCCGGCGAGCGAGGCCACGAACTGCGCTGGATCGTCCTGCTCGGCGAGGCCGGCGCACGCCAACTCGCCGTCGCTGATCGCCTTCTTCGCGCTGACGCCGGCGAAGGCACCCGGGACGGGGACGGTCGAGATCAGATGGGTGTACGCCTGGCGCGGCTGTTTCGGGAGGCTGGGGTCCTCGTAGTACAGCTCGGCCTCGGCCATGGCGGCGGCCGGCGCCTGGGCACCTACCTCCGGCAGACCGCCGGGGGGGAAGACGATTAAGTCGACGTAGAGGCGCCGCACGGCGTAGTTGCCCGCCTCTCCGGGCACGAGCCCGTGATGCACCATCCAGATGAGGCTGCCGGTCTGGAAGAACTCGGATCCGCCGAACCCCTGCCCGTTGGCGCTGTTCGTGCTCGTGTGCCAGGCCCGGTCGAGTGGCTTGGTGCAGGGGCCGGTGACCGAGCTGCAGGCCGCGATGCCGATGCTGTAGTTCGGAGTTCCCCAGAGGTTGGCCGAATAGAAGAGCCAGTAGATCGATCCCTCTCTGATCATGGAGGGTGCCTCGACAAGGCCGCCCTCCCACGCCTGGGTGGCGCCGATGAGGAGGTGGGGCGGCCCGACGGTGGACAGCCCGTCGGGGGACAGCTGCTGGGAGAAGATGTACGTCGGCTGGTTGCAGCAGTCACCGTCGCTCTTCCACAGCAGCCAAGGGGTGCCGTCGGACCGAATGTAGATGCTGGGGTCGATGGCGCCTCCCTCCGCGTAGGGGCAGACGAACGGGAAGGACGAGTCGTCGACGAACGGGCCGGACGGGCTCGTGCTGGTGGCGCGGGAGATGCACATCGCCGTGTTCGGCCCGTGCGTCGTCTCGACACATCCCGGGTTGGTCACCTTGGAGACGCAGTTGAGCGGTTGGGTGGCCGGCGTGGAGTAGTACAGGACGAAGGTCCCGTTCGGGCGTGCCCACACCGACGGCGCCCACTGGTAACCGGGCACGGTCCACTTGGGCAGGATGGGCAGGGCGTCGCCGAGATAGTGGCCCTTGAAGCCCGTGGAGCGGGTGATGGCGATGACCGGGATGTGAGCCGGCTTCGTGTTCGGCCCACCAGTGGTGTTCGTGGCGTAGGCGTACACGGTGTCGTCCTCGTAGAGGGCGAACGGGTCGGCGAAGTCGCCGTTGTAGATTGGCTGGCCCTCGAGCAGCCCGCTGAGGATCGTGAGATTGATGCCTTGGGCCTTGGCCGGGTTGACGCCGACCGGACCCTTCGTGGCGTTGTGACCGGGTGTGACCAACGGCTGCCCGACCCGTGCTTGCGGGATGATCGAGAGGGGCTTCGACGTCGAGGTGGTCTTCTTGGACGTTGACGAGGCACCGCCGCCGGCGGGAGCCGCCACGACGACCGCGAGCACGCCGAGGCTGATGCTCAGGAGGGCAAGCGTGCGGACAGCCGAGCGTGAGAGCCGACGGCGCACCGGCACGAGCGTCGAGCCACCGTGGGCCTGGGCGCACCGTGGCATCAGCGGGTCCCGATGC
This sequence comes from uncultured Acidimicrobiaceae bacterium, assembly GCA_963807675.1. GTDB lineage: Bacteria > Actinomycetota > Acidimicrobiia > Acidimicrobiales > RAAP-2 > Bog-473. The sequence continues at coordinate 452,457 of CAWECP010000012.1, read as the reverse complement.
CGCGCGCCATCCGGGCATGGTAACCGGGGGAGCAAATCCGGACTGTGTCACCGCAGCCGAACGCGTGCGACACGGGCGCCGCCCGGGTTCAGCTGCCGACGGCGACCGTGGCGGTGAGGTCCCGATGGCCACTGCCGGGACCCTCGTGCGAGTTGATGGTCGTCACGGTGACGTCGCCCCCCGTGAGCACGTGGTCGATCCGTATGAGGGGCGGTAGCAGGGGCAGGCGCTGGGTCCACGTGAAGTCAAAGGGTTGCCCCCGCGCGGCGGCGGCGTCGGTGAGACCGGTCGAGAGGATGGCCCGGAAGCCCCGGTTCCCCCAAGTGGCGTTGAAGTCGCCCACCATCAGGAGCGGCCGGGGGTGAGCCTTCTCCAGCGCGGCGTCGACGCCATTGAGCTCGAGGTTCCAGTTGTTCCATCCTGGAGGGACCGGCGGGGTGGTGTGCACGACCCAGAAGGGCAAATGTCGCCCGTGAAACAACAGGCTGAATCGGATCATGTAGGCGAGCCCGTTCACATGGGACACCACCCCATGGCCCAGTGGATACCGACTGGCGATGATGAAACCTCGCGACCCGGACTCGACGGGGATCGTGAACCGGTAGGGCAGGTCGTTGAACACCCCGGACTGCAGGAACTGCTCGTAGTCCGACCCATGCGTCTCCTCGAGGGTGACGAGGTCGGGTCGGTCGCGGCGCAGCTGCTCGATGTAGCCGGACATGTCGTAATTGAACGATTGCACGTTGGCGTCGAAGAGATGGATTTTGGGCTCGGAGTACGCGGCGGCCGGGACGGGGGACGAGGCCAGCACTTCGGGCGCCACGTAGATCACCTGGGCGGCGCACAGAAGTGCCGCCGCTCCGGCCATCCACCACTTCTTCCCGATGAGCGCTCCCACCAGCACCAGCCAGGCGGGGAGGAACAGGACGTCGACGCCGGCGTCCAGTTCCGCGAACAGGATCCACTTGTCCCAGGCGACAGCTCGAGCCACGACGACCAGGCCGAGGCCGGCGACGATGGCCCAGCCGATGATCTTGAGCGTGGTGCCGGCGATCCGTCGCCAGTCGACCTCTTCGGGCCTCGCGCCGGGAGGCGCACCGGACGACTGATCGGGTTGCGACACGCGGCGGAGGTTAGTGGGAGCGATCGGCGCCACGGTTGCAGGGAGGACCCGCCCATTTGCGTGGGACTGTCCAGAAGAGTCCTGATCGCGCCGAGAATTCCGGTGATTCCCGGCCAAGAGCGGGACTGCCGCGCTGCTAACGTTCGGGGGTTGTTCTCGCCCTTCCGGGGTAGCTCAATGGCAGAGCAAGCGGCTGTTAACCGCTAGGTTGAGAGTTCGAGTCTCTCCCCCGGAGCGTGCGTTTCAAACCCATGAGCACGCTCGCGTGGTCGTAGTCTGCACCCATGGCGACAGAAGGGAGCAGGACGAGCGAGCCCAGCTTGCCTCTGATCCTCGCTCGCGAGCTCGCCGCCAATCTGGCGACACCGATGTTCTTGATCGACGCTGGGGGCACGCTCGTCTACTTCAACGAAGCGGCTGAACTCCTGCTCGGCAAGAGCTACGGCGAAGTCGGCGGCATCACCGCCCTCGAGTTCGGAGCAATGCTCGACCTGGGAAAGGTCGACGGGACTCCAATGAGGCGTCGCGACTCGCCAGCAGGGGTCGCCTTTTACGATCGCGAACCGGCGCACCGAACACTCCTGGCCACCACCCTCGATGGGACTCGTCAGCCGTTCGAGGTCACCGCATACCCTCTCTTCGGCCATGTTGGCGATATGCACGGTGTGCTGACCGTGTTCTGGCGATCGAAAGAATGAGAATTCGTGTGTGGGGCTGTCGCGGTTCATTGGCCGCGCCCGGCGCCGACACGCTCAGATATGGCGGCAACACATCCTGCGTGGAGGTACGTGGAGACAAAGATGAATTGCTGGTGCTTGACGCCGGCACAGGTATGCGTCCCCTCGGAGTCGCGATGGCGAAAGATGGTGCACCGCGAATCGACATCCTGCTCAGCCACCTTCATCTCGACCACCTGCAGGGCCTTGGGTTCTTCCGCCCGCTCTTTGATCCCGGACGTGAGATTCACATATGGGGTCCATCCTCTCCCGTTCAGTCGTTAGCCGACCGGATCTCGACCTATCTGTCGCCACCTCTCTTTCCGGTCCGACTTGCCGACATTCCGGCACACCTTGAATTTCACGACGCTCCAGAGGGACCGGTTACCATCGGCTCGTTGACCGTGCGAGCTTCGTTGGTCACCCACCAGGGGCCGACCGTCGGATACCGCATAGAGGAACAGGGGCGTTCCGTCGTCTACCTGCCCGATCACGAGCCAGGGCTTGGATTCGGTCTCTCCGGGCGCCCTGTCGAATGGGTGAGCGGCTACCGCCTGGCCCACCTCGCCGATGTGCTCTTGCATGATGCCCAATACGGCGATGGCGAATATCCCCGCCACATCGGGTGGGGCCATTCGGCTATCGCACACGTCGTCGACTTTGCGCGCCTAGCTGACGTCGACCGTTTGCTCCTCTTTCACCATGATCCGTACCACACCGACGACGATTTGGAGCTCCTGGTGGCCGATGCGCAGAAGTGCTGGGGAGCTGAAAGCGAACGAGTGCAGGCTGCCTGCGAGGGCATGACCGTTACGTTGACCGCGGACGATGTCTCGATTGACCCTGCCGGCGGCGGTGCTCGCAGAAATTCGTAGAGCTGAACGGTCACGACGACGGTGATGTCGGTGACGCGATAGGGAGATCGGCGTTACCAGCCCGTTGCCGCGATGATGGCACCGTTCAGGTGCTCTCCGACCATGGACCCGTCGTTCGGAGCCTCGCCATAGTTGGCGACTGCACCGTTGGCCGCGGCAACCCAGTACCCGGTGCCGTCCGAGGTAGTGAAGATGGCAGTGGCCGGGTTGAGGCCTCCCATCTCACCAGCTGGGCTGCCGAAGGTTCCGGCGTCGCCAAAGTTGGCTAAGGCCCCGTTGGCGAAGAGGATCCAATAGCCTCCACCGTCGGGAGTCCTGACCGCCGAGGTCACCGGCGAGTTCTGTGGACCGGGTGCCCCGTAGTTGGGTGCATCACCGAATGCGTAGACGTGGCCGGTCTGGGTCACCAGCCAGTAGCCATCACCAGTTGTGTCGGGCATGACCGCCACCGCGGCTCCTGAACAGCCCCCAATTCCCGGGCAGCTCCCCGCGAAATGGGCGTCGCCGAAAGCGAAGACGCCACCGTCTGAGGCCACCATGAAGTACCCGCCATCATCAGCAGAGGGCACCATGCCCACGATTGGAGCGTTGAGTGAGTTCGGTTGTCCCGAGCCGGCCGGGTGCAGCCCGAGGCCGGGGATCGAGCCAAAGAAACCGGCGTCACCGTAGTTGAAGATGCCGCCATCAGAGGCGGCGAGCCAGTAGCCGCCACGATCGACCGTGGGCACGATGCCGACGATGGGACGTTGCAACGCCAAGCTTCCCGGTGAGCCGTAGAAGTCGGCCGAGCCGAAGTTGAAGACGCCCCCGTCCGAGCCGACCAGCCAGTAACCGTGGGATGAGGTCGACGTCGAGGTGGCCGGTGTGTAGGTGGCCGGTGCTGACATGACCGGCGCAGGTCCAGTGCAGGCGTCGGTCGTCGGGTCATACGTGATGCTGACCGAGCCGCCCCCGGCATTCGCCGACGACGAAGTGACCTGGGTGGCCGAGGGGATCACGTAGGAGGAGCCCCCGGCACCCTGGCCGGCGCCGCCGTAGCCGGCGCCACCTCCGCCGCCGCCATTACCGCCGCCGGCACCGACCCCGCCGGCCCCGCCGCCGAAGCCGATGCCGCCAGCACCGCCGCCGCCATTGGTGCTGCCTTCATAGGCGACCGTAAGAGGTCCCGTGTTGGCGTTCGCCCCGTTGCCACCGGTGCCGGTGCCAGTTCCGCCGTTGCCGCCCGTCGAACCTGCCGAGCCTTCGTTGCGACCGCCCGGACCGCCGAGGCCCGTTCCGCTGGAACCGTTGGTGCCCGGGCCGCCGGTCGCGCCGCCACCGCCGCCGATGGTGCCCGTGACGCCGCCGCCGCCGTTATCGCCGTTGGGGCCGGTCCCGCCCGAGGTGACGCCGCCACCACCGCCGCCAATGCTCGCCGAGCCGCCCGCACCGCTGGGGGATCCACCGGCGCTCTCGTAGCCCGCTCCGCCGCTGGTGCCGAGCGTGCCTGCGTTACCGACCGCGCCGGCCGCGCCGCCGCCGCCGCCACCGCCACCGCCGCCGGCGACGACGAGGGGGGTGCCGGCTGCTGTGGCAACCACCGAGGCGCCGCCGCCTCCGCCGTTGGTGACGCTGCCCCCGCCTCCGCCACCGATCCCGCCGGCGCCACCAGCGGGACCAGACGGGGCTCCGCCGGCGCCCCCGACGAGGACGCTGAGGGTGTCACCTGGGGTCACCGCCACGCTGGCCGCCACGGTGGCGCCAGACCCACCGGTCTCAGCAATAGAGGTGCCGCCTCCGCCACCCGAGGCCGTGATGCTCACGAAGCAAATGTTCGCCGGAATAGTGATGCCCGAGGACGTATAACCCGCTGCAGAGGAAGAGAAGAGCACAGTTGGCGTGGCACCTTGGGCCGAGGGCGTGGCAAATGCGACCACGCTCAACACCGAACCAAGCAGCAGGGGGAGGGCGCCAATGGGCGCCGCCCGTCGAGTCGCCCCGATCAATCCAGTGGGTCGGAACCCCAACTCGTTCTCCTTTGTGTCTGACATGCCACTCATCGCTTGCTTTCGTCCGGGGTCGCCATTTGACTGCCGTTGACGGCGACGGCCACTTCCCACGGCCATAGAGTGCGGTGTTTGTGGGTGACGGAGCATCCGTCCAGACCGATGCCCCGTTCGTCGGAGCGATCCCACCGGGTGGTCCCACCACCGATCGCCAACGACATCGTCTGAGCTGACGTCGTGACCATCGGGGTAGGTCCGGCTCGATCCGCCGGGTGAGGAGCTCACTACTTCTTCCGTCATCGCATGCCCCCTCTAACGGTCGCCCGCCCCGCATGCATTAGACGCCGCGGGCGCCCTTTTTGACGAGTGCCAAAGGTCACCAAGAACAACACGGAATGAACAACGGACCTGACGCCGACACGAGGACCAGCGGAAACGCTCGCCGTCCCTGAACATCAAAGGATCCTCTGGAGCGACTTGACCAAATCAGCCACGTTTACGCCGAGCGTGAGAAGCGAGTCGAGCGATGATGAGGAGTGTTCTCCAGCGGTCTGTTCGACGAATCGCCATCTCATGCAATACCAGGCGGCGAATCACAACGAGTGCACAACGGCGCGGACGCCGGGCGGGCGGGTGTCGATCAGCGAGGTATCAACGAAGTTGGTCTACCGAGCGTTCCGCCCACGACCGCACCGTCGTCCCCGGACGATCAATCAAGACTTCGACGATCGAATGCGGGTTTGTGGCGGCCTCACGCCACTTGAGTGATATCGGGATAGGGGTTATTGGCCCAGTGCGGTCCGTAGGTCCCTCACGTGTTCCTGAGTTTGCTCGAGCAGCGGGCGCAAGGCTTCGGCAACGTCGGCCAGCCCGAGATCCATTGCCTGGCTGAACCGGTTCCGGTAGCGCTCGAGCTGAGTCTCTTCGAGGCGAAGATCGGCGGCCAGCGCGTCACGACCGCTCTGCGACTCAACTGCAGGAACAGTTGTCGGCGGCGTTCCACCTAAGAATGCAATCTGCTCGGCGAGGATCTGAGCGTGGTTCAGTTCCTGCGAAACGTGGACCTTGAGTTCATCGATCGTGCTCAGGAATTCAGCCCCCGTCACGGTCGCAATATGACTGATGTACTGCACGATGGACTGATACTCGGTCTGCAGGTCCTCGTTGAGGGCGTCGAGAAAGCTTTCCTTATCCATAGCAAGGCTCCATTCTGCGCGTTGACCCCGCGTCGTGTGCCGTCTTCTTGCCGGCTGTGGGTCTCCCGTCGCCGGCGTTGGGCACGAGAAGAGTCGATCCCGAGACCAGATGCTGAGGCTCAGCGAGTCCTTGTCGCGACCCGCTTCGCGGCCGCCTTCTTCGTGCCGCCGGCCTTCCGTGACGCCGTCGCCCGCTTCTTCGTGGCCGCCTTCTTCGTACCGCCCGCCTTCCGAGACGCCGTCGCCCGCTTCTTCGTGGCCGCCTTCTTCGTACCGCCCGCCTTCCGAGACGCCGTCGCCCGCTTCTTCGCGGTGGCCTTCTTCGTGCCGCCGGCCTTCCGTGACGCCGTCGCCCGCTTCTTCGCAGCCGCCTTCTTCGTGCCGCCGGCTTTCCGAGACGCCGTCGCCCGCTTCTTCGTGGCGGCCTTCTTGGTTGGGACGGCCTTTCGAGACACCGCCCGTTTCTTCGTGGCCGCCTTCTTGGCGCCGCCGACCCTCCGAGACAGAGCCGCCCGCTTCTTCGTGGCCGCTTTGTTGGCCCTCGCAACCCTCTTTCGAGCTGGAGTCAGACGTTCCTGGAGTCGGTCGACCGTCTCCGAACCGGCGGCAGCCGCAGCAGCCGTGACCGCCTCCACCTTGCCGACAGCGTCTCCGATCAATCCGGCTGCTCGATTCAAACGTTCCGGCATCAGGAAAGCTCACCTCGTCCAGTCATTGTTCGTGCCCACTCTTCGTGGACGGCCCAGCGGATTCGGTCACGTTCTTCGCCTCGTCGATCACCACTCCGACCACCTCGGCGAGCAGTCCCTCTCCATCATCAGTGGGTCGTCGCCCGTCGGCAGCCATTGTTCCCCACAAAATTCCCATCACGATCAGTGAGCCGATCCAGAAGACAGCGAAGGCAAAGCCGGCGACACCCAAGACGATGGCCAGAGTGAGAATGGCCAGGTGCCTGTCGCCTGGGCGGCGTGCCGCTCGGGCCTCGGCCGGCCCGTTCGTGGCCCGGTGGGACCGTCGCCCGCGCTCGACGAAGCGGCCGTCCGCGTCTCGACGTGGGGTGTTCACGGCCGTAGACGTCACACACCTCCGTCAAGGGTCATTGACGCTTCCTTACCCGGAACCTTCGGCTTACAACCCCACGGGGGTGAGGCAAGACGAAGATCCCTTACGTCGGCAGGCGCGAACCGATCGGGTGTTCAGCGCCAAGGACGACAGTCAAGGCGACTTCGTTCCCGACAAGATCGGGTTCTCAGAGCGTGACGGGTGGGCGCGGGGCCCGAGACGGTCGGGAGGTTCCGGCCGAGGGCGGGCTAGGCAGACGTCTGCGCCGAGGCGCCGAGGCCGTCGAGGATCAGGTTGAGCAGACGTCGTGTCTGCTCAACCGAAATGGCGGCGTTGGTGCAGATCGGGCTGACCAGTTGCATGAGGTCGGCTCCGTAGACGTCGGTTCGAACGACGCCGGCTTCCTTGGCCCGGTCGATAACCAGATCGAATCCGGACTCGATCATCCCGCGACAGCGTGACTTCAAATCGGGATTCTTCTCGAAGGCCTGCTGGAGCTCGGTGAGCAGCACCTGCTTCGTGCGGGCGTAGCGCAGGAACGCGTCGAAGAAGGCTAGGACCGCCGGCCAGGGCTCGAGCTCTGCATTCACGCGACGAGCCGCTTCGGAGAGCTCCTCGACATCGCTCTCGTAGACAGCCTCCACCACATCCATCCGAGTGGGGAAGTGGCGATACAGCGTGCCGACGCCGACCCCGGCGTGCTTGGCGATCGCCTCCATGGACGCGTGGCCGCCCTGCTCGGCGAACACCTCGCGGGCGGCGGTGATGAGCCGCTCGCGGTTGCGGCGGGCGTCGGCGCGCATGGGCTTCTCGCCGTCGAGCGCCTCCCCGAACGACGAGCCAGCCGCCGTGTCTGTCACTGCCTCGTTGAGTGTCATCTCGAACCTCGACCCCACGAAAAAGAGGGTTGCTAAACGGAGGGACCCTCCGTATAATAACCGGAGGAACCTTCCGGTTTCAAGACTACCAGCGGAAAGGTCGTAGTCAATGCCCCAATTGACCCTGAGCTCAGCGCGCCCCGGTTCCGGCAACCCACAGGCGGGACGGCCGGAAAGTCCAGCTCGTGGGCTCGCGCAGCGCCTGACACACCCAGCCGTCCTCCTGTTCGTCATCCTGATGGCCCAGCTGATGGTCGTGCTCGACACCACCATCGTCAACGTGGCCCTGCCGCACATTCAGGGCAGCCTCGGCTTCTCGACCAGCGGGCTGTCCTGGGTGATCAACGCCTACATCCTCACCTTCGGCGGATTCCTCCTCCTCGGTGCCCGTGCCGGCGACCTCTTCGGCCGCCGGCGGGTCTTCCTGATCGGGATCGCCGTGTTCACCCTCAGCTCCATGCTGGGTGGCGTCGCCACCAGCGGCTGGATGCTGCTCGCCGCGCGGGCCCTCCAAGGCCTCGGCGCCGCGCTGGCCGCGCCCTCGGCCCTCTCCCTCCTGACCGTCTCCTTTGCGGAGGGTTCCGCTCGAGTCCGGGCCATCGGGCTCTACACGACCGTGTCGGCCGCGGGCGGTGCGATCGGCCTGATCGCCGGCGGACTGCTCACCCAGTTGGTCTCCTGGCGCTGGGTGATGTTCGTCAACGTGCCCATCGGCATCACGGTCTGGCTGGTCGGTCGGATGGTGCTCAGCGAGACCGAACGTCGTCACGGCCACCACGATCTCTTCGGTGCGCTGACGTGCACCATCGGCATCACCGGCATCGTGCTGGGACTGGTGCAGGCGGGGCAGGACGGCTGGTCTTCTCCGGTGACGGTGGTCGTCGTTGCTGGTCGGTGCCGTCCTGGTGGCGACGTTCCTGTGGCACGAGGGACGGGTGGCCGAGCCGATACTCCCGCTGAAGCTGTTGGCCACCTCCACGAGAAACGCCGCCAACGCGGCTCGGGCGTTGCTCTACGCGGGCTTCTACGGCCTCTTCTACTTCCTGGCCCAGTTCCTCCAGGACATCCACCGCTACTCGCCTCTCGAGGCGGGTCTTGCGTTCCTGCCCATGCCGGTTTCCGTCTTCCTGTCGTCGCAGCTGACCAGCCGGGTCCTCGTTCGGCGCCTGCCGCAAAAGGTGATCATGGCGATCGGGACGTTGACGGCGACGCTGGGCTTGGTTCTGGCCATGGGAATCGGGCGCGACACCTCGTACCTCCAGATGGCCGTGTCGCTGATCCTGATCGGCGGCGGGTCCGGGACGGCCATGGTCGCCCTCACCTCGGCGTCGCTGGCCGACGTCGAGCCGGATGTCGCCGGCGCCGCTTCCGGACTGGTGAACGTGTCCCAGCAGATCGGTGCGGCCATCGGCCTGGCCGTGCTCGTCACCATCTTCAATTCCTTGGCCGGGCATCCCCAGCTGGGACCGGCGAGCGTCCTGGACCCCAACCGCGTCGTTCACTCCTTCGACCTCGTGTTCGGCGTGGCCGCCCTGTTCAGCCTCGCCGCCTTCGCCACGGTGGTGGCGGGCGTCCGCCGGGTGCGGACCGCCGCCGACGTCGACGAGGTCCGGCTGGGCGAGGACGACTTCATGGTCGACCTGCCGCTCGACGAGGCGCTGGCCCTGAGCCACGCGGAGGTCTGACGACGGAGCGGCCGGCACGGCGTCCGCACGCTGGCGGTCCCGATCACCGAGCGAGCGCGCTCGGCTCGCGCACCAGTGGACCTGACCCACCCGAACCCTGGCCACGCCTGGGGGGTTCGGGTGGGCGCTCAGGGTTTTGGCGGACCGCTTCTCGGTACGTCTTCTGTGTCGGCGGACGTCACCCGGTCGCCGACTTGGTGGCGAAGACCAGCGCCTTGGTGGTCGGGTCGTAGTGCACCATGTAGACCGGACCCAACGCGTACGGCCGGCCGGGGCCGAACGAAATGGGCGCGTTCGTCCCCGGCAGCAACACGTTCTTCAGGCCATACCCCGCCTTGACGAAGCTGGCGACCGTCAGGTTCTTGCCTGCCGCCTTGGCGATGTCGGTGAAGAGGGCCATGTCGGTGCAGGCCAGCTCAATGCCCAGCCAGGTCTCCTCGGACTCGGGCAGGGTCGCGTCGTAGGCGTTGATGTGGTTGGACGGGTAGTCCTTGCGGTCCAAGCGGACGCACTGTTGGGTCCCGGGGCTCTGCCAAATGGCTTCGGGTGGCGTCAGCGGGGTCGAGGTCACGACGTTCTCGAGGTAGATCGGGTTGTAATCAGCGCCCACGTCGCCGCTGAAGTCACTTTCGTTGGTGGCCACCCAGGACGGGTTGTAGGTGCTCTGGAGGGCCGACAGGCCCTGGGGCCAGATGGCCGACCCGTCACCCACGGCGACGACCTCGTTGACTCCGTCCGACTCGAACTTCTGGGCGATCACCTGCACCTGCGCGTTGGAGGCGACCAGGTCGCCCTGCGGCGCCGAGTCGATCGCCGTGGTGACGACCGGGATGTGCAGCTTGGCCAGCTCCGACTGGACCTGTTGGGCCTCCTGCTGATCGCCCGGGTCACCGCCGAAGACGGCCACCTTCTTGCCCTTGAACACGCCCTGCTTGTCGAAGACGGACAGCTCCAGCGGGTCGTAGGCGTTGTCGGGCGCGGTCGCCGTGAAGTCCTGCGCCAGGCCCGGACCGTTCCCCGAGGGGAGCACGGCTCCGACGACGGGCACGTTGGCCTGCAGGTAGCAGGTGGCCATCAACGGGGCGACGGCCACGAATACCTGGTCGTCCTGCATCAGCTGGGTGCAGGCGGTCGCGGCGGGAGCGGTGCCGGTCGGGTCCACGGCCACGATGTAGGGGACGATCTTGCGGCCGTTGATCCCCCCGTGCGCGTTGATGTTCGAAATGACCGCGTTGAAGGCGTCCGGGACGCTGCCCCAGTCGATGTCGACGCCCACGGCCTTGACGGCGGCCACGTCGACGTAGGGGATCCCCACCCGGATGGTCGTGGCCGTCACGCCCGGCGTGCTGCCGCTGGCCGCCGAGGCCGGAATCGAGCCCAGGAACCCGCACAAGGTAGCGACCACCGCCGCCCCGACGGCGGCCGCCTTGCACGTGGACATGTGTCGTCACCCCCCGGTGGGCGGCGCAACGCCCGACCCGGCCCCGGCTCTGCCGCGGTCGGCCCCCCCGAGTGGAGCGCGCCTGTCGTCTGGCGGTCGAACTCTGGCACATGCGCCGCCGACGTGGGGGTCGAGTTGCCGGCCCGGTCCCCCGGAGCCGAGCCCACCCGGGCCGGCGGGGCGGCCCATCCGTGCCACGGCGCACGGTCGACGGCCGGGCTCTCCCTCGGGGGCGGTGGATCCGTCGCGGGGGGCGGTGTAAGCAGGGAGCACGAGCGCAGACGGTGCCCGCGCGCAACCGGTCAAGGAGGCAACCATGACGGTTGACCCAGCCACCCTCACCCGCCCGCCGGTGACCGAACCCCCCGGGCGCTTCGTCCCCACCGGCCAGTACCGGGGGAGCCTCGACGAGTTCGACTACGTGGAGGAGGAGTGGTTCGCCACGGGCCAGGTGGACGGGCACCCCTACGCCACGGCCCTGACGGTGCGGCGGCCCCGGGACGCCTCCCGCTTCAGCGGGACGGTCATGGTGGAGCCGGTGCACGCCGCCAGCGCCGCCCCCATATGGATCTACACGTCGATCTACCAGATGCGCGCCGGCCACGGGTGGGCCGCCGTCTGCTCGCAGAAGACCGTGCTCGACGGGTTCGTGAAGCCCACCAACGCCGGGCGCTACGCGTCCCTGGACATCTGGTCCGACGCGCCGCCCCTCGAGACGTCGGGCATCGACGGCATGCGGGTGCCCCGCGACCCCGCCGGGTTCCAGGCCCGCATGGAGCGGATGCGCGCCATCAACGTCCTGTCGACGCCGATCCTGGCCCAGGTCGGGGCCGCGCTGGCGGGCGACGGGGGGCCCTTCGCCGATTACGGCGCGCGCCAGCTCGTCCTGACCGGCCACTCCCAGACCGGCGGCGTGGTGACCGACTTCATCCTCAACGGCCACGACGCCCAGCGCCACGGGGACGGCTCGCCCGTCTACGGCGGCTTCTTCCCGAGCGGGGCGCCCTCGGTGCGCTTCGAGCACGTCGACGTCCCGATCGTCCAGGTGCTGAGCGACGGCGACATCGCCGACCCGAACCGGCCGGGCCGCGAGGGCCGCCGCTACCGCCGCGACGACAGCGACGACCCGGCCGACCGCTACCGCCTCTACGAGCTGGCCGGCGTCGGCCACATGGGCACCCGTTATCCGCCCTACAACGACAACGCCATGTGGCAGAACGACCCCCTGGGCACCGCCGGGAGCGTCCCCAAGGGCGCGGCCATGAACAGCCTGCCGCACGACGAGCTCTTCTCCATGGGCCTGCACCACCTGGCCCGGTGGGTGGCGGCCGGCGTCGCACCGCCGCGAGCCGGCCGCATCGAGGTGGGCCCGGACGGGCTCTTCGCCAAGGACGAGTGCGGCAACAGCCGGGGCGGCGTGCGCTGCGCGCAGATGGACGTCCCCCGGTTGCGCTACTCCTCCACCCCCGGCGAGCAGGAGAACGGGACGCCGTCCTTCGGCGTGGTGGGGATTGAGGAGCCGCTGGCGCCGGAGACGCTGGCCCGCCTCTACCGGGACCACGCCGGCTACGTCGACCGCTTCAACCGCCGGCTGGACGAGCTCGTCGAGGAGGGCTGGTTCCTGGCCGAGGACGCCGAGGAGATGCGGGCCGAGGCCAAGGGCGCCGCCGTGCCCTGAGCCTTGGCTCCGGCCTGGTCGTCGCGCCCCGTTGTCGCGTGGACGGGCGACGAGAGGGCGCCCGGCGCGGGTCGACGTGGCGGTGCATCGAGCGACGGGGCGCGGCAGCGGTGTGCGGACAGCGTGTGAGCTGAACGTGACAAGTCCGGGTCCCGTCGTGCTTTCGACGCGGCGAATGCTGCGGGCGCATCCACAACCGTCGGAGTTTCTGGGGATAGCGGGCCCGAAAGTACGATCGTCGCGGCATGGCACCCGACCCCGACCTCCTGCGCGCCATTGAGGAAGCGGCCACCGCCGACCCGGGGAACGCCGCCCTCCAGGTGCACCTGGCCGGTCTCCTGCTGGACGCCGACCGACCGGCCGACGCCCTGGCCCGGCTCGAGCCGGTGCTGCAGCGCCAGCCCGATCACGTCGAGGCCCTCGGGCTGGCCGCCCGGGTCGCGGCCACGCTGGGGGACCCCCGGGCCGACGGGTGGACCCGGCTGCACGGCGCGCTCACCCAGGGCGGTGCCGCGGCCCAGCCGCTGGCCGACGCGGTGGCGCCGGAGCAGCTGCCGGCTGCGGTCGGCGCCGACGACGCCGTACCCGACGGGGCCGTGCCCGACGGGGCCTCCGAGGAACACGACTGGGACCGCTTCCTCCAGGAGGTGCTGGTCGAGGCGGGCCACCTGCCCCGGGTGACCCTGGCCGACGTGGGCGGCCTCGAGGACGTCAAGCAGCGACTGGACCAGAGCTTCCTCACCCCGCTGCGCAACCCCGAGCTGCGCCGGGCCTACGGCACGCAGCTGCGTGGTGGCCTCCTGCTCTGGGGCCCGCCCGGCTGCGGCAAGACCTTCTTGGCCCGAGCCGTGGCCGGCGAGCTCGAGGCGCGCTTCGTCAGCATCGGCCTGCACGACGTGCTCGACATGTGGCTGGGCAGCTCGGAGAAGGAGCTGCACGAGCTGTTCGAGATGGCCCGGCGCAATCCGCCGTGCGTGCTGTTCTTCGACGAGCTCGATGCCATCGGGCACACGCGCATGAACCTCGGCCGCAGCGCGGCCCGCAACGTCGTGGCCCAGCTCCTGGTGGAGCTCGACGGCGTCGAGACGCTCGAACGAGGGCATCTTCGTCATTGGGGCGACCAACCAGCCCTGGGACGTCGACCCCGGCCTGCGCCGCCCGGGGCGCTTCGACCGGACGATGCTCGTCCTGCCGCCGGACGCGCCGGCCCGGGCGGCGATTCTGGCCTACCACCTGTCCCACCGGCCGCTCGGCGACGTCGACCTGGCCGAGCTCGCCCGCCTGACCGAGGGCATGTCGGGGGCCGACCTGCGGCTGGTGTGCGACGACGCAGCGGAGCTGGCCCTCGGCGAGGCCATCAAGACCGGGACGACCCAGCCCATTGAGCTGCGCCATCTCCGCCAGGCGGTCCAGAGCGTGCGGCCCAGCACCACCGCCTGGTTCGAGTCGGCGCGCAACCACGTGCGCTACGCCAACCAGGACGGCCAGTACGACGAGCTGGCCGCCTTCCTCAAGCGCTACCGGCCCGGCTAGGGCTGGGGCGAGGGCGAGGGAGAACCGGGTGGAGAACGCGCAGGACGTGAGCGCGCTGCTGCGCGAGGCCGAGGCGCTCCTCGACGTGCGGCGCTACGAAGAGGCCATGGACCGGGCGCGTGAGGTGATGCGGCGGGCGCCCGACGACGCGCGCGCCTTCCAGCTGTTGTCGCGGGCCTTCTACGGGCAGGAGGACTTCTCCGAAGCGGCCCGCACGGCGCAGGAGTCGATCCGGCTCGCCCCGAACGACCCGCTCGGGTACCGCTTGCGCAGCCGGGCGCTGGCCACCATGGCCCGGCACGAGGCGCGGGCGTCGCGGGCGCACCTGGCCGAGGAGGCGGTCGGCGTGGCGGGCCAGGCCGTGCAGCTGGCGCCGGCCGATCCCAACGGCCACTTGGTCCTCGCCGAGGCCCTGTCCCTGGCCCAGCGGCACCAGGAGGCCGAGGCCCAGATGCAGCTGGCCATCCGCTCGGCCCCCAACAGCGTGGCCACGTGGGTCACCGCCAGCCTGATCGCCATCGGGGCCAAGAACTGGCACGCGGCCATCGACGCCTGCCACCGGGCGCTGGCCCTCGATCCGAACAACTACGCCGCGCTCAACAACCTCGGCGTCGCCCTGCGGGCCTCCGGCCAGCGGCGCGACGGCACCCAGGTGCTGGCCCGGGCGGCGGCCGTCGAGCCCGACTCCACCACGGCCCGCAAGAACCTGTCCCGGGCCGGCATCCGGATCGCCCGCCTGGTCGTCCTCGTCGCGCTCATCCCGCTCGGGTTCATCGCCAACGTCGGCCTGGTCCTGTACCTGGTCTTCGCCGTGGGGAGCAACCTGCTCATCTCGCGCCGGCCCGACCTGGTGCTGCGCGCCGAGCGCTGGGCGGCGCCGCTGGCGCTGTTCTTCGCCCGCCGGCGCCAGAAGGACTGACGCGAAGCAGCCTTCGCGCGGCTCTGTGGCCGGCGAGAAGGCTGCGCAACGCTGGGCGTGGCCTACCTGATGGCCTCGGCCATGACGTCGTGCTCCGTCGGCGGCGGGTACACCTCGCGCACGTACTCGTCGACCTGGGGCTCGGGCAGCCGCTTCCAGATGGCCGTGTAGTAGATGGCCAGGCTGAAGACGGCCACCACACCCAGGTCCCACCAGAAGGGCAGGTCGCCGTGGCCGCCCACGAGGAAGTTCTGGAAGCCGCGGATGCCGCCGATGATGCCGCCGGCGCCGAAGCCGCCGAAGTACGAAATGAGCCCCAGGCCGATCAGGTAGGGGAAGATCCAGATGGCAGCGCCCCAGTCGACCTTGGGCTGGTTCGGGTTCAGGTGGAAGGCGGCCGAGAGGATCATGAGCACGTAGCCGATGAGCATGGCCACCATGAGCGTCGAGTAGACCTGCCAGCCGGCCCAGTAGATGATCAGGTTGGCGCAGACGAACGCCAACGGAGCGATCACCTGGTGGCCCGGGAGCGAGTAGGCGCGCTCGAGATTCGGCTTCGACTTGCGCAGCGCACCGTTTTTTTGACGCGGGTCACAGGCCCGTTGGGCTGGGCCTTCGGGTCTCCGTGCCTGGGCGGCGGAGCCTCGTGCCTGGGCGGCGGAGTTAGACGCTGGCGACGGGGAAGGGCTCGGGCGCCGAGGACTCGACCCGCGCCACCCAGACCCGCTGCCCTGGCTCGAGGCCGAGGTCGGCGGCCGACCCGCGGCTGAGCTGCACCCAGCAGGGCGGCTCGCCGGCCCCCAGCTCGACGTCCACCTTCACCTCGAAGCCGAGATGCGTGATCCGGGTCACCGTGCCCTCCACCGCGCCGGGCAGCGGGTGGCCGTTCTCCACCCGGTGGATGGCCAGGTCGTGCGGGCGCACCCACTTGCCGCCGAGGCGTGTGGCCGACCCCAGGAAGGTCAGCACGAACTCGTTGGCCGGGTGTTCGTACATGTCGGACGGCGTCCCCACCTGCTCGAGGCGGCCGTGGTTGATGATGGCCAGCCGGTCGGCCACCTCCATGGCCTCCTCCTGGTCGTGCGTCACCAGCACCGTGGTCACGTTGAGCGTGTCGTGCAGGTCGCGCAGCCACTGCCGCAGCTGGGTCCGCACCTGGGCGTCCAGCGCGCCGAAGGGCTCGTCGAGCAGCAGCACCTTCGGCTCGATGGCCAGGGCCCGGGCCAGGGCCATGCGCTGGCGCTGGCCGCCCGAGAGCTGCGAGGGGTAGCGCTCGCCCAGGTGCGAGAGTCCGACGAGCTCGAGCAGCTCGTCCACCCGGGCCCGGATCTCCGCCTTGGGGCGGCGGCGGATTTCGAGGCCGAAGGCCACGTTGCGCCGGACGGTGAGGTGGCGGAAGGCCGCGTAGTGCTGGAAGCAGAAGCCGACGCCCCGCTGGCGCGCCGGCGTGCCCGTCTGGTCCTCACCCTCGATCTCCACCGTGCCGGCGTCGGGCGTGTCCAGCCCGGCGATGATGCGCAGCAGCGTCGACTTACCCCCGCCGCTCGGGCCGAGCAGCGCCGTGAGCGAGCCGGTCGGCACCTCGAGGGACACGTCCTCGAGGGCGACCGCGTCGCCGAACTTCTTGGAGATGTGGTCCACGCGGATGCTCATGCGGCCGCCTTCCCGTGCCAGAGGTCCCGCTTGCGGTCGGTCACGGTGAGAATCGTAAGCACGAGGAGGGCGGCCAGACACAGGGCGACCGCGCCTGCGTAGGCACTCTGGGGGTCGAGGTTGTCGATGGAGTCGGAGATGAACAGCGTCATCGTTTCGGTCTTGCCGGCGATCAGGCCCGACACGATGGCCACCGCGCCGAATTCGCCCAACACGCGTGCGGTGGTCAGTGTGACGCCGTAGGCCAGGCCGCGGCGGATGTTCGGCAGCGTGATGCGCCGGAACACCGTGAAGGGCCGGCCGCCCAGGGTGCGGGCCGCCTGCTCCTGGTCGGTGCCGATCTCCTGGAGCACCGGCAGCACCTCGCGCACCACGTAGGGGAGCGAGACGGCGGCCGAGGCCATGATGATGCCGGGCACCGAGAAGATGACCGTGATGCCGCGGGCCGCCAGCCAGTTGCCGAACCAACCCGTGTGCCCGTACACGAGGATGAGCGACAGACCGATGATGACAGGGGAGATGGCCAGCGGGATGTCGACCATGGCGTCGAGCAGCCAGGCGCCGGGGAAGCGATGGCGGGCCAGGATGAGCGACACCCCGACCCCGAAGATGGTGTTGAGGGGCACCGCGATGCCGGCCACCAGCAGGGTGAGCCACAGCGCATGGAGCGCGTCCGGGGCGGTGATGGCGTCCCACGCCGCGCCGAACCCGTGCTGGAAGGCACGGAAGAAGACCGTGCCCACCGGCAGGAGGACGAGCAGGGTCAGGTAGCCCAGCACGGCGAAGCGCAGGGGCAGGCGCCAGCGCGTCCGCTGGCCGGGCGGCGGACTCATACGGTGTCCGGGACGTCGAAGCGGCGCCTGGCCCAGCCGATGGCGACGAGCACGACGAGGGCGATGGCGACGAGCACGATGGAAACGGCGCTGGCCTGGGGAAACTCGTCGCTCTGGGCCAGGTTGAAGATGAACGACGACGCCACCTCGGTCTTGAAGGGAAGGTTGCCCGAGATCAGCACGACCGACCCGTACTCACCGACGGCCCGCGCGAAGGCCAGGCCGGCGCCGGCCAGCACCGACGGCAGCAGGCTCGGCAAAATGACCCGGGTCAGGACCTGCCGGCGGCTGGCACCGAGCGAGTCGGCCGCCTCCTCGGTCTCCTGGTCCAGCTCGGCGAGCACCGGTTGCACGCTGCGCACGCAGAAGGGGAGCGTGACGAAGGCCAGCGCGGCGGCGATGCCCAGGCGGGTGCCGGCCAGGTCGACGTGGAACGCGCTGTCCGGGCCGTAGAGGGCGAGCAGGGTGAGCCCGGCCACAATGGTGGGCAGTGCGAAGGGCAGGTCGATGACAGCGCTGATCAGCGCCTTGCCCCTGAAGTCGTCGCGCACCAGCACGAAGGCGATGGCCAACCCGGCGATGGAGTTGAACACCGCCACGGCGGCGGCGAGCCCGAGCGTGAGCTCCAGCGCGGCCAACGCCTCCGGTGAGCTGACGGCGCGCCAGAAGGCGGCCCAGCCGTCGCTGAACGCGTTGGTCACGAGCGCGGCCAGTGGCAGCACGACGAGCAGCGACAGGTAGGTGACGGCGAGCGCCGGCCCGCCGATGCGGACCGTGAGCGCCCCCGCCCGGGCCAGGCCGGGGGAAGGTACCCCTGGGGCGCCGGGGCCCCTACGCCCATGCCCGGGCCGGCGGTGGCTGGGCGCGTCGCTCTCGTGGCCCAGACCGAGCCCGGGCAGGGCGGCGGACGCGTCGGCGGTCATGGCCGCGCCCTACCCGCTCGCGGTGGAGACGCCGAGCGACTGCTCGTCCTTGGCCACGATGCCCGTCGTCGGGTCGAAGAACTTCGTGTTGACCGATGTCCAGCCGCCCAGCGTGTTGATGGTGAACAGCGTCTTGGGCTTCGGGAAGTGGAATTGTGCGGCCACCGAGGGGAGGACGGGCCGGTAGCCCTGCTGGCCCCATACCTTCTGGCCGGCCGGCGACTCCAGGTAGGCGACGAACGCCTTGGCGGCGGGGCTGGCCGTCTTGGTCACCGCGATCGGGTTCTGGATCAGGATCGTCTGCGGCGGCGTGATGATGTCCACCGGCTCGCCCTTGCTCTTGGCGTAGAGGGCGTCGTCCTCGTAGTCGAGCAGGACGTCACCCTGACCGGACAGGAAGGTCTGCAGCGCCGCGCTGGCACTGGCCGGCTGGGCCACCGTGTTCTTCAGCAGTTCGGACAGGTACGTCTGTGCCTGTGCCGAGGTCTTGCCCTGCGAGATCTCGGCGCCGTAGGCCGCCATGATGTTCCACTTGGCGCTGCCCGAGCTGAACACGTTGGGCGTGATCACCTGCACCCCGGACTTCACCAGGTCGGCCCAGGTCGTGATGTGCTTGGGGTTCCCCGGCCGGACGATGAAGGACACGATGGAGTCGGTCACCATGCCCTTGGTCGCGCCTTTGTCCCACGAGCTCGAGACCAGCCCGGCCTTGACCACCTTGTCCATGTCGGGCTCGAGCGAGAAGTTGACGACGTCGGCCGGCAGGCCGTCGATCACCGAGGTGGCCTGCGTGCCCGACGGGCCGAACGACTGCGAGATGGTGACGCCGGCGCCCGCTTTGGTCTTGGCGAAGTCGGCCGCCAGCACGGCGTAGGCCGGCTTGGGCGTCGAGTAGGCGACCAGGCTGACGGTGCCGCCGCTCTGCGCGCCCGCCGGCAGCGCGGTCAGGGCCAGGGCCAGCGTGGTCAGAGTCCCGATCCCGGCGACGCGGGTGAGGCGGCGCGAGACCCGGCTGGAAACTGGAGTGTCGATGGGCATCTGAGCACTCTAATCCACCGAATTAGCTAAATAGACGCGGGTTGGTCGTATTTAGGAAACCCCAGTTCAGCCGCTTGCAAAAGGCGGCCTAATCGGGTGGCCCGCTCGGGGCCAGCCGGCCGAGGGCCCTTACGCCCTACGCGCTGGCGAAGGCGGCGAAGGGAGGATGGACGTCGGCCGAGCGCAGGGCTCGATCGGACTGGTCCAGGAGATCCTCTATCGGGGCCGTGTCGCCCGGGCGGCGCGTCGCCCACCCGAGCGCGATGTCGACGCGCTCGCCCACGAAGCGCACCGTCTCCGTGTTGGTGAGGTGCTCGGCCATCCGAGTGGCGACGCCGGCCCGATCGCACTGGTGCAGATCGAGCGCCACGGCGGCGAGGCGCGTCCCGCCGAGGCGCGCCACGACGTCGGATCGCCGGAAGGCCACCCGCAACGCGCGGGCGACGGCCAGCAAAGCGGCGTCCCCCGCCTCGTGGCCGCGCCGCTCGTTCAACTGGGTCAGCCCGCGTACGTCGACGACGAGGACCTGAACCTCCGCGGCGTGCTGGTCCGCCATGTGCAACAGCTGGGTGGTGCCGAGAATGAGGCCACGCCGATTGCTCAGCCCGGTGAGCTCGTCGACCACCAGCAGCTCCTCGAGCTGCGCGTTGAGGTGGCCCAGCTGGCGCTCGGCGTGGGCCTGCTCCGAGACGTCACGGAAGATGGCGCAGCCCAACGTCGCGCCGTCCCGCGCTTGGAACGTCTTGACGGTCATCTCCGTCTCGATGACGCTGCCGTCGCCCCGCCTGACCCGGCCCTGGCCGCTCGCCTGCCCCGTGCGCAGGAGGGTCTCGATGCCCACCACCCATCGGGCGTCGTCGGGATCGATGAGGCCCTGGCGGCCCCGGCGGCGGATTTCGTCCTCGCTCAGGCCGAGGATGGCGCAGGCGGCCGGGTTGGCCGCCAGAATGCGCCCCTCGCGGGGTTGGGTGAAGAGCACCCCGTCAGGGCTGTGCTCGAAGAGCACCCGCAGTGCTGCCAGGCCGTCCCTCTGGACCTGCTCCGGCTCGCCGTAGACCATGCACCCTCCCTCCGACACGAAAGTGTGCTCGGCGGGCGATGCTAGCGATTGCATTGCGGGTGCCACCAGTACCAAACGGCCTGTTTTGGGTAGAACGCGTGTGGAACGCCCGTTTCAGGGTGAGGCCGCGCCGCTCCAATGTGGGTGTCAGGTGCTGTCATCCTCGTTTTCGTCGTCGGCGCCCTGGAAGCGCTCCACCCAGCTGCTCAGCCGCTTGCCGAGGTCCTGCACGCCTCCGGCGGCGCGGTCGAGGATCCTGGCGAAGCGCTCGCGGTAGTGCGCCACGGCGTCCTCGAACTCCTCCGAGGGCGGCGGCTCCTGGCCCCGCCGCGGGTAGTCGCCGTCGCGGATGCGGTCGTAGGCGCCCGTGGAGACCCACTCCATGAGCTCCTTCACCCGGCGGACGGCGACGGGGTGGGTGAGGTTGAGCTCCGACCAGAAGCGCGCGTGGCGCGAGAAGAGGTCGTCCTCGTTCTCGTATTCGCTCGCCTGCTGCAGGAAGGCCTCGAAGTTCATGCCGGGGGCCGAACCGCCGGCCAGCTGCATGAGGACGCGGCAGGGCTGCAGGGGGTCGGCCATGACGAGGGCGGCGGCACGGTCCGCCGAGAGCTCGGCGGCGCGGGCCCACTCCAACAGTGCGAGGTACATGGCGCGTACGGGCAGACCGAGCAGGAGCGACCGCGGCAGCGCGCCCTGCAGGGACTGGCCGAGGAGGAGGAGGGCGGTCGTGTAGTAGTAGTGCTCGGAGAGCACGTGGGAAGCCTCGTGCCCCAGGACGGTTTCGACCTCGGCGGGGTCGAACGAGCGCAGCATGGAGGAGTTGACGATGACGATGGGCGTCTTGGCGCCGATCGTCATGGCGTTGATGTCGGCGTTGTTGATGAGGTAGAGGTCGGGGACCGACTCGAGGTCCAGAATGGTGGTGCAGCGGACGTAGGCGCCCCAGACGTCGGGGACCTGCTTGGGTCCGAGCCGGATGGCGTTGCCCATCACGATCTGGCGCAGCCGCCGCTCGTGGCCCAGGTCGGTCAGGCGCTTGATCACCGTGTCGAGGAGCGGCACCGAGTGCAGGGCCGAGGTGGCGGCCTTGTCCGCCGGGTGCTCGTAGGCCTTCGGGCTGATGCGCTCGTAGGTGCGGGCAACCTCGATCGCCACCGTGGGCCTCCTGTCTTTTGTGTTCGTTCCGAGCCTAGGTGTTGGGACCCGCGTCGCACTCCCACGTCCCGCCCGGCCCCCCGGGCGCGGAGTGGAAGTTCGACCGGCGGTCGGACATTCGGCGCGGGTGTCTAGGTGGTCCGGCTAACCGTCTTTCTCGCGATTGCGAGCCATCGCTCACCGATGCGGGCTGATTCGGTGAGTCAAACGCCACATGCCACTCCCGACACACACCCAGCACGCACATCTACGCCCAGGGCAGAATCAGGCGACCGTCCGGCTACGACGCCCCCAGCCGGCTGTTGTAATCCTCAATGGTGGAGTTGACGTTCTGCTCTGCCGACTTGAGCGCCGCCGCCGGCGACACGCCCCCGGTGTACATGGAGATCTCGGCGTTGACGACGTCGGTGCGCACGTCGTCGTAGGGGCCGATGACGGATCCGGCCGTGGCCGGCGTGTTCGCGCCGACGTTGATTTCGTTGTAGGCCACCTTGTAGCCCGGGTCGGTGGCCCAAAGATGCTGGACCGTCGCCGTCTGGGCCGAGGACTTGCGCACCGGGATGTAGCCCGTCCCGGCCGCCCAGGTCGCCTGGGACTGTGTGTTGCAGAGGTAGGAGAGGTACGTCCACGCCGCCGCCTGGTCGATGGCCGGCACCTTGCTCGAAATGTAGACGCCCGACCCACCCGGCTCGATCCCGCCGTTCACCGACGAGCTGTACACCGGGAAGGCCCCGATGCCGAGCTTCACGTTCGAGTACTGGCCCTCGCCCAGTAGCTGGGTGACCGTACCCAGGGCGGCCGACGTCTCAATGGTCATGCCGTACTTGCCGCTGCCCATGCCGAGCAGGTTGTCGTACTCGTCCGGCCCGCTCGAAGGGTTGGTCGTGGCGTCGCCGGACGTGACCAGCTGCTTGAGCTCGCTGAAGATGTTGACGGCGATCTTCGTGTTGAAAACGCCCTTGGTGGCGCGGCCGCTGCGGCCGTTCTGGTTGTTGACGAAGAGCTGGTTGGCCGTGGCCAGCCAGGTCTCGAGATGCCACGGGTCGAGCACCAGGCCCATGCCGCTGCCCGACGCCTTGAGCGTCTTGGCGTCGGCCACCATCTGGGCCAGCGTCGACGGCGGGTCGTTGGGGTTGAGGCCGGCCTTGGTGAACGCGTTCTGGTTGTAATAGAGGATGGGCGCCGAGACGGCGAAGGGCAGCGCCCACTGCACGCCGTTGACCTTCCAATAGGCCAGCGGGCGGGGCAGGTAGTCACTGGTCGAGTACTTGGCCGCGTTCATACACGACTGCACCGGCAGGAACGAGCCGGTGTCGATGGCCGCCTGGGTGCGCACGTCCTCGAGCTGGACGGCGTCAGGGAGCTGCCCGTTGCTGAGTCCGGCCTCGTACTTCTCCCACGTGTCGTCGTAGCCGGCCTGGGTGACCAGCGTCACGTGCACCTTGGACTGCGAGGAGTTGAACGCGTTGGTGATCCCCTGCAGCACGGTCAGGTTGGCCTCGGAGGCGGACTCCCAGAACGTGATGGGGACCACGCCCTGGTGGTTGGCCAGCGCCTTGAGGTTGCAACTGGGGAGCTTGGCCGCGCCGGCCGGCGGCGCGCCGCCCACCAGCACGGCGGCGGTGGTGGCCACGGTGGCCGACGTCACGAAGAGTGCCGCGGCGGCGAGTCTGGACAGTCGAGCGGTCCGCATCGCTACTGCCTAGCACCCGAGCCACCGGGACGGCCGTCGGCGGCTACTTGACCGCCCCCGCCGTGAGGCTCCGGACCAGCTGCTTCTGGAAGATCAGGAGGAGAATCACCAGCGGCACGAATGCAATGACCGCGCCGGCCAGCGACACCGGGATCTGCGACACCTGGGTGCCCAGGAGTTCCTTGAGGCCGATCTGCACCGTGTCGAGGGGCGTGGTGCCTCCGGTCGACACCAGCGGCCAGAGGTACTGGTTCCACGCGCCGAGGAAGGAGAACACGCCCAGGGCTGCCAGCGCCGGCCGTGCCAGCGGCACGGCCACGCGCGTCATGAAGGCCAGATGCCCGTAGCCGTCGAGCTGTGCTGCCTCCTGCAGGTCGCGCGGGATCTGCAGGAAGGCCTGGCGCAGCAGGAAGATGCCGAAGCCGGTGGCCAGGAACGGGATGGCCAGGCCCTCGTAGGAGTTGAACCAGTGCAGCGACGTCACCGTGTCGAGGTTGGTGATGAAGGTCACCTCGAGCGGGATCATGAGCGTGGCCAGGCAGACGACGAAGAGCGTGCGCTTGAACGGGAAGCGCAGGAAGGCGAAGGCGTAGGCGGCCAGAATCGACGTCACCAGCTGCCCGAACACAATGATCGCCGTCATGATGGCCGAGGTCGCGATGTAGGTGGACATGTGCCCGGCGTTCCACGCGCTGGCGTAGTGGCCCCACTGGGGGTCGTTGGGGAAGAGCGGCGGCGGTTGCTGCACCAGCTGGTCCGGCACCAGCAGGGAGTTGACGATGGTGATGTAGATGGGGAAGAGGACCACGATGGCCATCGCCGTGAGCAACGTGTAGCTGCCGATGGTCCGCAGCCGCCGGCGTGGCCGCCGCGTCCGGGCCGGGTCCACCGCCTCGGCCGCCTCGTCTGCCCCGGCCGCGCCGGCCGCGCCGGCCGCGCCGTCCATCAGGTCCTCAGCGGGCATAGTTCACCCGCCGCTCCAGGAACCGCATCTGGATCACGGTCAGCCCCAGCATGATGAGGAAGAGGACGGTGGCCATGATGGCCGCCGCCCCCGGGTTGTTCTCGATCTGCAGCGTGTTGACGATGTTGTAGATGAGCACGTTGGTGTGCAGGCGCACCGTGTTCTGGGGCCCGATCAGGATGTCGACGGCGCCGAAGGCCTGGAAGGCGTAGATGGTGCTCACCACCAGGCCGAAGAAGATGGTGGGGGAGAGGAGCGGCACCGTCATGCGCCAGAAGCGCGTCCACGCCCCCGCCCCGTCGATGCGCGCCGCCTCGAGCAGCTCGTCGGGCACCGACTGCAGCCCGGCCAGCATGATGATGAAGGAGAGCCCCAGGAACTGCCAGATGGTGATTATGGCCACCGCAGGGAGGGCCCACGTGGTGCTCTCGAGTGCCGGTGGGGTGGGGTTGATGCCGAGCCAGGGCAGCAGGCCCACCACCGGGTTGAGCAGCGTCCCGAAGATCACCGACGCCACCGCCACCGAGCTCACCACCGTCGAGGAGAAGATCACCCGGTAGACGGCCATCCCCTTGAGCTTGCGGTGCGCCGCCACGGCCAGGGCCAGGCCGAGCAGCAGGCTGAGCGGAACCACCATGACGACGAAGACGACGGTGGTGACCAGGCTCTGGGTGAACTGGGTCGAGCTCAGCGTCGGCCAAATCTGGTGCAGTCCGACGTAGTGCGCCGGCAGGCCCGGCACCGGCGGCGTCTCGTAGAGCATCAGCTTGAAGTTGCGGAGGAAGGGATAGAAGGAGAAGACGCCGAAGAGCACCATGGCCGGCACGAGCAGCAGGTAGGCCAGTCCCGCCTCTCTCCGTCGCCGCGCCCGCAGGCTGCCCGCCCCGGCCGTCGCCGCCGCGCGGCCTGGCGCCTCGGCCGCCACCGTCATGCGGCGTCCTCGCCCAACCGCTCACCCGTCGTCGCGTCGAAGAGGTGGTAGGCCGCCGGGCCGCCCTCGACGGCCACGTGCACCGTCTCGCCCAGCTTCGGCTTGGGCGCGTCCGCCGCCTGCCGCACAATGAGGCGGGTCCCGTTCTCCGTCTGGCAGATGACGTGCGTCTCGGCGCCCAGCAACTCCACAATGACGACGGTGGCCGCGATGGCCCCGCCCGGGTCCAAGCGCAGGTTCTCGGGTCGCAGGCCCAGCACCACCTCGGGCCCGACCCCCCGCAGCGGGTCGCCCACCTCGGGCGGCAGGGGCACCGACGCGCCCGGGAAGGCCACGCAGAGCACGCCCGGCGCGCCGGCGCTCTCGCCTCCCGACGGCCCGCTCTGGACGAGCATCCCCTCCAGCAGGTTCATGCCCGGGCTGCCCAGGAAGTGGGCCACGAATGCGTTGGCCGGCTTGGCGTAGAGGTCCTCGGGCGCCGCCACCTGCTGCAGCCGGCCCTCGCTCATGACGGCGATGCGATGGCCCATCGTCATGGCCTCGACCTGGTCGTGGGTCACGTAGAGCGTCGTGGTCGCCAGCCGCGACTGCAGCTCCACGATGTCGGCCCGCGTCTGCACGCGCAGCGCGGCGTCGAGGTTCGACAGCGGCTCGTCCATCAGGAAGACCAGCGGCTCGCGCACGATGGCCCGGGCCAGGGCCACCCGCTGGCGCTGGCCGCCCGAGAGCTGCGCCGGCTTGCGGTCCAGCAGCGCGCCCAGCCCGAGGGTGTCGGCCGCCTGCTTGACCTTGGCCTTCCGCTCGTCCTTGTCCACGCCGCGCTGGCGGAGCGGGAACTCGATGTTCTTGGCCACGGTCAGGTGGGGGTAGAGCGCGTAGCTCTGGAAGACCATGGCCACGTCGCGGTCCTTGGGGTCGACGTCGTTGACCACGCGGTCGCCGATGGTGACGGTGCCCTCGGTCACCTCCTCGAGGCCGGCCACCATGCGCAGCGCCGTCGTCTTGCCGCAGCCCGACGAGCCCAGCAGCACGAGCAGCTCGCCGTCGAGCACCGACAGCGTCAGGTCGTCGACCGCGGTGGTGTCACCGAAGCGCTTGGTGACCCCGTCGAAGCCCACCTGTGCCAACGCGCCCCCTTTCGAGCGGCAGCCGCTCGGTGGTCCGGTCCGTGGGCCGCACGGTAGCGGGGCGAAGGGCGGCGGTCCTGCCCGACGGCGCCGGCCCCCCGGCCCGCCTCAGCTGGCCGGGATCTGCCACCCCATGGACTCGGCGATCTCCTTGCAGGTGGGGCACAGGCCGTAACGGGCCGGGTTGCGCCCCGGCACCCACTCCTTGCCGCAGAGCGCCCGCACCGCCGTCCCGTTCACGATGCCCTCCACCACGCTCGGCCCGAGCGAGACGAATTCGCCGCTCTCCTTGGGGGTGTACCCCTCGAGGACGATGTGGGCCATGCGGTCGTGGTCCCCCTCGTCGAGGTCGGGCGCCGGCCGGGCCGGCGCCAGGGTGGTCGTTCCAGCCTGCTTCGGCTCAGCCTCGGCCATGCGCTCAGTCGCCATACGCCCAGCGTAGGCCCCAGGGCGGGCCGCCTCGCCGGCCTGCTCCTGGTCAGCGCCGCGGCCGGCCCGTATGGGAACAACCACGCCACCCATATGGTTGACCAGTCAGAGGAAATTGCCATTACGGCATTACAGAAAGACTGCCCGATGACCAACGAGAACGTGACACTCCCATTGCTGCCCCTCAAGTCCGGGGTCGTGCTGCCGGGGATGGTGTTCACCATGGCCCTCGAGTCCGAGGAAGCCAAGGCCGCCGTCGATTCCGCCCGCTCCGCCGGGGGCCGGCTCCTGCTGGTTCCGCACATCGAGGGCCGCTTCGCGGCCGTGGGCGTGATCGCCGAGGTGATGGAGGAGGGAGACCTGCCCGGCGGCCTGCCCGCCGTGGCCCTCCGGGGTGACGGCCGCGCCACGATCGGCACGGGCGTGCCCGGCACGGGCGACGCCCTGTGGGTCGAGGCCGTGCCGGTGGACGAGCCCGATCCCACGCCGGCCGCCACCGAGCTGGCCCGCGAGTACCGGGCCGTGCTCGAGAACATTTTGCACACCCGCGGCGCCGGTCGCGTCGCGGCCGCGCTGCGCGAGGTCACCGAGCCCAGCCGGCTGGCCGACATGGCCGGCTACTCGCCCGACCTCTCGCTGAGCCAGAAGGTCGAGGTGCTCGAGACCATCGACGTCGAGAAGCGCCTTCGCCTCGTCCTCGGCTGGGCCCGCGACACGCTGGCCGACCTCACCCTGCGCGAGAAGATCAAGACCGACGTCGAAGAGGGCATGGAGAAGACGCAGCGCGAGTTCCTGCTGCGCCGCCAGCTCGAGGCCATCCGCAAGGAGCTCGGTGAGCTCTCCGGCAACGGCACCGACGCCGATCCCGACGACTACCGCAGCAAGGTCGCCGAGCGCGATCTGCCCGAGCACGTCCGCACCGCGGTCGAGCGCGAGGTCGACAAGCTCGAGCGCACCAGCGACCAGAGTCCCGAGACGGGCTGGATCCGCACCTGGCTCGACACCGTGCTCGAGGTCCCCTGGGGCACCGAGTCGGAGGACCGTCACGACATCGCCGAGGCGGCGCGCATCCTCGACGCCGACCACGACGGCCTGAAGGACGTCAAGGACCGCATCCTCGAGCACCTGGCCGTGCGCAAGCTTCAGGCCGAGCGCGGCCTGGCGCCGGTCGACGGCCGCGGCTCGGGCGCCATCCTGGCCCTCGTCGGCCCCCCGGGCGTCGGCAAGACGTCGCTCGGCGAGTCGGTGGCCAACGCGCTCGGGCGCAAGTTCGTCCGGGTGTCCCTGGGCGGCGTGCGCGACGAGGCGGAGATCCGCGGCCACCGCCGCACCTACGTCGGGGCCCAGCCGGGCCGGCTGGTCCGCGCCCTGCGCGAGGCCGGCACCATGAACCCGGTGATCGTCCTCGACGAGGTGGACAAGATCGGTTCGGACTACCGGGGCGACCCCTCCTCGGCGTTGCTCGAGGTGCTCGACCCGGCGCAGAACCACACCTTCCGCGACCACTACCTCGAGGTCGACCTTGACCTGTCGCGGGTGCTGTTCATCGCCACGGCCAACGTCACCGAGACCATCCCCGGGGCGCTGCTCGACCGCATGGAGGTCATCCGGCTCGACGGCTACACGGAGAACGAGAAGGTGTCCATCGCCAAGCACCACCTGATCGGGCGCCAGCTCACCCGGGCCGCCCTGCGGCCCGACGAGGTGGAGATCAGCGACGACGCCCTCCGCACCATCGTGGCCGACTACACGCGGGAGGCCGGCGTGCGCAACCTCGAGCGCGAGCTCGGACGGCTGCTGCGCAAGGCCGCCACCGCGCTTGCCTCGGGTGAGCGCAGTGCGCCCGTCGTGGTCGACGGCCCCGACGTGCGCGAGTGGCTGGGACGGCCGCACTTCTTCTTCGAGGCGGCGGACCGCACCAGCGTGCCCGGCGTGGTCACCGGCCTGGCCGTCACCGGCGCCGGCGGCGACGTCCTCTTCGTCGAGGCCAGCGTGTCCGACGGCCCCGAGGGGCTCACCCTCACGGGCCAGCTGGGCGACGTCATGAAGGAGTCGGCCGAGATCGCGCTGTCCTACGTGCGCTCGCACGCGGCAGAGCTCGGCATCGACCCGGGTGCCTTCGCCGGCAAGCGCTTCCACGTGCACGTGCCCGCGGGCGCCGTGCCCAAGGACGGCCCGTCGGCCGGCGTCACCATGACGACGGCACTGGTCAGCCTGTTCCGCGACGTCCCGGTGCGCCCCGTGGTGGGCATGACCGGCGAGGTCACGCTCCAGGGACGCGTGCTGCCCATCGGCGGCGTCAAGCAGAAGGTGCTGGCGGCGCACCGGGCCGGCCTGACCGAGGTCGTGCTGCCCGAGCGCAACGGGCCCGACCTCGAGGACGTGCCCGAGGAGGTCCGCCAGGTCATGACGTTCCACCTGGCCGCCACCATCGCCGACGTGCTCACCCCGGCGCTGTCGAGCGATGCCCCGGCCGCCCCCGCCGACACTGACGGCGCGGGCGAGCTGGGCGCGGCGGCCTGAGCGCGGGCAGACTGTCGCCTCGGGATCGGTGATCGGAGCGACATGGACGACCAGGACATCGTGGCGCGCATCGGCGAGCTGGCCGCCGAGGAGCAGCGGCTCGAAGAGGCGCATGTCGGCGAGGGCCTGACCGACGACGAGCGGACGCGCAAGCGCGAGCTCGAGATCACGCTGGACCAGATGTGGGACACGCTGCGCCAGCGGCGGGCCAAGCGCAGCGCCGGCCAGGACCCCGAGGACGCGCACGAGCGCCCGGCCGGCACCGTCGAGGGCTACCTGCAGTAGGAGTCCTCGTCGGTGCGGCTCAGTCCGCCGGCATGCTCCGGTTGAGCGTCGGCGCCACCAGTCCGACCAGCCCGCGCAGGTTGCCGATGGTCACGTCGAGCCAGTCGAACGAGTCGCGCCAGACCGCAATGCGGCCGTCGCGCACCTCGAAGCGCCCGTAGACCCAGAAGCGGGCGGCGAAGCGCCGGAAGTTGAGCTCGTCGATGCGGTCGGTGATGACCACGTCCCCGTCGGCCGCCACGTGGTTGAAATGGACGTTGAAGCCCATCCGTCCCGGCCGCAGCACGGGCCGGGCGATGGCCTCCAGGCGGTCCCGCCCGTGCACCGTCGGCAGCGAGACGTTGATGTACTCCAGGTCCTCGGTGACCAGCTCGAGCGCCGCGTCGACGTCGTAGCGGGTCAGGGCCCGCAGGAACGCCACCACGAGTTCGGCCGGGTCGCTCGGGGTCTCCGCCGGGTGGGATTGCTCAGGGCGCGCTGCGGTCGTCATCGCACCCATTGTGCGTCCTGGGGCGGCGCCGGTCGAGCGGTGCGGGTGCGGCCGCCGGCCCGATCGCCGAGGTCCCGTTCCTCCTCGTCAGCCGGACGACGAACCGTCCGTGTGGCCGGACCGATGGCCGGGATAGGCCGATCGGCAGCACGGCGACCGTCGCATGGAGCTCCCGGTGCTGGCTGCCCGGGACCGGGCGCCGTGCCGATGGTCGTGACGGCCAGCGACGAGTTCGTCAGCACGTGGTCGATGCGGATGACGCGGCGGAAGCACGACGAGGTCCTGCGAGACCAGGTCATGTCGAAGGGCTGACCCCGGGCCGCCGCGGCGTCGGTCGAGCCCGGTGCCCAAGATGGCGCGGAACCAGCGGTTTCCCCACGTGGCGTTGAAGTCGCCCACCACGAGCAGCGGGACCCGGCTTGCGCGCCTCGAGCAGCTGGTCGACCTGCTGCAGCTCGACGTTCCAGTCCGGTTCCAGCCGGGATTGACGGGAGCGGTGGTGTGCACCACCCACAGCGGGATGGTGAGGCCCGGGAGCCGGAGCGTCGTGCGGACCAGGAACGGGCAGCTCACCGAAGCCGTACTCGGGCCCACCGGGACCCACCGCTGGCCCACCGGAGACCGCACCGTCGGCCCCCAGCGGAGCTAGCGGCCGGCGAATCCACCGGGAAGCCGCCGGGAATCGCTGGATGAAGAGACGTCGACGGCCGAGGGGATAGGCTGGCGATGAAGAGGCGTGCGCGCAGCGAGACTGGAAGCGTAGGGCAGTCCCCGACGCCGACTGCTGAGCTGCGCGGCGTCCGAGGGCGTGCATCTCCTCCATGGTGACCAGGTCGGGCCGGTAGGCGCGTAGCTGCGGCGACGTAGCCGGCCACCGAGGGCTTGTCTAGGTAGACGTTGGCGTCGAACACCCGGAGCTTGAAGGCGTGCGCCGCCGGCGGCCGGCACCGGCGTCGGCCGCGGTCAGCTCGGGCAGCCCGAAGGCGAGTTGCGCCACCACCACCAGCAGGCAGGCCCCCAGCAGCAGCCACTTGCGGCATCACCCCGGCGGCCGATGCCGATCACCCAGGCCGGGAGGTAGAGGATCAGTCCCGAGGGCTGTCGGCGTAGGCGAAGTAGCTGGATGTCGTCCCACGCCACGAGCCGGAAGCAGGGCGACCAGCAGCAGCACCGCCACGATCGCCCAGCCGAGCCACGAACAGGAAGCGGCCGACGAGGTGGCGGCCAGCGACTCGGCGGGCGGTGGCGCGGTCCGCTCGGCCGGGATCGCCGTCGGCCGCGGTCATGCCGCTCGCTCGCGCGTCCGCCGGCGACGCCGCACGCAGGCGTCGACGGAACGGTCCACACGGCCAGCGCGACGAGGACCAGCGAGCGCCAGGACGAACAGCACGGTGTAGCGACCCGTAGCCCCCGTAGGAGAAGGTCACCGTGTGCACGCCCGGCCCGACCACGACGCCGACGAGCGGCGGGCGCCACCATGACCGTCGGGGCCGGGTGCCCGTCCACCGTCGCCCGCCAGCCGGGGTCGTACGGACGCGCTGAGGACGACCGTGGCCCGGCGGTTCGTCTTGACCACGGCGCGGGCCTGCCCGTTGGCCAGGTCGGCCGTCTGCGACCACGACGTGGCCCGGCGACCCCGGCAGCGCCTCGCCCGCGACGCCGTCGGCGCGGCCGCCGGGCCGCCGTTGAACGCCACGGTGAGGTCGCGTTGCTCGTCGGTGAGCGGCGAGTCGAGCAGCGTCGCTCGCTCTGCGTGCCGACGTCGGCCCGGGTGGCGTGGAGCACGCCGGTCGTGTCGTAGACGTGGATGTAGCCCGGGT
Source organism: uncultured Acidimicrobiaceae bacterium (assembly GCA_963807675.1). Classification (GTDB taxonomy): domain Bacteria; phylum Actinomycetota; class Acidimicrobiia; order Acidimicrobiales; family RAAP-2; genus Bog-473. Next base: position 420,442 of record CAWECP010000012.1, on the reverse strand, counting down.
CGGGCAGCGCCCACAGGCAGTAGTCACCGGAGCAGCCGACCTGTGTCGGCCGGCGACGGGCGGCGCCATCGACCTCGCGGCGTCATGATGTAGCCGATGCCGAAGAGCGGGTAGTCGCCCGGGTTGGCGTCATCGAAGAAGTACTCGGGGTCGGTCATGAGGGATGCCGTCCGCAGCGTGTAGCCGACCTCGTCGATGTCCTTGTTCTCGAGGTACTTGAAGACCGGCACCGCCCCGACCAGGAAGTCGTTGCCCCAGTTGGTCGGGCCGCCGGCGTAGACGCGGCCCCGCGGGTGCGCCTTGCACGTAGTCGAGCAGCGTAGTGATCTCGGCTCCTGCTGCACGTCGGCGTCGGCCTGGAGGCCGATGTTGGTGGCGTTGTGCGCGTCGTAGGTGTCGAGCGACGTCCAGGCCGGCGCCAGCACGATCACGAGCGCCGACGATGCACAGCCCGGCGACGACGCCGCGCCACGCCGGCTCGCGCGGCCCAGCCGCGCCGCTCCTCGGGCAGCAGGCGCGTGATGCCGTCGAGCACCAGCCGGCCCAGGAAGACGATGCCGATGCCCGCCAGCAGGATCCCCGACAGCTGCACGCCCATTTGGAAGCGGCGGATGAAGACGTCGCTGCTGCCGGGCACGATGTCGTAGAGCGCGCCCCACGTCGTGCGCCCGAAGGTCATGAGCAGCGTGACCACCCAAATGGTGACCAGGGCGCGCCCGGCCACGTGGGTGCGCCAGCGCCAGATGCAGACCCCGATGCCCACGCCACGAGGATCGTGATGACCGACGGACCAGGCGCCCGTCGTCGTAGAGCTGTGCCGGTGAAGAGCCAGCTGAGCATCTGCCGGGCGCCGTAGCCGTTCTCGAGCCCCGTCCCCTCGAGCACCTGGTTCCGCGCCGCCCAGTGCGACTGGGCCAGCAGCGGGACGATGACCCAGGCCGACGCCAGCAGCGCCGCAGCCCCCGACGACGACCGCACGGCCGAGCCGGCGCCACAGGTCCGACGGGACGAGGAACGGCCACACCACGAGCGGGACGAAGGCCAGGTACCCGGTCTCGTAGTGCAGCGCGACCGTCAGCATGATGAAGAAGACGGCGGGGAGGACGAAGCGCAGCGACGAGAGGGCGCGGTAGGTGAAGCCCCAGGCGAGCGGGAGCGTCCACGAGGCCCACAGCTGCGTCCACACGCCGTAGCCGACCCAGACGTAGGCCTTCGTCTCGTAGCCGATGCCGGCGGCCGAGGCGAGGAACGGCGAGACACGGCGGCGGCCGACGCCGCGGTCCAGCGGCTGAGGCCGAAGAGGCGGCCGCACCAGTAGACGGCCAGGGGCCAGAGCGCCAGCAGCAGGTACATGGACCAGCGGAAGACGGTGTCGGGGTCGATCGACCGTCCCGATGAGGCCCGACGGCCATCGACGGCAGGCTCTGGTAGTGCAGGTACTGGGGCGATCCGAGCCCGAGGTAGGGGAACCAGCTCGTCAGCGGCAGGTGCCCGTTCTTGATCCGGGTCGGCGGCGAAGCGCACCATCTGCTCGTGGATGGAGCTGTCGTCGAGGTACGGCACGGCGCGCAGCTCGGGCGCGGAGCTCCCACAGCCCCCAGGCCAGGGCGAGGGCGACGAGGAGCCACGGGCCGAACCACGTCCAGGGCGACCGCCGGCGGCGGCGGCGCCGGGGCCGTCCGTCTGCGCCGGATCTTCGGGCTCGGTCGATGCCTCGGTCGTGGTCACGAGGCGTGGCGGGCCCGCAGGGAGGACGGCACGGCACCATGATGCCGGGTCGGGCAGCCGTCGAGGGGTCCGCCCCGGCCGTGTGTTCCACGAGGCCCACTGGTCGTGCGAGGTAGCCAGACGCCCGCCCGCCACGCACGCGGGCGCCGTCCGGCGGGCGCACATGGACTAGAAACCACCCGGGGCTGTAGCTCAGTGGTCAGAGCAGAGGACTCATAATCCTTGGGTCGTGGGTTCGATCCCCACCAGCCCTACGCTCTTGTTGTGGTCCGGGTGTCCTGGACGAGAGGTTCGCCTGATCCTTGACAGAGTTCGGGTGATCCTCGACGCCTCGGCCGCCTCGTCCGGCGACCGGTAAACGGTAGGTGCAGCGTTTCGCGCAGACTCCGGCGCCGCCCGTGGCCACTGACCGCCGCGCCACTGGCACTGACGGTCTGGCACACCGCCGTAGCAGCGACGAAGACCTACGAGGGCTCGCCGGCCGCCCAGGCCACCGCCCCGCCCGCCAGGTTCTCCGCCGTCCAGCCGGCGTCGCTCAGTGCCTGCGCCGCCGTGGCCGAGCGGCCGCCCATGTGGCAGGCCACCACGATGGTCACGTCCCGGGGCACCTCGTCCAGCCGGTCGCCCAGCTGGCCGAGCGGGATGTTCACGCCGATCGGGTAGGCCCACGCCTCCACCTCGTCGGGCTCGCGCACGTCCAAGAAGAAGACGTCCTCACCGCGGGCGATCCTCGCCTTGACCTCGTCGGGCTCCACCTCGGCGATACGGCATGGCCACCCAGGCTATGTCGCCGTCGCCCGAGCGTGCCCCGGAGCCGGCGCCGGCACCGCCGGTACGCTGGTTCGATGCCCTTCCACGGAAGTTCCTCAACGACGACGAGGAGCTGCTGGCCGAGATGCGACCCGCACTGGATCTTCCTCTTCGGCCCGCTGTTCACCTCCATCGGGGTCTGGGCGGCCATCATCGTCATCTTGATCCTCTGGCACCACCCGCCGGGCTGGACCGAACTACCCGATCCTCATCCTCGCCCTCATCCCGGGCGCTCTGGCTCCTCGGGCCGCTTCGTCCGCTGGCGGTCCTACGACGTCGCCTCACCTCGACCCGCATCCTCGTGCGCCAGGGGATCCTCGGCCGCGACACCGTCCAGCTGCGCCTGCAGCGCATCACCGAGGTCAACATCCTCGCAGTCCCTCATCGAGCGCATGCTCGGCACGGGCAGCCTCATCATCGACGTGCAGGGCGAGGACGACTCCATGACGCTCGAGTACATGCGCAAGCCGGCCGTGGTCCAGCGCGTCATCAACTCGCAGATCAACGAGATCGTCGGCGGCGGCCAGCGCGAGGAGATCCCGGACGACATGCTGCCCGTCGACGAGCGCGCACCGCCGGCGCGCCGACGACGAGCGACCGCGACGACGAGGACGGACCACGACGACGCGACAGGACACCCCGCCCTTCGGCCTGGGCGTCGTCACCGACGACAGCGCGCCGGAGACCGCGACCCGCGCCGGCGCCGCGCCGAGCTCACGCGGCGCCGCCAGGGCACGCCCCCTTCGAGATACGCGACCGCCTCATTGAGCTCGACGACCTGCGCAAGCGCGGCATCATCTCCGAGGAGGAGTTCGCCGCCAAGAAGAGCGAGCTGCTGAACCGCATCTGACGGCACTCCGGCGAGCGGCCGACGCCGAGGCCGGTGGATCCCACCGCCGCGGTGCGAGACTCAGCGCCACGCGCAGTTGCGAACGAGCGGAACCAGGAGGAGGTCGGCGATGCACGCAGTCGTCGTCCATGTGGACATCCAGGACGTCGAGGCGGCAACCGAAGGGGCTCGAGGAGCACGGTGATCCCCATGCTGAAGCAGCGCGCCCGGCTTCATGGGGGCGTACTTCGTCGCCCTCGGCGGCGGCACACGGCGTCTCGTCGCGGTCTTCGACACCGAGGAGCAGGCCAAGGCGGCGGCGCCCGCCCGAGGGGGCGACTGGAGCCCGGGGTCACGCTCACGAGCGTCCAGTTCGGCGAGGTCATCGGCTCGGCCTGAACGGCGCAGGCGACCGGGGAGGGCCTGCGCCGAGCCGCGGCTACCGTGGGCGGCGTGAGCCACCCTCGATACCGCTGCGACGGCTGCGGCAACCTCACCCGCTTCGACGTCACCGTCTCGCAGCAGACCAAGGCCTTCCACCACTACACGGTCGGCGGCGACCTGGTCATCGAGGACGAGGAGGTGCTGTCGCGCGCACGTCGACGAGGTGGTGTGCCGCTGGTGCGGCCACGGGCGCAGCGTCGTCGAGATCATCGACGAGGAGCACCGAGCCGGCGCGCCGTCGAAGGTGCCGTGACCGAGCCGCCGGCCGACATCCTGCGCCGGCTGCGTCCCATCCCGACCTCGGCCGGCCCGCCCGCCACCCGCCCGCGTGACGTCGAGGGCGTCGCGGCCCGACGGCCGTCCTGCCGGATCGACGTGGTGGAGCACCGCCGCGCCGGCCCTGCTCCTGTTCCTCTCGGCGGACTGCCTCGGCTGCCGCGACCTGTGGGAGGGCCTGGCCGAGCTGCAGGCCGGCCTCGGCTCGCGCGCCCGGCTGGCCGTCGTCACCAAGAGCCCCGGCGACGAGGACCCCGCCGCGGTCGCCGCCCTGGCCGGCGACGCGCCCGGCCGCCACGGCGTCGAGGTCGTCATGAGCACAGCCGCCTTCGGCCGACTACCGCGCCGCCGCCCCCTTCCTGGCCGTGGCCGCCCCCGACGCCGTGCTCACCGAGGGCGTGGCCTGGGGGGTCGACGAGACCCTGCGGACGGCCCTGGCCGCCCTGCCACCGGGCGGCAGCTGAGCCGGTGACCAGCCGGGGCTGTCACACCCCTCGGCCATCTGGCTCCGAACAGAGAGGGTCAACGACATGCCGACTTCCAGGGACAGCTCGCCGGCGCCGAGCCCGAGGGCGGGCTCACCATCGACTGCGACTGCTGCGCGCTGCGGGACACCGACGGCGTGCGACGACTGCGTCGTCACCTTCCTGCTCGGGCGCGAGCCCGACGACGCCGTCGTCATCGACGCCGACGAGGCGCGGGCCATGCGCATGCTCGAGCGCGCCGGCCTCGTGCCGACGCTCCGCTTCAGCAGCACCGCCTGAGCGGCGCTGCCCCGCCAGCGCCGGGTGGCGGCGTGAAGCGCCACCTGCTCGTCACCAACGACTTCCCGCCCAAGGTCGGCGGCATCCAGAACTACCTCTGGGACCTGTGGCGCCGGCTCGATCCCGCCACCTACGTCGTCCTGACGGCGTCCTCCGCACCCGGACGCCGCCGCCTTCGACGCCGCCCAGGCCGACGCGCGGCGTCCGCATCGAGCGGGTGCCCGGCTCCACCCTCTTCTTCCCCACGCCCGGCGCCCTGGACGCCGTCCGGCGGTGCGTGGAGGCGCACGAGATCGACCTGGTGCTGCTCGACCCGGTGCTGCCCCTCGGGCTGCTCGGCCCGCGCCTCGACGTGCCCTACGGCGTCATCCTCCACGGCGCCGAGGTCACCGTGCCCGGGCGCCTGCCTGGCTCGCGCGCAGGCGCTGGCGCAGCGTTCTGCAGGGCGCGTCCGCTCGTCATCTCGGCCGGCGGCTACCCGGCCGCCGAGGCGCGCCGCGCCGCGCCGGCCTGACGGCGCCGGTCGTCGCCATCCCGCCCGGGGTCGACGCCTCGGCCATCGCGCCGCTCACGGCGGCCGAGCGCCGCGCCGTGCGGGCCCGCCTGGGCCTGCCGGCCCGGGGGCCGCTTGTCGTCAGCGTGAGCCGGCTGGTGCCGCGCAAGGGCATGGACGTCCTCATCGAGGCGGCCAACCGGCTGGCGCCCGTCCTACCCCGACCTCGTCGTGGCCATCGCCGGTGCCGGCCGCGAGCTGGCGCCACCTCGAGCGACAGGCCGAGCAGCAGCCCGGTGACGGTGCGGGTGCTCGGCCGGGTGACGACGAGGACCGGGCCGGGCTCCTCGGCGCCGCCGACCTCTTCGTCATGGCCTGCCGCACCCGCTGGCTCGGCCTCGAGCAGGAGGGCTTCGGCATCGTGTTCCTCGAGGCCGCCGCGGCCGGCGTGCCCCAGATCGCCGGGGCCAGCGGCGGGGCCCCCGAGGCGGTCGAGACGGGGTGACCGGCCTGGTCGTGGACGACCCGGGCGACCCGGGGGCGCTGGCCGAGGCCATGCGCACCCTGCTGGCCGACCCGACCCGGCGCCGCCGCATGGGCCGGGCCGCCCGGAAGCGGGTGCAGGAATCCTTCGACACCGACGTTCTCGCTTCTAGGCTGGCCGACGCCCTGGCCGGAGTGGCAGTCTGACTCGGCACCCGGGGCGAGCGGCACGACAGGAAGGAACCACTGACCGTGGCGGAACAGGCCACCGAGCACATGTCGGTAGCGGCACCACCCGAGCGGTGCTTTGCCGTCGCGGCCGACCTCGAGCGCTATCCCGAGTTCTTCAACGACGTCAAGGAGGTCGAGGTCAAGGAGCGTGACGACCAGGGCCGCCCGCTGCTGGTCACCTTCCGGGCCGCCGCCTTCGGCCGGAGCACGAGCTACACCCTGGCCTACGACTACTCCGACGCGCCCCACACCTTGGCCTGGAATCTGACGCAGGGCGACATCACCACGAAGCTCGACGGAAGCTACGTCTTCGACCCGGCGGAGGGCGGGGGCACCGACGTCACGTACCACCTCGAGGCCGAGCTGCGAGTGCCCATCCCCGGTTTCATCAAGATGCGGGCGACGAGCCGGATCATGACGTACGCGCTGCGGGACCTGAAGGCGAGGATCGAGTCCGACCTCGTGAGCCCGGGCTCCGGCCCGCTGCACGGCACCGGCGTGACGTACGGCATCGACATCGGGGGGACCAAGGTCCTCGGCGTCGCCCTCGAGCCCCTCCGACCACATCGTCGCCGAGGCGCGTGTCCCCACCCCGACCGGCACCCGCGCCATTGTGGGCAGCCACGTCGCCGACGCCGTGGCCGCTGTGGTCGGCGAGCTCGACGGCGCACTCGGCGCCGTCGCCGGAGACGACGGTCCGGCCCCGGTCGGCGTGGGCGCGCCCGGCATGGTCGACCGCCACGGGCGGCTGTGCTTCGCGCCGAACCTGCCCCAGGCCCACGGCGTCGACTGGACCGAGCTGATCGGCGACCGCCTGCCGGGACGGGCCGTCCTCATTGAGAACGACGCCAACTTCGCCGTGCTGGCCGAGCACCGGCTCGGCGCCGCCCGCGGCTATCGCCACGTCGCTCATGGTGACGCTCGGCACCGGCATCGGCGGCGGCATCGTGATGGACGGGCGCGTGCAGGTCGGCGCGGCCGGGTTCGCCGGGGAGATCGGGCACATGGTGGTCGACCCGGCCGGACCGCCCTGCCCCTGCGGCCGACGGGGCTGCTGGGAGCGCTTCGCGTCCGGCGCCGGCTTGGCCTGCTGGCCCGCGAGGCCGCGCTGGCCGGGAAGCTCGACGAGGTGGTCCGGCTGGCCGGCGGCGATCCCGAGAACGTGCGCGGCGAGGACGTCTCCGCCGCCGCGGCCGCGGGTGACCCGGCGGCGCGGCGGGTGATCCACGAGGTGGGCTGGTGGGTCGGCTTCGGCCTGGCCAACCTCGCCGCCACCTTGGACCCCGAGTGCTTCGTGCTCGGCGGCGGGCTGTCGCAGGCGGGCGACCTCCTGGTCGACTCGGCCCGTGTCACGTTCGACGAGTTGGTGGAGGGCGGCGACCGGCGCCCGCTGGCCGGTGATCGTGCCCGCCGCGTTCGGCGAGCGTGCCGGCGCGGTCGGTGCCGCGCTGGCGGCCCGCCAGGGTGGGTTGTGGTGATGCGCACCGGCGTCGTGCTCCCGACGTTCCGCGACACGCCCGACGAGGCGTTCGACGCGGCGGCCAAGGCGGTAGCGGCCGGGGTCGACGGCCTGTTCTGTTACGACCACATCTGGCCCTTGGGCCAGCCCGAGCGACCGGCGCTCGCGCCCTTTCCCGTCCTCGGCGCGCTGGCGACGCTGCCTCGCCGCGCCGCGGGCACGGCCCGTTCCTGGGCACGCTGGTGGCGCGCATCGGGCTCGCGCCCAACGCCGTGCTGGCGGCGCAGTTCGGCGCGCTCGACCGCCTGGCGCCCGGCCGCGTCATCGCCGGCCTCGGCACCGGCGACCACATGAGCGAGCAGGAGAACCGTGGCCTACGGGATCCCGTACCCGCCGGCCGGCCGAGCGCCGGGCCGAGATGGTGACGCTGGCCCGCCGAGCTCGTCGAGGCCGGGATCACCGTCTGGGTGGCCGGCGGCGCCGGCGGCGCGCACCGAAGAGGCGCGGGCGGCGGGCGCCGCCCTCAACGTGTGGGACGCCGATCCGGCGCGTCGTGGCCGAGCGGGCCGCGGCTCGGACGGGCTCGAGGTCACCTGGGCCGGCCCGCCCCCGGCGGACGCCCTCGGCCTTGGTCGAGACGGTGCGCGCCCTCGGCGCGGCCGGGGCGAGCTGGGCGGTGTTCGGCTGGCCGGTCGACTGTCGACGCGCTGGTCGGCGGCCGGCGCGCGCCGCGGCGGCCGGGCCGATCGTCCGGGGCGGCCGGCAGGCGGGTCGTAGACTCCACACGATGGAGTTCCGCCGCATCAACGGGCTGCCGCCCTACGTGTTCGCCACCATCAACGACCTGAAGGCGTTGTCGCGGCGAGCCGGCCGGGACGTCATCGACCTCGGCTTCGGCAACCCCGACCTGCCCTCGCCCGACGTCGCGGTCGACAAGCTCGCCGAGGCCGCCCACAACCCGCGCAACCACCGCTACTCGGCCTCGCGGGGCATCCCCAAGCTGCGCAGCGCCATCACCGACCTCTACAAGCGCAAGTTCGACGTCGAGCTCGACCCCGAGACCGAGGTGGTGACCACCATCGGCGCCAAGGAGGGCTTCTCGCACCTCATGTGGGTGCTGGTCGGGCCCGGGCGACACCGCGCTGGTGCCGTCGCCGTCGTACCCGATCCACATCTGGGGGCCGCTCTTCGCCGGCGCCGACGTGCGCCAGGTGCCGCTGCAGGGCCCCGACGTGGCGGACGACGACGCGCCCGCCCCGGGCGAGGCCTTCTTCGACGGGCTCATGCACGCGTACGAGGAGTCGTGGCCCAAGCCTCGGGTCATCGTGCTGTCCTTCCCGCACAACCCGACCACGGCGTGCGTCGACCTCTCCTTCATGGAGCGCCTGGTCGCCTTCGCCCGCGAGCACGACATCGTGCTCGTGCACGACTTCGCGTACGCCGACCTCGGCTTCGACGGCTACGAGCCGCCCTCGATCCTCCAGGTTCCCGGGCGCCAAGGACGTGGCGGTCGAGATCTACACCATGACCAAGTCGTTCTCCATGGCCGGCTGGCGCGTCGGCTTCGTGCGTCGGCAACGCGGAGATCGTCCAGGCGCTCACCAAGCTCAAGACGTATCTCGACTACGGGACGTTCCAGCCGATCCAGATCGCGGCCATCGTCGCCATGAACGAGGCGCCCGACTACCCCAAGGAGATCAACGAGATCTACCGGTCCCGCCGCGACGCGCTGTGCGACGGGCTCAACCGCATCGGCTGGCAGGTGGTCCCGCCCAAGGGGACGATGTTCGTGTGGGCGCCCATCCCCGAGCCCTACCGCGAGATGGGCTCGCTCGACTTCTCCAAGTACCTGGTCAGCGAGGCCGACGTCGCCACGTCGCCCGGCGTCGGGTTCGGGCCCGGCGGCGACGGCCACGTGCGCTTCGCGCTCATCGAGAACGAGCAGCGCATCGGCCAGGCCGTGCGCAACCTGCGCAGCGCGCTGACCAAGCTGGGTTAGTTCCGAGCCGCAGCTGGCGCAGCGGGTGCCCCGTCATGGTCCCGCGCTCCATTCTCAGCTTGTCTCAAGACCATTAGGTCAGGATGCGCCGCCATGGCGCAGTCGGTGGAGCCCTGACGCTGCGCGCACGGGCGACGCCTGCGCGACGACGTCGAGCCCTGCTCGAGCACGGGCGAGGGGCGGCTACCTCGGGCAGTTCGACTCCTATCCGCGTGATCGCCTGCTGCGCCGTGGTGCTGCAGCACTCGCTGCTTTGGAACGTCGAGGGTGGGAACACAACGGCGTGGGCCTTCGTGATGTTGTTGCACTTCAGCCGGACGGCGTTCTTCTTCCTCACCGCCTTCTTGCTCACGTACAGCGAGATCACATCGCCCCCGCTGACCGTGAGCAGTTCTGGTGGCGGCGCTACATGGAGATCGGCGTCCCGTTCCTGGTCTGGACCGGCATCTACTGGCTCGTCACGATGATCGGCGGACGGGGAGCTGGGACCACGCCGGCTCGCTGCTCTGGAACGACCTCGTCTTCGGCTACTACCAGCTCTACTTCGTGGTGGTCCTCCTCCAGCTCTACCTGATCTTCCCCTTCCTGCTGCGGGCCGTGCGGGCCAGCAAGCACCACGTCGTGCTCATGCCGTCAGCCTCCTGTTCGCACTCGCGCTGGCCGCCGACCTCCACTACACGGAGTACTTCGGCGTGGTCGGCCACGCGACCGCTCGATCATGGCGGTCTGGCCCTTGGCGCCGGGACCCCATCACCTACCAGGAGCAGTTCATCGCCGGGATCCTGGTGGCGCTGCACTTCGACCAGGTGCGCCGGTTCGTCGAGCGGCGTTGGCGCCAGGTCATCGCCCTCGCCGTCGGTGTCGGCGTCGTGGCCACCCTGTGGTACCTGCTCGCAGTGTGGACCGGCACGACGACGGGCGGGGCCTCCGACCTCTACCAGCCGATCGCCTTCTTGTGGTTCACCGCGGCCGTGGCCGCGCTCGAGTGCGGGACGTGGGCCTGGTACCGACGTCAGGACGCGGCGCGCGGGCTACCGCGTCGTGGCCCAGGTCGTTCTCGGCCGAATTCCTGGCCGGGCTCACCGGCGGGATCTTCTTCTGCCACGTGCTGTTCTTGAACCTCGTCCGCGCCGCTCTCGATGACGCGGGCGTCGCCGCGCACCTCGGTTGGGCCGGCGTCGTCGTCGTGACGTTCGTGCTTGACGATCGGCTGCGCCGGCCTGTGCACGGCACTCTGTTGCGCACGCCGCTGGGCTGGGTGCTCACCGGCCCGATCCGCGCCGAGCAACGGGCGCGTCTCGGCATGGAGGCTGACGGTAGCCTCAGCTGAAACTCATCCACGAAAGAGCACGAACGGCGTCGGTCTGACGCCGCGCGCGCCGACGCCGTTCGGGCCTGACGCGAGCGCGCGTACTCAGCGCTGTCTCATTAACAGATTCCTTACGACTTCCCATCGGGCTTCTCGCCTGTCTCCCGAGTACCTCACTCTTCCCAGTGTGCTCAGCGGAAGTGGGCATTGTGAAAAGGGTTCGAGCGAGACAGCGTGCGGCACGGGCACATGATCTGGCTCGTCCGGCACGGGGAGAGCGACTGGAACGTCGTCCGGCCTCGTGCAAGGACAGGCCGAAGGCCCGGTGCTGACCGCGGCGGGGCGCGAGCAGGCGAAGCGGTTGGCGCGATTCGCTGCGCCGGTTCCCGATTCGCAAGATCGTGACGAGTGATCTCGCCCGCGCCGCGAGACGGCGTCGATCATCGGCAGAAGCTGAAGCGCCACTCCGACCTCGTCCCCGCGTTGCGAGAGCGGAACTTCGGGGAGGCACAGGGCACCCCTCTGTCGAGCCTGCGTCCCGAGTGGTCCGGCGTCGATGGCGGTCGCGTGGTCGATGCGGACGCCTGCCCGCCCGGGGAGAGTCGCTCCGCGAGTTGCGGGACCGGGTCGTCGATTTCTTCGGCCGGCTGGCCCGCGAGGAGCGCGACGGCGACGTGCTCGTCGTCACCCACGGGGGCGTGATCAGGGTGGCCTTGGCGCACTGTGACCGGATCCCGGTCGACGCAGATGCCCTGGAGTCACGTGCCCAACGCCGGGCTCTGGTCGTTGGCCGGCCGCGAGATCCGTCCCCCGTCCTGCTCTAGGACGCCCAACCCAACCGTGAGGAGAGACACATGAGGCCAACGGCACTGGAACTCCCGACAAGGGCAGCGAAGCCCCGGCCCAAGGGTCTGACGATGATGGTCGACGGGGGTCTGCCGACGCGGCACTTCGAGGACATCGTGGAGAGCGGGGCCGAGTTCCTCGACTTCGTGAAGTTCGGCTGGGGCACGGCCATCGTGACGAACGACCTGCATCGCAAGATCGACGTCCTCGACGACGCCGGGCGTCGACTACTACTTCGGCGGGACGCTGTTCGAGAAGTTCGTCCTGCAGGACCGTTTCGACGACTTCCGCGAGCTCTGCCAGAGCTACTCGCTGTCGCTACGTCGAGGTCTCGAACGGCACCATCAACCTGTCGGCCATGGAGAAGGCCGGCTACATCCGGAAGCTGGCGGACGACTTCCAGGTCATCTCCGAGGTGGGCTTCAAGGACGCCGAGCGCTCCGAGAGCCTGCCCCCGAGCCGCTGGATCGAGTGCATCCACGACGACATCGACGCCGGGGCGTTCCTGGTCACCCTCGAGGCCCGGGAGAGCGGCCGATCGGGCATCTGCCGGCCCAACGGAGAGCTCCGCTTCGGTCTGATCGAAGAGATCCTGGCCAGCGACGTCCGCGCCCGAGCGCCTGCTCTTCGAAGCGCCGTCCACCGAGCTGCAGAGCTACTTCGTGCGTCGGGTCGGCCCCGACGTCAACCTGGGCAACATCCCTTCGACGGCCGTGATCGGCCTCGAGACCATCCGGCTCGGCCTGCGCTCCGACACGCTCGAAGTGCTTCGAGGTGCGGGCGTCGTGAGGGAGGGCCGCGACGTCTTCCATCTGGCCATCCCCGTCTACGACCTGGACGACGCCCAGGAGTTCTACGTCGGGCGCGCTCGGCTGCAAGCTGGCGCGGCGCTACGCCGACCGCATCACGATCGACTTCTTCGGCGACCAGTTGGTCTGCCATCTGGTGGAGACCCGCCGAGTCGTGCCGCGCGAGCTGAGCGCTCTACCCCCGCCACTTCGGCGTGACCTTCCGCGAGGCCCGGGACTTCGACGCGCGTGCACGAGCTGTGCGTCGCAGCGCAAGATCGAGCTGTTCGCCGACGTCAGCGTCCGCTTCGAGGGCCTGGTCGAGGCCCACCGGACCTTCGTGCTGCGCGACCCCTCGGACAACCTGATCGAGTTCAAGCACTACGCCGACCCCCGGATGATGTACTGAGTGGCGACGCGTCGTCCCGATGAGGCCTCGGCCCCGTCGGGGCCGCCGGCCGGCGCACCGAGACTGGTCGTCCTCGCCGGCGGACCGCACGCTGGGCGACTGGTCCTACGCCGGGCTCGCGACGCACGGGACCGGGTCTTACGTCGAGCCCGCCCGCGACACCGGACGCTGTCGTTCCGTGAGCTGCGTCCGGGGCCCGAGCGGTGGACGCGCACTTCGCCGGCGACGCACCGGCCGGCGGTGCGATCACGATCGCCGCTCGCCGTCTGCGACCCCCTCGCAGTTCGCGGCCGTTCCTCGGGCGCCGTCGCCGCGGGCCTGCTGGGTCGCCCCGCTCGACCCGGCCAGCCCCCGACGCGGGCCGGCGGGCCTGGGGCCCTCGCGGCGTGTCGGTGCCGGACCTGGTGGTCGCCGACCGTCCCGCCCCGGGCGGCTGCCGGGTCGCTGGGTCGAGCTGGCCGACGCTCGTCGTCCGAGGGCGCGGCGAGCACGGCCCGAGCGCCGGTGCGCCGGCCGGGCGCACCAGCGCGGGGGCGTCGTCCTCGTCCTCGTCGGGCACGACGGGCCACCCAAGGTGATCCGACTGAGCCAGGACAAGCTCCTGCACACGGCCCGCCGCGTGGTCGGCGCACCACGAGCTCAGCGCGCGACGACCGCGGCTTCAACCCGCTTCCCGCTCTTCCACATCAACGCCGAGGTGGTCGGCCTGCTCTCCACGCTCGTGGCGGGATCGTCCCTCGTCCTCGACGACCGGTTCCATCGCACCGGCTTCTGGGAGCTCATGGCCGAGCGCCGCATCACCTGGATCAACGCCGTCCCCGCCATCATCTCCCGGCTGGCCGAGCCCGGGCCGGGCGAGACCGTGCCCCCGGGCATCCGCTTCGTCCGCTCCGCCTCGGCCCCGCTGCCCGTCGCCACCGCCGACCGCTTCGAGGCCAACACCGGGCCTCCCGGTCGTCGAGACCTACGGCATGACCGAGGCGGCCAGCCAGATCACCGCCCACCCGCTGTCGGTGCCGCGCCGCGCCGGGCTCGGTCGGGCTGCCGGTCGGGGTCGAGCTGCGTATCGTCCGCCGACGAGGCCGGTCGGCGGCCGGCGGAGGCCCCGGTCCGTACGCAGGTCGGCGACGTCGAGATCCGGGGCCTTCGGTGATCGACGGCCTACGGCGGGGGCGAGCACGCCGACCGCTTCGACGAGACGGGTGGCTGCGGACCGGCGACCTCGGTCACCTCGACGAGCGACGGCTATCTCTACCTGGTCGCCCGGACCGACGACGTCATCAACCGCGGCGGCGAGAAGGTCTTCCCCCGTGAGATCGAAGAGGTCATCGGCGCGGATCCGCGGTGGTCGCTCGGTCGCCGTCGTCGGGCGAGGACGACCCCGAGCTGGGCCAGGTGCCGGTGGCCTACGTGGTGCTGCGCGGCGTCGAGGGCCGGTCGATCCCCGCGTCGCCGCGAGCGCCGAGGCACGGCTGCAGCGGATCGAGCTGGCGCTCAAGCTGCCTCGTGCGGAGCAAGCGGCCCGTCGCCCTGCACGTCGTGGCGCGAGCTGCCGACGGGCGCGACCGGCAAGGTGCGGCGGCGAGCGCGCTGTGCGTCGGCCGACGTCGCCGCTCCTCACCACCTTCGACTGCGGGTGACGCGCGGACGAGTCCCCGCTCGCCCCGGCGCAGCCGGTCGCGCGGCACCCGGAAGCGGCTCGACCACATCGATGCCATGCGACCGGTCAAGCAGGCGGGCGTCGTGTCGACGCACACGCTGCTCTCCTTCGCGCCGCTGGCCGCCGGACTGGCCGTCGGGGCGTCGCTGCAGCTGCTGCACGTCACGCGGGAGGCGTTCCTCTTCGTCTCCGCCTGCATGCTGACCTACAGCGTGCGCGACCTGCCGGGCATCGACCACCGGACGTTCTGGCGCCGCCGCTTCGCCCTGGTCGGCGGTGCCGTACCTGTGCTGGACGGTCATCTACTTCTTCTTGACCTCCCCGGCGACCCGGGACCGCCGGCGGCGACGTGGGCCATCTGCTCTACCTCGTCGGCACCGGGCTACTACCAGCTCTACTACCTGCTGGTCCTGCTCGAGTTCTACGCGCTGTTCCCGCTCCTCCTCGTGCTGCTCGGCAGACCGCCGGCCACCACGGCGCTGCTGCTCCTGGCCAGCGGGCTGGCTCCAGGTCGTCCTCGTCTCGTCCATGCACTGGGGCGTGGCGCCGGCGTGGATGCGGGGCTACTGGGCCACGCGCGAGGTCACCTCGTACCAGTTCTATCTTGTCGCCGGCATGGTGGTCGCGCTGCATCTCGACGAGTTCCACCACTGGCTCTGCCACGCACGTGGGTCGATCGTCGCCGCCACGCTGGCCGCCGCCGCGCGTGGCCGAGGCGTGGTACTACCTCTCCGCCGACCACGTCGCCTCGTGGCTGGGCTCGAGCGCCGACCCGTTCCAGCCGATCGTCATCCCCTTCAACATCGGCGCCATCGCCTGCATCTACCTGATCGGCGTCGCCCTGGTCGACCGGCGCCGCTCGACGCGGACCCGGGCGATCGTGCAGTCGGGTTCGGACAACTCCTACGGCGTCTACCTGGCCCAGCTGCTCTTCATCACGGTCCTGAGCTGGCTGGGCTGGCGGCACCTCAACGACGTAGTGCCCTGGCCGCTGGTCAGCGTGCTCACGGTGGTGATCGTGTTCGTGGCCTGCGTCGGGCTGACCGAGCTGCTGGCCCGCACGCCGCTGGCCAAGCCCCTGACCGGCCGCACCCGGGTCGCCGTGGCGCCGCACCGCCGCGGCGACGGTGGCCGACCGCTCCCCGTGGGTCGACACCGTCGGCGGCTCTCGACGGCGATCAGGAGCCGGCGGCCGCTCCGTCGGAGGGTCGGACGGCCCGGCGATGGCGGCGCTATCGATCCGGTAGCCGGCGTCGTTGGGGTGGGTGTTGGGGCCGAGGGGCGGCGGACGCACATCCAGGTCAGCGCGCAGGTCTGCGCCACGTTGGTCGGCACCATGCCCAGTCCCGGCCGTCAGTGACGGCTGGTGTCCGCAGGTCGAAGGCCGCGGCCACGTCGGCCATCGGCATGCCGGCCGCCCGGTAGGCCGCGCGCAGGATCTCGTCCAGCCGCTCGATCACCCCGAGGCTGGCGTCGGCGAAGGCCTGCCCGGCCGGCCCTCGGATGTAGTCGCCCAGATACGGGTCGTAGTGGCCGACGCCGACGATCGGTCGTCCGCCGGCGCGGCCGCCTGCGCAGCGCCGAGAGGATCGCCCGAGCTGGTCGTGGACGCGTCGCGAGCGCGCCGTCCACGCAGTCGCGTCGACCACCACGTGGCGCAGGCAGGGGAGCACGTCGTTGAATCCGAGGTCGACGGTCACCAGCACCGTGGAGGGGTGGGCGTGGAGGAACGCCACGGCCGTCTCAGCTGCGATCCCGTCGGCGTAGGCGCAGTGCCCACCCCCGTCGATCATGGTGTCGGTGGTCGCGCCCGGGCAGCCGATCCGCACCAGGTCGAGCCCGGGCCAGCGCGGCCGTTCCAGCGGCACAGGTCGTCGGCGTAGCCCGAGCCGTGGGCTGGCCGTGCGGCTGGGCGGCCGTGGGTTGGAAGCCGACCGAGCCCGAGCCGCCCAGGGCCAGGTAGTACGGGGGTGCCGCCGTCGCGCCCGCGGGGGGCGCGGACCAGACGCCGATGAGCACGCCCGCTGCCGACGGCGGCAGCGGTGGCGAAGGCCAGGGCCCGGGCGGGAATCCCCGGCCGGCCGTGCCGCCGAGACCGCCGCTCCGCCCCGCCGCCGACGCCGACCCGTGGGCGGCGCCCACCGGGCATCACGGCAGCCCGGCGCCGGCCACGGTCGTGCGTACCTTCTCGATGGCGCCGTTGCGCGCCACGCGTGCCTTGGCGGCGTCGCTGTCGACGGCGATGACCAGATACAGGGTCGCGGTCCTCGTCGCCCAGCATGCAGGCGAAGCAGTTCATCGACGTCGTCACCCGCTCGAGCACCTCGCCACCCTCGGCGACGCGGACGCACTCGGCGCCCAGGCGTTGGCCACCCAGACCGTGCCGTCCGCGCACAGGCAGATGCCGTCGGGGGCGATGCCCGGCAGGACGGCCCAATCGCGCCGGTTGGTGAGCGTGCCGTCCTCGGCCCGGTCGAACGCCGTGAGCCTGCCGCCCATGCTTTCGGCGATGATCAGCGTGCCGACCGTCCTCGGTGATGACCGCGCCGTTGGGGAAGGCGAGGTCGTCCGCCGCCTCGCGGCTGGTGCCGTCGGGGTCCACCCGGATGAGCGACGTGGGGGCGATGTCGCTGGCATCCGACGGTCCGTCGTAGAGGCCGTCGAGGTCGAAGCCGAAGTTCCCGGCGTAGGCCTGGCCGTTGGTGGCCACCACCATGTCGTTGGCGTTCCAGGTGGCCCACGGCTCGCAGGTCGCCGTGCTGGACGAGGGAGCCGTCGGGCTCGCGGCGCATGACGACGCGGTCGAGCCGGGAGTTGAACAGCAGCCGTCCGTCGGGCAGCCAGCCCAGCCCCGCCGGCTCGCCGTCGAAGTCCACCTCGACCCGGCGCTCGCCGTCGGGCGACACCGAGCAGATGGCATGGTCGAAGAAGTCCGAGTACCACAGCCGGCCCTCGTGCCAGCGCGGGCACTCGCCGAAGTACAGGCCCGAGAGGAACGGCTCGGCATTCAGGTTCGCTCGTCACGGTGCACCTCCTCGTCCGAATGACCGGCCCGCAGTTCAGCACAGCCGGGCCCCGGTGCGGCGGGCAGGCGGCGGAGGTACCGTGTGCCCGTGACGTACTGGGTGCTCAAGGCGGTGCTGACCCCGGTCTTCTTCGTGATCTTGCGGGTCAAGGTCGAGGGTCGGGAGAACATCCCCAAGCACGGCCCGGCCGTGCTGGCGGCCAACCACCAGTCCTTCTGCGACTCGTTCTTCATCCCGCTCGTGGTGAGGCGCAAGGTCACGTTCCTGGCCAAGGCGGAGTACTTCGACTCGTGGAAGACGGCCTGGTTCTTCCGGGCCGCCGGGCAGATCCCGATCCGGCGCAGCGGCGGCAACGCGTCCGAGCGGGCGCTCGAGACGGCCCGCAACGAGGTGCTGGGCAAGGGTCACCTGCTCGGCCTCTACCCCGAGGGCACCCGCACCCTCGACCAGTACGTGCACAAGGGCCGTACCGGCGTGACCCGCCTGTCCCGCGAGTGTGGCGTGCCCATCATCCCGGTCGGCATCATCGGCACGGTCGACGTGCAACCGGTCAACGCCAAGTTCATGCGCCCGTTCAAGACGGTCACCATCCGCTTCGGGGCAACCGATGCAGATGGACCCGCCGGAGAACCCCGACGACCCGCTCGAGCACCACGACCACAACCAGTGCCGGGACTTCACCGACCGGCTCATGCACGAGATCGCCCGGCTGTCCGAGCGCGAGTACATCGACGAGTACGTCCCCTCACGTGCCACCGCGGCCGCTGCCTGAACGAATGCGCGCTGCTTGCGATCTGCAAGCAGTTCGAAACAGGCAGTTCACATTGACCGCGTAACGTTTTGGCCATGGCTGGCTACGTCGTCCGGATCGCGCTGCCCGACCGGCCGGGTGCCCTCGGCCTGGTGGCCAGCCGGATCGGGGCGGTCGGCGGTGACATCGTCGCCATCAACATCCTCGAGCGCGACGAGGGCCGCGCGGTCGACGAGTTCGTCGTCGAGATCGGCGGGCACCACTTGATCGAGCTGCTGCAGAACGAGATCCACGAGGTGGACGGGGTCACCGTCCTCGAGATCAGGCGGCGGATTCGACGACTCCGGCGGGCTGACGACGTAGGCGCACACGTGCGCGCCGTCCATGAGGTGCGCCACCCGCCGCACGGTCGCGCCGGGCAGCGCGTCGCGGATGAAGGCGAGCTCGCTCGAGCACGCCTGGGAGAAGCCGTGGGCCACCGTGAGGATGGCGCAGTTGTGCTCGGTGATGCGCCAGCTGCCGTCGTCGAGGCGCTCGGCGTCGGCCAGGTAGCCGTCCTCGTCGAGGATGGCGGTCAGCGCGGCCACCTGCTCGTCGAAGGGCAGGTTGGCCGTGCGGGGGAGCGCGCCGGCCACCCGGCGCCGCCGGCGCTGCTCGAAGAGCTCGTCCACCTGTGGCGCCCCGGGGCCGCCGAGATAGCCGAGCAGCTCCGTGGTGAGGTCGCCGTAGCGCTTGGGGTAGAGCGCCTCGGCCGCCGAGGTCAGCCCGTAGACGTGGCGCGGCCGGCCCCGCCCGCGCCCTCGGGCACGGCGTCGTGGTGGGTCAGCAGGCCGTCCTCCTCGAGGTGGGCCAGCTGCAGGCGGATGGCGGCCGGCGTGAGCGCGAGCGCGGTGGCCACGGCCGCCGCGTCCAGCGGCCCCTGGCGCTTGAGCAGGTTCAGGATGGCCCGCCGGGTGGTCGGCAGCTGCTGCATCGGCGACTCGGGCGCGGGCCACCCGGCCCGGAGGCTCGGCGTCCTCGGTGACGGGGCCGCTCGGGTGTCACGGCAGGATCAGGTGCACGTCGCCGAACTCGTGCCACAGGTAACCCTCGTCGAGCGCGGCGGCGTAGGAGGCCTCGAGCAGCGGCCGTCCGGCGATGGCCTCGAGCATGGCCAGGTGCGAGGCCTCGGGCTCGTGCCACCCGGTCAGGAACCCGTCGATGGAGCGCACCGGTCGCTCGGGGGACACCACGGTCTCGGTCCAGCCTTCGTTCGGGTGCACGTGCCCATGTTCGTCGACCACGGACTCGAGCGCACGGACCACGGTGGTGCCGACGGCGATGACGCGGCCCGCCGGTGCGGCGGGCGTCGTTGACCCGGTGCGCCGTCGACGACGACACCCGGAAGTACTCGGCGTAGGGCGGCTCGTTCGCCTCGAGCGACGCCACGCCGGTGTGCAGCAGGAGCGGCGCCACGCCCACGCCCTTGGCCACCAGGCGCGTGAGCACCTCGGGGGTGAAGGGGCGCCCGGCGCTCGGCATCTCGGCCGAGCCGGGCTCGGTGGCGTAGACGTTCTGGTAGGCCGGATGGGGTAGCTGCCCCGCACGTAGCCGTAGCGGATGGGCCGCCCGTGGCGGGCCAGGAAGCTGTGCAGGCGCTCGGGCGTCTCGACCAGGCTGACCCACAGGCGCACGCCGACCCCGCCGGGGCCGGGGGAGTAGGGCGCCAGCAGGTCGACGCGGCCGCCGCCGGGCAGGCGCGATGACTCGCCGGCCGACGCGCCCAGATAGGCCCGGCCGTCGCGGCGGACCTCGACCGTCCACAGCCCGGCCGGCAGCTGGGTCGAGAGGTGCACCTCCACGGCCGAGCCGTCGGGGGCCGTCCCGTCGACCTCGGCGGCCAGCGTGCCCGACGTGTTGATGACGACCAGGTCGCCCTCGTCCAGGAAGCGGGGCAGCTCGGAGAAGTGGGAGTGCACGAGGGAGCCGTCGCTCTTGGTGGCCACCAGCATGCGCACGGCGTCGCGGGTCATGCCGCGGCTCTCGGGCGGCGACGGCGCCTCGAGCTCGGGCGGCAGCGTGAACGAGAGCGGGTGCAGCTCGGGCAGGCGGGCCGCCGCGGTCCGCCGTCAGGGCGCTCATGCCGGCGCTCCGGTCGTCGCGCAGCTCGGCGGCGCGGTAGCGCCCGCTCGGGCGATCGCTGTCGATCAGGTCCAAGAAGGCCGGCACCACGCTGGTCGGCTCCGGCCGGTCCGAGATGTCCTCGCCCGGGAACGCCGCCTGGTGCATGGCGGTGCGCAGGTCGCCCGGGTCGACCGACCACACGGTCAGCGCCGGCAGCTCGACGGCCAGCACCGCGCTCGAGTTGCTCGAGCGCCGCCTTGCCCGCGCCGTAGCCGCCCCAGCCCTCGTAGGCCTCGACCCCGGCGTCGGAGGTGATGTTGACGAGACGCGGGCGTGGCGAGTCGAGCAGCAGCGGCAGCGCGTCCTGGATCAGGCCGAGCGGGGCCACCACGTTGACCTCGAAGGCGACGCGCAGCTCGCCGAGCGGGTAGTCGGCCAGCGGGGGCAGCGGCGAGGCGCCGAGGGTGCCGGCGTTGTTCACGAGCAGGTCGAGCCCGCCCAGCTCGAAGGCCGCCGCCACGAGATCGTGACGGTGGTCCTCGTCGGTGACGTCGCCGGCCACCGCGATGACGCGGGCGCCCCCGGTGCGCCTGCGCCCGATGCGCGCGGCCGCCGCCTCGAGGGCGGCGCCTCCCGGCCGTCGACCACCACCGACCAACCGGTCCGGACGAGCCCGGTGGCCAGTGCCTCCCCGAGCCCTCGAGATGCCCCTGTCACGATCGCCACGCTCATGGCTGCCCACCCTTCCGAGCGGAGTGCCCGCTCCTTCGGGTCAATATAACAAGGATTTCCTTGTTTTATTGCGCCTCAGGGCGAGATTTCCGGGGAGGCCCAGCCCATGGACTTCTCGACGGCCCGCAGCCAGACGGCGTGGACGGCGTCGGTCAGCTCGACGGGCAGCTGGGGATCGAAGACGGCGTCGGCCTGCCACAGGGCGGCCAGCTCGTCGAGCGAGCACCACACCCCCTCGGCCAGCCCGGCCAGGGTGGCGGCGCCGAGCGCGGTGGACTCGGTCGAGCGCGGGCGCGCCACGCGCATGCGGCTCTGCTCGGCCTGCAGCTCGAGGAGGAGGTCCATGGCGGCGGCACCCCCGTCCGCCCGCAGCGCGGAGAGTGGGTGGGCCGAGGCGGCCGCCATGGCATCGGTCATGTCGCGCACCTGGAAGGCCATGGCCTCCACGCAGGCCCGGGCCAGCTGGGCGCGGCCGGCGCCGCGGGTGAGGCCGGTGACGATGCCGCGGGCGCTGCGGGTCCCACCGCGGGCTGCCGAGCCCGGTGAGCGCGGGGACGAAGGTGACGCCGCCGCTGTCGGGCACCGAGGCGGCCAGCGGGCCCGATCTCGGCCGCTGTCCTCGATGATGCCCAGTCCGTCGCGCAGCCACTGGATGGCGGCGCCCGAGACGAAGGCCGAGCCCTCGAGCGCGTAGGCCACCGGGCCGGGCGCGTGCGCGGCCGAGGTCCCAGGCGCAGCTGACGGTCAGCCCCTCGGGCGCGGCCGGGCGCTCGGGGCCGGCGTTGGCCAGCACGAAGCTGCCGGTGCCGTAGGTGACCTTGACCATGCCGGGCTCGAAGCAGGCCTGGCCGAACAGCGCGGCCTGCTGGTCGCCCAGCACGCCCGAGACCGGGACGCCGTGCAGCACGGCGGCGGCGGGCCCGAGGTCGTCGAGCGCGGCGGCGCCGAAGCGGCCGGCCGACGGCCGCACCTCGGGCAGGGTGTGCATGGGCACGCCGAAGAGGTCGCACAGCTCGGCGGACCAGGCGCGGGCGCGCGATGTCGAACAGCAGGGTGCGGCTGGCGTTGGAGGCGTCGGTGGCGTAGGTGCCGCCCGCGGTGCCGCCGGTCAGGTTCCACAGCACCCAGCTGTCGACCGTGCAGAAGGAGAGGTCGGGATGGTCGGCCGGGAGGGCGAGGTCGCCGTGCTCGCAGGAGCCAGGCCATCTTGGTGGCGGTGAAGTACGGATCGAGCACCAGGCCGGTCGTGGCCCGCACCAAGGGCAGGTGGCCGGCGTCGGCGAGCTCGGCGCACAGGGCCGCGGTACGGCGGTCCTGCCAGACGATGGCCCGGTGCAGGGGCCGGCCGGTGGAGCGGTCGAAGGCGACCAGGGTCTCGCGCTGGTTGGTGATGCCGATGGCGGCCACGGTGTCGCCGGCGCGGCCAGGCGGCCCCCGACCTCGGCCAGGGTGGCGCGCACGGCGTCCCAGATCTCGGCCGCGTCGTGCTCCACCCAGCCGGGCCGGGGGAAGTGCTGGGTCAGCTCCCGGTAGGCGACGTCGGTCACCTGGGCCTGCTCGTCGACGACCAGGGCGCGCACCCCGGTCGTGCCCGCGTCGATGGCGACGACCTTGCCCATGGGGTGCCGACGCTAGGGAACGGCCCCTCGCGGCTATCCGGCGCCTGGGCGGGCCGCCGGGGGGCTTGGCGCGCAAACCATCGCGAACGGCCCGTGACCTGCATGGATAATGCGTGGATTTGGTTGACAAGGGCGTAACTACAGTGCTGTAATAACCACAGCATCTCGTGTCTCGGGGGAGGGTCGACCACTATATATTGTGGTTGGGCGAGTTTCGCCCTCGCCCGGGCGCCGGATCGGAGCACGCGCCGGAGACGCCACCCGATGGTAGGAGGGGGTGGGGTGACGGCGCCGACGGAGCAGGCAGCAGCACGCAGCAAGCGACCCGAACCACCCCTAGAGCAAGCAGGAGGACTCCACCGCCATGGCCATCGCCCCCCAGCGATCCGAGATCGGCATCCGCCGGCACTTCACCACCGCCGGCGTGCATCCCTACGACGAGGTCGCTGGGAGCGGCGCGACGCCCGGATCACCAACTACCGCGACGGGTCGGTCGCCTTCGAGCAGCTGGGCGTCGAGGTGCCCGAGTCCTGGAGCGTGAACGCCACCAACATCCTGGCCCAGAAGTACTTCCGCGGCACCCTCGGCACCGCCGAGCGCGAGTGGTCGCTCAAGCAGGTGGCCGACCGGGTGGCCGACACGATCACCGCGTGGGGGATCAAGGACGGCTACTTCGTCGACGACGACGAGGCCGAGGTCTTCAACGACGAGCTGAAGTACCTCATCATCCACCAGAAGGCGGCGTTCAACTCGCCGGTGTGGTTCAACATCGGCGTGCCGGGCGTGCCCGCAGCAGGCGTCGGCGTGCTTCATCCTGTCCGTCGAGGACACGATGGACTCGATCCTCAACTGGTACACCGAGGAGGGGATCATCTTCAAGGGCGGCTCGGGCGCCGGCGTCAACCTGTCGCGGATCCGCTCCTCCCACGAGCTGCTGAAGGGCGGCGGCACCGCCTCGGGCCCGGTCAGCTTCATGCGGGGCGCCGACGCCTCGGCCGGGACGATCAAGTCGGGCGGCAAGACGCGGCGGGCGGCGAAGATGGTCATCCTCGACGCCGACCACCCCGACGTCGAGGACTTCATCTGGTGCAAGGCCATCGAGGAGCGCAAGGCCCGGGTGCTGCGCGACGCCGGCTTCGACATGGACCTCGACGGCGCGGACAGCCACTCGATCCAGTACCAGAACGCCAACAACTCGGTGCGGGTCACCGACGAGTTCATGCAGGCCGTGCTCGACGACCGCGACTGGGACCTGACGGCGCGGACCGACGGCTCGGTCGTGCGCACCGTGCCGGCCCGCGACCTGTTCCGCCAGATCGCCCACGCGGCCTGGGAGTGCGCCGACCCGGGCATGCAGTTCGACACCACGATCAACCGCTGGCACACCGCGCCGAACACCGGCCGCATCAACGGCTCCAACCCGTGCTCGCGAGTACATGCACCTCGACAACTCGGCCTGCAACCTGGCCAGCATGAACCTGCTCACGTTCCTCGACGACGACGACGAGTTCGACGTCGAGGGCTTCAAGGCGGCGGTGGAGGTCGTCTTCACCGGCCAGGAGATCCTCGTCGGCAACGCCGACTACCCGACCGAGAAGATCGGCGAGACGACGCGGGCCTTCCGCCAGCTCGGCATCGGCTACGCCAACCTCGGCGCGCTGCTCATGGCGCTGGGCCTGCCCTACGACTCCGACGCCGGGCCGGGCCTGGGCGGCCGCCATCACCGCGCTGATGACCGGCCACGCCTACGCCACCTCGGCCCGCACGGCGGCCCGCATGGGCCCTTCGCCGGCTACCACGAGAACGCCGAGCCGATGCTCAACGTGCTGCGCATGCACCAGGCCGAGGCGGCCAGCATCGACGAGGACGTGGTGCCGCCCGAGCTGCTCTCGGCGGCGCAGGAGGCCTGGGACCAGGCGGTCGACCTGGCCGAGGTCTACGGCGTGCGCAACTCGCAGGCCAGCGTGCTGGCGCCGACCGGCACGATCGGCCTTGCTGATGGACTGCGACACCACCGGCGTCGAGCCCGACCTCGGGTCTCGTCAAGACGAAGAAGCTCGTCGGCGGCGGCACCATGTCGATCGTCAACCAGACCGTGCCCCGGGCGCTGGCCAGCTCGGGCTACGGGCCCGAGCAGGTCGAGGACATCGTCGCCTACATCAACGAGCACAAGTCGATCGTCGGGGCGCCCCACCTCGCGCCCGAGCACCTGGCCGTGTTCGCCTGCTCGATGGGCGACAACACCATCCACTACTCGGGCCACGTCCGGATGATGGGGGCGGTGCAGCCCTTCATCAGCGGCGCCATCTCCAAGACGGTCAACATGCCCGAGGACGTGACCGTCGAGGACGTCGAGCAGCTGCACATCGACGCCTGGCGGCTGGGCATCAAGGCGGTGGCCATCTACCGGGACAACTGCAAGGTGGCCCAGCCGCTGTCGACGACCAAGAAGGAGAGCGCGGCGGTCGAGGGCGGCGACGACGCGCCGGCCGGGTCGGAGGCCGAGGCCAAGGACCGCGAGGCGCTGGCCGACGCATCGCCGAGCTCGAGGCGGCGCTGGCCCACGAGCGCCAGCGCGCGGTCGGAGCCGCTGGTCGTCGGCGCGGTGCGCGAGCGCCTGCCCCGCAGGCGCAACTCGAAGACCTTCTCCTTCCGGGTGGCCGACTGCGAGGGCTACGTGACGGTGGGCGAGTACGAGGACGGGCGCCCCGGCGAGGTCTTCATGAAGGTGTCGAAGCAGGGCTCGACGCTGGCCGGGATCATGGACGCCTTCTCCATCGCCATCAGCCTGGGGCTCCAGCACAGGTGCCGCTGGCGACCTTCGTGCGCAAGTACACCAACATGAGGTTCGAGCCGGCCGGCATCACCGACGACCCCGACCTGCGGCTCGCCTCGAGCCTGCGTCGACTACATCTTCCGCCGGCTGGCGCTCGACTACCTGCCGACGGAGCGAGCGGACCGAGCTCGGGATCCTCTCGACCCAGGAGCGCATGCAGCCGACGCTGCCCGGCGTCGAGGAGATGGCGACGCCGTCGGTCGGGCCTGGTCGACGACGGGCTGAGCGGCGGCCGAGCGGCCTCGAGCCGGGATCGGACGTGGTCGGCATGGCGGCCGGCGGTGGCAGTGCGGCGCCGTCGGCCGCAGCCGCTGGCCCGGGCGGAGCAACGTGACGCGCCGTTCTGTTACAACTGCGGCAACCACATGCAGCGGGCCGGGTCGTGCTACGTGTGCGGGAGTTGCGGGACGACCAGCGGCTGCTCGTAATAATTCGCGGCGTCGCATCTCGGTGTTCTTCGGGTGTCCAACTGGATTCCGCGACAGAACGCGTTGATCTCGCGACATGCCATGTTTGAGGTGCTGGCTGAGAGCGAGCGCCCCGGGTCCAGGGCCTGATCCTGGGGTCGGGGCTCTCGTGCCGGCTAGGTCGCTGTTCGTGCCTCGGGAGAAATGCTGACCGTGCCCGAGTATTACGGGGTCCATGAGAACGTGGAGTGGCACCTGGCCCAGGGCGCCACGGACGCGGCGCACCTCGCCGGGGCCCGCGAGCAGCATGAGCTCGCTTACGCCATCTGAATGAGGCGCACGGAGAGCACGAACTCGGTTGCCGACATCGCCATCGTGCTCGAGACCCGGTACAACACCCATCTTCAGCCCAAGCTCAAACGCTGGGCGAACTGCAACGCCGGATAAACCGGGCTGCGCTAGCTGAGTGCTTCAGCCCTGCGTAAAGCTCTGTCGCGAAACTCTGCGGGCGTTCCACGCGAATTCACAGCTCATTAACCGCGACCTACCCTGTCGGGATTAGGGGGAACTCGTGGGGGTCGCTAGTGGTTGTTTCGCCTGGGAGCGTTTCGGGGTAATTCACGCACCAATCCTTAGCGGATTGGAGCAGTGCACGCGATAACTCGGGGTCGTAAGCAGGGATTAGGTCCAGGCGAGCGACCATGCCGACGAAATATTCACACTGTTCCCTATTGATGGGAAACGTTTCCTCGTTCTCCACGCGGACGAGGACCCCTGGACGTATCCGGTAGTCCGAGGCGAGCTCGAATCCGGAACCGGGCCTGCTGAAGGCGGCAGATTCGGCGCCGTCGGCCAAGAGCGTCTCGGAGGTCCAGTCCTCACCGGGAACCATGAAGGCCGAAGACGACCCGACCGTCTTGTGGTCGGGATTCGACGTGCCGCCGTTGTCGTTGAAATCCTTCTGGTACAGCGCTTGGAGGGTGGTCGGGGGGACGGATGCGGCGGCTTGGGCCTCGGTCTCGGTCTCCATCAGGAAGGGCTCGCCACCGACGCTGTAGTCACATGTCACGGCGGGGCCGTCGCCGGCCAGGGTCGGTCCGGGCTCAGCGCTCACCTGCTGGTGCAGCTCGGCGTCCAGCTTCTGGGCGGAGATGAGGCACGGGTTGATGGCATGAGGGGGCAGCTCGAGGTAGCCCCGACTGGCGGTCCGACCGCCCAGGTGTGCCGCGATGGCCTCCGCCGCGTTCTGGACTGTGGTCGAGACCGCTTCTATCGCCGGCAGCAGGGATCCATAGGAGTCTGTGGCCTTCGCCTGCTCGAGCTGGGCTTGGAGGGCCGCTGCAGGGGCGAGCCGACGGTGAGGACCTGGCCCCCCTTGCGCACGATGGCTTCACCGCTCGAGAGCTCGCTGCCGGCGCTCTGCAGCAGGCGGGAGCAGATGATCGTGTCGGCCGGAGTGGGGCTGGCGCAGTTGAAACGGCTCAAGTCGGTGGCGCCGACAGGCGACTGGGTGACCTCGGCCTCGTCGCCTACTCCAGAGATCGACACCCAATTGTTCGTCCGAGCTGGTGGAGGACGCCTGGTAACCCGAAGACGCCGTGCCGATGCTGGGGTAGGTGTCGAGCTCGACGCTCAGGTAACCGTTCTGCGTCCCGATTTTGGCCCTGCTCACGAATTCGGCGCCACCGCTGCTGGCGGTGGTCGAGACACCGCCGTCGTTCTCGACGCCCGAGACGCCCGACGATTGCAGGGCGGCCGCCTGGACGACGCTCGCCGCATCGAGCGCCGCGGGGAGCGGTGACCAGATTGCCGTTGGGTCCGGATGCATCGGAGCGATCGGCCTGGTTTGCCAAGTTCGAGGCTGACGCTGCGTCGCCGTAACCGGCCAGAGGCCACACGGCGGCGAGCAGGATCAGCACTATCCAGCGGGTTCGCATCACCGAAACCACCTCCCGACGCCTGAGGGCACTTGGCCGACTCGGCGGGGACTGTAGCCCCTGAGAGACGCGGGCGCCCAGGGACAAGGCTCATCCCCTACCGCTACACGAAGTTCAGTTGCGTGAACAAAGATCCGCGGACGCCTTGACGCCGGACGGGGACGAGGTGCGTCTGGCAGTAGCAGCTCACGACGCGAGGGTTCCGCCGCCCTTATGCCGCCGAGACCCGAAGCGTCGGCGGTCGTTCGATGTCCTGCGTGCTCGGTCAGGATGTCAGGAATGTCCGGGAAGCGGTCAGGTGGACATTGCGGTGCGGGCACAGCAGGGTGCCTAGACCCAGGGCCGACCTCAGGACTCGAGCTCGTCGCTTGGCTCGCGCCTACTCCACCGCGGTCGCGGTCTGTCGCGCGGGCATCACACAGCGGTCACACATGCATCCGCCGGTGAGATAGCGGCCAGGAGGATCCGTCACGGGCGACGCCTTCGGGGCTATGGTGCCGCGTCAGAGGGCGAACGAAGGGAGTCCCTTATGCCGGGCGCCTATCCGTTGACTGTCGATGATCCCCACGGGACCTGCGAAGATTCCGCCGGTCAAGGTCCTGACCAACTGGCTGATCTTCATCCCGCAATTCATCTGGCTGTACATCCTCAACATCGTCGCCTTTCTCGCGGCCATCGTGTGCTGGTTCTCCATCGTGTTCACCGGCACGGCACCGGAGAGCCTGAGCGTGTTCATCGCCGGTGTCATTCGCTATCAGTGGCGAGTGATCACCGGCCTCTTCGAATGGGCCGAGCCGTATCCGCCCTTCGCTCCGATTCCGCAAGGGTTCGCCGATCCGGGTGGCTATCCGGCAGAGTTGAACGTCACGCCCGGGAGCGGGGAGCGCAACCGGGTCACCGTGCTGGTGCGGATCATCCTCGTCATTCCGCAGATCATTGTGCTGTACGTCCTCAACATTGTCAACGGAATCTGTCTTCTCATTTCGTGGTTCATCGCCCTGTTCACCGGGGAATGGAACCCGTCACTGAAGAACTTCTGCATTGGCGTGTTCCGGTGGCAGCTTCGGGTGGCTTCGTACTTTCTGCTGCTGCACGACGAGTATCCGCCGTTCAGCCTGGAGCCCTAGGAGCGAAGGGTCCCGGTAGGAGCGACTCGAATTGGCCCGGGTCGTCGAGCGGACCGCAGTGAAGGCCCGCGGGAGACCACGCTCCCGGACACACGAATGTCCGGGATCGGTGACATGAGAGCTAGTTCTCTCCGAGGTGGTCCTCAATGATGCGGCGGGCTGCGGTCGACGCCCCCGGCATGTCGCGTCAGTGTGACCACGAACAACTCCTTGTCCAAGGAGTAGAGCAGAGCGTCGCTCTCCGCCGTCACCGTGGCCTGCCGCGGTATGTCACGGATCAAAGCGATCTCCCCGAAGCCTTGCCCGCGCGTGACGGTCTGGACCAGCTCACCCTGACGGACGATGCACAGCGATCCCGAGGACACGGCGTAGTACCTGTCTCCGGGGTCCCCTTCGTGGAAGACAGTGGTGCCGGCGCGAACCGGCACAGGTTCGAGCTCCTTGGCCACCCCTTCGAGTTCCGGAGCCGGCAAGGCCGCGAAGATCGGGATGGCGCGGAGCAGGCGGATCTCGACGAGCGGCACCACCGTCGAATCGTCGAGTTGCCTCAACCGGTGCCAGACCCCACGACGAGGATGAGGGCGAGGGCGGCCGGGGCGACCAGTGCGGCCCGCAGACCCCCGATCGCGTAGGCGACCCGTACGAGCACGACTCCGAGCACCATGCCGGTATCCATCAGTGACTCGAGGATCGAGAACAGGCTCGCGACGACGTACGGGCGGCGTTGACCGCTGCAGAAGGGTCCGGCTGGTCACGTCGAAGATCGCCCCGGAAAGCCCGACCAACGCGAGGAGCGCGACCACCGGCGCCACACGGGGCGTCGCGCTGATCAGGGCGAGAGCGATGACCGCCACGGCCAAGGTGAGCACCAGTGGGCCCTTGAGCCGCCGCCGCCCGATGAGGAAGGCCGTCCCGAATCCTGCGACGACCGCCCCGCCGCCGGTGGCGGCATTGAGGTAACCGGCGCCCCCTGCGCCCAGGTGGAGGTAGGACGCCGCGATGACCACGCAAAGCAAGTCGATCGTCCCGACGAGCACGAAGTAGAAGGCGTGGAGGCTCAGGAGCAGGCGGACGCCGGGGATGGTGGCGGCCGAACCCAGATTGGCCTGCAGTTCCCGACGGAACTCGTCGAGCGCGCGCCATGCCGACAGGCGCGCGTTCGCCGGTTCGTCGGAGGACGGCTCGTGGTCCCGCAGCAGCGTGCAACCGGGCCCCGGGGATCACGGCCAGGCCGGCGAGGGCTGCACATCCAGCGACGGCCAGCGCCGTCCCACCCAGGCAACCAGTGCGCCGGCCAGCGCCGGCCCGACGAGGCAGGCGACGCCGTACGTCCACCCGCTCATCACGTTGGCCGCCGTCAGCTCCTCTGGCGTACGGACGACGGCGGGGAACAGCGCGGCTTGTGTCGGGCGGGTGAGGGTGATGCTCAACGCGGCCATCGGCGCCAACGTGAAGACGACCCACTCCGGTGCACCCCATGCGATTGCACCGGCAAGCGCCCCCATGCTGACGACCTGCCCGACCATGCCGACGACAACGCGCTGCGGATCGCGTACGTCGGCCACGGCGCCGAGGAAAGGACCGAGCACGATGCACGGCACCAACTGAACCAGGACGATGGTGGCTCCGGCGGCAGTGCCGCCGTGCGCGTAGGCGTAAATCAGGAGTGCGATCCAGATGCCCAGTTCGGCCGTGCAACACAGGGCATAGAGAAGCCAGCCGGCGCAGATCCGGGTTGCCCACTGCGGTGCGCAGAACGGCCAGGACCGTACGTACCCGCTCCCGGGCGAGGGGACCCATTCGGGGTCGACGGAGGCGGCGGGTCGCCGCCGGGTCCTCGGCATCCTGGTTGCGCATGTAGGCGCAGGGTATCTGCAACGGCAGCGCTTGCCATGCCCGGTGCTCCGAGAACGGACTCGTAGACCCCTGGGCTTGCCCGATCACCCGGGGTGCTCTGCAGCAGGCGCGGACCAGCTGCCATGTCGCAGGTCGGGACTTCCTCCCCCGCCCGACCCACGTCGTGCCTGTCTGATGCCATCGGGGCGATCATTCGAAAGCCGCTCATCGGGACAGGGCCGGAACCTGCCTTCGGCTAGTCGTCAATGGACGCGCAGGCCGCCACTGAGGAAATTCGACAGCGACATCGGGCGGACGGGGTGACGTCCACGCCGCGTTCCGTCCGAGGAATCGTGACCATCTCCTACTCGGGCGTTCGCCATATGTGCCCAGACCGCCGTCCCACCCGTACGGCCGACCGGAGCAGCCGTGGTGCACACGACGGGTGACGATGCCGACACCGAACCCCAGCGTCGGTGGTTGAGTCTACCCGGGGAGAAGCCCGAACATGGCCTTCTGCGAGTCGGTGAGCTGGTCCGTCGTCATGGTCTCCACGACGGCCGGGACAGCAACGGTGCCCCGCTCGCGGAACAGTATTTCGAGCCAAGGCCAGGAAGTCGGCTGCGGTGGACCGAGTCCTGCGCCGCCGAGTTACCGGTGCACTGGGGTCTCAGGATCAGGTGGTCGTGACGCAGAACGCTCCAGACGCCGAGCGCTCCCGGACCTTCTAACGACGTCGACCTCGGTCGGTAACCGAGGAATCGATCACGCGGACACGGCGTGACCCACCGACTCAGGCCGGTTCGCCGAGCAATTCGTCGACGAGCCGGTTCACCCGGGTGGCGATGTCGTCGCGGATGGCTCGGACGACGTCGAGCGGCTGGCCGGCGGGGTCCGGGAGCTCCCAGTCGAGGTAGCGCTTGCCCGGGTAGACCGGGCACGCGTCGCCACAGCCCATCGTGACCATGACGTCGACCGCTTGGACCATGTCGTCGGTCAGCTTGGTGGGAGCTCGGTCGGTGATGTCGATGCCGATCTCCGCCATGGCCGCCACCACGGCGGGGTTGAGTGTCTCGGCCGGCTCGGAGCCGGCCGAAGAGACGGCGATGCGCCCGCCGGCGCCAGGCGCAGCAGGGCAGCCGCCATCTGGGACCTCCCGGCGTTGTGCACGCAGAGGAACAGGACCGCGGGCGTGGTCGGTCGTCACGGGGCACCTCCTCTCGGAGGTCTCGGGGCGCGAGGTGCGGGGAGACGGCATCGGCCGCCTCGGCCGCGCGTGATGTCGCGGGTAGAGCACGCCCTTGATCACGACGACGGCCAGGACCCCGCCGACGATCTGAGCGGCGATGAAGCTCGGCACCGACGACGGGGCGATCCCGGCGAAGGTGTTGGAGAACATGCGCCCGACCGTGATGGCGGGGTTGGCGAAGCTGGTCGAGCTGGTGAAGAAGTAGGCCGCGCCGATGTAGGCGCCGACCGCGGCGGGAGCGCTGGCGGAGCGTCCCGAGCGGGCCAGGGCGAAGATGACGAGCAACAGCCCGAGGGTGGCGATGACCTCGGAGAGGAAGTGCGGCCGCCGAGGCCCGGTGCTTGGTCGAGAGCTCGAAGGCGGCCCGGGAGAACATGACGTTGGCCACGACGGCGCCGACGATGCAGCCGGCCACCTGGGCGGGGAGGTAGGCGACGGCGTGCGCGCCACGCGCATGCCCCCGAAGGCGGCATCGACGAAGGAGACGACCGGGTTGAAGTGGCCACCCGAGACGGCGCCGAACATCAAGATGATGGCGAAGAGCCCCGCCGCGGTCGCGGCCGCGTTCTCGAGCAGCTGGAGCCCGGTGTTCCCCGGCGAGAGCGTCTGCGCGGCGATGCCCGAGCCGATGACCACCGCGGCCAGGAAGGCGCTGCCGAGGAACTCGGCCGTGAGCCGGCGCCAGAGCGCGACCTCCCGCATCGTCCGACCCGAGGTCGCCGAGCTCAGCAGCAGGCGGTGCCGTGGACGCCGCCGCCGCGTCGCGCCGGGCGCAGCACGTCCCGTCGCCGCGCGAGGCCGTCTCGAGGGGGGCGTCGGCCAGCACGGTGTAGACCTCCCACGGCGTGCGGTCCGGATCCTCGACCCAGACCTTGTCCTGCACGGCGTAGCAGCACGTCGTCGAGAGCTGCTCCTCGGTGGTCGAGGCCCTCGTCGGAGAGCCGGCTCGTGGCCGCGGCCGACCTCGCTCGGTCGTCGCGACCTCGACCCCGAGGTGGTTGAGCGCGCCGGCGACGCCGGCGCCCGCGTCCCGGGCTGCTCGATGAGCACCAGCTTGAGCGGCGGGTCGGCCATGGCGAAGTTGGCGTAGCCGGGCCGGACCTTCGCCGGCTCGGTCCCGAAGAGCTTGGAGTAGAAGTCGATCGCCTCGTCGAGGTCCGAGACGTTGAGGGCGAGTTGCACGCGGGCCATGGCTCCTCCGATAGATTGACGACCGTCGATATGATGAGTCTGCTCTACAGATCGATAGCCGTCAATGGGAGGTTCTGCCGATGCCGAGGGGTGCCAGCGCCAGCCAAACGCTTCCGGTGAGCCAAGTGCTGCGCCCCGATCACCACGGCCCGGCTCAGCGAGGCCGAGGCCGGTGAGCTCGCCGAGCGTCTTCGCCGCGCTGAGCGACCCGGTTCGCCTCCGGCTGCTCTCCATCGTCGCGAGCGAAGAGGAGGTGTGCAGCTGCCACCTCGAAGGTCCGCTGGGCAAGAGCCAACCGACGATCTCGCACCACACCAGGGTCCTCGCGGAGGCGGGGCTGATCGAGGGGGAGAAGCGCGGGCGCTGGACGTGGTGGCGCGTCGTGCCGAGTCAGATGGAGCGGCTGTGTGCGCTGCTCGGTGGTTGACCGGCCGGCTGGGGTTGACCCGGTGAACGTCGGGCCGGAGATCGACTGACCGTTGACAGGCAACTCTGCGCCGGCGAGGTCAGAGCTCGTCGGACACCTCGAGAATCTGGCGGGTGCTCCGACGCGCGAGCAGGCCGACCGAGTCCACCTGTGATCGAAGGAGGCCGACGGCGATCTGCCTCTTGAGCAACCAAGACGCTGAGCAGGGACGCCACCGATGCGGGAAACGGGGGTCGCCAGGAAGATTGCGCCGCGTGTGCCAGAATTAACCTCAGGATCGGCGCCACCCGGGTTGAGTACGGCGTCGCCGTTGATGAGAGCGGCAGCACCCCTTCGAAACGGTCACGGAGCCGGTGAGGCCCGTCACCCGCGGGCCGTCGCCCTACTCCGCTGGTGTAGGGCTGACCGCGGGGCCGGTCCAACCGGAGGAACGACGGCTGCGAGTGCCCGCCGGCGCCGAAGGAAGTCCGACCGCTCAGTGGCTGGGCGTGAACAGGTAATTCAAGGGCGCCGCCAGGGGCTTGAGCGTGGACGAACGCTTCCCGGAGGTGATGGTCACCGACGTCCCCCCCGCACCGATATCGACCGCGGACGGCCCGAGCAGGATTTCGTGCTGGGACGAGTCGGCATTCAAGATGCCGGCGAAGATCGGGTGCTGGCCGACGACTCCGATGCTGACCCAGGAGCGCCCCGTGGTCGTGGTGACGGTGACCTCGTACGCCGCCACCGGGACGCTGTAGCTGGCCGAGCCCGCCCCCGTTCCCGTCTGGGTGACGAGGGGGCCCTTGGTCGGGGTCGCCGCGGCGGTGTGATGGTGAGCCGTCGTCTTCGGGGGGCGCTGGTGGTGGTCGACCCGATCACGCCGGCCTTCACCAGGCCGAGCGCGGCGGCCGCGGCCACGACGGCGACGGCGACGGCGATCACGGCGATCCGGAGCGCCCGGGTGCTGCCCCCAGGGCTGCGGTAGCCGTCGCGCGGCACCGCCGGGAGTTGGTCGGTGTCCGCGAAGGAGGTCACCGTGTCGACGGACTCGGAGAACAGTCGGCCCTGACCGGTGCCGGGCCGGCTGGCCACCGTGCCGTACGGGTCGGACTCAAGCCCTGCTTGGTCAGCCTGCACGTCCATGGCCGTTCCTCTCGACCTCCTACGCCCACCTCTGGCCGCCGAAGCACCCGGAGGTTCGGGCACGTCATCACGGTACCGCCCGTAGCGGCTTCCAGGATCGCGCGCCGGGGTCGGGCGGGAGGACCGCCGGCCGACGTTCGAGCCCCCGGGGATCGGCGATCAGCCCCGTTGCGCCCGGCACGTCGACCGGGTCGGGGCCCACCGTGAGATGGCCCACCTCATCCACCTCGTCACGCACCGGCCCTCCCTTGAGCGCGGTTCCCGCTGCGGGGGCCCGGGCGATCGGGTGGACCCGGGACCCTGCCTCAGCGGCCGGTGCTCCCGTCGAGCAGCTCGCGGGTGATGTCCATGTGCCCCGCGTGCCGGGCCGTCTCCTCAATGAGGTGGAACACCGCCCAGCGCACCGTGGTGGGCCGGAAGCCTCCCGCGGAGGGCGCGTCGAACGACGCAGCCCGGTCGAGCACGGCGTCCGCCCGTGCGGATTCGCCCCGGTAGAAGGCCACCACCTCGTCGGCTCCCCACCCGTCGGGCAGCTCGAACATGTGGGCCCGCCAGCCCATGTCCATCGGCTCGCCGGCGACGATGGCGCGCAGCCACAGCCGCTCGGCGTAGCCGAGATGGACGACGATCACGCCCAGTGAGTTGGCGGTCGGGGCCGGCCGCCAGCGGATCTGGTCGGGCGTGAGCCCTTCGAGCTTGAAGATGACGCTGTCCCGCAGGTGTTGGAGCCAGGCGCGCGCCATCCGAGCCTCGTCGAGCGAGGTGGCCTCGTCCGGCCGCGGACGCGGAGCTCGGGTGGCCTCTCCGGCATGGAGCGACCCGGCTCCTCAGCCCACGCCTAGGGCAGGCTGGCCGTCGTCGTGGTGGTGGGGAGAATCGAGCTCCCGCACACCGACGTCGCCCAATTCGAGATGGTCGTCCCGTCCGTCGCGATCTGCGTGTTCTGGCCCAGCGTCTCGAAGCTGGTGATCAGGCCCTGCAGGCTCGACGCGTTCTCGATGTCGGTCTTGATCTGTTGCACGTAGCTGAGCAGGTTCTTGAACGCGGCCTGGACGTTCGACGGCGCCGACTTGATCACGGACAGCGCCTTGTCGACGTTGCTGACGTCGGCGCCGTACGAGTTGAGGAGCGCCTGCTTGGCCGTGGCGAAATTGCCCGACTCGATGGCCTTCTCCACGTCGACGCCGACCTGCGCATTGCCGTTCTCCTCGCTCTTGATGTCCTGGCACATGGAGCTGCCCGGGTTCGAGCCCTTGCTGTTGCTGTTCGAGTGCTGGCTCGTGTGGTGCTTGGGCTTCGGCTTGCTGTGGGCCGAGGCGGCGCTCATCGGGGCGAGGGTCAGCGCGACCCCGATGACCCCGATGCACAAACCCAGCCACGTACGACGGTGCCTCATTGCCGAACCTCCCGCTCTCGAAGAACACCTGTGGTGGGGACGTTACAGGGGCCAACCGGTTACACAGGTGGCACCCAGGCGGTCTTGACCACGTTCCATCGCGGATTGAGAGAATAAGGCTATGAGTCTCTCAACCCTCAAAAGGCGCCCCTGGCCGGGGACCCGGCCCCGCTGGGTCCCGACTCGCTCGTCTGGAAGATGGGCTTCCCGCGCACGGGGCTGCTGGTGGCGGGACGCGCCCTCGTGCTGCAGACGGCCCATCCCGTGGTCGGCGCCGGGGTGCGCGACTTCTCCGACTTCACCCGCGACCCGTGGGGCCGGCTCAATCGCACCCTGCGCTCGCTCCAGTTGCAGCTCTTCGGCGGACCGGCCGCGCTCGAGGAGGCCGAGCGCCTGCGCCGCCTGCACGCCGGCATCCGCGGGACCGGCTTTCGAGGGCGAGCGCTACCAGGCCCTCGACCCCGAGGCCTACGCGTGGGTCCACCTTTCCAACTTCGACACCGTCCTGGCCGGCGTGCGGTGGTTCGGGCCGCCCCTCACCCGTGACCAGAGAGCAGCTCTACGCCGAATGGCGGCAGACCGGCCTCGTCCTCGGCATCCGCGAGGGCGCATGCCGGACGACCTGGACGCCTTCCGCGCCTACGTGCGCCACATGGTGAGCAGCACACTGACCGACAACGAGACGGTGCGCACCGTCCTGTCCAGCCTCGAGCTGAAGGGCGTGGAGCCGCCGCCGTGGCCACTGTTCCCCGCTCCCCTCTGGACACGTCCTGCGCCCGCTCGGCCGATCCTTCCTCCACGACGTGACCGTAGGCACCCTGCCCACCCCGCTGCGGCAGCGTCTCGGCCTGTCGTGGACCCTGGCGGACCGGCGCCGCCTTCGGGCTGCCGCCGTTCTCGTGCGGGCGGCCACGACGCCACTGCCCGATCGGGTCCTGCACTACCCGATGGGCGCCCGGGCGCGGCGAGAGGCCCGGCGCGCCGTCTCCCGGCGGGTGGCGTGACCACCGCGGCACCGCACGTCCTCGAGCTGCTCACGCGCGGGCGTCCCGGGCGATGCCGACCGCGAACAGGTCCTGGACGCCGCGCTCGAGGCGTTCTTGGACTTCGGCATCCGCCGGACCAGCATGGGGGAGATCGCCCGCCGCAGCGGGCTCAGCCCGGCCACGCTGTACCGGCGTTTCCCGGGAAAGGACCAGGTCGTGTGGGCCGTCGGGCTCCGCGAGGCGGTGCGGCTGGTCGAGCGCGTCGACGCCGAGGTCGATCCCGCGACGTCGGCCGAAGAGCAGATCGTGACCCTGTCGGTGGCCTGCATGCGCGAGCTGCGGGCCAACGCCCTGCTGCGGCGTCTCCTGGCCACCGAGCCCGAGATCCTGCTGCCGCTGCTCACCATACGAGGCGGCCCCGTCCTCGACCTCGGCCGCGCCTACGTGGCCGAGGTCATCCGCCGCCTGGCCGACCGTGACGGCGTGGCCGCCTGGACACCGAGCAAGTGGCCGAGGTCCTGGCGCGCCTGACGCTGTCGATGGCCCTGCTGCCGCAGTCGTGCATCCCCTTCGACGACGAGCCCGCGCTCCGGAGCCTTCACCCGCCGCCACATCGCCGGCATGCTGGGCTGGTCGCCCACCTGACGACCCATCAGCCCGGATATGGTGGGCCCGCGGCACGGGGGCCAGCGACTGGGGGCGACGGAGTGGAAGACCTGAACGGCAAGGTAGCCGTGGTCACGGGGGGTGCGGCCGGCATCGGGACCGCCGGGCCGACGCCATCGCCGAGGGCCGGCTGCCGGCGGCCGCGCTGAGCTGATGGCGGTCACCGACTCCGGACCGCGGTACACGGTGGTGTCGGCCGACGGCCATGCCGGCGGGGACATCTTGGACTACCGGGCCTACCTGGCCGGCCGCTTCCACGACGAGTTCGACGCCTGGGCGGCCGAGTACGTCAACCCCTACGCCGACCTGCTCGCGCCCATCGCCTACCGCAGCTGGGACAGCGACCGCCGGCTGGCCGAGACGGAGAGCGACGGCCTGGCGGCCGAGGTGCTGTTCCCCAACACGGTTCCCCCGTTCTTCCAGCAGGGCAACCTGGTGGCGCTGCCGCCGGCGCCGGAGGACTACGAGCGGCGCTGGGCCGGTGTCCAGGCGCACAACCGCTGGCTGGCGGACTTCTGTGCCGCCACGCCGGGCCGGCGGGCCGGCATCATCCAGGTCTTCGCCAACGACATCGACGACGCGCTGGCGGAAATCCGCTGGGCCGTCGAGGCGTTCGACAAGCCGTTCGGCGGCATTCTGCTGCCGTCCATCCCGCCCAACTCGCACCTGGCGCCACTGTGGGAGGACCACTACGAGCCGTTGTGGCGCCTGTGCGCCGAGCTCGACGTGCCGATCAACATCCACGGCGGCAGCGCGTTGCCCGACTACGGGGAGCACGAGGCGGCGCGCTCCATGATGCTCATCGAGATCCCGTGGTTCAGCCACCGCTCGGTGTGGCACATCATCTTCTCGGGGGTCCTCGAGCGCCATCCCACCCTGCGCTTCGCCGTGACCGAGCAGGGCGTGGGCTGGCTGCCGCGGGGCCTCGAGACGTTGGACTGGTTCTACGGACGCATGACGCTGCCCAACGCGGCCGAGTCGAACTTCTTCGGCGCCGCCGCGGCCAACATGACGATGACGCCGTCGGAGTACTTCGCCCGCAATTTCTGGATCGGCGCCTCCTTCCTGCGACCCAGCGAGGCGCCGCTGTGCCGCGACCTCGGGGTCGGGCACGTCATGTGGGGCGCCGACTATCCCCACTCGGAGGGGAGCTACCCGTACACCACCGAGGCGCTCCGCGTGGCCTTCGCCGACTACGCCGAGCCCGACGTGCGAGCCATGGTCGAGACCACGCCCGCCTCGTTCTACGGGTTCGACCTCGACCTGCTGCGGCCGATCGGCGACCGCGTCGGCCCGCTGGTCTCCGACGTGGCACGGCCGTTGGCGCCGGAGGACTGGCCGACCGAGACGACGTGCAACGCATTCGACCCCACGCAGATACTGCGGGCGTGGTGACCAAGGGAGGGACCATGCAGAACGTGCGCTACGGCGCCCGCACCGACCAGGTGAACCGGGAGATCGAGGCCAAGAAGGCGCCGGATATCTGGTCGGAGGCGGTGACGGCCGTCTACGAGACCGACCCCGACATCGTCGCGGCCGTCCTGCCGCCACCGCTCGAGCCAGGTGAGCGCCCGCTGGTGCGCATCACCATCACGCGGGTCGAGATGCCCGGGCTGCCCGTGTTCGGCGCCGGCTGGATCGGCGTCCAGGCGCGCCACC
Source organism: uncultured Acidimicrobiaceae bacterium (assembly GCA_963807675.1). GTDB lineage: Bacteria > Actinomycetota > Acidimicrobiia > Acidimicrobiales > RAAP-2 > Bog-473. The sequence continues at coordinate 380,841 of CAWECP010000012.1, read as the reverse complement.
AGGACCGCCTGGGCGAATACCCGATCTTCATGCCCATGACGACCGAGCAGTCGCTCATCGGCGGCCGCGAAATCAACGGCGAGCCCAAGAAGCTGGCCCAGGTGGAGGTGCAGCGCGACGGCGACCGCGTCACCGCGCGCATCGCCCGCATGGGCTCCGTCGTGTGCGAGGTGGTGGGCCGCATCAACGAGACGCGGGAGAACTACGAGCTCGAGAAGACCGACTTCTGGTTCAAGTTGTCACCGTCGTGCGAGCGGGCCGGCGTGCTCGACCAGGACCCCTTGCTCGTCTACGGCGAGAAGACCGAGCGCACGCGGGTACACGAGGGGATCGACGGTGATCTCATCTTGAAGGAGGCCCCCCTCGACCCGGTGGCGGACCTGGTCATTCGGCGCATGGTCGACCTGAACTGGACGGAGCGGGCCTCCACCCAGGTCGGCCGGGTCATCGGCCCGGTGTCCCGCTCCGGCCTCGAGCCCTTCATCCACCAGCGCTACGACGACCTCTCGGTCCTGGGGGCGAAGCGATGAGCGACCGCTACCTGATCATTTCCGCCGACGCCCACGCCGGGTTGCCCTGCGAGGACTACCGGCCCTACCTCGACGCCAAGTACCACCCGCAGTTCGACGACTACCTGGCCGAGCGCCACGCCAACCGGGACCAGCAGCTCCGGATGAATTACGACTACATCATGGGTTGGGAGACGGAGAACGAGGAGGGCCTGCGCGGCGCCTGGGACATCGAGCAGCGTGACAAGGAGCTCGATGCCGACGGCGTGACCGCCGAGGTCATGTTCGCCGACGCCGACGCCATCACCGGCATGGCGTCACCGCCGTTCGGGGCCGGCCTGTCCGCCGGAGCCATCGCCGACCCCGAGCTCGCCTTCGCCGGCGCCCGGGCCCACAACCGCTTCCTGGCCGACATGTGCGCGCGCAGTCCGGAGCGCCATGGCGGCATCGCGCTGGTACCCATCACCCACGGCGTCCAGCGATCGGTGGACGAGATCGAGTGGCTGGCGGAGCAGCCGGGCATCCGCGGGATCATGGTCCCGACGATGTGGCACGACCTGGTGCCCTACAACCACCCGGACTACGACCCGGTGTGGGCGGCCTGCCAGGCGTCCGGGTTCCCGGTGCACACGCACTCGGGCGAGGCCCCACAGGACGAGTACAACGACAACATCGGGATCTATCTGGCCGAGGTGGTGTGGTGGGCGGCCCGGCCCATGTGGCACCTCCTGTTCTCGGGCGTCTTCGAGCGCTACCCGCGGCTCAAGTACGTAGTCACCGAGGCGGCGGCCTACTGGGCGGCTGACATGATGTGGAAGTGGGACCAGTACATGGGCGGGGGCCACACGACCAAGAAGATGGCGGCACTGCTCAAGGGCAAGATCTCGCGGCTGCCGTCGGACTACTTCGGCGACAACATCTTCATCGGCGCCTCGACCATGTCCAAGGAGGAGATCCGTCGCCGCCATGTGCTCGGTTGCGAGGTGGTGATGTGGGGCACCGACTACCCCCATCCGGAGGGTACGTGGCCGCACACCCAGGAGCGCCTCCGCGGCGACTTCGGCGACATCCCGCTGGAGGACGCCCGCCAGCTGCTCGGCGAGACGGCCGCCCGTTGCTACGGCTTCGACCTCGAGGCGCTGCGCCCGATCGCCGAGCGCATCGGGCCCACGCCGGCCGACCTGGGCCAGGACCCGGGTCTGCGCACCGATCCGGCCGAGGTCAGCGCGGCGCGCTGGTGGAAGGACGAGTACCAGGTGCAAGCACCGGGGTGAGGGTGGTCACGCCATGAACGCCGCGCACATGGAGTACTGCGCGAGTGAGGACTGGCGGAAGCTGGTGCACGAGACCATCCTCCCGGTGGCGCTGCACGGGGTGGAGCTGGGCGACGACGCCGTCGAGATCGGCCCCGGGCCGGGCTTCACGACCCACGTGCTGTGCACCAGGACGGCGCACCTCACGGCGGTCGAGATCGACCCGGGGCTGGCCACGGCGCTCAGGGGCCGGCACGCCAACGTGGACGTCGTGCTCGGTGACGCCGCCGCCTTGGACTTCGACGGCGGCCGTTTCACCGGGGCTGCCTCCTTCCACATGCTGCACCACATCGCACCGGCGGCCCAGCAGGACCGTGTGTTCGCCGAGCTGGCCCGTGTCCTGGTGCCGGGCGGGGTGTTGGTGGCGGCCGACGGCGTCTACAACGAGGGCTCGGCCGCCTTCCACGAAGGCGACACGTACAACCCCATCGATCCGGACGACCTGCCGGGCCGGCTGCACCAGGCCGGTTTCGCCGATGTGGACGTGCAGGTCTACGAGTTGGGATGGGTCTGCACGGCCCGCGCCGGGGCCGCCGCTCCCTGACCGGACGGGAACAACGGCGGCAACGCGGGCTGCGGTCCACCCGGTCGTCGATCACACCCGGGAGCCAGCAGGCGCCCAGAGGGTTCACAGTTTCGCTCGGTTAGGTGCATTCCGTGCGGCCCCACGGACCCTTGGCGCGCGCCCTCGACAGCCCCGCGTGGCTGGCGGTCGGCGTCACCGTGTTGGCCGTGGCCTTCGTAGTGGCCCGTCTCGCCGTGGTGGCGCACGGGGACATCACACGCTTCATCGACGTCGGTTCGGCCTTCGCCCAGGTGCGCCACGTCCCCCACGGCATCGCCATCGTGCCCGGAGGGGGCTACGACGGGCAGTTCTACTACCGCCTGGCGCTCGACCCGGCCAACCTGCATCGCACCGCGTACGGCATCACGCTGGACAACGCCTACCGGATCCAACGGATCACCTATCCGGCACTGGCGTGGCTGCTGGCGGCCGGTCAGCAACGGGCGGTCCCCTACTCCCTCGTGGTGGTCAACGTCGTGGCCCTGGCCGCACTGGCCTGGTTGGCTGCGCTGCTCGCCCGTGACTGCGGCCGGCGGGCGGCCTGGGGCCTGTTGGTCGCCGGGTACTTCGGCTTCCTGTTCAGCCTCGGGCGCGACCTCACGGAGATCTGCGAGGCGTGCTTCGTGGTCGCCGGCCTGCTGAGCCTGCGCCGCGGCCGACCCGTGTGGGCCGGGTTGGCGCTGGCGGCCGCCGTGCTCAGCCGCGAGACGGCGTTGGTCGTCGTGGCCGGGGTCGCCCTCGTCGCCGCGCGCGACGTCCTGCTACGACGGCGGCGGCCCGGTCGGGCCGATCTGGCGTTCATCCTTCCCGTGGCGCTCTACGCGGCGTGGCAGGCCGTCGGGTGGGCCGTCTACGGATCCATCCCGCTCCGTTCGGACGGGGAGAACAACCTTACCTATCCCTTCGTCTCCGTGGCCGAGGCCCTGTCGCACAACCTGCGCCTGCTCCCGTCGGAGCATGCCGCGGTGTGGCTGGTCGAGCTGGCGGCGCTGCTGACGGTGGTGGTGGTGGCCGGCCTCACGCTGCCGCGCGCGCGGGCCCGCCCGGCGGAGAAGAGTGCCTGGGTCGTGGCGGCGCTGCTCGCCGTCTTCCTGACGAGGACGCTCTGGGACACCCACGCCGACTTCCGCGGCTTCGAGGACCTCTACGTGCTCTCCGCGGTCGTGCTGCTCGACTCCGACCGGAGCCTGCGCGCCCTCGCCGTCCTCGTAGGCGTCCTGTGGGTGGTCACGTTCGTGCACCGCGTGGTGTATCTCTGACCCGGTCCGTTCCGGGCGCCCCCGAGCGACGCGGTCGCACGGGCCGCTGGCGGAGGAGGCACCTCCAACCCCGGCTGGGCGGGCGTCCCTACATGTCGTCTTCGGGGAAGAGGCTGACCCAGTTCGTCTGCATCGACGCGCCGTCGGCGATGATCGTCGCCCCGCACACGTAGCGGGCGGCGGGGGAGCACAGGTAGAGCACCATGGCGGCCATTTCGTCCACCGTGCCCAGGCGGACCGTCGTCCCCTCGGCCAACAGCTCGTGGGTGAAGGTCTCCTCGGTGCGGCCGACCGCCTCGAGCTCGGCGGCCACCAGGCCCGGCGTCGAGAAGACGCCCGGCGCGAAGGCATTGATGGTGACGCCGCGCCGCATGAGGTAGGGAGCGAGCGTCTTGACCATGTTCACCACGCCGGCCCGCGCCGCGCCGGAGTGGACGAACCAGGGCGCCCCGCGCTCGAAGGAGAAGGTGTGGACCACGTTCACGATGGAGCCACGTCCGGCCTCGGTCATCGGCACCATGAAGCGGCTGGTCATGTTCCACGTGCCGTTCAGGTTCAGGTCGACCACCGACCGCCAGCCGTTGTCGCTGATCTCGGTGGGCAGGGCCGGGAATTGGCCGCCTGCGTTGTTCACCAGGTAGTCGACCCGCCCGAAGTGCCCGTAGACGGTGTCGCACAGCGCGGCCACCTGGTCGGGCTCGCGGATGTTGGTGGGCACGGCCAGGCAGTTCCCGCCGCCGGCCGCGATGGATGCGGCCACCTCGTCGAGGCTGGCCGGGGTGCGGCCGGCGACGACCACGTCCCCGCCCAGCCGGGCCACGGCGTGGGCCACCTCGCGCCCGAGGCCGGTGCCGCCGCCGGTGACCACGACCACCTGGCCGGTGAAGAGCCCGTCGGCGAAGACGGAGACGCCCGGGCCCGCCTCCCACGCCGTCAACCGGCGAAGTCCCAGCTTTGGCCCTTCTCGTAGTGGTGCAGGACGTTCTTCGCGATCAGGATGCGGTGCACCTCGTCTGGGCCGTCGGCCAGGCGCAGGGTGCGCGCGCCGAGGTACATCTGCGCCAACGGGAGGTCGCTCGTCACGCCGGCCGCCCCCCAGACCTGAATGGCGCGGTCGACGACCCGGATGTAGGCCGCGGGCACGAACACCTTGATCGCGCTGATTTCGGTCCGGGCCTGGGGATCGCCCTGGTCCACTTTCTCGGCCGCGTGGATCGTCATCAGCCGCGCCGACTGCAGATCCATGTAGCTGTCGGCGACGAAGCCCTGCATGAACTGCTTGTCCTTGAGCAAGCCCCCGTGCACCTCCCGCGTCAGCAGGCGCTCGACCATGAGGTCGAAGGCGCGCCACATCTGGCCCACCGAGTTCATGCAGTGGAAGATCCGCCCGGCGCCCAGCCGGTCCTGGGCGGCGCGGTGGCCGTCGCCGACCTGCCCCAGCGTGTTGTCGAGCGGCACGCGCACGTCGTCGTAGCGCACCTCGCAGTGATCGGAGGTCGAGGCGCCCCAAATGCCGATGCCCCGGACGATGTCCACCCCCGGGGTGGAGGTGGGCACAATGATCTGGACCATGCGGCCGGGGCTGTCCTCGTCGTCGGACTCCTTGGCCCGGCACATGACGATGAAGAAGTCGGCGGCCAGGCCGTTGGACGTGAACCACTTGTGCCCGTTGATGACCCACTCGTCGCCCTGGCGCACGGCCGTCGTCTGAATGGAACGCGGGTCCGAGCCGGCGTTCTCGGGCTCGGTCATGGAGAAGCCGGACTGCATGGTGCCCTCGACCAACGGGAGCAACCACTTCCTCTTCTGCTCCTCCGTGCCGTACTTGACCAGAATCGTCTGGTTGCCCGAGTTGGGTGCGACCACGCCGAAGAGCGCCGCCGCGCCGACGGCGTAGGCCAGGATCTCGTTCATGTAGGCGTGGGCCATGAAGTCGAGGCCCATGCCGCCGTACTCGGGCGGCAGGTGGGGTGCCCACAGCCCCTGGCTCTTGACCACCTCCTGGACCTCTTGCCGCAGGGCCTTCGCCTCGGCCCGCGCCTCGTCCGTGGCCCGGCCCCGGCGCGCGCTCCACAGGAGCGACTCGTTGGGCAGGATCAGGTCGTTCACAATTTGGGCCGTGCGCAGCCGGATGTCGTTGATGTGGTCGCTCAGGCCCTCTGTCGGTGTCACGGTGATCGGCATGGTTCGCCCCCCGGCGGGTCGTCTTCTCGGTTCCGGCTGCACCTTACGCAGAATCCCGCCGGTACTCCTCGCCGGCCATCCAGTTCCCGGTCAGCGCCCGCTCGTAGCGGCCGCGGCCCACGAAGCTCACCGCCCAGCGGGCCAGCGCGCCGAACCGGTTCTTGAACCCCGTGAGGAAGGTGATGTGGGCGACGAGCCAGATGAACCAGCCGCCGAATCCGCCGATGCGCAGCGGTCCCACCTTGGCTACCGCCCCGAACCGCGAGATCACGGCCAGCGTCCCCAGGTCGCGGTAGCGGAAAGGCCGGGCCGGTTTGCCCGAAAGGCGGCGCACGATGGTGCGCGCCGCATGGCGTCCCGATTGCATGGCCACCTCGGCCACGCCGGGCAGCTCGTCGAGTGCCATCAGGTCGCCCACGACGAACACCTCGGGATGCCCCGGCAGCGAGCAGTCCGGCTCGACCACCACCCGGCCCCCCTTGTCGACCTCGGCCCCGGCCGACTCGGCGATGGCGGCGCCCAGCCCCGCGGCCCGCGTGCCGGCGGCCCAGACCTTGGTGGCGGCCGAAATGCGGACCGTCTGGCCGTCCTGTTTCGTCAGCACGACCCCGGTCTCGTCGATGCCGGTCACCATGGCGCCGAGGTGGAGCTCCACGCCCAGCCGGGTCAGGGCGCGCTCGGTCAGGCGCGACAGCCGCGGTCCCATCGTCCCCACGAGCCGGTCGGTGCCCTCCACCAGCACCACCCGGGCCTGGCGCGGGTCGATGACCCGGTAGTTGCGGTGCAGGGCGCGCCGCGAGAGCTCGATCAGCTGGCCCGCCATCTCGACGCCCGTGGGGCCGCCGCCGACGACGACGAAGGCCATGAGGGCGCGGCGGGCCTCCTCGTCCTTCTCCTCCTCCGCCCGCTCGAACGCGCCGAAGATGTGGGCCCGCAACGTCAACGCGTCGTCGAGCGTCTTCAGGCTGCACGTCTGCGCCCGGAGCTCGTCGTGACCGAAGTACGACGGGGCGGCCCCACCGGCGACGATGAGGCTGTCGTAGGCGATGGAGAGCGGCTGGCCGAACGCCTCGGCGTGGACCAGGTGGCCCTCGATGTCGACGCGCTGCACGTCGGCCAGGACCACGCGCAACGAGCGGTACCTGCGCAGGATGTCGCGGATGGCGGGCGCGATCTGCCCTTCCGACAGGATGCCCGTGGCCACCTGGTACAGCAAGGGCTGGAACAGGTGGTGGTTGGTCCGGTCGATGACGGTCACCCGCACGGGTGCCCGCTTGAGCGCCCGTGCGGCGAAGAGGCCGCCGAAGCCGCACCCGATGATGACGACGTGGTGCCGCTCGTCGGTCATAGGAGCGTGTCCACCACGGTCTGGACGTAGCGCGCCAGCGGCAGGCCGGCCAGCTCGTCGGGGGTGAACCAGGCGACGGCGTCGGTCGTCCCGTCCACCTCGGCGCGCAGGGTGCCTTCCCACGAGTCCACGCCGAAGATCAGGCGCACCGTGTGCAGGTTGCTGCCGTCGGGGATGGTCCGCACGTCGGAGAGCACGTCGAGCAGGGACCCGACGGTGACGGCTAGGCCGGACTCTTCCTCGATCTCGCGCCGCACCGACTCCCGCGGCTCCTCGCCGTGCTGGACGCCGCCCCCGGGCAGGAACCAGCGACCCCGCAGGGTGAGGGCGGGCGACGCCCGCGCCAGCAACAGGCGACCGCGTTCGTCGCGGAGCACGCCGTAGGCGGCCAGGCGCTGGCGCTCGGGGGCTGTCGGCACAGGGGAATGCTGGTCGGCACCGGCACCGGCCGCCAAGTCCGGCTCCTACTACCCTGGCCGCGGCCCCGGCACCACCCGGCGCCGGACGAAAGGGGAGCGGGCATGGACACCGCGGTCGAGCTCGAGGCCATCCGTCGCCTGAAGTACGCCTATTTCCGCCACCTCGACCTCAAGCAGTTCGACCAGCTGGGTGCGCTGCTGACCGAGGACGCCACGGCGGCTTACGAGGACGGCAAGACGGTGCTCGAGAGCCGCGCCGCCATTGTGCGGTGGCTCGAGAGCGTCTTGGGTGACCCCGGCATCGTCACCGAGCACCACGGCCATCATCCCGAGATCTCCTTCACCTCGGACACCACGGCCTCGGGCACCTGGTACCTGCAGGACCGCGTGATCGTGCCGGCGGCCGACGTCGAGATCGGCGGGACCGCCTTCTACGACGACCGCTACGCGCTGACGACTGCGGGCTGGCGGATAGCCCATACGGGCTACACCCGGGTCTTCGAGGAGCACCGCACGCACTCCACGCTGGAGGTGCGCCAGTTCACATCTCGTTTCGGCTCGCCGGGCTGAACGTGAAGGCCGGGTCGAACAGCGTCGTCGGCTCGAGGGCGTTCTCGAGCGCCTCGACGAAATCCTCCTCGAGCGTGACGTCGAGCGCCTTGGCGTTCTCGAAGATCTGCTCGGGCCGGCTGGCGCCGACGATGGCGCTGCTCACGTTCGGGTTGCGCAGCACCCAGGCCAAGGCGACCGACGCCGGCGTGTAGCCCGCCTGGCGGCACAGCTCGGCGTAGGCCTGGACTGGGTCGAGCACCTCGTCGCGCAGCAGCCAGTCCATCTCCGACCCCTCGGGCCCCACGGCACGCGATCCCGCCGGCGCCTTGGACCCGCCCGGGAGGTACTTGCCGGTCAGGACGCCCTGGGCCAGCGGGGACCACACGATCTGCCCCACGCCCTCGCGTTCGCACAGCGGGACGACCTCCGCCTCGATGACCCGCCAAATCAGGGAGTACTGAGGTTGGTTGGACACGATGCGGTCGAACCCCATTTCGTCGGCCAGGCGCAGTGCGTCCTCAATCTGCTCCGCCGTCCACTCCGACACGCCGACGTAGTGCACCTTGCCCTGGCGCACCAGGTCGTCGAAGGCGCGCAGGGTCTCCTCCAAGGGCGCCTCGTAGTCGTAGCGGTGCGCCTGCAGCAGATCGACGTGGTCGGTCTGCAGCCGCTCGAGCGACGCGTGCAGCGACTCCACAATGTGCTTGCGCGAGAGACCACGGTTGTTGGGATTGGGGCCGGTCGGCCAGTACACCTTGGTGAAGATCTCGATCGAGTCGCGCGGCACGCCCTTCAGGGCGCGCCCGAGCACAGACTCGGCCTGGCCGAGGGCGTAGACGTCGGCCGTGTCGAACGTGGTGATGCCGGCCTCCAGGGCCGCCTTGACGCACGCCGCCGCAGCCTCCTCCTCAATCTGGCTGCCGTGGGTGATCCAGTTGCCGTAGGCGAGAGCCGAGACGAGCATGCCCGAGCCGCCGAGGTGCCGGTAGTCCATGACCCGGGAGCGTATCGGGGTGCCCCTACGCTCGTAGGGTGCCCGGAGAGGAGCCGTTGCACGTGCACCGGGGGCTCGATCTCCCGCTCTCGGAGATCTCCTGGCGCGCCACCACGTCGGGCGGCCCCGGAGGACAGCACGCCAACCGCACCCTCAGCCGGGTCGAGGTGTCCTTCGACGTGGCGGCCTCCGCCACGCTCGGTCCCCGCCAACGCGCCCGTTTGCTCGAGCGCCTCGGACCGGTGGTGCGCGCCAGCTCCGCCGAGACCCGCTCGCAGGCCCGTAACCGCGAGCTGGCCCTCGAGCGCCTGGCGGCCAAGCTCGATGCCGGCCTGCGGGTCGACCCGGACCGCCGCCCCACCCGACCGACCAAAGGCTCGCAGGCGCGCCGGGTCGAGGCGAAGCGTCGCCGCGCCCAGACGAAGCGGTACCGGCGCGCGCCCGGGCGACGACGACTGACCCTGCGACGGCCGGTCCGCCGGCCCTCCGGCCGGATGGTGGACGGGTGCGCGCGCCGGGGCCGCGTCAGCCGGTGAAGCGGAACGGCGCCAGCGCCGGGCCGAGGTCCCGGTCGAGCTGCGACCACAGCTCGGGGTCCTCGTCGGCCCGCGGCCCGCGCAGGGCGGTCAGGGCGGCAAAACCCTGGGCCACCAGGGTGGCGTCCTCGGCCCCGGCGTCGGCCGACCCGATGTCGCTCGAGTGCGGGAAGGGCGAGCCGACGGTGAGCACGATCTCCCCCTTCTTGCCGGGCTCGCCCTCCATGACCGAGCGGGCCGCCTCGGCCGCCGCCGGACCCTCGATCTCCTCGCGGTTCGGCGCCTCCCACGACGCCGCGCCGCGGGCCGACTTGATCAGCCCCGCACCGCTGACGCGGGCCCAGCGCAGGCCGCGCACCTCGGCCAGCGGGAGCGCCGGCACGTTCAGGTTGAGCACGGTGCGCGGGGGCGCCGCCAGCAGCAGCGGGATGAGGGCGACGGCCAGGTCGGCCGCCGACTCCCACGGGTCGGGGTCGGCGCCGGCGCGTAGCGACACGGCCAGCCCGCTGATCCCCAGTTGGCTGGCCGTGAGCACCGCCCCGACGGTGCCCGAGTGCAGGATGGAACGGCCGACGTTCACGCCGTGGTTGATGCCCGACAGCACCAGGTCCGGCTTGGGCCCGACGGCGCCGAGCGCGCCGGCGATCACCGAGAGGGCCGGCGACGCATCGAGCCCGTAGGCCTCCACCCCCTCCGCCCCCCCGACGGTGGCCCGCTGGTAGGGGATGGTCGTCTTGTCGGTCACCGAGCCCACGGCGGCGCCGGCACCGCTGTAGTTCGAGCTGGGGGCCACGACGACGACCTCGTGTGGCGAGCCCGGGCCGTCCTTGCCCGCCTCGGCGGTCCATCGCACCAGTGCCCTGGTCAGCGCGGCCAGTCCGGGCGCGCTCACCCCGTCGTCGTTGGTCACGAGGATCCTCACGTGCCCCGACGCTACCGGCCGCCGGCAGCGGTGCCGAAGCCCGGGACACCTGGTGTTCGTGGGCCGGTCACCGACGCCGGCCCGGCCGGTTCGAACGGGCTCACCCATTTTCGGGCCCTGGTCTGCTTCAATTCACTCGCCATGCCCCTGCGGACGCCCAGGATCTCCGTCGCCTCGCCCAGCGGGCAGCAGTGGCGCATCGGGCACGGCCGCCAGGAGGTGGTGGTGTGCGAGGTCGGGGCCACCCTGCGCGCCTACAGCGTGGACGGCGCCCCCGTCCTCGACGGGTTCGGCCCCGACGAGTGGTCGCACTCGGGGCGCGGCCAGGTCCTGGCGCCGTGGCCCAACCGCGTGGCCGACGGGCGCTACGAGTTCAACGGGGTGCGGGCGCAGGCCGCCCTCGACGAGCCCGAGCGCCGCAACGCCATCCACGGGCTGGTGCGCTGGCTGCCCTGGACGCTGCAGACCCGGCACCAGAACCAGGTTTCGCTCCGGCTCCAGCTGCACCCCTCGCCGGGGTATCCCTTCTCCCTGCTGATGGAGCTCGAGTACCACGTCGGGCGGGACGGGCTGACCGTCAGCACCCAGGCCCGCACGCTCGAGGAGGCACCCATCCCCTTCGGCCTCGGCTTCCACCCCTACCTGACCGCCGGCACCGAGACGGTCGACGGCGCCATCCTCCACGTCCCGGCGCGCCACACGCTCGACACCGACGACCGCGGCCTGCCGACCGGTGCCCTCTCCCCGGTGGCCGGGACCGACCGCGACTTCGCCACCTCCCGCTTCGTGGGCCCCGCCGTCCTCGACACCTGCTTCACCTCCCTCGAGCGCGACACCGACGGCCGCGCCCTGGCCAGCCTCGATGCGCCGGGCGGGGCCACCGGGGCCACCTTGTGGGTCGACGGCGGCTTCCCGTACCTCATGGTGTACACCGGCGACACGCTGCCCGATCTGTCCAGGCGCCGCCGGGCCGTCGCCATTGAGCCGATGACGTGCCCGCCCAACGCACTGCGCACCGGCAAGGACCTGGTCGACCTCCAGCCCGGGCAGGAGTGGACGGCCCGCTGGGGTATCACCCCCCGGTGAGCGCACGGCGATGAACGCCCCCCTCGACGGCCAGTCCGTCCTCGTCACCGGCTCGTCCAGCGGCATCGGCGAGGCGACGGCGCGCGCCTTCGCCGCCCTCGGCGCCGGCGTGCTGGTCAACTCGGCCCGCTCGGTCGACCAGGGCGAGGCCGTGGCGGCCTCGCTGCCCGACGCCCTCTACGTGCAGGGCGACATCACCGACCCCGCCGTGCCCGAGCTCCTGCTGGCCGCCGCCCTCGAGCGCTGGGGCCGCCTCGACACCCTCGTCAACAATGCGGGAACCACCGCCCTGATACCGCACCACGACCTGGCGGCGGCCTCCGTCGACGTGTGGCGCCGCATCTTCGAGGTCAACGTGTTCGGCACCTGGGCCATGTCGGTGGCGGCGGTGCCCGCGCTCAAGGCGTCCCACGGGTCCATCGTCAACGTGGCCTCGGTGGCGGGGGTGCGCCCGACCGGGTCCTCCATCCCGTACGCCGCCAGCAAGGCCGCCCTCAACCACATGACCGTCCTGCTGGCCAAGGTGGTCGGGCCCGAGATACGGGTCAACGCGGTGGCACCGGGATTGATCGACACGCCGTGGACGGCGGACTGGGACTTCGTCCGCGAGGTCGTGCAGCAGGCGACGCCGCTGAAGCGCTCCGGCCAGCCCGGCGACGTGGCCGAGGTCATCCTCGCCCTGGCCCGCTCGGCCTACGTGACGGGCCAGGTCCTCGTGGTGGACGGCGGGCTCTCGCTGACCAGCTGATCCGCCGGACCGGCTCCGCCCACGGCGGACGTGGCAAAGTGCATCCCATGCGCTTCGTCGTCCTGGGGGCCGGCGCCATCGGCGGTGCCGTCGGGGCCCGGCTGTTCCAGAAGGGATACGACGTGACCCTGGTGGCCCGGGGCGAGCACGCCCGTGCCCTGCAAGAGGGTGGGCTCGTCCTGGAGGCGCCCGACGAGACCGTCACGCTGCGCATCCCCACCGTGACCGAGGCGGCCGAGGTGTCGTGGGACGGCGACGACGTGGTGGTGCTTCTGGCCGTGAAGGGCCAGGACACCGACGGCGCGCTGACCCAGCTGACGGTGGCGCCGCCGGAGACGGCCGTGGTCTGCATGCAGAACGGCGTGGACAACGAGCGGCGGGTGCTGCGCTTCTTCGCGGCTACCTACGGCATGTGCGTCATGTGCCCGGCCACCCAGCTCCACCCGGGCGTGGTGCAGGTGCACTCGTCGCCGGTGACGGGCCTGCTCGACCTGGGTCGCTTTCCCTCGGGCCTCGACGAGCGGGGCCAGGCCATCGCGGACACCATCGCCACCACCACGTTCCAGTCCGTGGCCCGACCGGACATCATGCGCTGGAAGTACCGCAAGCTGCTCATGAACCTGGCCAACGCGGTGGAGGCGCTCTGCGGCCCGGCGGGCCGCTTCAGCGAGCTGACCAAGGTGGCGCAACGTGAGGGCAAGGAGGCGCTGGCCGCCGCCGGGATCGACGTCGCCAGCGCCGAGGAGGACCGGGAACGGCGGGGCGACTACCTGCAGATGCGGCCGACCACGACGGGGGACTGGAGCGGCGGATCGAGCTGGCAGAGCCTGGCCCGGGGAGCGGGTTCCATCGAGGCGGAGTACCTCAACGGCGAGATCGTGCTGCTCGGGCGCCAGCACGGCATTCCGACACCGGTCAACGCGCTGCTCGAGCGGCTGGCCATCCGCGCCGCCGTCGAGGGCAGCCCGCCCGGCTCTTGGCGCATCGAGGACCTGAGCGACCTGGCGGGGGTGGCCCATGGCGAGTGAACGAGCGAGCGAGCTGGCCGACGACTTTACCGCGGCCAACGGCGAGGTGATCGCCTTCGCGCGCTCGTGCAACGAAGCCGACTGGGCATTGCCGGTGCCGGGCGAGGGGTGGACGGTCGGTGTGGTCCTGCATCACATCGGGGAGGGCCATGCGCACGCGTACCACTGGCTGCGAGCCATGGCGAGCGGCGAGGGCGTCGCCGAGACCGCCGAGGACATCGACCGGGCCAACGCCGAGCACGCGGTGCGCGCCGAGGACGCCGGATCGGCGGAGACGGTGGCCCTGCTCGAGGAGAAAGGCACGCGCCTCGAGCTGATGCTGCGCGAGCTCAGCGACGAGGATCTGGCCCGCACCGCTCCCTTCGGCCCGGCCGGCGGCCAGATTCTGCCGACCGGTGACCTGGCGCCCGTCGCCGCCCGGCACACCCGCGAGCACCTGGCGCACGCCCGCAGCGCCGTGCGCCGCGACCTGTAGCGGGGGTCCTGGCGCGGCGTCAGTCGGCGTGGAGCGCGGCCCGCACCTCCTCGCTCGCAGGGCGCTGGGGTGCGTCCGGTGTCCCGATCCGCAGCTCGTGCACCGTGCCGCTGAACGGTGCCGGTGGTGTGTAGCGGGAGGACACGGGGAAGCCGGAGTCGCGGGCCAGCCGCAGGCCGGCGCCGCCGTGCTGCAGGGCCATGGGCAGCATGCCGGCCACGGGTGTCGAGTCGACCTCGACGCCGTCGACGAGCAGCGCCATGACGCCCGCTGGCTGCCGCTCGATCCGTCTCGTAGTGCACGGCGATCTCGTGCCGTCCGGCGCCCAGCGCAGTGGTCGCGGCGAGCTCGAGGGTGTCCACGGCACGGGCGAAGGTGAAGTGCGCCCGCCCGTCGACCACGTAGAGGGCGTAGCCGCCGAACCAGTCGCCGAGGGCGAAGACGACCCCCTCGGGCGCACCCGGACCGGTCTCCACGTCGGCCGTCATGCGGAACCCTCCCCACAGCAGGGGAACGGACTCGTCGGCCACCGGGCCGCCGCCGGGCCGATAGACCCGGGCGGATCCCGGCGGCCACACCGGTGGGATGAACCCGGCGAAACGGTCGACGAGGCCGTCGGAGATGGGGAGGACTTGGTTCTGCGCCGCCTCGGCGTCCCACAGCTGGCGCAGTCGCCCGAGCCGTTCCGGCTCGTCGCCGGCGCGGTCGACGGCCTCGGAGAAATCCGCCGACAGGTCGAAGAGCTCCCAGCGGTCCTCGTCGAAGCTGCGGCTCCCGGTGGCCAGCTCCTCCTCGTCGAGCACGCCCGTGAGAATGTGGTTGGTCGTCGCCTTCCAGCCCTCGTGGTAGATGGAGCGCGAGCCCATCATTTCGAAGTACTGCGTGTGGTGCAGCTCGGGCGCCGACGAGTCCTCGAGGGTCGAGAGCAGGCTGATCCCGTCGACCTCCTGCTGCGTCACGCCGTCCACCTCGTCGGGCCACTCCAGCCCGGCGGCCGCCATGACCGTGGGCATCAGGTCGATGACGTGCGCGAACTGCGACCGCACCGCCCCGGGGCGCGCCACGTGGCCGCCCCAGTTGACGATCAGCGGGGTGCGGGTGCCGCCGAGCCAGGTGTAGCGCTTCCACAACTTGTGCGGGGTGTTGCCCGCCCAGGCCCACGCCCACGAGTAGTGGTTGTAGGTGGTGAAGCCGCCCCAGTCGTCGTAGTGGTCGAGGTTGTCCGTCAGCGACTCGCGGACGTGGGCCGTGAAGCGGTGCTCGTTGAAGCTGCCGAGCTGACCGCCCTCTGCGCTGGCGCCGTTGTCGGAGAAGACCATGACCAGGGTGTCGTCCATCACCCCGAGGCTCTCCAGTGAGGAGAGCAGACGACCGATCTGTGCGTCGGTGTGGGTCAGGAAGCCGGCGAAGACCTCCTGCTGGCGGGCCAGGAGGCGGCGCTCGTCGTCCGAGAGGTCGCTCCAGGCCTTCACCCATTCGGGCCGGGAGGTGAGCTCGGTCCCCTCGGGCACGACGCCGGTGGCCAGCTGGCGCGCGAACACCTCCTGGCGCCAGGTGTCCCAGCCCTTGTCGAAGAGGCCGCGGTAGGGGTCGACCCACTCGGGCGCGACATGGTGCGGGGCGTGCATGGCCCCGAGTGCGAAGTAGAGGAAGAAGGGCTTGCCCGGGGCGCCCTGCTGCTGGTCCTGCACCATCCGCACGGCCTGGTCGGCCAGGTCCTCGCTCAGGTGGTAGCCCTCCTCGGGCGTGCGGGGCGGTTCGATGTAGTGGTTGTCGCAGACCAGGTTCGGCGTCCAGTGGTTCGTGTCGCCCTGCAGGAACCCGTAGTAGCGCTCGAACCCCAGTCCGAGGGGCCAGGTGTCAAAGGGCCCGGCGGCCGAACGCTGCCAGCGCGGGGTGAGGTGCCACTTGCCGACGGCCAGCGTCGAGTAGCCCGGCGTCGCGCAGCAAGCGGGGGAGGGTGGCCGCCGACTTGGGCAGGCGGGCGTGGTAGCCGGGGAAACCGAGCGGGATGTCGGCCAGGAAGCCCATCCCGACGGCGTGGTGGTTGCGCCCGGTGAAGAAGGAGGCCCGCGTCGGCGAGCACAGCGAGGTCACGTGGAAACGGTTGAAGAGCGCCCCCCCGCCGGCCAGGGCGTCCATGTGGGGGGTGCCGATGTCGGACCCGAAGGCCCCCAGGTGCCCGAACCCGGTGTCGTCCAGGACGATGACGATCACGTTCGGCGCCCCCTCCGGCTTGGGCTCGTGCGGGAAACGGGGTGTGGACTCGGCGGCGGTGAAGCCGATCTGCTGCGGTTCTCCCATGGCCCGAGAGGGTAGACGGTCAACCAAAGTTGTGGCTGTGGGCAGGGCTATCGTGGCCGGTGATGCAGGGCCACCTCCCTGGACCGCCGCAGCCACACTTCCCCGAGGGACTCGGGGCCTTCATCGGCTACGTGGCGACCCGCGAGCCCAGGCCGTTCGACGACCGGGCACCCGAGGAGCCTGCGTGGGCCGACGCACCGGAGGGGCTGCTCGACGCGTTCGACGACGTGGGCGACTGGGAACCCATGCACCGGCCCCTCATCAAGGTCACGGCGGTGATCCTCTCCATCTCGCTGGTGGTGGCCGGCGTCGGGCACCGTCCTCGAGGTGTTGCTGGCGGCCCATTGATCGTCGGGCACGGTGGGCGAGCTCCCGCCGGCATCGCGGGGTTCGGCTCACGTTCGCCTCGTTCGACGCCTCCGACGTAGAACGAGCCAAATGCCCGCCGCCACCGCGGCGAGACATGCGACGACAACGGCCGCGATCGTCGCCGCGCTGGTGCCGCTCTGCGTCGTGGGAGCCGCGGCCGTAGTCGTCGTGACCCGGGGCGCCGTGGTCGTCGACGGCGCGGTGGACACCGTCGTGGGCGACGGCGCGGTGGGCGCGGCGAAGGCCACGACGTGGGTGGCCGAGGTGGCCAGGAGCAACCCGGCGCCCACGGAGGGCGTCGGGAAGTGGTTGGCCGGGGCACCGATCGTGGCCTGTTGCTGTATGGCCCCGGACGACGGGTTGAGCCCGTAAATCACGCCGTTCTGGCCGATGGTCCAGACGAGGCCGCCGGCGACGATCGGGGGGCCGCCGCCGGCCGGCGAGTGCCACAAGAGGTGCAGGGCGGGGGGCGAGGCAGATACCTGGACGGCGATCGGGCCGGCAAAGCAGGGCAGGAAGACCGTGGTCCCCTCAATGGCCACCCCACCGTCGATGTCCTCACTGCACGCTGCCGGCAGGGTGGCCTGCTGGCCACCGATGCCACCCAGGGACGACCCGTTGAGGAGGTACACGATGCGCGACTTGCCGGCGAGGACCACCTGGCCGTCGGGCAGGAGGGCCGGCGCGTCGGACATGTCCAGGTCGCCCGCGTTGTTCGCCGGCCAGTTCGACGGTGCGAAGTACTGCTCGAGCGTCATGGACGGAGAGAGCTCCAGCACCGAGTCGCTGTCGTCGTAGGGCTGGCTCGCGGAGTACACGGAGCCGTTCCCCGCCGACACCCAGACGTTGCCGCTCGAGTCGACCACAGGCGCGGCGCCGCCCATCCAGATGGCACCTTGGTTGTCGCCCGCGGCGGCGTCGACCGTGAACACCGACGCCGTCCCACCGGTCTCGGGGACCGAGATCACCCGGCCCCGGTAGGTGGCGCAGTCGCCGTAGTTCCCGCCCATGCCGAAGACCACGTGGCCCCCGTCGAGGGTCAGGCCGGTGCGCTGGAGCAGGTTCGCCGGTGTGGCGCCGGCCGGGTCGACGGCCTGGGTCAGCTCGATCTTGCCCGTCGCGGTGTCGAGACCGACCAGCGTATGAGCGGGCGAGCCGTTCACCAGTTCGTCGGCCACGGCGAAGATTTCCGACGCGGCTGGGGTCGATCACCGGCGTTCCGGTGATCCCGACGGTGGGGGAGATGTCGCCGCACGGGAGCTGCGAGGAGGGGACGGGCGTGGCGACGTGGGTCGACCAGACGACGGCGCCCGTCGTTGCCGACAGCGCGTACACGGTGTCGTTCTCCGTCGCCACGTAGACGTTGCCGTCGAAGACCAAGGGCTGGGTGTAGAGCTCTCCGTCCAGGCCCGGTGACGTCCAGGCGCGCGAGGAGAGGTCCACCGAGGACACCGACGTGGCCACGCCGGTCCCCTCGGGGTCACCGTGGTAGACGGTCCACGACGTCGACGCCGAGGACGCGGAAGCCGGAGTCGTCGTCGTTGTGGTGGTCGGGGCGGCGAGGGCGGGCAAGAAGCCGCTGAACAGGACCGACGCAACGGACAGGCCACCCAGCGCAGCTGCTCGTGACGCCCGTCTCGCAGCGGCGTGGTGGCGCGGCCAGTCGATGCCTTGGAGAATACCGGGGCCCCACGGCCCGATGTCGGCGGCAGCGCCGTTCGCCGCGGACGGGCCCGCCCAGAGTGTGCCGCGTCTCAGGCCAGGGCGGCGGCCTCCGCCCATCCGGCCGCACCGGCCAACCCGGCGTCGTCTCCACACTGCGCCGGCAGGATCGTCAGGTCCGACGGGTGGTGCTCGGGGCGGCTCAGGACGAGCTCGGTCACGGCGGTGAAGAACTCCCGTTGGCGTCCGAGCCCACCCCCGATGACGACCCGCTCGGGGTAGAAGCACAAGATGAGGTTCTCCAGTCCCGCCGCGCTGACCGCCACGGCGTCCTTCCAGATGGCCTCCGCCCGGGCTTCCCCTGCCGCAGCGCTGGCCTGGACGGCTTTGGCGTCCAGGCGGCCCAGGCCGCCGTCCCGGGCCTGTCCGGCCATGCCGCTGCCCGATCCGAGCTCTTCGAGCGTGCCCGGCCGGCCGGAATGCCAGGAGCGCCAGTCGACGACCGTGTGGCCGAATTCGGCCAGCGACCGCCTCCCTCGTACCAGCCGCCTGCCGTTGACCACGCCCGCTCCGATCCCGGTCGAGACGGTCAGGTAGGCGACGTCCTCGGCCCCGACTCCCGCGCCGAAGTAGGCCTCGCCGACGGCGGCCAGGTCCGCGTCGTTGGCGACGTGGACGCGCACCCCGAGTCGATCCGTGAGGGCGGCCCCCGACAGCTGCTGGCACCACTCCCGCGGGAGATGGGGGGCCCAGAGCAGGCGACCGGATTCGTAGTCGACCACCCCGGGCAGTCCGACCACCGCGTGCGCGACGTCGCCACCGCCGATTTCGCGGCCGACGTCAGCGATCAGTTCGATCAGCGCGGCGGGGGCTTCGCTGTCGGCCGGCGTGGGCGATGCTCGACGGACGAGGACGTTCCCGTCTGTGTCGACCAGGGCCGCTCGCATTTGGGTCCCGCCGATGTCCGCCGCCAGGACGGTGTCCGCTCCCATTGATGCGGCTGCTACGCCGTGACTTCTTCGGAGCCGTAACCGCCCTTTCGTAGCAGCCGACGGAGGCTCGCGACCTGCTCGGCGCTGATGTCCTTTTGGCGGGGCGGTTCGAACGTCTCGGTCTCACCGCCCATGGTAACGAGGTAATTGCCACGGTGGGTCTCCTGCACCGTGCCCACCGCCTGGAGGAGTGAGAGCACGGCGTGCCACTCGATGTTGTGGCTCAGGGGGTGCCGGAAGATGTGAGCCATGGTGTCGCGCTGGTGGTTGTTGAGGTGTCCGTGTGCTCCCACATCAGCTCCCCTCGTCGTGGCCGCCGTCGGGCGCAGGGCACATCCTCGCGCAGCACCGGGCGAGCGTCGCGCTCGCCGCGACGCGCCGCGTGGAGGCACCGGGGTCATGACGACTGCCTGATCTGATAGCTCACGACGGGCTGCCCGGCGATGGCCCGCTCTAACACCGGTTCGACCACGGGGGTCAAGAAGGCGGCGTAGGCCGCGGTCAGATGGTTGTCGTCGCGGTAGACCACGAGGTTGTCGACCATGACGGCGCAGGTCGTGAGGGTGCAGAACCACGGCTGCGTGTCGACGTAGCTCCCGCCGTTGTCCTCGACGGCCGAGGTCTCGTCGGCGATGCCGCTCTGGTTCAAGCCGATGCCGATCGGCACGGTGCAGGCGGTGGCGGATGTGAGGTGGGCCGAGAGGCACCCCGGCACGTCGAACGGCGGCTTCGGGACGGGGCCGAACACCAGGACCTGGGGACCGAGGGCGCGGATGGAGCTGACCTCCTGCCCCAGGCCCGAGAGCCAGACGGGGCTGTACGGCGTGAAGTTGTAGATGTCGGTGTAGTGCCGGGCGACGCCGAGGATGACGAGCGCCGGATGGATGGCGGCGATCTGACTGAGCACGTCCTGGCGCCAGTCGTCGCACTCGTAGAAGGTGCGCCCGAGCACCGGACTGAAGATGGGGAGCGGGAAGGGTGGGCAGGTGGCCTTGGTCCAGGTGATCAGCTTCCAGCCGAACTGCTCGGCCGCCGCGTTGACCGCGGGGTACCACATGGCCGCGTGCGAGTCCCCGAAGAGCACCACCGTGGTCGACGAGTCCACGTCGCCCGAGATGCAGGGCCGCAACGTTGTGTCGGTGTAGCTGTCCAGGCATCCGTTCACGAACACCGGAGGCTCGTCGGCGTTGGCGTCCGGGAGAGTGGGCTCGAGGTTGGCCGGTACGTCGTTGACGGGAAGCGTCCGGGCCACCTGGCGGTTGATGGCCTCGGTCGCCTCGTACTGCTGGTCCAGCACGGGGTAGGCCGGCGGCGAGGTGTCGAGGGCCGCCGCCGCCTTCGTCGACGCGCGCAGGGCGGCCGCCGCCACCGGCGCGTGGCCGGTGCCGGTGAGGCTGGGCAGCGAGACGACGGAGAGCACGCACGCCCCGACGGCTCCGAGCGACAGCGCCACGCCCAGGCTGAGACTTCGTCGGGGCCGCGCGGTGAGCCAGGTCGACACGCGGACCGGCCGTTCGACCACGACGAACGTGGCCACCGCCACCAGGAAGCTGAGGCCGGCCACGCCCAGGTTCTGCGCGAGCGACAGGGCGTGCCCGAGCACGTACGGTGCGAGGATCAGGAAGGGCCAGTGCCACAGGTACCACGAGTACGAGACGCGCCCGACCACCTGCATCGGTGACGTCCGCAAGAGCTGGATCGGGCCGTGGACGGGGCGGTCACCGCACCCGGCGACGATGATGGCCGCCGCGCCGAGGACGGGCACGAGCGCCGCCGTGCCCGGGAAGGCCGTGGTGGAGGTGTAGGTGAAGACGGCCCAGGCGACGAGCCCCAGCCCGATCCAGCCGACCAGCGGCCGGACCCGGAGCCGCCCGAGCTCGGGGGCGCACAGCGCCACCAGTCCGCCGACGGCCAGCTCCCAGGCGCGCGAGGGGAGCGAGAAGAAGGCCCAGGGCTGGTTCGCGTTGGTCAGCCAGACGGAGAACGCGCACGAGCTGACGGCGATGACGCCCAGCACGGCCACCGCGGACGTGCGCGAGGGCCGCCGGCGCCACGCCATGGAGGCGAAGAGGAGCACGGCCGGCCAAATCAGATAGAACTGCTCCTCCACCCCGAGCGACCAGTACTGCTGGAACGGCGAGGGTGGGGCGGACGCCGTGAGGTAATTGGTGGACAGGAACGCGAAGCGGTAGTTGCCGACGTACAGCGCGCAGGCCACCCCATCCTTCAGGACGGACCGGGCGCTCAGCGGCGGCAAGATCGCCGCCGAGGCGATGGCGGTCACGGCGAGGACGAGGAACGAGGCGGGCAGGAGCCGGCGGATGCGGCGCCCGTAGAACCCGCTGAAGGAGAGGGCGCGGCGTTCCCGGACCTCCCGCCACAGGTGGTCCGTGATCAGGTAGCCCGAAATGACGAAGAAGACGTCCACCCCGACGTAGCCGCCCGGGACGGCTCCGACGTGGGCGTGGTACAGCACGACGGCGAGGATGGCGACCGCCCGCAGGCCCTCGATGTCCTTGCGGAAGGGTCGCCGCCGGCTGCCGCGGGTCCGGCGGTCCGCCCTGGGCTCAACCACCTGGTCGTCAACCGCGACATCCACCCCGCGGGGAAAGGTAGCACCGGGGTTCCCGAGCACGAGGGAGGCCACCTGGCGCAGCCACGGCGGTTCGGGAAGAGTGGGTGGCGAGATGCGCCGGGCGCGCCGAGGGAGGTGGCCATGAGGTTTCTCGACCGGATCGACGCTGGCCGCCACCTGGCCGAGGCCCTGCTGAAGGCCGGGGTGCAGGGGGACCTGGTCGTGCTCGGGCTCCCCCGGGGCGGGGTGCCCGTGGCCTACGAGGTGGCGGCGGCGCTGGGGGCGCCGCTCGACGTCATCGTGGTGCGGAAGCTCGGTGTGCCCTTCCAACCCGAGCTCGCCATGGGCGCCATCGGAGAGGGTGGGATCCGCGTGGAGAACCGGGACGTGTTGCGGTCGGCGGCGCTCGGCGAGCTCGACCTCGGCTCGGCCGAACAGCGTGAGCGCGCGGAGCTCGATCGCCGCGCCCGCGAGTATCGCGGCGACCGCCCTCGGGTCGATCTGCGTGGGCGGCACGCCGTCCTGGTCGACGACGGCATCGCCACGGGCTCGACGGCGCGCGCGGCCTGCCAGGTGGCGCGGGCACTCGGTGCCTCCCACGTCATCGTGGCGGCCCCGGTGTCGTCCCAACTGGCGCTGTCCGGCCTGGCCGACGTGGCGGACCAGATCGTTTGTGTCGAATCGCCCCAGCCCTTCTACGCGGTGGGTGAGTGGTACGTCGACTTTGCACAGACGTCGGACCGCGACGTGTGCGAGCTCCTGCGACGCTCGGCCGTCCGGGCTGGAGCCGGGCCGACGCAGGCGCCGGGCCCGTGACCGAGACGCCGCGGGACCGGCCCGCGCCCTTGGGGACATCGGGCCCGCCCGACGGACCGATGTCGCTCCGGCTGCACCGCTGGTCCGACCGGGCGGTCGTCGCCGTCGCCATCATCGCCCTGGCATCGGGCTTCGGGCAGTTCGGCGTCGTCGCCGCCCTGGGGGACGTGTCCACGCAGCTCGGCCACGTGGCGGCGGGGTCCTCCATCGCCGACAAGGTCGGGTTGTCGGGCACGAGCCTGGGCATCGGCCTGGCCGTCATCCGCCTGGCGTCGCTCGGCAGCCTCCCGCTCATCGGGATCGCCGACCGCCTCGGGCGCCGGCGGGTGATCCTCGCCGTCACGATGGCCGGCCTGGCGCTGACCGTGGTCGCGGCCGCCAGCCCCGGGTACTGGTGGTTCGTCGTGATCTTCGCCTTCGGGCGCCCGCTGCTCAGCGCCACCAACGCACTGGCCGAGGTCATGGCGGCCGAGGAGACCAACGCGCACGATCGTGCAGCGGCGGTGGCCCTGATTGCGGCCGGGTACGGGGTCGGGGCCGGGCTCTCCGCGATTGTGCACAGCCTGGCCTCGGGAACGCTCGGATTCCGCGGCATCTTCGCGCTGGCCGTGGTGCCGCTCGTCGTGGTTTACGTGGTGCGCGGCCGGGTCGAAGAACCCAGCCGGTTCATGGTGGCCGAGGCGGCCACGGAGCACCCGACCCCGGTCCTGGGCGCCGTCGGCCCGCGCTACCGCGGACGGCTCGCCGTCCTGGCCCTGATCGCCTTCGCCCTCTCGGTGATCACCGGTCCGGCCAACAGCTTCCTCTTCCTGTTCGCTCAGGACGTCCTGCACCAGGCGGGCTGGGTGACCGCGCTGATGGTCGTGGCGGCGGGCGTCACCGGCCTGCTGGGCCTGCTGGCCGGCCGGTGGCTGGCCGACCACGTCGGGCGCCGCCCCACCTGCACCGTCGCCATGGTCGCCGTGGCCTGTAGCGGCGCGCTCTGCTACTCGGGATCAACCCCGGCCCTCCTGGTCGGCTACACGGTCGGCGTCTTCTCCGGCTCCGTCCTGGCGCCCGGTATCGGCGCCCTCCTGACCGAGCTCTTCCCGACGTCGGTGCGCGCGTCCGTCGCGGGCTGGTGGACGACGGCGGGGGTCCTCGGCGCCGTCGGGGGCCTGGTCGCCTTCGGTGCAGTGGCAGACGTCGGCAATCGGTTCGGCGACGCCGCCAACCTGGTGTTCCTGCCCGCCGCGCTGGCGTCCGCCCTCTTCTGGTTCCTGCCCGAGACCCGCGGCCGGGAGCCCGAGGCGCTGTGGCCGGAGGGCGTTTAGGTGTAGGTGAAGGTCATGGCGTTGGACGTGCCGCCGGCCGTGGTGACGGTCACCTGGGCGGTCCCGGACCCCGACGAGGGCGGCACGGTGACGCTGCAGGTGTTTTGCGCCGGACAACTGGTCGGCGCCACCTGGCCGTTGAACGTGGCCACGATTTGGCCCGAGGAGCTCAAGAAGTTGGATCCGGCGATCTGGATGCCCTGACCGGCGCTCCCGCTCGCCGGACTCAGGGAGGCGATGACGGGTGGGCCGCTGGCCGCGACGGGCGGGGCCGTGCTCGTCGTGGTGGACGTCGCGGCCGTGCCGCCGGGAGTGGTCGTGTGGTGGCGGGCCGGATGCGCCTTGGGCACCGTGGTCGTCGCCCCCGGGCGCGGCGGGGCCAGCGCGGCGGGGCCACCACCACCTCCGGTCCCCGTTCCGAGTGTCACGGCCAATGCACCGGCCGCCACCAAAACGAGGGCGGCCGCGATCCAGACGGCCACCTCGAGGGGGCTCCGGTGTGGCGCACCCTCGTGTGGCACGGGGTCAGGGGCCGGTGCAGAGGAAGGGGCAGGGGCAGGATCGGGAGCTGGCGCCGCCGCGGGCGGGAGGCCCGAGGCCGAACCTGAGGCCGCGCGCGCCCGCTCGGCGGCCGCCGCCATGGCCCCCAGCGCCCGTAACCCGGGTGATCCAGGAGGGGGCGGAAGGGCGTCGCTTCCGTCGGAACTCTGCCGGAGCTTCATCGAACTTCTCCGATGGGATTGTTCCCCGACTGGGTCTTCCTCATGCCTCCGACACTTCGAGCACGTTCTTCGTGGCGCCGGGGTGCCATCCGCGCGACCCTGGCGCCGTGACCCCGCTTCGGAAGATAGTCGTCTGCGAAGGTGACGAGACCGGCGAGGAACTCCTCGAGGAGTCGCTGCGCGTGCTCGACCCGGCGGTGCTGGGTTTCGAGGTCGCGCTGGTGCGGTTCGACCTCTCACTCGAGAACCGCCGGCGGACCGCCAACGAGGTGGTGTACGAGGCCGCGGCCGCCATGAAGGAGGCCGGACTCGGCCTCAAGGCGGCGACCGTCACGCCCGAGGGCACGGGCGACGTCGGCAGTCCCAACCGGATCCTCCGAGAGGGCATCGGCGGCTCGGTCATCGTCCGCACCGGTCGCCGCATCCCCGGTGTCGCCCCCCTGGCACCGGTGGTGCACCCCATCGTGGTCGTCCGGATGGCGGTGGGAGACGCGTACGGGGCGGAGGAGGGTCGCACGGGCGAGCCCGGAGCGGCGAGCGAGCAGGCCTGGAGAACGGAGCGCATCGAGCGCTCGGTGTGCCGCGCCGTCGCCGAGTACTCCTTCCGCACCGCGTCCGACATCGACGGCTGTGTCTACGGCGGCCCGAAGTGGACGGTGTCGACGGTGTACGAGGGGATGCTCAAGGAGGAGATGGACGCGGCGGCCCTCCGCCACCCCTCGGTGCCCTACCGGCCGACGTTGATCGACGCCGCCTACGCCGGCTTGCTGACCGAGACCAGCGCACGGGCACTGGTCGTCCCCGCGCTCAACCGCGACGGCGACATCCTGTCCGATCTGGTGCTGGCGTTGTTCGGCTCCATCGCGGGAGCCGAGTCCGTGCTGCTGGCGCTGGACGGGGACCTGCAGCCGGTGGTGGCCATGGCAGAGGCACCGCACGGCACCGCACCGTCGCTGGCCGGGAAGAACGTGGCCAACCCGATGGCCATGCTGCTCGCGTGCGCGGCCGTGCTCGACTACGCGGCCGCGGGAGACCCCAAGGTGGCCGGCGCGGCGGCGTCCATCCGGCGGGCCACCCTGGGCGCCACCGCGGAGGGCGTGCGGACGTTCGACATCGGCGGAGAGGCATCCACCTCGGAGGTCGTGGACGAGGTGATCCGGCGCATGCAGGCGGACCGGCGGGCCTGAGCGAGCCCTCAGCCGGGTCCCGCGAGCCGGGCGAAGAGGTCGCCGTGCTCCTCGACCCGCGCCAGCACCTGCTCGGTGTCGAACCGGAGGAGCGACGGATCGCCCTGGCGGGCACAGGTGGCGACCTCGGCCAGGGTCACGGGCGTGGAGACCGATGGCGTAGAGGCGGCTCGAACCGAGTACACGCCGATCGTCGTCTTGGCGGCGACATTCTGGCTCCAGTCGATGAGCACGCGCCCGCGGCGCAGGTCCTTGCGCATCTTCGACACAACGAGCTGGCGGTGCTCGGACTCGAGCTGGCTTGCGATGCCATGGGCGTCGTCGCGCAGCGACTCCCACGTCTGGCGCGGCCGCGCGTGGCAGTAGAGCTGCAGCCCCTTCATGCCACTGGTTTTGGCGAAGACCTCCACCTTCCGCTCGCGCAAGACGTCCACGATCAGGTTGGCGACGACACAGCATTCGACGATGGACGTCCCCTCTCCGGGGTCGAGATCGAACACCATCAGGTCGGGGCGGGCCGGCAGCGTGCGCCGGCGGCCGGCCCGCCACAGCGGCACGTGGAACTCGATCGTGCCCAGATTGGCGGCCCAGACGAGCGTGGCCAGGTCGTCGCACAGCACGTAGTCGATCATGGTGTCGCGCTCCGAGGGGACCGAGACCGTCTTGACCCAACGTGGGGTGTGCGAGGGGGCGTGCTTCTCGAAGAAGAACTTTCCCTCGACACCATCGGGGTAGCGCTTCATGGTGAGGGGACGGTCGGCCACGTGGGGGAGCATGACGGGAGCAATCCGCGCGTAGTAGTCGATCAGCTGTCCCTTGGTGAAGCCGGTTTGGGGAAACAGGACCTTGTCGAGGTTGGTGATGGCCAGCTCCCGACCCCCGACCTGCACGCGCACCGGCTGGGAGGAGCCGCCTGTACGGCTCCGGCTGCCCGGCGCGTCCGGTGACGGCACCACGGTTCCGCCGAGCGTCTCGTTCTTTTGCGTTTTCTCCATGCCCGTCTCCTCCACACCCGTCTCGTCCTTTTCGGTCTCGTCCGCTGCGGTCTCGCGGGTGACGTCCTCCGGATCCTTGTCGGGCCGCAGGCCCTTCCACTTCGGGTGCCGGAGCCGGCCGGCCGGCGTCCACTCGCCGAAGGCCACCTCGCCGACCAACTCGGGTCGAACGAAGTGCGCCCCCTTGGCCTCCGCGCCGGTGATGGTGGTGCCGAACGGGTTGGACCGGGCGCGCAGGGGGGTCAGTCGCTCCAGGATCTCCCGGCGGTCGCGGTCGCTGAAGCCCGTCCCCACCTTGCCGGCGTAGGTCAGGCCGCCCGCCTCGGGTATCCCCATCAGGAGGCTCCCGAGCTCGCCCGAGCGTTCGCCCTTCCCGTCGGTCCATCCTCCGATGACGAGGTCCTGGGTGGTCAACGTCTTGACCTTCACCCAGTCGGAGGAGCGCCGGCCAGGGCGGTAGACGGAGTCGCGACGCTTGGCCACCACTCCCTCCAAGCCGTTCGCGGTGATGGCCGTGAGCACGTCCGAACCGGAGAGGTCGCGGAAGCACTCCGTCGTCGTGTAGTGCGGCCCGGTGAACGCGAGGGCTTCGAGCTGCGCTCGACGCTCGTCGTAGGGCAGGCCCATGAGCGACTTCCCGTCGGCATAGAGGAGATCGAAGGCGACGTAGTCGACCGGGTCCGTGGCGGCCCGGCGGCGCGCCTCCCGCGGGTCGCCGATGTGCAGCCGGTTCTGCAGGCGGGCGAAGCTGGGCCGACCGTCGTCGCCCAGGGCCACGATCTCGCCGTCCAGGATCACGGCCGACATCCCGAGGTGCTCGGCCATGTGCGCGAGGTCGGGGAACGTCGCCGTGATGTCCTTGTCGTTGCGGCTGCGCAGGCTGACCCGACCGCCCTCGGCGAAGGCGATGGCCCGGGCGCCGTCCCACTTGACCTCGTAGGCCCATTCCGTGCGACCGTCGGGCAGACGACCCTGGACGGCCAGCATGGGCGCGATCGACGTCGGCACGGGATCGGTGAAGGTCGCCGGTCCGTGGCGGTGGATCATCCAGTCACTGCCCTTGGTCTGGAACAAGACGAAGTCGCCGGAGGCCCGGGCGCCGTGCAGGACGAACTTGACCTCGGAGTCCGACCACTTCTCGACGTCGTAGTGGCCCTGGTCCCAGATCGTCACGGAGCCCGCTCCGTACTCCCCGCGGGGATGTCGCCCTGGAACGAGTTGTACTCCATCGGGTGGTCCTCGGTGTGCACGGCCAGGTGGTTCCGCGCCGGGTCGTCGGGGAGCCCCTTGGGCAGCGCCCACGACGCCATGACGCCGTCGTGCTCGAGGCGCAGGTCCCAATGGAGGCTGCGCGCATGATGCTCCTGAACGACGAACCGGAGCGGCGCTGCGGCCGCGCGGCCCGACTGGGTGCGCCCCATCGGCTCGGCTGTCTTGGCGGGGTCCCGCTTGGCGCGATAGGTGCCCAGCCGGTCGGCCCGTTCCTCGCTCTTCGGCCTGGCGCCCACGGCACCACTTTTGCGCATGGCGGCTAGGTTGGGACACGCCGGAGAGGATCCGCCGACGAGTGATCGGGTGTCTGGATGACTGAATCCTTGGACGAACTGCCGGACGACGAGGCCTCGCGAGAGTCGTTCCCGGCTAGTGATCCGCCGAGCACCTGGTCAGGCGAGGAGCCCGAGGAAGTCGAGCGACCGACCGGCAGATAGCCCACATATTGCTGCGAGCCGGCGGTGGCCTGGCCGTCGCGCCCGCCGCTGCCGCCCCGGTCGCACGGCCCGGCACCAGGCGAAGCCGGAGAACGCACGACACGACCAATTCCTCCTGGGCCAGGTCCGATACGGCGGACAGCCCTAAAGAACCCCCGGGTTGCCGCCGACAATGATGGGTGGCCGACCATGTCCAGGCCACGAGGCAGACGCGCCGCGCTCGTCGCCGGTGCGCAGGGGGAAAGGGCCGAGACACCCATGGTTACCGAGGAGGAGTGGCAGGGAGAGGTCTTGAAGGCGCGCCGCCTTCGCTTTCTGAGCCCTCTCATCGGGCTGGTCATCTTCGCTTTGCTCACCGTTCCCGCCGTGATGGCCGGGGCCACGGTGGCGCCCGGCATCGACCGTTACGCCACGACGGCCGGCGTGCTGGTGGGGCTCCTCCTCCCGGTGATCGTGGTGCTCGTCCTCGTGGCCGACCGCCAGCAGCTGAAGACGGACGAGAAGGTCCGTTCGCTGACCGTCGAACTCACGGAGGCGATCGCCGCCGGAGACCGTGAGGCCGTCGTACGGGACGCCCAGGCGCAACGCCAGCAGTTCGAGAGCCGCCTGGCCAACGCGCTCGACATGGCAGAGGGTGAGCCGGAGGTCATCGATGTGATCGAGCGCTCGTTCGACGAGGTGCTCCACGATGCACCGGTCGAGCTGCTGTTGGCCGACAACAGCCACGCCCACCTCTCACGCATGGCGGGCGTGGGCCCGGGCGGCGAACCCCCGGGCTGCAGTGTCGACTCGCCCGACCGCTGCCCGGCGGCTCGGCGGGCGCAGGTGCAGGTCTTCTCGGACAGCGACGACCTGGACGCGTGCCCCAAGCTCCGCAACCGACCGCAGGGACGCATGTCGGCCCTGTGCGTGCCGGTGTCCATCATGGGGCGCACGGTGGGCGTCATCCATGCCACCGGCAAGCCCGAGGCGGAGGTCAAGGACAACGAGGTCAACGACCTCGCCACCCTGGCCAAGCTGGCCGGCGCGCGCATCGGACTGCTCCGGGTCATGGCGGAGACCCAGCTGCAGGCCTCGACGGACACCCTGACCGGGCTGCTCAATCGCCGGTCCTTCTCGGAGCGGTTGGCTGCGGTGCCGGGCCACCTGCATCCGGTCGCGGTGGCCATGGCGGACCTCGACCACTTCAAGATCCTCAACGACACGTACGGGCACGACACGGGGGATCGGGCACTGCGACTCTTCGCCCGGGTCCTGCGCGACTCGCTGCGAGCGGGTGACATCGTCTCCCGCTACGGAGGGGAGGAGTTCGTCATTGCCTTCCCGGATTGCACCGCGGTCGACGCGGCCCGCACCCTCGAGGCCCTGCGGGCCCAGCTGGACGCGGCCATCACCGTGGGCGGGCTGCCGAAGTTCACGGCCAGCTTCGGCGTCACGGACACCGAACCAGGCGAGGAGCTGTCGGACGTGCTCCGCCGGGCTGACGACGCACTGCTGTTGGCCAAGCGCCAAGGGCGAGATCGAGTGATTTTGCACGACGCCGATGTGGTGCCGACGACGATGAATGGCCACGGCGAGACCGGTAACGGTTCCGCCGAGGCGGCGGCGCGGCTCCCTCGCTTGACCCCGGAGCACGCCACGGGCTGACCCGTGTCCGCTGTCCTGCCACATGGGGGGTCTTGGACGAGCAGCTCTGACAGGGTGGGTCGGGCCCGCCACTCCAACCTCAGGCGACTTCTTCGACCAGTTGGTTTCAAGGTCGTCAACCTTTGCCCGGACGAGCTGGCCCACCGCCACTCACCCGACGAATGTTGGAACGCAGAATGGGTCCGGCCCGCGGCGACCGGGGGTGCGAGTTTGTCCGGCGAAAGGCAGCCAGAATCTCTTTGTATATTAGATAAAGAACTGGTTTTCCATGGCCGCCGAGCCGGCATCGGGAGCACGAATGAAAACTGGCAACGACACGATCGACCGGGCGAACGGCCACTACACCATCATCACGGCTGACAGCCACGCCGGAGGCAGCCATGCCGCCTACCGGGAGTACCTCGATCCCAAGTACCTGGAGGAGTTCGACGCCTGGCGGGCCAAGTACAAGAACCCCTATAAGGATCTCGGGGACACGCGGCGGCTCCGCAACTGGGACAACGACATGCGCAACGGTCAGCAGGAGGCCGACGGGATCGTGGGGGAAGTCATCTTCCCCAACACCATTCCTCCATTTTTCCCGAGCTTCGTCCTTTTTGCGGCTCCTCCCGGGCCCGAAGAGTACGAGCATCGTCTCGCCGGCATCCGGGCCCACAACCGTTGGCTGGTGGACTTCTGTGCCGAGTATCCCGAGCGCCGCGCCGGCATCGGCCAGATCTTCCTCAATGACATCGACCACGCCATTGCCGACGTCCACTGGATAAGAGACCACGGTCTGCGCGGCGGCATCCTCCTGCCCAACATCCCACCCGATGTCAAGTGGGTCCGGCCTCTCTACGACCCCGCCTACGACCGACTGTGGCAGGTCATCGAGGACCTCGAGGTGCCGATCAACGTCCACGGAGGCACGGGCGTACCTGACTACGGCGACTATCCGTTTGCCATGCTCTTCTACATCAACGAGGCGAGCTTCTACTCGCAACGACCCTTCGTTCAGTTCGTTCTCGGGGGAGTCTTCGAGCGTTTCCCACGGCTGAAGTTCGCCATTACGGAAGCGCAGTGCTCTTGGGTGCCGAAATTGCTGAAGGAGCTCGACGCCACCATCGACCGCATCCGCAAGACCGGCCAGACCGGAGAGATCCGCTACGGCGACGAGCACAAGCTCGGTCATCTGGCGAGTGAGTACTTCGCCCAGAACGTGTGGATGGGGGCGAGTCAACCGCGACCCGCCGACGTGGCCGTCCGGGAACAGATGGGTGCCGACCGGTTCATGTGGGGGAGTGACTACCCCCATGACGAGGGGACCCACCCCTTCACCCGCGAGACGCTGCGCCAGGTGATGTCCGGGATCGCTCCGGACGAGAAGCAGAGGCTCCTGGGGGAGAATTGCGCCAAGCTCTATGACTTCGACCTGGCCAAGTTGGCGCCGCTGGCGGAGAAGTTCGGCCCCACCATCGAGGAGCTGGAAGAGCCTCTCGACCGGTTACCCGAGAACGCGAACGACGCGCTCCTCAGGTCGGCGTCGGACCTCGAGGCACGCACCGCCTGAGAGGGGCGCCGCGTTCAGCCGGACCCCGGGGGGCGGGGCGCCCTCGACACCCGGCGGTTCTTACGGGGCTCCCGCACCGGTGCCGGTGTGATCTGACGTCCCATTGTGTGCCGGTGCCCCCGCCGGCGCCGGTTGCACGGATCCCAGATAGGCAGAGTGGAGCACCGACTCCACCTCGCCGGCCGACCCGGTCTGGACGATCCGTCCGTTCGCCATCACCATGGCCGAGCTCGCAACCGCCAGCGCGGTGCGGGCGAATTGCTCCACCACGACGACGGTGATGCCCTCCAGCGCCAGCTGGAGGACATGCCGGTAGAGCTCGTCGACGACGATGGGCGCCAGCCCCATCGACAGCTCGTCCAGCATGAGCAACCGCGGGTTCGTCGCCACGGCGCGGGCCAGCGCCAACATCTGCTGCTCGCCGCCCGACAGCGTGCCGGCAGGCTGGTCACTGCGGTCCGCCAGGCGCGGGAACCGTTCGAACGCGGAGCGCTCGACGTGGCGTCGCCCCGAACCGCTGTGCGTCATGACCCAGAGGTTCTCCCGCACGGTGAGGTTCGGGAACACCCCGCGACCCTCGGGGATCAGGCACAGCCCCTGCCGGGCCAACCAAGCCGTCGATCCCGCGCGCACCTTTTCACCGGCGAAGCGGACCTCCCCCTCGCTCGGCCCCATGATGCCGGCCGCCAGGGCGAGGAGGGTCGACTTCCCGGCCCCGTTTGCCCCGAGGACAGCGGTCACGACCCCCTCTTCGAACGTGGCGTCGACCCCGTGGATCACCTCGACTTCCTCGTAGGCCGCCCGCACCCCCCGGAACTCCAGGAGGGGTTCAGGCATCGGTCGCGGCCGTTGGTACGGTGCCGAGATACGCGGCCTGGACTTGGGGGTCAGCCCGGACCTCCGCCGAGGTTCCGGTGCAGATGACGCGGCCATAGTCGAGGACCACGACGCGATGACAGACGTTCATGACCAGTTCCATGTCGTGCTCGACCAGCAGAATGGCGAGTCCGTCGTGCGCCAGGTTGCGCAGAACCTCCGAGAAGCGCTCGGTTTCGTCTGTGTCCTGGCCGGCCGCCGGTTCGTCGAGGAGGAGGACCTTGGGCCGAGTGGCCAGCGCGCGCGCCAGCTCGACGATGCGACCGGTCCCCGTCGGCAGGGTGTCGGCCCGGTCATTGGCCACGGAGGTCAGGCCCAGCCGTTCCAGCAGCTCTTCGCGGACCTCTTGGATCGTTCTCGCCCTCGCCTTCCCCACCCTCCGCTGGGCGATGGAGGCGGCGACCCCGATGTTCTCGGCGACGGTCAGGGTCCCGAAGAGCTCCAAGCGTTGGAACGTGCGGCCGAGCCCTCGCCGGGCCCGGCGATAGGAGGAGAGCCCGCGCAAGTCCTGACCGTCGAGGCGCACGGTCCCCGCATTGGGGCGCTGCATGCCCGTCACCACGTTGAAGAGGGTCGTCTTGCCGGCTCCGTTCGGTCCGATCAGTCCGGTGATCGCGCCCTCAGCGGCGCTGAGCGAGACCTCGGAGAGCGCGGCCAGGCCGCCGAAGCGAACGGAGACCTCGTCGATTTCAAGCCCCACTGGTGCCTCCGGCCCCCGACAGCGCGGTGAGCGGATCGGCCGACCCTGCCGTACCCTCGTCGGACACTGCCTCGGCGAACCAGGCGTCCCTCTTTTCCTTCGACCGGCGTTCGGGCAGGCCGAATGCCGGCGGCGCGATCCTCGCCCGGTAGTCGGCGACGTAGGCCGGGACCGGCAACAGTGCGAGGTCGACGACCAGGATGATGGTCATCGGCCAATTGCCGATGACGCCGCCGAGCCTGAGCGCCCAGGCCGCCCCGACCACCGTCACGATCAGGGCGAGGAGCCAGCGGCGTCGCACCACCGACAGATAGACGGGGCGGATGCTGCCCGGGATAGTGCCGTTCGGTGTGGTCCCCACGCCGATGCCGCCCAGTCCGACGAGGACCAGCGGCAACTGGGTCAGAGAAGGGAAGAAGTTCGTGAAGAACGGCGATCCCTGGTAGACGCCGTTCAACCCCGCCGCGCCGAACGAGGTGATTCCGAAGACGACCATCACCAAGAGCACGGAGAGCCCGTTGAAGAACTGGAAGACGTCGGCCGCCGCGCTGCCGAGCTCCATGCCGTAGATGCCGCCACCGACCCCCGCCAGGGCGGCCGAGAAGGCGAACACGCCGATGAGCGACGCCCGGCCGTTCATGCCGAGCGTGGCACAGGCGGCGGGACTGTCCTTCATGGCGAGCAGGCGCTGCCCGAACTCCGATCGCCTGAGCGCCACGACGAGAACGACCAGGATCACGAAGGCCACGGCCCCCGCAATGAACTGTGACGTCTTGGAGTTGAGCGCCAGCGAACCGATGCGGAAGGGCGCGAAGACGAGCGACCCCGAGCCGAACGGCGCGTATTGACGCCCGAAGAGGTTGAAGGCTGGGAGCGCAAACACCCAGTTGTCCATGGTGATGGCGAAGGCCGCGGTGGCCAGGGCGAAGTAGATGCCCGAGAGTCGCAAGGCGGGGATGGCGACGATGACGCCGACGACGGCGCACACCCCGGCTGCGGCCAGCAGTGAGAGGGGGTTCCCCTGGCCGCCGAGATGCCCCACCATGGTGGCGCCGATGCCGGCGAAGGTCATCTGGCACAAGGACAGGCGCCCGGCGTACCCGACGATGGGGATGACCGAGAGCCCGACGATGGCGAGGCCCCACATGCGATTGAGGCTGAACAGGTCGGGCGTCGAGACGGTGGTGGCCAAGAACACCGCCGCGATGATGGTGCCGACGCAGAACAGGCCGGTGCCGTTCCACGTGGGGCGGAAGGCGAGCTCGCGGCTCCGAAGCTGGCGGTGCCCACGCAGGCGCGACTGGGGCAGGACCAAGAGGGCGATGAACAGGATGATGGCGGGCACCGCGTCCTCGAACCCTTGGATGTAGGGGTTCTGGGGCAGATAGGCCACCGAGTAGGCGATGGAGAGGCCCAAGATGATCGCCCCCACGAAGGTCATCGGAATGGAGCGGAGGCGCCCGATGACCGACGCCGCGTAGGCGTTGACGATGAGCAGCGTCAGCGCGGACGCCGACAGAGTGAGGGTGGGGGCGATGAGGATCCCCGCCAGGGCGGCCAGCATGGAGCCGATGATCCAGGCGTTGCGGGCATTGGCGATGGCGCTCGACCCGTTGAGCGACGTGAGCGTCCGGTCGTCGACGCTGGCCCGCATGGTGACGCCCATCCGGGTGCGGTAGAGGAACAGCCGCAGCCCGATCGCCACGACCAGGGCCAGGATCAGGACGGTCACGTCGTTGTAGGAGATCCTGATCGACCCGAGGACCAAGGTGTCATTGTTGAAGAGGGGCGGCAGGGCCCGATAGGTCGTGGGATTCCAGATCCATTGGGCCAGACCCAAGAACATCAGCGCGATGGCCAGTGTGACGACCAGTTTGGACGCCTCCGAGACTCCTTCCAGCCGGCGCATCACCGCCACTTCGATCACGATGCCGATCACAGGCGCCACCACGAACAGGCAGACGAGCATGGACACGAGCGCCGGCCAGCCCCAGCCGATGCTCATCTGCCAGTAGGCGAAGGCGCAGACCATCCCTATGGCCCCGTGCGCCCAGTTGAAAATGCCGGTCGTGGTGTAGGTGAGAGTGAGGCCGCTCGCCGTTATCGCGTAGATGCCCGCTGCAGCCAGGCCACCGATGGTGAAAATGATGAAGTCATGCACAGCCGTCCCCCGACAGAATGATCAGTCGCCAGCCCGGGCCAGACTATGCAATTTGTGTCCACCCGCGGCGGTTGGCCGGACCCCTGCTCACAAGGAGTTCAGTTGCGCCTGCTGTTGGGCGGTCAGCTGCACGACGTTCTTGGGGTTGCAGTTCCAGATGGACTGTGTGGGCTTGGTGATCGCCTTGTCGTAGGCGATCCCCTTGGCGCTCATCTTCAGGATGGCGAAGCACGGCGAGGGCTGGGGGTCCTTGTTCGAAAGCGTCAAGGTGGGAATCGGCGCCTCGATGCCGCCGGCATCCCAGTTCTTCACCGCCGCGGCGTTGTTCAGCACGCACGTCACCGTGAGGTCGGCGCCACAGGCCGAGGCGGCCTTCGCCCACAGGAGCCACGCCTCGGCTCCCTCCTCGTCGTCGAAGTCGATGGTGTCGCCCTTGGCGTAGGTGTGCATGGTCTTGACGAGCTGCTCGGTCGAGGGGTTCTGCGAGGCCAACGCGAGCGGCCACCACGACGTCTCGACGTAGACCGGCGGCAGACTGGGGTTCGCGGCCACGGCTTGCTGCGTCTGGGTGTTGGCGAACTGGGTCCCCAGCAAAATGAAGGCGGGGTGGTAGCCGGCGGTGGTCATCGCCTGGGCGAAGGGGGTGAAGGCGTCCGTGTCGGCGGGCCACAGGGCCTCGACCCCCTTGGCCTGATAGTCCTCGACGTAGGGCGCCCAGTTCTCCACCGTGACCGGGGGCTCGAGGAAGTCGGCGACCTTCCAGCCCTGCGCCTCGGCGCCGAACTCGTACTTCGTTTCGGGCTCGAGGACCGAGGGGGTGTCGGCCCCGCCCATGCCGGCCTCCTTGACCGCGCTCGGGTAGGCCTTGGCCAGCGCGCCGAACCATCCTGCGGTCACCGAGTCCGTGTTGATGCCGCTCGGGTCCACCTGGTCGGAGGCCAGATCGGAGGCGTTGGAGACGACGTAGCCGCTGATCTGTCCGAGCCCGCACTGCTCACGGATGGGGACCGATGGCTGGTCGAGGGCCATGCCGCCCCCGACCGCCATGAAGTCGCTCTGGCAGGCCGCGGTTGCCTCCTGCGCGGCGTTGAACAGCGCGGCGTCACGGTTGTCGATCACGATCTTGCGGCCGTCGATGCCACCCGAGGCGTTGCACCAGTCCGCGAACGCCTGGGCCTGCTGGGGGAATTCGGCCTCGAGCCCCGGCTCAATGGTGTTGGCGGCGTCGTTGAACACGGCGATGTTGATGGTCTTGTCGCCCACGCCCCGCACCGAGGAGGCGCCGCCGGGTCCCGGTTCGCAGATCTTGCCGACCCCGGGCCAGACGCCGTTGGTGGGGACGCTGGACGACAACGTCCGGCTGGCCGACGTCGCCGCGCCCGCGGTCGTCGACGAGAGCGCGACGTACGTCCCGGCAACCATAAGGGTCGCCATGGCAATTGGCAGCGCCGACTGTCGAAGCCCGGCTAGTCCTTTCGAGAACATCCTCACACCCTCCCCAGAGCAGCTTGTGATCGGCGATATTCAATCAGCAACCCGACCGAAGCGGGGGTCGCGCCGCAAAGGCGAGGCGAGGCGAGAGAACAGGCACAGAAATTGGACCTCGCTGCTGGCACCCCGGAATCCGATTGAATATTGTATATACGAGAGATGGGATGGCGCAATAGCATCGAAGAGGGCTGTGTCATCTGCCCCCCTGGCAGCGGAGGAGGCAGGATGGCGACGAGGAGGAACGAAGTGGATCTCGGACTGGCGGACGCGCGTGTCCTGGTGGCTGGCGGCTCGAAGGGTATGGGTCGGGCCGCCGCCGAGGCCTTTGCCCGGGAAGGTGCCCGCGTGGCGGTGCTCGCCCGTTCCGGCGAGGCGCTCGACGAGACGATCTCCGCTTTGCTGTCAGCCGGGAGCCCGGAGAGCCTGCCCTTGTTGGCGGACCTCACGAGCCTGGCCGAGGTCAACACGGCGCTAGACCGTCTCGGCCAGCGGTGGGACGGGCTGGAGGTCCTCGTCAACGCCGCGGGACCAGTGGACGTCGGGGTCGGTCCGTTTGAGGGACTCGACGACGACGAGTGGCACGCCACCTTCGACATCGGGGTTCTGAGCGCGGTCCGCACCATCCGCCGCGCCCTCCCGCTGCTTCGCCGCGGTTCCTTCGCTCGGATCGTCAACGTCTCGGCCCACTCCACCAAGCGGCAGGGCCCGGACCTGGTCGCCTACACCGCAGCGAAGGCGGCCCTGACCAGCCTCACGAAGAACCTGTCGCAGTCGCTCGCGCCCGATGGCATTCTCGTCAACACCGTCTCGCCCGGCTCGTTCCTCTCGGAAGGGATGCGAGGGTATCTGCGGTCCCTTCCCCCTGAACGTGACGTGGACGCCGACAGCCTCACGGATGCCATGCGCGTCATCGCGGAGGACTTTGGCCACCCCGCCTACCTAGGGCGTGCCGGGAGCCCGGCCGAGATCGGTCCCGTCATCGTCTTCCTCGCTTCCCGGTTGAACAGCTACATGACCGGGGCCGATGTCAACGTCGACGGTGGCTCCGACTTCACCTGAGACCCATCGCAGAACGCGTGCCCGCGACGCTTCCCGTCCCAGCTCACGAACGATCGCGCCACCCGGGTCGGGCTACCGGCGGACGGCGCTCGGTATCTCGACGAATCCCCGTCGAAGCCGGAATCGCCAGCGCCTGCCCTCACGCACGAGCTCGTCCTCGTGATGGCCGATCATGCCGACCACCGGAGTACCGTCCTCGGCCCGGTTGATGACCGTCCACATGACCCGGGCTGAGGCCTGGTCCCCGTCGAGCGTCACGATGGGGCTCGTGATGAGATGGAGGGAGCTGGTTCCACCGACGCGGACCATCATGGCCTCGATCTCCTGCGGCCCCTTGGCCCGGCCGAGCGGCCCGAGCATGAGCTCACCGTCCTCGGCGAACAGCTGGGCATAGGCGGCATAGTCACCCAGGTCGAGCAGATGCCCGTAGTCGACGAACAGCTGGCGGATCTCTTCCAGGTCCTCGAGGCGCCGCAAGCGGGCTTCCTGGCCGAATTCGGTCTCTGTCATGGTTCCTCCGGTTGGACTCGTCGTACACCGAGACGGGACGGCACGTGCTCAGTCGCTCAGCGGGTCACCAATCCGCCATCGGCATGGACCACGGTGCCGGTCACGTAACTCGACGCGTCGCTGGCGAGGAAGAGCGCCGGACCCACCATCTCGTGGGCGTGCGCAACTCTTCGCATCAGGCATGCGGCGGCCATATTCGAGGTCGCGACCGCTCCCGTCTGGCGCACCATGTCGGTGTCGACGGATCCGGGAGCAATGGCGTTGACGCGAATGCCGTCAGGCGCCAGTCCGGCGGCGAGGGCCTTGGTGTAGGAGACCATGGCCGACTTCGCGGCGGCGTAGTGGGCGACGGTTGCCGAGAACAGCCAGGCGCCGGCCGAGACCAAGTTGATGACCGACGCATGCTCCGAGGCGCGCAAGTAGGGCAGGGCCTCTTGGACCAAAAAGATCGGGCCCTTGACATTGACCTCGATCGACTTGGTGAAACCGGCCTCCGAAAAGCTCCCGATGGGTTCAGCCAGGGCATTCGCCGCATTGTTCACGATGACGTCGATCCCACCGAACCGGTCCCCGGTGGCAGCCACGAGGGCTCGCACATCGTCCAACGATCCCATGTGGCAGGCAATGCCAACCGCGTCGATGCCCGCAGCACAGAGTTCCGCCTCCGCGGCCGCGCAGGCGTCAGGCTTTCGACTGGCGACCACCACACGAGCCCCGGCACGGCCGAGCCCTTCCGCGATGGCGCGGCCAATCCCGCGGGTACCTCCCGTGATGAGGGCGACCCGGCCGTCGAGGCGGAAGAGCTGATTGACGTCCACCGTCCCCTCGGTGATGTCGGTCACGATGCCGGTGCGCGTTCCGTCATGGGCCGCTCCTCTTCTCTCGTCGGTTCCGCATCGGATCCGATGGTGGCGGGTTGGCCGCCCGCGGGCCGGATTGCATATTATATTGTTTAATCGGTGTTCGGTCAGACGGTGGTGTGTGCGCACGGCGTTGCGACGCCCCAGCACGTCTCGTGACGGACTCGGAAGCGGTTGCAGTGGCGCTGTCGGCCTTTGCTATGTTCGGCCGATGAGCAGCCTGGTCATTCCAGACGATCTCACTACGATCGTCTACTCCGTGCATGACCACGTCGCTTTCGTAACATTGAATCGGCCTGAAGTGCACAACGCCTTCAACGAACGAATGCAAGAAGAGCTTGCGTCGTTGTGGCGTCACATCAGACTCGATGATGACGTTCGGGTCGTCGTCTTGACCGGTGCGGGGGATAAGGCCTTTTGCACCGGGATCGATCGTGGCGACATACCCACTGATGAGTTCGATCCCTTCACCTACGACGATCCGGGGCAGCGGATCGGCCCGAAGGGCCAAGGGTTGTGGAAGCCCGTTATTGCTGCGGTGAACGGCATGGCCTGCGGCGGTGGGTTCTACCTCCTCGGCGAGAGCGACATCATCATTGCGGCCGACAGTGCCACTTTCTTCGACCCGCATGTCACGTACGCCATGACGGCGGTGTACGAGCCCATCCTGCTGACGAACAGGATGGCGTTCGGGGACCTGGTACGTATGAGCCTGGTGGGCAATCGCGAGCGCATGTCGGCCCACACCGCCCGAGAGACGGGGCTGGTCTCCGAGGTTGTCGCTTCAGAAAAGCTCCAGACGGCAAGTCGGGAACTGGCTGAGATCATCGCGGCCCAACCGGCGACGAGTGTGCAAGCTACGTTACGGACCCTGTGGGCGGCGCGGAACCTTTCACCCGACCAGGCCCTGGGCCTCGGAAACGTCTTTCTTCAGCTTGGCACGAGCGCCCGGGCCCTCCGCGAAGGGCAGGAGATCTTCGCCCAGCAGAAGCAAAAGGGATGGAAATTGCGGTAACCCGAAGGTCACCGGGTGGAGGCGCCGCTCGCCTCCGACCGTCCAACTCGGCTACGCCAGGCGCCCGCGCAGATCCTGCTTGAGGACCTTGCCCATCGCGTTCCTGGGAATCGCCTCGACGACCTCGAGCTGTTCGGGGCACTTCTGGACCGCGAGGCCCTGCAGGCGGCAGTGCTCGCGGATCTCGGTCAGGCCGACGTCGCTCCCGTCCTGGAGCACCACAAAGGCGACGACCCGCTCTCCCGTGCGCTGGTCCGGAGCGCCGAGCACGGCCGCATCGGCGACGGCGGGATGGCGGTAGAGCAACTCCTCGACCTCGACCACCGAGATGTTCTCAGCGTTCCGAATGATGATGTCCTTGAGACGACCCGTGATGCGGACGTTTCCCGCCTGGTCGATCGTGCCGAGGTCGCCCGTATGAAACCATCCATCGGCATCGATTGCCGAGTCGTTCAAGGTGGCATCGACGTAGCCGGAGAAGCATTGCGGGCCGCGCAGTAGCAACTCTCCCTCTTGTGCCGCCCCACACACCTCGCCGTTGGCGTCGACGGCGCGGATCGAGACTTCCGTCGCCGGCCGTCCGACTGACGTCGTGACGATCTCCACGGAGTCGTTCGGCGTTGCGGATGTGGCATTGGGAAATTCGGTGAGGCCCCAGCTGCCCACAAGGGGCACGTCGAACGTCGACCGCATTTCGGCGTGGATCTCGCTGGGGACTGGGGCCCCGCCGAAACACCCGAACCGGAGGGACGGAAAGAGGGGCTCATCGTCGCGCCGACGCGCTGTGTCCAGATAGGCCCGAAAGAAGGGGACAGCCGTTCCCAGGACAGTGGGCTTGTACAGAGCCATCCGGACCGGCGTCTCCGTTGGGTCAAAGTTCTCGAAGAGAACGAGGTGGACGCCGCCTCGAAGGCTCGAGGCGAGAACGGCTGCGCCACCGATATGCGTGATCGGATAGGGGATTGGGTAGACATCCGTCTCGCCCAACGTCATGAGGTCGAGCAATCCGTTGGCCGAGCTCATGATGCTGTAGTCGGTATGACGCGCGCCCTTGGGATCTGCGGTCGTGCCCGAGGAGTAGTAGATCCATCTCGGGCCGTCGTACGACGGTGACGGCGCGAGTGTCTCCGGGTCGGCAGCCGGGAGCCTGATCTCCTCCGGCGCGGCCCGGGTGCTCAGGTCTGCCAGATCGATCTCCAGCACGGCCAGGCCGCTCTTCTTCGCCAGGTCTCTCGCCATGTCCCCATGGCGAAAGCCTCTCCACTCCTCGGGAACGATCAGCAATTCGGTACCGACCTGCTGAGTGATGAATGACACTTCCCGCTCTCGAAGCATGGGGATCAGAGGGTTCTGAATGGCTCCAATCCGCGCCAACGCGGCCAGGAGGACCACCGACTCGATCACCGTCGGCAACTGCCAGGACACGATCGAGCCGGTTCTGACCCCTTGAGTCGCCAGCCCGGCGGCTGCTGCTGCCGCGGCGTCACGAAGCTGGGCTCGGGTCAAGGACCGCCCGTGATCGTCGGACACGACCGGAGCCTCTGGTCGGTCGTTAGCCGCTCGGGCCAGCAGCTCCCAGAACGTGGTTGGCAAGGTCGTGGTCAAGGAATCCTCTGTTCATCGAGGTCCTCGAGGTCCTCGCGGCCCTGGTGCATCTGAGCATCCCTCTTCTCGGGCTCGACTCCGAAGATGAGGTCGATGCTCTCGCTCAGGTAGTCATAGACACCCGTGATCGACAGACGGCCGGAGGACCACGAACGCAACTGGCTATCGAGCACGGCGTCCATGGTTCGGACGATCGTCCGCGCCCGATTCGGCTCCACGCCTTCGAGCAGTTCCATGTAGACGCTGGTCGTCGTCTGGTCGAGCCTTTCGAGGATCTCTGTGGCGAACGGGTCCGATGAGATTTCGAGTGACCCGATGAGTCGGGCCAGCTGAGGTTGGTGCTGAAAGGCTCGCACCGAGCGGTGAAGTGCCACGGTGAGCTTCTCCCGAGGCGTCAGCCCTTGTGGGGGACGGCGAGCGAGGCTGGAGCGGAGTGTGGCCGCCCACTTGACCAGCACCTCGGCGAAGAGGTGTTCCTTGGACGAAAAGTAGTGGTACAGGGTCCCGAGCGCGACCCCAGCCTCCACGGCCACGTCCTTGATCTGGATGCGGTCGTATTCGTTCCGCTCCAGCAACACGAGGCCGGCGTCGATGATGCGCTGGCGGCGCGCCAATTGGCCCTCGGTCAATGCGTTCGGAGATACCGGTTCCGCCACGTCAACGTCTCCCGCGGCGCATCTTCAAGGTGATCCATTCCGACGCCGGTCGGTCTGAGAGGTGAGATCGACCACTAGAAGGGCAGTCTAACTTCGGATCCCAAATCCGCTAGTCCTTCGGCTGCGGATCTGTTGAAATACTGTTCTAGCTAGAACAGGACGATGCCCGGACGGAACATTCGACCACTCACGGTGGGGTCCCCTGTCGCTGACCTAGACGACAATCGGCAACTTGTAATACCCCCGCACGGTGCTCGTGTGAAGGGGGACGGAGTGGACCTTGTCCACCGTCCAACTCTTGTAGCGCTTCAAGGTCTCTTCGAGCGCGATCTTGCCTTCCATGCGGGCCAGGGCCGCGCCGAGACAGAAGTGGATCCCGAAACCGAACGCAACGTGGAGGCGAAAGTCACGACGGATGTCGAACGTGTCCGCCTCCGGGTACGCGCGCTCGTCCCGGCCAGCCGAACCCGTGAGCAAGAGCACCTTCGAGTTCACCGGGAGCAGTTGCCCGTGGAGCTCGACCTCTTCGGTCAGCCATCGACCTTGTACCGGCGATGGGGACTCGTAGCGAAGAAGTTCCTCGATCGCGTTGGGGATGAGGGAGGCATCCTGTGTCAAGGCGTGCAGCTGCTCGGGATGATCGGCCAGGACGAGGCCAGCCCAACCCAACAGGCGGGCCACGGTTTCGGTGCCCGCACTGACCAGAAGGATCCCGAAATCCGTGCATTCGTCGGGGGTGAGCCGCCGCGAGGTGCCATCGTTGCCCACGATCTCCGCTTGGACCAGGTCGGTCAGCATGTCGTCCCGGGGCTTGCGGTTCCGTTCCTCGACCTGCTGGCCGAGATACGTGAAGAGCCAACCTGCTGACTGCATGGACGCTTCGTTGGCCATGCCAACGCCTGGCTCTATGTGGAACAGGCCGTCGATGTGCTGCCGGACGTCCTCGCGGTCAGACGCGGGCACGCCCAACAGCATCGCAATGACGGTGGCCGGGAGCCGGGCTCCGAAATCCTGCACGTAGTCGAAGCCGTCCCCATCACGCTGGGCATCGAGCAGATCGGCGCAGAGGACTCGGATCTCGTCCTCGAGCTCGGCCACGCGGCGTGGGGTGAATGCCTTGGAGACGAGGCGCCGCAGTGCGGTGTGCTCGGGTGGATCGAGGAAGATCATCATCCCCTCGGTCAGGGCATC
Source organism: uncultured Acidimicrobiaceae bacterium (assembly GCA_963807675.1). Taxonomy (GTDB): domain Bacteria; phylum Actinomycetota; class Acidimicrobiia; order Acidimicrobiales; family RAAP-2; genus Bog-473. The sequence continues at coordinate 336,939 of CAWECP010000012.1, read as the reverse complement.
CTCCGTCATGCTCTCCAACACCGTCGTGTGGGCCGAGCTGTATCCCTGCGGATCCCGGTGGGCCCGTTCGACATCTTCGAACCGGCTCAGGGCCCAGAAGTCGTATTCGTCGTTGTAGTACGCCGGTGCCTCGTCGCGGAGCCGCTTCCAGACAGGGTGCGGGTCATCCTTCAACGACTCGTCGAACGGGTCCCAATGCAGGTCATCAGGTTGACTGGACACTCTGGTCATCGTTGCTCTCCCAGCACTCGCCGAACCCTCAGGCCGTTGCCTGGGCGGCAATCGTCGCCAGATCCACACCCTGGCCGGTCCGTTCAAAGCGGCCCTGGTCGTACGAGCGTACGGACACGTCGTGCCCTTCCGCCTCGGCTCGCAGCGCCTTCACCGTCGCTCGCTCCCGCGGCCGGTGAGCCAGCGGATCAAAGGAGTACCAGCGACACACGTTGACCCAGCTGATCTTCTCCAGCTCGTCCTCTGGCACCTCGCCCGCCACCTGGGCCAACTCCTCGGGCGCATTGGGCCAGGATGAGTCCGAGTGGGGGTAGTCGCACTCCCAGGCCATGTTGTCGATCCCGATCTCATGTCGGAGCTTCACCCCGATCGGATCCGAAATGAAGCAGGTGAGGAAATGCTCGCGGAACACATCGCTGGGCAACTGGCCGCCGAAGTCCTGCCCGGTCCACTTGTGGTGCATCTCATACGTGCGGTCCACCCGGTCGAGGAAGTAGGGGATCCATCCCGTTCCCCCTTCGGACAGAGCGATGCGAACGGGGAAGATCTTGACCACGCGCGACCACAGCAGGTCTGAGGCGGCGCTGCAGATGTTCATCGGCTGCAGCGTGATCATCACGTCCACCGGGGCTTCTGGCGCCGTGACGGCGAGCTGCCCGGACGAACCGAGATGGATCGACAACACAACGTGTTCGTCGCACAGTGACGTCCACAGCGGGTCCCACGAGGCGTCATGAAAGCTCGGGTACCCGAGCGCGGCCGGGTTCTCGGTGAAGGTCAGGGAGTGGCAGCCCTTGGCGGCCACTCGGCGGACCTCCTCCGCACAGAGCTCAGCGTCCCAGAGAACGGGCAGTGCCATGGGTATGAACCGGCCCGGGTACGAGCCGCACCACTCGTCGATGTGCCAGTCGTTGTAGGCCCGCAGGACGGCCAAGGCCAAGTCCTTGTCACGACAGGCGGCGAAGAGCCGAGCGCTGAAGCCCGGAAAGGAGGGAAAGTTCATGGAGCCGAGGACGCCCCCGGCGTTCATGTCCTTAATGCGCTCGTGCACATCGAAACATCCTGGGCGCATCTCTTCGAACGCTGTCGGCTCAATGCCGTATTCCTCCCGAGGCCGGCCGGCCACGGCGTTCAAGCCGATGTTCGGGATGGTGTGTCCGTTGAACACCCATACGTCGCTCCCATCGGCGAGCCGCTCCACGCGGGGAGCGCTGTCCTGGTAGTTGGCGGGCAGTCGACCCTCGAACAGGTGCGGTGGCTCCACCAGGTGATCGTCCACACTGACCATGATCAAGTCGTCGGCGTGCATGGCGCCCCTCTCCTATCTCGGTGCTGCTCTGGTCACTCCGCCGGCTCGAAGAGACCCTCGAACTCGAGTTGTCCGTTCCGCACACGGCCGTAGAGCAGCCAGTCCCCACGGAACATTCCGTGCTCGTGGGGCGCACCGGCGATGTGGGTCCGAGGTCCGCCCGTCGCGCTCGGCATGAATCGGATTCTCTCCAATCCATCCTTGAGGCCAGGTCCGGAGAGAGTCGGAGCGCGGAAGAGCCCCTCCGCCAAGACGCGGGCAGTGTCGTAGGCCAGAACCGGGATGGCGTTGGGCCACATCGGTGGGTTCTCCACGTGTCGCTCGACATACCGGCGATGGAACGCCTCGACCAGCGGGTTGCTCGGGTCGAACTGGTCGATACCGACCCATCCTTCGAACTTGTCGAAGCCCATCAGATAGAACATGAAGGAAGTACCCATGATCCGCGGCGGATCCCAAGCCAGTTCGTCCAGTGCCTTGCGCAACAGTCCCTGGGCCGCCAACATGCCATAACCCATGTAGCAGAGTGCGTCGGGATTGGATTGCCGAAGGGTATCCAGGTTCTCTGTGAGGTTCGCCGGACTCTGGCTCACGGTCTCCAGCGCGACAATGTTCAGGCCGTGCCTACGGCATTCCTGCCGAAAGAAACGAAAGTACTCTTCGCCATTGGGTGAGACCTCACTCAACACCGCGACCCGCTTGTAACCATTTCGTGAAAGCCAGGCCACGCAGAGAGCAGCATCACCACCGCAGTCCCCGTTGCCGAGCCGGAAGCAATATTCGCCCGACAATCGCTCGGTACCCGCCCAGCTGATGAGCGGGACCTTGAGCTCGTTCGCGAGTGGGGCGACGATGATCGCGTTGTCAGAGCTGTAGGCACCAGCGACACCGATACAGCCTTCGTCAACGAGGTACCGGAACCCATCTGCGGCATTGCGAGCCGAGCCGCGGGGCAACCCGTTTTCTGCGTGGAGCACGAACTCGACCGGGCGGTCCAGCAAGCCCTGCTCGAGTGCGACATCGAACGCCAACCGGTGGATCTTGTTGTAGCCGCCGTCAGGACCGTCGAGAGCCGAGCCCAGCCAGCCGATCTTGATCGGGTCCGGTGAGCCACTCCAGCGAACCTCACTGTTCCACCGGTCTTCGCTGTCTGCCATGGCGTCACTCCTTGCGTTCGCGCGCCGACAAGACAGCCGGCGCTTCATCTCTCTTCATCCTCACCAACCCGTCCCGATGCAACGGATCCCCCGAACGCACGTCGTGGACATGCGCGGGTAGACCCCCCCATGCAGCCTGCAGGGGCCCTTCCCGTCCAAAACGAATATAAAGTACAATTGGGAGCGGCTGGAGGGGGTTCCGAGGCCCTGGAAAGGAAACCGTGTCCGAGCCGTTCACCGGGACCACAGGAAGCCTGGCGGACCTGCTGACGGCGCATCCGTTCCCCGACGGTGACGATCTGATCAATACCTCGGATCGAGCTGTCACGGCGGGTACGGCGCGGGCCGAAGCGGCCCGAGTGGGCGAGCGGCTGCGTGACGCCGGAGTCGAGCCGGGCCAGGCGGTGGTCGTGCAGCTGCCGAACGGGCCGGAATTCGTCTTCGCCATGTTCGGCGTCTGGCTGGCCGGGGCCGTGTTCGTGCCAGCCAACCCGCGTCAACCCCAGACCGAACTCGACCACGTCCTTTCATCGACCTCTCCCGCCGCGGTGGTCGACGCCGCCGGAGTCCGTCTCTCCGACGGGTTGCCCGTCGGTTACGAGCCTGACTCGGCGTTCATCACCTGGACATCTGGGACCACGGGGCAGCCCAAGCCGATCCTGCAGACACACTCCGGGTACCTGGAGATACTCGACCGGGTCCTTGGCCCGTTGCGGGGTCGGCCCGCCGATCCGTCGCGGCCTCCGTCGCCGAATTTGGTGCCGGTGTCGCTGGCCCTGAATGCCGGCATCTACAACGTCCTGTTCGGGCTCCGGGCCGGGGCGTCGGTCGTGCTCATGGACCGCTTCAGCACCTCGGAGTTCGCCTCACTCGTGCACCGCTTCTCCATTCGGTCCACCGTCTTGCCGCCGGCTGGAATGGTGATGCTCGCCGACGACCCGGACGTCACCGATCTGACGCCTCTGCGGTACGTGCGAAGCATCACCGCGCCTCTTTCGCCCCTCTCGGCCCGTCGGTTCTCCTCCAAGTTCGATGTGACCGTGCTCAACGGTTACGGCCAGGCCGAGATCGGAGAGGTCGTCGGGTGGACGGCCGCGGACGCCCGCGACCATCCGGACAAAATCGGGGCGGTGGGCCGGCCCCACCCGGGGGTGGCCATCAAGGTGGTGGCAGAGGACGGATCGGGGTGCAAAGCCGACACGGTGGGGGAGTTGCTGGTGAAACCGCCCCGCATGGCCTCGGGGTACGCCAGCGGGGACAGTCTCGACGATCGGTTGGATGCGGAGGGCTACGTCCGCACGGGGGACTTTGCGCGCATCGACCGCGACGGGTTCGTGTGGATCGAGGGTCGGGTGGGCGACGTGATCAACCGCGGTGGGAACAAGGTGTTCCCGGGGCAGGTCGAAGAAGTCCTCCTCCTCTCGTCCAGCGTGAGCGAAGCAGCCGTGGTGGGCCTCCCCGACGAACGGCTGGGAGAGGTGCCGATCGCCTTCATCGTGGGCCACGCTCCAGACGCGGAACTCGACCAATTGTGTCGGGAGCACCTCGTGCCCTACAAGGTTCCCGTGGGCTATCGACGGGTCGAGGTGTTGCCGAAGAGCGAGGTTGGCAAGGTGCTGCGCCGAGAGCTGGTCGCGCTGGGTGCGGCCGCCGAGTCTCACGTCGCCCCCGGGCCATCCGTCGCCGCGGACTAGGTCAAACCTTACCCGGGCGCACCCGCGTCAGCCCTCCCATTCCTCGGTGCGGTCGGCGCGTGACGGTTGGCGGCCCAGGCGCATCGGCGAGAGTGCGGCCTCCACCAGCAGGATTCGGCGGGTCTGGTCGGTCAGCGCCAGGTTCTGCGCCTCCACCTCCCGCAATTGCTGGTGGTCACGGCGCGCCTTTTCGCGGTCAGCCCACTCTTGCCAGGTGGGGATGGCCCAGAGGAGAAAGCACTCACTGTCATCGACCAACGCCGTTTCCCAGGCGCCGGCCAACACCCAGCCGAAGTCGCGCATCACCGGGACGATGTCGCTGCGGACGAAGTCCAGGTAGCGCGCCGAGCTCCCTCTCGGGACCGCGATCTGCTCGTGCGCGTAGACAGCGCCTCGAATTCCGGCCGCACACGCTTGCTCAATCGTCGGCATCCAGGGTGCCGGGACCAGCAGGCGATCCACACCGCCCGCCCTCAGCTCGGCCGCGGCCGCCCACCACGCGGCCAGTTTGGGGTCCTGGAGGTCGCGATGGCCCAGCTCGTGTCCGAAGGACCGGGCCAGGCCGTCGAACCCGTCCTCCTCCCAGAGGTTGACGACCTGGGGCCATCGTCCCGTGCTGCCCACGACGCCCCACACCCCGTAGCAGAGCTGGTGCCGATCCTCTTGCGCCGTGGGGCTCCAATTCGCCGTCATGTGGTACATGTAGCGCCCGCGGTTGTGCCCGATGATGTCGATGTACTCGTGGATGTAGACCTTGTCGTTCACGGGAGATCCTTCGTCGCTCGTCACGAGTCCTCCGACGGGGGAGCGAAGTAGGGCAACGTGATGTCATCGGACGCCGGGTGGAATTCCACGGCCAGCTCCAGCCCCTCGTGCAACGCTTCGGGCTCACAGCCGATGACCGCGCTGATCATGAAAGGGCCCTCGTCCAAATGCACCACCGCCGGGGCGTAGGGCACCTGGAACCGCGGGTCCGGCGGCTGCCAGACCACCGTCCAGCTGTAGAGCCGGCCTCGGCCGGCGCTGGCCTCCCACGTCGGCGAGATCGCGTGGCACTGCGCACACACGGTGAACGCGCCGAGGCCGTGGTACCCGCACACGGCGCAGCGCTGGTAGAGGAGGCGGTGGTGCCGGCATCCGTGCCAGTAGGCCTCACTGTGGAGGCTCGGTCGGGGGGCCGGGATGCCCTTCGGTTGCGGCCGCAACAAGCTCATGGGCGCTCTCGGCCGAGAAGCAGGACGTCGGTGAACAGGGCACCGGAGCCCCCGTTCGAACACAGGGCAACCTCCGCGTGTGGGACCTGGTTCGTGGTGCACCCGCCGCGGAGCTGCAGGGCCGCCCGGATGACCCGCTGCAGCTGCTGCGCGTTGATCCCGGGATGACTGAACGACATCGTCCCGCCGTCCGTCGTGACGGGCAGTTGGGAGCCGGGCGCGATGTTCCCGTCCGCGACGAACGGCCCGCCCTCGCCCGGGGCGCAGAAGCCGAACGCCTCCAGCTGGCGGATGATCTCGAAGGAGAATGGGTCGTAGAGTTCGGCCACGTCGACGTCGGCCGGCGTCAACCCGGCCATGGCAAAAGCTCGCTTGGCCGCGCGTGCCCCGACCATCCCGGCGGGATCGGCGTCGGGTCGGGGCCGGAAGTCCCACACCGGTGCGACCGTGTACGCCTGCCCGAACGAGTCACTGGCTCCCCCGAGGATCCACACCGCCTCGGACTCGACCGCCCGCTCGGCGGCCACCAGGACGACGCCGCACCCTCCTTCTGACGTCGTCGCGCAGTCGAGGAGGTGGAAGGGGTCCGCGATCATCCGAGAGGCCAAAATGTCGGCGGGCGAGAACGGCCCCCGGCCGTGGTAGACGGCATCGGGGTTCTCGTGCCCATTGGTACGGATGGTGGCGGCGACGGCGGCCAACTGTTCGGGCGTGGTGCCGTACGTGAGCATGTGACGGCGCGCCATGAGGGCGAATTCAGCGGCCGTGAACAGCCCGTACCCCACGACGAGCTCGTTCGCCGGCCGCGTCCAGGGTGCGGCCGTGGTCCGATCGAGGTGGATGCCGGCACCTCCGGCCGCGATCAGCACCACGTCGCACTGGCCGGTGGTGATCAGTGCGGCGGCGTCGAGGATCGTGGGGATCCCCAGTGAACCGGGTCGTCGGGTGCAGGGACCAAGGCCGAGCTCGAGGGCGACCTGCGCACAGTCGGGACCGACGACACCGTCGACCTCGTGCGGGGAGATGCCGGCGTCCTCGAGTGCCCCCAGCGCCCCAACCAGCGCAATCGAGGTTGAGTCGTGGTCCGGAAGCCGACGTGCCTGCACTGTGTTGTGGACACCGGCGACGGCGACGTCGCGAAAAGGGTGCGCGGGCACGTTGCGGGTGGGCGCTCGACTTCCCGGCCGTCAGGCCGTGACTTCCGCCGACTCGAACAGGGAACGCTCCCGGAAGAGCTGTGCCACCTTGTTTCCCACGTTGCGCATCATCTTGACGTATTCGGCGGACGCCTTGTCCCCGTCCCCCTGCTTCATGGCCCGGGTGATGGCGGCCAGGCCGCGACTTTCCACTTCCACCGCCTCGGGCACTTCTTCGAAGAAATTGCCCGGCACCAGTGCGGACATGGCCCGGAGCGCCACGTTGATGCGGGGCGACGCCGCGCCCTTCACGATCAGGCTGTGAAAGGCGATCGAAAGGTCGTAGCGATCGTCGGCCGTCGTGGCCTGCGCGAACTGCGTCTGTAGTGCGCCGAGTCGCTGCGGGAGATCGTCGCCGGCACGCGCCAACGCGCGCTTTGCGGCGAACCCGTAAATCAAGCCGAAGAGCTCGTAGTGATCGTGGACGGTTGGCTCATCGAGGGCATTGATGAAGGCGCCCCGGTGCATCTCGTTGGTGACCCACCCCTCGCGCTCGAGGACGATCAGTGCCTCACGCACCGGTATCCGGCTCACCCCGAGCTCGTGGGCGATCGCATCCTGTGGAACTCGCATGCCGGGCCGCAGCTCGCCCTCGAAGATCAGCTTCCGGATATGGGAGGCGATGTGCTCGCCACTGGGCGTGCGGACAATTTTGGCCTGACGACGTCCATTCGATCGACCCTTGGCAGCAGTGGGTGAACTGTCAGCGGTCGATGGCATACGTATATCTTATGCGAAGTTCCCGCCCAACCGGTGATGTCGGCGCGGTGGTGGCACGTCAGAATTGCGTCGCCGGACACCGGACGGACGTACGACCCACCGCTCCGGAACACGGGACATGATAAAATATACAATCCGACGGAGTGGGACACTTGGCCGAGGTGCTCGTGTGCGATGACCGAAGGGTGGGGAGACCAGGTGGGCGATCTCCGAGGAGGCGCGCCCGGCCGCGTCACGTCGCGGCGACAGCTCGATTGAACCGATGACGGAGTCGCTCACGGTCACCGGCTCCACTGACGCCGCCACCGGGAGCCTGCTCGCCGTCGCACCGGACGCCACCGTCGACGAGGTCGTCGAGGCGGTGCGGGCCTGGATTGTCTCGGCCGTCCCGACGGCGTGGGTCGAGGCCGGCCGCCGGGGCGGACCGGCTGCCGTTCGAGAAGTCAGGACCAGAGCCGAGTACGAGGCGTGGTACCCCGTCTTCGGCGCATCGGGCCTGGTGGCGGCCACCTGGCCTCGGGCCTACGGCGGGCTCGATCTGGCCCCCGATGCCGCCCGGCGGGTCGAACATGAGCTCGCTCCGTTCAACCTCGGGCGGCTCAACCCGCTCGGACTCAACCTGGCCGCACCTGCTCTCTTCGCGCACGGCACCGAAGCGCAGCGGCTTCGTTTCCTCCCGCCGATCGTCCGCAACGAGGAGGCCTGGTGCCAGCTCTTCAGTGAGCCGGGCGCCGGTTCCGACCTGGCGTCGTTGGCCACCAGGGCCGAGCGCGACGGGGATGCGTGGGTCGTCACCGGCCAGAAGGTGTGGACCACGTGGGCGCACGTCTCGGACTGGGCCGTTCTGCTGGCCCGCACCGACGTCGACGTTCCCAAACGCCAGGGACTGACGTACTTCCTCATCGATCTGCACCAGCCTGGCGTCGAGGTCCGTCCGTTGCGTCACATGGGCGGCGAGGTCGACTTCAACGAGGTGTTCCTCAACGGGGCCCGGGTCACCGACGGGTGCCGAGTGGGCGGCGTGGGTGCCGGGTGGAAGGTCGCCAACTCCACGCTGTCGGGCGAGCGCCAAATGGTGTCGGGAGCGGGCTCGGGCGGCGTGGACCGCATCGGCGGCTCGGGTGTCGGCTATCTCATCCGGCTGGCGCAGCGCCGTCGCGCCGAAGCGGGAGCCGGCGGGTGGGGCGATCCCGTCTTGCGCGACGAGATCCTGCGCCTCTACTGCGAGGAGCGCGTCCGGGAATGGACGAACCAGCGGGTGCGCAGCCAGGCCCGCGCCGGGCGACCTCCGGGTCCCGAGAGCTCGGTGGGCAAGGTCCATCAGGGTGAGCTCAACCAACGCATCCAGCTCGCGGCCACTTCAGTGCTGGGTATGTGGGCCACCGCCTGGGCGGGGGAGCCGGGCGACTACGCCGGCTCGCTGCCCTACGAGGTCCGGGGGATGCTGCGTAGCCGGGCCAACACGATCGAGGGGGGGACGACCGAGATCAACAAGAACATCCTCGGCGAACGGGTCCTCGGCCTGCCCCGCGAGCCGGACCCCTATGCGTCGCGACCGTGGCGCGAGGTGCCGCGCAGTTGAACGCCTACTCGACGCTGCTGGTCGAACGCGATGGGCCCGTAGGCTGGCTCATCTTCAACCGCCCCGAGGCCGGGAACGCCATGGATGCCGACATGCTCGACCAGCTGGAAGCGGCCTGGCGCGAACTCGACGAAGATCCCGATGTTCGGGTCATCGTGAACACGGGGCAGGGTGGCGCGTTCCAGACCGGCCTCGATGTGGTCCAGCTGAGCCGGAACCCCGACGCCCTTCGCAAGCAGTCCGGGCGCACGCGGCGGGCCGAGCTGCGCCTCACGTCCTGGCAGAACGCGGTGTGGAAACCCGTCATCGCGGCGGTGAACGGCATGTGTGTCGGTGGCGGGCTGCACTTCGTGGCCGACGCCGACATCGTGATCGCGGCGTCCGACGCCACGTTCCTCGACACCCACGTCTCGGTGGGTCAGGTGGCCGCCTACGAGCTGATCGGCCTGGCCCGGCGCATGCCCTTCGAGGCGACGCTGCGCATGGCCCTGGTGGGACGGCACGAGCGCATGTCGGCCGAGCGCGCGCTGGCGCTGGGCATGATCAGCCAGGTCGTCGATCCGCCCGAGCGCCTGCGTGAGGAGGCCCAGGCGCTGGCCGAGAAGATCTCCCGCAATTCACCCGCCGCCATGGCGGCCACCAAACGCGCCCTATGGGGCGCGCTCGAGCAGGGGCTCACCGACGCCTGCAAGGCCGGCGCCACCGAGCTGGTCTCCATGTGGGGTCATCCCGACCAGGTCGAGGGCCCTTTGGCCTTCGCCGAGAAGCGGGATCCCCAGTGGGCCGTTCCGACGACCAGATCCACCGCGGAAACGTGACGTCGACCGTGCATGAGAGGAACGCGCAGCGATGTATGAAACCCTGAAGGTCGAGCGGGTAGGCCCGGTGGGCTGGTTGATCAACAATCGACCGGAGCGGCTCAATGCGATGAACAACGCGATGCGGGACGAGTTTGCCGAGGCATGGAAGGAATTGGATGCCGACCCCGCGGTGCGGGTCATCGTCCACACCGGGGAGGGCAAGGCCTTCCAGACCGGTGCCGATATGGTCGAGATCGCATCCGACGGCCTTGGTTTCGAGCGCTATCGCGAGTCGAGCGAGAAGTTCGACTTTCACTTCACGTCCTGGCACAACGACGTGTGGAAGCCCGTCATCACGGCGGTGAACGGCATCTGTGCCGGCGGGGGATTCCATTGGATCGCCGATGCCGACATCGTGATCGCGGCCTCCGACGCCACCTTCCTCGACCCCCACGTCTCAGTGGGTCAGGTGGCCGCGTACGAGCTGATCGGCCTGGCCCGGCGCATGCCCTTCGAGGCGGTGTTGCGCATGGCCCTGGTGGGACGGCACGAGCGCATGTCGGCCGAGCGCGCGCTGGCGCTGGGCATGATCAGCCAGGTGGTCGACCCGCCGCAGCGCCTGCGCGAAGAGGCCCAGGCGCTGGCCGAGAAGATTGCCCGCAATTCACCCGCCGCCATGGCGGCTACGAAACGGGCACTGTGGGGCGCGCTCGAGCAGGGGCTCACCGACGCCTGCAAGGCCGGGGCGACGGAACTGGTCTCCATGTGGGGACATCCCGACCAGGTCGAGGGCCCTTTGGCTTTCGCCGAGAAGCGGGATCCCCGGTGGGCCACGATTGAGGGGTCCGGAGCGAGTTGATCCGGGGCTGCGCCGGAGTCGAGCTCACCTCGTGACCGTCGTCCCGGCGGCCGAGCTGTGGCGACGAGTCGCCATGCTCTCGGGCATCGACGCGACATACGGGGCACCCTTCGGAGCGCTCGAGGTCGTACCGGTGGCCTCCACGGTGGCCCCTTTGTTCGCAGCGGCCCACCAACGTGTCCACGGGGTGCGTGCTGCGGCGCACCGAGGTGACGGCCTCTTCTGGTTGCCCGGGATCGACCCCGGGCCCCGCCAGGTCATCGACGCTGACTCGGCCGAGGCGTTGCTGGCGGCCGCTCCGGCCTTGTCGTCCTTCGGCGAAGTGGAGCTTCGCATCAACCTGGACCCAGTTCAGCCGGTCGAGGACTCCGTCCCCGGACCCGCAGCATCCGACGACACCTGGGTGGAGCCGGCGGACGAAACGGTCGAAGCCGCGCGCGGCGCTTCGGACCTCGTCGTGCTGGCCGGCCCGGGCATCGTCAGGCACAAGGCAGTCCCTGGACTGCACGACCTGGCGGTCTCGGCTGGAGTCGGCGTCTTGAACACGTGGGGAGCCAAAGGGGTATTCGACTGGAGGAGCCGGCACCATCTGGCCACGATCGGGTTGCAGGCCGACGACTTTGTGCTGAGCGGGCTCGATCGGGCCGACCTGATCATCGCCACCGGCCTGGACCCGCATGAGTCTCCCGCTGAACGATGGCGGCTGGCCCCGGCGCTCACGGTCCCTCCGGCCGGCCTGGCTCCGCTCGCCGAACGGTGTGGTCCCAGCCGGCGCTCGGCGTGGGCCATGCCCCCGCTGCGGTCCCGTCTGGCCGACGTGACGCAGCGGGGTTGGGGTCTCGCAGCGACCCCGCTGCCACCCAGCCGAGTTACCATGCACTACGCGGAGTGCGTCACTGCGGGTGCGCTGATCGCCGCCGACGCCGGCGGGGCCGGCTTCTGGGTGGCGCGGACGCTCGGCACCACCCGCCTCGGGGCGGTGATCGTGCCGTCCACGTCGTCCCCCGGTTTTGCCGCCGCCTGCGTCGCGGTCTCGCTGCTCCGCCATCCGGGCCGTCCGGCGCTGGCCGTGATCGACCTCGCCGACGCAGAGGCAACGACGATGATCGCGGACGCGGCGGCCGCGCTCGGGATCGGTCTGCCGGTCGAGGCGTGGGACCCCGACGGGGATCGCCTCGATGCCGACGCCCACCGGGGGCGGCTGCACCGGATGGTCCTCGGCGGACTCCCGGCAGGGAACTCCCTGTGCACCCTGGCCACCGACCCGCGTCAGCTCTCGGAGATGATCGGGGCGGCCGGGCCGATCGTGGCCTGGACCTGACCGGACGGTCGACAGCGCGTCCGGCCGGCGGAGCCCGAGGTCACCCGGCGAGCTGCGCTCGGAGCTGGAACTTCATCACCTTGCCCGTGGGATTCAGCGGGAGCGAGTCGACGACGCGTACGGACCGTGGGACCTTGAAGTTCGCCATGTGGTCCCGGCACCATGCAACGAGTTCTTCCGGGTCGACCGCGTGCCCGGGACGAGGAACGACGAAAGCCACGCCGACCTCGCCCAGACGATCGTCGGGCACGCCGACGACGGCGACCTGGCCCACCTGCGGATGGCCGACCATGATGCCCTCGATCTCCGCCGGGTAGGCGTTGAACCCGCCGACGATGTACATGTCCTTCTTGCGGTCGGTGATGTGCAGGTTGCCGTCCGTGCCGAGGATCCCGATGTCCCCGGTGCGGAGCCATCCCTCGCCGTCGATGGCCTCCTCCGTTGCCTGCGGATCCTCGAAGTAGCCTTTCATGACGTTGAAGCCCCGGACCAGGATCTCCCCGGGCTCTCCCGGGTCCACGGGCTGACCGGCGTCGTCCGTGATGCACACGCTCACCCCGGGGAGGGGTCGCCCGACCGTCGTGGCGATCACCTCGGGCGCGTCGTCATGACGGCACATGCTGACCGTCCCCGTCGTCTCGGTCAGGCCGTATCCGGTGACGACGGTCTCGAAGCGCAGCTCGTCGCGCATCCGGCGGATCACATCCACCGGGATGGTGGCGGCTCCGGTCACCGAGAGACGCAACGAGGACAGGTCGAACGACGCGAAATCCGGATGATTGAGTATTGACTGAAAGACGGTCGGTGGCCCGGGCAGCATGGTGATCTGTTCCGACGCCACGCGCTCCATCACCGGAACGACGTCGAACACGGCGTGGGGGAGGATGGTCGCACCACGCAGGACGCAGGCCAGCACGCCGGACTTCAAGCCCGCCGTATGGAAGAACGGATAGACGACGAGGTAGCGGTCGCCTCTCCGCAGACCGACCAGCTCGGACCAGGCCAGGTAGGTGCGGACACTGGCGCCGTGACCCAGCACAGCGCCCTTGGGCTTGCCGGTGGTGCCCGAGGTGAAGATGATGTCGGACGCATCGTCCTCGGTCACGGCGGCCCGGCGGCGGGCCACCTCCCGTCCGTGCGCGTCGGTGGCCCGGGCGGTGAACTCGGCGAAGGTCGTGCACCCGGGCCGCGGCGGCCCCTCCAGCACCACGATCTCCTCGAGTGCGTCGAGGGCGGGTTGGTCGGCCAGCAACGCCACCAGGTCGGACCCGAGCAGGTCGGTCACGGCGAAGAGCAGGCGCGCCCGTGAGGTGCGCAGGACATGACCCGCTTCCTCGCCGCGGTAGCGGGTGTTGAGCGGCACCAGGACCGCCCCGACCGCGTAGACGGCGAAGCTCGTGATCACCCATGCGGCGCTGTTGGGTGCCCACAGGGCCACGCGGTCGCCACGCTCGACGCCGCTCGCCACGAGCGCGCGGGCCACGGGGTCGACGTGTTCGGCCACATCCCGAAAAGAGAGCCGGGTCGCCCCGTCGACGAGGGCCTCGTCGTCCCCGTACAGCTCGGCTGCCTGGTGCAGAGCCTCGGGGATCGTCCGGGGCGGTCGAACGGCCGGCACGCCGTTCGCCTTTGTCTCCTCTGGCACGGTCGGATCAGCCGACGACCGCCGACGACCGCAGGCTCTCGATCGCGGCGTCGGTCAGTCCGAGCTCATTGCGCAAGACCTCGTCCGTGTGCTCTCCGAGCCATGGGATCCGTCGGTCACCACCGGCGCTCCGGTCGACGATCCGCGCCGGGTTGCCGGGTATCAGCACCGGCTGGTCGACCCCGTCCGTCCGTTCGAGGCCGACCAGCATCTGACGAGCGGTGACGTGAGCATCGGCAACGAGCTCCTCGGCCCGGGCGCATGGGCCGGCCGCAATGCCGGCCTCGCTCAGGGCTTCGCACACGTCCCGTCGGCTCCGTCCAGCCGCCCACTTCTCGATGGCCGGGCGGATGACCGCCTCGAGGTTCTGGACCCAGCCGTACGGGGTGGCGAAACGCTCATCGCCAATCCATTCGGGATGACCGATGAGGTGAGCAAGGCGTTCGAAGAAGTGGACGCGGGCCACCTGCATGACGAACCAGCCATCGGCGGCACGAAAGCCATGGTTGATTACCGCGCCCGAGTCGCCGCCATCGATGCCCATCGACCAGTAGTTGGTCACGATGTCCGTCATGGCCATGACCGCGTCGAGCATGGCGACATCGACGTATCCGGGACGGCCTGTCCGGTCGCGGTCTCTGAGGGCGGCCAGGATCCCGATGGTGGTGTACAGCGCAGCGCCGATGTCGCCGAGTGCACCGACGGGCGACACCACCGGCGGGAGGTCGTCCTGGCGCTTCATTTCGTAGACACCCGACATGGCCTCGACGATCGGAGCGAACGCGGGCCAATCACGGTAAGGGCTCGGCACGGAATTACCGAACCCCGACACCGATGCATAGACGACCTGTGGATGGACCGCCACGATGTCGTCGTAGCCGAGTCCCATACGATCCATGGCGCCCGCTTTGAAATTCTCCGCAAAGACGTCGAAGCGAGGGGCCAAGTCGAGCACGAGCTGGCGGCCCTCCGGCTGCTTCAGGTCGACGCACATGGTTCGTTTGTTCAGGTTGTTGCGCAGGAAGGTCGCCCCAATGGCGCGCCCTCCGGGATCGGACATCGCCGGCAGCGAGGCCCGACCGAGCTCGCCGGCGAGCGGTTCGATTTTGACCACGTCAGCACCGAGACGCGCCAGGAGCTGGGTGGCGTAGGGGAGTGCCTGCATTTGCTCGATGGCCAGCACGCGGACACCCTCGAGCGGCCGTCCTGCTGCGGCGACCGCGCCCGACTCTGCCGCAGCGAACTCCATCTTGAATATTATATCCAACGGTCTGGGCTTGGTTCCCGGTCGCGCCCGGTGCGCTGGTCGGCTACCGCCCCGTGAAGCGGGGCATGCGCTTCTCCTTGCTGGCCTCCCCGTACTCCCGGAAGTCCTCCGATCGGCTGGAGACCTCCATCGCCCACGCTTCTTCGGCCAGGTGGCTGTTGAGATCGGAGGTGAGGGCACGGTGCAGCAACAGCTTGGTGAGCCCGACCGCGACGGTCGGCGCGGCGGCCAGGCGATCGACGAGCTCCTTCGAGGCCGCGTCCAGGTCATGGGCCGGCACGGCGCGGTGGACGAGGCCCCACGACGCGGCATCTGCTCCCGAGACCTTTTCCCCCAACATGAGCATCTCGCGGGCCCGGGCGACGCCGGCGAGACGGGGTATGAGCCAGCTGGCGCCACTGTCGGGGGTGAAGGCGAAGGTCGTGAAGGGAGCCCAGAGTTGAGCGTCGTCCGCCACCACGGCGAAGTCCGTCGCGAGGAGGATGTCGAGACCGAGGCCGATGACCCAGCCGCGGGCGGTGGAGACGATGGGTGTCTGGCAGCTGAGCATCGCCGGGATGAGGCGATTGACCTGCGCGTTCATGCGCCGGTGCACCGAACCCACCCGGGGGCGATCGGGACCGGGTGTCCGCTCCGCCAGGTCGAAGCCCGAAGAGAAGTGCTCGCCCTCCCCTTCCAGGTGGATGACCCGCACCGACTCGTCGCTGGCGGCCGCGTCGACGGTGTCGGTCAGCGCATAGACGATGGCGTCGGTGAGGCTGTTGCGGCGCTTCGGCCGGTTGATCCGTAGCCGCAGGACGGGCCCGTCGTGTTCGAGCGTGAGGCCGGCCGGCAGGTCGGGGTACGGCTTCACTGCTTTTCCTCGCCCGCGAAACGATCAGCCAGGGCGTCAAGGGCCTCCTGGCAGGTGGCGGCCCCGCCGGGCGGCTGCGGAAGAGCGACCTCGCCGTGCTCGTGGGAGGGCAACAGGATGGTCGCGTGGCCCGGCGTCGTCGTCTCGCCTCGTTGGTTCTCCCCCCAGACGTCGAGGTCGACGGCAGGTCCACCCTCCCCCGCGAGGTACTTCCGGGTGACCCGTCCGCGCATCCAGTGGGTGTCGCCCACATAGTTGAACTTGCGGAACTGGCAGTCCAGCTTCCAGAGCCAGGCGTCGTCACCCATCCAGTCGGTGCACAGGTGGATCAGCCACGTCTCACGCATGCGGCCGTAGTCGTAGCAGGCGGGGTTTCCCGCCCGGTGGGCCCATTCGGGGTCCCAGTGCACGCGTTGCTGCACATCGGGGATGTTCAGGTCATCGGGCGCGAAGAAGCGGGGCATGCGCTGCAACTGGTCGTGGCCCAGCCCGAGCGCGGCCACGCCGTACAGTCCCATGCCCATGCCGGTGTGCCACACGACCATGTCGGTGACCCGCAACGGGCCCTTGACGAGTGGTGGGAGCTCGTCGCCCTCGTTGACGTCCTCCCACAAGCGGGGTGTCGCCCCGCGCCGTTGCGCCCTCTCCTGCGCGACCGCCGCGCCGATGGCGGCAATCTCGTCGTCGGTGTAGGGGCGAATCTCGACCTCGTCGTTCTTCTTGCGCGCGGTCGCCTTCTCCCGCTCGGCCCGGATCATCAGGCGGTACTGCCCCGAGAGGACGGGACCGTCGGTTGCGGCGAACACCTCGGCCAGCCATTCGTGGACGGCCCGGCCGGCGAAGTCACCTACCTTGTCGTGCACCCCCACCAGTGCGTTGCGACGCGTCACCCGCATGCCGGGGCGCAGCGGGTTCCACCATTCCCGGAACGACCCCGAGTAGAAGGCATGGACGCCCCCGAGGGGGTCGCCCTTCATCAGCGCCTTCGTGTCGCCTTCGAGAGCAGTGACCTCGTCCTCTCCGATGAGGGTGTCGCCGCCGACCAGGTGAGGGGGGGCGATGGGGCCGTTCCAGCGGGTGCCGGCGCCGTAGGACGGATCACACCAGAGGGGGTTGTCGTCGCCATAGGCCTCCGCGACATGGCGAAAGGCGTCCTCGTTGGGGACCCGGTAATGGGGTGGGTTCGTGTGCGGACGCGCGATCCCGATCCGCTGCCGGAGCCGGGCCACCCCCTCGTCGGTGATGGCGTCAGGCACGCCGTAGCCGCGCCTCAATGCCAACGTAAGGGGCGAACCGGTTGGCCGCACGCGAACGTCGAAGCACGGTGTCTACCTTCGCGAACCGAGAACGCTCCGACGCCTCGGGCCTGCCCAGGGTCATGCGTGCCCCACCCCCGTCTCTCAGCTTGAACCGCCCAAGTGAACGCAGCGGATTTCGAATATAGTATACGAACGTATGCATCGGGGGTCCCAGATCCGTACGGGCGGGTCCAGGACGATCCGGTGCATCGTCGCGAGGGACTGTAACTTCGCCTCAGGCGACGCGATCTGAACCGCCAGCTCGTGCTCGACGATCGAACTCCATTCGAGGCGGAGACGCCGACCCCGGCGATGGTCATCCTTCTCGTGGAGTCCTTACTCTGCGGAGACAACGATGGATTTTGAGGACACGGAGGAGGATGCCGCATTCCGGCGCGAGGTGTCGGCATGGCTCAAGGAGCATGCACGGGTCAGAACAGGCCTGGACAACTGGTCCCGGAGCCCGGCGCACCCCGACTACGTTCGTCGGTGCCGCGAGTGGCAACACACCCTCTTCGAGGGTGGTTGGGGCGCCATCACCTGGCCCGTCGAGTACGGCGGACGGGGCGACAGTGCCTGGCACCAGGCCATTTTCAACCAGGAGATGGCCAGATACGACGTCTCGGTCGGCGTGTTCTCCGTCGGGATCGGCATGGCGGGACCGACCCTCATCGCGCACGGCTCCGAGGAACAGAAGCACCGTTACCTCTCGGCCATGCTGAGGGGGGAGGAGGTCTGGTGCCAGCTGTTCTCAGAGCCCGACGCCGGTTCGGACCTGGCAGGGCTGAAGACCCGCGCCGAGCGCGACGGGGACGCGTTCGTCGTGAACGGTCAGAAGGTCTGGACATCGGGTGCCCAACACAGTGATTGGGGGATCCTGATCGCTCGGACCGATCCGGACGTTCCTAAGCACAAGGGCATCACCTACTTCCTCGTCGACATGCACACCGCCGGGGTCGAGGTCCGTCCGCTGCGCCAGATCACGGGGAGCGCCCATTTCAACGAGGTCTTCCTGACGGACGTCGTCATCCCCGCCGCGAACGTGGTGGGGGAGCTCGACGGCGGATGGGCGGTGGCTCACACCACGATGGGCTACGAGCGCGCACTCATTGGGGGTACCGGGCAGAGTTTCACCATCGGGCAGGTTCTGGAGTTGGCCCGTCGTAGCGGGGGGAGCACCGACCCGTTGATCCGCCAGCACCTGGCGGACTTCTCCACGCGTCTGGAACTCCTCCGCTACATGAACTATCGGGTGCAGACGGCCCTCTCCAAGGGCCGCCTGCCCGGTCCAGAGGCGTCCACCACCAAACTGTTCGTCTCCCAGCACATGAGCCTCACGGGGGAGTTGTTCATGGAGCTGCTCGGCGTCAACGGGATGCTGGCCGGCGACGTTGCGCCTGATGGCGGTATCTGGGAGACGGCGTTCCTGAACCAGTGGAGCTCCAGACTCGGAGGCGGCACCGACAACATCCAGCGCAACTCCCTGGGCGAGCGGGTACTCGGGCTTCCCCGAGAGCCACGCAGCGACAAGGATCAGCCGTTCAGCGAGTTGGGCTGAGCCGGATGCACCGCTGCCGCGCAGATGTTCGGGAATTCACAACAAGGCGCATTTCCGAAGGAAGGGGACGTCATGACTGACAAGGTGCTGCTCGAGGTGAACGGTCCGGTTGCCGTCATCACCAACAACAATCCGGACAAACGCAACGCCTTCGATGACGACATGGACGCCCGCCTGTTCGACATCCTGACCGAGTTGAAGGGTCGTCCAGAAGTGCGGGCCATCATATGGCGCGGTGAGGGGAAGGCATGGTCGTCCGGTCGGGATGTGTCCGTCATCGGGAACAACGCCACCCCCCTTAGTCATCACGAGCTCATGAGTCGGGGCCATCGGGGCATCCTGCAGGTGTTCGACATGGACGCACCGATCATCGTGGCCATCCACGGATGGGCGATCGGCGGATCCTTCCAGCGCGCCCTCTTGTGCGACATCAGGATCGCGGCCGAAGGGTCTCGCTTCATGCTGCCCGAAGTAGGCCATGGCGTCATTCCCGACACCGGTGGCGTGGGCCGCCTCTACGAGATCTGTGGCAGCGGCGTGGCCAGCGACCTCGTGCTGACCGGGCGGACCATGAGTGCCGAAGAGGCCTACGGTCACGGGATCGTCTCGCGCATCGTGGCGCCCGAGGCCTTGGACGAAACGGCCTTGGAGATGGCAAACAAGATCGCGGCCTCGCCGAAGGTCACGGTGAGAATGGCCCGCCGCGTCCTGCGGCACCTGAGCGAACCCGGGGTACGGTCCTCCATGGAGGACGAGCTGATCTACCAGACCTTCATCAACAAGTCATCCGACTTCGCCGAATTCCGGGCGGCCAACGCCGAAGGGCGCGAGCCGCACTACACGGGGAGCTGACCATGACCCAACAGAACGGGCTGCCAGAACCACCACCCGTAGGCACGATGGCCCTGCCCGCCGGAACGTTTGCCGGGACCTGTGTCTTCGTCACAGGAGGCGGAACCGGGCTGGGCAAGGCCATTGCCGCCGAGTTTGCGCGGCTGGGGGCCGACCTGGTCATCGCCAGTCGGAAGGCGGAGCATCTCGACGCCGGGCGAGAGGCGATCGATGTACTCGGCGCCCGTGTACTCGGGGTGACCTGCGACATCCGCGACGCAGAGCAGGTCAGCGCCGCCTTCGACGAGGCGACCGCAACATTTGGGCTCCCCGACGTGCTCATCAACAACGCGGCAGCGAACTTCCCGGCGCCGGCGGAGGACATGTCCCCCAACGCCTGGCGGACCGTCGTCGACATCACCCTCAATGGCACCTTCTTCTGCTCGCGTGAATTTGCCCGGCGCCACATCGAAGCCGGGACGGCCGGGTCCATCGTCAACGTCGGGGCCTCCTATGCCTGGACGGGAGGCCCCGGGTTCGCTCACTCGGCCGCCGCGAAGGCGGGGGTCAAGAACATGGTGGAGACGCTCGCCGTGGAGTGGGGGCCCTATGGGATCCAGGTCAATGGCCTGGTGCCCGGACTCTTCCCTCACGAGGACATGACGGCCGACATCAGGGGCAACCTCGACCGGACCAACGAGAAAGACGCCTGCCAACCAGCGCTACGGGTGGGGCGACGGCAGGAGCTCGGCTGGGCCGCCACGTTCCTTGCTTCACCCTTCGCCCGGTTCATCTCCGGTCATACCCTCGTCGTCGACGGTGCCAACTGGCAGCGCCGCACGCTGACGAACCCTGCCGTCGTCACCGTGCGCGACCAGATGGGCCGTGGTCCGTTCGATCCCAACCCGGCTCGGTAGGAACCCGACACTTCCATGAGCGAATTCAATCTCGCCGATCTGTGGGAGGCGGTCGCTGACCGCGTCCCGGATCGGGTTGCCCTTCACTGTGGTGAACAGCGCAGGACCTACGCGCAACTCGAGGAAGAGTCCAACCGATTGGCTCACTGGTTCCTTGAGCATGGCATTCAGGTCGGAGACCACATCGGCCTGTATCTGCAGAACTGTGTTGAATACGTGGAGGCCACGTTGGCCGCCTACAAGGTCCGAGCCGTGCCGATCAACATCAATTATCGGTACACCGCGGGGGAGCTGGAACACCTGTTCAACGATGCCGACCTTGTCGGAGTGGTGCACCAATTGGACTTCACAACCCACGTGGCCGAGGTGGAGCCGCAGGTCCCAACGCTGCGGTGGAAGCTGGCCACTGGTTCGGCCTACGACGACGCTCTGGCGTCGTCGCCGCCGGAGAGAGACTTTGATCCCCGGTCGGCCGACGATCACTACATCCTGTACACGGGCGGTACGACAGGGTTACCCAAGGGCGTGGTGTGGCGGCAGGAAGATGCCTTTTTCGCCTGCATGGGAGGCGGTAACCCAGCTCTGCCCGAGGTCACATCGGTGGACGAGCTCCTGGAGCGGATCGCTCCCGAGCAGAGCACCTTCTTGCTCTTGGCTCCGCTGATGCACGCCGCCGGTGGCTGGGTGGTGCTGTTGCACCTCTTCAGCGCGAACAAGGTCGTGCTGTGGTCGGGCTCACTCGACCCGAGCGAGGTGTGGCGCACGATCGAACGCGAGAAGGTGACGGCGACCAGCACGGTCGGTGACGCGGTCATGCGACCTGTTCTCGACGCCTGGGACGACTTCGATCCGAAGCCCGACATCGAATCACTGGCCGTCGTGAGCTCGGGTGGGGCGCCCCTGTCGGCCGCGCTGCGCGATCGGTTCCTCGCCACCTTTCCGTCCATCCCGCTCTCCGACGGCTACGGGTCGTCTGAAACGGGGATTCAGGCCGGACGCATCTTCTTGGGACCGACCGGGGACAAGCCGGAGCCACAGTTCATCGCCCAGCAGGCGGTGGTGATGGACGAGGGGACACGCCGGCCAGTGGAGCCAGGCTCGGGCTTTGTCGGTCGCGTGGCCCGCACCGGACGCATTCCCCTGGCGTACTACAAGGACCCGGAGCGATCGGCCGCCACGTTCGTCGAATGGGACGGGCGGCGATGGTCGCTGACCGGGGACATGGGCACGGTTGCCGCGGATGGCACCATCACGTTGCTCGGGCGCGGCTCGTTGTGCATCAACACGGGAGGCGAGAAGGTCTATCCCGAGGAAGTGGAAGCCGTGCTGCGCCAGTCGCGCTCCGTCTACGACGTGGTCGTTACCGGCGCGCCTGACGACCGCTGGGGCGAGCGAGTGGTCGCCGTCGTGCGGCCGGCGCCTGGGACGGAACCAACCGAGGAGGAGCTGATGAGCCTGGTACGGGCCTCGCTGGCCGGCTACAAGGTGCCCAAACAGGTGGTCTTCGTCGACGAGGTCGTCCGGTCCCCGACTGGAAAGGCCGACTACCGCTGGGCAGCCAACGTTGCGGCCTCAGCCTGAGGAACGCCACCGGTCCTGCGCCCTCGCGTTGCCCCCTCGACACCGTGCGTCACAGTGCCGAGGGGAGCACGCCGACGAGGTCAGACCGCCGCAGGTCCTCGATCTCCGCTGGCGAGTAGCCGAGTTCCTCGAGCACCGCGTCGTTGTCGCAGCCCAGGGTCGGCGCCGGCGACCTGAGCCAGTGGTCTACCCGCGAGAAGCGAAATGGCAGCGTCGGAATCTCATGGGCTCCCGTGACGGCATGGTCCTCCACCTCGAAGAGGCCGCGATATCGGAGTTGCGGATTGGCCGCGATGTCACGGGGAGGAACCACCACGGCCGAAGGTATGCCGACGCTGAGCAGCATGTGGGCGGATTCCTCGGCCGCGCGCCGGCTGGCCCACGAAGTGAGCTCGCGGTCGATGTGGTCGTGCGCGTGGCGCCGGCCGTCCGAGTTCGCCAACGCCTCACGGCGCGCCCAAGGGGGATCTCCCAGCACTGACCGGAGAGCGCGCCATTGGTCGTCGCTCGCGACGGCAATGGCGATCCACTCGTCCTCGCCGGCACCCGGGTAGACGCCCTGGGGGGCAGCCTGCGGACCGCGGTTGCCGTTGCGACAGAGCAACGTCCCGCTAGAGCCGAATTCGACGACCTGCTCCGCTGCGGCATTGAGCACTGACTCAACCATGGCGGCTTCGACCAACGTGCCGCCACCACGTTGATCGCGCTCCGTCAGCGCCAGCATGGTGGCAATCACCGCATGCATCCCCGCCAGGGGGTCGCAGGCTCCCCGCACCAGCACCGGGGGACCGTCGACGAATCCCGTCAGCCAGGACATGCCGGTCAGGCACTCCATGGTCTGGGCGAACCCTGTCCGATCCCGCCACGGCCCATCGAGACCGAAGGCTGGCATCCGCACCATGATCAGCCGGTCGTTGAGCGCGTGGACCCGTTCCCAGCCGAAGCCGAACTGTTCCATGACGCGAGGGGTGAAGTTCTCGACCAGGACATCGGCGGTCTCCAGGAGGCGCGCGAGCATCTCGGATCCCTCGGGACGGGACAGATCGAAGGTCACGCCACGTTTACCTGCGTTGGCCGCATGGAAAATCGGGCTCCATTCCCACCACAGGTCATCTGTCGGTGGCCGAGTGCTGGCAAAGCGCATGTTGTCCGGCTTCGTGACCGATTCAACCTTGATGACGTCGGCCCCGAGAGCGGCCAGGGCGGCCGTGGCTACGGGACCGGCCCACCAGGCGGTGCAATCGACGACACGAATGTCGGCCAGGGGAAGGCGCCAGGGCTTGGCTGCGGCGTGAGCTTCAGGGTCGGCGGCATGTCCGGCCAGGCCACCCGCATCTGTCCGCGGGGGCCAGTCGATGGAGCCGCCATGCTCTCCGAGCCGTGGGGCCGGGGTGAAGGGTCGTGGCGACACTCCTGAGATGCGATAGGGGATACGGGGTTGGAGGAATCGTCCGGAGGGATTCGGGACGAAGACACCGCGGGCCACGAACTGATCGAACTTGGTCATGGTCGAGCCGTTGAGGAGGGGGCCGGCTGGGATTCGGAGCAGTGCGGCGGCCGCCAAAATCTCCTCCGTGGTGTGTTGGGTCGTGTACCGGTGCACAGCCGCCAGAAATTCGTCCCGGCGGCGGAATCGCTTGGCGACCTGCGGAAGGTCGGGGTCAGCCAAGAGATCGGGCCGCTCGATCATGAGCAAGAAATCCTGGAATTGTTCGCGCTGTTCGTGGTGACGACGAAGTATCCGTCCCGCGTCGGCTCGACGGACGGAACCTCGATCGTCCGTCCCGTTCCCGCCACTTGAGGCCTGCCCGCAAACGACGCGAACACCGAGGGATAGGTGACCATGGTGACCGCCATACAGTCGAGCATCGCCACGTCGATCAGCTCCCCATGGCCACTGCGAGACGCCTCGCGCAGCGCGGCGATCGCCCCTAGGGCGGCATAGGTCCCCGTCGTCCATTCGCCCAGCCGGCCGCCAGCGGAGAGCGGCGGCTGTTCCGGCAGGCCACGCTGGCCGATGGAACCGCACACCGCCTGCAGGGTGAACTCCGTGCTGGGACGGCCGGCCCAGGGTCCCTCGCCGCCGAACGGCGTGATGGTGACGATCACCAACGAGGGGTTCTGGGCCCAGAGGGCAGCAGGGTCAACGTTCTCGTTGCTGACCAAGACACCCGCTGCGGCCACCAAGTCCCTCGTGTCACCTTGAACCGTGCGCTTCGACGTGTTGAGGTATTCGAAAAGAGCACCGGAACCCCAGTGCCGCAACGGGTCACCTTCGGGTGGCTCCACCTTGACCACGTCGGCGCCCGCGTCCGCCAGCAACTTGGAGCAGTAGGGGCCGGCAATCTCGGTGGTGCGGTCGACTACCCGGACTCCGTCGAGCATCAGGTCGCATCCCGTCGCTTCGCCGTCGAGCAGAGGTTCGTGGCCGGCGGACAGCGCATGAACGACTGAATATAATATGGAGATTACCGGTGGGCACGCTTCATAGCTCGTCGGAATCCAAAGGGGCGCCGATGAAGGCAGACGACATGATCCTCATCAGCGTGGACGATCACATCGCGGAGCCAGCGGACATGTTCGATGGTCATGTGCCCGCAAAATACCGAGACCAAGTGCCCCGGGTCGAAACGGATGAGCACGGGTTCCAGCAGTGGTGGTACGGCGACAAGAAGGGTCGGAACCTGGGGTTGAACGCGGTAGCCGGCAAGCCGCCGGAGATGTACAACGTCAACCCGAGCAGTTACAGCGAAATGCGCCCGGGCTGTTATGACGTGCACGAGCGAGTACGTGACATGTCCGCTGGGGGCACGCTCGCGGGCCTGAACTTCCCGAATTGGACCGGCTTCTCGGGTCAGGTGCTCAACGAGGGCCCAGATCGGGTTGTGAACGAAGTCATGATCAGGGCGTACAACGACTGGCACGTCGACGAATGGTGCGCCGGCTATCCCGATCGCTTCATACCGTGCGGCATCCTGCCACTCTTCGACGTGGAAAAGGCGGCGGACGAAATCCGTCGGCTTGCCGGGAAGGGGTGCCACGCGGCCACCTTCTCGGAAAACCCAGCAGCTCTCCGCATGCCGTCGATCCACTCAGGTCACTGGGATCCTCTCTTTGCTGCGTGCTCGGACGTGGGAACGGTCCTGTGCCTGCACGTCGGTTCGTCGTCCAAGGCCGCGGCAACTTCTGCGGACGCACCAGCCTCGGTGGCGATGGGGCTCTCGTCGGTCATGTCGATCTACTCGTTGGGTGATCTGTTGTGGGCCGACTTCTGGTGGCGCTTTCCCAACCTGATGTTCTCTCTCACGGAAGGGGACATCGGGTGGATTCCGTATTTCCTCCAGCGGGCTGAGCACATTCAGCAACGCCACTCGGGCTGGACCGGGCAGAGATTCCCCGACGGCATGGGACCCGCCGACGTGTTCAAGCAGCGGGTTCTCTGCTGCTTCATCAACGATCCCGTCGGTGTGAGCCTCCTCAGCCAGTTCAACATCGAGAACGTCTGCTGGGAGTCGGACTTTCCGCACTCTGACAGCTCCTGGCCCAATGGTCCCGAGGTCAACGAGGCGCAGTTTGCCGCGCTTTCCGACGAACAGATCAACATGATCACTCACGGGAATGCCATGCGGCACTTCTCGTTCAATCCGTTTGCCATTCGTCCGAGGGAGGAATCGACGGTCCGCGCGCTCAGGGCGGAAGCGACGGACGTGGATACGGTGACCAGGGTGGGCCGAGCGCCCGACCAGAGTGATCGTGACTACTTCAGGAGCCTAGGACCTCGGCCGCCGGCGACCCCGGCGAACCTTTCCTGACTCGAGACACCGGCGAAGCGAACAGCTAGCTCGACCACGTCTGCAGTCCCCGGCCCTGGGTGCCGAAGATCTGCGTCGCGACGACGTCACCCAGCTGAACGGCCTCCCAACGTGTTCCGTTGCTCGAAGCCGTGGCGACCTCCCGCCAGCCCTGCATGAGGTGCATCTTGTCGCCGATCACTCGGATGACCTGCCCGGTGACGTACTGCGCTTCGTCCGAGGCCAACCACGCAACCAGCGGGGAACTTCCCGCGGGATCCAATGGATGGAAGGAGTCCTCGGCTATTTCGTCCGGCTCGACCACTGCAGGGGCGTTGGGCATGGTGCCCGTGATGCGGGTTGCTCCGGCTGGTCCGATGGCGTTCACCGTAACCCCGAGACGGTGTAGCTCCAGAGCAAGGGTCAACGTGAGCCCGACGACGGCCGCCTTGGCGGTTGCGTAGTTCGTCTGGCCGAAGTTGCCCACGAGGCCGGCTCCTGACGTCGTGTTGATGATGCGGCCCCGGCTGTCCAGGCCGGCCTTGGCGAGCGATCGCCAGTGTCGAGCTGCGGCGCGGCTCGTGAGCCACGACCCTCGGACGTGGACCCCCATGACGGCGTCCCATGCTTCGGTCGTGAGATTCCAAATGGCTCCGTCGCGGACAATGCCGGCGTTGTTGACCATGATGTCGAGTCGACCCCACTCATCGATGGCGCGCTTGATCATTGCCTCAGCATCGGCCTCGTCGGCCACATTCCCGTAATCAGCTATGGCGGTTCCGCCCCGTGCCGCGATCAACTCGACCGTGATATCAGCGTCCTTGCTGGAGCCTTCACCGGTGACGGAGCTCCCCAAGTCGTTGACCACCACACGTGCGCCGTGGCGCGCCAATTTCCAGCGCGTGACCGCGACCGATGCCATGACCCGCCCCCGTGACAACGGCAACCTTTCCTTCAAGCATTCCGTCCATGCGTCCTTGCTCTAGCGATTCGAGAGGAGCGACAGTCACGGTGCTTTCGACCGCAACACGTCCCGAATATTATATACAACAAGGGTCGGAAGCCCCAGTCCTTCGATTCTGTGGACCACTCGCGGGTTCGAAGTGCGGCATGCTCCGGCGGGCCGACCGGGCTTCACTTCGTTCGGCTGCTTCTGGGACCGTGGGACCCGCCAGATCCCACGAAGTGGATGGCCGAGTCAGTTGGCGTGGATGGCTGACTCAGTTGGCCGGGTGCGTCAACACCCATCCGTTCTCGGCCATCACCTGGTGGATCTCGTCCTCACTGAATCCATGCCGCCGGAGGTCCAACGCGAAGTTGCGGGGTTCGGCCAGACCCTCCGCGTGTGGCCAGTCCGAACCGAACAGGATTTGCTCCGTGCCGACGAACTCTTTCAATTGAGCCAGATTGTCCTCGTAGAAAGGCGCGATCCAGATGTGCTCGCGCAGTTTCTCGATCGGGTCCGATCGGAACGACCCGGGCATTTGTGCGTACGCCTTCTTCAGCTTTTTCACCAACGCGGACACCCAACCCGCGCCGGATTCGATGCTCGCCACCCGCACCCTCGGGAAGCGGTCGAAGAGGCCCTGGCACAAAAATGCGGCCATCGTTTCAAAGGGAGGACGGTCGGAACTCAGGACCGTGCGGAGGGGGGAGAAGCGAAAAGCCTCGAAGTCACCCGACGGCTCCCAGTCGTTCAGATACCGACCGTACCCCGCGTCACCCGAATGGATTCCGACGGTCACTCCGGCCTCGTTGACCAGACCCCAGAAGGGGTCGAAGCGGGTATCAGCTGGTGAGATGAGGCCGCTCGGCGTGTGTGCGGGGCCGCCCTTGATGCAGACGATCCGGGCATCGGCGTCGAGGACGCGACGAAGCTCGGCCACCGCGGCATCGACATCGATCAGGGTGATCATCGGTGCAGCAAAGATTCGTTCCTTGTAGGCGTAGCCCCAGTCGTCTTCGAGCCACTTATTGAATGCTTCGAAGGCGGCGATCAGGGCGCCGGGGTCATCTGCGAGGGCTTCCTCCATGCCGACGCCGAGCGTCGGGAACAGGAAGCAACCGTCGAGGCCCTGTTGGTCCATGACCGACAGGCGAGCATTGCGGTCACGGTATTCGGCTCGGATGGGTTCGAGATCCCCGAAGAGCGACCGAATGTCCTTCGCCTGTTGGGTCTTGCCGCGAAAGTACTCATCGAGACTGCCTGGTTTGGCGACCGGGTCGAACAAGGGATTGGGAATGAACCGGTTCACCCTGCCGCCGACAAGGAGCCGTTGCCTTCCATTGATCTCCGCCCATTGCATGGCACGCTTTGCCATGGCCTTGTCGATGTGACGCGTATACGCGTCGGTGGCTTCGTAATAGTGGTTGTCGGCGTCGAACGCCGTGAACTCGACGGCGGCAGTCGAACGAGATGCGGCATCGGTGCTAGTGGTCGTCACGTGACTCCTCAGTTGATGGCGGTTACGACGTCCTCACCTCGGGACGCGGAGCTATTGGAGCCCCAGAACCCTGAGGGCATTGGTGCGGAGGAATTTGGGCCACACCTCGTCCTTGAAGCCGACGCCAGGCATCTCCGTCATGATCCGCTCCAGCGAGAGTCCCATGGGGAAGTATCCGGCGTAGATGATCTTGTCGGCGCCTCGGGTATTGGCATAGTCGATGATGTCCCGCGGGTAGTACTTGGGCGCGAACGCACTCGTCGAGTAGTGCAGACCTGGCCACTTCAGCATCAGCTTCACGGCGAGTGCGGTCCATGGTTCGCAGCCGTGGCGCGTCACGAAGACCAGGTCCGGAAAGTCGTACATGACCTCGTCGATGAGCTCGACATGCTGGCAGGCTGCCTTCAAACGGGGGCCTGGTATGCCGGCGCAGCAGAAGATCGGGATGCCAAGCTCGACGCACTTGGCATAGATCGGGTACATCTTCTTGTCGTTGATCGGGACCTGCGGGAAGGTTCCGGCGGGAAACACGCCGACCGCCCTGGTGCCGAAGGTCTCGTGCTCACGGACGAGCCGATCGATGCCTTTCATACCTTCGTTGGGGTCGGCACCTGACGACGGGATGAACCGATCGGGGAACCGCTTCATCGCCTCGGCTCCCGTGCCGGCTGGGTCACCGATGCCGATCATGCCCTTGTCGATGCCCCAGAGGTCCATCTCGCGCACAGTCACGGCGATCGGATCGTCGACGTCTTGCAGCCCCTTCTCGGGAACGTCCTTGAACATGTACTCGACCGGGAAGTCGAACTCTTCGCTCGACTGGGTGTCTTTGGTCTGCCGGGTGATGAACCGATAGACCTCTTTCATGTCCCGATGCGGGAACCCGAGCATCGTGTCGATCGCACCTATGTCCTGCGGCATGACCATCCGGGAAGGCCCTCCTGCGTGTGAGCGTCGCGTCCTACCGGGCGGGAGTCCCGGTGCGAGACATACTAGAACGTCATTTCATTTGTGTCCAGCGGCACAGCTGCGGCGGTTGATCTCAGTAAAGAGATCAACAAGCCGTTCAATATCGTCGGACCTCGGTCTAAATAGAACCCAATTGTAGGGCTGCCTCGATCGCATGACTCGGCAATGTAGGGCGTCCGGCGCTACGTGTGGCTCCGCGGATCTCGTGAGATCTTGACCCGGCCGAGCGTCTGAAGGATCTGGACAGTGATGGATTGCGGGGTCTGCTCCGACGACGGTCCTTAGACCGGTGATCTGCACCACTGGGTGTTGTTGGTGTCCAGTTCGCGATACCGGCCGTTTGGAGCCCTCACCGAAAGCCCACTCTCGGTTGCGAGGTACCGCACCGCCGAGCCGCATCAACGAAGCCTGCTCCTTGTCGAGTCGGACTCCGGATCCTCTCTCTATCGGTTAGCTCTTCGCGTTGATCGGTTTGGACGTCATCAGGTTGGCTTCGAGGAGGTACTCCGGAGGACTGCCGTCGATCTGCGACGCGGCGCGGTCGCGGATCTTTTGCTGTTGAGGGGCATGGGGGACGGTAATCCAGAACGTGTCGTTGAGGATCCCGTTGAAACAGATGTCAGCCACCTCCGACAAGGGTGCGAACTGCACCTCCATGCCGGCCTCCTTCATGCGCTGGAGGTAGGCGCCCAACGTGTCCCTTCCTTCCCTCGGGGGTGCGTTGGGCCGTGCGTAGCGTTCCGGACGATTGGCCCCGGGTCGCCAGATGCCGGTGTTGAGCATCCCCGGCGAGAACGTAGATGGGTAGAGCAACGAGGCGCTGACCATCGCCCCGATCTCCCGTAGCTGGCCCCAGAGGCACTCGGTGATCGTTGTCACAGCGGCTTTGGTTGTCGCGTAGACCGCGCTGTTGATCAGCGGGGTGAATCCGCCGTTGCTGGACGTGGTATTCACCACGTGGCCCTCCTCATCCTGCGCCAGCATCGTGGGTACAAACGCGTTGATGCCGTTCACGACACCCATCACATTGACATCCAGGGACCAGCGCCAGTCGTTGACGTGGTGTTCCCATATCTGACCTTCAGACCCCGAGCCGATACCCGCGTTGTTGCAAACCAGATGGACTTTCCCGTACCGCTCGAGCGTCGCATCACGTAATGCCTCAACCGATTCGAGTGACGTGACGTCGGTAACCACGCCGGAGACATCGAGACCCTGGTCCACCAACTCGCCGGTCGTCGTCTCCACTAAGCCGGGGACGACATCCGCCACCACGACCCTCATCCCCTCGGTACCGAACCGCTCTGCCAACGCCCGCCCGATGCCCTGACCTCCACCGGTGACCACTGCGACCTTGCCGACGACGTCCCTCACGACGACCTCCCTTTGTCTGACGTGCCGGCTTGCGGGCGAGGCCCGAGAACGCCGGAGCTGACGTTCCCGCCGCCGGACTAAAGGCGGGAAGCGGGCGATTGCATATCATGTGTGATTGTACTATAACGCTGTCATAGGTCCAGGGGGTAAGAGATGAAGCAACTCGCCGATGGTCGATACATCGTGATCTCCTCCGACGGGCACGCCGGCGCCGAGATGCTCGACTACCGCGGCTACCTCGAACGCCGCTATCTGGAGGAGTTCGACGCCTGGGCGAAGTCCTATGTAAACCCGTACGCCGACCTCCTGGGGGAGACGGCTTATCGGAATTGGGACTCCGCGGCCCGGCTCCGCGAGCTCGAGGACGACGGCGTGGTGGCGGAGGTCTTGTTTCCGAACACCATTCCGCCGTTCTTTCCCTCCGGCAACCTGCTGGCGCGGCCCCCGACCCCGGAGACCTACGGGCTCCGTTGGGCCGGCCTTCGAGCGCACAATCGTTGGTTGGCCGACTTTTGTGCCGATACTCCGGGCCGACGTGCCGGCATGGCGCAGATCTTCCTGAACAACGTTGATGACGCCGTCTCGGAGATCACGTGGGCGCGTGAACACGACCTCTTCGGCGGGATCTTGTTGCCGGGTGTGCCACCTGACTCGGGACTCCCTCCGCTCTGTGCTCCGGACTACGACCCGATCTGGGCCGCTTGCCAAGATCTCGACATGCCGGTGAACAATCATTCCGGAGCCGCCGGCCCCGAGATGGGCGAACACCTGGCCTCGATGGCGATCTTCATGGTGGAGCTGGGCTGGTTCTCCCATCGGGTCTTCTGGCACATGGCTTTTGGAGGTGCCTTTGCCCGCTATCCCCGCCTGAAGCTGGTGCTCACCGAGCAGTCATCGGGTTGGGTGCCCGCCACGATCAGCATGCTCGACTACCAATACAGCCGCTTCACCGACGCCGGCAACGCCGAGGCGCACTTCGGCGCCGAGCTCATCAAGGAGATACCCGAACCACCGAGCTATTACTGGAGCAACAACTGCTTCGTCGGCGCCAGCTTCCTCCGTCCGAACGAAGCACCGCTCCGTTACGACATCGGTCTCGACAAGATCATGTGGGGCCAGGATTATCCGCACATCGAGGGAACCTACCCCTATACCACTGAAGCCTTGCGCCATACCTTTGCCGGGATCGAGCCCGAGGAGGTGGGACCCATGCTCGGTGGCAATGCCGCCCGCGTCTACGGCTTCGATCTCGAGCAGCTCGCCACGGTGGCAGCTCGCGTCGGCCCTCGGATCGACGAGGTGAACGTGCCGCTCGAACACGTCCCTGCTGACTCCCATTCGCTCGCCTTCGCAGGAGGAGACCTCAAACCGTGGTGACCGACAACTACCTGATCATCTCGTCCGACACCCATGCCGGACTTCCCGACGCTCAGTACAAGGAGTACCTCGACCCACGGTACCGAGAGGCCTTCGACGAAGACCTGGTGCAGCGTGCTGCTCTCCGCGCCCCAATGAACGCCCAAGTGGAGGAGCTCGAGTTCGTCAAGGATTGGTACGAGGAGAACGAGGAGGGACTCCGGGGGGGATGGGATGCGGCTCGTCGCGATGCCGAGCTGGACGCTGACGGCGTGGTCGGTGAGGTCATCTTCCCCGACGCCGATGCCGTCCTGGGAGGAGCATCGGCACCGTTCGGCGCCGGCCTTGGTGCGAGCGGAGAGTACGACCCGACCCTGTTGATGGCCGGCGCCCAGGCCCACAACCGTTGGTTAGCCGAACTGTGCAGCGACAGTCCGGACAGACGCTGCGGCCTGGCCGTCGTGCCCATCCTTCACGACATCGACGCCGCCGTCGCCGAGATCCGGAGGGCCAAATCCTCGGGTTTGGGTGGCATTCTCATCCCTGCGATGTGGCGTCCGTACCCTCCCTACAACGACCTCCGGTACGAGCCCATTTGGAGCATGTGCGAGGAGCTCGACATGGTCGTCCACACCCACACGGGTCCCGCACCCCGTGAGGAGATCGGCACCGACCTCGGCATCTACGCCAACGAGACCATCTTTTGGACGATGCGGCCGATGTGGTTCCTGCTCTGGTCCGGTGCCTTCGAGCGGCACCCCCGCCTGAAGTTCGCCGTCACCGAAGGAGGGTCGTGGTGGGCTGCCGACCTCCTGTGGAGGTCCGACATCGCGTACATGAACGAGCATGCGACCAAGAAGATGGGGAACATCGCTCCCAAATTGAAGATGCTTCCGAGCGAGTACTTCGACCGCAACGTCTTCATCGGGTCTTCCAACACGCGGAGACGCGAGATCGCGCGTCGCTTCGAGATCGGCGTCGGGAACATCATGTGGGGCAACGACTTCCCCCATCCAGAGGGTACGTGGCCCCATACCCGCCAGTGGCTCCGCGATACCTTCTGGGATTGTCCGGTCGACGACGCGCGGCGGATCCTGGGACTGAACGCCGCATCCGTGTACAACTTCGACCTCGAGAGGTTGCAACCTTTAGCCGATCGGTTTGGGCCGAGCCCGGCGGAGCTCGGACAATCTGACGGTGTGGAGCTCGAGAAGTGGAAGGACGTTGAAGCGGCCGGCCGGTCGTGGTTGTCGGGTGTAGAAGCCCTCGCCGTGACCGTCTCGGAGTAGCGGTGTTCACCTGGGTCAGCCAATTCCCCTCAGAGGGGGGTGCCAGTGCGCTGTTCACGCAGGTAGCAGGTCTCAGGGTTGCGGTTCGAAATGCACCCGGGCCAAGGTCCGAATAAAACGATTGGAGAGCGGTGGTATCGATCCTTTCTCAGTATTGCATCAACGTCAGCGATCTCGATCGGGCCATCGAGTTCTGGGAGGGAGTCGTCGGCATCCCGGTTCAGAGCCGCACGGACATTCCCAACGTCAAGGAAGCGGTGCTGCAGTCCCCAGCGGGCGGGAGTCGGATGCAGCTCGCGCAACACCTCGACCACCAGGGCCCAATCGACATGGGGACCGCGTTGTGGAAGCTGTATGTGAACACTGACGACTGCGTTGCACTGTACGACAAGGCGATCGCTGCCGGGTGCGAGTCGGTGTCGCCGCCGAGCCGTCTCGAGCGTTGGCCGGTGACGATGGCCTACATCAAGGACTTCGACGGCTACCTGGTGGAGTTCGTGGAGTACCACGAGGGCACACCCGCCGGCGTGCCGGACCCCAGGGATCACCGCTGACCTAGCGGAGAGTGGCACACAGAACGGGCTAGGTGTCGGACTGCATACCGATCTGATGCGATCATGGGGTCCGAGTCCAAGTCCACGGACGGGACGGCTCCAGGAACCGAGGTACGAAGTCGTGGCGCAGAAGGCGAAGGTGGCTCCAACCGGCTCAGGCACCACCGGGACGCCCATCACGGTGGACAAAGTGTTGGCGACCGCGATGAAGATGATAGAGGACGACGGGGTCGAGGCCTTCAGCATGCGCAAGTTGGCGGCCGAGCTCGGCGTGGGAACACCGACCGTGTACTGGCACGTCGGCAACCGGGATGAACTCTTCAATAGGTTGATCGAGGAGATCACCGATCAATTTGGCAGGATCAGCCCCGTCGGCGATACGCCGGCCGAGCGCATTGCATCGATCTCGGACACGCTCCTCCGTGAAGTGCGCGCCCGTCCTCAGCTCATCGCCCTCTCGTCGACCCAGGGCCGAGGTGAGGCCATCTTCACGAAGGCCCAGGCCGTGCTGGCCCACGAGGTGACCGCCAGCGGTCTGCACGGTGAAGACGCAGCCTTCGCCGTGGCAACGATCCTGTTCCATCTTGGCGGGTTCATCGTGCTGGAGGATGCACTGTCATCCGACTACCGAGTGCGCGGGGCGGAGGTCTGGGCCCAGCGCGACGCCGAGATAGACGAGACCATGAGCACCAGGCTCCATCAAGAGGTCGATCTGGACCGGATCTTCCGATTCACGCTCGACGCCATTCTCCAGTCCATCCTCGGGAACCGGAAGTCTCGGTGACGTCGGTGGCGAATGCCACAACACCAGGCTGGCGTGCTCCTGAGCAACCTGGTCCGGTCTGGATCGTCGCCCGTCATGATCCGTGGACGGCGACGTCGCGCCGAAAAGCCGTGCGTTTGATCGGCTCATGAACAGCAGAGCAGGCGTCACAGTCCTCGCAGTAGAGGTGCATGGACCAGACGATCCCACTGTGCCCGAGGTTGTGCTGGTCCACGGCGCCATGGACCGCGCCAAGAGCTTTCGGCGCGTGGTGGAGCGCCTGCCCGACCTCAGGGTCACCGAGTATGACCGCCGGGGCTATGGCGAGTCGACCCCGGCGGCGCCGCCTGCCTCCCTGGCCCAACACGTGGACGATCTGCTCGGTGTCATGGACGATCGACCCACCACTGTCGTCGCCCACAGCTTTGGATGCGTGGTCGCCGTCTCGGCGGCGATCTCGCACCCCGACCGATTCCAGGGGCTCGGCCTGTGGGAGCCGCAGGTTCCTTGGATGGATTTCTGGCCACGGTCGGTCAGGAGGGGGCTCGAAGCGATGGCGGCTGAGGCCGACACGGATGCTCTTGCCGAGAGGGTGTACGCATCGATGGTTGGTGAGACCGCATGGCAGGGCCTCCCCGAGGATCTGAAGGCGCGTCGGCGCGTCGAGGGCGCGGCCTTCCAGACCGACGTCATATCTGGCTTGACGGCACCCTTTCGCTGGGAGGACCTCAAGGTGCCCACGCTGTTCGGCGTCGGCCTCCAGACGTGGCCCTTCGCCCAGGAAGCTGCCACCAGGCTGGCCGAAATGCAGGGGGCCGACTTGTTTACCATCGCGGACGCCGCTCACGGCGCGCATGTCAGCCACCCGGAGCAATTTGCCCAATTCGTGCGTCGCAGCACGTCAGTTCGGTGAGGAGCTGACAAGGAGTCAGCACGTCGGTGCGGCGTTGGATCCGCTCCCGAAACCCCAAGAGCACCGCCAAGGATGATGCATTGGGCGCAGCGAACTTCGCCGCGGTGGTCGCTCCCGGCGGGTAGGTCCTCACTGTATGGTTCCGGGGTGGCGCTGGACCGCTGAAGGATCCGACACGGCGGCGGGGCGCTGGTAACGCGGGTCGAAGCAAAAGGAGACGGTCGCTACAACGGCGGTGAGGTTCTCCCGTTCAGACAAGGGTCCCATTGACGGCTGCAGCAGTCCGGCGGTCTTCATTGGTCAAGGCCCCACAAAACTATCGCCACTCGTCTCTCTTCCCAGGTGCCTCAGCGTCCTAAGGGCCGTCACGCGTTCCTCGCAGAGTTCGTCAACCCGCTCGCCAGTCAGGCGGCGTGTGATCCTTGCGATACCCGAGGTGACCAGGGCGTTCTCTTTCAGTCCGTGGAATGCGGACGCGACATAGTAGGTGCTATGGTGGACCAGCACGAGAACGTAAGGGGGTGGAGTCGGATGGCTGGAGCATTCCAGGGCGTGCGCGTTCTTGACCTGTCGTGGGGCATTGCGGGGCCGATGACGACCATGTTCCTGGCGGACAACGGTGCCGACGTCATCCGGATCGAACCCCCATCAGAGGATCCCTTTGCCCAGCAGACCGGCTATCGGGTCTGGAACAGGGGCAAGCGCAGTGTCCGCCTTGATCTGCAGAGGGACGAGGAGAGACGACAGTTCAACAAACTGGCGCAGGCATCCGATGTCGTCGTTGACAGCTTCTCATTGGGAACTACCGAGAGGCTGGGCATCGACCACAATGCCCTCAGTGCGCTCAACCCGAGCATCATCACCTGTTCGATCACCGCCTATGGGGAGCACAATGTTCACCGCAATCGCCCCGGCTATGACGGGTTGGTCGCAGCTCGGACCGGCCTGCTGTTCGACCAGAAGGGCCGCAGGGGGACGGCCATGGAGTTCATCGGTGGCCGTCCTGGTCCACTCCCGGAATTCGACGCTCCCGACGGTCTCGTCAGGGGCGCAAGTCGAGAGGGGCCAGTTTTCCCCCGCACCCCCTGGCCGAGCGTGGGTGCGACCTACTTCGCGACGCTCGGGATTGCTGCGGCACTGCGAGCTCGTCAGGTAACCGGCCTCGGTCAACGTGTCACGACGTCTCTCCTTCAGGGCGCGCTCGCCGCGGCGTGTCTCAACTGGCAGCGGGTGGAGAACCCAGATGCTCCGTTGTACTGGATGTGGCCCGTTGACTCGAGGTCAATTGAAGGGCTTTATGAATGTGCGGACGGCAAGTGGGTGCATCATTGGACACTGCGTCCCCAATGGGTTCTGTCAGCGGCCGAAGGGCAGAAGCTCTCGCCGAAGGAGCTCGGTGCCGGATATCGTAACGATCCGGATCGCGTCTCGATGGAGCCCGACGGAATGCTGTCCGGTATCTTCCTGCACCCTCAATTGGTGGACGCCTTCAAGAAGTTCCCATCCGATGAATGGGTCCGTGCGGCCGAAGAAGCAGGACTGGGTATCACCACTGTCCGATCGCCGGGCGAGGCGCTGGCTGACAAGTCGTTCCTCTCCGATGGCTGCGTCGTGGTGGTCGATGACCCAGAGGAGGGACCGATTCAACACGCTGGTCCGTTGCTGGATCTCTCCCTCACCCCCGGCTCCGTCTCTGGGCCAGCACCTCGTCCCGGGCAGCACACCGAGGAGGTTCTCGCTGAAATCACCTCGAGCACCCGACCTTCCGACGTCACGGAAGAGACCAATCAGTCACTCGCCCATCCCTTGGCGGAAATCCGCGTCCTCGACCTCGGACTTGGCGTTGCTGGACCGTTTACTGGGCGCGCCCTGGCTGACCTCGGTGCGGATGTCATCAAGATCAACGCACTGCACGACACGTACTGGAACGGCACACACATGGGCCTGGGCACGAACCGCGGCAAGCGCAGCATCGCGCTGAACCTCAAAAGCGCGGCTGGCCGGGAAGTGCTCGAGAAGCTCCTTCAGGAATCGGACGTGATCACGCTCAACTGGAGGCCAGGAGCAGCAGCGCGCCTTGGTCTCGATTATGAGACGCTTCGAGAGCGCTACCCGCGATTGGTCTATTGCAATACCCGAGGTTACGAGAAGGGTCCGCGGTCAGATCTGCCCGGTACCGACCAAAATGCCGCGGCAATGACCGGGACCGAATGGGAGGATGGAGCCTGCGACGCTGGAAATCCTCCTCTCTGGAGTCGGTCCAACATGGGAGATACGGGGAACGCCTTACTGGCAGCCATCGCCATTACGATCGCTCTTTACCATCGAGACAGGACCGGCGAAGGTCAGGCCGTGAGCACCTCGATCGTCAATGCCGGACTTCTCCACACGTCCTACGCATGGATCCATGCGGATGGCAGAGAGCCCGCATGGGGCCATGTCGATGGCGATCAATTCGGGCTTTCTCCGTACTACCGCCTCTATCGATGTGCCATGGGAGAATGGATCTTTCTGGCGGCCATGACGACAGAAGAGCAGGCAACACTTCGGACCATCCTTCCCGGAGCGCCCGCCGGAGACGATGCTGAGTCGCTGGCCGCGTGGCTTAGCTCCTACTTCGAGAGCGCGGCAGCGGCGGAAGCGTTCAGGGCCCTTGACGATGGGGGAGTTCCGATCGAAGTCGTCGATGAGTACTTTTGCCGCAACCTGTTCGATGATCCGGAGGCCAGACGGCTGAACCTTGTCAGCGAGACGTGGTCGAGCAGCGTCGGTCGATTTGAAGACCCGGGCCTCTTGGTTAACGTCGCTCCCGCTCAGACCGTGGTCCAACGGGGACCTTGCGCCTGCGGAGAACAGACCAGAGACATCTTGCTGGGATTGGGGTATGCCGATGCGGACATCGATGTCATGGTCGACGACCGCGCCGTTCTTGACGGGAGGCCGTGATGGCGGAGACCGAAGAGGTCACGCGCCCGGCGCCCATTCTCACGGACGACAACCGCTTCTATTGGGATGCGGCCCGTGAGGGTCGGCTCGTGACGCAGAGATGCCAACGGTGTGGCCGGCTGCGCCATCCACCTCGACCGATGTGTCCGGAGTGCCACTCTCTCGAGTTCGAGATCATCGACCTGGTGGGAGAGGGCGTGGTCTACAGCTACGCCATATTGCACCATCCCCAGAATCCTGCCTTCGAGTATCCCGTGATCGCCGCGCTCATCGATCTCGTAGAGGGCGTAAGGGTGCTGTCGAACCTGGTCGACATCGAGCCCGAGGACATCGCCATAGGCATGCCAGTGACGGTTGCGTTCCGGCCGACCCGCTACAACGGAGCGGTCGCCGTGTTCAAGCCCAAGGCTGGAGCCGATGGATAGCTGCCTCCGAGACACAACCGCAATTGTCGGGATCGGACAGACCGAGTTCTCAAAGGCGGCTGGTCGAAGTGAGACGCAGCTCGCTGCCGAAGCCATACTCAGTGCTCTCGCGGATGCGGGACTCACCCCGGCGGATGTGGACGGATTGGTCAGCTACACGATCGATCCCGTTGAGGAGACCGAGCTGGTCAGGACGTTGGGAATCCCCGAGATCCGTTTTTCCAGTCGAGTTCCGTATGGGGGCGGCGGATCCCAGGGAGTGCTCCTGCACGCGGCTTCGGCGGTTGCATCGGGCATCGCCGACGTGGTCGTCACCTATAGAGCCATTAAGGCACGGTCGGGCGAACGATTTGGTCGAGCGGCAGTCGGTGGTAGGGGAACGGCCTCTCACTCCGGTTCGACGGCGATGCAGTGGTGCACGCCGTATGGCGTACTGACTCCGGCATCGTGGATGTCCCTCAATGCGGTCCGTTATATGCACTCCTTCGGTGTCTCAAGCGAGGATTTTGGTCGCGCGGTGGTGCAATTCAGGGAATACGCCGCGAACAATCCAAACGCCCACTTCTACAAGAAACCGATCACACTGGACGACCATCAGTCGTCGCGATGGATAGCCGAACCGGCCATTCGGCTCTTCGATTGTTGCCAGGAGACTGATGGTTCGGTAGCACTGGTGGTCACATCTGCCGAGCGGTCCTCCGACAGCAACGAGCCGATACTCATTGCGGCGGCCGCCAATGCCGGGCTGTTCGAAGAGGAGATCGCCAGTAACCACTATGCGAAGGACCTCGCAGTCATGGAGGGCTGTGCGGCAATGGCCAAGCGACTGTTCGAGGGTTACGGGATCGAGCGCTCGGACATCGACGTCGCCATGATCTACGACGCGTTCTCCCCGATCTTTCTGATGCAGCTCGAAGCGCTTGGCTTCTGTGCTCCCGGGGAGGCGAAGGATTTCATTGCAGAAGGCAACCTGGGTCCGGACGGCAGCCTGCCATGCAATACGAATGGAGGGCTGATCGGTGAGGGTTACATCCACGGCCTGAATCTGACCACCGAGGCCGTGCAGCAACTCAGGGGAAGGTCGTCCAATCAGCTGGTTGATCCCACGGCCGCCCTCGTCTGCGCAAGCAGAACGGGCGTAATTCTGAGGCGGCCCTGAGTGTTGTCTGGATGAACGTTCGAGCCGGTTGGTGTGAACGCTCCCGCGTACAAAAAGGTCGAGGAATGGATAGCAGTCAGTCGAAATGAAGGAGAAGCAATGACAACTGTGGACGCACGACCAGGCTCGAGAAACGATGAGCTCCTTGTCTCAGCCGATAGCCATGTTGCGATCACCCATAATCAGGTAAGGGCGCATTTGGCCTCGGGGTTTCATGACGATTACGACGAGGCGGTCGCAGCATTCACTCAACGGATGGCGCGCGGCACGGCGGCCGCCAACCAAGCAGGCATGAGGTTGAAGCGCAGCGACGACGACTCCCACATCGGAGCGAATGCCGTTTTCAAGCGAGCCGGTTACGGCGATCCCCGGGAACGGTTGAGGGATATGGATCAGGACGGTGTCGAGGTTGAGGTTCTGTACTCGGAGGTCAGCGCGTTCAGGTACATCCCGAACCTGAAGACTGGCGCCGACGAGGCAACTCGCGCGTTCAACGATGCACTCGATGAATTTGCATCGGCTGATCGTCAACGACTCTGCGTGTCGTACCAGATACCGATACATGACATTGATTTCGCCGTGTCCGAGGTGAAAAGGATTGCCGGGCGCGGCGGAAAGTCGCTACAGCTGCCGGTGTTTCCAGGTGAATTCGGCCTGCCCGACTACTACGACGATCGCTACGAGCGGCTCTTTTCGGCGATCGAGGAGACCGGTCTGCCCGTGTGCTGCCACATAGGACTCAACACCAGTCTGGACGACCTGAGCCGGAGGGATCCCACGCCCCAGAAGGGTGTCATGGTGCTGATGACGCCGCTGTCGACGGCGGAGGCGTTCGGCATGTGGATTCTGACCGGGCTGCTGGCTCGGCACCCGAAGCTCAAGCTCGTTTTCGTAGAGCCGGGACTGGCCTGGGTCGCCTGGTGGCTCCACAGTGCCGACGATATGGTGCGCCGCCAGGGCTACGAGTTTCCGGGGTTGACCGAACTTCCGAGTCACTACTTCCAGCAAAATGTTCACCTCACCTTTATAGAGGAGGACTTCTCCCTTGAGTTCCTACGGCACAAGATCGGTGTTCGCAACATCCTGTGGTCGTCCGACTATCCCCACCCGGTCACGTCGTGGCCCCGGTCAAGGGAGGTCGTGGAGAAGCAGTTCCACTCGATTCCGGGGGACGAGCGAGAGCTCATTCTCTCCGGCAATGCCATCCGGGTCTGGAATCTCTCGAATTAGCCGGATGCTCAGCCCCGAGCTCTGCGAAGGGTCATTCCGAGTGCGTCCGAAATTGGGGCTTTCCACGATCAGCGTCCGAACCCTGTAGGGCGATCCGCGTTGGTTGGATTCCCCGTCGTCACGTGATCGCCGCTGTGAGCGTGACGAAGTCGACCATTCACGTCGATGTGACTGGGGTGGCGCCCGCAGGCTGCAATCGGATATGCGCCGATCTGTTTGTACCGGACGACCTTGGGTCCAGCCCGCTTCTTTGGGTCTGCGTACCGGGAGGGGGCATGAGTCGTCGATACTTCGACTTGGCCGTCTCCGGTCAGAACGGCGCCTTCAGCATGGCTCGATATTTGGCGTCTGGAGGAGACCTCGTGGTAACCGTCGATCCTCCTGGAGTCGGCGAGAGCGATTCGCCGGGGGACGGCTACACCCTGTCGCCACAAGTGGTGGCCGACGTCCTGGCCGCCGCCGTCCGCAGTCTTGAGACTGGCTTTGCGTCCAGGGGTGTCGAGGGCCTTGAACTTGGCAGCAAATTGGTAAGGGCCAAGATCGGACTGGGCCACTCGGCCGGGGCGCTGCTCGTCGCCTGCCAGCAGGCTCGTCATGGCTCCTACGATGCCTTGGCGCTGCTTGGGTTCTCCGCCTCAGGGCTTCCCGAGGTCCTCAGTGAAGAAGAACTTCAATTTGCGAACAGACCCGAAGAGCTCGCCGCCGTGGTCGCGGAACTGTCCCGAGAACGGTTTGGTGACCCATTACCTCAGTGGTCGAACAGCAGTGCCGGGCCACTTGGCACCAGCTCCGCCGCAGCAGAGGTGGAAGAAGCACTCGCGGATGCAAGTTCGAAGTTGTTGGCGCTCGTTGGCATGACGGCGATCGTCCCTGGATCGGTGCAGCCCGAGCTCGACGAACTTCGGCTTCCCGTCTTCGTCGCCTTGGGAGAACATGATCTCGCCGGCAAGATGGACGTCATTCCCGGGCAATTTCCGGCGTGTCCTGATCTGACGCTGTTTCTCATCGAGGGGGCGGGACATACCCACAACATCGCACCTAATCGCCAGATCCTCTGGAAGCGTCTCATGCGGTGGGCCACTTCCGTCTCGCCTGAGTAGCTCTGGGGGGGCGGTTTCGAACGCCACCAAGAGGGGGGGTGCGCGCGGCTCGAGGTGGGTGCCCCGAGTCTCCACTCACATAGCAGTTACAATGTGGGCAGGGTTCCGACAACCAGAAACAGAGTGCCGACAAAGGGAGCCCTGGGGTTGCCATCGTGACCACAAAGCCCAGCCCAATCACCACTGATGGTGGGCGGCGGCGCGAGCCCGCCGGAGGAAATGGGGAGATCGATACCCGCGATCGGGTGATCAAAGCGGCCATCGAATGCATCATTGATCTGGGTTTCTACCGAGGTTCGAGTACCAACGAGATAGCTCGCAGAGCCGGGGTGACATGGGGAGTCATCCAGCACTACTTCGGTAATCGAGAAGGCCTCATGCTCGCCGTCCTGGAGGACGGAGCAAGTCACATGGTCGAGACAGTCGAAGAAGCTCGCATCGAAGGGGCGACCACCGTGGAACGGATGGCTCAACTCATCGACGTGTTCTCCGCTCACTACGCGAGGTCCGACTACCTAGCAAGCCTGCAGGTGCTGCTGAACATGGACCACGACCCGCGCACGAGTGCTGAGGTTCGTAAGACGATGTTGGAGGTTGCCGAGCGTTCCCATGCTCACGTCCGCAGATTGCTGAGGGAAGCTCTTGGGCCCGCCATGAACAAACCGGAGCTGGCAACGACAATCTTCCTCGTCATAAGGGGATTCAGCTTCAGCCAGCA
The DNA here is from genome assembly GCA_963807675.1 of uncultured Acidimicrobiaceae bacterium. Lineage (GTDB taxonomy): Bacteria > Actinomycetota > Acidimicrobiia > Acidimicrobiales > RAAP-2 > Bog-473. The sequence goes on along the minus strand of CAWECP010000012.1, from coordinate 293,875 downwards.
GCTCCTCGATTCAATGGCGTACGACACCGTGTCTCCCAAGCGAGACCGGGCGGCACAACATCGCCAACTGCTGGCCGACATCCTGGCCCCGTATGTCCAGATGATGACGGCAGCCGACTCATGAGCCGGCTCGGCCAGCGCGAAACTGGATGTCGGCAGCGGGCGTTGGGATGACTCGTTGGGTCCAACTCCTACTCGAATGGCAAATCGACTGGACGCACGCGGAGACGTATGCGGACGCAACCGGAGTCTCGGAGATCTCGGAGGCGCCTACGGTCTCGCCCTGCGACACGCGAAAGGCATGCTGACGGCCCGGCGGCAGAACCATCCTGATGAGCTTGCCCAGATTCGCCGACGGAAGGAGCCCGACTGTCGCCTCTGACTGCAATGACCTCAGCGGCGTCGAATCACCTTCACACCCATCGAGCGCGATTGAATTGAATCGGGAGGAATTATGACATTGCATACGGTCGAGTCGACTTCCCAGACCGTACGTTCAGGGATCTTGGATCCCAGCGCACCGCCGGTCGCGACCATTACGTCGGGGGACGTCGTGAGTTACCCGAACACCAGGACCCACTGGGGCAATGAGGCGGTCTTCGGGATGACCTTTGCCGAGCGAGAGCCCCTCCGACACCGCTATCCCAACGGGCCGTAATCGATGCTCGGGCCCGTCGTGGTGAGCGAAGCGCTGCCAGGTGACGTGATCGAGTGCAGGCTCGAGGCGCTGAGGACTCGCGACTTGGGGCGGAACTCCTTCCCGCTCGGAGTCGGCGCATTGCCGGCCGATTTCTCAGAGCCCTATGTGCACTACTTCCGCTTTGACGACGCGCGCCGTTCCACTGAATACGTGCAGGGGATCGAGCTCGAGCTGGCACCGTTTCTCGGAGTCATGGCCGTCGAGCCAGCTGGAGACGCCGCTGTGAGCGCCGTTCTCTCCGGCCCCGACGGGGGCAACCTGGTTCTCAGGGAGTTGACCGTCGGCTCGTCGCTCTACTTGCCGGTGGCGAAGCCGGGGGCTCGGCTCTGGATGGGCGACGTGCATGCGCTTCAAGGCGACGGTGTGGTCGACCAGACGGCGATCGAGACGGCCGCAGAGGATCTCAAGATCCGTTACGACTGCACAAGGGCGTCGGGCTCGAGGGTGCGCTTGGGGAGACGAGGACGATTGGATCGGCATCGGCTTCGGGGAGAGCCTCGACGACGATCTTGTCTCGTGCCTTCGGGGGCTCATCTCGTGGCTGCACGCGGCGGCGGGAATCTCCGAAGGAGAGGCGTACGCACTCTGCAGCATGGCTGTGAGCTTTCGGGTCACGCAGTACTCCCACCAAACCGGGTCCGCCTACAGCTCGATTCCCCCGAAAGCGGTCCACGGGATGGTGCCCAAGGACATCTTTCCCGTGACATTGAGGCGTCGGATCGAGCGTTGGCTGCGCCCCCGCGCAAGGTTGCTGCCTGATGCCCACAACGACCGATCGACTGGACATCCTCGAAGTTGTGGCTCGAGCGGACAACGCCGCTACCCGCCGCGACGCCGATGCCTACGTCTCGTTCTTCACCGACGACGCCGTCCTTGACGGCGATCAGGGTGAGCACCGCGGTAGGGAGCGACTGCGCGAGTCTGTTGGCCCAATCTGGGCCTCGGAAGGGCCGATGAGTACTCACGTCACTCTGAACGCCGTCGTGGATGGAGTCGAAGATGACCCAGATCGTGCCATTGTCACCTCGATGCTCTTGATCCTGCGCAACGACTCGCCTGCATCCATCACCAACATCTCTTTCATCATGCAATACCTGATCAGAATGGACTCTCGCTCGTTGATCGAGCGTCGCTCGGTTCGATCCGTTCCGGAGTAGGAAGGGAGCCCATCTAGTGCGCCCCCTGGTCTAAGTAAGCGCGCCCCTCGGTATCACTGGTGCGCCCCTCGGTACTGGTTGCTGGTGCCGGTGCGCCTGTGCTGCTGGTGCGCTGCTGGCTGGGTCTGGCTGGTGCGCCCCTCGGGATTTGAACCCGAAACCTGCGGATTAAGAGTCCGATGCTGGAGGGTCTCTGGAGTTCGTCCGAGTCTGTGACCTGCGGGTACATCCAGTGTTGATCCAGGGATTCGGTTTATGTCCACCCAGTACCACCCAAATAATGGGTTGGACAGTGGGGGCTACGGAGCGGGCGGGGGATTGCGCTGGAGCCGGCCACCCTGGGTTATTCTGATCTGTGATCTGGTATCATAGCACCGGTGGATGGAAAGGCCGAAGCAAGCGCAATCCTTCGTCGGTTGCGGCGAGACAATGATCTGACTCAGCGCGACTTGGCCGCGAAGGCTGGTGTCCCCCAATCGACCATCGCCGAAGTCGAAGCTGGACAAAGAGAGCCATCACTCACGCTGCTGAGCAGGATCGCCGAGTCCGCCGGCCAGTCGATCGCCATACGGCTGGTCCCTTTGCTGCGGCACAGCGCGGTTGCCACCGCCAACACGATTAAAGATCGGCTGTATGGGGATGCGGGCGAAGGGCTGTCTCTCGATATTCGTGAGGATGGTGCGCTTCGCGCTGTCATCGATCTGAAAGACGCACTCCGGCGATCCAGCCATCAGGGATTCGATGCCCTTACCAGCCAGGCCCCTAGCCTCGTCGGGGACACGCGTTGGGATGCATTCCTCGCTGCGATAGTTGAAGATGAGGCGGCCAGGAAGGCGATCTCTCCACCTCGCTGGACCAATGACCTGAGTAGGTTCAATCGACCCTTCTGGTATCTCTCTAAGAACCCGAGATTCCATACCTGGGAGATTGCCAACTCGCCTGGAGCGCTCGTCCGTCATGGCGTGTTTGCTGCCGAAGAGGAGCTTGAGAGTGTCTGATCCAACCGGGACGAAATGGAGTCGGCACTGGCTGAACTTGCGGACCATCTCAACGCTCGCAACGTCAAGGCCAAGATCTACTTAGTTGGCGGGGCGGTCATGGTGCTTGCGTTCGATGCTCGGTTTTCCACCGGAGACATTGATGCCTCGATTGTTCCGACAGATGACGTGCTCGCCGTCGCCGCTGAGATCGGTGAACGCCGAGGGCTCGCCCCCGATTGGCTCAACAACTCGGCTTCGCAGTTCATACCGGGATTTAAGGAACCCAATTGGCAACCGATTTTCAAGTCGGGGAACGTTGAGATCGTCGCGGCCGATGAGCGATCGATGCTGGCCATGAAGATGCGGGCCGGCCGTGGCTCTCGAGACCGTGCAGACATCAACTTCCTCGTGAAGAGATGTGGCATCACCAACGTTGCCCAGGCGCTGGAGCTCTATGAGGAGTTCTTTCCCGAAGACCCGCTTCCAAATCGAACGCTCCCGCTGCTCGACGAAGCCATCGCGGCGCTTGGTCCCCAGTCACCGTGACGAATTCGAAGCTTGAGTGCACCGCTCGGTATGTAGTTCATGAGATAGGCGACATCCCTGGCCGGGGATGTGACAAGACATGGGAGACACCGGATTGCATCAAACGGATCGGTTTCGGGTTTCGCAATTTCGAGAACTACCGCATCCGCGCCTTGCTGTACGCCGGCAAGCCCAACTGGCGCGTGCTCGTCAGCGGCGACAAGAGCGACGAGTGGACGGAGTGGAACAAGGTGAACATCCCGATCGCCGACGAGCACTTTGATGAGCATCAGGACAAGATCACAGAACGCCGATGCAAGGCCACCAAAGATGAACAAGAAGCGAATCCCGAGAGGCAAGGGACGAAGATGGGCATGAAAGTTGAAGAGAGGGTCTTCTCGCGACCCGGAGTCCACAAGCGAGTGGCTGAGATCGAGGACGGGCTCCGGGTCACCGCCCGGTTGACCGCGCTTCGAGAGCAAGCCGGCCTCTCAGCGTGACGTGGCCAAGCTCATCAGCGTTTCACAACCTCGCGTTTTCGCAATCGAGCACTCTCGCAACGTGACAAACCGAGGTGCTCGATCAGTGTGTCATGCCGTCGGCGGAACCCTTGAGGTCAACGTGGTCAAGGGTAAGAGCAGGATCGCTTTTATCGGCGAACCGCCCAAGAAAGCGGCCAAGTCTTCAGCAAGAGCGAGCAGGTCAGCGAAATCAGCCTGAGAGACTCTTCACGCGACGGCATCCATGAGTAGGCAAGTTGGGAGGTTCCAGGTGACCGACGAGATCGCACCTTTCCGCATCGAGGTCAGAGAAGCTGACATTGTCGACCTGAATACCCGCCTGGCCCGGACGCGCTGGCCCGAGCGCGAAACGGTCACCGATTGGTCCCAAGGAGTTCCGCTCGACTATCTGAAGGGTCTCTGTGTCTATTGGGCAGACACCTATAACTGGCGCCAAAGAGAGGCCCACCTCAATCTCTTCCCTCAATTTCGCACTGAGATCGACGGGCTCGGAGTCCACTTCCTCCACGTGCGCTCTCCGGTCGAGGAAGCCCTGCCACTGGTGATGACGCACGGCTGGCCCGGGTCGGTGGTGGAGTTCCTTGAAGTGATCGGCCCGCTTACGGATCCGGAGGCGCACGGTGGGGCTGCAGGTGACGCCTTCCACGTGGTGTGCCCGTCACTACCGGGCTATGCCTTCAGCGACAAGCCGACGACCACGGGCTGGGGGGTCGAGCGGACAGCGACGGCTTGGACTCAGCTGATGGCACGTCTCGGCTACAACAGATACGGCGCCCAAGGGGGCGATTGGGGATCGGCGGTCACCTCGTGCATCGCCGCTTTCGATCCATCACATCTCGTGGGTATTCACCTCAACATGATCGCAGCCGGGCCGGGCCGCGAATCGGGTGAGTTGACCGCGGAGGAACAATCCGCATTGGACTCGCTGAAGCATCACGAGGAATGGGGTACCGGTTACTCGAAGGAGCAGTCAACTCGGCCTCAGACGATCGGTTACTCGCTGGCGGATTCGCCAGTCGGCCAGTGCGCCTGGATCCTCGAGAAGTTCTGGAGCTGGACCGATACGGATGGCGACCCTGTCGGCGTTCTCGGCGCCGACCGGCTCCTAGACAACATCATGCTGTATTGGTTGACGGGCAGCGCCGCGTCCTCCGCGCGCCTCTACTGGGAGAGCTTTCGCGGGTGGCGACCCGCCAAGGTTGAGGTTCCGACGGGGGTCTCCATCTTTCCCAAGGAGATCTTCCGCCCATCGAGGCGTTGGGCCGAGCGCCGGTACACCAACATCGTGCACTGGGACGAGCTCCATCGCGGGGGGCACTTCGCCGCGTTCGAGCAGCCTGAGATCTTCGTCGAGCAGCTCCGCACCTCATTCCGGCTCATGCGATAGTCGCCGGACTGAGGCCGTTTCCCCATCCCAGTCCACCAGTTGCCCGTGCCACACAACGAATCTTGAGGCCTGGCCGTCCAGGACAAAAGATGGCTGGTCTCGCTTTTCGACGATCCGATCTTGATCGCTGGAGGCAGATACACAACGACGGGCAGTATCTAAACCACGACTCTCAGTCAGTCTTTGAACTGGGCTTTCTCTCGCTCTCGCTCGTGCTCGTGCGCCCCTCGGGATTTGAACCCGAAACCTGCGGATTAAGAGTCCGTTGCTCTGCCGTTGAGCTAGAGGCGCACCGAAGAGTGTAGGCGTTGGCTTGAAGCGGTTCGCCAGCAACAAGTTGCCCCCGAAATCGCCGGCCCGTAGCAATACCACAGGCCGGCGACCCCCCGAGGGGCACCGTCTCCCGTTCCCCAGACAACAGTGCGGCGGGAACGGTAGCACAGGGGGACTGACACGGACGTCAGGTACACTCGCCCCCGTCTTCGACGCCCGGCGGCGGGCGCTGGGAAGGAGAACAGTGGAGCTCGAGTTCACGAGCGAGCAGGAGGACTTGCGTTCCTCGGTTCGATCATTCCTGGACAAGGAGTGCTCGCTCGGGGTCGTGCGGACTGTCGTGGAGACTGGAGAGCCCGCCGACAAGCTCTGGCAGTCCATGGTCGCGTTGGATTGGCCGGCCCTGGCCGTGCCCGAGGAGTACGGCGGCGTCGGTCTCTCCTTTGTCGAGTTGGCCGTCCTGGCCGAGGAGCTCGGTCGCGTCGTCGCTCCCGGCCCCCTTCTGACCACGGTGAGTCAGTTTGTCCCGGTCGTTCGGGAGGTCGGAACGCCGGAGCAGCGTCAGCGGTTCCTCCCCGAAGTTGCTTCGGGGGCTATCACGGGGACGGTCGCCCTGGCCGATCATCTCCGGGGTTGGGCTCTCGGCGAGGTGACGACGACGGCCGAGCGAGCCGAGGGTGGTTGGGTGCTCCTGGGCACCAAGCTGGGCGTGCTGGCCGGTGCGGACACCGACGAGGTCGCCGTCATCGCCCGGGTCGGTGACGGGGTGGGTGTCTTCGTCGTGCCCGGGGACGAGGCCGGCCTGGCTCCCGTCCGGAGCCTCGACGCCAGCCGTCCCCTGTGTACGGCGACCTTCGATCGGGTACTCGTCGCCGACGACCGTGCGCTGGGCGAACCCGGGAGCGCCGCATCGGTGTCCGGCTTGACCAGGGCGCTGCAGGAGGCGACGGTGGCGCTCGCCCTCGAGACCGTGGGCACCTGCGACGCGCTCTTCCAAATGGTCCTGGCCTACGTGAAGGACCGGAAGCAGTTCAACGTGCCCGTCGGATCGTTCCAGGCCGTGAAGCACAAAATGAGCAACATGTTCCTGGCTATCGAGCGCGCCCGTTCCCTTTGTTACTACGCGGTGGCCGCCATCGACGAGGACACACCTGAGCGAGCGACGGCCGCCAGCATGGCCAAGGCCGCCAGCGACGAGTGCCAGCGTGCCGTGTGCCGCGACGCGTTCCAGTCCTTCGGCGGCATCGGGTTCACCTGGGAGCACGACAGCCACCTCTTCCTCAAGCGCGCCGAGACCAACGGCACGCTCTTCGGCGGTTCGGCCGAACACCTCCTGCTCGTCGCGGCCAGTCTCGGAGTCACTTCCGCCTGAGCGAGGCAGACTTGCCCTGTGCGTCCAGGAGAGCTCCTCATCTCCGCCCTAAATCTGGCCCCGCATCCCGAAGGCGGCTGGTACCGGCGCACCTGGGTCGCGCCGGCTGCAGCGGGCGAGCGTCCTGCCGGCAGCGCGATCTACTACCTCCTGCTCGAGGACGAGGTCTCGGCCTGGCACCGCATCGACGCCACCGAGGTGTGGCACTTCTACGCCGGTGATCCGCTCGAGCTGAACCGGGAATGGCCCGACGGCCGCGTCGACTCGGTGGTCCTCGGCCCGGACGTGACCGCCGGACAGGCTCCGCAGGCCGTCGTCGAACCAGGCGTCTGGCAGTCGGCCCGTCCGCTCGGCGCGTTCGCCCTTGTCGGTGCCACCGTCACGCCCGCCTTCGCCTTCGAGGGGTTCGAGCTCCGTCAGGAGGTCGCCGGCCCGGACTGAGGGACCAGCCCGCGGTCGACCGGTGAGGGTAGGCGGACCCGCTCGGGCAGGTGGAGGGCCAGCAGCTGCTGCGTGACGTCGGAGGGGATGGCGCGCGCCGTGGCCAGCGAGAGAACGATCATGGTGAGGAAGGCCAGGGGCACCGTCCAGATCGCCGGCTCGCTCAGCAGGACGGCCGGCCAGCCGGTGGCGCCGACGCCGAACATGGTGAGCACCACCGCGACGGACGATGCCGTACCACCCAGGATCAGCCCACTCATGGCACCGATCCAGGTCAAGCGGCGCCACCAGATCCCCAGGAGCAGCAGCGGGCAGAACGTCGACGCGGCGATCGCGAACGCCCATCCGACGAGGACGTTGATGGAGACGTTGAGCACGAGCAGTCCCAGGGCTGTCATCACGACGCCGATGGCGATGGCCGAGGAACGGAACGCCCGCACGCCGCCACCCATGATGTCGTGCGAGAGCGCGCCCGACATGCTGATGAGCAGCCCCGACGACGTGGACAGGAAGGCGGCGAACGCCCCGGCGGCGACCAACGCGCCGAGGAGGACGCCGAGGCTGCCCGCCGCCATGATCCGGGGCAGGACGAGCACAACCGAATCGGTCTGGCCCGAGGTGTAGAGGCCTGGCGCTTCCAGCCGTCCCAGTACGGCGAAGACCGCAGGGAAGATGTAGAAGCACCCGAGGAGCAGGAGCACGAAGGCCGTGGTCCTGCGGGCCGCCTGGCCGTCGCGGTTGGTGTAGAAGCGGACCAGAATGTGAGGCAGGCCCATGGCGCCCAACACCGTGGCCAGCAGCACGCCATACGTCGCCGCCAGCGCATGGTCGGGCCGTCCATTCAACTGGAGGAGCGGAGACGTCCACGCCGACCCGCTCATGACGGGGTTGTCCTCGACGTGCGGTGCCCGCGCGCCGGCGGGAAACGTGAGGGTTGCCCCGGACCCGATGGTGTGGGTCCCCTTGGTCAGCTCCATCGCCCCGTGCCGTGCGACGCTGTCGACTTCGCCGGAGGCGTCGATCCTCACCGCCGCCGTCACGCTGATGGTCTCGGACTGGGGGAACTGCACCGCCGTCTCGTGGGCGAAGGTGGGAGGCGCCGCGCCGGTCACCGATGCCACCGGTGGGTGTTGCACGAACGCCAGCAGGATCAACGCGGGCACGGCAATCGCCACGATCTTCAGCCAGTACTGGAATGCCTGCACGAACGTGATGCCCTTCATGCCCCCACTCGCGATGCCGAGCGTCACGATGGTGCCCAGCACCACGACGCCGATCCACTCCGGCCCGCCGACGGCCACCTGCAGGGTGACGCCCGCCCCCTTCAGCTGCGGGAGCAGGTAGAAGGCGCAGATCAGAATCACGGTGGCGGTGGCCGCCCGGCGGAGAGCCGGTGACCCCAAACGCCCTTCGGCGAAGTCGGGAATGGTGTAAGCGCCGAAGCGCCGCAGCGGCGCGGCGACTGCCGCCAGCAGGACGAGGTAGCCGGCCGCGTAACCGACGGCGTACCAGAGCGCACCGAGTCCTTCGAGCATCGCCAGGCCCGCCACCCCGAGGAAGGAGGCCGCCGAGAGGTACTCCCCGGAGATGGCCGACGCGTTGAGCGGAGCCGGCACCTGCCGCGCCGCCACCAGGAAGTCGGCCGGGGTTCGCGCCACCCGCACGCCCCGGGCCCCGATCATCGCGGTGACCGCCGTCACCGCGATGATGGCAATGACGGAGGCCGGCTCGGTCATTGCTCCTTGAGCAGTTCGACGAATTGGCGCTCGAGCCGCTCCGCCCGCCGCACGTACCAGTAGCCGAGCAGGACGAGCGGCGGGTAGATCCCGCCACCCAGGATGAGCAGGGTCAGCGGCAGGCCGAACAGCTCGGCCGTGGCCAGCCGCGGGAAGATCGCCGTGAGGAGGGGGTAGAGGGCGAGGAGGGCGAGTGCCGGCAGGAGGACGGTCACGCAGGCGCCGCCCTGCGCCCGCATCAGCGACGTCAGCAGCTCCCGTCCGTAGGCGTCGGGCTCGTACAGGTCGTCGAGTGCCGGCGAGCTGGCCCGGCCACCCGAACGTCGTGGCTGGCTGCGCACTACCTGTCGGGCCGGGATCTCCCCGGTCGTCACGATGCCGGTGACCTCCTCGCTTGGCGCACCAGCCGATCTCGGAGCTCCTTGGAGTGCCGGCGGCTCACCGGGAGGTCGAACGTGCCAACGCCGACGACGGTGTGCCCCTGCGAGGTGCGGACCTCCCGGATGTCGCGCAGCGAGACGAGGTAGCTGCGGTGGATGCGAGCGAATCCGTGGTCACGCCAGTGTTCCTCCAGCGTCGACATGGGGAGCCGGACGAGATGCTGGGCCCCGTCGCGCAGGTGGAGACGCACGTAGTCGCCGGACGACTCCACCCACGAGACCTCGTCCCGGGAGACCATCCTCGTGAGGGTGCCGATCTCCACGGGAATGGTGTCGAGCACGCCCTCATCGGAATCGTCCTCGCGGCGCGGCAGGGCCACCCTGCGCAGGGCCGTCACAAGGCGCTCCTGGGTCACGGGCTTGAGCAGATAGCCGGAGCCGCCCACGTCGAAGGCGGCCAGGGCGTGTTCTTCGTGTGCCGTCACGAAGACGACGGCCGGAGGATGCGAGAACCGCGCCACCACACGGGCCAGCTCCAGACCGTCGATCCCCGGCATGGCGATGTCGAGGAGGACGACGTCGTAGCGCTCGTGGTTGAGATGATGCAGGGCATCGGTGGCCGAGCTCACCGCCCGCACGTGCGACGCCATGGCCGAGTTCTTCAACAGGTAGACGAGCTCGTCGAGCGCAGGCGTCTCGTCGTCGACCGCCAGGACGCTCAGGCCGGTCGTCACGTCAGGACCCCGACCCGGTACTTGGGTATGCGGACCGTGACCCGGGTCCCTGCCCCCGGTGCCGTCTCGATGGTCAGGCGTGAGTCGTCCCCGAACACGGTGCGCAGGCGTTCGTCGACGTTGTGCAGGCCAACACCGTCCTCTTCGTTCATCCCCGCCAGCGCGCGTTGGATGTCCGCGGGATCCGCTCCGACGCCATTGTCCTCGACGGAGACTTCGGCGTCGCTGTCCGCGTCCATGACGGTGATGTCGAGGTGTCCCGGTCGGCCGCTCGGCTCCAAACCATGATGGACCGCGTTCTCCACCAGGGGCTGGAGGACGAAGGGCGGGAGCATCACGCTCAGCACCTCGGGCGCGACGCGCAGGGTGACGTCCAGCCGTTCACCGAAGCGGGCCCGTTCCAAGTCCAGGTAGGTGTCGACCAAGCGGAGCTCCTCGGCCATGGTCACGAACTGCCCGTGGCTGCGGAAGCTGTATCGGATGAAGTCTGCGAATTCGACCAGCAGCTCGCGGGCCCGGTCCGGATCGGAGCGGACGAAGGACTCAATCGCCGTCAGCGCGTTGTAGATGAAGTGTGGCGAGATCTGGGCCCGGAGGAAGCGCAGTTCGAATTGCACGGCCCGCCGGCGCGAACGGTCCAGCTCGGCCAGCTGCAGCTGAGTGGAGACGAACTCGGCCACCTCCCCGCTGAGGCGAAGCAGGCTGGCCGGCGCGGAGGTGTCGAGGGCGACGATCGCCCCCACCACCACGTCGTCAGTGGTGATGGGAACGACGATGCCTGCCTGGAGCGAGCAGGTGCCGGCGGATGCGCAGACCAGGTCATGTGGGGAGAGCACTTGCGGTCGGGCGGTCGAAATGGCCAGCTGTATCGGCGCGACCACCAGGTCGAAGTGTGCCGGATCGATGCCCTCGGCCGCCAGAATCCCGAAGGTGTCGGCGATGGCGACGCCGGCCGTGCCGATCAGCTGCCGGAGAGGGGAGATTGCTCGCTCCGCCGAGTCCTTGTCGAGTCCGGTGCGCAGCGCGGGGGCGGCCAGGTTCGCCGTGTGCAGGGTGGCCAGTGCGGCCCGCTGCGTCGGCGTCCCGAGCCTCCGCTCGGAGCGCACGGCGAAGCGGATGACGACAAGGATGAGGATGACGACACCTGCGAGCGCGATCCAGAGCGCCTCTTTCATCAACCCCCCTTCGCCGCCGGTGGGCGAGCCCACTCGTCGGCTGTTCACTGCCCCCTGCCTGCCAGTGTGCCATATCGCGCCACCGACATATACGGGTATGGCACCACTTCGCTCGAAGCAGCATCCGCGGCCGCCGTTCATCGCACAAAGACGACCGTTCGTCGCACGATCGTGTCACTTCACCGACAAGCCATTGCAGTCGCGGAACGCGTCTTCCCACAATGAAGTCGTCCCATCTCCCCGGGGGGGACGTGCAGCAGGTGAACACGATTCGCATGCCGTCACCGAGACGGCTGCTCTATCCGAGGCCCCGGCAAGCCCGACGACACCAGGGCAAGGCGAGTGCAGTCGTTCGCCGGCACGGGGGTCGTCCCACTTTTGAGTCGCGTGGGGGCCTTGGCTCTCCATGCCCGAACAAGGAGTGCTGACGTTATGGCTATCAAGGAAGACACGCTGCAAAACGGCCCTCCGACGTCGGCGATGTCGTTGCAGAACATCGCCATCAAGGAGACGCCTTCGGCGGCCGACCCGGCTCCCCTCGGGCTGGCCGCCTTCGCCCTGACCACCTTCCTCCTCTCGGCCTTCAACGCCGGTTGGACCAAGGGAACGGTCGCGTTCCTGGGCTTTGCGCTGGCCTATGGCGGCATCGCGCAGCTCCTGGCCGGGATGTGGGAGTTCAAGAACCGGAACGTCTTCGGGGCGACCGCCTTCTCCACCTACGGCGCCTTCTGGATCGGCGTGGCCGTCTACTTCCTGCTGGTCGTCCCGCAGTTCAAGCCGACGGCGCTGGAGCTGAACAACGACCTGGGCTGGATCGCCGTGGCCTTCGTGATCTTCAACACCTACATGCTCCTCTGGAGCCTGTTCGTCAACAAGGCCGTGTTCGTGGTCTTCCTGACCCTCGAGGTCACGTTCATCCTCCTGGCCATCGGGAACTTCTCCGGTCACACCGGCATCGTGAAGGCCGGCGGCATTGCAGGCGTCGTGACGGCCGCCGCGGCCTGGTACGCCTCTGCGGCCGGCGTGATCAACGGAATGGCCTCCCGGCCCGTCGTGCCGGTCGGCAAGCCGTTGCCGCTCAACCGCGCCGGGTAAGTAATGATCAGTGGGGGAGCGTCCGAGTCGGACGGGCCCCAAAGGAGGCTGTCGTGAGCGAGACCCGAGAGGAAGGGCTGTCTGCCCTCCTGCACGAGACCCGTACGTTCCCGCCACCCGAGGATCTGGCGAAGCACGCCAACGCCCAGCCGGGCATCTACGCCGAAACGGACGCGGACCCGCTCGCCTTCTGGGAGGCGCAGGCCAAACGCCTGACCTGGGCCGAGCCGTGGACCAAGGTCCTCGAGTGGGACCTCCCCTACGCCAAGTGGTTCGTCGGGGGCAAGCTCAACGTGTCCGTCAATTGCGTCGACCGCCATGTCGAGGCCGGCCTGGGTGACCGGGTGGCCTTCCACTGGGAGGGCGAGCCCGGCGACACCCGCACCATCACGTACCGGGACCTCCTCGGGTTGGTGAGCCAGGCCGCCAACGCGCTGACCGAGTTGGGCGTGCAGGCGGGCGACAAGGTGGCCATCTACCTCCCCATGATCCCCGAGGCGGTCGTGTCCATGTTGGCCTGTGCCCGCCTCGGCGCGCCCCACACGGTCGTCTTCGGCGGCTTCTCGGCCGACGCCCTGCGCGGCCGCATTCTCGACTGCGATGCCAGCGTGGTCATCACGGCCGACGGCGGCTACCGGCGTGGTGCGCCCAGCGCGCTCAAGCCCGCCGTAGACGAGGCCGTCGCGGATTGTCCCGGCGTGCGCAAGGTGCTCGTCGTCCGCCGCACCGGCCAGGACGTGCCCTGGGGCGACGGCCGCGATGTGTGGTGGCACGACGTGGTCGAAAGCCAGCCGACGGAGCACGAGGCCCAGGCCTTCGACGCCGAGCAGCCCCTCTACATCATGTACACCAGCGGCACGACGGCGAGGCCCAAGGGCATCTTGCACACCAGCGGCGGCTACCTCACCCACGTCTCGGCCACGCACTACCTGATCTTCGACATCAAACCGGACAGGGACGTCTTCTGGACGGCGGCCGACATCGGCTGGGTGACCGGCCACAGCTACATCGTCTACGGCCCGTTGGCCAACGCGACCACCTCGGTCATGTACGAGGGCACGCCCGACACGCCCACGCGCGACCGCTGGTGGCAGCTGGTCGAGAAGTACAAGGTCAACATCCTCTACACGGCACCCACGACGATCCGCACGTTCATGAAGTGGGGCGAGGAGCTGCCGGCCCAGCACGACCTCTCGAGCCTGCGGCTCCTCGGGTCGGTGGGCGAGCCCATCAACCCCGAGGCGTGGATCTGGTACCGCACCCACATCGGCGGCGGGCGCTGCCCCGTCGTCGACACCTGGTGGCAGACCGAGACCGGCGGCATCCTCATTACGCCGTTGCCGGGCATCACGGCCACCAAGCCCGGGGCAGCCATGAAGCCCTTCCCCGGCATCAGCGCCGATGTCATCGACAACGAGGGCCGCTCGGTGGGCAACGACGAAGGCGGCTACCTCGTCATCACCGAGCCCTGGCCCGGCATGCTGCGCGGCATCTACGGCGACGACGAGCGCTACCGGGAGACGTACTGGTCGCGTTTCCCGGGCCGCTACTTCGCCGGTGACGGCGCCAAGCGCGACCAGGACGGCGACCTCTGGCTCCTGGGGCGCGTGGACGACGTCATGAACATCTCGGGCCACCGCATCTCGACCACCGAGGTCGAGCACGCCCTCGTTAGCCACCCGTCGGTGGCCGAGGCCGCCGTGGTGGGCGCCAACGACGCCACCACGGGCCAGGCCATCGTGGCCTTCGTGACGGTCAAGGGAGCCAAGGACGCCGAGGGCGAGGCGGGGGAGGTCCTCGTCCAAGAGTTGCGCGACCACGTGGCCCACGAAATCGGCCCCATCGCCAAGCCGCGCCAGATCATGCTGACGCCCGAGCTGCCCAAGACCCGCAGCGGCAAAATCATGCGCCGGCTGCTGCGGGACGTGGCCGACGACCGCCCGCTGGGCGACGTCACCACGTTGCTCGACCCGACGGTCGTCAACGCCATCAAGGAGCACATGGCCGAGGGGGGCGCCGAAGAGAAGGAGTAGATTGCCCGCCGGTGGCCACCCTCGACCACACCATCGTCCCCGTCGTCGACCTCGACGCCAGCCTGCGCTTCTACACCGACGTCCTCGGGCTCGAGGCGGACGGGACCGACGGGCCCTTCTCGGTGGTCCGGGTGGACGCCGGCACGGTGCTCCTGCTGGCGCCCTGGGGCAGCGAGGGCGGTCTGCACCTCGCCTTCGCGCTGTCGCCGGAGGAGTTCGCCGCCACCTTCGACCGCATCAAGTCCACCGGCGTCCCCTACGGCGACTCGTTCCACGACGCCGCCAACCGGCGCGGCCCAGGGGAGGAGCAGGGTGCGCGCGGACTGGGCCCGACGCTGTACCTGCTCGATCCCAGCGGCCACCTCGTCGAAATCCGCCACTACTGACGGACTACCGCCCGCGCCCTATGCCGGCGCGTGCACCTCCACCACGGTGGCCGAGCCCATGCCGCCGCCGGCGCACAGGGTGCCCACGCCGATCCCACCGCCCCGCCGGCGCAGCTCGTGGATCAGCGTGACCAGAATGCGGGCCCCCGACGCACCCACCGGGTGGCCGATGCCCACCGCGCCCCCGTTGACGTTCACGATGTCATGGGGGAACCCCAGCTTGCGCGAGCTGGCCACCGCCATGGTGGCGAAGGCCTCGTTGATCTCCACCAGGTCGACGTCGGACTCGCTCAGCCCGGCCCGCCCGAGCGCCCGGGGGACGCACACCGTGGGCGCCAGCCCGGTCCGGGCCGGCTCAATACCGCACGAGTTCCATGAGCGCACCGTGGCCAGCGGCTCCATGCCGTGGGCCTCGGCGTAGGCGCGCGCCACCACGACGAGCCCCGCGCCCCCGTCCGCGATCCCGGAGGAATTGCCCGCCGTGATCTGGCCGTCGGGCCCGGTGAGCGACGGCAGCGCCGCCAGCTTCTCCAAGGTGGTGTCGCGCCGCGGGTGCTCGTCCACGCTCACGGTGACGGTCTCGCCGCGCCCCGCCGGCACCGTGACGGGGATGATCTCCTCGGCGAAGCGCCCGTCGTCGGTGGCCGCCACGGCCCGGATGTTCGAATGGTAGGACCAGTGGTCGGATTCCTCGCGGGTGATGCCGCACTCGCGGGCCGTGTTCTCGCCCACCGTGATGAGCATGTTCATGTTCGGCGCCTCGGGCGAGTCCGGGTGGCTTGGCGGCAGGTAGCGCTCCACGCCCCCGAACGGGAAGGGCGACTTCTCGAACATGAGCGGGCTCCGGGTCATGGACTCCACCCCGCCCGCGATCACCACGTCGGCCATGCCGCTGCGGATGTTGGCCGCCGCCTCCTGCACCGCCATCATCCCCGTGGCGCACTGGCGCTGCACCGCACCGCCCGGCGTGTCGGGGGGCAGGCCGAGCGCGTTGGCCACGTAGCGCGCCGTGCACCCTCCTCCCTGCAGCACCTCGCCGAGCAGGACGTCGTCGATGTCGGCGGCGTCCAGCCCGGCGGCGGCGATGACGCCCGCCACGGTCTGCATGCCGATGTCCTGGATGCTCAGCCCCGCCAGACTGCGGCCCGAACGCCCGATCGGGGTCCGGACGGCGGCGACAATGACGGCATCGGTGGCGTCGGTCACTGGTGCTCCTCGAGGCTCAGGCCCGCACGAAGACGGGGATCGTGTAGTCGTCGGAGATGGGTTGGAACGTCACGCGCAGCGGCATCCCGACCGCCAGCTCGTCGAACGGGCAGTCGACCACGTTGGTCATCATGCGCGGCCCCTCGGCCAGGTCGACGATGGCCGCCACGTAGGGCACCCGGTCCCGGAAGGGCGGCATGTCGTTCGAGTAGATGACCGACCAGGTGTAGAGCGTCGCGTCGCCGCTGGCCTGGTGCCACTCGACGCGCTCGCTCCAGCACTTCGGGCAGAAGGGCCGCGGGTAGTAGGAGTAGGCGCCGCAGTCCAGGCAGTGCTTTATCAGCAACCGTTCCTCCTTGGCGGCCTCCCAGAACTCGATGGTGTCGCCCTCGGGCGTCGGCAGGTCGAAACGGACCGTCGTCATGTCGCTGTTCCCTCGGATCGTGCCCCGGGGGCCCGCGCCCCCCAATAGTGCGAATTGGGTGCCCACCCCAGGGATTGACCCCCGGCGGCGGCATCGGTCATGCTGCAACGAACCTGACACCGGCGTCAACTTTCGACATCCGACACGTCCCACTGGGGGGCCGACAGCCATGCTGATGGACGAGCACCTGGGCCGCATGGCCGAGCAGTTCCCCGACGAGACCGCCTTCGCCGTGGTCGACGTCGGCGCCATGACCTTCGCCGAATGGGACGGTGCCGCCAACGCCCTGGCCCGCCGGCTCCTCGAGGCCGGCCTCGAGCCCGGCGGGCGCGTCGGCATCCATCTGCGCCCCGAGCTCGCCCTGCGCTGGCTCGTGTCGTACTCGGCCGCGCACCGCGCCGGCGGCGTCGCCGTCCCCATGAACCCCCGCCTGGCCCCGGCCGAGGTGGGCCACGTGCTGGCCCACTCGGGCGCCACCGCCGTGGTCACCGACGGCGAGCTGGTCGAAGCGGACCTGCAGGCGGCGGACGGCCGCCTCGTCGCCCTGGTCGACGCCGGCGCCGAGGCCGGGCCCGGTTCCGCCTTCGGCACTCCCGTTCTGGGCTGGTCCGAGGTGACCGGGGGCGACCGCTCGCCCTTCCAGGCGCCGCGCCAGGACGACGACCTGGCCGACATCCTCTACACCTCGGGCACCACCGGCCGGCCCAAGGGCGTGGCCGTCCGCCACTCCAACGGCTCCATGATCGGCGCCGTCGACCCCAACTGGACGGGCGGCGGCTGGGTGCACGCCAGCCCGCTGTTCACCTTCGCGGGCATCGCACTCGTCTACACGCCCATGAAGCTCGGCCTCCAGGTTGTCTACCAACCCCGCTTCGACGCCGGACGCTGGCTCGAGGTGGTCCAGGCCGAGCGCCCGGTGGCGGTGTTCCTCGTGCCGGCCATGGCGCACCTGTTGATCGATCATCCCCGCTTCGAGGAGGCCGACCTGTCCTCGGTCACCATGTGCTCGGTCGGCAGCGCGCCGCTCGCCCCCTACGTGGTCGAGCGCCTGCAGGCAAAGATGCCCGACGCCCTGGTCTCCAACAACTACGGCATGACCGAGGCGGGTTCCGCCTACTGCATCATGCCGCAGGGCGAGGCGGTCAAGCGTCCCGGCTCGGTGGGCCAGATCGCCCCGCCCGCCGTGGTGCAGATCGTCGACGAGCACGACCGGCCGCTGCCGGCCGACAAGGTCGGCGAGGTGCGCCTGCAGATGCCCGGCCGGCACCGCGAGTACTACAACGACCCCGAAGCCACCGCGGAGGTCTGGCGTGACGGCTGGCTGGTCACCGGGGACCTGGGCAAGCTCGATACCGACGGCTATCTCTACATCGTCGGCCGCTCCAAGGACGTCATCATCCGCGGCGGCAACAACGTGCACGCCACCGACGTCGAGCATGCCCTGGTCCAGCACGAGGCGGTGAAGGAAGTCGCGGTCGTCGGCGCGCCGCACCCGGTGCTCGGCGAGGACGTGGTGGCGTTCGTCGTGCTGCACCCGGGCGCCCAGGCCGACGGCGACGAGCTGCGCGCCTTCGGCCTCGAGCATCTGGCCGACTACAAGGTGCCGCGCACGTTCCTCTTCATCGACGACCTGCCGCGCAACGCCACCGGCAAGGTGGTCAAGCAGGAGCTCAAGGCCCGGTTGGCCGACACGCCGGCCTGATCCGCACGCCGGTGGCCGCTTCGGCCGCGTCCAATGTCGCCACGGAGTCCGCGGAGAACCACCAGGCCTTCCTGTCCGGCATTGCCCTGGGGTTCTCGCCGGCGGCGCTGCGGTGGGCGCGTTCCAGGAGATCCTGACGAACTGGCCGCTACGGCGGACGGTTCGACCGGCCCCGCGAACCGTAGGAGGAGGCTGACCTACGTCGCGGTGCGTTCAAAGTCCGGCGGTTTCGATGACCGACTTGGTGGCGGCCATCTGCTCGCACAAGTGGGCGGCCGAGTGGTGGTCGAAGCGCAGGCTGAACCCCGTGGCGCCGATGGCGACGTAGCGGCTCAGGAATTCGGCCGTCTCCTCGGGCCGGGACACGGGGTCGATCGGCGGTTCGGGGGCCAGGTGCAGCTTGAGCGGGCGCCCGCGCACGTCGGCGTAGCGGGCCAGACCCTCGAGGGCCTGGGCGCTCGTGAGGATCTCGCTCAGCTCGTCGACCTTCATCCCGAAGGGCATCCAGGCGTCGCCGAGCTCGAGGGCGCGGCGCAGGGAGCGGCGCGTGCGGCCGCCCACCCAGACCTCGACCTCCCGGGGCAGCCCGGACGGCTCCACAATGAAGCCCTCGTAGTGGTAGTGCGTACCGTCGTAGGTGGGGACGCGCCGTCCCCACGAGGCGCGCAGGGCGCGGATGGTGTCGTCCGCCCGCTCGCCGCGTCCCTCGAAGGCATGGCCCAGCACCTCGAACTCCGGCTGGAGCGAGCCGACTCCGACGCCGGCGATGATCCGCCCTCCGCTCAGCACGTCGAGCGTGCCGAGCCGCTTCAGCAGCTCGAGCGGGTGGTGGTAGGGCAGCACGACCATGTGCGTGAGCAGCCCGACTCGCGAGGTCACGGCCGCGAAGTAGCCGAGCGTGGAGAACGGGTCGAAGTAGCGGCCGCCGCGCACGGTGGACGCCGCCGCCGGAATGGCGATGTGCTCGGAGCACGAGACCCAGTCGTAGCCGAGCTCCTCGGCCCGCTGCACAATCGACACCACGTCGTCGACCGTTGCCGTCGTCTCCCAGTCGGGTGGGTCGAAGCGCGGGTTCATGTGCAGCCCCGGCGTGACGATCCCGAGGGCGAGTGCCATGGGGTGCAACGTATCCGGCCGGCGTCCCTCGTGCCCGGAGTGCGCCGTATGTAACGCGCGTGTGAACTCTCGCGATTGGGGGCGAACGCCCAATCGGACCGCGCGCCGTCTCGTATAATGAGGACAACATGGCGCACGGGCCGGAGTACAGCAACCGTTCCACCGGTTGGCAACCGGTGGGCACGACCCCGAGCGGGTCGCGCGCGGCCATGTCCGAGGTACGGGCCGGCCGCCTGTCCAAGCGGGCCGGCACGGGGGTGGTTTCGACACCGTAGGAGTGGACTCTTCCCATTCCTGACGTCGAGGAGCCGCTCCCATGGGGGAGCGGCTCTTTGCGTCATGGAGAAGGGCAGGACCGCCAGGTCCGGGGTTGAGGTGACGTGATGGCTCAGTCGGCGGCGAGCTGAGCCCCAGGTAGCGCTTGGGATGGGGTGTGACGCTGACCGCAAGAGCAGTTTTCCGTAATCGAAAGTGAGGACCACGATGACGACGCAGCTGTGCCGACGCTGCCGGTTCCACCCGGCTTCGCCTCGCATCGCGGACTACTGCTCGTGGGACTGCTACGAGGCCGATGACGAGGAGGACGAGGGCGAAGAGGAGGGAGACGCGGCCGCGTGAGCCACGTCAGGCCGTCTCCGCCAGGGCCGGCACCATGCTTCGGCCGGTGCGGCGGGTGGCGCGGCGCTCGCCCCCACCTCGGGCGGTCGCCGCGTTACGCGGTGGTCGCGCGCACCGCCAGACCGCCCCAGGTTGGATCGGGCCGGCCCGAGTCGTAGGCGGCGCGCAGGTTCTGCAGCCACGCCAGGCTGTCGTCGAGCCCGCCCGGCCTGTTGTGGGCCAGCCACAACGCGCGGTACCGATCGATCAGCGCGTCGAGGGTGCCCCCGAGGCGGGCTCGGTCGTCCGCCGGCACCGAGCCGATGCGACCGTCCACCCCGAGGCGGCCCCGTGCATCGGCGACCAACAGGTCGACCAGGTCGATGCTGAACGCGACCTGGTCGATCAGGCCCGGCGTGTCCCTGCGCTCGGGCCGGGCCCGTCCCAAGGACGTGCGGGCGGCGTCGAAGCAGGCCTCCACCGCGGTGAGCTCGTCGGCCGTGATGCCTTCGGTCATGCCGCGCCCGACCGGCAGCTGGGGGTAGTAGAGGTTCATGACCAGAGTCGACATGTTGGGGAACTGCGGCGTGACGAGCCGGTGGGCGTCGCCCAGGGCCAGCAGCGCTTCGGCCAGCCCGCCGCTGGCGTCGCCGAAGACGTGCGCGCTCAGGGCGGCGCCGAGGTCGAGGTCGGCGTTGGTCTCGAGACACCAGGACACGGCGGCGCCGTAGGCCAGCCCCGGCGCGCTGATGACGGGCTGCTGCAGGTGGCCCTGGTCGCCCCAGTCGGTGTTGAGGTAGCCGGTCGCTCCGTGGGCCCGGGCCGCCTCGGCCGCCTTGCGGCACGTCTCCCGCGCGTTGGTGACCCGGCCCAAAATGGTGAGCCAGGCCGAGGTCCCGGGCGCCACCCAGAACGGCACGCCCGACTCGGCCAGGACGGCGCAGCGCTCGTCGAAGGGGTGCCAGTCGTCGTAGCCCCACTCGCAGACGGTGACGCCGCCCGGCAGGCGGGCCAGCACGTCGGCGCGGCCGGCGAGCATGTCGCCCCACATGAGCATCTCGCGGCCCTCGAGCTCGGGCAGCGCCCGCAGGGTGGCCACCCAGGCCACGAAGTCGTCCATGCGCCCGGCCGGGAGCTCCCAGGCCTCGTCCAGCCCCACGTGGACCCGGCGGCTCGAGAAGAGCGGGAGCAGCTCGGCCAGCAGCTCGCGCACCAGGGCCAGCGAGCCCGGATTGGTCGGCTCAATCGTCATGGGCGGACGGGTGATGCCGTAGGGATCGACGAAGCCGTCGGGCGCAATCGCCAGGTGACGGTAGGGCTCGTGGGCCAACCAGCGGTTCATGTGGCCCAGGCAGTTCTGGTTGGGCACGAGCTCGACGTGGCGGGCGCGGCAGAAGGCGTCGAGCCGGCGGATCTCCGCCGCGTCGAGCGGGCTCGCCTCGGCGTGGACCGTCGGGTGGTCGCGGTAGGCGAAGGTGTGCTCCGAGTAGAGCTGGACCTGGTTGACCTTGAGCGAGGCCAGCAGGTCGATCAGCCGCTCCAGGCTGGCCGTGGTCGGGACTTTGTCGCGCGAAATGTCGAGCATGACGCCGCGCCCGGCCAGGTCCGGATGGTCGGCGATGCGCCCCACCGGCAGGGACCCGTCGTGGACCCGGGCCAGCTGCGCCAGGGTGGCCCGGCCGTAGAACGCCCCGGCCTCGTCGGCCGCCACCAGGTCGACGCCCTCGGGCCCGATGCGCAGCTCGTAACCCTGCGCCGGCAGCGACCCGTCGATGCGGGTCACCGGTGGCCGCTCGGCCACGACCTGGTCGGTGAGCTCGAGGGTCCGCGGGACCGGCAGCAGGTTCATGCCAGCTCCTTGCGGTAGACGAAGTACACGTCGCTCACCTGCCCGCCCACGGCGGCATAGGGTGGCACGGGCCCGATCCAGACGACCGCCACGCGGTCGGCGCCGCGCCGGCGCAGCTCGTGCAGCGCGCCGATGAGCACGCCCTTGCCCCGACCCCGTCCCATGAGATCGGGCCGGACGGCCACCGGTCCGAGCAGCCCACGCCGATTCACCTCGAAGGCGCAGAACGCGGTGACCGTCCCGCTCTCACCGTGTTCCCGGGCGATGACGACATTGCCTTTGTCCAGGGCCCGCAGCACCTCGGGCCGCCAGTTGGACCAGTGCGCCGCCGTCCACTGGTCGAGCTCGTCGCGCTCCGCCGGCCCGGCCAGCTGGTGGCCCCCCGGGTCGTCGGGGATCTGGTGCAGGTCGACGTCCATGTTGAAGTTCGTCTCCGCCCGGTAGTAGTGGCGCCGCTCGAAGAGGCAGAGCAGGCCCGTCTCCGTGCTGGGCACGCCCGGCCACAGGAAGTAGGGCGGATCGGCCCCCGTGATCAGGCGCGGGTGGCCCTCCGCCTTGGCCCACTCCTCGGCCGCCTGCATCAGGGCATGGCCCAGGCCGCGTCGGCGCGCTGCCGGATCGACGGCGAGGAGCCGGACGTGCGCGCCGTCGTCACAGGCAACCAGGGCCACGATGCCCGTGGCCGGGTCGCCGAAGACGGTGGTGGGCTGGTCGGCTGCGCCCAGCGCGCCCTCGAGCTCGTCGACACTCGGCGGGTCGGCGACGGCCCGATCGCACAGCCGCGCGACGGCGGCCAGGTCGAGGCGCTCGAGGGGCTCGGCGCTGCTCTCGGCGCCGCTCACGTCGCCGCGGAGCCAGGTGTCGGACTGCTGAGGGGCATGGGCGACACGCTAATGGGGGTCGACCCTGCGCCCTCAGCCGGATTCGTCGGGGAAGCGCAGGCGCGCCAGCTGGGTCGACTGCGCCACCACGATGCCGCGGCTGTCCCACAGGACGCAGGTCTCGTCGACCATGCCGTCGGCCACCACGTTGGCCGTCATGCGGATGGCGACCCAGCCCGGCGCCGGGCGCGCCCGCACGTAGGTCGACATCTGCAGGGTCGGCACCCAGCCGGAGGAGCCGATCATGAGCGTCGCCGGCGGAATGGCGTCGGCGGTGAAGAGCAGCGAGAGCGCGTCGGGCTCCCGGCCGTCGGTGAAGCGGGTCCAGCCGCGCAGCTCCGCCGGCGTGCCCGCCGGGGGCGGGGCCTCGGCGAAGGGGAGCGTGGCCGGGTCGAGCCGCAGATCCATGACCTCCATGATGCCGACGACCAGGCCGATGGGGGTGGGGGAGCGCAGGCGCACGCAGTCATCGGGCTCGGGGGCGACGAAGGGCTCGGTCCCGTCGTAACGGACGCGCGCCGGCGCCGGTAGCTCACCCAGGACGAAGACGGCGTCGACCAGGTCGGTGGCGTCCTGGACGAGGACGGCCCGCACGTGCGAGGCCGAGCGACCCGTGCGCAGCACGGTGGCATACACCTCGGCCGGCCCGAGGGCCGGCGGGCGGAGGTAGGTGATGGAGGACGACAGGATCTCCCAGGACGTGCCGTCGCCCTGGCCGACCAGGCGGGCCGCCCGTCCCATGAGCGCGTCGAGGTAGCCGCCGTTCGGCTTGTCGCCCACCGTCCACAGCTCGCGCACCCGGGTCTTGAAGCGGCCCGGGTCGGCCGTGGGCTGCACCGCGGTGGCCGCGTCGAACGAGATGTCCTCGGGTCCCGGCACGCGGTGGACCCTAGCGGCGAAGATGATGGGCCATGACGTTCGACCTCGAGGGCACGTTCAACGACGACTACCTCTACTTCTACGACGAGTCGATCGACGACGAACACTCGGACGCGGACACGGCCGAAATCCTGGCGCTGCTCGACCTGCCCCAGGGCGCGCGGGTGCTCGATGCCCCGTGCGGTCACGGGCGCATCGCCCGGCGGCTGGCCGCGGCGGGCATGGAGGTCACGGGCGTCGACATCACGCCGGCCTATCTGGAACAGGCGCGCCTCGATCCGGAGCTGCCACCGGGCGCGGTGACCTACGTGGAGGGCGACGTGCGCCGGATGCCGGTGGACGGCCCGTTCGACGCGGTGGTGTGCTGGCTCAACTCGTTCGGCTACTACGACGACGCCGACTGCCACCGGGTGCTGGCAGAATTCCATCGCGTGCTGCGGCCCGACGGCACCGTCACCATCGACACCATGCATCACGACGGCGGCGTGCGGCACTTCGTCCCCGCGCCCGAGGCGGTGGTCGTCCAGCACGGCGACGACACCATGGTGGAGCGCTCGACCTTCGAGCCGCTCACGGGCCGGATGTGTGTGGAGCGCACCGTGCACCGCGACGGTGCGGTGCGCCACGTCTCGTACTTCATCCGGCTGCCGACCCCGCCGGAGTGGGTGGTGTGGCTGGAGGCCGCCGGCTTCCGCGACGTCCGTTTCCAGGGCGGCGGCGGCGGGCCGCTCGAGCTCGACAGCTGGGAGATGGTGGTGGTGGCCACGGCCTAGGACCGCCGGACGGCGGCCGGAGCAACAGCCGCCGGGCCGCCGGGACGAGCCGGACCGGGCCAGGGGCGGCGAACCCGCCCCCCGGGCGTCCGGAAGGCGGCCACCAGTGCCGGTGTAGAGTGAAAGGTGACACGGCTGTCAGTAATCGGTCGCCGGGAATCACCTGGTCAGCGCCGATCGCGGACGGCCCTCAGCACAGACACCGCGCCGGCGGGCCCCCTTGGTGGCGGGCCCCGAGGAGGGGCCATGAACGTCGATCTGCAGGCTCTGGCAGGACCGAGGGACCGCCTGATGGCGGGCGGCGCCGTCGACCCGGTGACGGCCGAGGTCATCCGGGGGACCATGGAGACCGTCTGCTTCGAGATGGCCATGTACGTCTCGCGGACGGCCACCACGCCCATCCTCAACCAGTCCAACGAGCGCAACGCCACCATCCTCGACGGCAAGGGGCGGCTGGCCGCGCTGAGCGTCGGCATCCCGCAGTTCATGCTGACGTCGACCCTGCCGGTGCGCTTCGCCCTCGATTTCCTCGGGGTCGACGAGTTCCGCCAGGGCGACGTGTTCGTGGCCAACGACCCCTATCACGGTGGCGGGCACCTGCCCGACTACAACGTCTTCGCACCGGTCGTGGTCGACGACCACCTGGTGCTCATCTGCTCCATCCAGTGCCACCACGGCGACACCGGCGGCGCCGTGCCGGGCGGCTACAACGTCACGGCGAGCGACATCTGGGGCGAGGGCGTGCGCTGGCCCGTGGTCAAGGTCCTCGACCGCGGCGTGGAACGGCGCGACGTGCTCTACGCCCTGCAGATCAACAACCGGCTCGACGGGTATCTGGGCGACCTGCGGGCGCAGATCGGGGCGGCCAAGCAGGCGGCCGACCATCTGGTCGGGCTGGTGGAGCGCTACGGCGTCGACATGATCGAGTCGGCCGTCGACCACATGATCGACTACGCGGCGGCGCGCTTCGCCGAGGAGGTGTCGGCCTGGCCCGACGGGTCCTACGAGGGCGACGCCTACGTCGACCACGACCCGCTCGGCAACCCCGACATCCACCTGCACGTGAAGATCACCGTGGAGGGGCCGAAACTCACCATCGACTACACGGGCAGCGACGAGCGCCAGGAGCTGCAGGCCTGGTCCACCTACGGCAACACGCGGGGCTACACGGTGGCACAGATCGCCGCCATGATGGACCCCGAGATCCCGAAGAACGAGGGCTTCTTCAATTCCATCGAGCTGGTGGTGCCGCAAGGGTGCGTGCTCAACCCGCACCCGGGTCGGCCGGTGTCGGCCGGCACGCACCACCCGGGCGCCGACATCGGCGAGGTCATCGCCGTGGCCATGGCGGGCGTGCTGCCCGAGCGGGCGGTGCCCCAGACCTACAAGACCGGCATCCCGACCACCATCCGCGGCGTCGACCCGCGCAGCGGGCAGGTCTTCGTGGACGGCTCGGCCGAGGTGTACGCCGGCTGGTGCAACGCCGCCAAGGGGCAGGACGCCTGGGGAGCGGTGTCGGCCTCCTTCGGCAACCTGTGGAAGGCGACGGCGGAAATCAACGAGTCGCTGTACCCGCACATCCAGTGGTCACGCGATTACCGCACCGACTCGGGCGGGCCGGGGCAGTGGCGGGGCGGCTGCGGCTCGCACTACATCAAGGAGGTGCGGGTCGCCTCGGCGGTCTACACCTACGTGGTGGGGCAGAAGTACCCCATGCCCGGCATCGCCGGTGGCGGCCCGGGCGCGCCCAACCGCCTGAAGCTGCGCTACGGCACGGACCGCGAAATCACGGTGCACCACACGGCCGACTGGGAACCCATGGAGGCGGGGGACCGCATCAACTTCGACTACGGCGGGGGCGGCGGCTGGGGCGACCCGCTGGATCGCCCCGCGACAGCGGTGCTCGACGACGTGCTCGACGAGTACGTGAGCGTGGAGGCCGCGGCGCGCGACTACGGCGTGGTGCTGACCGGGTCGCTCGAGGAGCTGACGCTGGCGGTGGACGAGGCGGCCACGGAGGCCCGGCGGGCCGAGCTGCGCGCCGGCGCGGTCGGCCGCTTGAGCCCGGGCTCCCCCGGCGGGGCGGCCGCCGGCGCTCGGTAGGATCGGCTCCTCATGGGCAGCGGGATCGTGACCTGGGGCAGCTACCTGCCCTACTGGCGGCTGCAGCGGTCGGCCATCAAGGGTGTCCTGGGCAGCGGCAGCGGCAGGGGGACGCGCTCCGTGGCCTCGTACGACGAGGACACGACCACGTTGGGGGTGGAGGCCGGACGGCGGGCGCTGGCGGTCGGTCCCGGCGCGGCGGCGGTGCAGGACCTGTTCCTGTCGACGCCCGACCCGGGCTACCTCGACAAGACGAGCGCCACCACGGTGCACGCCGCGCTAGGGCTGGGGCGGGCGTGCGGCGCCTACGACTTCGCCGGCTCGTCGCGTTCGGCCACAGCGACGCTGCTGGCGGCCCTCGCCGGGGCGGCCGGCGGCCGCACCACCCTGGCCGTCACCTCCGACCTGCGCACCGGCCTGGCCGGTTCGGCCGAGGAGCGCGACAGCGGTGACGGTGCGGCGGCCTTCGTCTGCGCGCCGGACGGTGCGGTGGCCGAGCTGGTCGGCCGCGGGGCGGCCACCGACGAATTCCTCGACCGCTGGCGCGTGCCGGGCGAGGCCGACTCGCACGTGTGGGAGGAGCGCTTCGGCGAGGAGCTCTACGTGCCGCTGGCCCGCGAGGCCTTCGCGGCGGCGCTCAAGGACGCCGGGCTGGCCGAGGGCGACATCGACCACGCGGTCGTGACCGGGCTGCACGTGCGGGCGACCAAAGCGGTGGCGTCCGCGCTGGGCGTGCGCGACGGGGTGCTGGTGCCGGACCTGACCGGCTCCGTGGGGAACCTGGGCGCGGCCCAGGCCGCCGTGGCCCTGTGCGACGTGCTCGAGCGGGCCGAGCCGGGGCAGGTGATCGCCGTGCTGTCGCTGGCCGACGGGGCGGACGCCTTCGTGCTGCGCACGACCGACGCCTTGGTGGCCGCGCAGCGGGCCCACTCGGGGGCCGGGGTGCCCTCGGTGGCCGAGCAGGTGGCGGCCGGGCGGGACGACCTGGCCTACGCCACCTTCCTGACCTGGCGCGGCCAACTGCGCCGGGAGCCGCCGCGGCGGCCCGACCCGGAGCGCCCCGGCGCGCCGACCGTGCACCGCTCCGAGGAGTGGAAGTACGCGTTCGCCGCCTCGCGGTGCCTGGACTGCGGCTTCCGCCACATGCCGCCGACGCGGGCGTGCCTGAACTGCCACGCCATCGACCACATGCAGGTGGAGCGGCTGGCCGACGTGCCGGGGACGGTGGCCACCTTCACCATCGACCACCTGGCCTACTCCCTGTCGCCGCCGGTGATCGGCGTCATCATCGACTTCGACGGCGGCGGCCGGTTCCGCTGCGAACTGACCGATGCCCAGGCGTCCGAGCTGTCCATCGGCGACCGGGTGTCCATGACGTTCCGGCGCGTGTGGACGGCCCAGGGCGTGCACAATTACTTCTGGAAGGCGCGGCCGCTGGCCGGCGCCGCCGGCCGGGACGCGGAGAGCGGCCCCGGCACAGAGCAGCGAGGAGAGTAGGGCCATGGCAAGCAGCGGCATACGCGACCGGGTGGCCATCATCGGCATGGGGTGCACCCGCTTCGGCGAGCTGTGGGACAAGGGCGTCGACGACCTGCTGACGGACGCGGCCACCGAGGCGGCTGCCTCGGCCGGCCTGTCCATCCACGACATCGACGCCTTCTGGCTCGGCACCATGACGTCCGGCGTGTGCGGCGTCACGCTGTCGCGGCCCTTGAAGCTCGACTACAAGCCGGTGACCCGGGTCGAGAACTACTGCGCAACCGGTTCGGAGGCCTTCCGCAACGCCTGCTACGCCGTCGCATCGGGCGCCTACGACGTGGCCATGGCCATCGGGGTGGAGAAGCTCAAGGACACCGGCTACTCGGGGCTGACCGGCATCCGCGCCGTGGGCGACGGCACCGACCCCGGCCTGTCGTCGCCGGCCGCGTTCTCCTTCCTGGCCCCGTCGTACGCGCACAAGTACGGGGTCGACCAGGACCAGCTGAAGGAGGTCATGAGCCGGATCGCCTTCAAGAACCACCAGAACGGGGCGCGCAACCCGAGGGCCCAGTTCCAGAAGGAAGTCTCCATGGAGACGATCGCCAAGGCGCCGCTGGTGGCCGGCGACCTGGGGGTGTTCGACTGCAGCGGCGTGAGCGACGGCTCGGCGGCCGCGGTCATCTGCCGGGTCGAGGACGCGCCCACGTACTGCGCCAACCCGCTCTACGTAAAGGCACTGGCCTTCGTGGCCGGCCCGGCGGCCGGGCCGATCGACCCGGCCTACGACTACACGACCTTCGAGGAGGTGGTCCGCTCGGCCGAGGACGCCTACGCCCAGGCCGGCATCACCGATCCGCGGGCCCAGCTGGCCATGGCGGAGGTGCACGACTGCTTCACCCCGACCGAGCTGGTGTTGATGGAGGACCTCGGCTTCGCCGAGCGGGGCACGGCCTGGAAGGAGGTGCTCGAGGGCACCTTCGACCGCGACGGCGAGTTGCCGGTCAACCCCGACGGCGGCCTCAAGTCCTTCGGGCACCCCATCGGCGCCTCGGGTCTGCGCATGCTCTTCGAATGCTGGCTGCAGCTGCGCGGCGAGGCGCCGCCGGAGCGCCAGATCACCACGGTGGGCCCGGGCCGGACCCTGGGCCTGACCCACAACCTCGGCGGCGCGCCGGGGGAGGGCGTGAGCTTCGTCGGCATCGTCGGCACCGAGCTCGGCTGACGCCGTGAGCGGCGCTGCCGGGGACGACCTGCTGGCCGAGACCGAGGACCAGGCGGCGCTGCGCCAGCTGGCCCGCGACGTGGCCACCCGGGAGGTGGCGCCCCGGGCGCACCAGGCCGACGAGGAGGGCGTGGTGCCGGCCGAGGTGCGCAAGGCGCTGGCCGCGGCCGACCTGTTGCGCATCACGGTGGGGGAGCAGTGGGGCGGGCTGGGCCTGGGCGACGTCGAGGCGTCGATCGTGCTCGAGGAGATCGCCCGGGCCGACGTGTCGTCGGCCATCTGCTGCCAGCTCACCTTCAACGGACCACCCCGCGGCATCGAGCACCTGGGGCCGCCGGCCATGAAGGAGCGCTGGCTGCCGGCCGTGGCCGACGGCGAGGCGCTCATCAGCATCGGCATCACCGAGCCCGACGCCGGCTCCGCCGTGCAGAACATGCGGGCGGCCCTGGTCGAGGACGGGCCGGGGCGCTGGCGCCTCAACGCCTACAAGAACTACTCGACGATGGGCGACGTGGCCCAGGGTGTGCTGGTGTGGTGCCGCTGGCCCGGCGGCGAGGGGGCCAAGGGGATCGGCGCCGTCGTCGTGCCGACCGACCGCGCCGGCGTCTCGGTGACCGGCCGGCACAAGGGCATGGGGATCCACGCCGCCACCGAGGCCGAGCTGGCCTTCGACGGGGTCGCCATCACCGAGGACGACGTGCTGCTGGCCGGGGACCCGTCGAGCACCGAGGCCTTCAAGGTGCTGCTGTCGCACCTCAACCACGAGCGCTGCGGCAACGCCTCCATGTGCGTGGGGGCGGCGCAGGGGGCGCTGGAGCACGCCGTGCGCTACATGAACGAGCGGGTCATCGGCGGCCGGCCGCTCGCCGAGCTGCAGGGACTGCAGTGGAAGCTGGCCGACATGGCGGTGCAGCTCGAGGGGGCACGCCTGCTCTTGGCCCGGGCGGTGCGCCTGGCCGGCCCGGGCGGGACGCCGCCGGCGTTGGAGACGGCCCTGGCCAAGACGGCGGCCAACCTGGCGGCCAAGTTCGTGTGCGACGAGGCCATGCAGATCCACGGCGGCTACGGCTATTCGCGCGAGTACCCGCTCGAGCGCGCGTACCGCGACATCCGCGGGCTGTGCGTGGGGGCGGGGACGGTGGAGGCGCAGAAGAACTACATCGGGCTAAGGGTGGCGGCCGGTGGGCGGACCGGGTCGCCGGGGTGGAGGAACCCACTGGGGTAGCAGGGCTGAGCCCATGGATTCCTCGACGCTTGCCCTGGGAGTGAGCTTCTCGCCCTCGGCCCCATTCCCGAATCGCCCCCGCCCTGCTCCGAGCGTCTGAAGCCCAGCCCTACACTCGAGAAGTGCTGTCCCATCTCGGGGGCATCGGGCTCGACAGCGGGCAGATCCGCTCATCGCGACACGGTCAACGTGGCGAAAGCCTTCTCCGCGGTAATCCCTCTACCGACCACCTTCGTAGATCTATGGGAAGGAAACGGAAACGAACGAGGAGACGCGACATGAAACACGCTACGCAAAACCGTAGCTCGACCCGCAAAGTGCCACTTGGACGAATGGTCGGCGCCGCCGTGGCCCTTGGTGGGCTGTCCGGATTGGTCCTGGCCGACAGTACGGCAGGGGCGGCGTCGAGCGTCGTCGTGTCGACGACCAAGAACTCGAATTTTGGCACGATCCTGGTGAGCGGTAAGACCGTCTACACGTTGAAGGCGAGCAAGACGGCCTGTTCCACATCGTGCCTGAAGATCTGGCCCGCGCTCATGCTGCCCAAAGGCGTGACCAAGGCCACGGCCGGGACAGGAGTGAGCGCTTCGAAGCTCGGCACCGTGAAGCGGAGCGGTGGCGCTCTTCAGGTGACCTACGCCGGCAAGCCGCTCTACTGGTTCTCGGTGACACGGGTGCCGGCCAGGTGAATGGCAACATCACCGATACGTGGGGCAAGTGGTCCGTCGTCGTGACGGCGAAGTCGGCATCGTCGAGCTCAGCTCGGGCTCCGGCTCCGGTGGTCGACGGCCGGCTCGGGGGGAGTGTCGTTCTAGCGCCGAGATTCGGGACCGGGAGGAAGTCATGTCCTCTGTTCTCATTGCGCCGTCTCGTTCTCCCGTTCCTTCGCCAGCGGAGCGAAGGAGTCGGGAGGCGAGTCGGCCGTGGATCGCGTCTGTCGTCGCGTCTCTACCTCCCGGCGGCCGGGATTGCGGCTGTGGCCGCTGCCCTGGTTGGGATCGGTTGGTCCAGTCACTGGGGCGGTGAGCACTTCGCCGGATCCCTGACGAGTCTTCGCGTGGTCCTGGTGGGTCCGTTGACCCTCGGGATCATCGGGGTCTTCCTCGTCGTGGAGCGAATCTGGCCGGCCCAGCAGCGACCGCTCTTCGCCCGCGGCTACCGTCATGACCTCCTTCTCACCGTCATGAACGTGGTGCTCGTCGCGCCACTGGTGACTGCGCTCACCCTCTCCTTCGTGGCGGTGGTTCGCAGGGGTCTGCCGTGGATCGTCCTGCCGAAGATCGGCACGCTTCCACGCTGGGGTGCGATCGCCGTCATCGTCGTTGCCATGGACGGTTTGAACTGGTTCGTCCATCTTGCGAATCACCGCGTCCGAATGCTCTGGCGCTTCCATGAGCTGCACCATTCGCAAGAGGACATGAGTGTGTTGACGGTGTTTCGTACCCACCCGCTGATCCATGTCTCCTATCTGCTGGCGCTGATTCCAGGCGTGGTACTTCTGGCCAACGGAGCGGTGTCGGTCACCGTTCTCGTCATTTACGCTGGCATCGTGGCTTTCGCCCACTCCAATACCCGCTTGAGTTTCGGGCCGCTCGGACGAGTCTTGGTGAGCCCGAACTATCACCGCATCCACCACCAATTGGACGGGCCACAGGACGTGAACCTCGGCTTCGCCCTGACGATCTGGGATCAGATCTTCCATCGGGCGGTGTTCCCGACTCCAGAGACAGTCGGTATCGACACGGGGCTGCCCGGTCGACCGCTGATGGTCGAGCAGGCGACACCGCGCCCGCAGCACCTTGCCGTCCTCGCCGCTCAGCTGGTGGCGCCCTTCCGCCCCATGCGCGACCTCACGGTGCCGCCGTCCATCCGATCGGCCCCGCATCGGTCCGGCGGAAGCGACGGCTGCCACCTCGAGCGTGCGGGCCACCTCCGGACCGCCTCAACGTGCCGCTGGACGAGGCTGGCGTCATGGTGACGGCGACCGTCGGGACGCACCGGCGCCCGGGTCGGGCGCTGTTGGCGACCGTGGTCGGGACCCGCGCCGCGCCGCCCGCCGCCGACTGGGCTCTGCTGGCCGTCCGCGTGGCGCTGGCCTGGATCTTCATCTATTACGGGGCCGGGAAGCTCTTCGGTTCGTTCAACGGTCCGGGCCTTCATCGGACCGCTCTCTACTTCTCGCAGACCGCCCACCTCCATCCCGGTGGGCTGTTCGCCGTCCTCGGTGGGTTGATCGAGTTCGGCGGCGGGGTCGCACTCGCCCTCGGGCTCTTCTCGCGCCTGGCCGGCGTCGCTCTGTTCGGGGACATGGTGATGGCGATGATCACCGTGACGTGGGCGACGGGGATCAACTCGGTGTCGAACCCCCCGGGCTATCAGCTGAACCTTGCGCTGGCGGTCCTGGCGCTCGTGGCTGCCCTTCTCGGCTCCGGTCGATTCAGTCTCGACGCACTCATCGAGCGACGCGTGGTGGAGGCCTAGCCGTGGCGGCGGGGCCTCGACTGGGCTCCGCTGGTCCCCCTCTCCACTCCGTCACCACTGCGAAGCGGGCGCCCTGGCTGCGACGCCGTCTCTTCGAGCCCGAACTCCTGTCGGACCGAGCACGGCGGGCCATCAGGATGTCAGCGAACGTCATCGGAGCCGCCGGCGCCGCTTACTTCGCGCTGGCCACTCTGAAGTTCTACCTGGAGACGCATCGTTTGATCGGCGGGGTGTTCCTCGCCGAGCAGACGTGGGTGGTTCTCGCCTACCTCATTCGGCGCCCCGCACGCATCGTCAGCGGACGGTTGGGCGATTGGCTCCTTGCCTTTGGTGGGACGTTCGGCGGTGTGCTGTTCCGGCCAGTCGGTGCCCATCCACCGTGGGGAGTCACGGCTGGCCTGGCCGTCCAGCTCTTCGGCCTCGCCATCTGCGTGACGTCGTTCCTCGCCCTTGGCCGCTCCTTCGGATTCGTCGCGGCGGACCGTGGGTTGGTGAGACGAGGTCCCTACGCCGTCGTCCGCCATCCCATTTATGCGTCCTACCTCCTCCTTCAGTTCGGGTACCTGCTGCAAAGCATCTCGGTGCGCAACGCCCTCGTGATGGTGTTCGCGTCGGGTTGCAACGTCGGCCGAGCCCTCGCCGAGGACCGCGTCCTTGCGACGAACGGGCACTACGAACCGTACCGACGCCAGGTCCGGTGGAGGTTGCTCCCCGGGGTCTGGTAGTCGATGCGGGAAACCTCCCGCACCGCGGCACCGCCGGCGGGTCCTCGGAGCAGGATCCCCCTGTGCCCGCCGCGAGGCGGGACGGAGGAGCAGGCGGCGTGGCCGCGGTCGGCTCCTCCGTCGAGCGTGCTGCTAGCGCTGCATCGCCTTGGTCTCGATGTACTCCTCGAGTCCGTACTTGCCGCGCTCACGGCCATTACCCGATTGTTTGTAGCCGCCGAAGGGTGCGCCGGGGTTGAAGGCCCCGCCGTTGATGTCGACCTGACCGGTCCGCATTTGCCGCGCCACCTTCTCGGCCCGGGCCGGGTCGCTGCTCCACACTCCGCCGGACAAACCGTAGGGGGTGTCGTTGGCGATCTCGATCGCCTCTTCCTCGGTGTCGTAGGGCATGATGGAGAGGACGGGACCGAAGATCTCCTCCCGGGCGATGGTCATGTCCGGGGTGACGTCGGAGAAGACCGTGGGCTGGACAAAGAAGCCCTTCTCCAGTCCCTCGGGTGCGGCCGCCCCGCCGATGACCAGCTTGGCCCCCTCCTCGATTCCCTTGTTGATGTAGCCCCGGACCCGCTCCCTTTGTACCGAGGACACGAGCGGCCCGAGGAGCTTGCCGGGCTCGAAGGGGTCGCCGGGGGCGAAGCCGGCGGCAGCGCCCGCTGCCAGCTCTTCCACCTCGGCCAGCTTGTCCCGGGGGACGAGCATCCGGGTGAGGGCCGAGCAGGTCTGGCCCGAGTTCATGTAGCAGGCGAAGACCCCGGCCGGGACGGCCGCCGCCAGGTCGGCGTCGTCGAGCAGGATGTTGGCCGACTTGCCGCCCAGCTCGAGCGAGACCCGCTTGATGCCCTCGGCGGCGAGCTCCATGACTCGCCGTCCGGCCCGGGTGGAGCCGGTGAAGGACACCATGTCGACCTTGGGGTGCGCCGCGATGGCCTCGCCCACCACCGGCCCGACGCCACTTACCAAATTGAACACGCCGGCCGGTAGGCCGACCTCGTCGATGATGTCGGCCAGGATGAAGGCGTTGATCGGCGCCACCTCGCTGGGCTTGAGGACGACGGTGCAGCCCGCGGCCAGCGCGGGGGCCACCTTGAGCACGACCTGGTACAGGGGGAAGTTCCACGGCGTGATGGCGCCCACGACCCCGATGGGCTCGTGCACGACGAGCGAGTTGCCGAGCTCCTCCTCCCACTGGAAGGCCTCGGCGGCGTCGGCGGCGTCGGCGAAGGCGCCCGCGGGCAGGCCGACCTGGATGGAGCCCGACAGCGTCATCGGCATGCCGACCTCGTGGCTGATGACCTGGGCCAGCTCGTCGGTGCGGGCCGCCAGGGCTTCGCCGATGCGCCTGAGCAGCTTGCCCCGCTCCTCACGCGAAGTGGCGGCCCAGGCGGGGAAGGCGGCGGCGGCGGCCTCGACGGCCTTGTCGACGTCCTCGGGCGTGCCTTCGGGGATGGTGGCGAAGACCTCCTCGGTGGCCGAG
This sequence comes from uncultured Acidimicrobiaceae bacterium, assembly GCA_963807675.1. Taxonomy (GTDB): domain Bacteria; phylum Actinomycetota; class Acidimicrobiia; order Acidimicrobiales; family RAAP-2; genus Bog-473. Next base: position 258,844 of record CAWECP010000012.1, on the reverse strand, counting down.
TCGATCACCTCGAGGGTGCCCGAGCCGGTCGAGGGGACCCACGCCCCGTTGATGTAGATCTTGTCGCGCACGTCCATGAGGAGCCTCCCTCGTCGAGTGATCTGTGCCCTTTGAGCGTCCCACCCTATCCATGGTGGCAACGGACCGCTCCGGGCCGGCCCCGTGGCGGGAGGGCGGGAGTTCGTGGGCCCGTCGGGGTCCATCCGGGCGGGTGTATAGGGCGCTGGGCTCTCGGTTTTGCCCCGGATTCGTTAGCGTTTCCTATCGATTTCGAGAGGAGTCCGTGAGGCCGACCCCGTAGGTAACCAGCAGACATCGGGGCCGGGGCGTCGCTCCGGGTGCGCCGGGCCGGGCCGGGCCGGCCGCCGCGCCGGCGTGGGGCAGTTCGGTGCGGCGGGCCGCCGCCTCCTGCTCCGGCCTCAGTCCTTCTTGCCCAGCAGCGGGTGCTCGCCCATGCCGACGGGCTGGAGGTGCTGGCCCAGCACCTCGTGGAAGTGCTCGGCCACTTCCTCGGGCGTCCAGCCGCCCTCGCGCCACATGGTGGCGATCTGGCGCGGCGTCTGGAAGAGCGTGTAGGCGAAGCCGGTGCGGCCGAGCACCTGGCCGTTGACGTAGGAGGCGCCCTCGGAGGCCAGGAAGGCGACGAGCGCCGCGTTGAGGGCGGGGTCCTGGTCGGCCGGCGGTTCGGCTCCCGGCGTAGAGGCCCTCGGTCATGCGGGTGAAGCCGGCGGGCGCCACCGCGTTGACGGTGATGCCGTACTTGCCCAACTCGAGCGCCCACACGAAGGTCATGCCCATGATGGCGGCCTTGGCGGCGCCGTAGTTGGTCTGGCCGAAGTTGCCCCGCAGGCCGGCCGACGAGGTGATGTTGACGATGCGGCCGTAGCCGGCGTCCTTCATCAGGGGCGCGGCGTGGCGCACGGTGTTGAAGGTGCCTTTTTGGTGCACGGCGATCACGGCGTCGTAGTCGGCCTCGTCCATCTTGACCAGGGTGCGGTCGCGCACGATGCCTGCGTTGTTGACGACGATGTCGACGGAGCCGAAGGTGTCGACCGCGGTGTCGATGATGCGGCCTGCCGCCTCGAAGTCGCTCACCGAGTCGTGGTTGGGGACGGCGGCGCCCCCCGCCGCCTCTATGTCGGCGCAGACCAGCGCGGCGGGGTCCTCGCCGGTCCCCTCACCACCGAGCGACACGCCGACGTCGTTGACGACGACCTGCGCCCCCTCGGCGGCCAGGCAGAGGGCGATGTCCCGCCCGATGCCCCGACCCGCACCCGTCACCACCGCCGTCCGACCGTCCAGGAGTCCCATGGCGCGCACTGTACTCGCCACCCCGTTTGCTGACAGCCGTGTCAGGGATGGCGCCCGGGGCTGTACCATCTGTGCCGACCCACGGGGCGACGCGGTCGCCCGACCCGATCCCAACCGAGGAGCAGCGGCCATGGCGACCTTCATTGAGAACGCACCCGAGCAGATCGTCGCGGCGGCCCAGGAACTGCTGGCGAAGGGACTCGTCGAGGGGACCTCGGGGAACATCTCGGCGCGCATGGAGGACGGCAACATCGCCTGCACCCCGTCGTCGCTCGACTACCGGATCATGACGCCCGAGGACATCGTCATCGTGAACCCGGCCGGCGACGTGGTGGCCGGCACGCGCGGGCCGACGTCGGAGAAATACCTCCACCTGGCCGTCATGAACGCCTACGAGGACATCGGCGTGTGCATCCACTCTCACGCCATGCACGCCACCATGTTCGCCGTGGCCCAGCAGGACATCCCGAGCTGCATCGACGAGTTCACCGTCTATTTGGGGGGCGACATCCGCTGCACCGAGTACGCGCCGAGCGGCTCCCCCGATCTGGCCGAGCAGGTGGTCAAGGCATTGGAGGACCGCGGCGCCGCCCTCATCGCCAACCACGGCATGGTGGCCATCGGCACCACCATGGAGCGGACCATGCACAACACGGCGCTGGTCGAGCGCTCGGCGCGGATCATCTGGGGGAGCAAGCAGCTCGGCGCCATCTACCCGCTGCCCGAGAAGGTCAACGCCAACTTCGCCAGCGTCTACCCCTTCATGCGCTAGGTCAGCGGTGCCGGGTGCCGAAGCGGAAACGGAGGGGAGGGTCCGGGCCCGCCTGAAAGAGCTCGGCCTGACGCTGCACGGGCCGCACCCGCCACACGACCCGCTCGACGCCGTGGTGGTGTGGGACGGGGTGGCGCGGACGTCGGGGCAGCTGCCGCGCATCGCAGGGGAGCTCACGTGCCTAGGCCGGCTGGGCGACACCGTCACGGTGGAGGAGGGGCGCGAGGCCGCGGCGGTGTGCGCGCTGAACGCGCTGGCCGTGCTGGAGGTGGCCCTCGGGTCGCTGGACCGGGTGGACCGTGTCCTCACGGTGACGGGCTTTGTGGCCTCGGCGCCGGACTTCCACCAGCAGCCGGCGGTGGTCGACGGGGCCAGCGCGGTGCTGGCCGACGTGTTCGGCGACGCGGGACGCCACACGCGCTCGGCCGTCGGGGTGGCGGCGCTGCCGCGGGGGGCGCGGTGGAGATCGAGGTGACGGTCGCCGTCGGGGACTGACCGACGCCTTCTCAACGCCGCCGCGACGATCGGGCGCGCCGCGTTCGCCGCGTCCCGGTCGCCAGCCCTGGCCGGCCTCTGCAATCCGGGGGCTCCGGCCCGACCTGCAACGGCCGAGGCAACGGGAATCGCCTCCGGGCAAGAGGGCGCCTGGCCGCCTGGACCATCGAGAGCTCGGGACGCGACACCGGCTCACAACCCGCGTTCCCATCGACGTTCGTGTGCGAGGATTACGTCTGTTCACAGCGTCGTCCCGGGAGGATGTGCGGATACAGGTGATCGACGGGGAGCACAAGGACGTCGACTCCTTCTCGGACGTCTGGATGAGGAGTCCCGGAGCCGCCGACGGGTATGACATCGTCATGATGGCCGCCTCCGCGGGAGGGCTGGCCGCCATCAGCCAGGTTCTGGGCGCGTTGCCGGCAGACTTCCGCCTCCCCGTCGTGATCGTCCAGCATCTCGACCCGCGCCATCGCAGCTTGATGGCGGACATCCTGCGGCGTCGCACGCAGATACGCGTCGAGGAGGCCATCGACGGGACCAAGCTCGAGCCTGCCACCGCCTATACGGCACCGCCCGACGAGCACCTGCTGGTCACGCCCGAAGGCCGCCTCAGCCTGTCCCATTCGGAGTTGGTGCACTTCGTCCGCCCCTCGGCCGACCTGCTCTTCGAGTCGGGCGCGGGTGCCTATCCGGGGCGCGCGATCGGCGTCGTGCTCACAGGCACGGGAAGCGATGCCAACATGGGGGTGCGGGCGATCGCCCAGACGGGAGGGACGGTCATTGTGCAGGATCCGTCCACGGCCGAGTTCGCAGGCATGCCGCGCGCCGCGATCGAGACCGGCGACGTCGACTTCGTCCTCGGGCTGGACGAGATCGGACCCGCACTGATCGTGCTCGCCGGGAGGGAGGGCGCACCGTGAGCCCCGCGCTCGGCGACGACGGTCAGGCCGGGTCGCCTGAGGCTGAAACGGGGATGGCCGACGTCTCTGGGCTGTCCAGTGAGAGGTCGGGAGCCGGCGAAGACGAAGAGCTCGAGGAACTGCTCCGCTTCATTCGTGACGCCCGGGGGTTCGACTTCACCGGCTACAAGCGCTCGTCGATCGGACGCCGTGTCCATCGGCGGATGCACGAGGTCAGGACGGAATCGATCGCCGACTACCGCGACAAGCTCGAGGCGGACGTCGACGAGTTCACCTACCTCTTCAACACCATCCTCATCAATTTGACCGGGTTCTTTCGGGACGCGTCGTCGTGGCAGTATCTCCAAGCCGAGGTGCTTCCCCAAATCATCTCCCGGCGAGGAATGGCGCAACCGATCCGGATCTGGAGCGCAGGCTGCGCGACCGGAGAGGAGCCCTACACCATTGCCATCCTCATGGCAGAACTACTGGGGGTCCAGGAGACGGCCCGCCAGGTGAAGATCTACGCCACCGACATCGACCTCGAGGCGTTGGAGCAAGCACGAGTCGGCGTCTATTCCGAGCGGTCCCTGGCGGATGTCCCCGAGGACCTGCGGGCGAAGTACTTCGAGGAGGACATCCACAACCGCGGCTCGGTCATCATCCCGAGCCTCCGTCGGACGGTGGTCTTCGGCCGCCTCGACCTGACCAAGGATCCCCCGATCTCGCGGGTGGATCTGGTGGCCTGCCGCAACACGCTGATGTACCTCACCGCCGAGACACAGGCGTACGTGATCCCGCGCCTGCAGTACGCGCTGCGAGACGGTGGCTACCTCTTCATCGGGCGTGCCGAAATGGTTCTTCGAGGCGGTGCCGAGCGATTCAGCCCGGTCAGCCTCCAGCACCGGATCTTCGTCACCATGCCCCACCTCCTGCGGGGCGGCATGGGTCCGGGTGAGGAGCGTCGACCCTTCGACATCGGACCGTCCGAGGTGCGCTCGAGAATGGTGGACGAGCTCTCCGAGATCTACGACAATCCGTTCCAACCTTCCCCGATCGCCGAGGTCCAGGTGGACAAGCAGCTGAGGCTCTTTGGTGCCAATGACGCCGCCCAGCAGCTGTTTGCCCTCACAGCGCGGGATCTCACGCACCCGTTTGAGGAGCTCCCGTTCGCCCGGCAGCCCATCGACCTCGTGAGCCGCGCCGAACAGGCAATGCGCGATGGAGTGTCCATCGACCTCGGCGTCGCCCAATACGAGGTGTCCGACGAGCGGACAATGGATTTCGAAGTGCGCATCCTCCCGATACTCGACCTCGAGCAGAGGGCCGTGGGAGCGAGCATCACGTTCGACGACATCAGGCACACGCGGGAGTTGCGTGAAGGGTTTCGTCAGCTGCACGAGGAGCTCGAGACCGCCTACGAGGAGTTGCAATCGACGAACGAAGAGCTGGTGACGAGCAACGAGGAGCTTCAATCGAGCTATGAGGAGCTCGAGACCAGCAACGAGGAGCTCCAGTCGGCCAACGAGGAACTCGAGACCACCAACGAGGAGTTGCGGTCCGCGAACGAGGAGCTGGAAGCGACGAACATCGATCTCAAGTCGACGACGGAAGCCGTCGAGCAGCTCAACTCCAGCCTGGTCGAATCCAACCGGGAGCTCATCCGGTACGGCGATCTGCATCGCAAGGTCATGGACAACTTCCATGGGGTGATCGTCGTACTCAATGGCCGATTGCTCGTTACAGAGTGGAACTCGAAGGCGACCGACTTGTGGGGTCTCACGGAAGAGGAGGTGCTGGGGGAGCCCTTCTTCGGTCTGGATTTCGGTTTGCCTCTGGAACGCTTGCAAGATCCGGTGCGTGCCTGTCGAACACCGGGCGGTTCGGCGGTCACGGTCGAGCTGGACGCCATGAACCGGCTCGGGGCGAGCATCACCTGTGCGGTCAGTGTTTTCCCCGTCATCGGGAGCGACGACGTCTCCGTGCTCCTGATCATGGAGACCCCCGATGGACTGGAATGACGGCAGCTGGCCCCGCCCGGGCAAGTGTGGTCGGACCCGGGTGGAGGAGACCGTCGGGTCGAACTAGGGCCGCAGTCCCATTGTGACGACTGATTCCGCCGTGTGCCGGAGAGACACGCGGTGGTCGTTGGCATGCTTGCGCAGGATGGCGAAGGCCTCGTCCGGCCCGACGTCTCGCGTGGCCATGAGCACGCCCTTGGCCTGCTCAATGATGATCCGGCTCTCGAGCGCCTCCTCCAGCTGCTGGATCCTCTGGCTGTCGGCGAGGTGCTCGTTGGCGCGGACGAGATAGCCGGCGGCCACCTCCGCGAAGGCGCCGATCACCTTCAGATCGAACTCGAGCCACTGGCGGGGCGATGAGGAGACGAGCGTCAGCACGCCGAGAACCTTGGTTGCCGTGATCGGGATCGCGGCGACGGCGCTGATGCCGGCGCGCTCGGCCGCGGCGGCGTACGTCGGCCAGTCGCCGGCGCGGGTGCGCAGGTCGTCCACCACTACGTTCCTGCCGACGGTGGCCGCGTCCGTGGTCGGACCTCCAAGTGTGGAGTCGACGAGCCGCTCCAAGCTGGGAACTTCGTAGCCGTCTGCGGCCTCAGATACCAGGCGGTTGCTGTGGACGATGCTGACGCCGGTGCCGGCGACCCCGAGAAGGGACCTCAGCCGAATCGCCAGATCACGGAGAAGGTCGGCGCGCCGCCCTTCGTGGGCGACCTCGGCCACGAACTCCCGGAGGGATTCGAGGACGCGCTCGGCATCGGGGCTGGCGGGTATCGCCCGGTCTGCCACGCCTGAGATGTTGGCCTGGGGCGAGGGTTCGGTGCCAGGGGCCTACGTCACAGGGGCTGCCGTAGGGGGAGGGGGTGGCCTCGATCGGCGCTGGGTCCGCCGGACTTTGGGGCCTGGCAACGTTCGTAAAGAAATGGTAGAACGGGGGCCGTATCGACTGAGCCGACCGGGACCGCGTCGGTTGAGGCGGTGCGTCGCCCAGACCTCGGCGGCGTGTCTGTTTTGACGCGCACGGAAGGGGTCTCGACGTGGAAGCGCCGCTCTCTGTTGAATATGCGAGTGCTCAGGCTGATACCCGACCAGCCGAGTTGCTCTTCAACCAGTTGTTCGGGGAAATCTTCTCGTTGAGTCTGGTGCTGGCCAGCGCCGCGAGCGTGGTCGGGCCTCGCGACGCAGAGGGACTCCTCTGCGGAATCGACGACCTCGACCGCGCCGTGACCGATCTCCGCCATTCTTTGGCACCGCCTTGGGCGGCCGGATCGTCGGGACAGGCCCTCGTCCTGCAGTGTCTGCAAGTCACGCTTCGATCCATTGCACAGCGGGTCGACGCCACGAGCCTGTCCCCGTCCCGACGTGCGGCCCTCTGGGACCAGGCCTTCCAGGTCAGGGCGGTCCTCAAGGAGGTGGCGAGGCTGTATGACCCTGTCCAGAACCGGCGTTGGACCCCTTCGCCCGAGCAGCCGGTCGGACCCACGGCCGACACCGTCGCATATCCGTGATCGCGTTTCGAGGCTGGAGGCTGGAGGCTACAGGCGGCTGGAGGACATGGTGGGTGAGAACAAATCGATGGTGCGCCTCATCCACGATGAGGAAGGGCTCGGGTGGGGCGAGGAACCCGACGGCCTCGTCCGAGCAACGCATCCTCGAGCAAGGCCGGTGGTCCGCACGTCACCGGGCGTGGCCGGGGATGGCTCCCGCAGGGAGGAGCCTCCCGCTCGCCACGCAAGATGCTTCGACCGCAACCGAGATCGCGCCACTGGCCTCGGCGGCGACGAACCGGAGCGGTCGGACCCCGAGACCGTACCCAGGGCCCATGGCGAGAAAGGTGCAGGTGGCCGTGACCTAACGCCATAGCGCCCCATAGCGAGGGCGGCCCCCGTCGATTTCCCCCTAAGGCACCTCGCCGGGGGCCGCCCGCCGCTTCACCTCGCGTTTCCAGCCGGCCGCGGCCGGCGATGTCGAGCGCGCCACACGCGCCTGCGTCATGCCTCACGCACCCTCGAGGTGGCTTCGGTGCCGGACCGAACCCCCAACCGCGCCCCACCATCGACGCGCTGGTGCTGCCGCGTGGCGGCGCCGCTGTTCGGCGACGGTGCAGAGGACCGAGGTGGGGCCGACCGTCAGGGACCGGCAAAGGCGGCCTGCATGTCGGCGCGGGCGGCGTTGGCTGCGTCCCAGTAGTTGGCCGTGCCCTGGTCGCGCAGTTCCTTCACCGCAGCGATGGCGGATCCGTAGGCGGCCACGGCGACGGCGCCGCCGACCGAGATCCGGGCCACGCCGAGCTGGGCCAGCTCGCCGACCGACGGCGCGTTGGGAGTGACGAGGACGCTCACCGGCCGGTCGACGGCGGCCAGCAGGGTACGGACCTCTTGGGGGTCCACGACCCGCGGCGCGAAGAGGACGTCGGCGCCGGCCTCCTGGTAGGCCTGCAAGCGGTCGATGGTGTCGGCCAGGTCCACCCGCCTGTGCAGGTAGTTCTCCGCCCGTGCGGTCAGCACGAAGCGGACGGGGCCGGCGTGGGCGGCCTCGGCGGCGGCCCGTACCCGCTCGGTGGCCTGCGCCAGCTCGTAGATCGGGTCCTCCGTGCGGCGCGTGAAGTCCTCCACCGACCCGCCGGCCAGCCCGGCGTCGATCGCGGCGGTGATGGTGGCGGCCACGCCCGCCGGATCGTCGGCGAAGCAGTTCTCGAGGTCGCCCGAGACGGGCACGTCGACGGCTGCCGCCAGTTCACCGGAGTGGACGAGCACCTCGTCCCTGGTCATGGCGCCGTCGAGGCGCCCACGGGAAGCGGCGAACCCGCCGCTGGTGGTGGCCAGCGCCTCGAAGCCCAGGGAGGCGAAGAGCTTGGCCGAGCCGATGTCCCAGGCGTTCGGCATGAGCAGCGGGGTGCCGGGGACGTGGAGGTCGCCGAAGCGCTCGGCGCGTTCGGCCGTGGTGGTGGCGGAGAGGGAGGGGGTCATGCCCCGCACGGTACCGGTGCGGTGTTCGCCCCGGGGGTCTCCCGGTCTCAGCTCGCCGCGGCGGCCACCGCTTCCTGCGCCGGCTCGGGGAACTCCCAGTACTGCACTTCGCAGGTCATCGGCAGAATGTGGCGCACGTAGACCGAGTGGATCTTCACCACGCCCTGGTCGTCAGCGTGCAGGTCGATGAGCTCCAGGCGGTCGTCCAACTTCTTGAAGGCCTCGGCACGGGCCTGAATTCCCTGCAGGTCCTCGAGCGAGTTCACGGCGAAGCCGTAGTGGTCCATGCGCGGGCACCGCATCGGGTCGTCCTCGGCGATGAGGAAGATGAACTGGTCCCAGTGCACGCAGCTGAGGATGAGCCGCCGCCGGTCCTGGGTCATGACGTCGATTTCGTCGAAGCCGAGCACCTCCTTGAAGAAGGTGCAGATCTCCCGCCGGCTCTCCTCGGCCAACAGGTCGGAGGGCAACGACATGGCGACGTGGTTGAAGCGGGGGTTCCCCGCCGGGTAGTAGGGGTGGGTCATCGGCTGTGCACCTCCGGGACCACCATGACCTTGCCGGCGATCTTGCCGGTGGCCAGGCTCTCGAGCGCCCCGACGATGCCGTCCAGCGCCACCGCGCCAGGCTCTATGAGCAGGTCGCACGGGAAGCCGTCCGAGGCCAGCAGCTCGAGGGCCCGCTCGAAGCCGCCCAGGTCGTAGACGAACGAGCCGGTGACCGTCAGCTCGTTGAGGATCATGCGGTTGATGTCGAAGGTCGGGTGGTCGATGCCGGCACCGACCATGACCAGGATGCCGCCACGCTTCACCTGGCTGAAGGCCGTCTCGATGGCCGCCCGGTGCCCCGAGCACTCCAGCACCGCGTGGGCGGCCCGGGCTGCCTGGCGCTCGGGCTCCCAGGGAGGGAACGACTCCAGCTCGGACGGGTCGACCCCCGCGCTCGCGCCGAGCTTCTCGGCCAGGGCCCGACGGCCCTCGTTGGGCTCCACCACCGTGACGTCGTCGATGCCCATGGCCCGCAGGGCGGCGATGCTGAGGGCGCCGATGGGCCCGGCGCCGAAGACCATGACGCTGTCCCCCGGGGCCACGCCGGCGCGGGTGATGCCATGCATGGCCACCGACAGCGGCTCGGCCAACGCGGCGTGGCGGGGGTCGAGCCCCTCGGGCAGGCGCAGGACGCCGGCGGCGCGGGCGACGATGTACTCGGCGAAGGCGCCGTCGCCGTGCTCCGACGTCATGGAGTGGCGGTTCTCGCACTGCGAGGGCTTGCCCTCGCGGCAGCGCCGGCAGGTGCCGCACTTGGGCGAGGATCCGCCGACGACCAGCTCGCCCACCGACCATCTGGTCACGTCGTCGCCCACGGCGGCGATGGTCCCGCTCCACTCGTGGCCGCCGACCACGCCCGCCGGCAGGCCCCAGCCGTCGCGCATTTGGTGGATGTCCGAGCCGCAGATGCCGCACGAGTGCACGCGCACGACCACCTGGTCGGGCCCCGGCCGGGGGACGGGCCGTTCCTCGACGGTGACGACGCCGGGCGACTGGTACACGGCCGCCGACATGATGTCGGGCAGCGGGCCGGCCGGGGCAGTAGCGGAACCTGACATACGCGTCAGGCTACGCGCTGGCCTCCAGCCAGGCGAGTCCTCCGGCCAGGTGGCGCAGGTAGACGGGCAGCTCCCACGCCAGCGGGAAGTGGCCCAGGGCGGTGTAGAAGCTGCGCGCCGGGCCGTCCTCGACGCACCAGGCCAGGGGGAAGCCGCACGCGGGCACCCGGCCGCCCGGCGCCGAGAGGTCCACCTCGTCGTCGCGCAGGCGGAGGAGCACGCCGGGCGTCGGGTCGCAGGTCGCGGAAGAGGTAGACCTCGTCGGTCCAGTCCCATTGCTCGCCGAGGTGCGCGGTGGCCGGGTGGGCGTCGTCGACCACGTCGATGGCGAAGGGCTGCGTCCAGGGGTGGCCGTCGAAGCGGGCGCCCAGCATGACGCCGTACTCGGGCCAGGTGTGACTGGCATCGGTGGCCGAGTGCACGCCGAGGATGCGCAGGTTCCCGTCGCGCCACGCCGCGTGCACGGCGGCCTTCTGCTCGTCGGACCACGGGGTCTCGCCGATGGTAAAGAGGGCGAGGACGCGGGAGGCGGCCAGCACGTCGGGCGACACGTCGCGCACGTCGGGCACGTGGACGGGGGAGAGCCCGGCCAGGTCGGCCAGTTCGGACAGGCCGGTGGTGGCCTGGGCCAGGGTGCCGTGCACGCCGGCGGGCCCGTCGACGTAGGGGGCCACCTGGGTCACGATCAGCATGTTGCCGGTCACGCGGGGAGTGTAGGGCTGGTGCGACGCCGGTGCTCGGTGGTCGAATGCACGGGCAGGGCACGGCATGACACGGGCGCCGCCAGCGCCCGTCCGCCCGGACGACGAGGAGGCTGCACGTGAGCACTGACGACGCGAGCCGGTATGAGACCGCTTTGGCGCTGGCCGGGCTGGGCTCGGCCACGCTGGGGGAGTCGGGCGGGTGGGCCGCCCACCGCCGCCTGCGGCCGGCCTGGCCGGGCGCGTCGGTGGCCGCGCCGGCATACCCGGTGGGCTGCGCGCCGGGCGACAACCTGGCCGTGCACGTGGCGGTGACGACGGCGCCCCGGGGCAGCGTGCTCGTGGTCGACGTCGGCCACGTGGCCGACCGCGGCTACTGGGGGGAGGTGTTGACGACGGCGGCCGAGGCGGCGGGCCTGGACGGGCTGGTGCTCGACGGTGGCGTGCGCGACGTGGGCGCCCTGGAGGCGCATCGCTTCCCCGTGTTCTCCTCGACCGTGGCGCTGACCGGCGCCACCAAGGACAAGCCGGGGACCGTGGGGGTGCCCGTCCGTGTCGGCGGCGTCCTCGTGTCGGCGGGGGACTGGGTGGTGGCCGACGTCGACGGCGTCACCTTCGTGCCCGGAGCATCGCTCGACGCCGTCCTGGCCGCCGGGCGCGCCCGCGAGGCGAAGGAGGCGGGCTTCTTCGAGGCGCTGCGTGCGGGAGCGACGACCGTCGAGCTCCTCGGGCTCGACGCGTCGCTGGTGCGCCGGGGCGACGCCTGAGGGTTGGAGGGCGTCCGCCGTCCAACGACAGGAACTGGCCTCGCTGCCCGCGAAGGCGCAGCAGATCCTCACGGGCCGGGAGTACTTCCCTCACCTGATTTCGGCGCCGTTCAGCGACGGCCTGACCATCGTCTTCGCCGTGTCGGCCGGGCTGGCCTTCCTGGCCGCCATCGCGTCGCTGGCCCGCGGTCCCCATTCCACCCGGGCCACGACGCCCGAGAAGGAGGTCCCGGCGGAGTCCGAGGACCTGGTGGCCGCGGCGGGCCCGGCGGACCGATGAGGCGCCGCCGGGAACGGTCTGGTGGCAAGATGCGGCCATGAGCGAAGAGACAGCAACCACGGAGCGGATCGAAGTGCAGCGGCCGGTCCCGGCCGAGCCGGCGCGGATCTTCGCGCTCTTGAGCGACCCCCAGGGACACGTCACCATCGACAGCTCGGGCATGTTGCAGGACGCCACGGGCGAGCCGGCCACGAAGGTGGGCGACATGTTCGTCATCCACATGGACCGCGAGTCGCTCAACGACTACCCCATGGGCAAGTACGACGTGACGGTGAAGATCACGACGTTCGAGCCCGACCGCGAAATCGCCTGGACCATTGAGGGGCAGATCCGCCCGCAGATCGGGCACGTCTACGGCTACACGCTCGACCCGGCCAAGGAGGGAGGGACGCTGGTCACCTCCTACTACGACTGGTCGGGCATCGACCCGCAGTGGAAGGAAGCGAAGATCTTCCCGGTGATCTCGGAGCTGGCTCTGCGGGCGACGCTCGGGATCCTGGAGCGGACGCTGGCCCGGTCCACGCAGTGGTGAGGTGAGCTCCTGAGCCAGGGCGTGTCGTTCCGACCGGTGCCCCGGTGCGGTTGACCGCGCGGTCGTTCTTCTCGTGGCTTGCCGTCAGCGAACGTGGCCGATGCCGCGGCGAACCAGGGTTCGCGCCGCGTTGCGCCGCCTCAGCAGATGCGCGGCAGCGGGTCCCCGACGAGCATGTCGACGATCCGGGTGCCGCCCATGGCCGTGCGCAGCACGACGATGCCAGGCGGGTCGTCATGGACGGGGCCCCGGCGCCGGTCGGGTGTGCCCGCAGCGCGGCCTCGACTCCGGGAGTTGGCGCGCCGCGTCGGTCACGCCGTGTGCCGTTCCTCTTTGCTCTCGGGAGCGGCGGGCTCGGGCGCCGCCATGACGGGACGGGTGCTCTCGGGGGCGGCGACCTCGGCCACCGCCACGACGGGAAGGTGCTGCTGGACCGACTCCCACAGGGCGAGCATCAAGGCGTCCTGCGTCTCCTGAATCCGGTGCACGCTCTCGGAGCGCACCACGAGGCAGTGGTGCACGGCATGGCTGGTGGCCATGGCCGAGCGTTCGTACCCGCACAGGCCCACCGTGAGCAGTCCCCGCCGCGAGGCTTCCTCGAAGGCGCGCAGCAGGTTGAGCGAGTCGCCGCTGGTCGAGAAGCCGACCACCATGTCGTGTGCGGTGGCGTAGGCGATGATCTGCCGCGAGAAGACGAGCTCGAAGCCGACGTCGTCGGACAGCGCCGTGAGCACGGCCTGGTCGTCGACCAGCGAGAGCGCGGGCAGGGGCCGGCCGTGCGGTGGCTGGCGGAACAACTCGGCCGCGCCCTGGGCGTCGGTGGCGCTGCCGCCGTTGCCGAAGGTGTAGAGGCGACCACCCAGGACGAAGCGCTCGGCCATGGCCTTGCCGGCCGACGCAATTATGTGGCCGCAGCTGTCGAGGGTCTCGGCCCGCAGTTGGTCGCTGTCGTGCGCCTTGGTGGAGGCCGACTCGACGAGCTCGCGCAGCAGGGCGCCGGCGTGGGTCTCCTCGGCCTCAATGAAGGGATAGAGGAAGCCGGTCGGCTCCGGCTCGCGGTCGCGCCCACCGCTACCCAGACCGGGAGCGGGAGCGGGGCTCACGGCACCGACCCCGACTCACCCGAACTCAGGTTGGTCACCGCCACGCCCGCGTGCACCAGCACGAGATCGCCCGATCGCACACCCTCGATCAGGCGGCCGTCGATCTGTTCCGTCTGCCCGGCGGCCAGCACCTCGACCCGCCCGTCCGCCAGGACGGCGCGCACCTCGGCCACGCGCCTACCGTCCGAGCAGGTGATGCACACCGCTTCCTCGTCCTTTCCCTCGTCCTCTCCCTCGGCCTTTCCCTCGCCCCCGCTCTCGGTCTCGAGAGCGAGCAGGCCGGGGTGCTCGAACACCACGTGGGTCAGCTCCCACAGCAGGTGATAGAGGAGCACCAGCTGGCCAGAGCGGGCGGCGACGGCCGGCTCCTGGTCGTCGATCCAGACCACGTGCCCCACCGTGGGCGTGGCCGCTCCGGGCTGCGGGCGAGGCCCGGCACCCAACCACACGCTGGTGAGCCCCCAGGCGTCGGCGTGGGCCAGCAGGTCGTGCGCCACCGGGTGGTCAGCCGTGCTCACGACCAGCAGGACGTCGCCGGGACGGGCCAGGGCGCGCACGGCTTCGACCGCCGTCGCCGCGTCGAGGCTCACGGCGGGCAGGGCGCGTGTGCCGACGATGACCGGGTGGACGAACTCGACGGCGACGTGGCGCGCGTGCGACGGCCAGTCCGGCGCCACGCACCACATGGTGGCGCCGTTGGCAAAGCGACGAGCGAGCGACAGGGCGGCCGCGGCGAGATCCTTGGCGGAGCCGTCCGCCGGGGGTGGCGGGGGCTTGGTCTTGGTGGACCGGCGGAGGGGCACGGTCGTCATTGTGCACCCACCTGCGGCGTGTGTGCTGAGCCGGAGCCCGCCACGGCTCTAGATGCAGTTGGCGCAGCGCCCCAGCATGGCGAAGTGGTGCGGGTCGATGGTGAAGCCGAACTTGGCTTTAGCCGTCCGGGCCAGCCCCCGGAACAGGTCGTCCGGTGCCTCAATCATGGCCCCGCACTCCTCGCAGATGAAGTGGGCGTGGGCCATCGACGCCAGCTGGTAGGTGGCCGCGCCGTGACCGAGGTGCGTGTGGACCACGACCCCGAGGCGTTCCAGGTCCTCCAGGTTGCGGTAGATGGTCGAAATGTGCACGTCAGGGGCGCGGACCTGGACCGCCTCGGCCAGCTCCTCGGCGCTCAGGTGGTGGTGGCCCGCCTCGAAGAGAACCTCCAGCAAAATCCGCCTGGAGGGCGTGGCCCGGCCGCCCTGGGCCCGCACCAGGGCGAGCACGTCGTCGGCGTTGGCGACACGGACATCCTCGGTGCCGTGCGGCGCGAGCGGCTTACTCACATCCACAGTCTAGGGATGCTCCGTATTGGGCTGTAGAAGAAGAAGCACTTGCAACTCAATCGCAAGAAGGATCACAATGCGGCAGATGAGTGTTTCGGGTGGAGAGACGTCATGGTGACGGCGGTTTCCGCCCCGACGGGGCGTTACCAGCAGGTCCGGAACCTCTTGAGCCCGACGGACTGGTGGCGTGTCGGCGGCATGGTCTCCGTCATCGCTGCGCTGCACATCATCGGCTTCGGCATCTTCTTTTTCTTCGTCGTCCCGCAGCACTACAGGGGCCTGGGTATCGGGGTCAGCCTGACCGCCTACACCCTCGGTCTGCGACACGCCTTCGACGCCGATCACATCTCGGCCATCGACAACACGACTCGCAAGCTCATGAACGACCGCCGGGGCAAAGCGGGGTCGAAGCGCCCTCTCAGCGTCGGCTACTACTTCTCGTTGGGCCACTCGACGATCGTCATCGCCATCGGGGCCGGGATCGTGATCGCCGAGAAGGCGGTCTACGGGGCGCTGTCGAACAGCAGCTCTGGCCTCGAACAGTTCGGAGGGGCCTTCGGCACCATCGTCTCAGCCACCTTCCTCTATCTGATCGCCCTCCTCAACATCGTGATCCTGACCGGGATCGTCAAGGTGTTCCAAGCGATGCGCAAGGGCACCTACGACGAGGCCGAGCTGGAGCGCCAGCTGCAGAACCGGGGTCTGATGTACCGGTTCTTCGGCAAGTGGATGAGGTCGATAACGAGGGAATGGCACATGTACCCGGTCGGGGTGGTCTTCGGCATGGGCTTCGACACGGCCACCGAAGTCGCGCTGCTCGCCACCACCGCCTTGCTGGCCACCCAGGTGCTGCCCTGGTACTCCATCATGTGCCTGCCCATCCTGTTCACCGCCGGCATGTCCCTCATGGATACGCTTGACGGCTGCTTCATGAGCGGCGCCTACGGCTGGGCCTTCTTCAACCCCGTCCGCAAGGTCTATTACAACCTGGCCATCACCGGTCTGTCCGTGGCGATCTGCTTCTTCATCGGAACCATCGAGGTCTTTGGCCTCCTGCCCATGGAGCTGCACATCCACGGAGCATTCTGGAACTTCATGGAGAACTTCAACATCAACACCGCTGGCTTCGTGATCGTGGGCATGTTCGTCCTCACCTGGGCCGTTGCCCTCTGCATCTGGAAATACGGGCGAGTCGAGGAGAAGTGGAGCGCTCGACTGAGGCCTGGTGAGAGCAGCCTCGCGCCCTGACCGCAACGCGCCGCCTGTCGTCCGGGGCGGGGACCAGCACGCCGCGCCGATCTTCGAGTAGGTTTGGCGCCCGAGCACGCGGTAGCGCCACGACACTCAGCCTTCCCGTGGCGAGACCCCGGATTCCGGGTGGGGTAGCGGGCCAGGGCGATGGTCTACGCGGTGACCGAAGGCGAGGAGGAGCCGCTCAAGTACCCCGTCATGTTCCGGGCCGCGGATGTCGTCGTGGTGAACAAGATCGACCTGCTGCCCCGCCTGGAGTTCGACCTGGAGGCGTTCCTGACCAACCTGACGTCGGCGCACCCCACGGCCCAGGTCATCATGGCCAGCGCCCGCACGGGCAAAGGTCTCGATGAGTGGTGCGATTGGCAGGTGGATCGGCACCGGGAGCTGACGCCGAACGGCCCGCTGAGCTCGGGCGGGTCAGAGGTTGAGGCTTCAGCCTGATCCAGAGAGCGACTGAATCGCGGCCATCCCGACAACAGGCCGATTCAGCACGAGCCCGCCGGCCGATCCGTAGAAGCCGGCGTCACCGAAATTGAAGACGCCTCCGTCGTGCGCCACCATCCAGTACCCCCGGCCGTCCGCGGTGCGGTCCATCCCCTCAATCGGGGCCTTGAGTGGCGTGCCCACCGTCGAGCCGTAGTAGCTGGCGTCACCGAAGCTGAAGATGCCCCCGTCGGAGGCGACGAGCCAGTACCCGCCGCCATCTGGGGTCGCCGTCATGCCGACGATCGGCTTCTGGAGCGGAAGCCCGCCGGCGGATCCCTGGAAGACGGCATCCCCGTAGGCGAAGATGCCCCCGTCGGAGGCCACGAGCCAGTACCCGCCACCGTCGATCGTCGAAGCAATGCCGACGATGGGTCTGTTGAGCACAAGACTGCCCGCGGAGCCGTAGAAGCCGGCGTCCCCGTACGCGAACACACCGCCATCGGAGGCGACGAGCCAGTAGCCGCCACCATCGGCTGTGGGTGTCATGGCCACGATCGGCGCGTTGAGATGCATGCCGCCGGTCGAGCCGTAGAAGATGGCGTCTCCGAAGGCGAAGATGCCTCCATCCGACGCGAGGAGCCAATAGCCGACTGCGTCCGGCGTCGCCGCCATCCCGACGATCGGCGCATTCAGCTGCAGGCTCCCGGTGGAGCCGTAGAACTGGGCTCCGCCGTAGTTGAAAATCCCACCGTCACTGGCGACAAGCCAATAGCCCGGAGCAGCGATTGGCTTTATGGTGACGTCGAGCGTGGCTTGGTTCGTCAGGCCATTCGAGTCAGTCACTGCGAAAGTAACCGAATAGATGCCAGAGATAGTCGGTATTCCCCTGATCGTCCCGTCCGGAGCGAGCTGCAGTCCAGGTGGGAGCGAGCCGGAGGCCACGGCCCAGGAGTAGGGAGCCAGCCCGCCGGCTGCCTGCAGCGAGCTCGAATACGGCACGCCGATGGTTCCTACCGTCAGGGCAGAGGTCGACACCGTTGGGGGCTCGGAGAAGGTGAGAATGGTCCCCCCGGAGTTCGTGCCGGTGCCGACGGCCTCACAGTTGGCTGGATCAGCGCACGATGCTCCTAGCAGCGACCCCACAGCCGGCACTGGCTGAGCGGTCCAGTTGGCACCACCGTTCGAGGTGTCGACGATGCTCGTCCCGCCGACCGCAGTGCAGGTCGTCGAGTTGATGCAGCTCACGCCCGATAGGGGAGTAGTACCGATTGGATTTCCAAGGTCGTTCCATTGAGCACCTCCATTGGTGGTGACCAGGACCGCAGATCCGACCGCCATGCAAGTGGACTCACTCGTGCACGAGATGGCATTGAGGTTGGTCACTCCAGAGGGAACGGTTTGCGGCGTCCATGTGGTACCGCCATTCGTTGTGCGGAGGATGGCGGCACTCGTTCCGGATGTCGACAGACCAGTAGCAACACATACGTCTTCGTCGACGCAGGAAATTCCGGTGAAGTTTGTGACAGTTGCAGGGAACGTTTCCGTCGTCCACTCACCACCGCCATCTGTTGTCATGATGATGCTTGGTGAGCTCTCACCGAAGTCGCTTACCGCCTGACAGGTCGACGTGCTGACACATGACACCCCAGTGAGGCTCCCGACACCTGCCGGAACTGATTCGGATGTCCAGGTTGCACCTCCGTCAGTGGTTCCGATGA
Organism: uncultured Acidimicrobiaceae bacterium; assembly: GCA_963807675.1. Lineage (GTDB taxonomy): Bacteria > Actinomycetota > Acidimicrobiia > Acidimicrobiales > RAAP-2 > Bog-473. The sequence goes on along the minus strand of CAWECP010000012.1, from coordinate 240,668 downwards.
CAGCAGGACTTCCAAAGAATGAAAATCCCACGGCAGTGCAGTCCGACACCGAGGGACAGGCAATGGAGTTCAATCCACTTACTGATGCAGGAATGTCTTGAGGACTCCATGCGTATCCGCTGTTCGTGGAAGCGAGCACTGAGTCAATACCGACGGCATAGCAATCTGCATTACTGGGGCAAGACACCGAGTTCAAAGCACTGACCCCGGCCGGCTGATTTTGAGTCGACCAAGAGAGACCTCCGGTTGTCGTCGAAATTATCGTGGTGCCCGTTCCAGAGTTTCCGCTGTTGCCAACGGCAATGCAGTCATTAGTGCTGAGCACGAAATTCCCGTGAGTTCGACGGCTGTGATGGGGGTGACTGAAGAGACCAGGTCGATCCGTTGTTCGACGTACTAACTACGTAAGGCCTCGAGTCAGAGATTTCGTCCCTACAGCGATACAAGTCGTCTGACTCTGGCAAACCACAGCTCCAAGGTCTTGATCCGCTTGGAATAGAGCTGGTCGGCGTCCAAGTCTGGAAGTCTATTCGTGTGCTAAGGGATGTGGCGTTGCCGCCCTGAGCCAGTCCGACAGCAACACAGTTGTGACGAGCTCGAACAAGATACTGACGAAAGTAGATCGACAGAGGGCTGATCGAGTGGTTGTCCAATCGTGCGTCGTCTTGTGTACGCGACGATGGCCGGTCTGTCGTTCCGACGGATCCGACCGCAACGCAAGTGATCGCATTGGGACAAGAGACGCTGTCAAGAGACTCAGTCTCAGCTGGTGCGCGTCTGCGCGTTCCAAGTCGCTCCGTCGATTGTCTGTGCAATTTCACTGAGTCGCCGACTGCGGTGCATTGGTCTCGCTGACACGCAAGAAATCGAGAGCGCGTGGGAAAGCCAGAATCCTGGATAGACCACGTTGATCCACCGTCACTGGACTCCATGATCCCGGAAGTCCCGCCGGCATAACAGATCAGTGCTGATCGGGCATGACACCGTGTCCAGGTCTAGGACACTGCTGGGAGGTGTCGCATCAAACCAAGTAGTTCCACCATTGTTCGTCACAATGACGGACGGAACGCCTGCCTCGTTGTTACCCACGGCGACGCACGTGCTGGTGCTAGTCGGAGCTGCTGGGTGCGCATGAAACGGCGTGAACATTGGCGAGCGGAGTGAAGCTCGCCGTCGTTTCCCATCCGGGATTCGCAGCCGATGCGTTTGTCACCGTCCCCGGTGCCAAGAGCACGCCGATCAGAGTGAGCGTCAGCACCGTCGCAAGTGCAGAAACGGTGAGTCCTCGAACCGCCAGCAGGGAGACCACCTCTTCCGCCCGGGTGCTGTTCTCTATACGACTGTGCTGATCGTACCTTTTCGCTCCGAGGCTGTCTCCGGGGCCGAGTGTCTTTAGAAGAAAGGTCGCCGTCAGTGTGGAGTCTGCGCCGGCAAAACAATATTGGGCGGCCTCATTCCGGCCAGAACGTCGCTGACGCCCTGGCAGGCAAGCCGCGCCATGCGCGTGCGGGTTGCGATAGTTGCACTCCCTATGTGAGGAAGAAGCGTCGTACGTGGTGCGTCGAGTAGCCGCGGATTGATCGCAGGCTCCCCGTCGTACACGTCGAGACCGGCTGCGTAGATCGTCCCGGCCTCTAGAGCATCCGCCAACGCGTTCTCGTCGACGACCGGACCACGGGCGGTGTTGATGAGGACGCCCGATGGTTTCATGAGCGCGAGTTCTGCCGCGCCGATGAGGTGACGCGTCGACTCGTTCAGTGGGACGTGCAAGCTCACGATATCGGCGCGCTGGAGCAGCTCGTACAACGTCGGCACGAAACCTCCTAGGCCCGTGTCATGCCTGGTCGTGTGGATGACCTCCATGTCGAAGCCGCCCGCGCGTTGGGCCACCGCTCGGGCAATTCGGCCGTATCCGACCAGGCCGAGAGTCGCACCGTGTACGTCCCGAGCAAGGTGGGTGTCGAACCCCCATCCGTGCCATCGGCCTTCGCGCAGGTCGCGTTCGGCATCCGTCGTCTGACGGGTGGCAGCGAGGATCAACGAGAAGGCCAGGTCCGCCGTCGTGTCGTCGAGCACTCCCGGCGTGTTGCACACGATGATACCCAGGGTGTGTGCGGTAGCCACATCAATGTTGTCATAGCCCACGGCGGCGTTGGCGACGACCTGCAGCCGCCCCAACTGACCCGCTTCGAGCACGGTCGAGTCGATGCGATCGGTGAGGTGGGCCACGATGCCGTCGCACTCCGCCGCGAAAGCTGTCAGCTCGGCGGGCGTCGGGGGGTCACTCGGCTCAATGATCTCATGACCCGCCTTCAGCAACGGGTCGGTTCCACCCTCCGTCAAGCGGCGGGTCACCAGAACACGGGCCACCTAGCTTGCGTCGTGTAGTTGATGGGGCCGGCGCCCTTGACGCCGATGGCGAAACAGAAGCAGTGAATGGGGGCGTTGTCACTAACCGGGCGCAGGGAGTGCACCTTGTCCGGCGGGATGTACACCAGGTCACCCTGGGAGATGGAGCGGATCTCCCCATCGATCGTCATGATCCCCTTGCCGTTCATGACGTAATAGAACTCGTGGGTCGGGTGCGAGTGCGGGTCGACCAGGCCACCGCCAGGGACCTCGAACTCGTTCACCAGCTCCAGGAACCCCCCGTCCGTGATGTCCTTAAATTCACGGGAATTGATCATCCACCAGACCGGAACGGTTCCGTTGTGCTCGACGATCGGCGCTTTGTCCTCAATGCTGCGCACGTCCATCCTGGGGGCCTCCCTCTCAAGGTTTCCTAGACTGACTCCGGTGTCAGGTTAGGCCCTGCGGCACCAGGGGTGCACCGCCGGGGAAGTGTCGACTGATTGAGGGTGAGAAAGATGCCAGTGCAGGAGTCCGCCGAGCAGAGAGCCGTCGCGCCTCAGGCGCTGAGCCGGGAGGCCTGGGCTGCATTCGGGTGGCTGCCCGTGGCGGACACCGACCCGGAGGACGGGGACAAGCGGTTGACGTTCGAGTGGGGCGATGCTCACGTGAACATCATTGGGCACGCCCGTAGCGAGGTGCCCGAAACGAGCCACGGCCTGCGCTGCGAGATGCTCTACCGCCACGACACCCACACTCAGTCCCTCATGCCCCTGAACGTGCCGGCCGTCATTGTGGTGGCGCCGGCCGAGGTCCAGTTCACCCAGGACGAGGACGCCACGACGATCCGCGCCTTCCGGATTGAGCCACTCGAGTCCCTCGTCCTCCATCGCGGCACATGGCACTGGGGACCGTTCCCAATCGAAGGACCCGAGGTGCGCCTCTTCAACGTGCAGGGACTGCGCTACGCCGAGGACAATCGGTGCATGGACCTGGCGGCAAAGGGGCTGTCGGTCGACGTCGATCTGCCATGACCGCACCGGGGGCGGGAACCGACCATGGAGCTTGACGAGGCCGAAGAAGCCGAAGTCGTGTCGGCCACCCTGGCCGACTTCGTCGAGGCGCTGTACGCACGGGAGGCGGGTCCGGACGTCGACGGCAATCCGACCTTCACGACGACCAGCCCGAACTGGTGGGTCGGTGATCGCACCTTCGGCGGCATGGTTGTGGCCCAGGCCCTGAGCGCCGGGATGCAGACGGCGCCCGCCGGCATGGAGGTGCACTCTTTGCACGGCTACTTCTTGCGTCCCACCAGGCCGGGCTCAGAGACGACCCATGCCGTCAGTCGCATCCGCGACGGACGGTCTTTCTCGACTCGCCAGGTAGTGAGTGTCGTGGAGGGGAAGGAGGTCTTCCGGATGACCTGTTCTTTCCACGCGCCAGAGGACGGTGACGACTACCAGTTGCCGGTCGATCCAGACATCCCCTCACCGCAGGAGGTCGCCGGAGTCGAGGCGCCCTTCTTCTTCGACATCCGGGAGCTCGGCCACACTCAGCAGAGGGCGGACGGCACCTACCTGTCGACGCGCCGCTGCTGGTTCCGCACCAGCGAGCGCCTGGACGACGACCCGATAGTGCACGCCTGCGTCCTGACCTACTTCTCTGACATGACCGGCGCCTCATTCCGCCCTTTGAGTCTCGGCAGCTGGGGCACCCATACCGACGCCAGCCTCGACCACGCCGTGTGGTTCCACCGTCCGGCCCGGGCCGACGAGTGGACCATCTTCGACCTGCACGCCTTGGTGAACGCCGGAGGCCGTGCCACGGTGCGCGCCACCATGCACGGCGAGGACGGCAAGCTGCATCTGAGCATGGCCCAGGAGCTGCTCATAAGGGAGCTGGACGAGCCACTGGTCTTCGAGCCGCCATCGTGGTTGGATCGGCGGGGCAAGGACGGGGAGGGATCGGGCGATGGGACTGCTTGAGGGCAAGTGCGCGGTGGTGACCGGTGGTGGATCGGGCATCGGGCGGGCCACGTGTCGGCGCATGGCCGAAGAAGGCGCCCGGGTGGCCGTCTTCGACGTCGACCTGGAGTCGGCGAAGGCGGTCGCGGGTGAGGTCGGAGGGCCGGCGTACGGTGTCGACGTCGGCGACCCAGAGGCGCTTCGCACCGCGGTGGACGCGGCGGCGGCCGACCTCGGCGGGCTGTCGATCATCTACAACAACGCCGGCACCGCCTCCTTCAACAAACTGCACGAAATGGATCCGTCGGAGTGGGAGCGGGTGCTGCGGGTCAACCTCACTGGCGTCTGGGCAGGCATCCGGGCGGCGGCCCCGCACCTGTTGGCCGGCGGGGGCGGGTCCATTGTGAGTACCGCGTCCATCAGCGGGACCCGCCCCGCCGCCGGCGAAGGGCCCTACGCGGCCAGCAAGGCGGCCGTGGCCGCCCTGACGGCGACGGCGGCGCTCGAGTACGCGCCGGCAATCAGGGTGAACGCCGTGTCGCCCGGCATGATCCGCACCACCATGACGGCCCCATGGTTCGAGTTCATGCCGGACCAGGTGGAGCGGTTCGAGACGGGGACTCCGGTCGGGCGGATCGGCGAGCCCGAGGACATCGCCGACGTGGTGGTCTTCCTGTGCTCCGACCTCGCCCGCTTCATCACTGGCCAGAACCTGGTGGTCGACGGCGGGCTCACCCTGCACGGTTCGGGCGTGGACGGGATCTTCGACCGGATCTTCCCGAAGTAGGTCCGGCTCCGGGGGCGAGTCCGGAGATCAGTCGGGGCGGAGTTGCGGTAACCAGCTGGCGGCGCAGGGTTATGGCGAGCAGTGGGACCAGGACGAGGATCTCCGCGCCGACGAGGCGAGTGTCCTGCGGCACGAGTACGAGGCTGACGCGCTGAGGACGAACAGAAGCGAGGCGAGCGTCTCGGCCGCACGTGGCGGGAGGAATTTCGGCCCGTTCAAGATGTGGCCGAGGTTCGGGGATACGGCCCCACGAAGAGCAGGCCGTTCAGCGCGGCTGCCGCGCCGACCATGGTGGCGCAGTAGTAGGTCTGATCCGCGACGTCGACGGCGTCAACGGTCTACTCGGGAGCGGATCCTTACGCATTGGGGTCGAACAGCGCCCGGTAGACCATCGTCGTCATCGTCTCGAGCGCGACAGGGTCGATTGGCTGTCCCACGAACTCACGCAGGTAGTGGAAGCGGTCGAGCATGGCCAACGTGGCCATACCGGCGGCATCAGGGTCGATGATGTGGCCCGAGGAGTCCGGACCGATTTGCTTCGCCACTGCGCCCGACATGGCGGTGAACGTGTTTCGGATCACGTCGATCAGTTCCGGGTCCACGGTGGCCAGGTCGGTCCAGACACGGAAGAGCGGGGCGTAGCGGCTCCACAACTCGCTGTAGGCCCTCACCCACCCGTGCACGTCGTCCCACTGAGGAGCACCGCCCTCCGCAGGGAGCGCGTTGAGCGTGTCGTAGAGGGACTGTGACTCCGTGGCGGCCTCGGCCACCAGCGCGCGCAGCAGGTCCTCTTTGTTGGAGAAGTAGAGGTAGAAGGTGCCGTGCGAAGTCTTGGCGATCTCGACGATGTCGTTCACGCGGGTGGCGTGGTAGCCGCGGCGGTCGAAGGCGATCATGGCCGCATCGAGCAGCTTGCGCATGGTGCGGCGGCCCTGACTGCGCAGCGCTCGCTTGCTGGCCGGTGCACCGACGGCGTCGCCCTCCGCACCGGGCAGGCCCGAGACTGCGGGCGAGGCGGTGGTGGTGGTGGCGAGGCGCACCGAGCCCTTGGCGGACCTGGCCTTCCTGGCCGCGGGCGGGGGGCCCGACTCCTTGGCGGAGGTCACCGGGTCACGTCGGACTCTCGGCGATCCCATGCCCGATGCATGGTAGTGCCGGGCATGCCCAGAGTGGCTAACCTGACACGGTGGTCAGGTTTGGTTGGGACCAGAAATGACGCGGGAGCAGGGATTTCTCGTACAACTGGTCGGCCGAGCCCCGATTTCGTGACCCCAACGACCCCGTCGACGCAACGGCCGGTGGTGACTTCGCTGGAGGACGCCGTGGCGCTCCATGTCCGTCCCGGGGACACCGTGCACGTGATGATGGGCCATAGCCGCTGGACGGCGGCCGCCCGGGAGCTGGCCCGCCAGTTCTGGGGCGAGGACCCGGGCTTCACCCTGGTCATGACCAGCCTGGGATCGCTCGGTGCCATCTACTTCCGCGGCGGCATGGTGCGCAAGGTCGTCACGGCCTACTCCGGCAACAGCTTCCCGACCTACACGCCCAACCCCGTCTTTCGCCGCGCCTACGAATCCGGTGAGGTCGAGGTCGAGCACTGGTCGATCCTGACTTTGTCGCAGCGGTTGGAGGCCGCGGCGCGGGGGCTGCCCGCCATGGTGACGGGCTCACTGGTCGACTCTTCCATGGCGGAGAACGACGCCTTCAGCGTGGTCGACTCGCCCTACGGTCCGGTGGGTCTCGTCGAGCCCCTGGCGCCCGACGTGGCGTTGGTGCACGCGGCGGCATCAGACCCGTCGGGCAACCTCGTCTTCTCGGAGCCCCTGCTCGACGGCGTCTGGGGCGCGTGGGCGGCCCGGCGTGGCGTCGTGGCCACGGTCGAGCGCGTCGTCGACGACCTCGAGGGGCTCGGACACCGGGTGCGGGTGCCGGCGCATCGGGTGCTAGCCGTGGTCGAGGCGCCGTTCGGCGCGCATCCAGGCGGCTGCTACGCACCCGGGCTGCCCGTGCGGAGCTATGGCGAGGACATCGCGCACTGGAGCGCCGTGGCCGACGCCTGCTTCAAAGGGGAGATCGACGATTACGCCGCCGACTGGGTGCTGGGGCCGGCCACGCACGACGAGTACCTGTCACGCGTCGGTTCGGAGCAGCTGCTTTGGCTCGAAGGGCGTTCTGACCCCATGTCGTGGAAGAACGACGCCGACGCCAATCCGATCGTCGACGACCCCACGTTCACGCCCTGGGAGACTGCGGCCGCGCTTGGGGCCCGGGAGATCGAGTTGGTGGTGGACGAGGTGGGGGCCGATGCCGTCTTGGCCGGAGCCGGTGTCGCCAACCTGGCCGCCTGGGTGGCCGTGGGCCGGGCCCGTGCGGCGGGGCGGCGCGTGGTGCTCACCGCCGAACTGGGTCTCTGGGGGTACGAGCCGACACCGGCCGACCCGTACATCTTCAACCAGCGGGTGTTCCCGTCTACGCCTTACCTATCCGATGCTTCGTCGGTGCTGGGAATGGTGATCGGCGGTTCTGGGACTCGCACGGTGGGCTGCCTGGGTGCGGCCGAGGTCGACCGGCTGGGGCAGCTGAATTCCACGCAGCTGGCGGCTGGGCGCTTCCTGGTCGGGTCGGGTGGTGCCAACGACGTGGCCAGCCGGGCCGACGCGTGTGTCGTCGTGACGCTGGCCCGCCCGGAGCGGCTACCCGAGACGGTCGGATACGTGACTTCACCGGGCCACGGGGTCGTGAGCGTGGTCACGGACAAGGGCGTCCTCCGGCGCGACGACTGGTTGTTGCGTCTGGCAGCCGTGCCGGCGGGGGAGGGCACGGTGGAGGAGCGCGTGCGCGCCTTCGTGGCTGCCTGCGGCTACGAGCCCTCAGTAGCGCGCCACGTGGAGGAGCTGCCGGCGCTGAGGCCGGACGAGGTACGAGCGCTCCGTGATTTCGATCGGAAGCGACTGTTCCTGACGTGACCAGGGTGATGCCGGGGTGACTTGACAGACGAGGTGACCTTGACAGAGAACGGAGCAGCGGCGAAACGACGTTTGCGAAGAGCGAGACGGACTGTGCATACAACGCGGTCGAACCAACGATTTTCGAGCGAAACCAGCACAAGGGGTGCGCAAATCCGATGAAGACGTGCAAGTACAGTGACGGGCATCCCGGGGGGATGCACCGCGACAGAGGATTGGGGACGGTATGCAGGTGAGGCAGGGAGTCATGGCGTTGATCGCCACGGTGTTTACTGGGGGGCTGCTGGCGGCGGCGATCGTCGTTCCGGCGGCCGGGGTGGCCGGCGCGCAGTCCTCGACGAGCAGCGCTCCCGGCGTGACCTCGAACTCGATCACGGTCGGGACGATCTCTACCCAGACGGGGGAGCTGGCGTCGAACTTCTCTTCGCTTATCTATGGGGAGAAGGCCTATTTCCAGTACATCGACGCCCAGGGAGGGGTGAATGGCCGCCAGATCGATTACAAGTACGCCTTGGATGATGGTGGAAACTCCACGACGTTCAACCAATTGGCCAATACACTCATCAACCAGGACCACGTGTTCGCGGTCACCGGCGTGGCGACGGCCTTCTTCTCGCCCAGCCTCTTCACCGAGTCGGGCATCCCGACCTACGGCTACAACGTGACTGGCAACTGGGCTGGCGCACCGAACCTGTTCGCTGCGGGTGGATCGGTGGAGTACTACCCGGCCGGAGCGCCAGAGGACGCCTACGTGGCGCGGGAGACGCAGAAGAAGCCCTCTATCGCCTTTATCGCCTACGGGGTCGCGGCGTCGGCGGCCGCGTGCCAGTCGGAGCAGAACGCGATGCAGGCTGCCGGCTACACCATCAGCTACTCCGACCTGAAGGTCGCCTATCCAGGTTCCACGGTAGCGACCGACGTGCAACGCATGAAGCAGGCTGGCTCCAACATGGTTATCAGCTGCATGGACGTGCAAGGCAACATCAATATGGCCAGAGCGATCGAGCAGTACGGGCTGAAAATGACGCAGCTGTGGTTCAGCGGTAACGACCAGTCGACGCTCAACGCGAACCAGAGCCTCATGCAGAACGTCTACTTTGGCATCAGCCACGTCCCGTTCTCGGCGTCCCAGTCCCTCTACCCCGGTCTCAAGCTCTATGTCACGGAGATGAAGAAGTATGAGCCCGCCTACGTCGACGACGAGATCGCTATCCAAGGTTGGGAGTCGGCGGCCCTCTTTGTCGAGGGCGTCAAGATGGCTGGCAACAACCTGACGCAAGCCAACGTGATCAAGGAGGACAACTCCCTGACCTCCTTCACGGCTGGTGGTCTGCAGTCCCCGGTCAACTGGAAGAATGCCGGGCACAGTGGCCATGCTCCGCCGTACTGCGTCGCCTACATAAAGGTGTCCGGGGACAAGTACGAACCTACCCTCAACAAGGGGCAGAACGTCTTCAATTGCTTCGAGTCGATCAGCCCGAAGAAGAACCCTGTCTTTCCGCTGCCGTCCGGCACGCCCGGTCCCGCCTGATCGCGGGGCGGGTAGGGTCCGAGGTCGGCGCGGCTAGCCGGTCACAGGAATGGAGCAGTTCCTTGGATTCGCGCTCCCTGGTGTCCCCTACGGCTGTACCTACGCGCTCGTAGCCGTCTGCCTGGTCCTGACATACCAGGCTACGGGTGTCTTCAACTTCGCCTTCGGGGCGCAGGCGTTCGCGTCGGCCTTCGTCTTCACGTACCTGACCCAGTTCCACGGCTGGTCCGGGTTCGAGGCGTTCTTGGTGTCGGTGGTGGTGATGGGGCCACTGATGGGCTGGGCCTTCGACCGGCTCCTGTTCCGTTACATCCCGAACACCAACTCGACAGCGAAGATGGTGTGCAGCCTCGCCCTCCTCGTGGGCATCCCCTCGTTGCTCCCGGTGATCTTCGGACCCCAGAACCTGGATGCGACGACCACGATCTTCCCGTTCTTCAACCCGAACGTCGTGTACTTCAGTTTCTTCGGGACCCCGATCAACGGGATCTACCTCGCCACCATCTCGGTCACCGTGGTCGTGCTCATCCTGCTGACCATCCTCCTCCGGTGGACGAGCTTGGGACTCCAGATGCGTGCCGCGGTGGAGAGCCGGCGATTGGTGGAGCTCGACGGGGTCAACGCCAACGGCGTCGTGGCCATCGCGTGGATCGTGTCCAGCTTCATGGCGAGCCTGGCCGGGGTCATCCTGGCCCCGGTCATTGGTGCCTTCACCGCCACCAACTACACCACCTTGACCGTCACGGCCATCGCCGCGGCGGCGTGTGCACTCCTGCGATCGATACCGATCGCGGCGGGGGTAGCCGTCATCATCGGGGTGGCAACGACTGTCATTGGCGGGTACGTGGCGCCCAACGGCTTCATTAATGCCGATGTCGTGCCGGCGTTGCCGTTCCTGTTCCTGGTAGGCGCTCTGCTCTTCCTTCCGGGAATGCGCAGCTTGGAGGCGAGCAGGGATCCGATGGCCACCATCGACCCGCCCCCGCCTCCGATTGCCGCGACGATCCGGGCTCCCAGCATGAACCGGATCATCCGGATCCTGTGGTGGATCCTCTTCGCCGGCTTCTGCGTGTCCATGTTGACGTGGATGCCGGACGCCTGGGCCACCGTCTTCAACAACGGCTTGACCTATTCCATCGTGTTGCTTTCCATCACGTTGATCACGGGCATGGCGGGCCAACTCTCGTTGTGCCAGGCCACCTTGGCCGGCGTGGGCGCTTTCACCGCCGCCCAGCTGGCCAACCACCTGGGCCTCAACTTGCTGATCGGAGGACTTGTCGGTGCAGTGTTGGCGGCGGCCGTGGCCGTCGTGCTCGCGCTCCTGTCCCTCCGTCTCAAGGGCCTGGGCCTCGCGCTCATGACGCTGGCCGCGGCGCTCCTCTTCGACGCCACGGTCTTCAACTCGACCTCGGTGACGGGCGGCCAGGAGGGGATCAGCATCCAGGCCAAGTGGCTGGGTACTCATGCCTTCTTTAATTTCAACGGCCACGACATGTTCCTCTTATCGCTCGGCGTCCTCATCGTCGCGGTCATAGTCGTCCTGCAGATCCGTAAGGGGACCGTCGGCAGGAACCTGGCGGCCATGCGGGGAAGTGAGACGGCGACGGCGGGTCTCGGCGTGAATCCCACGTGGCAGCGCATCATGGTGTTCGCGCTGTCCGGGGCCATCGCCGGCGTGGGCGGTCTGCTTTACAGCCTGGAGCATCAAGTCGTGTCCCCCACGGACTGGAACGCGGAAATCTCCTGGGTACTCGTCGTCCTAGTCGTGACGACCAGTGTGACGACAGTGGAAGGCGCCATTCAGGCGGGCATCGGTTTCTTCGTGATCGAGCAGATCCTGTCCACCGTCCTCCCGGCTCGGATCGGGGCATCGAGCCTCACGGTCGTGTTGTTCGCGTTCGGTGCCCTCACGTACGCCCAGCACCCCGAGGGGGTGTTGGAGTACCAGAAGCGCCGCTCGACGGCTCGGTTCGAACGGCTGTTCTTCTCCAAGGACCTTCCGGAACCGGGGAGGGCCGAGGACCGGGCGGCGCCGGCCATCTCGACTTCGAGTGTCAATGGCTGAGGCGTCGCCGATCCTCAGTCTGCGGGGGGTCTGCAAGTCCTTCGGCGGGATCCAGGCCGTCCACAGCATCACGTTTGACGTGGCGCCGGGCGAGAGTGTCGGCCTGGTCGGCCCCAACGGGGCGGGCAAGACCACCCTCTTCAACTGCGTCTGCGGACAGTTGCACCCCGACGAAGGTGACATTGAGTTTGGCGGCACGTTGCTGGCCGGGATGCCTACCTACAAGCGGGCTCGCCTCGGGATCGGCCGCACTTATCAGAAGGTGGAGGTGTTCACCGACATGTCGGTGCGCGACCACCTTATGGTGGCCGAGCGGGCGCGGCAGGGCGAGAGCCGGCTCTGGCGGGACCTCCTGAACCTGAGCAAGCCCACGAAGGACGAGGTGCAGCGGGTGGAAGCGACACTGGAGCTCGTCGGGATCACAGCCCTGGCCGGCACCTCGGTCAACGCCCTCGGTTTGGGGAATTGCCGGCTGGTCGAACTGGCCCGGGCGCTCGCCATGGAACCGAAGATCCTCCTGGCCGACGAGCCGTCTTCAGGCCTGGACCTGCGCGAGACAGCCGAAGTGGCAGCCGTACTGCGGACGGTGCAGCGCGAACGGGGCACGGCGGTCCTCCTGGTGGAGCACGACCTGGCCATGGTGGCCGAGGTGGTAGATCGGACCGTTGTCATGGACCTCGGCGCCATGATCTGCGAGGGCACCTTCGACGAGGTCATGGCCAATCCGTCGGTGCGCGACGCCTACCTGGGTCAGATGGGAGCGGCGTGACGATCGTCGAAGACGCCGGTTTGATCGAGACGACAGGAACGCGTGACATTCTGTCCGTCCAGCACGTGAGCGCGGCCTACGGCCCCTACCGAGCCCTCTTCGACGTCTCGTTCCGGGTGCCCGACGGGGGTGTCGTGGCCCTGGTCGGCTCCAATGGTGCCGGCAAGTCGACCGTGGCCCGGACGGTCACGGGTCTAGTCACCGCCTCGGTGGGGCAGATCTTCTTTGCCGGCCGCGAGATCTCTCGCCTGCCGGCCTACAGGATCGCCCGTCTCGGCATGGCTCATGTCGTGGAGGGCCGGGGCGTGTTCTCCAGCCTGACCGTCGAAGAGAACCTCACCGTCGCCTTCCGACAGCGCGACGGCCGAGGCAAGCTCAAGGAGAACCTCGAACGCGCCTACACGGCTTTTCCCATCCTCGGGCAACGGCGACGCCAAATGGGGGGCACGCTCTCGGGAGGACAGCAGCGCCTGCTCTCGTTGGCCAAGGTCCTAGTCGTACCGGCCAAGCTGCTCGTGGCCGACGAGCTCTCCCTCGGCCTTGCCCCGGTGGTCGTCGACACCGTCTACGAGGGCCTGCGGGAGATCAACCGCAATGGCACCGCCTTGATCGTGGTCGAGCAACAGGTCACCCGTGCGCTGCAGCTGGCCAACTGGTCTGTCGTCCTCAACCACGGCAGCGTGGCATACGAGGGCGAGCCGGCCGGAGCCGGTGCGGCTGTTGAGGCGCTAATGGCGCGCCGTGAGGAAGCCGCAGCATCGGGCGTCGCCGAAGCCGAAGAGTTAGATCGCTAGGGTCCGTCGCGAGCCCCAAGAGCAAGAGGAGGCAGTCCCATGAGCCTGATGAGAGAGCCGGTGATCGTCGACGTCGTCCGCACGACGTTCGGCAAACGCGGTGGGGCGCTGGCCAACTGGCACCCGGCAGACTTGCTGGGGTTCGCGCTGACCTCGCTGCTGGAGCGCACGGGTGTCGACCCTGAGCGGGTCGACGACGTGATCGCGGGCTGCGTCAGCCAGGTGGGCGAGCAGAGCACCAATGTGGCCCGCAACGGATGGGTCTCGGCGGGGTTGCCGCAGTCCGTGCCGGGGACGACGGTCGACCGCCAGTGCGGGTCCTCCCAGCAGGCGGTGCACTTCGGGGCGGCTGGCGTCACGGCGGGACATTACGACCTGGTCATCGCCTGCGGCGTCGAGGTCATGAGTCGGGTGCCGCTGGCGTCGAACGCCCGGGGAGGCACGGGGCCGTTCCCGCCGTCCTTTCTCGAGGCGGTGGACGGGCGGCTGTGGACCCAGTTCCGCGTCAGCCAGGTCCTGGCCGAGCGCTACGGCATCACGCGCCAGGAGATGGACGCCTACGCCCTGGAGTCACACCGACGGGCCGCCGACAGCTGGGACAGCGGGCACTTCGAGCGCGAGGCCCTCGCCGTGCCGATCAAGGCGGAGGACGGCAGCCTGACCGGCGAGTTCCTGCGGATCGACGAGGGCATCCGGCGCGGCTCGACGATGGAGGCGCTGGCGGCGTTGCCGGCCGCCCAGAGCTGGGAGCCCGACACGGCGCCCGACATCACGGCGGGCAATTCCTCTCAGACCACCGACGGGGCGGCCGCCATGCTGATCGCCGACCGCTCGGTGGCCGAGGCCCTGGGTCTGCCCATCCGGGCCCGTTTCTTGCACTTCGCCGTGGCCGCCGAGGACGCCGCCATCGTCCTGTCGGCGCCCGTTCCGGTCACCCACAAGCTGTTGAAGCGCTCCGGCATGACCGTCGACCAGTTCGATGCCGTCGAGTGCAACGAGGCGTTCGCGGCCATCGCCCTCATGTGGCAGAAGGAGTTCTCCTACGACATGGAGCGCTTCAACCCCAGGGGTGGCGCCATCGCCATCGGGCATCCACTGGGTGCGAGCGGCGTGCGGCTGATGGGCACGCTGCTGAACCAGCTGGAGGCGACGGGCGGGCGCTACGGCTATCAGACGATGTGCGAAGGTGGCGGGCAGGCCAACGGCACCGTCATAGAGCGGCTGGGCTGACCCCTTCCGCCGAGTCCGACTCCTGCGCGGCCAGGATCGGGTGGATCTTCTTCGTGACGATGATCCACTCGACGAGGAACGTCAAGCCGGGCACGAGGCCGGCAGCGAACATGAGCAGGATCCAAGGGATGTGAAGGCGCGCCTTGAGGGCGAGGAACCCGGCGGCGACCAGGTACACGATGTAGAGATAGCCGTGGGTCACGCCGAAGATGGCGAGCTCCACTTTGAAGCCGCCGAAGCCGATGTGCAGCCCGGTGAAGAAGAACAGCGGGATGATCAGTACACCGACGATGTTGGCCATCAGCTGGTAACGGAAGAGCGCGCCCTTCAGGCCGCGCTCGAAGACGCGCTTCACTGGGGGCGACGGGCCACGACCGACTCGCGGTTGCGCCAGGTCTTGGGCCCCTTGGCCGCCAGCTCGGCCAGTCGGGCGTTGTAGGCCGCCAACTCGGGGTCTTCGTCCTCTGTGATCACCGGCGCCGGCTCTCCGGTCGCCGCGGCCGCCGTGGTCGGCGGGCTCAAGATCGACACCTGGGTGGCAGACGCCTCTTCCTCGGGTCCGGGCAGGCGCCGCGTGCCCTTCAGGCCCACGGTCTCGTAGTCGGTGTGGACGAGCACCAACCAGAAGACGATGGCGAGGATGCCGAAGACCGGCCACATCACCGAGTACAGGTAGCTGAGCTGGTTCCCGTCCTCGGCCCGGTTGACCTGCCACCAGGCCGCCACGGCGCAGCCAGGGACGAACACCAGCAGGGCCAGGTGCAACGTGATGGCCCGCTTGGAGAACCACCGTTCACGCACGGCGATCATGCTACCGGCCCCCGTTTGTCTCCGGATTTCGCCGCTAGCCTGGCTCAATGCCCCCGAGCACCTCTCGCCCGGAACCCCCCATGACCGGAGACGAGCGGACCATGCTGACGGTGTGGCTCGACTACCAACGCGCCACCTTGCTGTGGAAGTGCGAGGGTGTGAGTGGTCCCGACCTGGCGCGCAAGGGGATACCGCCCTCGAACCTCAGCCTGCTCGGCCTGTTGCGGCACATGACGTTGGTCGAGTGGAGCTGGTTCCAGAAGGTGTTCTCGGGCGACCGCGCGCCCGCGCCGTTCTCGACCGACGAAGATGCCGACGCCGACTTCAACGACCTCCATCCCGACGGCGTGGACGAGGACATGGCGCGGTTCCTTCGGCAGTGCGAGGTGTCCCGCGTCATCGTGGCGGGCGCCGACTCGCTCGACCAGGAAGCGGCAGAATTTCGGAGCGCCGTCTCGTTGCGCTGGATCATGGTGCACATGATTGAGGAGTACGCGCGCCACAACGGGCATGCCGATCTCCTGCGCGAGTTGATCGACGGGGCGGTGGGGGAATGAGCGCCGCCATCCCGTTCGACGGTGGCGCCGACCGCCCACCGCTCGGGATGATCACCACCGTGCACCGCTACCAGCTGCCGTTGTCGCGCGAGACCGTGTGGAAGCAGATACGAGATGTAGGCAGTTACCGCGGCTGGTGGCCCTGGCTGCGCGTCTTCGAGGCCCGGGCCCTGGCCGTGGGTGAGGAGTGGCGGTGCCATGTGCAGCCGCCGGTGCCCTACCCGGTTCGCTTCCGCGTGGCCATCGTGGAGGTCGAGGCGCCGGTGCGGGTGTACGCGCGCGTCCTGGGCGACGTCGTCGGTGAGGCCACACTCGAGCTGGACGAGACCGACAGCGGGTGCGTGGCCCGCCTGCACAGCTCGCTGGCTCCCGGGAACTCGGCGCTCCGGCTCATCTCTCGGGTGGCGGCGCCGATCGCACGCTACGGCCACGACTGGGTCCTCGATTCGGGGGCTCGCGAGTTCATTGCTCGCACGGTGACGCCCGTGCCCGGCGACTGACCAGAACCACCCATGAAGTTCTCGCTGCGCCAGATCCTTGCATCCGCCGCGGGTGCCGTGCTGGCCGCGGTGATCGCGTCGACCTTCGGCGTGAAGGGCACCATCATCGGCGTCGCCATCGGCTCCGCCGCAGCCACTACCGGCACCGCGTTGGTGGCCCAATCGATCGACCGCGGCCACAAGGCGGTCAAACAGGTGGTGGTGCGGTCACCGGAGACCACGGCGCTCCTGCGCAAGCTGGGGGCCACGGGGGCGAGCGGCGGGTCGGACGCTTCCGTCGACGCAGCGTCCGCCCCCGCCGAGACGCCGGGGACTTCGGGTGGTTCCGACGACACGCTGCAGATGCACTCGCCGCCGGCTCCGGTCGAGGAGACCCAGCGTGTCGAGGCCCCGGCCGCAGCCCAAGCGCCCCGGACCGAGAAACTGCGGACTGCCACTGTGCCCACGCCGGCGCCGAGATCGACCTACACACCGCCGCGCCGGTTCACCTGGAAGGCGATCGCCGGGACGGCCGCCGTCGTGTTCGTGCTGGCGCTGCTGTTCATCACGGCGGTCGAACTGATCGCCGGCAAGCCGCTGTCGTCGATCTTCGGCCACGCCGGGACAGGCACGTCGGTGAACAACATCTTCACGCCATCGCCGGCGCCGAGCCCTACGACGACCTCGACCACCACCAGCACCACGTTGCCGACCACCACCACCAGCACCACGTCGCCGACCACCACCAGCACCACGTCGTCCACCGGAAGTTCGACCACCACGACCACCGGCAGCCCGGGCGCGTCGACCACCACGACGACCGGCCCGGGCGCCACGACGACGACCACGAAGACGTCAGTGTCGGTGCCACTGCCATAGATCCTCTGGCTGTCGCGGCTCGTTCAGCCCGGAGCGACCGGTCAGGGGGACCGGTCGAGGAGACCGCTCATGGGTCCCGGCCGCCGGGCGGCCTACCAGCCCTTGAACTCGGCCGGGCGACGTTCTACGAAGCTGGCGATGCCCTCCTTGGAGTCAAGGGTGTTCGTCACCAGCTCCTGGCCCATGGCCTCGTCGAAGAAGGACGTGGCGCGGTCGACGTCGAGGGCCCGGTTGGTCAGCCACTTGGCGACGCCGATGGCCTTGGTCGGGCCCGTGGCCAGCCGGCCGGCCATCTCCTCGAGGGTGGCCTGCAGCTCGGCCCGGGGAACGAGCCGATTGACCAGGCCGATGCGGTAGGCCTCGGCTGCCGGGCAGTCGTCGCCGAAGAAGAACAGTTCCTTGGCCTTCTGGATCCCGACCAGCCGGGTCAGGATCCAGGCGCCGCCGGCGTCGGGTGCGATGCCACGACGGATGAACACCTCGACGAACTTCGCCTCCTCGGCCATCACGACCAGGTCGCAGGCCAGCGCGAGGTGCATGCCGCCGCCCGCCGCCGTGCCGTTGACGCCGGCGATGACCGGCTTCTCGCAGTCGATGATGGACGCCACCAGGGCCTGCCAGCCGTCGCGGATCATGCGGGCGCCGTCGCCCACCACGTTCTCGGGGGCGTCGTCGGGCTTCGGCCGGGGCGGGAGCCGCCCGCCCCGCAGGTCGGCTCCGGTACAGAACGCCCTGTCGCCCACCGCGGTGATTACGACCACTCGCACGAAGAGGTCGGATGAGGCGTCGCGTACCCAGGCCGCGATCTGGTCGCGCATGTACTGGGTCATGGCGTTGCCGGCGTCGGGTCGGTTGAGGGTGATCCAGCAGATCCCGTCCTCGACCCGCCGGATCAGGTCGTCGCCGGCAGTGTCGGTCGTGTCGCTCATGGGTCTCCTCGATTGTGGATGGGTAGGCGGTCCGTTTAGGCCAGCACAACCAGGGCATCGGCCGCCACCGCCCGGTCCGGACCGGCCAGTCAGCGGGTTGATGTCGACCTCGGCCACGTCGTCCGACAGGTCGACGGCCAGGCGCTGCATCTTCATGATCACGTCCACCAAGGCAGTGCGGTCGGCCGCCGGCTGGCCCCGCAGGCCGCGCAGAAGGCTCGAGCCGCGGAGCTCGTCCAGCATGGCGTGGGCGTCACGGGTGGTGAACGGGGGGACGCGGAACGTCACGTCGCGGAGCACCTCGATGAAGACGCCACCCAGGCCGAACATGACCACGGGCCCGAAGAGGTCGTCGCGTGCGATGCCCACCACCGTCTCGACGCCCCGGCACCGTTTCGGCCACCAGCACGCCGTCGACCTTTGCCTTGGGAGCGGCCTTTTTGGCCGTGGCCAGCAGCCGCTTGTAGGTGCGCCGGGCGTCGTCCTCGTCCCTCACGCCGACCGCCACCAGACCGAGGTCGGACTTGTGCGGGATGTCGGCCGACACGATCTTCATGACCACGGGGTAGCCGATCTTCTTGGCCGCCTTGGCGGCCGCCTGCGGGGGAGTCGACCACCCGCTCTTTGGGCAGCGTCGATGCCGTACGCCTCGAGCAGGGCCTTGGAGTCCCGCTCCGACAGCGCCTCGCCGCTCGGTCGCCGCACGCCCTTCGGTGCGAGCAGGGGCATGGCCTTGGCCCGGGCCGGCGACGGCCGCAGGGCGGGCTTGGCGAAAGCCGACTGGTAGGAGGCCGACGAAGCGGTGGTGGTCGAAGTAGGCCTTAGCCGCCATGACCGCGTTGGTGAAGGTGCGGAACGTGGGGACCGTGCTCCGGAGCAGCGTCTCGGTGTAGGCCTCTTCCGTGCCGACGGGGGAGCCCCAGACGACGAAGAGTGGCTTGTCGGTCGTCTCCGCCGCGGCGACCAGGTCCTCGGTGAGCTTGTTGGCCATGGACGGCAGGGCGCCGGTGATGGGGCACAGCAGCAGGTCGACGTTGGGGTCGGCCAACATCGTCTCGATGATCTTGGGGCCTCGCCAGTCGCGTACCGGGGCGCCACCGTTGTCGACGGGGTTGGACACGCGCAGGTAGGGCGGGATCCATTCGTGCAGCTGCTTCTGTGACGACTTGGTCAGCGAGGGCAGCTCGAGGCCGGCCGCCGCGACCATGTCGGCCATGTGGGCCCCGGTTCCTCCAGAAATGGAGTACACGCACACCCGGCCGCCGGCGCCGCGGGTCAGGCGCCGGAGCGCCGCGTCGGACGGCGCCTTGGTGCGGGCGAGGGCGGCCGACACCTCGAGCAGCTGGTCGAGCCCGTCCACGCGCTGCACGCCGTACTGGCGGAATACGGCGGACACCACCGTCGTCGGAGCCGGTCAGGTGGCCGGTGTGGGCCTTGGCCATCGAGGTGCCCTCGTCCGTGCGCCCCACCTTCACGGCGACGATCGGCACCTTGCGCCGGGCCGCGGCGTCGGCCGCCAGCTGCAGGGTGCGCCCGTTCTTGAACCCCTCGATGTAGCAGGCGACGGCCCCGGTCGTCGGCAGGCTGGAGAAGTAGTTGATGAAGTCGGCCGACTCCATGTCGGCCTCGTTGCCGGCGGGCGCCCAGTGCGACAGCTTGATGCCGATCTCCTGGCCCTGGAACACCGGCCGGCCCTGGTGGCCGCTCTGGGTGATCAGCGCGATGGCCAGGCCGGGCAGGTCGTCGCGGAAGACCTCGAACGCGTTGAGGTTGGTGTTAGGACCGAGCACGTGGAGGTCGCCGCTGGCGATGATCTTCTCCATCTCGCGCCTGGATCCTCTCGCCCTTGGCGCCTACTTCGGCGAAGCCGGCCGCGAAGACCACGGCGAACTTGGCCCCGGCGGCCACCGCGTCCTTGAGGATGGGGAGCGGCTCGCCGACCAGAATGGCCACCAGGTCGAGCTGGTCGCTGATGTCGGTCAGCGCCTTGACGGCGGGGCGTCCGGCGACGGTCGGGCGGTTCGGATTGACGTAGTAGACGGTGGCGCCGCGCTCCTCGGCCCAGGTCGTGATCTTCTGGGTCAGCGCGGTGTTCGGTCGGGCGTTCGTGTCCGAGGCGCCGACGACGGCGACCGCGCCTGGGCCGGAAGAACGTGTCCAGGTCGATGGTGCGCAGAGCGATCGGCCGGCCCGTGATGTCGGTAGCGGTATCCGTCGCGCCAACCGTCGAGCCCGTCTCACCCGTCTCGCTCGTCGTCGTGGTGCCGCTTGCCATGTCCCTCCCTCGTGCCGCCGCTTCGCCGGCGCCGGTGCCAGTCTTTCGGTGCGGGACGCTGTCCGCCGCGCCGCGCGCCCGCAGCCGCGCCGTCCCGGGACGGAATCCGGCGTCGGCGCGGCACGCCCACGGTGGGCCGCGGGCGACCCGCAGGGGCCCTCACCGTATATGACGTCGGTGTCAGTGTCGATCCGGTGACGGGCTGGATCACCCCCGGTCGGAGCCGAATTGTGAGGTCTCTGCCGCCACCGTTACGGTATGTGACAGACGTGTCAGTCTTCTCCGCGGATTGGGGGCTTCATGGGCATTTTGGACGGGAAAATCGCCATCGTCACGGGGTCAGGCCACGGCATCGGCCGTGGTGAGGCGCTCGAGCTGGCGGCCCAGGGCGCCAAGGTCGTCATCAACGACCTGGGCGGCTCGGCGACGGGCGAGGGAGCCGACAAGCGCCCGGCGGACGAGGTCGTCGGAGTGATCACGTCCCGGGGTGGCGAGGCCGTGGCCAACTACGACGACGTCTCGGACTTCGGCGGCGCCGAGAACCTGATCGCTTCGGCCTACGACGCCTTCGGCGGACTCGACATCGTCGTGAACAACGCCGGCATCATCCGGGACAAGATGATCGTGTCCATGTCCGAGGAGGACTTCGACTCCGTCCTGCGGGTGCACCTCAAGGGCACGTTCGCGGTCACCAAGTTCGCCTGCATCCGCTGGCGTGAGCGCTCGAAGGCGGGTGAGAACGTCCGGGCAGCCATCGTCAATACGGTGTCGTCGGCCGGCCTGCAGGGCAACGTCGGTCAGGCCAACTACGGCTCGGCCAAGGCCGGCATCGCCGCGCTCACGATCATCACGTCGTTGGAGGGTTCGCGCTACGGCGTGCGGGCCAACGCCGTGGCACCCGGTGGTGTCACCCGTCTCACGGGCGGCGTCGTCAAGGACGTGGAACTGAAGGAGCCCGACGAGTACGGCGACGAGGAGTTCAGCCGGCTCAACCCGCAGAACTCGGCGCCCATGGTGGCCTGGCTCGCCTCCGACCAGGCGATGCACGTCACCGGGCAGGTGTTCCGTGCCGTCGGCGCCAACATCGCCCACTACGAGCCGTGGCGGCTTGGTGCGAGCGTGGACAACCCCAAGGGCGAGGCCAAGTGGGACCCGGCGGACATCGCGGCCGAGGTCAACGCGCAGATCTTCCACTCGCGCCACCCGGGCCTGAAGATGGGCGGCGGCTGATGGCCAATCGCCGGGTGGCGATCGTCGGCGCCTCGACGTCCGACTGTGGGCGCGTCGACGACAAGACGGCGTTCCAGCTCTACTACCAGGGCACGTCGCGCGCCCTGGCCGACGCCGGCATCGACCGTTCCGAAGTCGACGGCTTCATGTCGCTCAACGGCACGCTGCCGCCGGTCGAGCTGTCCGAGTACCTCGGCCTGCGCCCCAACTGGGTGGACTCGACGGGTCACGGCGGCAGCATCTGGGAGTTCATGGTCGAGCACGCCGTGGCGGCCATCGCCCAGGGACTGGTCGAGGTGGTCGTGCTCACCTACGGCTCCACCCAGCGGGCCGACCTCAAGAAGAAGCTGCGCATGGCCAACCTCTCCTTCGGCACCCGGGGGCCGATGCAGTTCGCGGCGCCGTTCGGGCACCCGGTGGGCTCTCACTACGCCATGGTGGCCCGGCGCCACATGCACGAGTTCGGGACGACCATCGAGCAGCTGGCCGAGGTGGCGGTCTCCACCAGGTACAACGCCGGCCTCAACCCCGAGGCGTACTACCAGGACCCCATCACCATCGATGACGTCATGAACTCGGGCATGACCTGGGACCCGCTGACCAAACTGCACTGCTGCATCCGTTCAGACGGCGGTGGTTCCATCGTGCTGACCCACGAGGATCGGGCCAGGGACTGCGCCAACCAGCCGATCTGGGTGCTCGGCACCGGTGAGGCCGTCTCGCACACGACGATGAGCGAGTGGGAGGACTTCACCGAGTCACCCTGTGTGCGTTCGGGCGCCCAGGCCTTCGATCGCGCCGGCGTCACGCCGGAGGACATCGACGTGGTCCAGGTCTACGACGCCTTCACCCCCATGGTCGTCCTGACGCTCGAGGGCCTCGGCTTCTGCAAGAAGGGCGAGGGCGGGCCGTTCGTCGAGGACGGACGGATGCGCGTGGGCGGCGCCCTGCCCACCAACACCGACGGTGGTGGGCTCTCGTCGTGCCAGCCCGGCATGCGCGGCCTGTTCCTTCTCATCGAGGCGGTCAAGCAGTTGCGGGGCGAGTGCGGCGCTCGCCAGGTCCCGAACGCCAAGCTGGCCTGCGTGAACGGCACCAGCGGATGGTTCACCGCGGCCAGCACCGCCATACTGGGACGCGACTGACGCGTTTTCGTTCTGTCGGCGTCAGCCTGCGGCCAGGGTTTCTTCCCGGGCCGCGGCGGCCAGCGCGCCGAGGATGCCGAGCACGCTCTCTATGTAAGCGGTGACGTCCAGCGCGGGCTCCCACGCCTGTTGGAGCACCAGACCCTGGAAGATGGCGGCGCACACGCGCGCCGTCGAGATCGGATCGAGCGACCGCGGCAGGCTGCCTTCGCGCTGCCCCCGCTCGATGACCTCGACCAGGACGTCGAGCGGCCCGTCCAACCCGCTGCGGCACACCTCCATGATGCGCGGGTCCCGCAGTGCCTCGGCCCAGAGCTGGACGGTCACTCGACGCCAGCGCCTTTCGTTGGCATTGTCGAGCCGGCCCAGCGAGACCTGCACCAGCTCGGCGAGGGCCTCGGTGGCGTCGGCGGGGGTGTTGGCCCCGGCCAGTGTGGCCGCCTCGGACCGGTGGTGCTCATCGGCCAGGGCGGCGACGATCGCCTCCTTGGACTCGAAGTAGCGGTAGACGGCACCCGCGCTGAGCCCGCTCTCGCGGACGATGTCCTGCATCGTCGTGCGGTGGAAGCCCTGCCGCGAGAAGGAGGCCAGGGCCGCCTCGGTGATTTGGCGCCGGCGACCCTCGAGGTGCTCTTCGCTCACCTTGGGCACCGTCAGCGCCTCCGGGCCTTGGCCACGTGGTAGTAAGCGGGGAGCGACGGCGGGCTGTCCCAGTAGTGGCGGGCACCGAGATCGGAGACCGCGAGGTCCCACTCGAGGTCGAAGCCGCGCTCGAGCAGGTAGCCGGGGACGTCATCGGGGTCGAACCCGAACGTCATCGGCTCTCCCACCTTGCTGACGGCGCGCGTCGTGGTGGCACCGCCCTCGAAGGCGACGCTGCCGTCGAGCACACCGGCGTGTACATAGGTGAAAAGGACGGGTGAGCCGCCGCCCAGCGCCTGGTCGAGGAAGGTGAACGTCCGGTCGACCGACTCGGCGTCGAGGTAGTTGGTCGTGCCCTCCCAGAGGACCAAGGTCGGCAAGCCAGCGGTGAAGCCGGCCGCGGTCAACGCCGTGGCCACGTCGTCGCGGCCGAAGATCACCGGCACCAGGTGGACCGAGCCGTTCGCGGCGCGTCCGCGACGGGCCAGGACACGCCGCTTCAGCGACTGGGTGTCGGGATGGTCGACCTCGAAGACCTCGACGTCGTGCATGCCGGGCAGGCGGTAGGCACGCGAATCGAAGCCGGCGCCCAAAATCACCACCTGGCCGACGTGGGGGAGCTCGTCGGCGACGGTGTCGTCGATGAGCCTGGTGCGCGCCACGACGCCGCCCCGGGCGCAGGGCCACCGGCGGTCGATGAAGGCTTCGGTCGATCGCCGTAGCGCGGGCACCCGGGCCAGCTCGGCCACCAGCCGGAACTCCGGGGTCAGGAAGCTGGCGGCCAGCGAGTCGTCGGCCACCCGCTCTCCGGCCGGCCGGCGGGACTCCAGGGCCCTGAACAAGGCGTTCTGGCAGGCAGTGCGGCTGGGCCTCCCTCGGTCCACCTCTCGATCCTCCTCCGATAAAAAACGAATGACCGCTCTTTTATAGCGCATCGACCCGCCACTGACAAGCCCCGCTGCCCGTAGCCTGGGAGCTCATGCCCTCGCCGTACGACCTGACGCCCGGGGAGCTGGCGGAGATCTTGCGGGACGAACCGGCCTACCGGGTTCGGCAGGTGTGGGACGGGTTGCACGTCCGGGTGCAGCGCCCCGAGGACATGACCGACCTGCCGGCCCCGTTGCGCGGGGCGCTCGCCGTCGCGTTGCCGCCCGCGCTGGCTGAGGTCTCCCGCCGCACGGCCGACAAGGGGCTGACCACCAAGTGGCTGTGGTCGCTGGTCGACGGCACCCGGGTGGAGACGGTGTTGATGGAGTACGCCGACCGGGTCACCGTCTGCGTGTCCACCCAGGCCGGGTGCGCCATGGCATGCCAGTTCTGCGCCACCGGGCAGGCCGGGTTCCAACGGCACCTCACTGGCGGTGAGATCGTGGAACAGGTGGCGGTGGCCATGCGGGCCGCCCGACCGCGTCGAGTGTCAAACGTGGTGTTCATGGGGATGGGCGAGCCGTTGGCCAACTACGACCGGGTGTGGTCGGCAGTCGCCCGGCTGCACGGCGACATGGGCCTGTCCGCCCGGCACCTGACCTTGTCGACAGTCGGCGTCGTCCCTGGCATCCGCCGGTTGGCCACCGAGTCGCTGCCCGTGAACCTTGCCGTGTCGCTGCATGCGGCCAACGACGCTTTGCGCGATGAGCTTGTCCCGATCAACCGGCGTTACCCGTTGGGCTCGCTGGCGCAGGCGTGTGCCGAATACGTCGCCGCCAGTGGGCGTCGGCTCTCGATCGAGTGGGCCATGATCGACGGGGTCAACGACAGTGGCAGCGACGCCGAGGAGCTGGCTGCGTTCGCGCTCCCATTGGGCGCCCACGTGAACCTGATTCCGCTGAACCCGACACCGGGGTACGCGGTGGTGGGATCGACGGCTTCTCGGGTCCGCCGTTTCCGCGACGAGCTCGGCGCCCAAGGTGTCAACGCGACGATCAGGGTGACCCGGGGGGTCGAGATCGATGCCGCCTGCGGACAGTTGGCCGCGAGCGCCACCGGGGCTGGGAAGCGTGGCGGCACCCGGCTCGATCAGGTGCAATTGCCTGCGGGGACAGCTGATCGCTAAAACCGGGGCATGGCAAAGACATCGCAAGGCAGCGTTCGGCGACCATCGTTCTTCTGGTTCTTCCTGCTCGACGGGGGCATCGTCCTCCTGGCGCTTCTCGCTTTCAACGACCGGGCCTACGAACGCGCCTCGGAGCGCCTGGCGGATCGGCTCCCACCGCGTGAGACCCTCGTCGGAATGCTGATCGGGACGGCGGTCATCCACGCCGTCGAAGCCATGGCGGCCGGCCGGATCGCCCGCAAGCGGGGCCTGGCCCCGGGCGGATGGCGCGTGCAGACGTTGGTGGTCGGCTTTCCTTCGTTGCTCGCGTTGCGCAAGACGAAATCCGCGTGACCCATGGGCTGAGCCGCGTCGAAGCCGGCGGGCGCACGGCATGCTGTTGCCATGCCTGACACCACCTTCCTCCTTGCTGGCCGACCCGTGCGCCGGATGGGCTTCGGAGCGATGCAGCTTCCCGGCCCCGGCGTGTTCGGGCCACCAAAGGATCGCGCCACGGCCATCGCCATCTTGCGCCGGGTCGTCGAGGCGGGAGTCAACCACGTCGACACGGCGCAGTTCTACGGGCCCGACGTCGCCAACGAGCTCATTCGGGAGGCTTTGTACCCCTATCCGGAGGACCTGGTCCTGGTCTCCAAGGTCGGCGCCGCGCGCGACGCCTCCGGCGCGTGGGTCGGCGCACAACGCCCCGAGGAGCTGCGGGCAGGGGTCGAGGCCAACCTCGCCTCGCTCGGCCTGGAGCAGGTCCCGGTGGTCAACCTCCGCCGCCACCCTGGTGCCGACGTGCCCTTCGAGGACCAGCTCGCGGAGATGGTGGCACTGCGCCGGGAGGGGCTGATCGGCGCCATCGGGCTGAGCACGGTGACTCTCGACGAGTACCGGCGGGGGACGTCCCTGACTTCCGTCGCCTGCGTCCAGAACGCGTACAGCGTGGCCGACCGGTCCGATCAAGACGTCTTCGACGCCTGCCGCGACGACGACGTCGCTTACGTCCCTTACTTCCCGCTCGGCTCTGCCTTCATGCCGGACAAGCCGGTGTTGCGGCATCGGGCCGTACAGGAGACGGCCGAGCGGCTCGGTGGTACGGCGGCGCAGGTGGCCCTGGCCTGGCTGCTCCAGCTGGCCCCGAACGTGCTGCTCATCCCGGGCACGTCGTCCCTCGAGCACCTCGAGGAGAACCTGGCGGCGTCCGAGATGGTGCTCGACGAAGAGGCGCTGGCGGCGTTGGGCTGACCCCGAGCCGCAGGTGGCGGTGGAAGTGGCGGTGGCGGTGGCGGTGGCGGCGAACCTTTTCCGACTCTGGTGCGTCCCTCGTTGCGACAGCAGTCGCCCGAGTGCGCCCCAGGAGGTCCCACCATGCCCGACGAGGAAATCCGTGAAGCCCTGCCATCCGAACCAAAGGATGCGGGAGCGCAGCGGGCCCACTGGCGGCCGGGCCGGGTCGCCGGCGTTTCGGTCGCCCTGGGCGCGCTCGTCATCGGCGGTGCCGGGCTCGGGCTGGCCCTGAGCGATTCCGGTGCGGCCGCTCCGGCCGTCGCCCCGGCCGCGGCGGGGTGCAGCTCCCCAGGGCCTCGCCTGACCGTGCAGGGGTCGGGGCAGGCCTCGGCGGCTCCGGACGTCCTCACCGCGGTGTTCGGCTTCAGTACGACCGCGAGCTCCTCCACCGCCGCGCTGAGCGAGAACAACAGTGAGGTGAACCAGGCCCTCCAAGCCCTGAGCGCGAACGGCGTGGCCTCGAGCGACGTGCAGACGACCGGACTCACCCTGGCCGCGCAGTACGTCTATCCGCAGGGCGGCGTCCCGAGGCTGACCGGCTACACGGTGACCAATACGGTGACTGCGACCCTGCGCGACGTGTCGACCGCCGGCGCCGCCATTGATGCCGTGGTCGGCGCGCTGGGCAACGCGGTGCAGATCAACGGTCTCACGTTTTCCTTCGCCAACCCGGCGCAGGTGGAGGACGAGGCACGGGCCGACGCGGTCCACCAGGCGGTGGCGCACGCGGGCGCAATGGCGGCCGCGGCGGGGCGTCGCCTCGGACCGGTGTGTTCGCTCACCGACGACACGCAGCCCGACTTCGTCGAGCCGAACTCGGACCTGAATTTCGCCCAAGCGGGTGAGGCCAAGAGTGCGGCCGTGCCGGTGGAGCCCGGTATGCAGTCCGAGACGGATCAGGTGACGCTCGTCTACGCGCTGGAGCGCGGATGATCGGGTCCGGTGCGGCGGCGCTCACGGGTGTACCAGTGCAACGCGGGCGGGAGTCCTACACCGGGCGCAAGGCGAAGATCCGGAAGGTCCGTCCCCCGGCCATCGACTGGGCGATCTCGAAGTTCGGCCAGGCAGCGACGATGGTCGTCCAGGCCCGGTCCCGCTCGTCGCCGGTGAGCTCCCTCACTTCGGCCTGGAAGCGGTCCCCTCGGCGTCGTACGTCGACGACCGACGTCGCCGCCAAGTTCTGCACCCACCCGGGCTCGTCCGCGCTGCCCCAGTTGGAGCCGACCACGATGAACTCTTCGCCGTCCTTGATCAGCTGCAGGGTCGTCGTGCGGGTACGGCCAGTACGACGACCGACGGCGATCACCTGGGCGGAGGGGATGCCCACCAGGTCGAGCACGCCCAGGCGATCGCCCGTGACGCGGCGCACGGCGCGCTCGGACCAGGCGACGAGCCAGCTCCGCTTCATGAGCCAGCGATAGCCGTGTGGATTGCGCGCCAGGGCTTGGAGGGGGTTCCCCGCCACGTCGCGACACCTTAGAGAACTCGTTGGCGGCGTGTCGATTTCGTCACGAATTGTTCACCTCGTAGACCGCCGTATCATGCCGTCATGGCGGTGGACGTACGCATGTCGATAGAGATCGCGCGCCCGCGGCACCAGGTGGCCGAGTACGCCGCCAACCCCGACAACGCGGCGTCGTGGTACACCAACATCACCGAAGTCGAATGGGAGACCACGCCGCCGGTGGACGTGGGCAGCAAGGTCGCGTTCGTCGCCACGTGGCGCGGCCGGACGCTCCGGTACACCTATGAGGTGGAGCTCGTGATCCCTGACGAGCGGTTCGTCATGGGCACCGCCGAAGGGCCCTTTCCCATGGAGACGTCCTACGCGTGGCGTGACACGCCATCGGGCGGCACCCTCATGGAGCTGCGCAACCGCGGGGAGCCGAAGGGCCTCTCCAAGCTGTCCGCGCCGCTGATGAAGTTGGCCATGCGGCGGGCGAGCACGAAGGATTTGCGGCGACTGAAGGAGATTCTGGAGGCGCCGGACTGAGATGTGACGTGGGCCCCGGAAGGCCACCGTCTCACCCGGCGAGCGCGTCGAGCACCGGATGGAGGTGCGTGTGCAGCAGGAAGTGGCAGGCGGCGCGACCCCTCAGGTCACTTCTAGGTCGACCCGGCGGCGACCTGGGCGTTCCCCTGCGCAGTGATGCCCGAGCTCGAGATGAGGAACCCGGCCCCACTGGCCAGCGTGCACTTGATCCCGGCCGACGACGACTGGCAGGTGAACGGTCCCAGGGTGATGCTGTTGCCGTAGGGGAGGGTCGGGGTGTTCTCACCGGCGTTCGAGAGGCACTGCTGCCCCGTGCACTCCGTCAGAGAGCCGTCGGTCTTGAGGACCACCGATTTGGCGGGGGAGAGCGTGAGGCAGAGGGTCTGGGTCTGCGAGCTCGGCCCGAAGTTGTAGTCGATCTCGCAGCTGATGTTCTTGGACGGGGAGTAGAACTCTGTCCCGCTGGCTGTCTGTGGCAGCAACGTGCCGGTAGTGCTGGAGCTGCTCGTGGTCGACGTGGTGGTCGCCACCGACCCCGGATTGGCGTGCGTGCTCGAGGTGCTGGTGGTGGAGGCCGTCGAGGCGGACGGCGTCGAGTTGCTGGAGCAGGCGGCCAGCCCGAGCGCGAGCAGGACCATGACGGCCACGGCTTGGGCGCCCCGCAACACGCCGTCTCGCCCCATCGACGGCTCGGGCGTCGAGGCGGGCGTCAGCATCGCGCCATCCCGTTTGTGACCGTCTGCCTCCGACGAATCCAACCAGGAGAGGCCCCGGACCGGGGGGTGCCTGTTCAGCGGTTCTTCCAGTTGGGTGCCCGCTTCTCTGCGAACGCGAGCGGCCCCTCCTTGGCGTCCTCACTCGAGAAGACCTCGCTCGAGATCTCCGTCTCGATCCGGTAGGCCTCCCTCATGTCGGTGGCCAGGCCCCGCAGGACCGACTCCTTGGTCTTGCGGATGGCGAAAGGCCCGTTGGCCGTGATGCGGTGGGCGTAGTCGAGCGCTCGCTCCATGAGGTCGGCCGGGCGGCAGACCTCGTTGAGCAGGCCCATTTCGTAGGCGCGCTGGGCCGGCACCTGGTCGGCGCACAGCAGCAGCTCCATGGCAGCCGGGTAAGGGATCTGGCGGGGCAGGCGCACCGTGGTGCCGCCGCCGGCGAACAGGCCGCGCTTGGGCTCCATGACGCCGAAGGTGGCCGTGTCGGACGCGACTCGCAGGTCGGTACCACCGAGCATCTCCATGCCTCCGGCGACGCAGGTCCCGTTGACGGCGGCGATGATCGGCTTGTAGAGCTTCGTGCCGCGCAACACGGCCTTGACCCCATCGTCGAGGCGGTAGCCGTCGATCTCGGTGACCTCGCCCGCCTTCATCTTCTTCTGCAACTCGGTGATCTGCGGGATGTAGGTCTTCAGGTCGGCCCCGACGCAGAAGTCCTTGCCCACGCCGGTGACGATGGCCACGTAGGCGTCGTCGTCCTCCCCGAAGCGGTCCCAGGCACAGCGCAATTGGTAGAAGTGCTCCATGTCCATGGAGTTGCGCGCCTCGGGCCGGTTGATGGTGATGGTGACGACATGGTCGTCACCGGTGGCGTAGTCGACAGACATGGGCTCCGGTGGTCAGGTTCGTGCGCCGGCGGCGTGCCGGCGCTGGTGGTCGATGCGGTCCGGGCGGTCGATGCGGTTGGGCGGCGAGCCTGCGAGACCAGTGGTCAGTCGTCGGACTTGAGCAGCGTCGAGAAGCTGCTGACGCTCACGATGCCCTTGTCGTTGGTCGTCGTGTGGCCCCGGGCCCGCGACACGAGTGAGGTGTCGACGTCCGCCGCCTCCTCGCGCAGCGCGGCCACCGTGCACTTCTCGCGCGGCCGCACACTGAACGGGTCGTACTGGAAGTGCTTCATGGCGTTGAGGTGGGTGATCTTGTCGATGTCCTCGTCCGACACGCCCTCCAGGTACTTCATGAGCGCCTCTGGAGCCTGCGGCCACGTCGAGTCCGAGTGCGGGTAGTCGCACTCCCAGGTGATGTTGTCGATGTTCAAGAACTGCCGGCTCTGCACGCCGAAGGCGTCGTCGATGAAGCAGGTGATGACGCGGTCCTTGAAGACCTGGCTCGGCAGCTGGTGACCGAAGTCCTGGCCGGTCCACTTGTGGTGGTGCTGATAGACGTAATCGATGCGCTCGAGGGCGTAGGGGATCCAGCCGATCCCGCCCTCGGACAGTGCGAAGTGCAGGTTCTTGTACTTGCGCAGAACGGGCGACCAGACCAGGTCCGCCGCCGCTTGCACCATGTTGATGGGCTGCAGGCTGATCATGACGTCGATCGGTGCTTCTACCGAGGTCATGAGGATCTGCGAGGAGGAGCCCAGGTGCATGCAGACGACCGTGCCCTCGTCTTCGCAGGCGGCCCAGAAGGGGTCCCAGTGCTCGTTGTGCAACGAGGGCCAGCCGAGCTTCTCGGGGTTCTCGGAGAAGGTGACGGCGTGGCAGCCCTTCTTGGCCGCCCGGCGCACCTCTGCGGCGCCGAGCTCGGGGTCCCAGATCACGGGGATGGACAGCGGGATGAAGCGGCCCGGTTCCTCCCCACACCACCGGTCGATGTGCCAGTCGTTGTAGGCCCGCACCATCGCCAGGGCCTCGTCCTTGTCCTCCCGCCGGGCGAAGAGCTGGCCGCAGAACTGCGGGAAGGAGGGGAAGCACATGGAACCGAGGACGCCGTTGACCGACATGTCGCGCACCCGCTCGTGCACGTCGTAGCAGCCGACCCGCATGTCCTCGAGCGAGGTGGGCTCGATCCCGTACTCCTCGGGCGGGCGGCCGACCACGGCGTTCAGGCCGACGTTGGGGATCATGTTGCCGTCGTAGACCCAGACGTCTGTCCCGTCCTCGCGCCGGATGAGCTGCGGGGCCGCATCCTGGTACTTGGCGGGCAGCAGGCCGTCGAACATGCCTCGTGGCTCAATGACGTGGTCGTCCACGCTGACCAGGATCAGGTCTTCGGTGCGCATCCGCGGTCCTCCCCGTGTGCCCTCTCGGATGCAGTCAATCTCTGACATCCGTGTCACCTACCTTATGCGCCGCCCGCCCGTGCGTGCGAAGACCGGGAGAGAAGGCGGCTCCCGGTCCGGGGTGGCTCAGGAGCCCGAGGGGGTGGTGGAGGCAGGGGAGGGCGGAACGGGCTGGCCCTGGTAGCCCTCGATGAGCTCCGGCAGCGGGTTGGCCGGCGCCGCCAGCTCGGGCGGGTCGCCGAAGGTCATCACCGAGGTGTCGAGGAAGTCCATCAGATTCCGGGCGTTGGCGTCGCGGTAGGTGAGCGCCGGGAGGTTCCACTGCTGCTCAATGGTGGCCAGCACCGAGGTGTGGTCGTGCACCACGCTGGTCACATCGTGCTGGCGCGAGTAGGGGCTGACCACGACGGCGGGGATCCGGATGCCGTACTCGTTGTAGCCGCCCGGCTGGTCGGTGGAGCTGATGTCGGGAGCGATGCTGTCGGGGGCGATGGCGGCGGGCGGCGTCACGTGGTCGTAGTAGCCGCCGTGCTCGTCGTAGAACCAGATGAGGAGGGTTCGTTGCCAGGCCGGGCTGGCCAGCACGGCGTTGACCACGCTGGCCACGAACTGCTCGCCGAGCTGGACGTCCTCGGGGTTCTCCTCGGACTGGCACGTCGTTTCAATCATGAGGTCGGGGGTGGCGGCGAAGGTGGGCACCGGCTGGGGCAGCTCCCCGACGACGCTCGGCACCTCACCCTGGATGGCCCCCATGTTGCAGTCGACCAGGCTCACGGAGGGCAGCACGCCGGCAGCGGCGTCGGCGAAGAACTGCTCGATGTGCGCGTAGTGCTCCGGGTAGCGAAAGACGGTGTCGAGAATGATGCACGACGTCGGCGCATCGCTGAAGTAGTTCGTCCAGCTGATGCTGTGGGTGCTCAGCTGGTCCCAGATGGTGCCGTTGGCGGGGTACGTGGTGATGTTGTCGATGTCCGTGGAGACGATGCCCGACGCCGTGCCCGCCATGAGGAAGCGGCGGTTCGGGTAGGTCTGCGCCGGCACCGAGCAGAACCAGCGGTTGGCCAGCGTGAACGTGTTGGCCAGCGAGTAGTAGAAGGGCAGGTCGTCCTCGGTGTAGTAGCCCATGGACCCCGGGCCCGTGCCGGCGAAGCCGTCCATGGAGCCGCCGTCGATCTGCAGGTGCGAGTCGTCCCAGGACTGGCTGCCCGAGTCCTGCGCGCCGATGGCGCCACTCTGGTGGTAGGCGTACATGCGCTCGTTGCCGATGGGGTTCCAGTTGATCGGCTCCTCGGCCTTGTTGAAGGTGAAGCCGTCCGCCTTGGGCTGGCCGCTCACGGGCAGCATGCCCAGGTAATTGTCGAACGAGTGGTTCTCCTGCATGACCAGCACCAGGTGGTCGAAGGGGAAGGCGCCGGTGAACTGCCCCACGGGCAACGACGGGTAGGGCAGGGCGCCGGGTCCGCGCACGGTGGCGGCGCCGGCGCGCGCCGTCGTCAGCCCGAGGGGGCCGAGCGCGGAAGCGGCGGCGGCAGCCGAGGCGGCACCGAGGCCGGCCCGCAGCACCGATCGGCGGCTGAAGATGCGGTCATCCATGGGCATGGCTCAATTCCTCCTGGCGTGAGCGGTCCGGGAACTGGGCGCGGTCACCGCGGCGGGGCCGGCCTGGGTGGGCTCGTCTCTTGCACGGGCATGACGTTCTGGGTCGGCGGCGGGTACGGCGGGGCGTAATCCTCGGTGCCGGCCAGCGCGTCGAGGATGACCTGGGCGTCGACGGGCGGGCTGACGAGCGACGCGTCGGGCAGCGACGGGATGCTGCCGTCGGCCGGTTTGCCCAGGGCCAGCGCGCCCGTCATGTCGCCGACCGCGCTGCGCCGCCAAGCCGACAGGTTGGGCACGGGCACGCCGAAGAGCGTCTCGATCAGGCGCAGCGTCGACGTGTGGTCGAAGTTCTCGGTGGCCACGAAGCCACCCCGGGTGAACGGCGACATGAGCAGGCAGGGCACGCGGAAGCCGAGGCCGACCGGCCCGGCGTCGCCGCTCGCCTCGGCTGGCAACGGGTTCATGGTCAGGTACTCGCCCTCGGTGCCGAGCGGCGGCACCGGCGGCTGCACGTGGTCGAAGAACCCGCCGTTCTCGTCGTAGTTGAGGATGAACAGCGTGTGCGCCCACACCTCGGGATTGGAGGTGAGGATGTCGAGCACGTTCTGCACCAGGTTCTCGCCCCACTGCGGCGCCGTGGCGGGGTGTTCGCACTGTTGAGCGGGACCGTGGATCCAGCTGACCTGGGGCAGCATGCCGGTGGCCACGTCGGCCGCCAGGTCGCCCGGAAAGTTCGGCGCGATGGCGTTGGCGACGAGCTGGGCGCCCCGCGGCGTCGTGGGGTCGTTGTAGGCGGCGAAGTACGGGAGCGGATTGAAGAGGGCGAGGCCCGCGGGGTCGTTGTAGACCTTCCAGGTCACACCCGCATCGAGCAGCTGCTCGGGCATCGTGGTCCAGGTGAACTTCCCGTATTGCTCCGGGCGCCCTGCCGTCTGCGTCTCGAGGACCGGGCCGCCGTGCTCGCCGCTCGGGTCGATGCTGGCCGACAGGGCCATGACACGGTTGGGATCGGTCGGGCCGAGGACCGAGCAGTGGTAGGCGTCGCAAATGGTGAAGGCGTCCGCCAGCGAGTGGTAGAAGGGCAGGTCGTCTCGGGTGAAGTACCCCATGGTGGTGACGAAGTTCTTCACCCCGTCGCCGGCCAGGTGAGCCTGCACGAAGCTGTCCATCTTCCCCCGGTTCCAGCTCTGGTGCTGCGGTCCCCAGTCGTGGGTGATGTCGTTCGTGCAGGCGCCGTCCTGGGAAGGGAAGTTCTGGTCGAGATGGAACGGGACCATGTAGCCACCCGGGTCGACGCCGTAACCGGGGCGATACCCGTATTGGGTCCACACCGGGGCGCGCGTCCCGAAGATATTGTTGACGCGCACGCGTGGATCGGAGAAGCCGCGCACGCCCGACAACGTGCCGAAGTAGTGGTCGAAGGAGCGGTTCTCCTGCATGAGGATCACCACGTGACGGATGTCGCTGAGCGTGGGGTTGGCCGATGGTGGCTCGGCCGAAGCGGCGCGCTCGATGGAGGCGCCGGCGGACGCCGAGAGACCGGTGCCGCCGGCACTGGCGGCGGCGGCTGAGGCGGCTGACGCGGCGGCGGCTGCGCCGGCCCCGAGGGCGAGGCCTCCCTTCAGGAGGTTGCGCCGGGAGACCCGGCTCGGCAGGGCCGGCCCGGCAATGTCGTCAGCGGCGCCGTCCCGGCTCCGCTTCGGGTCCCGGCCTTTGTCCCTGTCCCGGTCTCGATTCCTGCTTCCGGGCGTCGGCTCGTCCCGCCGCTCGTTGGCACCCATGCAGTTCGCTCCTCGCTGCTGTCGGTCGGTGTCGGTCTTGGTCTGATGTGCTCGTCGTCTGGGCACGTCGACGTCCGGCACCCCGCGTGGCAGCACCTCTGGCGCTGTGGCTGCAATGGGTATTTACAGGTTGTCTCGCCCCAACGGACGCTTGAATAACGGCCGATCGGAGGGGCGCTTGCGCTCGTTCAAGCGGAGTTCACGCGCTCGGCCACCTCCAGTTCGGGTTCCGGTGTCGCCCTCTTCACCCGTTGAAGCTCGACGTCGGTCGCAGAGAGGCCCCGGCGGGGCAGGATGATGTCGTCGACGATCCCGTAGTCGCGGGCCTCGACCGCCGTCATGTAATTGTCGCGGTCGATGTCGAGTGCCACCTGCTCGACCGGCTTGCCGCTGTGGAAGGCGATGATCTCGGCCATGCGGCGGGTGAGGGAGAGCACCTCTCGCAGGTAGATCTCCATGTCCGACGGTGCGCCGCGGGTGCCCGCGGAGCCCTGGTGGATCATGATGCGGGCGTTGGGCAGGGCGAACCGCTTCCCCGGCGCACCGCCCGAGAGGATCATGGCCGCGGCCGACATCCCCATGCCGACGCAGATGGTCGACACGTCGGGCTCCACGTGCTGCATGACGTCGTAGATGGCCATCCCGGCGTAGGCGACGCCCCCGGGTGAGTTGATGTAGAGGTAGATGTCCCGCTCGGTGTTCTGCGCCTCGAGGAAGAGCATCTGCGAGATGATCAAGTTGGCCACCTGGTCGTCCACCTCCTGGCCCAAGAACACGATGCGCTCGCGCAGCAACTGGCTGTAGATGTCGAAGGCCCGGTCGCCGCGGTTGCCCTCCTCAATGACGGTGGGCACGAGCACGTGGCGGGGTAGCGGGGTCCGCGGGCCGGTGGTGGCGGTGGCGCCGGCGGTGGCGGTGGCGGTGGCGGAGTGAGGGGGGCCGGTGTGGGTGGTTGCGGTCATGCGGTGGGCTCCTTCGTGTCGTCTGGTCTCTCGGGTGTTGCTGGTCTGGCCTGTCGTCCGGGGGTGCGCTGGTGGTCGGGTGGTCGGGTCCTTTCCCACGTTATATCAAATGTGAGATAATCGGTGCGCCGTGACCGCCCGCCGCCATCCGACCGTCTTCCCCGGCTTCCGCGAGATGGCGGAGCGCCGGCGCTCCGTCTCGGGGCAGCTCCTCTCCCTGCGTAAGGAGATGGGCCTGTCCCAGGCCGAGGTGGCGGCCCGCATGGGCACGTCGCAGTCGGCAGTAGCCCGCTTCGAGACGGGGGATCTCGACGTGCGCCTGTCGACGGTGGAGCGCTACTCCACGGCGCTGGGGGCACGGCTGGAATGGAGGATCGAACATGGTGAGCAGGGTGAGCAGGGCGAGCACGGCTCAGGTGATCACGGTGATCACGGGGCGAGCACGTGGGGCAGAGTGAGCACGGTGAGCACGTCCAGCGCAAGGGGCCCGGCCGGCGTGGGTGACCGTGGGCGAGACCCCGGACGACCCGGCGACCCGCCCTGGCCGCAGCTGTACCCGCCGCCTCCCGGAACCGGTGTCGGCGCCGGCGGCCGGCCCGCTGTCCGACCTCATGGCCCAGCGGCTGCTCGATCAGCGCGTCGTCCTTCTGCACGGGCCGCTGGACGACGCGTCCGTCACCCGGGTCTCGGCCGAGCTCATGACGCTCGATGCGGACGGCGACGACCCGGTCACCCTCCGTGTCGACAGCGGCGACGGCAGCCTCGCCCTCGCGCTGCCGCTGATGGACGTGATCGAGCTGATGGGTGTTCCCGTGCGCGCGCTCTGCCTGGGTCAGGTCGGGGCCGGCGCCGTCGGGGTGGTGGCCGTGTGCGCGCAGCGCTCGGCGCTGCCCAGCACCCGCTTTGCGCTGCGGGAGCCGGCAAGCGCGGTTGCCACCGTCCACGCGCGGAACGTGGCCCAGTGGGCCGAGCTGCACGCCGACGAGCGCGAGCGGTTCTGCGCCCGGGTGGCCGCGGCCATACGCCGGCCGGTCGAGCAGGTACGAGAGGACTTCGTCCGCGGGACCTTCCTCGGCGCGGCCGAGGCCGCCGACTACGGACTGATCGACGAGGTGGCGCGGCCCGACGCGGCCATCCACCCGCTTCCCGGCTCCGCCCGGGCCGAGGGTCCACCGATGGGGTTCCGGCCGCAGCACTGAACCGGCCGGCGGCCGCCTCAGGCCACGCCCAGCACGACGCTAACCGGCTGCCTACGATGCGCCCATGGCCTCGCCGCCGCCGCCGCCGCCGCCGCCGTCGTCGCCTCGCCTCGACCCGCTGCCGCCCGAGCAGTGGGACGAGCGCTTGACCCGCCTGCTGGCCGCCTCGGGGGGCGGGACCGAAGAGCCGATGCACATCTTCGCCACGCTGGCCCGCAACCCCGACCTCTTCTGGCGCTGGATCGGCTTCGGTGGCGCGCTGCTCGGCGGGGGCACGCTGCCGCCCCGCCTTCGTGAGCTGGTCATACTGCGCACCGCCCACCGCTTCCACGGGCGCTACGAATGGGCTCAACACATCGCGCTGGCGAAGCGTGAGGGCGTGAACGCCGACGAGCTGGTGGCGCTCGGCGGCGACCTCGATCGGACCCCGGTCGGGTGGAGCCCACTCGAGCGCGCCGCGTTGGCCGCGGTGGACGAGACGGCCGACGACGGCGCCGTGTCGGACGCCACCTGGAGCGCCCTGGCCCAAGAGCTCGACGAGAGCAAGCTCATAGAGCTGCTCATGCTCATCGCCCACTACATGATGCTCACCACCGTCCTGCGCTCCTTGCGCGTCCCCCTCGAGCCCCGCGCCGAGGCGCTTGCCGCGTCCGTGCCGGCAGGGCCGCCTGCATGACCCGGCCGGCGTTGCCGCGGCTGGGCCCGGGGGTGGCTCCGTGAGCTCCCTCCTCGAGGGCCGCTGCATCACCGTGGTCGGCGCCGGCACCCAACCGTCGCGCGACCCCGATGCGCCCGTGGGCAACGGCCGGGCCATCGCCATGCGCGCGGCGCGCGAGGGCGCCCTGGTGGTCTGCGTCGACAAGGATGAGGCGTCGGTCGAGGAGACGTGGCGCCTGATCACCGAGGAGGGCGGCAAGGCGGCCATCGTGGTGGCCGACGTCACGACGGAGGAGGGGTGTCGTCTGGTCGTCACCGACGAGGGCGACCCGGTGGCCGACGGAATCGTCATCAACGTGGGCACGGGCTTCGGCATGGGCATGGCCGGCACGTCGCCCGACGACTGGGACCGCACCTTCGCCCTCAACCTGCGGGCGCACTTCATGCTGGCGCGCCGTGCTCTCGTGACGCTGCCCGACGGCGCCTCCATCGTGTTCATCGGCTCCGTTGCCGGCCTCCGGCCGGGCAGCCGCATCCCGGCCTACGACGCGTCGAAGGCGGGCCTCGTCGGCTTGAACCGCCACGTGGCCATGGAGGGGGCGCGCCGTGCCATCCGGGCCAACGTCCTCGCGCCCGGGCTGATCGACACCCCGCTGGGCCGGGCCGCCTCGGCCGGGCGCCCGTCGCGCACCCGCGCCCCGGTTCCGCTCGGTCGCGAGGGCACCGCCTGGGAGGTGGCCGCGGCCGCCGTGTTCCTGCTCTCCAACGAGGCCAGCTACATCACCGGCCAGGTGTTGGCGGTCGACGGGGGGCTCACGCTGATATGAGCGCGCACTCGGCCCAGCCGCGCTCCGGGACGCAGCAGCACGCCAAGACGCCGCGCCTGGGCCGCCGCATGGCCCGGTTCAACCGGGCGGTCGCCAACAAGGTCACCATCCATCTGGCCGGCTACCTGCCCGACATGGGCATCGTCACCCACGTCGGCCGCCGCACCCACACCGTCTACCGCACGCCGGTGAACGTCTTTCGCACCAAGGACGGCTTTCGCTTCGCGCTGACCTACGGACGCGACAGCGACTGGGTGCGCAACGCGCTGGCTCATGGCGCCGTGCGGCTGACCACCCGGCGCAAGGAGTACGAGCTGACCGAGCCCGAGATCGTCACCGATCCGCATCACCAGCACGTGCCCCTGCCCGCGCGCTGGATGCTGCGCCTGATGCGCGTGACCGACTTCATCGACTTCCACCGGGTCGGCGCCTGAGCCGTCGGCCGAGCGGATCGGATCGGACCGGACCGTGGCGTGGCCGGACCGGTTCGTGGCGTGGCCGGTCCGTGGCGTGGCCGGGCCGTGGCGTGACGTGGCCCATCGTCCCAGGTCAGACGGATCTTGTACCCGCGAGGCAACCTTTTGAGCTCTGCCAAGGGTTGAGAGGGTGATGAGGGAGCGCAGCCGACAGAGCCGTTCCCGCCAGGAGTTCGACCAATTCGTGGCGGATTCGGTCGAGGGGCTGCTGCGCGCCGCCTACCTGATCGCCTGGGACTTCGCCGAGGCCGAGGATCTCGTACAGGAGTGCCTGGTGCGCGTGGCCGACCGTTGGCCGCGCGTGCGCAGCATGGAGCACCCGGCCGCCTACGGCCGCAAGATACTCGTCAACCTCGCCCTCGACGAGGGACGGCGCCGCACCCGCCGGCGTGCCGAACTCGGCGCGTCGCGTGCCCATCCCGCTGACGAGCAGGAGGATGCCGACGCGGTCCGGGTGCTCGGATGGGTCGAGGCCGGCACGGACCTCTCCAGGGCGCTCGGGGAGCTGGCGCCGCGCCAACGGGCTGCGCTGGTCCTGCGGTACTTCGACGACCTCTCCGAGGCGCAGACGGCGGACGTCATGGGCTGCTCGGTGGGCACCGTGAAGAGCACGACCTCGCGGGCGCTCGAACGGCTCCGGGAGGTCGTCGACCGGCAGGAACGGCAGTCGACGGAACGTTGCACAGAGAAACCGGAAGGGAGCGTCACACGATGAAGACGGCATTCGAGACAGAGTTGAGCCAGGCGCTGGCAGCGCGCGCTGCCGGCCTGCCGCCGGGTGCCGCCGCCCGCCTGCGCGCCGCCGACTACCACCCCCGTGAGCACCGGTTGCGTGCACCCACGCTCGGGGTGGGGGTGCTGGCGGGCGCGGCGACGGCCGGGACGGTCCTCGCGGTCGTGCTCGGAGGTAGCGCTCCGGCCTACGCAGGCTGGAGTGCCGCGCCGACTTCCGACACGGCGTCCTCGTCCGCGGACGCGAGTTGCCAGAGCCAGCTGGGTTCCGCGCCGAGCGTCCCGGGAGGCTCTGCCACGGCCTCCGGCAGCTGGCAGAACGTCCTCACCGATGTGCGCGGACCGTTCACCGTGGAGCTCTTCCAGGACGGTGGCTTCTATGCCGCTTGCTTCACCAGCTCCTCGTTCACCTTGGTCAACCAGATCTCGTCCAACGCTGACTCGACAGGCGCCATCGGAAAATCCAGCCTGGAAGAGTCGGGCGCGAGCGCGGGTGTCGGCGCGGGCTCTCCCTTAACTGCCACGGCCAACGCGACACTCGGCACCACCAGCTCGGGTTCGCTGCAACAGGTCCAGCAGAACCACTTGACGACGGTGAGCGACGGCCCGTACACGATGATCGACGGCCGCACCGAGCCAGGCGTCAGCGGCGTGACGCTCGTTCTCGACAACGGGCAGGATGTCGTGGCGACTGTGGCCGACGGCTGGTTCGTGGCCTGGTGGCCGGGCGGTGGCAACATCACCTCGGCCCAAGTCACGACGGCCGCCGGGACGACGACCCAGCCGCTGGAGCTGCAGTCGGTGGCGCCGCCACCCGGAGGCGGCCCAGGGTCCGGTTCCGCCGGGGCCCAGTCGAGTTCCGGCAACTCCGGCGCTTCCGGCAACTCGGGCCCCTCGGTGAACTCGAGCTCTTCGGGCAACACCGGCGCTGGGGCCGGCGCCGTCGCCGCCCACAGCGCCAATGGCCTCAACAGCGGCAGCGCCAACAGCGGCGACACCGGCAACTCCTGACCCTCGGCGCGTCAGACCAACACTTCCATGCGCAGGCCGCGCTCGTCGTAGTCGCCGCCGAGCTGGAGGTGCGCACCCAGTGCGAAGCGCCGTGCCGTCCAGGCCCCGACCATGGCGTCCAGCACGTCGTCGGGCTGTGCGCCCGGCATCTGGCCGCGGGACAGCTCGCCGGCCCAGGGGAACACGGTGTGCAGTGCCTGCAGTCGCTCGTGGCGGCCCTCCGGGGTGCTCTTGTGGAAGCGCATGGGGGTGCCGGCCAGTTCGGCGAAGCTGACCTCGGGGTGCATCTCGAAGAGCTGGTTCTGCAGTCGGGGTGATTGCAGAGCGTCCACCTCGCGGATCTTCGGGAGGATGTTGAACAGCTGCCTCGATACGGCCTTCCCGCACACCTTCCGTGAGATCGCGCAGGCCTCGGCATACGTCTCGGCGGCCAACACGGGCCGCACCGGAGCGGGGAACACGGAGCTGGAGCGCGGCCCGAGGCGCCGGCGTGCCTCGAGGTCGACCGGGCGCGGGTCCCGGGCGGGCAGCCCGATCGGGATGTCGATGGCGGCTCCGGCCACCCAGCCCGACTCGATCCCATGGACGAGCTCGACCAGGTTGGGCACGACACGGACCACCGGTGCCGCCATGCCCTCGTGCAGCACCAGGGTCACCATGACCCATCCGGAGCGACAGCCGTCGAGGCCACACACCGTTCGTTCCACGCCCACTCCCACTACCTCATAGTGCCCACGATCACGCCGCCGGTTACGCCACACCGCGGCACTGCACAGCATGGCGGCCCAGCCGTTGCAGGGCGCGGATCCCTTTCGTCCGCCCGGCCGCAGCACCACTCAGCCCCGCCACAGCATTGCCACAGCATCGCCGCGGCAGGGCGGCAGGCGCAGCAGCGCGCGACTCAGCCGCCGGGTCAGTCGAGCGTGGCCAGGTTCACGGCGTCCTGCGGCCGCAGCATCACCGAGCGTCCGATCAGCTCGTCGGTCTCGGCCCCGGCCAGTGCCGCCGCACCGCCGTCGAGGAGCGCGTAGCAACGTCCGCCCTCCGGCAGGTCGCAGACCAGCAGCGCCCGCTCCGGCTCGCCGTCGCGCCCGTGCAGCACCGAGTAGGTCGCCACCACCGCCTGGCCCTCAGGCGACGCCACGATCGGCACGCCAGGGTCAATCGGCTGGGGCGCCGAACCGCCGCCGCCCGACCGGATTCGGCCCGGCACTCCCGGCACTCCCGACACTCCCGGCACTCCCGGCACCGTCGACAGCACCCCGTAGGCGTGCTTTTGCATGTGCATGCCCACACCGCTCACGACCCCGAACGCGCCGGGGTCGGCCCGCAGGGTCTCGACCATGGCGGCGATCGAGTGGGTCACGTAGTTCGAACCCGGACCGCCGTGGTAGGGGAGGCCACCGGTCTGGGTCACCGCACGCGCCCGGGGGTCCTCCTCGCCGATGCCCAGCCCGTCCAGCGCGAAGCAGACCGACGATGCGAAGCAGGAGTAGAGGTCGAAGTGCGCCACGTCGTCCGCGCCGATGCCCGCCGACGACAAGGCGGACCCCGATGCCCCGGCGAGCGCGACCGAGCGCCACAACTCGGCGTGCGCGGCGACGTGCTCCGGTTCTACCGCGTACCCCCAGCCGCGCAGGTACACCCGCTTGTCCTCGGGGACGCCCAGCGCGTCAGCCTTCTCGGCGCTCGCCAGCAAGACCGCGGCGGCCATGTCCACGTCCATGATCGACGTCATGAGCTTCGTGTAGGGATAGGCCACCATGCGGTTGTCGGGCGTCGCCGTGACGATTTCCTCGGCCGTGCGGGCCACCGGGAACCACGCCTCGTCGGGCGCCGCCGCCGCCACCTCCGTCATCGGCGCCAACACCCGGCCCAGGGCCGCCCGGTGTTCGTCGAGCCCGCGTTCCAGATGCGCCCGGCGTGCATTGTCGAACAGAGCGAACGTCAGGTACGCCTCGAAGACCTGGTGGCTGATCTCGGAGGGATCGAACTGCATGTCAATCGGGAAGGGCCGCTTCTCGGCCGGCTTGTACGACCACTGCGGCTTCTCGCCCGCCTTCTTCAGCCGGCGCACGGTGGCGAGGGCCTCCGCTCCGACGAGCAGTGCCAGGTCGAGGTGGCCCGTCAGGATCTCCCGTGCGGCCTCGGAGGCCAGGAGCATGGGCACCGACCCGCCGATACCCGAGTAGAGCCGCCGCGCCGGCGCCGCCCCGAGGCGCTCGGACAGGCGCGCCACCGCGTCGTCGTACTGCCACGACTGCGAATACACGACGTCGACGCTCTCGAGTGCCTCGAGCGCGCCGGGCGCACCGGCGTCGTCCGCCGCCGCCCGTGCCACCTGCTCCCACATGTCCAAGGGCTCGGGTGCCACGCCGCCCGCCGCCGTCACGTCGGCGTCGTCGGGGTGCCAGGTCTGGCGCGCCACCCCGATGATGCACGCCGCGCGGGGGTCGGCCACGGCCACCTCAGCTACCCAGCCGTCAGCCGCGCGACTTGCCGGGCATGGCGATGGCCCGGTCGGCGATGATGTTCTTCTGGATCTCGGTCGAGCCCCCGCCGATGGTCGA
Organism: uncultured Acidimicrobiaceae bacterium; assembly: GCA_963807675.1. GTDB lineage: Bacteria > Actinomycetota > Acidimicrobiia > Acidimicrobiales > RAAP-2 > Bog-473. The sequence continues at coordinate 197,138 of CAWECP010000012.1, read as the reverse complement.
GTAGCGCTGGAAGGCGTACAGGCGGGTCCACTTGCCCCGGTCGACCGAGTCGGGCCCGCCCCGGGCCAACAGCCCGGCCGGTCCCAGCAGGTCCACCGCCAACTCGGCCAGCGTCTGTGCCATCGATGACCACGACAGCTTGGCGAAGGGGACCTCGGGCCAGTTCTTCTCGCCCTTCATGATCTTCGACAGCGCGCGCAGCGACAGCAGGCGCGCCAGCTCGATTTCGGTCCACACCTTGGCGATGCGCTCCCGCAGCGACGGGTCCGCCAGCGCATCGGGGTTCACCGAACGCGCCGCCTCGACCATCGCCCGCAGGTCCGCCGCCAAGATGGCGATCTGCGACGCGATGCCGACCCGCTCGAAGCCGAGCGTGCCCATGGCCACCATCCAGCCGGCGCCTTCCTCGCCCAGGCGCCACGACGCCGGGATGCGCACGTCGGTGAAGAAGATCTCGTTGAACAGCTCCTCGCCCGCCATGTCCCGTATGGGACGGACGTCGATGCCGGGCGTCTTCATGTTGATGATGAAGGCGGTGATGCCCTCGTGCTTCTTGCCCCGCTCGATCGCCGTCGGGTCCGTCCGCAACAGGAACAGCCCCCAGGTGGCCAGGTGCGCCGAGGAGATCCAGATCTTCGAGCCGTTCACGACATAGTCGTCGGTGTCGGCGTCGTAGATCGCCGTCGTGCGCAGGTTGGCCAGGTCGTTGCCGGCCATGGGCTCGCTGAAGCCCTGGCACCAGTGCTCCTCGGCCTCGAGGATCGACGGCAGCCACTGCGCCTTCTGCTCGTCGGTCCCCCACTGGATGATCATCGGCCCGATCTGCCAGATCCCGTTCGTGTTGAACATGCCCGGCGTCCGGTACTCGGCCATGACCTCGGAATAGAGGAGCCGCTGCATGGCGTTGATCGTGCGTCCGTTGGCGTACTCGGGGCCCCAGTGGATGGCGGCCCACCCGCCCTTGTGCAGTTCGCGCTGCCACTTCTGCCGACGTTGTTGGCTCGCCTCGCCGCTCAGGCTTGCATCGTCGCCGAGGGACTCGGCTTCGAGGAACGGCGGCAGGTGCTCGTCCAGCCATGCTCGCAGCTCGTCGCGGAACTTCTCGTCCTCGGGGGCCAGGGCAAAATCCACGGGGGAAGGGTACCCGACCAACGTGTACTCTGACGCCAGTGTCAGGGAACGGCGCAGCAGCTCTGACCAGCCCGGCACGGCGCTGACCTCGGCCGGGCCACGACACAGACCGCAAACAAGAGGGCACTGCAGACGCTGCGCAGACCAAGCCGGACCCAGAGCTGACCCCAGGGGAGGGGACGTGGACTTCACCTACGACGACGAGCAGCTGGCGCTCCAGAATGTGGCGCGCACTGCGCTCGAGCGCGAGTGTGGCCCCGAGGTCCTGCGTCAGCTGGCCGAAGACCCGACCGGCATCACGACGTCGTTGTGGTCGACGTTGGTCGACCTGGGCTGGACCGGCCTGCTGGTGCCAGACGAGCACGGCGGCGTCGGTGCCGGCCTGCTCGAAATGTGCATCGTGGCCGAGCAGATGGGCCGCATCCCGCTTCCCGGCCCCTTCTTCTCTTCCTCCGTGTGCGCCACCCTGGCCGCCCGCGCCCTCGGCGCCACCGAGCTGCTGGCCGACCTGGCCTCCGGCGCGCGGCGCGGCACCATCGCCCTGGGCGAGCAGGGGCACGGGGAGCCGCTCGGCACGGTCCGCACGCGTGCCCGGCGCAAGGGCGCGCAGTGGGTGCTCACGGGCGAGAAGCCGTTCGTCGTCGACGGGCACACGGCCGACTGGGTCGTCGTGGTGGCCCGCAGCGAGGAGGGCGTGCGCTCCTACCTGCTCGAGGCGCCCGCAGACGCGGCCGGCGCCGAGCTGGAGCTGGTTCCCTCGCTCGACCCCACCCGCAAACTGGCCCGCCTGGTGCTCGAGGAAACGCCGGCCGTGCCGCTCGGCCCGGGCGGCAACCAGTCCGGCCTCTGGCAGCGCGTGCAGGACGACATCGCCGTGGTGCTGGCGGCCGAGACTACGGGCGCGGCCGACCGGGCTCTGGGCGAGGCCATCGGCTACACGTCCGAGCGGGTCGTGTTCGACAAGCCGGTGTCCACCTACCAGACCGTGCGTCACCGCCTGGTCGAGATGTTCCAGCAGGTCGAGATGGCCCGCGCCGGCTTCCAGTTCGCCGCCTGGGCCTCCGACACCGAGTCGCCCGACCGGGCGCAGGCCGCCGCCATGGCGGCCGGCTACGCGGCCGAGGCCGGCGTGCGGGTGACGGGTGACGACATCCAGCTCCACGGTGGGGTCGGCTTCACGTGGGCCAACGACGCGCACTTCCTCTTCAAGCGGGTGAAGCAGGACGAGGTCCTCGCCGGCGGCTCGGGCGCCGAGTGGCACCGGCTGGCGACGCTGTTCATCGACGAGCCGGCGTGATGGCTGACGCCGACTCCACCGCAGCTTCCGGCTCCGCCGTCGCCCGCTCCGCCGTCGCCCCTGCCGCCACCTCCGCCCCTACCGCGACCTCAGCCCCAACGTCCACCAGCGATTCTGGCTTCGGGCTGCGCCCGATGCCGTCCGAGATGGCAGAGCGCTACAAGGCCGAAGGGGCATGGGACGACCGGTCACTCGGGCAGTTCCTGCGCGACGCGCTGCACCAGGACCCGACCCGCCGCATCCGCATCTGGTCGCCCACCCACCCTCATCTGGGCACCGTCGGTGACGTCTACGAGGAGGCGCTCCGGGTGGCGGGCGGCCTGCGCGCCCTCGGGCTCGGACCGGGCGACGTCGTGGCCTTCCAGCTGCCCAACTGGGTCGAGGCGGCCATCACCTTTTACGCCAACGCCATGCTCGGCGTGACCCTGGTGCCGATCGTCCACTTCTACGGGCCCAAAGAGGTCGGCTTCATCCTGCGCCAGAGCCGGGCCCGCGCCCTCGTCATCGTGTCGCGCATCGGCCAGCGCGACTACCTGTCCGAGTTGGCCACCATCCGCGACGGCCTCACCGATCTGGACCACGTCATCGTCGTCGGTGCCGACGACGGGGCGGACCTCGGCCCCGGCCAGCTCTCCTTCGAGGATGTGCGCCGCTCCGAGCCGATCGAGGGCCCCGTCGCCGTCGACCCCGACGGGCCGGCCCTGATCGCCTACACCTCGGGCACCACCGCCGACCCCAAGGGCGTCGTCCACACACACCGCACTCTCGGCTGCGAGGTGCGCCAGCTGTCGGGCCACCAGGCCTCGCGGGACCGCCCTGCCCTCGTCGGTGCGCCCGTCGGCCACGCCATCGGCATGCTCGGCGGCCTGCTGTGCCCGCTGGTGGGTGGCCGGCCTCTGTACCTGATCGACGGGTGGGACCCACCCACCGTCCTCGAGGCCATGGTGGAGGAGCAGATCTCCGCCGGGAGCGGGTCCACGTACTTCTTCACCAGCTTGCTGGACTGCCCGGGCTTCGGGCCCGAGCACGTGGAGCTGATGCACTACATCGGCCTGGGCGGCTCGCCCATCCCCGATGCGGTGGCGGAGCGGGCGGACGAACTGGGGATCTCGCTCGTGCGCTCCTACGGCTGCACCGAGCATCCCTCGGTGACGGGTTCAGCCCACGAGGCACCCCGGGAGAAGCGCATCCACACCGACGGATGTCCCCTCGAGTGGGTCGAGATCCGCACGGTCGACGAGGACGGCAAGGACGTCGGCATCGGCGAGGCGGGCGAGATCCTCAGCCGCGGCCCCGACCGCTTCGCCGGCTACACCGACCCGAAGCTGTCCGCGGAGGCCATCGACGCCGACGGATGGTTCCGCACCGGCGACGTCGGCGTGATCGACGCCGACGGCTACCTCACCATCACCGACCGCGTGAAGGACATCATCATCCGCGGCGGCGAGAACGTCAGCGCAGCGGAGGTGGAGCAGCTGCTGGCCCACATGAAGGGCGTGGCCGAGGTCGCCGTCGTGGCCGCCCCGGACGAGCGGCTCGGAGAGCACGGCTGTGCCTTCTTCCGCATGCAGCCCGACAGCGAGCCGCCCGACCTCGAGGCCGTGCGAGCGCACCTCTCCGCCGCCGGCCTGGCCCGGCAGAAGTGGCCCGAGGAGCTGCACGTCGTCGACGAGCTTCCGAGAACACCGTCCGGCAAGGTGCAGAAGTTCGTCCTGCGGCAACGGCTGCGGGCCGGCGAGTAGGGCGCAGGCCCGCTCTTCCATCGCCTGGTCACGCGGAGCGGGCGGGGACATCAAGAGCACCAAGACCACCCGATCAGCCAGAGTACCCAGAGCACGCGACTACTTCTCCGAGACACCATCGGAGCCGGGAGCTACGCTCCCGCTGACGAATGCCGGCGGTCACCCTCCCGAGAGGCGGTCACATGCGCAGTCGGATCCCAAAGCACCAACTCGATCTCCTGGGCGCGGTACCCCTCTTCTCGGGTTGCACGCAGGGGGAGCTGCGGTCCGTCGCCCAGTTGGGCACACCGGTCGTAGCCGAGCCTGGTGTCGTCCTGACCGAACGAGGCTCACCTGGTCGTGAGTTCTTCCTCGTGCTCGAGGGCACGGCCGCGTGTCGGGTGGGCAAGAACGAGGTGAAGCGGTTCCGGCCCGGCAACTACTTCGGTGAGCTCGCTCTTCTCTACGGCGGCATCCGCACGGCGGACGTGGTGGCCGTGACGTACATGGAACTGCTGGTGTTCGATAGCCGGGAGTTCCGGGCCATGCTCATGACCACTCCGAACATCGGGCTGAAGATGCTGGCGAACCTGGCTCAGCGCCTGACCGACGTGGACGCGCAGTACACGCACTGACCACCGCCCGGGCTGCGCTGGGCCCCACCCGCCCGGCGGCGCTGGGCCCCACCCGCCCGGCCGCACTAAGCCCCGCCGCCCGCCCGACCCGTTTACAGGCGCGCCGAAGCGCCGGCCATGCTCCAATTCCATTTGCCCCCCGGCCCCTGCCTACTCGTCCGGCGGCGGATCGTGGTTGCGCAGGCGGTTGTGGAATCCGCACAGGAGGCGCCCGTTCTCCTGGGTGGTGAGGCCACCGTGCGAGAACGGGTCGATATGGTCCGCTTGGCAGAGGTCGGCCGGAGTGTCGCAGAAGGGATGTGCGCATTCGCGGTCACGGAGCTCCAACGCTCGACGGGTGGCCCCCGAGAAGAGTCGTCGGGTGGGTGAGATCTCCACCCGGCCAGAAGGCTCCATCACGGCACGTTCGAGGTCGGCCACGCTCAGCCAGTCGACCACGTCACTCGGCGAGACGACGACGCCATCGGCCAGCTCGAGGATGCGGCCGGAGAGCGTGGGCCAGTCGACGAGCACGCTGAACAGGGGAGCGGGGCGCCGGCCCTCGGGGCGCACCACGGCCGACCGCGTGGCCATCTCGACCAGGACGTCGGCCCGTCGCTGGGCCGCGGTGCGCCAAAGTTCGGCCACCGTCGGTTCACGGCCGAGCTCGTCCTTAGCCTTGGCCCAGTCTGACTTGAAGAACTCCGACTCGATGCGCTTGAGCTCCCCGGACACGATGGCGCCGGATACGGGGTCCAGGGTCATCTGGCCGAGATACATGCCCGAGATCGAGGGCTGCAGGTAGACGTCACGCCGTGCCCGCCGCTCCTCGGCCGCATCGTCGCTCCCATCGGGGTCGGCCAGCTGGTCCCAGTAGGCCAGGGCCCGGACGAACTGGTCGAAGCGGAGCCGCTTGGCTTGCTTCACCAGCACGGCCTCGTCGCGGGCCATGATCTCCTCGGTGTCCACTCGGCGCATCTTCACGAAGGCGTCCACATGGTCAGGCGTGATCTCGCCGTTCTCGAAGGCCTGACTCACGAGCGGCAGGTGTCGGAGGTGACGGGCCCGCCGCACCATCCGTCCTGCGGCCGATCTTGGCAGCCGGCAGGCCACGGTCAACCAGGATCCACACGTCTTGGCCCCGTGCAGGGCCCAATCACCCGAGGTGTCGTAAGCGCCAATGGCCTTGGTCGTCAGCGAGTCCAAGCGCGTCATTTGGAGCACCAGACACTTGACCGACTCTTCGTCGGCGTGCGACTCGACCCCTTCGTCGATCAACCCGTTGATGGCCTCGGTCAAGGCCTCGAGTCCCATGGGGTACATCACAGCAGAAGGGTGTGACGACTCTTTGTGTCTTCACCGTGTTGCCTCTTCACCTCGCCACCACGGCGCCACTCTTCACTACACCTTTTCAAAGCGCCACCGTTCACAGCGCCACACCATTCACAACGCCACCCAACAACCCGCACGACACCGCGCCCCGACAACAACAGAAAAAAACGGCGCGACACCTCCCCGACGTCCGACCGTTCACCATTCACAACGACAGATTGGAGGACGGCCATGGCCATCTGCACGTTCTGCGACCACGAGATGAAGGACGGAGTCAGCTGCAACGAGGACCCCCTGAAGATCGGTGGCGTGCTCTACGACCCGATCAGATGGGGCGAGGAGTCGCGCTCGTGGTTCTTCCAGCCGACCGCCCGCTGCGGCGACTGCAACACGCCTCGAGGCGGTGTGCACCACCACGGCTGCGATCTCGAGCAATGCCCCAGGTGCGACGGGCAGGCGCTCATGTGCGGCTGCTTCGACGAGCTCGACGTCGGAGAGGAGGCGCCGGCCTCGACCGCCTCATGAGACACGCGCACCCCCGGACGCCTGACCTCATCGCAAGGGGCCTTCCGGGTGGGTGGACGGGCCACCCCGCCGGACTCCTCCTTGGCGTGCTCGCACCGGGTGTCCCCGAGGACGGCCCCGGGCGCTCAAGGAGCCTCGAGAATCTCCTTCATGAGCCGCAGTTCCTTGGCGATCTGCTCGAGGCTGCCGGCTGCTGCCGCGGCGCGCACGTCGTCGGGCAGGTCGGCGGGCAGGGCGACCCACAGGGTCAGCGTCGCCGCACACCCCTGGCCGCCATTGCCGGGCCGCACGACGAACTCCTCGTAGGCCTCGTTCCCCCCAGCCATGCCGGCGGACACCAGCGACGGCTCGATCGCGTCGACCAGCCACAGCTCGACCCCCTGAGTGCCGCCGGGAGCACGGGCATCGGCCAATTGGAACGAGTAGCGGGCGCCGGGCCCGAGCACGCCGCCGACCCCGTCCGGATCGCCGTCGCCGATGCGCGTCACGCCCGAGACGTCGGGGTTGTACTCGGGCAGGTTGGAGAAGTCGAGCCGGTAGCGCCACACGGTCTCGGCCGGGACCGAGAACGACGCCGAGGTGACGGCGGTCGGCGGCGATCCGCGATCAGGCGGCGAGCCGGAGCCGAAATCAGAGGGCGGCGGCGGAGCGGGAGCGGGAGCGGGCGGCACGGGCGACGCGACAGCCGCTCAGTCCGCCGGTCCCAGAATGGAGGCCGCCTCCTTGGCCCGCTGTACGGCCAGGGCGGTGAGGTCCTCCGCTTCCTCGGAGATCACGCCGGCGGCATGCTCCACGAACAGCCCGACCACCATCGCGCAGAGGAAGCGCGCCACCTCGGAGGCCCCCGAGCGCTCGGCCAGGTCGGGCCGATGCTTGGAGATCCACTCCTCAATCGACACCTGGAACGTCGAGAAGAGGTCGAGTCCCACGGCGCGCGCCGTCTCGTCGCCCCGCATGGCCTCGCCGGTCATGAGACGGACGAAGTCGTCGACCTGGAACAGCGACATCATGATGTCGGCCAGCAACGCCGCCAGGGGCGACCCGCCCAGCGCCTCGGTGTCGGGCACCGGGTTGACGGCGCGCACCGGGAGGAAGCCTTGCTCGACCAGGACGGCTTCGAGGAGGTCGCGCTTGGAGGGGAAGTAGTGGTAGAGCGAGGCCACGTTGAGGCCGGCCGCCGAAGCCAGGTCGCGCATGCTGGTGCCGTCGACACCGCGCTGGGCCATCAGCGAGAGGGCGATCTGCAAAATGCGGCGCCGCGTGGCCGAGCCCTCCCCGGGTGCGCCCGCGGCATCGGCATCGGCATCGGCATCGGCATCGGGGTTCTTCATGGCTGCCGCCGCCATGTCGTGCGTCTGATTTCGCGGCCTGACAACGGTCCGCACCCCATTCCTCCCCCCAGTTCCACTCCGCCTGGCAACCCTCCGCCCTCCTCTTCTCCCCCTCCGCTTCGCCCCGCCGCTCCGACAACCCCGATGTCCCGGGGTTTCCCTCCAACGGACGCCCGGCTCCGAACCGCTCCCGAACACCCAGCTCACAGCAACTCTCACTCAACGCTGAAACCGGGCACCCCTCCGGGTAGCCTCCCGAACGTTCGTTTGCTATACATGACACGGGAGTCATAGACCACCGGGCTCCCACCCAACCTAGGGGGTATGCGGACAAGATGCCAGGACTCGAGACGGCAGACTCGACGGCGATGCCCTTCGATCCCTACGAATTGAAGGACGTGGTCGGGGGAACGCTGCGCGATCCGTACCCGCTGCTGCACGAGCTGTGCCGCCAGTCGCCCGTGCACACCGGGCCTATCGACCTGGGCGAGGGCATCGATCCGCTCGACCCCACGAAGCCGGCGCCGGTCACCGTCTTCGGCTTCGACGAGGTGGTCCAGGTGCTGCGCGACAACGAGACGTACTCGTCCAGCGTCTACACGGACGTCATGGGCATGGTCATGGGCCGCACCATCCTCGAGATGGACGAGCCCGAGCACCGCGCCCTCCGGGCGCTCGTGGCGCCCAGCTTCCGCTCCAAGATGCTGGAGCGCTGGGAGGAGGATCTCGTCGCCGTCGTGGTGAACGAGCTCATCGACTCCTTCATCGACGACGGCCACACCGACCTGGTGCGCACGGTGACGTTCAACTTCCCGGTCCAGGTCATCGCCCGCATCCTCGGTCTGCCCCGCGAGGACTACCCCCGCTTCCAGCGCTGGGCCCTCGAGCTCACCAGCGTCGCCGCCAACTGGGACCGCGGCGTGGCCGCCTCGGTTGCCCTGCGGGACTACTTCGCGGAGGTCATGGCCGAGCGCCGGGCCCATCCGGGCGACGACCTCATCAGCGATCTGGTGCGGGCCGAGGTCGAAGGCGAGCACCTCAGCGACGAGGAGATCTACTCGTTCCTGCGCCTGCTCCTGCCGGCCGGCGTCGAGACCACCTACCGGGCGACGGGCAGCCTGCTCTTCGCGCTGCTCAACGACCGGGCTCAGTTCGACGCGCTGTACCAGAACCGCGACCTCTACCAGCAGGCCTTCGAGGAGACGGTGCGCTGGGAGCCGCCGGTGACGCTCATTCTGCGGCGGGCGGCCCGCGACGCCGAGCTGGCCGGGATGGCCATCGAGGAGGGGGCGGACATCGCGCTGCTCATCGGAGCGGCCAACCGTGACGAGCGCAAGTACCCCGACCCGGACCGCTACGACATGTTCCGTGAGCAGCGCCAGCACGTCGGCTTCGGCTTCGGCGTCCACGTCTGCCTCGGCATGCACCTCGCCCGCATGGAGTCGCGGGTGGCCATCAACACGCTCTTCGACCGGCTCGGGCCGTTCGCGCTCGACCCGGACGCGGAGCCGCCCCACATCGAGGGGCTGGCCTTCCGGTCGCCGCTCTCGCTGCCGGTGGTGTTCCAGTAGGTTTCGGGCCTATGCCCGCCGCCTGTCTTCAGCTTCAAGCGACGTAGGCGGCCATGGCGTCCTCCAACCCGCTGCGCGACGCCGCGGCCATCGTGGGAATCGGACAGACCGAGTTCGCCAAGTCGATCGACCGGCCGGAGGCCCAGCTGGCCGCCGAGGCGGTGGTGGCCGCCCTGCGTGACGCCGGCATCGCCCCGTCGGAGGTGGACGGCCTGTCGTCGTTCACCATGGAGACGACCGACGAGGTCACGCTGGCCAAGACGATCGGGGCCGGCGACATCACCTACTTCTCCCAGGTCGGCTACGGCGGCGGCGCCGCCTGCGCCACCATCGGGCAGGCCGCCATGGCCATCGCCACCGGCCAGGCCGACGTGGTGGTGGCCTGGCGCTCCCGCAAGCGGGGGGCCCGGTCGTCGCGGCCGTGGGCCGTGGCGCCGTCGCGTCTGCCCATCCAGGCGCAGTGGACGCGGCCGTTCGGCCTGCTGCGCCCGGTGGACGAGGTGGCCATGCTGGCCCGGCGCTACGCCTACGAGTACGGGGGCGGGCGCGAGAGCCTGGCCGAGGTGGCTCTGGCGGCACGGGCACACGCCAACCGCAACCCGGCGGCGCTGATGTACGAGAAGACGATGACGCTCGACGATTACATGAACGCCCGCTACATCAGCGAGCCGCTCTGCCTCTTCGACAACTGCCTCGAGACCGACGGCGCGCTGGCCGCTGTCCTGGTCTCGGCCGAGCGGGCCCGGGACTGCCCGCACCCGCCCGCCCTCGTGCACGCGTTCGGGCAGGGGCTGCACCGCCAGCACGAGTCGATGGTCAACTACTACTGCGACGACCCGCTGACCGGACCGGCCTGGGTGGCGGCGGCCAAGCTGTGGTCGCAGTCCGAGCTCGGGCCGGCCGACATCGACGTGGCCCAGATCTACGACGCGTTCACGCCACTCATCTTGCTCTCGCTCGAGGGTTACGGGTTCTGCCGGCGCGGCGAGGCGGCCGACTTCGTGGCCGACGGGAACCTACGCTGGGACACCGGCGCGCTGCCCACCAACACATCGGGCGGCGGGCTCTCCGAGGCCTATGTGCACGGCTTCAACCTCGTCACCGAGGGCGTGCGCCAGCTGCGGGGCACCTCCACCAGCCAGGTGCCGGACGCCCGCACCTGCCTGGTCACCTCGGGCGAGGGCGTGCCGACGAGCGCGCTCGTGCTGCGGTCGGCCGCGTAGGCGGGCGGGGCGCGGACAAGGACGAGGACGCGGACGAGGACGAAGACGAGGACGAGGGGAATGGAGACAGTGCCGTGAGCGAGGAGACGGGGACGCAGCCGATCGAGATCCGCATCGACGTCGAGCGCTGCATGGGCTCGGGCAATTGCATGTTCTGGGCGCCCGAGACCTTCGACCTGGCTGACGCCGGGCACGCGGTCGTACTCGACCCGGTGGTCACGGACGAGGAGCGGGTGCGCATCGCCGCTCAGGGGTGCCCGGTGGGTGCCATCTCGCTGTGGCGCGACGGCGTCGAGGTGCCGCTCGAGGAGCGGCGCTAGTGCCCATCGCCGTCACCGAGGAGCACGAGTCGTTGCGCCGCACGGCGGAGCGCTGGCTGCAGGCGCACTGCCCACCCGAAGTGCCGCGCCGCGTGGCCGAAGGGGCGCCGGCGCCGGGCGCAGCGCCAGGTGGGGGCGCCGACGGGGACGACCGGGCGCTCCCTGACGTGTGGCGGCAGATGGCCGCCCAGGGTTGGCTCGGCCTGCACGTGCCCGAGGCGCACGGTGGGCAGGGCTTCACGCTGGCCGAGACCGCCGTGGTGGTCGAAGAGCTCGGCCACGCAATGTTCCCCGGCCCGCTGCTGCCGACGCTGCTGGTGTCGGCCGTCCTGGTCCGCCACGCCGACGAACGGGTGCGCGACGCCTACCTGCCTGGGCTGGCCGACGGCACCGTGACGGCGGCGGTGGCGCTGGGCGCCGAGCCGCTCCGACTTGCCGGCGGTGGTGGCGGGGGACGTGGCGGCGGGGGCGGGCTCATCCTCGGCGGCACCCTCCGGCCGGTGCTCGGCCTGCCGACTGCCCGCCTGGTCCTCGTCCCGCTCGACGGCGAGGAGGACGGCACGACCTGGTGGCTACTGGACCGCGATCAGCTGAGCGACGCGCTGATGGTGACGGTGACGGCGCTGCCGGCCCTCGACGGCACCCGCGCCCTCGGGCAGCTCGAGATCGCCGGCGACGGGCTCGTGCTGCCCGCCGACGGGCGGGTCACGATCCCCGACGCGGAGGTGCGTGGCCTGGGCCTGATGCTGGCGGCCGCCGAGAGCGCCGGCATCGCCCGCTGGTGCCTGCGCACGGCGTCGGACTACGCCAAGGTGCGCGTCCAGTTCGGCCGGCCCATCGGGCAGTTCCAGGCGGTTAAGCACGCGCTGGCCGACATGCTGGTGGCGGTGGAGCAGAGCGCGGCGGTGGCGTGGGACGCCGCGGCGGCCTGGAGCGAGGACGCCGAGTCTGAGGCCACGCGCGACCTGAGCGCGCGCATCGCCGGCGCCCTCGCGCTGGAAGCGGCCGCGCACTGCACCAAGCAGTGCATCCAGACGCTCGGTGGCATCGGCTTCACCTGGGAGCACGACGCGCACTTCTACCTCAAGCGCGCCATGGCCAACCTGCAGCTGGTGGTGGGCGGTGACCCGGGCGGGCTCGAGCAGGAGGTGGCCGCGCTGGCCCTGGGCGGCGCCCGCCGGAACCTCATGTCCGACCTGCCCGAGGAGGCCGAGGCGTACCGGGCCGAGATCCGCCGCGTCGTGGCCGACGTGCAGGCGGCCGGCGCCGACGATCCCGGTGGAATGCATCAACGCGCCGCACTGGCCGACGCCGGCCTCATCATGGCGCACTGGCCCCCGCCCTGGGGCCGCGGCGCGTCGCCCCTCGAGCAGCTCGTCATCGACGAGGAGCTGGCGGCGGCCGGCGTGGCCCGCCCGCATCTCGCCGTCGGCGCCTGGGCGTTGCCGACCATCATCGCCCACGGCACGGACGAGCAGCAGGAGCGCTGGGTCCGCCCGACGCTGCTGGGCCGGCTCAGCTGGTGCCAGCTCTTCAGCGAGCCGGGCGCCGGTTCCGACCTGGCCGCGCTGAGCACCAAGGCGGAGCAGGTCGAGGGCGGCTACGTGCTCAACGGGCAGAAGGTATGGACGTCGCTGGCCCAGATCGCGGACTTCGGCATCTGCCTGGCCCGCACCGACCCGACCGTGCCCAAGCACGCCGGCATCACCTACTTCGTCGTGGACATGCGCACCGAGGGCATCGACATCCGGCCGCTGCGCGAGCTCACGGGCGCCGCCATGTTCAACGAGGTCTTCTTCGACGACGTGTTCGTGCCCGACGACGCCGTCATCGGCGCGCCCGGCGACGGCTGGCGCATCGGTCGCACCACGCTGGCCAACGAGCGTGTGTCCATGTCGTCCGGCGCGTCGTTCGGCAACGGACTCGAGTCGGTCATCCGGGCCGTGTCCCGCCGTGCCGAGTCCGGCGCGCCGGTCCCGGCCTCCCTCCAGTTCCGCCTGGGCCACCTCATCGCCGAAGCCCAGTCGGTGGCGCTCCTCGGCCACCGCTCGACGCTGGCCACGCTGTCGGGCGTCGACCCGGGCAGCGGTTCGAGCGTGCGCAAGCTGCTCGGTGTCGAGCACGAGCAGCGGGTGCAGGAATTGGGCATGGCCCTCTACGGCGCCGGCGGCGCCGTGCTGGACGGCAAGGCGCAGCGCTGGGAGGAGGGCTTCCTGTCCACTCGCTGCCTCACCATCGCCGGCGGCACCAGCGAGGTGCAGCGCAACGTCATCGCCGAGCGCATCCTCGGCCAGCCCAAGGACCCCGAGCCGGGCGCCTGAGGCCCGCACCTCGGCGCCCGACCCGGGCGCCGGTACGATGCCGGGCCATGAGTCCGGAAGACCCCGACGAGTCGCTCGACTACGACGTCGAGGAGGAAATCTGGCCGTTCCCCTCGGAGAAGTTCCTCAACGAGTGGGCACCCGGCGTCCTGCAGGCACAGAACGCCTGGATGGCCTCCATCGACTCGCTGCGCGCGCCCGACCGCAAGACCCACGAGCTCATCCGCATGGTCTGCACCGTCATCGCGCGCCAGCCCGGGGGAGTGCAGCGCCACGCCCGCCTGGCGGCCGAGGTCGGCGCCACCTGGGACGAGATCTCCGGGTCGATCCTGCTTACCGAGCCCGCCTTCGGCATCGTGCTCGCCATCCAGGCGCTGCCCGCCGCCCGGCGCGGCTTCAAGCAGGGCACGGCGGTGCCCCGCGACGACGAGGACGACTCGCCCGCCGACTGACGCCCATGTCATAGTTGGCCATGCGCCTCGCCCCCGACGAGTCGGTCGCCCAGTTCCGCGCCGGATTCGAGGCGTGGCTCGACGAGCACCTGCCGTCGACGGACGCCATGGAGGCCGATCCGCGGCGCAGCTCGTCGCACCTGCCCGGGTGGGCGCGCACCTTCCAGCGCGAGATGTACGAGGCCGGCTACCTGGTGCCCGGCTGGCCCCCGGAGCTCGGCGGCTGCAACGCCACGCCCGAGGAGCAGATGGCCTACTTCGAGGTCATCGCCGAGCGCATGGCACCGCGCTCGCTCAACCCGCAGGGCATCAACATCTGTGCCGCCTCCATCGTCGAGTTCGGCACCGACGAGCAGAAGGAGCGCTTCGTCGTCCCGACGCTCAAGGGCGAGATCAGCTGGTGCGTCGGCATGAGCGAGCCGAACGCCGGCAGCGACCTGGCGTCGCTCACCACCAAGGCCGAGCGGCGGGGCGACACGTTCGTCGTCAACGGGCAGAAGGTCTGGACCTCGGGGGCACACGAGTCGGACTGGTGCATGTGCTACGTGCGCACCGACCCCGAGGCGCCCAAGCACCGTGGCATCAGCGTCCTCATCATCGACATGCGGACGCCGGGCATCACGTGCCGGCCACTGCCCGAGCTGACCGACCAGCACCACGTGGACTTCAACGAGGTCTTCTTCAGCGACGTCGAGGTGCCGGCGGAGAACCTGCTGGGCGAGCTGAACAACGGCTGGACGGTGAGCCAAGGGTCGTTGCGCCACGAGCGGGCGATGCTCTGGATCATGAACACTTCCAAAATGGAGCGCACGCTCAAGGGCCTGGTGCGGCTGGCGCAGCGCCCCGGGGCCGGGGGCGCCCGGATGGGTGACGACCCGCGGCTGGCCGAGGCGATCGGGCGCATCGCCACCGACACCGCCGCCATGCGCTGCCTCGGGTACCGGGGCTTCGCCAAGGCCACCCGCGGCGAGATGCCGCCAGAGCACCTGGTGCTCAAGCTGTTCACGAGCGAGACCGAGCAGCGGGCCTGCCTGCTGGCCCAGGAGTCGCTCGGCGTTGACGGGCTCGACCTCGACGGGGCGGGACCCAACCGGCTGACCGAGTGGGATGTGGCCCACCTGCCCCCCGACGAGGTCGAGTCGGGCGCCATGAACGCGTTCTACGACGGGGCCTGGCCGGTGCAGTACCTGCGGTCGTTCGCCGGCACCATTGCCGGCGGCACGTCGGAGATCCAGCGCAACATCGTGGCCGAGCGCCTGCTCGGGCTGCCCCGTTGACGAGCGCGCGGCCGGTGACGCGGTGACGCGGTGACCCGGTGGCGGGGCGGGCGCGGCGGACGCGCCGCGTAGGCTCCCCACGATGCTCGCCGAGACCGCGGCCGAGGCGGCCCGCCGCTTCGGTGCCGCGCCGGCCTTCGTGACCGACGAGGGGCTGACCCTCAGTTACGAACAGTTCGACACGGCGGCGGACGAGGCGGCGGTGGCCCTGGCCGAGCTGGGGGTGGGGGAGGGGGACGTGGTCGCGCTGCTGCTGCCCTCGGTGCCCGAGCACTTCGTGGCGTACGTGGCGGCGGCCAAGCTCGGCGCGGTCACCGCGGCGGTGAACCCGAAGCTCGTGCAGGCCGAGCGGGTCACCGTGCTGCGGGCGGCCAACCCGCGCCTGCTGGTGACGACCGATGACCTGACGCCGACCGGGAACGACGAGCCCTGCGCCACGGTGCGCATCGAACCGGTCACCGATTCCGCCCAGGGCTTGCTCGAGGGTGTGCGCCGCCGGGGCGAGCGCCCGCCGCCACTCGACGCGGACGACGACCGTCCGATCGCCATCGTGTTCACGTCGGGGACGACGGGGACGCCGAAGGGTGCCGTGTTCTGCGGGCGCCAACTGCGCTTCATCACCCAGTGCGACGTCGGCGACGCCTGGGGCGGCGGCGGGCACGCCATGGCCGGATCGGCGCTGGCGCATCTCGGCCCCACCACCAAGCTGGCGGGCAACCTGAAGAGAGGCGGCACCCAGCACCTGTCGCGGCGCCCGTGGCGCGCCGCCGACGCGTTGCGCATGGTGGCCGAGCTCAAGATCGCCGCGCTCGGCGGCGTGCCGACGCAGGTGGCGCTCATGTTGCGCGACCCCACCTTCGACAGCACCGATCTCTCCTCGGTGCGCGCCGTGGTCATGGGCGGGGGACCGGCGACGCCGGCGCTGATCCGCGAGGCGCGGGCGCGCATCGGCGCGCCGCTGGCCGTTCGCTACTCGTGCACCGAGGCGGGCATCGGCTGCGGCACCTCGTTCACCGACCCCGACGAGGACGCGGAGATGAGCGTCGGCCGGCCGCAGCCGGGCGTACGCCTCTCCGTCCTCGGGGCGGACGGGGGACCGGTCGGGCCGGGCGAGATCGGTGAGGTCTGCCTGGGCTCGCCCGCCGTCATGGAGGGGTACTGGCGCAACAGCGGCGCCAACGCCGAGGTGTTCACCGAGGACGGCAGCGTGCGCACGGGCGACCTGGGTTGGCTGGACGAGCAGGACCGGCTCCACCTGGCCGGGCGCAGCCGCGAGCGCTACGTGCGCGGCGGCTACAACGTCTACCCCATGGAGGTGGAGGGCGTGCTGGCCGACCATCCGGCCGTCGCCGCGGTGGCCGTGGTCAGCCGCGACGACCCGGTCATGGGTGAGGTGGGCGTGGCCGTCGTCGTGGCGCAACCCGACGCGCCGGCGCCCGAGCTGGCGCAGCTGCGCGACTACGCGGCCGAGCACCTGGCGCGCTACAAGCTCCCCGAGGACATGGTGGTGCTCAGCGAGCTGCCGTTGACGGCCGGCGAGAAGATCGACCGGCGCGCGCTCGAGCGACTGGTCGCGCGCCCGTAGGCGCGGCGGGCTCGGCGCACGCGCGCACACCGACGTCCACCTGTAGAACGCGCACGCGGCAGACGCGCACGCGCCGAGTACGCGCCGCGCACACGCAGACACACGAGCAGACGCACGTGACGATGCGGACGCAGACGCGACGCGACGTCGCACGCGTGGGCGGTGCGTCGCCCTGACCCGTGTTTCCGGCGCAGGTCTTTGCTATCCCGATTGCGATCCGGGTTGCACGACGCGACCGCGACCTCGAGGCATGCCGTCCCAACCTGCGTCGTTCCTGGTGTTGCGCAAGATGTGTGAAACCTGTGCGTTCTATGCATGAAAAGGCGTCGGTCTGGGAAGAGAGTGGACGCGATGGGAAGCGAGGGGGTACTGGATCGCGCGCAGTCGGCCTCGCCCCGTCTTGCGTTCTGTGGTGGAGGTCGTCGTCATCTGACGCGGCAGATTTCCCTTCTGCACGCGGTCCTGTGCATGCTCGCCGTTGTCGGCACCTTCATGGTCATCGGCATCGGGTCGGCCGCGCTGGCCGGCGCGGCCGGGATCCTGCCGCCGTCGAACCCGCCGGCCAACATCGCGCCGAGCAGCAGCGACTGGCTGACGTCGATCGACGCCGCGCGCGCCGGCGAGGGTGTCGGCCAGATGGACGTGGACGAGAGCGTGCTCGACAGCCTGCCGGCGCCCGAGCAGCTGTTCATTGTGCTCAACGACGAGCGCGTCGATCGCGGGCTGCCGCCGATTGAGGACATGTCGGCTCAGCTGAATGCCGTGGCCGCGCAGAGCGCGGCGAGCGGGACCGACGTCCTGCCGCCGAGCTCGTTGTCGGACGGCACCCCGGTGACCTATGGCGGCGCCATCTGGGCCGGGCTCTCCTCGGTGCTCGAGTCGGACTACTTGTGGATGTACGAGGACGGCGCGGGTGGCGCGTCGACCTCCAACGCGCTGTGCACGCCGTCGTCGGCGTCGTCCTGCTGGATGCACCGCGACATCATCTTGCACGCCTTCCCCTCGTGCGGGACACAGCCTCCGGTGCTCTCCATGGGAGCGGCGTACGATCCGGACGGCTATCCGGGAGGATCGCTGGCCGCCGTCGTCGTGAGCACGTGCGCTGCGCCGAGTGACGTCACCCTCACGTGGCAGCAGGCGATGGTGGCGTCGGACGCGTGGACGATCGGCGTGGCCGCGGCACCCAGCGGCGGGGGCTACTGGGAAGCGGAAGCGAACGGCACCGTCGCCAACTTCGGTGACGCGCCCGACTTCGGCTCCCTGACCGCACCGCTGAACGCGCCGATCGTCGGCATCGCGGCAACGCCCGACGGCGGCGGCTACTGGCTCGTCGGCTCCGACGGGGGCATCTTCAGCTTCGGCGACGCCCGCTTCTATGGGTCGACCGGCTCGCTCCCGCTGAATGCGCCCATCGTCGGCATCGCGCCCACGCCCGACGGCGGCGGCTACTGGCTGGTGGCGTCCGACGGGGGGATCTTCAGCTTCGGCGACGCCGTCTTCGAGGGCTCCATGGGCGGGCACCCGCTCAACCAGCCGGTGGTCGGCATGGCGGACGACCCGGCCACCGGGGGCTACTGGGAGGTGGCGGCCGACGGTGGCATCTTCGCCTACAACGCCCCCTTCTTCGGCAGCACGGGCAATATCCACCTGAACCGGCCCATCGTCGCCATGGAGGCGTCACCCAACGGGCAGGGCTACCGCTTCGAGGCGTCCGACGGCGGCGTGTTCGCCTACGGGCAGGCGCCCTTCCTCGGGTCGACCGGCGGCACGCCCCTGGTGGCGCCCATGGTCAGCATGGCGCCCGACGACGCCACCAACGGCTATTGGCTGGCGGCAGCGGACGGCGGGATCTTCACCTACGGCGGCGCCAGCTACCTCGGTCGCATCGAAGGCTAAAGCTCGGCCTCCTGATTCCGGTCGCCAGCGCGCCGCCCCTGCTGGTGCGGACGGCGGACTCTTCAGCGCCGGCCGCGTCGGGCCCGTCGACGGCGGCCTCGACCCGTACAGCTGCCCCCGACGCTCGCCCGACAGGCCTGTGGTGGTGGAGCGGGCCATTGCGGCCGCGTGGCTGCCCGGTTGCGCGCCGTGCCCGGCTCTCGTGCGGTCCTCGGTTGAGCGCCGCGTGCCACCTGAATGTTGCACGGAAATTGCACTCGACTCTCGCGTCGCATACCCCGTTGCGACCTACTGGGTCAACGGAATAGCAAGGTTGTGACAACCCTCAAACAACGGATTTGTTCGCGCGTTTTCCCACTTCAGCTGGAATTGTAGGAAGCTCTATTTAGTCCAAAAGTCCCATACACTTTGCGTGCAATTTTCCCCATACTGCCCTCCGGAAGATGTATGAGGGGGGGAAGTTCGCGTGCATCGCCGTGTCCGCGTTCGTATCGCGTCGCTGTTGTTGCCGATCGCAGCCATGCTCGCGGCGTCCGTCGCGGCTGGGCTGACCGCCGCACCCGCCGGAGCGGCCGGCATTCTGCCGCCGTCCAACCCTCTGGCCAACATCGCGCCGAGCAGCAGCGACTGGCTGACGTCCGTCAACGCCGCCGCGGCCGACGAGGGTGTGGGCCCCATGAGCGTGTCCGAGTCGGAGCTGAGCTCGCTGCCCGTCGGCGAGCAGGTGTTCACGGTGGTGAACGAGGAGCGGGTTGACCGCGGCCTGCCGCCGATCAACTACATGACCTCGCAGCTGGACTCCTACGCCCAGGCTGGCGCCAACGGCGGCACCGACCCGTCGTTCCCGACGGCCGTGACCGGCGGCTCCGCCGTGACCTACGGCGGTTCGATCTGGGCCGGCGGGCTGTCCTCGGTGCTCGAGGCGGACTACTACTGGATGTACAGCGACGGGTGGGGCGGCACGAGCGGCACCACCAACGAGGCGTGCTCGCAGGCGAACCCCTCCGAGTGTTGGGGCCACCGCGACATCATCTTGCACGAGTACGCCAGTTGCCCGAACGGCCCGCCGGTGCTGTCCATGGGCGCGGCCTACTCGCCGACGGGCTATTCGGGCGGTTCCATCGCCGCCATCTTCGTCAGCTCGTGTGGCGCGCCGACCGACGTCACCATGACGTGGAGCAATGCGGCCACTCAGGTCGACGCGAGCTCGAGCACCATCGGCATCGCGCCGTTGAGCAACGGGAGCGGTTACTGGGAGGCTGAGTCCAACGGCACCGTGGCTGCCTTCGGGTCCGCACCGAGCCTGGGTTCGCTCAGCGGCCCCCTCAACTCGCCCATCGTCGGCATCACCGCGACGCCCGACGGTGGTGGCTACTGGCTGGTGGCCTCCGACGGCGGCATCTTCAGCTTCGGCGACGCCAGCTTCCACGGCTCGACCGGATCCTTGCATCTCAACAAGCCCATCGTCGGCATGGCGTCCACGCCCGACGGCCGGGGCTACTGGCTCGTGGCCTCCGACGGCGGCATCTTCAGCTTCGGCGACGCCGCCTTCTACGGATCCATGGGCGGCACCCCGCTCAACGCCCCCATTGTGGGCATAGCGGCCGACCCGACGACGGGTGGCTACTGGGAGGTGGCCTCCGACGGCGGCATCTTCAGCTACAACGCCCCGTTCTTCGGTAGCACGGGCGGCATCCGGCTCAACCAGCCCATCGTCGGCATGGAGGCCACGCCGAGCGGGCAGGGGTATCGCTTCGTGGCTTCGGATGGCGGCATCTTCACCTTCGGCAACGCACCCTTCGACGGCTCGACCGGTGGCATGAAGCTGGTCGCCCCGGTGGTGGGCATGGCGCCGGACAACGCCACCAACGGCTACTGGATGGCGGCGGCCGACGGCGGCATCTTCACCTACGGCGGCGCCTCGTTCATGGGCCGGCTCGTCAGCTCCGCCTGACGGACGGGAACAGACGTTCGGACAGAGGCCCGAGCGCAAGACAGCGATCGGCGATCAGCGATCGGGCAGAGACGGTCGCAGCGCCATTGCCGTCACGTGGCCGCCGCGTTGCGGGTAGGGGCGCCGGGGCGAGCGCAGGCAACGATCAGGAGGAGACGGAGCCGGGCCGCCGTTGTGGCGGGAACCCGCACCACCAGCGGCATCGCTGCTGCAATGGGCGATGCGGTCAGACGGGCGGCCACGCAGCGGCCGGCGGGCCCGTCACAACATCTGGTCAAAAGGTCCCATTCAAATCGTTCCGGTCCCCTCCGCATACTGCCGAAAGGGAAGAGAGGGCCAGGGGGGACCAGGTGCAGAGTCGAGCACGCCGCCGCATTGCGGCGCTGTTGCTGCCGATCGGAGTCATGTGCATGGCATCCGTCGGCGCCGGACTGAGTGGATGGGCCAGCGCGCCGGCCGGGGCCACCGGCATTCTGCCTCCGGCCAACCCGCCGGCCAACATCGCGCCGAGCAGCGGGGACTGGTTGTCGTCCATCGACTCCGCCGCGGCCGACGAGGGCGTCGGTCCGATGCCGTTCGCCGAGTCGCAACTGGCCGCGTTGCCGGAACCCGAGCAAGTCTTCGCCGTGCTCAACTACGAGCGCATCGACCGCGGGCTGCCGCCCATCGAGTACATGACGACGCAGCTCAACTTCCTCGCCCTGGCCGGCGCCGACGCGGGAACCGATCCGAGCTTCCCGACGACGGTGACCGGCGGCGCACCGGTCACCTTTGGCGGCGCCGTGTGGGCCGGCGGCATGGCCTCCGTCTTGCAGGCGGACTACTACTGGATGTACGAGGACGGCTATGGCGGCGAGTCGACGTCCAACGCCACCTGCAGTCTGGCCACGCCGACCGGTTGCTGGGACCACCGCGACATCATCTTGCACGAGTACGCCAACTGCCCGAGCGGCCCGCCGGTGCTGTCGATGGGCGCGGACTTCTCGCCGTCCGGCTTTCCGGGCGGATCGTTCACCGCCCTCATGGTGAGCTCGTGCTCGGTGCCGACCGACGTCACGGTGACGTGGGACCAAGTCTCGGACGATCTCGGTTCATCCACGCGGGTGGTCGGTATCGCGCCCATGGCCGACGGCACCGGCTACTGGGAGGCAGAGGCCAACGGGACGGTGGGCGCCTTCGGCGCCGCCCAGAACTACGGCTCCGTGTCGACGCTCCTCAATGCGCCCATCGTCGGCATCGCGGCAACGCCCGACGATGGCGGCTACTGGCTGGTGGCCTCCGACGGCGGCATCTTCAGCTTCGGCGACGCCGGCTTCTACGGCTCGACCGGATCGTTGCGTCTCAACAAGCCCATCGTCGGCATGGCGTCCACGCCCGACGGCGGCGGCTACTGGCTCGTGGCGTCCGACGGCGGCATCTTCAGCTACGGCGACGCCGGCTTCTACGGGTCCATGGGCGGCACGCCGCTGAATCAGCCCGTGGTGGGGATCGCGGCGGACCCGACGACCGGTGGCTACTGGGAGGTGGCCTCCGACGGCGGCGTGTTCACCTTCGGCGCCCCGTTCTTCGGCAGCACGGGCGGCATCCGGCTCAATCAGCCCATCGTCGGCATGGAGGCGTCCGGCAACGGGCAGGGCTACCGTTTCGTGGCCGCCGACGGCGGCATCTTCACCTTCGGCAACGCACCCTTCGACGGCTCGACCGGCGGCATGACGCTGGTTGCCCCGGTCGTGGGTCTGGCGCCGGACAATGCCACCAACGGCTACTGGATGGCGGCCGCCGACGGCGGCATCTTCACCTTCGGCGGGGCCTCGTTCCTCGGACGTCTCACCACCTAACGAGCGGGCACGCCCGACGGCGGCCCACGGCGCGGCATCACACGACGCCGCGTGCGGTGAGGTCGGCCAACTCGGCCTCGCTCAGCCCGACCAGGTCGCACCACACCTCGCGGTTGTGCTGGCCCAGGCGCGGCGCGCCGGACGGCACCGGGGTGGGGTGCCGCGTCAGGCGCGGGAACGGCGCCTGCTGGCGCACCGTCCCGATGACGGGGTCCTCGACCGGGACCAGGTCGCCGCGTGCCGCCATGTGCGGGTCGGCGAAGATGTCGGCGGCGCTGTAGGCGGTGCCGATCGGCACGTCGTGCTCGACGCAGCGCGCCGTGATCTCCTCGGCCGTGAGGCTCGACGTCCACTCGGCCACCAACCCGTTGATCTCGTCGCCGCGCGCCGCCCGCTCGGCCAGCGTGGCGAAGCGCGCGTCGCTCGCCAGCTCGGGCTGGCCCATGGCCGCGCACAGCCGCGCGAAGTTGGCGTCCGAGCCCGCCACGATGCAGACGAAGAAGCCGTCGGCCGTCGGGTAGTTGTCGAGTGGCGCCGAGTGCGACAGCCGGTTGCCTTCGCGCTCGCGCACGATGCCCAGGCGGTCGTAGCCGGCCAGCGTCCACTCGAGGATGCGCAAGATCGACGCGTAGAGCGGTGCGTCGATCACCTCCCCACCGCCGCTCCCGCCGCTCCGGTCGCGCGCGTCACGACCGTAGAGGGCGGCCACCGCGGCAAAGGCGGCGAAGGTGCCGGTCAGGTAGTCCGAGACGGTGACCCCCGGGCGCACCGGCGGGCGGTCCGGGTCACCGGTCAGGTGGAGCAGGCCGCCGAATGCGATGCCCAGGCGGTCGAGGCCCGGCCGCGGCGCGTAGGGCCCGCTCTGCCCGAACACGCTGATGCGCACGTAGACCAGATCCTCGGGCAGGTCGTCGGGCCCCAGTCCCCACTTCTCCATGGTGCCGGGCCGGAAGTTCTCGCACAGGACGTCCGACGTGGCCACCAGCCGCTTGAACAGCTCCTTGCCCTCGGGCCGGCGCAGGTCGCACGTGGCGCCGCGCCGCCCACGGCCCTCGACGGCCCAGGACAGCGAGTAGTCCGGCGCGCCGTCGACCGGGACGAACGGCCCCATGGAGCGCATGAAGTCGCCCTGGCCCGGCAGCTCGACCTTGATCACGTCGGCACCCAGCTCGCCCAGCAGTCCCGCGCAGAACGGCGCGGAGATCCGTGTGCCGACGTCGACCACCCGGATGCCGCGCAGCGGCCCGTGCCCGTCCTCAGCCACGCGGCAGCCCCAGCACCCGCTCGCCCACCAGCGTGCGCTGAATTTCGTTGGTGCCCGCGAAGATGGACGACGCCTGGTAGTAGAGCCACGAACGCTGCCAGGCGCCGTCGGCGGGGTTGCCCGGGGCGCCCTCCCACAGCGGCGAGGCCGGGCCGAGGACGTCGAGCGCCGTCTGGTGCAGGCGCTTGGACATCTCGCTCCAGTACAGCTTGAGGGCGCTTCCCTCTGGGCCGGGCGCCTCGCCCTTGGACAGCCGGGTGAGCGAGCGCCAGTTGTGCAGCTGGAAGAGGCGGACCTCGGTGGCGGCCTGGGCCAGCTGCTGGCGCAGGCGCCAGTCGTCGAAGCTCCCGTTGTCGTGGGCCAGCCGCAGCAGCTCCTCGATGAGCTGCGCGTGGATGACGAGCTGGCGCGGGTTGACGCCCCGCTCGTGCGACAGGGTGGAGTTGGCCACCGTCCAGCCCTGGCCCTCGGCGCCGACGCGGCGCTCGGCAGGCACGAAGACGTCGTCCAGCTCGACCTCGTTGAACTCGGCCTCACCGGTCGACTGCACGAGCGGGTGCACCGCCACACCCTCGGCGTGCAGGTCCACCACGAGCGCCGTGATGCCGAGCTGGCGCTTCGGCGCGTCGGGATCCGAGCGCGTCAGGCACAGCCCCCAGTCGGCGAACTGCGCGTAGGAGGTCCACACCTTGCGGCCCGTGACGCGGTAGCCGCCGTCGACCGCGACGGCGCGCGTGGTCAGCGAAGCCAGGTCGCTGCCGGCGTCGGGCTCGCTGAAGAGCTGGCACCACAGCTCCTGGGCCGAGAGGATGCGCGGCAGGAAGCGCTCCTTCTGCTCGGCCGTGCCGTGGGCCAGCAGGGTCGGCCCGACCAGGTTGATGCCGATGCGGCCGACCAGTTCGGGTGCCCGGGCCCGCGCCAGCTCCTCGATCACCACGTAGTTCTCGAGCGCGCCGAGGCCGCGGCCGCCGTACTCGGTGGGCCAGGTCACGCCCACCCAGCCGTCGGCGGCCAGGTCGGCCTGCCAACGCCGGCCGAACGCCACCGCCTCGGCCAGGTCGTCGAAGCGCGGCGGGAGTCCCACGCCGTAGGGCCACGGGAGGTGCTCGACCAGCCACGACCGGAACTCCTGACGCAGGGTCTCCTGCTCGGCCGTGGCGCGCAGATCCATGCGGCGCAGCATGGCACAGCCGCCCCCGAGGGTGACTTCCGTGTCGGAGGTCACCGTAGACTGCGCCGCCGTGGACTTCGACCTCTCCCTCGACCAGCAGGCGCTGCGCGACGCCGCGGCCACGCTGCTCGACGGTCTCGCCGGCCCCGACGCGCTCCGGGCCCGAGTGGGGAGGGGCGCCGTCGTGGGCACCCTGCCCGGCGCCGATGCCGGTGCGGGCGCGCCGGCGGCGGAGGCGCCCCACGGCTACGACACCGCGGTCTGGGCCGCCATGGCCGAGCAGGGTTGGCTGGCCATCGAGTTGCCCGAGGACGAAGGGGGACTGGGCCTGGGTCTGGTCGAGCTGGCGGTGCTGTGCGAGCAGATCGGTCGGCGCCTGGCGGCGGCGCCGTTCCTCCCGTCCGTGCTCGCCCTCGGTGCCCTGTGCGGGCCCGAGGCCCGTTCTGACGCCGGCACCAAGGAGTGGCGCGAGGCCCTCGGGCAGGGCGACGCCACCGGCTGCGTGGCGTTCGAACCGGGCCCGGACCGCCTGGTGGTCCAGCCGGCCGGTGCCGACGGCGGCGTGCGCCTGACCGGCCGGTCGTCGCCCACCGCCTACGCGCCCTCGGCCGACCTCGCGGTCGTCGTGACCGGTGACGGCGTGTACGCCTTCGAGCAGCGCCAGGAGCGGCCGGACCCGCTGCCGGCCATGGACCGTACCCGCGAGCTCGGGGTGCTGGAGCTCGAGGCCACGCCGGCGCGCCACATCGGAGGGCCGGAGGCGGCAGAGGCGCTGCTCGACCGGGCGGCCACGCTGGCCAGCGCCGAGATGCTCGGCGCAGCCGACCGCGTGCTGTCGATGTCGGTCGACTACGCCAAGGATCGCGTGCAGTTCGGCAAGCCCATCGGCTCGTTCCAGGCGGTCAAGCACATGCTGGCCGACGCGCTGGTCGACGTGGAGGGGATGCGCTCGACCGTGTACTACGCAGCGTGGTGCGGCGCCGCGGCCGACCGCGACCGCTCGCTCTCGGCCAGCATGGCCAAGGCGTGGTGTTCCGACGCCTCCCGCCGCGTCATGGCGACCGGCCTGCAGGTGCACGGCGGCATCGGCTTCACCTGGGAGCACGACATGCACCTGTACGTGAAACGGACCCAGCTGGACCAGGTCAGCTACGGCGACGCCGCCTTCCACCGTGACCGCATCGCCAGCATTTTGCGCCAGCGCCTCGACGACGGCCAGGACCTCACCTAGGACGCACGCCCTCGGGCCACCGAGCGCCCGCGTTCAGGAGCCGAGCGCTCTCGTGGGCCGGCCGTCGATCTTCAGCAGGTTGAGCGCCTCGCCCTCGACGCCGTGCGTCGCCGCCGAGCCGTTGGCCAGCCTCTGGGGCGGGACGACCACGGTCAGCCGCACGCTGACCAGGTACCCGGACACGACGTCGGCCACCTCGTCCACCGTGCCGCGCACCGTCGACGGCCGCGTCGAGCACGTGGTGCCAGTGGCGTACGGCACCCGGCCCGAATAGTCGGCCAGGCTCTCGGTGCGCGCGTAGGTCCCGGCGCCGCGGGCGTTCCATGCCACCGGACCGCCCACGATGGACGTGTAGGCGATCAGGGCGCACTGGCTGCCCTCCTCACCCAGCACGGCGATCAGCCTGGTGGTGCTGCCGACCTGGTACACCGCCATGCGGCCCGGTGGCGCGTAGGTGATCAGCCGCGTCTGGGAGATCGACGCCGTCCCCGACGCCGGCGCGATGGAGTCGACCAGACTCATGGAGAACGACGTCGTCCCGGGAGGAGCGCCGAAGCTCTCGCCGGTGGCGCTCTGCACGGCGAGTGTTGCCGTGCCCGGGGCCGACGAGACGCCCACCAGGGCGAACACGAGGGCCAGGACCGCCAGTGCGGCCACCAGCACGAGCGGGGTCAGGTTGCGGCGGGGCATCGACACGACGCTAGTGCGGCCCTCCGCGGTGCCGGCCACCCCGCCCTCAGGACTCGGCGGCACGGCGACGCAGGGTGGCCCGGTCGGCTTTGCCCGATCCGAGCAGTGGCAACTGGTCGAGCCGCTCGACCTTCTCGGGCGTCTTGAACTTGGCCATGCCTCGGCCGGCGAACCAGCGCCGGCACTCCTCGAGGTCGAAGGGTGCGGTGGACTCGACGAAGGCGGCTACCCGCTCGCCCATGAGCGGGTCCGGGTAGCCCACGGCCACGGCATGGCGTACGTCGGGGTGCGCCTCGAGCGCCGCCTCCACTTCGGAGGCCGAGATGTTCTCGCCACCCCGGATGATGACGTCCTTCAGGCGCCCGACGATGCGCACCCATCCCTCGCCGTCCACCGTGGCCAGGTCGCCGGTGCGGAACCAGCCGCCGGGCGCGATGACGGCCGAGGTCTGTGCGGCGTCGGCGTAGCCGGCAAACAGCTCCGGCCCGCGCACCCACAGCTCGCCCGAGGCACCGGTGGGTCGCGACGCGCCGGTCTCGGGGTCGGACACGCGCAGCTCCACCTCGCCGATGGCGCGCCCGTCGGTGTCGCGCGCCTTGTCGAAGGGGTCGTCGTCACGGCTGGTCGTCACGGTCGGCGCCTCGGTCGAGCCGTAGGTGCGCTTGACCCGGCAGGCGAACGCGCGCGCCGTGTTCTCGACGAAGGCCGGCGTGACCGACGCACCGCCGCTCGAGATCAGGCGTAGCGAGGAGACGCTGGTGGGGGCGCCGGGCGCCGAGGCCAGCGCGCCGGCCATGGCGATGAAGAAGGTCGGCGGGCCGGCCAAGAACGACACCCGCTCGTGCGCCACCAGCGACAGTGCCTGCTCGGGGTCGAAGCGACGCACCAGAACGGCGCGCATGCCGGTGGCGCCGGGCACCAGCACGCCGTTCAACAGGCCCGAGATGTGGGCCATGGGCGCCGGGATGAGCACGGCGTCGGACCGGCCGAGCCCGTGCACCCGGGCCATCAGTGATGCCTTCCAGCTCAGCCCCCGGTGAGTGTGCAGCACCGCCTTGGGGACACCGGTCGAGCCCGAGGTGAAGAGGGCGAGCGCGACGTCGGAGGGGCGGCTCGGGCACGACCCGCTCGCCACCGGCGTCCCGCCGAGCGTCGCGGCCAGCGCCGTGGCGTCCGACAGCGCCTCGGGCGCCAATTCGACGACGAGAGCCGGCTCCACCTGAGCCAGGGCGCGGTCGACGTCGGCCGGCCCGAACGAGTGCAGCACGGGCGCCGCCACGGCGCCGAGGCGCCAACAGGCCCGGGTCAGCACCGCCGCGGCCAGGCTGTTCGGCACCTGCCACGCCACGGCGTCGCCCCGCCGCACGCCGCGCGCGGCCAGCCCACCGGCCACCACCGCCACCAGCGCGTCGGCCTCGGCGGCCGACAGGCGTGTGGCGCCGTCGACCACCTCGCCACCGTGGACCGAGATCAACGCGTCGAGCGTCGGCACGTCCCACGGCCCTCCGGGGCGGCGGTAGCGGCGGGCCTGGCTCGGCACCCATGTGGCTCGGAGGTGGGCCGTCACGGCAGGGCACCCTACAAGGCGCTCGGGGCGGCCCCACTAACGTGACCCCCGATGTCAGGGTCGTGGACGGCGTGGACCTCGCGCTGAGGGAAGAGGACGAGGCGTTCGCCGCCTCGTTCCGCGACTGGCTGCGCGACCACCTGCGCCGGCCGCCCGCGTTCGTGGATCTGGCCGACGAGGTGGCCTGGGGCCGCGAGTGGCAGGCCACGCTGGCCGCCGACCGCTGGGTGGGCGTGCACTGGCCGTCGGCCTACGGCGGGCGCAGCGCCACCCCGGTGCAGGTCGCGCTCTACCAGAGTGAGTACGCCCGCTCCCAGGCTCCGCAGCCGGTGAACCGGGTCGGGATCAACCTGGTCGGTCCGACCCTGCTGGCCCACGGTACCGAAGACCAGCGCCTCCGCCACCTGCCGCCGATCCTCTCCGCCGAGGAGATCTGGTGCCAGCTCTTCAGCGAGCCCGACGCCGGCAGCGACCTGGCCTCGCTGACGACCCGGGCCACGCCGGTCGACGGTGGCTACCTCCTCACCGGCCGCAAGGTGTGGACGTCGTACGCGCAGTTCGCCACCTGGGGCCTGTGCCTGGCCCGCACCGACCCGGACGCCCCGCGGCCCCAGCAGGGCATCAGCGCGTTCATCGTCGACATGGCCGAGCCCGGTGTCGACGTGCGTCCGCTCGTGCAGATGACCGGCGACGCCGAATTCAACGAGGTCTTCCTGACGGACGTCTTCGTGCCGGGCGAGCACCTGATCGGAACCGAAGGCCAGGGCTGGACCGTCGCCGGCTCGACGCTGGCTCACGAGCGCGGGACCAACTTCCCCTTCAAGGAGCAGGTGGTGCACGAGACCTACCTGGCCCGTCTCTACGACGAGGCGCGGGCCAACGGCTCGCTGGACGACCCCCTCGTCGCCGATGCGCTCGCTCGCGCCTACGTCGACCTGGGCGTCCTGCGCCTGCACAACCTGCGCACACTGACGCGCCTCGGGTCGCGGCGAGGAACCCGGACCGGAGTCGAGCTGGGTCAAGCTGACCTGGACGCACATGACCCTCGGGTTGTCGGAGGCGGCGCTGCTCGTCACCGGCCGCGACCCGAGCTCGGCCGAGGCGGGGCCGTGGGCGCGCCAGTGGCTCTGGAGCAAGGCTTCGGGCATCGCCGGCGGGACGTCGCAGGTGCAGCGCGACATCATCGCCGGGCGCATCCTCGGTTTGCCGCGCTGACGACGGGCCCCCGATCCCGTCCCATCAGGTCGGATCCGATTCCGCCCGCTCCGGTCGCGCCGCCCGCCGGTGGCGGCGCACGAACACCATGGTGATCAGCGCGCCGACCAGGAGCCCCACCACCAGCGTGCCGATGTCGTGGAACGACGTGTTCCCGGTGAACAGGCGGCCCAGGCCGTAGGCGCTGGTCGCGACCGACAGCGAGAAGGCCAGCGACGCGATGAGGTTCCACAGCACGAACTGTCCGTGGTGCATCTTGGCGGTACCCGACACGATGGCAGGTGTGAAGAAGACGGCCAGGCGTCCCCATTTTGCATAAGCCGCCTCCCCCTTGGTCACGACCTTCTGGCGGCCGGACTGATGCTTGCCGGGCCGGTTCAACAGCTGCTGACCCCAGCGGTTGCCTATGGCGTAGCCGATCAGACCTCCCGTCTCGCCTGCCGCGGTGCTCACGATGATCACCGCCACCAGGTTGAGGTGGCCCTGGCTGGCCGCCACGGCGGCCGCCGTGATGGCGGTGGCGCCGATGAACGGCACGCCCGCCCACGAGGCCGCCACGGCGACGAAGAGTGCCAAGTAGACCCACCACGTGGCGGCGAAGTCGACGGCCACGAAGGCAGGCATTTGGTCAGCGATCCTCGGAGTTGACCCCGCCCGTGGTGGCCCGCGGCGCGCCGAACCGGCGCGTCACGCCGCTGGCGAAGGGCCGGTCGAGCCGTGAGGGGCCGGATCGGGTGCCGCGGCGCCGGCCAGGAACGCGACGCCGACGATGGCCAGGGCCAGCCCCGCGAACGACGATCCCGCATGCGCCGCGCCGGCCTTGGAGAGCGTCTCGCCGTACACGGTGATGCCCAGGAGCACGCTGGTGAACAGCGTCACCGAATTGCTCGAGGCCATGGCGGGAGCCAGCACCCCGGTCTTGAGGGCTGACTGCTGGAGGGCGAAGCCGGTCAGCGCGGAGACGATCAACACCCAGACCGACCACGAGGTGAGCAGCGCCACCACGCCGCTGCCCACCTCGGTCACGAACGTCTTGGTGACGGCGGCTTGCAGCCCGTAGCCCAGCCCGGCGGCCGCCCCGAAGGTGAGCGCCTTGGCGGCTCCGGTGAAGCGGCGGCCGACCAGGAACAGCAGGCCCACCAGCGCGAAGGTCAGGAGGCAGGCGCTCCACCAAGCGGCCGCCGCCGGTGACGAGGTGCCGCCCTGCGGCTGGCCGGCCGAGAGGAAGAAGACGATGCCCGCTGTCGTCAGCGCCGCACCGGCGATCTCGCGGCGGCCGATGTGCTGATTGGTCAGCACGGCGCCCAGGGGGAGCGCGATGACGAGGCTGAGGGCGGTGATCGACTGCACGGAGACCAGGGAGGCGCGGTCGAGGGCCAAGGCCTGGAGCACCCAACCCGCCGACTGCACGATGGCGCCGGCCAGCCAGACGGGGCGATGCAGGATTTGGACCAGGAAGCGCGGGTCGTCACCCGGCGCCTCCGTGCTGAGCGTGCCCTTCTGCTGCAGGACCGTCCCGGCGGCGAAACAGAGTGCGGCCAAGATGGCGAGAGCCTCACCCATCGCGACCAGGGTAGGTCCGATGGAGCGTGCAGCGGGTGACCTAACGTGGCAGCGTGCGCGCGCAGAGCCCGCTGGGCCAGGAGGCCGCCGCCAACCTGACCGCGGCCAAGTCGGACCTGGCCACGGCGTACGCCGACGGTGACTCCGGCATGGCGCTGCTGCTCGAGACGCTCGTCTCCTGCGGCGGAGATCTCCTCGTGTACCGGCCGCCGCTACAGCACTACGCCGTCCTCTTCGGCGATCTGGACGGCGCGCACCACGTGGCCGTCATCGTCCCCGGCGTGGGTGACGGGACGAACATGTGCGCCGACTGGATCCCGGGGGCCATGAACCTCTACGACGCCGCCGACGGCACGGCGGTGGTCCTGTGGAAGGGCTACCACAACCCGGCCAACCTGTTGTCAGCCGCCGAGGGCTCGATCGAGTGCACCGAGAACCTCGTCACCGCCGGCAAGGAGCTGGCCGCGTTCGTGGGCTGGCTGGACCTGGGTCCGCACCAGTCGCTGACCGTGGTGGCGCACAGCTTCGGGTCCATCGTCACGGGCTGCGCGTTGGCCGACCACGACCTGCACTGCACCGACGTCGTCGTGGCGGGCAGCCCGGGCATGACGGTGGACGACCTGCGCCAGCTCCACCTCGAGCAGTCGCACTTCTTCTCCGAGCAGGCGCCGGGCGACGCCATCGCCGAGCTGGGGATCTTCGGCGCCTCGCCCAGCGCGCCGACCTTCGGAGGCACGCGCATGCGCACCAACGCGCCCGACCACGTGCCCGTGCAGGCGCACTCGAGCTATTTCGTTCCGGGGTCGGAGGCGCTGGAGAACATCGTCGCCGTCGTGACCGGCCGCTACTCGAAGATCGTGCGCCAGCGCGCCTCGGTGCCCGAAGTCGCCGGCGGTCTGGTGGCCTGGGCGCTGCGCGCCCCGGCCCTGCCGGTGCGCGCGGCCGGCCGCCACTATCGGGGCCCGGGCTGGCGTGTGCTCGCCAACGCGTGCCGCCTGATCGACTTCGGGGCGGCCCAGACCGGCAACGCCGTGCGCGAGGCGCTCGACGAGGGAGAGCGGGCCCTGTTCTGGGCCGTGCGGCGGGGCGGCATCCGGGTCCCCTTCGGACCGCCGGCGGCGGACGGCTGAGCCGCCGGCTCCCGCACGGGCGCGGCCCGGCTCCCGTACGATGAGGACGATGCGGGTCGTGGTGTCCGACGAGGCCAGGGTGCTGGCCGACGCGCGTGGCGGGGTCCTCTACGTGCGGTCACATGCGCACCGCTGCTGTGCCGGGCCCCTCACGCTCCTGGACGTGACCATGGAGACGCCGCCCGACGCAGGCGACTTCGTGCCGGTTGACGCCGGTGGGCTCACGGTGCGCTATCACGGCAACCCCGAGGACGGACCGCACGTCCTCACCATCGACGTGCGCGGGAGGCGTCGACGCCGTCTCGTCTCGTATTGGGACGGCTGCGCGTACAAGGTGTAGAGCGCCGAAGGCGGATACGGCGTCGTCCGCGCCGGCTGAGCATGCTCCGATCGCAGGGACGTCGGTTCCGCCCGCCCGCGACCTAGCCGGGCCCGATGGTGATGTCGTAATTGCCGTGCTCGTCGAGTACGGCCACGTCGGACGGGGCCAGCACCACCACCGTGAACGGCTCCTCTATCAGTGCCGGCCCCTCAATGGTGGCGCCCGCGCCGAGCGACGCCCCGTCGTACGTCGGCGTGTCGGTGAACCCGGCACCCAGGTGCACGGGGCGCGAGCCGGTGCGAGCGTCCTCGGCCCGCGTCACGTCGCCCATGTGGGCCAGCACGGGCGGCTTGGGCGTGGCGCCCCGCTGTACCAGGCGGATGCCGCGCACCAGCGGCTGCTGGGTCGGGAAGGCGAAGCCGCGCGCCGCCTCGTGCTGGTGGTGGAAGCGCTCCGCCAGGTCGAGCAGGTGCTCCTCGGCCAGCGCCTCGCCTTCGGGGAGCGGCACCGACATGTCGAAGTTCTGGCCGTGGTAGCACATCTGGGCGAACAGGTCGGCCTCCACGGCACCTCCGCCCAAGCGGGCCGGCGCCAGCTCGGCCTCCGCGTCGGCCCGGAGCTCGGCGGCCAGCGCCCGCACGCGAGCCAGGTCGATGTCGGAGAGCTTGACGACGTAGGCGCGCATGAGGTCGACGACGTAGTCGGCCACCAGCAGGCCCAGCGCGGAGAAGGCCGGCGAGGACTTGGGGACCAGGACGCGGCGGATGCCGAGCTCGCGGGCTTGGGCCCAGGCGTGGACGGCGCCGCCGCCCCCGTAGGCCATCAGCGAGAGCCGGCGGGGATCGGCGCCGTGCTGAGAGAGCACCTTGCGCACGGCGTTGGCCATGTTGGCGTTGACGATGCGTTGGATCGCCCAGGCCGCCTCGTCCACGTCGAGGCCCAGCGGCTGCGCCACGTCGCGCTCGATGGCGGCGCGGCCCGCCTCCACGTCGAGCTCCATGCGGCCGCCGGCGAAGCCCTTGGCTGGCAGGTAGCCCAGGGCGGCGTCGCTGTCGGTGACCGTGGCTCGCATGCCGCCGCGGCCGTAGCAGACGGGGCCCGGGTACGAGCCGGCCGACTCGGGGCCGACCAGGAGTGCTCCCTGGCGGACGCGGGCAATGGAACCACCGCCGGCGCCGACGCTGTGGATGTCGACCATCGGCAGGTTGACGTAGTAGCGGTGGCGCCAGTTCCAGTCGGTTGCCACGGCGGGCCGGCCGCCCTCGACCAAGCAGACGTCGTAGGACGTGCCACCCATGTCGGCTGCCACGAGGTCGTGCACACCGCTGCGCCCGGCCGCCAGGGCCGCCCCCATGACGCCGCCCGTCGGGCCCGAGCCGAGCAGCGATACGGCGCGGCGCTGGACGGACTGCGGGGGCATGACGCCGCCGCTCGACTGCATGAGCACGACCTGGCCGTCGAACCCGGCCACCCGCAGCTTCTCCACCAGCCGCTCCACGTACGCGCTGATTTTGGGCGCCACGTATGCGTTGACGAGCGTGGTGGACGTGCGCTCGAACTCGGGCGCCCGCGGCAGGACCTCATGGGACAAGGAGATGTGGCCGACGTCGGGGAACTCCTCGAGGATCAGCTCGCGGGCGCGCCGCTCGTGGTCGGCGTTGACGAAGCTGAAGAGGAAGCAGACGGCGATCGACTCCACGCCGAGCTTCTGGAGGCGCCGGACGCCGCGGCGCACCGCCTCCTCGTCCAGGGCGAGGACGACGTTGCCCTCGAAGTCGCAGCGCTCGGGGATGGGAATGCGAGCCCGCCGCCGGGCGATCGGTTCGGGTGGCGGCGCCGTCGGGTCCCAGATCTCCTCCTTGTGGTCCCGTCGCAGCTCAATTTCGTCCCGGTGGCCTTCGGTGGCCAGGAGTCCGGTGGGGGCGCCGCTCATCTCGATCATGGTGTTGTCGGCCGTGGTGGTGCCGTGGACGAAGGCGTCCAGGGCGCCGCAGAAGGCCTTGGTCTCCATGCCGAACCCGCTGGCCAACTGCTCCATGCCCGTCAGCACGCCCTCGGACTGATCGGCCGGGGTGGTGGGGGTCTTGTCCAGAACGACCTCACCCTCGGGCGTGATGCAGATCAGATCGGTGAACGTGCCGCCGACGTCGACGCCGACCCGGTAGCCACCCTGCGCCATGAGCGATTACGTCCTCCTCGCGCCCCAGGGCGGGGCGGCGAGGCCAGATCCTAACCTGACATCAGCGTCAGCAAATGGGGCGGTCGCGGGCTACGTTTGCCCGATGCCGGTCTGGCTGAGCGATCAGGAGTACGCCACACTGCGCGCCGCCTGCGCGCAGATGATGCCGTCCGACCAGGGCGGACCCGGAGCCGACGAGGCGGGCGTCGCCGACTACATCGACGTTTTCCTTGGGGCCTTCAGCTTCGACCCGCCGCGCATCTGGGCGGGGGGCCCGTTCTCGGGCCGGCACGGCGGGGAGGCGGCGTTCGGCCGGTTCCACCGGCTGTCTCGGCTCGACGAGTTGGCCTGGCGCATGCGGATCGAAGGGTCTCAGGGCATCCCCGAACGTGAGTTCAACGGGCCGGTTGTCGGGCTCCAGCAGCTCTACCGGGAGGGGTTGGCGGGACTGGGAGAGGACTTCGTCGAGGTGGACGGCGAGGAGCAGCGCCGGCGCCTGCGGGCGGACGAGCGGTTCTGTGCGCTCCTCTGGGATCACTGCTGTCGAGGGCATGTACGGCGCGCCCGAGTACGGCGGCAACCGCAACGGCGTCGGCTGGGCCTACATCGACTACGAGGGTGACGTCCAGCCGCGCGGCTACAGCGACGCCGAGGTGTCGCAGCCGTGAGCGACTTGTCGGCGGACGCCGTCATCATCGGGTCGGGGCCGGGCGGCGCCACCGCGGCCGAGGTGCTGACGCGGGCCGGCTGGTCCGTCGTCGTCATGGAGAAGGGGCGCAACCACCTGCTCGACCCCGACGACATGACGAGGCCGGCGGGGGACTATTCGAACGACGAGATCAAGTTCATTACGCGCCACTTCCTCGGGCCGGACCCGCTCATTGAGCCGCGGGCGTTCCGGGTGTCGGCCGACGACGGCGAGCACACGCACGTGGGCGAGGTGAACTCCATTCCCACCACCGTGGGCGGCGGTGGGACGCATGCCGACGGCAAGGTGCCGCGCTTTCGCGAAGAGGACTTCCGCATGCTGTCGGTCAACGGTCCTCAGGAGAACGCGCACGTCGACGACTGGCCGCTCGACTACGACGAGCTCGAGCCCTTCTACACCGAGGTCGAGAAGGCGATCGGCGTCTCGGGCCGCGAGGGCGCCAACCCGTTCGCGGCCTGGCGCAGCAGCCCCTACCCGATGCCGCCGGGCGCGCCGATGTACGGCGCCGTGCTGTCGTCCGCCGCGGCGGAGCGGGTTGGCCTGCACCCCTACGAGGCGCCCACGGCCGCCAACTCCATCGCCTACGACGGGCGGCCGGCGTGCAACAACTGCGGCTTCTGCGCTTTCTTCGGCTGCCCGATCCACGCCAAGGGCGACCCGGTGGCGCTCTTGACGAAGGCGATGGCGACCGGCCGCTGCGAGTTGATGGCCGAGACCTGCGTGAGCCGCATCGTCATCGAGGGCAGCCGGGCCACGGGTGTCGAGTACGTCGACGCCGACGGGTCGGTGCACACCATGGACGCCAAGCTGGTCATTGTGGCGGGCGGGGCCATCGAGACGCCCCGTCTCCTGCTTCTCTCGGGCCTCGACCACCCGGCGCTGGGGCGGCATCTGATGGTGCACTTCCAGACGATCGTCGTCGGGCACTTCTCGCAGCTGCGC
Organism: uncultured Acidimicrobiaceae bacterium; assembly: GCA_963807675.1. Taxonomy (GTDB): domain Bacteria; phylum Actinomycetota; class Acidimicrobiia; order Acidimicrobiales; family RAAP-2; genus Bog-473. Next base: position 160,767 of record CAWECP010000012.1, on the reverse strand, counting down.
CTGCACCCGTACAAGGGGCGGGCGGTGACCCACGTGCACGACGACGGAATGATTCAGGACGAGGCCAGCCGGGCGGCGGCCAAGGACGCGGGGCTGCCCTGGTTCCGCGGCGGCATGGTCGAGCACAGCGGGGGAGGGCTGCCCATCATGGAGGCCCGCTACACCCCGTGGGGCCGCCTCCACGCCCAGGCCATGCGCGACTCGAACATGCGCGAGCGCATGTGGGCCTTCATCATGCAGGGCGAAGACCTGCCCTACAGCACCAACACGGTCGACCTGAGCCCGTCGATCCGTGACGCCCGGGGCCTGCCGGTGGCGCGCGTCACCTACGCACCCGGGAAGCACGAGCTGGCGGCGTCGAAGTACCACGGCAAAATCCTGCAGAAGGTGCTCGAGGAGATGGGCGCCGAGTTCGTCATCCACACGTCGTCGCCCGGCGTCTCCTACAACGAACTCGGCACCACCCAACGTCCCGAGAGCCGCCATGTCATCGGCACGGCCCGCATGGGTGACGACCCCACCACCTCGGTCGTGGACCGCTGGGGGCGGGTGCACACCCTGGACAACGTGGTCGTCGCCGACTCGTCGGTGTTCGTCACCGCCAGCGGCTACGGCCCGACCTTGACGCTGGTCGCCCTGGCGGCCCGGGCGGCGCACCACCTGGCCGGGACGGCGCCGGCCTAGCCCCGCGCCTACAGCGGTGGTGACGGAACCAGCGGCAGCCAGGGCGTCGGCAACGACGACGAGGGCAGCGACGGTGGGGGCGACGGCGAGGGAGGCGACGAGGACGACGAGGGCAGCGACGGCCCGGCCGGCGCCAGCGCCGTGCTGAAGTTCCCCCCGACGTAGGGCACGCAGGGTGCCGGCGTGCTCGAGTACGAGACCGACGCCGCGCTCGCCGTCCCGCTCGAGCCGGCGGCCGTCGTGACGACCACGGCTGCCGGGCCAGAGGACCCTGCCGGGACGGTGGCGATCAGGTAGTTGCCCGACAGCACCGACACCGAGGCGGCCACCGCCCCGCCGAAGGTGACCGTGGTCGAAGGGGTGAAGCCGCTGCCGCCGATCAGGACGAGGCCCCCCGCCAGGGGCAGCGTGGCGGGTCCGACGGACGCCACCGACGGCGCCCCTGCATCGAGCAGTGACCGGTAGGCCGGCTCCAGCCCGACCGTGGCCAGCACCGCGTCGGGCACCTGACCCGGCGGCAGCGTGTCGCACACCGCCGCGTCGCCGCTGGCCTCCACGTCGACCGCCGGGGCGCACGGGTACAGCGGGCCGGCCTGGGCGAACCAGTTGCCGTTGAGGCGAATGTGCCCGACGGTGTGGCAGCCGCCGGAGGCGAACGAATCGACCGGCTCGTCGTACTCGGCGTTGCCGCGCAGCTCCACGTACTTGGAGCCGGTATCGGTGTAGTAGCTGAAGTCGGTGTTGGTCCCGCCGTAGTTGACATTGCCGCTGATCACCAGCTCGCCGGACCAGCCCGTCGCCTGGCCGCCGTTGGTGTAGATGGCGCCGCCGTCGCCAAGTTGCTGCATGTCGTCGTAGAGAAGGTTGTCGGCGATCACGTTGTCGGCGTTGACGTTGGGGTCCGAGTTCGGGCTGAGGGCGTCAGAGTGCCAGCCGGCCCAGCCGATGCTGATGGCCGTGTAGGGCACGTCGTCGACCTGGTTGTGCACGACGCGGGCGCCCTGGACGTAGCCGACCCAAATGCCGACGCCGCCCAGCCACTGGTTGGCGACGTCGTGGATGTAGTTGTCGGCCACCGTGTCACCGGCGTCGATCTCGTCGCTGCCGGCGCCGACGTCGGATGGCAGCGGGTCGTCCGTGCTACCCAGCTGGATGGCGTTGGCCGCGATGTCGTCGAACACGTTGCCGAGGATGTCGTCGTCCTGGCTGCCGTACTCCACGTCGAGGCCGGCGCCGCCCAGGGCGGTGAAGGTGTCGCCCGACAGCGTCACGTTGTGCGTGGCCGAGAGGAGCACGGCGCCGGGGGTGCGCGTCCACGAGGCGTACGGGCATGTGCCGGCCGGGGTCGAGTAGGTACAGGTGCCCTGGCTCGACGAGGCGCCGGAGCCGGTCAGCGTCCAGTCCGCCTGCATTTCGGCGAAGCCCTGGTCGGTGTCGGGCTGGGTCCACGTCGTGTACGCGAACTGAAGGCCGGAGAAGGTGAGGTCACGCACCGGGTCGCCCAGGGTGCCCTGCACCGTCACCAGCGACTGCAGGGCGGGCGCCAGCACGGTGGCCGTCGCCATGTTCTGGCCCGCGACGGGCTCGTAATACAGCTCGTCCGTCGTGGTGTCGATGGCCCACGTCCCGGGCGTCAACAGCTCGGGGGCGTTCTCGAAGTAGGACGGCTGGGCCGCGCCGGACAGCCCGCCGAAGCCGCCCTGCGGGCCGTCGGCCCAGGCCACCTCCTGGCTGCCGTCGGCCGGCAGGTGCAGGTTGTCCCAACAGGGCTCGGCCATGGTGATGGTGTCGCCGTCCACCGACGCGACCGGGCACGACGGCTGGGTCCAGGCGCCGTTGCCGCCGTCGAACACAGCGGAGACGTTCGAGACGTCGGTCCAGTCGGCCAGCACGGGCGACGTGGTGGTGAAACCCGTGGTCGACTGGAAGTAAGTGGCGGACGGCAGCCCGCTCGAGCGCGGCACTTGCTGGCCGTCCACATAGAGCTGCGTGGTGTCGAAACCCGGCTCCACCGGCGCGGCCCAAATGTCGCTTGTCGCGTCCGCTTCGTGCCACCCCGTCACGGCCACGGCGCCGCTCAGCACCGGGTGCGCGCCGGGGGCAGCTCCGTAGGTGACCGTGTAGCCGTTGGTGCCCGAGTCCTGCGGCCCGAACGACAGCCGGCTGGTCAGGTCGTAGGTGCCGCCCTCGAGCAGCACGTCGATGTCGGCGTGCATGTCACCGTCGACCCGCCGGGCTGCTGCCTGGGCGCCGGCCAGGGAGCACGGTTCCGCCCAGCTGCAGACGGCGCCCCGCCCCAACGGTGCCGCCACCACCTGCACGGGTGGCGGCGCCGCGGCGGCCGCCTCGGCACCCGCGCCCCGGGCCACCGGTCCGGCTCCGAAACCGAGCGCGGTGCCGCCCACGCACAGCACGCACGTGACAAGTCCGCCGATCCGCCGCCTGGCCCCCGCCCTGAGCACTGCCGCAACAGTACCGGCCCGGCCTCCTGTGACACCAAAGCGGCGGTCCGGGTCCTCGTCGGCGCTCGCAGCGGGCGAACGCGGCGGACGGCCGCGCTCAGCGCACGCCGCGGGTCAGCAACATGGACCCGGCAATAGGCCCGCCTCCGTTGCCCACCGCCGCCACTTCGACCGGGCGCCCACCGGGTCGCTCCACCTGGCGCGGACCGCCCTCACCGCGCAATTGGACGCACGCCTCGTGGATCAGCCCGAACCCGTGCAGCCGCCCGCCTGACAGCTGGCCGCCGGCCGTGTTCAGTGGCAGGACACCGTCGCGGGCGATGGTCCCCCCGCCCTCGATGAACGGCCCGCTCTCGCCCCGCCCGCAGAAACCGAGCGCCTCGATCCACACCACGGTCAGGATGGAGAAGCCGTCGTAGAGCTGTGCCGTGTCGACATCGCCCGGGCGGAGTTCGGTGCGCTCCCACATGGAGGCGGCGGCGTCGCGCGCCGCCATCGAGGTCATGTCGTCGAACTGGTCCCAGCTCGGACGGCCCCGCAGCGCCGTGCCGACCGCGTTGATGTGCACCGCCGGATGGTCGAGGTCCAGCGCCACGTCGCGGTGCGACACGATCACCGCCGTCGAGCCATCGCACGGCGCGTCGCAGTCGAAGAGGCACAGGGGCGTCGTGATCATGCGCGCCGCCAAATAGTCCGACAGCGACATCGGGTCGCGGTAGATGGCCTTGGGGTTCAGCCCCGCGTTGGCCCGGTTGTTGACCGCAATGGCGCCCAGCTGCTCGCGCGTCAGCCCGAACTCGTGCATGCGGCGCTGTGCCACCATGGCCAGCCAGTTGGCGGCCGACACCGCGCCGAAGGGGAGCGACCACTGCATGAAGCTGCCGAACCGCGGCACTCCGCCACCGCCACCACCCGAGCCCCCGATGCCCTGGCGCCCACCCGTACCCTGGGCCGAGCCCTCGCTCACCGTCCGGTACACCAGCACGTGACGGGCCAGCCCGGCCGCCACCGCCAGCGCCGCCACAATGACGGCCCGCATCTGCGCCGGGCCCTCGCCGCCTCCGTCGTGCCAGTTCAGCGACAGCCCGAGCGCGTCCTGCAGGTCGGGCCCCGTCGGGCCGGCGAACCCCGGCGTGCCGGCGCCCATGCCCGGGTACGTGGCCAGCCCGTCGATGTCGTCGCGCGTCAGCCCGGCGTCGGCGATGGCCCGCTCCGCCGCCTCGACCGTCAGGTCGATGTCGCTGCGTCCGAGCCGCCGCCCGACGTCGGACTGGCCGATGCCCGAAATGACGGCCCGGCGCTCCAGCGGCTCCTCGGAGGTGGCCGGGCTCACGACGGCGCGCCCGGCGCGTCCGGGCCCGCCGGTGTGAAGAGCGGGAGCCACACGTCGTCGCTGTGCTCGAACACGACGCGCACGGCCATACCGATATGCACGTCGTCGGGCTCGACGTCGACCAGGTTGGTGGTCAATCGGACGTCGGGCTGCTCGTCGATGGACACCCAGGCGATGATGTAGGGGTCGCTGCCGGGGATCCACTGCTGGTAGTTGACCGTGTAGGTCTCCACGTGCCCCCGCCCACTCACCTCCTGCGGGCCGATGTCGTGCGACAGGCAGCGCGGGCACACGGGGCCGGGTGGGTGGATGAAGAGCCCGCAGGCATTGCAGCGCAGCAGCCGCAGCACGCCGTCCGCGCCCGACGTCCAGTAGAAGGCGACGTCGTCGCTCAGGCGCGGCAGGAGGCGCAGCGAGGGACCGTTAGCGACCATGGGCGGCATGTTGGCACACCGCGCGTCGGTGGCGCCCCTCCGTCAATGGTCGACGATCCCGGCTTCGACGAGCGCCTGGTTCGTCTCGTCGATGCCGCGCGCGTGGCGGGAGACGAAGCCGGCCGCTGTGCCAGCCTCGACGTTGACCGCGTTGTCGTCGAGGTAGAGCACCCGCCCGGGCGCGCAGGGGAGCCGCCGGGTGACCGCGTCGAAGATCTGCGGGTCTGGCTTGACGAACCCGAGCTCGAAGGAGAGGAAGCGGAAGTCGAAGGCGCCGGTGAGGGGCATGGCCTCGTAGTGCGCCTCCCACTGGAACGCGTTCATGTTGGACAGGAAGCCCACCGGGACCTCCTTGCGCACGCGGGCCACCAAGCCGGCCGCGCCGGGATAAGGCCCCTGGGGCCAGGTGGCGAACGCCTCCAGGAAGGTGGCCGGCGACACCGCCAGTGCCCAGTTGGCCACCACCCCGGCGGCGAAGTCGTCGGCCGAGCAGCGGCCGCTCTCGAAGGCCCGCACCCAGGGGCAGCCCAGCCAGCGCGCCCACAGCTCCTCGTCGCTGCCGATGCCGCTCAGGTCGCGCATCGGTCCCACGCCACCCGGCTCTATCAGCACGCCGCCAAGGTCGAACAGCACCAGATCGACAAGTCCGTCCGTCACGGGCCAGGATCCTAGGAGGTGGACGAACGCCTATTTCGGTATACTCTTTTCTTCCGGAAGGGCAGATCGTGCCGCCGGGCCCGGGAGCAGCACAGTTCGAGGAGGTCTCGTGAAGCTGTCGATGACGCTCAACTACGCCGGCGGGTACGCCGAGTCCGCCCGGCAGGCGGCAGAGCTCGAGAAGGTCGGTCTCGACGTGGTCTGGGTGGCCGAGGCCTACAGCTTCGACGCGCCCAGCTTCATGGGTTATCTGGCCGCCAAGACCGAGCGGCTGGAGATCGGTTCGGCCATTCTCCCCATCTACAGCCGCACGCCGACGTTGATCGCCATGACGGCGGCCGGCATCGACGCGCTGTCGGGCGGCCGCTGCATCCTCGGCCTGGGGGCGTCCGGCCCCCAGGTGATCGAGGGTTTCCACGGGGTGCCCTACGACCGCCCGCTGACCCGCACCCGCGAGATCATCGACGTGTGCCGCCAGGTGTGGGCCCGGGAGGCTCCGCTCGTCCACGACGGCGCGGCGTACCACATCCCGCTGCCCGAGGGGCAGGGCACCGGCCTGGGCAAGGCGCTCAAGCTCATCAACCACCCGGTGCGCCCGCGCATCCCGATCTGGGTGGCCGCACTGGGCGAGAAGAACGTGGCCATGACGGCCGAGGTGGCCGACGGCTGGCTCCCCATCTTCTTCGTGCCCGACAAGGTCAAAGAGGTGTTCGGACCCTCCCTCGAGGCGGGCGCGGCGCGGCGCGACCCTTCGCTCGACCGGCTGCAGATCGCGGCCGGCGGCCTCCTGGCCATCGGCGAGGAGACCGAGGTGGCCCCCATCCGCGAGCTCGGCCGGCCCATGGCCGCCCTCTACATCGGCGGCATGGGAGCCAAGGGAAAGAACTTCTACAACGCCCTGGCCTGCCGCTACGGCTACGAGGAGGAGGCGACCGAGATCCAGGACCTCTATCTGTCGGGCAAGAAGAAGGAGGCCGCCGCGCTCGTCCCGGCCGAGCTGCTCGAGGCCACCTCGCTGTGCGGCCCGGAGGGCTACATAAAGGAGCGCGTCGCCGGCCTGGCCGAGGCCGGGGTGACCCACCTGAACGTGACTCCCGTCGGCGCCGACCCGGTGGCCATGATCGAGAAGCTGCGCAGCTTCATCTGAATCTGGCGCCCTCGACCCCGCCTGCGAGAATCTTGGGACAGTGGCGGCGAGCGGCGGTGGGGCTGGGTCCCCGGGGCGCCGGAGAGGAGCATTGATGCACGACCTGATCATCCGCGGCGGCACCGTGGCCGACGGCTCGGGCGGGCCGCTCCGCCGGGCGGACGTGGCCGTCGACGGCCGCATCGTCGCCGCCGTCGGCCGGGTCGACGGTCGCGCCCGCCGGGAGATCGACGCCGACGGGCTTTTGGTCACGCCGGGCTGGGTCGACATCCACACCCACTACGACGGCCAGGTCACCTGGGACCCCGAGGTGTCGCCCTCGGGCTGGCACGGGGTGACCACGGTGGTGACGGGGAACTGCGGCGTCGGGTTCGCGCCCGCCCGTGACACCGACCGCGACTGGCTGATTCAGCTGATGGAGGGTGTGGAGGACATCCCGGGCACCGCGCTGTCCGAGGGCATCAACTGGAACTGGGAGAGCTTCGGCGAGTACCTCGACGAAGTGGAGCGCACCGCCCGCGTCCTCGACGTGGCCGCGCTGGTCCCGCACGGGGCGCTGCGCGCCTATGTGCTCGGCGAGGGCCGGGCCAACGACGTCGCCGAGGCGGGGGAGATCGCGGAAATGGCGGCCCTGGTGCGCGAGGCGGTGCACGCCGGCGCCATCGGCGCCTCGACCACGCGCACCGTGCTGCACCGGGCCAAGGACGGCGAGCTGGCAGCCGGCACCACGGCGGCGGCCGACGAGCTGATCGCCATCGGCGAGGCGCTGGGCAAGGCGGGCCACCGGGTCTTCTCGTTGGCCAGCGATCTGCGCGACCTCGACCACGAATTCGCCTGGATGTCGGAGATCTCCACCCGCGCCGGCGTGCCGGTGACCTACCAGGTCCTCCAACCCGACTTCGCCCCCGAGCTGTGGCGCGAGTGGATCGACCGCGGCGTGGGAGCCAACCGGCGCGGGGCCTGGCTGGTGCCCCAGGTGGCGGGCAAGCCGACGTCGATCATGGTCGGCTTCGAGTCAGCCACCCACCCCTTCGCCCACCTCCGGGCCTACCAGGAGATCGCCCACCTGCCGCTGGCCGAGCGTGTGGCGCTGCTGCGCACGCCCGAGCGGCGGGCCGCCATCCTGGGCGAGCCGCCGCGACCGGGCGGCTTCGTCGAGCTGCTGCGGGCCAACCTGCACAAGCTGTTCCCCCTGGGCGACCCACCCGACTACGAGCCGGCGCCCGAGCGGAGCGTCACGGCCCTGGCCGCCGCCGAGGGGCGCACGACCGATGAGGTCCTTTACGACCTCATGCTCCAACGCGAGGGCAAGGAGCTGCTCTACCTGCCCATCTTCGACTACGCGGCAGGCGACCTCGACGCCGTGCGCGAAATGCTGTTGCACCCGGCCACCGTGCTCGGGCTGGGTGACGGCGGCGCCCACTGCGGGGTGCTGTGCGACGCCAGCCTGCCGACGTTCATGCTGACGCATTGGGCCCGCGACCGCTGGCGCGGCGAGAAGCTCCCCGTCGAGACGGCCGTGCACCTGCAGACGCGGCGCACGGCCGAGCTCTACGGCTTCCGTGACCGCGGCCTGCTCGCCCCGGGCTATCTGGCCGACGTCAACGTGATCGACCACGAGGGGTTGACCCTCGAGCCGCCCGAGATGGTCTACGACCTGCCGGCCTCGGGCAAGCGCCTGATCCAGCGGGCGCGCGGCTACGTGGCCACGGTCAAGTCGGGCGCCGTCGTGCGCGCCGACGACGAGGCGACGGGGGAGCGGTCGGGTCGGCTCCTGCGTGGCCCGCAGCCGCAGCCGGCCTAGGGCGGCTGGCTCAGTCCGCCGCGTCGGCGGTGGGCCAATCGGCCAGGAGGACCGACGCGTCCTCGACCTGCACGACAAGGGCGGTCCCGTCGCGCCCGGTGCCGCGCACGCGCAGCTCGTAGCGCCCCGCGGCGAGGCCGCCGAAGACCGCGGCGAACTGGGCCGTGCCGGCACCGTCGCGGCGGCGGACCGCCATGTGCCGGCCGTCCCAGTCCTCGCCGGCGCGCCGGATCTCCAGCTCGAGCCCGCACATGTCGGCGTCCGTCCGCACCACCACCGCCCCGGCCCCGGCCCCGATGTCGAGCACCACGCTCCCGGCCTCGCTCGGTCCCGGAGCCGCCTCGCCGGCAGGGACGTGGTCGTGGTCATCGTCATGGTGATCGTGATGGCGATGACCGTGCGGATGGTGATCCGTGTCGGGGGTGGTCGTCACACTCACGGCAGTCCCCTCACGCGGCGCCGGCGCTATAGCCGGAGTAGGGCAGGCCCAGGTACGGGAACGAGGAGAGGTAGTCCTCGGTGCCCCGAGCCGTCAGGTCGCTCGGACCGGACGTCAAGCCCATGCTGATGCCGGCATTCGGGTTGCTCAACGAGCCGGCGGCGCCGTCGGGCGTGTAACTCTTGTCGACCAGCGGGAGGGTCAGGCCGGCGATGGCCCGCAGCTCAATGGTCACCACGTCGTCGAACACGCGGCGCCCGTTCGGGTAGCCCGCGACATCGCCCCCGACGAGCCCCAGGTTGCTGGCGCCGGCCGCCGCAGTGGGAGGGATCGTCATGTTGAGCCGCAGCATGTCCGCCTGGGTGGGGCCGGTGTAGTTGCCGGGGAAACCGGGCACGACGCCGTCGGGGATCCCGGTGAGCAGAATGGCCAGGAGGTCCGCTCGGGGGGTGTGGGTGGCGTTGAACGTGGCCAGGTTGTTGAAGACCCCCGGGAACAGGCCGGGCAGCAGGTCCGCCAGCTGAGGGTTCGAGACGTAGCCGGCGAACTGGGAGTCGTTTGCGGGCGACTGCGAGTTCCAGAAGTCCTTGGTCGACAGCGGAACGAGCACCTCGTTGAAGAGCGGGTTGCCCAGGCGCGAGACCTGGACGAAAGGGCCGAGGTTGGAGACCATGCCGTTGTCTCCACGCGGCCCACCCTCGAGGATCCGGATCTGTTGGCGGCTGGCCGTGGTCCACACCCCAATGGTGCCGGTGCTGCTGGTGGGGCCCTGGCCGTTACTGGTCAGCAGGTTCATGGGCACCTGCACCGCCAGGGTGTGCACGTTGACGCCGGCCGTCGAGTTCACGCCGGCGGCCATGGCGGGCAGGCCGGTGGACGACCACCCGGCGTGGTCGCCTTGGAACGGGCGGAGGTTGCCCAGGTCGAAGACGGCGCCGAGGTCGACGTAGAAGCCCTCGGCGCGCTGGCCGGCGAAGGACTTGACGCCGTTGCCGAAGGTGCTGATGGCCTCGGCGGCCAGGTTGGCGTAGCCCGGCGTCGAGAGCGGGCCGACGTTGCACGGCGGACAGGGCAGCCCGGCCCCGAGCTGGGTTGCCCGTCCATGACACCAGTCGATCATCTCCAGGGTGTAGGTCTGCACCCGGTTCCAGTTCGGGCTCGACAGCGACGTGATTGGCCCGACGTTGTAGAGGAAGAAGCTCGGGTCACGGAGCGTCGTGTTGAAGGTGAACAGGAACGCCACGTCTGCCACCCCGTCGCCGTTGTTGTCGACGTTGATTGCGTAGAGCACGGTGTCGTCGAACTCGTAGAAGTTGGGACCCGAGTCGGGCGGCTCCAACGGGATGTAGTTGGCGATCAGCGTGACCGTCGAGGGATCGTCGGGGCTGACGAACGCGTACACGTCCGTGCTGTCGGCGACGGGATCCTTCGAGATTTCGGGAGCTTCACGATGGGACGACATGGGTCACCTCTTTGGCTTGGTTTGGGTTGGCAGGGCGAGTGCTGCGGGCATCAGAAGGGCGCCCGGACCGGGCGGGAATGTGGCTACGGGGTGGCGGCTCGCAACAGTCGGGCTGCGAGCTCGGGATCCTTGACCGTCGACGAGCTGGTCCCGAAGAACATCTGGACCTCGCCGCTCGACGCATTCGTCACCCGGGCCACGACGGGGTCGGTCATACTCGGCACCGCGCTGTCGACGGCCGCCGGAGCTTCCGGAGCCACGGCCGGTGCCTCGTCGTCGAGGAGGGCACCGACTCCCGGTATGGCGGAGGCGACGCCGGCCGCCGCCACGGCCAGCGACCCCCTCTGCAGGAATTGCCGGCGGTTGAGCTGTCTCATCCGATCTCCTCCTCCGTGTTCAGAGTTCGATGCGACCTACACGTCGGGCTTCACGACGGAGCCGACAGGGATTCGGAGCGGTCGCCGCCGCGGATGTCGAGGATCGGAAAAAAACAGAGACAACCGTCTCTCTGTTGGAACCGCGGCGGGGTCTAACTCCTCGAGACCGAGGCCGAGCCGGAGCTCATCAGAGGCCGAGGAATTTGATGGTGGCGTCAATCGCGCCGAAGTCCGACGGTGTCGCGAAGTGATCGACGCCGGCGAGCGTGACCAGCGAGGCCGACGGGAGCGCCGCCATCAGCCGGTCCGCGGATCCCACCATGTCCCGGTCGCCCAGCACCACCAGGATCGGGCACTGCAGCCCCGACAGCTCTTCGTCGGTGACCGGCCGGCGGGGCCGACGGAGGAAGGCCGAGAGCGCTCTCGGGTCGTTGCCCGCCGACTGGGCCAGCCGGCGGAACAGCCGAGCCTGAACGTCTTCCGGCTCTTCGCTGCCCTCGAGCGCCGCCACTAATGCGGCGGGGTCGCCCGACTCGAACACGTTGTCTCCCAGCCCGAGGAGGACGATCCGGTCGAAACGCTCAGGCTCGGCGAGAGCCAGACGCAGGAGCAATTCTGCCCCGGCTGAGAAACCGACCGCTGCGATGAGTCCCTCCGCGGGCAGGGCGCGGCGGATCTCCTCGTCCACGTCGGTGTAGCCCGCCGGATCGGTCAGCGGCAACGACGACCCGTGGCCCGGGAGGTCGATGGCGGGGACGGTGACCCCGAAGTCAGCCAGGATGTCGACCCAGCCGGTCTGCCGCCAGTTGTGATCGAAAGAGGACCCGAAGCCGTGCAACAGGATCACCGCTCTGGGTCGGCTGGACATGGTGCGCCAAACTAGCGGGAACGGACGACGCGAGAACGCGTGGACCTGGTCCGTATTCAGTGATGGGAACTCAGTTGCCGCCGGCTGCCCGCGTCAACGCTCGCCGTCGACGCGGGCCACGCCCCGGCCCGCCCGCAGCGCATCGGCGAACCCCCTGACCTGCAAAGAGGTGATCCGGGCCCCATCCGTCTCGAAGACGTCCCGTACGCTGCTGTCCGCGCCGCCGAGATGCACGTCGATGTCCACCGTCACCGTCGTGCCATCGACCTGTTGTGGCCCGGGTGACGGGCGAAAGTCGTCGAAGGTGAACGTGCGCGCGGTGTAGTAGGCGAGGATGTCGTCGTATCCGGTGCGCACGTCGCCGTCGAAGTCGAACACGGCGTCGGGTACGAGGAGTGAGCGCAGCAGGTCGGCGTCGTGTGCGGTGACGGCGGCGAAGTAGTCGTCGATCAGGCCCTCGAGGCCGCCATGGCGCGGTGGCAGCCGGTAGATGCGCCGGGCGTTCACGCCGAGGACCCGCGCCTGCGTTGCGGTGGGGCAGGGCGCCACGGTGGCGCGGATGGCGTCCACCGCGCCGGGGAAGGTGGCGTCGTGGTGGGGGTAGTCGCTGCCCCACACGATGCGCCCGGACCCGACGGCCGGTGCCAACGCGGGCAGCGTGCGCTCGTCCACCTCGAAGCTGATGGCGCACTGGCGGGCGAAGTACTCCGAGGGGCGCAGTTTCATGTCGGGGCAGAAGGCGCCGAACGACTCGGCCTGCTCGTCGAGGCGCTCCAGCCAGAACGGCGCCCAGCCTCCGGAGGACTCCAGGAAGACGCAGCGCAGGTTCGGGTGGCGCTCGAGCACGCCGAATGCGATGAGCTGTGCGCAGGCGAGCATCTCCTCGAAGGAGTGCGACACCGCGTGGAGGACCAGCGGGTTGAAGGGCCGGTCGGATCCGAGCGTCGGCACAATGACCGAGCTGCCCTCGTGGACGCCGATGGGGACCTCGAGCTCCTCCGCCACCTCCCACACCGGGTCGTAGGCGCGGTCGCACAGCGAGCGTCCGAGGCAGGGGTTGGGGCGCACGAAGCCCGCCACGAACCCGAGTTCGGTCACGGCACGGCGCAGCTCGGCGGCGGCCGCGTCGGGGTCCTGCAGCGGCACCATGGCCGCCCCGAACAGGCGCCGTCCGTCCGCCGCGCAGTAGCCCGCCAGCCAGTCGTTGTAGGCCCGGGCCAGAGCCACGGCGCAGGCCAGGTCGGCGACGGCGGAGAAATACAGACCGATGGAGGGGTAGAGCACGGCCTGGTCGATGCCCTCGGCGTCCATGTCGGCCAGGCGGGCCGCCGGGTCCCACCCGCCGGGCTGGGCGTCGGCCAGCGGGCGGAACGTCGACGGGTCGTCGAAGGTGGAGCCCGGGCGGGCCAGGTTGCCCAGCGGGACGGCCAGGATCTCGGTCCCGCCGACCATGACGTGCTCGTAGCCGCCGGCGTCACGCGTGATGCGCGGCCGGTGGTCGTCGGGGAGCCCGGCCCAGGCCGACTCGGGCTCGACGACGTGGCCATCGGCGTCGACGACGGGGCCGGTTCGCGGGGGCGGAGGCCCGGCGCCCGTCACGGGGTGACCGGGGTGCGCCAGTCGTCCACCGCCGGCAGCGGGTGGTGGAACAGTGCGGACGCGTTGCCGCCGGCCACGGCGCGCAGCTCGTCCTCGGGCAGCGAACACCAGGTCTCGCTCAGCACGCGCTGGGTGTCGGGCCACGACGAGTCGGCGTGCGGGTAGTCGCTCTCCACCATGATGTGGTCGACGCCGATCACGTGGCGTAGGGCCACGATAGAGGGGTCGTCGATGGAGCAGAACCAGAAGTTGCGCCGCAGCACCTCGCTCGGCAGCAGGTCCGACGGCCACGCGTTGCTCTCGCTCCCCGAGGCCGAGTGCTGGAGCACGTAGTCACAGCGGTCCATCAGCATGGGCACCCACCCGATGCCGCCCTCCGACAGGGCCACCTTGAGGCCGGGGAACCGCAACGCCACACCCGACCACAGCCACTCGCCGGCGGCGAGCAGCGCGTTGACCGGGAAGAAGGTGGGGAGCACTTCGAAGGGTGGGTCGGGCGAGGGGAGCGGGGCCCAGGCCGAGGAGCCGGTGTGCAGGCACACCACGGTGCCGGTCTCCTCGCAGGCGGCGAAGAAGGGGTCCCACTGGCCGCTGAAGATCGAGGGCAGCTTCAGCTGGGCCGGGAACTCGGGGAAGCTCACCGCTTTGAAGCCGCGGCCGGCGTTGGCCCGCACCTCGGCCGTGGCCACGGTGACGTCGGCCAGCCAGGGCAGCTGCAGCGCAATGATGCGATCGGGGTGGGTGCCCGCCCACACCTCGGCGTGCCAGTCGTTGAAGGCGCGGAGGCAGGCCAACCCCAGCTCGGCGTCCCGGGCCCGCGAGTAGACGGCACCGCAGAAGCCCGAGACGAGGGACGGGAAGCACAGGGCGGCCCAGATGCCCGCCCGGTCCATGTCCTCTATGCGGGCCTCGATGTCGAAGCAGCCGCGCCGCATTTCGTCGAAGCGGGCCGGCTCCATGCTCCACTCGTCCCGTGGTCGCCCCACCACCGCGTTGAGGCCGACGTTGGGGTAGCGGTTGCCTTCGAAGACCCAGCACTGGGTGCCGTCGTCCTGCTCGACGACGTGTGGCGCCTGCCCCTGCAGCGCCGCGGGCAGGCGGTTCTCGAACAGGTCGGGCGGCTCAATGAGGTGGTCGTCGACCGAGATGATGGGCACCCGGATCGCCCGCGGCTCGGGGTCCGGCAGCAGGGTGGCCCCGCCCGTTCCGGCCTGCACGGTCTCGACGCCTCCCACAAGAAGGTGACACTATCGTCAGGGAAGTCGGGCCGGCCCGGGGGTACGCAATGACCACACACGTCGAGGACGTCATGACGGGCGTCGGCCTGCTCATCGACGGTGCCGTCGAGGCCGGCGGCAACGGCAGCTACCCGGTGACCAACCCGGCTCGGCCGGCCGAGGTGGTCCTGGAGGCTCCGTCGACCTCGCCGGCGCAGCTGGACCGGGCGGTGGAGGCCGCCCGCCGGTCCCAGCCGGCCTGGGCGGCGTTGCCCGCCGAGGAGCGCGCCGCCAGGGTCGTCGCTGCGGCCGAGGCGGGCGTGGCCGCCGTCGAGGTGGGCGACTTGGCCCGGCTGCTCACCCGCGAGCACGGGAAGACCCGGATCGAGTCGGTGTTCGACACCGCGACCATGGGCGGCATGGCCGCCGCCTTCGCGCCCCTGGTGGCCAAGGCGCTGGCGCCTCGCCAGTTGAGCGGCGGCGCCACCCGGGTCGAATGGGTGCCCCACGGCGTCGTGGCCGCCATCTTGCCCTTCAACTGGCCGGTCTCGGTCATGGCCAACAAGGCCGTGCCCGCGCTGCTGGCCGGTAACAGCGTGGTCGTCAAGGCGCCACCGACCTGCCCGGGCACCGTGCTGCTGGTGGCGGCGGCCATGGCGGAAGTCCTGCCGCCCGGCGTCCTCAACGTCGTCAACGGCCCGACCACCGCGCTGGGGGCCGCGCTGGTCGCCCATCCCGACGTCGACATGGTCTCGTTCACGGGAGGGGTGGGCACCGGGCAGGCCGTCATGGCCGCCGCGGCCGCGACCACCCGGCCCGTCGTGCTCGAGCTCGGTGGCAACGACCCCGCCATCCTCGCTCCCGACGTCAACGTCGACGCCGCGCTGGCCAACCGCCTGGCCGAGGCGGCGTTCGTCACCAGCGGGCAGGTCTGCATGGCGGTCAAGCGCCTCTACGTGCACCGCGACCGTCTGGAGCAGACGGTGGACGCGCTGGCCGCCCGTCTGTCCGGCGAGGTGGTGGGCGACGGCCTGGCCGAAGACGTGACCATGGGCCCGGTGCACACCGCCACGGCGCGTGACCGGGTCGAGTGCATGCTCAAGGACGCCGAGGCGCGCGGCGCCGCCGTGCTGCGTCCGGGACGCCTGCGGGCCGAGGACGAGGGTGCCGGCGGTTATTTCGTGTCGCCGGCGCTGGTGGTGGCGCCGCCGGCGGAGTCGAGCATCGTGCGCGAGGAGCAGTTCGCTCCGGCCTTGCCCGTCATCCCGTACGACGACATCGGCGACGCCGTCGACGCGGCCAACGACACGGCGTTCGGATTGTGCGCGTCCGTGTGGAGCAACGACGACGAGCGGGCGTCGGACGTGGCGTCCCGCCTGGTGGCCGGCACGGTGTTCGTCAACGCCCACGGCCTCTCGGCCATTGACATGAACGCGCCCATGGGGGGCTGGAAGCAGTCCGGCTTCGGCGTCGAGCTGGGCACCGAGGGCATGCAGGCGTTCGCCCGCCAGCGGGTCCAGGTCCGTCGGCCCGGGCCGGTCGAGCAGGAGTCGACGTCGTGACGGTCGCCCTCCGCGGCGGGACGGTCGTCGACGGGACCGGGGCGGCGGCCGTGCAGGCCGACGTGCTCCTCGACGGCGACCGGGTGGAGGCCATCGGGCCGGACGCTGGGGCGGGAGCCGACACGGTCATCGACGCCGCCGGACTGCTGGTGGTGCCGGGCTTCGTCGATCTGCACACCCACTACGACGCGCAGCTCTTCTGGGACCCCTACGCCAGCCCGTCGCCGCTGCACGGCGTGACCACCGTGCTCGGCGGCAACTGCGGCTTCTCGCTGGCCCCGCTCGCCCCGGAGCACGCCGACTACGTCATCCGCATGATGGCCCGGGTCGAGGGCATGCCGCTCGCCGCGCTGCGTGCCGGGCTGCCCTGGGACTGGGGTTCCTTCGGCGAATGGCTGGGCCACCTCGACGGGCGCATCGCCGTCAACGCTGGCTTCCTGGTCGGCCACTCCACGCTGCGCCGGCTCGTGATGGGCGAGCGCGCCGTCGGCGGGGCGGCCACCCCGGCCGACGTCGACGCCATGGTCGCCGCGCTGCACACCGCGCTCGGCGAGGGCGCGCTCGGCTTCTCCACCTCGCAGGTGCACACGCACAACGACGGCGACGGGCAGCCCGTACCGTCGCGGGCTGCGGAGCGGGAGGAGATGGAGCGCCTGGCCGCGGCCGTCAAGGACCACGAGGGCACGACCGTCGAGCTGATCGTGCCCGGTTGCCTCAACGGGTTCACCGAGGCGGAGATCGACTTCCTCGCCCGCATGTCGCTGCTGGCCGACCGGCCGGTGAATTGGAACGTCCTGGGCGTCTCGGCCATGAACCCGGACGGGGCCTGGAGCCAGCTCGACGCCGGGACGGCCGCGGCCGCGCGGGGCGCCACCGTGGTGGCGCTCACCCTTCCGCACACCATGCAGCTGCGCCTGAGTTTCGAGCACGGCGCCATCCTGGACGGGTTACCCGGCTGGCGTGAGGTGTTCGCGCTCCCCGTCGACGAGCGCATGGCCGCGCTGTCGGACCCCGAGACCCGCCGCCGCCTGGACGCCGGCGCGCAGTCGGACGAGGCGGGCATTCTGCGCCACCTGGCGGTGTGGGACCGGCTCATCTTCGAGGAGACGTTCGCACCGGAGAACGCAGGTGTCGAGGGTCGCTCGGTTCGGCAGGTCGCGGCGGAACGCGGTCTGACCCCGTTCGACGCGTTGCTCGACGTGGTGGTAGCCGACCGTCTGCGCACGGGGCTGCGCCCGCCCATCGGCGAGTCCGAGGAGGACTGGGTGCTGCGAGCCCAGACCTGGCAGGACCCCCGGGCCATCGTGGGCGGGTCCGACGCCGGGGCGCACCTCGACACCATGTGCGGGGCCATCTACTCGACCTCCATGCTGGGTGACGGCGTGCGCGCCCGCGGGTTGTTGACCTGGGAGCAGGCCGTGCGGCAGCTGACCGACATCCCGGCCCGGCTCTACGGGCTGCGTGACCGGGGCCGGCTGGTGCCCGGCGCCTTCGCCGACGTCGTGGCCTTCGACCCGGCCACGATCGGCCACGGTGCGGTGCGCACGCGCGACGACCTCCCGGGCGGGGCGAGCCGTCTCTACGCCGACGCCGAAGGCGTGGCCCATGTCCTGGTCAACGGGACCGAGATCGTGCGGGCCGGCGAGTTCACCGGCGCCGTCCCCGGGCGGGTCCTGCGGTCGGGCACCGACACCGACACGGTGCACGCCGGTGCCGACTGGGCCGGGGTGACCGCCTGAGCGCTACAGCAGCCTGGTGTCGAGCGCCGACTCCCGCGTCACGTCCCCTTGGCGCGTCAGCGAGTACGCCACCTTGCCCTCCACCTCGGTGAAGGCGTCGACCAGCTCGGTCCCGAAGAAGACGAGCCCCGTACCGTTCTCGGTGGCATAGCCGTCCGGCAGCGTTCCCTCCGCGATCAGGCGATGGATGAGCGGGCGTCGCTGCTCCTCGGCGTCGTGGTGGGGGCTGTTGGAGTAGGGGAGGAAGGCCAGCCCGTCGGTGACCGGTCGCAGGGTCGGACCGAAGGAGTCGGTGGTCCCGCCGACGTGCCAGCAGAGCGACCCGGCCGAGACGCCCTTCAGCACCACGCCGGCCTCCCAGCACTCGCGGAGGATCACGTCGAGCCCGTGCAGGCGCCAGAGCGCCAGCAGGTTGGCCGTACTCCCGCCGCCGACCCAGATCACGTCCTGGGCCAGGAGGTGCGCGCGTACGTCCGGTACGTTGGGCATCGGGAACAACGCCAAGTGCGAGCTGACGAAGCCGAGTTTGGCGAAGGCGTTGTGGTCCAACCCGAGGCGCGCGGCATCGTCGCCCAGCGCGGTGGCGATGATGCAGAGCTTCGGGTGCGCACCCGCTCCGGCCAGGTCGGCGGCCAGCCGGTAGGACGGCCCGGGGCGAAAGTTCATCGGATTCGGCCCGTCGGGCTGGAACCCGATGGAGGTGGCGACAATGGTCGGTTGACGGGCCGGCACGTCAGTCGCGAAGGACCTCGGGGTTCACGATGTGCAACGGCCGCGCCCCGGCCATGAGCCGGCACAGATCCTCGGCGATGGTGCGCGTGTGATTGCTCTCCGTGTCGTAGGTGGCGCCGCCGATGTGCGGGGTCAGCACGACCTGGGGGAACGTGGTGAGCGGGTGGTCGGTGGCCAGGAACTCGCCCTCGAAGTGGTCGAGACCGGCCGCGCCCACCTTGCCCGAAGCCAGCGCGGCAACCAGGGCGTCCGTGTCGTGGATCTTCGCCCGCGCCGTGTTCAGGTAGACGACCCCGTCACGCATCTTGGCAAACGCGTCGGCGTCGATCATGCCGGTGGTCTCCGGGGTCACCGGGGCGTGGATGGAGATGACGTCGGACCGGGCGAAGAGGTCGTCCAGCGTGCTGGTGGCGTCGGCGGCATAGGGGTCGTAGGCCAGCACTTCCATGCCCAGCCCGCGCAGGCGCCAGCGCAGGGCGCGCCCGACGGCGCCGAGACCCACCAAGCCGACCGTCTTGCCGGCCAGCTCCCAGGCCCGGTAGCGCTGGTAGGGAATTTTGCCGTCGCGGTAGATCTCGCCTTCCCGCACGTCCCTGTCGGCCGGCACGACGCCGCGAGTGGAGGCGAAGAGCAGCGCCACGGCCAGTTCGGCCACGGCGTTGGCGTTGCGTCCGGGCGCCCTCAGCACCGGCACGCCGGCGGCAGTGGCCGCCGGCACGTCGACGTTGTTCGGGTCGCCCCGGCAGCTGCACACGGCGATGATGGGCTGCTCGTAGAGCTCGGGCCCGCAGACGTCGCCCTCCACGATCACGATGGTCGCCTGGTCGGCGGCCACCCGCTCGGCCAGCTGCTGGGCGTTGTAGATGCGCAGCGTGGGCTGATCGAGCCACGAATCGAGCACGAGATCCGCCAGCTGGTGCAGGAGATCGAGGCCGGGGCCGCTGACCGCGGCGGTCACGAGGGCCTTCGGGCGGGGGGACGTCATGGGCGTGGACTTCTCCTCTCGGGGCGGGCGTCGTCCATAATGACGGATCATGACACCCGTGTCAGATTCGTGAGCGCCCCGCCGCGCACCGTCACCGTCGGCGTCGACGTGGGTACCACCTCCGTGAAGGCGGTGGCGGTCGACGAGGAGGGGGTCGTCGTCGCCCGCAGCCGTGTCCCGCATCGGGTGGTGGCGCCCGAGCCCGACATCCTGCGCCACGACGCCCGGCGAGCCTGGCGCGCCGGCCCGAAAAAGGCCTTCGAGCAGGTGACCGCCGAGCTGGACGCCGACGGCCACCGGTTGGCCGGGGTGACCGTGTCGTCCATGGTGCCGTCACTCACGGCGGTGGGGCGACAGGGCGCGCCCGTGTTGCCGGGCCTGCTTTACGGAGATCGTGAGGGCCGGGTCGAGCCGGGTGCCGGAGCCGACCTGATGCTCGGGGCCATGCCCGACGCCGAGGGCTTCCTGCGCTGGGCGCGTGCCGCCGCTCCCGCGGCACGCGGTTACTGGCCCTGCCAGGCCGTGGCCACCTACGCCCTGTCGGGCATCCCGGCCGTCGACACCGCCGTCACGACGTCACTGGGCGCCCTGCACGCGCGCGGCGCGTGGAACACGCAGCTTCTCGGGGAGATGGGCGTCACCGAGTCCCAGATGCCCCTCGTCTTTCCGATGTGCGAGGTGGCCGGGACGTTGCCGGGATCCGACATCGTCGTCACCGGGGGCACCATCGACGCCATGGGCGACCAGATCGTGGCCGGGGCCACCGAGCCGGGTGACGTGCTTGTGATCTTCGGCGCCACGCTGATCACCTGGGCCGTGACCGAGGAGTGGCTGTTCGTCCCCGATCTGGTCAGCTTCCCGCACACGACGCCGGACCGCTTCCTGATCGGCGGTCCGAGCAACGCCGGGGCGCTCTTCGTCGACTGGGCGCGCCACCTCCTGCGGGGCGCGCCGAAGCCCGGGCCCGATCGCGAGCGCCTGGAGCCTCGGCTGGGTGATCCCGTCCGGGTGCCGGTGTGGCTGCCCTACGTGCGCGGCGAGCGCACGCCGTTCGAGGACCACTCCTTGCGGTCCAACCTCTACGGGCTCGACATCGGGACGGGAGCGGAGGCGCTCGAGCGAGCAGCCTTCGAGGCGAGTGGATTCGTCGTCCGGCGCCTCCTCGAGATGGCCGGGGTCAAGAGCCACCGCATCGTGGCCAGCGGCGGCGGCTCCCGCGTCACCGCCTGGATGGCCGCCGTCGCCGACGCCACCGGCCTTCCGGTCGACACCGTGGCCGTCCCCGAGGGCGCCGCCCGTGGCGCGGCCTACTTCGCCCGCATGGCGGCGGGACTCGAGACCAGCCTTGCGGACTCTGGACGCTGGGCGGCATTCAGCCGCCGCATCGAGCCCGACCCGACCTGGGTGCGAGCCACCGCGGTGCGGTACGAGCGCTTCAGGGAGTTGGGGACGGGCGTGTAGGCCTCAACCGTTCGGGGTGAACGCGACCTTCAAGGCACCGCTACGGTCCTGGCGCGCCAGTGCTTTGAGGGCGGGCCACCATTCCTCGAGGGCGAAGCGGTGGGTCAGCATCGGGGTGATGTCGAGTCGCCCGTCGGCCACGAACTCGAGGTAGTGCGCGATGGCATGCTGGCGCTTGCCGTCGAACTCTTCCATGCCGAAGGCGTTCGAGCCGGCCAAAGTGATCTCCTTGAAGTAGATGGGAGTCGATTCCCACCGCTCCGGAGTGGCCACGCCGGTGTAGACCAGGCGCCCACGTTCGGCCAGGACGCGCACGCCGACCTCGAGGGTCTCTCCCTTGGCGATGGAGTCGTAGACCACGTCGATGTGGCCCGGATGGGTCACGGGGAGGCCATCGAGCGCGGGGTAAAGGACGGCCCCGGACCAGGCGGCCAGCTCCTCGACCAGCGCCGATCGCGGTTCGTGGGCGAAGACGGCCGAAGCGCCGAAGCGCCGCGCCATGTCGCGTTGGGCCTCGAAGCGGGCCACCACACCCACCTCGACGTCGGGGTACAGGTTGCGCAAGATCGCGACGCTGGTCAGGCCCAACGCTCCGGCCCCGTAGACGAGCACGCGACCGGAGGGCGGTGGCGGATGGCGAACGATGGCGTGGAAGGAAACGGAGAACGGGTCGGCCAGGACGGCGGCCTCGTCGGAGACGCCGTCGGGTACGGGGATCAGCATGGAATCGTGCGCCGCCAGCCCCTCGGCCCACGCGCCGGGCGCGTTGGTGATAACCCCCACGTGGACGCCGGGACCCAGCTCGCCCTTGGTGAAGCTCCAGCACAGGCTCAGGTCACCGTCCCGGCACGGGGGGCACGGCGGGTCGATGCCGCGCGGGCCGCACGTCAGCCAAGGGTTCAGCACCACTCGCTGGCCGACGTCGAGCCCGCGCGCCTCGGGCCCGAGCGCGGTCACCTGGGCCACCACCTCGTGTCCGGGCACGTGGGGGAGCGAGGAGAAGGCGGCCATAGGGTTGTCGATGTCGCCGGTGTTGAAGTCGCCCAGCACGAGCTTGGCGTCCGATCCGCAGATGCCCGAGAGGATCGGCTTGGTCAGCACCCAGTCGGGGCGGACCAGCCGCGCGTCGGCGATCTCGTGGAGGCCGAACGGGATGCCGACTAGTGCGGCCTCCAGCTCGTCCTCTGGGGTGGGCCGCGCGTCGCCCTCGGCCGGCGGCGCGCCGAAGAGGAGCGCCTTCACGAGCCTGCCCCCTCGCTTGCTGCCTGCTCCTTGAAGGCGCGCATGCCGGTGATGAACGTGTCGATGTCCGTGGTCTTCATCTCAATGACCGCCTTCATGTCGGGCAGGTAATGCTCGAAGTGCTCGCTGTCGATGGCGTCGACGATGGCGCCGGCAATCGACTCCGGCGATTCTTTCGGTCCGTCGTAGAGGGGCGCATCGTTGTCTGGTTGGTCCCAGATTTCGGTGTCGATGGCACCGGGGAGGATGAGCTTCACGGCCACGCCCGTGCCATCGAGGTCGATGGCGGCCGACTCGCTCCAGCCGGCAAGGGCGAACTTCGACCCCGAATAGGCGGCTTCGGTCGTGATACCCAGTCGACCACCCAGACTCGACACGTTGACGATGGTCCCCGCGCCGCGCTCCAGCATGCGGGGCAGCACGGCCAGGGTGATGGCGACCGGCGACAGGTAGTTGATGCGCATGGTTCGCTCTACCTCCGCCATGGTGAGACGGGTGGCGTGGCGGCGCATCGGCACGGCAGCGTTGTTGATCACGACGTCGAGGCTTCCGTATTCGTCCCAGATGTCGAGGGTCAGGGCGGCTGCATCGGTCGGGTCCGAGAGGTCGGCCGCCCAGCGGGCCGAGCGCGGTGACGTGACGCGGCACTCGGCCAGGACCTCGTCGAGCCGATTGGCGCGCCGGGCCACGAGCGCCACGGTGTCACCGCGCCTCGCCAGCTCGCGGGCCACGGCCGCGCCGATGCCCGACGAGGCACCCGTCACCAGGACGGTGCGACCGTTCGCCGAAGGACTCACTCCAGGACCTCCCCAGTCGTGCCAGGAGACGCGGGCCGTAAGCCAACAGCGCAGGCCCACGCCATGTTTCGGGGTGAGCGAGGGGTCTCGAACCCCCGACCTCCAGGACCACAACCTGGCGCTCTAACCAACTGAGCTACGCCCACCGAGGGGCACAAGTGTGGCACACCGCCCGATGGGGCCGGCACGCCTTCGGCAGCCTCGGTGCGACCTCTGCCCACTCTTGCCACCGCCCGCCGAAGGGCCTATGTCAGGCTGTGCGGTGCCGGCACGACGTCGGCCCGCCCCGGTGGCCGAGCGGACTTAGGCAACGGACTTCTAATCCGTTTTACGGGGGTTCGAATCCCTCCCGGGGCGCGAGATGGCCTATTCCCCGTAGGCCGAGCCAGCGTTGTAAGAGTTTGGTCGTGACGCTTCCGGCCCGACGAGGCCGAGACTCGTTCGGGTGTTGGGGAACCTGCTCGGTCTCCAACGCCGCCCTGGGTGTCGGCACCTATGTGGTGTCGGGCCAGCTATGGCGGAGACACCAACCTGAGTGGATCGAGTGCTTCGTCTGCTACTGGGCTCACCGTGAAGAACGGCTCACAGCGCCATCCGGGATTGACGCCGGCGAGTGGATCTTCGGAATGCGAAGGACCGGCCCGCCCCATGTCGAGGCACCACCTTGTCGGTGGGTCCGGCGGGTCATCGCCTCGCGTTCACCCTCGGCCACGCTGCATCGGACCGAACGGCCCACACACAGAGTGGTCCTCAACGGGACCGGAACAACCACGATCGCGGGTACCGTGGCCCGGACATGGAGTACCAGGACCACGACCGGCGGCGGACGATGAAGGAAACGCTCCGACCTCTGCGCGATCGGATCGTGCACGGTCTTGGCGGCACCATCCCCGAGCGTGGCCTCAGCTACGAGCAGCTGGTGCACCTGCTGTACCCGACGCTGCCCGACGAGCTCCGCCCCGAGGTCGACGAGGCGGGCGCGGGCGACCTGACCCGGCCGTCGACCATCCGCCGCATGCTCGGCACGGTCGAGCACCAGGTCGCGCCGACTGCGTTCTCCGTCCAGCTCACCGAGGGCGACGCGGTGCGCTGCACCGTCGGTGCCGTCGAGCTGTTGTGCGACGCGGCCGATGCCGCCGTGACGCCAGGCCTGCGTTCCGGGACCTACGAGCCTCACCTGACGGCGGTGTTCGAGCGCTACTGCGAGCCGGGAATGACCGTGGTCGACGTGGGTGCCAACCTCGGCTACTACTCGCTGTTGGCCTCCAAGCTGGTCGGCCCCTCGGGCCGCGTCATCGCCCTCGAGCCGAACTCGGAGAACTGCCGGCTTCTCCTGTCGTCGCTGCGCCTGGCCAATGCCACCAACGTGGAGCTCCTCCCCGTGGCCGCCGACGTCGCGCCCGGATGGGCCTACTACTCGACCCATGTCGGCTCGAACGGCGGGATCGTCGACGACGGCGACCTCTTGTCCCGCCCCGGGGTGGTGGTGCCGACCTTCCGCCTGGACGACATCGTCGAGGGCGCCGTCGGCTTCCTGAAGATGGACGTCGAGGGGGCCGAGGGCCGGGTGGTCAAAGGTGCCACCGGACTGATCGAGCGGGACCGGCCCATTGTCACCACCGAGCTGAAGGGCGAGATGCTGGCGCGCGTCTCGGGCATGTCGCCGGCCGACTATCTCGGGTACTTCGAGAGCCTCGGCTACACACCGTCGCTGCTGGACGAGGACAGCGGGGCCGAGAAGCCCTACTCGTCGGTGGCGGCTCTTTTGACGGACCTGGCGGGACGCGACGAGTTGCACGACGTATTGCTCCTGCCGCGTCGCGGATGAGTGAACCGGCGGTCGGGTAGCCGAAATACGTCACACGAACGTGGTATCAGCCGCTCATCGAGTGGTCGACCGGACGTTGTTCCCGGAAGCCGGTCTGGCGCGTGCGTCACCGGGGAGCCAGGCGACCGCGCGGAGCTGACGATGACATCGAGCAGGGCGTCGACGTCGTCGGAGACGGAGAGTCCCTCGACCTGCTCCCGGCGGATGAAGCCGGAGTCGACGGCATGGCCGAGAAAGGTCAGCAACCCGTCGTAGAAGCCGTCGACGTTGAGGATCCCACAGTGCTTGTCGTGGATGCCGAGCTGCACCCAGGTCACCGACTCCATGAATTCCTCGTAGGTGCCGAACCCGCCCGGCAGCATGACGAACGCGTCCGACAGCTCGGCCATGAGCGCCTTGCGGTCGTGCATCGTCCGGACCACGTGCAGATCGCTGAGCTCACCATGGGCGATCTCGTGGCCCGCCAGCGCCTCGGTGATGACCCCGGTGGCCCGCCCACCGGCTTCCAGGACCGCGTCGGCCACGACGCCCATGAGGCCGACCGAGCCGCCCCCATAGACCAGCCCGAGGCCCCGGGCAGCCAGTCCCGCCCCCATCCGCCTTGCCGCCGATGCGAAGGCCGGGTTGCTGCCCGTGCTCGAGCCGCAGAACACGCAGACGCTGGTCACACCGCGTGCTCGGGCGCGAGGACAGGCGGCGACGGTGCCGGGGCCCGGGCGGCGCGACCGCGCCGCACAATGGTCTCCGCGGCATCGCTGTCGTGAATGGTCAGCGAGAAGGCAGCTCCCGCCAGGGCAAAGCAGGCCGCGGCCACAAAGGCGAGGTGGTACGCCGTCAGGTCGGGCGCAGCACCGGCGTTGCCGGCCGCCTCGGCCGACCCGACGCCGATCAGCACGGTGGAGAGGACGGCCACGCCGACTGCACTGCCGACCTGGCGCATGGTGTTGAAGAAGGTCGAGGCCCGGCCCATCGACTCGGGTGAGATCATCGCGAAGGAGGCGCCCTGGGTGGGCACCATGACCTGCGCCATCATCAGTCCGAGCAGGAACATGAGGCCCCGGATGAGCCAGAGGTTGGTGACGAGGCTGATCTGGGTCAGCGCCAGCATGCACAGGGCCAGGCCGAGCAGCCCGGCCGTGATGTGGCGGCGTGGGCCGACCCGGGGGTAGATGACCCGGCTGGCCAGTTGGGCGCCGATCATGACGCCGAACGCCTCAGGGAAGGTCGACAGTCCCGACTGCAAGGCCGAAAGGCCTCTCGCATCTTGGAAGTAGAGGGGGATCAGGTAGAGCATGCCCAGGAAGGCGGCGGCCGCCAGGAACATCACCATGTTGGTCGAGCGGAACAGCCGGCCGGAGAGCAGGCGCAGGTCGACCATGGGCCTCGGCGTCCGCAGCTCCACGAAGACGAGCGCGGCCAGCAGCACGGCACCGATCACGCAGCTGGCGACGACATCGGGCGACGACCACGACTTCAGCGGCCCTTCGGAGACGCCGTACATGAGCAGCCCCAGGCCCGCGCCGCCGAGGACGAAGCCGGGCAGGTCGAAGCGCCCGGCGTCGCTGGCCCCGATCCGCTCGAGAAAGAGCGCGCCGAAGGTCACCGCGATGATCCCGAGCGGGAGGTTGACGAAGAAGACCCAGCGCCAGGAGATCTCGGTCACCAGGAAGCCGCCGATTACTGGTCCGAGTGCCGGGGCCATGGTGGTGGGCACGGTCATGATGCTGGCCGCCCGTATCCGCTCCGAAGGCGGGAAGACCCGATAGAGCATGGCCATGCCGACCGGTGCCATCATGCCGCCGCCGGCCCCTTGGATGACGCGGAAGACGACGAGCTCCGTCATGTTCTGGGCCAGTCCGCACATGACGGACCCGAGGGTGAAGACGACGATGGCGACCATCAGGACGCGCTTGCCACCGAAGCGATCGCCCAACCAGCCCGAGGCCGGTATGAACACGGCCAGACTGACGAGGTAGGCGATGACGACACCGTCCACCGCGGTGGGTGGGATGTGGAAGTCCCGGCCGATCGTCGGGAGAGCCACGTTCACGATCGTGATGTCCATGATGTTCATGAACATGGCGGAGACGAACACCGCTCCGACCACGATCTTCTGGTTCATGCGAAACGCGGGCACGTGGCTCGTCCTTAAGGGTGTGACCGGCCGGAGCAACTGACGGGGCCCCGCCTGCCCGCCGCCGCCGCTCCGGCCCTTGACCCTATTCGCTGGGGCGACCGGCTCCGGCACGGGGTTCCCGGCCGGGTGTCACGGGGACCCGCAAAGGCCGACAAGACACGTGCCGCCACCGGACGGCCCCGGACGCCTACCCTGGCCGCGTCCCCGGAGAGTGAGGACCCCGGGACACCGCGGAGGGAGCGACTCGATGGGCCTCGGCATGGGCACGGCGGCGCGACGAGTTACTGCTCGGTCGGTCGCCGCCTCTCTGGCCGCCGCCACCGTCCTCGTCCTGGTAGCGCCGTGGCTCTGCACCCCCGCCGCGACGGCGGCGGTGACCCGGCCGCTCGACACCTCGTCGCCGACGGTGTGGCTCTGCCGGCCCGGCCTGCCTGCGGATCCCTGCACCTACAGCCGCGCCGGCACCACGGTGACGGCGACGGGCGCCACCGCGGACACGGACCCGGCAACCGCGGCCTCGGCTCAGAACTTCGACTGCTTCTACGTCTACCCCACCGTGTCGACCGAGCCGGGGGACAACGCCAATCTGGCCATTCAGCCCGCAGAACAAGGCGCCGCCGTCGCTCAGGCGTCGCGCTTCTCCCAGGTGTGCAACGTGTGGGCGCCGATGTACCGCCAGTCCACCAGTGCCGCTATCAAAGACGGCGACTTCCTCAAGCCCCGTGTCATCCAGACGGCCTACAACAGCCTGCTGTCGGCCTGGAAGGACTTCATCACGCACGATAACGACGGCCGTCCCATCATCTTCATCGGACACTCTCAGGGTGCCACCCTGCTGATCAAGCTGCTGCGTCAGGAAGTCGACCCCTCTTCCAAGCTCCGTAAGCAGCTGGTCTCCGCCATCATCTTGGGTGGCAACGTGCAAGTCCCGACGAAGGGAGACGTGGGCGGCAGCTTCCGGAACATCCCCACGTGTAGCTCAGCCGCCCAGACTGGGTGCGTCATCGCGTACTCGAGCTTCGGCTCGACGCCGCCAGCCCACTCGCTGTTCGGCCGGGCCGGCAAGGGGGTCAGCCTGCAGTCGGGCCAGACGTTGTCGAAGGGCCAGCGTGTGGCCTGCGTGAACCCGGTGACGTTCTCCGCGGCGCCCGGCAGCCTGGAGCCCTACTTCCTGAGGGTCCGATCGAAGACGCAGGGCGTCAAGGTCGCCGCGCGCTGGGTGTCGTACCCATCCTTGTACACGGCCCAGTGCGAGGACTCGCAAGGCGCCAGCTGGCTGCAGGTCACGGCCGCGCCGGGTGACCCGCGCCCGGTGGTCAAGGCCACCTTGGGACCTGACTGGGGGTACCACGGGGACGACGTCAACCTCGCCCTGGGCGACCTGGTAGCGGACGTTGCCTCCGAGGAGGCTGCGTACCGCTGACCACGGACGTCCAGCGTGGCGCCACTCCCGGGAGGGGTGGCGTCCCCGGTCCTATGCTTTCGCGATGGTCATCAAAGTCGTCGCCGTCGCCAACCAGAAAGGCGGCGTGGCCAAGACGACCACCGTGCAGTCGATCGGTGTCGCCCTGGCCGAGCAGGGACGGCGGGTGCTGGTGGTTGACCTCGATCCCCAAGCCTGCCTGACGTTCTCACTCGGGTTCGACCCGGATGAACTCAGCGTGTCGCTGCACGATGTTCTGGTGCGCCGCTCCCGACTCGCCGAGGTGATCCGCCAGGTGCCGAAGGTGGATGGGTTGTCGCTGGTCCCGGCGACGATCGATTTGGCCGGCGCCGAAGTGCACCTCTTGAGCCGCACGGGGCGCGAGCACGTCCTGGCCAAGGCACTCCTCCCGGTGCTCTGCGACTACGACGCGGTGCTCATCGACTGTCCGCCGTCACTCGGGGTGCTGACGATCAACGGGCTGACCGCAGCCGAGGCCGTCATCGTGCCTCTGCAGTGCGAAGCTCTGAGTCACCGCGGCGTGGGGCAGCTGCTCGAGACGATCGAAGATGTGCGCCAGTTCGCCAACGACAGGCTGCGCGTCATGGGTGTCATCCCGACCATGTACGACGGGCGGACGACGCACGCCCGCAAGGTGCTGGCGGAGGTGGAGGAGAAGTACGGCCTTCCCCTCTTCGAGCCGCCGGTGCCCAAATCGGTGCGCTTTGCGGAGGCACCGGGCCTCGGGCAGTCCGTGCTCCAGCATGCGCCGACGTCACCGGGAGCGTTGGCGTACCGGTCGATCTCGACGTCGGTGTATGACGCCATGCAGAGCCTCTGACGTGGCCGGACCGCGAAGCGAGCGACCCCCCGATCCTCTCGGTAAGCGGGCGCTCTTCTGGGTGCCGTCCGCGGCGGCCGAGGCCGACGACGAGCCGGCGGGGCGCCGCGTCGCGACGACGACAGCGCTGCCGGTCGGCAAGCGAGCCCTCTACTCGGGTGCACGCCCCGAGCCCGACAGCCAGGTCGCCACTTCGGGCAACCCGCTGGACGCACGCGGCTCGTTCATCGTCGAGTGCGAGCGCTGCCAGCAGACTTCCTACGTCGGAGTGCTGGACCTGTTGATCTTCCAACTGCCGATCGGTGTCTGGCTGCCCCGAGGACGATTCGACCGCCACATGACGTGCCCGGCCTGCCGCAGGCGATCGTGGTGCAGCGTGAGTCTCCGCCGGCGCTGAGCGCCCATTCCCGCTGCGTCCTAGCCGGAACGGGCCGCGGGATCCTTTTCGGCGGAGTCCTCCGTCCCCGGCTGGACGACGGGGAGGCGCCCGGTCAGCAGCAACGCCACGAGCGCGAGGAGCGCCAAGACGGCCAACGCGGCCCGCAGACCGTTGATGCGGCTGGACGCGTTGTCGTCCACAATCGCCTGAGCCGTGGGCTCGGCCACGCCTGCGTGCTCCAGCGCCGCGCCGAGCTGGGCATCGCTGACGAACGGGACGCCGGCCGACAGTTCGACCTGGGCCCGCGACGACAGCTCGTCGGGCACGGCCGGATTGGCCGCGACGGCACCGAGGAAGGTGGTCGTCAGGACGCCGATGAGGACGGTGCCGGCCAGGGCCGTGCCGATGGAGGCGCCCAGGTTGGTCACGGTGTTCTGAACGCCGCCGACCTCGCCGCTCTGCGAGTCGGGCACCGCCGACACCGTCACGCTCCCGAGTTGGGAGGCCAGGCTGCCGATGCCGAGGCCCGCCAGCAGCAGGGGCCCGGTGACGATGGCCGGGCCTGCACCCTGGTCGAGCAGCACGAGCAGCAGCACGATCCCGAGGAGAAGCAGAGCGAAGCCGATCCGCACGACACGACGGGGGGAGGCCTGCGGGAACAGCTTGGGCACGCCGACAGCCGCCGCGAGCAGCGTCACCGACAGTGGGAGCAGCCGGACGCCGGTAGCGACGGCTGACAGTCCCAGTGCCACTGACAGAAAGAGAGGCACGACGAAGAACATTCCGGCCTGCAGCAAGAACTGGAAGGAGAAGGACGTCAGCCCGGCCTGCAATGTCGGGTTGCGAAGCATGGCCGGATCGACCAGTGCGGCCCGTTGCCTTTTGACCCGTGTGTGCTCCCAGAAAAGGAACAGCGCCAGCACGCCGGCACCGCCGAGGATGAGCCAGAGGACGGGTGAGGCACCGAGCCACACCGGTGCATCGGGCTTTGGTTGCACGAAGCCCCACGTGCCGGCGCGGATCACGCCGTACACCACCAGGCCGAGGCCCGTTGCGGAGAGGAATGTGCCGACGGGGTCGAGGCGCACGCCGGGGACCGGGGGCGAGTCGGCCACCCGCGTCGAGAGCGCCAGGATGCTGAGCACGATCACGACCTCGGCCACGAACACCACCCGCCAGCTCAGGTACGTGGTGCACAACCCCCCTACGAGCGGGCCGACCGCCACCGCGATGGCGCCGGCCGACGCCACCAGCCCATAGGCCCGGGGACGGTCGGGGCGGCCGAAGTTCGTCGCCACGAGGGCCACGACCGCGGGCATGATCAGCGCGGCGCCCAGCCCCTCGAGAACCGACCACCCGACGATGAGGACGGGGAGGGACTTCGCCAGGGCCGTCGTGAACGAACCGCACCCGTAGACCACGCAGCCGATCATGAAGGCGCGCTTGCGCCCGAGGATTTGGCCGAGCTTGCCGCCCGTGATCATGAAGGCGGCCATGACCAGCGTGTAGAGCGTGATGGCCAGCTGGATCCCGGTCACCGTGGTGCCGACATCCTTGCCCACCGTGGCGATGGAGACGTTCATGACCGAGCTGTCGAGGGTCATGAGGAACTGCGCCGACGCCAGGGTGAGAAGGACCAGCCCGCTGCCGGCGGTCGGCGCCTCGCGGTCGGTCACGACGGCATTGTTACCCAGGGGCTCGATGAGACACACGCCTGTGCGGCGCCGTCGGGATGCGCAGATGACGTCGGGATGCGGGGATTTGAACCCCGGACCTCCTGCTCCCAAAGCAGGCGCGCTAACCAAGCTGCGCTACATCCCGTAGAAGTGGATCCCTACGCCTGGGATAATAGCGACCACCGCCGTCCTCGCTGTGGCGTACACCGGAACTTCGAGCGCGTAACCGGTGGGAACCGGCGGAGAAGGGCACGCCGGGCACGCTGAAGACGCGCGACCATCAAGGTTGCGACGCACTACCTGGCTCCGTTTTGGTTTGCTCAAAATGCCCCAGCTGGGCAGTGGTGCGTTCGCGGCGCGCGGGCGCGCCCTACTCTGCCGGCGTAGGCGCCATGCCGACAAACGCAAGGCAGAGGGCGTTTGTGCGAGCTTAAGTCCCGCCGTTGCGTTCCATCAGGTAGAGGCTGGCGTGGGACGCGTTCACGGTGAGCACATGGTGCCAGCCGTTGGCAACGAGCGCGGCATAGCTCGGCGTGAGGCTTAGGGGGTCGGTCCAGACGAACCAGAGCCTTCTGTACCGCGACATCTGTGCAGCCCATTGCGCCGGCCGGGACTCTCCCTCGAAATACTCGGAAGGAACGATGAACGTGTGCGGATCGGTGCTGATCACCGTCCAGCCAACCGACCAGTACGGTCCGAACTCGATGCGGGGCTGCGTCTCGTAGAGCGCCCAGGAATACCGCATCAGCTCACTCACGAAGACGTGGTCGCCCGGTTGTTCGTTGTGCCGGATGTATGCGGCAAGTGACTGCACGTCGGTGCCGGGATACTGCGGTGCGGTGAGGATCCGGTCGACCGAGGAGGGCACGGCGACAGCGGTCAGTGCCGCGAATGCCACCGCCCAGGCGGTCCGTCTCGTCCAAGTGCTCAGCACGTCTCCGATAGCGCGGGCGAGGCGTGTGAGTCCTGCCGCCCACAACAGGATGACCGCTGGGTACAGGTACATCTCGAGGCGCCCCAAGCCGATTGGCGTGATGTGGGCTGCGCCGAACACGAGGGCCAGCAGCAGGGCGAATGCCGCACAGCGCATGGGAGGGTTGCGCACCGCCCCGAGGATCGCCAGTCCGAGAAGCCCGAGGGTGACCAACACGTGCATACCGAGAGACAGTGTGGAGAGACCGAAGAGGCTTGAGAACGCGGTCCACAAGGTGTCGTACGTGGAGAGCACGAGCGTACGCGCCGACGAGTGCGCGATGTAGTAGCCGTCGAACGAGCTCGCCAGCACCGGCGGAAGATGCCGGAAGAACACCTGCAGCACCAGGGCACACGCGGCCGCGGTAGCCCCGCCGACGGCGAGAATCCTGACCAGGTCGTCGCGCTTCGCCAATCCGGTGATACCGAGCGCTAGCCAGGCCGCGATCACCACGGTGATTTCGGAGGCGGAGATGAAGAAGGCCACGAAGGACGAGAAAGCCAAGACGAGCAACTGGCGGAGAGCCGGGTTCCGGCGTGCCGCCTCTGCCGCGGCAAGAAGCAGCACGGTCAACAGAAAGTCAACCGCATACTCCTTGACCCGCGTAGAATAGATGGTCGTGACGGGGCTGATCCCGATTACGAACGCCCCGAGCAACGCGACCAGCCGGCCCAGCCTCATGTAACGGCACAGCGCGTACACCGCCGGCATCGCAGCCACGCCGCATGCGAACTCCGGGAGTTGGGCCCACCACGTGTCATGCGGGCCGATGAGGATGAACGTTCGCTCGAACAGTCCGAATCCGGGGGTCGTCGACCACATGTGCCACGCCGTCCCGAACCCCACGCGGGTTGACATCACGGCCCAGGCGTCGTCTCGCCAGAGGCCGAGGCTCGTGAGACCGGGGATCCTCGTTGCCGTCCCGATCGCGACAATGCCGGCCAACGCCGCCCACGCAGCCCACCGCTGCCAACGCTCACGACGGCCCTGAGGATTGGACCTGAGGCGCCCTCGACCGGCTGGCGACCCACCAGTGATCACGTCAGAGATTCGGGGCGCAGTCGGGGCTGTCCCGGCGCCGCCCAGCTCGAGTACCGACATCGGTCACTTATAACAGGTCACTCGGACGCCTCGACGGCATCTCGCCGGAATGTGTCGCCGTGTTGATATCGACGTCAGGCCTTGCGGGCCCCTAAGGGTCCCGGGCCGCTTGGGCGCCGGCATGGGCGTCAAGCATCTAGGAGTGTTCGCTCAGCCTGTGTCCAAAATCTTCTGGGAGGCCGGATTGGCGACCCCGGTGGACGAGCGCTGCCCCGAACACCGGTACGCAGGGACGCCGTGCACTTGAGAGCACACGTCCTGCAACCGAGTGCGTGGTCAACGCGGATAACTCGGGCCACAACGGTCGAAACCGAGCAGCATCCCTACTGGTGAGCACAACGCACAGCTTGGGATAGTCCCAAAGCAGGCGCGCTAACCAAGCTGCGCTACATCCCGTTTTTCGAAACGATGAAGCTGAGGAAATTCTAGCGGTCTGACCAGGTCTTTTGGGGACGGATCCCGTCAACTGCGACAGGAGGTCCTCCACAATCGATTCTGCTGTCCAAAGGCATCGATCGGACCAGCTCTGACCTCGCCCGCTCCTAGAGCGCAAGCCCGACGGCCAGACCGGCGCTGGCTGCGGCCAGACCTACCAGGACGCTGACGACCACGTTCCCCGCGGCTTCGAGAAATCGACCGTCTTCGACCAGTCTCAAGCTCTCGAACGTGAAGGTGGAGAACGTGGTGTAGGCGCCGCAGAATCCAGTCCCGAGGAGGGCTTTGCCAACGTCGGAGAGGTGGTGGCTGAGCGCCAACCCGGTGAGGAATCCGAGTAAGAACGATCCGCTGACGTTGATCACGAAGGTGCCCCAAGGCAGGTCGGAGTTGACCCGAGTGGTGACCAACCGGTCCAGTAAGTACCGAGACGGCGCGCCCACGAATCCGCCGGCGGCGACGACAAGGAACAAGGTCAGCGACACGAGAACGGTGTGACCGGGCTTCAGAAGGTGACGACTTCGACGTCGTTGAGCACGATACGGATGCCCGCGAGCAGTTCTTCGATCGACTCCAAGAATGCTTCGATCCGCTCGGGTCTATCCACGATGACCACGGCGAGCGGCGCATCGTCCGACGCGAGATGGCTCCGATGGAGATGGCCCGAGTTGCCGAAACCCTCGACAGCCTCGAACACCGTTGCTCCGGCCAGCTTGGCCTTGCGCGCTCGCCGCAGGACCTCCATTTCGACTCCCTTGCGCCCGACGTGGTCGTGGAAGGTCATCAGCAAGGTGAGGCGAGTAGCCGGAGTCCCATCAAAAGCCGAGCCTGAACTGGGTCTCATCGCATCTCCTCTTGAAGCCAGTGCTCGGCCCGCAGCGCCACCCGGGCGCCGGTCATGCCGATGAACACGGCCGCGAGGCCGACAACCAGGCTTGCTCCGACATAGGCGAGTGCCGTCTCGGGATCGCCGTCCCGCACCAACTGGACCGATTCGACCGTGAACGTGGAGAAGGTCGTGTACGCCCCGATCAAGCCGGTGCCGATGACCGGACGGGCGAGCCGCCCTCGTGGGAACTGCTCAATCAGCACGATCAGAAGAAAGCCAAGGACAAAACTGCCCGAGATGTTGATGACAAAGGTGCCCCAGGGGAAGCGTCCGGTCTCAGTGGGCAAGCCGAGGGAGATGGCGTAACGAGCGATCGCTCCGAGCGCGCCGCCGAAGGCCAAAGAGACCAAAATGATCGCTTGCGGACGTAGACCCCCGCGCGACAGCGGCCGTGCGCCGAATCCGCCGGGCGGCCCGACGTCAAGGTCGGGGTCGAGCGGAACGCCTGGGTGATCGCCACCTGTTGGGCACATCAGCTCCTCCTTCGTTGTGCCGCAATGGGCACCGTCCGGTAGGAGCCATTGGCCGACAGGCATACGGGGCGAGCTCCATCGCCAAGGTCCAATCTACCAACTGAGTCCAGCTGGGAGGATCCTTGGGAGCCACGACAGTTGGCGCACCGTCGCACTAGGGTACGCAGTGCTTCGGGTGCGCTCCGAGAAGGAGGTGGCTGGTGCCGACGAGCCAGATCGCTACGAGGATCGTGGTCTTCTTGAGCGAAGACGATCGTTCGGGGCGTCACGGGCTGCATGAAATGTTGTTGACTCGGGCTCGTGAAGACGGGCTGGCCGGAGCGACCGTGTGGCGGGGGATCGAGGGCTTTGGTGCCTCGGGTCGGATCCGTACATCGCGCTTCCCCGATGCCATGATCGGCTTGCCGGTGACCATTGAGCTCGTCGACACGCCCGAACGCATCGAAGCGTTCCTTCCCGTGGTCAAGGAGCTCGCGCCCGGGTCGTTCGTGACGCGAGAAGAGGTGAGGGTGACGCGCTTCGGAGCCAGCCCGACTCCCGCTCTTGACGATCCCACTCCGAAGAGCCACCGGCGCTAATCGGAGATGGGGTCCGCAAGGACGCCGACGACGAGGGAATCCGGGCCGAGGTGGACCCCGACGGTGGGATCCAGGTAGGTCACAAAGGCGGGGTCCCCCTCCATCACCTTGCTCAGCTCGCTCACGACCGAGCTGACGTCGGACGCGTCCCCGTGGCCGAGAGCCCAGGCACGAGGGTTCGGACCCGGCCGATGTCGCAGGTGTTGGGCCAGGTCGATGAGGGCGCTGGTTCGATGTTTCGGTTGCGACAAGGGCACGACGCGACCGCGGATAGCGAGCACCATCGGATGGTTGCGGGCCAAATGTGAGCTGGGTAAGAGCCCCGAGCGGTCACTGCGCCGCAGGGCATCGACGTCCTGGACCAGCGCGAACGTGTGCAACCGTGGGGGGAGCGACCCGGCCAAGTCGACGAGTGACGGTGCGGACTGACCTCTCGCCACTCGGTGGACTTCGGACACGATCAATCCGGCCCCCACGCTGAGAGAGCCGGTGTCGATCACACGTACGCCAGAGCCGACACGTCCGGCCGCTTCCTGGGCTCGCTGCACCGTGGCACTCAATTGGCCCGACACGTGGAGGGCGATGACCAGGTCGGGGTGTTCGTAGGCCGACATCAGCGCGCTGATGGTGGGCGGGCTGGTCGAGGGGTACTCGCCCCGGCGCAAACCGGCCCAGAACTCCTCGCGGTCGACCTCCTGCGGCCCGTCCGCGCCCCAGATCTCCCCTGGGACCTGAGTGACGAGGTCAGAGCCCATCAGATCGTCTGGGATGTCGACCGCTCCATCGGTGACGATCAACACATGGCACCTGCCGCTGCCATCCCGAGCGACCGCAGCCGAGACGGCACTCCCCCCAGACCTTCGGCCCTCACGGTCACACCACCAGCACCGGACACGGATGGTGGCGTAGCAGAGCCTGCAAAGACCGACCGATGCCCCGGTGTGTCACCTGTTCTCGCCCGTGGCTCCCCACCACCACCAAGTCGAAGCCGTGCTCTTCGGCGTAGGAGGCCATGGCCTGCGCGGGCTCGTCCGCGTAGACGGCCTCGGTCGAGACGTCCCAGGAGTGCTGGCTCTGGGAATGCATGGAGCTGAGGCCCTTCGAGAGGTTGTCACGCTCTGCCTCCAGCGCCCGCTCGCGCTCCTCCGGCGTCTCCGCGTGGGCACCGGGTCGGATGACGAGCAGGACGTGTGTCTCTCCTTGCAAGTCCGCGGCGAGAGCCGCCGCCACCTGCAGGGCGTGCTGGGCTCCGGCCGAGCCGTCGTAGCCGACGAGGATGCGACGGATCACGCCTCCACCCGCTGGCGGTGTGTGAGGGGTCATCGAGGTACCTCCTTTATCGCAGGGCTGCCGTGAGGGCAAGGGCGATCAAGAGCGCGAAGAGCATGTAGGCCACGTAGGCATTGAGCCGGCCGGACTGGAGCTTCTTGGCCACACGCGCCACCGCCAACGTGGCCCGTCGGAGCGGGCGGTAGAGGTAGGTCTCGACCGGCTCGATCACCCGGGTCCGCGTCTCGACGTGGCCCACCGGGTGTGGATCCGGACCGGCGGACTCGGCCACCACCAGGGTGGTCGAGCGACTGGTGCCCAAGACGTTGCCCAACACATGACGGAGCGGGTTGGCGAAGCCGAACGCGGTGTACGACTCGGGGCCGGCCACGCCCGACGTCGCCGAGTGCCAGGCCGGCACCCGTCGCACGCGCAAGTAGCGACCGCCGGACAACACGATCGCGCCGACGAAGACCGTGGCAAACGCGGTCGGCATGGCGACCCACAGCCACGATGGAGAGAGGATCGAGAACTCGTGGAAGGTGGGCTGGAGCACCCACGGGGACTTCAGTGCAGCGATGGTGGCGTGGCGGGGCACGATGGGGGCGAGGCCCCGGGCGATGTAGCGGATCTCCCAGGGGCTCACGGCGGCGAGACCAAGGCAGGAGAAGCCCAAGGCGATGACGCCGGCCTTTCCCAGCGGACCGGGCTCGGTTGCGTCCTCGACGGTTGCCTTGGACGGTCGACCCAAGAAGGTGAGCCCGAGCACGCGGAGGAAAGCCAGAGCGGCCAGCCCGGTGGTGAGGGCAACCAGGGCGCCGGCGCCCGCCAGGCCCAGCTTGATGGCAAGTCCGGGCACGCGGAACTGCTGCATGAGCGCCTCGAGGATGAACCATTCGGAGACGAATCCGATGGTGGGCGGAAGGCCAGCCAGGGTGACCGCGCCGGCGCCGAAGGCAGCCCCACTCCAACGCAGCCGTCGCCCGATGCCTCGGAGCGCGTCGAGCTCGTCGGTGCCGGTCACCGCTTCGACATTGGCCAGGGAGGTGAACAGTGCCGACTTGGCGATGGCGTGGGCCACCGTCTGGAGGGTGGCGGCCAGGAGGCCCATGGCGACCAGGGGTTGTGATCGCACGACCGATCCGGTCAGCGCGACCCCATAGGCCGTCATGATCAACCCGGCGTTCTCGACGCTCGAATAGGCGATCACACGTCCGAGTCGACCTTGGACGCCGGCGAAGGTGATGCCGAGCAGTGCAGTGATCCCACCGACCAGCAGCACCGCGATCACGAGCCACACCGGCGGACGCCCCAGAACACCGAGGAAGCGCCAAAGCCCGTAGACACCGACGTTGGCGGCAATGCCGGCCATGGCGGCCCGTGCTGGGCCGGGCGCAGCGGGGTAGCCGACGGGGATCCAGACCTGGAGCGGCACCAGGCCCACCTTGGCTCCGAAGCCCACCACGATCAGGGTCCAGGCCACATCGTGGATGGCGCCGGGACCGATGGCGTGCCAGCTGGCGATGCTCAGACTGTGGGTACGCCCGGCCATGAGCAAAAAGGCAAAGAGCAGCGCCGCTCCGCTGACCTTGCCGATGCTGACCGTGGACCAGGCCGCACCCGCCTGTCGCGCTCCGGCTCGCGTGACCGATGTCAACATGTAGAACGAGACGGTCAGCAGCTCCCAGGCAAACAGGAACGTAAAGGCGTCTGCGGCGCTGACGATGACGGCGACCGATCCAAGCAAGAGGACATAGGCCGAAGCCGTCCCTCGCCGATGGTCTCGTTCGGCCGGCCCCGCCCACGACACGAAGCACGCCGAGACGCACACGGCAATTCCGAAAAGCAAGGTCAGGAACAGACCGGCCAACGGGTCGATCCGCAGGGCGTTGTGACCGATTCCGAAAACCTCGGTGATGTCGATTCTCGTTGGTGCGCCGGTCGTGGCACGAGCGCCGAGGACGACCAGGCACACGCTGCCGGCCAGGGCCAGGACATAGGGGGCGCGTCGCCACCGCGCCCGTTGGACGCCCAGGGCGAGATCGATGACCAGCCCGACGGCGAAGCACGACAGACCGGCAGCCATCAGATCGGCGCTCACGGGCCGGCCTCCACCGCTGGGTCCTCCGGGGAGGCCGGCCCGTCGGCGTCCCAGCGCGTTCGGGCCGAGGCACTCTTGGCCCGGGACGGACCGAGCAGGCCGACCGCGCTCAAGATGCCGTGGAGAAGGCCGAAGGGAGTCGGCGGCGAGCCGGGGACGAAGACATCAACCGGTACGGCGTCGCTCACCCCGCCGAGCGAGGCGTAGCCCGTCCCGATGAGCCCACCGCTGATCGCGTCCGTACCCGCCGCGATGACGACCTTGGGATGAGGCATGACCTCGTAGGTGTGGCGGAGCGGATCGAGCATGCCGGCCGCGCCCACCCCCGTGACTAGGAGCACGTCCGCGTGCTTGGGGCTGGCCGTGAAGTAGATCCCCAGTCGCTGCACGTCATAGACGGGGTTCGTGAGCGCCGCCACCTCCCACTCCTCGCTGCCGTCGGAGCCCGCATCGACGTGACGGACGTGGATCGACCGGCGCAGTGCACGTACCCGCCGATGCAACTCCGACCTGGCCGCCTCCAGGGCCTGGTCGTCCTCGTCGAGCTCAGGCACGACGAGGGTCCGCCGACTCGTGGCCGACACTTCGACGCTGGAGTCGAAGCGAAACACCTCGGGGCAGGCCACCGTGCAGCGCCCACAGAGGATGCAGCGACCCCGGTCGAGTCGGAGCCGGCCGTCCCCGCTGGTGATGGCACCCGTTGGGCAGCCCTCGACCGCCGTGTCCAGGTTGCTGGCGGGCGCCCCTGGAGTGTGCACCACGAGCGTGCCCGAGAATCCGTCGCCGTAGCCGTCGGCACGGCGTGGGTAGCGCGTGGTGACGATCCCGTCTCGCAGGCCCCGCGGGATCCAGGGCATCAGCCTGCGACCCCCGCAATCGAGACCCCAAAGCTCGCCTCAATGAACGCGAAATCGGTGAGGATGTCGTCCGGGAAGGCGGCGTGGAACAACCCCAAGTTGTGGAACGAGGCTGATCGGGGCTTGACCCGTACCAGTCGGCCGTCCTCGACCACGACGAGGTACAGCACTTCGCCCTGAGGGGCTTCGGCCCATCCGATGGCTTCACCGCTACAGGAGGGAATCGGCAGACTCCAAATCGGCGCAGCTTGAGCGGACAACCGGTCGATCGCTTGGCGGATCAGATGGAACGATCCATAGATCTCCTCGTTACGCACCCGTTGACGCGTCAGGGCATCCCCCTCGTCCTTGGTGTCGAGGAGTTGGTGGCCCAGTTGCCCGTACGCGGCGTACGGACGCGCGAAGCGAACGTCTTCCATCTGGCCTGACGCACGTGCCAGCGGTCCGAGAATGGCGAACGACCGGGCCAAGGCCGGCGAGATGACTCCTGTTCCACGGAGGCGGTCGACGAACGACGGCGTGGCCAGCAACAGGCGCAGGTCTGAGCGCACGGCCCCTTCGATCTCGTCGATGACGCGGAAGAGCTCCGCCGAGCCGAGGCGCAGCGGCCCGCTCACCCCCCCAGGCACGACGACCCCTCGACCGAATCGACTGCCACACAGGCGTGCTCGCAGACGCTGGATCCGCTCTTTGTGCAGCGAGAGTCGGGCGTAGGCGACCGCCTGCCCCGCCGCCTCGGTGTGGCGGATCGTCGAGTCCAGGTGGTTGGCGATCCGCTCCAGCTCGGCGTGAATGACCCGTACCACTCCGGCCTCGGCGGTCACCTCGATTTCGGCGATCCGCTCGACGGCCTGGCAGTAGGCAATCGCGTGAGCCACCGACGCCACGCCTTCGGTTCGCTCCGCCATGAGAACCCCGTCGTCGAGGTGCATGGCCTCAAAGCGGATCTCGACGCCGCGGTGTTTGTGGAACACCCGCGTGCGCAGGTGGGGGATGTCCTCGCCCGGCGTCTCGACCAGATACTCGATCGATTCGAAGACTCCGGAGCGCACCGGCCCGTAGGGCATCGTGAAGACGCCTTCGCCTTGGAGGTGGGCAGGCAACGGCCGAGTGTCGAGTTCGACTGGGCCGACGTGCTGCCACGATCCTGGCCGCGGGCGGGGTGCGTCCGAGGCCAGAGGGAGGACGAGCGGGTCGAGGCGAGCATGCCCGATCGGGACGAGTCCGAAGAGATCGTGGATCTCCCGTTCGTACCAAGTGGCCGACGGGATCGCCGCGGTGGCCGTTGCGAACCCCCTGGAGCCAGCGGCCAGCACGACGTCCTCGCGCAGCAGGGATCCGTCCGCTGCCAGCACGTAGCAAAGCCGGGTCTCGCCGGCCCTGGCGATGGCGAAGAGACCGCCGAATCGGGCCCCTTCGGAGACGTGGGCCGCGACGCGGCGAACGACTGCTTCCTGACCTGCGAGCTCCAGGTTCTGCTCGGCGGTCACCGCGGGACGCCCAACTCGTTGGCCGCATGGTCGAGGAGGTGGCTGAGCTGGGCCGGCGGATGGACACCCAGGATCACGAGAGCCACCATGCCCAGCGCCATGGCGACGACAATCAAGATGCTGACCTCTCCCTTCGGTGGCGCGGGCACGACCGCGCCACCGGCGGTGGTCGCTTCGGGGGTCAGCATGGTCTGGGTGGTGAACCAGGACAGTCCAAAGAACGCCAGGGTGACGAAAATGATCAGGACCGCCGCGACCGTGTCCCGGGGATCAGAGAGCCCACCGGACACGATCAGGAACTCGCTGCGGAAGATGCCGAAGGGAGGCAGGGCTGACAGCGCCAGGACGGCCGCCACCAGCATGGGGCCGCTCCAAGGCAGGGCGCCGACACCACCTCGGATCTTGGTCATGTCCTTGGTGGCGAACTTGCGCACGACCGAGCCGG
The DNA here is from genome assembly GCA_963807675.1 of uncultured Acidimicrobiaceae bacterium. Taxonomy (GTDB): domain Bacteria; phylum Actinomycetota; class Acidimicrobiia; order Acidimicrobiales; family RAAP-2; genus Bog-473. The sequence continues at coordinate 118,871 of CAWECP010000012.1, read as the reverse complement.
CGCCGAAGAACGCCGTTCCCTTTGCCGCAGCGTGAGCCAGCACATGGAGGAGCACCCCCACAATGGCTATCGGCGCACCGAAGCTCATCCCGATGGCCAAAATCCCCATGTGCTCGACACTCGAGTAGGCCAGAAGTCGTTTGAGGTCGCGCTGACTCAGTAGGTAGAGGGCGGCGAGCAAGAGGGAAGCCAACCCGAAGATCAGCAACACGTTGCGAGGGAAGGTCGGCCCGAGCGTGCGCACGGCGATCTGGAAATAACGCAAGATGGCGTAGAAGCTGGTGGCCAGCAAGGCCCCCGAGAGCAGCGCCGACACCGGTGTTGGCGCTTCCGAGTGTGCGTCGGGCAGCCACGTGTGCACGGGAACCAGACCCATTTTGGTCCCGAAGCCGAGCACGGCCAGCACGAAGGCCAGGCGAACGACGTCCGGCGGGAACCGAGACGCCCCGGCCAGCAGCTTCACGTAGGAGAGGTCGTAGGCCGAACCGAAGACCGTCGTCCCGGCGTAATACATGATGATGGTCGCCAGCAGGGCGATACCGAGACCAAGCGATGCGATCAAGAGGTACTTCCAGCTCGCCTCGGTGGCGCCGTCGGTGTCGTCGATGGCGACGAGCAACGCCGAGACGACCGTGGTGATCTCGATGGCCACCCACAACAAGGCAAGGCCGTTCACCAAGGGCGCGGCGACCATCGACCAACAGAAGAGGTTCAGTCCCGCGTAGAAGCGTCGCCCGTAGCGTCTCCCAGCCGCGCTGTCGGCCAGGTGCAGATAGCCGCCGGCGAAGATGGCGGTAGCTCCGTAGAGGAAGGTGGTGGCGACCAGGAAGACCACCGAGAGGGCATCGACGCGCAACAGGCTTCCTGCCGTGATCTGGCTGTGCGTGCTGGCGGTGGGGATCAGCGCCACCGCCAGCCCGAAGGTCACCGCCCCCGTGACCACGGTGAGCAGCCAGGCCGCCCGGCGAGGAAGGAAGAAGGTGACCACGGCCACGACGAAGGGAACCGTGATGAGGGCGACGAGGATGCCGGCCACGGCTACCCCTTCAGCCGATCGAGCTCGTCGGTCGAGAGCGTCTGGGTCCGACCGTGGTGCACCCGGATGATGACCCCGAAGACCACCACCGCCACCAGGAGGTCGAAGAGGAACGCCACCTCGACGACCAGCGGGAGACCGGCCGCCACCACCAGGCTGGCCACCGAGACCCCGTTCTCGAGCGAGAAGAAACCGATGGCCTGAGACACCACGTCGGAGCGGAAGATGATGAGCACGAACGCCACCAGGACGACGGCGGCTGCGATGGCGAGTGCGGTCGTGGGCAGGGCGATGGAGTGGACATGGAGGGATCCGACGGCGAAGAACCCGAACGCGGATACGGCGATCGCAATGAGGATCATCGAGGCAACGCCGGCCACCGAACTGCCGGCCAGGTCGACGTCAGCGTCTCGCAGCAGGCGTAGGACCAGGCCGGGGACGAGGACCACCTTGAGGGCGAACGAGAGGACCGCGAGCCCATAGAGCTCGTTGATGTGCCGGGTGGCTGCGATGTCGACGGCCAACGCCGTGACGACGAGGGATTGGAACGCATAGAGGCGGACCTGGGAGCGCAGCAGCGGGGCTCGGAGCATCGCGAACTCGGTGAGGAGCACCACGATGGCGGCGACGTCGGCGACGCCCGAATAGGTCGAGGGAACGGGCGTCATCAGCCACCTCCGGCGTAGAAGACGAGAACGGCCAGGACCGCCAGCAAGAACGCAGCGGCGATGAACTCGGTGATCTTGAACAAGCGCAACTTGGAAAAGAGGTTGTCGATCACGGCGAAGATCAACCCGATCACGACCGCCTTGCCGAGCAGCGAAGGGATGGCCACCAAAACGGACCGCGGGCTGCCCGAGGCGGCGAGTCCCCACGGCGCCAGGAAGACATTGATCAGGATGGTGTAGAGGATCAGCTGCTTCATGGTCGATCCCCACTTCAAGAGAGCCAAAGGCGGTCCCGAGTGCTCGAGTGTCCTGGCTTCGTCGATCATCCCGAACTCGAGGGTCCCGGAATGAGTTTCGACGGGGATCCGGCCGGTGTCGACCAGGACAACCAAGAAGAAGGCGACCGCAGCGAGGACGTGCCCCGGCCGCACCACTTCAGACGACGATGAGCGCACTGTCGCCGCCAAGGCGTAGGGGAGATCAGTTGTCGTGATGAGCGCGACGGCGAAGATCACGAAGAGGATCGTGGGCTCAATCAGCGCCCCGAACGTCATGGCCCGACTTCCACCGAGCTGGGCATACGGCGCGCCGGACTCGGTGCCGGCCAAGGCGATCGAAAACCCGGCCAGGGCCAGGATGAAGGCGCCACCCAAGATGTCGCCCATGTAGCCCAGCGGGAGCCCGTAGGTGGTCAGCACGGGAATGAGCAACGGCACTATCAGGTAACACCCGAAGGCGACGACGGGGCCAGCCAAGAAGACCCAGCTTGACTCCTCGGTGACGAGGGTCTCCTTGCGGAAGAGCTTGGCGATGTCGTAGTAGGGCTGAAGAATGCGTGGCCCTCGCCGCCCCTGGATCCGGCCTTCGACGTGCGAGATCACGCCGCTCACAAGCGGTGCGCCGAGCAGGATGGTCAGGACCTGCAAGGCCTGAACAGCCTGCGGAGCTAGGACGCTGTGACCCACAGCACTCGACCTCCACGCGAACAAACGTCACGTAGAAGCCATCAGCCCAAAAGGGCGGTTCGGGCACAGCCCGCCGGGGCCTCATCCGGTGCGCATCACGATACCTCAAAACAGTCGTCGTGTGGTCAATGGTTCACTCTGCTCCGCTTTCGAGTCGCGGGTCGTCGGCACGGATGGCGAGACAACCGTCACCCTCGGCGCACATGATCGAATGGTGGCCAGAGATCTTCGGACGGTGCCGGTCACCGAGGGATCCGCATCCATTACCTGAGGACAAGGACCGATGACGCAGACCGGTGACGGGGACGACATTCGCAACGGCGATGGAGCTCGCCTGAAGCGCCGTGTGGCTGAGGGCTCCTGCGGACGACGATGAGGCGTAACCAGGAGGATCCAATGGTCAGTGGTTCGTTCCAGTCCGAAACCGCACGCAGAGCATCGAGGGTCTCAAGCTCAGGAGCAGCCGGCCCAGCCCATGACGCCGTCGGTTCGACGGATCTTCTTGGTTCGACACGGGCGAACTTCGCTGAATGCCGCCGGGGTCCTGCGCGGCCGGCTCAATCCAGAACTGGACGTCACCGGCTTGGCCGAGGCGACGGCCGTAGCTGAGGCGATCGGGCACTCCGGCCTTGCCTTGTTGGTCTCGAGTCCACTGCGGCGTGCGGTCGACACCGCTGCCCAGATTGGCCTTCGAGCGGGCATCGGCGTGGAGACCGACGACCGGCTTATCGACCGCGACTACGGAGTGTGGTCGGGGAATCCGAAGTCAGACTTGATCGCCCGATGGGGCTCCCTCGATGCCGCACCCGACGTTGAGCCGTCGGCCGAGGTCCTTGCCAGAGCCCTGGATGCGTTCGACGACGTGGCCAGACGGACCGAGGCCGGTTCGGCCGCGCTCGTCACTCACGACGCACTCCTTCAGCTCTTGTTGCCGGCGCTTGATCCCCGACTCGAGAGGATAGATCCGCTCCCACAGGAGACGGGCTGTTTCAACGTGGTCGAAAAGAGTGGCGACCGCTGGTTCGCGGCGAGCGTGAACGTGTGTCCGATCACTCAACGGAACGACCCGCCGGCCGGCTGAACCCGATGTGCTCGACGTGGCGCGCCCGGTAGTGTGGGCTGCCGCCGACACCGAGGAGAGACCCATGCCACACGCGTCCGTGTCCACAGGGAAGGGAGTGACCACCTATCGAGAGGGCCTGACGCGGCATGGAGTCGTCGAACCTTGGAGCCCGGGAGCATCCGGGGCTCCGTAAGAGAAGCCTGAGACGGCACCCACCCGCTGCGGTGGGCGCCCGCAGACGACGGAAGAGAGCCGGTCAGGAGGGGACCGCACCCCGCGTCGTCATCCCTGCCGTCCGACGGCACCGGCTCGTCGCACCGTGAGCGACGAGCCGGCCCACCCTCGCATGCATGCCGACGAGGTCGGTGTCGACGACGACCTGGTGCGTGGACTCCTGACCGCACAGTTTCCACAGTGGGCCGGCCAGTCGCTCCGTCGACTGCCCGCCTCGGGAACGACAATCCGATCTATCGACTGGGTGACCACTTGGGCATCCGCCTGCCTCGCATTCTCTGGGCCGTCGATCAGGTCGACAAGGAGCTCCGATGGCTGGGCCACCTGGCCCCGCACCTCCCGACGCCCGTGCCCTTGGCCAAGGGTGAGCCCGGCCGTGGGTATCCGTTCCCGTGGCTCGTCTATCCGTGGTTGCCGGGCGCCAGCCTCAGTGAGGCCACCGTGGGAAGTTGGCGCGACGTCGTTCGAGACGTGGGAGCGTTCGTCGTGGCGCTGGAGCGGGCGCCGGCCGAGGTCTTCGTTGCGCCGTCCGAGTACTACGAGGACGGGTCGGAACCCAGGGCCTGGGCCGCCGGGGTGAGCGCCGAGCACCTGCACCGCCTCTGGTACGTGTGGTCGCCGCCCCTGGCCGGCTTCAACCCGAGTTACGCCGCGCTGCGGGCCGACGGCTGGCGCCCCGTCACGACGCTGCGCGCCACGGGCTGCTCGGCCACGCTGCTCGTGCACGCCTGACCGACGACGTCGACCGTCGGCCGCACCACGGAGCGTCATGATCACCGGACGCGACCGGATCACCGCGCCATGCCGTGAGCCGGCCGGCCGTTCGGTAATGCGTGGGAGCCCGTGCGCATCGTCTCCGGTCTACGCCGCTGCGGCTACCCGATGGCCAGCGTCTGCGTCGGTGCCACCACAGGCGCCGGCCCCGCACGCCAACGGCGGTGAGCCGCCGCCGGCCAAATCGGGGAGCTGACCGGTTGGGCGGTCACCGCCGCGGGCCTGGCCGACCCGGACGACGATTAGGAGTAGACCTGGACCTCGGCGATCTTCATGGAGCTGGGCGCGGGGGGTCCGGTGGTGTGCCAGCTCGAGGTGTTCGAGCCGGCCACCTCGAGCTGGAGGAACAGGTAGTAGCTCTCCGTGGCGAGGTCATAGGACGAGCTGTAGACCTGGGTTCCGTTCACGTAGAAGCGCATACCGGTGCCCGGGATGTACTGGAAGCCATAGGTGTTGTAGCCGCTCGAGAGGTTGACGCCGCCCGGGGTGGCCCATGCGCCGGCGATCACACCGTTTGAGGTGAAGGTGTTGCTGTGACCCGCCGTGTTGGGCGTGGCGGCCGAGGGGAGGGAGCCGCCCTCGTCGCCGTCGAGCTCTTGGGCCGAGTTGTTGGGCAGCGCCCAGATGGCGGGCCAGTAGCCGTCAGTGGTGTCGGGCAGTTGCGCCCTGACCTGGACGTACCAGCCCCCGCTCGGCAGCGGGTTCTTCGAGGTCAGCACCCCGCTCACCCAGCTGTAGCCCTGCGAGGAGAACTGGCTGTTGGGGGTGGCGTTGAGCGAGACCCCGCCGCCGGGCATGAGCACGTCTTGGCTCGGGCTGTAGTACGCCATGTCATAGGAGTTGGGCTGGTTCTCGCCCGAATAGGGCGAGGGGAGGTTGCCCAGGTTGTTCCAGCGCGTCCCCGGGCCGTAGAAGGTGTTCCAGTTGTTCAGGTTGGAGAAGGTGTCGTCCATCACCAACTCGCTGGACGAGTAGCCGGCGGGAGCCGGCATCGCACCCTGGGGCACGGCCACGGGCGAGGAGGACGACGTGCCCGTGCTCAGGACGGACAGCGCGGCACCGACGACGGGCCGGGAGAGCGCCATGCCGTTGTCGTTGTACGACGCGGCGTCACCGTGGGGGTAGACCGCGCCGTCCACGGACGCCAGCCAGTACCCGCCCCCGTCCGGGGTGGCCGTGATGGCCGAGACCGGGTTGAGGCCGATTGCCGGGGTGGCACCGTAGAAGGCGGCGTCGCCGAAGGAGAAGACGCCGCCGTCGCGGGCCGCCAACCAGTAGCCGCCGTCGTCGGGGGTGGTCGCCATGCCGACCACGGGCTGGTGCAGGTGGATGTCCCCGGTCGAGCCGAAGAAGCGGGCGTCGCCGAAGGAGAAGATGCCGCCGTCGCCGCCTACGAGCCAGTAGCCCTTGCCGTCGTTGGTGGCCTTCATGCCGACGATGGGCGTGTTGAGGTGGAGGGCTCCCGTCGACCCGTAGAAGTGGGCGTCGCCGAAGGAGAAGATGCCTCCGTCGGAGGCCACCAGCCAGTACCCGCCGCCGTCCGGGGTCGTCGTCATGCCGACGACCGGCTCGTTCAGGTGCTGGCCCCCCATCGAACCGAAGAAGCGGGCGTCGCCGTAGCTGTACACGGCGCCGTTCGACGCGTCCTCCCAGTAGCCGCTCCCGTCGGTGGTGGGAGCCATGCCGACGATCGGTGCGGCCCACTCGTTGGTGGCCGACCCGAACAAGGGCGCACCACCGACGCTGTAGACGGCGCCGTCGGAGTCCACGAGCCACTCTGCCGGGACCGAGCTGGCGCCCGCCGAGTGCGGGCCGCGGGTGGTGAGTGCCGACGTCACGATGGCGATCGAGCAGTAGGCGACGGCCAGGAGCGCCAGAGCGAGTAGTGGCAGCTTGCGCTTTCTGGACGCGGACGTGAAACGACCTGCGGGTTTCACGATAAAAATCCCCCTGTTCCGTTCCTCCCGACCCCCTGCCGGGAGAGTCTCTCCACGAAAGGCAACGAGGGTCTTCGGCGGCTCTTACGGTCATTTCTCGTCGAAAGTTGCGAGGGATCCCGTCGCAACCGACGATTAACGAGCAGCCGTGCATCAGCTCGGCCATCCAGGACGATGGGCGGCGCACATCCGTCGCGCCCTGCGCTCGGACCGCGACGAAGTTGTGCACGGAGCGTCGGGGTCGCTCACTCGACGTGGCGTTCTCGCGCCCGGTCCGCGGCGCGATGTTTTAGGGCGCCTTAAATCTGCTTTGAGAGTGCAACAATCCACGGGTCGGGCGCCGCGACGACCTGGAGTGCCCACGGCGCGCCCCGTGGCACGCTGACCCTGTCTGGCCGCCTCGCCTTGTCCGAAAAAGCCCTCGTCCGGGCTCGACGCGGTCGAGCGCAGGTGGTCCGCGCCGGGTTTCGGTCGCCGGCGCTGCAGCCGCTCGAGCACCCGTGGCCCCCGGTGCACCGGCGCCACGCCGTGGGGACGAGCACCGCCGGACACCCGCCGGCAGCCGCGTTGTCGTGTGGGGACCGTCACCCTCGCTTTGCATCTCGGCCCGAACCCGCACCAGAAGCACGACGCCAACGAGAAGCAACAAGAACAAAGAGGAACGACGCGCACGCGCCGGACCCCCAGGCCCGAAGGTCATGAGGCACCGGTGAGGGTCGGGCTGCGCCGGACCGGACCGGACCGGACCGGCGGGACGGCTCAGGCCCGCTCCACCGCCAGCACCTGCCACTCGTCTGGCACCCCCTTGAGGTTGTGCCGGCCCCGGTCGTCGAAGACGATGCCCGACCCCACCACCAGGTCGCGCACGGTCCCCGTCACCAGCACCTCGCCCGCCCCGGCCATGGCGCTCACCCGCGACGCGATGTGCACGGCCAGCCCGCCGATGTCGTCGCCCCGCAGCTCGACCTCGCCCACGTGCAGCCCCGCGCGCAGCTCCAGGCCGGAGTGGGCGGCCGCCGCCACCATGGCCACCGCACCGCGCACCGCCTGAGCCGGCGCGGCGAAACGGGCCAAGATCCCGTCGCCCGTCGTCTTCACCAGCACCCCGTCGTAGCGCGCCAGCAGGCGGGCCACGTTGAGGTCGGACTCGTCGAGCGTGGCCCGCCACTGGCGGTCGCCCACCGCGGCGATGCGCCCGGTCGAGTCCACGATGTCGGTGAAGAGCACGGTGGCCAGCAGGCGCTGCGCCGCCTGCGCGCTGCGCTCACCGGTCACGAACTCCTCCATTTCGTCGGCGATGGAGTCGAACGCACCCGCCCAGGCCAGCAGGTCGGGCCCCGGGAACGTCATGAAGCGGGCCCCGGTGATGTGCTCGGCCAAATAGCGGCCGTGCTCCACCAGGTCGATGTAGCCCTCGGTGCGCGACATGACCAGCGTCGGGCACTGCACCCGCGGCAGCAGGTCGCGCACGTCCGAGGTGAAGGTCACCAGGTTGAAGGCGATGGCGGTGGTGGGGCTGGCGCCGCGCCGGGCCGCGCGGCCCCACCACTCGACGAAGCCCACCCGGTGGGCCAGGCTGGGGGCGAAGATGGCGATGTCCTGGGGCACGGCGTCGTCGTCGAGCGGCAGCTCGATGTTCTGGGCCGCGTCGGCCGTGAGCTCGTCCGGCACGCCGAACTCGTAGTCCTCGGCCCGGCCCACCCGCGCGGTGCCGTTGATGATGATGAGAGCGGCCACCCGCTCCGGGTGGTGCGCCGCCAGCCAAATGGCCGCCATCGACCCGCCCGTGTTCGAGAGCACCACGGCCCGGTCGCACCCGGCGGCATCGAGCACGGCCAGCGCGTCCTCCGCCCACAGCTCAATGGAGGGCGCGCCGCCCGCCGGCAGGGGATCGGAGAGCCCGAGGCCGCCGGCGTCGAAGCGGATCAAGCGGGAGAAGGCCGCCACCCGCTCGGTGTAGCCGAGCCAGTTGGGCTCGTCGACCGTCTCGTCGATGGAGATCATGAGCCCGTGGTTGAACTCGAGCACGTCCACCGCGCCGTCGCCCCACACCTGGTAGCCGATGTGGACGCCGTCGCGCACGGCGTACCGGGTCCGCGGCGCGTCCATACCGCTGCGGTCTACCGGGTGTGCCGCAGGTTCAGCGCGCCCCGCGCAGCAGCCGGCCCGGCAGCTCACCGGTCGGCGCACCGCCCTCGAAGGTGACCGTCCCCTTCTTAATGGTGCACACGTACCCCTCGGCGCGCTGGAGCAGGCGGCGGCCCCCGGCCGGCAGGTCGTTGCGCACGAAGGGCGTCCCGAGCGTCAAGGCGTCGTAGTCGATCACGTTGAAGTCGGCCAGGGCGCCCACCTCCACGGTGCCGCGGTCGGACAGGCCGTAGAGGCGGGCGGTGTCGTGGGTCTGCTTCTTCACCACGTATTCGAGCGGCAGGGTGGCCCCCCGGGTCCGGTCGCGCGTCCAGTGCGTCAGCATGAACGTCGGCATTGACGCGTCACAGATGGTCCCGGTGTGCGCGCCGCCGTCGGACAGGCCGAGCAGGCCGCGCGGGTGCTGGAGCATGTCGTAGACGTGATCCAGGTCGCCCGTGGCGTAGTTGAGGATGGGCAGGTACAAGAGCCCCTCGCCGGCGTCGGCCGCCATCTCGTCGTAGGCCACCTCCAGTGGGCTGAGTCCCCGGGCGGCGGCCAGGCCGGCCAGCGAGCGCTCGGGCCCCGGCTCGTAGTCGGGCGGGTCGCCCAGGACGTACGTGCGGTGGTACGCCTTCTCCATCGCCTCGGCCTCGGCCGGCGACGACGGCGTCCACGACGTGATGGCCCGGCGCAGCTCGGGGTCCCCCAGGGCGACGGCCAGGTCGGCGTTCGAGAGCTTGCGCCGGCGCAGCTCCCGGTAGGCCGGGATGTCCGAGAACAGGCAGTAGGTGGCGTGGTGCCCGGTCAGCAGCCCGGTCGGCCGCCCGGCGATCTGTGGGGAGAGCTGCGCGCCCTCGGCGCACGCCTCGAGCGAGGCGGCCAGCTGCTTGCGCCACAGTTCCGGGTCGTCGTCCTGCTGCAGCAGGACGTAGGACACCGGCCGCTCGATCGCCGCCGACAAGCGGCGCATCCAGTCGACCTCGAGCCAGGCGTCGCCCAGCATCTCGCCGGCCGAGCCGAGGGGGGCCAGCTCGAACACCCCGGTGCCCGCATCGGCCAGTGCGGCCCCGACGCCGAAGAGCTCGTCCTCGGTCGCGAAGGTTCCCGGCACCGGCTCGCCGTCGACGGCCCGGTGCCCGAGCGTGCGTGACGACGAGAAGCCCAGCGCGCCGGCCCTGAGCCCCTCGAGCACGATGGCGCGCATGGCCTCGATGTCCTCGGCGTTCGCCGGCTCGTTCTTGGCCCCCCGGTCGCCCATGACGTAGGCCCGCACGGCGCCGTGGGGGATCTGCGTGCCGACGTCGACCGTCCAGCGCCTGCGCTCCAGGGCGTCGAGATACTGAGGGAACGTCTCCCACTCCCACTCGATCCCCTCGGCCAGCGCGGTCCCGGGGATGTCCTCCACCCCTTCCATGAGGCCGATGAGCCAGTCGTGGCGCTCGGGCAACGCCGGCGCGAAGCCGACACCGCAGTTGCCCATGACGAGGGTGGTCACCCCGTGCCACGAGGAGGGCGCCAGCTCGGGGTCCCAGGTCGCCTGCCCGTCGTAGTGCGTGTGGATGTCGACCCACCCGGGGGTGACCAGCAGGCCGTCGGCGTCGATGATCCGGGTGGCGCCGCCCGGCACCTGCCCCACGTCGGTGATGCGGCCGGCATCCACCGCGACGTCCGCCTGCTTCGCCTCTGCGCCCGTCCCGTCGACGAGCGTCCCACCCTTGATGATCAGGTCGTGCATGGAGAAGATCGTCTCACGCCGGCCGGCCGCACGCTCACCGGCCCGGCGGGGCCGGGCGCAGGTGGCCCGCCCGGGAGGGCCGAGCTCACCCGCCCGACGCCGTACTCAAGTGGCGGCCTTGGCCTTACCCAGAATGCGGTTCATTTTGGTGCCGCACTCCGGGCAGGTGCCCTGGGCGGCCCGGCGCCCGTTGGCCAGCTCGACTTCCTGGCCTTCGAAGCTGCGCTTCTCACGGCACTTGACGCAGTACCCCTCGTACTCAGCCATGGCGACTCCCTCTCTTCGGTGATGGCCCTGGACGGGGGTCGAACGTAGCGGGAGGGTTACGAAAATTGGGGGATGGTCACACGGCCACCGGCCCCGGGTGGCAGTAGGGTCGGGACCATGACGGACAACAGCGCAGGTCAGAGGGGTTGGCTGGAGGTCGGGCGGGCCGCCCGAGACGCTCTGGCAGAAACCTGGGGCGGGCTGGCCGAGGTCTGTTACGAGCTGTCGGACACCGAGTGGGCGCTGCCCACCGAGTGCCCCGGCTGGGACGTCAAGGACCACCTCTCGCATTTGATCGCGATCGAGCGCACCATCATGGGCGAGCCGGCGCCCGAGTGGGACGGGCCGGTGGGCGACCACGTGAAGAACGACTTCGCCCGCAGCAACGAGGCCTGGATCGCCGTGCGCCGCCCCCGGTCCGGCACCGAGGTGCGGGCCGAGTTCGTCCAGGTCACCCGGCAGCGCCTGGCCCAGTTGGACGAGCTGACCGAGGAGCAGTGGGCGGCGGTCGGATGGAGCCCGGTCGGCCCGCGGCCCCACGCCGAGTTCATGGAGGTGCGGGCCTTCGACTGCTGGGTGCACGAGCAGGACGTGCGGCACGCCCTCGACCGGCCCGGCGGGAGCGGCAACCGGGCCTCGGCGCTGTCGCTCGACCGCGTGCAGGGGGCCATGGGTTTCGTGGTGGGCAAGCAGGCCGGCTGCGCCGACGGCACCGCGGTGCGCTTCGACGTGGCGGGCCCCGGTGACGACGCGCGTACCTTCACCGTCGCCGTCGAAGGCGCCCGGGCCCGGCCCGTCGGCGGCGACGTGTCGCCGACGGTCACGCTGTCGATGTCGAGCATCGACTTCGTGCGCCTCGGCTGCGGCCGGGCCGAGGCGGCACAGGTGGAGGCCGCCGGGGGGATCGGCGTCGAGGGGGACGCGGCCGTCGCCCGGACGGTGCTCGGCGCAATGAATTTCATGTTCTGACGCACGCGCGGGGCGCCGTGCGGCGGCATCGGGGGTGACCGGTAGAGTGGTCGACTTCCGATGCGTGCGACCACCGAGCCCATGGAGGGAAACCTCGTCCGCCTGAGCGTGGAGATCGACGAGCCCGAGTTCGACCGCGCGCTGACCGACGTCGTGCGCGCGCTGGCCAAGCAGGTGCGCGTGCCGGGCTTCCGTCCCGGTAAGGTGCCGCGCAAGGTACTCGAGGCGCGCATGGGCGGTGCGGGCGCCCTGCGGGCCGAGGCCCTGCGCGAATCGCTGCCCGACTTCTACGCCCAGGCCGTGGTCGACACCGAGCTGGACCCGATCGCACAGCCGGAGATCGACATCACGGCCGGCGAGGACGCCGGCGCGGTGACCTTCGACGCCGTGGTGCAGGTGCGCCCGCTCGTGGCCATCCCCGGTCACGACGGGTTGTCGGTGACGCTGCCCGGCCTCGTGGTGACCGACGACGAAATGCAACGACAGATCGACCGCCTGCGCGAGAACGACGCCGAGCTCGAGGTGGTGGACCGCCCGGCCATCGACGGCGACCTGGTGACCATCGACCTGCACGGCAAGGACGCAGCGGGCGCCGAGGTGGTGGGCGTGGACGACTATCTCTACGAGGTCGGCACCGGGACGGTGGTGGCCGAGCTCGACAACGAGCTGCACGGCGCCAAGGCCGGCGCCATCCTCGCGTTCGATGCCGCCAACCCCGCCGAGCCCGACGAGCGGGTGGCGTTCCGCGTGCTCGTCAAGGAGGTGAAGGTGAAGCGCTTGCCGGAGGTGACCGACGAGTGGGCCTCCGAGAGCTCCGAATTCGACACCGTGTCAGAATTGCGGGCCGACATAGAGAAGCGGATCGGGCAGGTGAAGCTGATCCAGAGCCAGATGGCGCTGCGCCAGAAGTCGATCGAGGCGCTCTCCGGGCTGGTGGCCCAGGACGCCGTGCCCGAGGTCCTGGTGGACGCCGAGGTGAACGAGCGCCTGCACGACTTGCAGCACCGCCTGGAGGCCCAGAAGATGGGCCTGGCCGAGTATTTCCAGGCCACGGGCACGTCGCCCGACGAGCTGCTGGCGGCCGTGCGGGTGGACGCCGAGGCGGCCGTGAAGGCCGATCTGGCGTTGCGGGCCCTGGTCGAGGCCGAGGAGGTCACGCTCAGTGACGAGGAGCTCGATGCCGAAATAACGAGAATGGCCGAGCGCTTCGGGACCACGCCCGACGACCTGCGCCGCCAACTCGACACAAGTGGCCGGACGGGCGCGGTACGCTCGGAGCTACGGAAGAGCAAGGCGCTGGAGTGGCTGTTGGACCACGTTGCACTCTTCGACGAGGAGGGCAACCCGATGTCCCGGGATGACCTCAGGGTGGACGCCTCGGACGAGGACGAAGAGGCCGAGACGGTCGGCGGGGACGAGGAGGACGAGAGCGAGTGAGCATGCAGAGTCCGGGGGAGCGGTTGAAGGCCTACAACTATCTGGTCCCGACCGTCATCGAGTCGTCGAACCGCGGCGAGCGCGCCTACGACCTCTACTCGCGGCTGCTGCGTGAGCGCATCATCTTCCTCGGTACGCCGGTGGACGACGCCGTGGCGAACCTGATCTGCGCGCAGATGCTCTTCCTCGAATCCGAGGAACCGGACAAGGACATCCACCTCTACATCAACTCGCCCGGCGGGGAGATCACGGCGCTCTTCGCCATTTACGACACGATGAAGTTCATCAAGGCGGACGTGTCGACCTTCTGCTTCGGGCAGGCCGCCTCGGCCGCCGCCGTGCTGCTGGCCGCCGGGGCCAAGGACAAGCGCTTCGCCCTGCCGCACGCCCGCATCCTGCTGCACCAACCCTGGGGCGGGGTCGAGGGTCAGGCGAGCGACATCGAGCTGCAGGCCAAGGAGATCCTCCGCATGCGCGACCTGCTCTCGGGGATGCTGGCCGAGGACACGGGCCAGACCCAGGAGAAGGTGGCCCAGGACACGGACCGCGACTTCATCATGACGGCGGAGGAGGCCGTGACCTACGGCATCATCGACGAGGTCATCACGGCCCGCACGGTGGCTCCGCTCGAGGCCATCGGCGCCGCGTAGGACGTCGGGGACGGGACGGGACGGGGAGCGATCGGGTGGCCAAGTTCGGAGAGGGCGGGGATCTCGTCAAGTGCAGCTTCTGCGGCAAGACGCAGAAGCAGGTCAAGAAGCTCATCGCCGGCCCCGGGGTCTACATCTGCGACGAGTGCATCGACCTGTGCAACGACATCATCGCCGAGGAGCGTGACGAGTCCACCGAGCTGAGCTTCGAGGACCTCCCGAAGCCGCGCGAGATCTTCGACTTCCTCAACGACTACGTCGTGGGTCAGGAGTACGCCAAGAAGATCCTCTCCGTCGCCGTCTACAACCACTACAAGCGGGTCCAGGCGGGGCCTCCGGTGGCCGAGGACGGCGTCGAGCTGGCCAAGTCGAACATCCTGCTGCTCGGCCCGACCGGGTGCGGCAAGACGCTGTTGGCCCAGACGCTGGCCCGCATGCTCAACGTCCCCTTCGCCATCGCCGACGCCACCGCGCTCACCGAGGCGGGCTATGTGGGCGAGGACGTCGAGAACATCTTGCTGAAGCTGATCCAGGCCGCCGACTACGACGTGAAGCGGGCCGAGACGGGGATCATCTACATCGACGAGATCGACAAGATCGCCCGCAAGAGCGAGAACCCCTCCATCACGCGTGACGTGTCGGGCGAGGGCGTGCAGCAGGCGCTGCTCAAGATCCTGGAGGGGACGACGGCCTCGGTGCCGCCCCAGGGCGGACGCAAGCACCCGCACCAGGAGTTCATCCAGATCGACACCACGAACATCCTGTTCATCTGCGGCGGCGCCTTCGCCGGGTTGGACAAGCTGATCGAGAGCCGCATCGGCAAGCGGGGGATCGGGTTCCGGGCCGAGGTGCACCGCAAGGACCGCGACGACGGCGAAATCCTGCGTCACGTGCTGCCCGAGGACCTCATCAAGTTCGGGCTCATCCCCGAGTTCATCGGCCGGCTGCCCGTGGTGAGCGCCGTGTCGCCGCTCTTCAAGGACGCGTTGGTGCAGATCCTCGTGGAGCCGAAGAACGCGTTGACGCGCCAGTACGAGCGGGTGTTCGCGCTCGACAACGTGGAACTCGAGTTCACGCCCGACGCGCTGGAGGCGGTGGCCGAGCAGGCGTTGCTGCGCGGCACGGGTGCCCGCGGCCTGCGCGCCATCCTCGAAGAGGTGCTGCTCGACGTGATGTACGACCTCCCGAGTCGCACCGACGTCGGCCGGTGCGTGGTGGACCGCTCCGTGGTGCTGGACCGGGTCGCCCCGACGCTGGTGCCGCTCGGGGGCGCGCCGGTCAAGTCGACGCGCTCCCGTCGCGCCGCATCCTGACCCGGCCGTTCCCGACGCCGGAACCGCAGCCGGAGCACCCACCGGAGCCGCTGGCCGTGGCCGATTCGTTGGTGCCCTTCGGCAGCCTGGGCGAGGCGCTGGCCTGGCTCGACGGCCACATCGACTTCGAGTCGAACATGCCGCGCCGTCGCGCCGTGCCCACGCTGGAGCGCATGTGCGCGCTGACCGCGCTGCTGGGCGAGCCGCAGGACTCCATTCCGTCGGTACACGTCACGGGCACCAACGGCAAGGGGTCGACGTCGGCCATGCTCACCGCGCTCTTCATGGCCAAGGGGCTGAGCGTGGGGACCTACACCAGCCCCAACCTCCACACCGTGGCCGAGCGCATCGCCCGCAACGGCGAGCCGATCGACGACGCTTCGTTCACCGAGGTGCTGACCGAGATGGCGCTGCTGGAGTCGCTCCTGCCCGAGCGCCTGACGCGCTTCGAGCTGTTGACCGGGGCGGCGCTGTCGTGGTTCGCCACGGAGGCCGTCGACGCCATGGTGATCGAGGTCGGGCTGGGCGGCACGTGGGACTGCACGAACGTGGTGCACGGCGACGTGGCCGTGCTGACCAACGTGAGCTTCGACCACACCGACGTGTTGGGGCCGACGCTGGAGGGCATTGCGGCGGACAAGTCGGGGATCATGGAGCCCGGGAGCCGGGTCGTGGTGGGGGAATTGGCCCCTGACCTGCTCGATATCGTCGAGGCCCACGCCGCCGAGGTGGGCGCCGGCCCGGTCTGGGTGGCCGGGCGGGACTACGGCGTGGAGTCCAACCGGGTGGCCGTCGGGGGCCGCCTGGTCACGCTGTGGACGCCGGCGGGCCGCTACGACGAGGTGGTGGTCCCGCTGCACGGGGCGTACCAGGGGACCAACGCGGCCGTCGCGCTGGCGGCGGCCGAGGCCTTCTTCGACGAGCCGCTGTCGCCCGACGTGGTGGACGAGGCGTTCGCCTCAGTGCGCGTGCCGGGACGGCTCGAGGTGTTGGGTCGGCGGCCGCTGTTGCTGGTCGACGGCGCGCACAACGCGGCGGGCATGGCGACGTTGGGCGACGCGCTGCGCGACGAGTTCGCGGTCGAAGGTGCGACGGTGGCGGTGGTGGGCATGCTCTCGGGCCGCGACCCCTCGGCCATGCTGGCGCCGCTGGCCTCCGCCGGCGTGGCAGCCGTCGTCGCCTGTGCGCCCGACTCGCCGCGCGCCATGCCGGTGGCCGCCGTGGCCGAGGCGGCGCGCGCGCTCGGGCTGAACGTCTCCACCGCGCCCGACGTCCGCGACGCGCTTCGCCTGGCGCGCGGCATGGTCGACGCCGACGGGCTCGTCGTCGTCGCCGGTTCGCTCTACGTCGTCGGCGCGGCGCGGGCGGACGCGCTGGCTTCGGCCGTGCCGTGGGAGGGCGCCGGGCGCTGAGCCCGGCGCCGAGGGGAGCTCGGGCGGCTGCGGTGTAGTGTCCACAACTCGTGGACCGCACCCTGGTGATCGTGAAGCCCGACGGCGTCGAGCGCGGCCTGGCCGGTGAGATCCTGTCGCGCCTGGAACGCAAGAAGCTGCGCCTGGTGGCGGCCGAGCTCCGGACCATCTCCAAGGAGGTGGCCGAGACCCACTACGCCGAGCACGCCGAGAAGCCGTTCTTCGTCGACCTGGTGACGTTCATCACTCGCTCGCGGTCGCTCCTCATGGTGATCGAGGGACCCAAGGACACCTTCGCCGTGGTGCGTCTCATGATGGGCAGCACCAACCCGGCGGAGGCGGCGCCCGGCACCATCCGCGGCGACCTGGGGATCGAGACGACGGAGAACCTCGTGCACGGGTCCGACTCGCACGAGTCGGCGGCACGCGAGATCGCGCTGTTCTTCCCCGACCTGGCTCCGTAGGCCGGCCGGCAACGGGAGGCGGGTCTCCCTGACGGCAGGCGAAAATTCCGCTGGGACGCGTGCACGCCCGTGTCCGCCTTGTGATGGGTCCCGCCTTCCCGTAGCCTGTTGCCGCATCTACGGGCTGCCGGCGTCGCCGGGAGCCCACTGGACCCCCACGGTGGAGAATGACTTATGGCTGAAAACCGCCTTTCCCTCCTTGGCCGTGATATGGCCGTGGACCTCGGAACCGCGAACACCTTGGTCTACGTGCGCGGCCGCGGCATCGTCCTGAACGAGCCGTCCGTGGTGGCGGTCGACATCAAGGACGGCCGGCCACTGGCGGTGGGCGCCGAGGCGAAACGCATGATCGGCCGCACGCCGTCGAACATCCAGGCCATCCGGCCGCTGAAGGACGGCGTCATCGCCGACTTCGAGATCTGCGAGAAGATGCTGCGCTACTTCATCCACCGGGTGCACCAGCGCCGCTTCGCCAAGCCGCGCATGGTCATCTGCGTGCCTTCGGGGATCACCGGTGTGGAGCGGCGGGCCGTCATGGAGGCGGCCGAGTACGCCGGGGCGCGGCGCGCCTACATCATTGAGGAGCCGATGGCCGCCGCCATCGGTGCCGGCCTGCCGGTGCACGAGCCGACCGGGAACATGGTGGTCGACATCGGTGGCGGCACGACCGAGGTGGCCGTCATTTCGCTCGGTGGCATCGTGACGAGCCAGTCCGTGCGCATCGGCGGGGACGAGCTCGACGACGCCATCGTGTCCTTCGTGAAGAAGGAGTTCAGCTTGGCCCTCGGTGAGCGCACGGCGGAGGAGATAAAGATCACGCTCGGCTCTGCGTACCCGCTCGAGCAGGAGCTGCACGCGGAGATCCGTGGGCGCGACCTCGTGAGCGGTCTGCCCAAGACCATCGTCGTCTCCACCGAGGAGATCCGCCGCTCCATCGAAGAGCCCGTGTCGGCCATCATCGACGCGGTCAAGGTCACCCTGGACCGGACGCCGCCCGAGCTGGCGGCCGACATCATGGAGCAGGGGATCGTGCTGACCGGGGGCGGGGCGCTGTTGCACGGGCTCGAGGCCCGGCTCCAGCACGAGACGGGCATGCCGATCGTCGTGGCCCGGGACCCGCTGAACTGCGTCGCCGTGGGCAGCGGGCAGTGCCTGGAAGAGTTCGAAGCGCTGAAGCGGGTGCTGATCACCACTTCCACACGCTGACGGTTTCCCCTGGGTGGCCCGGACCAGGCGTTCGCGCCGCACCCTGACGGTGATCGTCCTCGTCATCGTCTCGCTGTCGCTGATCTCGCTCGACCAGAACGGGCGGACACACAGCCTGACCTCGGGGATCAAGTCGGTGGCCAACGACGTCTACTCCCCGTTGCGCCAGGGGATCGTGGACATCATCAACCCCATCGGCCACTTCTTCGCCGGTGCCTTCGACTACGGCTCCGTGCAGTCGCAGAACGAGCAGCTCGAGAAGGTCATCGGGCAGCTGCGGGCCAACCAGGCCGAGCGCGGCTTCGAGCAGACGCAGCTGCGCCAGCTGATGGCGCTCGAGAACCTGCCCTTCCTGCAGTCGCTGACGACGGTGCCGGCCCAGACGGTGGTCCTGAACCTGTCGAACTTCACCGCCACCATCACGTTGAACAAGGGACGGGCCGACGGGGTCGACGTCGGCTACCCGGTGGTCGGCGCCGGCGGCCTGGTGGGCCAGGTCATCCAGTCCTTCCACCACACCTGCGTGGTGCAGCTCATCACCGACGGCCAGTCCAAGGTCGGCGTGACCTTCGGCAACCAGCTGACCGGCATCGTCGACGGGCAGGGGCCGGGGAACGACATGACACTCGACCTGGTGCCCCCGCACACGCCGGTGCACAAGGGCCAGATCCTGTACACGAGCGGCCTGCAGGCGGCCTCGTTCCCGTCCGGCATCCCGGTGGCCACCGTGCAGTCGTTCCACAACGAGGCCGGAGCCAGCCAGGAGTCCATCACCGTCGACCCGGCGGCCGACCTGTCCCAGCTGGCCTACGTCGACGTGGTGCAGTGGGAGCCGCCGACGTGACGGGCCGCTCCATGCTCCGCCTGGCCTTCGTGATCTTCGTCGTCCTGATGGTGCAGCAGACGATCATGGTGGCGTTGCGCGTCGGCGGCTACCACCCGGACCTGCTGTGGCTGCTGCCGATCACCGCCGCCCTGCTCGACGGGCCCGAGACGGGCGCCATGGTGGGGTTCTGGTCCGGGCTGGCCTTCGACCTGACGCTCCCGACGCCCTTCGGCCTGTCCGCCCTGGTGGGTTGCCTCCTCGGGTACGCCGTGGGGTCCCTGACGCAGGCGGTCGACCCCCGGGCGGCCTGGCTGAAGCCGGTGGCCGCGCTGACCGGGACCGTGGGAGCGGACATGCTGTTCGCCGTGCTCGGCGCGATCCTGGGACAGCAGCAAATGGTGCAAGTCAACTTCTTGACCCTCTTCGCGGTGGTCGGTGTGGCCAGCCTGGTGTGCGTCCTCCCGGTCAGCCGGCTCATGCGGTGGGCCCTGGTCGGGGAGGGCAACCGGCGCTCGCTCGTCGCGGCCCAGGCCGACAGCAGGCTCTGGTGAAGAGGACACTCCGCCACCCCATCCGCGGCGACCGCCTCCACCCCAAGCCCTCGAACCGCCCGGCGCGGCGCTCCTCCTGGCGCACCGACGCGCGCCAGCCGCGCATGCGGCCGCGCAAGTCGGTCAACGTGGCCTCCATCGTCGGTTCGCCCGAGGAGGAGGACTCGCGGCCCAACCTGCGCCTGCGCGTGGTCGGGGTCGTGGTGCTCGTCCTCTTCGGCGTGCTGATCCTGCGGTTGTGGACGCTGCAGGTGATCGACGGCAAGACCTACGCCGCCGCGGTGACGCGCAACCAGGTGCGGGTGGTGAGCATCCAGGCCCCGCGCGGCGAGATCGTCGACCGCAACGGCACCGTCCTGGTGTCGAACACCCCGCAGGAGGAGATCCTGCTGTCGCGAGAAGAGGCGGCACAGAACCCGGGCATCATCGGCATGGTGGCCGCACTGGTGGGCGAGACGCCCAAGCAGGTGCAGACGGCGGTCAACAACGTGCAGTACAGCCCCTACGAGCCGGTGCCCGTGGCGAGCGGCGTCTCGCTGTCCACGGTGCAGTACCTGCAGACGCACCAGGCCCAGTACCCCGGCGTCAGCGTGCAGAGCGTGACACAGCGCACCTACCCCCAGGCCGGGACGACGGCGACCCACGTCCTGGGCTACGTGGGCCAGATCACCTCCTCCTACCTGGCCGCCCACCCGAACCAGGGTTACACCCAGGGGAGCCAGATCGGCCTGGCCGGCATCGAGGCGCAGTACGAGCCCTACCTCCGTGGGGTGGACGGGCGCCAGGCCTTGTCGGTGGACGCCAGCGGCAACGTGGTGGGCACGCTCAGCACGACGGCGCCCCAGATCGGCGACACCGTGGTGCTCAACATCGACACCGACCTCCAGCAGGTGGTCCAGGCCGACCTCCAGAACCAGATTCTCACCGACCGGCACACCCTCGACACGGTGGACAACCGCATCCCGCCGGCCCCGAACGGGGCCGTCGTGGTGATGGACCCCCAGAACGGCCAGGTCCTGGCGCTGGCCTCCTTCCCGACCTACGACCTGAACGAGTGGGTGGGCGGGATCTCCTCGGCCAACTACGCCACGCTCTCGGCCAGCGGGGCCGAGAACGACGACGCCATCGAAGGCCTGTACACGCCGGGGTCGACGTTCAAGCTCGTCACGGCCACCGCCGCCCTGCAGGACGGCCTCATCAGTACGACCACGCCCTACGTCGACACCGGCAGCTTCAAGATCCCCGGCTGCCCGGCGCCCGGCGTCGTCGACGACACCGGCTGCATCCTCCACGACGACCCGGGCGACAGCGGCGGCACCTATGACGTGTCGACCGCGCTGACGGCATCGAGTGACTCGTTCTTCTACAACCTCGGCGCCACCTTCTGGGACGACCGCGCCCAGTACGGCGACACGCCCATCCAGAACGAGGCGACCGCCTACGGGGAGGGGACGATCACCGGCATCGACCTGCCGGGCGAGGCGCAGGGCCGGGTCGACAGCTACCTCGACCCGGGCCAAGCTGCACGCCGAGGCGCCCAAGGGCTTTCCCAATACGCCGTCGTGGTTCACCGGCGACAACGTCGAGATGGCGTTCGGGCAGGGCGAGACCGTGCTCACGCCGATTGAGCAGGCGGTGTCCTACTCGACCTTCGCCAACTGGTCGGCCACCACCCAGACCGGCACCCGCTACGCACCGCAGGTGGCCTCGGAGATCGTCGACTCGACCACCGGCAAGGTGGTCAAGAAGATCGCGCCGCAGGTGACCGGGCACGTCACCATTTCGCCGGCCAACTACGCCGCCATGCTGGCGGGCTTCGAGGGCGTGGTCTCGAGCCGGGCGGGCACGGCGTACGCCGACTTCGAGGGCTTCCCCGCCTCGTGGAACCTGGCCGGCAAGACGGGCACCGCCTCGAACGCGACCGGCCTCGAGCCCAACAGCTGGTTCGTCGCCTTCGGCCCCAACCCGAACCCGCAGTACCTGGTCCTGGCCGTCATCGACCAGGGCGGCTACGGCGCCGACGCCGCGGCGCCGCTGGTGCGCAACATCTTCGACTACCTCGTCTCCAACCCGATCACCCCGGTGAAGACCCCGACCCCGTCGACCCCGCCGAGCTTGACCGCCCCGGCCTCCAATGCGCCCTTCGGCACGCCCACCACGACCACGACGACCACGCCGGGCCAGAAGGCGGCCACGCCGACCACGACCACCACGACGGAGGTGCCGGGCGGCTGACCTCCGTCCAGGTCGTAGGGTTGGGGCGCCATGGAGAGCCTCTGGCCCCAGATAGAGCGTCTGCTGCCGGGTGTGTCCAAGCCCGCTCGCTACATCGGCGGCGAGCAGGGGGCCCTCTGCCCCGAGCACGGCCCGGGCCGGGTGGCCTGGCTCCTGCTCTACCCCGACACGTACGAGATCGGGCTGCCCAACCAGGGCCTGCAGATCCTCTACGAAATCCTCAACGAGCGGCCCGACGCCGTGGCCGAGCGGGCCTACGCGCCCTGGGTCGACATGGAGGCGGCCATGCGGGCCGCCGGCGTGCCGCTCTTCAGCGTGGAGCAGCACCTGCCGGCCGCGGCCTTCGACGTCCTCGCCTTCAACCTGGCGGCCGAGCTGGTCTACACGAACGTGCTCAACCTGATCGACCTGGCCGGTGTCCCGCTGCACGCCTGCGACCGCAGCCGCGCGGACGCGCTGGTGCTGGCGGGCGGGCACTGCGCGTTCAACCCCGAGCCGCTGGCCGACTTCGTCGATGCCTTCGTCCTGGGCGACGGCGAGGAGGTGGTGGGGGAGATCAACGCGGTGGTGGCCGCCTGGCTGGCTGGCGGCCGGGGCGAGCGCCTCGACCTGCTGCGCTCCCTGGCCGGGTTGGAGGGCGTCTACGTGCCGGCGCTGTACACCGCGTCCTACGAGGACGGTCGGCTGGTCGGCACGCGGCCGAACGATCCGGCGGCGCCCGCCGAGGTGACCAAACGTACGGTGGCCGACCTGGCCGACTGGCCCTACCCGGCCCGCCCGCTGGTGCCGCTGACCGAGGTGGTGCACGACCGGCTCAACGTCGAGGTGTTCCGTGGCTGCACGCGGGGGTGCCGCTTCTGCCAGGCGGGCATGATCACCCGGCCGGTGCGGGAACGCCCGGCGGCCCAGGTGCGCGAGCTGGTGCGTCGTGGCCTGGAGTGGACCGGCCACGACGAGGTGGCGCTGACGTCGCTGTCGACCGCCGACTTCTCCGGCATCGAGGACACGGTGCGTGACATCGTCGACGAGCCGAGCCACGAGGGGCGGGTGTCGGTCAGCCTGCCGTCGCTGCGGGTCGACGCCTTCACCGTCGGCACGGCGGCGCAGATCCAGAAGGTGCGCCGCACCGGCCTGACCTTCGCGCCCGAGGGTGGGACGTGGCGCATGCGCACGGTGATCAACAAGCTGATCACCGAGGAGGACCTCTACGGCGCGGTCGACGCCGCCTTCAGCCAGGGCTGGCGGCGGGTGAAGCTGTACTTCCTGATTGGGCTGCCGACCGAGCGTGACGAGGACGTGCGCGGCATCGCCGAGTTGGGGGCCCGCTGTACCGAGATCGGCCGGCGCTACCACAAGTCGGTGACGGTGGTGGCCTCCGTCGGCGGCTTCGTCCCGAAGGCGCACACGCCGTTCCAGTGGTTCGGCCAGGACACGGCGGCCGAGCTCGAGCGCAAGGTGGCGCTGCTGCGCGCCGAAGCCCGCGGGGCCAAGGGCCTGACCATCCGCTGGCACGACCCCGCCGCCACGGTGGCCGAGGGCCTGGCCAGCCGGGGCGACCGGCGCGTGGGTGCGGTGATCGAGCGCGTCTGGCGTGCCGGCGGCACCTTCCAGGAGTGGTCCGAGCGGTTCGACCTCGGTCTGTGGGAGGCGGCCCTCGAGGCCGAGGGGCTGAGCCTGTCCGAGGTGTGCCACCGCGAGCGCGACCAGTCGGAGGCGCTGCCCTGGGACCACATCTCGGCCGGGCTGCACCGCGACTTCCTCTGGGGTGACTGGCAGGACGCCTTGGCGGGGGCCGGCGTCGAGGACTGCCGCTGGACGCCGTGCTACGACTGCGGCGCCTGCACCGGCTTCGGCGTCGAGCACGTCGTGGCCTCGGCCGTGCCGCCGGCCGGCGGCAGCCAGGGCACCGGGCAGGACCTGCGCCAGGGCGACCGCATCCCGGTCCGGCTGGTCGGCCGTGCCTCCTGAGGACCAGCGCCGCCTCCGGCTGCGTTTTTCCAAGTTCGGCAAGATCCGCTTCACCAGCCATCGCGACGTGGCCCGCATGTGGGAGCGGGCGCTTCGCCGTGGCGGCGTGCGCATGGCCTACTCACAGGGGTTCGTGCCCCACCCCCTGGTGAGCTTCGGGCTCGCCCTGCCCACCGGGTGCGAGTCGATGGGCGAGTACCTCGACCTGCGCCTGGGCCCGGCCGAGCCGAGCGACACGCCCCTGGCCGAGCTGGCCCCCGTCCTCAGCGCCCTGCTGCCCGACGGGATCGACGTCCAGGCGGCGGCGCTGGTGGCGGATGGGGAGGGATCGCTGCAGCAGGAGGTAGCATCGTGTGATTGGGAGCTGGAGGTGCTCGAGGTGCCGGGTGAGGAGCTACAGGAGCGGGTCGAGAAGGTCCTGGCCTCTCCCATCCTCACGGTGCGGCGGGAGCGGAAGGGTCGTCCGGTCACGGACGACATCCGCCCGGCCATCCTGGCACTCGAGCTGACCGGTTCCCAAGGTCGCTTGCGGGCGGAGCTGGCCACCCACCCGCGTGGGGTACGTCCGGCCGACGTGCTCGCCGCCCTGGGCACCGACAAGGTGCCGGCACGAGCGTGCAGAACGCATCAATGGATCGAGCGTGATGGCACACGGTTCGAGCCGCTCCCCGTGGAGTGGCTCGGGACCACCGCCGTCCCCGAACAGAACGCAAGGAGGGCTCTCCCTCATGTCCGAGCCGGAAATCAGCCAGACCCCGGAGGGTCGCGCCCCGGAGGCGCCCGGGAGCAGTAGCCCTCCGGCCGCGCCGCGCCCGGCGCCCCAGCGTAAGCCCAAGATCGGCGACACGCGCCCGGCGCCGGCCGTGCCACCACCGCAGCCCGCAGCGGCGCCGGTGGTGCCGCTGGTGCGGCCCGGGACGACGACCACGCCGCCACGGCAGGACAAGACGGCGGCCCAGCCCGAGACGGCAGAGGACGCCGAGCCGGCGGGAGAGGGCGACGGGGCCAAGCGGTCGCGCAGCCGCCGCCGGTCGGGGCGGGAGCGACGCTCACGCCAGGTCGGCCGCTACCTGGTCTGCGTCCACGTCCAGCCGCACATGACCCAGATCGCCATGCTGGAGGGGCGCTCCCTGGTCGAGCATTACGTGTCCCGGGCGGCCGACGACACCACCCAGATCGACGGCAACGTGTACCGGGGCCGGGTCCAGAACGTCCTGCCCGGCATGGAGGCCGCCTTCGTCGACATCGGGATCCCCAAGAACGCCGTGCTCTACCGGGGCGACGTGCGCTACGACCGGGACGACATCGAGGGCGGGGGGTCGTCCCAGCCCCGCATCGAGGACGTGCTCAAGGCGGGGCAGACCATCCTGTGCCAGGTCACCAAGAACCCCATCGGGGCCAAGGGAGCCCGGCTCACCCAGGAGGTCTCGCTGCCCGGCCGGTTCGCCGTGCTGGTGCCGAACTCGAGCGCCTTCGGGATCTCCAAGCGGCTGGGGGACAACGAGCGCCGGCGGTTGCGTCGCATCATCGACGAGGTGAAGCCGGCCGGCCACGGCATGATCATCCGCACGGCGGCCGAGGGCGTCTCGGCCGACGAGCTCCAGCGGGACGTCACCTCGTTGCTCGAACAGTGGAACGCCATTGAGGCCGAGGCGAAGCGGTCGGACGCGCCGGGCCTGCTCTACCGGGAGCCGGAACTGTCCGTGCGCATCCTGCGCGAGGAGCTCAACGCCGAGTACCGAGGCGTCGTGATCGACGACCTGGACCTCTACGAGCAGGTGCGCGACTACGTGCAGGCGGTCAGCCCGGAGCTGTCGGACCGGGTGGAGTACTACGACTCCGAGGTGGAGGGGCTGCCCATCTTCGAGCGCTACCACGTCCACGAGCAGCTGCACAAGGCGCTCGACCGCAAGGTGTGGCTCCCCTCGGGCGGCTCGCTCATCATTGAGCGGACCGAAGCGCTCACGGTGATCGACGTCAACACGGGCAAGAACGTGGGCAAGACCAACCTGGAGGAGACCGTCTTCCGCAACAACCTGGAGGCGGCCGAGGAGGTGGCGCACCAGCTGCGCCTGCGGGACATCGGCGGCATCATCGTCATCGACTTCATCGACATGGAGGTGAGGGAGAACCGGGAGCGGGTGGCGGCGGCCCTGCGCAACGCGCTGGCCCGGGACAAGACCCGGACGCAGGTCTTCGACATCTCCGAGCTGGGGCTGGTGGAGATGACGCGCAAGCGTGTCTCAGAGGGACTCCTCGAGACCTTGTCCAGCGAGTGCGCCATCTGTAGGGGTCGGGGCGTGACCCTGGACGACACCGTTCTGCGCTAGGGTTTCCCGCTTATGTATGCCGTCATCAGGTCCGGTGGGAAACAGGAGCGCGTGGCCGAGGGTCAGCGCGTCCGCGTGGAGCTTCTGGGCCAGCCGGTGGGTGCCGAGGTGTCCCTCGAGCCCGTGCTGGTGGTGGACGGCGACCGGGTCCTGGCCACGCCGGAGCAGCTGGCCGGCGCCTCGGTGACGGGCAAGGTCGTGGGGGAGGAGAAGGGCCCCAAGATCAACGCCATGACCTACAAGTCCAAGTCGAATCAGCGCCGCCGGTGGGGCCACCGCCAGCACTACGCGACGCTCGAGATCACCGCCATCACGGCGAAGTAGAGGCAGGAGCCAGACATGTCGAAGACCAAGGGTGGCGGCTCGACCCGTAACGGCCGCGACTCGACGGCCCAGCGCCTCGGGGTGAAGACGTTCGACGGGACGGCGGTGACCGCCGGCTCCATCCTGGTGCGCCAGCGGGGGACGAAGTTCTACCCCGGCGCCAACGTCGGGCGCGGAGGCGACGACACGCTCTTCGCCACGGCCGACGGCGTGGTGAAGTTCGGCGAGCGGCGTGGCCGCCAGCACGTGAGCGTTCTCACCGGCTAGCGGCGAGCTTCGGCGGGCGGTCCGTCGAGTTCTGCCGGTTCCGCGTCGCCGACGTCTCACGCTCCGTCGCAGAGGCAGAGGTTGACCGAAAGACGTCGACGGTGCCCCTTTCGCGCGGTCCCATCAGCTCCCGACGAACGTCGCACACGGAATCTGCCACCATGAGGCATGGAACGCCGGCGAGTCGCAGCGATCATCCGACGCGGCGACCGGGTCCTCATGGTCCAGGAGCGAGGAAGAGGACCGAGCGGGCGACACGATGGTGACGACTACTGGACCCTGCCCGGTGGCGGCATCGATCCCGGCGAGGACGTCGAGCGCGCGTTGGTCCGGGAGGTCGCCGAAGAGGTCGGTCTGGTTTGCCGCTCGTGGCGTCACGCCTTCGACTATCCGTATCCCTCCGGCATGACCGCGATCTTCGATGTGGAGGTCGAGCCGGGAGAGCCTCGGCTCGGTTCCGACGACGACCTCGACTCCGCGTGTCCTCGCATGGTCGGCCTCGCCTGGATGCCGATTGCCCGTGACGCCGCCTCGGTGACGGGTGGCCTGCCCGTTCCGGTCATGTTCTTCTCCCTCCAGCAGGTGACCTGACCGCCGGTACGCGGCGACAGCACGAAGGTCGGGTGTGCCGCACCCGCCGACTCGATGGGCCTCGTGGCGTGTGGTCTCAGCCGAGCGCCAGGGCCTCGTCGATGATGCCGGGGAGTGCGGGGAGAGCAAGGCGCAATTGCCGGACCTCGTCCACCTCGAACCAGCCGATCTCATCGTGCTCTTCGGGAACACGATTGACCGGGTCGCCGACCCAGTCCGTCACCACGTAGATCGCCAAGGACAGCTCCGGGTCCGACAGAACGGCCACGGGGCCGACGACCGGCGGTCTGAGGACGATGCCCAGCTCTTCGGCCAACTCGCGACCAAGGGCTTCCTCGCGGAGCTCTCCTTCCTTAACGTGGCCTCCCGCCAGGTCCCACACGTCGGGGTACCACCGTCGTCCGGGCGAGCGGTGGCACAGGAGGACCCGTCCGTCTTTTACGAGGAGTGCGGCTACGACGTGGTGGCCCACTTCGCCATCAGAAGCCCGTTGCCGCGACGATGAATCCGTTGAGGTGAGTGCCGAGCATGGAACCTTCGTTGAGGGCGTCGCCATAGTTGTCGACGGCGCCGTTTGAGGCGGCCACCCAATAGCCCTGCCCGTCTGAGGTGGCAAAGACGGCCATGGCCGGGAGCAGTCCACCGAACTTTCCTGCGGGGTTGCCAAGAGCAGCCGCGTTGCCGTAGTTGTACACGCTGCCGTTGGCGGTGAGGATCCAATAGCCGCCGCCACTCGGGGTTCGGACCGCCGAGGTCACCGGCGAGCCGGTAGAGCCGGGAGCGCCGTCATAGGAGGCGTCGCCGAAGCTGTAGACGTTTCCGCTCTCGGTGACGAGCCAGTAGCCATTGCCGCTGGCGTCGGGCAGGACGGCGACGGCGGCACCGGCGCAGCCTCCGATGCCCGGGCACGACCCGGCGAAGTGGGCGTCGCCGAAGGCGAAGACGCCACCGTCAGAGCCCACCATGAAATAGCCACCGCCATCGGCCGAGGGCACCATCCCCACGATGGCGGCGTTGAGGCTGTTGGGTGATCCCGATCCGGCCGGGTGCAACCCCAGACCAGGGATCGAGCCGAAGAAACCGGCGTCACCGAACGCGAAGACCCCACCGTCAGAGGCGTCGAGCCAGTAGCCCCCTTCGTCCTTGGTCGCCACCACGCCGACGACGGGACGTTGCAAGACGCTGGCGCCCTCCGAACCGAAATAGCCTGCCGCGCCGAAGTTGAAGACGCCCCCGTCGGAGCCGACAAGCCAGTAGCCGTGCGACGAGGTCGAGCCCGAGGTGACGGGCGCGGTCGAGCAGGCGTCGGCCGACGGGTCATAGGTGATGCTGACCGAGCCCTCGCCGGTGTTGGTCGCCGACGAGGTGAGCGCGCTGGCCGAGGAGATCGCATAGGAGGAGCCCCCCGCATCGGGGCCGCCGCCGCCATAGCCACCACCACCACCGCCGCCGCCTTGACCGCCGTCGCCGACGCCGCCGCCGCCGCCGCCAAAGCCGGTGCCCCCCGCCCCGCCCGCGCCATTGGTGGTGCCCGCATAGGTGGTTGTGAGCGGTCCGGTGTTCGCGTTGGCCCCGTTGCCCCCGGCGCCCGTCCCGGTCCCGCCGTCTCCGCCCGTCAGGCGGGCCGCGCCTTCATTGGTGCCGCCCGCACCGCCTTGGCCCGTTCCCGTGCCCCCGGTGCCGCCCGGCCCACCGCTCGCCCCGCCGCCGCCGCCGATGGTGCCCCCCCCGCCGCCGCCGCCGTTGTCGTCGACGCCGTTGGAGCCGAGGGGGCCCATCCCACCGGTGGTGACGCCGCCGCCGCCCCCACCCATGGTCGCCGAGCCGCCGGCACCGGCAGACGAGCCACCGGTGCTGTCATAGCCGGCTCCGCCGCTGGTGCCCAGGGTGCCGGCGGCGCCGACCGACCCACCACCACCACCACCGCCTCCACCACCGGCGACGACGAGAGGTGTGCCCGCGGCCGTGGCGACCACCGAGGCGCCGCCGCCGCCGCCACTGGTCACGTTGCCCCCGCCCCCGCCGCCGAAGCCGCCGGCACCGCCACCGGAGAAGTCGGCATGGGATCCGCCGACGCCGCCGACGACGACGCTGAGCGCCTCACCCGGTGTCACCGCCACGGTGGCCTCCACCGTGGCGCCCGCCCCACCGGCCACATCGAAGGAGCTTTCACCCCCAGCGGCGCCCGAGACCGTGATGCTCACGAAGCAGATGTTGGCGGGAACCGCGATGCCCGAGGACGTAGAGCCCGGCACCACGGAGCTGAAGAGCGTGACCGGCGTGGCCCCTTCTGCCGAGGGCATCGCAAAGGCGACCACGCTCAGCACCGAACCAACCAGCAAGGTGAGGGCGCTCACCGGCGCTGCTCGTCGAGTCGCCCCGATCAAACCATTGGGTCCTGACGAGATGCCAGCCGAGCTTCTCATGGCGTCCTCCGGTGGTCGGGTCCTCAGCGACGGAACTGTAATCGCCCTTGGGTCGCGTTGGTTAATGGCGCCTTAAATGATGGGACAACACCGCCACGGGAGCCCGTAGTCCGGCTGCCCCTCAGTTCCGACTTGGCCCGCGCTGCTCGGCGGCCCGTAGGAGCTCCGCGGACGGCTTGACAGGCCAAGGCGGACCGAGCCGGAGCGCCTTCTTGCCCCGGCGGCGCTCGTCCACCACCTCCGTGCCGCTGACGACGTCCCACGGGGCGGAGCGGGGCTGACGGAACAGGCCGTCCGGTGCGGACGCGCCCATCACGAAGGCCAGCCCGACCAGCACGCACAGCAACAGCATCGGGACGAGAAGAACCGCGCAGCACAGCTCGCGCAGTGCTGAGCGAGCCAGCCCAGCCGGCCGCCCGTCGGAACGTCGCACGACGTACAGACCGGTGAGCCGGTAGCTCGGGGTTCGGCCGCCGCGCCATTCGGCCACGCTCCAGAGCAACCACCCGATCCCCAGGCTGGCGACGATGAGCACGGCGGTGAGGCCGAGCGCTTTGACCCGTGGGCCCGGGCGGGCCGGCGGGAGCTGCCGCCCGGCGCCTGGGCGGCTACGTCCCCCTGACGCCGCCCTCCCTGTCAGCATGTCGTTGGGACTCATCCGTGCAGCCCCCTGACGGTTGTCCTTATGGTCGTTGGTGCAGCTCTATCCCATTGCCCCACGGGTCGGTCAGGAACGCCTGCCGCCGACCCGTCTCCCCGACCGGAATCGGGTCGGTCACCTCGAGGCCCCGGTCACGCAACTCGGCCACCACCGCGTCGATGTCGTCGTAGACGAGGGCGAAGTGCTGGCCCACGTTGGGCGGTGCCGGCAACTCAATGAGGTGTACCTGCTGGCCGCTGGCCGTGTCGAGCCAGGCCCCCGCAAAGCCGAAGTCCGGCCTGGTCGAATTCTGGGTCAAGCCCATCGTCTCGGTGTAGAACGCGATGGCCCCCGGGACGTCCGGGACGTTGATGGCCACGTGGTCCACGCCGGCCGGTGCCACCGAGTTGCTCATGTGAGGGAGCCTACGACGTGACGCACGATCCCGGCCACGGCGGGCGCCGCCACCCGCCCCACCTCGGCGATGCCGCCGATCTCGGTGGGCGTTCCCGTCGCGGCCGCCGGGTTGGTGACCAGGGCCAGGCCGAGCACCTCCGCCCCCGCGTGACGGGCGGCGATCGTCTCCAGCGCCATCGACATGCCCACCACGTCGGCGCCCGCACGACGCAGGAACGCAATCTCCGCCGGCGTCTCGAACTGGGGACCCGGCACCTGGGCGTAGACGCCAGGCCGGGGTACGACCAGGTCGCCCGCGGGCGGAGGCGTGTCCAGCGCCAGGGCGCGCAGACGAGGGGAGTAGGCGTCCACCATGTCGACCGGCGCCGGTCCGGTGAGGGGGCTGCGCCCGGTGAAGTTGAGCTGGTCGTCGACCACCATGACCGAGCCCGTGGCCAGGTCGTCGCGGATGCCGCCGACGGCCGCGGTCAGGATCACGATGGCGGCCCCGCCGGCGATGCCCGTGCGTACGGGGTGGACGGCCTCAGCGGGCTCCATCCCCTCGTAGACGTGGCCGCGCCCGCCGAGGACGAGCACCTGGCGCCCGGCGATGGGGACGGACCAGCCGTAGGCCCGGTGTCCGCCCGCCGTGAACGGCGGAAAG
Source organism: uncultured Acidimicrobiaceae bacterium (assembly GCA_963807675.1). Lineage (GTDB taxonomy): Bacteria > Actinomycetota > Acidimicrobiia > Acidimicrobiales > RAAP-2 > Bog-473. Next base: position 87,393 of record CAWECP010000012.1, on the reverse strand, counting down.
AAGGGCAGCGTGTCGAAATGGTGGGCTTCGGCGCCCTCCGCCAGGAGCTCGCCGGCGCCCGAGAGCCCGCTCCCGAGCACCACCAGTACGTCGTGGTGGTCGGTCCCGATTCGCCGGGCCAGCTCACGTGCGCTGCGAGCGGCGTGGTCGGCCGCTTCGTCCATCCGACGATGGTAGAGGGCGCGATCGTCGGGGCCGCATAACATCGGCCGGGATGCCCCCCTTGCACCCCCTCGATCGGCTGACCGGGGACGAGATCGCCCGTGCCCGCGACATCGTCCTGGCCAGCGGGCGCTGCGCCGTGCCGCCCGACGCCCTGCGCTTCGCCTATGTCGGCCTCTACGAGCCGCCCAAGGAGCAGGTGCGGGCCGCCGACCGCGGCGAGGAGGTGTCGGTCGACCGCCGGCTCCGCATGGTGCTCCTCGAGGGTCCCGAGGCCGACGTGGTCGAGGCGATCGTCTCGGTCACCCGCGGCTCCGTCGTCCGCTGGGAGGTGGTGCGCGACGTGCGGCCCCCCCTCCAGATGGAGGAGTCGATCCACGTCCTGGCCGCGCTGCACGAGCATCCCGAGTGGAACGCCGCGCTCGACCGCCGCGGCGTGGTCGACCGAGACCTGGTGCAGATCGACCCCTGGCCGGCCGGGACCTTCGGGCTGGCCCACGAGGAGGGCCGCCGCATCACCCGCTGCCTGGCCTACCTGCGCGAGTTCGAGGGCGACAACGGCTATGCCCGACCGCTCGAGGGGCTGGTCGCCTTCGTCGACATGGGACGGAGCGAGGTGCTCGAGGTCGTGGACTACGGCGTCGTGCCCATTCCGCCCAAGCCGGGCAGCTACTACCCCGAGCACAACGAGCCGCTGCGGACCGACCTCAAGCCTCTGGAGATCACCCAGCCCGAAGGGCCGAGCTTCGTAGTCGAGGGCAACTCGGTGCGCTGGCAGAAATGGTCCCTGCGCATCGGCATGGACCCCCTGGAGGGCCTGGTCCTGTGGACCGTCGGCTACGAGGACGGGGGCCGGGTGCGCCCCATCCTCTACCGGGCTGCACTCAGCGAAATGGTGGTGCCCTACGGGTACCCGGGCCCGATGCACGCATGGAAGAGCGCGTTCGACGCCGGAGAGTGGGGCCTCGGGCGCATGGCGAACTCGCTCGCCCTCGGTTGCGACTGCCTGGGGGAGATCACCTACTTCGACGACGTGTTCGCCGACGAGCGGGGCAAGCCGCACACGCGGCCCAACGCCATCTGCATGCACGAGGAGGACTACGGAATCCTCTGGAAGCACGTCGACCTCATGACGGGTCGGGCCGAGGTGCGCCGGTCACGGCGGCTGGTGATCAGCTCCGTTGCCACGGTGGGGAACTACGAGTACGGCTTCTACTGGTACTTCTACCTCGACGGCACCCTCCAACTCGAGGTGAAGCTGACGGGAATCATGTCGACCATGGCGGTCGGGGACGAGGGACCCGGCGACCACGCGCGGATGGTGGCACCCGGCCTGGCCGCCCCGTTGCACCAGCACCTGTTCAACGTGCGCCTCGACGTGGAGGTCGACGGCCCGGACAACGTGGTCTACGAGGTCGACGCCGTCCGTACCGGCTCGCCGGGCAGCGCCGAGAACCCCTGGGGTAACGCGTTCGGCACCGCGGCGACGCTGCTGGAGTCCGAGTTGTCGGCCCGCCGGGATGTCGACTCGGCGCGCAGCCGCACGTGGCGGATCGCCAACCGCTCGTGCCGCAACCAGGTGGGCGAACCCACGGCGTACAAGCTGCTGCCCGTGTCGACCCCGACCCTGCTGGCCGACCCCGCATCGAGCGTCGGCCGGCGGGCCGCCTTCGCCAGCCACAACCTCTGGGTCACGCCGTTCCACGAAGACGAGCGCCGGGCCGCCGGGGACTACCCCAACCAGCACCGGGGCGGCGCGGGCCTGCCGGCCTGGACGGCGCAGGACCGGCCGCTGGTCGACACCGACGTCGTGCTGTGGCACACGTTCGGCGTCACCCACGTGCCGCGGCCCGAGGACTGGCCGGTCATGCCCGTCGAGTACACCGGGTTCACGCTGCTGCCGTACGGCTTCTTCGACCGCAATCCGGCGCTGGACGTGCCGCCCGGCGGCGATCACTGCGATGGCTGAGCCACAGGAGTACCACCCGCCCGTCGAGGAGTACCTCGAGACGATGCTGGGGCTGGCCGAAGAGGGGGTGCCGGTCATCCAGGCCCGCATTGCCGAGCGGCTCGGGCGGTCGGCGCCCTCCGTCTCGGAGATGCTCGACCGCCTCACGGAGGACGGGTACGTCACCCGTGAGGGACGCCGGCTCTCCCTCACCGACAGCGGGCGGGCTCTGGCCGAGAAGGTGGTACGCAAGCACCGTCTGGCCGAGCGGCTCCTGGTCGACGTCATCGGCCTCGAATGGCACAAGGTGCACCGCGAGGCCGGGCGCTGGGAGCACGTGATCTCCGACGACGTCGAGGCGCGCCTGGTCGAACTGCTGGGCGACCCCGCCACCTGCCCGCACGGCAATCCCATCCCGGGCTCGCACTCGACTGCACCCTCCGAGCCGACGCGTCCGCTGGCCGAGGTGGGATTGGGCGAGCGGGTGCGGCTGTTGCGCATCAGCGAGGAGGTCGAGCTGAACTACGGGTCGCTGACGTTGCTCGACGACGGCGGGTTCATCCCGGGCGCGGTGGCCCGCGTGGGTGATCGGGACGGGGAGGGGGCGGTCGAGGTGACCGTCGAGGGCGGCGCGCCCATCCGGGTCTCGCGCGACCTGTCCGACCGCCTCTTCGTCGGCGTGCCGTGACGCTGCGGCTGGAGGCCGACGCCGTCTTCACCGTGAACGAGGCGCAGACCGTGCTGAGCCCCGGCGCCGTCGACATCGACGACGGCCTCATCACCTGGGTGGGCCGTCCGGGCGATCGGCCCCCGGCCGAGTCGGCCCAGGTGCGCCGGCTGGGCGGCCTGCTCATGCCGGGCCTGGTCAACTGCCACGGGCACTCGCCCATGACGCTGCTGCGCAGCGCCGGCGACGGCCTGCCGCTGGTCCGCTGGCTGAGCGAGTCGGTCTGGCCCCGCGAGGCCCTCATGTCGGACGACGACGTGTACTGGGGCATGCTGCTCGGCGCGACCGAGCTGCTCGGCAACGGCGTCACCACCACCTGCGAGCAGTACCGACACCCCGTCCCCGTCACCGAGGCGGTGTTGGACTCGGGCATTCGGGCCGTGGTCACCCCGGGCATCTTCTCGGTGCCCGGGTCCGGCCCTGAGAACAACTGGGAGGCCTTGCTCGAGGAAGCGTGCCGCCTGTTCGACGCGCTCGACGGAGCCGAGGGGCGCCTGCAGCTCGGCTTCGGCCCGCACGCGGCGTACACCGTCCCGCCGGAGGGGCTGCGGGCCATCGGGGCCGAGGCCAGGCGGCGTAACGCTCTGCTGCAGATCCACCTCTCCGAGACGGCGGCCGAGTGCGACGACGTGCGCGACCGCTACGGCATGAGCGCGCCGGGGCTCCTGGCCGCCAACGATGTGCTCGACGGCCGCGTGCTGGCGGCGCACGCCGTCTGGCTGGACGACGCCGACCTGGAGCTCGTGGCGCAACACGACGTCGCAGTGGCGCACTGTCCCGGCTCGAACGGGAAGCTGGGCGCCGGCGTGGCGCCCCTGCGCCGCCTCCTCGAGCGCGGCGTGCGCGTCGGCCTGGGCACGGACGGTCCCGCGTCCAACGACGACCTCCACCTGTGGGACGAGTTGCGGCTGGCGCCCCTGCTGGCGCGGGCCACGGCGGCCGATCCCGAAGCCGTGAGCTCGTCCACGGCCCTCCGGTTGGCCACCCGCGGCGGTGGGGAGGCGCTCGGCCTCCCCGTCGGCTCACTCGAGCCCGGCCGCCCGGCCGACATCATCCGCCTGCGCACCGACGACTCCCGCTTCACGCCCTCCCTCACCGAGAGCGAGCTGCTGGGGCACCTCGTGTGGGCCGGTGCCGGCTACCTGGTGACCGACGTGTGGGTGGGCGGCGCGTGCGTGGTGGAGTCGGGCGCCTGCACGCGCGTGGACGCCGAGAAGGCGCGCGCCGAGGTGGGCCAGCGCGCCCGGCGACTCGTCGCCTCTTAAGCTTCCTCGCCATGCCCGGGTTCGTCGACCAGGCCCAATTGCACGCGCGCGCCGGCGACGGGGGAGCGGGGGCGGTGTCGTGGCGACGCGAGGCCCACGTGGCGCGTGGCGGTCCGGATGGCGGCGACGGCGGCCACGGTGGCGACGTGTGGCTGGTGGCCTCGGTGAACGAGGCGTCCCTCCTCGGCTTCCGTGACCACCCCTTCCGGCGCGCCACCGACGGGACGCACGGGTCGGGCTCCAAGCGCCACGGCGCCCGGGGCAAGGATGTCGAAGTGGCGGTACCGGTGGGCACCGTCGTACGCGACCGGCACGGTCGTCTGGTCTGCGACCTGCCGACGGACGGCGCGCGCTTTCTGGTGGCCGAGGGCGGGCAGGGCGGCCGGGGCAACGCGCGCTTCCTGTCCAACCGGCGACGTGCCCCCGCCTTCGCCGAACAGGGCGAGAAGGGGCAGGAGCACTGGCTCGACATGGAGCTCAAGCTGATGGCGGACGTCGCGCTGGTCGGTTTCCCCAATGCGGGCAAGTCGACGTTGATCTCCACCGTCTCGGCGGCGAAGCCGAAGATCGCGGACTACCCCTTCACCACGCTCGAGCCGCATCTCGGCGTGGTCCGGGTAGGTGGCGTGCGCGACGGCACGGAGCTGGTGATGGCCGACATCCCCGGTCTGGTGGAGGGGGCGGCGAGCGGGAAGGGTCTGGGTCATCAGTTCCTGCGCCACATCGAGCGCGCGCGCGTGCTGGTGGTGCTGCTCGACCTGGCAGCGCCAGCACTGGGCGGTGCGGTGCCGTCGGCCCAATTGCGCACGCTGCTGAGCGAGCTCGGCGCCTACCAACCCGAGCTGCTCGAACGCCCGCGGGTCGTGGTCGGGAGCAAGGCCGACGTGGCGGCCGACGACGAGGGCGTCTGCGACATCGTGCTTTCCGCCGCCACCGGCGCCGGGGTGGGCCGACTGGTCGAGCGGCTGGCCACGATGGTCCAGGAGGCCAGGACGGCGGCGACCGAGGTGGCGAGGAGCGAGGTGGTCGTGCACCGGCCCGCCCCCGAGGGCGTGGACGTGCAGCGGGCCGGCGCCGGTGCCTGGGTCGTCGTCGGCCGGGCCGCCGAGCGGGCGGTGGCCTTCTCCGACCTGACCGACGATGGCGCGCAGGCCGAGGCGTGGCGCCGCCTGCGCCGCCTCGGGGTCGACCGCGCGCTGGTCCGGGCCGGCGTGCGCGACGGCGACGAGGTCACCGTAGGCGCCATGACCTTCACCTGGGAGGAGGACGCGCCGTGATCGTCGTGGTGAAGGTCGGGTCGTCTTCGGTGACGCCCGAGACTGTGCAGCGCCTGTGCGGCGACATCGCGGCGGCCCGCCTGGCCGGCCACACCGTGGTCGTCGTCACGTCGGGCGCCATCGTCGCCGGCTGGACCGCGCTCGGCCGGGGCGAGCAGCGCCCCGCGGATCCAGCGGTGCTCCAGGCCGTCTCGGCTGTGGGCCAGCACCGGCTGATGCGCCTGTGGCAGGACGGACTCGACCCGCACGGGGTGCTGGCCGGGCAGGTGCTGCTGGCGCCGCTCGACTTCGTGCACCGCACGCAGTACCTGCACGCGCGGGGACACTGCGCCACCTGGTCGACCTCGGCGTGGTCCCGGTGGTCAACGAGAACGACGCCGTGGCGGACGAGGAGATCCGCTTCGGCGACAACGACCGCCTTGCCGCACTGGTGGCGCACCTGGTGGGCGCGCAGCTGCTGGTGCTGCTGACCGACGCGCCCGGGCTCCTCACGGCCGACCCGCGGCGCGACGCCGAGGCGTCGCTCATTGAAGAGGTCGTCGAGATCGACCACCAGCTGGAGCGGCTGGCCGGCGGGCCGGGCGCCGTGGGCAGCGGCGGCATGGCCTCGAAGCTGGCGGCGGCCAAGATCGCCACCTGGTCCGGCGTGCAGACGGTGATCGCCGACGCCGGCCGCCCGGGCGTGCTGACGGGCGCCCTGGCCGGCGAGTCCGGAGTCGGCACGGTCTTCCGCGCCCGGGAGAGCCGGCTGTCGGCTCGCAAGCTGTGGATCGCGTTCGCGCTGGGGTCCTCGGGCAGGCTCACCGTCGACGAGGGCGCGCGGGTGGCGCTGACCGAGCGCGGGCGCTCGCTGCTGGCGGCCGGCGTGACCGGCGCCGCGGGCAGCTTCCGGCGTGAGGACGCGGTGGAGATCGCCGGCCCCGATGGCGCCGTCTTCGCCAAGGGCCTGGTCCGGGTGACCGCTGAGAGCGCGTCGGAGTGGATGGGCCGTCGCAGCCAGGTCGTCGTTCATAGAGACGATCTCGTCCTAGTAACCTGAATCGATGGATTCGCCGGAATTGGAGCAGCTCGCGGGCCGCGTCCAGGCGGCGGCCCGGGTGGTGGCCCGCTCCTCCAGCGCCGTGCGCGACGACGCCCTGCGACTGGCCGCCGACCTGCTCGACGAGGAGTGGCCGGCCCTGGTCCAGGCGAATCGGGGCGACCTCGAGCGCGCCGAAGCGGCCGGCGTGGGCGAGGCCGCCCGGGACCGCCTCCGGCTGACCGAGGACCGGGTGCGCGGCATGGCCGGCGGCCTGCGCAAGGTGGCCGCGCTGCCGGACCCCGTGGGTGAGGTCACCGAAGGCTGGGTGAGGCCCAACGGGCTGCGCGTGACGCGGGTGCGGGTGCCGCTCGGCGTGATCGGCGTCATCTACGAGAACCGGCCCAACGTCACGAGCGACGCCGCCGGCCTGTGCCTGAAGGCGGGCAACGCGGCCTTCTTGCGCGGGTCGTCTTCGGCCGTCGAGTCCAACCGGGCCGTCGTGGCCCTGTTGCGGCGGGCCGTGGTCAAGGCGGGGCTGCCCGAAGATGCCGTGGCGCTGGTGGAGGACACGTCGCACGAGACCGCCGTCGCCTTCATGCAGCTGCGCGGGCGGATCGACTGCCTGATCCCGCGGGGGGGCCCGGCGCTCATTGAGGCGCTGGTGCAGCACGCCACCGTGCCCTACGTGCTCGACGGCGACGGCAACTGCCACCTGTACGTCGACGGCGCGGCCGACCTGCAGATGGCGCACGATCTGGCCGTCAACGCCAAGACGCACCGCTTCGGTGTGTGCAACGCGGTGGAGACCATTCTGGTGCACGCGGGGGTGGCGGCGGGTTTCCTGCCCCGCCTGGCCGAGTCGCTGCGGTCGGCCGGGGTCGAGATCCGGGCCGACGAACGGGTACGGGCATTGGTGCCCGACGCGGTGGTGGCGACCGACGACGATTTCGCCACGGAGTTCCTGGCGCCGGTGGTGGCCATCGGCCTGGTCGACGACGTCGGCGAGGCCATCGCGCACATCGCCCGGTATGGCTCGGGGCACTCCGAGGCGATCGTGACGTCGGACGTGGCCGTGGCCGACCGCTTCGTCAAGGAGGTGGACGGGGCGGCGGTGCTGGTGAACGCGTCGACGAGGTTCGTCGACGGGGAGGAGCTCGGACTGGGCGCAGAGGTCGGCATCTCGACCCAGAAGCTGCATGCCCGGGGACCGATGGGAGTGAAGGAGCTGACGACGTTGAAGTGGGTCGTGCGCGGTGACGGGCAGGTGCGCCGGTGAGCAACGGGAACGCGAGGGCCGGGCTGGGTCTGCCCGAGAGCGGTGCCCCCCGGTTCGAGTCCCTCGATGCCGTGCGGGGCGGGCTGGCCCGGGTGGGTTACCTGGCCGACGAGTCGATCAGCGGCGTCGTCTTTCTGGCCGACCGCCTGGCCAAGCCGGTCCTCGTCGAAGGTCCTGCGGGCACGGGCAAGACGCAGCTGGCCAAGTCGGTGGCCGAGCTGACGGGTGCGCGCCTCATCCGGCTGCAGTGCTACGAGGGCCTGGACGAGTCCAAGGCGCTCTACGAGTGGAACTACCGCAAGCAGCTGCTGCGCATCCAGGCCGGCGAGCACGGCAAGGGTGAGACAGAGGGGCCGTCGTGGAAAGAGCTCGAGGAGGACATCTTCTCTGAGGACTTCCTGCTGACCCGGCCGCTGCTCGAGGCGATCCGGGCCACCGAGCCCGTGGTGCTGCTGATCGACGAGGTGGACCGGGTCGAGCTCGAGACCGAGGCCCTGCTCCTCGAAATCCTCTCCGAGTACCAGGTCTCCATTCCCGAGCTCGGGACGGTGCGGGCGGTGCAGCTGCCCATGGTGTTCCTGACGTCGAACAACACGCGTGAGCTGTCCGAGGCGCTCAAGCGACGCTGCCTGTACCTGCACATCGACTACCCCGACCTCGACCGCGAGCGCGACATCGTGCGGGCCAAGGTACCTGGCATCAGCGAGGAGCTGGCCGACCAGGTGGCCCGCATCGTGCGCTCGCTGCGCACGCTCGAGCTGCGCAAGGCCCCCTCGGTTTCCGAGACGCTCGACTGGGCCCGCACGCTGGTCCTGCTCGGGGTGCAGACGATCGACGCCGCCGGTGCCAAGGACACGCTGAACATTTTGTTGAAGTACCAAGCCGACATTGAGCGGGCGGCCAAGGAGCTGTTGTCGTCCGCGGCAGGCTGAAGTGCTCGACCTCCTGTCGGGGTTCGTCACCGAGCTGCGCCGCTCGGGCCTGCCGGTCTCGCTGACCGAGCACCTCGATGCCGCCGAGGCGGTCAAGCACATTCCCCTCGAGGACCGCGAGGGACTGAAGTACGCGTTGGCGGCCACCCTGGTGAAGTCGTCGTCGCACTGGCGGGCCTTCGAGACGGCCTTCGAGGTGTTCTTCGCCGTGCGGACGGGCGCCGGCGCCGGGGAGGGCGACGAACTCGGCGAGGGCCTGGGCGACACGGAGGAGGAAGGGGCGGCGGGGGACCAGGCGCGGATGCCCGGGCAGGGCCGGTCCTGGAAGGGCGGAGGTGGCGGCGAGGGCATGACGCCTGAGGAGCTGGCCGAGCTGCTCTTCAAGTCGCTGGTGTCCGCCGACGCCGCGCTCGATGAACGCGGTGGCGCGCAACGCCGTCGACCGCTACGCCGGCATGGAGCCGGGGCGCCCGGTCGGCGGCACCTACTACCTGTACCGGACGCTGCGAAACCTGGACCTCGACGCGGTGCTGGAGCGCCTCATGGCCCAGGCGCAGGCCGGCGCGGCCGGCGGGGGGCTGACCGAGCTGGAGGAGCGGCTGGCCCAGGACGAGTTCAAGGCCCGGATCGAGAAGTTCCGCCGGGCCGTCGAGACCGAGATCCGCCGGCGCCTGGTCGAGGACCGGGGAGCGGAGGCCCTGGCCAAGTCGGTCCGCAAGCCGCTGCCCGAAGACATCGACGTCATGCACGCCACCCGGGACGAGCTGGCCATGCTGCACCGGGTCCTCCAGCCGCTGTCGCGGAAGCTGGCCGTCCGCCTGGCCCGCAAGCGACGTCACGGCCGCAAGGGCCCGCTCGATTTCCGGGCCACCATGCGACGCTCCCTCTCGACAGGCGGCGTGCCCATAGAACCGCGCTTCCGGCACCCGCGCCCCGCCAAGCCGGAGATCTTCGTCATCGCCGACATCTCGGGCTCGGTGGCCAGCTTCGCCCGCTTCACCCTGCACCTGGTGTACGCCATTTCGTCGCAGTTCTCCAAGGTGCGCAGCTTCGTGTTCGTCGACGGCATCGACGAGGTGACGCGGTTTTTCGAGGGCGTGGTCGATCCGGTTGAGGCGGTGGCCCGCATCAACACGGAGGCCGACGTCATTTGGGTGGACGGGCACTCCGACTACGGCCACGCACTGACCGAGTTCCACCGGCGCTGGGGCGATCAGGTGACGTCGCGCTCGAGCGTCATGGTGCTCGGCGACGCCCGCAACAACTACCACGCCTCCCAGTCCTGGGTGCTCGAGGACCTGCAGGCGCGAGCCCGGCACGTCTTCTGGCTGAACCCCGAGCCGCGCGACTACTGGGGCTCGGGGGACTCCATCGTCGGAGAGTACGCCGCCCATTGCGACGACGTGGTGGAGTGCCGCACGCTGCGCCAGCTCGAGCACTTCGTCGGCAATCTCGCGTGAGCGAATCGTCGCCCGCCGACGACGGCCACAGCGGCATCCTGCGGCTCTTCCCGCCGGTGCCCGGGGCGTCCCGCATCGTCCTGGTCCGCCACGGGCAGGCCGAGTGCAACGTGAACGGGGTGGTGGGGGGTGTCACCGGCTGCACCGGCTTGACCCCGCTCGGGCGCGAGCAGGTCGCCGTCCTGGCCGATCGGCTCTACGAGTCGGGCGAGCTGCGCCGGGCCACCGCGCTGTACTCCTCGGTGCTGCCGCGTGCCGTCGAGACGGCTGAGAGCCTGCGACCGGTCGTGGGGACGGGCCCGGGCGCGCTCGGGCCGGTGCGCCAGCGCTGTGACCTGTGCGAGCTCCATCCCGGGGAGTGCGACGGCATGGTGTGGGAGGACGTGGTGGCGACCTTCGGCGTGCCGGACTGGGACCGCGACCCGACCCGGCCCATCGCCCCCGGCGGCGAGAGCTGGTCGTCCTTCGTCGCCCGCGCTGCCGGCGCCGTGCGCGAGCTGGTGCGGGACCACCCGGGCGAGCTGGTGGTGGCGGTGGTGCACGCCGGGGTGATCGAGGCCACCATGATCTCGTTCCTGGGGATAGCGCCCGAGGCGTACCGGCGGGGCTGGCTGAGCATTGCGCACGGCTCCATGACCGAGTGGGAGTGGGAGCCCGATCAGGACCGCTTCGTCCTGATCCGCTTCAACGACGCCTGCGGGCTGCCCCGGCCCGCGTAGCCGTCAGCTCCCGCCGGCGAACTGCCGCGCCAGCTGTTCGGGCGCGCAGGCCAGCCAGGCGTCCTCGATCGCCTCGCGCAGTGGCCGACGGGTGGCGCGGCGCAGCTCGACGAGGACGGCGGCGTAGCCGTTGAAGTGGGGGATGGTGAAGAAGCCCTTGTGACCCGCCGCCAGCACGGCCTCCTTCTCGCCGAGGTCGGCCGTGCGGAGGGCCAGGATGGGCTCGCGGGGCACCGGCGTGTCGCCGAACCGCTTGAGGTCGGCTTTCGAGAACGGGCGTTCCCAGGCGAACGCCTTAGGCCCGACGTACCAGCTCCGGTGGCCGTGCCGCTCGCCGACGGTCACCTCGGGTAACTCGGCGATCAGTCCGACCACGTCCTCGAGCGAGGCCACGCCGGCACGCTACCGGTAACGTGCGCGGGCATGGACGGGCAGCGATGACGCCTCCGCTTCGCCCCGACGGATTCGACCGGTTCCGCGAGCGACTGTCCGCCTTCGTGGGACGCCGCGAGGTTCCGGGCCTGATCGCGCTCGTGGCGCGAGGCGAGGACGCGCACGTCGAGGTGCTCGGCACCCCGGCTCTCGACGACCCAGCTCTCCTGCGGCGCGATGCCATCTTCCGCATCGCGTCGCTGTCCAAGCCCATCGGGGCGGCCGGCGCGATGGTGCTGGTCGACGAGGGCGCCCTGGCGCTGGACGACCCGGTCGAGAAGTTCCTGCCCGAACTGGCGGCGCGCCAGGTGCTGCGCAGCCTGGACGGCCCCCTCGACGACACCGTCCCGGCCGGGCGGCCGATCACGGTGGAGGACCTGCTCACCTTCCGCCTCGGCTTCGGCGCCATCATGGCGCCGCCGGGCACCTACCCGGTCCAGAGGGCCGAGGCGGAGCTCGGCTTGGCCACCCTGGGACCCCCCTGGCCGCCCCCACCGTTCTCCTCGGACGAGTGGATCGCCCGCTTCGCCACCCTGCCGTTGCTCGACCAGCCCGGGGTGGCCTGGCGCTACAACACGGGGGCGCAGGTGCTGGGCGTCCTGCTCGAGCGTGTGACCGGCCAGCCCCTCGAGGAGTTCCTGCGGGACCGGCTCTTCGACCCCCTCGACATGTTGGACACCTCGTTCAGCGTGCCGCCGGCCTCGCAGCCGCGGTTCACCACCGCGTACTTCCTGGACCTCGACACCGGAGAGCTCAGGGTGCTCGACCGGCCGAGCGGCGGCTGGTGGAACCAACCGCCGGCCATGGCCAACCTGGCCGGCATGCTCGTCTCGACCATCGACGACCTGTGGGCCTTCGTCGCCATGCTCGGAGCAGGAGGCTGGCACGGGGGACGGCGGCTGCTGTCGGAGGCGTCGGTGGCCGCCATGACGCGCAACCACCTGACCGAGGAGCAACGGGCGGCGAACACCCTCTTCCTCGGCGAGCACGGCGGGTGGGGCTACGGCATGGCCGCTCCGGTCCCGCTGGAGAGCGAACCACCGGTGCCGTGGGGGTACGGCTGGGACGGTGGGACGGGCACGACGTGGCGGACCGATCCGGTGCGCGGCGTCACCGGCATCCTCCTGACCCAGCGCGCCATGACCTCGCCCGAGCCGCCCCCGCTCTTCCGCGAGTTCTGGGACGCCGCACTGGCGGCCGGATCCTGAACCGGGCGGCGGCGCGCGACTCCAACTACGCTGATTCGCCCGGCGCGAGAAGGGATCGAGCCATGTACAAGATCGTCGTCGTGGGCACGGACGGGTCGGAGACCGCCGACCGCGCGGTCGAGGCGGCCGCCGACCTGGCCCGATCGTGGGGCTCGGAGCTCCATGTGATCACGTCCTTCCGGGCCAACAGCCCGGGCTTGGCGCAGGTGACCGGTGCGGCGCTGGTGGACACGGGTGCCGGCCACGCCGTGGTCGAGGAGGCGGCGCGCCAGGTGGGGGCGCGGTCGATCGAAACCTGGGGGAGCGGCCTCAAGGTCGAGGCCCACGCCGTGCATGGCGACCCCGTGGACGCCATTTTGGACACGGCGGCGTCGCTGAACGCCGACCTGATCGTGGTGGGCTCCAAGGGTATGCGCGGTGCCCGCCGGTACCTCGGGAGCGTGCCCAACTCGGTCGCCCACGGCGCCCACTGCGCCGTCCTGGTCGTGAAGACCGCCTGACGACACGGGACGGCGCCGACCCGGGCTCCGGCCCGCGTCCAGGGTCTGGCGAAGGAGGGGCGGAGGCCGGGCGGGTGCACCTGCGCCCCCTGGAGGAGGACGAGCTGCGGCTCGTGGCGCAATGGCTGTCGACACCGCATGTCGCCCGGTGGTTCCTGGCCGGCTCCTCTGTCGAGCGGGAGCTCGACGACCTGCGTGAGGGCGCCGCCGGGTCGCCGCCCGTCCATGTGCTCACGGTGCTGGAAGACGACGAGCCGGTCGGCTGGTGCCAGTGGTACGTCTGCGCGGTCGACCCCGAATGGGCGGTCGACATGGGCGCTGAGCCGGGCGACGTCGGGATCGACTACGCCATCGGTGATCCGGCCCGGGTCGGCCGGGGCATCGGGACGGCGCTGGTGGCCGCGCTCGTCGACGCGGCCAGGGCAGAGCATCCCGGCTGTGCCGTCACGGCGGACCCCGACGCACGCAACGTGGCCTCGCGGCGCGTGCTCGAGAAGAACGGCTTCCGGCTCCGGGACGTCACGACCCTGCCGTCGGAGCGAACCGACGATCCTGTGGCGATCTACCGCCTGCCTCGGCCCGGCGCCGGCGACGGGAGCGGATAACGGCGAAGGAGACCGGCGGAGAGAGCGGAAGGAGGCGTTCTCCGTTCGTACGGAGTGACGACGCCGGCCGCGGGATCCGCCGCTTCCCAAAGGTGTCAAGGTCGGCACCAATTCGGCACCATCTCGGCGCCGGGGGTCGCAGGTGGGCGTCGCCCACCCGGCGGCGGCGAACTGAGGCACCTGGAGTTGGGCAGCGGAAGGCGTTGGAAGAGGCCCCGAGGCCCCTCGCGACATCCCGACTGGCTCACCCTGACTGGCTCCCGACCACCAACCGACGTATGCTGCACTCGTGCCCGCGGTCTTTGAGGCCGTGATCATCGGCTTGGTGACGACGCAGATTGCATTCGTCGTCACGACGGTGTATCTGCACCGAGCGCTCGCTCATCGGGCGATCACGCTGAAGCCCCCCGTGGCCTTTGCCTGCCGGTTCGTGATCTGGATTGCGACGGGGACCCGGCCCCGCCAATGGGTGGCCGTGCACCGCAAGCACCACGCCTTTACCGACAAGGATGGGGATCCCCATTCGCCGGTCGTCTTCGGTTTCTCGGCCGTCCAATTCGGCAATGCGGTTCTCTACCGGAGGGTGGCGCGCAACCGCGACGCCGTGGCCCGCTACGCGCGCGACCTCCCCGGCGATCGCTGGGACAGGTTGCTGTTCGATCACGCGCTGTTGGGCCTCGGCATCGGCATCGGGATCCTGGTCGGACTGTTCGGATGGGAGATCGGCTTGATCGCGGCCGCCGTCCACGCCACGACCTACCTCTTGGGCGGCGGTGCCATCAACGCCATCGGGCACAAATGGGGGAAGCGGCCACACCCCAATCTGGCCACCAACAACCAATGGCTGGCCTGGCTGGTCGCAGGCGAGGGTCTCCACAACAACCACCATGCGGCCACGACGTCGGGCCGCTTGTCGATGGCCGTGGGTGAGATCGACCCAGGCTGGTGGGCCGTGCGGACACTCGTCCTCCTGCGCTTGGCGACTCTGCGACACACGCCCCGGGTAGCTGCTGCTCCATCGAGGGTGTGACCGCCGCGCCTTCGCGGCGCCACCTGCCGTCCCGCTCCCGGTGGTGGATTCCGGCATCCAGCTGGACGAAGCTGCCCATGGAGCCGGTTGGGCGCAGCTTTCCGTGACCCTCAGGGCCGAAGATTGCCTCAGTCGGCCTATCGTGACCATCCGGCCCGGCCGTTTTCCTACGAGCGGCCCTGGACTTCAGAGGCCTGGGACGCTTCCTGTCTCGATGAAGTCCGAGGAGTACGAGACGGTTCCGCGCAAGTCTGCCGTGTACCGGGTCAGAGTCATGGCCATCCAGGCATCACTCGGGATGTCGGCGCCTTCGGGAGGGGGGTAGATCCCGAGGCCGGCAGCTGGCACAAAGCCGAGGCGCGGGTAGTAGCTGGGGTGCCCGAGGACGATCACGACCGCTTCGTCCAGTTCGTCGGCGTGGCGCAGCGCTTCCTGCGTGAGGCTCGAACCGACTCCGGTTCCCTGGTGGGACTCCGAGACCGCCAGCGGCGCCAGAGCTAGTGCGCTCCATCGCCCGTCCCCGCGAACCTCGAGACGGCTGAGCATCACAAACCCGACGATCTCGTCGTCGTCACCCACAGTAACGCGACTGAGCTCTGGAACGTAGCGATCACTGCCTCGGACCCGATCGACGAGATCCGCTGTCTGGGGCCGCATGATCCGAGCGATCATGGTCCGAATCGTGGGAACGTCGCCTGAATGTTCAGCACGAATTATCACGTGGCACGCTGGTTCCGGCCCTGCCTCGACTGCGCACGTGCGTCACGACCTCGGGCTCGCGATCGGGTCACCATGGGATCGGGGGACTCGTCATACCTCTCGGATTTCCCAAATCTCGGAGTGCCTGGGGCAGAAATCGCCCTCCTCGTCGATCCTCCATCCCTCTCTCCTGGCCCAATGCCGTGGCAAGGGCCCAGGGGTGAAGCGGTCCGCCGCAGCGGGTCTGAGAACCTGAAACGCCACGGAGTAATCGCAACCTTCGTGGTCGCAAGCAATACGATCGCCGTGCACTGCCACCCGAGCAGCCTACGGCCGCCCCCCTGTTGAACGGGTGCGAGGCTCGGTCCCCGTAGCCATCTGGGGCAGGTGTTTCGGTTTCTCTCTGACGCATGGCCAGTGGTCCGTTGCGACACGATCGAGACAGACTGAGACGATGGAACTCGAAAATCGGCGCACGGCCGAGGCGGCAATCATCCGACCGGCATGCGCGGAGGACATCGACGAGCTGGTTGAACACACGTGGACCGTCGCCGCAGAGGGCGGCTATATCGGTATCGAGATTCCGTTCGATCGCGATGCCCGCCGTGGCCTGCTCGACAAACTCTCATCGGGTGTTTCGTCGACCGTGTTGGTTGCGGATGCCTCCGCGGCGGGAGGTCCAGGAATCGTCGGCCACATTTCGATTGAAATCGCCCCCTACGGGGTGGCTGACATCGGGATGCTCGTTGTCGTCGGGTGGCGAGGTTTGGGCATTGGAGCGGTGATGCTCGACGCGGCAATCGAGTGGGCGACTGAAGCGGGAGCTCACAAAATGGCCCTCGAGGTGTGGCCTCACAATTCCACCGCCCTCGAGCTCTACCGCCGTGCTGGATTCATGGAGGAGGGGCGTAAGCATCGCCACTATCGACGCCGAAACGGAGAACTTTGGGATGCCGTCCTCATGGGGCGACCACTGCCGTGAGTGAGTCATGCCACGCGGCGTCGCTGCGGTGAGGTCAGGTCCTTTGGCCGAATCGGAGGCCGGAGAGCCACGGCCGGGAGACGGGGGGGCACAAGGAAAGGCGACGCCGCCGAGCACGAGCGCTCACCCGATCGGCTCGACAGGGCGATCCGTGGCACCCAGCCCGGCGACAGTCCGGAGGCACGCAGGGAGGTTGATCGAAAGCCGCTCCCAAGTGAAGATGGGAGGTTGAAGAGCGACGACAAGGAGGAGCCGACCATAGCAATTTCGAGCATCACATCCAACAGGAGGACCTGGTAAATGGGCACGATCACCACCACCGACGGAACAGAGATCTTCTACAAGGACTGGGGGTCGGGCCAACCCATCGTGTTCAGTCACGGCTGGCCGCTCTCTGCTGACGACTGGGACAACCAGATGCTGTTCTTCCTGGGTCATGGCTACCGGGTGATCGCCCACGACCGGCGTGGGCACGGCCGCTCCTCGCAGACCAGCGATGGTCATGACATGGACCACTACGCCGACGACCTGGCCGCGGTGACCGCCCATCTCGATCTCCACGACGCCGTCCATGTCGGCCATTCGACCGGTGGTGGTGAAGTGGTCCGCTACATCGCCCGGCACGGCGAAGACCGAGTCGCAAAGGCGGTCCTGATCAGTTCGGTGCCGCCGCTCATGGTGAAGACCGACGCCAATCCCGGCGGTCTGCCCAAGAGCGTGTTCGACGACCTCCAGGCCCAGCTGGCGGCCAACCGGTCCGTGTTCTACCGGGCCCTGCCGTCGGGACCCTTCTACGGCTTCAACCGGCCCGGCGTCGAGCCCAACGAGGCGATCATCGAGAACTGGTGGCGCCAGGGGATGATGGGCGGAGCAAAGGCGCAGTACGACGGCGTCGTCGCCTTCTCCCAAACCGACTTCACCGAGGACCTGAAGAACATCACCGTGCCCGTCCTGGTGCAGCACGGAGACGACGACCAAATCGTCCCCTACGCCGACTCCGGCCCGCTGTCCGCGGCACTCGTGAAGAACGGGACACTGAAGACCTATCACGGCTTCCCGCACGGCATGCCGACCACCGAGGCCCCGACGATCAACGCCGATCTGCTGGCCTTCCTCCAGTCCTGACGGTACTGAACGTCCCCTCGCTCGAGAGCGCCGAACGTTGGGGCAGGGCTCCGGCCCAGGACCCGCGGTGACATCGAGTGGCCGGAACGACGGGCTCGAGGGCTCTAGCTCTAGCTCGAGCTCGGCTTGGGTGATCCGTGCAGGTCCAGGAATCGTGTCTGGCCGTCGACGGGTGCACGCGAACTCGGTCTGGGTGTGGAGTCGTCGTCGTCGTTTCTCTAGACCTAGAGCTCACTGAGGACGGTGGCCAGCGGCTCGAGTACTCCCGGATCGAGGGGTGGCCGGAGGTAGACGATGCCCAGCTCGGCGCCGACCTCGGCCAGTGCCGCCGCCTGTTCGGCGGTGGCCTTCGGGTCGCCGGCGAACATGACGTGGCTGGAGAGGAGGATCTCTCTCGGGTCGCGCCCGAGGTCCTCGCAGTGCTGATACAGGACGTGGCGCTTGCGGGCGAACTCCTCCGGGGTGCCACCCACGAAGTTCCAGTGCTGCGCGAACCGGGCCGCGGTGCGCAGCGTCCTCCTCTCGCCGCTCCCACCGACGCAGATCGGCGGGTGGGGGCGCTGAACCGGCTTGGGTTCGTTGCGGGCCTCGCTGAGCTGGTAGTACCGGCCCTTGAAGGTCGTCGTCTCCTGCGTGAGGAGCCCGACGATCACCTCGCAGGCCTCCTCGAAGCGGTCGCTGCGCTGGCGCGGCGTGCCCAGCTCTATCCCGTAGGCCTCCGACTCCTCCTCGTTCCACCCGGCCCCGATGCCAAGCTCGAGCCGGCCCCCCGACACGATGTCGAGGGTGCTCGCCATGTTGGCCAGGATCGCCGGGTGCCGGTAGTGGATGCCGGTCACCAACGTCCCCATGCGCAAACGGGTCGTCGCCTGGGCCAGCGCCGTCAGGGTGGTCCAGCCCTCCATGCAAGGGCCCGTGCTGTCCGAAAAGATCGGGTAGAAGTGGTCGAAGGTCCAGCCCGATTCGAACAGCTCGATGTCGTCGGCCGCCTTCCACACGGCAAGCATGTCGGACCAGGTCGTTTCCTGCGGCGAGGTTTTGAAAGCGAAGCGCATGGGCCCACGCTAAGCGCCAGGTTCCTCCGGCGAATTCCCCGGTCTGACGACTGCTGCCGAGGCTTACAATTGCGGCAGTCACAGGAGACAGCGATGCGATCGGACCTCATTCCCAGGCCGCGCCCGTCGCGGCCCCCGCGGGAGCTACGCGGGACCATCGAACCCCAGCCGCGCGGCGGAGCAGCCGCAGCCGTGGAGCCCCTGCTGTCCTACTTCTTCGGTGGGCCGCCGCCGGTACGCGTGCAGTTCTGGGACGGATCCGCACTCGGGCCGGCCGAAGGGGACGCGCTCCAAGTGCAATCAGCTGACGCCGTGCGCCGTCTGCTGTGGTCGCCGGGCGAGCTCGGCCTCGCCCGGGCGTTCGTGGTGGGCGACCTCGACTTCGACGGAGACATCTTCGACCTGCTGGCCCTGCTGCATGCCGCGTCGCCAACCCGCGCCCGTGCCAGCTCGAGGCTGCCGTGGCAGGCCATCCTGGCTGCGTACCGGCTCGGGGCCGTCGGTCGACCGATCTCCCCTCCACCGGAGGAGGCGGCACCCCGGGGCCGGCTGCACTCGCGCAGCCGCGATGCGCAGGTGGTGCGACACCACTACGACGTGAGCAACGACTTCTACGCCATGGTGCTGGGACCCTCGATGACGTACTCCTGCGCCCGGTTCTCGTCGGATGGCGTCACCCTGGAAGCGGCTCAAGAGTCGAAGCACGATCTCATCTGCCGCAAGCTCGGCCTAACCGATCGGCCCGGCCAGCGAATCCTCGATGTCGGTTGCGGATGGGGCAGCTTTTCCATCCACGCCGCGCGGCACTACGGCGCGCAGGTGGTCGGTGTGACCCTCAGCCCGGAGCAGGCGCTTTCGGCGCGCGAGCGGGTGGCGGCGTCCGGGTTCGATGGACAGGTCGAGATCCGGCTCCAGGACTACCGTGACGTGCGCGACGGGACCTTCGACGGCATCGCGTCGGTGGGTATGTTCGAGCATGTCGGATCCTCCAGGAGCGCCGGGTACTTCGGCGCCATGCGCCGGTTGATCGCACCCGGCGGCAGGCTGCTCAACCACGCCATCTCGAGCGCGGGCGGATCGAGCATCGGCTCGAGATCCTTCATCGGGCGGTACGTCTTCCCCGATGGCGAGCTGGTCGACGTGGGTCAGGTCGTCCTGGCGATGGAGCAGGCGGGCTTCGAGGTGCGCGACGTCGAGTCCCTGCGCGAGCACTACGTCAAGACGCTGCGAGCCTGGGTGGGCAACCTCCAGCGGCATTGGGAGGCGGCGGTGTCAGAGGTGGGGGTGCGACGAGCCCGCGTCTGGCTGCTCTACATGGCGGCGTCGGCCAACGGCTTCGCGGACGGCGGGATCTCGGTTCACCAGGTGCTGGGCGTCCTCCCCACACCGGACGGGCGGAGCGGCATGCCGCCCACGCGGAGCGCCTGGACCTGACGTCGTCGACCCTCCGGGGCCTCGGCGCCGCCCCGCTAGCAGGCGTAGTCCTCGTCGTACTCCTGGCTGTTGTACTGGACGAGGATCGGCGGACCCGGCAGCTGAGCGCCGTGGTTCTGCACCCAATTGGAGTAGTCGGCACACGAGCCCGGGCCGCTGGGCGAGGCCAGGTAGTCGGCCATCCAGTAGGGCACGCTCGGCTGGTAGTCGCCCACGATCGAGTTCCAGACGCCGGGGCTGGCGTAGATGCCCACGTTGGCCAGACCCTCGGTCTCGTGCAGTGCGTTGAGCGCGCCCTGGACGAAGGCGGCATTGGACGCGGTGTTGCCCGACCACGGGACGCTGGGGACGTTCTCGACGTCGAGCCACCAGGTGACGTCCGTGTTGACACCGGGTTGCTGCGCGTCGCCGAAGGCGTCGATGCCCGCCAGATAGCCCGCGTTGCACGCACCCGTCGGGTCGGAGCTGCACCCGGGCTCGGGCGTCGTCGACGTCTGATAGGTCAGGAACGTGTAGAGGTTGAGTCCGGCGCCGGCCCAGGCCGCCTCTTTCTGGAGGCATGGGTTGGCATAGTTCCCCGAGGTGTTCAGCTGGGTCGAGGTGTCCGACGCCCCGTCCACCTGGACGATGCCGATCTGGTGGTCGCCGGACGGGAAGTTGTTGGGGCACTGGTAATTGCTGATGTCGAAGCCGTAGGAGCCTGACGGGAACGGCGAGCCGACGAAGGCGCCGTTCCCCGGAGCCTCGGCCATGCCCACGATGGGCCGGTTGAGCGGGCTGGGGGCTGACCCGAAGTAGTCGGCCGACCCGAAGTTGGACACCAGGCCGGTGTCGTCGGTGAACCAGTACCCCACGTCGTTCTGCCCCGAGGGCTGCAGTGTCCCGCTCGACGTGGTCGCCGCCGCGGCCACGATCGGGTTCTTCAAGGGCAAGCCGCCGAGCGAGCCGTAGAAGGGGGCCGTGCCGAAGCTGAAGATGCCGCCGTCGGAGGCGATCAGGAAGTACCCGCCCCCGCTGGGGTCCGCGATCATGCCGATGACTGGCTTGTTGAGTGTGATCGACCCGGTGGAACCGTGGAAAGCGGCGTCGCCGAAGGCGAAGATGCCGCCGTCGGAGGCCACCAGCCAGTAGCCGCCGCCGTCGGCCGTGGGCGCCATGCCGACCACCGGCCGGTTGAGCACCATGCTGCCGGTCGACCCGTAGAAGGCGGCGTCGCCGAAGGCGAAGATGCCGCCGTCGGAGGCCACCAGCCAATAGCCCCCGCCGTCCGGGGTCGAGGCCATGCCGACGATCGGCCGGTTGAGCACCAAGCTGCCGGTCGACCCGTGAAAACCGGCGTCGCCGTAGCTGAAGATGCCGCCGTCGGAGGCCACCAGCCAGTACCCGCCGCCGTCCGGTGTGGCCGCCATGCCGACGATGGGCTTGTTGAGCGCCAGCGAGCCGGTCGAGCCGTAGAAGGGCGCGCCGCCGAAGCTGAAGATGCCCCCGTCGGAGGCCACCAGCCAGTAGGCGGGCACGCTCGAGCTGCTGCTGGCCGCCGCCGGTGGTGCCGACACGGTGACGGCGACCGAGACCAGGGCCAGCAGCGGCAATGCGGTGAGGAGGACCGCCAGAACGGGGCGCCGGATCAACTGCGAAGGAATTCCGCCACGCGGAACGCGAGGTCGAGCGACTGGCGGGCGTTCAGGCGTGGGTCACAGGTCGTGGTGTAGCGCGCCCCGAGGTCCCCCTCGAGGATCTCCTCCGCGCCGCCGAGGCACTCCGTCACGTCGTCGCCCGTCAGCTCTACGTGGACGCCGCCGGGCCAGGTGCCCTCGTCGCGGTGGACGTCGAAGAAGGACCGCACCTCGGAGAGGATGTCGTCGAAGCGCCTGGTCTTGCGCCCGCCCTCGCTGGTGAACGTGTTGCCGTGCATGGGGTCGCAGGTCCACACCACCGGGTGGCCTTCGGCCTCGACGGCCCGCAGGATCGGCGGCAGCAGTTCACCGATCCGCCCGGCCCCGAACCGCGTGACGAGCGTGAGCCGGCCCGGCACGCGGTCGGGGTTGAGGCGCTCGCACAGGGCCACCACGTCCGAGGGCGGGCAGCCCGGCCCGATTTTGCAGCCGACCGGGTTGTTGATGCCC
Organism: uncultured Acidimicrobiaceae bacterium; assembly: GCA_963807675.1. Classification (GTDB taxonomy): domain Bacteria; phylum Actinomycetota; class Acidimicrobiia; order Acidimicrobiales; family RAAP-2; genus Bog-473. The sequence goes on along the minus strand of CAWECP010000012.1, from coordinate 65,410 downwards.
GACATGAACTCGACGTGCGCCCCGTCGACCTGGCGGGTGCGGTCGCCGATCCACACCATGTGGGCCGAGCAGTCGTACCAGTCACCCGTCAGCGAGTCCTTGCGGGTGAGGCACTCCTCGTAGGGGAGGATCAGCGCCTCGTGGCTCGTCCAGAAGTCGACCTCGTGCAGCCCTTCCTCCGCACCCAGGTTGATGCCGCAGGCCGCCATGAAGCGCAGGGCGCGGTCGATCTCCGAGGCGATGCGCTCGTAACGCTGCCCCTCGGCCGACGACGCCACGAACTGCTGGTTCCACAGGTGCACCTGGGACAGGTCGGCGAAGCCGCCCTTGGTGAAGGCGCGCAGCAGGTTCAGCGTCGACGCCGACTGCTGGTAGGCGGCCACCATGCGCTCGGGGTCGGGCCGCCGCGCCTCGTGCTCGAAGGCCTCGTCGTTCACCATGTGGCCGCGGAAGGCCGGCAGCTCGGCGTCACCGACCCGTTCGGTGCCCGCCGTGCGCGGCTTGGCGAACTGCCCGGCGATCCGGCCGACCTTCACCACCGGGACGCCGGCGGCGTACGTCAGCGCGACCGCCATCTGCAGAATGATCTTGAGCTTGTCCCGGATGGAGTCGGCCGTGTGCTCGGCGAAGGACTCCGCGCAGTCGCCCGCCTGCAGCAGGAAGGCCTCGCCGTTGGCCACTTGGCCGAGCTGGTCCGTCAGATGACGCGCCTCGCCGGCGAACACCAGGGGCGGCAGGGTGGCCAGCCTGGCTTCAGCCTTCTTGAGCGCATCGGCGTCCGGCCAGTCGGGTTGCTGGGCGGCGGGGAACTTGCGCCAGGACGCGGCGCTCCAGGTGGAGGCGGGGGTCTGGCTCGTCATCGCACCAGGTTAACGCCGTAGGATCGGCCCCCATGGCCGCCTTCCGCTTCACCGTGCAGCTCGAGGGGGCCGCATCCCCCGCTGCCTGGCGCGACCTGGCGCGCCAGGCCGAGGATCTGGGCTATTCGACGCTCTACATCCCCGATCATCTCGGAGATCAGTGGGGCCCCCTCGTCGCGTTGACGGTGGCGGCGGAGGCCACCACGACACTGCGCGTCGGCACGCTCGTGCTCGATAACGACTTCCGCCATCCGGTCGTGCTGGCCAAGGAGGCGGCCACGCTCGACCTCGTCTCCGGTGGCCGCTTCGAGCTCGGCCTGGGCGCCGGGTGGATGACGAGCGACTACGACCAATCGGGCATCGTGATGGACGCGCCGTCGGTGCGCGTGGCGTGTCTCGCCGAGAGCATCGACATCATGAAGGCGCTGTGGACCGACGGGCGCGCCACCCTCGAGGGCGAGTACTACCGGGTGCACGAGGCGATCGGCTCCCCGCGCCCCGTCACGCCCGGTGGCCCGCCGCTCGTCATCGGCGGCGGGAGCAAGCGCATCCTCACGCTGGCCGGGCAGCACGCGCAGATCGTCAGCGTCGTACCGAGCCTGGCGGCCGGCGTCGTCGGTCCCGAGGTCGCCGGGGAGGTTCTGGTCGAGAAGTACGCCGATCGTGTGCGCTGGGTGCGCGAGACAGCCGGCGACCGCGCCGGCGATCTCGAGCTCCAGTGTTGGACGGTTGCGGTGCAGGTGGTGCCGAACGCGCGCGAGGTCGTAGAGGCGATGGCGCCGGTCTTCGGCCTCACGCCCGAGCAGCTGAGCGCCACGCCCGCCGCGCTCATCGGGACCATCGAGGAGATCGCCGACACGCTCCGCAAGCGGCGGGAGGAGCTCGGCTTCACGAACATTGTCGTGCACCAGGCCGAGATGGAAACGGTGGCGCCGGTGATTGCCCAACTTGCCGGCACCTGACGTCCCGGCCCGCGTCGGGATCCTCGGAGGGACCTTCGACCCGCCACATGTCGGGCATCTGGCCGCCGCCCGCGCCGCCATCGACGCGCTGGGACTCGACCGCTTGCTCCTCGTCGTGGCCAACGACCCCTGGCAGAAGTCCGGCTCCCGCCGGGTGTCGCCCGCCGAGGACCGCTTCGCCCTGACCGAGGCCCTGGCCCAGCAGATCCCGGCCGCCGAGGCGAGCCGGCTGGAGATCGACCGCGGCGGGCGGTCCTACTCGGTGGACACGGCGGAGGAGGTCCGGGCCGCCACGCCCGGCCTGCTCGACCTCTTCTTGGTGGTCGGCGCCGACCTGGCTCCCGAGCTGGAGTCGTGGCACCGCCCGGACGACCTGAAGCGCCTGGTCACGGTGGCCGTGGTCTCCCGGCCCACCGGCCTCGCCGCGGGCGTCCCCGCTGGTTGGCAGGTGATTCGGGTCGACGGCCCCCAGGTGGCCGTCTCCAGCTCGGAGGTGCGTGAGCGCCTGGCCGCGGGCGAGCCGGTGGAGGGCCTGGTGCCCGAGAGCGTCATCCGTTGCATCGAGCGCCGCGCTCTGTACGCTGTGGCCAGATGAGCGCCATGCCGGCCAGGGTGACGGAGCTGCCCGGAGGTCCCACCGTGGACCCGGCCCCCGGGCCGATGCAGCGCCGGATCGACCGGCGGGCCGAGCAAAAGCTGGCGCGGCGTGACCGCAGGCGTTGGTCCGTCATCGCGGGCGTCATTCTGGTCGGCTCGTTCGGGATGACGGTCGGGATCCTGGACGTGCTCCATTGACCCCAGGGTTGGGCGTACACGTCCAACTGCCGCCGGCGGTGGCGACCGCGGCGGAGTCGGCCGACGCCAAGCTCGGCCGCGACACCGTCGTCCTGGCCATGGAGGAGCTCTTCGGCGTGGTGGACGCGTTCGTCATCACCAGCGCGGCGAACACCCGTCACGTGCGCACACTGGTCGAGGAGATCGAGAAGGGCGTCAAGACGGCCCACGGTGTCGGCCCGCTGCGCACCGAGGGGCTGGCCGACGCCACCTGGGTCCTCATGGACTACGCCGACTTCATCGTGCACGTCTTCCTGCAGGAGACCCGCGACTACTACGACCTCGAGCACCTGTGGTCGGGCGCGCCGCGGGTGCCCTGGCGGGCCCAGGTCGAGAACGCCGGCTAACCGGCCGCTCCGCCGGGGCAGCAGCGACCCGCTACGACGGGGCGGCGAGGAAGTCGATCACGTAGACCGGCCCGGCCACCTCCGAGCCGTTGGCCACCGGGACGCTGGTGCGCTGCCCGTCGATCTCGAAGAGCACGCCGGTGCCGTTGCCGTTCTCCGCGGCCACGGTGGCGACGATCTGCCCCACCGCCAGCTCGGTGTCGGTCCCGGTGATCTCGCCGAAGGCACTGTTCATGTTGACGGTGACGACGTTGCCGGCGGTCGTGGTGGCCGCCAGGACGGCCACGTCGCTCGGGATAGCCGAGGAGATGCCGCTCGCCACCTCGCCACTGGTCGGCCCGAGCATGAGCGCGTCCAGAATGGACGTGAGCGGCGCCGTCCCCGCCACGAGGCGTTGAGCCGGCTGCAGCTGATTCGTGGAGTCGAGGAAGAACACCTTTACCGCGACGTACGACTTGGGCTGGGTCGTGGTCGTCGTGGGCAGGTGCGGCTCCATGAGGTTGAACGGGACCTTGGACGGCGCAATGGACACCGGCGCACCCTGGGTCGGTATGGCGCAGCCGGCCGCCCCCAGGCTCAGCAGGCCCAGCAACAGCGTCGCCCGTATCCTCCTCCTCACGCGTCCCCCTCGGCCTCGTGGCCGTTGAGCACGGGCAACGACAGGACGAAGCGGGCGCCGCCCGGCGGCGAGGACTCGACGTGGACGTCGCCGTGCATGACGTGCATGTGCTCGGCCACCAGCGCCAGTCCGAGCCCACTGCCCGTGCCCGCGCCGCGCCGGCCCGCGGCCGACCCGCGGTAGAACCGCTCGAACACCTTGGTGCGCTCACCCGCCTGAATACCCGGCCCGGCGTCGTCCACCGTCACCTCCACCTCCTCCTCCTGGCTGCCCGGCCGCACGCTGATTTCGGTCACGCCGCCGCCGTAGTGGGCCGCGTTCTCCATCAGGTTGGCCATCACCCGCTCGAAGCGGCGCTTGTCCACTCCCACATGCCACTCCCGCACGGCGTCGTCGACCAAGACGGCCGGCGTCGGGCCGGACACGTCCAAGCTGCGCGCGCCGGCCTCCACCGAGCGCTGCACCAGCTCGGACACGTTCACCTCCTCCAGGAAGACGTCCACCGATCCGGCGTCGACCCGCGACATCTCGAGCAGGTCGCTCACCAAGCGCTGGAAGCGCCGCAGGTCGGCGCCCAGCAGCTGGAGGGCCCGCTCCGAGCGTGGCGTGAGCTGGTCGCGCTCGGCCTCGAGCACCTCGAGCGTGGCGGCCAGCGTGGTGAGCGGGGAGCGGAGCTCGTGGCTGACGTCGCTGTTGAAGCGCGCCTCGCGCTCGATGCGCTCCTGCAACTGGTCGACCATGGCGTTGAAGGAGTTGGTCAGACCCAGCAGGTCGGGGTCGGCGGCGTCGGGGTCCAGGCGAGTGTCCAGCTCACCACTGGCGATGGCACCGGCGGCGCGCGACACGTCGGCCAGCGGTCGCAGCGAGCGCTCGCTGGCGAAGCGGCCCAGGCCGACGCCGAGCAGCGTGGTAACGATGCCGGCGACGAAGAGGGTGAGGCCGAGGACGCGCAGCGTGTGGTCGAGGTCGGACAGGTCGAAGACCTCGAAGTAGGCCACCTGCACCGAGGGGACCGGCACCCCGACCACGATCTCGGTCGCGCCCTGCGCCGTGCGGTAGGTCTGGGTGGCCGCCGTGCCCGCCAGCACCTCCCGGCGCAGCCGCACCGGGATGGACGAGGCGTTCACCCCCAGGGACGACACGTAGGACTTGCCCCCGTGGTACAGCACCGAGTGCGCGTCCGATCCCGCGTCGATCTGGTCGAGCAGGTTGACGTACCCGGTGTTGCCGTCCTGGAGCGAGGTGCGGATGGTCAGTGCGTTGTTGAACGCCTGGTGTTGCGCGGTCGAGTCACGCCCGGCCACGAGGAAGTGGCGGGTGGTGAAGTAGGACAAACCGCCCATGAGGATGGACAGGACCAGGGCGCCGAGCCCGAAGACCGCCGTGATGCGGGCTCCGATGCCCAGCCTCATGGTCAGGGCACCAGCTTGTAGCCCATGCCCCTGACGGTGAGTATGTGCTGAGGCACCGCCGGGTCGGCTTCGACCTTGGTGCGCAAGCGCCGGATGTGGACGTCGACCAGCCGCCCGTCGCCGAAGTAGTCATAGCCCCACACCCGGTCGAGCAGCTGCTCACGGCTGAGCACCTTGTTGGGGCTGGCGGCCAGCTCGCACAGGAGGCGGAACTCGGTGCGCGTGCAGTGCACCTCCTCACCGTTGAGGTGGCGCAGCACGCCCTGCTCGGGCAGCAGCTGGAGGTCGCCGAAGGTCAGTGCCCCCGGCTCCTCCTCGGCCGGCCGGGCCCGGCGCAGCAGGGCGCGGATGCGCGCCGCCAGCTCCTTGGCCACGAACGGCTTGGTCACGTAGTCGTCCGCCCCGGCCTCCAGGCCGGCCACGACGTCGTGGGTGTCGGCACGCGCCGTCACGATGATGATGGGCACGGCGCTGCTGCGCCGCAGCGCCCGGCAGCACTCGAAGCCGTCCATGCCGGGCAGCATGAGGTCGATCAGCGCCACGTCCGTGGGGGCTTCGGCGAAGAGGTCCAGGCCCTCCTCGCCGCTGGCGGCGTCCTTTACCTCGTAGCCCTCCCCCTCGAGAGCCAGGCGCATGGAGGAGCGGATCCGCTCATCGTCCTCGACAACCAGGATTCGTCCGCTCACGGGCCTCCAACTCAGCTGATCCAGATCTGGGTGGGCCAGATCGATCCCCCAATCATGCCGAATGCCTGCTGGCCCTGTGGCGTCGTCGGATTATTGAAGTTCTGGACCGTGGGGTTGCCGATCACGGCCCACACCGCCCGGTCGAGCCAGAGGTAGGGCAGGTCCAGGGCCAGGCGCTTGTTGACCGTCTGGTAGGCGGTGGCCCGCACGTCGGGATCGGTGCTGGAGCGGCCCGACAGCAGGGCGGCCTCAATCTTCGGGTCCGCGTTGCGGGCCATGTTGATGGAGAGGTCCCCCTCGCCACCCACCGTGGTGGCGCTCCAGAAGATGTAGTTCAGGTCGGGGTCGACCGCCCCGAATTGGCGCCAGCCCAGGGCCTGGTACTGGCCGACCAGCGCGTCGTTGATGTCGTCGTTCTGCTCGACGATGGTGTTCTGGACCTTGAAGCCCACGGCCTGCCACGCCTGCTGGATGTACTCCTGGGCCCGGATGGCGGACGGTGAGTTGGTCGACCCCCAGGAGAAGCTGATCGGCCCGCCCGTCTGCTTCTCCGCCTGCTTGACCAGCGCCCGCGCCTCCGACGGGTTGTAGGCCGGGTACTGGGTCGTCGAGAAGTAGGGCGACCCCGGGGTGAACAGGCCCGTGCTGATGGGCTGCACGTTGTCGTTGATCACCTTGGTGTACTGCGAGCGGTTGATGGCCATGGCCGCCGCCCGGCGCACCGTTGCATTGTTGAACGGCGCCTTGAGGCAGTTGAGCTGCACGCAGTCCATGTCGGGCTCGCCGGCCACGTGGGTGCTGTCGTCGATGTAGGACCAGCTGTGGTTGCCCCGGAACTCCAGGATGATCTGCGCCGTGTCCGTGATCATCAGGTCGATGGTGCCCGACTTGAGCGCCTCGGCCCGGGCCTCCTCGTCGGGAATCGGCTTGAAGGTGATGGAGTCCAGGTAGGGCAGGCCGGGACGCCAGTAGTGCGGGTTGGCCGTCGCCGTGAAGTGGTCGTTGGGGATCCATTCCTGGAACACGAAGGGGCCGGTGCCGACCGGGTGGTTGGTGCCGTTGGGGTTGGCCAGCATGGACGGGGCGACGACGTAGGCGATCTGCCCGCCGATGCCGCCCGCCAGGTAGTAGGGGAACGGCACCCAGGGCGACTTGAACGAGATGGCGACCGCCAGCGGGCCGGTCTGGGTGATCGACTCCAGCGTCGGGTTGATGATGATACCGGTGAGCAGCGACTTGGACTGGGCCTGCAGGTTCTCCAGGAGCGCGGCGCCGTTGCACGGCGTGCCGTCGTGGAAGACCACGTTGGGCTTCAGCGTGATGGTCCAGGTCGTGTACGACGAGTTGGGCACCACCGACTCGGCCAGGTAGGGCGCCCACCCGCCACTCGCCGTGACGATGGTCAGCGGGTCGAAGACGGTGCGGGCGTACATGACGCCCACCTCGTCGAAGCGGGCCGTCGTGGGCAGGAAACCCGACTCCTCGGCGTCGACCCCGAACACGAGCGAGCCGCCCTTCTTGGGGGTCTTCTTCGAGACGCCGTTGCGCCCCGGGCCGTTCGTGACGGCGCCGGCGATCCCGTCCCACCCCAGGCCGAGCGCGGACGCGCCGGCGAATCCGGCCGCGGCGGCCGCGCCCCCGGCGAGCAGCGCACGGCGATCGAATCTCGAGACCATCGAGTCCTCCCTCGTTGCGAACCCAGCGGACCCCGCGAAGGTTCTCGTGCGACGTTAGTTCCCAGGATCGCCCAATCGCGGGCAGTACCGTTGCACCGTGCCTACGGCGTGGGATCTCATCGGCTTCGACGCCTGGCTGAGCGGGCGCTCGGCGGCCACCCGCAAGGCGTACGGGAGCGACGTGCGGGCCTTCGCCGAGTGGATGGCCCGCAGCGACGTGGCGGGCCCCGACGGCGTCGACCGCCTGCACCTGCGCCGCTACCTGGCCTCGCTCGGGACGCGGAAGCTGGCCCGGGCCACCATGGCCCGCAAGGCGGCCGCGCTGCGCTGCTACTTCTCCTGGCTCGTCCGGCAGGGTCGCCTCGGTGCCGACCCGGCCCGTTCCCTGCGCGCGCCGGCCGGCGGTGGGCGCCTGCCCCGCGTGCTCTCGGCCGGCGAGCTCGGCGCGCTGCTCGACGTGGCCGCGCCCACCGCACTGGACCGGCGCGACCTGGCCGTGCTCGAGCTGCTCTATGCCGCCGGCCTGCGAGTGTCGGAGCTGTGCGGGTTGGATCGCGGCGACATCGACCTGACGCACCGGACGGTCACGGTGCTCGGCAAGGGGGCCAAGCAGCGACGGGTGCCGATCCACGACGCCGCGGTAGGTGCCCTGCGGGTCTGGCTCGAGGACGGGCGCGACGACCTGCCCGGCCCGCCGGAGGCGGCCTTCGTGAATCGGCGGGGCAACCGCCTGGGCCAGCGTGACGTCCGGCGCATCCTCGACCGACGGGCGGCGTCGCCCACCCATCCACACGCGCTGCGCCACACCTACGCCACCCACCTGCTCGACGGGGGGGCCGACCTGCGGGTGGTGCAGGAGCTGCTGGGCCACTCCAGCCTGGCCACCACCCAGATCTACACACACGTGAGCAAGGAGCGCCTGCGCAACGTGTACGGGGGGACCCACCCGAGAGCGTAAGGCCAGCTGAGCGGCTAGCATGGCGGGGCCCACCGACCGGTGGGTGGCAGCACCGACCAACATCACCTGCGCACGATCCACGGTCGCCGGCTCGGCCGGCGCTGCGCCAGGGGAGCGTCAACCGACTGGAGGAATTTCTGAATGGCCGTCGTCTCCATGCGACAGCTTCTGGAGGCCGGAGTGCACTTCGGCCATCAGACGCGACGGTGGAACCCGAAAATGAAGCGCTTCATCCTCGGTGAGCGCAACGGGATCTATCTCATCGACCTGCGCAAGACGCTCAGTGGCGTCGAGTCCGCCTACGGCTTCGTGCGCGACCTCGTCGCCGACGGCGGCACCATCCTGTTCGTAGGTACCAAGAAGCAGACCCAGGGTCCGGTGGCCGAGTACGCCGAGGCCTGCGGCATGCCCTACGTGAACCAGCGCTGGCTGGGCGGCATGCTGACCAACTTCGCCACGGTGTCGGGCCGGGTGAAGCGCATGCAGGAGCTGCGGGCCATGCAGGCCGCCGGCGACTTCGACGGCATGCCCAAGCGCGAGGCGCTGCAGCACACCCGCGAGCTCGAGAAGCTGAGCCGGAACCTGGGTGGCATCGCCAACCTGGACCGTCTGCCCAACGCCGTCTTCGTGATCGACACCAAGAAGGAGCACATCGCGGTGACCGAGGCACGCAAGCTCGGGCTCCCCGTCGTGGCCGTGGTCGACACCAACTGCGATCCCGACGTCATCGACTACGTCATCCCCGGCAACGACGACGCCATCCGCTCCGGCTCGCTCATGTGCCGGGTCATCGCCGACGCCGTCGTCGAGGGCCGCTTCATCGCCGAGCACCGGCGCCAGATGGCGCCGCCCGCTCCCGCCGAGGAAGCGAGTCCGGCGCCGCGGCCGCGCCGCATGCACACGACGCCAGAGCCGGTCGAGGTGGCCTGACCATGGCTGCCTACACCGCCAAGGACGTGGCGACCCTGCGCCAAATGACCGGCGCCGGGGTGCTCGACTGCAGGAACGCCCTCGATGAGGCCGGCGGCGACCTCGAGAAGGCGGCCCAGATCCTGCGTGAGAAGGGCCTGGCCGGCGCGGCGAAGCGGTCCGATCGCGAGGCCTCGGAGGGCGCCGTGGCCGCCGTGCGCTCGGGCGACGCCGCCGCCGTGGTCGAGCTGCGCTGCGAGACGGACTTCGTGGCCAAGGCGGCCGAGTTCGTGGCCCTGGCCGACGAGATGGCCGCCCTGGTGGCCGCCAAGGGCGAGGACGCCGTGGGTGAGCTGGACGGCGAGGTCGAGCGGCTGCGCACGACGCTCAAGGAGAACATCTCGGTCGGGCGGGTGCGCCGGCTGGTGGCCGAGTCCGGCCAAGTGGTCGACACCTACCTGCACCAGCAGTCGGGCCGCGGCGTCAACGCCGTGGCGGTGGTGATCGAGGGGGGCAGCGAGGAGCTGGCCCACGACATCGCCGTGCACATCGCCTTCACCAAGCCGGCCTATCTGAGCCGTGACGAGGTGCCCGCGGACGAGGTGGCGGCAGAGCGCGCCACGCTCGAGACGATCTCGCGCAACGAGGGCAAGCCCGAGGCTGCACTCGAGAAGATCGTCGACGGCCGCATGAACGGCTGGTTCAAGGAGCGGGTGCTCCTCGACCAGAGCTACGTGAGGGACGAAAAGAAGACGATCGCCGCCATGCTCGGCCCGGCGCGCATTGTGTCGTTCGCCCAGGTCGTCATCGGCTCCTGATCGCAGGATCGTGGGAGAGCCGCGCCGGATCGTCCTCAAGATGTCGGGGGAGGCACTGGCCTCCGCCGCTTCCGACGAGACCATCGACGCCGCCACCGTGGAGCGCATGGCCAAGGAGATGGCGCGCGCCATGGACGGGGGCGGCCTCGAGCTGGCCGTGGTGGTCGGCGGGGGGAACATCTGGCGCGGCACCACCGGAGAGAGCGGCGGCATGGATCGCGCCACCTCGGACACCATGGGCATGCTGGGCACGGTCATCAACGCGCTGGCGCTGCAGGACGCGCTGGAGCAGCAGGACCAGCCGACCCGGGTGCTGAGCGCCCTCTCCATGGCCGAGGTGGCCGAGCCCTACATCCGGCGCCGGGCCATCCGGCACCTGGAAAAGGGCCGCATCGTCATCTTCGCCGCCGGCATGGGGAACCCCTTCTTCACCACCGATACCCCGGCTGCCCTGCGGGCGGCGGAAATCGGGGCCGGCCTGCTCTGCAAGGGGACCCATTCGGGGGTGGACGGGGTCTACTCGGCCGACCCCAAGCTCGACCCCTCGGCCACCCGCTACGACGAAATCAGCTTCATGGAGGTGATCAACCGGGACCTGCGGGTCATGGACCTCACCGCCATCACCTTCTGCAAGGACAACAACCTGCCCATCCGGGTCTTCGACCTGATGGCGCCCGGGAACATCCCTCGTGCGCTCAGCGGCGAGCAGATCGGTACGCTGGTCCGCTGATGGACGAGGACCTCGCCGGCCTGGTCAGGGACGACACCAGGGAGAAGATGGGCAAGGCCATTGACCACGTCCGCCACGAAATGGGCAACGTGCGGACCGGCCGGGCCTCTTCGGCGCTGCTCGAGCCATTGATGGTCGACTACTACGGCACGCCGACTGCGCTGCGCCAGCTGGCCGGCTTCAGCGTGCCCGACGCCATGCTGCTGGTGATCTCGCCCTACGACAAGGGCTCGCTGGGGGCCATTGAGAAGGCGATCATGTCGTCGGACCTCGGCATCAACCCGACCAACGACGGGACGGTGATCCGGCTGGCCTTCCCGCCGCTGACCGAAGAGCGTCGCAAGGAACTGGTCAAGGTGGTGCGGCACAAGGCGGAGGAAGGGCGCGTGGCCGTGCGCAACCTGCGACGCGCCGGACGCCACGAGCTCGAGGCGCTGCAGAAGGACGGCGACCTGTCGACCGACGAGCTCGAGCGCGTGGAGAAGGACCTCGAGAAGATCACGCACGATCAGGTGGCCCTGATCGACCAGCTCCTGGCGAGCAAGGAGCAGGAGCTGTTGCAGGTCTGACCATGCCCGACGACAACGACCAGTACGACAGCTTCGACGACGCGCTCCCACCGGGCGAACCGCCGGTCGAAGAGGGCGACGAGGACCCGCCGAGCTACCACTCCGGCCGCGTGCGCATCATCGGTGCCGAGCCGGCGGGCGACACCGTGCGGGAGGTGACGGGCCCCGTGGTCGAGGAGCACCCGGAGCTGCCGCATTGGAACGACGCGCCCACCGGGCAGGTGCCGGCGGTGCTCGACCGCAGCACGGGCGAGGAGCAGGTCGCCCCGCCGACGTGGCGCGAGGAGGAGACCGACTGGGTGGCCCAGGAGGAGGTCTTCGAGCCGTCCATGCTGTCCGACGATCTGCCGGCCGTGGGCGCCCTGCTGAGCGAGCAGCTCGAGGCGGCCGACGACGAGCGCCAGCCCTGGCACTTCGAGTCGGACGACACGCTGGTCATCGCGCCCGAGCCAGGGCTGGAGCCCGAACCGGTGCCCGAGCCGGCGACGCCGCCGGCCGACGAGTCCCTGGAGACCGACAACGGGGTGGCGGCCCGCATCCCTTCGCCGGTGGCCGCAGCCGCCTCCACCGCGGCGGCCTCACGCCTGTCCCCGCCGGTCCCGCCGGAGCCGAAGACGCGCGCTCCGCGCACCACGCGTTCGGGCGGGCCGGTACGCACCGGCAACGTGAGCACCGCCGGGACGGGTGGGCGCGACATGCGCGTGGCCATCGGCTCGGGCGTGCTGCTCGGCGTGGCCGCGCTGGTCTGCTTCGCCTTCGGGACGGTGACCTCCATGGTCATCGTCACCGTCGTCCTTCTGCTGGCCGCGGCCGAGGCCTACGCCGCCTTCCGCCGGGCGCAGTACCACCCGGCCACCCTGCTGGGGTTGGTGGCGGCGCTGTCGCTGGTGGTCGAGACGTACAACAAGGGCGTCGCCGCGCTGCCGCTCGTGTTGGTACTGCTCGTGGCCGGCTCGTTCATTTGGTACCTGGCCCGGGTCGAGCCGGCGGCGGACCCGGTGTCGGGCCTGATCTCCACGGTGTTCGTCTTCGTCTGGGTCGGGGCGTTCGGATCCTTCGCCGCGCTGCTGCTCAACCCCAACCTGTTCCCCGACCGCCACGGCATCGCGTTCCTACTGGCGGCGGTGCTGGTGACCGTCGCCGACGACGTGGTCGCGCTGCTGGTCGGCTCGGCCATGGGGCGCCACCAGCTCGCGCCGTCCATCAGCCCGAACAAGAGCTGGGAGGGCCTCCTCGGCGGCGCCGTCGCCGCCATTCTCATGTCGGTCATCGTCGTCCACTTCATCCACCCCTGGACGGTGGGCAAGGCCCTGGTCTACGGGGTGGTGGTGGCCGTGGTGGCGCCGCTCGGCGACTTGAGCCAGTCGATGATCAAGCGGCACTTGGGCGTCAAGGACATGGGCCGCCTGCTGCCGGGCCACGGCGGTGTGCTCGACCGTGTCGACGGGCTGCTCTTCGTTCTCCCGGCCACGTACTTCGTGGTCAAGGCGTTGCACCTCGGGTGAGCTGATGCGCACGGTCAGCCTGATGGGCTCCTCGGGCTCGGTCGGCACCCAGGCGCTCGACGTCATCCGCAGCGAGCCGGACCGCTTCGACGTGTACGCGCTGGCCGTGCACCGGTCGGTCGACGCGCTGGTCGACCAGGCACACGAGTTCCGTCCCGCCGTCGTCGTCGTAGGCGATGGCGGACAAGTGGCGGACGTGCGCGCCCGCGTGCCGGCCGGCACCGAGGTGCTGGTGGGTGACGAGGGGATGGTGGAAGCGGCCCGCGGCGCCGACGTGGTGCTGAACGGTGTGGTCGGCTTCGCCGGGCTGCCGGTCACCCTGGCCGCGCTCGAGGCGGGCAAGCGGCTGGCCCTGGCCAACAAGGAGTCGCTGATCGCCGGGGCACCGGTGGTCCAGAAGGCGCGCCGCACCCCAGGGGCCGAAATCGTCCCGGTCGACTCGGAGCACTCCGCGCTGCACCAGTGCCTGGCCTCGGTGGACGGGACCACCGCGGTGGCACGGCTCCTGCTCACCGCGTCGGGCGGTCCCTTCCGGGGCTGGCCGGCGGAGCGGCTGCGTGAGGTGACGGTGGCCGACGCGCTGGCCCACCCGACCTGGTCCATGGGTCCCAAGATCACGGTCGACTGCTCGACGCTGATGAACAAGGGCCTCGAGGTCATCGAGGCGCACGAGTTGTTCGGCATCGACTACGACCGCATCGGCATCGTCGTGCACCCGCAGTCGATCGTCCACTCCATGGTGGAGCTGCGCGATGGCTCGACGTTGGCCCAGCTGGCCAGTCCCGACATGCGCCTGCCCATCAGCTACGCCCTGGGGTGGCCGGACCGGGCCGCCACCGCCTACGGCGCCCTGGACTGGTCGCAACCCCGGAACCTCACCTTCGAACCGCCCGACCGGTCGGTCTTCCGCTGCGTGGACCTGGCCTACGAGGCGGGCCGGCGGGGCGGATCCGCCCCGGCCTGGCTCAACGCGGCCAACGAGGTGGCGGTGGCGGCCTTCCTCGAAGGGCGGCTCGGGTGGACCGGCATCGCCGAGGTGGTGGCCGAAACGCTGGAGCACTGGTCCGACGAGCAGGTGGACCAGGTGGAAGCGGTGTTGGCGGCCGATGCCGAGGCCCGGGCCCGGGCCGGCGAGGCGCTCGACCGACGATGAGCAGGAGACGGCGGCCGGTAGCGTTATACCTGCGATGACCCTGACCGAGAAGGACGCGCCGGCGGCCGTGCCGCCCCTGGGGCCGGACTCCGAGCAGGCCGGCAACCCGGCCCGGGTCCTCCAATTGCTGGCGGCGCTGGCCCTGATCACCGTCGTCTTCATCGCCCTGGGCTGGGGCGACCTGCTGCTCTTCATCGTCATCCTCATCGCCATCGTGATGCTGCACGAGCTGGGCCACTTCGTGACGGCCAAGCGGGCCGGCATGAAGGTGACCGAGTATTTCGTGGGCTTCGGTCCCCGGCTGTGGTCGGTGCGGCGCGGGGAGACCGAGTACGGCGTGAAGGCCATCCCGGCCGGCGGGTACGTGCGCATCGTGGGGTTCACCTCCACCGAGGAGGTGCCCGACGACGACGAGCCACGCGCCTACCGCCAGCAGCCCTTCCACCAGCGCATCATCGTGGCCTCGGCCGGCTCTGTCATGCACCTTCTCATTGCGCTCGTCCTGGCGGTGGTGCTGGTGCTCACCTTCGGGCAGCTGACGAACAACTACACCGTGGGCTCGCTCGAGCACTGGCACGGCCAGGCCACGGCGGCCCAGCTGGCCGGGCTGCGCCCAGGTGACACCATCGTCTCGATCGACGGCAAGTCGTTCACCAACCCGAAGTCGATGACGGACGTCATCGCCGGCTCGACCGGCAAGCCGCTGACGCTCGGCGTCGAGCGCGACGGACGGCTGATCCACCTGACGGCGACACCGAAGAGCGGCCAGGGCGTCACGATCGACGGGACCAAGTTGGCCGACCACGGCTACCTGGGCATCGACATCGACCAGGCCACGCGGTCGGTCGCCCCCCTGGCCGTCCCCGGCGCGGCGGTCTCGACCGCGTGGAACATCGGCTCGGAGGAGGTCGCCGGCCTCGGCCAGACGTTCTCGTGGAGTGGCCTCAGTTCGATCTTCCACCAGGTGACCAACTCGAAAGCAGCCGACCGCGCCGTCGCGGACCCCGGCTCGGCCCCCCGGCCGGTCTCCATTGTGGGCATCACCAATCTCGGCGCGCAGGCGGAGCAGGAGGGGCTGGCCGTCGTCCTGGCCTTGCTCATCGCCATCAACATCGTGTTCGCCCTCCTGAACATGCTGCCGATGATCCCTCTCGACGGCGGGCACGTGGCGATCGCCGCCTACGAGTGGATCCGGACCAAGAAGGGCCAGCCGTACTACCGGGCCGACATCACCAAGCTGTTCCCGGTGGCTGCGCTGTTCATCGCGTTCCTGGCCTTCTTCGTGTTCGCCGGGGTGTTCCTCGACATCACCCACCCGCTGCAGCTGCCGCACTAGCGCCATGGACCTGTCTTCCTCGCTGCTGTCGCCCCGCCGGCAGACCCGCCGGATCGTGCTGGGCGGTGTCCCCATCGGCGACGGCGCGCCCGTCACGGTGCAGTCGATGACCACGACCAAGACGGCGGACGTCGACGGGACGCTGACCCAGATCTACGCGCTGGCCGCCGCCGGGGCCGACATCGTGCGCTGCACCTGCAACGAGGAGGCGGCGGCCGAGGGGCTGGCCCACATCGTCCCGCGCTCGCCGGTGCCGATCGTCGCCGACATCCACTTCCACCACGAAATGGCGCTGGCCGCGCTGGAGGCGGGCGTGCAGGGGCTGCGCCTGAACCCGGGCAACCTGCGCAAGGAGGCCGAAATCAAAGAGGTGGCCGCCGAGGCCCGCGACCGCGGTGTCCCCATCCGCATCGGGGTCAACGCCGGGTCGCTGCACCCCGACCTCTACAAGAAGCACGGCGGCGCCACGCCCGAGGCGCTCGTCGAATCGGCCCAGAACGAGCTGGCGCTCTTCGAGGAGGTCGGCTTCAGCGACGTGAAGATCTCGGTCAAGGCGTCGTCGGTGGCACTCATGATCGCCGCCTACCGGCTCGCCTCGGAGACCTTCGACCATCCGCTGCATCTCGGCGTGACCGAGGCGGGCCCGCCGCCGGCCGGTCTGGTCAAGGGCACGGCGGGCATCGGGACTCTGCTGGCTGAGGGCATCGGCGACACCATCCGCTTCTCGCTGACGGCCGACCCGGTGGAGGAGGCCCGCGCCGGACGCCAGCTGCTCGAATCGCTCGGCCTGCGCGAGCGCAAGGGCCTCGACCTCATCGCCTGCCCTTCGTGCGGGCGGGCCCAGGTCGACGTCATCGCCGTGGCCAAGGAGGCCCAGGAGGCACTCGAGCAGCTGAACCTGCCGATCCAGGTGGCCGTCATGGGCTGCGTGGTGAACGGCCCCGGCGAAGCGCGCGAGGCCGACATCGGCATCGCCGCCGGCAAGCAGAAGGGCCATCTGTTCATCCGCGGCAAAATCATCCGCGTCGTCCCCGAGGCCGACATGGTGGCCGCGCTGGTCGAGGAAGCGGAGCGACTGGTGAGCGAGGGCGTCGAGGCGCGCATGGCGGCCGCCGACGGTGGCGCCGAGGCCGAGGCGGAGGCCGACCGCAGGGCGTTGCTCGAGACGACGGGGTCCGACCCCAACCACACGGCGGAGAAGATAGAGATCATCCGGCGTCACGGCGACAGCTGACGCGGCCAGTAGCCTGCGCACCCATGGCCAAGGGTGCGATCGTGACGCGGGCGGAGGACTTCCCGCGCTGGTACCAGGAGGTCGTCGCGGGCGCCGAAATGGCCGAAAACGGCCCGGCGCGCGGCACCATGGTCATCCGCCCGTGGGGCTACGGCATCTGGGAGCTCATGCAGTCCGAGCTCGACCGGCGCATTAAGCAGGCCGGGGCCGAGAACGCCTACTTCCCGCTCTTCATCCCCGAGGCCTTCCTGAAACTCGAGGCCGAGCACGTCGAGGGGTTCGCCCCCGAGCTGGCGGTGGTGACCCACGGCGGCGGCAAGGAGCTGGAGGAGCCGCTCGTCGTCCGGCCCACCTCCGAGACGGTCGTCAACAGCTTCTTCGCCAAGTGGGTGCAGAGCCATCGCGACCTGCCGCTGCTGATCAACCAGTGGGCCAATGTCGTGCGCTGGGAGCTGCGGCCGCGGCTGTTCCTGCGCACGACCGAGTTCCTGTGGCAGGAGGGTCACACGGCGCACGCCACCGAGGCGGACGCCCGGGCCTACGCGCTGCGCATCCTCGACGACGTCTACCGGGCCACCATGGTCGACGTGCTGGGCGTCCCCGTATTGACCGGGCACAAGACGGCGCGCGAGCGGTTCGCCGGCGCCACCCGGACCTGGACCTGCGAGGGGATGATGGGCGACGGCAAGGCGCTGCAGATGGGCACCAGCCACGAGCTCGGGCAGAACTTCGCCATCCCCTTCGACATCACCTACACCAACGCGTCGGGCACCCTCGAGCACGTCTGGCAGACCTCATGGGGCTCGTCCACGCGCCTGGTCGGGGCGCTGGTGATGGCCCACGGCGACGACCTCGGGCTGCGCCTGCCACCCGCCCTGGCGCCGGCGCAGGTCGTGGTGCTCATCGTCAAGGACGACCCCGAGACCGCCGCGGCGGCCGAGGCGCTGGTCGGCGATCTGCGGGCCGCCGGGCACCGGGTCCGCCTGGACGATCGCACCGACACCAGCTTCGGCCGGCGCAGCGTGGCCTGGGAGCTCAAGGGCGTGCCCGCGCGCGTCGAGGTCGGCCCCCGCGACCTGGCCGACGGCAACGCCGTGGTGGTGGCCCGCCACCGGCGGGAGAAGGAGACCGTCCCGTTGGGCGGCGTCGCCAAGGCGGTGGCCGGCGTGCTGGCGGCGGCCCCGGCCGAACTGCTGGACGAGGCCACGGCGGCCCGGGACGCCCGGACGGTGGAGGTCGCCACGCTCGAGGAGGCAGCCGAGGCGGGCGCGGCCGGCTTCGCCCGGCTGCCCGTGCGGGCGCTCGGACCCGACGGCGAGGAACGCCTGGCCGAGCACGCCATCTCGGTGCGCTGCCTGCAACGGGCCGACGGCTCGCTCGCCGAGCCCGGCGACGCCGACGACGACCTGGTGGCCGTCGTCGGCCGGTCGTACTGACGCACGGATTGCTATAATCCTGAGGCTGTCCATAAAGAATCAGTACCTCGTTGAAAGCGTGGGCTGCGGCCCACGCTTTCGCTTTGCGGGGCCTTGTGTGCGAGAGGAGGTGACGGCATGGCCGAGAGGACGACGGATCTGGCGGGCGCGCTGTCGCCTGTTGTCGAGGCACGCGGCCTGGACCTGGTCGACGTCGAGGTGCACGGGGCGCAGCTGACGGTGTACGTCGATCGGGACGGCGGCGTCGGGCTGGACGAGCTGGGCGAGGCGACACGCGACGTCTCGGCCGCTCTCGACGAGCTCGACCCCCTGCCGGGCCGCTACACGTTGGCCGTCTCGAGCCCCGGGCTCGAGCGGCGGCTGCGGACGCCGGCGCACTTCGCCCGGGCGGTGGGTGAGACGGTGACGGTGCGGGTCAACGCCGGCACGGCGGACGTGCAGCGCCTGACCGGCACCCTGACGGCGGCCGACCAGACGGGGTGCACCGTGTCCGGGCCGGAGGTACCCGGTGGCGAGGCGCGGCTCGCCTACGGCGACATCGAGCGGGCGCGCACAGTGTTCCAGTGGGGGCCGGAGCCCCGCAGGACGAAGAGTGAGAGGGTGAGGCGGCCATGAGCAAGACCAATTTCGAATTCCTCGACGCGCTCGGCCAGATCGCCCGTGACAAGGGCATTTCGGTCGAGACGCTGCTCGACGCCCTGGCCAACGCGCTCGTCGCCGCCTACAAGCGGCGCCCGGACGCGGCCGAAGAGGCCGTCGTCACCATCGACCCGGATTCGGGCGAGATCCGCGTCTACGGCCAGGAGCTCAACGAGGACGGCGAGGTGATCCGGGAGTGGGACGACACCCCGGACGACTTCGGGCGGATTGCCGCCCAGACGGCCAAGCAGGTGATTCTGCAGCGCATCCGCGAGGTCGAGCGCGACATGAAGTACGAGGAGTACGCCGGGCGCGAGGGTGACATCGTCACGGGCATCGTGCAGCAGACCGACAACCGCTACACCCTGCTCGACCTGGGCAAGGTGGAGGCGCTCCTGCCCCAGGCCGAGCAGGTCTCCTACGAGCGCTACGAGCACGGCGCCCGCCTGAAGGCCTACATCGTCGAGGTGCGCAAGACGACCAAGGGTCCTCAGATCGTGGTCAGCCGGACGCATCCGGGCCTGATCAAGCGACTCTTCGAGCTCGAGGTCCCCGAAATCGGCTCCGGCGTGGTGGAGATCAAGGCGGCGGCACGCGAACCGGGCCACCGCACCAAGATCGCCGTGTGGTCGAACGACCCCAACGTCGACCCGGTCGGCGCCTGCGTGGGCGCCCGGGGGTCGCGGGTGCGCATGGTCACCAACGAGCTGCGGGGGGAGCGGGTCGACGTGGTGCCCTTCTCGGACGACCCGGTCGAGCTCATTCAGAACGCGCTGGCCCCGGCCCGGGTCCGCGAGGTGCGCCTGGACGAGGAGACCGGCACGGCGACGGTGATCGTGAGCGACTTCCAGCTTTCGCTGGCCATCGGCAAGGAGGGGCAGAACGCCCGCCTGGCCGCCCGCCTCACCGGCTGGCGCATCGACATCAAGAGCGAGACCCAGCTGGCGGAGGAGGAGGCCGGCGGCTACGGCGACCAGGAGTGGGCCGAGGGCGAGTGGGTCGAGGACGAGAGCGGCGAGCTGGTGTGGAAGCCGGCCGAGGGCGGTGAGGCCATGTCCGCCAAGGAGTGGAGCCACCAGGCCGAGGAGTCGGGCGAGGTGCAGGCACCCGCCCAGCCGGAGGTGGTGGTCGAGGTCGAGGTCGAGGTCGCGCCGGAGGTCGAGGTGGCGGCCGAGGTCGAGGTCACCGGGGAGGCCGGGGTCACGGAGGAGGCCGAGGCATAGCGCCCGAGCGGACCTGCGTCGGCTGCCGGCAGGTCAGACCGGCCGGCCAGCTGATCCGGATCGTGCGCCGGCCGGACGGGAGCCTGGCGGTGAGCCGGGACGGCGCCGGGCGGGGGGCCTGGCTGTGCCGGGAGTCGCCCGGGTGCCTGCAGGCGGCGGTGCGCCGGCACGGCTTCGGTCGCTCTTTCGGGGAGCCGGTCGGGGACGAGGACGTGCAGCGCCTCGCGGCCGAGCTGGCCGCGCGGTGGAGGTGGCCTGCACCTGATGTGCGAGGATAGGGGGCTGGGCTGGCGCCGGGCCCCGTGAAGAACAAAGGACGAAGAGAACCACTTGCCGAAGAAGATTCGCGTCTATGAGCTGGCCAAAGAGCTAGGCCTCACCAACAAGGAGGGGCTGGAGCTGGCCCTTTCCCTCGGTATCGGGGTCAAGAGCCACTCCAGCTCCATTGAGGACGCCCAGGCCGACCGCGTCCGGCGCAAGGCCGACGCCGAGGGCTTGCGTCGGCCGGTCCAGCCCGAGGAGCCGGCTCCCGCCAAGAAGGCGGCCAAGGCCACCAAGGCGGCCAAGTCGGCCCCGACGAGCACGGCGCCCGCCCCGGCGGAGGACGCCGAGGCCGCGGCCGCGCCGGCGACGTCCGCGCCGGCCAAGAAGGCGGTCGCCGCGTCCACCTCGGGCGCCGTCGGCACCGCCCCGCTCAAGAAGGCGCCCGCCCGCAAGGAAGCGGCCGCGCCCGTCCCCGGTGCGCCCGCCTCGGCACCTGACGCCCCCGCCCGCCCCTCCCGCCTGATCAGCAGCCGGCCGACGGCGCCACCGGCCCCGGCCGCACCCGCCGCCGCACCGGCACGCCGCCGCCGCAGCCGCGCCCGCGCCGACGGCACCCGACGTGGCGGCGCCCCCGGCTCCCGAGCACCAGCGCGTGGCCCGGCCCCCCCTGAGCCCTTCCGGCCGGCCCGTGCCTCCGCCGCCCTCGCCGCGCCCGCCCCTCGGACCGAGCGGTCGTCCCATTCCGCCCCCGCCCGGCATGGGCGGGCGCCGTGCCTCGGCCGCCCCGTCCGGGCCGCGCCCGGGTGGTGGCAGCTCCTACCCACAGCGCACCGGTGGTCGCCCGGCCGGCGGCAGTTCCGGCCGGCCCGGCGGGGGTCCTGGCGGCGCCAGCGGTGGCGGTTACGGGGGTCGCCCGTCCAGCGGCGGCTTCGGCGGCCGCTCCGGTGCCGGCGCTCCGGCGGGCGCGCCGCCTGCGGGTGGTCGTGGCGGCATGCCCGGGCGGCGGCCGCCCCAGCGCCGGGCGCGGCGTCGCCGGCGCAATCTCGAAGAGCTCGAGCCGACCCAGCTCACCACCTACCAGCCCTCGACGGCTCCGGTGCCCGACGGCGAGGTCATCATTGAGCGGGGGTCGACCGCGCGCGACCTCGGGCCCAAGCTGAACCGAAGCGCCGGCGACATCGTGCGCTTCCTGCTGCTGCAGGGCGAAATGGTCATGGCCACCCAGTCGCTGACGGACGACATGATCGAGCTCTTCGCCGCCGAGATCGGCGCCGACGTGCGCTTGGTCGACCCGGGCGAGGAGCAAGAGGCGGAGCTGCTCGCCCGCTACTTCGAGGACGAGGAGGAAGAGGACGAGGCCGACCAGCGGCCGCGCCCGCCCGTGGTCACCGTCATGGGCCACGTCGACCACGGCAAGACGCTGCTGCTCGACCGCATCCGCTCCACCGACGTGGTGGCGGGCGAGGCCGGCGGCATCACGCAGCACATCGGCGCCTACCAGGTGGAGTGGCACGGCCACCGGATCACCTTCATCGACACGCCGGGCCACGCCGCCTTCACCGCCATGCGGGCGCGGGGCGCGCAGGTCACCGACATCGTGATCCTGGTGGTGGCGGCCGACGACGGGGTGATGCCCCAGACCGTCGAGGCCATCGACCACGCCAAGGCGGCCGACGTACCCATCATCGTGGCCGTCAACAAGATCGACCGTCCCGACGCGGACCCCAGCCGGGCGCTGCAGCAGCTGTCCGAGCGCGGGCTGGTGCCCGAGGCGTGGGGCGGCGACACCATCTTCGTGGAGGTCTCGGCCCTGCAGGGGACCGGGATCGAGGATCTGCTCGAGCAGATCGTCCTGGTGGCCGAGGTGGAGGAGCTCACGGCGCGGGTCGAGGGCGAGGCGCGCGGCGTCGTGCTCGAGGCCAATCTCGAGGCGGGCCGCGGCCCGGTGGCCACGGTCATCGTCCAGCAAGGGACGCTGCGGGTGGGCGATCCCGTCGTGGCCGGCGCGGCCTGGGGCAAGGTGAAGGCGCTGGTCGACGACCGGGGTGACCACATAAAGGAGGCGTTGCCGTCGACGCCGGTGCAGGTCCTCGGGTTCTCAGAGCCACCGCACGCCGGCGACGAGATGCGGGCGGCCAAGGACCTGGCCCGGGCCCGCACGCTCGGTGAGGCGCGGGCACAGCGCTTCCGCCTGTCGGGTCACAAGCCGGTGGCGGCGGCGTCGGGCGCCCGGCTCGAGGATCTCTTCGAGCAGATTTCGCGGGGTGAGACGGCGACGCTGAACATTGTGCTGAAGGCCGACGTGCAGGGCTCGCTCGAGGCGGTGACCGAGTCGCTGAAGCGTCTCGAGCGTGACGACGTGAAGCTGAGCTTCGTGCTGCGCGGGATCGGCGGCATCACCGAGAACGACGTGCAATTGGCAGCGGCGTCGAACGCCACCATCATCGGCTTCAACGTGCGGCCGGACAAGCGTTCGCGCGAGCTGGCGGCGTCGTCGGACGTGGAGATCCGGACGTACGAAATCATCTACAAGCTGCTCGAGGACCTCGAGGCAGCCATGCTGGGCCTGTTGTCGCCGGTGTTCGAGGAGGTCGTGACCGGGGAGGCCGAAGTGCGCGAGGTATTCCGGGTGCCCCGGGTGGGCTCCATCGCCGGCTGCTACGTACGCGACGGCAGGATCACCCGCGGCTCCAAAGTGCGCTTCCTGCGCGAGGGCACCGTCATCTGGAAGGGTGCCATTCAGTCGCTCCGCCGCTTCAAGGACGACGTGCGCGAGGTGGCGGCCGGCTTCGAGTGCGGGATCGGCCTGTCCGACTTCCAGGACCTGAAGGAGGGCGACGTGATCGAGACCTACGAGGAGCGCGAGATCGCGAGGAGCTGAGCGGCGGTGACGGTGAGACGGCGCACGGCGACCTACCCGCGCGCCTTGCGGGTCAACCAGGTGCTGCGACAGGTGGTGGCCGAGGAGCTCGAGCGGCTCGCCGATGCCGACGAGCTGCCCATGGTCACGGTGACCTCGGTGGAGGTCGCGGCCGACATGCGGACCGCCGTGGTCTTCCTGGCCTCGGCCGACGAGGTGACCCTGGAGGTGCTGGACGAGCACCGGCGCCACCTGCAACGGCTGATCGGGACGCAGATGACGATCAAACGGACGCCCCGGTTGTCGTTCCGGGCCGATCCGGCGATCGCGGCCGGGTCCCGCGTGGAGGAGCTCCTGCGGGGGCTGCACTCGGCCCCCGGCGGGCGGGCGGAGCCCGGGCCCGGGGCGGAGCCGGAGGCCGGGTCAGAGCCGGAGGCGGGGGCGGGCGCGTGACGGGCGGGTCGCCGGGTCGCCGGCCGGCCGTGATCCTGAAAACGCTGCACGAGCGGGTTTAGCCCGAACGTGCCCGTCGATCTTCGGCCCGGGATGGCACCGGGGGCAGCGCCGTGAGCGCGCCGGGCGCGGACGCGGCCGGCGTTTCGGGCCTGGTCGTGGTGGACAAGGAGCCAGGCTGGACGTCGCACGACGTGGTGGCCCGCTGCCGGCGCATCTTCGGGCAGCGCCGGGTGGGCCACGCCGGCACGCTCGACCCCGACGCCACGGGCGTGCTGCTGGTGGGGCTGGGCCGGGCCACCCGGCTCATGCGCTTCTTGACCCCGCTGCGCAAGACCTACACGACCGACATCGTGCTGGGCACGGCCACCTCCACCCTCGACGCCTCGGGCGAGGTGACCGGGAGCTACGACATGTCCCATGTCACACCCGAGATGGTCACGGTGGCCACGGCGGCCCTCACGGGGGAGATCGAGCAGGTGCCGCCCATGGTGTCGGCGGTCAAGGTGGGCGGCCGACGGCTGCACGAGCTGGCCCGCCAGGGGGTCGAGGTCGAGCGCGCCCCGCGGACGGTGACGGTGTACCGCTTCGCCGCCGAGCCCGACTCCGCACACCCCGGTGTGTACCGCGCCGAGGTGGAGTGCTCGTCGGGCACCTACGTCCGGGTGCTGGCGCAGGATCTCGGCCTGGCGCTCGGTGGCGGCGCGCACGTCGACCACCTGCGCCGGACACGCATCGGCTCCTTCGGCGGGCCCGAGATGCGCCGCCTCGACGAGCTGGGCCCCGACGCCGTGCTCACGCCGGCCGAGGCCGTGCGCGACCTGGAGCCGGTGCGGGTCGAGCCGTCCACCGCGGCGTCGATTCGCACCGGCCTGCCGCTCGACAGAGTGCCGCTCGGCGCGGCGGGCGACGGACCCTGGGCCATGCTCGACGACCACGGGTCCCTGCTGGCGGTCTACGAGGCCACCGGTACGGACCGCATCCGGCCGGCGGTCGTCCTGGCCGGGCCCTGAGGCGCGGCCGGACTACCCTCGCAACCGATGCCCGGCACCGCGGTCACCATCGGGGCCTACGACGGCGTCCATCTCGGGCACCGGTCCCTGCTCCGCGATCTGCGGGAGCGGGCGGCCGCGGCCGGGCTCTCCACCGTCGTGGTCACCTTCGACCGCCACCCCGCCTACGTGGTGCGGCGGGAATCGGCGCCCAAGCAGCTGACCAGCCTGGAACAGAAACTCGAGCTGCTCGCCGAGTGCGGCATCGACCGGACGGTGGTGGTGCCCTTCGACAAGGCCCGGGCGGACGAGTCGGCCGAGGACTTCGTGCAGGAGGTCCTGGTCGAGGAGCTGGGGGCGAGGCTGGTGGTGGTGGGGGAGGACTTCCACTTCGGGCACGGCCGGCGGGGCAACGTCGAGTTGCTGCGCCGGCTCGGCGCCGAGCACGGCTTCGACGTCGTGGGGGTGGCGCTCACCGGCGACGGCGCCGAGGCGGTCTCGTCGACTCGCATCCGCGCCCTGCTGGCGGAAGGCGACGTGGAGGCGGCGGCGGTGCTGCTGGGCCGGCCGCACGAGGTGCGCGGACCGGTGGTGCGCGGCGACGGGCGCGGCGGGCCCGAGCTGGGCTTCCCCACGGCCAACGTGGCCGTGTCCGACGACATCGCGCTCCCGGCCGACGCCGTCTATGCCGGCTACTACACCCGGCCCGACCGGACGGTGCACCGGGCGGCCATCGGGGTGGGGCGTCGTCCCACCTTCTACGAGCCGGGCACGGCGCCGGTGCTGGTGGAGGCCTACCTCTTGGACTTCGACGGCGACGTCTACGGTGAGGAGGCCCGGGTGTCGTTCGCCCACCGGCTGCGGGACGACCGGCGCTTCGACTCGGTGCAGGACCTGGTGGCCCAGATGAAAGCGGACGTCGAGGCGACCGAGCGGGTCCTGGCCGCAGCCGATCTTCCCTGATCAGCGGGCGGCTGCTAGGATATTTGGCGTCCGGGGCAGGTTCCCGGCGCACTCCGACGACGTCTCCGAGGTTTCTCTCTTCATGCCCGACACGCAGGCCACCATCGCCGAGTACCGGCTCCACGACACGGACACCGGTTCACCCGAGGTGCAGATTGCCCTGCTGTCCGGCCGGATCAACCACCTCACGGAGCACCTGAAGGGGCACAAAGGGGACCACCACACCCGGCGCGGGCTGATGAAGCTCATCGGCCAGCGCCGCCGGCTGCTCGACTACGTCCGCAAGAACGACGTCGAGCGCTACCGCTCCATCATCAGCCGTCTCGGCATCCGAAGGTAGCGGCAGCACCACAGAAACGGGCGTCTCGAGCAGCTGGCTGCCAGTCGCCGGTCACTTCGGAGCGCGAGGTGGTCGACCACTGGGAACCAGATCACCAGATGCCCCCTACACATGAGGAGCATCATGACTGATGCCATTTCCGTGTCGGCCCCGATCAGCGGGACCGACCTCACCATGTCATTCGAAGCGGGCAAGTTGGCCCAACAGGCCGACGGCTCCGTGCTGGCCCGCATCGGCGACACCGTTCTTCTGGCCACCGCCACGGCGGCCCGCTCGGTCCGGGAGGGCACCGATTTCTTCCCCCTGACGGTGGACATCGAGGAGCGGACCTACGCCGCCGGCAAAATCCCTGGCTCGTTCTTCCGCCGCGAAGGCAAGGCCTCGGACCAGGCCATCCTCACGGACCGCCTGATCGACCGCCCGCTGCGCCCGTCCTTCCCCGAGGGCTTCCGCAACGAGATCCACATCGTGGGCACCATCGTCGGCGCCGACCAGGAGAACCCGCACGACGTGCTGGCCATCAACGCGGCGTCCGCCGCGCTGATGCTCTCGGGCATCCCCTTCGACGGCCCCGTCGGCGCGGTGCGGGTCGCCTACACGACCGAGGGCACCTGGATCCCCCACCCGACCTTCGAGCAGGGCGAGGCCTCGACCTTCGAGCTGGTGGTCGCCGGCCGCGCACTGAGCGAGGACGCCGGGGCCGAGATCGCCATCATGATGGTCGAGGCCGGCGGCACCGAGAAGTCGTGGTCCTACTACGAGGACGGTGCGCCGAAGGTGACCGAGGAGGTGCTGGCCGCCGGCCTCGAGGCGTCCAAGCAGTGGATCCGCGAGTCGATCAACCTGCAGCGTGAGCTGGTGGAGGCCTACACGGCGGTCCGGGGGCCGATCGAGACGATCCCGTACCAGACCTTCAGCGACTACGAGGACGACGTGTGGGAGCGCGTCCAGGTCGTCGGCACCGAAGCCATCGCCAAGGCCAACCTGGTCACGTCCAAGGCGGAGCGCAACGCGGCGCTCGATGCGGCGGGCGATGAGATCAAGGCGGTGCTGGCCGACGAGTTCCCCGAGCGCGCCGGCGAGGTCAAGGCGGCCATCCGCGCGCTGACCAAGAAGCTGGTGCGCAAGCGCATCGTCGAGGACGGCGTCCGGGTGGACGGCCGCGGCGTCGCCGACATCCGGCCCCTCTCGGCGGAGATCGACCTGCTCCCCACCGCCCACGGCTCGGCCCTCTTCCAGCGGGGCGAGACCCAGGTCCTCAACGTGACGACGCTCGGCATGCCCCGCATGAACCAGCTCCTCGACACCATCACCCCGGTGGAGTTCAAGCGCTACATGCACCACTACAACTTCCCGCCCTACTCGACGGGAGAGACCGGCTTCATGCGTGGCCCCAAGCGCCGGGAGATCGGACACGGGCTCCTGGCCGAGCGGGCCCTCCTGCCCGTCGTCCCCAGTGTGGAGGAGTTCCCCTACACCCTGCGTGTCGTCTCCGACGTGCTCTCCTCCAACGGCTCCACCTCCATGGCGTCGGTCTGCGGGTCGTCGCTGTCGCTGATGGCGGCCGGCGTGCCGCTCAAGGCGGCCGTGGCCGGCATCGCCATGGGCCTCGTCTACGACGGCGGCACCTACGTCACCCTCACCGACATCCTCGGCTCCGAGGATGCCTTCGGCGACATGGACTTCAAGGTGGCCGGCACGGCCGATGCCGTCACGGCGCTGCAGCTCGACACGAAGATCGACGGATTGCCGGCCGACGTGCTGGCCAAGGCCCTGCTCCAGGCCAAGGAGGCCCGACTCGTCATCCTCGGCGTCATGGCCGGCGCCATCGCCGAGCCGCGTGATCACGTGGCCAACAGCGCGCCGAAGATCGTGTCCATGGAGATCCCGATCGACAAGATCGGCGAGGTGATCGGCCCGAAGGGCAAGGTCATCAACACCCTGCAGCAAGAGACGGGGGCCGACATCGCGGTGGACGACGACGGCGTCGTCGGCACGGTGACCATCGGGGCCAAGGACGGCAACGCGGTGGAAGAGGCGCGTCGGCGCATCTCCCTCATCCTCGACCCGCCCTCGGCCGAGGTCGGCGCCGTCTACTCGGGCAAGGTGGTCAACATCACCAAGTTCGGTGCCTTCGTCAACGTGTTGCCGGGCCGCGACGGCCTGCTCCACATCTCGAAGCTGTCCTCTTTGGCCGGAGGCAAGCGGATCAACAACGTCGAGGACGTGCTGACGCTTGGGCAGACGGTGGAGGTGCGGGTCGACGACATCGACCCGCAGGGCAAGGTCTCGCTCTCGCTGGCCGCCGCGCCCGCCGCCGCGCCGGCGGGCAACGGCGACGCCGCCCCGGCTGCGGCTGCGGCTGCGGCGCCCGCGGCCGGTGGCAGCGGCCTCTCCTTCGAGGACGCCTTCGAAGCCGAGCTCGTAGCCGACCTGGGCGACCTGGGCCCCGGAGCGGCCGACCGTGGCAATGACCGCGGCAACGACCGTGGGAGCGACCGCGGCAGCGACCGCCGCCCGCGCGGCCGATCGCGTCGTCGTTGATCGAGACCTCCGTCCTGCCGTGCGGCGTGCGCCTGGTCACCGAGACCATGGCGGAGGTCCGCTCGGTGGCGGTGGCCTACTGGGTCGGCACCGGCTCGCGTGACGAGCCCGACGACCTGGCCGGGGCGTCGCACTTCCTGGAGCACCTGCTGTTCAAGGGGACGGAGCGGCGCTCGGCCGCGGCCATCGCCGAGGAGCTCGATGAGGTGGGCGGCGACTGCAACGCCTTTACGACGAAGGAGTACACGACCTTCTACGTGCGCCTGCTCTCGGAGCACCTGGCCCTCGGGCTCGACATCCTGAGCGACATCATGTGGGCCCCGGCGCTGCGCCCGGAGGACATTGAGGCGGAGCGGGCGGTCATCCTCGACGAGATCCTGATGCACGCGGACGAGCCGGCGGATCTGGCGTCGGAGCGCTGGCAATCGGCGCTGTTTCCCGACCACGCCCTCGGGCGCGACACGTTGGGCACGGCCGCGTCGGTGCAACGGATCGGCCGCGACGAAATTCGCGCTTTCTTCGAGCAGCATTACCGCCCGGCCAACATGGTGGTGTCGGTGGCCGGCGACTGCCGGCACGACGCCGTGGCCGCCGAACTCGAGCGTCGCTTCGCCGGCGCCGACGGGGGAGCGGCCCCGGCCCGCCAGACCCCGGGGCCCGACACGGTGCCCCTCCAGGTCGTGCGCCGGCCCACCGAACAGGCCCACCTCGTCTACGGGACGCGTTCGGTGTCACGTTTCGACGAGCGGCGCTGGGCCCTCGCCGTGCTGAACCACGTGCTGGGCGGCGGGCTGTCGAGCCGGCTGTTCCAGAAGGTGCGCGAACAGCGCGGGCTGGCCTACTCGGTCTGGTCGGAGCGCGCCGCCTACCAGGACACCGGTTCGCTGGCCGTCGTGGTGGGGACGGCGCCCGAGCACGTCGACGAGGTGCTGCGCATCGTCAACGGCGAGCTCGAGCTGCTGGCGGCCGACGGCATCACCGAGCGCGAGCTGGCCGTCGCCAAGGGCTATCTGCGGGCCGAAATGCTGCTCTCGGGCGAGGACTCGGGGGCGCGCATGAGCCGCATCGGCGCGTCGCTGCTGCTGCACGGCGAGGTGCTGACGATCGACGAGGTGTTGGCCAGAATCGACGCCGTCGGGCGGTCGCAGGTGCTGGAGGTGGCCGGGCAACTGACCCGGGCCCCGCGCACCATGAGCGCCGTGGGGCCGTTCGACGAGGACCTGTTCCGGTCGCACCTGCCCGCGATGGCCGCCCGATAGCCTGACCCCCATGCAGAGGGTCGCTGTGGTCGGTGCCGGCGGCCGCATGGGCCAGGAGGTGTGCCGGGCCGTCACCGAAGCGCCGGATCTCGAGCTGGTGGCGGCGGTCGACCCGGCCCACGTGGGGGGCGACGCCTGCGGCCGGGCCATTGTCGGTGAGGTCAACGCCCTGGCTGACCTGGGCGCGGAAGTGGTGGTCGACTTCACCGTGGCCGAGGCCGTACGCCACAACGTGCCCCACTACGCCCAGCAGCGGGTGCACGCCGTCGTCGGCACGACCGGTCTGTCGGAGGCGGACGTGGCCGACATGGAGAAGCGCTTCGCCGGATCGGGCGCCAATGCCGTGGTGGCGGCCAACTTCGCCATCGGTGCCGTGCTGCTGATCCACTTCTGCGAGCTGGCGGCACCGCACATGGACGGCGTCGAGGTGATTGAGCTCCATCACGACCTCAAGCGCGACGCGCCGTCGGGCACGTCGCTGCACACGGCGACGGCCATCGCCGACGCGCGCCGCCGCGCCGGCAGCGGGCCCCTGCCGCCCGACCCCACGACCGAGGTGGTGCTCGAGGGCGCCCGGGGCGCCTCGGGCCCGGCGGGGGTGCGGGTCCACTCGGTGCGCCTCCCCGGCCTGGTGGCCCACGAGGAGGTCATCTTCGGCGCGCTCGGGCAGAGCCTGACCCTGCGCCACGACTCCTACGACCGGCGCTCGTTCATGCCGGGCGTGCTCCTGGCCGTGCGCGCCGTGCCCAGCCGTCCGGGCGTCACCGTCGGGCTCGAGGCGTTGCTGGGCCTGTGAACCCCGAGGTCCGGGAGCGCCTGCTGCAGGCGACCTACACCTGCGTGGCCCGCTGGGGCTTGTCCAAGACGACGGTCGAGGACGCCGCCCGCGAGGCGGGGGTCTCCCGGGCGACGGTGTACCGCTACTTCCCGGGCGGCCGCGACGAACTGCTGTCGGCCGTGGTGGGCTGGGAGTTCAACCGGTTCTTCGTGCGCCTCTACCAAGAGGTGCACGACGCCGACACGCTCGAGGAGGTCATGGAGCGCGGGTTGATGTTCGCCCGTGCGGCGCTGGTCCAGCACGAGGTGCTCCAGCGCATCCTGGTCACCGAGCCCGAGGTCCTGTTGCCCCGGCTCACCATCGAGGCCAACCAGATCCACACGCTGGTGGCCGCCTTCCTGGCGCCCTACCTGGTGCGCCAAGGGATGGCCGAAGGCACCGACCTCGACCTGGCGGCGGACTTCCTGGCCCGCATGGTGCTCTCGTACATCAGCTCGCCGGGGCGCTGGGACCTGAACGACCCCGAGCAGGTGGCGCTCCTGGTCCGGTCGGAGCTGCTGGCCGGCATCCGGTGAGCGACCGGCCTTCCGAGTCCGCTCCCGCCCCCGCCTGCCACCGGCATCCCGGGCAGCCGGCGTCGGTACTGTGCGCGCACTGCGACCGGCCGATCTGCACGGAGTGCATGGTGCAGGCACCGGTGGGCTGGCAGTGCCCGACGTGCACCAAGGAGGGCGCTCGCCGCTCGCGCCACGTGCCCGCGTTCACCCACACCAGCTCCACGCGCACCGGCGTCGTCGGCTTCACCAACCCGACCCCGCTCGTCCTGGGCCTCATCGCCGTCAACGTCGTCGTGTTCTTCTTCGAACGGTTCGGGACCGACACGGCGTTCGTCGACCGCTACGCCATGGAACCCGACTACGTCCACTACCTCGACCAGTACTACCGGGTCTTCACCGCCATGTGGCTGCACGCCAACGTCGAGCACATCTTCTTCAACATGATCAGCCTGCTCATCGTCGGCCCGGCCGTCGAGGTGCTGCTGGGTAAGGCCCGCTTCCTGGCGCTGTACCTGATCGCCGGGCTCGGCGGGAGCGTCGGCTCGTACCTCCTCGGCCCGCACAACGCCGCCGGCATCGGCGCCTCGGGGGCGATCATGGGCGTGATGGGCGCCTACGTGGTCATCGGCCTCCGGCGACACCTGCCCATCGCACCGGTTGTCGGCCTGATCGTGCTGAACCTGGCCATCGGCTTCTTCGGCAACATCGACTGGCGGGCCCACCTGGGCGGGCTGGCCACCGGGGCCGTGCTCGCCCTCCTGTACGACTACGCCGGGACCCGGCGCGACCGCTCGGCCGGCCTCGCCCTCACCGTCGGGGGCAGCGTGGCCGTCCTCGGCGTCCTGGCCCTGCTCCTGACCGGTATCGCCCCGGGCCACGTCAACTGGAGTTGACCGACGATTGGTTGACAGTGAGACAAATATCGCCATACTGTTTCAACAGTGGGTGTGGCACAGGCAGCAACCGATTCCCTGACGACGGGGCCGTCCCGTGTGCTCCGGCACCTGGGGGCGGACGACCGCACCTCGACCCGGGTCCGCATCGTCGACGGCGCACTGCGCTGCCTGGCCCGCCAGGGCGTGGCCAAGAGCACGGTGGACGACATCGCCCGCCAGGCCGGCCTGTCCCGGGCCACCGTCTACCGCACCTTTCCCCGGGGCAAGGACGACATCCTGGCCGCCGTGGTCGAGACGGAGACCGCCCGGCTGTTCTCGTCCCTGGCCGTGGCCATGGGGGAGGCGGCTGACCTCGAGGATGTGCTGGTCGCCGGCATGGTCGAGTCGGCCCGCTGGCTCTCGGCCCACGACGCGCTGGCCTACCTGCTGGCGCACGAGCCGGGCGTGGTCCTGCCGCACCTGACCTTCGCCGAGCTGGACCGGGTGCTGCTGGTCGCGGGCGACCTCGCGGCCCCTTTCTTCGCCCGCTGGCTCGAGCCCGAGCAGGCCTCACGGGCGGCCGAATGGGCCGTGCGCATCGTCCTGGCCTACACGTCGGACCGCAACCCGGGCGCCGACCTGACCGACCCCGACGAGACCCGCGCCCTGGTGCGGGCCTTCGTCCTGCCCGGGATCCTCGCCCTGCGGCTCGAGGCCGCCGGTTCCACCCGTTCGAGTAGTTCCACCCATCAACCAACCACCAAGGGGGCAGCGCAATGACCACGCTCGACAACGAGCAGGAGCAGTTCGGTTCGAACCTCGAGCTGATCGGCCGCGAGAGCATCGACGACCTGGAGGCCGTCCTCAGCTTCGTCGGCCACTACGACGTCGAGGGCTTCCACCGCGTCCCCGACAACTGCCCGGCCGAGTTCACCTGGGACTACCAGAAGGGGGCCAAGCCGCAACTCGACAAGCTCTACGAGAAGGCCAAGAAGGCGCAGTGGAACGCGCAGACGGACCTCGATTGGTCGATCGAGGTCGACCAGGAGAGGGTGGTCATGGCCAACGCCGAGGCCAACGCGGCGCAGATGCAGTGGGACGACTCCGCCCTGGCCGGCACCGTGCTCGAGAAGTGGGACGAGAAGCGGTTCGTCGAGTTCGGCATCCAGAACCAGAACTGGTTGCTCTCCCAATTCATGCACGGCGAGCAGGGCGCTCTGCTCTGCACGGCCAAAATCGTCGAGACGGTGCCGTGGATCGACGCCAAGTACTACGCGGCGACGCAGGTGATGGACGAGGCACGCCACGTCGAGGTCTTCTCCAAGTACCTCGACGAGAAGCTCTCGGGTCACTACCCGATGAACGCCCACCTCGGGCTGCTGCTCGACGACATCGTGTCCGACTCGCGCTGGGACATGACCTATCTCGGCATGCAGATCATGGTCGAGGGCCTGGCTCTGGCCGCCTTCGGGTTCATCCACATGATGACGACCGAGCCGCTGCTCAAGAAGCTGCTGCGGTATGTGATGGCCGACGAGGCCCGCCACGTCGCGTTCGGCGTGTTGAGCCTGCAGGAGTATTACAAGGAGCTCAACGCGGCCGAGCTGCGCGAGCGCCAGGAGTTCGCCTTCGAGGCCGCCATCCGCATGAAGGACCGCATGGCCATGCAAGAAGTGTGGGAGCGCATGGAGGTCCCGACGGCCGACGTGATCAAGATCATGCAGGCGGCGCCCGAGCGGGACGACTTCCAGATCCTGCTGTTCTCCAAAATCGTCCCCAATCTCAAGAAGCTCGGTCTGCTCGACGCGGCGGACGGCTGGCTGCGCCAGAAATTCACCGACCTGGGCGCCATCGCCTTCGAGCACCTGACCGACTCCACCGAGGACGAAGACGCCTTCGCCGACGGATCGCCGGCCGAGCGCCAGGTCGCCTGAGTCGCCAGGCACCTCCTGGTAGCCTGAGGAGGCAATGAGCCCTCAGCAGGCGCCCCGGTTCGGGCGGGTCATCACCGCCATGGTGACCCCGTTCGACGACGACGGGGCGCTGGACCTGCCCGCGGCAGTCGAGCTGGCCCGCTGGCTGGCCGCCCATGGCAGCGACGGGTTGGTGCTGAGCGGCTCGACGGGCGAGAGCTCGGTGCTGACGGACGACGAGAAGGTGGCGCTGTGGCACGCCGTGGCCGAGGCGGTCACGGTGCCCGTCATCGCCGGCGCCGGGTCGAACGACACCGCCCACTCGGTCGCCATGACCAGGTTGGCCGCCGGGAGCGGCGTGAGCGGCGTGCTCGTGGTGACGCCGTACTACAACCGGCCCTCCCAGGCCGGTCTGCACGAGCACTTCCGCGTGGTGGCGGAGGCGGCGGGCGACCTGCCGGTGCTGCTCTACGACATCCCCTCGCGAGCAGGCCGGCGCATCGAGACGCAGACCATGCTGCGCCTGGCCCGCGAGGTGCCGAACATCGTCGGGCTGAAGGACGCGGCGGGCGACCCGCCCGCGACGGCGCACCTGATCGCACAGGCGCCCCCCGGCTTCGAGGTCTACAGCGGCGACGACGTCATGACGCTGCCGCTGCTGGCGGTCGGTGCCGTGGGTGTGATCAGCGTGGCGGCGCACTGGGTCGCGCCGCGGTTCCGCCAGGTGGTGGATGCCTTCCTGGCCGGCGACCTGGACACCGCCATCGCCGGCCACGCGGAGCTCCTCGACTCCTTCGACTTCGAGTCGAGCGCCGACTATCCCAACCCGTTGCCGGCCAAGGCGGCCATGCGGGCGTTGGGCCTGCGCGTCGGCCAGTGCCGGCTACCCATGGGAGACGCCACGCCCGAGCTCGACGCCCAGGCGGCCAAGGTCCTGGCCGCGGTAGGCCCGCTGGCGGTCACAGGCCCAGCGCTTGGCTGAGCGCAAGCCCCAAGCCCAAGCCCGTACGGGTCGTCTTCCTGGGCGGCCTGGGCGAAATCGGCCGCAACTGCGCCTGTATCGAGGTGGAGGGTCGCATCGTCATCCTCGACTGCGGAATCATGTTCCCCGATCCCGACATGCCGGGCATCGACCTGGTCCTGCCCGAGTTCACCTACCTACACGACCGCAAGGACCGGGTGGACGGGATCGTCCTCACGCACGGCCACGAGGACCACACCGGAGGGCTGGCCTATCTCCTGCGCGAGCTGCAGACTCCCATCTACGGGTCCGAGCTGACGGTCGGGCTGGCCCGCCATCGAGTCGAGGAGGCGGGGCTGGCGGACAAGACGCGCTTCGTGTCGGTGGCCGACGGCGAGCGGGTGCGTATCGGTGCCTGCGACGTGGAGTTCATCCCGGTCACCCACTCCGTGCCCGAGTCCATGGCCATCGCGTTCCACACGCCGCAGGGCGTCATTCTGCACTCGGGAGACTTCAAGCTGGACCTGCAGCCGGTCGACGGGCGCCGCACCGACATGTCGCGCATGGGGGAGCTAGCCCGGACGGAGGGCATCCGCCTCTTGCTGTCCGACTCCACCAACGCGGAGGAGCCCGGCTTCACCGAATCCGAGTCGTCGGTGGGCGTGACGCTGCGCCGGGTCTTCGCGGCGCACTCGGGCAAGCGGATGGTCGTGGCCTGCTTCGCCAGCCACATGCACCGGGTGCAGCAGATCATCGACGCCGCCGCGGCCACCGGGCGCAAGGTGGCCACGCTCGGGCGCTCCATGGGCAAGAACGTGGAGCTGGGCCAGCGGCTCGGCATCGTCAGCATCCCGGATGGGATGCAGGTGGACATCGAGGACGTGGACACGGTGCCGGCGGGGGAGATGTGCGTGATCTCGACCGGCTCCCAGGGCGAACCCATGTCGGCCCTCTCGCTCATGGCGACGGGCGAGAACAAGTGGCTGCACATCGGCGAGGACGACGTGGTCGTCATCAGTGCCCATCCCATCCCGGGCAACGAGTGGTCGGTGGGCCGCGTGATCGACGATTTGCACCGGCGCGGGGCCGAAGTGGTGCATTCGGGCGCCGAGGCCGTCCACGTGAGCGGCCACGCCCGCCAAGGAGAGCTGCGCACGCTCATTGCGGTGACGACGCCCGAATGCTTCGTGCCGGTGCACGGCGAGTTCCGCCACATGGTCCACCACGCCCGCCTGGCGCTGTCGATGGGGATCGACCCGGCCAAGGTGCTGCTGTGCGAGGACGGCGACGTGATTCAGCTCGACCAGAAGGGCATCAACCGCGACGGACGAGTGCCCGCCGGTTACGTCTACGTCGACGGCACGGTGGGCGACATCGAGCACGGGGTGCTGCGGGACCGACAGAAGCTGGCCGAGGAGGGTGTGGTGATGGTGGTGGTCACGGTGGACCGCCAGAAGGGGACGCTGAGCTGCCCGCCGGTGGTCGAGACGCGGGGTTGGGTGTACGCGCCCGAGGCCGAGGAGCTCCTCGAAGAGGCGAGCGAGGTGGTCGGGGCGTCGGTGTCGCAGGCGCTCAAGGACGGGGCGCACGACATCGAGGTGCTGAGCCGTCACACCCGCAAGGCCTTGGGCAAGTTCGTGGGCGAGCGCACGCGCCGCCGGCCCATGATCGTGCCCGTCGTCCTCATGGTCTGACGGGGTAGGTGCAGAGCGCCACTCCGGCGCGCCCCAACGTCCAACCGAAGCGCAACCGGCCAGCCACCGCCGGTTGTGCGGCGCTTCGTTAGAGTCGACTGAGGGGGAACGCCGGCCGGTCGCGGCACCAGAGATGGTGAGCGGACGCAGGGGCCGGGCGGCGGCGACGGGTGAGGGGGGAGAAGTGCGGGGCACGCGAGTCTTGGCGGTCATGCGCTGCGCCGCGGCCCTGATCGCCTGCGGCCTCGTGTGCACGGCGGCGGTCCCGCTGGCCGCCGCGCCGCCCCTCTCGAGCGTGGTCATCGCCCACCCCCTGCCGGGGTTCGTGACGAACCCGCCGGGGCCGAACAACGGCTATCTCACGCCCTCCGACGCCGACCAGCCGGGTCTCGGACCGAGCAGCCTGCTGGTGCAGCAGTACAGCAGCGACGGCGACCTGACGAGTTACTTCCGCACGTGGCACGATCCGCAGACCGGCGACGGCCTCGAAATGATCGCCACTCGCTTCGTCAATCCGAGTTTGATACCTCTGTTCGTCCAGGGCGTCGCCGGCACGCAGCACAACACCGCCTTCCGCCTGGACGGCAAATTCGACGCCCAGGGGTGGTCGACCTTCGGCACCATGAGCGGCATCGGGTTCGCCGAGTACCTGGTGATGTTCAGGGCGGGCGACACGGTCTTCGTGACGACCCTGCTCACACGGGGCGACCTGAGCGCCTTCGACGCATTCAAGGTGGCGCAGGAACAGGCCCAGTCCGTGGCGGGCTCGTCGGGGACGTCGTGGTGGCCGCTCTCCCACGACGTGCTGTGGCTGCTCGCGCTCGTCCTGGTCGCCCTTGTGGCACTGTGGCGCTTGCCGAAGGGGTCGCGGCGCCGTCGCCAGCCGACTCATGAGGAGTTTGCTGATCCGGATCGGACCCCATCCCGTCGGTCGCGCACCAAGCCGTCCCGCCGGTGGCGCGTCGCGGCTCCGCTGCCGGTTGCCGTACCCCGGCGCCGGCCACGCGATCCGGGCTGGGTCTATCTCGAGGGGGACCTGAACGTGCGGTGCTACTGGGACGGCAAGCGTTGGACGGAACGCCAGGAGTGGAACATGGACGACCGGGGCTGGGTCACGACCCCGCTGGCGTCGCTGGAGCACTCGACGGCCTGACGCCTTCCGGGCCGGCAGGGCGCGGATCAGGACGCGACAGGCCTGCGCGCGCCCCGCACCCCCGCCCGGGTCGAGCGAACGGCCAGGGCCAGCGCACCGAGCATGGTCAGCAGCTCGAGCACGTCGATGGCACCGACGTGGAACAGGTTGTGCGGTCCGGGAGCGCCGTCGACCACCCACAGCGCGGCACCGGTGAAGAACGCCACCATGGGGAGCGCGCCCACCCGGGCCAGGTGGTGCTCGTAGCGCACGACGGAGGCCGGGAGATGGAGCTGCCGGACCAACCTGGCCGCGCTGACCACGCCCGCGAGCAGCGCGACGGGGCTCACCACCATGAAGGCGACCTCGACCCGCGGGAACGCAGCCAGCGCGCCCGGGTGCACCCAGTAGGACGTGACCGAGAGCGAGGAGGCCCACGCGTAGGCCGCCACGCCACCGGGAACCACGCCCTGGTCCGCCCACGGGTGCCCGCGCGTGCCCGGCCAGCCGTTGGCGAGGTGGTGGGTGCCGACCGCGAGGATGGCCACACCCAGCGCCAGCGTGAGGAGGGGCCGCACCAGCGCATGGGACGGCCGGCGCACCAGCCGCCACACGGTGAAGCCGGCCACCGGGACGACGGCGGCGACGCCCAGGACGGCCAGGGCGAGCGCGCCGTAACTCATGGCGTACATGGCCCATGTGGTCGCTCGGGTCGCGGGCGGCGCCCATTGCCAACCGATGGTCAGCTGGGACCAGAGGGCGACGCCGGACACGAGGAACACCGCGGTCGCGCACGCGGCCGCCGTGAGGCTGCGCGCCGCCTGGAGATCGGGATCGAGCGTCCGGCCCGCCACACCGGCCGCCGCCAGGCGAGCCGTCGTGCCGCTCACCGCCAGATCGACCGCGCGCGACGGCGCGTGTGGCCGCTCGTCGAAGTCGGCCACGAGCAGCTCGGTGAACTCGTCGCCGTAACGGGCGCGCCATTCGCGCGGGTACCAGCTCAGGGCGCGCTGCGCTCGCCGCCGGAGCGCCGCCTCGCGCTCGCTCACGCCGCACCCCAGGTGCGGGCCAGGCGCCGCAGGCCCAGGTCCGCGATGCGCCGCTGGGCCGCCAGGTGGGCGCGCAACGCCTCGGCTCCGACGGCGGTGAGACGGTAGGGGCGGCGCCGGTCGTCGCTCTGCACCGACTCAATCAGGCCCTGCTCCTCCAGGCGGCTCAGGGCTTCGTAGAGGGTGCCCGGCGCCAGCCGCACGTCGGCGAAGCGCTCGATGTCCTTGGTCAGCGCGTAGCCGTGCTTGGGTCCCTCGGCCAGGCTGGACAGGATCAGCGTGGCCGGGCCCGCGTAGCGCCCGAAGCCGGCGATGTGCCCCGGCTCGGCGGGGGAGGGGGCGGGCTGTTTCGTCCGCGGCATCTCGGCCATGCTATATCGGAAGACGATCTATCGGGAACCGGTCGAGCGTGGCCGTCGGACCGGGCCGCAGCCAGGGGACGCGGCTGGCCAGCAGGTGGCGGGGGAACGGGTCGCGTTGGCGCCAGAGGTCGGCGTCGACCACGAAGTGCGTCATGACCAGTCCCAGGTAGACGCCGAAGAGGCCGCGCAGCGCCGTGCCCGCACCGTGCAGGTGTGAGGTCACGCCCAGCAGCAGTGCGCCGGCGAGCGCCATCGTGCAGAGCCACGCCGCGCGCGCCGGCGTGCGGTCGCGCCCCGGAGCCCCCAGGGCGACGAGTCCCGTCAACAGCAGGTACTGCAGCCCGTGGGCGATCGTCATCCCTGCCACCGCCGCCCAGGGTGAGGCGAAGAGGAAGATCGGCAGCGGGAAGAGGAGCGCCAGCGCATACAGGGCGCCGACCCGCGTCACCCGATCGTGGCGGTGCCGCATGCTCCACGAGAAGGCTCCGCACGACACCGCGACGCCGTAGCCGACGCCGGCCGCCGCGAAGGCGGGGCCGAGCACGGGCCGCACGTCGAGCTGGAGCAGCGCCGGGTGCGCCATCAGCCCGGCGATGCCGAAGACACCCGCCGCGGTGATGCCCCGCCGCTCACGGCGGGTGAGGCCGGCGACTCCGGCCGACGACGCCGCGAGCGCGACCAGTCCGAGGTTCTGCTTCTGGAAGTGGTGGAACTGCCAGGCGAAGAACGGCAGGAGGAGCCAGGCCAGGGCGTGGGGGCTGAGGAGCACTGCGGCGGCAGTTCCGCACGCGATCACGGCGGCGGGGGCGCAGAGGTAGCGAGCGGGCCGGCCGCGGGCGTGCCGGCGGACCGAGGGCACGGTGAAGAGGCAGGCGGTCGACGCCACGTGGACGGATGAGCCGACGAAGAGGAAGCAGGCCAGCACCGTCGCCGGCGCCGCCGCACCCGTGGGGGCCATCAGCGGAGCCCCCGCCAGTGCGCCCACGGTGAGCGCGATCGTCGCCCCGGCCCAGATGGCCGCCGGCTGTCGGTGCGCCGGCCGCGCACCCACGACACCCGGGTCAGCCACCGCCGCAGCCCCCGGCCGCCCCGGCGGACGGGACGACGTGCAGGGCGATGAACACCACGACGGCGGCGATGCCGACCAGCACCCAGGACCACAGGAAGATCCTGCGGGCCAGCCCGCGGCCGCGGCGCCATGCGTGGTGCGTCGTCTCGTGCCAGGGCGGTGCCTCGTCGTGGTCCATGGCCATCGTTATATATCGGCAACCGATATACTGTCAACCGATACATCGTCAGCCGGTCTAATTCGCCGGACAGAGCCGCCTACCGCGCCGGTCCCTTCTCGTAGACGACGACCTGCTGCACGCTCTCGGACGTGAACGGCTGGCGGTGCCAGCCGGCCCACCGGTCACGCAGGCGCAGTCCGGCCAGCCTCGCCATCAGGTCGAGCTCGGACGGCCAGACGTAGCGGTACGGGGCGGCGTGATGGACCAGGCGGCCACCGACCTGCATCCAGTGGTGGGACCACGACACCTGTCCGACCATGTCGTCGAAGGTCTCGACCCCGACGTGGTCCGGCTCGAGCGTGAAGGCTCGGCCGAGCTGGCCCGGAGCAACGCCGCGCAGCTGGGGGACGAGGACCTCGAGGACGAAACACCCCCCTGGGCCGAGATGGTCGGCGGCGTTGGCGAAGACGGCCGCCTGCTCGTCCTGGGTCGTCACGTTCATGATGCTGTTCCAGAGCAGGTAGACGAGCGTGAACCTGCCGGCCGCCCGCGTCGTGGTCATGTCGCCCAGGGTCACGGGAACGGCGTCGGCCCCCGGCTTGGCCCGGAGCTGCTCGGCCATGTGAGGCGAGAGCTCTATGCCTTCGACGCGCACGCCGCGATCGCTCAGTGGCAACGCCACGCGGCCTGTGCCGACGGCGAGCTCGAGCGCCGGTCCGCCGCCCGCCAGCTCGGCCAGCAGGTCGACCGTCGGGTTCAGGACCTCGGGCGCGAACATGACCGCCGACGACTCGTCGTAGGCCTCGGCGATCTCCTTGCCCCACGTGTGCGACGCCATGCAGCTCTCCCAGACGACACCGAGAAGTCAGAGCCCTGTAGCCATAAGGATTACAGGTGTCTACGTGGCCGGCCCCACGGCGCCGCCCGCCGGGCTCACCCCCGCCCGAGGAACCGCACCAGCTCGCCGATCCGGTTGCTCACCACGGCGTCCACGCCGGCCTCCACCACGCGGGCCATCTCCTCCTCCTCGTCGACCGTCCAGCAGGACACCAGCAGCCCCGCCGCGTGCACGGCGGCCACCCCCTCGGCGGTGACCAGCCCTGACCACGGGTTCCAGCACTCCGCCCCGAGCTCGGCCAGCAGGGCCAGGGGTGGCTCCGTGCCCTCGGTCCACGTCAGTCCGATGCGGGCCCGCGCGGACAGCCCGCGCAGGAGCTGCAGCGCCGGCACGTTGCCCGTCACGAATTGCGCCCGCGCCAGGGCCCCGGCCGCCCGCACCGCCGAGAGCGCGCCCTCCACCACCTCGCGGCGGGTGAAGTCGACCATCAGTGGCAGCTCCACCGCCGCCAGCACATGGCCCAGCGTGGGGATGCGCTCGCCACCCTGTCCGAGCGCCGTCACCTCGTCCGCGTCGAGATCGCCGACGGAGGCGTCGAGGCCCCACAGGCGCTCGAGCGTCTGGTCGTGCAGCACCACGATTGCGCCGTCGCGCGTCCGGCGCAGGTCCAGCTCCACCCAGTCCGCCCCGGCCGCGGCAGCCGCCGCGAACGACGGCAGCGTGTTCTCGCGTGCCGCCGACGGGTCGCCCCGGTGCGCAATGGCGGTCACGGCCCGCACCGGTAGGACGGCGCTGCTACGAGGAGCCGGCGTACACCGCGCCCGCCACGTTGGCGATCTGCTGGTTGAGCGCCGGCTCAATGAGGTTGTCCACCGCCGCCTGGGTGATGTGCACGCCGTCGGCGGTCCGGGCCTGGATCCCGTCCACCGTCGAGGCGTACTGGCCGTTGGGGTCGAGGACGGTGAAGAGGTCGTCGATCGACACGTAGGGGTACTTGGCGGCCACCGACTCGACGATCTGGTTGTAGGCGGCGACGAGGTTGAACGGCGTCCCGTCGTCGAAGTAGGGCGAGGTGGACACGATCACCGCCCCGCCGTCGGAGTGGGCGATCTGCACCGCCTCCTCGAGGTTCGACTCAATGTACGCCGAGTAGTCGGCGTCGGCCAGCGTGC
The DNA here is from genome assembly GCA_963807675.1 of uncultured Acidimicrobiaceae bacterium. Classification (GTDB taxonomy): domain Bacteria; phylum Actinomycetota; class Acidimicrobiia; order Acidimicrobiales; family RAAP-2; genus Bog-473. The sequence continues at coordinate 23,269 of CAWECP010000012.1, read as the reverse complement.
TGTAGCTCCCGTCGAAGAGGCGGTCCTGGGTCTCCCAGTACCCGGTCTGGATGACCGTCACGTCGGGATGGAAGCGCGAGACCACCCACTGCAGCTGCTCGTACCACAGGGCGCACGCGGGCGGGCTGACGTAGAGGGCGCCCGGGTCGCTCCAGGAGATTGTCGGCGCCCCGTTGGTGAAGCCGCAGCCGGCGGCCGCGCCGTCGTCGATCGTGTAGGGCGGGCCCGTCTGCAGGATGTATTCGCCCTCGTAGAGGGACAACGAGTCACCCGAGAAGGCGACCCGCAGCCCGCCCTGGTGTGTGGCCTGGGGCCCCGGCACCTCGTTGATGATGCTGACCACCGCGGGAATGGGATTGGAAAATGGTTTCGGGAACAGCGGCGGGTGGAGAGGCGACTGCGCGCTCCCCGAGAAGACCGCGTCGCCGAAGGTGAACACGCCGGCGTCGGAGGCCACCAGCCAGTAGCCGTGGCCGTCCGGCGTCGGCGCCATGCCGACGATGGGCTTGTCCAGCGCCAGCGAGCCCGTCGAGCCGAAGAAGCCGGCGTCGCCGTAGTCGAAGATGCCCCCGTCCGACGCCACCAGCCAGTAGCCGTTGCCGTCGCTGGTCGCCGCCATGCCGACGATGGGCTGGTTGAGCCTGATGCTGCCGGTCGAACCCCAGAACTGCGCGTCGCCGTAGGTGAAGATCCCGCCGTCGGAGCCGACCAGCCAGTACCCCTGTCCGTCGGGCGTGGCCGCCATGCCGACGATGGGCGCGTTGAGCGCCTGGCCGCCGCGCGAGCCGAAGAAGCCGGCGTCGCCGAAGTCGAAGATGCCCCCGTCGGAGGCCACCAGCCAGTACCCGCCACCGTCGGGGCTGGCCGCCATGCCGACGATCGGCGCGTTGAGCGGCGTACCGCCCATGGAGCCGTAGAAGCCGGCGTTCCCGAAGTTGAAGATGCCCCCGTCGGACGCCACCATCCAGTACCCGCCCGCCGGGTCGGCCGCACCGCCCACGACCGGTCGCTGCAGTGACACCTCCAAGGTGTCGCCGTAGTACCCGGCGCCGCCGAAGGTCATGATCCCCCCGGCCGAGTCGATCAGGCCGTACGACGAGTCGGTGGCCGCCGGGGGCTGCGCGCCCGCCTGGGCGCCCGCCCGCGCGCCGTGCCCTGGGCCCGATCCCGCCAGGACCAGCACGCTGGCCGCCAGGAGCGCTGCCATGCCCAGGGCGGCCCGGTGGGCTCGCCCTGTCCACGTCCCCGGACTCAGCATGGACCCAGGATCATACGGAACACGGGGGGGCCGCGTCTCCGCGCCCCCACTCGAGGGGGACTCGGCCGCGCGCCGTGTCCGCCGCTCCGTTGCACGTTGGGCGGCGGAGCGGGCGGCATCGGTGCCCGTCTCCGCCTACGAGGAGCCGGCGTACACCGCGCCCGCCACGTTGGCGATCTGCTGATTGAGCGCCGGCTCAATGAGGTCGTCCACCGCCGCCTGGGTGATGTGCACGCCGTCGGCGGACCGGGCCTGGATCCCGTCCACCGTCGAGGCGTACTGGCCGTTGGGGTCGAGCACCGAGTAGACGTCGTCGATCGACACGTAGGGGTACTTGGCGGCCACCGACTCGACGATCTGGTTGTAGGCGTCGACCAGGTCGTTCGGTGTGCCGTCGGCGAAGTAGGGCGACGTCGAAATGATGACGGCGCCGCCGTCGGAGTGGGCGATCTGCACCGCCTCCTCGAGGTTGGACTCAATGTACGCCGAGTAGTCGGCGTCGGCCAGCGTGCTGTAGCTCCCGTCGAAGAGGCGGTCCTGGGTCTCCCAGTACCCGGTCTGGAACACCGTGACGTCCGGGTGGAAGCGCGAGACCACCCATTGCAGCTGCTCGTACCACAGGGCGCAGGCCGGTTGGCTCAGGTAGATGTCGGTCGGGGGGTGGCCCCAGGGGATGGACGGCGCACCGTTCGTGTAGCCACACCCCGCCTCGGCCCCGTCCTCGACCCAATAGGGCGGAATGCTCTTGGCCACGTAGTAGCCCTCGTAGAGCGACAACGAGTCGCCCGAGAAGGCGACCCGCAGCCCGCCCTGGTGTGTGGCCTGGGGCCCCGGCACCTCGTTGATGATCGCCACCTCCGGGGCGATCGGGGCCGACAGTTCGGACGGGTACAGGGGTGGGTGCTCCGGCGACTGCGCGCTCCCCGAGAAGACGGCGTCGCCGAAGGTGAACACGCCGGCGTCGGAGGCCACCAGCCAGTAGCCGTGGCCGTCCGGCGTCGGCGCCATGCCGACGATGGGCTTGTCCAGCGCCAGCGAGCCCGTCGAGCCGAAGAAGCCGGCGTCGCCGTAGTCGAAGATGCCCCCGTCCGACGCCACCAGCCAGTAGCCGTTGCCGTCGCTGGTCGCCGCCATGCCGACGATGGGCTGGTTGAGCCTGATGCTGCCGGTCGAACCCCAGAACTGCGCGTCGCCGTAGGTGAAGATCCCGCCGTCGGAGCCGACCAGCCAGTACCCGCTGTCCGTCGGGCGTGGCCGCCATGCCGACGATGGGCGCGTTGAGCGCCTGGCCGCCGCGCGAGCCGAAGAAGCCGGCGTCGCCGAAGTCGAAGATGCCCCCGTCGGAGGCCACCAGCCAGTACCCGCCACCGTCGGGGCTGGCCGCCATGCCGACGATCGGCGCGTTGAGCGGCGTACCGCCCATGGAGCCGAAGAAGCCGGCGTTCCCGAAGTCGAAGATGCCCCCGTCGGACGCCACCATCCAGTACCCGCCCGCCGGGTCGGCCGCACCGCCCACGACCGGTCGCTGCAGTGACACCTCCAAGGTGTCGCCGTAGTACCCGGCGCCGCCGAAGGTCATGATCCCCCCGGCCGAGTCGATCAGGCCGTACGACGAGTCGGTGGCCGCCGGGGGCTGCGCGCCCGCCTGCGCACCCGCCCGAGCCGTCCCGGCGCGCCCGCCCCCTACGTCGGCGACGACCACCAGGAGCGCTCCGGCCAACAGGGTGGCCATAGCCACTACGGCGGCGCGAGCGGCCCACCGCCTCCAGCTGACCGCGCCGCCCGTCATGAGGGCACGATTGTAGGGACCGCGGCACGCGCCGGTCGCGCGGCCCCGCTAGAGCAGACGCAACTGCGGGTCCTCTCGGTCGCGCCCGTCCCCACCCGCGGTTTGGCCCACCCCTGGCCGCACCGGCGTTGCCGCCCGGTAGCGGTCCGGCCCCGTCACGCCACAGCGCCGCGCCGCGGCGCGGACCACGTCCTGCACCCGCTCCCGCTCGTCGTCCGCTTGATACGCCCCTCGCGGAAGCGCGCCCGGTGCAGCGCCATCAGGTCCGGGCGCTCGGACGCCAGCCAGCCCAGGTAGTGCTGGCGCAGCGGGCCCCGCAGGTGCAGCGCCACCCCCGAAACGGACACCGCCCCGGCGTCCGCGCAGGCCTCGACCACCTCGCGCAGCTGCGCCTCGCCGTCCGAGAGCCCCGGCAACACCGGGGCCACCAGCACCCCACACGGGATGCCCAGCGCGGTCAGCCGCCGCAGCGCCTCGACCCGCCGGTCCGGCGGGGGAGTACCCGGCTCGGTCAGCTTCCAGACGCGCCGGTCCAACGTCCCGATGGAGAAGGACACGGCCACCTCGGTGCGCTGGGCCGCCGCCGCCAGCGCGGCGCCGTCGCGCAGGATGAGCGTCGACTTGGTCAGGATGGAGAACGGGTTGCGTGCCCGCGACAGGGTTTCGACAATGCCCCGGGTCAAGTGGTACTTGCCCTCGGCGTGCTGGTAGGGGTCGGTGTTGGTCCCCATGGCGATGTGGTCGCCCCGCCAGCGGGGCGAGCGCAGCTCCGCCTGCAGCCGCTCCACCGCGTTCACCTTGACCACGATTTTGCGCTCGAAGTCCGTCCCGATCCCGAGCCCGAGGTAGTCGTGGGTGGGCCGGGCGAAGCAGTACACGCAGGCGTGGCTGCACCCTCGATACGCGTTGATGGTGTGCCGGAAGGGCATCAGGCTCTCCGGCGGCACCGTGTTGATGATGGTGCGGGCGTTGACGTGGAGGAACTCCAGCCCGGCGTAGGCGCCCCGGCCGACATGGCGCTCGGCCACCCGCTCGTCGGGGAAGAGCGTGCCCCCCTCCTCGCTCTCCGCTGTCGTCCACCGGAGTGCCATCTGGTCTACGATAGCGAACGTGTGTTCGTAATTCAACGGGCCGGGTGTCCCCGGATACGGGCAGGTCAGCCGGTAGTCTCGGCCTCACTGTGGTGACCAAGACCCGCGGGCGGGCCCCGACGCGTGCGCCCGCCCGCTCTTCCGGCAAGAAGCCCGCCAACCGTTCCAAGGCCGCCGCCCAGTCGCGCCCGCCTTTCTGGCGCGTCCAGGCACGCGACCTGTGGGCCGTGGGCCTGGTCACCCTCGGCGTCCTGCTCGCCCTGGCCCTGTGGGGCCAGCAGCTCGGCCCGGTCGGCCACGGCGCCGACTCCGCCCTGGCCCTCGTCGCCGGCTGGGCCCGCATCCTCCTGCCGCTCGTCGTCATCGGCGCCGGCGTGGCGCTGCTGATCGACCGGGGCGAGCGGGGGGAGGACACGCCGCCCGGCACCGATCCTGTCCGCCTGGCCGTCGGCATCGTGCTCGGCCTGCTCGGCGTGTGTGGCCTGGCCGAGCTGGCCCAGGGCACCCCTGCCCTGTCCGACTCCGCCGCCCTGCGCAAGGGGGGCGGCTACCTGGGCGGGGTGGTCGGCTCGCCCCTGCACGCCGGGCTCGGCGCCGCCGGCGCCGCCGTCCTCCTCGTGGCCGTGGTCCTCGTCGGCATCCTGATCGCCACCGGCGTCCCCCTGCAGTCGGTGGGCCGGGGCCTGCGCCGCGCCGGCGCCGCCACGGGCCGCACGGCCCTCGAGCTCTGGCGGGGCAAGCCCTTCGTGACGCCCATCGAGCACATGGACGACGACGAGGCCGAGGCCGCCTCGCCGCCCCCGGCTCCGGTCTTCCCCGAGGACGCACCTCCCGACGAGCCACCGCCCGACGCCGACGACATCGACATCCCGCTCGACCCCGAACCCGAGCCGGTCGAGGCCGGCACGCCCGAACCCGCACCGGTCCCGGCCAGCCACCGCGAGCCGGGCGAGTGGGTGCTCCCGGCCATGTCGCTCCTGCACGCCTCCAAGAAGATGCACCAGGACCAGCGTCAGGTCGACGCGGCCGGGGTGGAGCTGGTGCGCGCCCTGGCTGCCCACGGCGTCGAGACCCGCCTGGTCGGCAGCCGCGTCGGCCCGACCGTGACGCGCTACGAGCTCGAGCTCGGCCCCGGCGTCAAGGTGGCCCGCGTCACCAGCCTGTCCAAGGACATCGCCTACGCCATGGCCTCGCCGGACGTGCGCATCCTGGCCCCCATCCCGGGGAAGTCGGCCATCGGCGTCGAGGTGCCCAACCGGACGCGCCAGCTGGTGTCGCTGCGCGACATCCTCGATGCCAAAGAGGCGCGGCGTCACGCCGACCACCCACCCGCTCGAGGTGGCCATGGGCCGCGACATCGCCGGGCGCGCCGTCGTGGCCAACCTGGCCGAAATGCCGCACATCCTCATTTCGGGCGCCACCGGGTCCGGCAAGTCGTCGTGCATGAACTCGCTCATCACGTCGATCCTCATGCGCCAGGACCCCGACCACGTCAAGCTCATTCTGGTCGACCCCAAGCGCGTCGAGCTCGGCCAGTACGACGGGCTGCCCCACCTGCTCAGCCGCGTCGTCGTCGACCCCAAGCAGGCGGCCAACGCGCTCGGCCTGGGCCGTCAAGGAGATGGAGCGCCGCTACGACCTCCTGGCCGAGAACGGGGCCCGCGACATCACCGGCTACAACCAGCTGGTGGCCGAGGGCCGGGTGGCCACGCCGCCCTCGGACAAGCGGCGCGTCCGCGAGGTGGCCGCCCGGGCCCTCGGCGAGGGGCACCCCGGCATCGACGACGAGACGGATCTCGAAGAGCCCGAGCCGCCCCGGCCGCTGCCCTTCGTCCTCGTCGTGGTGGACGAGCTGAACGACCTCATGATGGTGGCCGCCCGCGACGTCGAGGACTCCATCGTGCGCATCGCCCAGATGGCGCGCGCCGTCGGCATCCACCTGGTGATCGCCACCCAGCGCCCTTCGGTCGACGTCATCACCGGCGTGATCAAGGCCAACATCCCGAGCCGCATGGCCTTCTCCGTCTCCACCCTCATGGACAGCCGCGTCATTCTCGACCAGCCCGGCGCCGAGCGGCTGGTGGGCAAGGGCGACATGCTCCTGCTCGAGGCCTCGTCCAACGTGCTGCGCCGCCTGCAGGCCCCCTGGGTGTCCGAGGAGGAGGTGCGCGAGGTGGTGGCGCACTGGAAGCGCCAGGGCGGGATCACCGAGCCGGTGGTCGGCATCGGGAATGCCGACACCTCGGCATCGGGCGGCGCCGGTATCGATGACGATGACGACGAGCTGCTGGCCCAGGCCCGCGACCTCGTCGTGCGCTCGCAGCTGGGCTCCACCTCCATGCTGCAGCGCAAGCTGCGGGTCGGCTTCGCCCGGGCCGGCCGGCTGATGGACCTGCTCGAGCAACAGGGCGTCGTCGGTCCCAGCGAGGGCTCCAAGGCCCGCGCCGTCCTCATGACGCCCGACGAGCTCGACGCGCTCAGCCGGCGGTGAGCGAGCGCAACCCGGCGCCCCTCATGGTGGCGCCCTTCCGACTGGACTCCCTGCGCGGGCCGGAGCCGCCGCCCGAACCCGGATCCAACCGGCGTGCCCGCTCGCGCCGGCGACGCCGGCGTTCGAGCGTCCTCCTCACGTTGCTCGCCGTGCTCGTCCTGCTCATCGCCGCGGCCGGCGTGTTCGCCGCGGTCAGGCTCAGCGTGGCCGACCCACCGCCCGCTGTCACCTCGGTCACGCTCCACCCGGTCGCCGTGCCGGCCAAAACCGTGGCGCTGCCGTGGCCCCAGATCGGGCAGGGGGCCATCGCCGTGCCGTCCATCGGCGTCGACGTGGCGTCCGGCCCCGAGCAGCCGGTCCCGGTCGCCAGTCTGACCAAGCTGATGACGGCGTACGTGATCCTGCACGACCACCCATTGGCCGGCGGGCGGTCCGGTCCGACGATCACGGTGACGGCGGCGGACGTCCAGGACTACGACAACGACACCGTCAACGACGACTCCAACGCGCAGGTGGTGGTCGGAGAGCAGCTCTCGGAGGAGCAGGTGCTCGGTGGCATGCTCGTCCACTCGGCCGACAACTACGCCGACCTCCTCGCCCGTTGGGACGCCGGCAGCCAGGCCGCGTTCGTGGCGAAGATGAATACGGACGCCGTCAAGCTCGGCATGGAGCACTCCCACTTCGCCGACGCCAGCGGTGTCAACCCGGGCTCGCAGTCGACCGCCTCCGACCTCTTGAAGGTGACGGGGGCCGACATGGAGAACCCGGTCTTCGCCTCTCTGGTCCAAATGTCCTCCATCACGCTGCCCGTGGCCGGCACCATCTCCACGTACACCCCGCTGCTGGGTCTCGCCGGCATCATCGGGGTGAAGTCCGGCTTCACCACGGCGGCCGGAGGCTGCGACGTCCTGGCGGTCATACGCCCCGTCCACGGGCGGTCCACCCTGCTGCTGGCGGCAGTGACCGGGCAGATGGGCCCCGTGGTCCTGGCGCAGGCGGGCCTGCACGGGCTGGCACTTGTCAACGCGGTGCAGCCGTTGATCGGTACCTCGTCGGTCCTGCGCGACGGCCAACTGGTGGCGCACGTGACCGAGGCCGGCCGCACGGTCGACGCCCAGGCCGCGGCGCCCGTGTCCATGCTCACCTGGCCCGGGGTGCAGGCGGCCCGGACCTTCCATCCCGATCGTCACCTGACCGACAAGGCGCGTCGTGGCGCGACCGTGGGCACCGTCGTGGTGCGTCTCGGCACGCAGCAGGTGGCAGTCCCGGTGCGCCTCCGCCAGGACGTCCCCCGACCGTCACTCCTCCAGCGCCTGTTCTGATTCTGGTCACTGGCTCGCGCCGAACATCCGCACGGACAGATGCGTGGGTAATCGGAAGTCCCTCTCTGACGGTCCGTAGCATCTGAGGTTTTCGTCCGCCGGAGGGGCGGGACGGTTCACCTAGCGGAGCCGGTCGGAATCAGCGGCGGCCCCAGTCGCAGACGCCGACAATTTTGTTGAGCGTCAGGTCCACCATGATCTTGGTGATCCATCGGCCCGGAACGTCCCAACCATTGGCCGGGATGAACGCAATGGTGAGCCACGACGCTGTGGAGGGGACGCCATTGCCAAGGTGCTCATCGCCTCGACGCACGGTCCCATCGGCATCAGGACCCCAACCGCCCTCACCCCCGTGGTCGTAGGCGGTCCCGAGGTCGTCGGCCACGTCGCCGAGACCCCAAGAAGCATTGAGGTGCCGATCGGACTTTGGAAACCCAGGGACAAAGGTGTAGCGAAGAGCCGATCCCCACGGCGTTCGCAACGTGATCCCTTCGAGAACAATGTGCCGACCTGGAACCAGTTCACCCAGGTCCGATTCGACAGGAATGTCGATCTGGACGAACCCGTCAGCCATCTCTGACACGTCCTCGGGGCCGTAAACCGTCCGATGACTGTTTCCACATGCCGGGCACTGGTACGACCATGAGCCAGCCTGCTGGTCGGCCAACTCGGGACCGCGCGGCAACGTCAGCCGCTCACCTGTCGTCAGACAATGCGTCGTGTATGTCCCCGAAGACGCCTCGTTGGCCACGGATTGACTCTAGGACCGCCATGGTGCGTCGGCAGCCCGCCGAAACGGTGGGCTAGGGACCGTCCTGAAGGCCCGCCGACTTGCGGGCGAAAAGCCAGTAGGCGAGCGAGTTGCCCATTTGCGCTGCGCTGCGCTGGCTCGGCGCCACACCCACGTTGGGCCACGAGTCTGGCCCGGGTTTCGGTGCCGGATGACTCTCCAGGTGAAGACCGCGACGACGGTATGTACGACAACGAGGCCTTGCGAGGAGTCTTGGATCGGGTTCGCGTTGGGCCACCAGCCACGTGTGCCCCGTCAGTCCACCCGGTCGCCCGGCCCCTGCTCCGGCACGCCGGCCTGTGGTGCCCTCGCCTACTGAATCAGAAGCTGGCGACTGCCGTCTCGAAAGCATCGCTCGGCACGGAACACCGGTGAGAGGTCGTCGAGTCCACCGAGGATCGTCGCCTCCGTCGGCTTGCGGTCGGTGAATCGCCAGAGGGGGGCGAAGGGGTCCGTCGTCTTCTGCGTCGCGCTTCGGCGGGCGATGGCGCCCGTGTTCTGGCTCGTGAGCTCGAGACGCGATCCCGCGGCCTCGAGGACTTTGAGCGGTGAGAGCCAGATCACATCTTGCGCTCCGTCGAGCTCGACGTACTTGTCGAGGAACTTCTGCATCGAGGGCTGGTCGGTGAAGAAGTACACGCGCTGGTTCAACAGCTGAATCCAGTCGCTGACGTCGACTCCGTCGTCGAGGACAGAGCTCAGGTCCTTGCGGGCGAAGAGCGGGCCCTGGTCCCTCAGGACCACGTCTTCGCCGTCGACCCGGAGGTGAACGGACTCTCGACGGGGTACCGACAGCAGGCGGGCGCGCTCCTCGTCGTCCAGGTCAGCCTCCAGGATCAACTGCTCGGCCGTGCGGAACCCGGACCGGGCGATGTGGTCCCAGACGCCGGCCGGGACCGACGTGGCAGACCACCTTGCAACGATTGAGAAACTGTTCTGGAGTCATCGGCCTGAAGAATCGCACAGGTCGGGCGCCGTCATGTGAAGACGGGCCCGAGGATCACCCATTTCATCGCGCCATGGGGATACCCAGGGCTTCCGGAGCGGCTGAGAGATCGACCAAGAGGGCCATGATACGGCACAGTTCAAGATCGGTGGATTCGGATGAAGCGAACGACGCTCCAGCGTGGGGAGGCACGCCTTTCCGTTCGAGACGAAGGGGATGGCGGCCGTCCGCTCGTAATGATCCACGGACTTGGCTTCAGTCCAGAATTCCTGGGCAAACCTGAGATGGAGGCCGGGCCCAGGGCGCGGCGCTCGTCACCACTTGTCGCGGTGCACTACCTCGTCGAAGGGACGTCGGTCGAGCTTCGCAATGGGCCTGAGGGGCCGGTCAGCCGGATAACCGAGAGCGATCATGTACGCGCAGAGGTGGTCTGCCGGTGTGTCGAGAATGCGTTTGCACGCCTCTTGGTCACCGATCGCAGAATGCCCACTGCCGATACCGAGGTCGGTCGCGGCCAACATCATCACCATCGTTGCCTGTCCCAGGTCGTACTGGTCAATCGTCCGATAGCGCTCGGACTCGGGCTCGGGCAGAACGAGGACGATCGCAGCCTTCGCTGTCGCCAGGTGGCTGGCACCCACCCAGACCGTCGAGAGCTCCTGTAGCTGGCCCGGATCTGTCACGAGGACGAAGTCCCACTTCTGACGATTTGAGGCCGAAGGGGCGCGCCGTCCCGCCTCGAGTATCCGATCGAGGTGCTCTGGAGCAATCGATCGGTCGCTGTAGGAACGTACGTTACGGCGAGCTCTGATCGCGTCCCATGTCTCCATGCGATTGAGGCTACCCAGTCCCGGTGCCGGACCAGTCCCCAGCGAGGGACTTCGACCACGCGGCGCTCGTTCACCTGTCCCACTCCGCAGTGAGTCCGGGTCACTCGAGGTGTGGGAGCCGCGAGCGCCTCTGGGGGTATCCACTCGGGTACGGCGGGTCTGACAAACCATCTTGCTCGAAGGGCGCCGGCCAGAGTTGGATTGGTGGACATGGACTTCTCCACAATTGAGGTGAGCTTCAGCAATGCCCGAGGTGCCATCACCCTGAACCGCCCCGACAAGCTGAACCCGCTCAGCACGATCACCCTCACCGAACTGGTCGAAGCCGCCCGGTTCTTCGATGCCAGGCGCGAGGTGAAGGTGGTCGTCCTTAGCGGCCGCGGACGGGCGTTCTGCGCCGGCGCCGACCTGGCTGCGTTCTCCACGGGTGACGGTTCGGCGCCGTCTGCCCGTGCTCTTCGCGAGGCGGCTGACGCCGGGCGCCTCATGGCAGAGGCCATCGAGTCGATGCGAGCCGTCACGGTGGCGAGACTGCACGGCCACTGTGTCGGCGGAGGGCTTGTCCTCGCCGCCGCGTGTGATCTGCGGGTAGCCGCTGAGGACATCCGACTTCTCCATCCCTGAGGTCGATCTCGGGATACCTCTGGCCTGGGGTGGGATCCCCCGTCTTGTCCGCGAGATCGGCCCGGCCATGACCAAGGAGCTGGTGATGACCTGTCGGCCGTTCAGCGCAGCCGAGGCACACGCCGTGGGCTTTCTCAACCAGGTTGTCCCCGCAGCCGAACTCGACGCGTCCGTGGAGGCCCTCGTCAGTCAGCTCGAGAGCAAGTCGCTGCTGACCCTTTACGCGACCAAGCGGCACGTGAACGCCGTCACCGAGGGGATGGTCGGCACGGCTCGCGCCTGGAACGACGCCGACTCACTGGTCACGGCGCTTCGTGATCCCGAGTCAAGGGCGGTCGCCGCGGCCTACCTGAATCGATTCGCAGAAACCTGACGAATCGGCCTACTCGGCTGCTACCAAATATCCGAGATCGTCGACTTTCGGGATGCCCCTCGGCGTGACGTGTGGCTCACCCTTGACGAGGAACAATGGCGGCCTGCGAGGTGTTGCACTGGTCATGAAGCGCATCGGGTTCCTATCGTTCGGCCACTGGACGCCTTCGCCACAATCGCAGACCCGCTCGGCGTCGGATGCCCTGCTGCAATCCATCGATCTCGCTGTCGCCGCCGAGGAGCTTGGCGCCGACGGGGCGTACTTCCGGGTGCACCACTTCGCCAACCAGCTGTCCTCGCCATTTCCGCTGCTCGCGGCCGTCGGCGCGAAGACCAGCACGATCGAGATCGGGACCGCCGTGATCGATATGCGTTACGAGAACCCGCTCTACATGGCCGAGGATGCCGGGTCCGCCGACCTGATCTCGGGCGGGCGCCTGCAGCTCGGCATAAGCCGTGGATCGCCCGAGCAGGTCATCGAGGGCTACCGCTACTTCGGCTACGTACCGGCCGAGGGCGCCGATCAGGCCGACATGGCGCGCGAGCACACGCGGGTCTTTCTCGAGGTCCTCAAGGGCAAGGGCTTTGCCGAGCCGAATCCGCGGCCGATGTTCCCCAACCCACCCGGGCTGCTTCGGGTCGAGCCGCACTCCGATGGCCTGCGCGAGCGGATCTGGTGGGGCGCCGGCACCCGGAACACCGCCGAGTGGACCGCCGAGCAGGGGATGAACCTGATGAGCTCGACGCTTCTCAGCGAGGACACCGGTGTGCCGTTCCATCAGCTCCAGGCCGAGCAGATCGAACGATTCCGCAAGGCCTGGGCCGAAGCCGGCCACGCCCGTGAACCTCGCGTCTCGGTCAGCCGCAGCATCTTCCCGATCGTCAATGACCTCGACCGCACGTACTTCGGCAGCGAAGGCAACTCGCAGGACCAGGTCGGGTTCATCGACGGCGGCAAGGCGCGCTTCGGCAAGACCTACGCCGGGGAACCCGAGAAACTCATCAAGGAGTTGGCGCAGGATGAGGCGATCGCCGCCGCCGACACCCTGCTGCTGACTATCCCCAATCAGCTTGGCGTCGACTACTGCGCCCACGTCCTCGACTCAGTGCTGAGCGACATCGCGCCGGAGCTTGGCTGGCGCTGAGCTGCGCCACCTTCACGGACGATGAGTGCTCGCCAGATGGCTGTCCCTGTCTCGCCGAACCCAAGAACCACCTGAAACCTGAAGAGGCCGCCCCTGCGGCGGGCGGTCGGTGCCGGTAGAGGCAGGTGAGGCATCCGGTTCAAGATTCGGAAGCTTCCCTCTCGTCCTCAACTCGGATGTCCAGAGCGCGAAAGACCTGGATGGCGAGCGGCAATACCTGGGAACTGTCGATGACGACGTCCCTCAGGTACTCGCCCCCCTTGATGTCGGAGAGAAGCGAGCCATGAAGACGGGCCCGCGGCAGAATCGCCTGGGACACTTCGGTCCCACTCATGTCGCAGTCGTAGAACCTTGCGGACGTCAAGTGCGCGGCGTAGAAGTCAGCTCCTCGAAGGTTGACGTCATCGAAAACCACCCGATCTCCCTGGCACATTCGAAAGTTGACGTCGTCGAGCTTGGACTCGGAAAAGGTGACGTCTCGCAAGCGGGCTTGTGCGAGCAACGCGCTCGACATCCGGCAACTCCTGAACGTCACACGCGTAAACGATGCTTCGGGCATCTGTGCACCCGCGAAGTCGCTGTCCTCCACCAAGACGTCAACCAGTCGGAGCCGGCCGAGGTCGGCGCTCAGGAATGCCGAATGCCGAATGTGGGATTGCTTGAGCGTCATCCCCGGCACGTCGGCGTCAGAGAAGTCACCCTGGATCATCAGCCCAGAAAAATCAGAGTCCTCGGTGAGCCTCAGGTCGGGTGCGAAGGGAGGTCAGCCGGAAGGCGGGGTGGGACCGGTTGATCCTTTGGCCGGGCCATTGTCGGAGCGTAAACGCGACAGGTTGGTGCCATAGCATGCCGGGGGGACTTCGGAGAGGCGAGGGGGGACGGGCGTCATGAGCGAGGCAATGGGTCTCGGGGGTAGCCCGAGCGATGACCCGGGACCGCAGCCTTACTCTGTTTGGCCAGACGATGGCCTATGTCGCGGCCACTGCCGGGTTGTTTGCCCTTGGGGCCTACGCCGGCCGCAATCTCTCCGAGTCGCTCGGATGGGTCTGGTTCATCGCAGCCATCGCCTGCCTGTTCGCCATGAACTTCACCGCCGGGCGCTCTATCCCCGCCACGTCCTTTCTCCTCGGCGCCTTCGGCTTTCTGATTGGCCTGGCCACGGCGCCCCTCCTCGTCTACTACGCCGCCACCGATCCCGCGGTCGTCTGGAAGGCAGGAGGGGCCACCGCGCTGTTCATTGCCGGCTTCGGTACCGCCGGCTACCTCATACGCCGTGATCTGACCGCTCTGGCCCGGGTCGCCTTTTTGGCCCTCCTGGCCCTCATCGTCTTTGGCATCGTGCTGATCTTCGTGCACATCCCCCAGGGGACGCTCATCTACGCCGTACTCGGCCTGGTCATCTTCGCTGCCCTCACGATGTTCGACTTTCAGCGCCTCCGACGCTCGAAGGACATCGAGTCGGCCCCGCTGATGGCGGCGTCGATCTTCCTCGACATCTTGAATGTCTTCCTGTTCTTCCTCCGTATCTTCGGATCAAACTGACGCTCCGGACCAGGGACCCGTCCCGCCCCCCCGAGGCGGAGGGCTGTGCCGCTGGGCTGTGCCGCTCTCCAGCCCTGTGGATAGGCCGCGGCCGAAGGCTTGGCCTGTCCCACGGCACCGCATTGAGCCCAGACGCGAGGCAGCCCCCGGGGTGCGCTAGAGAGAACCCCCGGGGGCCGTCGCCCAGTTGGGTTCGACCAACAAATTGGTAGTCGAACCCGAACGCCTTACTACCCGCAGGCGGGGCCCGTGAAACGAGAAATTCTCTTCCCATGGGCGGACCTCCTCCGGCGATCTGCCGTTGGCAGGGTCCACCTGTCGCCCCGGGGCAGACACAGGTACGGCTCAGTTCTGCCAGTCCCGAAGTGACATTAGGACGCGCCTCACCCCGCCGAGCCCCTTGGGGCCATCCACGACGCCCCGGGGCTGCGGCTTTCCAGCGCCAGCCTGTCGTGAGTTATTAGCCTGAGCGCCGTGCGCGCCCGGGCCCCAGCGTCGTCGGCCAATCTCGGGCCCGGATTCGACACGCTCGCCGTCGCCTTGGACTGCTACGTCAGCGTCGAGGTGGAGGAGGCGCCCGCCCTGGTGGTCCGCACCGAAGGCGAGGGCGCGGGCCTTTTCGACGACGCCTCGCACCTGGCGGCTCGCGTGGTCGCCGCGGTGCTCGGCCACGACCGCTTCGCCGTGACCGTGCGATCGCAGATCCCGGTCGCCCGGGGCCTCGGGTCCTCCGCCGCGCTGGCCGCCGCCGCGGCCGCCGCGGCCGGTGCCGAGGATCCGTTCGCCGTGGCCGCCGCCTACGACGGCCATCCCGAGAACGCGGCCGCCAGCGTCTACGGCGGGTTGGTCGCCGCCACCACGGTGGAGGGCGTCCCCGTCTACGCCCGCCTCCCCCTCAGCGACGACCTGGCGTTCGTTGCCATCGTCCCCGACCGCAACCTGTCGACTCCCGGGGCCCGGGCCGTGCTGCCCGAGACGTTGAGCCGCGCCGACGTCGTGTTCAACCTGGGGCGGATGGGCCTGCTCCTGGCCGGCCTGGCCGACCCGACCGAGCTCGTGTCGGAGGCCACCGATGACCGCATCCACCAGCTTCCGCGCACCGCGCTGTTCCCCGAGGCGCCGGCACTCCTGCAGGGCCTGGTCGACGCGGGCGCCCTGGCGGCCAGCTGGTCGGGCGCCGGCCCCGCGCTGATCGGCATGGTGCGAGAAGGCGCGCGGGACGTCGTGCGGGCCGGGGCCGAGAGGGCGCTGGCGGCGTCGGGCGTCCCCGGTCGCGTGCTGGCGCTGCAGGCGGACCGGCGCGGCATCGTCTACGACGACGAGGCCGAAGTGACGCTCTGAAATGGACGGTCAGCCGAGCTGGCCGTCGAGCTTCGTGACGTCGCCCTGCAGAGATTGATCGCCGACGAGATGTTGAAGGTGTTGAGGACCTGGTCGTAGTTGGCCTGTGTCGGTTCCGCGTCGCCGAGGATCTCCAGACTGTTGGCCAGCGTCTGCGCGGCATCGCGGGCGGTGCTCAGGTCACCGCCCGGTGCGTGGAACCCGTGGCCGACCGCCAGCAGGTTGGCGTACGTGTGGATCTGGCCGCCCAGCGTGCGGTCCGCCGCCTCGACGCAGACGACGGGACTCGTTGCCGACGTGCACTTGGACGAGGTCGTCGTGTACGCGTCCATCTGGTGCAGCACGGTCGTGCCGGCCCCCTGGAGTTGCGCGTTCGACAAGGTCGAGCCTCCGCTGGCGGTCGTGGGCGACCCGGACCCGACCCCGACGCCCGAGCTGCAGGCGGCCAGCACGAGGGGCAGCAGCACAGACGGCCCACCGAGCGCGCCGAGGCAGTGTGGGTCGGGTCACGATCGAGAATCGTAGGCGCCGCCGCTCCCTAGACTTCGTCAGATGTCCCGGACCTACTTCATCCGCACCTTCGGGTGCCAGATGAACGAGCACGACTCCGAGCGGCTGGCCGGGCTGCTGGTGGCCGACGGCCTGGGCCGGCCGCCACCATGGAGGAGGCCGACGTCGTCGTGCTCAACACCTGCTGCATCCGGGAGAACGCCGACCAGCGCCTCTACGGCACGCTGGGCCGGCTCAAGGAGCTGGTCGACGCCAAGCCGGGCCTCCAGATCGCCGTCGGCGGCTGCCTGGCCCAGAAGGACCGGGAGCTCATCCAGCAGAAGGTGGGCTGGGTCGACGTCGTGTTCGGCACGCACAACCTGGCCAGCGCGCCGGGCCTGCTGCGACGGGCCCGGACCGAAGGGCCCGTGATGGAGATCCTCGACGCGCCGTCGCCCGAGGCGGCCACCAACCCGCTGCTCGGGCCCGGCGCGGTGCGCGAGCTGCCCTATGCGGCCTGGGTCAACATCCAGACCGGCTGCGACAACTCCTGCGCCTTCTGCATCGTGCCCTCGGTGCGCGGGCCCGAGGTGAGCCGCCCGCTCGACGACATCGTGGCCGAGGTCGAGCTGCTGGCGCCGCCGGGGCGTCACCGAGGTCACGCTGCTCGGGCAGAACGTCAACTCCTACGGTCGCGACCTCACCCGGCGCCGGCCCCTCTTCGCCGACCTGCTGCGCGCCGTCGGTGCCGTCGAGGGCATCGGGCGCGTCCGCTTCACCAGCCCCCACCCCAAGGACCTGCGGCCCGAGACGATCGAGGCCATGGCCGAGACGCCCGAGGTGTGCGAGCAGCTGCACCTGCCGCTCCAGTCGGGCAGCGACCGCGTGCTGCGCGCCATGCGCCGCGGCTACACGGCGGCGCGCTACCTCGAGCGGCTCGCCGCGGCACGCGCGCGCCATCGACGACCTGGCGGTGACGACCGACATCATCGTCGGCTTCCCCGGCGAGACCGACGACGACTTCGAGGACACCCTCGCGCGTCTGCGCCGAGGCGGCCTACGACAGCGCGTTCACGTTCATCTTCTCGCCGCGGCCCGGGCACCCGGGCCGCGGACATGGAGGCCGAGTTCGTCGCGCCCGAGGTCGTCGCCGAGCGCTTCGAGCGGCTCAAGACGGTGATCGACCGCTCGGCCCTGGCCCGCCACCAGGCCCGGGTCGGGTCGGAGCGAGGAGGTGCTCGTCGAGGGGGTGAGCCGCCGCGACGAGGCCATGCTGACCGGGCGCACCCGCCAGGGGAAGCTCGTCCACTTCCCGGCCGCACCGACGCGGCCCGGCACCGGCGCCGGGAGCCCTGGCCCGGGTCACCGTCACCGCCGGCCACCCGCACCACCTCTCGGGCCGGCTCGAGGAGGTGACGGCGCGGCCGCGCCACCGCGTGCGCATCCCGGTGGCGAGCGCTTGACGGCAGTCGCCCTCGTCGGCGTCACCGCGTCGGGCAAGTCCGAGGCGGCCCTGGAGCTGGCCCGCCGCCGGGGCGACTGCGAGCATCGTCTCGGTCGACTCCATGTGCGTGTACCGCGGCATGGACATCGGCACGTCCAAGCCCGACGCCGCCGCCCGGGCCGCGGTACCGCACCACCTGCTCGACCTGGTCGATCCCGACGAGGAGTTCACCGTCACCCAGTTCCAGCGGGCCGCCCGGCTACGCCCTGGCCGACATCGAGCGGCGCGGCCGCCATGCCCTGCTGGTGGGCGGGCACCGGGCTCTACCTGCGCGTCGTGGTCGACGACCTCGCCATCCCGGGCCGCTACCCCGACGTGCGGCCGAGCTGGAGGCGGAGCTCGACGAGGGACGCGCCGAGCCGCGAGGATCTCCACGCCCGCCTGGCCGAGCTCGACCCGGTGGCGGCCGGGCGCATGGCGCCGACCAACCGCCGGCGTGTCGTGCGGGCGCTCGAGGTCACGCTCGGGGCGGGGCGGCCCTTCTCGGACTTCGGTCCCGGCCTCGAGGCCTACCCGGACACGGGGATCCCCCAGGTGGGCCTCGCCCTGGCGCCCGACGAGGTCGACCGGCGGATCGCGGCGCGCTTCGCCGCCATGGTCGAGGCGGGTCTGGTCGAGGAGGTGCGGGCGCTGGCGGCCCGGCCCGGTGGCCTCTCGCGCACGGCCCGCCAGGCGCTTGGGTTACCGCGAGATCCTGGGCCACCTGGAGGAGGGCGTCCCGCTCGACGACTGCCTGGAGGAGGCCGTCCGGCGCACCCGTCAGTTCGCCCGCCGCCAGGCCTCGTGGTTCCGCCGCGATCCTCGCATCACCTGGGCCGGCAGCGGCGCACGAGGCCCAGCGCCTGCTCGCGACGTGCTCGACGTGCACGGTTGAACGGGGCTAGCTGCGACAATGGAAGGGTGCAGGCCACCAAGCACGAGGGCGCGGGCAACGACTTCCTCGTCGTCCTCGACCCGGAGGACGCTATCCGGCTGTCGGTGGCCCAGGTCCGCCTGCTGGCCGACCGCCGCCGCGGCGTCGGCGCCGACGGCATCATCCGCGTCGGCCCGGGCCGCGACGGGTGCGACCTGTCCATGCAGCTGCGCAACGCCGACGGCGGCGAGGCCGAGATGAGCGGCAACGGCATGCGCTGCCTGGCCCAGGCCGCGGTGGACGCCGGCCTGGTGGCCCCGCCGCGCTTCACCGTCGCCACCGCCGGCGGCGTCCGCACGGTCGACTACGCGCCGGGGGCCGAAGCCCGGCTGGGCCCGGGCGAGCGTCGACATGGGCCCGGCCCGCCTGGGACCCGACCAGCCCCAGGAATTCGACGACCGGCGGGTCCGGACGGTCGACGTGGGCAATCCGCACCTGGTGCTGCTCGGTCCGGACACGGCGAGCGTCGACATCGCCGAGCTCGGGCCCAAGCTGCAAGCCGCCTTCTCTGGCGGCATCAACGTGGAGTGGATCACCCTGACCGAGGACGCGCGAGGGCGAGGTGCTCGACTTCCGGGTCTGGGAGCGCGGCGTGGGTGAGACGCTGGCCTGCGGCACCGGCAGCGTCGCCGCCGCCGCGGCGGCGCGCAGCTGGGGCGCGGTGGGCGACGGAGCGATCCGGGTGCGCAATCCCGGCGGCGTCCTCGAGGTCTCCCTGGGGGCCGACGAGGAGGCGACCACGCACCTGGCGGGCCCGGTGCGCAAGGTGGCGGACATCGACATCCACCCGGGGATGCTCTCTTGAGCAGCGTGCTGCCCGGCACGCTCATCGAGCGCGCGTTCCGGGAGCGCATCATCCTGGTCGGGGTCGTCTTCCCGGGCTTGACGACCGAGCTGGTCGAAGAGGAACTCGACGAGCTGGCCCAGTTGGTCGACAGCGCCGGCGCCGACGTGGTGGGACGGGTCCTGCAGCGGCGGGACGCGCCCGACCCGGCCACGTTCGTCGGGCGGGGCAAGGCCGAGGAGATCGCCGCGCTGAGCCGCACCCTCGACGCGGACACCGTGGTGTTCGACGACGAGCTCACGCCGGCGCAGCACCGGAACCTGGAGAAGCTGTTCGGCCGCACCGCCATCGACCGCACGGCGGTGATCCTCGACATCTTCGCCCAGAACGCCCGCAGCCCCGAGGGCAAGGCCCAGGTCGAGCTGGCCATCTTGCGCTACCGGCTGCCGCGGCTGCGGGGCCGGGGCACCCAGCTGAGCCAGCAGGCCGGTGGCATCGGCACCCGTGGTCCGGGCGAGACGCAGCTCGAGGTCGACCGCCGGCGCCTCGTGCGGCGCATGCACAAGCTGGAGGCCGAGCTGCGCGACGTCGAGCGGACGAGGTCGCTGCAGCGCCGCAGCCGGGCGCGCGGGCGCCATCGCGAGCTGGCGCTGGTCGGCTACACCAACGCGGGCAAGTCCACCCTGCTCAACCAGCTGACCGATGCCGGCGTGCCGGCCGACAACCGCCTGTTCGTGACGCTCGACCCGCGCACCCGCCAGCTGTCGCTGCCGGGAGGCGAGACCGTACTGGTCACCGACACGGTCGGCTTCGTGCGCAAGCTGCCCCACGAGCTGGTCGAGGCGTTCCGGTCCACGCTGGACTCGGTGCACCTGTCCGACCTTCTCCTCCATGTGGTCGACGGCACCGCAGCCAACGCCGAGGGGCAGATGGCGGCGGTCCGCGAGGTGCTGGCCGAGATCGGCGCCGCCGACGTGCCCGAGCTGATCGTGGTCAACAAGGCCGACCGGGCGCCGGACGAGGCCAAGGCGTTGGCCCACAGCCTGGAAGGCTCGGTGCTCGTGTCCGCCCGCACGGGCGAGGGGGTGGACGACCTCCTGCGGGTCGTCGGCGACCGGTTGCGCGGCTCCGACCGCGTGGTCGAGCTGGTCGTGCCGTGGTCCCGCGGCGACGTGCTGGCCGCCATCCACCGCGAGGGCGAGGTGGTCGGCCAGCTCAATGGTGAGGAGTCGGCCACCGTGCAGGTGGTGCTGGACGACGTGGGCCGGGCCCGCTTCGCGGAGTTCGTGGCGGCGCCATGACGTTCCGCCTGCCGCCGTACCCCTACGACCGCCTGGACGGCCTGGCCAAGCTGGCCGAGGCGCATCCCGGGGGCATGGTCGACTGCTCCATCGGCACGCCCTGCGACCCGCCGCTGCCGAGCGTCGTCGAGGCGCTGGCCACCTCGGACACGGAGCGGGGCTACCCCGCCTCGGCGGGGACCCCGCAGCTGCGCCAGGCCGCGGCGGCCTGGCTGGCCCGTCGCTTCGGGCTGGACGAGGCGCCCGCCTCGGTGGCCGCCTGCGTCGGCACGAAGGAGCTGGTCGCCTCCGTGCCCCACGTGCTGCGCCTGCGCCAGCCCGAGCGCGACACCGTCCTTTACCCGGCGGTGTCCTACCCGACCTACGCCATGGGCGCCGAGTTGGCCGGCTGCCGCGCCGTGGCCGTGCCGCCCGCGCCCGGCCGGCTGGGCGGTCTCGACCTGGCCGCCATCGACGACGCCGACGCGGCCCGGGCCCTGCTGCTGTGGTCGAACTCGCCGTCCAACCCGACCGGCGGCCTGGGCGATCTCGGCGCCGAAGCCGCCTGGGGCCGGGCGCACGGGGTGCCCGTGTTCTCCGACGAGTGCTACGCGGAGTTCACCTGGGACGGTCCGCCGCGCTCCATCCTCGAGCACGGCACCGAGGGCGTGGTGGCGGTCCACTCGCTCTCCAAGCGCTCCAACCTCGCCGGCGTCCGCGTCGGGTTCTACGCCGGCGACGCCGAGCTGGTCGAGTTCCTGCGGGCCGTGCGCCAGCACGCCGGGCTCATGGTGCCGGGCCCGGCGCAGGCGGCCGGGGTGGCCGCGCTCTCCGACGACGAGCACGTGGAGGTGCAGCGGGCCCGCTACCGGGAGCGGCTGGGATACCTGGCCGAGGTCCTGACGGCGTATGGCTGCCCGGCCGCGCTCCCCGAGGGTGGCTTCTACCTGTGGGTGGCCGTCCCGACCGAGCGGTGGGCCGACGCCTGGGCCCTGGCCGAGGCCCTGGCCGAGGACGGTGGTCTCCTGGTCAGCCCGGGCGACCTCTACGGGGAGGAGGGCCCGGGCCACGTCCGGGTGGCGGTGGTCCAGCCGATGGAACGCCTGGCGCTGGTGGGGGAACGCCTGGCCCAACGTGAGACGCCGACGGGGCGACGTGACGCCTGAGTCCCCGGGCGCCTTCGTGCGGCGTTTCGTGGCGGCCATGGAGGCATCCGACATGGAGGCGATCGCCTCGAGCTTCGATCCGGACGTGCGTGCCTTCATCACCAACACGGCGGGGGGCACGGACTACGTCGAGGGGAGCGAGGCACTCCTGGAACGGTTCCCCGACTTCACGTCCATGGCCGACTCGTTCGAGGCCGTCACGACACAAGTGCACGAGATCGACGACCGGAGCGTCCTCGCCATGGTGGAGATCCACGCCCGCCGGAAGGGCCGGTCGCTGCACAACTTCGCCGGGATCCTCATCCACCTGTCGGAAGAGGGCCGCATGAGCGAGTACCGCATGGTCGAGGCGTTGCCGGAGGAGAGTGACCGGTTCTGGTCCGCGTGAGGGCCGCCACCGCTGAACGGGGCGGCCACGGCACCCGCGTCGGCTCAAGGCCCGCGCGCGACGGCCGCGCCCGAGGCGCGCCACGGCTGACCGGACTGCGGCGACCGCGGGTTCGTCCCGGTCCCCGTGCCGGTAGGCCAGCGTCAGCGGCATGGTCCAACGTGGGAGCCGCCGGACCGACAGCGGCACGACGCCGGCTCCGGCCGCGTGCCCCTCCACCAGCGACGCGGTCACCATGGCGACGTGACCGTGGTGCGTCGCCAGGTGCAGGGCGGTGACGGCATCGGAGCACTCGGTCCATCGCGACTCGGGAACGCCGGCCACGCGCAGCCGGGCCACGAACTCGACGGCACCCGAGCCGAAGCGATTGAACGCGACGCGGTGCTCGGCCAGCTCCTCGAAGGTGGCCGGGCGTCCGGCCAACGGGTGCGCGACGCGACCACGGCGACGACCGGATCGGGCGGGAGTGCCACGAAGCGCAGCGCAGGGGGGCGGGTGCCCGGGACGATGAAGCCGATGTCGCAGGCACCGTCCAGCAGCATGGCGACGATGGTGTCGGAGTGGGCGTCGCGCAGCTTGATGCTGCGCCGCAGCGGCTCGAGGGAGCCGAGCACGATGTCGACGGCGCGGTGCGCAAACGTGGTGTGCACGGCGACGCGGAAGCGCGGTGCCTCGTCGAGCGCCCCGATGGTGGTGACGGCGTCGTCCAGCAGCTCGACGGTGCGAACGGCGTAGGGCACGAAAGCCTCGCCGGCCGGCGTGAGCGTCACGCCGCGGGTGCTGCGCGGAACGGGGCGCGCCGGCGTCTCGCTCCAGGCGGGCCATGCGGTCGCTGACGGCCGGCTGGGACACCAGCAGCGAGCTGGCGGCCCGGCCGAAGCTCCCCTCCCGGACCACGGCCAAGAAGCACGTAATGTCCTCTGTCTGTATGGTCATAAGTAAATCCTATGGCTGGCGCCAGCGGGGATCCCTCTACCGCTCAGGGGGGCCAGCCTGACGATGGTCACATGACGACCCCGACGACCTCGGCCGCCCACCCGGACGATCGCGCTCTCGGGCGGGCTGGTGATCCCCCTGGCCGCGGACCAGTCCATGGCGTGTGTGGCCGTCGTCAACGAACTGGCGCCGCCGGGCCGAGGTCCCCGAGTTCCAGGAGGGCCGGGTCCTGAGCGTGTTCGACTACGTCGCCCCGTGGACCTACTGG
>CAWECP010000011.1:0-34510 GCA_963807675.1 uncultured Acidimicrobiaceae bacterium | reverse complement strand
ATGCGCCGGGGGCGGTTGCTCTCGGCTGCGGCGTCGCGCCAGGCGGCCACTTCCTGGGCCATTCCGCGACACGGTGCGACATGCCGCGAATGTCCCGAGCTTCCACCATGCCTCCTCGGGATCCTGTGCGGGCGTGCGGTCGCCAGCACCCGCTCGCATCGCCGAGCGCCCACGCCAGTCGGCCCAGCGCGGTGAGCCTTTCGGTCAGGACGGTCCGGAGCTGCAGTAGGTGGGCAACGTCGCTCGCGGCGTAGGCGATCTGGCGTTCGGACATGGGTCGCTCGAGCCAGTCGGAGAGCCGGTCGGCCTTGGGGAGCGTAATGCCCAGCATCTGGTCGGTGAGCCGGGCCAGCGACGGGTGGACATGCCGAGGAAGCCGGCCACGATCTGTGTGTCGAAGACCGCCGACGGCACGGCGCCGCACGCCGCGATGAGCACGTCGAGGTCCGCGACGACGTGTGGGCCACGGCGGTGCCGGGCCCACTGAACACCTCGGCCAAGGGGCGGGGTCCACGGCGAGCGGGTCCACCAGGGCCACCTGGTCCTTCCAGGCGATCTGGATCAACGCCAGGTCGGGCACGTAGGTGCGCTCGGTGTGGAACTCGGTGTCGAAGCCGTAGTAGTCCTCGTCGGCCAACCGGGCCACCAGGTCCCGTAGGCCCTCGTCGCCGACGACCATGACCGGGGCCGGCTCGCTCACCGGCCGGCACCGGCCGTGCGAACAGGGCGCGCCGCGCTCGTCATCGCTCGGAGTTGGAGGAGGAGATGGTGGCAGTCCTTCGCACGACCCTGGGGCGAGGTTACCGCGCCGCATTTTTCCGGCCGCCGACGGCGGACGCCGGTCGCAATGGGGATTGCGGTGCAGGGGTGGGGCGACCCTCGCGGGGCCCGTCGGCGACGGAACGGCTGGCCGGACCGGGTACTACACTCAGCACGCTGGCCTGGGAAAACAAGGCCCGGCGGCCAGGTTCATGACTTAAGGCTCTGTTCCGGAGGGCGGGAATCCGATAAGAGTGGATTAGAGAGGGAACGGAGGGGGCTTCGTGAGGAAGGTCAGGAAGAAGGTGTTTGGCAGGGACGCGCCCTCGGAGGGCACCGTGCCGGACACCATTGGCGACGCAGGCGGGCCCGCCCGGAGCTCTTCGGCGGGACCTCCAGGAGCGTGGAGACGATGCTGCAGGAGTTCTCGGGAGGAGCGGACTCGCCGGGTCGGCCGCCGGCGGGCAAGTACGACCAGCTGTGGCAGCTCTCCATGGCCGATCCCCATACCGGGCTGGCCAACCAGCTCCTCCTTCTCGACCGCCTGACCCAGGCGCTGGCCCGCCGCCGGCGTCACGGAGGCGAGGTGGTGGTCTGCCACATCGACCTGGACAACCTCGGCGAAATCAACCTCGACCTGGGCTACACGACCGGCAACACGGTCCTGTGCGAAATGGCACGCCGGCTGACCTCGGTGCTCCGGACCGAGGACACGGTCGGGCGCGTCGGCGGCAGCGAACTCGTGGTGGTCATCACGGTCAACGACGAGCAGGCCGTCGGGCCGCTCATGCGCCGCCTCCAGCACACGCTCGACGAGCCGGTGGTGGTGGGGGGCCAGGGCATCCGGCTGCACGCCACGCTGGGCGTGGCGGTGGCGGAGGACGCCGAGTCGGCCGAGGACGTGCTGACCCGGGCCGACAGGTCGACCCGGGTCGGCAACCGCTGAGCGGCCAAGCGGGCGGGGCACGTTGAGAGTGGTCCGCTGGGTCTTCATCGTCGGGGCAACCGCGCTCGCCGTCCGCTCGCTGCCCGACCTGGCCCGCTACCTCAGGATGCGCTCCCTGTAGCGCCGTCGCGCCCGACGAACTCCCGGGCGCGGCCGAGGATGGACGCCATCGACACGGGCTCGCCGGACGACGGGTCGATCTGTCGGCCCACCTCTTGCAGCACATGGCCGGCGTGGGCGCGGAGCGCCTTGACGAGGTCGTCGAACTCCTGCGAGGCAGCGACCGCCTTGGCGGCGTCGATCACCTCGTCGAGCGCGTCGCTCCCGTCACGCGTGCCGATGACGTAGCCGGCGATGAACGCCAGGATCAGGCCCACGCTCCACCTCCCGTACTCTCACTGTGACCGCGCTTCGACATGGATTTCGACGGAGACCTCAGGGTAGATCTTCAGGGCCCGCACCAGAGCACGCGGCTGGTCCGGCCGAGGTCGAGCCGCTCGAGCAGACGCGCCACGTGCTCGAGGCGCATGTAGACCGCGGTGGGCATGCTCCCCGTCTCGACGGTCTTGACGATGACGTCGGTCGCATGAAGGTGGTCGGTTCCGGCATACGTGTCGATGCCGTTCCCCCGCTTCACGAGTGCGGTGAGCTCGAAGCGGCCGTCGACGCGATCGGTCGCCGACATGGTGGGTGCGCCGTCCGTCCGGCCTGCGACGGTTTCGTCGGTGAAGGTCATCGGCCGGGACACGGCGTCGTACAGCCGACACCCCCCCATGGGTGTAGGAAACCCCTCCAGGACGTGGCACGGTCCCCCGATTCCCGACTACCCGTTCTCCACGGGCTCGGCCATCCTAGCTATTTTTCCCGTTGAAAGGTCTGGCGTGCCGCGCCTCACGAAGGCGCGGCCGCAACCCTTGGTTGCGCGAGGAGCGCCCTGCCGTGGCGCCACGAGGTCCCGGCTTGCCCGGCTATGTGGTTGAACGAATGTTGGGGTGCAGGCCAGGTCCATAGGGAGTATCGGCCCTACGCGAGACAGGAGTATCGGCTCTAGTGCCCGCAGAGAAATGCGGACAGGCTAAGCGGTGCTATGTCGATGTACAGCGAATTACTCTGCGGTCTCTGTGCCGACATGGACCCGCTCGAGTTGCCGGCGTCGCGCGACGAACTCGTGGTCGTCCTCCTGCAGTGCCGGCGCCGTCTGCACGGACACGGCCTCGACGAGGGCCACATCATGGCGGAGGACCTGGCGCTCGAGCTCGACCACGACCGGATGCTGTTGCGGTTGTGCCATGCCATGGGGATAGAGAGCGATCCCACGCGCTTCGTCAACCCCCTGGCCGAGCGGGAGCGTCTCGAGTGCCTATTGCGCTCGGCCGGCATCGACTTCCGCACCCTCGACGACAACCGCCGGGTGTCGGTGCCCTGAACGAGCGCTGCTACGGGCGGGGTCCGGTGGACTTCCGCTCCGCCAGGACAGCGGCATAGACGGCCGCTTCGGTGCGCCGGCGCATCCCAAGCTTAGAAAGCAGGCTCGAGACGTAGTTCTTGACCGTCGCCTCGGCCAGGAACAATTGTTCGGCGATCTGACGGTTCGACTGGCCCTGGGCGATCAGCTCGAGAACCTTGCGCTCCTGGGGTGTCAGCACCGTCAGCTTGGACTCGGACTCCTGGTCCTTGCGCAGCCGGTCGAACAGCTCCTGGGTCAGGGACGGGTCGAGCAGGCTCATACCCTGACTGACGCGCCTGATGTCGCCCAGCAGATCGCCACCGCCGACCTCCTTGAGGACATAGCCGGACGCGCCCGCCATGATGGAGGAGAAGAGGGCGTCGTCGTCCGAGTACGAGGTCAGCATCAGGCAGCGGACATGGGGAAGCACCGACTGTATGTCGCGGCAGACCTCGATCCCGTTGCCGTCGGGCAGGCGGACGTCGAGGATGGCCACGTCCGGTTCCAGCTCGCGAATGAGCTTCATGCCCTGCTCCGCCGTCGCCGCCTCACCCACGACCTCCAGGTCGTCTTCGGCCTCGAGCAGCGTGCGGAGGCCCGTCCGGACCAGTTCATGGTCGTCGAGAACGAACACGCGAATCGACACCGGCGCTATACTGCCACGGCCCGAGCGGCCCCCGCAGGGAGCCCCCACACCACGGTTGTGCGACAGAGGATGCGGCGCACCTCTATCCTGGCGTTTCGTGCAGCCTTTCGATCGCATCGATGATCCCGTCAAGCTGCGTCGCCTCCTCCAGGCGATTCTCATCCTCGACGCCGAGCTGAACCTTCCCGTGGTGCTGCGCCGCATCATTGAGGAAGCCTGCGACCTGGTCGAAGCGGAGTTCGGGGCACTCGGCGTCTTCACCGAGGACGGGCAGGCACTCGACCAGCTCCTGACCGTGGGCATGAACTTCGAGGCGGAACAGGCCATCGGCCGCGGCGTGCTGGGCACGCTCATGGCCGACGACAAGCCGCTTCGGCTGGGCAACATCGCCGACAGCCCGGGCAGCTTCGGGTTCCCGGATCCGCATCCGACCGTGACCTCCTTCCTGGGTGTGCCGATACGGGTGCACGGCGAGGTCTACGGCAACCTCTACCTGACCAACAAGCGACACGCCGAGGAGTTCTCGGAGCATGACGAGGAGCTCTGTCTGGCGCTCGCCAGCGCCGCGGGAATCGCCATTGAGAACGCACGGCTGCACTCGCTCGTGCGCGATCACGCACTCACCGAGGACCGGGACCGGATTGCGCGTGACCTGCACGACTCGGTGATCCAACGGCTGTTCGCCATTGGCCTGTCACTGCAGGGGACCGCGCGCCTGGTCGAGCGGCCGGAGGCGGTCATGCGGATCGGAGAGGCCATCGACAAGCTCGACGAGACGATCCGCCAGCTGCGCAAGGCCATCTTCGACATCGAGCTCACCATCAACAAGGAGGGACTGCACCCCAAGGTCCTCGACCTGGTGCACGAGCTGCGGCCGTTGCTCGGCCTCCACCCGCAGGTCTCGTTCAGTGGCCCGGTCGACCATGTGGTCACCGGCCAGCTGGCCGAGGAGGTCCTGGCCGTGCTGCGGGAGGCCCTGACCAACGTCGGCAAGCACGCCAACGCCTCCCAGGTGGTCATCACCGTTGCGGCGGGTGACGAGCTGCGCGTCGTCGTGGCCGACGACGGCGACGGCATGGGTGGCGTCAGGACCGACGGTCTCGGACTGAAGAACATGCTGCACCGGGCCGAGCGCCTGGGGGGCGGCATGGAGATCGGCACCTCGAGGGAGGGTGGCACCCGCCTCACCTGGCACGTGCCGCTGGCCGAGGCGGACGAGGTCTTCGGGACGGTGGCACCCGTCTCCTGAGACGCCGGAACGAAAGGGGAGGCGCATGACCACCACGGCAGGGGCGGTTCCGGGCCGGCAGGGTCTGGGCCGGGCCCTGTGGAAGCGGCAGCTCTCGCAGTACCCCAACACATGGCCGCGGCTCGGCTACCTGGCCATCGTCGTCCTGACGACGATCATGCTCTACTACCTCTACTACGTGGAGGGCGCGGTCACGCCGCTGCTGCTGCCCTACTACCACATGTCCTTCCAGTTCTTCCTCTACCTGCTGGTCGTGTCCAACGCCATCGGCGCGTTCAGTGCCTTCATCGGTGGGCTCTCCGACAAAATCGGCCGGGCCAACCTCACCATCTACGGGACATTGCTCGTCGCGCTGATCCAGCTCTTCGCCATCCCGCACATCACCGACAAGTACTGGTTCGCCGCGTCCTACTGCGTGATCGGCTTCGTCGAAGGCGTCATTCTCGTCTCTACGCCGGCGCTCATGCGCGATTTCTCCCCGCAGCTCGGACGGGGCGTCGCCATGGGGTTCTGGGCCCTGGGCCCGACCATGGGAGCGCTCTCGGCCAGCCTGGTGGCGACGCACACCCTCAGCCACTTGGCGCCGTGGCAGGACCAGTTCATCATCTCGGGCCTCGTATGCCTCGGCGTCGTGACCATCGCATTCTTCTTCCTGCGTGAACTCTCGCCGCAGTTGCGCGACCAGCTGATGGTCACGGAACGCGAACGAGCCCTGGTCGAGGCGCGGGCAATGGGCATCGACGTCCAAAAGGCGACGGCGCGCCCCATTCGCTCCATGTTGAAGATCGACCTCATCACGTCGTCAATCGCCATCTCGGTGTTCCTGCTCTTCTACTACGCCTCGGTCAGCGTGCTCACCATCTACTGGGTCGTCGTCTTCAACCGCTCGACGCCGGACGCCAACGGCATCAACGTGTGGCTGGCCGCCTCCCTTTCCGCGGGCCTCGTCGTGGCGGGGGTGCTCTCCGACTGGGCACGCGTGCGCAAGCCCTTCATGCTGGTGGGGGCGATCTGCGCAATCGTGATGATGTGGTTCATGATCGAGCAGACGAAGCATCCCCACACCGGGTACTACGCCAACGTGATCGTGATCGTGCTCCTCGCCCTCTCGATCTCGTTGGCCTACGCGCCGTGGATGGCCAACTACACCGAACAGGTCGAGGCGCACAATCCCGCGCTCACCGCCTCGGGTCTGGCCATCTGGGGTTGGATCCTCCGCATCACCGTGGCACTGTCGTTCCTGGTGCTGCCCTACGTGATCACCACTTCCACCGTCCTCGTGGACAACCAGACCGCGGCGACCGCGTTGCAGGCGATCAAGGCCGCCGAACCCTACGCCCCGACGACGTCACCGGCCGCCTGCAACCCGACCCCGGCCCCCGCGTCGGTGATCAGCGGGCTGCAGGCCACGAAGGAGGCCGGGCCGCAGACGTTGGCCACGGTCCTCGCCGCCTGCAACTCAACGCACAGCCTCGCCCAGGCGTTGACCGCCGCCGGCGGCTTGTCGAACCCCCAGGTCCAGGGTCTGCTCGCTTACTCCCCGCTCGCCACGGAGATCCAGAACGGCCAGCCAGTGAGCCAGGCCGAGATCGCGTCCAAGGTCGGCGTGCACTCGCAGAACCTGGCCAGCCTCCTCATCGCCGAGCAGAAGCTGGTGCCGGCTCAAAAGACGTCGCCCGGGGAGTGGAGGCGCTGGTGGACTGTGTGCCTCATCGGCATGGCGGTGTTCGGGGTTCTGGTCTTCACCATGCGGGGCCGCTGGAGCCCGCGTGCGGCCAAGCGCGACTTCGACGACCACGAGCGCATGGTCACCGAGGAGTTGGCGAAGCTGGTCCAGGAGCAGCCGGCTGCCGTCACCTGACCCACCCGCCCCACCGGACACCGACCCCCTCCGTGGCAGGATCGGGGCATGCGAGAGCTCGAGCACTGGGTGGGCGGTAAGTCGGTCGCGGGGACGTCGGGGCGCCAGGGGCCGGTGTTCGACCCGGCCCGGGGCGTCCAAACGGCAGCGGTGCCGCTGGCCTCGGTGGACGAGGTGCGCGACGCGGTCGACACGGCGGGCGAGGCCGCCGCCGAATGGGGCGTGGGGTCGCTCAGCGCCCGCGCCGCCGTCCTCTTCCGCCTGCGCGACCTGGTCAGCCGGGCCTCGGCCGACCTGGCGGCCGCCGTCACGGCCGAGCACGGAAAGGTGCTGAGCGACGCCGCCGGCGAGGTGGCTCGCGGGCTCGAGAACATCGAGTTCGCCTGCGGTATCCCGCACCTCTTGAAGGGGTCGCATTCGACCGAGGTGTCCTCCGGCGTGGACGTCCACACCGTGCTCGAGCCGCTGGGCGTCGTCACCGGCATCACGCCGTTCAACTTTCCGGTGATGGTCCCGCTCTGGATGCTGGCCAACGCCATCGCCTGCGGCAACGCGTTCGTGCTCAAGCCCTCGGAGCGGGACCCGTCGCCGTCGCTCCTCCTGGCCGAGCTGGCCAGGGAGGCCGGCGTGCCTGACGGGGTGCTGAACGTGGTCCACGGTGACGCCGTCGCGGTGGACGCGCTGCTGACCGACCCGGGCGTGGCCGCCGTCTCCTTTGTCGGGAGCACACCCATTGCGCGGCACGTCTACGAGACAGGGGCGCGCCACGGCAAGCGCGTCCAGGCGCTCGGCGGGGCCAAGAACCACATGGTCGTCCTGCCCGACGCGGACGTCGCCGCCGCGGCCGACGCGGCCATCTCCGCCGGCTACGGCTCTGCGGGGGAGCGCTGCATGGCCATTTCGGTGGTCGTCGCCGTCGGCGCGGTGGCCGATCCACTGGTGGCCGCCATCGCCGAGCGGGTGCCGTCGATCGTCGTCGGCCCCGGCGACGACCCGGAATCGCAGATGGGACCGCTCGTCACCGCCGCGCATCGGGACCGCGTGCGCGCCTACGTCGACGGGGCCGAGGCGGAGGGGGCGCAGCTGGTGGTGGACGGCCGGGGGGACTGGCCCGAGGGCTTCTTCCTCGGCTGCTCGCTGCTCGATCGCGTGCGGCCCGGCATGCGGGCGTACGACGACGAAATCTTCGGGCCCGTCCTCAGCGTCGTGCGCGTCGACACCTTCGAGGAGGCGGTCGACCTGGTCAACGCCAACCCGTACGGCAACGGCACGGCCCTCTTCACCCGGGATGGTGGCGCGGCCCGGCGTTTTCAGCGCGACATCGCAGCGGGCATGGTCGGGATCAACGTGGCCATCCCCGTCCCCGTCGGATTCCATTCCTTCGGCGGGTGGAAGTCATCCCTCTTCGGCGACAGCGCCATGTACGGCCCCGAGGGAATCCGCTTCTACACCCGGCCCAAGGTCGTCACCACCCGCTGGCCCGATCCGGCGACGAGCGAGATCGACCTGGGTTTTCCCCGCACCCGCTAGCCGCCCCATCCCTGCCGGGACCACACCCGTAAGAACAGGTCGTAGGGTGGACACCGTTACCGCAACTGGGGAGGCATGATGGTTCTTGCACTCGATGGGCTCCGGGTCGTCGACGCCGACACCCACCTGACCGAGGCCCACGACCTGTGGACGAGGCGCGCTCCGGCCAAGTACGCCGACCGGGTCCCGCACGTCGAGGAGATCGACGGCCGTCCCATGTGGATCGTCGACGGCGCCGAGCTCGGCTTCGCCGGCGGCGGCGGCGTCATCGACCGCGAGGGGGGCAAGGGTCGCGCCCTCGAGGCGCTCTACGAGTGGACGATCGACAAGATCCACGCCGGGGCGTACGACCCCAAGGCGCGCATTGAGGTGATGGACGACTCCGGCATCTATGCCCAGGTGTGCTTCCCGAACTCCATCGGGTTGGGCGGCCAGGGCATTTCCGACGTGGTCAAGGACCCCGAGCTGCGCCTGCTGTGCGTGCAGATCTACAACGACGCCATGGCCGAGGTGCAGGCCGACTCGGGCAACCGCCTCCTGCCCATGCCGGTGCTGCCGGCCTGGGACCCGCAGGAAAGCGCCCGCGAGGCGGAGCGGGTGGCGGGGATCGGCCTGCGTGGCGTGAACATGACGTCGGACACCCAGGACCTGGGCGCGCCCGACTTGGCCAACCGGGCCTGGGATCCGGTGTGGGACGTGTGCGCCGACCTGCAGCTGCCGGTGCATTTCCACATCGGCGCCAGCCTGACCACCATGACCTACTTCGGCACGTACCCGTGGGAGTCACAGGACGAGGACACGAAACTGGCCATCGGGGGGACACTCCTGTTCATCGGGAACGCCCGGGTGGTGACCAACATCATTCTGAGCGGCCTGCTCGACCGGCACCCCACGCTGAAGATGGTCTCCGTCGAGAGCGGGGTGGGCTGGATCCCCTTCATCCTCGAGGCGCTCGACTACGAGATGTCCGAGAACGCGCCCAAGCAGCTGGACCAGCTCTCGATGCTCCCGTCGGAATACTTCCGCCGCAACCTCTACGCCACCTTCTGGTTCGAGAAGAACAACGTGCCGGCCCTCATCGCGGCCGTCGGGGAGGACAACGTCCTGTTCGAGACGGATTTTCCGCATCCCACCTGCCTCTATCCCAAGCCGCTCGAGACCGTGGCCGACAAGATGTCGACGTTGACCCCCGCCGTGCAGCGCAAGGTGCTGGGGGAGAACGCGGCCGCGCTGTACCGGCTCTGAGCACGGCTGGACCGGTACCTCCCCGGCGGCTCAGGGGCGGACCCGTCGGGGGGACGGCAAGATCCCTGCCGGTCGACCGTTCTCCGCGCGGAGGGCTGGTGTCTCGCGGGCACGGTAGGTGGCCGCGTGGGCCCACCCGGGCTCTGCGAGAGGCCCGAGGAATTGGCGGGAGGTGAGGTGGCGAACCTGTTCAGACTGCGGCGAGCTTCGGGACCGTCGGCACCCGACCCCGAGGGCGCCGCTGACGCCGACGACGGAGCCACCGACGCCGAGGGGAGCGAGACCGAGCCGCCGGAGCCCGAACCCCAAGGGCTGGACGTGACGGGGCTCCTGGTGGCCGTAGCCGAGCCGGTGGTGCCGGTGCGCGACGAGGGAGACCGAGTGGCGCTGTCCGGCGATCCGGACACCGAGGTGACGGCGCCCGAGGCGGAGGGCCAGTCGCTCGAGATGGAGAGCCTCCTCAAGGGGCTGGCGCCTTCGGGCGCCGGTCACGACGCAGCGCCAGAGCCCAGCCCGACCGAGCCGGACGCGTGG
Source organism: uncultured Acidimicrobiaceae bacterium (assembly GCA_963807675.1). GTDB lineage: Bacteria > Actinomycetota > Acidimicrobiia > Acidimicrobiales > RAAP-2 > Bog-473. Next base: position 24,293 of record CAWECP010000011.1, on the reverse strand, counting down.
TGGCGCATCGACCGGGCGGGCTACCTGTTCCCCCGGGCCGAGTTGCCGAACGAGCCTCTGGCCGCGGTGGCCCGTTCGGCCACGGCGGGGCTCGGCGCACTGGTGGCCAGCCCGCTGAGCGTCCACGAGTACGCCGAGGACTTCGTCGCCGGAACCGTCAGCCTGATCGTCCGCGACGACTCGTCGGACTACGCCTGGCGCATCGATGCCGAGTGGACCGACTCGGACGGCCGCGTCGAGCTGCTCGAGGCCCTCGCCGCCATGTTCGGCGAGCCGGCGCCCATCGTCGGGCTGCGCCGCCTGCGCGCCCGGGGCGACATCCGCGGCGGCGTCGCCCAGACCCCGACGCTGCATCTGTCCGCCCCGAACGTCGGTGGGCCCGAGCCGGACTGGGAGCGCGTGCTGGCGTCGGTCGCGCCCGGTGTCCGCTTCGAGTTGAACGAAGGCGGCGTCAGCTACCGCGCTGTGCGGATCCACGGCGTGGCGGTCGCCTGTGCCGTCGACAACGAGGAGGCACTGGCCCGGGTCGACCGCTGGCTGGGGCGTCTCCTCGCCGCGGCCGCCGACGTGAGCTGAGCGACACCACCGCCGAGCCGGGGGCCATAGCCTCCAACTGTGCGGACGGTCCTCGCCTCACCGCTGCTGGAGGTGGCGGTCGGCTCCGACCCCCGGACGATCTCGTTCGGTGGCCCGGACCTCGTCCAGGCCGAGCCGCTACGCTTCCTGACCGAGGGGCGCTGGCCGGCCGGTCCGCTCCCGCCGCCCGACGACGACCCTGGCCCCGGCGGCGGCTGGCGCCACGCCGGCCGGGCCCTGGGCGCGGTCGAGGTGGCGGTGAACCTGGCGGAGATCCCCGTTTACCTCCGGGCCGGCGCCACCCTCCCGCTGCTGCCCGACCACGTCCGGTCGCTGAGCCCCTACGCCGGCGCGGCGGGAGTCTGACGTCGGGCCGCCCGACTGCTTCGGACGGGTCAGGGGTGCAGGGAGCGACGTCGCGGACCACGGGCATGCATTGGGCGCCGTCCCCCAGTCCAGTGGGCGAGGCGGGACTTGAACCCGCACATCCTTTCGGACACAGGAACCTGAATCCTGCGCGTCTGCCAATTCCGCCACTCGCCCGAGCGACCGGCCAACAGTAGTCCCTGCACCGGACCGCTCCGTCTGCCGAGGCCTAGTTGACCTGGTCAGACGCCCGGCGAATCCCTGGGTAGTACTCCAGCCCAGTATTCTCTAGGAGACCATGGGACTCCAGCAGTTTGAGGAGCGCCTCGAGCGTCTGGTGGAGGGAACGTTGGCCAAGCCATTTCGAAGCAGCCTCCAGCCGGTCGAAATCGGGCGGAGGCTGACGCGTGAGATGGATCTGCACCGGCGGGTGGGCGTGCGCGGCCTCATTGCGCCGAACGCCTTCGCGGTGACCCTCTCGCCGGCCGACGTCAGCCGGTTCGCCAACTTCATCGACGCCCTGTCGCGCGAGCTCTCCGACGCCGCCCGGGAACACGCCCGCATTGAGGGGTACTCCTTCGTGGGACCGGTCGAGGTCGAGATCTTCGAGGGGTCCAGCCTCAAACCCGGGCGCTTCAGCGTCTCCGCCGAGGTCCGTGAGAGCGAGGACGGGGGCTTCCTGGCCGAGCTCGTGCTGCCCGACGGTCGCCGGGTGAGCCTGGGCTCCGAGCCGTTGGTCATCGGCCGGCTACCGGAGTGTGACGTCGTGCTGCCGGACTCCAACGTCAGCCGCCGCCACGCCGAGCTGCGGCGCAAGGGCGACGGGGTATTCGTCACCGACCTCGGTTCCACCAATGGGACCAGGGTGAACGGCAGCCCCATCCGCGAACAGCTCCTGACCAGCGGCGACGAGGTCAGTGTGGGGTCGACGAGACTCATCTTCGAAATGTCGTGACCATACCGAGCGTGGTGGCGGACCTGCTCGCCACCCAGAACCTGAACGCGGTGCTGCATATCATGCAGTGGGGCGTCATCGCGCTGATCTTCATCTTCTTCCTGCGCGTCATCCGCGCCGTCTGGGTCGAAATGAGCCCGGCCACCATCCGCAAGCCGCGGTCGCTCCGCCGACAGGAGAAGCGCGAGCAGCAGGCCGCGGCGAAACCGGCCGGCCAACCGGCGCCCCGGCGCCGCCAGTTCTACCTGAAGGTCGTCCAACCACCCCCCTACGCCGGGCGCACGTACGACCTCGACGACGAGCTGACCATCGGTCGCTCGCCGGGATGCGGGGTCGCCATGACGGACGACATCTACACGTCCACGCTGCACGCCCGCCTCTTCCGCCACAACGACCAACTGTGGGTCGAGGACCTCGGTTCGACCAACGGCACCTACGTCAACTCCGAGCAGATCTCCCAGGCGGTCCGTCTCGGCAAGGGCGACCTTCTCCAAATCGGCTCGACCGTGTTCGAGGTGTCCCGGTGACCGTGCTGCGGTCCGGCTCGGCGACCGACGTCGGGCGCGTCCGCACCGTGAACCAGGACATTCCGCTCGAGCGGCCCAACCTCTACGCGGTGGCCGACGGCATGGGTGGCCACGCCGGCGGCGAGGTGGCGGCGCGTGTGGCCGTCGACACGCTCGAGCAGGCCTTCGGGCGCGAGCCCACCTCCGACGGACTGCGCGACGCCTTCTCCAAGGCGAACAGCGCCGTTTGGCAGGAGAGTCAGGCCAACCTGGACCTGCGCGGCATGGGCACCACCCTGACCGCGGTGGCGCTCGTCGGCGGTACCGACGGCCACGACGTGCTGGCGCTGGGCAACGTCGGCGACTCGCGCGCCTACGTGTTCTCCGATGGCCACATGGTCCAGGTGACCGACGACCACAGCCTGGCCGAGGAACGCATGCGCCATGGCGAAATGACCGAGGCGGAGGCCGCCATCCACCCCCAGCGGCACATCCTGACCCGCGCCCTCGGTGTCTCCTCTGAGGTGGAGGCCGACATGTGGGAGCTGCACCTGCGCACCGGGGACCGGCTCCTGCTCTGCTCCGACGGCCTGTCCAACGAGGTGGGTCTGGAGGAAATGGCGGAGATCCTCGAGGCGGTGGATGACCCCGGGGAGGCGGCCCACCGGCTGGTCGACGTGGCCAACGAGCACGGTGGCTCCGACAACATCACCGTGGTCATCGTCGACGTCCAGGTCGGCGAGGAGGGCAACGGCAAGCCGTCCGTGGCCACGCCGCTGGCCGTCCGCCCAGCCGGGGCGACTGTGCCGGCGGAGGACGGCGCCGACAGCGAGGGTGACGGCCCGGGCGAGGCGACCGGCCCCGGCCCAGCCGCCGACTTGGCAGCCACGTCGCTGCTGGCGACCGCGGTACGCGACGACGAGACCGCGATCGTACCGGCCCCCGAGGCGCTGGCCCCCGGCGCCCGGGTCGGGTTCGGTGACGACCAGGACCACGCCACCCTGGCCGAGGAGGGACCCCATGGCGACGAGTTCGTCGGGTCCATCGCGTCCGTCCCACTGTCCCGTTCGACGACCCGCGTGCCGCCCGCTCCGGCGCCCGCGGCGCCTGCCCGCTCCGAGGAGAAGGAGAGCCGCGGCGCCCGGCGTCGCCGGCTGGGCGTCCCGCGTCGCATCACGCCGCGCGTCATCGGCTTCGTCCTCCTCGTGGTCGCCGTGCCGGTGGCCGTCTACTTCGCCATCAAGTGGTACGCCTACGACAATTGGTACGTGACGCTGCAGGGCGACCAGATCGTGGTCAAACAGGGCCAGCAGGGGGGTGTGCTCTGGTTCAAGCCGAAGGTGGTGGACCACACCGGCCACACGAGCAGCCAGGTCCTCCCGCTGGCGGTCCACGTGCTCGAGGCCGGGGTACAGGAGGGCTCGCTGGCCGACGCCAAAACGTACGTGCGCCACCTCCTCAACGACGCCACCACCACCACCACCACCACGACGACGACCACGACCCTCAAGACGACCACGACGGCGCCCTCCAACCACTTCGTCCCCGGCCCCCCGACCACCGCGCCCCCGACCACGGCCGCCACCACGACGACCACGGCCGCGGCTGCTGCTGCTGCCGCGGTGGAGCCCACGACGCAGACCGTGCAGACCTCCGCCGCCGCGACCGCCGCGCCGCCGGCCAGCACTGGAGGCACGCCGTGACCAGCCCGACCATGAGCACAAACCCGCCCGCGACGACCCCGTTCGGCCCTGTCGGCCGGGGCTTCCCAGCGTAGGCTCGGGCGCGATGCAACCGGTCGACACCCCGCGCGTCTACTCGGGCCGATACGAGCTGACCCACTTGGTCGCACGCGGCGGCATGGCCCAGGTGTACCGCGCCATGGACCGCCAGCTCGATAGGCCGGTCGCCCTCAAGGTGCTCTTCCCCGAGCTCTCCGTCGACCTGACCTTCGTCGAGCGGTTCCGCCGCGAGGCTCAGGCCGCCGCCAACCTCTCTCACCCCAACATCGTCCCCGTCTTCGACTGGGGCGAGGACGACGGCACCTACTTCATCGTCATGGAGTACGTCGACGGTCGGGCCCTCTCCGCCGTGCTACGCGATCCCACCCCCCTGCCAGCGCGCCAGATCGCCACCATCGGTGCCGGCGTGGCCGCCGCCCTCGCCTTCGCGCACCGCCATGGGGTGGTGCACCGCGACGTGAAGCCCGGCAACGTGCTCATCACGCCCGAGGGTGAGGTCAAGGTCACCGACTTCGGCATCGCCCGCGCCGTCAACACCGAGGAGAGCCTCACCCAGACGGGCGCCGTCATGGGCACGGCCGCCTACTTCTCGCCCGAGCAGGCCGAGGGCAAGGGCGTCGATTCCCGCAGCGACATCTACTCGCTCGGTGTCGTCCTCTACGAAATGTCCGTCGGGCGCCCGCCGTTCACCGGGGACTCCCCGGTCGCCGTCGCCTCCAAGCACGTGCGCGACACGCCGGTGCTGCCTCGTGAGGCCAACCCGGCCGTGCCCGCGGCGCTCGAGGCCGTCGTGATGAAGGCCATGGCCAAGAGCCCCGACGACCGCTACGCCTCGGCCGAGGAGCTGCGGGCCGACCTCCTGCGCTTCGCCGAGGGTCGTCCGGTCGAGGCGGGCGACCCCGGCGTCACCTCCATGATGACGACGGTCGGGGTTGCCGCAGGGGCTACCCAGGCCACCCGGGCCATCACCTCGACCGGCCGCACCATGGCCGTCCTCGACGGCGCCCACCCACCCGCGGGCCAGGAGGACGCGGAGCGGCGCAAGCGCACGCGCAACCTGGTCATCCTCCTTGTCGTCCTCCTCGCCGCGCTGGGCGTCATCGCGTTCTTCCTCCTGCGCTCGGTGCTGGGCGGCAACGTCACCATGCCCAACGTCGTGGGTCAGTCCCAGCAGCAGGCCACCCAGACCCTCCAGAACGACCACCTGACGGTGGGCAGCACGACGTCGGAGTTGAACGACTTCTACGGGCAGGGCACCGTGGTGGCGACCGACCCCAAGCAGGGCGCCTCGCTCGCCAAGAACTCGTCGGTCAAGCTGGTTCTCAGCGCGGGTGCCGGAACGCCGGTGCCCAAGGTGACGGGTCTGCAGCTCACGCCCGCCACCCAGCTCATCTCCGACGCCGGGCTCAGCTACGCCGTGAAGTACGTGACGAGCAACGATCCCGTGGGCACCGTGCTGGCGCAGTCTCCCAACCCGGGCACCAAAATTGCGTCCAGCCAGAAGGTGAACCTGACCGTGTCGGGCACGCAGACCTCGGTGTCGGTTCCCAGCGTGCTCGGACAGTCGGCGGCGTCCGCCGGATCGATCCTCAAGGGTGTGGGGCTCAATGTGGGTTCGCAGACCAATGGGTGCCCGAACGGTCAGTATCCCGCCGGAGAGGTGGCGTTCCAGTCGCCGGCGCCGAACGCGCCCGCCCAGCCCAACAGTTCGGTCAACATCGAGGTGTCCAACTGCGTCGGCGTCCCGAGCGTCGTCGGCCAGACGTCGGCGTCGGCCCAGTCGGCCATCACCGGCGCCGGCCTGGTTCCCAACGCGACCTTCGACACCACGTGCGCCAACAACGCGCAGCCGGGCAACGTCGACAGCCAATCCCCGGCCGCGGGCTCTCAGGTGGCCAACGGCAGCACGGTGAACATCTCGGTGTGCCAGTCGAACACGACCACCACGACGACCACGAGCACGACCACGCCGACGTCCACGTCGTCGACCCTGGTGCCCGGTCCGCCGACGACGCCGCCGACCAGGCCGTAGCCCATTCAGCTGACCGCGGGACGGCGCCCGTCGGTGCCGGGCGGCTCAGGAGTTCGCGGTCGCCCCCAGCTGCCCCAGGAAGTTGGCCAGCAGCGCCGGCCCCGACGCCGTCAGGACCGACTCGGGGTGGAACTGCACGCCCTCGACCGGCAGCGAGCGGTGGCGCAGTCCCATGACGACGCCGTCCGCCGAGGTTGCCGTCACCTCCAAGTCGGACGGCACCGACTCGGGCCGCACGACCAGCGAGTGGTAGCGGGTGGCCACGAACGGGTTGGGCAGCCCGGCGAAGATCCCCTGTCCGTCGTGGTGGATCTCGGACGTCTTGCCGTGCATCAGGTGCGGGGCGGCCACGACGTCGCCGCCAAAGGCCTGGGCGATGCACTGGTGGCCCAGGCACACCCCCAGCAGCGGGAACTCGCCGGCCAGCGCCTCGATCGTCTCGAGGCTCACCCCGCCGTCCTCGGGCCGTCCCGGCCCGGGCGAGATGAGCACGGCGTCGGGCCGCTCGGCCCGGATGCCCCCGACGTCGATGGCGTCGTTGCGGAACACCACCGGCTCGGCCCCCAGCTCCCCCAGCTCCTGGACCAGGTTGTAGACGAAGGAGTCGTAGTTGTCGATGACCAGCACCCGCGCGCCCATGGGCTGCCGATCGTACCCAATGACCGGGGCCGCCCCGCCCGGAGGCCCGTATCCCCGCTGGCTAACCTCGTGCTATGGCAACGAGCACCAAGGGCCCGGGCGGCGCCTCCCGCCGTGGCAAGTCGGCCGGCGGTCGCACCACGTCGAAGGTCGGCCGCTACAAGTCGCCTGAGGAGTCGGGCCGCTACACCGCTCCCATCCCCAAGAGCGTGCGCCACAGCCCGCCGTGGTTCGGCGCACTGGTGCTCATCCTCCTCATCGGTGGTGTGGTCGTCATCACCATCAACTATCTGGCCCACCTGCCGTTCGCAGCGCACGGCTCGCCGTGGGGCCTCGTCGTCGGCCTGGTGATGATCTTCGCCGGCTTCCTCGCCGCGACCAAGTACCACTAGCCGCGCCGCCGCGCGCCACCGCCCCTGGCGGGGCCCGCCCCGACTGCTGTCCGCCGGCCCCTAACCCGGGGGCCGGGCCTACCCCAGCCGCTCGATGATGGTGGCGTTGGCCAGCCCGCCGCCCTCGCACATGGTCAGCAGGCCCCAGCGGCCGTTCGTGCGCTCGAGCTCGTTCAGCAGCGTGGCGGTCAGCTTGCCGCCCGAGGCGCCGAGCGGGTGGCCCAGCGCGATGGCTCCACCGTTCGAGTTGACGGTCTCCATGTTGGGGTGGTGCTCCTTCTCCCACGCCAGCACGACCGAGGCGAAGGCCTCGTTGATCTCGACCACGTCGATGTCGTCCATGCTGAGCTTGGCCCGCTCGAGCACGGTGGCGGTGGCCGGGATGGGTCCGGTCAGCATGGTCACGGGGTCGACACCGGCGAGTGCGAAGGCGTGGAAGCGGGCCCGCGGGCGCAGGCCCAGCGCGTTGGCCTTCTCCTCGCTCATGATCAGGACCGCCGACGATCCGTCGGTGATCTGCGACGAGTTCCCGGCCGTGACCTTGCCGTCCTCCTTGAAGGCGGGCTTCAGGTTGGCCAGGGCCTCCACCGTCGATTCGGGCCGGATGCCCTCGTCGGCCGTGAGCAGGTCGCCCGTCTCATTGCCTTCCTCGTCCTTAATGGCCACCGGGATGATCTCGTTCTCGAAGCGGCCCTCCGCGGTGGCCCGCGCCGCCCGCTGATGGCTCTGCACCGAGAAGGCGTCGAGCTCCTCGCGTGAGATGCCCCACTGGTCGGCGATCATCTCTGCGCCGATGCCCTGCCCCTTCAGGCCGCCCTTCTCGGCGTAACGGGCCATCATGCGGGGGCCGAACGGGAAGCCGAAGTCGCGTACGACCGAGGCGCCCATCGGGGTGTGGGTCATGGACTCCACGCCGGCAGCGATGGCGACGTCGTAGGCGCCGGCCATGACGCCCTGGGCGGCGAAGTGCACCGCCTGCTGCGACGAGCCGCACTGGCGGTCGATCGTGGTGGCGGGCACCGACTCGGGCCAGCCGGCGGCCAGCACGGCGTTGCGGCCGATGTTGAGGGACTGCTCGGAGACCTGCATGACGCAGCCCATGATCACGTCGTCCACCAGCGCCGGGTCCAGATCGTTGCGCTCGGCGAGCGCCATGAGCGACTCGGAGGCCAGGTCGACGGCGTGCCAACCACGCAGTTTCCCGTTGCGCTTCCCGCCGGCGGTCCGGACGGCGTCGACGATGACGGCGGTGGTCATGATGGTCTCCTTCCAATTCCGGCGGGCCGCTCCCTGCCGGTTCAGAACCAGCGCTTATTCTACCTGCCGGGGGTCCGAGCACCATTTGGCGCCGCCGCCGGACCGCTAGGGTCTGGCGGCGATGGCAGACACCGGCCGGGGCCGGCCCAAGGACATGGACCGCTGGCTGGGCGACGGGGGGATGCCCATCATTGAGGTCGTCGGCGGGGCCTTCACCGGCTACGGCGTCGACGGCGAGGACTTGGGCTGGGCCACCGGAACCTTCACCCCGACCGACCTGGCCTGCAACCCGCACGGCATCACCCAGGCCGGCGTCCACTCCCTCCTGCTCGATGCCTGCATGAATTTCGCCATCAACGCCGCGTTGCCCGGCAAGGCCCGCACGCGCGGCACGCTCGAGATGAAGACCGAGACCATGCGCCCTGCCATGAAGGGCGAGCCCTACGTGATGCGGGGCGAGGTCGTGCGCCTGGCCAAGCAGATCGCCTACGGCGAGGCGACGGTGCGGGACCCGGGCGGCCTGCTCGTAAGCCGGGCCACGGGGACCTTTCTCCTTCATCGACCCGACCCCGAGCCCGCTTCTCCCGGCTGACCCCTACCGGGTGCCGACTCCCGGACCCGGGGTCTGCCTGGTCTGCTGCGGGCCCACCCGGACCGACCACGCCCACTGCTTCGCCTGCCGCTGGGTGGCGCGCCGGCTGGGCGCACCGCTGTCCCCCGTCTTCCCGGTGCGGCTGTGCGCGTTGCCGGGCCCGCTCTACCGGGTGCTCCTGGGCTACAAGGAGTCGCCGGTGGCCGAGGCGCGGGCCCGCTTTGCCCCCATCGTGCGCCTCCTGTTCGACGGCTTCCTGGCCGACCACGCCGGCTGCCTGGCCGCCGCCGCGGCCGGGCCGCTCGACCACGTGCTGGCGGTCCCGTCGACGGCGCGCCCGGGCGGCGCGCCCTTGCACGGCGTGGAGGGCCTGGCCGCGTCCGCCACCGGCCGGACGGGCGGGCGTTGGTCGCCGCACCTGCTCACGCGGGCCGCCCGGCCGCTCGGCCACATGCAGCCCGACCGCGCGGGCTTCGCCGTCGCCGCCGCGTCCGCCGGCGCCGTACCGGGCACCCGCGTCCTCCTGCTCGACGACACCTACGTGAGCGGCGCCCGCGCCCAGAGCGCGGCCGCGGGGTTGCGGCGCGCCGGCGCCCGCTCGGTGGTGATCGTCGTGTTGGGCCGCGTGCTGCGCACCGATCGCGTCCCGCTGCCGTCCGGCTTCCTCGCCGCCGTGCGGGCCGACGGCGTCGCGGACCGGGCGCGGCCGTGCTGCCGCTGCGTTCAGACGGGGGCGACGACCGAGTAGCGCACGCCCGTCAGCTCCTCGGACGACCGCCACAGCGCGGCCGCCGCCACGGCGTCACGGGCCCGGGCGGAGCGGCGGGCGAGCCGCGGCGGGCCGTACAGCTCTCCGAGGCGCGCCGGCCCGACGTACTGCCCCGGGTGGACGGACGACGAGGTGGCGGCGCACAGGACGGGGAGCGCACCCGCGGCGGCGGATTGGCCCAGCGTCGAGCCGGCCGTGCGGCTCAGCTTGCGGCGGAGCCGGCTGCGACCGAGGGCGGCGCCGCTGCCGGCCAGGTTGCTGCGTGTCCAGCCCGGGTGGGCCGCCACCGCTGACGTCCGGAGGCCGGCCGCGTCGAGCCGCCGGCTCAACTCGAGTGTGAAGAGGAGGTTGGCCAACTTGCTCGTCCCGTAGCTCAACCAGCTGTTGCGGGGTGCGTCCCCGCCGACGTCGTCGAGACGGAGGCCGCCGACGCGGTGCATGAGCGAGCTCACCGTGACGACCCGGGACCGCTCCGTCGTGACGAGCCGGTCCAGTAGCAGCCCGGTCAGCGCGAAATGGCCCAAATGATTCGTGGCCATCTGCAGCTCGAAGCCGTCGGGTGTCTGGCGGTAGGGGGTCCCCATGACGCCGGCGTTGTTGACCAGTAGGTCCAGGCGGGCGTGCTCGGAGAGGAAGGACTCCGCCGCCCGCCGGACCGAGACCAGATCGGCCAGGTCGATCGGGAGCAGCTCCAAGGAACAGCGGTCGAGCTCGCTCTCGAGCTTGTCGCGGGCCCGCCGCGCCTTCTCCTCGTTGCGGCAGGCCAGCACCACGTGCGCGCCGTGGTCGGCCAGTGCGGCCGCGGTGGCGTATCCGATGCCGCTGTTGGCGCCGGTCACGAGGGCTACCCGCCCCGTCTGGTCGCCGATGTCGTCGGCGCCCCATGTCGGGCCGCCGGTGACCTCGCTGCCGGGAATGCGGCTCACGCGTGGCCGATGTGATCCACCGGCACGGTGCCCAGCTTGCCTGCTTCGAAGTCTTCGAAGGCCTGGATGATCTCGGCTCGCGTGTTCATCACGAAGGGTCCGTGTGCGTAGACCGGCTCCCGGATCGGCCGGCCACCGAGGACCAGGACGTCCAACGCCGGGTGGCGCGCCTCCTGGTTGGCGTCGGCCCGCAGGGTCAGCGCGGCGCCGGGGCCGTGCACGGCCAGCTGGCCCGTGTGGACCGGTCGCGCCTCTGTGCTTACCGTCCCTCGCCCGGACAACACATAGGCCAGGGCGTTGAACTCCGGCGGCCAGGGCAGGACCAGCTCGGCGCCGGGCTGCAGGGTGACGTGCACCAGCGAGATGGGCGTGTGGGTTGATCCGGGCCCGCAGTGCCCGCCGACGTCGCCGGCGATCACTCGGACCAGCGCGCCACCGTCGGGAGAGGTGAGGAGCAGGACATCGTCCGCCTCGATCCCCTGGTAGCGCGGATCGATCCACTTGTCGGCTGCCGGCAGATTCACCCACAGCTGTATCCCGTTGAACAGCCCCCCGCTGGCGATCAGCTGCTCGGTCGGGCGTTCGATGTGCAGGATCCCCGACCCCGCCGTCATCCACTGGGTCGAGCCGTTCCGGATGAGGCCGCCGCCGCCGATGGAGTCCTGGTGCTGGAACGTCCCGTCGATCATGTAGGTCACGGTCTCGAAGCCGCGATGGGGGTGCCACGGCGTGCCCTTGGGCTCGCCCGGTGCGTACTCCACCTCGCCCATCTGGTCCATGTGGACGAACGGGTCGAGGTCGGCCAGGTCCACCCCGGCGAAGGCGCGTCGCACCGGGAAGCCCTCGCCCTCGAGTCCGGAGGGCGCGTCGGTCACCGACCGCACGGGCCGGATGGCCGTCGCCTCCTCGGGCAACGGCTCCACGCGGGGGAGCACCAGGGTGTCGGGAACGGTCACGGCGGGCATGGCGATCTCCTTCTCGGTGGGGGGCAGCTCCACCCCCACGAACGACACCCGTACAACACGTAGGGGAGTCCTTCTGTTCCGCCCACCGTCGTCAAGAGGCGTCGAGGCGGGTTACCTGCTCTGCCGTGAGGGTGAGGTCCGCCGCTGCCGCCGAAGCGACGGCCGTCTCGGGTCGGCTGCTGCCCGGGATCGGGATGACCCGTGTGCCCTTGGCCAGCATCCAGGCCAAGGTCACCTGCTGGGGTGTCGCGCCGACCTCGGCCGCCACCTCGGCGAAGGCGCGGTGGTCGTGCGCAATGACGTCGGCGCGGCCGATACCGCCGAGCGGGCTCCAGGGTATGAACGCGATCCCGAGGTTCTCGCAGTGTTCGAGCTCGGCCTCCGAGGATCGGAAACGCGGCGAGAACTGGTTCTGGACGCTGGCCAGCCGGCCCCCGAGGACGCGCTGCGCCTCGTCGATCTGCTCCACCGTGGCGTTCGAGACCCCAGCCATGAGGATCTTGCCCTCGTCGAGCAGGTCGGCGAGAGCGCCGACCGACTCGACCCAGGGCACCTTGGGGTCGGGGCGGTGGTACTGGTACAGCCCGATGGCGTCCACGCCCAGCGCCTTGAGCGAGGCTGCGCAGGCCTCCATCAGGTAGGCGGGATCGCCGTGCACGGTCCAGCTCCCGTCGCCGGGACGGCGATGCCCGCCCTTGGTGGCCACGAGCACGTCGTCGGTGGGGCCGCCGTAGGTCGCCAGTGCCTCGGCCACCAGCGCCTCGCCGTGACCGTGCTCGCGGGTGTTGAGCGAGTAGGCGTCGGCAGTGTCGATGATGGTGACGCCCGCGTCGAGGGACGCGTGGATGGTGGCGATCGCCTGCTTCCGGTCGGGTCGACCCTCAATGGACAGCGGCATCTCACCCAAGCCGATGGCGCTCACGGTCCGGTTCCCGATGGGCCGCTGCTGCATGTCGAACCTCCTCGTCCCTGGCGACGCCTCGCTACCGCGGTCCGGCTCTCCCGCGACGGCCTAGACCCTATCGGCGGGCACGACGGGGCACGCACGGGTGGCCGCCAGCCGCCAAAAGGGGCCGCGTCCCGGGCGTGCGTCATGACCGAGGCCGTCCGACACCCCGACTTGCCGGAGCCTCGGGTCACATCCTCGAGATGGTTGACGACGCACCGAGGAGCGCTGAAGGGGTGGACGGGACAGCTACTTCACGACGTGGAAGCCGATGCGGTAGAGGAGGGTGGTGTCGTCGATCGGCCCGGCGTGAGCGGCCCGCCTCCGCAAGGACTCACGGTCCGGTTCGCCGGCGCGACGTACGTCGGCCCGGGAGATCTCCGAGAAAACAACGACGTCAATGCTGTCGACCTCGATGACGGAATGACCGACGTGGTAGCGCCCGCCGACCTTGGCGTGAGGCCGGCGCCACAGGCGAAAGGTGACGGTAATGTCGCCGCCGGCGACGTCCTCGCGCAGCTCGCGGCTGAACTCCACCGGCGGGACCCTATGTCCAGAAACGTCGGCACGCCGCCGCCGTCGGATCTCAGGAGGGGCCGGATGCCTCATGGTGCCGGGACCGGGGACGAGTACGAGCCCGACTTCTCTCATCGACGGCCGAAGGGTGGCCGCTAGCTCAGAACTACCTGCTCAGGGGCCTGACGGGTCCTGTCCGGGATTCGCTACCAGATTGCAACTCTTGCTCAACTCCTCAGCAATTGTTGCCGATATTGCCTGGGTAACGGCGGAATCGGCCGTTCCCCTCGGGAGAGCCTTCCCTGGATGGATGCGACGAACGAGCTAGAAAACCGAACCCTAGACAGCGTCGAAGATCCACGCGTCTCGGTGAATGAACGCGACGCAGGCCCCGTGCCGGAGGAGCGCGGCCCGCTGACCGCGGTGGCCATTAATGCGCTCTCCGTCGCCATGGGGCTCGGGATCGTCGGTCTTCTCGTACGCGGTCCCATTCACGGGTTGGGCCCCATTCGCGTCCTGATTCCCGAGCCGGCAATGTTCGTGGTGCTGTGTGCGCTCACGATGGCGATGGTGTGGGCGCCTGTGTCGCTCCATTACCGCGGCAACACCTACCTCTTCGTGCTCCACGAGGTACCGATGCTCCTGGGACTGGTGTTTCTGTCTCCCACTCTTCTGGTCCTCTGCATTCTCGCGGCCTACGCGTTCGTGTTCGTTGTTGTACGTCGACAGGCCCCTATGAAAGCCCTGTTCAACATCACGTCGAACGGGCTGAGCGCGGCGTTTGCCGCGGTGGTTTACCGGGAGATCCTCGGCGCACAGAGTCCCGTCAGCTTCGGAGGATGGGCTGCCGCAGCTGCAGCCCTGTGCACGACGGCAATCTTCAGCACAACGGCGGTGTGGTTCGTGATGAGGCTGCACGGCCGGACAACAACGGCGCGCCGAACTCCGATCGAATTCACGATGGAGGCGACGCTGACCGCGGCGAGCATCTGTCTCTCGTTCGTCGTCCTCGACGCAGCATGGTTCGACCCGTGGGCGACGTTGCCGTTAATCCTGGTTGCCGTTCTGATCATCGTCGCCTACCGGGGCTACACGCGCCTCTCCCTACGGTTTGCGTCGCTGCAACGGCTCTATGACTTCAGTCGCGGACTCAGCTCCGCGAGCCTCGAACCCACGTCCATGAGCGTGGACGTGTTGCGCCAGGTGTGCACCGTCATGCGAGCTCGACGAGCTCAGCTCGTTTTGGCCGAACCATCGGGTATCCCTCGTCTGGTCCTGGTGGATGGCCAAGGTGCGCCGAGGGTCGAGCCGATCACCCTCGATGAGTCGTCGATCGTCACCAAGGTGATCACAACGGGCACGGCCCTACTCAGCAACAACTCGGTGGAGTCCGGCGGTGCCGAATGTGACCCGATCGCCGGAAAGTATCGCGACGCCGTAGTGGCCCCCCTGATGAACGGAGCCACGGCAATCGGCGCCATCATCGCGATTGACCGCGAGGAGGAGTTGGACAGCTTCGACCAAGACGATCTCAGACTGTTCGAGGCTCTGGTGGCTCACGCCAGCTCGAGCCTCGAGCGGGCACGTTTGGTGGAAGAGCTCCGCTATGAGGTGGACAGCAAGTCGCACCAGGCGACCCACGACATGCTGACGGGACTCCCGAACCGCATGCTGTTCTTGACGCGTGCCGCGGCTGCCCTCAACAGCAGCCAGGGCGTTGCCATCGTTCTGCTCGATATCGACCGCTTCAAGGATGTCAATGACACGTTGGGCCACGCCATCGGGGACCGTCTTCTCTGTGAAGTCTCCGAACGCCTCCTGCGTGCCGCTCGCGGTCGTGCCACTGTTGCCCGGCTCGGTGGGGACGAGTTTGCCTTCGTGATCGCTGACATCGACGGACCAGACGACGCCGTTGCCATTGTGGAGGACCTCCACAGCGAAATGGCACGTCCCATACAGATGGAGGGATTGACGCTGGCCGTGACGGCGAGCGCCGGCATCGCACTCGCCCCCGACCACGGGAGCGACGTAGAATTGCTCCTGCAAAGGGCGGACATCGCCATGTACCTGGCGAAGGAACGCCGTAGCTCCGTTGAGCTCTATTCGGTCGAGCACGACCAGAGCATGCGGCGATGGCTCATGCTGGGCGGCCTCCTCACCCACGCGCTCGAGGTTGGGTCGGAACTGAGCGTGGTGTACCAGCCGATTGCCGACGTCCGGACGCGTCGAATCGTCAAGGTTGAGGCGCTGCTCAGGTGGAACCATCCCGAGCACGGAGCGATTCCTCCGGAGGAATTCATTGTCATCGCGGAGCAGATGGGCTTGATGGGCCAGATCAGCGAGTTCGTGTTGCACGAGGCTCTGGCGCAGTTGGCCGCGTGGCGCCGGGCTGGGCTCGACATCGGTATCGCCGTCAACGTCTCCGGCCGGGAGTTTGCCGACGCGAGCCTGGTTGAACGGGTGGCGAGAAACCTGCGGGCCAACGACCTTCCGGCCGACGTCGTCACGCTCGAAGTGACCGAGACGGAGATCATGGCGGATCTCGGCAAGGCGAGCACCGTTCTCGAAGAGCTGGCAGATCTGGGCATCCGGATTGCCATTGACGACTATGGGACGGGCTATTCATCCCTGGCCTATCTCCATCACCTCCCGGTGCAGGATCTCAAGATCGACCGGTCCTTTGTGACCAACCTTCCCAACGAAATGAGCAACGCGATCATCGTTCGATCCTCCATCGCCATGGCGCACTCACTGGGGCTCACCGTGATTGCCGAAGGAGCCGAGGACGAGACGACCTGTGCGATGTTGGCCGACGCCGAATGCGACTCGATTCAGGGCTACTACCTCGCGAAGCCGATGGCGTCCGCCGACCTACAGAAGTGGCTCATGAACGGCGCAGCTCTCGAGTTTGTGCCGCTCGATCCTCGGGATTCTTTTGAAGACGAGGTACCGAGGCATCTGGAGTTACCCGTCAGTCAGCGCAGGCGCCGCACGGCCTAAGCCGGGCGCTCAGGCGATCTCCGTGCCTGAGATCAGGTTTGCAATGCCCGTTCTCGGGTGTCCCAGACGTGCTGCGTCCCGGTAGCGATCGACTGAAACCGGCGGCAATCCCCAACAAAGAAACAGGAAATAGCCAATTTTCGGTTGCATTCCAGTTGCAAGTTGGGCAAAACTCTGCCGCGGGGAATGGAGGGCACCGGTAGACACGGTGTTCGCCCTCTCATCCCCCACTTGAAACCCGACGTGCGGAAGGAGGGGTGCGGATGGCTGACTTCGGTACTTCTTGGGGCTGAAGAATGGCGGTGTGAGCCGCCACGCTTGAGCCGTAGCCAGGCATTCGCCCCGTTCCGCATTGGTACGGGGTGCTGCTTGGCCATTATCGGCACGGCGGGCTGTTGCCTTTAGGGGTTTTGACCCCTTCGAAGAGGTAGCACCCGCCGTTGTCGCGTCTGTAGAGCGATACGCGCCTCTCGAAGTCTCCGGTGGCGGCCTGGAAGTCCCTACGCCGCCAGGCGGTCCGAACCGCCGATGGGTGCGGAGCGCAAACTCCGGCAGGATCCTCACAGATGGCCACCGGATCGACTACAACAGTGGTGGGTCCACTGTGGGTACGGCAGACCCGCCCAGGACGTGCTCGAAGAACCGGAGCCACCCGTAGCCAGCACCGACGCTCGCAGGCCAGGTAGTTCAACGATCGTGGTCCGGCCGTCATGAGGCTGCTCCGTGGGCGGAGCGGTCGCCTGCTCGGACCGTCGTTCGAACGCCTCTGGCTGGGTTCTGCCTTCGCGAGCTCGGGTGACGGACTTGCTCTGGGGGCAGTTCCGCTTCTGGCGGTGGCCGTGGACCCTCATCCCTTTGCCGTGTCCCTCGTTGTCGCTGCGGACAGCCTTCCGTGGCTTCTCATGGCGCTCCCGGCCGGCGAGTTCGCGGACCGGTTTGAACGGGGACCCCTTATTGCCCTGATGAACTGCCTACGCGCCATGGTGATCCTGGTTGCCGTGCTCCTGATTCTGAGCGACCACATGACCATCGGGTTGCTGATCGTGATCGCCCTGGCGAACTCCGCTGGCCGGGCCATCTATTACTCGTCTATGCAGGCCATGGCTGTAGCGCTCGTCGAGCCCGATGCGCTCGAGCGCGCCAACGGAGTTCTGAGTGGTACCGAAGCGGCGACCGAGCATCTCGCAGGCCCCGTCGTCGGCACCTCGTTGTTCGCCTTGACCCCGTCGGCGCCCTTCATCGGCGAGTCCTTCGCGTTGGTGCTGTCGTGCTTCCCGTTTGCCAGGTTCCACTTGAAGACGGCGCCCCAAACGACCGCAGAGGCTCCTCGGTCCATGTGGGACGGGGTCAAACACCTCATCGCCGACCGCCGCCTACGTGTGCTGCTCTTCATGGTCGCGTCCCTGGCCGGGCTCCAGGGAATGGTGACCGGCGTTCTCGTGCTCCTGGCCACCACCGAATGGGGTATCCGGCCAGCCCTGTACGGGGTTTTCCTCGCGGCCGGGGCCGTCGGAAACCTCTTGGGGAGCGTCGCCGCCGCACGGCTCGTCGTGCGTTTTGGCAGTGCACCGACTCTCATCGGCACCGCGGTCGTTTCCGGTGTGGGGTACCTGCTCATGGCTGCGGCGCAGAGTTGGTGGACAGCGGGCCCGGCCTTCATCCTCATGGGCGTGGCCGTTGCAGCCGGATCTGTCGTGGCCATCTCACTCCGCCAACGGCTCACTCCGACTGATCTCATGGGGAGGGTCGGCAGCGCGTGGCGCGGCATCGTCTGGGGTGCCCTTCCGGTGGGTGCCGTGCTCGCAGGGAGCCTGGCCGCCATCGGGGGCCTTCGGTTGCCCGTTGTGCTGGCCGGGGCGCTCCAATGCGCAGTCGGCATCGTGTTCGCTCGTCCCCTTCTCCGGAGCGTCCGGGGGGAGGATGGCTCATCGGGTCATCGAGGGCGGCTGGAGCAACGAGCGCGGCACGCACGCCGGTCGTGAATCGAGATCTCGTGTTGTCCTAGGGGCGCATAGCGCGGGCGAGCGCACTGGGGGGCCGGCCCGACCACCGTGGGGCCAGTCCTCTACCTCCGGATCGCCGACCGGAGCGTCGTGTCGTAAGGGATGACCATCTGGCGTCTGGGAAGTCTCGGTCCATCACTCCTGCAACTTCGTTGAGCAGAGCGGCGTGGCGTTGTTCGTCGAGGGCCGCGATGAAACTGTGGGTCCGGAGGTCCATGAGCCAGGCCGGCACGTCGATGTGGCGGGTCCACGGCTCGCCAGCGACGGGACGCAGGTCGAAAAGCTCCGAGTCGATGGGCTCCTGACCCCAGTCCGCATCGCGCTGCTGGCGATGGATGCCCTCGCAGGACGACTCGATGATCTCCCAGAAGTGCTCGAACCACGTCTGGCCGTCGGCGCTGGGCTGGGACCACCAGGCCGCCCAGAGACCGCCGGGTCGCAGGATCCGGGCGACCTCTTGCACGCGGTGGCCCCGTTCCATCCAATGCCACGACTGTGCGAAACACGGCAATCCGTCGAGCCGCCTCGAACGGGTAGCCGAGCCCCATCCGAGACGACAGCGTTCAGCCTGCTGTTGCGGGCCTTTGCTCGGACGAGCATCTCCGGGCTCACGTCGACGGCAATCACCTTTGCTCCCCTAGCCAGCAGCTCCTCAGACGCGATGCCCGTGCCCGCCCCGACGTCGATGACCGTCCGGCCCTGGATCGGGCCCAATTCATCGAAGAGTTGGCTGGGATAGCGGGGACGGGCGGCGTCGTAGAGGTCAGCGACGGTCCCGAAGATCGACACGACGCATTCTGCCTCAGCCGAGCAGGAGTTCGAGCAGCGAACCGGTGGCGCCGAGGTCCTGGACGGCCGCGTCCGCCTGCAGTGCCTCGACGGCAGCAAACCCACCACCACCGGTTCCAACCAACAGGCAGCGCACTCCCGCCGCTCGGGCGCAGCTGAGGTCGTTCGCCGTGTCACCGATGACCCAGACCTCGCTCGATGCGTAGGTCTCGCCTCGCCGTTCCCGTACTCGGTCCAAACAGATCGGGACGAGGCGATCGCGCTCGTGGTGATCGGTCCCATAGGCGCCGACTTCGACATCGAAGAACCCATCGAGACCAAAGGCGCGGACTTTGCACAGCGCGTTCGGATAGATGTTGCCGGTTACCAGGGTCTGGCGCACTCCGGCGACGGCGTCGAGCTGAGCGAGGAGGTCTCTGACGCCCGGGTGGACGCTGCCCTCGACTGCCATGCGGCTCGACCATGACTCGAGGAGCATCTCAGCCTCGGCGAGGACGGCCGGGATCAGGTCGACGGTGTCGTCGGCCGACACACCGGCCGCGACGAGGATGTCGTTGACGATCTGCGGATCGGTCTTCCCGCTCATCCGCACGGGGGGCACCTCCGGTAGGGCGGCCACCCGCGCCGTCCCGAGCTCCAGCGCCTGGCGACCTGGGCCTCCGGTGTGGAGGAGAGTCCCGTCGATGTCCCAGAGAAGGAGCTTGTGCATCGCATCCATCATCGCTCACGACGTGGCGGTGGCCCCTCAACCCGGTGACGTCCCCACCGAGCGAGCGACTACTCATCAACCGATGGGTGGGTGAGAAGCTCTCTGCATGGAGCCGTTCGACCCGCGTGTAGTGGGAGCTGCATACGACACGGTGGCCGGAGACTACGTCTGGGCCTTCGGAGACGACCTGGAACGGCTCCCATTGGACAGATCCGTGCTCAACGAGTTCGCGGCCAGACTGGGGCGGTCCGGGGTTGTCCTCGACTTGGGTTGTGGTCCGGCCCAGGTTGGCGCTTACTTGACGGATCGGGGACTGAGGGTCGTCGGCGTCGATCTCGCGCTCCAGATGCTCCGCCTGGCTCTCCGGCGCTCTCCGGTGGTGCGGCTCACCTGCGGCGATCTCCGGGAGCTTCCGCTGCGCGCCCACTCATTCGCCGGCGTCGTGGCCTTCTACTCGATTCACCACCTGCGGAGAGACGAGCTACCCGAGGGACTGTCGGAGATCCGGAGAGTTCTCTCGGCCGGAGGACGTCTGCTGATCGCCACACATCTCGGGGAGGGTGAGAAGTACACCGGGGAGTTTCTCGGTCACAGGATCGCGTCGGTGGGTGGGACCATGTACCGCGAGCCTGAACTTCGGGCGGCTCTCGAGCAGCAGTCCTTTGCCATTGAGAACATTCAGACGAGAGATCCGTTGGACAATGAATACCCCTGCCAGCGGGTCTACATCACGGCTCGGATGAACAGATAGCAATCGCGCGGGCCTGCCAGATGTCTGGGTGCAGAGCACCGCCGCAAGGAGCGAACGATCCGACGTCGGGTCGCAATGTCTCAGGCAATCCGCGGTGAAAATTGGCCGAGTAATCGGTGCTGAGAGGATTCTGTCTCATGGGGCTAGCAAGAATCGAACTTGCGACCTCAGCATTATCCGGGAGGTGCGCCAGATCCCGTCCCATCCCGATGCGTCCCGACCCGTCCCACTCCGTCCTGGTCAGATGGCTGGCAAGAGAGTGCTTCGAGAACCAGCGGGACCCAGCGGGACGGAGTGGGAGCCAATTGTCGGGACAAAGTTGGGACAGATCTCTCGTCGGACCGCTGCCCGACAGCTCGTGGTTAGCGTCGCTCCGTATCCTCATGGATTCGACATTCTCGGCCTTGGCACCCGATGGCGAAAAGCGTCGATGCGCTATTACGACCGCAATACCGATGAAAAAGGACTATGAGCGGAATACTCGTCTCTTCCGCATCGGTTACCAGGCTGTCGCCGTGCTGGGTCTGCTCCTGCTGATCCCTGCGATCTAGCCCAACCCCGACGCCAACGTACGCGTAATTGCGTATTCCCGCCACCGGGACCACGTGCGATTGTGACCAAGGCGAACGCTTTCCTAGGACGGCGGTTGAAGGATCATGCCCGATCAGTCGCTCGACGTTAGATCTGACCTGAACCATTTGACGAGGAGTAAGATGTCGTACGTTCAATCGAAGGGTGAGTCAGGCCGAGCCACGGTTGCTGGGTTCTGTCGGCCTTCTTGGCGCGTAGAGATCACAGCGGTTACCTTCGGGATCGCTGGACTCCTCTGCGTGGCGAATACTGCGACGGCCACGACTCCTTCAGAGAGGGCCGGCGGCACGATCAAGATCTATTCCGTCGGCAATGCGTCTAGTAGTTCTCAATCGGTTGTCATCACCGGAGCGTTTGCCGACGCGGGTTCCCTCACCGTGACGGGAGGCACCAGCAAGATCGTCCTCTCCCGCGGAACCATCACGATCAATCTCGCCGAAGGAGTAGCTGCCGAGAACAGGCTCTTCAATAACATCGGTAAGTTCGTGAGCCAAACGACCTGTGGTATCAACGCGTCCTACTCTGCCCCAGTGACGCTTGTGAGTGGAACGGGTGCCTATGTCGGGATCCGCGGTGCTGCAACCGTGAAGACGTCCGAAATCGGAGTGTTCCCCAAAGCAGCAAGCGGAAAGTGCAACCTGAGCGAGAACGCTGAGCCGGTCGGTTTTATCTCTCTTGGAGTCGGATCCGGCATTGTTCACTTCAAGAACACTTGAGCAATCAGACACGATCGTCCCGATTGGTCAAGCAGTCAACCGAACATCACGCCGCGCCTTCGGATCCGACCTCTGTCGATACACACGGATCGATTACTCCAAAGCCAGGATGCATCGAGGGAACAAATGCAGTCCAATGTGCCATTTCAGCGTGTGTGCTCCGAGTTATGTACAAGACGGCGGCGGCGGTACGTGTCGGTAGTCCGAGTCGCAGCAAGATGTTCTCAACGTGTTTACGCACCGTGTCGGGGCTGATATCGAGCGCGATGGCGATCTGGGCGTTCGTCGAACCCCGGGCGAGCTGGTTAAGGATCTCCCGTTGACGGCCGGTCAACCGGTCGAGTGGGTTCGAGTCCGTTTGCTCAGACGTATGCTCAGCCCGGTGCGCCGCCAGCGCCTTGCTGAAGCTGATTGCGTTTTCGCGGGCGACCATGAGATGCGGACGCAGCCGGGTCAAGAGCTCCCGGTCTTGATCGTCGAACCCTGACGCCCCCCGGTCGATCGATATTCCCGCAGGATGGCCTGAGGCTCGGGTGGAGACTGTCACACTGAGTTGGTCCTCTACCCCGAGAACCCGGAAGAATTCGCCGTACAGGCCGAGACGGCGAAATGCGATGGGTTCGACGAAATCCGAAATCAGGCGCGACTCCGGATCGTCATAGCGCAGAAAGTGAGCCATGACCGGGTGTTCGTGCATGTACGCACGTCGCGGTTCTCTGAGATCATGGAGCACCGCTGGTTCGGGGTCGACCAGTACCCGAAAGTCGCCAGTGGCCAAGTCCACCTCTGTGTACTCGCACTTGTCCCCACCGACTACCTCCCGAGCCACCCTCATGGCATGAGCCGGGAATTCCTCGCTGGACGTCAGCGCGTAGAGGTCGGGTAATGCGCTCACGATGGGGTCTTCCGCTGCTGGACGACCTGGCATGATCAACATCCTACGATCCGGCCAGGTGCTGCGTCGTTGGCACACAGTGCCATGGGAAGCGAAACGCATGGACAACCAACGAGGCGATGGCTGCAATGGGGGTCTTCCGGTTTTCGCGGGGTGAGCCACGTCAGGCCACCACGATCGAGTCGAGGACTCGGAAGTTGGGCTTGCCGGCGTAGAGCAGGGCCCGGATGCGGAAGTTCTCGAAGTTGGTGAACCCGAAGGCCACCCGCTTGACCCGTTTCAACAGGTTGTTCATGCCCTCGGTCGGACCGTTGGACACCTTGGCCTGATGCCAGGCGAGGATCGGATCGAACCAGTTGGAAAGGGTGCGCGCCAAGGTGCGCACTTCAGGGGGAGCCGAACGCCTCGAAGCGAGATCGATGATGTCGCGCAACAGGTCGGCTGCGGCCTCGGGATCGGCGGTTTCGTAGAAACGCGCCACGGCCTCTTTGACGCTGTAGGCGAAGGCCACCTCGCCGTCGGGGTCGCCCAGGGCAAGAAGGCCCTCGAGACGTGACGCCAGTTCGGGGTCGTCCGCCGTTGCCTTTGATGACCAAGAGCTTGCGGGCCCGGTAGAGCGGATCGGCGGCACGCCCGCGATGTCCCAGGCGTTGTTGCTGGACCCGGCGCCGGGTCTGGTCGACGGCCAAGATGGCGTGGCGCATCACGTGGAAGCGGTCGATGACCCTCGTCGCCTTGGGGGTGACGACGCGAAAGACGGCGCTGTAGGTCCTCGACATGTCCAAGCAGCCGTACTCGAGGCGCTCTTTGACGTGGTGGGGCTGGGCCCGCAGCCAGCCCGCCACCGCGGTGAACTCCCTGGTGGCGAGCACATCGATGAGGGCGTGGTTGGCCACGTCACAGACCGTCGTCGACCAGGTCTTGTGCTTGAAGGGGCCGGCGCGCACAAAGAGCGTCTCGTCGAGGCCGATGGCCGTGGTCTCTTTCAGTCGCTTGGTGTCCGCGGCCAAGAGGGCGGCGCCATAGATGCGCATCGCCGCGTTGACGGCGTCCCAGCAGCACGCCAGCTCGTCGGCCAGATGCGAGATGGTCTCGCCGGCACCGATCTGTTTGACCACCCACTTGGCCGCCCTCGTCGTGAGCATGCAGCCCTTGGCGGCGATCCGATGGTCCCCGAGCGTGAAGGTGCCCTCGCCGCAGCCCGGATTGGGACACACCAGCCGGTGCTTCTTCCAGCGGATGGTCATCGGCACCCCGCCGAAGGGCAGGTCGACGTAAGACACCACCGGGCGGTCCTTCACCCAGGCTCGGCCGCCGCACTCCGGACAGTTCGGGAGGTCGACCACCTGTTCGATGGTGATCTCACCGGCCGGACCGCGCCGGGCGTAGGACAGGACGCGGACGTCTTTGAGACCGACGAGATGGGAGACGATCTCGTTAGGATCGACGTACACAGAGGCGTGGAGGATCTTCTTTTTCACACATTGAGACTGAAGCGCCTCTGTGCTTACGCGGTGGATACCCGCTGATCCTCAGGCCTCCTGCTCACGGGGTCGAGACCCCGCAGAAACCGGAAGACCCTGCAATGGTCCCGCTGCGACGGGACCAGGGAAATGACGGTGGGGCTAGCAAGAATCGAACTTGCGACCTCAGCATTATC
>CAWECP010000010.1:0-160081 GCA_963807675.1 uncultured Acidimicrobiaceae bacterium | reverse complement strand
GGTTACGAACCACACCCCACGATCGTGTTGCTGCAACCCAAGTCAGGATCTGACCGGCAGCTGGAGCACGTTAACTGCGGGAGGGAAGTCGGAGATGCGGCGAGCTTGTAATCATCTGTCAGGAGAGTCACCGTTCTCTTCGGCCAGCGCGACGTAAAGGGCGTCTGCCGCGGTCATGTTGTGACGATATTTCCAGGCGACCGGGACCAGCGGAGCGACTGAGGCCCGGTTGAGGTGCCAAAGTCCGAGTCGGCCTACCGCGGCAGTGGCCTGAGATTTAGAGATGGCCCGCTCAATGAGAAGTCGTCGTCTGAGTACCCCGAGCACTTCGGCGTAAAAGTGTTCGGGCCCCCACCCTTCCGAATCCGGGGGTAGCAATCGACCGAGGGCCCGGCCTCGGCGGGTATCGCCGACTATCTCAACCCCTGCGGACACGTCTATGACGACAGCTGTCACGCCTTGGCGTCTACGCGCAACTCCCGAAGCGCTTCGGCTGCGTCGAAGCTCTCGAGTCCGGGTTCCGGGCCGGCCAAAAGGTCGTCGAGAAATGCATGGAATGCTTCGGGCGAACAGTCCTCGTCGGGGTTTGTGACCACCACCGCCGAGCCGGGCGGCAGGTCATTTGGTCGGTTCACCATGCCCCCATCGTACCGTCCGCTACTGCCGCTGCACTCTCTCACCGTTCGCTGGCTGGTCGATTCTTTGCTCTCTGCGCAAACGGCAGTCGAACCACCGTTGTCCCCTTCGTCGTCGCCCCGCTTTTTCCTCTAGTGCCACACGTGTGGCGCAATCTGATGGTGGTCGTGGAGTGCTGGTGCTGGTGCTGGTGCTGGTGCTGGTGCTGGTGCTGGTGATCGTGAGGTTTGGGAAGGTCCGGAGAGGCTGGATTTGGAAGTGGTGTTGCGGGTCGTGGATATTGACGGGCTGAGGGTGTGGAATGTGTCGCGGTACCCTGGCGTGCATGTCACGGCTGGGACCGCGTCACGATCGACCCGGCGAGCTGTCACGGCCAGCCGACCGTTCTGCCCAAACGGTTCAGTGCCTGAGTTAGGCGTTCGGTACGACCGAGGTCCAGGTGGTCCCTCCATCAGCCGTCGCCCAGATGGTGAGAGCCTCGTCGCTCCCGTTACCCACGACGACCCCGTCGGTTTGGTTGAAGAAGACGACCTGGCTCGTTCCGCCACTGTCGTCGCCGATCAGGGGCTGGATGGGTGCCCAGCTGGCGCCGGCATTGTGCGAAACCATGAGCGAGCTGCGAGCGCCCACGAGGAACACGGTCGAGTCGGAGACTGCATCGATCTCATCCAAGTACCCAGCGGACAGCGGGTTGTCGGCACAACTGGGTAGGCCCGTCTCCGTGTTCCACCGCGCATGGTCGTCCAGGTTTGGCCGTCGTCGCTCGAACGCAGCACGGACTTCAACTGGAGGCCGGCGCCCGGCTCCCACGCGTACACCGCAAAGAGCGTCCCATCGGGTGCGCTCGACAGTGCGACGCTCCATACACCCATGCAGGGAACCGAGCGTGCGTCCCAGGTCACTCCTCCATCGGAGGTGTACCAGCGGCGCCGCCAGCGTGTGGCCCCCACCGAGAGAGCGGGCAGTGTGGCCAAGTAGGCCACGTTCGTACTGACGCGGAGGACCACGTCTGGCCTCCCCCGGCGGTGTTATCGGAGATCCCCGGGCCGCTGGGCACGTTGGCGGTCGCCCACGTCCGTCCGCCGTCGTTCGACTGAAGCAGTCGCACGGGGCACTGTTCGACTTGTCCCGGGGTAAGCGGGCATCCGGAACGGCCATCCACACGGAAGTCCCGAGAGCCTCGACCGAGAGCACCGGTCCGGGTTCGGGCACCTGGGCCCACGAGGCGCCCGAGTCGTGCGTCACGAAGAGTTCCGATCCGTACGCGAAGCCATCGCCGTGATCGTCGAACGCCAGGTTGCTCATCAGGAAGCCCTGGCTGCAGGGCGATGAAGCCACCGTTGTCAGGCTGGTGAAGGCCGCACCGCCGTCCTTGGTCGAGCCCACCTGCATCGTGCAGGTGATCGACCCCTGCCGCACAAAAAGTCCGTAGCCGTGGCTCGGGTTGAAGTAGGCGATCCCGACCAACCGGGGAGAAGCCGAGCTTGCGGTGGCCGTCGTCGAGGTTGTTGTCGAAGGAGCGGTAGTGGATGTGAATGTGGTTGTACCTGTGGCCGAGGGATGGCCGGAGGAGCACGCTGCCAACACGACGGCCAACGACACGAAGCTGCCGATCAGGGCCGGGATTCTCGGGACCCGGAGTCGGGTCTTCTGCACAGCTCCAGTGTCGCACCGTAGATTGCGCTCGTGTCGGCAGTGCGCCTCCCACGGTGTCGATGCTCTGGTGCGTGACCCCGGACCCCAGGCGCCTTCGAGTCGAGTCCAGGGTTCGGCTGAAGCATCCCGCCCGCCCCTGGCGCCCTGTCAGGCTCGCCAGGAGAGTCGGCCTGGAGACCGTCAAATCGGGGTGCCTACCCGCATTGTTCGTGCTTCCCGATCAACACCATTTGCCGAACTCAGCGTCGGCTGAAGTTCGTCGTCGACGCCCAGTTGCCCGCCAAGCTCTGTCACTTGTAGGGAGAGGCGGGGCACGACAGTGTCCACACCTCACAGCTCCTGAAGAAAACAGGATCCCCGACATCGGCTCCGCCGGGCCTGATCGCGGACGACGATCGCGCCTAAGGCACTGCGCCTGGTTCATTGCGAACTACGCCGCTGCGTCGTTCGCATAACCGACGATTACCACCGGCAGCGGCGCGGAGTCCAGTCCCGGCGAGGGAAGCCCCTGGGCCGAGCAAGAACTTCTGGCGGGTTCGCCAGTAGGGCGAACGTGAACGATCGGGAGACCGCCAGAAGTTGTTGCGAGCCGAGCCGGCGACTTGACGCCGTGGAGCGCCGGTGGTCCTCGCCCTGCAACTTCCCAGGGCGACGCTGGGGAGGAGGCGCCGGGGCTGGAGATGGCTGCCCGTCGACCCACTCCTGGAGCGCTGAAAGCGCGCCGAAGGAGATTGGACATTGGCCATCACGACAGCGGGACTGGTCGCGAGGACGTCCATCCCCCGGCGTGCTCCCAGGCTTCTGGACGACCGAGGCGAGCGGGATCCCGATGCAACGATTCACTCACGACCCGACTGGGCCCGCCCGCCGACGGGACGCTGGACTGACGTGGAAGCAGCTCCCGACACGGGGACGAGTAATCCACCCCCGCGAAAACCACTCAGCGGTACTGTTGCGGCGCGTGCGTCGTCTGCCCAGGAACACCGCAAGCCGGTCGACTTCGTGGCCGACTGCGCACCGGTGATGACCCCGAGTGTGGCCGGCGTCCTGGCCCGCATCGTGCGGACCCTCCGCGACCACCAGAAACGTGAGGCAGCATGATCCGCTTCGCCCTCAGCGCCCGCACCTCGACCGACGACCTGCAGGACCCGGCCGACAGCCTGCGCTGGCAGACCGACACGGCCGCCCGGCTCGTCGCCCCCCACGGCGAGATCGTCACCACCTACCACGACATCGACAAGAGCCGAAGCCTGCCGTGGGACCGCCGCCCCGAAGCCTCCCGCATCCTGCGCGATCTGAAGAACCCGAACCGCGGCTGGGACGCCCTGGTCATCGCCGAGCCGCAGCGCGCCTTCTCGGGCACGCAGTTCGAGGGGATCCTCTTCCAGTTCGCCCACTACGGCGTCGGGCTCTGGGTGCCCGAGCTGGGCGGCGCCGTCGACATCGACAACGACGGGCACTACATGGCGCTGTCGAACTACGGCACGATGAGCCGGGCCGAGCGCAACCGGACCCGGCTGCGGGTCGCCAACGCCGTGCGGGCCCACGCCCAGGCCGGTCGCTGGCTCGGTGGCCGACCGCCCTACGGCTACCGGATCGCCGACCTGGGCCCGCACTCGAACCCGTCCAAGGCGGCATCGGGTGCCCGGCTCCACCAGCTCGAGCCCGACCCCGAGGCCGCGCCGGTCGTGCAGCCGCATCTACGCCATGTACCTCGCCGGCGCCGGCTACAAGCAGATCGCCACCGTGCTGACCAACGAGGGCGTGCCCTGCCCGTCAGCGCACGACCGGGCCCGCAACTCGCACCGGTCCGGCCACGCCTGGGCCATGTCGGCCGTGCGGAGCATCCTGGCCAACCCGCGCTACCTCGGCTACCACGTCTCGGGCCGCACCAAGAAGGCCGACGTGCTGCTCGACCCCGATGCGCCGGTGCTCGGCCACGTCACCCGACAGGAGTGGCAGGAACGGGGCCGAGTGGGTCACGGCCACGGTGCAGACCTACGAGGCCATCGTCGACGAGGCGACCTGGCACCGGGTCCAGGCGCTCCTCGCCGCCAACACCCGCACGAACGCCGTCACGCCGGCACGCGCCGGACCCATGCGGGGTGCGGCGCGCCGCACCATCCCGTTACCCGCTGGCCGGCCTGGTGGTCTGCGACTGCTGCGGGAAGAAGCTCCAGGGCAACATGGTCCGCGGACACGCCTTCTACCGCTGCAAGCTGAGCCGCGACTACCCGGTGCCGATCAACGGCCACCCCCAGAGCCTGTCCGTACGCGAGGACCGGCTGCTCCCCCACGTCGACGCCTGGCTGTGCAGCCTGTTCGCACCGGAGCGCATCGAGGCCACCGCCGCCCAGGTGGTCGAAGCTGACGCCGAGGGACACCGCGAAGACCCGGCCGTCGTCCGGGCCCGGGCCACGCTCGCCGAGTGCGAACGCAAGCAGGCCAAGCATCTCGACGGTCTGGAGGCGGGTATCCCCGCCGAGGTGATCGCCTCTCGGATCGCGGCCACCCAGCGGGAGAAGGCCGCCGCCGAAGCGGTGCTGGCGACAGCCCCTCCGCCACCGGAGCCCCTCACCTTCGCCGAGGTGGTCCAAACGCTGTCGGCTCTGCACAACCTGCCCGAGCTACTCGAAACGATCGAACAGGCCGACCGGGCGGCGCTCTACCAGGCGCTCGGGCTGACCGTCCTGTACCGCCGGATCGGCACGACCGAACAGGTCAAGCTCACCTCGACGTTGCGAAGCGTGGACCTGGAGCGTGTCGGTGAACCGACTGGACCCGAAGGTCCACAGGTCCCAGGGCCTCAGGGCGTGGACCTGGAGCCGTGTCGGAGGGGGGACTTGAACCCCCACGCCCTTGCGGGCACCAGCCCCTCAAGCTGGCGCGTCTGCCTATTCCGCCACTCCGACGGGCGAACACGCCTCGAAAGCAGGCGTCCGGAGATCGTAGCGCGCCCCCATCACCCGACCGGAGCCCCCGCCGGGCAGCAACGGAGCGGCACGGCTACTGACCGGGCAGCGAAGGCGTCGTGTTGCTGGTCGACTGCGGCACTCGCACCGCCCACAGTTGCGCGAACCACAAAATGCTGTTGCTCTGCGGCGTCGGGCTGACGCCCCCGATGGTGTGGCTCCAGACCAGGGCCGTCGGCTCGGCGAACAGTGGCAACGACACCATGTTGTCCCACAACTGCGTGTCCGCCTTCGCGTAGTAGGTGGCCGCCGTGTCCGGGTTCAGCTGTTGCCCCGCTGTCTCCACCAGCTGGTCGAATGTCGGGTCGGAGAAGCCGGTCCAGTCCAGGGAGCCGTTCTTCCCCGGCGGTCCCAGCAGCATCGTGTACCAGGCCAAGGTCTGGCTGAGATAGGGGCTGAACGTCACCGGCACCACCGCCAGCTGGGCCGTCCCCGCCACCAACGCCGCTCCCGCCGCCTGAGCGTCCGGGGCCGGGCTCAACGTGACGTCCAGACCCGCGGCCGCGAGATCGGCCCGGATGACGGGTGCCGCCGACGTGGCCCACGAGTCGCTCGAGTCGTAGACGATCTGCAAGTTGAACGGGATCCCGAAGGCATAGTGGTAGTAGGGGTAGCCGGGCTCCCCCGTCCGTATCATCCCCGCCGCCTGGAAGAGCGCCGCGGCCTGGTCCGGCACCGGCGTCACCGGGAAGTTCACGCTCCCGCCCGCGCCGATCACCGTGGATGACGTCGACGACGTCGGCACGGGAATGGTCGTGGTCGGGACCGAGGACGTCGATGCGGGCATGTAGTTCGGCTGTCCCTGCACGTAAATGTGGCTGTCGGCCACCTGGAGCCCCGGCACGGCCCAGCTCGCCTGTTGGTTCACCAGGTCCTGGCGGTTGATGCTCAGCGCTATTGCCTCCCGCAGAACCGGCCCGATGGGGGAATCCAGGGAGCTGTCCATGTCGAGCTGCAGCATCGTGTTCGACGTGCCCACGTCGCTGTACGCCTCCGGCAGCCCCGTCATTTGCGTCAGGAAGTCCGGGGTTACCGTCGAGGGTTCCGCCACCTGGACGTAGCCGGAGCTCATCCATTGCGACAGCTGCTGGGTCGACGACGCGATGTGCACCGTGATGGAGCGCGCGTTGGCCGGCGTGCCCCACCACTTCGGGTTCTGGACCAGCGTGATCGTCGATGGCGTCACCGAGCCGAGCTTGAACGGCCCGCCCGACAGGTCCGACGCTGGCGACCACCGTCGTGCAAATGGGGTTCCACCCGATCTTCGCGAACACGTGTGCCGGCACCAGGTAGTCGAACAGGCTCTTCCAATCGGCGAAGGGGTTCTTGAACTTGACCGTGACCGTGTGACCACCGTTGGATCCCGTCACCGACGCGATGTCCCGGTAACCCGCAATGCTCGTCACGTCGGGCGACGACGTCACGGGGTCCCCTCGCTGCTCCTCCCAGGCGTACTTGAAGTCCGCCGCGGTGATCGGCACCCCGTCCGACCACACCGCCTTCGGGTTCAGGGAGTAGACGATCGTCTCGGGATTGAGGCTGAGCGGCTCGGCGGACTCGATCAGATCCGAATTGGGCGTGGGCGTCCCGTCGGCACCGACCTCGCCCGGGACGAACGGGCTGGGCAGCACGGCGGCCAGGACCGTTTGCGTCCCCGGCGAGTCGCCGAGCGGCGTGTTCGGGTTGCAGCCCGTGGGCGCTGCGGTCATGCCGAACGAAATGGCCCCTCCCGCCACCCCGATGTACGTGACCGTGGTGCTGGCGCCCCCACCCCCGCCGCAGGCGGAGGCCAGCAGCCCCAGGCCGAGGACGATCCCGGCCAGGCCGTGCCAGCGCCGGGGGCGTCGGCCCCGGCCCCTCACTGCAGCCGGAGATCCAAGGTGATGGTGGCGAAGGCGAAGACGATGGCCACCGTGACCGTGATGCGGTCCAGGTTGCGCTCCACCACCGTCGAGCCCTGCGCCGCGGCCCCCACGCTGCCGCCGAACATGTCGGACAGCCCTCCCCCCTTGCCGCTGTGCATCAAAATCAAGAAGATCAGGCCGAGTGCGGCCATCACCTCAATGACGATGTACACCCAGGTAACCACGGACAAGGTTGCCAACAACACGGGGGAGCCTCCAACTCGCGGCGATAGTCGCCTGCTCGGCCTAAGAACGGTAGCAGGCGGCCGTGGCCCGGATGATGTCGGTGAAGCTCCCTGCCTCCAGGCTGGCGCCCCCCACCAGGAGCCCGTCCACGTCCGGCTCGGACATCAGATCCGCCGCGTTCTCGCCGTTCGCCGAGCCCCCGTACTGGATGCGCACGCTCCCCCCGGCCTCCTCGCCCCCCAGCTTGGCTACCAGGGTGCGGATGAAGACACAGGCGTCCTCGGCGTCGACGGCCGTTGCCGCGCGGCCGGTCCCGATGGCCCAGATGGGCTCGTAGGCCACCACCAGGGACCCCAGCACCTCGGCCGCGAGCCCCGTGAGCGCCGCCACGACCTGCTCCTCCAGCACGGTCTCGGTCCGCCCTGCCGTCGCGCTGCTCCTCGGTCTCGCCCACGCACACGATCGGGGTCATCCCGTTGCGCAGGACGGCCCGGAGGGTGGCCGCCACCGTGGCGTCGTCCATGCCGAAGAGCGTCGCGGCGCTCCGAGTGCCCGACGATCACGTACGTGGTCGCCAGCCGGGCCAGGAAACGCGGGCTGACCTCGCCCGTGCGCGCCCCGGCATCCTCGTCCGAGCAGTGCTGCGCCCCGAGCGCCACCGGGATGTGTTCCTTCTCCACCAGCGTCTGCACGGTGCGCAGGTCGGTGAAGGGCGGGTGCACCGACACGTCGATGCGGGCCACGTCTTCGGGCTTCAGGCGCAGGCCGAGGTCGCGCACGGTGTGCAGCGCCTCGATGTGGTCGTGGTGCATCTTCCAGTTCCCGCTGACCAGCGGGCGACGCGTGCGTCACTCCCGGGGAGCGTTGGGTGCCTGGCGCAGGGCGTCGATGCCCGGGAGGTGCCCGTCCGTCTCAATGAAGCAGAGCGACGCCCCGCCGCCCGTCGACAGGTAGCCGATGCGGTCGGTCAGCCCGAGCTCGTCGAGCGCGCTCGCGCTGTCGCCGCCGCCCACCACCGAGAAGCCCGGGCAGTCGGCGACGGCCTGGGCCACCACCTGGGTCCCCTGGGCGAAGCGCCGGTCCTCGAACGCCCCCAGCGGCCCGTTCCACAGCACGGTGCCGGCCCCGGACACCGCCTCGGCGAAGGCGGCCGCCGAGTCCGGCCCGATGTCCAGCCCGGTCCAGCCGTCGGGCAGGTCGCCCTCAATCACCTTGACGCTCCCCCGCGGCCCGTGGCCCCCGTTGGGCGCCCCGAAGGTGCCGCCCGGCTCGAGCGCCCTGGTGTCGCTCGGCAGAAGGATGTGGGCCCCCGACTCCAGCAGGGCCCGGCACTCCTGCAGATGCGACTCGTCGAGCAGTGAGCTCCCCACGTGCTGGCCCCGGGCCGCCATGAAGGTGAAGGCCATGCCGCCGCCGACGACCAGGGTGTCCACCTTGGTGGCCAGCACCTTCAGCACGCCGAGCTTGTCGGCCACCTTGGCCCCCCCGACCACGGCCACGAACGGCCGGGCCGGCGCGTCCAGCAGGCCTGCCCAGCACCTCGACCTCCCGGGCGAAGCGCAAGCCGGCCGCGCTGGGGAGGAACGCTGGAGGTCCGACGATCGAGGCGTGCCGGCGGTGGGCCGCGCCGAAGGCCTCGTCGACGTAGGCGTCGAAGCCCTGAATCAACTGCTGCACGAACGCCGGGTCGTTGGCCTTCTCACCCGGGTCGAAGCGCAGGTTCTCGGTCAGCCCGACGCCCGGGCACAGCACCTCGAGGCGCCGGCGGACCGGGTCCATCTCCCAGCGCGGGTCGGGTGCGCCGCCGGGGCGGCCCAGGTGGGAGGCGGCGACGACCTCGGCGCCCTCGTCCTGCAGGCGGCGCAGCGTCGGCAGGGCGGCCCTGATCCGGAAGTCGTCCGCCACCGTGGCCTGCCCGCGCACGCCGATGTGGAGCGGCACGTTGAAGTCGACCCGCACCAGCACACGCTTCCCGTCGACGTCCGGCAGGTCGTCGAGGAGCGGGAGGCCGCGCAGCGGGTCCACGGTTCAGCTCCCTACCAGCACGGCCAGGTCGACCAGCCGGTTCGAGTAGCCCCACTCGTTGTCGTACCAACCGAACACCTTGACCAGCGACAGCTCGTCGTTGATCGGCATGACCATGGTCAGGCCGGCGTCGAAGGTGCACGAGGCGGGTGAGCCCACGATGTCGCTCGAGACGATGGGGTCCTCGGTGTAGTCGAGGACGCGTTCGAGCGGGGGCTTGGCCGACGCCTCGGCGAAGGCGGCGTTGACCTCGGCCACCGAGGGGTTGCCGTGCACCACCGCGGTGAAGTCGGTGATGGAGCCCACCGGCAGCGGCACCCGCAGTGAGGCCCCGTCCAGCCGGCCTTTCATGGCCGCGAGCACCAGGCTGGTGGCTCGGGCCGCGCCGGTCGAAGTGGGCACGATGTTGGCCGCGCCGGCGCGTGCCCGGCGCAGGTCGCTGTGGGTCAGGTCCAGCAGGTTCTGGTCGTTCGTGTACGCGTGCACCGTCGTCATGAGCCCGCTGACGATCTCGAAGGCGTCGTCGACCACCTTGACCATGGGCACGAAGCAGTTGGTGGTGCACGATGCGTTGGAGACGACGATGTCCTTCTCGGGGTCGAAGTCGGCGTCGTTGACGCCGATGACGAACGTGGCGTCGGCGTCGCGGGAGGGCGCCGAAATGACGACCCGCTTGACCGTCTCGCCGAGGTGGCCGGCGGCGTCGGCCCGGCTGGTGAAGCGTCCGGTCGACTCGATGACGACGCCGGCGCCCAACCTGGCCCAGGGCAGCTGCTCCGGCTCGCGCTCGTCCATGACCCGGATGCGCTGCTCCCCCACCAGCAGGTCGTTCCCCTCCACGTCGACCGGCACCGGCAGGCGCCCCTGGGTCGAGTCGTAGCGCAGCAGATGAGCCAGCGTCTCGGGCGACGTCAGGTCGTTGACGCCGACGATCTCGACGTCGGCGCCGGTGTCCAGCACGGCCCGCAGGAAGTTGCGACCGATGCGCCCGAAGCCATTGATCCCGACCCGCACGGTCATCTGGTCCCTCTCTGTCGCATCACGGCCGGACTATGCCAGCAGACCTGACAGCGCCTGCGCCAATCTGGCCGGGCTGTGCACCAGGGTGTTCTCTCCCGTCAGGGGAACGTCGAGCACGGTGACATCTGTCACACCGATGTCCATGCCCTGGATGCTGTCACACAACACCACGTCAATTTCCACATCGTGCCTGGCCAGGGCGGCCACATGGGCCGCCACGTCGTAGCCCTCGGTCTCTTCCCACTCGGGGCGCAGGTTGCACACGTAGACCACCTGCGCGGCCGAGGCGGCCACCGCCTCGGCGATGCCGTGTACCGCCACGGCGGCCAGGACGCTGGTGAACAAGGAGCCGGGCCCGATCACGATCTGGTCGGCCTCGGCGATGCGTTCGAGCGCCAGCGCCGGCGGCTGGGCGTCGGCGGGCACGAGCGAGACCGTGCGGATGTCGCGCGTGGATTTGACCGCCACCTGCCCGGCCACCGTGCCGTGGGCCGCTTCGGCCTTGAGCACCACGCGCTCGGTGGTGGCCGGCACCACCTCGCCCTGGGCCCCGAGCAACTGGGCCGCCTCGCGCACGCCGGACAGGAGGTCGCCCGTCGCGTCGACCAGCCCGGCCAGAACCAGGTTGCCCAGCACGTGGCCCGCCAGCTCGCCCTCTTCGAAGCGGCGGCCGAAGGCGATGGCCAGCGCGGAGTCCTCCTCGGCCAGGGCGACCAGGCACGTGCGGATGTCGCCGAGCGCCACCACGTTGAGCAGCTCGCGCAGGCGACCACTGCTGCCACCGTCGTCGGCCACCGAGACGATCCCGGTCAGCGGGCTCGCGTAGCGCCGGGCCGCCTTCAAGGTGACCGCCGTCCCGTGGCCGCCGCCGATGGCCACGACGGCGGGCCGCGTCCCGCTCATCGGTCGATGTCCCGGTGGAAGACCGACGCCGACGCCCCGTGCGTGCCCAGGCGTGCCGCCAGCGACTCGGCGAGGACGACCGAGCGGTGCCGACCGCCCGTACAGCCCATGGCGATGGTCAGGTAGGACTTGCCCTCGCGGGCGAAGGCCGGGAGGATGCTGGTCAGGAGATCGTCCACCTTCTCGAGGAAGTCCACCGACTCGGGCTGGCCCAGCACGTACTCGCGCACCGGTTCGTCGAGCCCGCTGTAGGGCCGCAACTCCTCAATCCAGAACGGGTTGGGCAGGAAGCGGCAGTCGAAGACCAGGTCGACGTCGCGCGGGATGCCGTACTTGTAGCCGAAGGAGATCACCGACGTCTGCATGTGCGGGGCCTCGTCGTCGCCGAAGGACTCGAGGATGCGCAGGCGGAGCTGGTTCGAGTTCAGGTCCCCCGTCTCAATGATGAGGTCGGCCCGCTCGCGCACCGGCGCCAGCAGCCGGCGTTCGTCGGCGATGGACTCCTCGACGCCCCGGGCCGCCAGTGGGTGCCGCCGCCGCGTGCCCTCGTAGCGGCGCACCAGCACCTCGTCGGTCGCGTCGAGGAAGACGACCCGCACCCGCTGCCGGGTGCTGCGCAGCTCGTCGAGCACGTCGGCCAGGTCGTCGAAGTACTCCGGCCCGGTGTTGCTGCCACCCCGCCCGATGACCAGGGCGACCCGCTCGATGCCCGAGCGCGGCCGGTCGGCCATCTCGACCATCTTCAGGATCAGCTCCGCCGGCAGGTTGTCGATGACGAACCAGCCCACGTCCTCCAGCGCGGCGGCCGCGGTGGAGCGTCCGGCTCCCGACATCCCCGTCACCACGACGAACTCGCTCATCGCCTTCCAGCCTTGCGTACTCCCTCGTAGACCGCGAGCCCCACCTTGTCCGGCAGCCAGGACAGTGCCTGCAGCTGCTCCAGCGTGGCCGCCCGCACCGCATTGACTCCGCCCAGCTCCTTGACGAGGCGCGCCTTGCGGGTCGGGCCCAGCCCCGGGATGTCGTCGAGCAGGCTCTTGGTCATCCGCTTACCCCGACGCTCCCGGTGGAACGTAATGGCGAAGCGGTGGGCCTCGTCGCGGATGCGCTGCAGCAGGTAGAGGGCATCCGACCCCCGGCGGAGCCGGATCGGATCGGGGTGTCCGGGCCGGTAGACGTCCTCGAACTGCTTGGCCAGCGCGGCCAGCTCGATCTCACCCTCGAGCCCGAGCGTGCGCACCACGCGCTCGGCCACGTGCAGCTGGCCCTTGCCGCCGTCGACCAGCAGGAGGTTGGGGCGGTAGGCGAACCGCTTCGGTCGTTCCCCCACCGGCACCTCGGCCGCGGCCTTGAGCGCGCCCAGGCGCCGGGTCAGGACTTCTTCCATAGCTGCGTAGTCGTCATTTCCCGGCACCGACTTGACCTGGAAGCGCCGGTAGTCGGACCGCTTGGCCAATCCGTCCTCGACCACCACCATGGAGCCCACGTAGTCCGTGCCCTGCAGGTGGCTCATGTCGTAGCACTCGATGCGCAACGGCGCCTCTCGCAACCCGAGCGCCACCTGCAGCTCGGTCAGGGCCTTTGAGCGGGCGTTGTGGTCCGACGCCCGGCGCAGGCGGTGCCGGGCCAGGTCCTCGCCGGCCGAGCGCGTGACCGTCTCCTGGAGTGCCCGCTTGGCGCCCCGGAGCGGGACGGCGATGTCGACCGGCCCGTCGCGCACGCCCCGCAGCCAGACCTCCAGCAGCTCCTTGTCCGCCGGCTCCTCGGGGACCAGCACCCGGCGCGGCACCTCGGCCCCCTCGGCGCCGTAGACCTGCGACACAATCGTCGACATGAACTCGGCTGCCGAGAGGTCCTCGACTTTCTCGGCCACGAAGCCCCGGTGCCCGACCACCCGTCCGCGGCGCACGCGGAAGATCTGCACGGACGCCTCCAGCGGGTCCTCCGCCAGCCCGACCACGTCGAAGTCCTCCGAGCGGTCCGACACCATCTGCTGGGTGTCCGCCGCCTTGCGCACGGACGTGATGCGATCGCGCAGTCGGGCGGCCCGTTCGAACTGGAGCGTCTCGGACGCCGCCAGCATCTCGGCCTCCAGGCTGGCCAACACCGGCTCGGTCTCGCCGGAGAGGAACCGCATCAGGTCCTCGACGTAGCCGTCGTACGCCTCGTGGTCGACGGCGCCGACGCAGGGCCCCGAGCAACGCTCAATGTCGTAGAGCAGGCACGGGCGGCCCAGGCGCTCATGACGCGTGAACTTGGTGTCCGAGCACGTGCGCACGGGGAAGCTGCGCAGCAACAGGTCGAGCGTCTGGCGGATGGCGTAGGCGTGCCCGTAGGGCCCGAAGTAGCGCACCCCTTTGCGCTTGCGCCCGCGCACCACGGCCGGGCGCGGCCACTCCTCGTTCAGGGTGACCGCCAGCCACGGGTAGCTCTTGTCGTCCTTGAGCCGGACGTTGTAGCGGGGCAGGTGGGCCTGGATCAGCGAGTGCTCGAGGATCAGCGCGTCGACCTCACTGTCCACCACGACCCACTCCACGTGGTCGGCCTGGGCCACCATCTGGGCCGTTCGGGGCAGCAGCTTGGCCGAGTCCTGCCAGTAATTGGGCAGGCGGTGGCGCAGGGACTTGGCCTTGCCCACGTACAGCACTCGCCCTTCGGCGTCGTAGAACTGGTACGAGCCCGGTGCGTCGGGGATCGAGCCGGTCGGTGGCCGGTACTGCATCAGTCCCACTCTCGCGCAGTCGCTGACGGGGAGCGGTACACTGACCCTGCCGGCCTGGTATCCGGCAGACAACCTCGCATCGAGGCCGACATACCCGTGGACGGGCGACCAGGCTGTCCCCACCGGCCACATCGATGCTCTCCCTAAAAGGGGGCAGACAACATGCTCAGGCTCCAGGCGCCGCTTCCCGAGCGCTATTCGGCCGCGACCGACGACGAGCTGGCCACCATGATCGGTGCCGCCAAGGCTGTGCTCGGTCCGCGGGTGTTCATCCTCGGCCACCACTATCAGCGCGACGACGTCATGCGCTGGGCCGACGCCCGAGGTGACTCCTTCGGCCTGTCCCGCATCGCCGCCGGGCAGGCCGAGGCGGAGTACGTCGTCTTCTGCGGCGTCCACTTCATGGCCGAGTCGGCCGATGTCCTGACCGGCGACCACCAGCAGGTGCTGCTGCCCGATCTCAACGCCGGCTGCTCCATGGCCGACATGGCCGACATCGAGCAGGTGGAGGAGGCCTGGGACGAGTTGGCCCGCGTCGTCGACGTCGAACGCCTGGTCCCGGTGACCTACATGAACTCGGCCGCCGCGCTCAAGGCGTTCGTGGGGCGGCACGGCGGCGCCGTGTGCACGTCGTCGAACGCGCGGGCCGTCCTCACCTGGGCCCTCGAGCGCGGCGAGCGCGTCCTGTTCTTCCCGGACCAGCACCTGGGGCGCAACACCGGCTACGAGCTCGGCTACGGCGCCGACGACATGCGGGTGTGGAACCCGCGGCAGGGCCTGGGCGGCCTGACCGACCGCGAGGTGAAGGAGTCCACCCTGCTGCTGTGGAAGGGGCACTGCTCGGTGCACCAGCGCTTCCGCCCCGAGCACGTGGCGGCCTTCCGCGCCGAGCACCCCGACGGGATCGTGATGGTCCACCCGGAGTGTGCGCACGAGGTGGTCGAGCTGGGCGACATCACCGGCTCCACCGACGCCATCATCCGCGCCGTCGACGCCGCACCGTCCGGGGCCGTCATCGGCGTGGCCACGGAGATCCACCTCGTCAAGCGGCTCGACGACGAGTCGCCCGACAAGACCGTCGTGTGCCTCGACCCGCTCGTGTGCCCGTGCTCCACCATGTCGCGCATCGACCCCGAGCACCTGGCCTGGGTGCTCGAGGGTCTGGTGGACGGCACGGTGCGCAACCGCATCACGGTCGACACCGAGACGGCCGAGTGGGCCAAGCTCGCACTCGAGCGCATGCTCGCGATCACCTGAACGGTCGTGCGCCTCCACCGGTAGGGTCACTGCGCAGAGCACACGATCGGACAGGAGGCCACGCGGTGCCCGACTATCCCGCTTCCCTCGTCGAGGCCAACCACGTCGAACCGGTTCCCCGCCGCATCCGGGCCTACCTGGCCGGCCGGAAGGTGTTCGACACGACCCGAGCCCGGTACGTCTGGGAATGGCCCGCTTATCCGCAGTACTACATCCCACTGGCCGACGTGGACGCCGACACGCTGGTCGACGAGGGGACGACCGAACAGACGCCGCGCGGTGACGTGCGGCATCACGGGATCCGTGTCGGCGACACCGACCGTCCCCATTCCGCGTTCGTGCTCGGCGCCGCCAAGGTCGAGGGCCTCGACGACACCGTCCGCTTCGCCTGGTCGGCCCTGGACGCCTGGTTCGAGGAGGACGATCAGGTCTTCGTCCATCCACGCAACCCCTACACCCGCGTCGATGCCCTGCGGTCGACCCGGACGGTGCGGGTGGAGTCCGAGGGCGTCGTCCTGGCCGAGTCCTCGTGCCCGGTCTTGTGTTTCGAGACGGGGTTGCCGACCCGTTACTACCTGAACAGGACGGACGTCGACTTCACCCGTCTCGAGCCGTCACCCACGGTGACGGCCTGCCCCTACAAGGGCACGACGAGCGGCTACTGGTCGGCCGTCACGGAGGGTCGCACCCATCCGGACATCGCATGGGCCTACGACTTTCCGACCCGCGAGCTCCTGCCCATCGCCGGGCTCATCGCCTTCTTCAACGAGAAGATCGACATCTTCCTCGACGGCGTCGAGCTGGAGCGGCCCCGCACGCACTTCTCTTGAGGTCTCGACGGCGAGTCGAACCGGGGCGGCCCCGACCCGTCGCTACTTGGCCCGCGCCAGGACCGGCTTGAGCACCTCGCCGGTGTAGCTGCCCGCCGTCTTGGCCACCTGCTCCGGTGTGCCCTCGGCGATGACGGTGCCGCCCTTGTCGCCGCCCTCGGGCCCGAGGTCGATGATCCAGTCGGCCGTCTTCACCACGTCGAGGTTGTGCTCAATCACGATCACGGTGTTGCCCTGGTCCACCAGGCGACCCAGCACCTCGAGCAACCGCCGCGTGTCGTCGAAGTGCAGCCCCGTCGTCGGCTCGTCGAGGATGTAGAAGGTGTGGCCGGTCGGCCGCCGGCTCAGCTCGCTGGCCAGCTTCACCCGTTGGGCCTCGCCGCCCGACAGCGTCGGGGCCGGCTGCCCCAGGCGGACGTAGCCCAGCCCGACATCGACCAGGGTCTGCATGTGGCGGGCGATGGGTGGCTGGCGCTCGAAGAAGCTCAGCGCCTCCTCGCAGCTCATGTCGAGCACGTCGGCGATCGTCTTGCCGCGGAAGGTGATCTCGAGCGTGTCGCGGTTGTAGCGGGCCCCGTGGCAGATTTCGCAGGGCACGTAGACGTCGGGCAGGAAGTGCATCTCGATCTTGATGGTGCCGTCCCCGGCGCAGGCCTCGCAGCGCCCGCCGCGCACGTTGAACGAGAAGCGCCCCGGCTGGTAGCCGCGCACCTTGGCCTCTGCCGTCTGGGCGAAGAGCTTGCGGATGTGGTCGAACACGCCGGTGTAGGTGGCCGGGTTCGAGCGCGGCGTGCGCCCGATGGGCGCCTGGTCCACGTCGACCACCTTGTCGAGATTCTGGATGCCCTCGACCTTGCGGTGCCGGCCCGGCAGCGCCTTGGCCCGGTGCAGCTGCTGGGCCAGAGAGCGCAGCAAGATGTCGTTGACGAGCGTCGACTTGCCCGAGCCCGACACGCCGGTCACCGCCACCAGACAGCCCAGCGGGAACGAGACGTCGATGTCGCGCAGGTTGTGCTCGCGCGCCCCGCGCACCGTCACCACGTCGCCCGTGCCGGGGCGGCGCCGGGCCGGGACCGGGATCGACCGCTTCCCGGCCAGGTACTGGCCGGTGATGGAGGCCTTGTTCGACACCAGCCCGCCTCGCCCGGTGACCGGACCGGCGTGCACGATGTTGCCCCCGTGCTCCCCCGCGCCCGGCCCGATGTCGACCACGTAGTCGGCCGTGCGGATGGTCTCCTCGTCGTGCTCGACCACGATGACGGTGTTGCCCAGGTTGCGCAGGCGCTCGAGGGTGGCGATGAGGCGCTGGTTGTCCCGCTGGTGCAGGCCGATGGACGGCTCGTCCAGCACGTAGAGCACCCCCACCAGGCCGCTGCCGATTTGGCTGGCCAGCCGGATGCGCTGGGCCTCGCCGCCCGAGAGGGTGCCGGCCGAGCGGGCCAGCGACAGGTAGTCGAGCCCGACGTCGAGCAGGAACTGCATGCGCTCGCGCACTTCCTTGAACACGCGGTCGGCGATCATGTGCTCGCGGTCGGTGAGCTCCAGCGAGGCCATGGCCTCGACGGCGGCGCCGATGGAGAGGCTGCACAGCTCGTAGATGTTGCGCCCACCCACGGTCACCGCCAGTGACTCGGGCTTCAGCCGGGCCCCGCCGCACTCGGGGCAGTCCACCTCGCGCATGAACGCTTCGATCTGCTCGCGTGACCAGTCCGACTCGGCCTCGCCGTGCCGCCGCTGCAACCACGGCACGATGCCCTCGAAGTGCGCCTCGTAGGACCGGGTGCGGTTGAAGCGGTTCTTGTAGGTGACGTGCACGGCCCGGTTGCCCGTGCCGTAGAGGATGAGCTTCTTGTCCTTGGCCTTGAGCGATCTCCACGGCGCCTCGAACGAGAACCCGCCGAACTCGGCCACCCCGGCCTGCAGGCCGGTGAAGTACTCGCTGCGCGCGCCGGCCCACGGCGCCAGCGCGCCCTCGGCCAGGGACAGGGAGTCGTCGGGCACCACCAGCTCGGGGTCGACCTCGAACTTGGTCCCGAGGCCCAGGCAGCTCGGGCAGGCGCCGTAGGGCGAATTGAAGGAGAAGTTGCGCGGGGCGGGCTCTTCGAAGCTGATGCCGCAGTGGGTGCAGGCGAGATGCTGGGAGAACGTGATGCCCTCGTCGCTCTCGCCCTCGCCCGACCCGTTCACGACGAGGACCTCGGCCGTGCCGCCGGTCAGCTCCAGCGCCGTCTCGATGGACTCGGTCAGGCGCTGGCGGACGTTGTCGCGGCGGATGAGGCGGTCGACGACCACCTCGATCGTGTGCATTTCGTAGCGGGCCAGGGTGACCTCGGCCCGGTCGGCCAGCTCGACCGGGACGCCGTCGACCCGTACCCGGGCGAAGCCCTGCTTGGCCAGGTCGTCGAGCAGGGTGCTGTACTCGCCCTTGCGGCCCCGCACGATGGGCGCCAGCACCTGGAACCGGGTGCCCTCGGGCAGCTCGAGCACCCGGTCGACGATCTGCTGCGGCGTCTGGCGGGCCACCGGCCGCCCACAGGTGGGGCAGTGGGGGTGGCCGATGCGGGCGTAGAGGAGGCGCAGGTAGTCGTAGACCTCGGTGATCGTCCCGACGGTCGAGCGCGGGTTGCGCGAGGCCGACTTCTGGTCGATGGAGATGGCCGGGGACAGCCCCTCGATGAAGTCGACGTCCGGCTTGTCCATCTGGCCCAGGAACTGGCGGGCGTAGGCCGAGAGGGACTCGACGTACCGGCGCTGGCCCTCGGCGTAAATGGTGTCGAAGGCCAGCGAGGACTTGCCCGAGCCGCTGAGCCCGGTGAAGACGATCAGCCGGTCCCGGGGCAGGTCGAGGCTGACGTCACGCAGATTGTGTTCGCGAGCCCCGCGAACGACCAAACGGTCGGCCATCCGGGCAGGATACCGGCGCGCTGTATCAGCTCCGGTTGAGTCCTGGTCAGGCCGCCGCGCCGGTCCGGGCAGACCCGACGCGGCGGACATCCGGACCCAGCCCCGGGCCATCGCGACGACCGGTGCCCTGACGTCCCGGGAGCCGGCCGAGTCGGTAGCAGCCCTTGCCGTCGGCGGTGGGCGTCAACCGAACGTCACGTCCTCTTCCCCCCAGTAGGCGTCCACGGCGGAGATGAGCCCGTCGTCGGTGATCGTGAAGACCTCGACGCCGCGGATGTGCATCGTGGACCCGCCCTCGAGGGTGAGCGTGATGTGGAAGCGGATGGCGGCCTTGTCCGCCACCGGGTGGCATTCCTCGACCTCGAAGGCCATTGTCTCGCAGGCGTCGAACGACGTTTGGATGAACGCCCGGATCTCCTCGCGCCCCTTGTGCACGCCGGACGGGTACGGGTCGACCTGGACGGCGTCGGGGGTGAAAAGGGCCGCGTACTTGTCGGCATCCTTGGAGCTGGCGGCCTCGGCGTAGCGCGCCATGGCCTCGCGGAGTTCGGCGGTGGTCGGCATGGAGGCGCACGCTACTTCTGACGGACGCGCCGGTGCTCTTCGTGCCCGGTGCTCTCTCTCCGCGAACGCTAACTACAGCGGTTTATCGTTTTCGGAATAACACGTCGGCCGCCCGAGTCCGACGCACCGCGGTCGGAGCACCCGAAATCAATTCCAACCCCAACCGCTCCCAGCGTCCCTGAAGAGCTGAACTCGGCATCAACCCGGAATCGACGCGCGCAGCTCGGCGATCTCGTCGCGCAACAGGGCCGCCTCCTCGTAGCGCAGTTCGGCGGCGGCCGCCCTCATCTCGGCCTCCAGCTGCGACATGAGCTCCACCGCCTCGGCCGGCG
Organism: uncultured Acidimicrobiaceae bacterium; assembly: GCA_963807675.1. Taxonomy (GTDB): domain Bacteria; phylum Actinomycetota; class Acidimicrobiia; order Acidimicrobiales; family RAAP-2; genus Bog-473. The sequence continues at coordinate 140,170 of CAWECP010000010.1, read as the reverse complement.
TGGACGCGTCGCCTTCGACCAGCAGCTCGGGCCGGCGGTTGCCGCGCACGGCCGCGTTCTTCCGCACCTCGGCCCGGCTGCGGCCGGCCTTGGCCACGCCGCCGCTCGTGCCGCGCAGGCGCTCGAGGATGTCGGTGACCGACTTGCGGATGGTCTGGGGGTCGATGCCGTGCTCGCGGTTGAAGGCGATCTGCAGCTCGCGGCGGCGCTGCGTGACCGACACCGCCTCGCGCATGGAGTCGGTCACCGTGTCGGCGTACAGCACCACCAGGCCGTCGACGTTGCGGGCGGCCCGCCCCATGGTCTGGATGAGTGAGGAGGCCGAGCGCAGGAAGCCCTCCTTGTCGGCGTCCAGGATGGCGACGAGCGCCACCTCGGGCAGGTCGAGGCCCTCGCGCAGCAGGTTGATCCCGACCAGCACGTCGATCGAGCCCAGCCGGAGCTCGCGCAGGATCTCGATGCGGGTGATGGTGTCGATGTCCGAGTGCAGGTACTGCACGCGCACGCCGCCGTCGGCCAGGTAGTCGGTCAGGTCCTCGGCCATCTTCTTGGTCAGCGTGGTCACCAGGACGCGCCCGCCGGCCGCCACCGTGGCCGCGATGCGCGCCTGCAGGTCGTCCACCTGTCCCTTGGTCGGCATGATGACCACCTCGGGGTCGACCAACCCGGTGGGCCGGATGACCTGCTCGACCACCTGGTCCGAGTGCTCCAGTTCGAAGGGACCCGGGGTGGCCGAGACGAAGACGCACTGGGACACCCGCTGCACGAACTCGTCGAAGCGCAGCGGCCGGTTGTCCTTGGCCGAGGGCAGGCGGAAGCCGTGCTCGACCAGCACGTCCTTGCGCGAGCGGTCGCCGGCGTACTGGCCGTGCAGCTGCGGCACGGCCACGTGGCTCTCGTCGATGACGCAGAGGTAGTCCTTGGGGAAGAAGTCGAGCAGCGTGAACGGGGTCTCGCCCGGGGCCCGGCCGTCGAGGTGGCGGCTGTAGTTCTCGATGCCCGAGCAGATGCCGGTCTCGGCCAGCATCTCGAGGTCGTGCTCGGTGCGGACCCGGAGGCGTTGGGCCTCGAGCAGCTTGCCCTGCTGCTCGAACTCCTGGAGGGACTGGCGCAGCTCCACCTCGATGGTGCCGATGGCGCGCTGGATGGTTTCGTCGCCTGTGACGTAGTGCGTGGCGGCATAGACGGCGACGTCCTCCATTTCGTCCCCCATTTCCCCGGTCAGGACGTCGAAGGGCACGATGCGGTCGACGGTGTCGCCGAACAGCTCGACCCGCAGCGCCGCCTCCTCGTAGGCCGGGTGGATCTCGACCGTGTCGCCCCGGGCCCGGAACGTGCCGCGGACCAGGTTCACGTCGTTGCGGGCGTACTGCAGGTCGACCAGGCGCCGCAGGATGTCACGCTGGTCGACCTGGTCCCCCACCCGCAGCCCCAGGATGCGGTCGGCGTACTCGGACGGCGAGCCCAGGCCGTAGATGCACGAGACGGACGCCACCACAATGACGTCGCGCCGCATGAGCAGGGACGAGGTGGTGGCGTGGCGCAACCGGTCGATCTCGTCGTTGATGGACGAGTCCTTTTCGATGTAGGTGTCCGTCGAGGGCAGGTAAGCCTCGGGCTGGTAGTAGTCGTAATAGGAGACGAAGAACTCGACCCGGTTCTTCGGGAAGAGCTCCCTCAGCTCCGACGACAGCTGGGCCGCCAGCGACTTGTTCGGCTCAATGATGAGGGTCGGCCGCTGGACCTGCTCGATCATCCAGGCGATGGTGGCCGTCTTGCCCGAGCCGGTGATGCCCTGGAGCGTCTGGTAGGCGTCCCCCCGCGTGACCCCCTTGGCCAGGGCAGCGATGGCCTGCGGCTGGTCACCCGCCGGCCGGAACGGGGAGACGACCTCGAACTCGGGCATGACCTCCCGAGGCTACCCGGGGGGTGTGCCGGATCAGGCGTGCCGGCGGCGCTCGTCCCGGTCCGCCTCCAGCCAGTCCCACAGCGTGCTCACCTCGTCCTCCAGCGCCGCCCGGTCACCCGAGTTGTCGAGCACGTAGTCGGCCTCCTTGACCCGCTCCTCGCGCGAGATCTGCGAGCGGATGCGCGCCTCGGCATCGGCCCGGTCGAAGCCGCGCTGGCTGACGAGGCGTTCGAGGGCCACGTCCGTCGGGCAGTCGACCACGACCACCTCCTGCAGCTTCACCGTCTCGCGGTGCGCGGCCGTGAGGAGGGGGATGGCCAGGACGACGATGTCGTCCGTGTCCGCCAATGCGTCGCGCGCGGCAATCATGGCCAGGCCGATGGCGGGGTGGGTGATGGCGTTGAGCTCGAGCCGGGTCGCCTCGTCGGCGAACGCCACCGCCGCCAGCGCCGGCCGGTCGATGGTGCCGTCCGGGGCCACGATGCCCGGACCGAAGCGGTCGACGAGCGGTTGGTAGGCCGGCCCGCCGGGCGCCACGACCGCGCGCGCCACCTGGTCGGCGTCGATGAGGACGGCGCCGCGCGCCACCAGCAGGTCGGCGACGGCCGACTTGCCCGACCCGATGCCCCCCGTCAGCCCGACGGCCAGCATCAGGCGGCCAGGGCCCGCTTGGGCTTGCCGGCCACGGCGAAGAGCACGAGGGTCGTCTCGTCCAGCTGATCGGTCACGAACCAGTCGTCTGCGGTGATGCCCGTCTGGCCGCCGGCATCCTGGCTGGCCACCAGCCGATAGGCCAACGGCAAGAGGCGGGTGTAGGACCACACGTACCACGCGTGGGGCATGCGGTGGCGCAGGTCGAGCACGTCGAGCTTCAGCAGTCGGTTCGCCTTGACGCGGCGCGCCGCCAAATCGGCCTTCACGTGCGGCGCCGCGTCGACGCCTCCCATCCAGACGTCGTCGAAGTGCCGCTCGAGCATGGCGCGCAGTTCGTCCCGGTCGAACAGGTGCAGGTGGAACGGGTTCTCGAAGTCGGCCGGCTCGTTGGGCGTGAGGACGAAGAGCGTCCCGTCGTCCTTGAGGACCCGGGCCAGCTCGGCCACGTGCGGCTCGGGATCGACGAAGTGCTCGATGAGATGTGACGAGCAGGCGGCGTCGAAGCTTTGGGGCAGGAACGCCAACCCGGTGGCGTCCGTCCGGGCCACCCGGAGGCCGTCGGGCCCGTAGCGGGCCGCGGCGGTGGCCACGGCGTCAGCCGAGTAGTCCGCCCCCACGACCACGCGCCCGGGGCTCAGGAAGCGGGCCGATTCGAAGCCCTGGCCACAGCCGACGTCGAGGACGCACCCTTCCCCCATGCGTTCCAGCACGGCACGGTAGCCCGCCTCGTGGAGGGCGAGGAGGGAGTCCGGGGTCACGCCCTGCTGGGGGCGCTCGCCCGTGAGCCGGCTCCTCGTTTTCACGGTTACGGGCGCTCCCTTCGCGTGACACGCCTGGGTGGCGCTGCCTGCTTACACTACCGGGCGGTCCTTGGCCCCCTCCATGAGCTCGCCCACCACCGTCAGCGCCCCCCGGGGGCGCCACGCAGCCCCGAGGCAGGTGGCGACAGGGGCCAGGTGGTGGTGGATCGGCGGACTGGCGGTCCTGGCCGTGCTGGCCTACGTGCCGACGCTGGCCGTCCAGCCGGGCGTCATCACCCCGGACACCAAGACCTACCTCTATCTCGACCCGCTCAAGTTCCTCAGCCAGGTGGCGTTCATGTGGAACCCCTCGGTGGCGCTGGGGACGGTCCCGCACCAGTACATCGGCTACCTGCTCCCGATGGGCCCCTTCTACGCCGTCTTCCACCTGGTCGGGGTCCCGGTGTGGGTGGCCCAGCGCCTGTGGCTGGGCTCCATCCTCTTCCTGGCCGGCGTCGGGATCCTCTATCTCTCCCGCGTCCTGGGCCTGAGCGGGCCGGGGCCGACGGCGGCCGCGCTGGCGTACATGCTGTCGCCCTACTTCCTGCAGTACGCGGGTCGCATTTCGGTGATCCTGCTGCCGTGGGCGGGTCTGCCCTTCATGCTGGGCCTGACCATCGTCGCCCTGCGCCGCGGCGGCTGGCGCGAGCCGGCCGTCTTCGCCGTGGTCGTCGCGCTGGTGAGCGGCATCAACGCCACGTCGATCATTTACGTCGGGGTGGCGCCCATCCTGTGGTTGCTCTACGCCGTGGTCGTCCTGCGCGAGGCCACGTGGCGCCACGCCATCTCCACCGGCGTGAAGATCGGCGTGCTGACGCTCGGCGCCTGTCTGTGGTGGATCGCCGGGCTGGCGGTGGAGGCCGCCTACGGCGTCAACGTCCTCAAGTACACCGAGACCGTCCCCTCGACCTCGGCCACCTCCAACGCCACCGACATCCTGCGCGGCCTCGGCTACTGGTACTTCTACGGGTCCGACCACCTCGGCCCGTGGACGAATGCGGCCGTCCGCTTCACGCAGGACGTCGTGTTGCTGGCCACGTCGTTCGCCGTCCCCGTCGTCGCCGTGGTGGCGGCGGCCTTCGTCCGCTGGCGCGAGCGGGCCTACTTCCTCGTCCTCCTCTTCGTGGGTCTGGTGCTGGCCGTCGGACCCTTCCCCTACGCCCATCCGACGGCCATCGGCGGCGTCCTCAAGTCGTTCATGACCAACACGACGGCCGGCCTGGCGTTGCGTTCGACCGACCGGGCCACGCCCCTCGTACTGCTGGCCCTCAGCATGCTCCTGGCCAGCGGCCTCACCGCGCTGTACCGCCGCCTCACCGTGGTCGGCGTCGTCACCGCGCTGGCCGTGGCCGCCCTCGTCGTGGCCAACAACCCGTCGCTCTTCAACGGCGACATCATCGCCAACAACTTCACCCAGCCGGCCTCGCTGCCGGCCTACGAAATGGCGGCCATCGACCACCTCAACGCCACGCACCCGGGCACCCGGGTCTTCGCCATCCCGGGCAACGACTTCGCCTCCTACCGCTGGGGCGACACCGTCGACACCCCGCAACCGGCCTTCTTGAACCGCGACTTCGTGACGCGTGAGCAGCAGATCATGGGCTCCATCGCCACGGCCGACACGCTCTACGCCATCGACGGGCCGATGCAGGACGGCATCGCCAACATGAACGCCCTGGCCCCGATGGCCCGCCTCATGAGCGTGGGCGACGTCATGGTCGAGTACGACCAGAACTACGAGCACTTCGGCGTGCCCCAGCCCCAGCTGTTGGCGCTCCAGTTGCTGCAGACCCCGCTCGGGCTGACCGACCCCCTTTCGTTCGGGTCACCCCGCCCGAACGTGTCCATGGTGTCGACGCTGAACGAGCAGGACCTGACGGTCCCGGGCAACCTCACCTGGCCCTCCCCCGTCGTCACCTACACCGTGCCGGACCCGCGGCCGACGCTGCGCGGCGAGTCCGACAGCGGCGCCATCGTCATGGAGGGCGACGCCACCGGGCTCAACAACCTGGGCGGCCTGGGGCTCCTGAACACGGACAGTGCCATCTACTACGCCGGCACGCTGGCCAACGAGCCGGCGCGCCTCGACAGCCTGGCCGCGCAGGGCGCCCAGCTGGTGGTCACCGACACCAACCGCAAGCAGGCCTTCCGGTGGGACACCCTCACGGCGAACGCCGGCTACACCGAGACGCCGAGCGACGACCCGGCCAAGACCGACCAGAGCGACAGCCCGATTGAGCTGTTCCCTGGGACCACCGACACCTCCAAGACGTACGCCACCTACGTCGGCGCGGTGAACGTCACCGCCAGCAGTTACGGCAACTCGGTGTCGTACACGCCGGAGGACCAGGCCTACAGCGCCATAGACGGCAACCTGGACACGGCGTGGATCACCGGTACCTTCGTGCCGGACCCCGCCGGCCAATGGTGGCAGGCGCAGCTGGCCGGTCCGGTGACGGCCGACCACATCACGCTGGTCCAGCCCCAGCGCGGCGACCGCTCCCGCTGGGTGTCGGGCGTGACCCTCACCTTCGACGGCAAGGACCCGATCCACTACGCACTGACCGACGCGTCGCATCTGCCCACGGGCCAGACCCTCACCTTCCCCACGCAGACGTTCCGGACCCTGCGCGTGACGATCGACGGCACGACGGACAACTCGGCGCCCCCGCTGTCCGCGGCGGCGGTCGGGTTCTCCGAGGTCCAGATCCCCGGCGTGCAGGTGCGCCAGGTCCTGCAGATGCCGACCCAAATGCTGTCCACGCTCGGCGGCGCGTCGCAGGCCGACCGGCTCACCGTCGTCATGACCCGCGACCGCAGCTCCTCGTTCCCCCCGCGCAGCGACCCCGAGACGACGATTGCGCGGACCTTCACGCTGCCCACGGCGCGCACGTTCACCCTGTCGGGCAGCGCCAGCCTCTCCGCCCTGATCCCCGACGACGAAATCGACCGCCTGGTCGGCCGCACGCCTGCGGCGTCGACCGGGCTCGAATCCGCCTACTCGTCGGGACGGCTCCCCGGCGACCTGCGGGCGACCGCCTCGGCCACCGTCGACGGCGACAGCACGACCGTCTGGCAGCCCGGGCTGGGCACGTCCTCCCAGCTGGGCACCACGCTCACCTACAACCTGACCAGGCCCAAGACCCTGAGCAGTCTCACCATGCAGGTGGTGGCCGACGGGCGGCACTCCCTCCCGACCTCGATGACCATCGCGTCGGGCACGCAGGTGCGCTCGGTCAAGCTGCCGCCGATCGCCGACAGCACCGTGCCCAACGCCGTCGCGACGGTGCCGGTGTCCTTCCCCGCGCTCACCGGCCAAACGTTCGTCGTGACCTTCACCGGCGTGCGCGACGAGTACGCGGCCAACTACTACTCGGCCGGGCCGCTCGCCCTCCCGCTCGGCATCGCCGAGATCGGCATCCCCGGCGTCAAGTCCGCCCCCACCCCGGTCGACGTCCCGGGGAACTGCGTCTCCAGCCTGCTGTCGATCGACGACCAACCCATCGACGTGGCCGTGGTCGGACCGACGCAGCAGGCGCTCGACAACGGCGAGATGCAGCTCGTGCCCTGTGGGCCCGACGCCAAGGGCATCACGCTGTCGGCCGGCACCCACGTGGTGCAGACCGCCGTCGGGCACAACCCACCCTGCGCCAGCGCACCCGCCACGTGCACGGGGTGGAACATCGACCAGCTCGTCTTCGACTCGGCCGCCGGCGGCGGGGCCGGCCCGGCCGCCAGCCCGACCGCCGCCGGGACGCCGGTGCTGCCGGCGACGCAGCCGGGGTCCGCCCCGACGGTGACGCAGACGGCGTCGCACCTCGTCAGCCAGACCGCCTCCGTCACCGGCGCAACCGCCCCGTTCGAGCTGGTGCTCGGCCAGAGCGTGAACAAGGGCTGGCAGGCGGTGGCCGAGCCCGGGCGCGGGGCACCCGCCGGTGCGCACGCGGTGGACCTAGGCCCACCGCAGCTGATCGACGGCTTCGCCAACGGCTGGCACGTGAGCGCGGCCGACCTGGCGGCCGTCGGCGGGCCGAACTTCACCGTGGCCCTCACCTGGACGCCCCAGAGCGAGGTCTGGGCCGCCCTGGCGGTGTCGGCCGCGACGCTGTTGCTGTGCCTGTTGATGGGGTTCCTGCCCGTGCGTTGGCGGCGGGCCCTGCGGGCGCGCCTGCCCCGGCGGCTGCGTGGGACGGCTGGGCCGGACGCGCCGGAACGTCCCGGCGCGCCCTTCGACGCGACGCAGCTGGCCCTGCCCACGTCCGCCGACCGCTCCGCCGGCGAGCGCCCGAGCGGCGTCTGGCTGTTCGTCCGGGCCCTGCTCATCGGAGCCGTCACCGGCGCGGTCGCGCTGCTGGTGGTGCCACCGCTGGCGGGTCTGGCCGTGGGTGTCGTGGTGACGGCCGGGCTCCTCGTGCCCTGGCTGCGCGCGGTCGCCACGGTGGGCGGCGTCGCCTTCATTGTGGCCGGCTGCCTCAACGTCGTCCGCGGGCAGCAGGTGCACCACTACATGTCCGGGTCGAACTGGGACGGCTTCTTCGTCAACGCCGGGAACCTGGTGTGGCTGGGCGCCGTGCTGTTGCTGGCCGACGCCGTGATCTCGGCGTTCGGCTGGCGATTGAAGAGGCCTCTGGGCGGCCGCGCGCTGCGCGCTGGCACGGGCCCGGTGCCGGGGGCGGGGCCCGAGGAGGAGGCGGAGTCCGCACCGGGAGCCACGACCGAGAATGGGTCGGAGAGGACGTCGTCAGAGACGTCGGGGGAGCCGTCCGAAGAGAACGCGGCGCCGGAGGAGGCGCCGGAGGTTCCCGAGGAGACACCCGCCCCGACGCCGCAACCCGAGCAGGCGCCCGAGGAGCCCCCCGAGCAGACGCCGGCCGGTCCGGCCGCCGCGCCCGAAGAGACTCCCGCCCCCGCGGCGGAGCCCGAACAGGTCCCCGAGGAGACACCGCCCGGTCCGGCCGCCGCGCCCGAAGAGGCTCCCGAATCGCCGGGCGCACCCGAGGGGCCACCCGAGCCAACACCCCAGGAAGCACCGGAGAACGCGCCCGTCCCGGTGGCGCCCGGCTGAGCGGCGACGGTGCGGCCCACCCGAGGAACGTGTGGAGGCGCAACCCGGCGATGCATACCTCCCGCGCCGAACGGGTATGTCTACGACGGACCCGGCGGGCAGCTTGATCGTCCCCTGAAGCGGTGGAGCGCGGCTGGGTCCAGTTTCAGTTCGGCAGGAAATGCCCGGAGGGGCTGGCGACGGTGGCGGGCCTAGCGATCAGGCAGGGGTGCCATCTGCCCCGCCAGCGCCTCGAGGGCGCGGCGGGCGGTGGCGTCCCAAGTGAACCACCGGGCCCGGGCCAGCGCGCCCTTCGACAGGCGGCTGCGCAGCACGTCGTCGCGGAGCACCCGCGCCAGGGCGGGGCCCAGCCGGCTCACGTCGTCGACCAACAGACCCGATTCGCCGTCGAGCACGGCGTCACGATGGCCCGCGATGGACGTCGCCACGGCCGGCGTCCCACAGGCCGCCGCCTCGGTCAGCGTCATCCCCCAGCCCTCGCGCTGGGAGCTGCTGGCCACCACCCAGGCCCGCCGGTACCACGACACCAGCTCGTCGTCCTCGACGCGCCCGGGCATGTCGATCCAGTCGTCGGCCCCCAGCTCGGCGCGCAGGGCCTCGAGGGCGGTGCGCTCGCCGCCCTCGCCGATGATCACGGCGCGGAGCTCCGGCTGTTCGGCCTTCGCCTCGGCCAGGGCGCGCAGCAAGTCGTCGAAGCGCTTCACCTTGACGAGGCGCCCCACCGCCACCACCAATGGGACGGGCGAGCGGTGCCCGCCCGGCGTGTAGCGGCGGTCCACCCCGGGCGGAGCCACGGAAATCCGGTCGGGGTGCAGGCCCAGCAGCTCGACGATCTCGTCCCGCGACGACTCGGAGAGCGTCACGATGCGGCTGCGCCGGTAGAGCGGTGGGGCCAGGCGTCGCTCCGTGGCGTAGCCCAGCCGGGCCAGCGTCGGCGGGAGGACCATGCCCCACATCTCGGCGTGCACGTGGTGCAGGAACACGATGCGGGGGCCCCGATACCACAGGGGCGACAGGAAGGGCATCCCGTTCCAGATCTCCACCAGGGCGTCGCCCGGCCGGTGCCCCATGCGCAGTCCCTCCCAGGCGGCCCCCGGGAAGACGGCGTAGCGGCCCGACCGCCGCAGGACGCGATAGCCGTCGCGGGTCAGCGCCTGCGGCGCGCCGGGGACGGCCGAGGTGCGGAAGGTGACGTCGAGGCCGGCCGCCGCCCAGGCCGACGCCACCATGTGGGCGTGCAGCTCGGAGCCGCCCGCCTCGGGATCGTCCAGGTCGCGCCAGGCCACCATGTGGATGCGCCGCAGACCTGCCTCCGCCGCCAGGGCGGCCAGCACCTCGGTGTTGGAAGGTGCCTCCTTGGGGGAACCCGGGCCGGGTGCGGCCGCGACCGGCCGACCGTCGTCACCCATCGGGTCAGGTTAATCCTGCTGAGGGCTCCCGGAGTCGAACCCGGTGCACCAGAACGAACCCGGCCACAATCACCGCCAGCACCCCGGCCTGGACGGCCAGGTCCACCAGGGCCGTCGCCCGCGGCGACCCGTGCACGGCGAGGACCGCTCCGCTGAGGGCGAGTGCGCCCGCCGCCAGGACGCCCGCGACCCAGCGCCGTCCCACGGCCAGCAGGTACATGGTCAGGATGACCGAGACGCTGAGCATGATCATGGCCGCCACCAGGGGGGCCAGGGCGTCCGAGGCCGACGTGTAGGCGTGGTGGTACACGATCTGGAGCAGCTGCTCGGGAGCCAGCAGCACGATCCCCAGCAGCAGAACGGACGGGATCGCGAGCAGCACCAGCACGACGGCCAACTGGCGCAGCGCGTGCCCCCCCTGACGCCAGCGGATGGCCGCCTCGGGCAGCAGGTACCCGCCGAGAACGATGGCGCCGAAGACGATGGCCTTGCTGGTCACCGACACCGCCGCATAGGCCCCCGAGTGTGACGGGTTGTCCCGCCCGACCACGAGGACGTCCACGTTCTGCAGCACCGCCACCATGGAGAGCGAGACCGACGCCACCACGAGATCGAGCGCCACCGTGCGCCGCGCCGACCGATCACCCCCCAGCACCGGGTCGGGGCGCAGGGCGGCCACCCAACCGATGGCCGCCCGCGCCCGCGGGCGCTGCCTCTCGGCCCAGGCGCGCACCGCGACGTAGCGGGCCTGCCCGGTCGCCACCACCTCACCGATGAGGATCCCGACGGCGGCGCCCGAGGGCCCGTATCCGGCCAGCACGAGCACGAGCACGGCCACCAGGCGCACGCCCATTTCGACCAACAGGTTGAGCGCGAGCGGCCGGTAGGCCCGGTGGGCCTGCAGGAGGCCGCGGTCGAGCGAGAGGAGCACGAAGAAGGCGGCGGCCGTGAGGATCGCCGCGATGCCGACGCCGCTCTGCTGGTTGAGCAGCACCGCCACGCCGTGCCGGCCGGCGAACACGATGACCGCCCACAGCAGCACCAGCATGGTGCCCTGGCGGTGCACCCGGCCGGCCCAGCGCCGCACCAGGTGGCCGCTGCCGTCCTCGTGCCACAGGGTGACCCGGCGGACCACGGCCACCACGACGGCCGACCCGGGCATCGACAGAATGAGGTAGAGCCCGGTCAGCTGGTTCAGGACGCCGTAGCTGTGCGGCGTGAGCAGGCGGGCCAGGGCCACGGTGAGGACGACGCTGGCGCCGTTGGCGACCACGCCGGCGATGGCCAAGGGCCCCGCCTGGAGCAGCCCCGCCCGCATCGACTCGACACCTTGGCCCCGGTCGGGGTCGAGCAGCAGCTCGGCCCCCAGGTTCGGGCCGACCGCGTTGGGGGCGAGCGACATGGCCGCGGGCACGCTCTCGACGAGGACCTCGGCCGCCGGTGCCCCGGCGACCTCCCGGTCGCTCACGCGTGAGTCCTTGCCGCCGCCTCGTCTTCCAGGCCGATGCCGGCGATCACGGGCAGGATCTGGCGCTGCAACAGCCGCCCGCCCGCCCGGCTGACGTGCACCCCGTCCGACCAGCGCACGTCGACGCCGTCGACGGTCGAGCAGTAGGCGCCGTCGGGATCGAGCATCTCGTTGAGATCGATCACGCTCACGCGCCCCGGCTCGGACCGGGCCACCTCTTGCACCAGCGCGTTGTAAGCGCGGGCCCGGGCGGGCGTGTTCTCCGACCAGGGCTGGCCGTCGGGCTGCCGGTCACTCGGGTCGACGTAGGGCATGGTGAACAGCACCACTCTGGCACCAAATTCGTCCAGGATGGTGACCGCCTGTTGCAGGTCCTTCTCGAGGTGGTCGTCCCAGACCGGCTCGCCGACGTGCACCCAGCGACCGTCGTAGAGGTGGTCCGCCACCTCCCAGCGGCCGAGGCCGAGCGCCACCACCTGCGGGCGGGTCCGGTCCACCAGGTAGTGCCACCGGCTCACCCAGCCGCGGCAGCCCGGCGTGGCCGGGGCGACCACCCCCGAGAGCCGCACGTCCAGATCGGGGTCGAGGTCGCAGCCGAGCGTGGAGTGGTTGATGACGGTCACGCCGTAGTTGGCCCGGGACCTGATCCGCAGGCCGACGCCGAGGGTCATGGCGATGGAGTCGCCCACGAGGAGCAGCCGCACCGGATTTCGTCCGTAGGCCCCCGCCTGTTCCAGGGCCGCGTGCTCCTTCGCCCCGAGCCCCGGCGGCAGCTTGGACGTCACCCGCACCCCGCGGCGGGACGGGGTGTGCGTGGCGGGGGCCGCCGCGCCCGGGGCGGCGGGGGCCACGACGGTGGCGGGCGCGCCGGCGGCGAGCAGCAGCGCGCCGGTAGCGGCCAGCAGCCCTCGCCTGCCTCGTCCCGACACGCCCGCCGTTCTCCTCTTCACCGGTTCGTCGCCCGGTCGAGCCGGGCCGGGCCGCCGCGATCGGCCCTGGCGGCAGAACGCGGCGGGACAGCGTTCTCAGGAGCGGCCGTCCCGCCGGACGCCACCGACTACAGCATCGCGCCCCTGATGGGGGCGCTGTCGGGCGCACCGGGGTTGGAGGGCCGAGGATGATCCTCAGGGCGCCCTGGGCGCCCCGCGGATGCAGTCGGCCACCGACAGGTCGGCCCGCACCCGGCCCGACGAGCCCTCGGCCGCCGTGACGCAGAAGGTCAGCGTCCCGGGCTTTATCTGCCAGGGCGGCTGGAGGCTCAGCTGCACGTCGTCCCACACCCAGGCCCCGGCCTGAATGGTGGGCAGGCGACCGAGGGCCGCCGTGAAGAAGGCGGCCGCGTACGTCGGGTCCCGTCCCTGTTGAAGGTTGGGTGCGGCGGTGTCGGTGGCGACCACGACGGTGTTGACCTGCCACACCGACAGCGCGTGGCGCACGGCGGCCAGCTGGGTGGCCGTCCCCGCCGGCTCCGACCCGGCCACCCCGAAGCCGAGGTCGGAGAGCACGTCGAACCCGGCCTTCGCCGAGCCCTGGCGGTGGGCCACTCCCTGGGGACCGCCGCCGCCGGCCTGGCTGTAGTGAATGCGGTTGACCGCCTGCCAGGACATGGCCGACTGGATGCCCGAGAAGGGAGCCGGGTACGAGAGCAGCACCCGCCCGTGCGCCAGGGACGGCGCCACCTCGGTGTACCAGGCGGGCAGCAGCACGGGCCGCATGGCGAAGGGCAGGTCGGGACCGAAGGTCGTGGCCATGGGGACGAGGGCCAGCGCGGCCACCGCCAGCGCGCCGACGACTCCCGTCCAGTCCGGCAGCGACCGGTGGACGCGGTCGAGGATCACCGCCAGCATGACGGCGGCGGCCAGGAAGCCGACGGTCATGAAGCGCTGCGGGATCACGTTCTCGAGCAGGGGCAGTCGGGCGAACAGCTCGGCCGGCACCAGCGTCCAGTGCTTGTAGACGGTGCGCAGCGAGCACCAGGCGCACAGGGCCAGGAGGAAGCCGAAGAACCACAGGCGGCGGTCCCGCCGGAACGCGACCAGGCCGCCGGCCAGCACGGCCAGCAGCGCCCAGCCGAGATACCCGGCCGAGGGCAGCGGCGCCCCCTCGTACCCGCCCAGGGCCAAATAGATGTCGCTGCCCTGGTGCGGGAACTGCGGGGAGACGAAGCTGCCGAAGTCCAAGCCGCCGATGATGCCGATCGACGGCCACACCAGGCCGGACAGGTGGGCCGGCCCCTCCAGCGCGAACCACACCGGCCACGCCAGCAGCACCACCGCGGTCGCCATGCCGACGGCCAGGGCCCGGGCGGCGTGGGGGGCGCGCCGGCGCACTTCGCCCGGTTCGGACACGTGAGCGACGGCCACGACCGCGACGGTGCCGACGGCGGCCACGAACACCACGACGACCAGGAGCTCGCTGGAGAGGAAGAACTGGCCGAACAGCAGCAGGCCCAGCGCCAGGCCGGCGGGCCCGGCCCGGTGCCGCTGGCGGACGAGGATCTCGTCGAGCACGGCCAAAATGAGCGGAATGAGCATCAGGGCGGCCGTCATCATGTGGGCGAACTCGAGGCTGGCCAGCACGAAGGGCGAGAACCCGTAGAGGAGGCCGCCCAGGAAGGCCGCCGGCGTCCAGGGCGCCCAGCGGCGCAGCACCAGGAAGGCGAAGAAGGCCGTCAGGGCGGGGGTGACCGTCGCGGCCACGTTCAGCGAGGCCACCGGCCCCCAAATCCAGGTGACCGGCACCAGGGGCAGGGTCTCCCCCATCACCGACGTCTGCGACAGCAGGTTGATGCCGGTCGGATGGAACAAGGCCGTGGAGTAGAAGGGGTTTTGCCCGTGGGCCAGCGCGGTGGCCGGCCACTGGAAGAACCACAGGAACAGGGCGGGGTCGCCGCAGCCGCACAGCGTGTGGGTGGTGGCGCCGTCCGCCCACGCCTGCACCCACAGGACGAAGCCGAGCACGAGGTAGGCCAGCCCGAGGGCGCCGAGCGTCATCCAGGGGCGCCACCACCGCACCTCGAGCCACGCCCGCGCCGGGGCGGCGTGCTCAGCCAGGATCGAGGGTGCCCGTCGGCTGGGCGTGCCCCTGGCCGTGGCCGTGGCCGTGGTGCCCGTGGCCGAGACCGTGGCCGAGGGCGTCGCGACGAGGCAGCACGGGGGCGTCCCGGCCGGTCGAGCCCGACTCGTGGTACTCCTCCTCGACGTTCACGGTCCACACGTCGTGGTCGGCGCCGCCGATGTTCTCCACCGTCAGCAGCGCGGTGTACATGGAGTGGTCCTGGTTGTTGTACTTGTGCATGCCGTTTCGCCCGACCGGGTGGATGTTGGGCGCCTCGGCCTCGATCCACTTGCGGATGGTGTCGACGTTGTCCTTGTAGGCGAAGTCGTAGTACGGGTAGGCCTTGGGCACGCGCACCACGTAGCCGCGCTCGACGTCGCCCTCGGCGGCCAGGCCGAGATGGATGAGCTCCTTGGTGCCCAGTGCGATGAGGTCGTCGTCGGCCATGTTCCACATGGCGTCACCCTCGAAGACGAAGTACTCCAGGCCGAGACAGGTGCGCCCGTCCTTGACCAGGTAGGGCGACCACGAGCCGTAATTCTGGATGCGCCCCACCTCCACGTCCGTGGCGTGGATGTAGATCCAGTTGTCGGGGAAGCTGCGCGACTGCGGGACGACCAGCGCGACGGTGAGGTAGTCGCGGTAGTGCAGGTCGTCGGCGGCCGCGAGGACCTCGGCCGGCGGAGGCGGGTCGATGGTGTTCACCAACTCGCGCATGGGCATGGTCGAGATGACGTGTGCGGCCGGGACGGTGTGCGTCGTGCCGCCCTGCTCGTAGGTGACCTTGGTGGCCCGGCCGTGCTCCACGTGGATGGTGGTCAGCCGCGCCCGCATCTCGATGGTCCCCCCGGCGGCGGTGACCTTGTCCGCGCAGACCTCCCACATCATGCCGGGGCCGTACTTGGGGTACTGGAACTCCTCGATGAGGGTCGTGATGTCCGTCTGGCCGCGCTTGGGCAGGAAGGCGTTGAAGACGGCCTTGCGCAGGTCGAGGTTCTTGACGCGCTGGGCGGCCCAGTCGGCGGGCATGTCGGACACGGGCACGCCCCAGACCTTCTCGGTGTAGGTCTTGAAGAAATGGCGGTAGAGGCGCCAGCCGAAGCGGGCCACCAGCCAGCCCTCGTAGTTGTTCTGGTCCTTGGGCGGGCGGACGCGGGCCCGAATGTAGGAGAAGCCGCACAGGACGGCCTCGAGGAAACCCAGGTTCTTGAGGGCGTTCATGGCCCGCAGGGGGTAGTCGATGAACTTGCCCCGGTAGTAGATGCGGCTCATGCGGGGCCGCAACATGAAGTCGCCCTCGGGGAGGATCTCGTGCCAGAGGGTCTCGACCTCCGGGACCTTGGTGAAGAAGCGGTGACCGCCCAGATCGAAGCGCCAGCCGTCCCGTTCCACCGTCCGGCTGATGCCGCCGACCTGGTCGTCCGCCTCGAGCACCAGCGGGTGGTGGCCCTGCTTGGTGAGGAGGTAGGCGGCGGTGAGGCCACCGGGGCCGGCACCCGCAATGACGACGGGAGTTTCCTGCTGCTCGGCCATGTCGAAGAAGCAGGTTAGTGGACCCCCTGCGGGGGTCCGGGGGAGGGTCTCACGGGCCGGGCGCGATGGGTCCGGGGGGTGGCGGCGATTTCGCAAACGCTAAACGTCTGTGGTTAGCGTTTGCGCAGGGCGACGTGTCGTCGGTTCAGCCCCGCCTCTCTCCCGACCCGGCGAGAGCCCGTCCAGGGTCCGGCCCCGCTCCCCGACCGGGTGGGATCCCGGTCACGGCACGGAGATGTTCAGGAAGGCCAGCAGGGCGTAGCCGGCCAGCCCGGCCGCCAGCAGGGTGAGCACCAACCGCTCGACTTGGGCCTCGGCCAGCAGGAGCGCAGCCGCCAGGCTGAGCGGGAAGGCGCTCAGGGCATAGCGCTCGAAGGAGTCGAGGTTCGAGCCCGACACGGCCACGGCCAGGACGGCGGCGGCGAAGAGCGTGTAGGGGGCGGGAAGCCGGCGCCAGCAGACGATGAGCATGGCCAGGGCCAGCAGCACCCACGGCACGTGCAGGGCCGTGCCGACGTGGTGGTGCAGCACGCCCGTGGCGTCGTGGAAGAGGGTGACGACGGGATCGGACAGGCCGCCGTGGTGCGAGCTCTGCAGCTGCACCCGCAGCGGCGCCCACCAATCGTGGACGGTGTGCTCGGCCCAGGCGGCAAAGGCCAGGACACCCACGAAGGGGGCGAGGATGGCGCCCAGTCCGGCGGCACGCTCGGACCGGCCCAGCCGCGTCCACCAGCGGACGACCTCGGGCGCAACGGCCAGGAAGAGCAGGACGCCGATGGGCCGGGTCAGGGCGGCGGCGAAGGCCAGCGCGCCGGCAGTCGCGAAGTGCGGGTGCGGGTCGGAACGGACCGGCGCCCCGAGGTGGGGCTCCCCGTCGAGCAGGGGGTCCAGCCGTGGCCCCGGTGCCGGGCGCAGGGCGAGGAAGCAGCCGAGGGCGAACACCAGCAGGACCGACTCGGCGTACCCCATCACCAGCACGAAGGCGGCGGGTAGCAGGCTGAGGACCCAGACGGTCCGGCGCGCCACGGCCGGGTCGCCCGTCTCGCGGCGGGCCAGGACGTACAACATGGCCGTCGCGGCGAGGGCCGCCGCATTGGCCAGCAGCACGAGCGCCGGCCCGTCGCCCAGCCCGGGCACCCAGGCCAGCGCGTGGGTCAGCAGGGGCACGGCCGGGAAGAAGCGGAGCGCCTGGCTGCCGAGCGGCCCGTAACCCTCGCGGGCGATCGTCTCGTAGAACCCGGCGTCCCAGCCGAGGAGGCCGGCGTGCACACGAGCCGCCACGGCGGGCACGGCGGGATGGGTGCGGTCCACCACGAAGTGCGCCAACCCGAGCGCACCCAGGACCACCACCCGGGCCACGATGTAGGGCAGCAGCGCCTCGCGCAACGGCTCCGGAAGCCGGCGCCACAGGTCCGGCAGCCAACCCAGCGCAGCGCTCCGCGTCCCGGGCGTCCCGCCCGCCGCGGTCGCCGTGGCGCTCTCGGCCACGACGGTCACCCGTTCACCCGTTCACCGGGTGCCCGGCGGTCGGCACGACGAATTCGGTCAGGTTCATCGGCTCGTAGTAGAGCGCGGGTTTGTTGATCACGATGTTGCGCGCGCCGCCGCCGCTCTGGCTGGCCAGCGTGCTGAGGTCCGACGCGATCTGTTCGCACTTGATGCCGTACGTCTGGTAGCCGGGCTGCCAGACCAGCCAAATGGTGTGGTCGCCGCTCGCCTTCTGCACCAGGTCGTCGGCGAAGGCCAGGGGGCTGGCGTCCCCTACCGTCTTGGCGTAGTCGACCCAGTCGACGATGGCGGGTCCGGTGCGCCGCGGGAACGTGAGCATGTCGTACCGGGAGGTGTCCTGCACCTGCCGGTACACCGAGGGCCCGAGCTGGTCGGGACAGAAGGCCACGATGTCGCCGGCCTTGGCCTGTGCGTTGATGGCGGCCGCCACATGGCCGGCCTGCGTGCGTTGCGTGGTGACGTTCTGCGCCGACGACACCAGTCCGGCCACCACGGCCAGGCCCACCACGACGGCCCGCACCTTCGGGTTCAACAGCGTGGTGGTACCCAGGGCGATGAGGAGCAGGAGCGGCAGGAACACGACGGCCGCGTAGCGCGAGGAGAAGGCGCTCCCGGTGAGGATGCCACCCGCGATGGCGGCGAACAGTGTCCCGACGACGACGAAGGTCGTGCCCCGCGAGCGCGGCCGCGTCCGCAGGTCGAGTTCAATGATGCGATCGGACTTCCCGATGCCGAAGAGCGCCAGCGCCAGCATGGCGAAGTAGATGACGGCCAGGAGCCGGCCCTGGTTGGTGCCGCTGGCCAGCGTCGAACCCTGGTTGTCGGTGAACCCGGTCACCGCGTTGATCACGGCCGAGAAGTTGGGCGGGGCCGCCCACGGCGTCGCCGTGTGCACGGACTGGTACAGGAAGTTCGGCACCCAGGGGACGAAGAGGAGGCAGCCGACGGCGAGCGCGATCAGCGCGGGCCAGGGCGCATCCTCGGGCCGGCCGCGCCGGCGGTCGCGCACGATGGCGACCACGAGCCAGACGCCGACCATGGCCACCAGATAGAGCGACCAGTACTGGGTGTAGAGGAGCGCCGCCGCCACGATGGCCACGGCGGCCAGGTTGCCGGGCCTCGGCTTCTCCAGCGCCCGCTGGAGTGCCAGGAAGCCGAGACCGGTCAGCAGAATGACGAGGGCGTACATGCGCGCCTCGGTGCCGTAGTAGACGGCAAAGGGTGCGCTGGCCAGGAGCACCAACGTCGTCCAGGCCACCGTCCGGCCGCCGAAGCGCAGGCCGCACAGCCAGGCCACCGGGAGCGTGATGACGGCGATGACACCCGAGAGCGAACGCACGGCGTCGTTGGACTGGCCGAACAACCGGATCCAGAAGTGGAGGAGGACGTAGTACAGCGGTGGGGCGCCGTCGTGGCGGAGTGCCTCGGGGAGGTCGTGCAGCGGGAGCCGCGCGATGTCGACGGTGAGCGCCTCATCCAGCCACAGCCCGGAGCGGGTCCAGAAGCGCAGGACGAGACCCGCGGCCACCACGAGGCCGACCCCGATCGCCGCGAGCAGGCGCGTACGGCCGCTGAGTGCGGGAACCTCCTCTGACATGGGGCGCATGGTAGGACAACGGGCTCGCGGTCTAGGATCATGCGCCGCCGGTGGGGGCACTGAGAACCGAAGGGAACCGAGGCAGGACGAGGGGGGGAAAGAGGCGCTGTGGTCCGCTACATCGCAAAGAGGCTGGTGCTGCTCATCATCATCATCCTCTTCGTGTCTGTGGCCTCGTTCTTCCTCGTGCACCTCCTGCCCGGGAACCCGGCCACCACGATTCTGGGGCCGAACTCCACGCCCCAGAACGTGGCCACGGTCAACGCACAGCTCGGCCTGAACAAGCCCCTGTACGAGCAGTACTTCATCTGGCTGAGCCACGTGTTCCAGGGGAATCTCGGGCAGTCCTACACGACGCACCAGACCACGGTGACGATCATTCAGCAGTCGTTCCCGATCGACCTCGAGCTGATCATCTTCTCCCAGATCATCGCCTTCGCCATCGCCTTCCCCATGGCCATGCACGCGTCGCGTCGCCCGAATCGCCTGTTCGACCAGCTCTCGAACACTACGACGTTCGCCATGCTGGCCCTGCCGGCCTTCGTGATCGCACCCGTGCTGGTGCTGATCTTCGCCGTGCACTGGCACGTCTTCCCGGGCCCCGCGTCCTATGTGCCACTGACGCAGAATTTCTGGTCCAACATCCACACGATGATCCTGCCGTCCATCGTCCTGGCCCTCGGGTCGATCGTCGTCTACTTCCGGCTCCTGCGCAACGACCTCATCTCGACCCTGCAAGAGGACTTCATCACCATGGCCCGCTCCAAGGGTCTGTCCGACCGGCGCATCATGTGGCGCCACGCGCTGCGACCATCCTCCATTTCGCTCTTGGCCTCGGCGGGCGTCGTCATCAGCGGCCTTATCGCCGGCACGTTCGTGGTCGAGCTGCTCTTGGCTATGCCCGGTCTCGGCTATCAGCTCATCTACAGCGTGGACCAGGACGACTACACGGTCGTGCAGGGCATCACGCTGTTCGTCGCCGTCGCTATCGTCCTTATCAACTTCATCTTCGATTTTCTGTTCACCATCGTCGACCCGAGGATCGCCCGTGAGTAGCGCCACCATCAACACCAGTGAGGCCTTCGCCGACATCCAGGAGGAGATCACCGCCGACGCGGCGGCCGATTACACCAAGAAGAAGCTCGGGATCCTCTTCTGGCTCTGCTGCGGCTGGATCGTGCTCGTCGCCCTCATGGCCACCTTCGCCAGCCTCCTGCCCCTGCCCAACCCCGACCTCGGGAACTACAACAGCGTGCAGAACGCCGGACCGGGCTGGGGCCACCTGCTGGGCACCGACGACCTCTACCGCGACATCTTCAGCCGCCTGGTCTACGGCGCCCGGGTGTCGCTGGTAGTGGGCTTCGGCGGCGCCCTGATCGGCTTGATCGTCGGTGGCATCCCAGCCATGTACTCCGCCTACCGTCGGGGCCGGGTCGATACCGTCTTGAACACGACGTCGTACGTGGTGCTGGCGTTCCCGGCCCTGGTGGCCGTGATCGCCATCGTCTCGTTCTGGGGCCACAACCTTTGGAAGATCACGCTGATCATCGGCATCTTCGGCGCCCCGCTCATCTTCCGCGTGGTGCGGGCGTCCACGCTCTCATACGCCACCCGTGACTTCGTGCTGGCGGCCAAGGCGCTGGGGGCGAGCGACCGGCGGATCCTGGCCCGAGAGCTCCTGCCCAACATCATGCCGACCATCGTCTCGTTCGGCCTGATCGCCGTGGCCAGCATCATCGTGCTGGAGGGCACGCTGGCCTTCCTTGGCCTGTCGGTGCAACCGCCGACCCCCAGCTGGGGCAACATGCTCAACGAGGGCGCCAGCCTGCTGTCGGGCGCCAAGGGGCAGACCAACCCGTGGCTGGTCATCTTCCCGGCCGGCGCCATGTTCCTGCTCCTCATCAGCTTGAACGTGGTGGCGGACAAGCTGCGGGCTTACTTCGACGTCACGGAGATCAAACTGTGAGCGAGGCGCCGCTCCTCGAGGTCGAGGATCTGAATGTCTCCTTCGCCACCAGCCGGGGCCACCTCCAGGCGGTGCAAGGGGTCTCACTTACCCTGACCCAGAGCAAGACCCTGGGCATCGTGGGCGAGTCGGGCTCGGGCAAGACCGTGCTGTCGCGGGCGATCATGGGTCTGCTTCCCCTGTCGTCCACCACCCAGACGGGGTCGGTCCGCTTCCGGGGCCAGGAGATCCTCAACGCGCCCAACGACGTGCTGCGCAAGCTCTGGAGCACGAGCATCGCCATGGTCTTCCAGGACCCGATGACGTCGCTCAACCCGGTGCAGCGGATCGGCAACCAAATCATGGAGCCGCTGCGCGTCCACCTCAAGCTGCCCAAGACCGAGGCCAAGGAGACCGCCCTCTCCCTGCTGATGCAGGTCGGCATCCCCTCCCCCGTCGAGCGCTTCGAGAACTACCCGGCGCAGTTGTCGGGTGGCATGCGCCAGCGGGTCATGATCGCCATCGCGCTGGCCTGCGCCCCCCGGCTCCTGATGGCCGACGAGCCCACCACCGGGCTCGACGTCACCGTGCAGGCGCAGATCCTCGACCTGCTCGGCAAGCTGCAGCACGACCGCGAGATGGCCATGATTTTGGTGACGCACGACCTGGGCGTGGTGGCCACCCGCACGGACGAGATCATCGTCATGTACGCCGGCAACGTCGTCGAGCGGGCGCCGACCAACGTGCTGTTCAAGAGCATGGCCATGCCGTACACCGAGGCCCTCATGAACTCCATTCCGCGCCTGGCCAATCCGAGCCACACGCGGCTCACCGCCATTGAGGGGCGGCCGGCGGACCTGCTGCACCCGCCGGCCGGGTGTCCCTTCTCGCCCCGCTGCCCGTACGCGCAGGACCGGTGCCACGTCGAGAAGCCACCGCTCGTGGAGGCCGAGCCCGGGCACAGCTACGCCTGCTGGTTCCCCTTGCCGACCGGGGCCCGCACCGCGGCGGTGACCGCGTGAGCGACGCCGCCGTCACCACGACCAGACCGCTCCTCGACGTCGAGGACCTCCACGTCACCTTCCACAAGGGGAACCAGTCAGTGCAGGCCGTGGCCGGAGTGTCGTTCGGCATCCAGGAGGGTGAGACCCTCGGGCTGGTGGGCGAGTCGGGCTGTGGCAAGTCGACCACGGGGCGCGCCATCGTGCAGGTCGAGCGCGCCACCTCCGGCCAGATCCGGTTCGGCGAGACGGAGCTGACGGCGCTGAGCCGCGGCGACCTGCGCACGCTGCGCACCCAGGTCCAGATGATCTTCCAGGACCCGATCTCCTCGCTCAACCCGCGGCGCCGGGTCCGCGACATCGTGGCCGAGCCGCTCAACATCTGGAGCATCGGGACCAAGGAGGAGCGGCAGTCCAAGGTCAACGCCATGCTCGACCAGGTCGGCATCGACCCCTACGTCAACGGCGGCCGACGGCCACGGGAGTTCTCCGGGGGCCAGTGCCAGCGCATCAGCATCGCCCGGGCCCTCGTGCTCCGGCCGAAGCTGCTGGTCTGCGACGAGATCGTCTCTGCGCTCGACGTCTCGGTCCAGGCACAGATCCTGAACCTGCTCGAGGACCTCAAGAACGAGTTCGGGTTGACGTTGCTCTTCATCGCCCACGACCTGGCCGTGGTGAAGAACGTGAGCGACCGGGTGGCCGTGATGTACCTGGGCCGCCTGTGCGAAATCGCCCCCTCGGACATCCTGTACCAGGCGCCCGCCCACCATTACACGGCGGCGCTGCTGGCCTCGGCCGTCGAGCCCGACCCTGAGTCCGCCCGGAACTCGGTGGCGCTGTCCGGCGAGCCGCCCAGTCCGATCAACCCACCGTCGGGCTGCCGCTTCCGCACGCGCTGCCCGCGGGCCGAGCAGCGCTGCGCCGAGGAAGTGCCCGAAATGCGACCGATCGCCCCGGGACACCAGGTCGCCTGCCACTTCCCCATCGGATCTTGACCCTCCGCCGGGCCGGTCGTTCCGGCCGCCGCCCGCGGGTGGCGCTGGCCGCCGCTCCGCAGTGGCCCGACCTGCTCGACGAGGGGCCGCTCATTCTGGCCGCGCTCGAGGCGGCCGGCCTCGAAGGTTCGACCGCGGTGTGGAGTGACCCGTCGGTGGACTGGTCGGGGTTCGACCTGGTGGTGGCCAACGGGACGTGGGACAACATCCACCACGTCGATGCGTATCTCGGCTGGGTCGACGCGTTGGAGCGGAGCGGGGTGCCCGTGGCCAACTCCCCCGCCACTCTGCGCTGGAACCTCGACAAGCGCTACCTGCGCCAGCTCGAGGCGGCCGGGGTGCCTGTGGTC
Organism: uncultured Acidimicrobiaceae bacterium; assembly: GCA_963807675.1. Lineage (GTDB taxonomy): Bacteria > Actinomycetota > Acidimicrobiia > Acidimicrobiales > RAAP-2 > Bog-473. Next base: position 116,878 of record CAWECP010000010.1, on the reverse strand, counting down.
CCCGCGGCGTGGGTGGAGCAGGAGCAGGAGGGCGGCGGCGTGCCGCCGCCGATCACGCTGGAGGGCGAGGTGGTGGTGAAGCCCTCGGTCTCGGGCGGCGGCTTCCGGACCGCCCGTTATGAGGCCCACGAGCACGAGCGGGCACGGGAGCACGTGGCCGAGTTGGTCAGAATGGGCCGCACGGCCATCGTGCAGCCCTACCAGGAGGCGGTCGACACGGAGGGCGAGGTGGGGCTGATCTTCCTCGGAGGCGCCTTCAGCCACGCCATCCACAAGGGCCCCATGATCCGTCGGGGCGTGGGCGCGGTGGACAGCCTCATCGACAACCTGGTCGTCGCTCCGGTCGCCCCGTCGGCGGCCCAGCTCGAGCTGGGCCGGGTGGCCGTGGCAGCGGCGGAAGCGCTGCTCGGTCCCACCACGTACGCCCGGATCGACACGGTGACGGGTGCGGGTGGCGCGCCCGCCATCCTCGAGCTCGAGCTGCTGGACCCGAGGCTGTTCTTCGCCATCGCTCCCGACCGGGCGGCCCGCTTCGCCGAGGTCATCGTGGCCCGACTGGGCTGACCGTCTCCGGACGCGCGGCCGCTCAGCCTTTGGTCAAGGCCACCGCGGCGTCGGGCTCGAGGACCCGGAAGCTGATGCTCTCTTCGAGGTACAACCGCACGACCTCGGCATTATGGTCCCGGTAGCCGATGGACAGGTCCTGCCCGCAATCGAGGACGAAGTCGCCGCCGCGCAGACTCAGGACGACCCCGCCCTGCACGCCGGGCGCCCAGACCAGCGGACCGTCCAAAATCTGGCGCAGGTGGTCCAGCAGCAGATGCCCCCCGTGCTCGTCGGTTTCGACGATGCCGGTGTAGATCTCGGGCCCGATGGCCAGACCGTACGGACCGCCGATGCCCGAGCGGCGCAGCATGTCCACGGCGTGGGCCACCACCCTCGGGTACTGCTCCATGTCGTCGGAGAACACGATCGGCTGGTGCGAGCTGCACTCGGTGATGCCGAGGATGCCGGTGTCGGCGTAGCCGTGGAACACGGTGGAGTTCTCGCCCAAGGCCAGCTGGCGCACCGCCTCGTCGAGCTCGGGCAGGTCGATGTCGTCCGCGCCCCGGTCGGCGTCGTCGATCTCCTGGCGCGACACGCTGAAATCCGCGCGCAGCTCCACCAGGGGCAGCACCCGCCGTCGCAGCGCGGCCACCCCCTCGGCCGGGCCGGGCACCTCGTCGACCCGGCCGAGGTCGGTCGCCGAGTGGCGCCATCCGTGTGGCCCGTCCAGGTCGACCAGCTTGCGTGCCGCCAGGTGCGTGACCAGCCGGCCCTTGGCCTCGTCTTCGATCTGGGACCAGGCCGCCTCGGGGATGGGCGCCAGCTCTCGATACAGGTGATCCATCACTCACTCCCCTTCAGGCTGCCGATGGCGAGCGACCCCGGCGCCGCTGCGCCGCCCTCGGCCTCGACCACGTGCTCGACCTCGGTCACGGGCTCGGTCGTGAAGAGGTAGGTGCGCAGGTTCCGGTCCAGCGCCGGATCACGCCGGCGCAGCCACTCGAGCGTCATGCAGGCATGCTCCTTCTCTTCGTCTCGGTTGTGGGCCAGGATGTCGGCGAGGCTCGAATCCTTGGTCGCCTTGACGCGCTGGTCGTACCAGTCGACCGCCTCGAGCTCCTCGACCAGCGAGGTCAGCGCCCGGTGGTGGTCGACCGTCGCTTCGTCGAGCAGCTGCGCAGGCTCGTGCAATCCCTCGCTTGCCATGGGCGTCACCGTCTCCCGTCGTCGGTCAGTGCTGCGGCGGATGTCGGACTGAGACTATTGCCCGCCCGCACGGCCTCGCACGGTCTCGCACGGCCTCGCACGGCCGCCCCGGGCTGCAACACCACCACCCGGGCTGCGCCCGCCTACGGGGACGGGCTCGGGGCTACTCGCCGGCGGGTGCCTCCGCCGCAGCCGGCTCCGGCGCCGCGGCCTCGCCCGGCGGAGCCGCCTCTGGCGCCACCTCGGCACCGCCTTCCACGGATCCGGCCACGGCCGCTGCGGGCTCGGCACCGGCTTCCCCCGCCTCGGCCTCGGACTCGCCCGGCGGCACGACGTGGGTGCCGACTTCCTCGGCGAAGTCGGCCCAGGCCGCCTGCGCCTCGGTCTCGGGGGTGAACTCGCCCTCGGCGTAGTCGAAGCCGATGTAGTTCCCCTCTTCGTCGTAGGCGTGCTCGCCGAAGGCCTCGCGGTACTCCTCGGAGACCTCGCCACCCTCGGCCGCCTGCTTAATGGACAACGAGATCCGCCGGCGCTGCAGGTCGATGTCGATGATCTTGACCCAGAGCTCCTCGCCCGGCGTGACCACCTGCTCGGGCAGGTCGACGTGGTGCACCGCCATCTCCGAGATGTGCACCAATCCCTCGATCCCGTCGCCCACCTGGACGAAGGCGCCGAAGGGCACCAGCTTGGTGATGCGGCCGTAGACCAGTTGGCCCACGGAGTGCGAGTCGGCGAACTCCTGCCACGGGTCGGACTGCGTCGCCTTCAGAGACAGGGAGATGCGCTCCTTGTCCAGGTCGACGTCGAGCACCTCGACCTCGATTTCGTCGCCGACCGACACCACCGACGACGGGTGGTCGACGTGCTTCCAGGACAGCTCGGACACGTGCACCAGGCCGTCCATGCCGCCCAGGTCCACGAAGGCGCCGAAGTTGACCACGGACGACACGACGCCCTTGCGGCGCTCGCCCGGCTTGAGGTTCTGCAGGAAGTCGCCGCGTTGCTCCTTCTGGGCCTCCTCGAGCCAGGCCCGACGCGACAGCACCACGTTGTTGCGGTTGCGGTCGAGCTCAATGATCTTGGCCTCGATCTCCTTGCCCACGTACGGCTGCAGCTCACGCACCCGGCGCAGCTCGACCAGCGACGCCGGCAGGAAGCCGCGCAGGCCGATGTCGACGATGAGGCCGCCCTTGACCACCTCGATGACCGGGCCGGACACCATTTCGCCGCTGTTCTTCTTCTCCTCGATGGTCGTCCAGGCCCGCTCGTACTGCGCGCGCTTCTTGGACAGCACGAGGCGACCCTCCTTGTCCTCCTTCTGGAGGACAAGGGCCTCGACGTGGTCACCGAGCTTGACGATCTCTTCGGGATCGACGTCGTTGCGGATGGACAGCTCGCGGGCCGGGATGACGCCCTCTGACTTGAAACCGATGTCGAGGAGGACCTCGTCGCGGTCGATCTTGACCACGGTGCCCTCGATGACGTCGCCGTCGTCGAACTCGACGATGGAGTCGCCCATCGCCTGCTCGAGATCGGCGTCCCCGAGGTCGTCGTCGACGATGGTGCGAGGGGTGTAGTTCCCCTCCGCGTCGAAGCTGCCCATCGCTTCGGGGGAAAGGAGGGAAGAACGCTCTGCCGTTGCTTCGGCCATTAGTGATGCTCCTGACTGGGTTGCGACCTGCAACCACAGGACCGCACCGGGGTCGGACTCGTCCGATAGGGGTGCCGCTGCCGGTGCCAGCGGGCTCGACAGCGTACCAGCTGGCCCTGCACGTCCCGACTCGCCATGGCCGCCACCATCGGCGCTCGCCGGCGCTCGCCTCGGCGCCCGTGCGGTGCTCGCCGGTGCGCGTGTCAGCCCTTGGCCGCCGCCCAACTCGGTCCCGTCGCCACGGACACCGTCAGTGGGACCTTGAGGTCGGCCGCGCCGGTGAGGGCGGACTCGGTGAGGCGGAGCACGTCCTGCTCCTCCCCCGGCGCCACCTCCACGATCACCTCGTCGTGCACCTGGAGCACGAGGCGGCTCGCCAGCGCCATGGCCTCGAGGTCGCGGTCGAGCCGCACCAGGGCCAGCTTGAAGATGTCCGCCGCCAGCCCCTGAATCCCGGCGTTCATCGCCTGGCGCTCGGCCGCCTGGCGCACCCGGTAGTTCGACGCGTGAAGGTCGGGCAGCGGGCGGATGCGGCCGAACATGGTCACAGTCGCCCCGCGCATCTTGGCCTCGACCACGGTCCGCTCCATGTACTGCTTCACCAGCGGGAAGGCGCCGAAGTAGCTCTCCATGATGGCGGCCGCCTCTTCGACGGGGACCCCGAGGCGCTGGCTGAGACCGTACGCCTCCATGCCGTAGGCCAGGCCGTAGGAGACCATCTTGCAGAACTCGCGCTGGGTGTGGGTCACCTCCTCGGGCGTGATGCCGTAGACCGCGGCCGCCACCGTCCGGTGCACGTCCGACCCGTGGGTCAGCGCGTCGATGAGCCCGGGGTCCCCCGACAGGTGGGCGATGCAGCGCAGCTCCACCTGGTCGTAGTCGGCCACGAGGAAGCTCCAGCCGTGCTGGGGCACGAAGGCCCGGCGGAACTGCTTACCCATGTCGCTGCGCACCGGGATGTTGTGCAGGTTGGGCCGGTCCGAGGAGATGCGACCGGTCCGGGCCACCGTCTGGCCGAACGACGCGTGGATGCGGCCGTCCACCTGGACCTCGGCCAGCAGGCTCTCGCCGTAGGTCGAGCGCAGCTTCTCCACCTCGCGGTAGTTCAGCAAGGCCTCCACAATGGGATGCGTGCCGCGGAGGCTCTCCAGCGTCTGGGCGTCGGTCGAGAAACCGGTCTTCGTCTTCTTCCCGGGCGTGAGGCCGATCTCCTCGTAGAGGACGGTGCGCAGCTGCGGGGTCGAGTTGACGTTGAACTCGTGGCCGGCGAGCTTCTGCACCTCGTCCTGCAGCGTGGCCGCCGACGCCGCCAGCGAGTCGGCGATCTCCTGCAGCTCGCCCCGGTCGATGCCGATGCCGGCCACTTCCATCTTGGCCAGTACCCGGACCAGCGGAGTCTCGATGTCGTCGTGCAGCTGCACCATGCCCTCGGAGACGAGGCGCTGCCGGAAGCCGGCGGCCATGCCGGCGACGTCGACCGCCTCCGCCGCGGCGTCCTGGGCCGCGTCGCGCGCGTCTCCCCGGGCTCGAGGATGTCGAGCGTCAGCTGGCCCGTCTGCTCGCGCAGCTGCTGCAGCGCGTACTCGCCCGTCGAGGCGTCGAGCAGATAGGCCGCCACCGCCGTGTCCATCTCGAGGCCGGTCAGGTCGATGCCCAGCGGGAGCAACGAGCGCATGGCCTCCTTGACGTCGTGTCCGACCACGGCGCGGGACAGCACGGTGTTGAGCTTCTTGGCCACCGACGCCGTCGACAGGAGCGTGCCGGGAACGAGCACACCGAGCCCGGCTTCGTCGCCTTCGGTGGCGACGAGCACGAGCCCGGCCAGCTCGCTGCGCCCCGGGGTCCCGGTCCAACGGGCCGCCAGCGCGAGCGTCCCCGTGCCGAGTGCGCCCAGCTGCGTGGTCGCCTCCGCCGCCGTCGCGGGCACGGCCACGTCGCGCAGCTCGAAGGCGGGCGCCGTCGGCTCCGGCGTGGCGGCCCCTCCTCCGGCCGGCGCGGCCGCGTTCCCCGGCGCGCCCCGGCCGGCGCCCGGTCGTGCGCTCCCCTCGGCCGGCTCGCCCAGCCGGCCCTCCTCGAGCAGCTCCTCGAGGCGCTGCCAGACCGTCTTCATCTCGAACCGGGTGAACACGTCCTCGGCGTCCTCCAGGTTCCACCCACCGAGCGTCAGCTCGCCGACGTCGACGAGGAGCGGCACATCGGTGACCAGAGGGATGACCTCGGCGTTGGACCGGGCCAGGTGCTCGTTGGCCGCCAGGTTCTCGCGCAGCTTGGGCGTGAGCTCGTCGAGGTGTCCGAAGATCCCGTCCAGGTCCCCGTAGCTCGTCAGCAGCTTGGCCGCCGTCTTCTCCCCCACGCCGGGCACCCCGGGCAGGTTGTCCGAGGGGTCGCCCCGCAGGGCGGCCAGGAGCACGTACTGCGAGGGTGGCACGCCGGTGCGCTCGAAGATGCCCGCCTCGTCGTACAGGGCGTAGTCGCTCACGCCGCGCTTGTTGTAGAGGACCCGGATGTACGGGTCCCGGATCAGCTGGAAGCTGTCGCGGTCCCCGGTCACGATCACCACCTCACTGTCCCGGCTCGCCGCCTCGGTGGCCAGGGTGGCGATCACGTCGTCCGCCTCGTAGCCGGGCACCTCGACCACGGGGATGGCCAGAGCGCCGAGCACCTCGCGGATCATGTCGAACTGCGGCGGCAACAAGGCCGGCGTCTCGGCCCGTCCCGCCTTGTAGTCCTCGAGCATCTCGTCCCGGAAGGTGTCGCCGGGCGGGTCGAAGGCCACCGCCAGCGCAGACGGACGGTGCTCCCGGATCAGGTAGACCAGCATGGAGCTGAACCCGTAGACGGCGTTGGTGACGAGCCCGGTGGTGGTGGCGAGCGAATCCGGCAGCGCGAAGTACGCCCGGAAGGCGAGTGACATGCCGTCCAGCAGGAGCAGTGGGCCCGATCGCTCCTTCGTCGTCGCCATGACGACGAAGACTACGGCTTCAGTGTGCCGTCGACGACCCTCTGCGCCACGTCCCGCATCTTCGCCCGGGTCTGCATGGCCGTGCGCTGAATGAAGCTGAAGGCCTCGGACTCGGGCAGGTCGTCGCGGTCCATCAGGACCTGCTTGGCCTCGTCCACCACTCGCCGGGTGGCGATCTTGTCCTCCGCGCCGTCGGAGGAGTGCTCCGCCTCGATCGCCCAGTCCTGCCTCGCCCTGGCCAGGACGTCGGCAATGGCGGGGAGCAGCTCCCGGGGCTGGAAGGGCTTGATGAGGTAGGCCGACACGCCAGAGTCCCTCGCCTCCTCAATCAGGTCCCGCTGGCTGAAGGCGGTCAGCAGCAGCACCGCCACCTGCTGGCGCGAGGTGATTTCCCGGGCGGCCCGGATGCCGTCCATCCCGGGCATCTTGATGTCGAGGATGGCCAGGTCGGGTTGGTGCTCCTCGACCAGTCGCACGGCCTCGTCCCCCCGGCCGGTCTCGCCGACGACGTCGTAGCCGGCCGAGAGCAGGATCTCCTTGAGGTCGAGCCGGACGATGGCCTCGTCCTCGGCGATGACCACCCGGGCCAGGGTGGGGCTTTCGACTTCGCTCATTGCGTCCCTGACGTCACGGCGGCCAGGAGTTCGTCCTGCCTCCGCTCCAGGTCGGCGACCGTCTTCTGCAGGGCGTCACGCGCCCGCACCATGGCGTCGGCGTGGCGTGCCGCCTCGCTGTGCTCATGGGTGGCCAGCGGGGTCTCCGAGACCAGGGCCCGCACGCGCGCCTCGTCGGCCGACTCGAGGACGACGGTCAGCTGCTCGTCCAGCACGGCCAGCTCCCCCCGCGCCCGGACGAGCCGGGCATGGGTGTCGCTGATCCGCCGTTCCAGCAGGGCTCGATGCATGGAGCGTCAAGTGTACGTGGCGGGGAACCAGCGACGGTGCGCATGCAGCTCCTCGAGAACATCCTGACGAGGCGGGTTGCCCACGCCCGGCTGGTCAGGCACACGGACCCAGCCGTCGACCACCGCCGGATACCCGCAGGGGTCCACCTGGAGGTACCGGGCCGGGTCGTCGAGATCGCCGACGAGCCCGGCCGCCTCGGTGCTGAAGCGCGCCGCCAGGGCGAGGTTGCACGCCCGGGCCAGCCCGGCCTCGAAGAAGCCGCCGACGAAGACCGGCACCCCGGCGCCGACGCACGCGGCGTGCGCCGACCGGGCGGCCCGCAATCCCCCGAGGCGGGCCGGTTTGAGGCAGGCCATGGCGCACGAGCCGTAGCGCAGGGCGTCGCGGACCCGGTGCACCGAGGACAGCGACTCGTCCAGGCAGACCGGGAGGGTCATCTGCTCGGCCAGCTGGGCGTGGGCCACCAGGTCGGTGGCCGGGAGCGGTTGCTCGACGCACAGGACCCCGTACTCGGTCAGTCGCTCGAGGTGGTCGGCGTCACCGGGCGCGTACGAGCCGTTGGCGTCGACCTGCAGGACGACATCGGCGTCCTGCGCCCGCACGGCCCGCACGGGCTCGACGTCCCACCCGGGGGCGATCTTCAGCCGCAGCCGGGTCACACCGCGACCGAGGGCGTGGGCCACCGCCTGGCGCAACGAGGCCACGTCGCGGTCGGCCGGGATGCCGACGGCCGCACCGACGGGCAGGGCCTCGAACCCGACCCCGGCCTGCAGCGCGTGCGCCAGGGACGAGCCGCTGGCGCGCAGTTCCAGGTCCGTCGCCGCCATTTCGAAGGAAGCCGCCAGCTGGCGATCGACCGGTGTGGTTCCGAAGAGCTGCGCCACCGCCGCCGCCGAGGGGAGCTCGCCGTCGCGTGCAGCACTCGCCTCGGCCAGCCGGGAGACGCCCCGCTCAGCGGCGGCGCGCTCGACCTCTTCCAAGGGAGGGTCGACCGCGGTGCCGTCTCCGAGGGCGGCGCACTCCCCCCAACCCTCGCCCGCCTCGCCCACCACGCGCACGAAGAGCAGCGGTCTCACCCGATGCGTCCCGACTGCCGTGCCGATCGCCTGGCGGAAGGCCACGTCGAGTCGCACCAGCTCGACGCCCTCCAACCTCATGACCTGCAGCTCCGCACCTCCTCACCGTAGATCGCAGCTTGTACGCTCGAGCGTTCCCGCCCGGATGGCGGAATGGCAGACGCGGCGGCCTCAAAAGCCGCTGTCCGAAAGGGCGTGCGGGTTCGAGTCCCGCTCCGGGCACGGCCGATTCGAGAAGTTGAGTACAGCGGCTCATCGACAAGGACCCGATAGCCGTGGTCCGCCTTCGCGAGGGATGGCGCATCGCCGAGCGACAGCTTCGTACCCGCGGCCGACCTCAGCAGTGAGAGCTACTACCTGTTCCTCCAGTTCCAGGTGGCGGCTCCGCAGACGTCGGGCTGGCACACCACGGGAGGGACCGCGCCCGGCTCCATGCAGATCGCCGAGGTCCAGGTCTACTCGTAGGGCCTCGCGGGAACGGCCTCTCGTCCGAACCGGGCCGAGAGGCCGACGGTCCGATTCAGCCACGACACAAATCTCTTGAACACCTCCACCCGCTCCAGCGCCGGACCGAACCTATGAAGACCAATTCCATGATCTGGCCCTTCTCCGAGCGGCGGCCGTCGCCCGGCGTCAGCCCGACCGAAACCCGATTTGAGCAGGTCAACGGCTCACGGAGGCCGGGCGGGCCGGTGGAGCGAAAGGCCCGGCCCTGACCAGGGTTCCCTCAATGAGGATGGAACTTCTTCAGGGGGCCAGGGGAACATGCCGAGAATTCCTGAGTTGCAATCTGCACCAGACGTGCAAGTGTTGACGCCACTTCCGCCCCGGCCCACTTGCAGCAGGCGTCCCCTCTTGCCTGGGCCGCACCCGCCGGACCACCTGCCATGACACGCCTGCTCTCGACCGTCCGCCTTGCCGTGGCGCTGACCGTGGCCGGCCTGATCGCGCCGGCGGTCGCGTGGTCCGCTTCGGCCGTGCCTGCTGGCGCGGTGTCGTCGACGGTTGGGACCCCGCTCCCGGCCGGGTGGCAGCTCTGCGTGCTGCAGGGACTGACGGCGCCGGTCACCCAGGCCAACGTGGCCGATCTGGCAGCGTGGCAGGACGCCGAGGGCGGCTCCACCAACAACTCCGCGGCGTACAACCCGTTCAATACAAGGCGAACCACGAACTTCGCCAATCAGCCCCTGCCGGCCGTCGTTTCGTCGAATGGGTTCCCCGCGTTTGCGAACTGGACGGCGGGCTGTGCCGCGACGGTCGCGACGATCCTTCAGATGAACATGTGGTCGATCGACGCGGCATTGCGGGGCGGCAACGTGTCACCTCCGGGCGCATTTCTCGCCGCCGTCGACGAGACCCAATGGTGCGCCCCTTCGGGAAGCGGTCAACCCTGCTATCTGAACGCAATTGTCGGGAGCGCCGGCGCGGAGGCGCAGCCGGCGATCGACATCTTCTCCGCCCTCTCCGTCTTCAGCGACGTGAAGTCGGAACTGCACAACTACGAGGTTTCCGTCCTGACCACGGGCCTCGACCAGAATCAGCTGACCGCAAAGGACTGGCAGCTGGTGATCGCTCGATCCGACGTCTCGACGGCGGAGAACGGCTACCTCGCCGTGCAGCACGACCTGCGCGGGTTCGCCGTCGACGAGTACGAAAACAGTGGGCTGTTCGAGGCCAGCGAGTTCCTCGGCGGCAACAACACTCCCACCCCGTTCGGCCCCCCCGACGCGAACGGCGTCGTGGCCCATCAATACGAACGTGTCATCGCTTCGGCGCTGGTGGCGCGCCTCCAGGCGGCGGAGGCGGGGCTCGAGGCCTCGGTCCAGCGGCGCAGTGACGCCAACAAGGCGGTGACCCAGGCCGCAGCCAAGCTGTTGTTCGACGACGAAGCCGAGGATCGGTCGCTGGCCCGGCTCGTCTCCGCGGTCGCGACCATGCAGAATGCGGGCGCCTGCACGGCAGCCACGCTCGTCTCCACCCCGGTCAGCGCCCGCGACGGCGACCCCGAGCACGCCGGCCACCGCGGGGGCCCCTACCACCACGACGACGACCGCGCCGGCCTCCAGTACTCCGGCCACCGCGGCGGCCCCGACCCCTACCACGACGACCACGACCGCCCCAACCGTGATCAGGACGGCAACGGAGCCGACCCTGCCCACCCTGTCGACGACGACGACGACCGCGCCGCCTTCGACCACCTCCACCACCACGACGACGACCTCGCCGCCTTCGATCACCTCGACCACCACGACGACGACCGTGCCGGCGACCCCGACCACGGGGCCGCCACCGCCAGTCAACACCGCCGCCATCGGGACGATCCAAGGCTGCGTCGCCACCCTCAGCCCTTCCGCCGCCCCTGCGACGTCCTCATAGCCCTGAGGGCTGGTCGGCCCTGGCCGCTCCCTTCGGTCTCGTTGTCCCCGAAGGCTCACGCGCCTCACGAATCGAGTCGACGCCAGAGCCGGCGACATCCCACCGGTAGTCGCACCAGGTTTCCGCGAGGTAACCAGCACCGGCCCTGACACAGGTTCTCGTTTCCCACCAACGGTGCGAAACCGGGGCCCGGCTTGGGCCGGGACAGTGCCGGCATGCCACACTGGGGCTTTCGTTCGCCGTCGATGGGAGCCCTCGGACACGTGTTGGTCTTCACCTTTCCCGGACAGGGGTCACAACGTGCCGGCATGGGTGAGCCGTGGGTCGACCATCCGTCGTGGGAAGTCGTCGAGGAGGCCTCCGCCGCAGCCGACCGCGACCTGGCGCACCTGCTGCTGCACGCACCCATTGAGGAGCTGACCCAGACCGAGAACGCGCAGTTGGCCACCACGGTGCTCAGCCTGGTGGTGCTCGACGCCGTCGAGCGCATCGGCCTGACGCCGGCGGCCTGCGCCGGCCACAGTCTGGGCGAGTACACGGCGCTGGTGGCCAGCGGGGCTCTGGGCTTCGAGCACGGCATTCAGCTCGTCGTCGCCCGCGGCGAGGCCATGGCCCGCGCCGGCGAGGAGGCCCCGGGCACCATGGCCGCCCTCCTCGGCATCGCCGACGACGACGCCGAGGCGGCCTGCATGCGGGCCGAAGGCGACGTGTGGGTGGCCAACTACAACGCGCCGGGCCAGGTGGTGATCGCCGGCACGGTGGAGGCGGTGGAGCGGGCGGGCGAGCTGGCCAAGGGACTCGGGGCCAAGCGCGTCCTGCCGATCCAGGTGTCGGGGGCCTTCCACACGCCTCTGATGCAGGGGGCGCGTGGCCCGCTGCGCAAGGCCTTGGCCGAAGTGACCTTCCTGACGCCCGAGGTGCGGGTGGTGGCCAACGTGGACGCACACGTGCACGACGACCCGGCCGACTGGCCCGGGCTCCTGTCGGCGCAGCTGTGCAGCCCGGTGCGCTGGCGCCAGACGCTCGAGACATTCGGCGGCCTGGGGCTGACCTCGCACGTCGAGCTGGGACCCGGTGGCGTGCTGAGCGGCCTGGCCAAGCGCAGCCTGCCCGAGATCCAGTCGCTGTCGGTCTCCAAGCCCGAGGACCTCGACGCACTGATGGACCAGGTGGGCGCGGCCGGAACCTGGCGTGCGGAGCCGGCGCTGCACCAGGGCGAGCACCTCTACATGTCCGAACGGGTGGTGGTCAGCCCCTGCAGCGGCATCTTCAGCCCCGAGTCGACGCTGCAAGCACCGGGAACGGGTCTGCTACCGGGCACGGGGGATGGCTCCGACGCCGCGTCGCCGATCGAAGTCGGCGACCTGGTTGGGCGGGTCGGCCCTGCCGAGGTGCGCACGCCGTTCGCCGGCGACGTCATCCGCTGGATGGCGGCCGACGGCGAGCGCGTCCAAGAAGGACAGCCGTTGATCTGGCTCCGGGTGCCCGATACGCGCTGATGGCCGTCGTGCTCGTGACAGGGGGAAACCGCGGTATCGGCGCGGCCTGCGTGGAATGGTTTCTGGCCAACGGCGACCAGGTGTCCACCACCTACCGCTCCGAGGCGCCGGCTTCGCCCATCGAGGCGGCCGCCGAGCGCTTCCTGCCCGTCCGTTGCGACGTGCGCAACGGCGAGGAGGTCGAGGCCGCCTTCGCCGCCGTCGAAGAACGTTGGGGCCCGGTCGAGGTGCTGGTGGCCAACGCCGGCATCACCATGGACGCGCTGATGCTGCGCATGAGCGACCAGGCGTTCCTCGACGTGATCGACGCCAACCTCACCGGGTCGTTCCGGGTGGCCAAACGCGCCGTGGCAAAAATGCTGCGCCTGCACACGGGCCGCATCATCTTCCTGTCGTCGGTGGGCGCCTTCATGGGCCTGCCCGGCCAGGCCAACTATGCCGCCTCCAAGGCAGGGCTGGTCGGCATGGCCCGGGCCATCGCCCGCGAGGTGGGTAGCCGCCAGATCACGGTCAACGTCGTGGCTCCCGGCCTGATCGACACCGACATGACGGCCGTGCTCGGTGACGACCGAGTGGCCGCCATGACCGGCCAGGTGCCGCTCGGGCGTGTCGGGAGCGTGCAGGATGTGGCCGCCGTAGTGGGCTTTCTCGCCTCCGACGCCGCCGGCTACGTGACCGGGGCCGTGGTGCCGGTCGACGGAGGCCTCGGCATGGGGCTGTAGCGTTCAGGAAACCAAGACAGAACGAACGACAGGGAAAGAAGGAGTACACAGAGTGGACAGCGACGCAGCGTTCGACAAGTTTCGCGAGTGCGCCGTGGAGGTGCTGCAGGTGCCGGCGGACAAAATCACCAAGGAGGCCAAGTTCGCGGATGATCTCGATGCCGACAGCCTCGATCTGGTGGAGCTGGTCATGGCGCTCGAGGAAGCGTTCGACATCACCGTCGAGGAGACCGAGCTCGAGGACATCACGACCATCGGGCAGGCCTTCGACCTGATCTCCTCGAAGCTCTGATGCTGATCGGGAACGGCAGCGACGGCCCCATCCGGGGACGGCGCGTCGCCGTCACCGGGCTGGGTGCGGTCACCTGCTGCGGGGTCGGGACCGACGCGCTGTGGGACGGGCTGTGCCACCCCTCCGTGGTGGGCGGCCACGTGCGTGGCTACGAGCCGGGTGACTTCTTCGGACCGAAGGAGGCGCGCCAGCTCGACCGCTTCGCACAGCTGTCCATCGTGTCGGCGGATCAGGCCGTGGCGGACGCGGGCGACCTCGATGTCGATCCGGCCAAGGCCGGGGTGGTGTTCGCGACCGGTGTCGGCGGCTTCGAGACGCTGGCCGACCAGGTCGGTGTCTTCAACGAGCGGGGTGCGTCGCGCGTCTCACCACGGCTGGTGCCCATGATGATGGCCAACGCCGGCGCGGCGGGCATTTCCATGCGGCTCGTCTGGCGCGGCCCGTGCGAGACCATCTGCACCGCCTGTGCCGCGGGGACCCACGCCATTGCCGCGGCCGCCCGCCTGGTCGCGACGGGGCGCTGCGAGGTGGTGGTCGGCGGCGGATCCGAAGCCAGCATGCACCCGGTGGCCATGGCGGCCTTCGCGAACATGACGGCGCTCTCCACGTCGGGCAATTCGCGCCCCTTCGACGCCCGGCGTGACGGCTTCGTCATGACGGAGGGCGCCGCCGCCCTGGTCCTCGAGGACTGGGACCGCGCCGTGGCCCGCGGCGCCACCATTTACGCCGAAGTGGCCGGCGCGGCCAGCACCTCGGACGCGCACCACATCACGGCCCCGGCTCCGGACGGGGCAGGTGCCGTCGCCTGCATGGAGCTGGCGCTGGCCGACGCCGGGATCGAGCCGTCGGACGTCGGGCACATCAACGCCCACGGCACGTCGACGCCGCTGAACGACCTGGCCGAGGCCAGGGCCATCAGCAAGGTCTTCGGCGAGACCGGCCCGTTGGTCACTTCGACCAAAGGCGTGACCGGCCACGGCCTGGCGGCAGCCGGCGCCATCGAGGCGGTGGCGGCGGTCCTGACCATCCAGCACGCGACCATCCCGCCCACGGCCGGCTACGAGGAGCCCGACCCCGAGATCACGATCCGGATCGTGCACGGTGAGCCACAGCCCTGGGAGCCCGCCGCGGTGTTGTCGAACTCCTTCGGCTTCGGCGGCCACAACGGCTGCCTGGTCCTGCTGCCACCGGGCTGAGGGCACCCGCTAAGGTCGCTCGCTCCCCCGCGGCCGCCTCTGGCCACGGGTTGGTCATGGTGAGGTCCGAGGTCGCTGTCGCTCATGGGAAGGCTGCACAGCTGGCTCGGCGCGGCCCGGCGCTCCCGTCGGACCTGGGTGGCCGCCGCCGCGGTGCTCGCCCTGGCCGCCGCCGGCGGGGCCACGCTCGCCACCCGGACCCCGACCCCGACCCCGGCTCCCCCCTCGCCCAGCCCGTCGACCCGCGCCGTGGCGCTGGGCGACTCGGTGCCCTACGGGCACGGGCTGCACAACCCCTACCGCACCCCGCAGGTGGGCCTGCCCCGGGGCTGGGTGTCGCAGGGACCGTCGGCGCTCGCCTACCCGAGTCGCGTGGCGACCGCGCTGGGTCTGACCATGTCCGTGCGGACGACCAACTGCGACCTGACCGGCGACCAGCTGGCCATCAGCGGCGCGGTGGCCGACCCGGCGGACAACACCGGCCCCGACGGGCAGTGCCCGCACCCGCCCGGACGGGCCCGCAACCTGAGTGACGAGATCACGGCGGCCGACCTGGCGCAGCATCCGGCCCGGCTGGTCCTCCTCCAGGACGGGGCCGACGACATCGACTTCGCCTCCTGTTTGGAGCACGAGCTGGCCCGCGTCCCGGTGCTCGGCACCAACCTCGATATCGGGACGGAGTGCGTGGTGAACGGCGCCGTCACGCCCGCGCTGGCGGCCGAGTTGGCCGACGTGCGGGCCAGCCTGGCCCGCGCCATCAAGACGGTGGCCAGCCACGCGGTGCGGGTGGTCGTCCTCGACTACTACCAGCCCATCCCGAGCCCGGCGCAGATCAGCGGCGGTGCCTCGGCGCCCACCCTGCACACCAACGTGGTCTGCGCCGGGTTGAAGGACGACCCGGGCCCGACCTACGCCGCCGCCCAGGTGGTGCTGGGGGCGTTGAACACCGCCATCGCCGGCGCGGTGACCGACGCCCGGTCCGCCCACGTCAAGAACGTCGTGCTGGTCGACCTGGCCTCGTCGTTCGACGGGCACGGCATCTGCACGGCCGACCCCTGGGTGTTCTCGGGCGAGCCGGTGCCCGACACCACCCTGGCCGCCGTCGCGGAGCACGTGCTGGCCGCCAAGGCGTGCAACGAGACGAAGGTGCTGCACGGCGCCGTGTCGTGCGCACCGCTCGTCGCCCAGGCGCAGCGGGCCGAGCGGGAGCTGACTGCGTACGTGTGGCGCGCCGTGCACCCGACGGCGACGGGACAGGCCGCCATCGCGACCGCGGTCTTGCAGCAGTTGCCCGAACGCGCCCGGTAGGCCCCTTGTCTCAGACCTGATCGATGGCCTCTCGCAGGGAGGCCACGAAGCCGGCGGCGCCCTCGGGGCCCGCGCCCTCGAGCAAGCGGCGCACCAGGGCGGAGCCGACCACGACGCCGTCGGCCACCTGGCACACCTCGGCCGCCTGCTCGGGGGTGGAGACACCGACGCCGACGCACACCGGCATGTCCGTGCAGCGGCGGATCCGCTCCACCACGCCGGCGGCGTCGACGCTGACGTCGCCCCGCTCCCCGGTCACCCCCATGCGCGCCACGGCGTAGACGAAGCCCCGGGCCCGGGCGCAAATTCGTTCGACCCGCTCGGCGGGGCTGGACGGTGCCACCAGGAGGACCGTGTCGATCCCCGCCGTATCGGCCTCCTTCGCCCACGGCTCGATCTCCTCAATCGACAGGTCCACCACAATCGCTCCGCCGACCCCGGCGGCGGCCATCGACCGGGCCATGCGCTTGTGTCCGGCCCGGAAGACCAAGTTGTAGTAGGTCATGACGGCCACGGGCACGGGGACCTCGGCCCGGGCGATGCCGTCGAGCACCTGCTCGGGCACGGTGTCCCGGTGGAGCGCACGCAGCCCCGCCTCCTGAATCACCGGCCCGTCCATCATCGGGTCCGAGAACGGGATGCCGACCTCCACGGCGTCGGCTCCCGCCGCCACCACGGCCGCCAGGGTCTGGCCCCAGTCGTCGGTCATGCCCCCCATGAGGTAGGGGATCAGCAACTTGCGGCCGCGCTCGCGGCAGGCCCGCAGCTCCTTCTCGAGGTCAGGCATGGCCACTTTGCCGGCGGCCGAAGATCTCGCGCACCTGTGCCACGTCCTTGTCACCCCGCCCCGACAGGGTGAGGAGGACGGTCGAACCCCGGGGCAGCGCCTCCGTGCCCGCGCAACGAGCGACCCACGCCACCGCGTGCGCCGACTCGAGCGCCGGGATGATCCCCTCGGTGTGGCTCAGGAGCCGAAAGGCCTCGAGCACCTCGTCGTCGCTCGCCGTGGAGTACTCGGCTCGACCGGTTGCAGCCAGATGGGCGTGCTCGGGCCCCAACCCCGGATAGTCCAGGCCGGCCGAGATCGACTCGGCCTCCTCTATTTGGCCCGCCTCGTCCTGCAGCAGCCGCGAATACATGCCGTGCAGGACGCCGGGGATGCCGTTGGTGATGGCAGCCCCACCGGCCGCCTCCACCCCGACCAGCCGCGCCGGCGTGTCGACGAAGCCGGCGAACGTCCCGGCGGCATTGGAGCCGCCGCCGACGCACGCCACCACGACGTCAGGGTCGGTCCCCAGTACCTCGAGGCACTGCTGGCGGGCCTCCTCACCGACCACACGCTGGAACTGGCGCACCATGTACGGAAACGGATGCGGGCCCATCACCGATCCCAGGCAGTAGTGCGTCGTCTCCACCGTGGCCACCCATTCCCTCATGGCCTCGTTGACCGCGTCCTTCAGCGTCCGGCTGCCCGAGGTGACCGCGCGTACCTCGGCCCCCAGCAGCTCCATGCGGAAGACGTTGAGCTCCTGGCGCTTCGTGTCCACCTCTCCCATGAACACCGTGCACTCCAGACCGAAGAGCGCCGCCGACGTGGCCGAGGCGACGCCGTGCTGGCCGGCACCCGTTTCGGCGATCATCCGAGGCTTCCCCATCCGTTTGGTCAGCAGCGCCTGGCCGACCACGTTGTTGAGCTTGTGCGAGCCGGTGTGCGCCAGGTCCTCTCGCTTGAGGAACACCCGCACCCCGAGGTGCTCGGAGAGCCTCGCACACTCGGTCACCGGCGTCGGCCGCCCGCCGTAGTGGCGCAAAATGCCGTCCAGCTCGGCGTGGAAGGCCGGGTCCGCCCAGGCGTCGTCAAACCACTTCTCGAGCTCGAGGCATGCCGGCATGAGGGACTCGGGGACGAAGCGCCCACCGAACTCCCCGAAGCGGCCATCGTCATCCGGCCGTGCCATGAGACTTTCGCCGCTCATCCGTCCCGCCAGTCGTAGGGCTCCTCGTCTGAGTCGGCGTCGTCCTCCGACCTGTCACGCGCCGACACTTCCGCGTGGGCGCGCCGGGCGTTGCCGATGAAGTCCCGCAGCAGCAGCGGATCCTTGCGGCCGGGTGCCGTCTCTACCCCGGTGGACACGTCCACCCCGGCCGGCCGCAAGCTGCGCACCGCCGGTCCGACGTTCTCCGGCCGCAGCCCGCCGCACACGATCAGGCGATGGTGGTCGGCCACCCCCTCGGCCAACCGCCAGTCGAACACCTGTCCCGAGCCCGGGTTTTCACCGTCCACCAGGAGAAAGTCGGCGCCGAACTCCTCGAAGCGCCCGATCGCCCGTTCGCCCGCTTTGAACGCCTTGATCACGGTGCCCACCCGGGAGCGCACCCACTTGGTCTCCTCCGCGGACTCGTGGCCGTGCAGCTGGGCCGCATTCAGGCCGGCGGCATGCACGGTCTCGACCACCCGCTGCGGCGCCTCGTTGCGAAACACCCCCACGGTCAGCACCTGCTCGGGCAGCCGCTTGGCGATGTCGCCGGCGAGGCGGACCGAGACCTGGCGCGGCGAGGGGGCGAACATGAAGCCGACGGCCGAAGCACCCAGGCTGACGGACAGCAGCGCATCGGCCTCGGAGGTGATTCCGCAGATCTTGACGAAGAGCTCCGCCTCGCTCACCGTGAGCCCACCGGATGCCCCACCAGCTCGCGCAACCGGGCCGGCCGGTCCACGCCGGCCCGTACCAGGGTCTCGCCGACCAGAATGGCGTCGTAGCCCGCGGCGGCCAGCCTCTCGGCGTCGGCGGCGTCGCGGATGCCAGATTCCGCCACGGCGATGACGTCGGCCGGAATTTGGGCAGCCAGCCGGCAGGCGCGCTCGTGGTCGACCTCGAACGTGCGCAGGTCGCGCTGGTTCACCCCGATCAGGCCGGCGCCGGCCGCCAGGGCGCGCTCCAGCTCCTCCTCGTCGTGCACCTCGACGAGCGCCGCCAGCGAGAGGTCCTCCGCCCGTGCGGCGAATCGGCGCAGCTCCTCGTCGTCGAGGGCCGCCACGATCAGCAGCACGGCGTCCGCCCCCATGAGCCGGGCGTCGACCACGTCGGCCTCCTGCACGGTGAAGTCCTTGCGCAGCACCGGCAGGCCGGAGGCCTGCCGGGCCGCGACCAGGTCACCCTCGGAGCCCCCGAAGTAGTCGGCGTCGGTCAGCACGGACAGGCAGGCCGCGCCACCGGTTTCGTACTCCTTGGCCACCAGCTCGGGCTGCAGGCTCGGATCGAGGTCACCCTTGGAGGGAGAGCGCCGCTTTATCTCGGCGACGACCGAGAGCCCGTCGGCCCGCAGGGCGCCGGCGAAGTCGCGCGGGAGAGGCGTGGCGGCCGCTCGTTGCACCAGCTCATCGAGGGTGCGGACGTCCGCCGCGGCCCGAGCGCGGTGCGAGGTCACGATGTCCGCCAGGTAGGTGGGCATGGCCGTTCAGCGTAGTGGCAGGCCTCCAGCGTCCCGAGCCGCGCCAGGCGCTCAGGCGCACATCCCGTAGGGGTCGAGTGGTGCGTCGGAGAGGCCCAGGAGCACCCACGAGTTTGACGCCTCGTTCATGTAGGCGGCGGCACACGGGTCGCTGATGGTGATGATCCGCAGGACGCTGCACGGGGACGTCGTCGACTCGCAGACCGTCGAGGCCTGGTGACCTCTGGAGTAGGCCGGGCAGGCGAGCCAGAAGTCCGGCGCCGCGTAGGCCGCGATGTACTGCTGCGCCGCCGCGCAGCCGTACGCCGTCGCCTGGCCGGGCGGGGGCAGCTCGTCCGGCGCCGCCGTGGGCTGGACGAAGCTCTGGACCGGCAACGTGGTCGTGGTCGTCGTGGACGTGGTCGTCGTCGTCGTGGACGTCGTCGTGGTGGTGGTGGACGTCGTCGTTGACGTGGTCGTCGTGCTGGGCGGGCTCGCCGTCAGGGAGGCTGCCCACTGGCCCGTCGGAGCCGTCCGGTCGCTCACCCCGGCCGGCTGGGCCCCGGTGGGAATGGCGAGGGCGCCGACCGCGCACAGGGCGGCACACGTCAGCGCACACAGAGCCGCCATCCGCCGACCATTCCCCCGCACCAACCGCCACCTCGCCGCGTCACTTCATGGGCGACCTGCTCGTCTCGTCGCCCGCCCAGACAACCTTCCCGACGAGGAAACGGTAGGCAACGCTGATTGCAGACGCCAGGCTGGTTGCAGTGGCCAGGCTCGGATCGGTGTGGGGCCACGCCCGGCCGTCGTGCTCGGGCGCCAGCCGGCGCAGGCCTAGTGCCGGATGCGTGTCAGGATCTTGTCGCGGCGCTGACGTGCCTGGCGCGACAGCTCACCGCTGGGCTCGGCGTCGGACACCGGTCCGTCAGCCGCCTCCCGCAACAGCTCGGCCAGGCCCGAGTAGAGGATCTCGACGGTGAAATCGTCGACCTCGATGGCCGCGGTTTCGGTGCCGTCGTCGGCTACTTGGATCACCTTGATCATCGGTCAGTCCGCCAGCACCCGCGTCCGGATCTCTTGTCCCCGGCGCTCGATGACGATGCAGTCACCGTCACGAAAGATCCAACCGGCCTCGCGCCACGGCTTGAGCTCGGGCAGCGCCTCGGCCGTTGCCGTGGTCACCCCCTGCTTCTTGGGGTCCGAGCGCCTCATGACGAAAAGGGTGAACCCCGGGCGTGTCATCTCCGGTGACGGCCGGTTGCGATTCCGTTGCGCGACGCTTAACCAACCTGAGATGTCTGGCTCACCGGCCACGCGCCCGGCGGGACACCGGCCCGGTCCCCACCCCGCACCGGCCCGGCCCGGCCCACGAGAGCGGCCTCAGCGGGCGAACAAGTGCCAGCCCAGCCACATCACGCCCAGGACCAACACCACCCGCACGTGGCGCCCCGTCGCCAGCCGCGCCACCACCTCTGTCGGCCGCGCCACAGCCCGGCCGTGCGTGGCCCGGGCCAGCCACCACAGTCCCAGCGCGGCCACGCCCAGCAGTCCCCACACGACGTAGAAGGGCGTGCTCGCGCTCACCGTGCGGTGCCCGCCTCCGCCGGCCGCGCCCCGCCCCCGGCCTCGCCCAGCCGCACGACCAGCGCACCAAGGCAGAGCCAGCCGAAGAACACGGCCGCCTTGAGCACGTAGAAGCGGTCGAGTGCGTCGGCCATGGAGCTCAGCGTCGGGTGGGCGCCCCGGCTGCCACGGGCGGCGTAGTCGACCAGTTCCCAGACCACGATGGCTGCCGCCAACACGACCCAGGCCCGGTACGGGTGGCGGGCGCCCGCCGTCGGCGACCACACGACCGGCCGCCACGGCCAGCGCCACACCACGGCCGCGGCCAACACGGCGATGGGGACGGCCGTCATCACGTCGGCCGCCACGCTGAAGGGGGTGGTGGCGGCCGCCCCGAGCGAGTAGCCGATCGCCCCGGCCACCGGCAGCCACCGTCGCCAGTCCCGGCGTGACCGCTCCGCGTCGGCGGCCACGCCCGGGTCAGGCCGCGACGACGAGAGGGAGCGTCGACACCCGGGCCGGCCGGGAGCCGCCGATGCCGTCGCCCGAGCGCAGCCGGATCGGCCCCGGCGCCTCCACGCTGCGGTGCAGGTAGGCGAGGGCCACCCACGCCCCCAGCTCGGGGCTCCAGGCGGCCGACGTGATGGTGCCCACGACCTTGTCCTCCAGCGCGCCGTCGTCGGCCGGCGCGTCGCCGGCGTGCAGCGTCATGCCCCGGGAGAGCTCGTCCTCCGCCGGCCCCCCGGGCGGCGCCACGACGCCCACCAGGCGGCGGGGGACTTTGGAGCCGCGCGCGTCGATGCGGGCCACCAGCTCCTGTCCCGTGTAGCAGCCCTTGGTGAAGCTCGCCGTGCGCTCCACCAGACCCGCCTCCGCCGCGATGGTCTTGGTGGTCAGCTCGGCGCCCATGGCCGGGATGCCCGAGACGATGCGGCACGCCTCGACCGCGTCCACCCCGCAGGCGGTCACGCCCGCGGGCAGCTCGCCCGCCTCGGGCCCGAGCACGACGTCGTCGGGCCCGAGCAGGTCGATCCCGGTCCAGCCGTTCCATTCGAAGGGCAGCGCCAGCACGCCCCGCTCGGCCAGCTCGGCCAGCAGGCCCGCCGCCGCTTCGCCCACCCCGTCTCCGCGCAACGACAGGCACCGCCAGGGGAGGTGCTCGAGCTCCACCTTGGACCGCAGCAGGAAGCGGCGCAGGCGCGTCGCCACCATGTCGCCGTAGCCGCCCTCCACGTCGAGGACGAAGCCCTGGGCGTTGGTGCGCGTCACCCGCAGCAACGCCGACAGCTTGCCGTCGGGCTCGAGCAGGAGCGAGTCGGCGCAGCCGCCCACGGCCAGCGCCGCCACGTCCTGGCTCAGCTTGGCCCTGCAGGTAGGCCTCCGCGTCGGGCCCCCGCACGGCCACCACATCGCGGGGCGACCGGAAGGCCCCCGCCCCCCGGCGCAGCGCCGCCGTCTCGGCCTCGAGGCCGCTCATGTCCCCGACCCCGACCCCGGCGCCGGCGCCGACCGCGCCGCCGACCGCGCCGCCCCATGCGCCGGGCGGCGGTGACCGCGACGAGCAGCGCCCCCGCCTTGTGCGCGCACTCCTCGTCCTCGGAGCGCGGGTCGCTGTCGGCCACGATGCCCGCGCCCGCCTGGACGCTGGCCCGGCCGTCGGGCATGACGACCATGGTGCGGATGGCGATGGCGGTGTCGAGGTTGCCGGAGAAGTCGATGTAGCCGACCACCCCCCCGTACACGCCGCGCTTGGTCGGCTCGAGCTCGTCGATGATCTCCATCGCCCGCACCTTGGGCGCGCCCGACAGCGTCCCGGCCGGCAGCGTCGCCCGCAGCACGTCGATCGGGCCCCTGCCCTCGGCCAGCTCGCCCGACACCTGCGACGTGATGTGCATGATGTGGCTGTAGCGCTCGATCGTCATGAGCTCGTCGACCTTCTCGGTGCCGAAGCGCACGACGCGGCCCACGTCGTTGCGGGCGAGGTCGACCAGCATGATGTGCTCCGCCAGCTCCTTGGGGTCCTCGGCCAGCTCGCCTTCGAGCAGGCGGTCGTGCTGCTCGTTCTCCCCCGCGGGCGCGACCCGGCGATGGGCCGCGAGATCACGACCTTGTCGCGCAGGCGCACCATCGGCTCGGGCGACGCCCCGACCACGGTGACGGCCGGGAAGCGCAGGAAGTAGAGGTACGGGCTCGGATTGAGCAGGCGCAGCGCCCGGTAGACATCGAACGGCTCGGCGTCGAGGGTCAGGTCGTAGCGCTGGGACAGCACGACCTGGAAGATGTCGCCCGCCCGGATGTACTCCTTGGCCGCGTCGATGTTGGCCATGTACTCGCCTGCGGTCATGGTCCGCGCCGCCTCGGCCTTCTCGAGTCCGGGCGGCGGCGCCGCCACCAACTCGCCGGACCCCGACCCCTGGCCCGTGCAGTCGACCGCCAGCTGGCGGAGGCGGCCGCAGGCGGCGTCGTAGGCCTCGTCCACCGCGGCCGCGTCGACGACGCCGTCCGGCGCCTCGGGCACCACGACGTTGTCGACCAGCACGATCCGCTGACGCCAGTGGTCGAAGGCGCAGAACTGCCCAATGACGACGAGCGCCGCGTCGGGGTGACCGAGGTCGTCCGCCGGCGCGTCCGGCAGGTGCTCGACCTCGCGCACCACGTCGTAGCCGAGATACCCCACCAGCCCCCCGTGCAACGGCGGCAGGCCGGACAGCACCGGCGAGCGGAAACGGTCCACCAGGTCCTCGACCGCGGCCAAGATGCCGTCCCCCGAGGGCTCCAATCCGAGTCGGCCCGTCACCTCGACCGCCCGCCCCCGGGCCGTCAGCATGGCCAGCGGGCGTCGCCCGACGAAGGAGTAGCGGCCCCAACGCTCCCCCCCTTCCACCGACTCGAAGAGGAAGCCGTCGTCCTCGCCCACCACGTTGGCGAAGCAGGCCACCGGCGTCAGGGTGTCGGCCACCACCTCGCAGCGCACCGGCACGATCTCGTGCTCCTTGGCCAGCGCGGCGAACTCGGCTGGGTCGGGTTGGAACGTCAGCCCCGCCGACGCGGCACCGCCGGCGGTCACGGCAGCGGCACCCCGGGGCCGGACCCGATGGTGCGGAAGAAGCAGCTGTGCGCCCCGGTGTGGCAGGCGCCGCGGCCGTGCTGGTCGACCAGCACGACCAGCGCGTCGCCGTCGCAGTCCAGCCGCACCTCGCGCACGTACTGGCGGTCGCCCGAGGTCTCGCCCTTCTGCCAGTACTCCTGGCGACTGCGGCTGTAGAACCACGACCGGCCGGTCGTCAGCGTGCGCCGCAGCGCCTCGGCGTCCATGTAGGCCATCGTCAGGACGGTGCCATCGGACGCGTCCTGCACGATGGCGGGCACCAGGCCGTCGCCCTTGGCGAAGTCCACGGCGCCCACGAGCTCCTCGTCGACCTCGAGCGCCACCCCCTCGGGCGCCGGCCCGGTCGCCGCACTCAAAGGTAGAGCCCCGTGCCGCCGTCGTTCCGGCCCGAGGCGATGGCATGGATGTCGCGCTCGCGCAGGATCACGTACTCCTCGCCGTGCACCTCTACCTCGAAGCGGTCCTCGGGGTTGAACAGGACGGTGTCGCCCACCTTGACCGTGCGCACGTGCGGCCCGACCGCCACCGCCTCGGCCCACGCCAGCCGCCGGGTGATCTGCGCCGTGGCCGGGATCAAGATGCCCGCACGCGAGCGCCGCTCGCCGTCGGTCTGCGAGATCTGCACCATCACGCGGTCGAACAGCACCGTGATGGGCTGCTTGTCCTGGGCCCGCTCGCGGCTTCTCAGGTGCCTTCTCGGGCAACGTCTCGGACACCTTCTCGTGCGCCTTCTCGGACACAGCAGACGCCTTCGCAGGCGCCTTCTCGACTGGCTTGGCCTCGCTGGCCCCGTTCTTGGTCGTCGACGTCGGCACCCTGTCACGGTACCGCACGAGGTCGTCCTTCCAGGTCAGCGCGGCGATCCGTCACCGCCCCCCACGGGGCGCACGGTGACGCCGTGATCCGCCATGTACGCCTTGGCCTCCGCAATGGTGAACTCGCGCCGGTGGAAGATGGACGCCGCCAGCACGGCGTCGGCGCCGCCGTCGATCGCCCCGTCCACCAGGTCCTGCAGCTGGCCCACGCCGCCCGAGGCCACCACCGGAATGTCGACCGCATCCACCACGGCGTGCGTCAGCCCCAGATCGAAACCGTCCTTGGTCCCGTCCCGGTCCATGGACGTGAGCAGGATTTCCCCCGCCCCGAGGCGGGCACACTCGGTCGCCCAGGCCAGCACGTCGAGCCCGGCCGGCCGCCGCCCGCCGTGCGTGTGCACCTCCCACCCACGCCGGCCCTCCCGGGCGCGGGCGTCGATGGCCACCACGGCGCACTGGCCCCCGAACTCGTCCGCGATGTCCCGCACCAAATCGGGTCGCTCCACCGCGGCGGTGTTCACCGCGACTTTGTCTGCGCCGGCTCGGAGGAGGCGGCGTGCATCCTCCGACGTCCGGACGCCGCCGCCCACCGTCAAGGGGATGAAGACTTGCTCGGCCGTGCGGGCCACCACCGAGACCATGGTGTCGCGCCCGTCCGACGACGCGGTGATGTCGAGGAACGTCACCTCGTCGGCGCCCTCGGCGTCGTAGCGCGCCGCCAGCTCGACGGGGTCGCCCTCGTCGGTGAGGTCGACGAAGCGGACGCCCTTGACCACGCGACCGCCCGTCACGTCGAGACACGGGATCAGCCGGATGCTGCGCACGCCGCCACCCCCTCGGCCACGTCGAAACGACCCTCGACCAGCGCCTTGCCGACGATCACGCCCTGTACTCGCCGCCCGCCAACGTCCGCCCCGCCCGCGCGCTCGCCTCGGCCCGCGCCCGCCCCGGTCCGGGCGCGCAACCCGCCCAGCGCGGCCAGGTCGCCCAGGGACGACACGCCGCCCGACGCCAGCAGCGGCAGCGCCGTTGCCGCCAGCAGCTGTGCGAGCCCGGCCAGGTCCGGGCCGGCCAGCATGCCGTCGCGTGCCACCGCCGTGGCCACCACGGCGCCGATCGGCTCGTCCTCCCAGTGCGCCAGCAGGTCCCCCACCGGTTGGCCCGTGCCGGCCAGCCAGCCGTGCGCCTGCGCCTCGGCCACGCCCCCCTCGCCGACGCGGTAGTCGAGCCCGACGGCGACGCGCCGGGGCCAGCGCCGCGCGCACCGCGCCGCGAACTCCGGGTCCTCGAGGGCGGCCGTGCCGAGCACGATCCGCTCCACGCCCGACTCCAGCAGCTCGGCCGCCGCCTCCTCGGAGCGGATGCCGCCACCGGCCTGCACCCGGACGCCCCCTGACGCGGCGGCCAGGCGAACGATCTCGCGCAGGGCGGCGCGCTCGTGCGGCACGCCGGTGCGCGCCGCATCGAGGTCGACGACGTGGATCCAGCGCGCGCCGCCGGCGATGTAGCGCGCCGCCAGCGCGCCCGGGTCGCCGTAGCGTTCCTCGCGGTCGAAGTCGCCTTGCGTCAGGCGCACCGCCGCGCCGGCGCGCAGGTCGATGGCGGGGAACAGCTCCATCAGGCGGCGGCCGCCAGGTCGACGAAGTTGTGCAGGAGGGCCAGCCCGGTGCGCCCGGACTTCTCGGGGTGGAACTGCGCCCCCCACAGGTTGTCGCGGCTCACCAGCGCGGCCACGGGCCCGCCGTAGTCGCACACCGCCACCGTCTCGTCCCCGACCGGCGGCGCGAAGGAGTGCACGAAGTACACCCACGGGCGCTCACCCAGTCCGCGCAGGGCCGCCGGTGCGTCCTCACCCCGCGCCACGAGCTGGTTCCACTGCATCTGCGGGTGCTTGACGCCGCCCGGCAGCGCGCCGACGGTGCCCGAGAAGACGCCGAGACCCGTGGCGTCGGGGCTCTCGACCGAACCCTCGTAGAGGAGTTGGAAGCCGACGCACACACCGAAGAAGGGCACACCCTTGGCCAGGGCCGCCCGCGCCGGGTCTTCGAGCCCGCTGTCGCGCAGGGCCCGCGCGCAGGCGCCGAACGCGCCCACGCCGGGCAGGACGACGGCGTCCGCGGCGTCGACGTCGGCCGGATCGGTGACGAGGCGGGCCGCCGCGCCGACGTGCTGTAGGGCCTTCTCGGCCGACCGGAGGTTCCCGATGCCGTAGTCGAGGACGGCGATCCGCGGCGGCGTGCTCACAGGCTGCCCTTGGTCGAGGGCACGCCACCCCCCTCGACGCGCACCGCGTCGCGCAGGCAGCGGGCCACGCCCTTGAAGCTGGCCTCGAGCATGTGGTGCGTGTTCTTGCCCTCGAGCCGGCGGATGTGCAAGGTGAGGTTGGCCGCCGTGGCGAAGGCGCGCCAGAACTCCTCGGCCAGCTGGGGGTCGAAGGGCGGCGTACCGAGGCCCGGCGTGTCGGGCGCGAAGTCGAGCCCGTAGGCCAGGTAGGGGCGGCCCGACAGGTCGAGTGCGACCTCAATGAGCGCCTCGTCGAGCGGCAGCAGCATCGAGGCGAAGCGCCGGATGCCGGCCTTGTCGCCCAGCGCCTCGGCCAGGCAGCCGCCGACGACGATGCCGACGTCCTCGACGGTGTGGTGCGCATCGATATGCAGGTCGCCCTGGGCCTGGACGGTCAGGTCGAAGGAGGCGTGTTTGCCCAGCTGCTCGACCATGTGATCGAAGAAGGGCAGCCCGGTCGAGACCTCGGTGCGCCCACTGCCGTCCACGTCGAGCGTGACGGCGATGGTGGTCTCCTTCGTGGCGCGGTCCTTGGTGGCACGGCGGGGCACGGGCACGGGCAGGGGCACGGGCGTCGTCACAGGCTCTCCTTGAGGGCATTGAGGAAGCGGTCGTTCTCCTCGGGCGTGCCGATGGTGACGCGCAGGCAACCCTTGAGGCCCTCCCAGGTGGCGCAGTTACGGATGAGCACCGAGTGGTCGAGGAGGGACCGCCAGACGTCGTTCGGATCGTGGTCGCGCGGCCGGAAGAGGATGAAATTGGCGTCCGACGGCCAGCTGTCGACGGGGAGGCCACGGAGGGCGGCGGCCACCCGTCCCCGCTCCTCCGCGATGCGGGCGACCCTTGTTTCCATTTCGGGCACGTGGCGGAGCGCCAGCAGGCCGGCCAGCTGTGTCTGCGCGGAGAGGTGGTACGGGAGCACGACCGCCTCGCAGGCCTGCACGACCGCAGGGTCGGCCACCAGGTAGCCGAGCCGGGCGCCGGCCATGGCCCAGGTCTTGGAGAACGTGCGCGTGACGACGAGGCCGGGGTTGTCCGGGCGCAGCTCGAGGGCGGACCACGGGGAGAACTGGCCGTACGCCTCGTCGACGATGACCAGCCCGGGGGCGGCGTTGGCGATCGCGTCGACGGTGGCGCGGGGTTCCGCCCGCCCCGTCGGGTTGTTGGGCGAGCAGAGGAAGGTCACGTCGGGCCGTGTGGTCGCGATGAGGCGGACTGCGTCGTCCGGGTCGATCTCGAAGTCGTCGTCGCGCCCGCCCTCGACGATCTCGGTGCCGGTGATGCGGGCGATGTGGCCGTGGAGCGCGTACG
Organism: uncultured Acidimicrobiaceae bacterium; assembly: GCA_963807675.1. Classification (GTDB taxonomy): domain Bacteria; phylum Actinomycetota; class Acidimicrobiia; order Acidimicrobiales; family RAAP-2; genus Bog-473. The sequence continues at coordinate 88,623 of CAWECP010000010.1, read as the reverse complement.
TGGGCTCGAACAGCAGGGCGCGGCGTGTGGGGCCGCCGAAGGCGAGCAGGAGCGACTGCAGGACCTCGTTGGACCCGTTGGCGCAGAAGACCTCGTCGGGGTTCACGTGGTGCAGGTCGGCCACGGCCTGGCGCAGCTCGGTGGCGGGGCGGTCGGGGTAGCGGTGGAACGAGACCTCCTCGAGCGCGGCGAGGAGCTCGTGGCGCCAGGCGTCGGGGGGCGCGAAGGGCGACTCGTTGGTGTTGAGGCGGACCTCGGCCTCGACCTGGGGCGAGTGGTAGCCCTCGGCCAGGTTGAGGTCGGGGCGGACGGGTGGGACGGCGCTCATGAGCTGCGGCTGTCGTCGGCGGCGGCGGGGGTGTCGGCGGCGTCGAGTGCGGCCAGGCGGCGGCGGATGGAGTCGGCGTGCGCCGGCAGGCCTTCGGTCTCGGCCAGCACGACCACGCTCGGCCCCAGGGTGCGCAGCGCGCCCGGCGTGCCGCGGACCGCGTGGATGTGCTTGCGGAAGTCGTCGGCCCGCAAGGCCGAGGCGAAGCGGGCCGTGCGGTTGGTGGGCAGGACGTGATTGGGCCCGGCGATGTAGTCGCCCAGGCTGGCCGGCGACCAGTCGCCGACGAAGACGGCGCCGGCGTTCTGCACGTCCTCCAACATGGCGTCGCCGTCCTCGTCGGGCACCATGAGCTGAAGGTGCTCCGGCGCCACGGCGTTGGCCACCGCCAGCGCCTCGTCGGGCCCGTCCACCAGGCAGGCGATGCCGGCGCCGGCCAGCGTGGCCTCCAGGTCGGCCCGGCGGCCCGATGCGGCGACGATGGCGCCGATTTCGGTGACGACCCGTTCGAGCAGGTCGGCGTCCCAGGTCACCAGCCAGGCCAGGCCGTCCGGTCCGTGCTCGGCCTGGACGACGACGTCGACGGCGGCGAAGGCCGGGTTGGCGGCCGGGCCGGCGATCACGACGACCTCGGACGGCCCGGCGAAGGCGGAAGCCACGCCGACGACGCCCGAGAGCTGGCGCTTGGCCTCGGCCACGTAGGCGTTGCCGGGGCCGGCGATGACGTCGACGGCCGCAATGGTGGCGGTGCCGTAGGCCAAAGCGGCGATCGCCTGGGCGCCGCCGACCCGGTAGACCTCGTCCACGCCGGCGACCGACGCCGCCGTCAGGGTGGCCTGGTCGACGTGGCCGTCCGCCCCGGGCGGGACGCAGAGGGCGATGCCGTGGACGCCGGCGACCCGGGCGGGGGCGGCGCACATGAGGACGGTGGAGGGGTATCTCGCCCGGCCGCCGGGCGCGTAGAGGCCGGCCCGCTGGACGGGGCGGGTCAGGTGGCGCACCGAGACGCCCCCGTCGACGTGGTCGCCCGGCGGCGTGCCCTCGGCGGCGTGATAGGCGACGATCCGCTCGAACGCCGTCTCGAGCGCCCCGAGGAGCGCCGGGTCGGCGGCGGCGCGGGCCTCCTTGATCTCCTCGGGCGGGACCCGGAGGCCGTCGGACACGTCGACCCGGTCGAAGGTGGCGGTGGCCCGGACCACGGCGGCGTCGCCCTCGGCGCGGACCTCGCGCAGGATGGCGGCGACGGCATCGTGGACGTTGGCGCCGGGTGCGTCCGGGCGCGGCAGGGCGGCGTCGAACGGCGGCTGCTTGCCGCGGAGGTCCAGGACGCGGAGGGGCACGAGGCCACAAGGCTACCGGTGGGCTCCGGCACCCCTTTCCCGCTTTCCGAGGGTCAGGTGGCCGGTGGGACGGCCTCCATGAAGGTGGTGACCACGTGCTGGACGCCGATTTCGTTGCGGCCGATCACCATGTGCGTCGTGCTGCCCGTCGCGGGCGCCCTGCCCGCAGCCCGGCAGGACGCCGAAGTCCTCGTCCACCACGGCGGCGTGCACCGCCTCGTAGAGCTCCCAGTAGCCGCTCCGGGTGGCCTCGTCGGGGGCCGGCTGGGTGGCCATCCAGCCGTGGCGCAGGACGCAGCGGCCGGGTTGGGCGGCGGCGGCGGCGGGGAGGATGTCGATGATCTCGACGCCCACGGGGCTCATGGCCAGGGTCAGGTTGGGGAAGATCCAGTAGATGAAGACCATGTAGGCCAGCGGCTCGATGAGGTCGGGGTCGTTGCGGGCGGCGTCGATCCACGGCGAGGCGAAGCCGAGGCGATGGTGGAGCCCGTAGCCGTCGTAGGTGGCGGTGTCGGCCACCGTGTTCTGCCCCACGATGCTGTTCTTGTGTACGTACGGGAAGTGGTAGTTCTCGGCGAACGCCTCGATGGCGGCCTTCCAGTTCACGTCGGCCTCGATCTCGCGCTCGGTGAGGTACTCGGCGGAACCGAGGTCCCAGGCGGCCAGCTCGGCGTCGAGCGGGCCGAGGTGGGCGGCCACGTCGATGGGGGCGCCGGACGTGAGCACGACCCACACGAACCCGTGGCGCTCCTCGGTCGGCAGGGCGACGAGACCGTAGTCGTCCTTCTCCAGCTGGTCGAAGCCGGCCGGCCCGGGCAAGCCGGCGAGCCGTCCCGCGCTGTCGTAGGTCCAGGCGTGGTACGGGCAGGTGTGCCGGCGCGTCGTTGCCACAGCCCTCGGGCGGGCTTGCCGCCCCGGTGTCGGCAGTAGTTGAGGAAGGCCCGGGCGACGCCGTCCGCGCCGCGGCTGACCAGCACCGAGGTGCCGAGCACCTCGCGCACGACGAAGTCGTGGGCGTTGGGGAGCTGCGCGGTCGGCACCAGCGCCAGCGGGGTACGCCGGCAGAGGTCCAGCTCACGCCGGAAGCGATCGGGGTCGCGGTAGTAGTCGAGGGGCACCTCGAGGATGCGCTCGGCCATGTCCGTGGTCCCCGCCTCGACGTGGGCCAGCAGCCGGAGCACCGGCTCGGGGCCGGTCGGTCGGCCGGTGGTGGGGGCGGGGCCGGCTCCGGCGCCCGCTGTGGGTGCGTCGGTTGTCTCCGCCTCGACGACCATCTGGAACCTCCCGGGCCAGAGGATACAGACGTGGGCCGGGCCGCTCAGAGGCGGCCTTCGCCCGACTCCGCCACCCGGCCGGACAAGGTCGCCGGGAGCGCCCGAATTCGTGTGCCGGCTCCATCGGCCATCATCGGTTCATGTCGTCATCGTCCTCAGCCGCCGAGATCTCGTCCCTGACCTCCACCCTCCAGGAGCTGCACCAGCGGGTGACCGCCCTGTCCGATTCCGCCCTGCCAGCGGGGCGACGAGGACATGGCGCACGAGCTCATCGCCGTGGAGCGGTCCCTGGGCGGCGCGCTGCGGCGGCTGCAGCGGTACGAGAAGTCCTCGAAGGAGCGCTGAGCCGGCCGTCGCTTGGGCCAGTCAGCCGGGTCAGGCCGGTCAGCTCGGTCCAGTTGGGTCGGTCAAACGGCGTAGAGCACCAGCTCGTACCCGAGCAGGGAGGCCGCTGTGCGCAGCACGGCCTGACGCTGGGCCACCACGGCGCAATTGCGGCGTTCGGCCAGCTCCACCACCGCCACCACGCTCAGCTCGGAGGTGTCGCAGCGGGCCGCCAGCTCGCCCGAGCGCCGGGCCGCCTCGCCGGTGAACGGCTCGATCTCGGTCCCGTCCAGCAGCTCCGCGATACGGTCGCTGCGGGCCTCGAGTCCGATACCCTTCGGCCACGGTGACCGCCGGGATCACCGGGACGATCCCGTTGCTCAGGGCGGCCCGGTGCAGGGCCCACACCATTCGGTCGCCTCGGGCGGCGGCGTGCAGGGCGCCGAGCCCGTAGGCCAGGCCCTCCCGCCGGTTCGAGGTCACCGCCGCCGGACGCGTGAGGCGACGCCGGACACCCCGGAGCGCAGGCGGGCGAGCAGTGCTTCGCCGGCCGCCAGCTCCTCGGCGCTCAGCGAGCCGGTCTCACCCTCCCAGGCGGCCACGCCCCGCAGTCCCTGGCGGACCCGCAGCTGCCGTTCGGCCGCCGTGGAGAGCCAGGCGCTGAAGGAGACCCCGTCCTCCTTGGCCGCCTGCTCGACCGAAGAGGCCACCTCGTCATCGAGGGAAACCGACCGCTTGGTGACCATGATTTCCATGGTAGCACCTGGAGTATTACCAGATCGCGGCGCCAAAGACTGCGTTCCGCAGGCGCAAACACCAATGCCGGCCCGAAGGCCGGCATTGGGCGAGTCGGCCAGGAGGCGGATCCCAGCACGGACTCTTTTGGAACCAGGTGGCGGGAACCGGTTCCGACACAATCGTAGCGCTTGACTTCGTCCATTTCAGCCCGGCAAACGCGAATTGCCTAAAAAGGGGCCGAAAGTCCCATCACGCGCCGATTACCGGACGTAGGGGCAGAAGTCATTCATCACGCAGAGGGCGCAGCGGGGCTTTCGTGCAACACATGTGTTCCGACCGTGCAAGATCATGCGCAGGCTGAAGGTGCCCCGCTCCTGGGCCGGCACGAACGCGTCGAGGGCGAGCTCCACCTTGACGGCGTCGCTCTGGTCCTTGGGGGCCATCTCGTCGAGCAACCCCAGGCGCTGGCTGACCCGGAGCACGTGGGTGTCGACGGGAAGCCCCGGGAGACCGAAGTCCACGCTGCGCACCACGTTGCCCGTCTTGCGCCCGACGCCGGGGAGGGTCACGAGGTCCTCGAGCTTCTCCGGCACCTGCCCGCCGAACCTCTCCGCCACGTCGGCGGCCATGCCGATCAGGCTCTTGGTCTTGGACCGGAAGAAGCCGGTCGAGCGGATGATCTCCTCGACGTCCTCCGGATTGGCCGCCGCCAGTGCGACCGGGTCCGGGTACTTGGCGAAGAGGACCGGGGTCACCATGTTGACCCGCTCGTCCGTGCACTGGGCCGACAGGATGGTGGCGGCGAGGAGCTGGAACGGGTTCTCGTGGTCGAGCGCGCACAGCTCCTTCGCGGTGCCCGGGTAGAGCTCGGTCAGACGCTCGATCACGAGCCGGGCGCGGCCCTTCGGAGTCCTCGGCTTCGCCACCTGCTCACGGTACCGGGTTACCTTGGCCGGCGTGGACGGCCCCGACGGGATGGAGTTGGTCGAGCTGGCTCGCCTCAGCGACCCCGAGCGGACCGCCGTTGGGGGGCTGTTGGCGCGGGCCGCATCGGCCGACGACCACCCGGCCCTGCCCGAGCCCGAGCGCCGTGCCATCGCTTCGGGAAAGGGCGGGCGCGCCGTCGTGTCGCACGTCGGCGGTCAGCTCGCCGGCGCCGTGTTCCTCTTCCCGGGCCGGGACGGTTCGACCGTGTTGCACGTCGTGGTCGACCCCGACCATCGCCAGGGCGGCGGGCTGGCCTTCGCCCTCGTCGAGCTGGCGGTGGCGGAGGTCGGCGACGCCGGCGCCGTCCATCTGTGGGCCATGCGGGCCGGGCCCGAGGACGACGACCTGGCCCGGGCCCTGGGGTTCGAGCCGGAGCGCGACCTGCTCCAGATGCGCGTCCCACTTCCTGTCGCCACCTCGGTCGTCGACGCCACGCGCCACCTGCCGACGCGGCCCTTCGTGGCCGGCCGCGACGAGGAGGTGTGGCTGGAGACCAACAACCGCGCCTTCGAAGGCCACCCCGAACAGGGCGGCTGGACCATGGCGCAGCTGCGCGACCGTCTGGCCGCCGACTGGGTCGACTTGGACGGGTTCCTGTTGGCCGACGCCCCCGACGGCGACGGGCTGATCGGGTCGTGCTGGACCAAGGTGCACAGGGCCACCACGCCGGTGCTGGGCGAGATCTACATCATCTCCGTCGATCCGCGTTTTCACGGACAGGGCTGGGGCCGCTCCCTCACCGTGGCAGGGCTGGTGTGGCTGGCCGCCCACGGCGTGCCGGTGGGCATGCTGTACGCCGACGCCACCAACGAGGCCGCGGTGGCGCTCTACCGCTCGCTCGGGTTCACCGTCGACCACATCGACCGGTCGTACCGTCGCGACGCGGCGGACTGAAGGGCCCGGCCCGGGCCGGGCCGGGCCGGGCGATCTCTCGGGCTGGGCTCAAGGTCGCGGACGGCCGTCGGTAGTGGCCGGACAAAACATCCGCGAACCTTCGCCCGGCGACCCGACCGTTCACCGGCGATGGGCCTGACAACCACCGACGCCACCGACTTCGCAGCCTCATCCGCCGCCGCAGCCATCCGCCGCCGCCGTGGCCACGCTCTCCGACGAGGAGATCAAGACGGAGGCCGCCGCCTCGTTTCGCCGCATGACGGCGGAGGCGGGCCGCTTCGTCCAACTGAGCGCAGAGCTGGCCCGGCGCGAGGGGTTCCGTGCCGACGGCGCCACCTCCATCGAGACCTGGATGGTCGAGCGCACCGGCATGTCGATGCCCACGGCACGGGCCTACGCCCAGGTGGGCGAGAGGCTCCGTGCGCTGCCCCATCTGGCCGCCGCCCTCTGCGAGGGGACGCTCCCCTTCGACAAGGTGCGCGCCGTGGCCACCCTGGCCAACGCCGGCAACGACGCTGAGCTGGCCGAGCGGGCCAAAGAGCTCAGCGTGCGCCAGCTGGTCGAGCTGGCCCGCTCGGCGCATCCTCCGAAGGCAGCCGACGACGCCGAGAGCCACGAGCGGCGCTCGCTGCGCCTCAACGAGACCCTGCGCACCATGACGGCCCAGTTGCCCGAAGCCCTCTTCGCCGAGGTGCGCAGCGCCCTCGAGGCCCGAGCGGCCGAGGTGCCGAGCGACGGGGAGACCCCCTATGACCAGCGCCTGGCCGACGCCTTGGTGTCCCTGGTGCGCTCGGGGGCCACGCCTGGGCGTCCGGCCTCATCGACCCTCTCGCCCTACACCGTCGTCGCCCACGTGCCCCTCGAGGCCTTGGGCGACGAGGACGCCGAGAGCGCCCTCTTCGGCGAGCTCGAGCGCGGCGGGCTGATCAGCGCCGCGGTGGCCCAAGAACTCCTCTGTGGGTCCCGCGTCATCGTCGCCCTCGACGACGAAGAGGGCCACACCATGTACGAGGGGCGGGCCAAACGCCTGGCCACGGCCACCCAGCGCCGCGAGATCTGGCGCCGGGACCGATGTTGTCGCTTCCCCGGCTGCACCCACGTGCGCTTCGCCATCCCCCATCACATCAAGTTGTGGAAGGCCGAGGACGGGCCCACCGACCTCGACCACTTGGCCCTCCTGTGCGCCTATCACCACGGCCTCGTGCACCGAAAGGTCTGGACCATGCACGGCGACGCCAACGAGGAGCTCAGCTTCGTCGGCCCGAGCGGCCGGGTCATGACCTCGCGCCCTTCGCCGCTGTGGGCCCGGGTGACGACACAGCGCGCCAACTAGACAGTCAGTCCCATTAGGGACTGGCTCCGCCGGTCGCGACGAGCGAGTGCATCAGTAGATCTTCAGGCATTCGACGTGCATGCCTCCGCGCCCGGCCAGGGGTCGGGTCAGCTGACGCCCGTCCCGATGGCCCGCCCGATGCCATAGGTCACCGCGGCCGCCACCGCCGTCACCGCCAGCTGGCGCAGCGCCGACACCACGGCCGAGCGCTCGGTGAAGCGGGCCAGCACGACACCGACCACCAGCGAGGCCACGGCGCCCAGCAGCACCGACAGCACGAGCGCCGTGGTGCCCGACGTGAACAACCACGGCGCCAGCGGGATGAACGCGCCGATGGCAAAGGTGACGAAAGAGGCGGCGGCGGCCTGCCACGGCGACCCCAGGCTCTGGGTCGAGATCCCCAGCTCTTCGCGGCGTGCGTCTCGAGGGCCAGATCGGGGTCCTGCATGACCTCGTCCACCATGTCGGACGCCACGGCTGGCTCGATCCCCCGCCGCACATACATACCCCGCAGCTCGGCCGCCTCGCCATGGGGGTTGTCGCTCAGCGCCCGGCGCTCCACCTCGAGTTCGCGCTCCTGCAGCTCGCGCTGAGCCGTCATGGAGAGGTACTCACCCGACGCCATGGAGAAGGAGCCGGCCACCAGCCCCGCGATGCCGGCCAGGCGCACGATCGACCCGCCCGGGTTGGCTCCCGCGATGCCGAGGACGAGCGCGACGTTGGTGACCAGGCCGTCGCTGATCCCGAAAACCGCGGCCCGCGCCCCGCCACCCCGGAGGTCTCGATGGTGGTGCGGCGGAATGAAGAAGTCGTGCTCGTGTCCGGAGCTCACCTTGGTCAGCGTAGTGAGCACCCCGACTGGACGCGGGTAGCGTCCCGGGGCGAAACAGGATCACGACGAGCGAGGAGCAGACCCCCATGCCCACCATCATCGACGGCGTCGACGCCTTCCACGACCTCGTCGGCACGGAGCTCGGCAGCTCGGAGTGGCAGCCAATTACCCAGGAGCGGGTCAATCTTTTCGCCGATGCCACCGACGACCACCAATGGATCCATGTCGACCCTGAGCGGGCCAAGGACGGACCCTTCGGTGCGGCGATCGCCCACGGTTATCTCACCCTGTCCCTCGCTCCGGTCCTCCTGAACAAGATCCTCCGGGTGGACAACATGAAGTTCGGCGTGAACTACGGCTGCAACAAAGTGCGGTTCCCCTCACCCGTCCCCGTGGGCGCCGACCTGCGCATGACCGCCTCGGTGGCGGGAGTCGAGGAGGTCCAGGGCGGCGTGCAGGTGACGTATGACCTCGTGATGGAGATCAAGGACGCCCCCAAGCCGGCTTGTGTGGCCCAAGTGGTCTACCGGTACTACCGCTGACGCCGACGCCGACGCCGACGCCGACGCCGATCGTCCCGACCGTGGCGCAACGAGGGAGCCGCCGGTCGGTACCCGATCCGGTGCCGCCCCTACCCACTGGCGCCGACAAGACCGTACAGGTGCGCGCCATGTTCGACACCATCGCGCCACGCTACGACCTGGTGAACCGCCTCATGACGTTCGGGCTCGACCAGGGCTGGCGCCGTGCGACCGTGGCCGCGCTGGCGCTACCCGACGCCGCACTCGTGCTCGACCTGGCCTGTGGGACCGGCGACCTTTCCCGCCTCGGCCATCGCAAGGGCTACCGCATGATCGGCGCCGACCTGAGCGCGGGCATGCTGGCTGCGAACGCGTCGGCCACGCCGCTCGTCGAGGCCGACGGCAGCCACCTCCCCTTTGGAGACGCCTCCTTCGACGGCCTCGTCTGCGGTTACGCGCTGCGCAACTTCACCGACCTCGGCGCCACCCTGGCCGAAGCCGCCCGCATCCTGCGTCCCGGCGGCCGGCTGGCCGTCCTGGAGGTCGACGCCCCATCGTCCCCGCTCCTGCGCGCCGGCTACGACGTGTGGTTCACCAGGGCGGTCCCGGCCCTCGGCGGCGCGCTGTCCGACCGCAACGCCTACCGCTACCTGCCCCGGTCCGTGGCCTACCTGCCCGACCCGTCCACGCTCCGCCGCATCCTCCTCGACGCCGGGTTCTCGGCCGTGGGCATCCGGCCCCTGGCCGGCGGACTCAGCCAGCTGGTCGTCGCCACCCGCGCCGGAGCCCCTTGACCATGACGCCGGAGCTGCACGCCCGCAGCGTCCCGTTCGACTACGGCCCCGACGTGCTGGAGTTCGACGGCAGCCCCACCGTGCTGTTCGACCGTCCGGGACTCACGCTGGTCGGTTGGGGCACGGCGCAGCTGGTCAGCGCGGGCGACGTGGCCAGCACGCTGACCGCCATCCCGTGCGACGACGCCGTGCAGTGCCTCGGGTCGGGCGTTGTGGCCATGGGCGCGCTGCCCTTCGACAACGCCATGGACGGACAACTGGTCATTCCCCGCTTCACCATGGGGATCTCCCGCGACGCCGACGGAGTGACCCGACGTTGGGCCACCGCGGTCGGACCGTCCGACCTGCCGCTGCCCGGCACCGATGAGCTTTTCGACGCCGTGCTGTGGCAGTACGGCCGGGCGCCCCTCGCCGCCGCCGACCCTGCCGTGGCCGAGTTGTCGGAGATGATGGACAGCGGCGGATACCGCGCCATGGTGGCGTCCGCCGTCGCCCGCATGCGCGCCCCGGGGGCCACCTTGCACAAGGTCGTGCTCTCCCGCCAGGTCGCCCTGGGCCTGAGCGGGCCGCTGCCGCTGGCAGCCGTCCTGCGCCGTCTGCGCGCCGGTGAACCCCACTGCACCATCTTCTCCATGCCCGTTCCGGACGGTGTGTTCTTCGGCGCCAGCCCGGAGCTGCTGGTGGCCCGCCACGGGAGCAGAGTCACCTGCCAACCGCTGGCCGGTACCATCGCCCGCGGCGACACGGCCCGGGAGGACGCCGACGCTCAGCGCGACCTGGCCCGATCGGGCAAGAGCCGGGCTGAGCACCGCTACGTCGTCGACGCGGTCGCCGCCGCCCTGGCGCCCTGCTGCGACCAGCTGGACGTCCCCGAAGCGCCCTCCCTCGTCGCCTTGCGTTCGGTGGCCCACCTCAGCACGCGCATCGAGGGCCGGCTCCGTGACGGCGTGGGCGTGCTCGAGCTGCTCGACCGACTCCATCCCACGCCCGCCGTGGGCGGCACCCCACGGCCCGACGCCCTCGCCTTCATCAGCCAGGCCGAGGCCGGCGCGCGTGGCTACTGGGCCGGGCCCGTCGGCTGGGCGGGCGCGTCGGGTGACGGAGAGTGGATGATCGGCATCCGCAGCGCCCAGCTCGCCGCCAGCGGCTGCGCCGTGACGCTGCGCGCCGGGGCCGGCATCGTGGCGGACTCGGATCCTGCCTCGGAGGCGGCCGAGACCAACGTCAAGCTGTCGACGGTGCTCGAGGCAGTGCTGCCCGGGACCTCAATGCAGCTGCGCTGAGCGCTCGGTCTCCGGATTCGACTTCGACTTCGACTTCGACGATGGTCCTGATCGCGCAGACGGAGGCGGCACCGGCACCGGCGTCGGGGCCGGGGCGGCAGCGGCCGCCACGTGCGTGGCCGGCAGCGGAATCTTGACTACTACGCTCGCACCCGTCCCCGCCGGCGTCCGGCGCACCTCGGCCGTCCCGCCCGAGGCCGTGGCGATGGCCTGCACGATGGCCAGCCCCAGGCCCGTCCCCGCCCCCGAGCGTGACGGGTCGCCTTGGTAGAAGCGGTCGAAGACCCGCGACGCCTCCTCGGGGGAGATGCCAGGCCCGTTGTCCGACACCTCAATGAACCCCATGCCGCCGGACACCCCCGTCGACACCGTGACCGAGCTCCCCGGTGGCGTGTGGGCCAGCGCGTTGCGCACCAGGTTGTGGGCCACCTGGGCCAGCCGCTCGGCGTCGCCCACCACGATCACCGGGGGGCCGGGGTCGAGCCGTAGGCGATGGCTCGATGCCAGGGCGACCGAGTCGCCCACCGCGTCGGCGCAGACGCGGTGCAGGTCCACCGGCTCGGCCCGGAGCGGCCGACCCCGGTCCAGCTCGGCCAGGAGCAGCAGGTCCTCGACAAGGCCCCCCATGCGGGTCGCCTCCTCCTCAATCCGCTTCAGCGCCTTGCGGCGGCTCGCCTCGTCGGCGAACCCGCCCCGCCCGAGCAGCTCGGCGTAGCCACGGACGGACGTCAGCGGCGTCCGCAGCTCGTGGGAGGCGTCGGCTGCGAATTGGCGCAGCCGTTCCTCCGACGCCGACTTCTCGGCGAACGCGCCCTCAATCTGCTCGAGCATCTGGTTGAGGGCCATCCCCAGCCGGCCCACCTCGTCGTGCGCCCGCAGGCGCTCCTCGGGCACGCGCCGGGTCAGGTCGCCCGAGGCGATGGCGGCCGCCGTGCCGGCCATCTGGCGCAACGGCCGCAACCCGCGCCGTACCACCACCGTGGTGATGCCGGCCATGGCCAGGATGACGGCCAGGCTGGCCAACAGCTCGACCGTGCGCAGCGACGTCAGCGTGTCGGTGGTCGGGTTCAGCGCCAGCGAGGTGATGAGCGTCCCCTGCGGCACGGTGACCGCCACCGTGCGGTATTGGCCGAGCGGGTCGCCGTGGCTGCCCAGCACGACGGCATCGGGGTCGGGCTGGAAGGTGCCGGCGTAGCGCCCCGCGTGCGCCATGTTGGGCACCTGCTGGACCGGGATGTCGTTGGTCAGGACGGGTGAGGGGTCAGGGTGGTTGGGCGGCCCCGAGGGGCGGCGCAGGACGACCTGCCCCGCCGGGTTGAGCACAATGACGTAGACGTCGGTGGACACCCGGCGCGACAGGCTGGACTCCGTGACGGAGAGGTGTCGTCCGGAGGCGAACGTCAGGTAGTTGAAGGCGAGGGTCTCGTCCTGGGCCAAGGTGGCGTCGGCCCGTCCGTACAGGAACGACCGCACGGAGGCGTAGACCACGACGTCGGCGATCAGCAGGCCAACCACCATCGTCAGGGCCATGACGGCGACGAGCCGTCTCTGGAGGGTCATCCTTCCCGGGGCAGTCGAAGGGTGTAGCCGACCCGCCGGATGGTATGGATGAGCGCAGGCTCCCGGTCATCGATCTTCTTGCGCAGGTAGCTGATGTAGGTCTCCACGATGTTCGGGTCGCCGTGGAACTCGAACCCCCACACGTTGTCGAGCAGCTCCGACTTCGAAATGACCCGGCGAGCGTTCTCCAAGAGGTAGCGCAGCAGGTTGAACTCGGTCGCCGTCAACTCGATCGACAGGTCGTCGCGCCAGACCTCGTGCGTGTCGATGTTCATGGTCAGGTCGGCGAACTGCAGGATGGAGGTGTCGGCGGCCGCCATCTCGCCGGCCCGGCGCAGGATCGCCCCCACCCGCGCCATCAGCTCCTCGACGCTGAACGGCTTCGTCACGTAGTCGTCACCCATGCTGAGGCCCTCGACCTTGTCCTGGGTGGTGTCGCGCGCCGTCAGGAAGACGATGGGCATCTGCTCGCCCTGGTTGCGCAGGCGCCGGCAGACCTCGTTGCCGTCGAAGTCGGGCAGCATGACGTCGAGCATCACCAGGTTGGGCCGGAACGTCCGCACCTGCTCGATCGCCTCGGCGCCCGTCGACGCCACACCGACCTGATAACCCTCGAAGGTCAGCGCAGCGGACAGCAGTTCGGCGATGTTCGGCTCGTCGTCGACGACGAGGATCCGGGCCTGGTTGGCGTCGACCGTCATGCCGAGCGCACCGCGTCGTCGGTGCCGGTGTCGCTCCGGGCAGCCTCGTCCGCCGGTCCGCCGGTGGGCGCACCGTCCTGGTTGGCCTGGTTGGCATGGTTGGCCTGATTCGCCTGGTTGGCCTGGTTCGCCGTCTTGCCGTTCAGCGACATCGTCGCCCGGGTGCCGCGCCGCCCGGGTGCGCCACCAACCCCGCCGCCCCGCAGCCGGGCCCGTGCGCCGTGGACGAGCCGCCCCATGCCCCACCACGTCACCAGTCCGAGCGCCTCGACCACGATGAACGACGACATCTTCGACTGCCCCGCCGCCCGGTCGACGAAGGAGATGGGGACCTCCGTGATCACCGCTCCGTGCTGCTTGGCTCGATACGTCATCTCGATCTGGAACCCGTACCCCTCCGCCCGGATCCGCTCGAGGTCCAGCCGCCGCAGCACGCCGGCCGAGTAGCAGCGGTACCCCGCCGTCGAGTCGCGCACGCCCAGCCCGAGCACGGCCGACGCGTACAGGTTGCCGCCCCGTGACAGCAGCTCGCGGTGCCAGGCCCAGTTGGGGATCGACCCGCCGACGACGTAGCGCGACCCGATGGCGACGTCGAACCCCTCCTCGAGCGGCGCCACCAGCGCCGGCAGTGCGGCCGGGTCGTGCGAGAAGTCGGCGTCGATCTCGATGCAGGCGTCGTAGCCCCGCTCGAGCCCCCAGGCGAACCCCGCCCGGTACGCGCTGCCCAGCCCCGCCTTGCCCGACCGCTCCAGCAGGTGCACGTCGTCGAGCTCGGACGCCACCTGCTTCACCAGGCCGGCCGTGCCGTCGGGACTGCCGTCGTCGACCACCAGCACGCTCGCCCCGGGCAGGCACTCAATGATCCGGCGCAGCATCCGCTCAATGTTCTCCGACTCGTTGTAGGTCGGGATCACCACCAGCGGTCGCATGCAAACGCATTCTAGGTGAGGCCGCCGGCCGGGCTCCGGCGCCCGTCGGCGCGGCGGCCAGCCTCTCCCTGCCCCTGGCCTGCGCCTTCGGGACTCCCCCACGCTCCGGACCGGCCGTGACGGCTCCGCGACGGCCGTCCCCGCTCGGCGAGCCCTCAGCGCTCGGTGACCGGTCCTAGACGTCGACGGCGTCCTCCACACCCGCCAGCTGGTCGGTCGGCGGCGGCTCCGATGCATCGGGGCCCCGGCGCAGCTCCCGCACGATGACCTGGATCGCCCCGCCGAAGGGGATGCCAACCAGCGCGCCGACGAAGGTCCCCAGCCCCCCCGCCACCCGGCCGCCCAGAGTGGCGCCCACCAGGACCGCGATGAGGACCCAGAAGGGGTTGAGCCGCACCGTCCTGCTCATGATGACCGGGTTGAGGACGTGGTTCTCGATCTGCTGGTAGGCCAGGAAGACGATCAGCATGATGATGCCCGCCGGCACCGAGTGGATGGCGGCGATGATGACCACCGGCACACCGGCCAACAGCCCGCCCACGAGCGGCAGCAGGTCGACCAGGGCCACGAAGACGCCGAGGAGCGCGGCGAAGGGGACCCCGAGGATGGCCAGCGTGATGCCCGATATCAGCCCGGCGATCACCGAGGTGAGCCCGTTCCCCAGCATGTAGCCGGTCACCGACCGGATGGTCTCGTCGATCACCCGCCGCAGCCGTTCCGACACGGCGGGGTGGAAGACGGACAGGAAGCCCTCCCACATGCGCGGCGCCTCGAGCATGGTGAAGAACGTCAGGATGGCGGTCGTCACCAGAGCGATGACGGTCGACGCCGCGGCGGCCCCGACGGACAGCGCCGTGGCCGGCTTGAGCACCTTGGTGATCTGCGAGGTCAACTTGGTCGAGTCCTCGGACAGGTACTTCTGGAGGTGGAACCGATAGACCAGTCGGCCCAGCGGGCCGTGCCCTTTTTTGGCCTCGCGGATCAGCGAGGGCACCTGGTTGCCGAAGTGCACCGCCGACGTCACCAGCGGCTCGGCGAAGAGGTAGACGAGCCCGATGAAGGCCAATACCCCGAGCAGGAACACCAGCAGGACGGCCCCGCCGTGGGTCATCTTCAGCCGGCGCCGCAGGAACCGGGTCGCCGGGGTGAACAGCAGCGTGATGAAGAAGGCGATCACCACGTACAGGACGATGGTCCGCAGCACCCACAGGCCCACGATCAGGGCGGCGTTGATGTCCACCAGGAGAATGACGACCGCCACCGCCGTGACGATGGTGCCCAACGGGATACCGCGCCGCTGGGCGCTGCCCGAGAGCTTGGACCGCCAGGTGTCGGGGGCCGCTCGGGGCATGGGACCAGCTTGGCAGCTGTGGCATCACGAACCGCGGCTTTCAAGAGCCGCAGCCGAGCCCCCGGCACGTGCAAGCATGAGGGCGATGGAGCAGGTGGACCAGGGGGAACCGGGGGCTCAGCCCCCGACCCCACCGCGCGCCAGGCGCCGATGGATGCCGCGCAACGTGAAGATCACGCTGATGATCCTGTTCCTGTTCTTCGTCGGCGAGTACATCCTCCTGCCCGAGCTGGCCAGCGCGCGCCGGGAGTTCCACCAGCTCAGCCACCTGAACTTCCTCTGGCTGATCCTCGGCGCCCTGCTCGAGGTCGCCGCCCTGGCGGCCTACGCCGAGCTGACCCACACCGTGCTCTCGCCCGGCGCCCCGACCCGGTTTCGCATCTTCCGTATCAACATGTGGGCCCTGTCCATCAGCCACGTGCTGCCCGGGGGCACCGTGCCCGGCACGGCCGCCAGCTACCGGCTGCTGACCGAGCCCGACGTGCCCGGCGGCACCGTGTCGGGCAGCACGGCCGCCTTCGGGCTGGCCACCCAGGGCATCGGCTCGGCCGTCGTGCTCAACGTGATCTTCTGGCTCTCGCTGCTGATCTCCATCCCGCTGCAGGGCTACAACCCGCTCTACGGCTTCGCCGCCATCCTCGGCGTGCTCCTGCTGTCCATCTTCGCCACTCTCGTCTTCCTCCTGACCCGAGGCGAGAAACAGGCCGCCTCGCTCATCAAGTGGGTGGCCGACCGCCTGCCTTTCATCAAGGCGGACACGGTGACCGCCCTGGTGCAGAAGGTGGCAGACCGCATGAAGATCCTCTTCTCCAACACCGAGCTGCTGACCCGGGCCTGCATCTGGGCCGCCGCCAACTGGATCCTCGACGCCATGTCGCTGTGGGTCTTCCTGCTCGCCTTCGGCGCCAAGATCGACCCGGTCGACGTGCTGGTCGCCTACGGACTGGCCAACATCCTCGCCGTCATCCCCCTCACCCCGGGCGGCCTCGGCGTCATTGAGCTGACCATCGTCGCCGTGCTGACCCGCTTCCACGTGCCGGGCGGCGTGGCGGCGGCCGGCGTGCTGAGTTGGCGCCTGGTCAACTTCTGGCTGCCCATCCCGTTCGGTGGGGCGGCCTACTTCTCGCTGCGCCTCGGTCGCTCCCGGGCCCACGCACGGGCGGGCGCGAGCGGCGCCAACCCGGTCACGCCCTGACGGGGACGGCACGGGTGCGTTCGGCTCGGCCCTCGCTCACCGCGCGCTGGGTGGCCGCCCACCGCATGCGCCTGGCCCGCACGCGCCCGTCCACCCCGAGCGGGGACGTTGCCGGCGAGCAGGCGCTCGACCGCGCCGTGAGCGGCGTGTTCGCGCTGCCGGTCGGGCGCCCCACCGCCCTGGCCGAGCGCACGCGCTTCGTCGACGGCGAGGTGGCCCGGGCGCTCGGGCACGGGGTGGACCAGGTGGTGCTGCTGGGCGCCGGCTACGACGGCCGCGCTCTGCGCTTCGCCGGCCCCACGACCACGTGGTTCGAGGTGGACCGCCCGGCCACCCAGGCCGACAAGCAGCGCCGGCTGGCCGGGCTCGGACTGGCGCCCGAGGGGGTCACCTACGTCGGAGTCGACCTCCTGCGCGCCGACCTGGGCCAGGCGCTCGAGACGGCCGGCCACGACGCGTCACGCCCCTCGCTGTTCGTGTGCGAGGGGCTCTTCGCCTACCTGACCTTCGAGGCGGTCGCCTCCGTATGCCAGGCGCTGCGCGACCGGGCGCCGGCCGGCAGCGTCCTGGTGGCCACCTTTCTCGTGGTTCCCGCCGCCGGCAACCGCGGCCGGGCCCTGCGGGCCGCCGTGGACCAGCTGCTGCGGGTGATCGGCGAGAGACGGCGTAGCGAGTATCTCGAGGGCGACGCCGAGAAGCTCATGGTGGTCACCGGGTGGCGGGTGGCACGAGCCTCCTCGCCGCCCCCGGGCTGGCTCGGCCAAGGCTCCCGCTTCCTGGCCCTGGCGGCCGAGCCGGCGCCCCCGCGCTGACGCACAGGGCGAAGTGTCCTGTCCCGCCCCGTCTCGTCTCCGGCGTCCGGCGCCACGTGTCCGGCCGCCGGCGTCACGTCTCTGGCGTCCGGCGTCCGGCGTCCGGCGTCAGCCGTCCGGCGTCAGCTCACCCGTCACGCGCTGGCGCCCGAGGCCGCCATGGTCCGCCGGCTGCGGCCCATGGCCGGGCGCTCCACCGGGGCGCGCCGGCGGCAGACCCGCACGCCGGCGCCCACGACGAGCACGATGAACAGGAGCACATACGTATCCGACACGGGGATCAGCCAGCCCCGCCCGGCGAAGGTCACGCCGGGACCGTGGGGCACCCACCAGCTCGGCGCGGCCCAGAAGAGCACCGCGGCCGCCAGCGCCCACCACTCGCCGTAGCGGGGGCGGTCCGCCCCCAGGGCCAGCCACGCCACCAGCAGCACGACCCAAATGAAATGGTGCGACCACGACACCGGGTTGGCCAGCGATTCGGTCGCCTCGACCACCAGGAACCCGAGCACGGCCGACGACCGCCGGTAGGTCAGGGCGGCCACGGCCAGCCCGACCGCCGCCGCGGCGATCGCGATCACGAACGTGGTCGGCGTGGTCACCGTGTGGCCGAGCCCGCGCTCAATGGCGCCCAGCAGGCCCTGGTTGCCGATCCACGACAGCATCCCGGCCCGTTGCGGGTCGCGGATGTAGTGCGTCCAATAGGCCCACGAGTTGGAGGGGGCGACCACCAAGGCCACCAGCGCGGCGCCGCAGAACGCCCCGGTGGCCCACAGCGCCGCCCGCACCTGCTTCGTCAGCAACAGGTACGGAATGAGGATGATCGGGGTGAGCTTGATCGCCGCCGCCAGCCCCACCAGGATCCCCCGCGGGATCGGCAGCTCGAGACACATGTCGGCCACCACCATCAACGCCAAGATGACGTTGACCTGTCCCAGCAGGAACGTCTGGCGCACCGGGTCGAACAGCAGCACGGGCACCAGCAGGACGAGCGCCCACCACAGGATGGTCCGCCGGTCGAGCGACGCGCACACGGCCCGCAGCGACACCATCATGAGCGCCAGGACGCCGGCCAGGTTCACCCACGAGAACGTCACCTCGGCCACCCGCAGGGGCGAATGGGCGAAGGGGGCGAAGAGCAGGGCCGAGAACGGCGGGTAGGTGAAGCCGAGGTGGTCGATCGGCAGCGTGACCGTGAAGAGGTTGCTGGAACGGGCGTGCGCGCCACCGAGGAGGTAGGTGCTCAGGTCGATCTGCTCGTGCGCCAGGGCCAACGTCGTGACACCGATGACGGCCACGACGCCGGAGAACACAGGCCATCCCCAGCCACGATTCGATGCGATGGCGCGCATGCGCGGCGCCAGTGAACCGCTCGCCATGGTGCCGCATGGTACCGGCCCCCCAGGGTGGCCCCGCGTCTTTGCCGCCCCGTCCAGCCCATTCGGCCCGGCCACCCCGTCGGTGAACGGGCGTGTCCTAGGCAGGAGGTCTGACCTCGTCGCCCTCCCCGACGCGCAGCTCCGTATCGAGGCGCCGCCGGGCCCGCTCCCGCGCCAGCTCCTTGAGCCGCTCCTGGGACGAGATGCCGTGTCGGTTCTGCACCCGGCGCCACCGGCGGTCGGACCCGAGCTCCCAGGCATTGGTCTCGTCGGCGAAGACGAGGTCGAGCACCTCGAAGAGCCGGGCCTGCAACTCGGGGTCGTGCACCGGCACCACCACCTCGATGCGGCGGTCGAGGTTGCGCCCCATGAGGTCCGCCGACCCGATGTAGATCTTGAGAGGCAGGCCGGGTCCGGCCGCCGGGTCGGCCGGTGCGCCACCGAAACGGTAGATCCTCGAATGCTCGAGGAAGCTGCCGACGATGGAACGGACGCGGATGTTCTCGGAGAGCTCGGGGATGCCGGGCCGGAGCCGGCACAGTCCGCGCACGGCCAGATCGATCTGCACGCCGGCGCCCGAGGCGCGATAGAGGGCGTCGATCATGTCGGCGTCGGTCAGGCCGTTGAGCTTCATGACGATGCGGCCGGACGGGCCGGCGTCGGCCTGCTCCTCGATCATGGCGTGGATGCGCTTGCGCACCGTGACCGGCGACACGAGGATCTGGCGGTAGTCGGCGTGGCGCGAGAAGCCGGTCAGGTAGTTGAACAACTCCCCCACGTCGGCGCCGATGGAGGGATCGGAGGTGAGCAGGCCGAGGTCCTCGTAGATCCTCGCCGTCTTCGAGTTGTAGTTGCCCGTGCCGACGTGGCAGTAGCTGCGCACACCGTCGTCCTCGCGGCGCAGCACGAGCGCCGTCTTCGAGTGGGTCTTGAGACCGACGATGCCGTAGACGACGTGGACGCCGACTTCTTCGAGCGCGCGGGCCCAGCCGATGTTCGCCTCCTCGTCGAAGCGCGCCTTGAGCTCGACGATGGCGGCCACCTGCTTGCCGTTCTCGGCCGCCGCTATCAGCGCCTGCACAATCGGGCTGTCGCCGCCGGTGCGGTAGAGCGTCTGCTTGATCCCGAGCACGGCCGGGTCCTCGGCCGCCTGCGCCACGAAGGCCTCGACCGAGGTGGCGAAGGAGTCGTAGGGGTGGTGCACGAGCACATCGCGCTCGCGCAACATGGCGAAGAACTCGGCCGGCTCGGAGGCCACCTGGGCCAGCCGTGGCGACGTCATGGGCGTCCAGGTCTCGCCGCTCAGGTCGGGTCGGTCGAGCGCGTAGACGCCCCACAGCCCGCTCAGGTCGATGGGGGCGCCGACCCGGAAGACGCCGTCGGGGCCTACCTCGAGCTCGGTGGCCAGCAGGTCCACCAGGTCCTGTCCGGTGTCGGCCTCGACCTCGAGCCGCAGGGCCTTGCCGAAGCGGCGGCGGCGCAGCTCCATTTCGATGGCGACCAGGAGGTCGTCGGCCTCGTCCTCCTCGAGGGCCAGGTCGGCGTTGCGGGTGACCCGGAAGGCGTGGTGGTGGCCGATGATCATGCCGGGAAAGAGCGTGTCGAGGTGGGCCGAAATGACCTGCTCGAGCGGCACGAAGCGCTCGCCGTCGGGCATGACGACGAAGCGGTCCATGGTCGGGGGGACCTTGACCCGGGCGATGCGGCGCTCCCCGGTGACCGGGTCCTGCACCTCGACCACCAGGTTGAGCGAGAGGTTCGAGATGTAGGGGAACGGGTGGCCCGGGTCGACGGCCAGCGGCGTGAGGACGGGGTAGATCTCGCGCCGGAAGACCTCGACCAGGTACTCACGGTCGTCGTCATCGAGGCTGGACCAGCTGGAGAGGCGGATGCCGGCGTCGGCCAGGGCGGGGACGATGCGGTCGAGGAAGATGTGGTCCTGGCGGCGGACGAGCTCCTCGACCCGGCCCCTGATCATGGTGAGCTGCTCGCCCGGGCGCAGGCCGTCGACCGAGCGCGTGCGCACGCCGGCGGCCACCTGGTCCTCGAGGGCGGCTACCCGGATTTGGTAGAACTCGTCGAGCAGCTCCGAGAAGATGGCCAGGAACTTGGCCCGCTCGAGCAGCGGCTGGCCGTCGTCCTCGGCCAGATCGAGCAGCCGGGCCCCGAAGTCGAGCCGTGACTGCTCCCGGTTCGTGAAACGCTGGTAGCCGAACGCCTCGATCTGCTGGTAGGTGGGCGGGGTGGTTGGCGCCGGCCGTTCGAGCGGGGTTTCCGCGACCGCGGTGGCGGTCTGGCCGTCTCGGGCGTCTGAGTCATTGGAGCCGGCTGGACCGTCGGGGCCACGTGGGCCACTCGGGCCGTTGGCGGCGTTCGGGCCGTTGGGGCCGGTCGCATCGTTCGGGCCGTCTACCAGGGGCTGCGCCGGTGTCCCGGCCACCGAAGCGGACTGCGCCCGGGGTTGAGGTTGCGGCTGGGTCTGGGTCATCGGAGAGGGCGTGGGAGACGCTGAGGCGTCCAGGTGTCACCGTGAATCCTACCCCCCACCACTACGATTCGCCCGGTGCCGCCGACGTCGACACGAGCCCGTCGCTCGCCGTTTCCCCGGTACACGTTCGGGCCGAAGCCCAAGCGTCGCACCGAACTGGGGCTCCTCGTCTTCGGCTCGCTGCTCATCGTGGCGCTCTATGTCATTGCCGCGCTCGGGCAGTTCTCGAAGCTCCCACCGGACCTGGGTCCGTTCCTCGGGGTGATCCTGGGGCTCGCCCTGCTGGCCCACATGGCGAATCGCTGGCTGGTGCCCAACGCGAACGCGGTGATCCTCCCGCTGGCCGCGCTGCTCAACGGCATCGGCTACGTCGTCATCGCCCGTTGGGACCACTGGTACCCGGGGGAGGCCCGTAACCAGGCCGTCTGGACCGCGGCGGGCGTCGCGCTCTACGTGCTGACCCTGCTCGTGGTGCGCTATTCGCGCGACCTCGAGCGCTACCGCTACCTGCTGCTGCTGCTGGCCGGCATTTTGCTGGTGTCGCCGCTGTTCTTCTCCCCCATCAACGGGGCGCGCCTGTGGGTCCACTTCGGGAGCTTCGAGTTCCAGCCGATCGAGTTCTCCAAAATCCTCCTCTGCATCTACTTCGCCTCCTACTTCGCGGAGAACAAGGAGATGCTCTCCATCCCGACGGCGCAGATCGGCAACCGTCTCTTCCTCGACCCGCGGCCGCTCATCCCGATCATCGTGGCGTGGGGTGCCGCCATGGCCATCATCGGGCTCGAAGACGACATCGGATTCGCCGCCCTGCTCTTCGTCCTGTTCATCGGCATGCTGTGGGTGGCCACGGGACGGGTCGGCTACCTGGCGCTCGGCCTGATCCTCTTCGGCGTCGGGGCCTACATCGCCGCGCACTACTTCCTCCAGGTCCACCTGCGCGTCGACGAGTGGCTCAATCCCTGGGGGACCGCCCAGAGCGCGGGCGGCTACCAGCTCAGCCAGGCCTGGTACAGCCTGGGCACGGGCGGTATCGGTGGGACGGGGTTGGGCTTCGACCATTTCGCGTCGTTCGTCCCCGAGCTGACCAGCGACATGATCTTCGCCGCCATCGGGACCGAAATGGGCCTCGTGGGCGCGGCGGCCGTCGTCGTGGCCTTCATTTTGCTCGTCGGTTCGGGCTTCCGGGTCGCCCAGACGGCCCGATCCGACTTCTCCCGGTTGATGTCGACGGGCCTGACGCTGATCATCGGTTTCCAGGCCTTCTTCATCATGGCGGGCGTCGTGCGGATCCTGCCGTTCACCGGCATCACGCTGCCCTTCGTGGCCTACGGCGGCTCGTCGCTGCTGGCCAACTACATCCTCATCGCGCTGCTGTTACGCATTTCCGACGAGGGCGCCATGGCGCAGCACGAGATGTTGGCCGCCGGTCAGGCCGGCGCGCCCGGGGAGAAACCGATGGTCCCGGCGCGCTGACGCGCGTTCCGTAGCCGGCTCTCAGCGCACCATGTGCTCTCGGCGACGCCCCTGCACTCAGCGCGCCACCTCGGCGTCGGCCTCGGTCTGCGCGGAGCCGCGCGTGGCCAGAGCGGAGCCGACCAGGATGAGCGGGAAGCCCACCGCGATGCCCACCGTGAAGGGCTCGCCCAGCACGGCGACGCCGAGCAACACGGCCACGGCCGGGTTGACGTAGGTGATGATGGTCGAGCGCGCCGGACCGACCTCGTTGATGAGCTCGAACATCAGCACGAAAGCGAGCGCGGTGCACACGAACGCCAAGGTGGCGACGGCGGCCCATTCCTCCACCCCGACGTGCGTCGGCCATTTCGTCACACCCGGTGCGGCGTAGACGAGCGCGACCACGGCCACCGAGAGACCCATCACCCCGATGTTGGGCGCGTCGGACAGGCGCCGGTTGATGATGAGCGGGCCGAAGGCATAGCCGATGGCGGGGACGATCATTTCGGCCACTGCCCTCATGTCCGTCCCGTGCACGTCGATGCCGACCAGCGCCGCCACGCCGGCGAAGCCGACGAGCAACCCTGTCAGGCGCCGTCGGTCGAGGCGGTCCGTGCCCGGGCAGACGATCGGGTAGAGCACGGCCGCGATCAGCGGCACCGAAGCGATCAGTAGGCCGGCCGTCGAGCTGGCCAGGTGCTCCTCGGCCGAGGACAGGAAGAGCCACGGCAGGACCATCTCGACCACGGCAAAGAGCACCACCCACCGCCAGTAGCGCAGCGCCGAGCGCAACTCGCCGCGGTGCACGGCGATCGGCAGGAGCAGCACCGCGGCCGGCAGCGTGCGGGCGAAGACCAGGGCTGGGGGTGAGAAATCGCGCACGGCGACGCGGATGAGCAGGTACGGGATGCCCCAAATGACCGACATGGCGATGAAGAGGATCCAGCCGCGCCGGGACATGGGCATTGTCCTAGTCGACCGGGAGGCGAGATGGGGCCGGGCCGGATTTGCTTAAGCGGGGGGCCGCCAGCCTGCGGCCAGGCGTGACTCCAGGCGTGGCCGCACGGACCGTTGACCGCTGCTCTCACAGGCAGGAGCACGATCCATCCCGCCGTCGCCCCGGATCTTGACGTCCTGCCCAGCGGGTCGCCCGCGCCGTGCTTTCAACCCCTCGCGCCGCGGCTCAGGGCTGGGAGCCGCCGGCGACCTCGTAGGACCACACCTCCGAGGCGACCGACACCGGCCCGCCGTGGGGCGAGGGCCGGTCGGCGCCCGCGTGGCCGTGCGCGAAGGCAGGCGAGGAGACCCAGGCGTTGAAGGCGTCCTCGTCGCGCCAACGCGTGACCACCAGCCACTGCCGGCGATCGTCGGTGGGGCGGAGGAGCTCGAAACCCTCGAACCCGTCTTGGCCATCCACTGCCCCGGCGCGGGCGGCGAAGCGCCGCGCCAACTCGTCGCCGGCGTCCTCGGGGACGGTGATGGCATTGATCTTGATCACGGTCGGTCGTTCACCAGCAGTCATGGCACCTCACCTGGGGTAGGGATCGAGCCCTGATCTTCTCAGGTCTGTTCAGGATATTGCTGTTCAGGATATTGCTGTCTTGTTCGTCCGGAGCCACCGTTTCGGTGGCGGATAGACAACCCTGGCGATGGTTTGAGAGACCCAGCAGATGGTCCACCCACCGAACACCAAGAGAAGATTGTTCTTGCTCGCCTCGTCACTGCCCCTCGCGCCGGCAACTCTTAGGAGGATGCCCCAGACCACAAAGGAACCGATGCTGTAAGTCCAATAGCTGCGATGCCTCGCCATGTGATGTGACTCCTTCCAAATCGGTCGGTCGTCCAATCTCTCCTGCCGTCCGATGGCACGACGGGCTGGGCGCGACCGCTACGCACCACCCGCCAACGTCAGGGTGGCACCCCGTCTCGGCGATGGCAAGCTTTGCACCGTGGTTCTGCCGAGACACGCAACGGACGCGCATCTGGAGCGAAAGGGGATCCAGCTCGACATCGTTTTCGACGTGGATCTTGGCGAACTCGTGAGAGGTCATCACGTCATCGCTCGAGGAATCGATCGTGGCCACGAAGTACCGGTTCCGCGTTGGATCCAAGAGCGAAATGAGCGATGGGAGCAGGGATTGGACCAGATCGTCGATCCTGCGGCGCCGTCGCACGGATTCAGCCGACGCTCCAATCGAGACATGGAGATCGTCGGAACCCGAGTGACCGAACCCGAACTCCATTATGAGTTCGCTCCTGGCCTCGAAGCGCACGAGACCGCTGAGGATCCCTTCTTCTGGTATTGGATGCTGGACGTGTCCGACGACGTCGGCACCTCTTACCAAGACAGCAACGGCGGGACCAGGGGACCATCACTGGGAGGCCCGGCCACCCCTGCGACGAGAGATCTCGGAGGCGTGATCCCCGGGTCAGCTGTTCGACTGTTCCTGAGATTCACTCCACCATCAGGTTGGGACCCTCCTGAACCCTGGCGCAGGGAGCTCTCCATCGACCTTGCAACGAACGGCTTGCTAGAGCCTCGGTGAGCGACCGTCCATAAGGTCAGGAACGGCGCAGGCAGGAACGACACAGTCGGGAACGGCGCAGGCAGCCGAGGGGATCTCTTTCTCCGTAAACGGATGTTGACAACGGGAACAGAGTCGTTCAGTGTCGAGACCATGGAGCGCTCGGAGTCATTTTGGGAAGCGTGGGACCGGATTCGGGCCAGTTCGGACCCTGATCCACTCGAAGTTCTTCGGGTTGCAGCGGCCTTCAGCCGTTACTTCGAGACGGCTCAGAAAGAGGCCATCGCCTTTGCGCGTTCCTCCGGTTTGTCGTGGGAGCAAATCGCGGAATCGCTCGGCCAAAGCCGCCCGGCAATATGGCAACGCGCCAGGCGCGACCCGGAGCTTCGAGAATGGCTCCATACCTCAATGAAGCATCGGTGGGATGCCCTTCGTCGCGATCCGGCTTCGTGGTACGTGAAAACGAAGACGTTCCCCGCGTAACCTCGGCCCGAGTTCAAACGTCCCCGACAATGGAATCAGACCTAGCCCAGCGCTAAGGAGCGTGCGTCGTCCCATAACGAGAGTGCGCACACTTGAGGCACCAGGTAGGTTCTCAGGTTGTCCTGGATGTGAAGCAACGGGTGACGATGTTCCGCCAGAGGCTTCCTGGACAGCGGACATTCACTCGCATCCTGTCCATCGGCGGGCTTGCCGGAAGAGTCGCCGGCCTCATTGCTTTCGGCGGCAATTGGAGTCGCAGTTCGGCCCATCGGGAGTAGCAGTGACGTGCGACACCTGGAACAGAAGGCAGCACCTTCGTCAACCGGATCTCCGTTAGGGTCGCGGTGTGATCGCCAGCCCCGTGGTGGCCCGGCGCCGCCGAGGTGCAACATAAGGACTGGTCACGGTCTCCCCAAACGCTGTTCGAACCGTCTCTGCATTTGCTGAAACTGCTTGTCGTTTACGCGGTCCCGCGCTTTCGCCTCACGTCGCCGCTTTGCTTCCTCTTCGAGGTCAGGACGATGCCTCACGATTCCAAGGGGCGTCATTAGCGCCGCCTGGATCGCCTCTATTCCGACCCTCTCGTCCGATGCTGGGGGATCATGCTTCGATCGAAGAACTATGCCTCCCACGAAGACGAGAGCTCCCCCGATAGCGCACAGCCAAACGCCGAAGCCGACAGTGAAAGTCACAAGCGGGGAAAGTCCACTCGGTGCGGTGGGAAGGTTGAAAAAGATGACGACAATGGTGACCAGCCCAAGGACGACGGCGGACCGCTGCATTCCCTGAGGGATGATGGGGCTGGAGTTACGCACGCCAGCGATCAATATTCCGATGACAGCAAAGACAATCAGAATCGGGCCCACCCAAGTAACCGACTGGTGGTCGCCCAACTGAAACGCGTTGCGGTTGACAGTGACCCCCCCGATGGACTCAGTCGCCCACGGGAGGAGGGCCCCAATACCGACGACAAGCGATCCGATAATCGTCATCCATGCACCTACGGGAACCGACGACTTGGAGTCGGTTTGCGTGCCGGCGGGTGTGGGCTCTGGAACCTGAGCGGCACTCAGCTCGTCGTAGCAATATTCGTGGGCACCTTCGCATTGCCACTCGCCCGTGGGTGCCTGGCGTCGTCTCGGTGAACCGCCGTCGTTCACGATACCTCCTACCCTTCGTTGCGCCGTCGAGCGAAACCTAAGACATACAACCGGGGATTCCGATAGGGACTGTTGGCCCTAATCAGTTGGCGAAGCGCTGAAGACTGGTCGGCTCACCGACCAGTCCAGGCGGGTAGGAATCGCCATCGGTGCTGTCTCTCGCGAAATCACCGCCGCGAGACATTCAAGGGCTGGCAGACAGCTCCACGTACTACGCCACGATTACTGCCAGCTCCTTCACCTGTAGTTCTAGGGGGCGCGTGCCGAGTCCTCCGACCCAATTGGCGCCGGTTCGGGCCTTTCGGCCCTACCGGACCGCGACGCTCGGCCGTCAACATGGCCGGAAAGAGACCGGGCGATGGGAGGTTTAGGGGCATCGCTCGGCTCTCTTGAACTTCCCGCCGGGTCGCCTAGTTCTCTGTCGGGTTGCCATCCCAACCCGCGTAAGGGGCTAGGGGCTACGTCGAACCGAGGTATGGATCGTCATGGCATCTTTGAATCCAGGTGAGCCAGGAGCGCCAACTCCTTGCGCCGAGAAGAACACGGGTGAACCAGAGAAATCGGCGGCGATGCCCCAGAAGTACACCGGCTTGTTGAAGATGCGGACAGAATTTGCGCCCCACCCATAGGACATCGTGTAATGCACTCCGTGGCTGGTCTTCGCCACGGTGGTGCTTCCCTTACGCAAGAACTCCGAAGCTGAAAAGGGGTTTGTACTGATCGTCACAGTCGGTTGTTGCGGACCGTTCGTTATCGCGATGCACGACACCGTGGAAGTGGTGTTGTTACCCACGATCACGGTCGGTTGAGATCCCGTGCAAGCGCCGTTGGCTGGCACAACACGCCAATTTCGAGGGGCGGCGAAGACCAGTCTTCGTAAGTCACAGTCCGCGTGGTAGTCGCTCCCTCGGCTGAGGTCACCCAGGAGGCGGATGCCGCCAGGGCAAGACTAAGAGCGCAGCCCGCCGAGAATCATCCACCTCATCGCACAAATGATGACATAGCCGACCGCAGGTCAAGTTCACAACGGCTGGCACCTACAGAGGCTGTTGCCACTTTGTGACTTGGCGCAGGGATCAGCCAAGCCCTAGAACGGTTGCCTCGGTGGTAGCAGTAGTTGGTACCCCAGCCCGGCGGACGGGAGCACTTTCAGAGCTTCAAGGTGACCGCCGTCCTCGACCGATCAATTCGGGCTATTGGGGGAGCCCGCATTCGCAATCAACGACAGGGCTGCTGACGTGAAGCATGTCACCCATCACGGTCGCTCATCGACCTCGGTCACATACACCCAGGCATCAACATGTGCGCTGTGGCGTTTCACGACAATCGGACTGACTTTTGACTTTGACAGCTCGCGAGCCCTTGCTTCCGCTGTGTCGTCACCATTGAACTCGCCAATCTCTACAACGGTGTCACCTGGTTGAGTGAACTGGTAGCGCCAGAGTCTTCCGAAGGACGGTTCTGCATCGGTCATGTTTCGACAATACTTACCGAGAGTCCCGAGGAGTCTGAGGTATCGTCCCCTGCCCCTGGTGCCGACGTTTCTCACCAGGCCCGGCGACTGGGATACCACAGCGGTGAGAACCGTCTATGCCTTCCACTTCCCACCGTTGCGAACGCGCGTGGCGTTGTGGAGGTGGTGCTCGGTCTCTGGATAATCCCGCCGGACCTCGGGTAGCCGGCCGAGTTGGCCGACGATCACGTGCGGAGGAAGCAGCTCAAGAATCGATACTCGTCGGAATCAGTTGCAGCAACATTGAAGTCAACCAATTGCTCGCGTAGTTCAAACACCACCGCATCGCGGAAAGTCGGCCATCAACGTTGTTCCCATCTCGCCGGACGTCCCCTCAATCGCGGCCTAGCAGCGAAGCTCCGCGACCGATATGTTGTAGTTCATCGTGAATCGGACCGTCGAAATCCACACCTGGCTCCTCACCGCGCTGGTGGTCGGTGCGCTGACCATGATCGGGTTGCTCTTGGTGATGCTGCACGTTCACGCCGGCGACGTCGCCTACATAGCCCACACTCACCGGCCGATCATCGTCGTGCCCACGGGCGCACCGCCGGTCGTCACCACCTGAGAAGGTGGTGGGGCTCGTTGGCCACCACGGTACGTGGGGTCCGGGCTCCGAGCGAGGACGGCTCTCCGCGAGACGCCTCGGCTGAGCCTGAGCACCCTTCGGGCTCAGCAGCACGCTGACGGTGGCGGATCGGGAGGGGTCTCAGGAGGGACAGCCCAGAGGATTTTCCATGTGGGAGCTCTGGAGCTTGCCGCCGTCGAGCCAGTAGCCCGACTGGTAGTAGAAGGACAACAGGTTCGAGACGCACTTGCCCGCGATCTCGTACGGGACGTTGCCGGCGGCCGGGTCGGTCGGGTCGGCCGCAGCGGCAGCCGGGTCGAAGGTGCCGGCCCCAATCGAGCTGGTGTCCGCCGAGCCGTCGAAGTACTCGGCCGTGAGGCGTTGGGTCCCTTTGTGGCCGTCACGCACGATGTCGTGGTCGAGGTACTTGTCGTACCAGGCGAGGATGTAATAGAAGGCCACCCTCTCTCCGTACCGGCTCGCCTGCAGCGAGGCCGGGAACGGCAGGTAGTCGAACTCGTAGTGGGTGCTCGCCCTCGGCACCACGACCATGGTGTCGACCCCGGCCGCCTTGGTCTGGGCGAAGGAGTCGTTCTCCATGAACTCGTCGGGGTTGGGCGGGCTCTCGGGGTTCTGGGGCTCGAGGACGCTCGGGAACGCGTAGTCAACGTCGAAGTAGAGCGTCGGCACGTGGATCTTCGCTCCCTTGGTCAGGTCGATGCTCCCGTTGAGGTTGTCCATCGAGACGATCGCCTTGATCGGGTAGGTGATATTCCCCGATCCATCCCCTGTGCCGGCGACGTCCTCCTGGCCGGCGCTGGTGACGGCAATCGCCCCCAGCGAATGGCCGGCCACCCCGATCTCGGAGGGGTCGAGCAAGTGCCACTCCGGGTTGTAGAGCACGGTGCCCTCGGCGTTGGGTGCGTTGGGGTTCCCGCCGTCTCCGTTCAGATCCTGGTCCGTCGGCGTGGACACCAGGAAGTCCAGCGCGCTCTGCACCTCCGGGAAGTCGTTGGTCGGGAAGTTGGGGCATCCGGTGACCGAGCAGTTGATCGAGCCATCTGGGTTGTGCGGCAGGTCCTCGGAGGCGCCCTGGCCTTGTGGATCGGGGATGAGCACCATGTATCCCGACTCGGCCAGACCTTCGCCGAACCACTCGTAGATCTCGTTGTAGGCCTGGAGGCCCGGGATCATGACGACGCCGGGGAAGGGGCCGGGACCGTTGGGCCAGTAGAGGCGGGCGCTCAGGTGCGCGCCGGTGGTCGAGTTCATGGTGAGGAGCGTCTGATGACCACGCCCTGCCAGCTGCCAGAGCGACGGGTCGCGGAACGGGTCACCGACCTTGGTGGCGGGGATGTCCCCGGCGGCTCCGGTCGGGCGTTCGGTCTCGAGTTGACTGAGGATCCCGGAGGTCGCAGCGCCGGGGTCCTGCTCGCCGTTCTCCATCGCCCACATGCGGAGGAACGACGGATTGGACAGCTCGTCCTGTTGGCGCTGGGTGGCACACTCGAGGTTGTTGAGGTCGCGTTCCTCCCACGCCGCCGTGCCGGGAGCGGGGTTGCCCGGAGGCTGGTCGCAGACCACGGCCGAAGCGGCCGCCGGCGACGGTCGCGCATCGGCTACCGCGGGCGTCATCACCGCGACCGTCCCGGCACTTACGAGCGCGACACCCCACGACAGGACCCGCCGTCCGCCCATTTGTTTGTTTCCCTTCGCCCGTTTGTCCCCCCACCGAGCTGGACAGCCAGATTTCCTACCATCACCGGCGGCGAAGGGCCAACCTTGCGATGATCGGGGAGGTGGACCGGGTCTATTGGTTCAACGATGCCGACGACGAATAAATGGCTCCCACCTTCCCACCTTCCCACCTTCTCACCTTGCCGGCTTCCCGCCTTGCCGGCTTCCCGGCGCACCGGAACGACCTAACGCGGTATCGCGCGCCCCTCTGTCTTCATGAACTCGTTGAACTTCTCCCAGCGCATCCGGTAGCGCGTCCGGCCGTTGCCAGGGAGCCAGTCGATTGAGCCTTTGCTGACCTGAAGCTCGCCGAGCTTGGCTTCGTCGCTCCATACGACGAAGGTCACATCCGAATGGAGCACGAAGCGGGTGGGGAGGTCGACGGTGACGTCATGAGTTGCCATGGGTGGACGGTAGCCCCTGACGCGCCAAAGGGCAGTCGTCAAAGCGAATACCCGAGCGATCGTTGCCGGAAGGACCGGGCAGCGATACCAGGCGACGGCGGGGTCAATGCCCGCAGCACATTGTGGGGCGCACCGTGTGAGTGCTTACGGAGCGCTGGCCAATGACGATCAAGACGTTGGTGCACCTTGGCCGGGCCCACCCCGGCCGGAGCCGAGGAACGTGGCATCGCCGAAGGTGAACACTCCGCCGTCCTGGCCCAAGAGCCAGCAACCCTTGCCGCTGGAGCTTGGCGTCATCGCGACCATTGCGAACTGCTGAGAACCACTGGCGGCAGATCCCTCAAACGGGGCGTCACCGAAGGTGAAGACACCACCGTCGGCGGCGGCCACCCAGTAGCCGTACCCGTCGGGGGTGGCAGCCATGGCTACCACTGGAGCGTTGAGGGGCTCGCCTCCCATGGAACCGTAGAAACCGGCGTCACCGAAGCTGAACACCCCGCCGTCCGCACCGACCAGCCAGTAACCCTTTCCATCAGCCGCTGGAGCTATTCCCACGATCGGCCCGGCCGGTGTGACGTCGTCGGTGGGCAATGAGCCGTAGAAGCCGGCGTCGCCGAAGCTGAACACCCCACCGTCAGCCCCGACCATCCAATAGCCGCCGGCATCAGAAGTGATGGCGGATCCCACGATCGGCGCCTTGAGCGCCAGACCTCCAGCATTTCCCACCGCGATCGTCGGGCCGAGCGTGTCCAGGTAACCGTCGGAGCGGACGATGTCATAGACCGGGACGACGCTGCTCGTGCAGCCATTGCACACTTTCGTCGCCGCCATGATCGAGGTGTAGTCGGCCCACCCCGGCGGCGCCGAGGTGACGTCGAATGCGGCATCGAGCGGAGCGCCCATGTTGGTCAGGAATCCGGCTGGACCCGGACCCACCGGGCCGCCTCCTTCGTAGCCCAGGACGGCCGAGTCGAACTGGCCCGACGCCATCGTCACCGGGATCCGGTAGTCGAACGCGAACGGTCCGGCGGCCGGCAGCTCGGTGATGAAGACCGCGGCGTACTCGTCGAAGAATCCGAACTCACCGCCCTCTCCCCCGTCGTTACATGTCGCACTGGAGCCGGTGATGGAGACCAGCGTCCCCACGGGTCCAGAAGGCGGATTGAGAGACAGGTAACAACCAGGGGTGTCTGGCGCCGGTGCAGCCTGCGCCGCGCCGGCATTCGCACCTGCTGCCACGGATAAGCCAAGGGAGACGAGGACCGACACGACGATCGCCACCAACTGGCCACTGCGTGACACCCGCGCGACCTGTCCCACTGACGTCTTCATTCCGGTCCTCCATCCGAGTATGCGAGCAGTCCGGCTCTGTCGGAAATTGCTTCCGCGAATCCCCGCAAAGGAGCCGTCGCCAAACTGTCCCCTCCGTGCCGGGCCCCCGTCTACCCCGCGATCGGGAGCACGGAGCACCCACTTCGCCGAACTCTCGATGATCGTCGTGCGATTCAGGTTTTGCTCAGGTCTCCCCACCGTCGCCGAAGGGCGCGACGTCGCCGGCCTCCTCGAGGAGGCGCTCGTCCACGAGGATGGGTGACGCGACCGGCATGCGCAGCGCCAAGATGAGACCGTCCGACGGCCGGCAGTCCACCCGCTCTCGACCCGACGGCGTCATCAGGTCGAGCTCGGCCAGCAGGTTCCCCCCCTCCCGACCGGTGAGGCGCACCGCGATCACGTCGATGCGGGCCCGCTGGAGGACGTGCATGAACAGCTCGTGCGTCATGGGACGCCTGCCCTCCATGCGGCGCAGCGCCAGAGCCATGGCGTTGCCCTCGGTCAGCCCGACCGGGAAGACGAGCAGCCGGTTCGGTGGGCCGGATTCGGCCAGGGTGACGGCCGGGAACTGCGAGGGCAATTCCAGCGCCACGTCGTCGACCTCCATCACGCGGAAGTTGGCTCCGAGCGGCCTGAACGCCCCGGCCGGTGCGGCCGTGGGTTCGAGTGGAGTTTCGACGTCGGCGGCCGGTGCCGCTACGGGCCCAGCCGCCGCCTCGGTGTCCGGCGGAGTCGGCTCGGCGGCCTCAGCCTGTTCAGCCTCGGGTTCGGCCGGCGTCTCCGGTTCGGCCGGCGCCTCGGGTTGTTCGGCCGGCGCCTCGGGTTGTTCGGCCGGCGCCTCCGCTTCGGGTGGGACGCCCGACTCGAGCCCGGGCTCGACGTCGGTCACCGGACGTATCTCCGCCGGGCGCCCACGCTCAGGGCCAGGCCGATCGTGGCGTAGAAGACCAGGACGGCCGTGCCGCCGTAGCTGACGAACGGGAGCGGGATGCCGGTGATCGGCATGATCCCCATCGTCATCCCGGCGTTCTGGAAGACGCTGAAGGCGACGAAGGCGAAGAGGCCGGCGCAGATCAGGCGCCCGAAGACGTCGCGAGCCACCACGGCCGCGCGCAGGATGCGCCAGGCGATGACGCCGAGGATGGCGAGCACGCCGACCGAGCCCACGAAGCCGAGTTGCTCGGCCACAGCGGTGAAGATGAAGTCGGTCTGTTGCTCGGGGACGTAGCCGAGGTTCGTCTGGGCGCCGTGCCCGATGCCCGAGCCGAACAGGCCCCCCGCGCCGATGGCGTCCTTGGATTGCTGCGTGTTGTAGATGGTGGTCTGCACGTAGGGGTTGCTGCTGTGCTGGCTCGGATTGAGGAACGTGGTGAGGCGGGCGATCTGGTACGTGTGCAGCAGTCCGCCCTCGATGGCGACGACGGCGACCAACACCGTCCCGATGAGCAGCAGCACGAGGATGCGGATCGGCAGGCCGGCGACGGCCAGCATCACGATGAGGACGATCACCATGATCATGGCCGTGCCGAGGTCGGGCTGGAGCAGCACGAGGACGATGGGGATGCCGGCCATGAACAGCAGCCGGAACACGTCGAGCCAGGCCAACCCGTCCTCATCTCGTCGGGCGCAATAGGAGGCGATGGCCAGGATGAGGGAGAGGACGGCGAACTCGGAGGGTTGGAGCTCGAGCGGACCCAGGCTGAACCAGCGGGCCGCTCCCTGCGCGCTGCTGCCCACGGCGAAGACAGCGAGCAGGGCGAGGATGATCAACCAGTACAGCAGCGTGGCCACGGGTTCGAGGCGGCGGTAGTCGAACACCGCCAGCACGACCATGACGATGATGCCCAGGACGATGAAGAGCCCCTGCTTCTTCAGGAAGGTCTTCGGGTCGTCGCCCGCCGCCAGGAGCGGCCCGCGGGTGGCCGTGTAGACCATGACCACGCCGATGAACGACACCAGCAGCGTGGCCGCCACCAGCACGAAGTCGAACGGAGGGACGCTGCGGCGGGCGGCAACGCTTGTTCGGGCGAGTGTGGTCATATCGGCTGAATCCGGACAGAATACCGGCCGTGACCTTCCCCCCTCTGGCGGCGCTCCCTGCCCTGGTCGGCGCCTCCGCCCAGGCCAACGCCAACGCCAACCCGGCCGGCCAGGTCGATCAGGGCGGCGGCTGGCTCTACCACCTGCTGACCAAGCTCGG
This sequence comes from uncultured Acidimicrobiaceae bacterium, assembly GCA_963807675.1. Classification (GTDB taxonomy): domain Bacteria; phylum Actinomycetota; class Acidimicrobiia; order Acidimicrobiales; family RAAP-2; genus Bog-473. The sequence continues at coordinate 54,186 of CAWECP010000010.1, read as the reverse complement.
TGTGAGCCCGGACACCGCCTCGACCGTCACCGACCTGATCGTGCGGCCGCTGGAGATCCTCCTGGTCGCGCTGATCGCGTTCTTGGTGGCCCGCTACGGCTCCAAGGTCATCCGGCGGGTGCTGGTCCGGGTGGCCAACCAGGCGGCGACGCGCCGGGGCTCGGATCACGCGGCGGCCCGGGTGACGACCATGTCCGGCGTCGTGGCGAATGTCTGGCGCTTCTTCGTGTTCATCGTGGCCGGGGCGATCGTGCTCGGGATGCTCGGCATCAACCTGACTCCACTGCTGGCGTCGGCGACGATCATCGGGGCGACGTTGGGCTTCGGCGCCCAACAGATCGTGCGCGACTACTTCTCGGGCTTCCTGATGACGATGGAGGACCAGTACAACGTCGGTGACTCGGTGTTGGTGGGCGGCGTGACCGGCGTGGTGGAGGACGTCACCATGCGCCTGACCCGGTTCCGGGCGCTGGACGGCACCATCTACATCATCCCGAACGGCGACATCCGCCTCGTCGGGAACCTGTCGCGGGGGTGGGCCCGGGCCGTGGTCGACCTGACGCTGCCGGGGGCGACGGCCGCCGACCTGGACCAGGTGCGCTCGGTGGTTGAGGCGGCGGCGCACCGGGTGGCGGTGTCGCCCGAGTTCGCCCAGTACTGCACGGAGCCGCCGAAGCTGGTTGGCTTGCAGGACGCGGACTCGGCGACGATCACGGTGCGGGTGACCCTCTTGACCGTGCCGTCGCAGCGCGACGCGCTGACCCGCGCGCTGCGCGAGGAGTCGGTGGCCGCGCTGGCGCGGGCGGGGCTGTGGCCGGAGCCGACGCCGGCGGCGACGGAGGTGGCCCCCTCTTCGCCGGCGTGACCGGGCGGCCCGGGGCGGGGGCCGGGGGCCGGGGGCCGGGTCGGGCCTAAGGGCTCCGAGGCAGGGGCGGGCCTCGGCGGCCTCGCTGCTTTCGTCGGCCTCGCCGCCGTTGAGGTCAGTGCGGTCATCGGGGGTATTCGGGGTTCGGGTTCGTCATTTCCGACGCCACCTCCCACAAGGTGTGCACGGGAGGTTCCTGGCCCGTCCACAACAGGAGCTGGGCCGCCGCCTGGTGGACGAGCATCCCGAGGCCGTCGAGGGTCGTGGCGCCGCGGCTCGCCGCCTCCACCAGCCAGGGCGTCGGCCGGGGCACGTAGACCAGATCGGCGGCCACCTGACCCTCGTGGAGCAGCTCGGGTGGCACCAGCCACTGTCGGGCCGTCTCCATGGCCTCGCGCGGCGAGTCCGCTCCGGCCATGCCCAACGGCGTGGCGTTGACGACCAGATCCGCGGCCTGCACGGCCTCGACCAGGGCTTCTTGCTCGGTTGCGGCCACCGTCGTGCCCGCAGGCCCGGCCAGGACCGCCGCCTCACGGGCCCGGTCCGGCGTCCGGTTGACCACCGTCACCCGGCTCGCACCGGCCTCCGCCAGGGCCAGCACGACCGCACGTGCCGCGCCGCCAGCGCCGGCCACCAGGCAGCGGCGACCCGCCGGGTCGAAGCCGGCGCCGCGCGCCAGCGAGGCCACGAAGCCCTCGCCGTCCGTGTTGGTGCCGTAGAGCATCTCGTCGCGTTGCACCACGCAGTTCACTGCGTTGAGCCGCCGGGCCACGTCGCTGCACTCGTCGACCAGCGCGCCCACGTCGGCCTTGTGCGGCATGGTCACCGACAGACCCGAGACGTCGGAGCGTCGCATGTCCGCCAGGGCCGCCGCCGCCTGTCCCGGTGCCACCTCGAAGGCGAACGAACACCAGGTATCGCCCAGGCCAAGGGCGTCGAACGCCGTCGTGTGCAGCAAGGGCGACAGCGAGTGCGCCACCGGGCTTCCGATGACCCCCACTATCCGGACTGGGGCGCTCACCGCGTGGCGGGCCTCGGCCATGGTCAGCAGCGGCAACGGCCGCTCGTCCGGGGGCGGTGGTGCCGGTGGTGGCGGTGAGGGCGGCGTCGCGGGCGGGCCAGACGGTTCAGGGCAAGCCACGCGACCGCCCCAGTTTCTCGTTGGCCAGCTGTTCGGCGTAGGTGTCCGAGAAGGCCATGACCCCGTTTTTCTGCACCAGCACGAAGTAGAGCCAGGCACCGGGCGGTGGGTGGACGGCGGCGTCCAACGCATCCTGCGACGGCATGCAGATCGGCGTCGGGGTCAGGCCGTTGTTGAGGTACGTGTTGTAGGGCGACTGGATCTGCAGATCCTGCGACGTGACCGGCCCTCCGTCCTGGCCGAGGGCGTAGAGCACCGTCGAGTCCATCTGCAGCGGCATGTCGTTGGCCAGGCGGTTGTAGATCACTCGGGCCGTGTCGGGCATGTTGACCGGAATGTAGCCCTCCTTCTCGACAATGGAGGCGGCAATGAGGACCTGGTACGGCGTCAGACCCAACGCGCCGGCCGAGGCCGTACTCAATCCTGCCGCCTCCGCGTCGTGGTCGAAACGCTGCACCATGTCGTGCACGATCGTGAGGTCGCTCTCGCCAGGCAGAACCAGATAGGTGCCCGTCCCGAGCATCCCCTCCAGGTTGTTCGACCCGGGGGGCGAGAAGGCCGAGTGCACGGCCCCGCTCGAGGCCTCCGCCCTGAAGCCCCCTTCGGCGTGGCCGGGCAGGCTGTCGACCTGGGCCCCCACCTCGTTGAGCGTGTAGCCGGGCAGCACGTCGACCGGGTAGATGTTGGGGCCGGCGGCCAGGATGGCGCGCACCTCGGAGAAGGTCAGGTTCCGGTGCAAGGCATAGCTGCCTGGGATGGCCGTGGGAGCGCCGTGGAAGACGTCCGAGATCCGGAACGCCCACGAGCTCCCGATGACGCCGTTCTGGCTGAGGGCGTCGATGACGGAGTCGCTCGACTCGCCATTATGGACGGTGATCACGACTTGGCGACCGGCCGGGCCCAGCGCGTGCGCCTCCAGCTCGTACCAGAGTGTGAAGGCCAGGACGAGCACGAGTAGCCCACCGGCCACCCCGGCCACGATGCGACGGCGCCGGCGCACCCGGGCCGAGTGGGCCTTCTTTCGTTCGGCTCGGGTCGTCTCGGCTGGCTGCTCGGCGTCGAGCGCACCTTCGTCGTCGGGCGCGTCCGGGGCCTGGTCGGAGGCGTCCGATCCGTCGAACGGCGGCTCGTGCTCGTCGTCACCGTCACCGTCGCGCGGACCCTCGACCGGACCGTCGCCGCCCCAGGTGTCGCTCACGGCCGATCCAGCCAGGACTGGAGCAGCACCATGGCGGCCGCGCTGTCGACCACCTGACGGGCCGCCCGTCCGGTGCGCCCGGCCGCCCGCAGGTTGCGCTGCGCCTCGATCGTCGTCAACCGCTCGTCCGCCGTCTCGACCGCGACACCGAGCGGTTCGAGCAGCGCCCGCAGCGCCTCGGTCTCCTCCAGGGCCGCCTGCGCCGCCGGCCCGGCGTGCCCGGAGAGGCTCAGGGGCAGCCCGACCACCACCGTCTCCGCCTCGACCTCTCGCACCGCGTCCACTACGGCCGCCCGGTCACGCACCGCGTCGCCGCTGCGCTCGATCGTCCCCCACGGACTGGCCAACGTCCGCCTCGAGTCGCAATAGGCCACACCGATGCGCCGAGCGCCGAGATCGAGGGCGGCCACCCGCCCCGGACCTCTCGCCGGACTCCCCTCAAGACCAGGCCCCGAGACCTGCCCCGACCCTTGCCCCGAGCCCCGACTGGCACCGGACCCCGACACCCGGTCCGAGCCCATTTCCGCCTGCGACCGCCCGCGCGCCGCCGACGCCGGGTCCCGCCCGCCGTCGCTCACGCCGAGAGGAGCCGCTGCGCCTCGGCCAAGGCCGCCTCGATCTGCGAGGGGTCCTTCCCGCCGGCCAGCGCCACCTCGGGCGAGCCGCCCCCGCCCCCGCCGACCATCCGACCCAGCGTGCGCACCAGCTGCTCCGCGTCGGGATCGCCACCGGTGGCGGCCGCGATGGCCACCTTCGAACCGTCGGGCGAGCCGCCCAGCACCACCGCCCGCACGCCGTCGTGGCGCAGCACCGCCTGCGCCAACGAGCGCAGGGCGTCGCCCTCCACGTTGTCGCGCCGGGCCACCACCAGCCCGCCGTCGGCCGCCGCCCCGGCCGCCAGCGCGCCGGCCTCCGCCTCGCTCGACTGCTGGCGCAGCCGCGCCAGCTCCTTCTCGGCGTCGCGCTGGCGCTCCATGACGCGCCCGATGGCGGCCACCAACTCGTCGGGCTCGGTGCGCAGCAGATCGGCGGCCGCCTGCACCAGGCGCTCGCGCTCGACCGCCCGGGCCAGCGACACCTTCCCCGTCGAAGCGAAGATCCGCCGCGTGTTCGACCCGATCGACCCCTCCGACAGCAGCGTGATCGGCCCGATCTGCCCCAGCGAGTCCACGTGCGTGCCGCCGCAGAACTCGAGCGACGACGGCCCGGCCTGCACGACGCGCACCGACGCGCCGTACTTGTCGCCGAAGAAGGCGATGGCACCCATCCCCTCGGCGTCCTCCCGGGTCGTCTCGGTGGTCTCGACCGGCACGTCGGTCAGCACGGCCGCGTTGGCCAGGGCGAACACCTCGTCCAGCTCCTCACGGGTCGGCTGGGCGTGATGAGAGAAGTCGAACCGCAAATAGTCGGGCGCCACCAGCGAGCCCTGCTGGCGCACGTGGTCGCCCAGCACGTTGCGCAGCGCCGAGTGCAGCAGGTGGGTCGCCGTGTGGTTGCGCCGTATGGCCTCGCGCCGCTCGACGTCGATGGTGGCCAGCGCGTCCTGTCCGGCCACCAGCTCGCCGTCGAGCCGCGCCTTGTGCACGATCAGACCCGGGACGGCGTAGACGGTGTCGGACACCTCGGCGATCCCCGACTCGGTGACGATGGTCCCGGTGTCGCCGATCTGGCCGCCGCCCTCGGCGTAGAAGGGCGTGCGGTCCAAGAAGACCTCGACGGTGTCCTCGTCGTCGCCCTCCACGCCCTGGAGCACGGCCAGCACCCGCGCCGGCACCTCGTAGTTCTCGATCCCGCGGCCGACGAACGCCGTCTGCCCTTCCGCATCGAGCAGGGCGCGGTAGGCCGCGGCGTCGCCCGCACGCGACGCCTTGGCCGCCGCCCGGGCCCGTTCGCGCTGCTCCGCCATGGCCGCGTCGAAGCCGGCCCGGTCCACCTCGACTCCGGCGTCACGCGCCAGCTCCTCGGTCAGCTCCACCGGGAAGCCGTGCGTGTCGTGCAGGGTGAAGGCCACGTCGCCCGGCAGCACCTTCGCTCCGGTGGAGAACGCCTCTTCGAGCCGGCCCAGGCCTGCCCGCAGCGTGCGGTCGAACGCGGCCTCCTCACGCGCCACCACGTTGACGATGAGGTCGTGCTGGGCCACCAGCACCGGCCAGGCCTCCCCCAGCACCTCGGTGGCCGCCTGCACCAGGGTGGGGCCGATCGGCTTCTCCACGCCGAGGCGCCGGGCCGCCATGACGGCGCGCCGGACGATGCGGCGCAGCACGTAGCCCCGGCCCTCGTTGGCCGGCAGCACGCCGTCGGCCACCAGCATGGTCATGGCCCGGCCGTGGTCGGCCAGCACCCGCAACGACACGTCCGTGCGCTCGTCGGTGCCATAGCCGGCGCCGATGACGGAGGCCGCCGCGTCGATGATCGGCAGGAACAGGTCGGTGTCGAACACGGAATCCTTGCCCTGGAGGACCGGAAGGATGCGCTCGAACCCGGCACCGGTGTCGATGTTCTTGCGCGGCAGGTCGGTGAGCGTGCCCTGGGCGTCGCGGTTGTACTGCATGAAGACGAGGTTCCACATCTCGACGAAGCGGTTGCCACCGCCGTGCTTGGGCCCGCCGTCGTGCCCGTACTCGGGCCCCTTGTCGATGAAGATCTCCGAGTCGGGGCCGCAGGGGCCGGTGTCGCCCATGGCCCAGAAGTTGTCCTCGTCGCCCATGCGCTGGATGCGCTCGGGCCGCACGCCCACCTTGTCGATCCAGATCTGCTCCGCCTCGTCGTCGCTCTCGTGCACGGTGACCCAGAGGCGATCGCCGTCGAGGCCGAAGACATCGGTGAGGAGCTCCCAGGCCATCGGGATGGCGTCGGCCTTGAAGTAGTCGCCGAAGCTGAAGTTGCCCAGCATCTCGAAGAAGGTGCAGTGGTAGGTGTCGGTGCCGATGATGTCGATGTCCGGCGTCCTGAAACACTTCTGGATGGAGGTGGCCCGGGGCCACGGAGCCGGCTCCTCGCCCAGGAAGTACGGCTTGAACGGCACCATGCCCGCGATGGTGAACAGGACCGTCGGGTCGTGCGGGATGAGGCTGGCGGAGGGGACGATCTGGTGTCCGCGCTCGGCGAAGTAGCGCGTGAAGGCCGCCCTCAGTCCGTTGGCGTCCATCGCCCGAGTTTACCGGCGGGACATGGCGTTCTGGGCCGGCGGGCTGGCTACCTAGGGGTCAAGCGGTCCGGGCGTCAGGCGGTCCGGGGGTCCGGGGGTCAGGCGGTCGGGCGGTCAGGCCCGGGCGGGCGGTCAGGCCGACGCCATGCCCACGATCGGCTTGTTCAGCTTGATGCTGCCGGTCGACCCGTAGAACAGCGCGTCGCCGTAGTTGAAGATGCCCCCGTCGGAGGCCACCAGCCAGTAGCCCCCGAAGTCCGGCGCGGCGGCCATGCCGACTACCGGCTCGTTGAGCTTGAGTGAGCCGGCCGAGCCGAAGAACTTGGCCGAGCCGTAGTTGAAGATGCCGCCGTCGGCGGCGACGAGCCAGTAGCCCGTGCCGCCGGGTCCGGCCGCCATGCCCACCACGGGAGAGTTCAACCGCAGCGAACCGGCCGAGCCCTCGAACGCCGCGTCGCCGTAGCTGAAGATGCCGCCGTCGGAGGCCACCAGCCAGTAGCCCAGCCCGTCCGGCGTCGAGGCCATGCTCACGATGGGCGCGTTCAGGTGCATGGAGCCGGTAGAGCCGTAGAAGCCCGCGTTGCCGAAGTTGAAGATGCCGCCGTCGGAGGCCACCTCCCAGTAGCCCTCTCCGTCAGGGGTGGAGGCGATGCCCACGATGGGCTTGTTCAGAGGGTGGCCCCCCATGGAGCCGAAGAACCCTGCGTCGCCGTAGTTGAAGATGCCGCCGTCGGAGGCCACCAGCCAGTAGCCGTTCGTGCTGGGCGTGACGGCCATGCCCACGATGGGCGCGTTCAGGGGCTGGCCGCCGCGGGAGCCGTAGAAGGCGGCGGAGCCGAAGTCGAACACTCCCCCGTCGGAGGCGACGAAGCGGTATCCCTGCCCGCAGTTGAGGTCGCCGTCGAACCCGAACTCGTCCGCCGTCGACGTGGGCGAAATGCCCTGCGAGTTCTGCACGACGACGTTGACGCACAGTGGGCCGGGGGCGTTGGGCGGGATGACCGTGATCGACGTCTCGGTCTGGGAGACGATCTGGCCGTTGCCGGCCGAGCCGAAGGTGACCGAGGTCGCGTTCTGGAAGCCGCCGCCGGAGACCGTGATGGCGGCGCCGCCGCTGGCCGGACCCGTGTTCGGGGAGACGGACCCCACCGAGGGGCACCCGTCGGCGCCCTGTAGCGCGATGGCCAGGTTCTGGTCCACCGGCGAGCCGAGCCCGCTGGCGCCGGTGCCCGCCGGGAAGTCCCCGCCGTTGCTGTCGGTGAAGTCGTTGTTGCCCGAGGTGATCGCCGTGTAGTTGGTGCCGCCGCCCGCGGCGTAGAGCGCCGGCGCCACTCGTCCGAGCGAGGCGTAACAGCCCTGGTCGGTGTCGGCGAAGAGCCCGGCATTGGTCGGTGCGGCGACGCTGGTGCCGCCGAACGCGGTCCAGTTGCCGTCGAAGTAGGCCACCACGCCACCGTCCGAGGGGTCGGATGGGTACACGATGTCGGGCACCGACCGGCATCCCGTCGTCGGTTGCCCGCAGGGGTCGGGGCTGGTGACGATGGGCTGGCCCGGGATACGAGGCCAGACCTCGGAGAACCCGCCTCCGGTGGAGCCGACGCTGCTGCCGTGGAAGATGTTGTCGGCGCACACCTCGGCGGGAAGATTCTGGCAGTCGTTCCACACCGTCTGCGACGAGGCCGTCCCGCTGCTCATGGTCGTGCCGCCGACGCTCACCACGTTGGGCTGCGCACCGGGGTCGTCGATGGCCAACGACGTGCCCGGCGTCGTGGAACCGTTGTCGGGGAAGCAGTCCTCCGACCCGGAGTCGCCCGACGCGGCGACCATGGTCTGACCCTGCATGGCCATCTGGGAGAAGATCTCGTTCTCCTCCCCCAGGTCGCTGCCCGCGAAGGCCTCGCAGTTGCCCCAGCTGGTGGTGACGACCTGGGCCACGTCGTCGCTGGCGATCTTCTGGAACAGGTCCATGGCGGCCACGTCGCTGTTGTTGGGCGCCTCGTAGACGACGAGCGAGGACGCCGGCGCGTTGAAGGCGGCCAGCTCCACATCGAGCGCCGCCTCGCCGCTGCCCTGGGGTGAACCTTCGATCGGGCCGTCCACCACCTCGTTGCGGATGCGGTTGGAAAGTCCGTAGCAAGCCTGGAAGGCCTGGACGTCGCTGGCGAGATACTGCTCGAACTCGACGACGGCGACGGTCTCCCCAATGCCGGTGCGGCCCTGGGCGAAGAGCTGGTTCAGGCCGAAGATGTTCGACAGCTGTGTGGAGGTGTAGATGCCGCCCATCGTCGTGTTCTGGGCCGCGGCGCAGGCCTGGGGTGTCTGGGCGTGCGCCGACTCGGCCTGGCCGCCCTGTGCCTGGGCCTGGGCCTGGCCGTACCGGACGGCCCGGCAGTGGCCGAGGAGTTTGAGCCGCCCGAGGCGCCCGAAGCGCCTGAGGAAGGGGCCGACCGGGGCCCCGATGTCACGGGCGAGCGCTTGAGCATGGAGTGCTCGTCGAACAGACCGTTCAGCCCGACCACGCCGCTGACGACACCCGACAGCGAGGCCGGGACCCCGAGCGTCGAGGTGTTGACGACGGCCCGGGGCTGATCGGGCGCCTGCACGGTCTCGAGCGACGTCCCGAAGGCCGCCGCCACGGCCGACGCGGTGCCGGTCACCGGCAGCAGGTTGCTGTCAGGGGCGAGATCACCCACGTCGAGCCCTTCGCTGCGCAGCACCGACGTCACCTGGTCCACCTCCGACGGCAACGGACCGTACGCCGCCGCGTACTGGGCCGGCGTGACGTAGTGGCGGTAGTCGGGTGATCCGGGCGTCGAGACGGCGGCAACCGCCTGGGCCAGTGCGACCGGGTCCTGCCCGGTCAGCGCCACGTCGAGCTTGAGCTCCTGGTCGGACGGAGCAGCGCCGAACTGCGTGGCGTCGGCCGGGATGTGCGGCACCGCCTGGGGCAGCTCGACGCGCTGGGCAGGCGCGGAAGCGCCGGCGCCGGCGCCGGCGCCCATGCCGACGCCCGCGACGCCGCCGAGCACGACCCCCACACCGAGGGCAACGGACAGCAAGCCGCCCCCTCGATGTCCTCCCATCACGAATCGGCCTCCCTGTCTCGACTGGTCCCGTCCCCGGCTCTGCCACCTTCGGCACCGTGCGGCGTCGGTTCGTAGTACACCCGCCCCTGGAGCGCCTCAGGACGATACTGCTGCTCGACCGCTCCGGAGGGGTCGTCATGGGGATAGACGTACCCCTCGCCGTGCCCGAGGGACGCCGCGCCCTTGTAGTGGGCGTCTCGCAGGTGGGTCGGCACCTCCTGGGCCACCCCCGAGCGGACGTCGGCTTGGGCCCGACCGAGCGCACGGACCACGGCGTTCGACTTGGGCGCCCGGGCCAGGTAGATCACGGCCTCGGCCAGGTTCAATGCCGCCTCGGGCAGCCCGACGTACTCGACTGCTCGTGCCGCCGCCTCGGCCACCAGCAAGGCCTGGGGGTCGGCCAGCCCGATGTCCTCGCTGGCCAAGATGACCATGCGCCGGGCCAGGAAGCGCGGGTCCTCGCCACCCTCGATCATGCGAGCCGTCCAGTAGAGGCCGGCGTCGACATCCGACCCCCGCACGCTCTTGATCAGCGCGCTGATCTGGTCGTAGTGCTCGTCCGCCCCCTGGTGGAACAGGCGCCCGTCCCGGGCGCGTGCCATGTCGTCCATGGTCAGGACGATGGGCTCCTCGGCGCGCCCGCCGTGTTCGCCGTGTTCGCCGGATTCGGTGCCGCCGCCGTCGCCTTCGCCGGCCCGGGCAGCCCGTGCCAGCGCCACCGCCACCTCGACCGTAGTCAGCGCCGCCCGGGCGTCGCCCTCGCACGCCGCCACCACCGCGTCCACCGCCTCGTCCTCGGCGCCGGCTTCCTCGAGATCCAACCCCCGCCGGACCAGCGTGCGCAGGTCGTCCGGCGACAAGGCGTGCAGCCGCCACAGCGAGGTCCGGCTCAACAAGGGCGGATTCACCTCGAAGAAAGGGTTCTCCGTGGTGGCCCCGATGAGCACGACCAGCCCGTCCTCGACGGCGGGCAGCAGCACGTCCTGCTGGGACTTGCTGAAGCGGTGCACCTCGTCGATGAAGAGCATGGTCCCCTGGCCGTGCTCGCCCAGGCGCTGCTCGGCGCCGGCCAGCGCCTCGCGGACGTCCTTCACGCCGGCCGCCGTGGCGCTCAGCGTGACCAGGTGCTTGGCCGTGGTGTCGGCCAGCAGGCGAGCCAGGGTGGTCTTGCCGGTGCCGGCGGGGCCCCAGAGGATCGAGGAGGGGACCCGGTCCGACTCGGCCAGCAGGCGCAGGGGGGCGCCGGGTCCGACCAGGTGGTCCTGGCCCACGACCTCATCGAGGGTGCGGGGGCGGAGGCGGGCGGCCAACGGTGCCCGGCTGCGCAGGCGGCGGTCGGCGGCGGCGTCGAAGAGGCTCACGGGGATCGGTGTCGGTCGGCCCGGTCGGTCCGGTCGTCTCGGTCGGCGCGGGTCCGGTCACGTGGGTCTGGCCCCGGCGAGGTGGTCAGTCGGGTCCGGCGCCGGGGGTGGGTGCCGTGTGGCGCGGCGGGGGCCGGGTGCGCGTTGGGGTGCATATGGCCTTCAGCTTTCCGTTTCGGTCCGGATTCGCAAGTCCCTTTCTTTCAAGTTCCGGTTCCTGCCGTGCTCCTGGCGCGAGGGGAGCGCCTTGTGCGGCTGGGCGGCCCTTTGCGCGTGCCGAAACCTTCGCCAGCGCCCACGCAGACGCCGACATCGACGCCGGCACCGTCAGGCCCGCCCGATCCGCTCAACTCGGCGAGGGGTTGGGCGCCTCCTCCGCCTCCCCAGTCTCCCCAGTCGCCTCCGCCTCCCCCGTCTCCCCAGTCGCCTCCGCCTCCCCCGTCTTCCCCGCCGGCGCAGCGCCCGTGCCCGGGCTCGCCGGCGGCACCACCACCCTGATCCCCAGCTCCGCCAGCGCCGCCGCCGACAGCGGTGCCGGCGCCCCGGTCAAAGGGTCGGCCCCGGACTGCGTCTTCGGGTAGGCGATCACCTCTCGGATGTTCTCCTCCCCGGCCAAGATCGCCGCCAGCCGATCCACCCCGAACGCAAACCCGGCGTGCGGCGGCGCCCCGTAGCGGAAGGCGCCCAGAAGGAACCCGAAGCGCGCCTCGGCCTCGGCGGGCCCGATGCCCAGCGCGGCGAACACCAGCGCCTGCAAGTCGCTGCGGTGGATACGGACCGACCCCGACCCGAGCTCCCAGCCGTTGAGCACCAGGTCGTAGGCCTGCGAGCGCACGGCCAGCGGGTCGGATTCGAGCAGCGCCAGGTCCTCGGGGTACGGCATCGTGAACGGGTGGTGCGCCGGCTGCAGGTGCCCGTCGGCGCCGACGCCCTCGAACATCGGGAAGTCGACCACCCACACGTAGCGGTGCGGGCCCTGGGCGACCGGCGGCGACCCGAGCGCCGTGCGCAGCGTCCCCAGCACCTCGCACGCCGTGCGGTACTCGTCGGAGACCATGAGGATGAGGTCACCGGGGCGCGCCGCCGTCTGCTCCCGGACCGCCACGCGCTCCTGCTCCGACAGGTGGCGCGCCAGCGGCCCGTCCAGCGGTGTGGCCTCGTCCTCGGTCACCCGGAACCAGGCCAGGCCGGCGGCGCCGGCCTTCTTCGCTCGGTCGGTCAGCTCATCGAGCCGCGAGCGTGGGAAGGCGGCGCCCTCGGGCACCACGAGCGCCTTGACCGCCGGCGACGAGAACGCCTTGACCCCGGTCCCCTCGAAGGCCGCGGTGAGGTCGACCAGCTCCATGCCGAAGCGCAGATCCGGCTTGTCGGTGCCGTAGCGGTCGAGCGCGTAGGCCCAGGTCATCCGCTCAATCGGCGGTGGCCGCTGTCCCGTTGCCGCCTCCGCCGCATCGAGGACCACCTCGGACACGTAGCCCATGACGTCGTCCTGGCTGGCGAAGGAGCACTCCATGTCGAGCTGCATGAACTCGAACTGGCGGTCCGCGCGCAGGTCCTCGTCGTGTAGGCAGCGCGCGATCTGGAAGTAACGGTCGAAGCCGCCCACCATCAGCAACTGCTTGGCCAGCTGCGGGCTCTGCGGGAGGGCGTAGAACGATCCGTGGTGCAGGCGGGCCGGCACCGAGAACTCGCGCGAACCCTCGGGCGTCGGCGCCCACAGCAGCGGCGTCTCGATCTCGACGAAGCCCTGCCGGACCATGGCCGCCCGGATGGCGGCGTTCACGCGCGCCCGCAGGCGGAGGTTGTGCTGCATGCGTGAGCGGCGCAGGTCGACGTAGCGGTACTTGAGCCGCACCGGCTCGTCGGACTCGGCCCGGTCGTCGACGGAGAACGGCGGTGGCTCGGCCTCGTTCAGCACCTCGACCGTGCAATCGCCGATTTCGATGTCGCCGGTGGCCAGGCCGGGGTTCACCGTGCCCTCCGGGCGGCGGCGCACCGTCCCGGTGACGGCGACCACCCACTCGCTGCGCGCCTCGACCGTGCCGTCGACCACGCACTGGATGATCCCCGAGTGGTCGCGCAGGTCCACGAAGGCCAGGTGCTCGCCGTGCTCGCGGCGACGCGCCACCCAGCCACAGAGCCGGACCTCGGTGCCGACGTCGGCCGTGCGCAGGACGCCGCACAGGTGCGTGCGCATGGCGGTCGGTTCGTTGGGCTGGGGCTCGGGCTGGGTTTGGCGTTCGTCGTCGTCGTTCGTCATGGGGCGGTCGGTCGTTCGGGGGTCGTCTGGATGGTCAGGGCGGGGTGCGTGCTCAGGGAAGATGGGTGGTCAGGGGTGGGGCGGATGGTCAGGGCGGGTGGATGAGGTGGGTGGTGTTGGTGATAGGGGGTGGTTCGGACGTCACGCCGTCGGGTTCGCAGCATTCTCCACGAAGGCGGTCAGCTCGGCCACCACGGCCGCCCGGGGCATCGTGCGCTGCTCGGCGTCGCTGCGCAGCGGCCGGAACCCCACGGTGCCCGCCGCCAGCTCCTGCGGACCGACCACCAGCGCCACCAGCGCGCCCGAGCGGTCGGCCGACTTGATCTGGGACTTCATGGAACGCCCGTCGAAGGCCCGGTCCGCCCGCAGCCCGGCCCGCCGGAGCTCGGCGGTGAGCGCCACCGCCGACTCGCCCCCGGCGGTGTCGATGACGTAGGCGTGGAGCGGTGACGCCGCCACGGCGGCGTCGGTCGACCACACCTGCTCGGCATCACAGGCCAGGAGCACCCGCTCAATCCCGATGCCGAACCCGATGCCCGGCGTCTCTTCGCCCCCCAGCATCTGCACCAGGCCGTCGTAACGGCCGCCGCCGCCGATGCCGTTCTGCGCCGCATCCAGCGCGTCGGCGGCGAACTCGAAGGTCGTGCGGGTGTAGTAGTCGAAGCCCCGCACCAGGCGGTGGTCGATGGCGTAGCCGATGCCCAGTTGGTCGAGCCCGGCCCGCACCCGCTCGAAGTGTGCCCGGCAGGGGTCGCACAGGTAGTCGAGGAAGTGCGGCGCGTCCTCGGTGGCGGCGCGGCACTCGGGCGACTTGCAGTCGAGCACCCGCAGGGGGTTCTCGAGGTGGCGCTCGCGGTGGGCCGGGCACAGCTGGTCGGCCCGTTCGGCCAGGAATGCACCCAGCAGGGCCACGTAGCCCGGCTTGCACACGGCGTCGCCCATGGAGTGCAGCTTCAGCGTGACTTGCCGCAAGCCGAGCCCGGCGAAGAAGTCGTGCGCCAACGACACCACCTCGACGTCCACGTCGGCGTCTGCCACGCCCAGCACCTCCACCCCCAGCTGGTAGTGCTGGCGGTAGCGGCCCTGCTGGGGGTTCTCGTGGCGGAACGAGGGCGCCACGTACCAGGCCTTCCACGGCGGGACGGGGTGGTGCTGCACGAACGCCCGCACGATTGGGGCGGTGCCCTCGGGGCGCAGGGCCATCATTTGGCCGTCGCGGTCCTCGAAGACGTACATCTCCTTGCCGACAACCTCGCTCGCCTCCCCGATGCCGCGCAGGAAGACGCCTGCGTGCTCGAGGACCGGCGTCATGGCCAGCCCGTAGGCGGCATCCTCGACCAGTCCGGCGAAGCGGGCCACCGTCAGCTCCCAGCGCCGGGACTCCGGCCACAGGACGTCGTGCATGCCCTTGGGCGTGCGAACTGGGGTGGCGCCGGCGGCGTACCCCCCCCGCCCCCGGGCGCGACCGAACCCGGGCTCACGGGTGGCTCCTCACCGTCGGGGGGTCAAGCTTTCTTGCCAGGCAGCTGACGATAGGCGTCGAACACGCCGTCCAAGTGCTTCAGCGCGCTGATCAACGAGTGCAGGTGCGTCGGGTCCGCCAGCTCCACGTCGAAGGCCATGCGGCTCACGCGGTCCGCCGTCGTCGCCGTGCGAGCCGCCACGATATTCAAATGATGCTCCGACACGACCCGGGACACGTCGGCCAGCAGCCGGGAGCGGTCGAAGGCCTGCACCTCGATCGTCGCCACGAAGACGCCCTCGCTGCCCCGGTCCCACTCGACCTCGATCAGCCGCTCCTGCGACTGGTCCGCCAACGCAGAAGCATTCGAGCAGTCGGCCCGGTGCACCGACACGCCGCGCCCCTGGGTCACGAAGCCGATGATCTGGTCGCCCGGCACCGGCGTGCAGCACCGGGCCAGATGGATCATGACGTCGTCCAGCCCCTCCACGTAGACGCCGGCCCCCGAGCGCCGCCCGCCCGCCCGGGAGGTACGGGTCGGCCCCACCAGCGCCGTCGTCGGCAGCTGGTTCTCGGCCTCGCCGCCGCCCCGCAGGACCTTGGTCAGGCGCTGGACGATCGACTGCCCCGAGACCTGGTTCTCGCCGATCGACGCGTACAACGCGTCCAGGTCGGCCAGGTTCATCGACTCGGCCACCTCGAGCAGCGCCGCCGACCCCAGAAGCTTGTGCAGGGGCAGGCCCTCCCGTCGCAGCGCCCGGCCCAGCTCCTCCCGGCCGTTCTCTATGGCGTCCTCCCGCCGCTCCCGGGAGAACCACTGGCGGATCTTGTTGCGGGCCCGCGTCGACGCCACGATCTGCAGCCAGTCCCGCGACGGCCCGGCCGTCGGCGACTTCGACGTGAAGATCTCGACCGTGTCGGCGGACGACAGCTGCGTCTCCAAGGGCACCAGCCGACCGTTCACCCGTGCGCCGATGCAGCGGTGCCCCACCTCGGTGTGGATGGCGTAGGCGAAATCGACCGGCGTCGACCGGGCGGGTAGGGCGATCACCTTGCCCTTGGGCGTGAAGACGTAGACCTCGTCCTGCTCCAGGTCGAGCTTCAGCGCCTCCAGGAACTCGATCGGGTCGTCGGTCTGGCGGTCCACGTCGGCGATGCGCTGCAGCCACGCCATTTCCGAGGAGTGGTCCTCCTTGGACTTGTAGCCCCAGTGCGCCGCGATGCCGTACTCGGCCCGGTGGTGCATCTCCAACGTCCGGATCTGCACCTCGACCGGCTTGCCGTCCAGCCCGATGACCGTCGTGTGCAGCGACTGGTACATGTTGAACTTGGGCGTGTTGATGTAGTCCTTGAAGCGCCCGTGCACCGGCGCCCAAATGGCGTGAATAGCGCCCAAAGCCGCCCAGCAATCCTTCTCGGACTCGACCACGACCCGGATGGCCACCAGGTCGTTGATGTCGTCGAACTCCTTGCCTCGCACGACCATCTTCTCGTAGATGGACCACAGGTGCTTGGGCCGCCCGGTGACGTCCGCCTTGACGCCCATGTCGTCCAACCGGGCCCGCACGTGCACCAGTACCCGCTCGAGATACTCCTCACGCTGGGGCGCCCGGGCCGCCACCATTTGCTCGATCTCCGCGTAGCGCTTCGGGTGCAGCGTGGCGAAGGCCAGGTCCTCCAGCTGCCATCGCACCTGCTGCACACCCAGGCGGTGCGCCAGCGGCGCGTACACGTCGAACGTCTCCTGCGCCGTGCGCCGCTGCTTCCACTCGGGCATCACGGCCAGCGTCCGCATGTTGTGCAGCCTGTCGGCAAGCTTGATCAGCAACACCCGCCAGTCGTCCGCCATGGCGACGAGCATCTTGCGGATGGTCGCCGCCTGCTGCGCCTCCTTGGAGTCGAACTGCAGCCGGTCCAGCTTGGTCACGCCGTCGACCACCCGGGCCACCCCGTCGCCGAAGTCCTCCCGGATCGACTCCAGCGTCAGCCCGGTGTCCTCGACCGCATCGTGCAGCAGGGCGGCCGCCACCGTCTGGGCGTCCAGCCCCAGCTCGGCCACGATGGTCGCCACCGCCACCGGGTGCGTGATGTAGGGCTCGCCGGACCGGCGGAACTGGCCCTCGTGGACCCGCTGGGCCAGCCGTCCCGCCTCGACGATCGTGGTCGTGTCCTCGTCGGGGCGGTGCCGGACGAACTCGGCCAACAGGGGCGCCAACAGCTCACCCAACGTTCGATCCTGCTCCTGCGCCGCCGTCAAGGGCGAAGCGTCAGTGGGAGTCACCCGGGTGAGGGCCACCATCCATCCAGGCTACCCGCCAGGGCAAACGTCTCAGGGCAGCCCAGCGCATGCCCGGTGTAAAGGCCCTGCTCAACTTCGGCTCCAACGGCAGCGCCGGCGCTATGCGCTGCGGTTCTCGGGCCGACGAGGTCTGGTCGGGCAGATTCGTCGCCACGACCGCCGTCGAGGCGTCCCTACCGACCTCTCGAGTACCTCCGAGGCCATCCCATCGTGTACCTCCGAGCGCACCCCATCACGCCCTTCTTTCCCGAGAGGAAAAGGAGCCGTCGCGGTCCGTCACGTGGTGAAGGCTGCCTCGGTCTCACCCTCACCTTCACCCGGCCGTCGCCGTCCCGTGATCAGCCAGAGGGCGCCACCACCCGACAGCGCGGCGATGACAAGCGCCACCGTCAACGGGGATGCGTTGTCGGCGGCGAGCGTTCTGAACACCGGGATGGCGGCGTACGACCGTGGCGAGGCCTGCGCGGGGGCCGTGGCGGATGGGGCGCTGCCGGTTGATGCCGGGGCTCCACCTCCGAGTGAGGGAGTCGGCGTGGCACCGAAGTCCGATATCCCAAGGGTCGGTATCGCTGTCGCCTCGGGTATCGGTGTCCCGGACGCCGGGGTGGGCGTGACCCCGACCCCGGGTGAAGAACTTTGCGTCGGTGCAGGCGAGCTGGCGGGGGGTGCCTGCACGGTGAGGGAGTTGGCGTCCGGCTGGTCGAACACCACTCGATCCGTCAACCCGGTAGGAAGGATCGCCACGGCGAGGGACCCATCCGAGACCAGTGACGACACCTGGAGCTGGTAGCCACTGCCCGCGGAGTCCGGCCCGGCGGAGACGTTCTTCGTGCAGTCGTAAGGCGGCGCGTCCGACGTCGGACCTCCCTGCTCCGGATTGAGAACTGGATTGACCAGTGGGCACAACTCGAGCGTGGTCTTGGGCGTCGAGGCCGAATTCGCGGCAATGGTCAAGGTGAGCGTGCTCGCCGTCGCGCCGCCGGGGAGGTAGTACACCAGTGCGGCGTAGGCGACGGGAGAGCTGGAGGGACCCTCGACGAGCAGCCCCTGGGCTGGTACGTCGGGAGGTGTCGGCGACGGGAGGGTTCCCACCTCGGGCTCCGAACCGGCGTTGAGGGACGTCCACCACCCCTGCTGATCCGGCGCCATTGCTCCCGCCGGCTTCGCTCCCCGCCCTGCCATCATGGCGAAGGTCGCCAGCACGGTGGCCAGCACCAGGGACGCTGCCAGGCGGGCCCGCCTCTGCCTCTGCCCCTGCCTCACCGGTCGCCGTCTCCGAAGAAGACCGCCCGGGCGATGTCATCGCGTTCCAGGAGCTCTGCCGTGCGACCCTCGAAGCGGATCTCTCCCTTTTCGATGAAGACCGCCCGTTCGCAGAGCTTGGCCGCGATGTTGAGGCTCTGCTCCACCACAACGGTCGTGATTCCGCTCTCGTTGAGCCTCAACACGATGTCCAACAGTTCCCCCACCACCACCGGGGCCAGACCCAGCGACAGCTCGTCGACACAGAGGAGCCGCGGCTCGAGCAGCAGGGCCTTGGCCACAGCCAACTGTTGCTGCTCTCCCCCGGACAGGCGCCCGGCCTGCCTCCTGAGCGACCGCGCCAAGGCCGGGAATGTGGCCAGGGCCCGCTCTTTTCGTTCCAGGTACACCTGCCTTTGTCGACGCAGGGCAAGTCCCTGGATCTCGAGGTTCTCCTCCACCGTCATGTCGGTGAAAATGGCCCGCCCCCCCGGGATCAGCACGAGTCCCTGTTTGCTGAGGACCTCGGCGGGAGTCCCGGCGATGTGTCTCCCTGCGAAGACGATGGAGCCCCGGCTGGGCCGCTCCAGGCCGGCGATGACCCGCAGCAAGGTGGACTTGCCTGCCCCGTTGGTCCCCAAGACCGCCAGCGATTCGCCCTGGAGCACCTCCATTGAGATGCCGAAGAGAATCTGGAGGCTGCCGTAGGAGAAATCGACGTCTTCGACGCTGAGCAACACCTCCCCCGCCTCCGGACGCTCGGGGTCCGCGGCGACGTCGGCGCGAGCCGTGTCATCGAAGATGGACATCAGTAGCTCGGGGTCCAATTCGGGTTGACGACCTGCCAGCAGCTGCAGGCCGACGTGTACTGGTCCTGGCGCCAGAACTCGCCGCCATACGTCGTCCCGGCGGCCGTGAAGTTGCTCGGGCCCTGCGGAAACGAGAAGTCGATGGATCCCGTCCGTTGCAAACCGGCCGCCAGCGCCTCCTGCGACAGTTCGGGGGCGTTGTCCACCGCGTCCTGCAGCATCCACAGCTGATCACAGGCATTGCCGACCGCGGCCGCGCCGTAGACCGAAAGGCCGGCGGTTTGCAGGATGGCGTTGCATTTCAGGGTCCCGGCGGTCGGATTGGAGGAAAGCGAAGCCGTGTTGTTCTCGCCGTCGCGATTGGCGGCGATGCCGATGGCGCCGTTGAGGTTCGAAGGGTCCGGCGCCTCCGAGCCACCGTTGATCTCGAACAACCCGTCGTCGGCCAGGCCCCACTTGGGAGTGAATCCTTGTGACTGGGCGATCGTCGTGAAGTTGGCCATGTCACCGAGCTCGTCGACCTCGGTCATGTTGGTGACACCGGCCTCCTTGAACTGGATGATGGCGTTTTCCAGGTCGCTCGGACTGGCAAACGCCGAGGGACAGCCCATGTCGTAGCTCGAGATGTCCGACGACGGGACTCCCGCCTGGTTGAGCCACGCCAGCTCGTCGCTTACGAGATCCGGGTAGCAGTCGCGGTAGATGAGCCCGAGTTTCTGGAACCCGTTGGACGCACTGAAGAAACCAAGCTTCTGCAACGCGAAGACGGAGTCTTCGTACGTGATGGTGAGATTTCCTACGCTGAAGAGGAACGGGTAATCGTGCTGGATCTGGGAGCCATCGAGCTGGTACCCCTCGAAATAGGGCAGGTGGTTCTGCGCGAAGCAGTCGATCCCGGCTGCGTAGTTGGCGTAGGCGCCGGGGTCCACCACCGCGAAGACGTTCGACTGCGAAATGGTGAGACACGCCTGTTGAAGCCCTGTCTGATCGACTGGGTCTTCGGTGTAGTACTGCGGCACCAGCTTCCTGCACGCGACGCCGCCGTTGGCGTTGATGTTGTTGATCACGGCTTGGAAGCCGGCTTGTTGCGTGGCCGGCGGCGGTATGCCGAACGTGCTGTCGGCGGCCGGTCCGGCGATGTTCACCAACAGCACCGCGATGTTGATCTGCGTGGCCGTCACGCCGGGTGCGCTGCCCGGAGGTGACACACACGAGGGCGCACTCGCGGTCGCCGTTGCGGACTTGTTCGCCGTCACGCCTGCCGAGCTCGGCCCGCCCCCGCCGGCAGAGGTGGCGCCGGGGGCAGTAGCACCACCCGTGGCAGTGACCACAGGGTTGGTGGTCGCTGTGGTGGTCGATGTGGTGTTGGCGGTCGAGGCACCCGCACTCGCGACCGAGCCACCGACGGGAGCGGTCGTGCCCAGGCCGAGGGTCGACTGGGGGGCGGCAGGGAACACCGCCCACATGAGGGCGGAGAGCGCCAAGGCGGCGGCGGCGACGGAGGTCACCTTCTGGGCCACCGGTGCTCGGCGGAACCAACGGCGGAAAGCTTGGAACGGTGTCATCGGTACTTCCTCCACCACAATTTGTTTTTCGGGTGCGCTACCGGCATCGTCAGGACCCTCCGCGTGCGGCCGCGCCGACGTTGTCGAGACCACCGGAGCGGGAGATGGCCACGTCGTCAGTGCCCAGATAGCTCGCCACCACACGCGGGTTATGGCGGATCTCGTCCGGGGTGCCTTCTGCGATCACCGCGCCCGCCTCCATCGCATACATGCGGTTACACAGACCCATGAGCAAAGGCATGTCGTGCTCGACGATCAAGATGGCGCAGTCAAGCTCGTGGCGGATGTCCGCCACGAGAGGCCCGAAGGCCTCCGCCTCGCGCTGGGCGACGCCCGCCGTGGGCTCGTCGAGGAGCAACAGCTTCGGCCGGGCCGCCACCTGCGCTGCCAAGTCACAAATGCGGCGGGTCCCGGTGGAGAGCTGCGAGGTCTGCATATCGGCCCAGGGCCCGAGACCGAACCGCTCCGCAATCTGCCGGGCTTCTCGGAGGACCTGTCGCTCCGTGACGCGCACCCAAGGTGCGGCCACCATCGCGGACACCATCCCGACCCGGTTGCGGCGACCGAGCGCCACCTGAATGGTCTCGGTGACGGTCAATCCGGGGAACAGCGTCGCGTCCTGGAAGCTGCGGGCCACTCCGAAGGCGGCCCGAAAGTCGGGAGCCAGGTCAGCCACCTCTTCACCGAAGACCTTCACCGATCCTCGGTCCGGTTGCAGCACGCCCGAAATGACGTTCATGAGCGTGGTCTTTCCCGCGCCGTTGGTCCCGATGAGGCCCACCGTCTCGCCGGCTCTCACGCAGATGTCCGGTCCATCCAGGGCCACCACGCCGCCGAAGTGCACGTGCACGCCGGTGGCTTCGAGCACCACGGGCGATTCTGCGGCTCCGTCGGCGGCTCTGGCCCCCGCTCCGGCCCCCGCTCCGGCCCCGGCCCCGACCGGTTCAAAGGTAAATCCAAATGCAGACGCAAATGCAGACGCAGGTTCGGGGGCACCGCCGCGCCCTGACGCAGCGTGGCGCGGCCTGATGCTGGGCCTCGGCCCGAGCTCGGACCCAGCCCCGGGCCCGGGCTCGGGTTCGGGTTCGACTTCCATCTCGCCGGGGACAGAGAGGGCAACCCGACGCGCCCGGCCGTCGAGGACCCGCTGCCACAGCGACTGCCCCACTCCCGCCAGGCCCGAGGGCAGCTGCAACAGCACGACCAGCTGGCCCACGCCGGCCAGGAGGAGACTGAACGCCAGACTCTGGCCGAAGTTGCCGAACACGCCCGAGACCGACGGGCCGACGAAGAACGCCAGGCCGTAAAGGAGGGCGGCGGCCACGACGGCGCCACCGAGCGAACCCAGGCCGCCGATGACCGGGATGGCGATGAGGCCCAGCGAGAGGTCGGCCGGGAACTGTGTGGGTGCGACCGTCTTCCAGGCGTCGGCCCACAAGACACCTGCCATGCCGGCGAAGAATCCGGACAACGCCAGGGTGGCGAGTTTCACCGAGGCCGGGCTGAGGCCGAAGGCCGAGCTGGCGCGCTCGTTGTCTCGAACGGCGACGATCGCCCGCCCCGGAATGGAGCGCCGCAGCGCCGCACCCGTCGCCAAGGCCAGGATCAGGACGACCAGGGCGACGTAGTAGACGGCGAGCGGCGAATGCGGGGTGCCCAGCCGCGGGCCCCACGGCGGCGATGGCAACGTGATACCGAAGGGTTGCGACGTGCCCAGGAACGGTTGGCGGAACAGCCAGTCGTCGCTGATGACGGCGAACCCGAGCGTGGTCACCGCCAACGTCAGGCCCGGGACCCGCAGAGCGGGCAGACCGACGACCACCAGGACCACGGCGCACATCGCGCCCACCACGAGGAGCAGCGCCGGCAGCGACCACCCATGGCCGGCCCAGCGGGCCGCCAGATACGCGCCGAAACCAACGAGTGCGAATTGCCCGAGGCTGATCTGACCGCCCCACCCGAGCAGGATGGTCAAGCCCACACCGATGACGGCGTAAATGAGAACCAATGACAGGGTGAACTCGTTCGCCACGGTGTGGAAATAGGGCAGCTGCGGAACGATGACCGCCAGCGCCAGACCGACCGCGGCCAACCAGGCCCATTGGTAGCGCACGAGACGCGAGGAGCGCAGTCCGCGCGGGCACGCGCAGCAACGGCCGGTCCTCGACGGTCGTGCCGGCGACGGCGAAGGCCTGGCCGATCGCTCGTCCCCGCACGAAGACGATCAGCATCACGGCCGCGAACACGGCCAGTTCGCCGTCGGTCCCGTTCGACGTGGCCGCCCCGACGCACTGGCTGATGAGGCCCAGCAGGACGCCGCCGCCCAGGGCGGCCGGCATGCTGACGAACGCCCCCAGTGCCGCCGCGCCCAGCGTCACCATGAGCAGGTACGGCCCCAGCGCGGCCACGTTGAAGTTGGCCTGGGTCGGTGCCACCAGCACGGCGGAGATCGCCGACAGCCCCCCGGCCACCACCCAGGAGATGGCGCTGACCCGCCTGACCGAGATCCCCGAAAGGCGGGCCGCATCAGGGTTGTTGGCCGCGGCCCGGATCTGTTTGCCGAGCACCGAGTACTTCATGAAGACGGCCAATCCGATCACCAGCAGTGGCACGAGCACCGCGGTGAGGATCCACATACCGGTCAACAGGACGCCGCCGACTTCCACGTGGGACGCGAACGGTTGCGGGTAGATCGAGGAGGTGCCCGGATCCGGATTCAGGGCCGGGATGTAGGTCAGAGCCAGGAGCACCTGGGACGCAGCCAGCGAGACCAGCAGGAGCCGGATCGGCGACTTCGACTTCCGGCGAACCGGTGCCACGAGGAATCGCTCGATGACGAATCCGGTGGCGACACCGACCACGACGGCCAGGACGAAGGCCACCCACCAGTTCCAGCCCAAGTCGAGCACCCACTTGGCGAGGAGCAGGGCGGACAGCGTCCCCATCTGCGCGTGCGCCAGGTTCAAGAAGCGGTTGGACCTATAGACCAGAACAAGCCCGACGGCTAGCAAGCCGATGGTCAGGCCGTTGAGCAGGCCCAGCAGCAACGTCCCGGCGCTCATCGGGTCTCCCCCGGGCACCGGGTCTCTGCCGGATCGCCCGGTGACGGTGTCAGCCGGGTCGCTTCGGACCGACCCCGCTGAGCCGCTCCGATGCCTCTACCGCCCAGCAGCGGCCGCCTCACCCGGCACGTGTGACGTTCCGCCGATCGTCGAGCCCCCACAGGCATCCTTCAGGTTTCCGATCACTGGCCACAGATTGGAACGTTCGTTCCAATCACTCCCGCCTGATTGAAACGAACGTTCGGCGCGCTTCCTACTGTTGGCAGCCTGATTCTTGGAAGCGGGAAGCGCGTTCTAGCAATCCGAGACCCTCAAAATCGGGGGTCTCTTCGGAGAACCTCCCAGGCCTGGTGGGCTAACGGCGCCGCTTCCTCTTGCTCTTGCTCTTGCGCGGCCGTGCGCCCGACGCCGGCACGGGGCCCGCCGCCGGCGTGCCCCTCCCGTTGGACGTCGGGGTGGTCGACCCCTTGGCCGGCCCCGAACCCGAGCCCGACCCGCTCGGCCGGTCCGTCACCGCCGTCCCGGTCCCACCGCCACCGCTGCCGCCACCCGGTCGGCTGCCCGAGCCCGGCCGGATCGGCCCGCTGCGCTTGCCGCCGCCGGAACGCTGCGCGGCAGCACCACCTCCCCCGGCCCGGCTCACCTGACCGGAGGCCGCCAGGCTCATCTGGGTGCTCATGGTCGCGGCGTCCACGGCGGAGAACCACTCCTTGTCCTCGCCGCGCTGGGCCTGGCGCCGGGCGATCGCCACCCAGCGGTCCTCGCGCTGCTTCATCATGCAGAGCACGGGGGCCGCGATGAAGATCGACGAGTACGCCCCCGACAGCAGGCCGACGAAGAGCGCCAGGCCGTACGACTGCAGGGTGGTGGCGCCGAGGATCTGGGCGCCGATGACGAGGATGGCCAGCACCGGGATGATGGCCACGGCCGACGTGTTGATCGAACGGGCCAGCGTCTGGTTCATCGACAGGTTGATCAGCTGCGGGTACGTCATGCGTCCGCTGCTGCCGATGCCCCTGGTGTTGTCGCGCACGCGGTCGAAGACCACGACGGTGTCGTAGAGCGAGTAGCCGAGGATGGTCAGGATGGCGACGACGGTGTCGGGGGTCACCTGGAACCCGAAGATGGAGTAGATCCCGATGGCCACCAGGACGTCGTGGATCATGGCGATGAAGGCGGCCGCCGCCATCTTGGGCTCGAAGCGGAGGCTGATGTAGGCGGCCACCACGATGAAGAAGATGATCAGCGCCTCGATGGCCTTGTTGGTGATGGACGAGCCCCAGGTCGGTCCGACGGTCGTGATGCTGATCTTGTCGACCGGCACCGTGGTCGACGTCGTGGTGGGGGCGGTCGTCGAGGTGGTCGTCGGCGCCGTGGTCGACGACCCCGTGGTCGGTCCCACCACGGCCGCCTTGGTCGTCGTCGTCGTGGGCTTGGCTGTCGTCGTGGTGGTGGGCGGCGGCGCGGGGGCGTGCGCCGACGTCAGCTTGAGCATGGCCGCCTGCACGTTGTTGCTCACCTGGGTCTGCTGCGACTGGCTGAGCTTGTTCAAGTCCGACTGCACGTTGAGCGTCTGGTTCTTGCCCGTGCCGAGCAGCTCCACGGTGGGGTCGATCACCCCGGTGCCCTTCATGGCGTCAGTGGCCTGAGTCTGGGTGATGCCCGGCGCCGCGATCGTCCACTCGGTGCCGCCCTTGAACTCGATGCCCAGGTTCAGGCCGCCCCGCAAAATGATGGTGATGATCCCGAGGACGATGATGGCGGAGGAGAGGCTGAACCAGATCTTGCGGCGGCCGACGAAGTCGAAGCGCGTCTCGCCCCGGTAGAGCCGGGCGATCGGTCCGTGGCCGCGGCGCGGCTTGGCCAGCAGCGCCCGGGCGGCGTCGTCCAACGAGACCAGCTCCTCCTCGTCGAGTGTGCTGGTGTCGACGCTCTCCTCGAGCTGCTCGACGTCGTCCTGGCTCACCTCGTCGAGCGCGCTCGTCTCGTCGTCGTGGTCGTCGTCGAAGGAGCCGTCCCCGTTGCCGCTGCCGTCCGCGCTGCCGTTCCCGCCCGCGTTGGGGCCGCGACGCCGCGGGCTCACGACCCACCTCCGCCGGCTCCGAGCGCACCCACGCCGACGGGCAGCTGGGTCTGCTGCGGCCCGGCACCCAACCCGGTGGCAATGCTGAAGGTGCCGTGGCCCTGCAGCCGCGTGCTCTGGCCCAGCAGGATGACGAGCGGGCGCGTGTAGAACCAGGTGACGGCCATGTCCATGATGGTGGACAGGCCCAGGAAGAAGGCGAAGCCCTTCACGTCACCGACCGCGACGAAGTACAGGACGATGGCGGCCAGCAGCGACACGAAGTCGGCCGCCCACACCGTGCGCCAGGCGGACTTGAAGCCGCGGTCCACCGACGTGCGGACCGAGCGGCCCGATCTCGTCTCGTCTTTTAATCGTTCGAAGTAGACGATGTACGAGTCGACGGTGATGCCGATGGAGACGATGAGGCCGGTGATGCCGGCCAGGTCGAAGCTCGGGGCGACCGAGGTGTGGCCCAGGCCCGAGATGATGGCCCACAGGATCATGGCCGTGAGCACCAGGCCGGAGATCACCACCAGGCCGAGGGCCCGGTAGTAGAGCAGGACGTAGAGCAGCACGAAGATCAGCCCGGCGATGCCGGCCCCCAGGCCGGCCACCAGTGCCGAGTGGCCCAGCGTGGCCGACACCGTTTCGGACGTGGCGGCCTTCAGGGTGACCGGGAGCGCGCCGTAGTTCATGGCCTGCGCCAGGTTCTGGGCGTCCTGCTGGGTCAGGTCGCCCGAGATCTCGCCCTGCCCGTCGAAGGAACTGAAGGTGGACTGCATCGGCTGGATGATCGGGGCCGAGTACACGACGCCGTCCAGCTCGATGCCGAGGAGCTGGTGGAAGTTCTCCGAGGCCACCTTGTCCCACAGGGCCGAGTTGGCCGAGCCGGCCAGCGAGTAGTCCACCACCCACGCACCGGTCTGGTTCTGGGTGGCTTGGGCGCTCCCGATGGCGCGGCCGGTCATCTCGCTCGGGCCGAGCACGTAGCGCTCGCCGCCGTTGTTACTGCCGCTGGCCGAGAGCCCGGGGAGGAGCACGGTGCTGCTCGCGTAGTTCGGCTTCTCCACCGCGGTCGAGGGGTAGGCCGCGTACTGGGGGTCGGGCCCGATGTTGTTCGAGGGCTCGCCGGTGGTGGTGTTCACGTCCAGGGCGGAGGCGGTCAGCTGGTAGCTCGACTCGCAGGCGGGGATGCTCTCGACCCCTGGGGGCAACGTCTTTCCCTTGAATCCCTTCGGCACGGACTCGGGATAGGCGTAACAGAGGACCGGCCGGAAATACATGCGCGCCGTCTGGCCGATTTCGTTGAGCACCTGCTGCGCGTTGGTCACTCCGGGGATCGACACCGAGATCTGGTTCTTGCCCGTCGTCTGCACCTGCGCCCCCGACACGCCGAGGCCGTTGACGCGCAGGTTCAAGATGTTGACCGTCTCGGAGAGGTCGGACTGCGACACGTGGTTGCCCTCGGCCGTGTAGACGACCGAGACGCCGCCGGCCAGGTCCAGGCCCAGGCGCGGCGACCACTTGGCCGCGAACACGGCCGCGAACGAGCCCACCGCGATCGCCACCACGACCAGCACACTGATGAGCAGGTTCCGTCGCTGGCGACGTTGAGCCCGGCCGCCCGACTTGGGGCTCACCCCTCCTCCGCCTCCCCACCGTGCGTGGTCTCGTCGGCATCCTCGCCGTCCGCGCCGTTCCCACCCTCTGTTCCGTCGGTGACACCGTGGCCCGAGCTCGTCTGGACATCCGTGGCCGGATCGTCGTCCACCGCCACGTCCTCAATCGGCTCGATCTTGCGGGCGATGGCCTGGCGCACGAAAACGATGCGGGTCGGCTGGGGCCCGTCCAGGTTGCCGTCCTCGCCCAGGGCCCCCGTGAGCACGGTGTAGCGATCCCCGTGGATCTCGAGCACCGTGCCGATGACGCCTCCGACGGTCTGCACCTCGTCGCCCACGTCGATCCCCGCGCCCTGCCCGCCCCGGGCCGCCTGGGCCTTGCGCTGTTGGGGCTTCAGCACCAGGAAATAGAAGAGGCCGAAGGCCGCCACGATGAACAGCAGGAACAAGAACGAGCTGGAACTCGTGGACTTCGAAGTCGTAGCGAGCAGGAGGTGGGCCAGCGCCAGGGTTGTCATGGGAGATCCTCGGACCTGAAACGGTTGCGAAGGGCCACCCTAGTGCGCGTGTTCGCATTCTCCTGGGCACTTCCGGCCCCGTCTGGCCCGGGCATGGACGCCGAGCGGATCGACCCGCCGCCGTCCTCCGTCGCGTCTTCGAGCATCTCCGGAGCGGCCCGGCCGTCCGGGCTGGTCATCCCTTTCAGCACGGCAGGCGGAGCGGTGCCGAGTCGGGGCCGAGTCGGGGCCGGAGCCGCCCGTCGCCCCGACCGAGTCGCCTCCCGGCGGGGGTAACACCGCCTTTTCGGCTCTCTGGCGGCCGTTAAGACCCAAACAACACGCCGCAACCGAACTGCAACCCAAAGTGTCCCTGGTTGCGACGGCCTTAAATCAAAGTACTGACCATCAGTACAGATACCCCACGGTGAAGGTCGTTCGGAGGGGGGCGACCGGGCAGGGAGTCCGACGAAGGGGAACGGATTCTCTACGGGGGAACACCGGAGGGTAGGGAGCAGCGCAAAGGTGCGCCGGCCTAGAGCCGTCGTCGGCCGGAGGAATCCGGGGGGAGCCGACGACCCAGGGCCGGCGCACCTTTTGCGTTCTCCGGGCCGGTTGACCCTTCCCGGGGGGCCGTCCAGGCACCTCCTCCGCCCCCCGTATCCCGCCGTTCTCGCCGAGTACCCGGCCGTTTTCGCTGGGTACTGGGGCGTTTTCGCTGGGTACTGGGGCCATTTTCGGCTGGTATTCGCACTCTGACTGAAACTTCTTTGCGGGATCTTTGCGAGGTGGGCCACCCGCTCGGATCCCCGAAAGCCCGCCTCGGTTGCAGGAGTAGGGTCGACACAGGCCCTTCCCAGAGACCCCAATTGTCGATGGGTGGGCAAATTCGATGGATCACCAGGGCCTTTCCCCCTAGCATGGGTGTCCTCTTTCCACCGGATTCCCCGGTGTGACCAGTACAGTTGCGATCGATGCGAGATGGACATATCTCCGTGCTCGTCATTGAGGACGAAGCCGACATCCGACAATTGTTGCGGACCCTGCTCGAGCGGGAGGGCTTCTCGGTGTCCGAGTCCACCGAGGGGCGGGACGGCGTCCGCCAATTCCACCAGAGCCATCCCGACATCGTCATCCTCGACGTGGGGTTGCCCGACCTCGACGGCTGGCAGGTCCTGGAGCGGATCCGGGACATGAGCGACGTGCCCGTCCTCATGCTGACCGCCCTCGGGACGGAGCGGGACAAGGTGCGGGGGCTCAACGCGGGGGCCGACGACTACCTGACCAAGCCCTTCAGCCGGGTCGAGCTCCTCGCCCGGTTGCAGGCGATCAGCCGGCGCCAGGTTTCCAGCAAGGACCCGGTGACCACGTTCGACGACGGCACCCTGCACGTCGACTTCGCGCATCAAGAGGTGACCATCGACGGGAACGCGGTCGTGCTGACGCCGACCGAATACCGCCTCCTGGCCACCTTGGCCCGTCACCAGGGCCAGGTGCTCTCCTCGGACCAGCTCATAGAGCTGGCCTGGGACGACCCGAGCGGACTGGCTCCCTCCCGGGTCAAATATGCAGTGCTGCGGCTACGGCGGAAGCTCGGCTGGGACGACGGGGACGACACCCCCATCGAGACGGTGCGTGGCTTCGGCTACCGGTACCGCTCGCGGAGCCGGTGAGCGAGCCCATCGGGACCCGCGCCACCTCAGGGCATCGCGAACCGCAGATGCCGGGAATCGGCACCGCCCTACCCATAGGGTTCTCGGGACCCGCCATGCGGGTGCGCCTGCCCGTGTTCGCACTGGTGGCCGTGGGCACCGTCCTGGTCGCCGTCATCCCGTTCCCCCACGACGCCCGCCGCGAGATCTCCGTCGCCGGTGTCCTGTTCTTCGCCCTGGTGGCGGCCGCCTTCCTCCTGCCCTGGGAGCGACTGCCCGACTGGGCCTGGCTGGTCATCCCGATCGGCTACATCGCCGTCATCGCCCTCATCCGCGACGCGCAAGGCGGAGCCGACTCGGGCCTGATCGTCATGTATCTGCTGCCCATCGTGTGGCTGGCCATCTACGGCAAGCGGCTACACCTCCTCATCGGCCTGTTCTGCCTGGACCTCGCCCTCCTGGTCCCCCTCCTCTTCGTCGGCGCGCCCAAGTACCCGCCCATCGAGTGGCGCGAGGTCATCGTCATGGCCACGGTGACCACGCTGGTGGCATCGACCGTCTACACCATGGTTTCGCGCGACCGCGACTTCCTCGGCAACCTCACCCGTCAGTCGCGGCTGGCGCGGCGGGCGGCGCGGGAGGCCGACTACTCGCGCGACCGCCTCGAGACGCTGCTGCGCGCGGCCACCGGCAGCGCCATCATGGGCGTCGACCCGGCCGGCACCGTCACCTTCTTCTCCGCCGGCGCCGAGCAGATGCTCGGCTTCCGCGCCGCCGAGGTCGTGGGTATCCGCTCCATCGCCGACTTCATCGACCCGGCGCAGATCGACGAGCGGCGCCAGACCATCGACGCCATGCGCACCGCCCTCGAGCCGATCGACGCCGAGGCGGCGGCCGAGGTGCCGTGGACGGCCACGCGCAAGGACGGCCAGCAACGGCGCTGTGTGGTCCGCGTGCGCGCCCTGCCAGTGCCCTCACCGGACCCCGGGTTCGACGGGCACCTCGGGGACGACCCGGAGCAGCACGACGAGGACGGCCAACCGACGCTCGAAGCGCTGCAGGAGCGGGACGCCGTGGCACTGGGCCCGGCCACCGGGGGCTACGTCGTCGTGGCCATCGACGTGACGGAACGGGAGGAGCTGGCGGCCGACCGCGAGCGCCTCTTCGCCATTCAGAAGGAGGTGACGCAGTCGCTGATCGAGCAGAACAACCGGCTGCGTGAGCTGACCCAAATGAAGGACGACGTGGTGGCGACCGTGTCCCACGAGCTGCGCACGCCGATCACGTCGATCCGGGGCTTTATTGAGCTGCTGGTCGACGAGTCGACGCACCTGACCGAGTCGGAGATGCGCATGCTGCGCACCATCGACCGCAACGCCGAGCAGCTGCAGCGGGTGGCCGAGGACCTGTTGGCCGACCCCGGCGCCGGCCGTGGGCTGCGGGTGGCGTTCACCGAGCTCGACCTGAACCGCCTGACCGAGGAGGCGGTGCACGCCATGCAGACCTCGGCCGCGGTGGCGGGGATCGTGCTGACCATCGAGCCCGGCGGGGAGGTGCCGATCTTCGGGGATCCCGGGCGCCTGCACCAGCTGATCGGGAACCTGCTCTCCAACGCCATCAAGTTCTCGCCACGCGGGGGCCGGGTGCACGTCGTCGTCGACGCCGTCGACTCCTACGCCCGGGTGCAGGTGCTCGACGAGGGGCCGGGCATCCCCGAGACCGAGCGGGACCAGCTCTTCGAGCGCTTCTACCGGCTGGCCTCGTCGACGGAGATGGGCGTGCCAGGCACGGGCCTCGGGCTGGCGATCGCCAAGTCGGTGGCCGAGGCCCACGAGGGCTTCGTCGACATCGTGGACACGCCGGGGTGGTCGACGACCTTCCGTGTCTTCCTGCCGTTGCGCACGACGATCGTGTCCGTGCAGGTGGGGGGGCCCGAACGGGTCGCCGGGGCCGATCGACGCACGGCGCTCGGCTGACCCGCTCGTTCACCTCGCTGGGGCCTTCGTTTCGCTTCGTTGCCCGGCGTGGTCCGGTCGTTGCCGACGGTTCGGGTACCGGCCGCTCGGATAACCGAGATCACGCCGCGATGAAGCCGCCGGACTGGTGGGCCCACAGGCGTCCGTAGACGCCGTCGCGGCCGAGTTCGAGCAACTCGGCGTGCGTGCCCTGCTCGACGACCCGCCCGTGGTCGAGCACCACGATGCGATCGAGCCGGGCGATGGTGGCCAGCCGGTGCGCCACCACCAACGCCGTCGTGCCCTCCATGAGGCGCCACAACGCTTCTTGCACGAGCGACTCCGACTCGGAGTCGAGCGCCGAGGTGGCTTCGTCGAGCACGAGCACAGAGGCGCCCTTGGCCATGGCCTGGGCAATGGCCACCCGCTGGCGCTGGCCGCCCGAGAGCTTGAGGCCGCGCTCCCCCACGACCGTCTGATAGCCCTGGGGCAGGCGCTCGACGAACTCGTCCACGTAGGCGGACTGACCGACCGAGCGCACCAGGTCCATGTCGACGGCGCCGCTCGGCAACTCCAGGCCGTAACAGATGTTCTCCGCGATGGTGCGGTGGAGCATCTGGGGGTCCTGGGGCACGTAGGCGATGTGGCGGCGCAGCGACTGCTGCGTCACCTCGGCGATGTCCTGGCCGTCGATGGCGATGAGGCCGCCGTCACGGTCCGAGAACCGCAACATCAGCTTGGTCAGCGTCGTCTTGCCCGAGCCCGAAGGCCCGACCAGACCGACGTGCTCGCCCGGATTGATTGACAGGTCGAGTCCATCGAAGAGCGGTGCGCCGTCGCGGTAGGCGAAGCGCAGGCTCTTGAACTCGACCTCGCCCCGCGGCACGACGAGGTCGGGCGCCCCCGGGGCGTCGACGATCTGTGGCTCGGTCATGGCGATGCCGGCGAACTTGGCACAGCGGCCGATGGCCCGCGACATGATCCGGAGGAACTCGAAGGACTCCTCGAGGCTCGTGCCGACGAAGGTGGCGTAGAACAGGATCAGGTAGACGACGCCGGCCGCCGCCACGTGGTGCAATGCCAGGACGACACCCACGGCGATCGCGCCCCAGTTGAAGACGGCCATGGCCGACTCCATCTGGACGCGGGTGGCCGTGAACACGCGCCGGGCGCGGAAGTCGGCGGTCAGCGAATCGGCCACCAGCGCGCCGACGTGGCCCTTCTCGCGTTGCTCAGCCGCCTGGACCCGGACGGTGGTCAGATTGGCGATCGTGTCGGCGACGACACCGGTGGCCCGGGAGTGCGCGTCGGAGAAGGCCTTCTCGGCCGCCACGACACGGTTCATGCTGCGCGCCAGCACGATGGCGAACACGGCGACCAGGCCGCCCATGACCAGAGCCACCGGCCACGCCACGATGGCGAGCACCACGACGGCCCCGACGGTGGTCACCGTGATGCGCAGGATGCCCCACACCATGGAGTCGATGAGCTCGACGAACGCCCAGGTCGACGTCTCGAGCGTGGCGATGACCTCGCCCGAGGGCCGGTCCGTGTGCCAGCCGTGGCTCAACCCGATGAGGTGGTCGTAGCCATTGGTGATGGCGCGGCCGAAGGACCGCAGGGTGGCCCCCCAGTTGAGCCAGCCGCCGATGCGGCCGAACACGACGGCGGCGACCAGCACGACGGCGTAGGCGATGATCAGCGGGCCGAACGAGGCCCACGAGAACTGGTGCGCCCCTGCGTCTGCGATACGGCCGAGAATCGCCGCGAAGATCAATGGCGCCGCGACGGCGTTGGCCAGAGTGCCGAGCGTGATGGCGATGCAGGCGACCGTGTAGTGGGCGCGGTCGGGCTGCATCTGGGCCCAGCAGTAGGCCAAGGTCGTCTTCGTCGATGCATTTGGGAAGAGGGTGCGTTCACCCATGGGGCTCTCCTGGTGGGAGGGTCGATCAAATGGACAGGGGGCGCACGAACAGGCGTCGTGCGCAGGGTGTGACGGCGCTGCAGTCGCGGCGAGCACGGGGCCGGAAGGCCCTCGCAGGCGGTCAGCTGGTGATGATGGTGGCGGCGGGGCGCGTGGGCGGCGTCAGTGGCGCGTCAGGCACGGGAACGGCCCGGTAAAGCGGGACCTCCCCACGGCGGCACCGGGGACGGAGGGCAGCAGGGCCACGATGTCGCGCGCGAACGACTGGTTCTTCTTCATCGTCATTCCTGCCATGTGGTCACCTCGCTTCGTCTCGTGGTGCAACGTCCTGAAACCGTAGCAAAGAGTTGCTCGTCCGTCCGCACATTCGCCGGAACGTTGCGCACTCGCTGCTCCGTTTAAGGGCTCACGCTGGAAATCCGTAGAGACAAGATATGGCGGTTGGCCAGAAGTCGCCCGTGTGCTCGTCGCCGCCGGCTCCGGAGCGGGACGCGGAACTCAGGACCCCGTCCCGCTCCGGCCCGATTGGGGCAGTGTCCGCGGTGGCGCGAACACTGCCACCTACCGATCAGGCACTCAGGGGGCGGTCGGATGCGCGTTCGCAGGCCGGTCGTATGTGGCTGAGACCGTCGGATCGGTGTTTTCCGAGCGGCCCGCACACCCGACGTGGAACGCTGGAGCCCATGGAGCGTCCGTCGGGGACGGTGACGTTCCTCTTCACTGACATCGAGGGCTCGACCCGTCGGTGGGAGGGTACTCCGCAGGCGATGCGGACGGCGTTGGCGCGTCACGACGCCATCCTTGAGGACGCGATCTCCTCGCACGGCGGGTTCGTGTTCTCCCGCATGGGTGACGGGATGGCTGCCGCCTTCGCTTCCGCCCACGACTGTCTGGAGGCCGCGCTCCAAACCCAGCGAGGTCTGGCCGCCGAGCCGTGGCCAGAAGAGATCGGCGGATTGATCGTCAGGATGGGCGCGCACACCGGCGAGGGTGTCCTGGTCGACGGCCAGTACCTGAACCAGCCCCTCAACCGCTGCGCGCGCTTGATGGCCATCGCCCACGGGGGCCAGGTGGTCATCTCGGGGGCGACCGAACCACTGGTGCGAGGCAGCCTTCCCGAAGAGGTCGCCCCGGTCGACCTGGGTGAGCACCGGCTGCGGGACCTCTCAGAGCCCGTGCGTGTCTTCCAGGTCACGCACCCCGAGCTGGCGGCGGACTTCGCCCCGTTGCGCTCGCTCGATTCCTACCTCGGGAACCTCCCCCTCCAGGTGAGCTCCTTCGTCGGGCGCGAGCGCGAGCTCGCCCGGGGCACCGAGGCCCTGCGCACCTCGAGGATGGTGACCCTGACCGGGGTGGGGGGCGTCGGCAAGACCCGCCTCGCCGTCCAGCTCGCCGCAGAGGTCCTCTCGGGGTTCAAAGACGGCGCCTGGCTCGTCGAGCTGGCCCCGGTGCGCGACCCCGACGGCGTCGCCGAGGCGGTCGCCTCGGTCTTCGGCGTCGGTCCCCGAGCCGGCCAGAGCATCGAAGACGCACTGGTGGAGTTCTTCGCCACCAAGCAGCTCCTCTTGGTGCTCGACAACTGCGAGCACCTGCTCGACGTCGTCGGCGACCTCGTCGAGCGCATGGAGCGATCCTGCGCCAGTCTGGTCGTCTTGGCCACGAGTCGGGAGGGCCTCGGTCTCGACGGCGAGCAGAACCTCGCTGTTCCTTCGCTCGGGTCCCCGAGCGCCGACGCCGACCTCGATGAGATCGTCCGGGCCGATGCGGTGGCGCTGTTCATCGAGCGCTCCCAGCGGGTCGACTCGGACTTCGGGCTGACGACCGAGAACGCATCGGCGGTCGTCCAGATCTGTCGACGGCTCGATGGGATCCCCCTCGCCTTAGAGCTGGCGGCTGCCCAGGTCAGAGCCATGACCCCGAGCGAGCTCCTCTCGGGCCTCGACCACCGCTTCGAGACCCTCTCCGGTGGCCGCCGCCGAGCCATCGAGCGCCACCAGACGCTACGAGCGGCGTTCGACTGGTCCTACGACTTGCTGAGTGCGCCCGAGCGCCGGCTCTTGGCCCGCCTCTCGGTCTTCGCCGGCGGCTGCACCAGAGAGAGCGCCGAGGCGGTCTGCGCCGGGGACCCCATCGAGGCGACGAAGGTGTTCAGGCTCCTGAGCGGCCTGGTCGAGCGATCGCTGGTGGTCGCCGAACGCGACGGACCCGACACCCGCTATCGGCTGCTCGAGATGATCCGCGAGTACGCCGAGGAGCGCCTAGCCGAGGCCGGCGAGACGATGGCGGTCCGCCAGCGCCACGCCGAGCACTACGTCGATCTCATGGCGACCCTGGTGACTGAGTCCGAAGGACCAGATCAGATCAAGGCGACCCGTCGGGCGGGCATGGAGCAGGAGAACCTGACCGCGGCGATGGCCCATGCCGTCGATGTCGGGGACGTCGATCTCGCGCTACGAGGACTCACCGCATCGTGGATCGTCGGATGGGTGCTCGGATTCGGTCTGCGCTAGCCCGTCTTCTGCCTCGAGATGCCGGGCGCAACCGACCACCCGCTCTACCCCCGGGGCCTGCTGGCCGCCGCATCTCAGGCGGCGTTCCGGGGGGAGGTCTCTGGTGAACAGCTCCTCGACGAGGCGCTTGCCGCCTGTGAGCGCCTCGACGCAAAGGATCCGTTGTTCGAGATGATGGCCGAGAGCGCGCGGTCGATCGCCGCGCTCTTTGTCGGGAGCGCAGCCGGCTCGGTGGCGGCCGGCGAGAGGGCCGTCGAAGTTGCTCGGTCCGCTGGGAATCCGTTCTGGCTCGCCCATTCTCTGAATGGTCTTAGTTCCACCCTCGTGCTGGCCGGTGACCTCGAGGGGGCGCTGCCGTTCGCCACCGAGGGCCTGGCGCTGGCCCGCCAGGTCGGCGCACCGCTGATCATCGCCAACGCTGAGGCGGCGTTGGCAGGGGCGCTCACCGGGAGCGATCCCGAGGAGGCCCGGGCGCTCCTACGGGACAGCCTGCGCTTCGCGGAGAGCGTCGGCAACATGTACCACACCGCAGTGACCCAAGCGGTGCTCAACAGTGCGCGCATGGGAGCCTGGGACGACGTAGTGGACTTGTCACCGCGCGCGATCCGCAGTCTGCACTGGTATCGAGATCTCCCTCAGCTCGCCGGGATCCTCAACGTCGTGGCGTGCGCAGTCGCGCAGAGCGAGCCCGAGGCGGCCGCCCTGCTTCAAGGTGGATCTCGCCGCATGGCGATCGCAGGCCAGCCCAAGCGTGCGGCCGTGAGCGATGCTCAGGTCAAACCGAGTCCGAGGGAGGGGTCATCGGCTGCGGCGCCGCCAGACGGGGGCATCATCGTTGACCTCCGTCGTCGTACCACGGCCCTGCTCCGGGACCTCCTCGGGGAGGGACGCCTGCGCCAGCTGCGGTCGGAGGGGGAGTCCATGGACGACGACCGGGTGGTTGCCAGCGCTCTCGATGTCATCGACAAGGTCCGGGCAAGAGCTTCGCTGTAGGGGGACCAATAGATCGTCCTCGCGATCGAGCGCTTGCGACGCTGGTTCGGCCGTGGGCTCAGCGCAAGGTTCTCAGAGCCGGGTGAGTTCCTGGGCCACCGCTTTCTCGACGGGCGTCCCCACGAAGAATCCCGGGTTCGTCCCCGCCCAGAGTCGCACCGGATTGGCGAAGGTGAAGTGGCGGAAACCCTCGGGATCGAGAAGGCCGTGCTCGACCAGTTCCCACGCCTCCTCGAGCACCTCGCGGAAGTCCGGGACGTCCCAGTGGCCGATGTCGCTGGCAAAGAGGGCGGGGATGCGGGCTCCGAGCGGGTTGATGCGCTCATCGAAGGCCACGGCAGCCATGGGGTCGTCCGCCTCGCAGCCGAAGAAGTACTGGCAGCTGAACACGTCGTGAATGTCCTTGGGCTGAACGGATGAGGGATTCGGCGAAGTCATCGATGCTTGCCCCCTCGACCATCGGCTCGGACAGTAGGCCGAGGCCCTCGTCGAGTCGGCTCAGGCGTTCCCGGACCGGACCCTCAGCGAAGCGGTCGAACAGCGAGGTGAGCATCGCGCGGTCAAGCTCGGCCGGGTCGTAGCGCCTCACAGCTTCGGCATTGCGCTTCTCCCAGTGGCCGATCACGTCGCTGTAGAGGTTGCAGGCCCAGGCGGTGCCGCCTTCCTGGAAGGCGAAGCGGAGTTCCGGGAACCGCAGCGGCACCCCTCCCATAAGGAGCGAGCGAGCAGTCAGTTCGCCTGCGGCAGCGAAGTTTCCGATGTGGTTGTAGACGAAATTACTTGTCGACATTCGGGAGCCCCATCCCGATCCGGTCGAATGGAAAGTCGGGGAAACCCCAAGCTCGGCGCACCGCCGCCAAAGCGGGTCGTAGTCGTAGAGAGAGCCGTGGCCGAGTCCGTCCATCCAGATCGCCCCTGGACCACCTTCGGGAATCGGGCGCGAGATGGCACCACCCATCATGACCGCCCGGAGGCCGAGATCGACCACAGCGTGCTCAAGCTCGGCCAGCGCCTCCTCGGGCGTGAACGTGGGGATGCACGCCACGGGGATGAGCCGGTCAGCGTAGGGGGCGTACTGCTCGGCCAGGTAGGCGTTGAACGCGGCCGCCATGGCTTGGCGCAACTCGTCGTCGGTGATGTGGATTGGGATGAGGCCGTAAGTCGGGTACAGGACGGCGACGTCGAGGCCGAGCTCATCGAGGCGCTCGTAGAGCAGGCGCGGGAGCATGGCGGTGGCCCGGTCGAGGGTATTGCGAGTGGGGATGCCCCACCAGGGGGTCTGGATGATGCCATGGCGCTTGCGCATCTCGTCGCTCACCCCTTGGAGCGTCTCACCGCTGTGCACGAGGGCATCGAAGCGCTGCGCCACCGACTCGTCGGCCAGGTCGACCAGCAGGTCCCGAACGAGGGGGAGGAACTCGATCAGGTGTCCGTCGCTATCGATGATCGGATGGTCGAGCCGGGCCCGGATGCGCCGAACCTCGTCCGACGGTTGGTAGTTGGTCATCTCCATGCTCCCTCCCTCGACTCGGTGATCCTATGGCTGGGAGCAGGTGCTGAACGTGGGAGGCGCTCAACTGACGGGCATTGAGCCCTCCTAGTCGCACCACAGTCCCGGCCGATTGGGGCAGCAACGCAACCACAAGAGGTCGACCCCAGCCTGGCGTACCGCGGCTCCTGGGCAAGTACAAGGTGCGGCCTTGTCGAAGGCGCCACAGAGGCATCGACCTTCCCATGGCTCGCAAAGTGTTTACGGCCGGGATTACGGCTTACATTCGCTTCTGGCGGGTCCAGAAGCGGATCTTCTGCTCCAGCACTGGCATCGGCAAGGAGCCGCTGTCGAGCACGGCACCGTGGAAGTCCGGAAGCGCAAAGCCACCACCGAAGGCAGCGCGCGCCTCGTCGCGCAGCCGGAGGATCTCGAGCTTGCCGGTCAGATAGGCGAGCGCCTGGCCCGGCCAAATGATGTACCGGTCGACCTCGTTGGCGAGGAAGTCGACTGGCATGGGCACGTGGGCGACGTAGAAGTCGACTGCCTCCCGGCGGCTCCAGCCGAGGGCGTGCAGCCCAGTGTCGATGACGAGCCGAGCCGCTCGCATGAGGGAGGCCGTCAGTGCCCCGAGGACACTCTCCGTGCCGCTGTAGAGGCCCATCTCCTCGGCAAGCTGCTCGGCGTAGAGCCCCCATCCTTCCGAAAACACCGTTACCGAGCGCTGACGCTGCAAGGCGGGCAGGTCGGCGAGAAGTTGGATGCGCGAGAGCTGGAGGTGGTGGCCGGGCACCGCCTCATGAAAGGCGACCGCTTCGAGGTCCCAGCCTGTGCCGGCCGTCGGGCGCTCGGTGTTGAACCAGAAGGTGCCTGGGCGGGATCCGTCCAGCCG
The DNA here is from genome assembly GCA_963807675.1 of uncultured Acidimicrobiaceae bacterium. GTDB lineage: Bacteria > Actinomycetota > Acidimicrobiia > Acidimicrobiales > RAAP-2 > Bog-473. The sequence continues at coordinate 15,092 of CAWECP010000010.1, read as the reverse complement.
GGGCGGGGTGTAATGCGGCGCCATTCCGCTCGACGCGACGACCTGCGGCATCGGGGTTACTGCGCAAGGTGGGGGGAGAGGCTCCGGAAAGACGTCCTTCGCAGCGGCCTCCGCCCTACGGATGGCAACAGAGGCCGCCTCGATTGCCTGGGCGGCGCTTTGTTTTGTTGAGGAGGCCAGAAGCGCTTCGTGCACCTCGGCGAGGCTCGAGAGACCGATCTCCTTGCCGAGTTCGATGACCCGTGCCTCGAGCTGGGCGATCTGGTCGAGTCCGGTCTGGTGGAGCTGTGCCGCCGTGAGCGGGAGCGTCGTATGCGACCAGATGGCACGTGCGTAGTCGGCATCACCATCGGGGAGGTAGGTGAGTCCCGGCTCGCTCGCGCTGCGGGCGTCGGGGAGAAGCTTCCTCAACAGATGAACCCAACGACCGATCGCAGGTTTCACCACGTCGCGGGCGATCCTGTCCCTCTCCTGACGCCACTCCGAGGCACCTTCCCAGTCTTCGGGAGGTTTCGGTGCCGTGAGGGCAGCCGGTACGTCGGTCGAGAGAGCGGACTCGGCCCAGGCGATCGCCTGCTTTACGAGTGGAGCGACGGGGAGCCGTCCCTTCTCCGCGCCGGTGCGCAGGCTGTCGGAGACTTGGTCGATCCAGTTGCCACTCTTTCGCAAACGCTCCAGGTAATCGCCAGCTGCCTTGGAGTCTGCGATGACTGTTCGCGCCGCGACGGCGAGCAGCATGGCCGGCCCGCTGAACGGCATGGCCGTTACGGTGTGCTCGACTGCCCTTGAGTCGACCATGGCGATCTCTTGTTCGGCCTCGATGACCACGCAGCTGAGCGTCGTCTTGTCGGCCTCGCTCAATCTCGAGGTGTCGACGGCGTTCGCTTCTCCGAGCAGCTCCTCGACACGATCCCGCCAAGCGGCCTCCCCAATCTCGCTCGCGTCAGGGACTCGGTCTTCGTAACCGGGGATCCCGTAGTTGCTGGCGTCGAACGGGTGTACCTCAAGCCAAGCCGAGTGGAAACGCTCGGCGAGCTCTCTCGGAGAAGTCATAGATGGCAGTCTGCCGGGTCTGCCCGACGGTGGCTACGCCTCCCCTCTCACTACGCTCTCGCACGGTTGCATGCGCCTCAATCGGCCAATTCGTGGGGCCCATGGTTTCGTCAGCACCTAGCCACCCGCCTCACCTCGCTAGGCGACTACACCGCGCCCACGGAGGTCCGCGATCGAGCCGGCGAGCCCGAGCTCTGCCAGGAGCTCGTCCGTGTGCTGGCCGAGAGCCGGTGAACTACCCCGCAGCGTTGCCGGAGTGGCCGAGAAATTGGTGGGATGGCGAGGCAGGCGAGTGCGCCCGACTACGTCATGATTGGCCTCCACGAACAGACCCATGGCCTGCGCGTGGGGGTCCTCGGGCAACTCCTCGGCCGAAAGGATCATGGCGAAGGGCACCCGCTCGGCCTCGAGGCGGGCCGAGGCCTCGGCCATCGAGAGATTCGCGGCCAGGGCGTAGCACATGTCGAGGATCGGCTCGAGGACATCGCGGTGGCGGATCCGTTCAGCGAGGGTGGCTACACGGGGGTCATCGAAGCCTGTGGCCCCCAACGCCCGGCACATCCCCGCGAAGTCGTGGTCTGAGGTCGGAGTGACGATGCCCCAGCCGTCGGTGAAGCGAATTGGAGAGAAGCCCGCTTGGAAGCTCGAGTGCTGGGTGTGATCGGACTCGAGCAGGACCTCGTTGGCCGCCGCGTCGGCCCACAAGAATGTCGTGACGGCATCGACCATCGACAGTTCGAGATGCTGGCCCCCGCGTCCGCGGTCCCGAGCCAGCAGGGCGGCGGTGACGGCTTGAAAGGCGAACAGCGCGGTCACCTTGTCGGCAGCCGACTGGCGCAGGAACACTGGCACTCCGTCGCCGGGGTCGGCCTGGCTCGCCGCGAAGCCGGCGTAAGCCTGGATCACCGTGTCGTACGCGCTCCGGTCACTGTAGGGGCCGACAGTCCCGAAGCCCGAGATGGACGCGTACACCACCTCGGGGTTGACCGATCGAACGTCCTCGTAGCCCAGCCCGAGGCGGTCCATGACGCCCGGCCGGAAGTTCTGAAGAACGACGTCCACTCTCTCGGCCAGGCGGAGGACGATGTCGATGCCCTCGGATTGCTGCAAGTCGACCGCGATGCTGCGCTTGCCTCGGTTGCAGACCAGGTAGAGCGAGCTCATCCCGTTCACAGCTACCCCCACCCAACGAGCGATGTCGCCGATCCCGGGCCGCTCGACCTTGACCACGTCGGCCCCTTGGTCGGCCATCAGCGCCGCGACGTAGGGCCCGGTGAGGGCGATCGAGAGGTCAAGAACACGAACGCCCTCCATCGGTCCGCCCGAGGACGCGCCGGCCCCGCTCTCCGACATTGGTCAGGCGGATGGACCGAGCCGGGTCACAGGGACGGCGGCATCAGACAGGACTCCCGATCGAGCGTCAGGCCTCGGTTCGATCCCCTGGCGAACAACTCGAGTGGCATTGGATGACCGGTCTTTCTGGGGGTCAGCCCGTCGCTCACGAGCCCGACGGCCAGTCAGAAGCTCGTGAATCCGGATCCGACCAACACTAGGGCTCAGCGTTGTGCCCCGCCGGAGCTCGTAGATGCCGTGGACAAGAGGAGCGCACCGATTGCCCGTGTGAAGCGCCCCGGCACCCATCCTGTACAGCCGGATCCGCATGGGGGCGGGTGTCGCCATTCTGCGCCGAACGGGGGCAGGGCCGCTCCCATGGTGCCCAGATCGGGCCGCTCCCAGCCGGTGAACTCGCGACAAGCAAGCAAGTCAGATCTGCGGGTGGTCCTCAGCCCGGCCGATCAGGACACCCTGTGATCGGGAAGAAGTGCGCCCCAGGCCGGCGATCTGGGGCATACGCACTACATCCGGACAGTCCGCCCAGGTCAGGATTACAGGCGCGGTGCCTCAGTGACCCCGGGCAAGGCTGATTAGCCGATCAAGAATTCGCCCGCCGTCGGCGCGCAGCCCATTGTGCTCGAACTCGTTGGTCAGCCAGATCCGCATGGTCGGAATCAGTTCCGCTGTCTCCTCGGAGAACGATCGCTCCACGTACATGTCATAGGCGTAGATGGCAGCAGATGCGGGAACCTCGCAGCTGCTCAGGCTCCCGGCGTCGTACAGGCACGGCCACTCGTAGCCGGCTACCAGGTTGGCCGCTTCGCGTAGGGGACGTAGCGCCCCATAGTCGTCGAACATCCATGGAAACACGTGCTCACCGGTGAAAAGTTCAGACTGCTTCTCGTATTCCTCGGGCTGTACTCGGGCTGCCGACCAGTTGGTGACCGCTCCGTCGGAGTAACAGGATTCGTGTACGACTGCGTAGAGCGGATTGCGAGAAAACGGCGGAAGGCCAGCCTCAAGATCATGTAGGAACGCCGGAGAGTCTTCGGGTAGCTCCAATATGTAGTGCAGGTGCTCAGCGCCGTCGCTCATGCCGAGCATCCAGCCGAGCTGGCGGAACATCCTCTGGGTAAGCCGGTCCCCGCCCGGCAAGATGACGTCCCCCTCGGCCACCCGGGTTTGTAGCCCCCGGACCCGCTCCTTGTCGGTTGGGTAGCGCTCGTAGTAGTGGCGACACCTCTGGAGCGTCCGGGCATAGGTGGCGCGGTAGACCTCGTCGGGATGGCGGCCGACCGGTGGCAACCCACCGGTCAGGAAGGCCTCTGCCAGCCCGCCGGGCGCTGCCGACAAGTAGTGCAGCACGCAGAAACCACCGAAGGACTGACCGAGCACGCTCCAGCGCTCCACGCCCAGCTCGTTGCGAATGAACTCAGCGTCTTTGACGATCGAATCCGCACGGAAACAGGCCAGGTACCCAGCCTGCTCTTCGGGTCTCATTCCCTCGAGAGTGGCGACCGGCGATGACCGTCCGGTTCCGCGCTGGTCGAGCATCAGCACGCGGAAGTCCTTCAGGGCGCGTTCCAGCCAGCTTGGTACCGTGGGGTGAGCCGTCGGACGCGATGCCTCCATGCCAGGACCGCCCTGAAGAAAGACAAGGAATGGTCGGTCGCGCCCGTCAGGTGCCGCGACCTCCCGGGCAAACACCGTGATCCGCTCGTCGCCCGGATCCGCGTAGCGCAGCGGCACATCGAACTCGTGCTCTGTTAGAACCAACCCCGGTGGATGCACGGTCGCAGACATGGCTGAGATTCTGTCAGCCGCAGATGGTGACCAGTGGCCCGGCCGGTTTCGGCCCGATGCTGAAGGGATGGCTCGAGTGTGTGTCGATGGATCGCTCTGGCGCGCTTGCCAACGTTCGCATTCCGGTCTCCGACTATCTGAAGATCTGAAGCCCTTCCTGACAGTCGTACAGAATGTTCACATTCGGGTGGACCCAGTGCCGGCGATCTGGGGCAGTTCAACTCGGAGCGATACCGTGCGGCTCTGTAGCCTCAGAACTCCAGTCCCCCTAGCGCGGCCGCCGGACTACGACCAGAGTTCAGCCCGGCGCGACCACCAGGCCTCGGCGGCGGTCATCGCGCCTTCGGCCTCGCGGATGCCGTTGCCCACGAGCCCTGCGGTGGCGGCCCAGTGCAAGGGTACGAGGGCTAGAGCCCCGGGGAGCCATCGGTACTCGTCGCGAGTCAACGGTTCCGGAGCCGTGCTTTCGTAGGCGTCGAGCAGTCGTCGCGGCTCGAGCAATTCGCCGCTCGGTGCGACCTGGTGCAGGCTGGCCGCGATGTCGTACAGCCGCTCCCTGACCCTCGCGAAATCAAGGTCGAAGGTGGCCCATGAGCCGTCTGACCGTTCTCCCACGTTGCCCAATTTGTAGTCCCCATGAATCGGAGCGCATGGCAGTTCGACCTCCGTCCGGAGCTTGGAGAGCTCGCCAGTGAGTTGGCGCATCCGATGCACGACCGGCTCGCTGGGGGGTCCGAGCCTGCGGCGTGTGAAGCCGACCGAGTAACGCAGTTGGCCGAAGGTTCTGTGGTCGTCGAGGGGTTCGGGCGGACTGGGCTCCCAGACTGCTTTGAGCGCAGTGTGAAGGCGTCCAAGCTCCTCGAATAGGCGGACGTAGGAGTCCTCGTCCGTCCGTGGCTGCACGTGATCGATGAACTCCTCAAGCTCAGCCCAACGATCAGCGACCCTCAGGAGGTCGCAGCCGGAAATCGGAATCGGCCGAGCGACGCGGACTTGCGTCCGCTGGAGCCGCTCCCGCAAGCGCCGCAGTCCCGCGACTCGCCCGCGGCGGACCCAGGGCCTGTGAACCCGGAGGACAACCGGCGGTTCAGCGTCTATCCGCAGGTTGAGGTTGAATCCACCGCCGATGTCTGCCCATCCGGCCCCGCGCGCGACGCGGTCGATCAGGGCCGAGACGGCCGGGTCATCTGGACTGGCTCTAGGTCCAAACCAGCGCGGCAAGGCAGGGGGAGAGGTCGAAGCTTCGATTCCGGTCATGGCAATGGCCCGCCAGCGCACCCGAGGAAGGGTCCGCCGGCGAACCCATCCTCCCTCGACGCGGGTCGATCGTGCCACGTATGTGCCGCCTGGTGGCACCCCTGTCCCGGCGTTATACATGTGATCCGTAGGTCCTGGGCTGTCTCCTATGGAAGCACACTCACTGGGCGTCGGCGACTCCTTCGATGAGGCCGTCGAATAGCTGGCTGCGGTCGCTCTGACCGCGCTCATCGGCGTGCTTGCGCTGGCGCTTCAAGATGGTGACGAACTGCGGGCCGGTCTCGAAGAACCCACAGCGCTCGCAGACGCTCTCGAAGGCGCAGCCGAGCAGAGCGGGCCTCGTGCAGTGACCGTTGGCGAGCAATCGGCGATGGTCGCTCACCGTCGGCGGGGTGCTTGAAGCCGGCTGCTCGAGGCAGCGGCGGCACCGGAGAGCCCGTAGTACTGGGCCTCGACGGCTTCAGTCACCTTGAAGTACGCGTCGGCGACGGTGTCGTCGGAGATGCGGGCATAGATCAACGTCATGTCCATTGAGCGATGCCCGAGCAAGGCGGCGATGGCCTCGAGGCTCATCCCCCGGTTGATCGACTGGGTGGCGAGGGTGTGGCGCAACTGGTGCGGATGGACGTGACCGACCCCGGCCCGCTTGGCCACGCTGGCCACGTAGCGATGCACCGTGCGCCGGTCGAAGGCTCGGCCGTCGTCGCGCTCGAGGAGGTGGCCCGAACGTGAGCGCCCGCGCACGGCCTTGTACTCGGCGATCAGGTCGACCAGCATCGGGTGGAGAGGGACGTAGCGGTCGTTGTGCAGCTTGCCGAGGGGGATGTGGAGGCGGTGGCCGTCCCCCTTGCGCGCCACGGCGTCGTCTTGGAGCCCGGCGAGCTCGCCGACGCGCATCCCGGTGCGGGCCAACAGCTCGACCATGAGACGACGGCGCAGATTGGGGTCCTGGGCGAGTGCCGCCATGAACTTGGCCGCCGTGGGGTCGTCCAAGAACTTGGGCAGCGGCTCGTCGAGGGCCGGGAAGTCGCTCATGTAGATGAACAGGCGGGCCGGGGCGTCCTCGTAGTCCCACTCCATGATGCGCTCGAAGAAGGTGCGCACGGTGCTGAGCCGGTGCCGGATCGTCATGGTGGCCAAGGGCTTGCCGGTGTTGCCCCGACGTCTGAGGAGCCAGGTCTTGAAGTCCTCGATGTGGGGCCGTGCGATGCGCGCCACGGACACACAACTCGGGTCGGCCTCTGCTCACCCGATGGGCGAAGAAGCGCAGCGTCATCTCGGCCGCCGCCACGGTGCCCGGTCGGGCCGAGACTTCGAGTTGGTCCAGGTAGGAGCCCATGGTGGCGACCATGACCGGGGCCCGGGTGGCGATCTGGGCCCACGTCACCTCGGGCGTCGCGCCGCCCCGGCGCCGGGGCTCGGGATGTACTTGGGCGAGCGCGTTCATTGGGCCACCCCCACGAGCGCCTGGGCCTCGATGGCTTCTGTCGCCCGGCGGTACTCGCCGTCGAGCCAGTCGACGCTCAGGTGGAGATAGACCCGCGTCGAGGTGATCGAGCGGTGGCCGGCCAGGGCCTGGATGGCTTCGATGGCCATGCCCGCCTCGCGCAAGCGGGTGAAGCACGTGTGGCGCAGCTCGTGGCAGGTGCCGTGGCTGAGCCCGGCTCGTGCACGAGCGTCGCGGACGATCTGGGCGAGGCCGGGCATCGAGAGCGGATGGCCGCGTCGAGCCCCTTTGAGCGCGACGAAGAGCGCGTCGCTCGACGTCTGTGGTCGCTCGTGGTCCATGTAGCGAGCCACCGTCGAGAAGAAGGTGGGGGACAGCGGCACCAGGCGCTCGTGTCCGCCCTTGCCTTCTCTGATGAGCACCCGCCACTCGCCCAGACGCAGGTCTCCGAGACGCAGACCGAGCACCTCGCAGCGCCGCAGGCCGCCCAGCACCATGGCTTGGGTCATGGCGCGGTCGCGCTCGGTGCGCAGCGCTCCCATGAGCGCGTCGATCTCGTCGGGGTCGAGGATCCTCGGCAGTCGGCGCACCCCGCGCACGAGCGGCAGGCCCCGACCGCCACGCGACCGGCTCTGACGCGTCGCAATGCCCCGGGGCACCGGGTTGGTCGTCACGTCGACGTCGTCGCGGGTGATCAAGTAGCCATAGAAGCTCGAGACCGCCGCGAGGCGCCGCTTGATCGTCGCGGCGGAAAGTCCCGCAGAGCCATCGATGCGCACCACGTTTCTCGGCGCCGGGCTTGGGACGCCGCTGCGCGGTGACGAAGGACATCACGTCCTTGGGCCGCACCTCGAGCGGGTCCTTCTTCACCACGCTGAAGAACACATTCAGGTCGTGGGCATAGGCCCGGACCGTGTTCGGACGGGCCCGGCCGACGACGAACTCCAAGAACTCGTCGATCAGCTGGTGGCCGATCCGATAAACGCGTTCACCGTCGGGACGGACGTGACACTCGAATGACGGATTCCACTTCACCGCACACCTCCTGGTCGGGTTTGCACCCGAGGAGGTTCCCCCGGATGCCTATCCCAGGAGGTGGATCACATGTATAACCGGCGAACGGGGCGACCCTCCGACGCCACGGTCGATGAACATATGGGGGCACCCGTGTCTATCGAAGCGTGGCCGTAGGAAATCACGTCGCGAGCACAAGTTCGCTGAGTAGGTCCGCGACGAGGTCAGGCCGACTCCACTGTGGGCAGTGGCCAGTTGGGATGGACCTTGAATCGTAGGGAGTCGAATCGAAGCCCGAGCAGACGAGCCTAGGTAAACGATCATCCTTAGCTTCAATCAGGGTCGCCGGTATCTGACGCCATGCTGCCCGAGTGACAAGCTGGGTCCCGGTGGCGGGGTTGGTTGGTCTCAGGAGACCAATCGCCTCTTCGGCACGCTCCATTGTGCAGTCGTGGAACAGGCTGGTGCGAGCAGCTTCGGCCGTGAGTTGGATACGGCCATCGGGCAGCACGACAATTTCTTCGCCCCCATCATCGCCATCGGCAAGACCAAGTGAGGTGGCGAGCGCCTGCATGCTCTGACCTTCGTCAGGCACCGCGGCGGCGAGGTAGGCCAGGTGCGTGACTTCGACCGCCTCGTCTGCTGCCGCTTCCGTTACCACCAAACCGGCATAAGAATGTCCGCAGAGGACAGATGCACCAACCACTTTCAAAGCCTCCACGACGCAGGCCACGTCTGCCCCAAGATCGCCCATCCGCTCACCGACGCTGGGAAGGTCAGGTGCGACTGAATGGACGCCACGAGTTTGTAGGACTCGCTGTACGTCCTCCCAAAGCCAAGGGCCGAGGAAGCCACCGTGGACAAGTACGACTGAAGGAGCATGCGACACAGGCAGAGATTGTGGCAGTGATCGAGCCCGCTCGGTAATCCCCCGGATCATCTGGCGACCGTGGATCTCCCAGGCCGGCGAACGGGGCGACTCTCGCCCCCATTGCCTTCTGAACATTCGGGGACAGTCTGGATGAAGCCATCGTCCAAGGGCGTCCAACGTCAGTGGGAGCTAGAGAGGCTTTCGACCTTGATATAGCGCAGTGAGAAAGGTTCTCTCCACCTGACCGCCGAAACGGTCGAGCACGAGCTGCTCAATTTCACTCAGTACCTTTGCCTGTTCGGGCTCTGGCTTACGCAGCACGATCGCCATGGTGGAGTACAGATTCCTCACCTGCTCGGCATTCAGCCCGTAGGTCTTGCGGACGAACTGACCCTGAACTTCCACGAACCCTGCGCCAGCGAAATCTGCCGTCCTTGATTCGACGTCCATTTGGAAGGGAACCGGCCCGTTCGGTTCACACAGACTGGGTGATCCACCGAGAAGCTGCTGGGAGACGAAGTCGAACTCGTCCAAGGCAGTGGGATCTTCGAAGAGCATCCACCAGATGATCGCCCGCGCTCCAGGACGGAGAGCCCGGACCAGGTTCCGCCATCCTGCTGGCTGAGCAACCCAGTGGAAGCTGGTAGCCGCCACGGCCAGATCGAACACGCTGGGCTCGAGGTTCGCTTCCTCGAATGGTGCTCTCACGATCGTCAGAGGGCGCCCAACGCACTCGTCTCGAAGGTGGGCCGCCATGTCCTCGTTTGCCTCCACAGCGGTGACGTTGGCGCCGGCGTCGAGCAGGTGTCGGGTCACCAGGCCGGTTCCGGGCCCGACCTCAAGGACTCGGCATCTTGGACCCAATCCGGCGGAAACAAGGACTTCGAAGACATCATCAGGGTAGTCGGGTCGCCCAGCTGAATAGCCTCGCGGATCGACGCCATAGAGTTGGCGGCCTTCACTGGTGTCGAGCGGCAGGCTCATTCGTGGTCGATCAGTACGACCTCTGTTAGGGCCATATCCAATGATGCCTCGTTCCGGCGTTCGAACCGACCCCGGCAACATTTGCGCGTCGCGAGAGACAGAAACCGGTTTCCTATGCCGCTGGGGCGAGATAGTGAAGCGTGAATCGCCCTGGGTCTGATGGAGGCTCGTTTTATTGGTTTCCAAGCCCCGGTAGGGCCAGCTGTTGGGCAGCGTAGAACGCTGCTTCGAACTCCGCTGGTGGAATGTCGCCGCAGTAGCCGTGCAGGCGCTCCTCGTTGAACCAGTGCACCCACGACAGCGTGGCGAGCTCGAGATGGCTGACGTCGTCCCAGCCGTTAGTGTCAGGACCGTAGACGCATTCGGTCTTGTAGAGGCCGTTGATCGCCTCCGCCAGCGCATTGTCGAACGAATCAGCCACCGTGCCGATGCTCGGACGCGCTCCGATCTCGTCGAGTCGCTCGGTGAAGCGCACGGAGGTGAACTGGCTTCCGGCGTCCGAATGCGTCACCAGGCCGGCAAAGCGACCGGCTCGGCGCCAACTCCTCGCCATCTCGAGCGCGTCGAGCACCATGTCGGTGCGCATGTGGGCGGCGACGCGCCAACCCACGATCATCCGGCTGAACGCGTCGGTGATGAAGCACACGTAGGCCATCCCGGTTCTCGTCGGCACATAGGTGAGATCGGTCACCCACAAGCCGTTGGGGTGCGCGGCGGAGAAGTCGCGCTTGACGAGGTCGGGCGGTCGGCCGGCGTCGGGGTCAGATCGCGTGGTAAAGATCCGCTTGCGGCACTTGGACACCCCACGAATGCCCAGCTCACGCATGAGACGGGCCACCTGGTCCCGACCGATGTCGTGGCCGGCGCGCTGGGCCGCCAACCACAGCTTGTGGGCGCCGTAGACCTTGCGGTTCGTGGTCCAGAGCACGAAGAGGATGCTCTTGAGCACGGCGTCTCGCAGGGCGCGTGGGGACGGCTGGCGCGACTTCGCCGCGTAGTAGGTGCTCGGGGCCACCTGCAACGCCTTGCAGATGGGCTCGACCCCGAGCGTCTCGCGGTGTTCGTCGATGAACGACACCATCACCGCGGTGGGCGGTCGAGCTCCGCCTGGGCGAAATACGCCGAGGCCTTGCGCAAGATCTCATTGGCCCGCCTGAGCTCTTTGACCTCCTGTTCGAGCTCCTTGATCCGGCCGGCGTCCTCGCTGGTGGTCCCGACCTTCAGGCCACCGTCGATGTCGGCCTGGTTGACCCAGGCCCGCACGGACTCGACGCCGTAGCCGAGCTGCTTGGCCACCCGGGCCACGGTCCCCTGATCGGTCCCGAGCTCAGTGCGGAGCTGGCGGACCAGACGGACGGCTTGCTCTCTCTCAGCGGGTGTGTAGCGCCGCGTGGACGGCTTCCCTGGGATCTTCTCTGTTGGCATGACTCCATTTTCCTTTCAAAGGTATGGAGCCTCCAAGGAACCCAGGGCGATTCAGCGGGTAGCGATCGTCGTGGATAGTTAACGCGGCGCCGCTAACACGGTTCATCGAGGACCGAGCTCGAGATCGGGGGAACCTATTGGGAGTAGTCCAAGTCAGGGTCTACGAGAACACGTGCGAACCCTACGTGACGTTCCCACAGGACGCAGTTCTTGGAGTAGAGACAGGTCAATCCGAGGTCGCTGAAATGGTCGCTCGCGCCCGCGCCCGACTGGTCGATTGGCGGTGGGCCCTCGCCCGTACCCGGCGTTCAGGGCAGGCTCGTTCGCACAGGCAAATTCGACCCCGATGCGTCAGAGTGGAGATGGAAGAAGGAGGCAGTCGACCATGACACCTGAGGCCAGACCCGAGGTCGCGACCCACGACGACCGCCCGGAGGTACCCGACCTGCGCCACCGCAACATCCTCGCGATCCACCCGCCGGTGCCGGTGTCCGAAGGCGAGGTCGTGCCCGCTGTTCTCACCATCGACGTCGGCGAAAAGATCCATCTGGCAGTACCCCTCGGCGCCTTCGCCATGGTGAAGGACAAGCCTTGCTTCGTGTTCACGGTCGACCTGGTCGGCCTGGTGGCAGCATCCCTAGGCATTGGCGTAGGCGCCCTCGCCGTCTGGAAGACACCCAAGGTGATCCGGGCCATCGGCGAAGCAGAGGCACGGCGACGGGGGAACTGAACCGGCTCAGCCCCGCCGGAGTCGCGGCTACGTCGTCCTACTGTGCCTTCGTGCCGGCGTACTGGGGCTAACGCCGCATATTGCATTTGATGCATGTTCTCGAGCGCGCTGCGCTCAGGCGTGTGTCCTGCATGTTTGCAAGGCTCGAGAGAGCCGCTGCGAAGGGTTGGTGGCGGTCGCTTTCGTGCCTTGACGTGGACATCCCCGGCTTCGATTGCATCTGATGATTGAATCCCGCGTTCACAACGAGGCATGGAAGGGGCTTGCATGGGTCGATCACGAGGGCTGTGGCTGGCGGAGGTGGAGTCGCCTGACGCCCGCGTCGCCGGTGACGCATTCGACGCGATGTTGGCCGCTTGGCGCGATCAACAACTGTCGCGGTGTCTCAACGAACAGACGATCGATACCCGCGAACGCCTGGTGCGCCGGTTCCGTATTCACACTCAGGTCTGGCCGTGGCAGTGGCTGCCTGGGCACCTCGAGTCCTGGGTAGGCGAACTGCGCAGCGACGACGGACTGGCCCACTCGACCATCCGCAGCTATCAGCTGGCCGTCGGCGCCTTCTGTGACTTCGTCTGCGACAGCGCGTATGGCTGGGGGACGTCGTGCATTGTCCAGTTCGGCTCGGCACCAGTGCAGATCTGCCGGGCCGAGAACCTGGCCCGACACTCGAGCGAGTACGAAGGACGACCCGCTCGACGCTCGCTGACTCGGATCGAGCTCCAGGCACTCTTCGACGCCGCCGACGACGATGTCGAATCGATCCGGGCCGGGGCCAAGAAGGGTTGGGCTCCGGCCTTTCGAGACGCCACCATGCTCAAGGTCGCCTATGGCTGGGGGCTCCGACGACGCGAAGTCCGCATGCTCGAGCGAAGCGACTTCAGCTCCAATCCCAAGGCACCCGAGTTCGGCAACTACGGCGTGTGTCAGGTGCGCTGGGGCAAGGCGGCCAAGGGCGGGCCGCCCCGTCGGCGCGGGGTGCTCACCGTGTTCGGCTGGTCGACCGAGGTGCTCGCCGAATGGATCGACGAGGTCTGGCCGACCATGGAGAGCGCCGGGGCGGGCCTGTGGCCCTCAGAGCGCGGGCCGCTGGTCAGCGAGGACCGCATCAACGACGCCTTCACCCGTTCGGCCCGCTCGGCCGGTCTGCCACCGGGGCTGACCCTGCACTGCTTGCGCCACAGCTATGTGACGCACCTGATCGAGGACGGCTTCGATGCCCTCTTCGTCCAACAACAGGCCGGCCATGAGTACGCCTCCACGCTGGCCATCTACACCTCGGTGTCGTCGGACTACAAGACCCGCACGCTGCGTGCCGCACTCGACGGGGCAGTCGAGGCTGCCGCTCAGCGCCGGAGAGCACGGTGAGGGCCCGTCGCAAGGTCGCCTACACCTGGCGACTACGTGAGGTCATGGCCGCCCATGGGCTGTGGCAGACGACCGAGCTGCGGCCGCTCCTGGCCCAGCGTGGTGTCGAGTTGTCCGCCGCCCAGGTCTATCGGTTGGCTGCGGGCACGCCCGAACGGCTGTCGCTCACCACCTTGGCCGCGCTGTGCGACATCTTCGACTGCACCCCCGACGACCTAATCGAGACGACGGCGAGCGCAGGCCGGGCACCGGCCAAGTCCAAGGCCGCCAAGCCCGTCGTCCGCCGACCCCGACGGGCCCGGATCACCGACGAGAGCCAGCAATGACGGGCTCTGCGTGTGCTGCGGGCTGCGGACGCACCACCAGGCGACCGGGGTGGCCGGGCGGGCCGCTGTGCGCGACATGTGCCACACGCCGCGTCATCCGTCACGGTCGCTGCCCGGGCTGCGGACTGGTCCGTTCCTTGCCCGGTGGCACCGCGGGGCAAGCTCCTCTGTGCGCTCGTTGCGGCGGGATCCGCGAGGCGCTTCGGTGCCGAGGCTGTGGTGCCGACGATGACTTTCGGACCTTGAGTCAATGCCGGCGCTGTTCGCTCAGGGCACGCCTGGAGCGTCTCTTCGATGACGGGTCCGGAGCGGTCAAGCCCGAGCTCGCATCTTTCATCGACGCGCTGGGCGACATGGAGGTGCCACGAGGCGGGCTGTCGTGGCTCTCTCATCAGGCGACCGCCGAGCGCATCAGCGCCATCGCCACCGGGGTCGTCGCGCTCAGCCATGACGGTCTCGACACCTTGGCCATGTCCAACGGGCGCGAGCACTTGCGCGCACTTCTCGTCACCCACGGCGTGCTGCCCGAGCGTGACCGCTACCTCGCTGCCTACGAGCGCTGGGCCAAGAGCCGCCTGGCCTCCGTCGAAGAGCCCGCCGAGCGCCGGCTCATCGCCGCCTATCTGCGTTGGCATCACGGCCCTCGGCTCTCGGCCCTCTCCGATGCCGGCGATCTGACCGAGAGCCGCTACGCGGTGGTGCGGGCGCAGACAAACATCGCGGTCAAGCTCCTGGCCTGGCTCCGAGAGCACGAGACCGATCTGCTCACTTGCACCCAAGCCAACGTCGACGCCTGGTTCGCCCAAGGACCGAGTACCCGACTGCACTCCCGCTCCTTCTTGAACTGGGCCATTCGCACCCACCGCCGAGCGGCGCTCGAACTGCCCCCCGACCGTCCCGCCGTGCCCCGCGGTATTCCCGAGCACCAACGCCTCGACCTGCTCGGCCGCTTGCTCGACGACGACAGCATCGACCTGGTCGACCGGGTCGCCGGTTGCTTGGTCCTGCTCTATGCGCTCCCGCTCACCCGGATCAACCGCCTTCGTGCGACCGACTTCGAGTCGGCGGACGGCGGGCATGCGTTGCGCATCGGTGACGACCTGGCGCCTGTCCCCAGCGCGCTGTCCGCGCTCGTCCGAGCACTCCTCGAGCGGCCGGGTCACGCCAGCAGCGCCGGACATCGGAACGGTGACTGGCTCTTCCCCGGAGGCCGAGCCGGGCAGCCGATCGAACCCGATCAGCTCGCCGAACGCCTCAACCGACACGGTGTCACGAGAGCAGCCCGCACCGCAGCGCTCGACGCCTTGCTCGCCACGGTGCCCGCACCGGTTTTAGCCAAACTCATCGACCGCCGGCCCTGGCGCGTCGCTCAACGAACGAAACTCCTGGGGACGGACTGGAGGAACTACGTCGCCCTACGAGTACAGTCCTGATCAGATCCGGGAGGAATACACGGCGAATCGAATATGCGTCTCCGCC